>CAWHHF010000022.1:0-1240961 GCA_963829105.1 uncultured Chloroflexia bacterium
CGCGTCTCCGGCGAGACGTCCGGGCGCTTGTTGAGGACGCGCGACACGGTCTGCGTGGAAACGCCCGTGACCTGGGCTATCTCCTTGATCGTGACCCGGTGGTTGCGCGGCAATGTGCTAGGGGCTCCTGCGATGGTCGTGCCGCACTGTCAAGCGGCTCGTCCCGTATGGTACCGTGAACGGTAACGGGAACGATAACGGCCTATCGTCCCGCTGTCATCCACTGAATTGTCCGCCCCGGAGCAACAACCCGATCCCGGTCGATCCCACGATCGGCCGCCGGGACCCGCTGGAGCCGGCCGGGCGGTGGTGCAGGAGACGTCGTGAGCTACCTCGGGCGGGGCGAGAACAACGTCATGAAGACGCTGCGCGGGCTGCGCGCGCGGGCGAAGGCCGGGGTGGGCTGATGCGCCTGGCGGCCCTGCGCGAGACCCTGGTCGACTTGCACGCGGAGCTGCCGCGGCACGACCTGGTGGTCTGGACCGGTGGCAACGTGTCCGCCCGGGACCCGGAGTCGGGCCTGGTCGCGATCAAGCCGTCCGGGGTCCGCTACGAGGACCTCACCGCGGAGACGATGGTCGTCGTGGATCCCGACGGCAACGTCGTCGAGGGCTCGTACTCGCCCAGCTCGGACACCGCGAGCCATCTCTACATCTACCGGCACCGCCCGGACGTCAACGGCGTCGTCCACACCCACTCCCGCTACGCGACGGCGTTCGCCGCCGTCGGGCGCCCCATCCCCGTCTACCTCACGGCCCAGGCCGACGAGTTCGGCGGCGAGATCCCGTGCGCCGGCTTCACGCTGATCGGTGACGAGGGGATCGGGAGGCTGGTCGTGGAGGGAATCGGCGGCTCGCCCGCGATCCTGCTCAAGAACCACGGCGTGTTCACGGTCGGGCCCACGGCCAGGGCCGCGGTCAAGGCCGCCGTCATGACCGAGGATGTCGCCGCCACGGTGTTCCTCGCGCTCCAGCTGGGCACGCCCGACGTCCTGCCCGAGGACGTCGTCGCCAGGCTCCACGACCGCTACATGAACGTCTACGGCCAGCGCTGAGCGCTGGCCGGCACATCCCAGGGAGACCCTCCGTGTTGAACCTAGCGGCTTCCGAGGTCTGGTTCGTCACCGGCAGCCAGCACCTGTACGGCGCCGAGACGCTGGCCACCGTCGCGGACCATGCGAACGCCATCGCGGCGGCGCTCGACGCGGCGCCGTCCATCCCGGTGCGGGTCGTGCCCAGGCCGGTCCTCACCGGGTCGGAGGGCATCCTCGCCCTCGTGCGGGCCGCCAACGCGGATCCCGCCTGCGTCGGCCTGATCACCTGGATGCACACGTTCAGCCCGGCCAAGATGTGGATCGCAGGCCTGGAGGCGCTCGACAAGCCCTTCCTCCACCTCCACACGCAGTACAACCGCGAGATCCCCTGGGCCGACATCGACATGGACTTCATGAACCTGAACCAGGCCGCCCACGGCGACCGGGAGTTCGGGTTCATCGCCGCCCGCCTCCGCATCGAGCGCAAGGTGGTCGTCGGCCACTGGGGCGACGAGGCGGTGCAGGCCGAGATCGGCGGCTGGACCCGCGCGGCCTGCGCGAAGGCCGACTGGCAGGGCGGAAGGATCGCCCGGTTCGGCGACAACATGCGCGAGGTGGCGGTCACCGAGGGCGACAAGGTCGAGGCCCAGCGCCGCCTGGGCTTCTCGGTCAACACCTGGGGCGTGGGCGATCTGGTGAAGGTCGTCGACGAGGCCTCCGACGCCGACGTGGACGACCTCGTCGCGCGGTACCTCGACGAGTACGACGTCGCCGCGGAGCTCCGGCCGGGTGGCGACCGCGTGGCAGAGCCTGCGGGACGGCGCCCGGATCGAGCTGGGCCTGCGCCGGTTCCTGGCGGATGGCGGCTTCACGGCGTTCACCGACACCTTCGAGGACCTGCACGGGCTCCGGCAGCTCCCGGGCCTCGCCGTCCAGCGCCTGATGGCCGACGGCTACGGCTTCGGCGGCGAGGGCGACTGGAAGACCGCGGCCATGGTCCGCGCGATGAAGGTCATGTCCGCCGGCCTGCCCGGCGGGACCTCGTTCATGGAGGACTACACCTACCACCTCACGGGCGAGGGCGACCTGATCCTCGGCGCCCACATGCTCGAGGTCTGCCCGAGCATCGCGGGCGAGCGGCCCCGCCTCGAGATCCACCCGTTGTCCATCGGCGGCAAGGAGGACCCGGTCCGGCTCGTCTTCGACGCGCACCCGGGTCCCGCCGTGGCCGCCTGCATCACCGACATGGGCCAGCGCTTCCGGATGGTCGCCACCGTCGTGGACGTGGTGCCGGCGGAAGAGCCCCTGCCGAAGCTCCCGGTCGCCCGCGCCGTCTGGCGTCCACGACCCGACCTTCGGACCAATGCCGCCGCATGGATCTACGCCGGCGGCTCCCACCACACCAGCCTCGGCTTCGACGTGACGCAGCACCAGCTGCGCGACTTCGCGGCCATGTCGGGCCTGGAGATCCTCGTCATCGACGAGCACACGACGCTCGACGCCTTCCGCGACCAGGTCCGGTGGAACGACCTCTACTGGCTGCTGGCCAAGGGTCTCTGAACGGTGCCATTCGTCACCTTGAAGGCTCCGATTCGCAACCGATACCGGGCTTGACAGACCGTCTTGACGCGACCCTGACGGTCGCGTAGCATGCGGAGCGTTATCGTTCACGGGAACGATAACGGCAGCGCGTTCGGCGAAATTGACCAGGGGCCCGAGGCCCCGGGCCGGACCGGCGTCACGGCGCCGCACCATCCCGGCGGCGACGCTGGACGCCAAGCAGGGGCCCCCAGGCTCCCACCAGGAGGAGAGCAGCACAGCAATGAAGAAGTACCTGTTCACGGCCCTCGCGGTCGGGGCGCTCGTCGTCGCCGCGTGCGGCGGCAGCAGCGCCACGACGGCTCCGACCGCGGCCCCGGCCGCCACCGCGGCCCCGGCCGCCACCGCCGCCCCGGCCGCCACCGCGGCCCCGGCCTCCGTGGCCCCGTCCGGGGCGGTCGCCCCCGCCGGCGGCCTCATCGGCATCGCGATGCCGACCAAGTCGTCCGCCCGCTGGATCGCGGACGGCGACAACCTCGTCAAGTCGCTCACGGCGATGGGCTACCAGACCGACCTCCAGTACGCGGAGGACGACATCCCGACCCAGCTGTCGCAGATCGAGAACATGATCACCAAGGGCGCCAAGACCCTCGTGATCGCCGCCATCGACGGCACGACCCTGACGGACACCCTCCAGAAGGCTCATGACGCCGGCATCAAGGTGTTCGCCTACGACCGCCTGATCCGCAACAGCCCGAACGTCGACTACTACGCCGCCTTCGACAACTTCAAGGTCGGCGTGGCCCAGGCCGGCTCGATCGTCGACAGCCTCAAGCTGACGACCGAGAAGGGCCCGTTCAACCTGGAGCTCTTCGCCGGCTCGCCGGACGACAACAACGCCGGGTTCTTCTTCAACGGCGCCATGTCGATCCTGCAGCCCTACATCGACAGCGGCGTCCTGGTCGTCCAGAGCAAGGAGACCAAGTTCCCCGAGCAGGTCGGCACGCTGCGCTGGGACGGCGCCACCGCCCAGGCCCGCATGGACAACATCCTCGCCACCTACTACTCCGACAAGCGCGTCGACGCGGTGCTCTCGCCGTACGACGGCATCAGCCGCGGCATCATCGCCTCGCTGAAGCAGGTCGGCTACTACGCCGCCGACAAGCCCGGCCCGGTCGTCACCGGCCAGGACGCCGAGCTCCCGTCCGTCAAGTCCATCCTCGCCGGCGAGCAGACCAGCACGGTGTTCAAGGACACCCGCCTCCTGGCCGCCAAGGTCGCCGAGATGGCCAACCAGCAGCTCACCGGCCAGACCGTCGACGTCAACGACACCACGACCTACGACAACGGCGTCAAGGTCGTCCCGTCGTACCTGCTCCCGGTCGTCTCCGTGACCAAGGACAACGTCACCCAGGCCCTGGTCGACACCGGCTACTACACCGCCGCCCAGATCGCGAACTAGGCACCAGCCAGCGCGTCTACACTCGCGGGTGTGCGGCGGTCGATGACCACGCACACCCGCGTTTTGTTCTCCATCCCTTGCAGCAAGAGGCCGGCGGAGTCGTGAGCGACGTTCTGCTCGAGATGCGGGGCATCACCAAGGAGTTCCCGGGCGTCAAGGCGCTCAAGGACGTCTCCTTTGCCGTGCGTCCCGGCGAGATCCACGCGCTGGTCGGCGAGAACGGGGCCGGCAAGTCGACCCTGATGAAGGTCGTCTCCGGCGTCTACCCGCATGGCACGTACGAGGGCCAGTTCTTCTTCAAGGGCGAGGAGTGCCGCTTCAGCACGATCCGCCAGAGCGAGGCGCAGGGCATCGTCATCATCCACCAGGAGCTGGCGCTCATCCCGCACCTCTCGATCACCGAGAACATCTTCCTGGCCAACGAGCAGGCGACGCACGGCGTCATCAACTGGGGCCTGTCCCATTCGAAGGCGAAGGCACTTCTCGCGAAGGTGGGGCTCGACGAGTCGCCCGCCACGAAGATCAGCCACCTGGGTGTCGGCAAGCAGCAGCTGGTCGAGATCGCGAAGGCCCTGTCCAAGAACGTCGAGCTCCTGATCCTCGACGAGCCGACGTCCTCCCTCAACGAGAACGACTCCCAGGCGTTGCTCCAGCTGCTGCGCGAGTTCCGCGCCCAGGGCATCGCGTGCGTGCTGATCTCGCACAAGCTCAAGGAGGTCGAGTCGGTCGCGGACACGATCACCATCCTGCGGGATGGTGCCGTGATCGAGTCGCTCGACGCGCGGGGCGGCGACGTCACCGAGGACCGGATCATCCGCGGCATGGTCGGCCGTGACATGACCCACCGATTCCCGCCGCGCGACGCGCAGATCGGCGACGTCCTCCTCGAGGTGAGGAACTGGAAGGTCGCCCACCCGGTCTACACCGACCGCATGGTCATCAACGACGTCAGCCTGAACGTGCGGGCCGGCGAGGTCGTCGGGATCGCGGGCCTGATGGGTGCCGGGCGGACGGAGTTCGCCATGAGCGTCTTCGGCCGGTCGTGGGGCCACGTCGTGGGCGGCCAGGTCCTGATGCGCGGCAAGGAGGTGGACGTCAGCACCATCCCCAAGGCCGTCGCCGCCGGGCTCGCCTACGCCACCGAGGATCGCAAGACCTACGGCCTGATCCTCATCAACGACGTCAAGACGAACATCACCCTCGCGAACCTCGAGGGCGTGTCCAGCCGGGGTGTCCTGATCGCGCCCAAGGAGATCACGGTCGCCAACCAGTTCCGCGACGCGCTGAGCATCAAGACGCCCAGCGTCAAGCAGCTCGCCGTCAACCTCTCCGGCGGGAACCAGCAGAAGGTGGTCCTCTCGAAGTGGCTGTTCGCCAACCCGGACGTGCTGATCCTCGACGAGCCCACGCGGGGCATCGACGTCGGCGCCAAGTACGAGATCTACACCATCATCAACCGCCTGGCCGCCGAGGGGAAGGCGATCATCATGATCTCGTCCGAGCTCCCCGAAGTCCTGGGGATCTCGGACCGCATCTATGTCATGGCCGCCGGACGGATCGCCGCGGAGATGCCCGCGGCCGAGGCGTCGCAGGAGTCGGTCATGAGGGCCATCATGCGGCTCGCCCGCGCCGGAGCTGAGGAAGTCGTGCTGTGAGCGCACCGATCGAGAGTCCCACCCCCGCCGTGACCCCGGTCGCCCCGGAGCCGCGCGACAGCCTGTGGAAGTCGATCGGGCTCAACGTTCGCGGCTCCGTGATGATGGTCGCGCTGATCCTCGCCGTCTTCTTCTTCCAGCTGACGAGCGGCGGCGTGATGCTCAAGTCCCTGAACGTCACCAACATCTTCCTCCAGAACGGCTACATCCTGGTGATGGCCCTGGGGATGCTGCTGATCATCGTCATCGGCCACATCGACCTGTCGGTCGGTTCCGTCGCCGGCTTCCTGGGCGCGATCGCCGCGGTGCTGATGGCGACGTACCACGTCGACCCGCTCCTCGCGGTTGCCGTCACGCTGTTCGCCGGCGGCTTGATCGGGGTGTGGCAGGGCACATGGGTCGCCTACCTGAAGGTCCCGTCGTTCATCGTCACGCTTGCCGGCATGCTCCTGTTCCGCGGTGCCACGCTGTGGATGCTCGGCGGGCAGCCCGTCGGCCCGTTCGACGAGAGCTTCCGGTCGATCTCGTCCGGGTTCGTCCCCGAGATCATCGGCAAGGTCAAGGATCCATTCGGCGCGATCGACATGGTGCTCCTGTCGTTCTCGCACGTGGGACCGATCGGCGATGTCAAGCTCGTCCTCCCGCTGGGCGGCGGCGACCTCAGCCTCACCACCCTGCTGCTCGGCGCCCTGCTCAGCGCGGCGGTCGTGTTCATGGGCTGGCGCTCGCGGCGCGAGCAGATCAAGTACGGCTTCAGCGTCCCGTCCATGGGCTCGTTCGTGGCGCGCAACGCGGTCATCGTGCTGGGCGTGATGTTCATCGCCTACCGGCTCGCGGGTTACAAGGGCCTGCCGATCGTGGCCCTCCTCGCGTTCATCCTCATCGGCTTCTACATGTTCCTGACGATGCGGACCGTCATCGGGCGCCGGATCTACGCCGTCGGCGGCAACGCGAAGGCCGCGATGCTGTCGGGCGTCAACAGCAAGCGGATGGTCTTCCTGACGTTCATCAACATGGGCGTCCTGGCGGCCCTCGGCGGCATCATCATCGCCGCGCGCTTCAACTCGGCCACCCCCAAGGCCGGCTACGGCTTCGAGCTGGACGTCATCGCGGCGACGTTCGTGGGCGGGGCGTCGGCGTACGGCGGCGTGGGAACCGTCGCCGGAACGGTCATCGGCGCCATCTTCTTCGGGGTCCTCAACATCGGCATGGGCATCATGTCCATCCCGATCGACTACCAGTTCGCCATCAAGGCCCTCGTGCTGCTCTTCGCCGTCTACTTCGACGTCTCGAGCAAGAACAAGGAAGGCTGACCCGGGCCGGGCTCGCTCGACTCGTCGTCCGCCCCGATGCACACCGCTCCTCCTCCCGGTCGCGCCGCCCGAACCCTCGGGCGGCGCGACTGCGTCTGCCGGCGGCACCGGCGACCGGGCGGCCCTGCCGCGCCGGCAGAGCGCCCAGCCCCGTCCGGGCGCCCAGATCCGTGGCGGATGTAGGTCGCGGCATGACCACCGGGACCGCTCCCCTCGTCCTCGAGGCCCCGGGCGTGCGCGCCCTCGTCCTGCCGGACGCGGGCGGCCGGCTGGGGTCGCTCGCCATCGACGGGCGGGAGCTGCTGGTTGCCGGCGGCCCTGAGGACACACCTATGCTCTGGGGCTGCTACCCCATGGCACCGTGGGCGGGACGGATCCGCCACGGGGAGCTCACCTTTCGCGGCCGGGTGCATCGGCTGCCGCTCGGGATGCCGCCGCATGCGATCCACGGGGTCGTCTACGACCGGGGGTGGCGCGTCGTCGACGCGTCGACGATCGCCTGCGAGCTCGACGAGCGGTGGCCGTTCCGGGGACGCGTGACCCAGCGGTTCGCGATGGACGGCGACGGCCTCGAGGTCTCGATGACGCTGGAGGCCGACGAGCCGATGCCCGCCGTGCTGGGCTGGCACCCGTGGTTCAGGCGGGTGCTCGCGGTCGGCGACGAGCCGGTTCGCCTGCGCTTCCGCGCGGAGGAGATGCTGGTCCGCGACGCGGAGGGGATCCCCAGCGGCGAGCGCGTCCCGCCGCCGGCGGGCCCGTGGGACGACGCTTTCACCGGCATCCGGGAGGGGCCGGTGCTCGAGTGGCCCGGTCACCTCCGCCTGGAGATCTCGTCGACCTGCCGGTGGCTGGTTGTCTACACGATGCCCGAGCACGCGGTCTGCGTGGAGCCCCAGAGCGGGCCGCCGGACGGGCCGAACCAGGCGCCCGAGGTGGTGGAGCCGGGCGCCCCGCTGACGCACGTCATGCGGTGGCGGTGGACCCGGAGCTGACCCGGAGCCGACCCGGAACGCAGCCTGGTTCCCCGGGCGCCGGTCTATCGTGCCGGGAGCAGCTCCGGAGGGACGAGGAAGCGAAGGGTCCCACGGCCGCCGGCCAGGTCCGGCGTGTCGAAGTCCACCCGGGCGAGAGCGCCCTTGCGCATCGGGATGACGTCCGTGCCCACCAGCTCGCCCAGCAGCTCCGAGAACTCGGGATCGTGCCCCACGATGCACGGCCGCTGCGCGGGCCCGGCGGCGCGGAGGATGTCCGTCACCACATCCGGGTCGAGCGGGCCCGCGAGCCTTTGGTCGACGATCACCTCGACCTTCAGCGCCTCCGCCACGATCTCGGCCGTCTCCCGGGCGCGAACCCTGGGCGACGTGATGAACAGGTCGGGTGCGTCGCCAGTCCCGGCCAGGAGCCTCGCCACCTGCCCGGCCTGGCCGCGCCCCTTCTCCGACAGTGGCCGGACGTCGTCGTCGCCGTGCCACCGGGCGGGGTCACCTGCGTGGGCGTGACGGAGCAGGTACAGCGCGATCATCCGGCCACCCCACGGTCCAGGCCCGGCACCACACCTGTCTCCGCCAGGAAGTGGCGGATGCGTGCGTCGAGCTGCCCCATGATCGCGCGGAAGGCGTCGAGGCGCTCGTCCTCTGTGCCGGCAACCGCTGCCGGGTCCGCAAGGCTCCAGTGGCGGCGGGCACGGGCGCCCGGCACGTACGGGCACGTGTCACGGGCGGTGTCGCAGACCGTGATCACCCAGTCCCACGGCTGGTCGAGGTAGGCGGTCACGCCGTCGGACCGGAGCCCCGACGTGGGGATCCCGGCCTCCTCCAGCACGCGGAGGGTCAGGGGGTGCACCCCCTTGGGCTCCGTGCCGGCCGACCTGACCTCGACGCGGTCCCCGCCCAGGTGGCGGAACAGCGCCTCGCCCAGGATCGACCGGGCGCTGTTGCCGGTGCACACGACGAGGACACGCATGGGCACCCGATCTCCGGCGGGACCCTGCGCCGGATCGCTGCCGGGGCCCTCGGCTCCGCGAACGCCCGCCGCGCCGGTCCCACTCAAGGGTTCAGGTCCTCGATCTCGCCCGAGGCCAGGAACACGATGTCCTCCGCGATGTTCGTCACGCGGTCCCCGATCCGCTCGAGGTAGTGTGCTGCGAACAGGATCCGGGTGCCCGGGTCCACGTTGGCCGGGTCGTCCCGCATCAGCACGAGCACCTCGTCGAAGATCTCGTGGTAGAGGCTGTCGACGTCGTCGTCGAGGGCCGCAACCCGGCGGGCGCCGTCCTGGTCCACGTCCACGAGGGCTCGGATGATCCCGTGGACCTGGGCCGCGACGCGCTCGCCCAGCAGCGGCAGATGGACGTAGTCCTTGAGCGGCGCGTGCGGGGCGAGCTTGCGCGCCTGCTTGGCCACGGAGCCCGCATGGTCGCCCATCCGCTCCAGCTCGTAGGAGACGCGGTCGAGGGTGAGCAGGAAACGCAGGTCCCGGGCGACGGGGTTCTGGGTCGCGATGACGGTGACGATCTTCGCCGTCGCCTCGCGCTGGACGTCGTTGATCTGGCGGTCGTCGAGGATCACCTGCAGCGCGGCTCGGGCGTTGTGGGTGACGAGCGCCGAGATCGCGGCACGGATCTGGGCCTCGACCATGGATCCCATCCGGAGGATGTCGTCCTTGACCTCGGCCACCTCGTGGTCGTAGAGGGTCCGCGTCGGGTGGCTCAGCGACGGGGTCGGGTGGCTCGGCGACGGGGTCGATCCAGCGGGGGACCCGGCCTCCTCGGCGCGTGTCGCGCCGACCCCAGTGCTGGTGGCGGGCGTCTCGTTGTTGTCCATGGTGCCCTCCGCGCTCAACCGAAGCGGCCGGAGACGTAATCCTCCGTCAGCTGGTTGCTGGGGTTCGTGAAGATCGTCGTCGTGGCGTCGTACTCCACGAGGTAGCCCGCCCGATCCTCGCCCATCGAGAAGAACGCGGTCTCATCGCTCACGCGGGCGGCCTCCTGCATGTTGTGGGTCACGATGATGATCGTGTAGTTCTCGCGCAGCTCGTGGATGAGCTCCTCGACCCGGAGCGTGGCCACCGGGTCGAGCGCCGAGGCCGGCTCGTCCATGAGCAGGACCTCGGGATCGACGGCCAGGGCCCGCGCGATGCACAGGCGCTGCTGCTGGCCGCCCGAGAGCGACGTGCCCGCCTGGTGGAGCTTGTCCTTGACCTCGTCCCACAGCGCTGCGGACCGGAGACAGCGCTCGACCGTCTCGTCGAGCAGGGCCTTTGGCTGACGGCCGACGAGCCGCAGGCCGGCCACGACGTTGTTGTAGATCGACATCGTGGGGAACGGGTTCGGTCGCTGGAAGACCATCCCCACCACGCGGCGCAGCTGCACCGGGTCGACGGCCGGGTCGTAGAGGTTGATGCCGTCGAGCAGCAGCTCGCCTTCGATCCGGGCGTCCGGGATCAGCTCGTGCATCCGGTTGAGTGACCGCAGGAAGGTGCTCTTGCCGCAGCCGGAGGGGCCGATGATCGCCGTCACAGCACGAGGCCGGATCATCATCGACACGTCGCGGACGGCGCAGAACCCGCCGTAGTAGGCGTGCAGATTGCGGATGGCGATCCTCCCGGTCGCGTCGAGCTCGCCATCGGCCGCATCACGAGCCGCGCGCGGCTCCACCCGGCGCAGCGCGGTCGAGGGGCCGACGGGCGCCGGCGCACCGGCATCCGTGCCAGGAGCCGGCTGGTCAACGTTGACGGTCATGCATGCTCCTCAACCGGCCCTGCGGCCCCAGGTGCGGAAGCGCACCAGCACGTTGATGGTCAGGACGAACAGGAGCAGCAGGAACGCCACCCCCCAGGCCTGGTCGTTGAGCGCCTGGTACGGCTGGCGCGCGTTGGTGTAGATGAACAGCGGCATGGCATCCATGGGCCGGCTCCAGTCACCGACGTTGATCAGGCGGCTTCCCAGCGCCGTGAACAGGAGGGGGGCGGTCTCGCCCATCGCCCTCGCCACCGCCAGCATGACGCCCGTGAGGATGCCGGCAAGCCCCGTCGGGACGACCACCGAGATCACGGTTCGCCACACCGGCACCCCGAGGGCGAGGGACGCCTCCCGCAGCGTGCCCGGCACGATCCTGAGGATCTCCTCGGTCGTGCGCATGATCACCGGGATCATGATCACCGCGAGCGAGACGGCCCCCGCGAACGCGTTGTACTGGTGGAACGGGAGGACCAGGATCGTGAACACGAAGATGCCGACGATGATCGACGGCACGCCGGTCAGCACGTCGGCGGCGAACCGGATCAGGCGCGCGGACCGGCGCCCGCCGAACTCGTTGACGTAGACGCCGGCCAGGATCCCGATCGGCACCGCCATCACGGTGGCGAGGGCGACAAGCTGGATCGAGCCCAGGATGGCGGCGGCCGCGCCGCCGCCGATCCCGAGGGCCTTCGGCGCCTTGGTGAGCAGGTCGACGTTGATCGCGCTGATCCCCTTGAGCGTCACGAAGATCACGATCGCGGCCAGCGGGATGACGCACGCGACGGCCGCCGCCAGCGCCAGCGCCCGGAAGAACCGGTCGACCAGGCTGCGTCGCCGATCCGCCGCCGTGCGGGTGAGGGTTCGGCGGACGGGGATGGCCGGTGTGGGTGCTGTCATGTCAACGGTTCCCCAGCGGTCCGGCCGTCCGCCAGACAAGGAGCCGGGCGACGATGTTCAGGGCGACGGTGATCACCAGCAGGATCAGGCCGAGGGCGATGAGGCTCGACGTCTGGAGGCCGAGCTGGGCCTCGTTGAACGTCGTCGCGATCTTCGACGCGATCGTCTGGGCCTGGTCGAACAGCGAGTGCGGGATGTTCTGCCCGTTGCCGATGACCATGGTCACCGCCATCGTCTCCCCGAGGGCCCGGCCGAGACCGAGGATGACGGCCCCCACGATGCCGGACCGCGCCGCGGGAAGGACGGCCTTGGTGACGACCTCCCAGCGTGTCGCCCCGAGGGCGTACATGGCCTCGCGCTGGGTCGCGGGGACCGAGGTGATCACCTCGCGTGACACCGACACGATCGTCGGCACGATCATGATCGCCAGGATCACGCCGGCCGCGAACAGGCCGATCCCGAGGGGCGGCCCGGCGAAGATCGGGATGTCGCCGAACAGGCCGATGATCCAGGTTTCCACCGTCCCCTTCAGGAACGGAGTCAGGATGTAGATGCCCCAGAGCCCGATCACGACCGACGGGATCGCCGCGATCAGCTCGATCAGGAACGTGAGCGGGATCGCGATCCGGCGGGGGGCAAGCTCGGACAGGTAGATCGCCGTCAGGATCGCGACCGGCGTCGCGAGCACCAGCGCGATCCCGGAGGACAGCAGGGTCCCGATGATGTACGGGAGCGCCCCGTAGATGTCGTGAACCGGGTCCCACGTCGTGCCCGTCACGAACGGGATCACGCCGAACTCGCGGAAGGCCTGCAGGCTGCCCAGGACGAGCATCACGCCGAGGCCGACCATGATCGCGATCACGACCCAGGCGCTCGCCCGGGTCGTGCCGCGGAAGATGCGGTCGTTGAACCGGCCGGGCGTGTCGGCGCCGAACCTGGAGCCGGCCGGGGCCGCCTTCGTCATCGAGAACCTCTAGCGCTTCACGGACTGTCGGGCCCAAGGGTACCGACAACGAACCGACCGGTCCCGCTCGGACGGCGGGACCGGTCGACGAGGAGGGAGCGGATGATTGGCTACGGCCAGACGGGCGTCCCGTTGGCGGTCACCTGGTGGAGCTCGTTGAGGGCGTTGGTCGCGACCGCCGAGGGCAGCGGCGCATAGCCGAGAGCATTCTCCTGGGCCTGGCCGTCGGTCAGTGCCCACGCGGTGAACGCGACCATGGCCTTCGCCTTGTCGGCGTCCTTCCAGTCCACCGGGATGAGGAGATAGGTGTACGAGGCGATCGGATAGGTCGTCGCACCTGCGCCGTTGATGATCGGGGCCTGGCGGAAGTCCGCCGGGAAGGTGCCGAGCGCGGCCTCGGCGGCGGCGGTGACGCCATCCGTCGAGCCGGCCACGAACTGGCCGTCCGCGTTCTTGAGCTTCGCCGACGTCAGCGCGGCGGTGGTTGCGTAGTTGAGCTCGACGTAGCCCACGGCGCCCTCGGTCTGCTTGACGCTGCCCGCGACGCCGTCATTGCCCTGCGAGCCGATGCCCGTCGGCCAGGAGACCTCTTTGCCGGCACCGACCTTGGTGTGCCAGTCGGGGCTGACGGTGTCGAGGTAGGTCGTGAACGCGTTGGTGGTGCCGGACGCGTCGGCCCGATGGACGATCGTGATGGGAGTGGCAGGCAGCGTCACACCCGGGTTGAGCGCGGCGATCGCCGGGTCGTTCCAGGTCGTGATGGTGCCGAGGTACATCCCCGCGACCGTCGCGGCATCGAGGTTCAGCTCGGTAACGCCGGGCAGGTTGTAGATGATCACGACCGCGCCGAGGGCGGTGGGCACGTGGAGGACCTTCACGCCGGCCGGCAGGGCGGCGACCTCGGTGTCCTTCATGGCGGCGTCGGAGGCGCCGAAATCGACGGTGCCCTCGGTGATCGCCTTGATGCCGGCGCCGGAGCCGTTGGCGGTGTAGTCGAACTGGATGTTCGGATTCAGGCCGGTGTAGGTATCGAACCACTGCTGGTAGAGCGGCGCCGGGAACGTTGCACCAGCGCCCTGCAGCTTCACGCTGGCGCTCGGGGGCTGCGGCAGCGCCGCCGTGCTCGGGGCCGGGCTGGTTGCGGTCGCGCTGGAGGCCGCGGGCGCGGTGGCGGGTGCCGTGGTCGGAGCCATCGTTGGCTCCATCGTGGGGGCCGTCGTCGCGCTGGACCCGCCGCTGCAGGCAGCGACGAAGATCGCCGCTGTGAGCGCCAGGCCTCCGAGGCGCTTGGCTGGTGTGAGCGTCACTGGGGACTTCCTCCGAACTGGTTGTCGGTGCAGGGCGCACCGGGGCCATCGTTCCTCGTCTTGACGCACATACGATCTGGCCGCGGTGTCAACATCCGGTGTGCGGCGTGTTAAGGCTCCGTTAACGCTGCGGCGGGTCGAACCGGTAGCCCGCGCCCCGGATCGTGACCAGATGCACGGGCCGGCCGGGGTCCCTCTCCACCTTCGAGCGCAGCCACCGGACGTGGACGTCCACCGTCCGGGACCGGGGTGGGTGTCCCACACCCCAGACTCGGTCCAGCAGCTCGCCGCGGGTGAAGACCAGGCCAGGATGCGCGGCGAGGAGGGCGAGCAGCCCGAACTCCTTCGGCCGGAGGTGAATTGGACCGGTCGGGCATCGCAGCTCCCGGGCTGCGAGATCAAGGTCGATCTCGCTCCCGATCGGAAGCAGCGACGCGACCGGCCCCTGGACCCGGGCGCGCTCCTCGAGCAGGGCCAGGCGACCGGCGATCTCGGCTGCGCTCGTCCCGGTCGTCAGGGCGTCGTCGAACCCCAGTGCGAGCGCGGCGAGCCGCGTGGCAGACGCGTGGGGTGGCGCGATATGAACGGCTCTCATGTCGGGCCGCCGCCGCCGCTCATCCGCGACGAGGGCGAGGTCCTCCGGTCCGGCGGGCGGCTGGGCCAGCAGCACGATGACGGGTCGCTCTGCGAGGAGCAGGTCCCGGAACCGCCCCGGCTCGCTCACCACGCGGACGACGGTCTGGGGCCGTTCCCCGGCGAGCCGCGTCGCGGGGCCACGTGACGCGAGCACCAGCCAGGGGATGCGCGGCAGCCACCAGTCGGGTTGCGGCACCGCGGAGGATGCGCCGGGAATCGGTGGCGTAGCGGCAGCCATGGGCGGAGCCTGCCTCCGGGTGATTTCCCGCGCGTTCCGCCCACGTTAACGATGCGTGAACGACGGAGGCGATTCCATGGGGCCCCCGCCGGCCGGCGGACCTCGCGCCGGTGCCGCGCGTGGACGCCATCTGGGGCAGACTGGCGGATACGGCCCGGCACCGGCCCCGACCGGCCGGGAGAGGGGGAGCGAGGAGCGGACGATGGGCAACGCCGGCGAGGACGGGACGGACGCCACACGGACGACCGGCGCCGGGAGTGGGTTGCCTGCCGAGGGCGCCCCCACGAGAGACACCGTCGAGGTGCGGCACCCTGGGAAGCACTCCCGCAAGGCCGCGAGCCTCGCATCCAAGTCCGGCAGTCCGGCGTCGAAGGCGGAGCGCAAGGCACGGAAGTCGGAGCGCAGGCACAAGGCACCGAAGGCGGAGCGCAAGGCACGGAAGTCCGCGGCGAGGGCGGAGCGCAAGGCGGCCAAGGTCCGGAAGGGTGAGCGCAAGGCGCTCGAGAAGGCGATCAAGCGGATCGCGAAGATCGACCGCCGGGCCGCGAACGAGGCTGCCCGGATGGGGCGCGCCGAGGCGCCGGTCGCCGGCGATGCCGAATCCGCCAGGGGCGCGCCCGGCGGGTCCCGTGGCGATCGTGGGTCCGATGGACCGGTGGACCTCGTACCGCCCGGTGACGAGGCTTCCGGGAAGGGCGGCAGTGGCGGCCGGAAGCGCGTTCGTGAGACGTCGGGCCGTTCGGGCAGCACGGCGATCAACGCGGGCGGCTTGCTGGAGGAGGTCGCCGGGCTGGTCCGCCAGGCCAGCGAGCCCGCAGCGTCGCGCATCGTCCGCCGGGTGACACGCCGCTCGGCGGCCGAGGGCGAGGCCGTCGCGGCCGTTGTCGAAGGCGAGGCGCCGGATGCCGGCGAGCCGCAGCACGTAGCCGCGCCGGGGTTCGAGGTTGTCGACGCGGTCGTGAGCGTAGACGCCGGTGGGATCGTCGGGGTCGGGTCGGGCGAGCTTGCCGAACCGGAGCCCGAACCCGAGCCCGCAGCCGCCGAACCGGAGCCCGCGGCCGCCGAACCGGAGCCCGAACCCGAGCCGACCCGAACCCGAGCCGAACCCGAGCCCGAACCCGAACCCGAGCCCCGAACCCGAGCCGCCGAACCCGAGCCCGCGGCCGCCCGAACCGGAGCCCGTCGTGGCCGCGATCGTCGTGCCCCCGGGCACGGTGGTCGGTGCCGCGATCGACATCGGCTCCACGAGCGTCCACCTCCTCGTCGCCGCCGTCGGGGACCACCTCGTCGAGCCCCTCCTCGACGAATCGGTGTTCCTGGGCCTGGGCGACCGCGTGGCCGCCGACCGGTACCTCGGGACGGCGGCACGTGACAGCCTCGTGGAAGTGATCGCAGCGTACGTCGAGACCGCGCGACGGCTCGGCGCCGCAAACGTCACGCTGATGGGCACCGAGCCGCTGCGCCGGGCAGGTGACGGCGTCGCGATCGTCCGCGACGTGGAGGCCGGAACCGGCGTCGCCCTCCACGTCCTCGATCACGTGGAGGAGGGGATGCTCACCCTGCTCGGCGTGACGCTGGGTCGCGCGCTCCACTCGGAGCTGCTGGTCGTCGACATCGGCGGCGGCAGCACGGAGCTCGTGTTCGTGGGCGAGTCCGGGCCCGTCCGCGTGGCCGGCCTGCGCCTGGGCGCCGCGGCCCTGACCAGGGACCTCGTGCGCGCCGATCCGCCGACCCTCGCCGAGACGGGAGCCATGCGCGCGGCGGCACAACGGCTTGTCGCCGACGGGCCGACGGCAGCACCCGCCGACGTCGTCGCCGTGGGCGGGACCGCCTCAAACCTGCTCAGGCTGCTGCCGGCGACGGCCCTCGACCGGATGCTCACGCGGCGCCGGCTCACCGTCGCGCTCGCAATGCTGGCCGTCGAACGGAGCGTGGATGCCGCGGCACGCCACCTCATGCGCCCGGAGCGAGCCCGGATCCTCCCTGCGGGCGCGATCATCGTGGACACGATCCTCGAGCACTACGGCCTCGACCGACTCCGCGTCTCGGAAGGGGGGATGCGCGAGGGCGCGGTGCTGGCCGCGGCGAAGGCGGGAGCGGCGTGGCGCGACCGGCTGCCGATGCTCGTGCACGGGTGGGAGGACGAAGGCTCCGCGTCTGAGTGAGGGCCTCTCGGCTTCGGGCCGAGGAGGGGTGGCCAGACGATCCCGGCACGCCGATCGAAGCGGGTTCGATGCCGTCACGGACCGAACCGGCTTGCCTGGCTAGAGCCCCGCGACCAACCTCCCCATGGCGCGCCGGAAGGCGAGGGTCGAGACGCCGCGCCACGCCGGGCCGACCGTCCGTCGCAGGCGGGCGAGCTCGCGCTCCCGGTCGACCAGGTACCGGCCGATCGCCGCGCTCTCGCGCTCGGACAGGTCGCCGGCGTGCTCCACGAGGAACGCCCGGGCGAGGCCAGCCGCGACGTCCGCGTCGTGCAGCCAGCCGAGGTGGTCCTGGAGGGCGACGACCTTCTCGATGACCGGGCCCGCCTCGCGTCCGAGCGCCTCGCGCACGAACTCCAGCGTGTAGCGCAGCCACTTGGCGGCGATCCGGAGGTCGTGGAGCGTGGTCACGTCGGCCCAGCGCATGACGGGCTCGTAGGCGCGCAGGACCTCGTAGGCGGCCCAGACCCGGGACGGCATCGTGTCGCGCACGCGGTGCGGCTGCACGGGTCCCACGGGGCGGGCCCCGAGGCCCTCGGTCTGGAGGAACGCGACGTACCCGTCCACCCACCGGCGGTGGCGCTCCGAGTCGAGCTCCTTGACCAGCACGTCCCGTGCGGCGTCGCGGCGGATCCGCCACTCGGCGATGAGCGGCTCGAAGGCCGAGGCCTCGGCGGCGGGCTGGCGGTCCCGGTAGCCCTCGGCGGCCTCGATGAGGACGTCCAGGTCTCGTACCGCACCCAGGTCTGCCGCGACCTCCTTGAGGCGCCGTCGGTGCTTCTCGGTTCTCGCCGGGTCGAACGCGTCACCGAACACGCGCCAGGCGGCACGCTGGCGGCGCGTCGCCACGCGCATCGCGTGCAGCTCCTCGGCGTCCTTGCCGGCCCGGGTCCCCGCCTCGCGCGCGACCATGCGGGCGAGATGGAAGCGCAGGACCTTGCGCCCGGCCTCGGCGAGATGGTCGTCGGAGAGGACGCCGGGCGACTTCGGAAGCACGATCCGGGGAGCCTCGGGCTCGGCCTCCGTCCCGGCCGCTCCGGCCTCCCCGGCGGCTCGGCCGGGGCTCACGGCCACGTCGTCGCCGGTGTCGTCACCCGCCTCGCGGTCACCTTCTCCCGGACCGGGTTCGCGCCGCAACGCCTCCAGCGCACGCTCCAGCTTGGAGGTGTCGGCGGGCATCAGCTCCTCGACCTCGCTCAGGAGATCGGCAAGCGGGTCAAGGGCTCCTTCGTCGCCGCCCTTGAGCTCCAGCTCCAGCTCCGCGAACCGCTCGACGCTCCGCCCGCCCGCCACCACCTCGACGTCGTCCACGGACACCTCGACCACCGCCCCGTCGCGGCCGTACAGTCGCTTGTGACGAGCCTGCCGGATCGTGACGAGGTCGACGAGAGCCGTCTCGCCCGCGATCGCGAGCACCGCGTCCCGCGCCCTGGACGCCGGCCAGCCGGCGGCACCCGTGGACGGGTCGGCCGGCCCTTCCAGCTCCTCGCGCCGGTGGACCGCGCCGCCGTCGTCCTCGCCGCGAAGCCCTTTGAGCGTGATCACCGTGCCCGTGCCGTCGGAGCGGAGGCGGCCGGCATACCCGGCGGCCGCCAGCAGGCCGTCGGGCGTGTCCAGGTACCGGTCCTCGTTCCGGACCGTGACGGCAGGGCCCTGGGCGACGAAGCCCGCCAGGTCGTCCGCCGCGATCAGTCGCTCCCCGGTCGCCACGTCGGTCATCCGGTACTTGAGCTCGATCTCCAGCTCCCGGGCCCGGTCCGAACCGGCTCCGGTCATGCGCGGGGATCCATCGAGCCGGCGCTCAGCTTGTGGCCGTGGGTCGTGTCGGTCACCAGCACGGCCGCGGCGGCATCCTCCTTGAGCACCGCGAAGGTGTCCACGGTGCCCTCGATCGACTCGATCACCTCGGTCCGCCGCCAGTGGCCGTCCGGCCCGAGCTGCCATGAGCGGCGGTCGTCGGCGAGCATGACCTCGATGATCCGCGCCAGGCGCGTGCGGGCCTCCTGGTCCTCCACGGGCGTGACGACCTCGACCCGGCGGTCGAGGTTGCGCTCCATGAGGTCTGCCGAGCCGATGTACCACTCCGGGCGGCCGCCATTGGCGAACATCCAGATCCGGGAGTGCTCCAGGAACTCGCCGATGATCGATCGCACGCTGACGTTCTCGGACACGCCGGGCAGGCCGGGGAGCATGCAGCAGGCACCGCGGACGATGAGGTCGATCCGCACGCCGGCCTTGGCCGCCTCGTACAGCGCCTCGATCACCTGGGTGTCCGCGAGCGAGTTGATCTTGAGCACGATCCGGGCGGCGTGGCCGGCGCGGGCGTTGGCCGCCTCGCGCTCCACCAGCTCCAGGAAGCGCGCGCGGAGCGTGATCGGGGCGACGAGGAGCCGCCGGAAGACGCGCTGCCGCGAGAGGCCGGTCAACGTGTTGAACAGGTCCGTGACGTCCGCGCCCAGCTCCTCCCTGCAGGAGAGGATCCCCAGGTCCACGTACAGGCGGGCGGTCTTGGAGTTGTAGTTGCCGGTGCCGATGTGGACATACCGCCGGAGGCCGCTGCCCTCGCGCCGGACGACCAGGGCCACCTTCGAGTGCGTCTTGAGGCCCACGACGCCGTAGACCACGTGGGCGCCGGCCTGCTCCAGCTTGCGCGCCCAGACGATGTTGTTCGCCTCGTCGAAGCGTGCCTTGATCTCGACCAGGACCACGACCTGCTTGCCGCGCTCGGCGGCGGCGATGAGCGCGGCGACGATCGGCGAGTCGCCCGAGGTCCGGTACAGGGTCTGCTTGATCGTGAGGACGTCGGGGTCTTCCGCGGCCTGGGCGATGAACCGTTCCACGGACGCCGTGAACGACTCGTACGGGTGGTGGACGAAGATGTCGCCCGCGCGGATCTGCGCGAAGACGTCAGCGGGCTCGTCCTCGTCCGGGCTGACGAGGCGGAGCGGGGTGACCGGGACGTGGACAGGCGACTTCAGGTCGGGTCGGTCGAGGGCCACCAGCTCCCAGAGGGCGGTCAGGTCCAGCATCCCCGCCACCTCGAAGCTGTCCACGTCACGCACCCCGATCCCCTTGAGCAGGATCTGGCGCGTCACGTCCGGCATCGAGCGTTCCACCTCGAGGCGCACCGCATCGCCGAACCGCCGCCGCCGGACCTCCTCCTCGATCGCGAGCAGCAGGTCGTCCGCCTCGTCCTCCTCGATCGTGATGTCGGCGTCCCGGGTGACCCGGAACAGGTGGGTCTCGAGGATCTCCATCCCCCGGAACAGCTCGTCCAGGTTCGCCTCGATCACCTGGTCCAGCAGCACGAACTTGTCGCGCTCGACGGCGAACAGGCGCGGCAGGACCGGCGGGATCTTGACCCGCGCGAAGCGGTTCTCGCCGCTCTCGGGATCCCGCAGGCCCACGGCGATCGAGAGCGAGAGCGTGCTGATGTACGGAAACGGGTGCCCGGGATCCACCGCGAGCGGCGTGAGCACCGGGAAGATCTCGTCGTGGAAGCGGCGTCGCAGGGTCTCGTGGTGCTCGGGGACATCCTCGTAGTCGAGGATCTCCACGCCGTTCGGCGGCGAGCGCCCCGCGGATCGAGGTCCAGATGGCCGAATGTTCCGCGACGAGCTCACGGACGCGTGCCCGGATGGCATCCAGCTGCTGGCCGGGCGTCAGGCCGTCCAGCGACTGGTGCTGGGAGCTCACCTGGTCCTGGCGCCGGAGGCCCGACACCCGGACCTGGAAGAACTCGTCCAGGTTGGACGCGAAGATGGCGAGGAACTTGACGCGCTCGAGCAGCGGGTTGCGGGTGTCGCGGGCCTCGTGGAGGACGCGCGCGTTGAACTCGATCCAGGAGAGCTCCCGGTTGAGGATCGGGCCCTTCTGGTCGCGCGCGGACCTGCGGCGGCTGCGGCCGGCGGCGCGGGGTCCGGGTGCGGGGCGAACGGCAGTCATCGATCCTCTCGTCGGTCACCCCGGAGGAGGGGCGCGGCGCGTGACGCCGACGGCCGCACCCGGTCCCGGTCGGGTCCACGAGAATACCACCGGCGCGTCGTCGGTCCCGGTCAACGGACGCCGAGGGCGTCGCTCGACCCAAGCCCGCCCCGCCCGACGGACGCCCACGCTAGCCTTCCGCGACGTACCGCCGCTCGCCGCTCTGCGGGTCGACCCAGACGCGCATGGAAACGCCCGTGGTGGGGTCCACGAAGCGCTCCTCGGTCGGCCGGAAGCGCTGGTCCGGGTGGCCCGTCTCGCCCCCACCCGGGCCGTGCAGGTCGCCGTTGTGCTCGGCGCGCAGTGACCGGTAGCGGGTGCGCTCGAGGATCACGGCGGCGATCAGCACGGCGCCCGGGATGAACAGCGTCAGGGCCGCCAGCAGGGACCCGCCGGGCCCCGTGACGGCGGCCATCGCGATCCCACCCAGCAGGAGCAGCGCCCCGAGGCCGCCGATGAGGCCCCGCGCAAGGGTCACCCCCATGGGCTATTCGCTTGCCTGCGGCGCGCCGGCGTCGGCCACGACGATGACCGCGGTCCCGTAGGCCACGATCTCGGTCATCGTCGACGCCATCTCCGACGAGTCGAAGCGCATCGAGATCACGGCGTTGGCCCCCACGAGCGCGGCGTTCTGCACCATGCGGTCGATCGCCTGGCGGCGGGTGTCCTCGAGGAGGCTCGTGTACTCGTGGATCTCGCCTCCCATGATCGAGCGCATGCCGGCCACGAGGTTGCCGCCAAGGCCACGGCTGCGGACGACGAGCCCGAACACCTGGCCCTTGGTCTCGGCGACCCGGTAGCCGGCGATGAACGGTGCGGTCGAGATGATCATCGATCCCCTCCATGCCAGTAGCGGTCGCCGCCCGGGCCGGACGGCTGCTCCGCGTGATCCAGGTGACGCTGCTCGCGGTCCCGGGCGCAGTCGGCGCAGGGGCACTGCTCGCGCAGCAGCAGGTACGAGTAGTAGCCCGTCGCGTGCCCGTCTCCCCAGGTGACCTGGATGGCGTAGGCGCCCACGAGGGCGACATCGACGAGCCGCACCTGCTCCGCGCTGAGCGTCGGTTCGGTGTCCAGCCAGCCGGGCATGCCCGCCTCGCCGCGACAGTACGCGCAGGGGCAGAGCCAGCGCAGCGTCACCGAGTCGTACACGGTGGCGTGGCCGTCGGCCCAGCCGATGCGCAGCGTGCCGGCCGCGCGGTCGGCGTCGATGCGGACGGGCGTGGTCCGGGCGGTATCGTTCACGCTCGAGATCGTACCCCGGACCCGCACCGCCCGGACGAGCCGGCCGGGACCTTCACCCGTCAGGCGTTCAGGACCATCACGCCGTGGCGCGTCCGGAGCGCACGGGTATGCTCCGCGAGGGATGAGCCTCGTCGTCGACCACCTCTCCAAGCGGTTCGGGCCCGTCGTCGCCCTCGACGACCTGGCGTTCGAGGTCGCCCCTGGCCAGGTGTTTGGGTTCCTGGGCGCCAATGGCGCCGGCAAGACGACCACGATGCGGATCGCTCTCGGGGTGCTCGAGCCCGACGCCGGTCGCGTGACCTGGCGGGGCACGGAGAGCCACCACCTGCCGCGGTCCACGTGGGGCTACCTGCCGGAGGAGCGGGGGCTCTATCCGCGGATGCGCGTCCTGGACCAGCTGGTCTTCTTCGGCGGTCTCCACGGGGTCCCCGAAGGGCGTGCCAAGCGGGAGGCGACGGCCTGGCTGCGCCGGTTCCGGGCTGAGGACCTCGCCGACCGCAGGGCGGAGCAGCTGTCCAAGGGCAACCAGCAGAAGGTCCAGTTCATCGCCGCCGTCCTGCACGACCCGCAGGTGCTGCTGATGGACGAACCGTTCACCGGTCTCGATCCCGTCAACGTGATGCTCCTCCGGGAGGCGTTCCTGGAGCTGCGGGACCGCGGTCGGACGGTCGTCTTCTCCACGCACCAGATGGAGGTGGCCGAGGCCCTGTGCGAGTCGGTCGCGATCGTGGACCGCGGGCGGATGGTCATCGGCGGGCGGCTCCGCGACGTGAAGCGCGCCACCGGCCGGCGGCTGGTCCGGATCTCGGTGGCCGACGACCACCGCCTGCCGTGGCTGGCCGCGATCCCCGGGACCCGCGTCATCCAGGTCGGCATGGACCGCTCGTCCATCGAGCTGGACGCCGGGGTGGAGCCCGAGGCGCTGCTGGCCGCGGCGATGGCCGCCGGCGTGCGGGTCATCCACTTCGAGATCGCCGACCCGTCGCTGGAGCAGGTGTTCATCGACCACGTCGGGCACCCGGCGGACGAGGAGCTGCACCTCGCGCCGGTCGACGGCGACGGCCCGTCCGCCGCGGAGGCCGTCGCGTGACTGGCTCGGGCGAGCCGGTGGGTCGCGCCCGCCGCGGCGGGGTCAACATCCGGCTGGTCGCCCGGCGCGAGTACGGGGAGCGCGTCCGTTCCCGGGCGTTCCTCTTCTCGACCCTCCTGCTCGCGGGCCTCGCGGTCGTCGTGGCCCTCCTGCCGCTGGTCGTCCGGCTGGTGGACCGGGCGACGGTGACGCGGGTGGCCGTGACCGCGGTGGAGCCCGGCCTGGCGGACCGCGCCGTGTCGGTCATGGACGGGTTCCTCAACGCCAGGCTCTCGGCCGACGGCGGGGGCGGTGACGCCCTGTTCGTGTTCGAGCCGGTGCCGGACGGCGCCGCCGCGGTCGAGGCCGTCCGCGAGGGATCGGTCGCCGCCGCGATGCTGCTGGCCCGCACGGCGGCCGGGGGGATCGACGCCCAGGTGCTGAGCGCCGGGGCTCTCGGCCCCGACCGCGCGCAGCTGCTCCAGGTGGGCACGTTCGCGGTGGGGGTGCTGGACTGGACCGCCTCGCAGCCGGCGACGACGCGGCCCTTCGTCACCCCGACGTTCGCGGTCGTCGACGCGGGCGCGGCCGGCACCCGGGGCGGTGCCATCTCCGTCGATGCCGCGGAGTACGCCAGCCGGCGGATCGTGGGCATCGTGTTCGTGGTGCTGTCGTTCCTGACCCTCGTGTTCTACGGGCTGTGGGTCGCCTCGGGGGTGGTGGCCGAGAAGGCGAACCGCGTGATGGAGCTGCTCATCTCGGCCGCGACGGCGCCGCAGCTGGTGATCGGCAAGATCGCGGGCATCGGCCTCGCGGGGCTCACCCAGGTGGGGCTGGTGCTGGCGCCGGCCGTGCTGACGCTGCTGGCCTCCGGCGAGATCGCCAACGCCGTCCTGGGCACGGAGGCCGGCTCGTCGTCGCTGGCCGTCCTGTCACCCGGCCTGATCGGGGCGTTCCTCGTCTACTTCGTGCTCGGCTTCGCGCTCTACGCGGCGCTCTACGCCGGGGCCGGCTCGCTGCTCAGCCGGGCGGAGGATCTCCAGATCGTGGCCCTGCCGCTCTCGATCCCGGCCATCGCGGGGTACCTGCCGGCGGTCCTGGCGCTGTCGGGCGGGACCTCCGCGTTCATCCGCTTTGCCTCGTACGTGCCGCTCTGGAGCCCGTTCGTGATGATGGCGCGCCTGTCGACCGGCAGCGTGGAGCCGTGGGAGCTCGTGCTGTCGGTCGGCCTGCTGGCCGCGACGGTCCCGGTGGTCACCTGGCTCGCGATCCGGGTCTTCCGGGCGGGGGTGCTGCTCTACGGTCAGCCGCCCACCGTGCGGACGTTCGTCCGGGCGGTCCGCCACGGGTAGCCGCACGGAACAGGTGCGGCCGCGGACCGGAGGCGGCCGCGGGGCGGGGAGGGACGGCCGCGGGGGGGAGCGGGGAGGGGAGCGGCGGCTCAGACCACCGTGGTCTTCACGTCGAACGCGGTCACCACGGCCCGCATCTCGTCGACGGTGAGGCCCTCGGCCAATCCCCCGACGGCGAGGTCCATGTACTCGTAGCGAGCGGCGGTCTCCGCGTACTCGATCCGGTCCACGGCCCGGGTCACGGAGATGTCCGACCGGGCCATCACCCCGTGCTTCTCCCACAGGACGATGCGGTGGGATCGCAGGCTCTCGACGTTGGCGGCCATGAGCGTCTCCGACCCCGGGACCATGAACGGGAGGACCCCGATCCCGGCCGGGAGGTTGACGATCGTCTCGGGCTCCCAGCGCAGCAGCCGCCGGTTGAGGTGCCCCAGGTCCTGGTAGGCCGGGACATGGGACAGGTAGACGAGGTGGGGCGGCTGGGCGTGGACCACCGCGTGATAGTTGGTGCCCGTCCGGGCCACCGTGTCGTCGTGGACCGCGAGGTGCGAGTTCCACTCGGAGGTGAGGTGCTCGAACAGCCGCCGGGGCGAGGTGTGCAAGGTTCCCGTCTCGCCGCCCGGCAGCACCCGCACGGCCCCCAGGTTCGCCGCCGGGTCGGCGGCGATGTCGCGCAGGCGCCTCCCGGACCCGGTCACGATCACCAACTGGCCGACGAGGTGCGGCGCGGGCACCGGCAGCGCGATCTCCTCGGTCAGCGGGAACTGGCGGCGCGGGTCGACCGGCCAGCCCACGCAGACCGAGATGTTGCCCGCCGCGCCCTCGCCGGCGTCGATCCCGGCGATTCGTCGCCCGCCCTCGCCGATCGAGACGAGGAGCTCGGAGAGCTCGGGAAGGGGATCCCTGAGGGCCACGGCTCAGCCCCAGCCGGCGGCGGTGCCGCCCGCTCGTGCGGCGTACTTCGCCTCCTCCTCGCCGGACGCCAGGTAGGCCCGGTACGGGTCGGCGGGAAGGCCGCGCCGCACGCGCAGCTGCGCCAGCATCGGCCGGACGTCGGTGTTGAACGCGTCCCACAGGCAGCCGTTCGCCTCGAGCACATCGCCCGCCGCCTGTGCGGCCAGGAGCCGCTCGCGGTCGACGAGGAGCGCCTTGGCGATCGTCTCCTGGAGGTTCATGACGCTCCGGATCATCGCCGGGACCTTGGGCTCGATGTTGTGGCACTGGTCGAGCATGTAGCAGGTCGCGTTCGCGGTGGCCTGCGCGACCGGGTCGGCGTCGTCGCGCATCGCGTTGACGAGCTCGTGGGCGATCCGGAACAGCTGGTAGGGGTCGATCGAGCCGACCATCAGGTCGTCGTCGCCGTACTTCTTGTCGTTGAGGTCGAACGCGAACAGCTTCCCCTCGGCGAGCAGCAGGGCCACGATCTGCTCGATGTTGACCCCCATCGCGTGGTGGCCGGTGTCCACGCAGACCCCCGCTCGGTCGCCCAGCTGGCGCACCACGTTGAGGCTCTGGCCCCAGTCCTGGACGTCGGTCGCGTATAGCGCGGGCTCGTAGAGCTTGTACTCGAGGTACATCCGGGCGCCGGAGGGCAGCGCCGCGTACGCGTCCTTGAGCCCCTCCACCAGCCGGCGGTGCCGGCCGCGGAGATCGTCCTGGCCCGGGTAGTTGGTGCCGTCACCCAGCCACACCTTCACGGCCTGGGCGTCCATGGCATCCGCGATCTCGCAGCACTCGACGATCGCGGCGACGGCCTTCGCGCGCACGGCCGCGTCCGGGTGGCACACCGAGCCCAGCTTGTATTCGAGGTCCTGGAAGGTGTTGCTGTTGATGCCGCCGATGACGAGGCCACGCTCGCGCGCATACGCTGCCAGGCCCTTCCAGTCGTCGACCTTGTCCCACGGGATGTGGAGGCTCAGCGAGCCCGCGATGCCCGTATAGCGGTTGACGGTCGCCGCGTCGTCCACCTTCTCGAACACGTCGCGCGGCACGCCCTGCTGGGGAAAGACACGGAACCGCGTCCCGGTGTTGACGAAGCCCCAGGACGGGATCTCGATGTTGACCCCGTTCATGGCCCATTCGATGCGCTCGATGGCCGGCCCGGAGGCTGGGCGGTTGACGGCCGTGATCGGGGCCATTGGGGGTCTCCTTCGTCAGGTCTCGGGTGACTCGGTGGATGGTGTGGCTGGCGCGGACGACTCGGTGGATGGCGTGGCCGACGCGACGCGGCCGACCAGGGCGGCGAACCGCGCACGGGCCTCGGCCCAGTCGCCAGCGGGCTCGTAGGTGGTCATCCGGAACGATCGCGCCACCAGCTCGCGAGCCTCGGCGACCGACCCAAGCTCGCCCGCGGCGATGGCCTGGACAGCGATGTTGCCGATCGCCGTCGCCTCGGACGGTCCCGCCCGGACGGGCAGGCCCGTGGCGGACGCCGTGAGGTGGCACAGGAGCCGGTGGTTGGATCCTCCGCCCACGACGTGGATGGCGTCGATCGGGTGGCCCGATGCCGCCGTCAGCTCCTCGATGGCACGCCCGTACCGCAGGGCCAGGCTCTCGAGCAGCACCCGCATCAGCGTGCCGGTGTCGGCCGGCTCCGGCTGCCCGGTCTCGCGGCAGAACGCCCGGACGCGCGCGGGCAGATCGCCCGGGCGGAGGAATCGCTCGTCGTCGGGGTCGATGAACGCCGTGAACGCGGGCGCGGCCTCCGCGAGCCCAGCGAGCTGCTCGTAGGACGGGCCGTCGCCGGTCGGCCACAGGGCACGCCGGCTCTCCTGGATCAGCCACAGCCCCATGACGTTGCGCAGCAGGCGGATCGTGTCCCCCACGCCGCCCTCGTTGGTGAGGTTGGCCGCCAGGGTGACGTCGGAGACGAGGGGGGCCTCCGTCTCGAGGCCGAGCAGCGACCAGGTCCCCGACGACAGGAACGCCGTCGTCGGGCCGGCCAGCGGCGCGCCCACGACGGCGGACGCGGTGTCGTGGGACCCGGGGGCGACGACGCGGGTCCCCGCCAGGCCCGCGGCCCCGGCGACGTCGGGGAGGAGGGGACCGAGCACCGTCCCCGGCTGCACGATCTCGGGCAGGAACCCGGTCGGGATGCCGAGCCGCTCCAGCAGCGGGCGGGCCCAGTCACGCGTGTAAGGATCAAGGCACTGGCTGGTGCTGGCGTTCGTGTACTCGGCGACGGAGCTCCCGCACAGGAAGTGGGCGAACAGGTCGCCCGTCATCAGCAGGCGGTCCGCCTGGCCGAGCATCGGGTCGCCGTCGCGAACCATGGCGAGCAGCTGGTAGAGCGTGTTGATGGACATGAACTGGATGCCCGTGGCACGGTAGATCTCGTCCCGCGGGACCGTCGCGAATGCCGCCTCGGGCATGCCCGCGGTCCGCGCGTCGCGGTAGTGGACCGGGTTGCCGAGCAGGCGGCCGCGCTCGTCGAGCAGCCCGAAGTCCACGCCCCAGGTGTCGACCCCGACGGAGGCGACCGGCCCGCCGACGGCCGCGCGCCGCAACCCGGCGGCCACGTCGCCGAACAGGCGCAGGAAGTCCCAGTGGAGGGTTCCGGCCAGCGTCACCGGCACGTTCGGGAAGCGGTGGACGACGTCCAGGGCCAGGCGCCCTCCGTCGAAGGTTCCCACGACGGCCCGGCCGCTTTCGGCACCGAGGTCCACGGCGATCAGGCGCAGGGCATGTTCAGTCAAGGCGGAACACCTCGTCCAGGCGGCGGTGGAACCCCGTCGCCGGGTCCGTGCACGGGTCGATCAGCGAGGCCATGTCCGCCTGCCAGCGGGCGTTGACCTCCGATGCGTCCATCATCGCCCGGAAGCGCTCGAAGTCGTCCACCTCGAACACCCCGAACAGGTCGTCGTCCCGCTGGTAGATCGAGTAGTCGCGGCAGCCCGCGGCGCGGAGCGCCCCGAGCATCTCGGGCCAGACCGCCGCGTGGCGCCGGCGGTATTCCGCCTCCGCCCCGGGCAGCAGCTTCATGGTGAAGGCGACACGTTCCATCGTCGCTCCTGCGTCGGGTGAATGATCCGGCCCCGGCAGCTTGTCGCCGCCGGGGCCGGATCGCCAGGTCTCCGGCCTAGAAGCCGAACGACGCGACGTACTGGTCGATGTTGTCCTTGTTGAACACGAACGGCGGACCGAGCACGACGACGCTGTCGGGCCCGATGGTGTACGGCTGGTCGCCGTTGAGACCCTTGACCGTGAACGTCTCACCGGGGGCTCCGGTGATCGTGCCGTTCACGAGGTCGGCCGCGACGGCGTAGGCGAGATACCCGAGGTCGGTGACGTTCCACAGAGCGAACTCCGGGGACTCGCCGCCCTTGACGTAGTCGACCATGCCCTTGGGGGTGCCGAGGCCGGTGACGGCCACCTGGCCGGTCTTCTTGGCGGCCCGGACGACCTGCGCGGCGGCGACGATGCCGACCGTGGTCGGGGCGACGATGTTCTTGAGGTTCGGGTACTTCTGGAGCAGTGCCTGGGCCTGGGTGGTGCTGATCTGCGGGTCGTCGTTGCCGTAGACGACGTCGACGAGCTTGAGGCCCGCGTACTTGGGATCGGTGAGCGTCTTCTTCATCGCGTCGATCCAGGCGTTCTGGTTCGTCGCCGTCTGCGAGGCGGACAGCACCGCGATGTCGCCGGTGCAGTTGGGGGTGGTGTTGCAGGCCATGTCGGCGAGACCCTTGCCGATGCCGGCGGTGTCAGCCTGGTTGACGAACACGTTGTACGCGCCGACGGCCGGGCTGGAGTCGTAACCGACGACCTTGACGCCGGCCGCCATCGCCTGCTGGAGGGACGGCGCGACGGCGGTCGCATCATCGGCCGAGATGAGGATCGCGCTGACACCCTGCGTGGTCGCCGTCTGGATGAACGGGACCTGCTGGGTGGCGTCGGCCGCGCTCGGACCCTGCTGGGTCACGGTGCCGCCGAGGTCGGTGGCCGCCTTCTGCGCGCCCTTGTAGGCGACGTCGAAGTACGGGTTGTTGATCTGCTTGGGGATCATGGTGGCGTTCTTGATGGTCGCGCCCGTGCCGGCCGAGGGGCTGGCAGCGGTGGTCGGCGCGACGCTCGCCGGGGCCGGCGTGGCCGGTGCCGGCGTGGCGACCGGAGCCGGCGTGGCGACCGGTGCCGTTGTCGGGGCGGTCGTCGACGCGGTCGAGCCGCAGGCGGCGGCCAGGATTGCGACTGCCGCGGTCGCGGCGAGTATTCGCGAGTAGCGATGCACCATGTGAACTGAGTCCTCCTTAGGGGTGTTGATCCACGACCTCGCCAGGGGGTGGCAGGGCGGCCGGCGGTCGCCGGCGCGATAGGGCCCCGTCCACGAGTGACCTGGTCTGGCGAGCAAGGTAGGGGGCGGCGACCGAGCCGATCAGAAGCAGGCCGACGGCCACGTTCTGGTACTCGCTCGAGATGCCCGCGAGGCGTAGGGCGTTCTGGAGCACCGACAGCACGAAGACGGCGAGGATGACGCCGGGGATGGTGCCCTTCCCGCCGTTGATGTCGACACCGCCCAGCAGCACGACGGTCACGATGACCAGCGTCAGGCCGGTGCCGTTGTCGGAGCGCGCGCTGTTGAAGCGTGCGGCGAGGATGACGCCCGCGAGGGCGGCGACGAGACCGGTGACCACGAACAGCCACGTCCGCAGCGTCGCGACGCGGACGCCCGAAAAGCGCGCGGCGTCCTTGTTCTTGCCGATCGCGAACACCTGGCGCCCGATCCAGGTCGCGTGCAGGACCAGCGCGAACACGATGGCCAGGATCGCGAACACGGGCAGCGTCCACGGGATGGGCGTGCCCGGGATGTTGCCGAAGCCGAACGCGGTGAACGGGGCCGGGAAGTTGGAGATCGCGCGGGTGCCGAGGACGACGTTCGCCAGGCCCCGGAACAACGCGAGGGTGCCCAGGGTGACGACGAGCGCCGGCAGGCGGCCGTGGGCGATGAGCGCCCCGTTGAGCAGCCCTCCGAGCATCCCGACCGCGAGCACGACGGGGATCCCGAGCTGCATGGGCACGCCGGCCGCCCACAGCCAGCCGAGGATCGCGCCCGCGAGACCCATCATCGATTCGACCGAGAGGTCGATGTCCCCGGTGATGATGATCAGGGTCATGGGCAGCGCGACGATGGCGACCTCCATCACCGCGCTGGTGAGGTTGGCGAAGTTGGCCCCGGTCAGGAACACCGTCGAGAGCCGCGTGCCCAGGACGACGAGCAGCGCGATGACGACCAGCAGGAGGGTCTCCCAGCGGAGTGCCCGTGAGGCGCCGCGCAGCCGGGCATCCGACGACGCCGGCCTGGCGGGCGCCGGCGCGGCGGGCTCGGGGGTCGTGACGGGTGAGCCGGTCATCTGAGGGTGCTCTCGGCGGTGATTCGCCGCTCGCGTCGCTGCAGCAGGGCGTCGAACCCGATCGCCACCAGGATGACCGTCCCGTAGATCGCCTGGAGGAGCTCCTGCGGCAGTCCGAGCAGGAGGAGGGCGTTGTTGATCAGGCCGAGGAACAGGGCGCCCAGCGCCGCCCCCACGACCGTGCCGGAGCCGCCGGCGATCGAGGCGCCGCCCACGACGACCGCGGCGATGATCTGGAGCGAGACGCCGGAGGCCGAGGTCGCGTAGATCGTCCCGAACTCGATCCCCCACAGCACGCCGGCCACCCCCGCCAGCAGGCCGCACAGCGAGAAGGCGGCGAACATGGTGGCCCGCGAGCGGATGCCGATGATCGAGGCGGCCTCCGCGTTGCTGCCGACGGCGTAGAACCGCCGCCCGAAGCGGGTGAGCCGCATGAACAGCGCCACGATCACGACGACCACGACGGCGACGATCACGAACATCGGGATCCCGAGGATCGTGTCCGTCGCGGCGTTGGAGTAACCCGGGGGCAGGTCCGCCAGGTTCACCTCGTGCCCGCCGGCGACGAAGAAGTCGATCCCGCGATAGATGCTCAGCGTCCCCAGCGTGGCCACGATCGGAGGCACCCGGAGCACGGTGATGATCCCGCCGTTGACCATGCCCAGGACGAGCCCGAGGCCGATCCCGACGAGCCACGCGGCCGGGACCGGCATCGCATGCTGGCGGAGGATGTCGGCCACCACGAAGGCGACCAGACCCATGATCGACTCGACCGACAGGTCGACGGCCTTGGAGATGATGACGATCGCCTCGCCGACCGCCGCGATCGCGATGACGGCCGCGAGCGTCGTGACCTGCCCGAGGTTGGACGAGGACAGGAAGTGCGGGGCCTGGACCGCCACCAGCAGGCTCAAGAGGATGATCAGCCCCGTCAGGGTCAGCTCTCGCGAGCGTCCGACGGTGCTGATGACTCGCGACCCGATGCCGGGGCCGGGCGTCCGCGCGTGGGCCTCAGCGGTCAAGGGTCGCCTCCCCCGTGCCTGTCGTGTCCGCCGTCGTCCTGGTCGCCGCGGTCGTCGCCGCGTGCGGGGGTTCGGCTGGATCACCCGCCATGGGCGCGTCCGACGTGCCGAGCTGCCCGGTCGCCGCGAACATCACGCGCTCCTCGGTCGCCTCCGCCCGCGCGATCTCGGCGGTGACCAGGCCCTCGTGGAGGACGATGACCCGATCGCTCATGGCCAGGACCTCGGGCAGGTCGCTCGAGATCAGGATGATGCCCAGGCCGGTCGCGGCCAGGTCGGAGATGATCCGGTGGACCTCCACCTTGGCACCGATGTCCACGCCACGCGTCGGCTCGTCGAGGATCAGCACCCGCGGCCGGGTGGCCAGCCACTTGGCGATGACGACCTTCTGCTGGTTGCCGCCCGACAGGGCCTGCACGAGCTGCTCGACCCCGGTCGTGCGGACCCGGAGCCGCTCGGTGTACCCGGTCGCGAGCGACCGCTCGGCCGATCGCCGCACGAACAGGCGCGGGAACATGCGCGACAGGATCGGCAGGGTGATGTTGTCCGCGATCGAGAAGTCGAGCACCAGCCCGTCCTGGTGGCGATCCTCGGGGACGTAGGCGATCCCCGCCCGCAATGCCTCGGACGGTGAGCCGAAATGGACGGGGGCACCGTCGAGCAGGACCTCGCCGGCCGTTGGCTGGTCGATCCCGAACAGCACCCGTGCGACCTCGGTCCGGCCGGCGCCGACGAGCCCGGCCAGGCCCAGGATCTCCCCGGTCCGGACCGCGAACGACACGTCCCGGAACTCCCCCGCCCGGCTGAGCCCGCGAACCTCGAGCAGCACGTCGCCGATCGCCGCCTCGCCCTTCGGGAACAGCGTCACCGCCCGGCCGACCATGTGCCGGACGAGGTCCCCCGTGGTCAGGTCACGCGTCTCCGCCGTGATGACCCAGCGGCCGTCGCGGAACACCGTCGCCCGGTCACACAGCTGGAACACTTCGTCGAGGCGGTGGCTCACGAACAGCACGGCCACCCCGCTGTCGCGGGTCCGGCGCACGATCGCGAACAGCCGCTCGACCTCGTGCGCGGACAGGGACGCGGTCGGCTCGTCGAGGATCAGCACCCGCGCCTTGACCGACAGCGCCTTCGCGATCTCGATGAGCTGCTGGTCGGCCATCGACAGGCCCCGAACCTGGGCGCTCACGTCGAGGTGGACGTCGAGCTGCTCGAACAGCGCGGCCGCGGCCCGCCGCATCTCGCGCCACGAGATCTCCCCGGCGCGGCCGCGGGGCGGGTTCGCGAGGAAGACGTTCTCGGCGACCGAGAGGTCGGGGAACAGGCGGGGCTCCTGGTGGACGACCGCGATGCCCAGCGCCCGTGCCGTCGCCGGGTCGTTGACGGCGGTGACGACCCCGTCGAGGAGGATCGTCCCGGCATCCGGCGCATACACGCCGGCGAGGATCTTGACCAGGGTGCTCTTGCCGGCGCCGTTCTCGCCGACCAGGGCATGCACCTCTCCCGCCCTCAGGTCGAGGGAGACGTCGGCCAGCGCCGCGGTCGGCCCGAAACGCTTCGAGATGCCCCGCAGCTCGACCCGTGGCGCCACGCCGACGGCCGGGTCCGGACCCGTGGCGGGGACGGTCGACGCGAGCGTCACGAGCCCATCCCCCGATCCGGCGCGGTGTCGGCCGCTGGTCCCCGGCCCACCTCGACCACCTCGGTCCCCATGGCGCGAACGGCGGCGACCGTGTCCGCGGGCGCCTCGTCGTCCGTGAACACGCCCGTGAGGCGGTCCGTGCGGCAGAACGTGGCGGAGGCGATCCGGCCCCACTTCGTGTGGTCAACGACGGCATACACGTCCCGGGCGGCGTTGACCATGGAGCGCTTGATCTGGGCCTCCTCTTCGGTGGCGTCGGACAGCCCTTCCTCGATCGTGAACCCGGCCGCGCCCAGGAACGCCTTCTGCACGTTCACGCGGCGGAACACGGCGTCACCGAGGGGCCCGACCACCGACAGCGCCTCCCACCGGACGCGCCCGCCCAGCATCAGGACCGTGATCCCCGGGTGGCCCGCCAGCTCGGAGGCGATCCGGATGCTGTTGGTGACGACGGTCAGCCCGTGCCAGACCCGGTCGCCCTTGAGGTGACGGGCGACCGACATCGCCGAGGTGCTTGCGTCGAGCACGATGCTCTCGCCGTCGCTGACACGGGCGGCCGCGGCCGCTCCGATGCGCGTCTTCTCGTCCCGCTGCCGGCGCTCGCGGATGCTGAAGGCGGGCTCCGGCCCGGTGCTGCGCGGGGCGATCGCCCCACCGTGGGTCCGGATCACGCGGCCCTCGCCCTCCAGGATCAGGAGGTCCTTCCGGATCGTGACCGCGGAGACGCCGAAGCGGGCCGAGAGGTCGCCGACCCGGGCCCTGGCGTTGGCCGCGACGAAGCCGGCGATCTGGTCCTGCCGCTCGCGCGCGAAGACGCCTTCGGGTGTACCGGCAGCCTGGGCGGTCAAGATGTGACTCCGCTCGACGCTGGACTTCGGTTGGTTGCGATTGGGCACACTTTGCATCGCCTGGAAGCGGAAGTCAAGGCGGGATCAAGCCAATCGGAAGGGTTCCCAGCCATGCGGCTACGCGCTCCCCGCCGGCGTCACGAGGACCTTGTGGCCCTCCCGGCGAACGGCCGTCCGGAAGGCAGCGTCGAAATCCTCGAGCGCATACCTGTGGCTCACGACCGCGCCAACATCCACGAGCCCGGCTTCCACGAGGGCGATCGCCCGCGGGTAGGTGTGGACCATCCGCCGCGAGAAGCGCAGGTCGAGGCCCTTGCGGCGCGCGGCCGAGGTCGTGATCGTCGAGCGGTCGCCGGCCGGGATCCCGGCCACCACCACGGTGCCGGCCGGCCTGGCCAACGCGATCGCCGTGTCGATCGCATCGTCGTCGCCGGCGATCTCGATCGCAGCGTCCACGCCGCGTCCGCGGGTCGCCCGGAGCAGGGCCTCGCGCTCCTCGCCGCCGTCGACCAGCGCGGCGATCGCCCCCAGCCCGCGGGCCGCGGCGACCCGGTGCGGCAGCCGGTCCGTGGCGACCACGGTCGTCGCACCCGCCGCCCGGGCGAGCTGGACCAGCAGCAGCCCGATCGGGCCGCAGCCGAACACGCCGACCGTGTCGCCGGGCCTGACGCGCCCCAGTCGGAGCGCGTGGATGGCGACGCCGAGCGGCTCCAGCATCGCGCCCGCCTCGTCGTCGATCGTGTCGGGGAGCGGCACCAGGCTGTCCAGCGGCCACGCGATCAGCTCGCGCAACGTCCCGTCCGTGGTCGAGTAGCCCAGGAACCGGACCCTCGGGCAGAGATGGCCGCGGCCCAGCCCGCAGGTCTCGCACGTGCCGCACGGGACGGACGGGTCGATGGCGACGCGCTGTCCCGTCCGCGGTCCGTCCGCGATCACGCCCGCGGCCTCGTGGCCGAGGACGAGGGGGCGGGTCAGGGCGACGCCGCCGATCCCCGACTCGTCGTACCAGTGCAGGTCCGATCCGCAGATGCCGACCGCCGTCACCCGGACGAGGGCTTCGCCCGGGCCGGGGACCGGGGCGGGCTCGTCGACCAGCCGGAGGTCGCCGGCGCCGTACAGGCGGAGCGCCCTCATCCCGCGGTCTCCTTCCCGCCGGCGTCGCCCGCCGCGGCGAGCAGCGCCTGCTCGGCAGCCCGCGTCCAGCGTCCGTCGTGGAGCGCGGCCGCCACCGTCGGGAAGCGGCCGGCGAGCTCCGAGAGGCGGACCATGCCCATCTCGTGGAGCTGGGGGTAGACCACGATCTTGCCGCCCGACGTCCGCGCCTCAACCGCCGCGAGCGCGTCCCGGACGCCCTCCATGCCGGTGACGGCGTCGACCGAGAGGTTCGTGTCGAGGTCGCCGTGCTCGAGCTTGCCGAGGACGACCTTCATGTCGCGGATCTCGGACCCGCTGGTCCCGAACAGGTAGAGGTGGCCGCCGATCACGGCGTCGAGGTCGAGGTCCGCCCGCGTGCCGGCGGCGAAGCCCGCGAAGATGTTGACCCGGGCGCCGGGGGCCGCCAGCTCGACCGCCTGGGCGACGATCGACGGCGCCGGCACCATGACCCCGACGTGGTCGAAGCCGGGTTCGACCTGGGTCGTCCGGGCGTTGGTGAAGGCGACCCGGATGCCGCGCGCGGCGGCCATGGGGCCGGCGGTCGCGGCGAGCTGCGCCAGGCGGGCGTCGTCGATGTCCACGGCCGTGAGCGAGAGCCCGGGGAGGCCGCTCGTGATGGTCCGGACGACGTGCATGAACCCCATCGGTCCGGCGGCGCCGATCACCGCCACGCGGTCGCCGGCCCGCAGCTCGCCGTCGGCCGGGGCCAGGCGGTAGCCCTCCGACGCGTCGCTGCCCGTCGTGCCCACCCAGCGGAGGAGGTCGTAGTGGATCCGCCCCACGTCCACCGCCACGGGACGGCCGACCCGTTCGCCGCCGAGCACGACGTCGATCACGCCGCGGGTGGCGAGCCGGTCCTGGAGGGCCTCGATCCGGGCGGGATCGGATCCGAAGTAGACGATGTCGTCGAAGGGCTGCGGACCCAGGTCGTCGGGCCCCGCCACCTCGTGAGGTGTCGGGCCCGTCGGGCGGAGGGCGAGCTCGACGGCCGCGCGCTGGGTCTCGTCGGCGCAGGCGACCACGACCGAGGCCGGCGTCGCGGCCCCGAGCAGCGGCGCCAGCCCGTCCATCTCTCGGCCCGGATCGGCGACCACCAGCAGGCGGCCACCCGGGGCCAGCGTGCTGCGCTCCCGGCAGGCGTACGACGCCTCGACGCACGCCCATGGCTCCAGCAGCGCGACCGCGGACCCGCTCGGGGTCTCGCCCACGGGGATCAGGAAGCGCTCCCCCGTGCCGGGCTCGATGATCATCCGCTCGTCGAGGAGCACGTACTCCTGGAGGCCGCCCTCGAAGTTGTACCCGAAGGCCGCGTTGGAGCCGGGCGTGATGAGGTGCCGGTAGTCGGTCTGGACGAGGACACGCTCGCCCACCGCGTGGCGGGCCACGGCGGACCCGGTCGCGACGATCCGGCCGGCGACCTCGTGGCCGGGGACGGTCGGCAGGTCGCCCGGGACGTAGCTCGGGATCTCGGCCAGCTCGGCGGGCGTGAGCCCCGCGGTCACCTCGGCCTTGCGCAGGTGACCCGTGAAGGCGTGGAGCAGCTTGGTGTCGGAGAAGCAGATGCCGACGGCCTCCACCTCCAGGAGCAGCTGGGTCGGCCCCGGGACGGGCACCGCCTTGGTCCGGTTGTGGACCAGCCGTCCCGGCCCGGTGAACTGGACCGCGTGCTGCGTCGAGGGCAGCGCACCGGCCGCCGGGCGGGGATCGATCACTGGCATCTCCTCGTTCTGCTTCGCCTGGAACGTGGCTCCCCGGCGCCGGAGCGGTCCGGCGGCGGTTCAGCCGAGCATCACCTGGCCACCCGTGACCGGCACCGCCTGGCCGGTCTCGTACTGCTGGTCAACCAGGTAGTAGATCGCGTGCATGACGTCCGCCGGCCGGCAGCCGCGCCGCATCGGCACCTTCGCCTCGTAGAACTCGCGGACGTCGTCGATGGTCCGCGCCCCGGGCACCTTGCCCTCGCGGAGGTACTGGACGAACAGCCCGTTGGCCGGATCCGACCACAGGGGTCCGTCGAAGAAGTTGCCGGGGCAGATCGCGTTGACCTTGATGCCCTGGTCCACCAGCTCCAGCGCGAAGGACTGGGTGAGGCCGATCCCGCCGAACTTGCTGCCCGCGTAGGCGCTGTTGCGGCTGGACCCGACGAGGCCCGACTTCGAGTTGATCTCGATGATGTCGCCCCGGTACCCGGGACTCGCGTCGTGCTGGCGGGCCAGGATGGGGGCCGCGAACCGGACCGCCAGGAAGTAGCCGCGGTAGTTGACGCTCGTGACGAGGTCGAACTCGGCGAGCGGCTGCACCGTGACGCTCCCCGCGCGGAGCACGCCGGCGTTGGAGACGAGCAGGTCCAGTCCGCCGTACCGCTCGACGGTCGCGTGCAGCCCGGCGGCCACGGACGCCTCGTCCATGACGTTCATGGTGATCGCGGTCGCGCGACCGGGCCCGAACCGCGTCGCGAGGTCGGCGGCGTTGGCCTCGGCGAGCGCCCCGTTGACGTCGGCCAGGACGACGTGGCCGCCCTGGGCCACGAGGTCCGCGGCGATGGCGAGCCCGAACCCCTGCGCCGCACCGGTGACGAGCGCGACCCGCCCCGCGAACCTGCCCGTGCCCGTTCCGCCGGCCGCGATGGCGGTCCCGGCCGCGATGGGGGTCCCAGCCGCGATGGGGGTCCCGGCCGCGATGCCCCGCCGGTAGACCTCGGCCTCCCAGGTCTCGATGAAGCGGCGTTCGGGGTCCGCGAGCGACCGCACCCCACCCAGGCGCAGCGCGCCCTGGCCGACCCGCAGCGCGTCGAGGTAGATGTGGCGCGCCGTGTCGGCCTCCGCCCACGTGTCGCCGGCGGCGAACAGGCCGAGACCGGGCACCACCGTGATGATCGGCTCGCCGTGGGCCGCGACATGACGGTCGAGATGCGCCCGGAGCAGGGCGGGCAGGTCATCCGGTCCCGCGCCCTCGGGCACGTCGACCAGCATCGGCCAGGAGCCCGCGTAGACGATCTGGTCGGGCGTGAGCGGGCCACCCTGGACGAAGGCGCGCCCGGCCGGCGTGGCCGTGAACGACGCCGCGAGCGGGTCGCCGTCGAAGGCGACGATCCTGAGCGTCGCGCCACCGGAGAGGAGCCCCCGCAGCGTCGGCCCGGCCGCATCGACGAGGGCCCGGTCGCGGGCCGGGTCCGGGGTCCCGGCAGGCGCGGCGAGCTCGGCGGTCGCGCCGACGGCGCCCTGCACCACCGAGACAAGCCAGGCGTACATCGCCTCGATGCCGACCGCGCTGTCGGCGGACACGATGACGCCGTGGTTCTGCATCAGGACGACGCCGGGCGCCGGCAGGCCCGTCCGCTCCCCGAACGCGCGTCGCGCCTCCGCGATGGACCGTGCGAGGGGGAGCCCCGGGTCCGCATACGGGACCCAGATCGCCCGGTCGCCGAACAGGCGCTCGGCCAGCGCGGCGCCGCCGGCAGCGCAGGTCACGGCGTTGAGCAGGACCGGGTGGGTGTGCAGGACGTAGCGGTCCGGCAGGAGTGCGTGGAACAACAGCTCCACCGACGGCCTCCGTCCGCCGGCCTCGCCCAGCCTCGCGGCCCGGGCAGCCGCCAGGACCGGGTCCGCATCCGCCTCGTCCGGGCCGGTCTCCTTGGTGGCCTGTTCGCCGCGCAGCACCGCGAGCAGGCGCTCGATGTCGAGCGGAACGAGGTCCCCGGCCTCGAGCGTCGCGAGGGGCACGCCGCTGGGCTTGATGTAGAGGACGCCGCCGGCCTTCGCGGACGCGTTCCCGCCGCCGCCCCGGGAGAACTCCGGGTCTCGACCGAACCGCTGTGCCAGCCCGATCAGCTCGGCCAGCGTGTCGACCGGCGCCGGGGGCAGGCTCCGCCGGCCGGGGCGCTCCGGCCCGCTCACCGGGCCACCGCCACGGCCGCCCGGATCAGGTCCTCCCCGAGCGCGGCGAACCAGCGGATCCGTGCCTCGGCATCAGGAAAGTCCGCGTTCGGGATGCCCTCGTGGTCCACGAATCCCGGCCGGCCCTGCGAGCGCAGGTGCTGGTGGGCGGCGATCACGCAGGTGCCCTCCCAGAAGACGTCCCGCGCGAACTCCGAGGGCAGGGACCCGTCCACGCACCGCGGCTCCAGGCGGATCCGGTCGGGGGTGTTGTGCTCGGTGCCGGCCGTCACGATGATCCCGGCGGACCGGAACGCCTCGACGTACTCGTCGACGACCGCCGGCCGGTTGCGGATCGGGATCAGCTCTGCCGCGTGGATGCCCCGTCCCAGGACCCGGGCCGCGAGCCCGGTGGCGGGCGTCTCCCAGGGGCAGACCGGATCGACGCCATCGGCCAGCGTCGGGTAGCACGGGATGCCGTCCGCTTCGAGGACGAGGCGGTAGGCATCGGCGAAGGAGACCGGCGACTCGTCGACGAACGCCGGCCGCCCGGACTTCATCAGGCGGGAGCGGATCTCGCCCTGGACGGCGACCGGCTCCTCGACGCCCGCGGTGCACGGACCGCCGAAGGCGCGGGCGAGCAGCGAAGCCCGGCGCCCGGGGGCCACGGTCAGGAACAGCGCCTCCTGGAAAGCCCTCGCGACGTGTCGCTCCTGGAGCACGACCCAGGTTCGGGGCACGCCGGCGACCTCGGCGACCTCCTCGGCGATGGAGTCCGCGGTGATCACCGTCGCCATCCCGGCAGCGGCGAAGCACTCCCGAAGACGGTCGACCATCAGCCGCATCCGGTCCACGTCCGTCCGGCGAGCCTCGGTCGTGAGCCGGACGGCGGTGTCCGTGGGCGGCGCGAACGGGTCCACGCCCTTCCCGCACAGGTAGACCCGTCCCGGGTTGGCGGGATCGTTGATCCTGGTGCCGGCCTCACGCAGCCCGTCGTCCAGCGAGATGAGCTCGAGGCCGAACAGCGGCACGATCCCCGCGGCTCGGGCCTCCGCGGCGAACCGGGCGTAGATCCGCTGGTCGTGGAAGTTGGAGCTGCCGAGGACGCCGACGCCCTCCGCGGCGGCGGACCGCACCGCGTCCTCGGCCGTCTCGAAGGCCGAGAAGTTCGGCGGCAGGTGCACGTGGGTGTTGACGACGGGACGGCCCGTCATCCTGGCCGCCGCCCGTCGTCGCGTTCGTCCTGCACGGCCACCCGGGTCACGCTCCTCGATTGCAAATTCGTTACGACCACTTGCGATTGGTTGCGCGACCCGTATCTTACGACATGCGGACACCGGGGGTCCGCTACTCGCCGATGTCCTCGTCGAGCGGCAGGCGGCGGAACAGCGCCAGCACGGGTGCCGTCCCGGAGACGGCTGCCGCCGGCGGGTCACCTGCCGCGAGGTCGTCCGGACCGGCGGCCTCGGGCGGGACGGCCACGATCGACCGCCACAGCCCGCTCCGCACCCCGGGCAGGTAGGGGCTCGTCCTCCGTCTCGCCAGCATGCCGGCGATCCCCTGGGCGGCCACGGCGTCGTACAGCGCGCAGCCCCTCGCCCTCGACGGCCGGGACCATGACCACCTCGTCGCCCGGGCGCAGCACGCGCCGCAGGAGGTCGCGCCGCTTGTCCAGCGGCTGGTTCAGGAGCCACCGTCCGTCGAGGTGGAGCAGGTCGAACACCAGGAGGGCCACGGTCCGTCCCGGGCGCCCGCCGAGGCGCTCGCGGAGGGCCTCGTCGTCCGCCCGGCCGCGGCCATCCACCACGACCAGCTCGCCGTCGAGGACCGCCGACCGGGCCGCGATCCTGAGCGCCAGCCCGGCCAGCTCCGGGAGGCGGCCCGCGAGGTCCCGGCCCGCCCCGTCCACCAGCCGGACCTCGCCGTCGCCGGCATGCCCGGCAGGCTCCACGAACGCGAGGACACGGTGGCCGCCCCAGGTGGGCTCGAACAGGAACTCGGGGGAGTCGAAGGCCTCGCGATACGGCGTCGGCCACATCGGCGCCACGTCACCGGGGCGCGGGAGCGCCGGCTCGAGCCGGAACGAGAGCTGCTCGGCCATCGAGCCCCGATGGTAGCCCCTCGACCGGGGCTAGACTTCCGGCAACGCCCCGTCCGCCCGTCCGCGCGACGGATGCCCATTCGCGCCCAAGGCTCAATCGTGCCCATCCGGAGGATGCTCGTGCCCCGACCCGCACGCCCCGATGACATCTACCGCCTCCAGGTCCCGTTCGATCCGCGCCTGTCGCCCGACGGCCGGACGGTCGCATTCACCGTCAGGGCGAGCGCCGTCGGGTTCGACGGCTACCGGCATTCGATCTGGGCGGCGCCCGTCGACGGGTCCGGCGGGGCTCGCCGGCTCACCCTCGGCGCGCGCACGGACCGCAGCGCCCGGTTCTCGCCGGATGGCACGACGCTCGCGTTCCTCTCCGATCGCCGGCTGCTGGTGGAGGAGGAGCCCGACCGGCCGACGGAGCCCCGGGAGCGCCTCGACGCGGTCCAGGTCCACCTGCTGCCGCTCGAAGGCGGCGAGGCGCGGCGGCTCACGGACCTCCCGCGCGGCGTGACCGGGCTCGCCTGGTCGCCGGACGGCCGCACGCTCGCGGTGCTTACCTCCTCCCTGGGGGCCACGGAGCAGGCGGACGCGAGGAAGCGGGGCCGGCCCGGGAAGCCCAAGCCCGGCGAGCCGCCGCTCTCCGATTACCGCTACCTCGACAGGCTCGGCTACCAGCACAACGGCGCCGGTTTCATCGACGACACGGACGCCCACCTGTGGCTCGTGGACGTGGCGACCGGCGCGGCGCGACCGCTGGTCGCCGGCCCCACGCCCGAGGCGGCCCCGGCCTGGTCCCCGGACGGGACGCGGATCGCGTTCGCGGCGAACCGCCGGCGGGACCCGGACCTCGCGGAGCGCTCGATGGTCTTCGCCGTCGAGGTGGCCACCGGTGACGTCACGGCCGTTGCAGCGGGCGATGACGCGCTGTTCGGGGCGCCGGCGTGGACACGAGACGGGTCCTCGATCGTCGCGATCGGGGAGAGGATCCCGCGGGGCGGGTACCGGACCGGGATCTGGCGGTTCGCGGCGGACGGTTCGGACGCGGGCAGGGGAGGCGGGACGGACCTGCTGGCCTCGAGCGAGCTCAAGCCCGACGCGGGGATGACCAGCGACGTGGCCCTGGGCGAGGAGGCGCGGCTGGCCATGTCCGCCGACGGGTCGTCCGTGCTGTTCACGGCCCCGGTCGACGGGAGCCACGAGCTGTGGCGGGTCCTCCTGGATGGTGGGGCGGACCCGGAGCGGCTGACATCGGACCGGCACTACCTGTCCGGCTGGGACGCAATCGCGGGCGACGGGGGCGGCGACCTCGTGGCGGCGGTCCGGTCGACGGCGACCGGGCTGCCCGAGATCGTCACGTTCGAGGTCCCGGCCGGGGCGGGCGCCGCCGGGGCGCACACGCCGCTCGCCGCGTTCACACCGCTCACATCGCTCAACGGCGTCGATCTCGGCGGAGGTCGCCTTCGTGGCGCCGCTGGAGCGCCGCTGGACGAGCGACGGGAGGGAGATCCAGGGCTGGCTGTATCCGGCCGGGGAGGGCAGGCAGCCGCTGGCCGTGGAGATCCACGGCGGGCCGCACACCCTGTACGGCTGGGCGCCGATGCTGGAGTGGCAGGTGCTCGCCGGCGCGGGCGTATCGGTGCTGGCCTGCAATCCGCGCGGCTCCGAGGGCTACGGCGAGGCGTTCAATCGCGCGAACCTGGGCGACTGGGGCGACGGTCCGATGGCGGACGTGCTCGCGGGTGTGGACGCCGCGGTGGCCGACGGCCGGGCCGATCCCGACCGGCTCGGCGTCACCGGCGGGTCGTACGGCGGCTACCTCACCAACTGGATCGTGGGTCGGACGGACCGCTTCAGGGCGGCCGTCACGTGCCGGTCCGTCTCGGACATGGGCCTGCTGTTCCTGACCGGCGACATCTCCAACTGTGAGTGGGCGGAGATGGAGTTCGGCCACTCGCCGTGGGAGGACCCGGCCTACTTCGCCTCGATCTCGCCGATATCGCTGGCCGCAAACGTCCGGACGCCGCTGCTCATCCAGCACTCGGAGCGGGACCTCCGCTGCACCATCGGCCAGGCCGAGGCGCTGTTCACGGTCCTCCGGACGCTCAAGCGTCCGGTCCGCTTCATGCGCGTTCCGGACGAGAGCCATGAGCTGACCCGGGGAGGGACACCGTTCCGGCGGGCGGAGAACCTGGTCCAGGTCCGCGACTGGTTCGTGCACTTCCTGGTGCGCGGCGAACGGCGTCTTCCGGCGCCGCCGAAGGCGCGCGCGGGCCGGTAGCCCCGGTGCCGGGCTTGGGTCCGATGGCGGCCGGCAGCCCCGCGCCGGGCGGTGGTTCGATGGCGGACGGTCGCACCACGACGGGCGTGCGCCTGGCGCCGGGTGGCATGCCGTTCCTGGCGGTGTCGGGCTCCCACCGCGAGGTGGGACGCCAGGTCGGTGCCGCCACGACAGCCGTGCTGCGCGAGGCGGTCGACTTCGGCGTTGCGCTGCCCGCCGGACGATCGCGGGCGGATCAGCTGGCGCTCGCCGCGCGGTACCGGGATGCCACGCTCGCGGCGACGCCCTGGCTGGTGGAGGAGATCGACGGGGCCGCCGAGGGCGCCGGCGTGGACCCGCTGGCGCTGTTCGCCGCCTCGATCGAGGAGATCTGGACCGTGCGCCCGTCCCAGGCCACCGCCGGGTCCGAGGTCGACGGGCGCTGCAGCGACCTCGTGGCGGTCCCGCCCGCCACCCCGGACGGCCACGTGTGGGTGGCCCACACCAACGACCTGTCGCCGGCATCCGAGGCGGCGGTGATCGCGATCGAGTGGCGGGTCCCGGGCGAGCCGGTGGTGTTCTCGCTGGGTATCGGGCCGTGGATCAGCGTCGGCTGGAACGCGGCCGGGTTGTCGCTGACCGGCAACGAGCTGTCGCCCAACGACGAGCGGGTGGGGGTTCCGCGCCTGCTGATGGTCCGGGAGCAGCTGACCGCGCGCACCCTGGACGAGGCCGTGTCGATGGCGCTCCGGCCGGATCGCGCCTCCTCGTACAACACGGTCTTCGCCCACCGAGACGGACGGGTCTTGAACGTGGAGGGTTCGGCGACGGATGCCGAGGTCTCGGGGCCTACCGCGGGCGGGACGCTCGCCCACACCAACCACTACGTGTGCGACCGGATGCTGCGGTACGAGGGTGACCCGGCCTACGCCCTCCGGTCCGCGGTCCGGCTGGGGCGCGCCCTCGAGCTGCTGGACGGTCCGGCCGGGACCGGGCCTGCGGCGGGTTCGCTCGGGCCGGAGCAGCTGCTGGCCGCGCTGTCGGATCACACGACGTCGCCCTCGATCTGCCGCCACGACGACGGCTCCGGGTCGTCGGTCACGGCGTTCTGGTGCCTGGCGGACGTTACGGCCGGCGAGATCCGCTACGGCCTCGGACCGTGCTGCCTGGGGCGGGAGGCTCGCTACCGGTTCGGGTGACCGCCCTCAGCCCGCGACGCGTGCGGCCGCCAGGTGCGCGTCCAGCCCGTCGAGCCGCGCCACGCCCGGCACCGAGCGTGCCAGGAAGTCCAGCACGATCGCCGTCTGGCGGATTCGCTCGTCGACGTCGAACGAGGCGTGCCCGGTCGCGTACGTGTAGACCTGCGGGTCCAGCCCTCGCTCCCGGAGGCGCCCGACGTAGTTCCACACCTGCCGGATCGGACAACGAGAATCGTTCTCGCCCGCGAGGACCAGGAGCGGCGCCGACACCGCGTCCACGTAGGTGATCGGGCTCCGCTCCGCGAACAGCCCCGGGACCTCGTCCGGCGAGCCCCCGAACATCGCCCGGTCCAGCGCCTGCAGGATTGGCGCCTCGTCCTCGTAGGCCGCGACGAAGTCCGCGACCGGCACGCCGCCGATCCCCGCGACCCATCGTCCCGGGTGGCGTCCGAGCCCCAGCAGCGCCACGTATCCGCCCCACGACCAGCCGGCGAGCACGGCGCGCGAGGGGTCGGCGAGCCCGCGGGCCACGAGGTCGTCGAGGCCGGCCAGCACGTCCTCGAGCTCGAGGAAGCCGACGTTGCCGGTCAGCTCGTCCCGCCAGGCCTGGCCGAAGCCCTCCGACCCTCGGTAGTTGACCATCGCCACGAGAAACCCGGCATCCACGTGGGCCTGGACGTCCGGTGCCCACCGGTCCATGTCCAGGGAGTGTGGACCGCCATGGACCCGCATCATCACCGGGTGGGGGCCGCTTCCTTCCGGGTGCACCAGGAAGCCGTGGACCCGCTGGCCGGCCGGGTTCGCGAATTCCCAGCCGTCGAAGGCCCTTCCCGCCGGCGCCGACGGCCCCCGGGCAGCGAGCAGAGGCTCGGTGGAGCCGGTCTCGAGCAGGACGGCCGGATGCTGTCCGTTGTGCCCCCGGTACCAGACGGCCCCATCGGGCCGGACGGCGGCGGCCGTGATCGAACCCGGCTCGGTGGTCAGCGCGGTCACCACGCCCGTCGAAACCTGGTACCTGTGCAACCGGTGACGGCCCGCCTCCAGCTGGAGCAGCAGCAGCGCCGATGCGTCCGGCCACCAGTCCACCGGCTCGATCGTCCCGACGAGATCCAGCATGAGGTCCCGGACCTCGCCCGTGGCGACGTCCCAGATCGCGGGCCTCCGCTCACCCGTGCGCTCGTGGGTGATGGCCATCCGGAGGTCGCCGGCCACCGGCGAAAAGCCGAACCCGGCCAGCTCGAGCCCCTCGTCCCGGAGCGACCCGAGCGTCTCGCCCGACGCGGCGTCCAGAGCCCTCAGCGAGGGATGGAGCACGTCGCCGTCCTCCATGACCTCGAGGACCACGACGCGGTCGTCGGCCGACAGCGCGCCGCGATCCACCGCCCCAGACAGACCCCAGCCGCCCGCGAGCCGCACGGGCTGGGCGTGCTCGTGGAGCAGGCGGACCGGTCCTCCGTCGTCCGAGACCCAGACCCTGTAGCCGTCCTCGGTGCTCACCGCGGCGAGCGTCCGGCCTTGGCCGATCGCCAGGCCTTCACTCCAGCCCTCCGGCAGGCCCGCGAGCAGCGGGACCGGTGCCGCGTGCCCGTCGAAGGGCGCGACGACGAACGTGCCCGTCTCGGCGCCGGTCTCGTCGTGGAACCAGATGACGCCGGTGCCGTCGCGGGTGGGCCGGCCCTCCACGACGCCGACGTGGTCCCGGGTCACCTGCCGCCGCTCGCCCGTGGCACGGTCCCAGGCGTGGAGCTGGTAGCTCCCGCCCTCGGTGGACGCGAGGACCATGCGGTCCGGGGCGTCGGCCGCCCAGGCGGGGAACGAGAGAATGGGGGCGCGGAAGCGGCGCTCCCAACCCGGCAGATCGGACATCAGCGAAGGGTAGCGGAGGCGACGCTCCCGGTGCCGAGGCCGAGGCCGGCTGACCCGGCGCGGCGGGAACGGCACGCGAACGACCGTGGCGGCTCAGCGACCGGCCAGGTCCCGCGCCCAGGGCACCAGCCCCGTGACCGGCAGCGCGTCCAGCTCCGGGAACGGGATCCAGCGCGCGAGGTCGGTCGACCCGTGCGCCTCGTTCCGCAGCCTGCCGTGCACGACCACGGCGCGGTACAGGATCCCCACGGCCTGCACCCGGTGGCCGCTGATGGTCTCGACCGGCTCGAGCACCGCCGACCGGACGCCCATCAGCAGCCCCGCGGTGCACTCCAGGCCAGTCTCCTCGAGCAGCTCCCGGCGCAACCCCGCCTCCGGGTCCTCGCCGAAGTCCAGCCCGCCGCCCGGAAGCGTCCACAGCCCGCCGCCGGGACCCCTGGGCGAGATCCGGCAGAGCAGCAGGGCGCCGTCCCGCTCGCACCAGCCGTACGCGGCCAGGCGCACCCGCTGGACCACGCCGTCCGGGCCCAGGAACCGCTCGAGGTCGTTCATCGAGGCCACGGCGCGATGATACGGGTGCCCGGGATCCCCGATGGCCGCCCGGACGACCCCCTGCCCATCCGATACTGCGAGGACGTCCGAAGCCGCGGCACGTCCGCCCGTTCACCATCCGAGACAGCCGCATAGGGAGCCAGCGCCAGTGATCGTGACCGCCGGAGACGCCCTCGTCGATCTCATCGTGCGCCCGGACGGGGAGCTGGTACCCGTGGCCGGCGGTGGCCCGTACAACGCCGCGCGCGCAGTGGCGCGGCTCGGGGTGCGGTGCGCCTGGATCGGCGGGCTGTCGGCCGACCGGTTCGGGCGGATGCTGGAGGCAGGGCTCGCCGCGGACGGTGTCTCGCTGGATCTCGCCCAGCGTACGGACCTTCCGACCACCCTCGCGCTGGCCGAGCTGGACGAGCACGGCGCCGCCGCGTACCGCTTCTACACCGAGGGCACCTCCGCTCCCGCGGTCTACCCGGGTCCGCTCGCCGGTGGCCCGCCGTCCGGCACGCGCGCCGTGCTCACGGGGACGCTCGGCTTCGTGCTGGAGCCAATGGCAGCCACGCTCGAGGCATGGGTCGCGGACCTGCCGGAGGACATGGTCGTGATGGTGGACCCGAACTGCCGGCCGTCGATCACGCGCGACCCCGCAGCCTACCGCGCGCGCCTTGCCCGGGTCCTGGAGCGCACCGACATCGTCAAGGCCAGCGCCGAGGACCTGGCGTTCCTGCGCCCCGGGGAGACCGCGGAGGCCGTGGTGGCGTGGATCGGGTCGCTGGGACCGCGGGTGATCCTCGTCACCGACGGTGGGCGGCCCGTGACGGTGGCCGTGGACGGGGTGGTGCACCGGGTGCCGGCACCAACCGTCAACGTGGTGGACACGGTCGGGGCGGGGGACACCTTCGGTGGGGCGTTCCTCGCGTGTCTCGTCCACGGTGGTGTCACGCGATCGACCGTGACCGATGAGGCGGCGCTGCTGCGTGCCGTGCGCTTCGCCGTCCGTGCCTCGGCCGCCGTCTGCGAGCGCGCCGGTGCCGACCCGCCGACCCTCGACGAGCTCGGCGGCTGGCCAGTCGCCTGACTCGGCTCCATGCCGTCCGAGGCTTGCCGCGCCATGACGATGGCCCTATAATCCGACCGACAGTCGGTCGGCCAATTCGGGACACGATGGCACGCACGCTCAACCCCGCCACGCACGCCGTCCGCCGCGACGAGATCCTCGATGTCGCGGAGCGGCTGATCCGCACCCGCGGCTATGACGCCATGAGCATCCAGAGTGTCCAGGACGAGCTGGGCTGCTCACGCGGGGCCCTGTACCACTACTTCGGCTCGAAGGAGGCGATCCTCGAGGCCGTGATCGAGCGGATGACCGCCGCCGGGATGGGGATCCTCACCCCGATCGCCGAGGATCCCGGATTGTCGGCGATTGAGAAGCTCCAGACGCTGTTCGCCCGCGCCGGCAGCTGGAAGTCGGCCCGCAGCGACCTGCTCCTCCCGCTGATCCGCACCTGGTGCGAGACGGGCAACGACGTCGCCCGCGTGCGCGCCGAGGCGGCGGCCTACGAGCAGTTCCGGCCGCTGATGGCCGTGATCCTGCGGCAGGGCGTGGCCGAGGGCACCATGAACCCGTCGTCCGCGGACCACGCCGCGGTGGTCCTGACCGCGCTCTTGGCGGGCTCCACCGACGCCATCCGCCGCCTGCTCATCGACCGTCTCGACGGTCGCGTCCCGTATGAGGAAGTCGAACGGTTCATCCACGCCTATGACGAGGCGATCGAGCGGATCCTTGGCCTGAAGCCGGGTTCCTTCACGCTCGTCGACCCCGACTCGATGCGCACCTGGTTCGCCTGAGGAAGGAGTACACATGCCCCCGGTCATCGCCCTCGAGAGGCTCACGAAGTCCTACGGCAAGAGCCGCGGGATCATCGACGTCGACCTCGAGGTCGGGCTCGGCGAGATCTTCGGCTTCCTGGGCCCCAATGGGGCGGGGAAGACGACGACGATCCGGACCATGCTGGACCTGATCCGCCCGACCTCCGGCAAGGCCTTCGTATTCGGCATCGAGTCGACAGCCGACCCGGTTGCTATCCACCGGCGGGTCGGCTACATCCCTGGCGAGTTCGCGCTCTACGACCGGCTCACCGGCAAGCAGACGCTCGAGTACTTCGCGAACTTGCGCGGCGGCGTGGACCCGGCCTACCAGGCAATGCTGATCGATCGGTTCGACCTCGAGGCCGGCAAGCGCTTCAAGGAGTACAGCAAGGGCAACAAGCAGAAGGTCGGCGTCATCGCTGCCCTCCAGCACAAGCCGGAGCTGCTCGTGCTCGACGAGCCCACGTCCGGCCTCGACCCATTGGTTCAACAGACATTCTTCGCCACCGTTCGCGAACACGTCGCAGGCGGCGCCACGGTGTTCCTCAGCTCGCACATCCTCTCGGAGGTCGAGAAGAGCTGCCACCGCGTGGCGATCATCCGCGACGGCCAGATCGTCAAGCTCGGCACGGTCGAGGGGTTGCGCGACCTCGCCCACCATCAGGTCGAGCTGCGCTTCGCCGGGCCGGTGCCGTCCGACACCTTCGCCCACCTGCCGGGCGTCAGCGAGGTCGTCGCCGAGGACCACGTCCTCCGGATGCGCGTGACAGGTGCCATCACGCCCGTCGTGCGCGCGGCAGCGCAGTTCGAGCTGCTCGATTTCGTGTCTCGCGAGCCCTCGCTCGAGGAGACCTTCCTTGCGCAGTACGGCGGCGAGGCCGCAGGAGCAGGGTCCGATGGCCGCTAGCACCGGCGCGCCGCGGCAGGCCGCGGTCGCCTTCCCGCCGATCCCGCTGCGCAAGCGCATCTACGGGTTCGGCAGCATCTACGGCAAGTCGATCCGCGACTCGCGGCTGTCATTCATCATCGCCGCAGGCCTGCTCGGTGGCATGGCCCTGGTCATGGGCGTCGCGGTGTCGAGCATCTTCTCGACGCCCGCCGCGCGACTCGAGCTGGACAGCCTCTTCGGCGGCATCCCTACGTCGATGCTCCGGCTGTTCGCGAACACCGAGCTCATGGGCGCCAAGGTCGGCACGCTGGGCGGCTACGTGACCTTCAAGTACGGCCTGATCTTCGCCATCGGCGTGGCGCTCTGGTCGATCACGGCGCTGTCGGGCACTCTGGCCGGCGAGGCTCGCCGTGGCAGCCTGGACTTCGTGGCCACCTCGCCCTTCGGCAAGCGACGGATCGCCGTCGAGAAGGTCGCCGCGCACCTCACGCTGCTCGTGATCACCATGGTCATCATGGCGTTCGCCCTGACGCTGAGCTCCAACCTCTACGGCAATGCCGAGCTCGGGGACCAGATCCCGCTGCTCTCCTCGTTCGGCTACGCGCTCTGGATCCTGTGCGGTGCCCTCTTCTTCGGCGGCCTCGCGTTCGCGCTCTCACCCCTGCTCGGTCGGGCCGGCTCTGCGGGCGTCACCGGCCTCGCGTTGGCCGTGCTATGGATGATGAACGGACTCTCCATCGGGGGGCCCCTCATGTGGCTGAGCCCGTTCTACTGGACGTTCGACCACATTCCGCTCATCGGCGTCTACGACTGGCCGGCAGTCGCCCTGGAGGGGATCCTCGGTCTCGTCTTCCTCGCCGTGGGCGTCGAACTGTTCCAGCGCCGAGACCTCGGCGTCACCGCCGGCCTGTCGCTGCCGGCGCTGCCATCCGGCGTGCTTGGGGTCCGCGGGCCCCTGAGCAGGGCGTTCGGGGACCAGGTCCCGCGGGCGCTGGCCTGGGGCATCGGCCTCGGAGTCGTCGGGATCGTGTACACGTCCTTCGCGGCGTCCCTCGCGAGCCAGGTCGGGTCGGACACAGCCCTCCACGACACCTTCCAGAAGATCTTCCCCGGGATCAACTTCGCATCGGCCGGCGGCTGGCTCCAGCTCTACGCCGAGCTGCTCTACATCGCCGCGGGCTTTGCGGCGGCCACCTTCGTGTCGAAGTGGGCGTCGGACGAGGTCGACGGCCGTCTGGAGACCGTCCTGGCGACGCCGATGGCACGCGCCCGCTGGGTGCTGGCCGGCGGCGTGTCGGCACTCCTCGCGGTCATCGTGATGACGATCCTCTTCGCGGCCGGGATCGGGATCGGCGGCCTCGCCGGCGGCCTGGACGTGCAGCAGGCCTTGCTCGGTTCCGTGGCGCTCGGGCTCTTCGCCTGGGCGACCGTCGGGGTCGGGGTCGCGGTCGGCGGACTGTGGCGGTCCTCGCTCGCGGCCGAGATCGCGGCCGTCTTCGTCGTAGTCACGTACCTGATCGCCCTGCTCGCGCCACCTCTCAGCCTGCCGGACTGGCTCTACCAGCTGGCGCTGACAGCGCACATGGGCCAGCCGATGATCGGTGTCTGGGATCCCGTCGGGATCGCCGCCTGCGTGGTGATCGCCGTGGGCGGGATCGGGCTCGGGGCGTGGGGGATGTCGCGGCGGGACGTCGCCCGCTGACCGGCGCGTGACCGCGGGCCCGCGTCCTAGACTCGGGATGTGGACCCGCTCGCGCTCTGCTTCATCGCGCTCGCCGCGGTCCTCCACGCAGCCTGGAACGTCCTCCTCAAGACGGCAGGGGACCCCCTGCGCACGGCGACGGTCGGGGTCGTCGTCGCCTCCCTGGCGCTGATCCCCGCCGTCGCGGCCACGTGGCTCCTCCTTGATCGGCCCGCGCTGCCGCCCGCGGCCTGGATCCTCGGCATCGCCTCGGGCGTGGTCGAGGTCGCCTACTTCGTGTTCCTCGCGGCCGCATACCGGCGAGGCGACCTCTCGGTCGTGTACCCGCTGGCGCGCGGCAGCGCGCCGCTCATCGCCGTCGGGGTCGCCGTGATCGTGCTGGGCGAGCGGCTGCCGGCGGCCGCGTGGGCCGGGGTCGCACTCCTGTTCGCGGGTCTGCTGGTCGTCCAGCGGCCCTGGAAGCTGGTCCGGTCGGCGTCGGCGCGTGACCGTGCGGGCGTGGCATTCGCGCTCCTGACCGGGGCGATGATCGCCACCTACTCCTCGCTTGACACCGTAGGCGTGGGGCTGACCCCGGCCTGGCTGTATGCCGGGATCCTGTGGCCCGTGTGCGCGGCCGGCCTGCTGGTCGTGGCCTGGCTCCGGCCGCGCATCGGCGGGGGTCGCTTCATCGCGGCGCCCGAACCCGTGAACATGGGTCGCGCCGTCGCGGGCGGGTTCATCACGTTGATCGCGTACGGGTTCGTGCTGGCGGCCCTGGCCCGGGCGCCGCTGGCGATCGTCGCGCCGCTCCGCGAGTCCGCCGTGGTGCTCATCTCCGTCTGGGGCGTGCTCCGGCTGAAGGAGGCGATCGGCCGGCGCGAGATCGGGCTCCGGATCACGGGCTCGCTGCTGGTGCTGGCGGGGGCGGTGGTCCTGGCCGTTGCCCGCTGATTCGTCGTGCCCTGATCCGTCGTGCGCGCCACGTCGTCCCTGATCCGCGTGCGCGCCACGTCGTAGCGTGCCGCCTCGTGGCGTGCCGCCTCGCCGCCGGCGGTGCGAAGATCCACCCGCACACACGAAGGAGCACCATGCCGCCCCTGAAGCTCGGCTACAAGGCATCCGCGGAGCAGTTCCCGCCGCGGCGCCTCCTCGATCTCGCCGTTGCCGCGGAGGACGCGGGCTTCGACTCCGTCTGGACCAGCGACCACTTCCAGCCATGGCGCCACACGGACGGCCACGCCCCGAACGCCCTCGTCTGGCTGGGTGCCGCGACCCAGGCGACGAAGCGCGTCGTGCTCGGCACGAGCGTGCTGACGCCCTCGTTCCGGTACAACCCGGCGGTCGTCGCGCAGGCGTTCGGCACCCTGGGCTGCCTCGCGCCCGGGCGCGTCATCCTGGGCGTCGGCACCGGCGAGTCCCTCAACGAGGTCCCGGTGGGCGTCACCTGGCCCGATCAGGGCGAGCGCTTCGCCCGCCTCAAGGAATCGGTCCAGCTGATCCAGCAGCTCTGGCGCGGTGAGCGGCTGACGATCGAGGGCCAGTTCTACCGCACCGAGAACGCCACCATCTACGATCGTCCAGAGGAGCCCATCCCGGTCTACATCGCCGCCTCGGGTCCCGCCGCAGCCCGCCTCGCGGGCCGCCTCGCGGACGGGTTCATCTGCACCAGCGGCAAGGGCGCAGAGCTCTACAGGGAGACGCTGCTCCCCGCCGTCGTCGAGGGGGCCGAGAAGGCCGGGCGGGACGCGGCCACCCTCGACCGGATGATCGAGATGAAGGTCTCGTTCGACACCAGCTTCGACCGGGCGATGGACGACACCAGGGTCTGGGCCGCCCTGGCGCTCCCCGCCGAGAAGAAGACCGGCGTTCACGACGCGCTCGAGATGGAGGCCCTGGCCAGGGAGGCCGAGCCCTACGCGCACAAGCGATGGCTGGTGTCCTCGGACCCGGACGAGCACATCGAGCAGATCGCGCCGTATCTCGCCTACGGGTTCAACCACCTCGTGTTCCACTTCCCGGGGAACGACCAGGAGGCCGCGATCGCCCGCTACGGCGAGCTGATCCTGCCCAGGCTGCGGGCTCGCTTCGGCTGATCGGGTCCGGGACCGCGTTGCCCGCGACCTCGAGCTTGGGGCCCTTGGGCTTGTCAGTCGGGACAACGGGAGAACCGTCTATCCCGTCTGACCTTCTGCCTTGACCGGTCGAGCCCGCCGGCTGATGAGCCGCTTGAGGGTCGGTCCGCTGTTGACCAGCGCGATGCCCGCGATGATCATGCCCGTCCCGGCGATCCGGTTGGCCGTCACGGGGTCCCCCATGACCGCGGCGCCGAGCGCGATCCCGACGACGGGCAGCAGGTACGACACCATCGACGTCCGCGTGGAACCCCAGTGCTCCAGGATAGTGAAGAACAGCAGGTACGCGAAGCCTGACCCCAGGACCCCGAGCCAGACGACCGCGACGATCGCGCTCGGCGCAGGGTCGACCCGGCCGATCGGATGCTCCACGATCAGCGCCAGTGGTGTGACGATCGCCGCCGCGAAGGCGACCTGGAGCAGGGCCGGGATGGCTGGGCGAAGGTCGCGCACGTTCCGCTTCGAGTAGACGTTGCCGATGCCGTAGCAGAGCGATGCCCCGATCATCATCAGCTCGCCCGTGATGTCGGAGTCCGAGAGGTTCACCAGGTCCGGCGCCACCAGGAGGATCACGCCCGCGAACCCGAGCGAGAGCCCGGCAATCCTCGGGAGCGTGATGCGCTCGTCCGGCAGGAACAGCGGTGCGATCACGATGACGGTCAGGGGCACGGTGGAGTTGAGGATCGCGGCGAGCGCGGAGTCGATCGACTGCTCGCCGACCGTGATCAGGATGAACGGCAGCACGATGTTCACGACCGCCATCACCAGCAGGTGCATGTACTGCCGGGGCTCGCGCGGGAGCGTCTGGCGGGTGACGGCGACCACGACCGCGAGGAACGCGGCGCCCGACAGGAGCCGCCCGGCGATCAGCGTGAGCGGGGGGAGGGACTCCAGGCCGATCTTGATCCAGAGGTAGGAGGATCCCCACAGGAAGCCGAGCGCGAGGAACGGGATCCAGACCCACGTGGTCGAGCGCTGCATCGCGGGATGATACCGGCGGCCGGCACATGATCAGGGGTCATGGACCCTCGCAGTGGGCAACAGGGAGAGCCGTCCCGGTCGTGATCGCCCGGCGAGCTCCGCCGGGTACGGCCCTGCACGCGGGGTGCGCGGCGGCCTGTGCCTCGGCGACGGCCCTTGCGCCGGTCGGCACCTGCTCCGACGCCTCTCCGTCGCGACGCTGCGCTCGCCGCGGCTTGAGCAGGCGCGTGGCACGATCTCCACTGTCGTTCAAGGGTGGGACGTCCGACGTCCCGGCGCTACGCTATGGTCGTGACGAGCGACGGGGACACGCGGCCTCTGCCCTCCGCCGGCGGCGCTGGGCCGGCGCTATCGGTCAGGAACCTCTCGAAGCGCTTCGGTGATCGTCTCGCGGTCGAAGACGTCTCCTTCGAGGTGGGGCGGGGCGAGGTGTTCGGCTTCCTCGGGCCCAATGGCGCGGGCAAGACGACGACCGTCCGGGCCCTCGGCACGCTGATCGCCCCGACCTCGGGCTCGGCAACGGTCGCGGGGATCCCGCTCACGCCCGAGAACGGCATCGAGATCCGCCGGCGGATCGCGATCGTGCCCGAGTCGCCGGGCCTCTACCTCCGCCTGAGCGTGCTCGAGAACCTCGAGTGCTTCGCCGACCTCTACGAGGTGCCCGACCCGCGCGACCGTATCGGCAGAGCCCTGAGCGCGATGGATCTGACCGCCCGGGCTCGCGATGCGTGCGGCACCCTATCGAAGGGACTCCGCCAGCGAACCGCCCTCGCGCGAGCGCTGCTCAGCGACCCGGCGGTGCTGTTCCTCGACGAGCCGACCGCCGGCCTCGACCCGGTCGCGACGCGCGAGGTCCACGAGCTGATCGACGGGCTCCGCCAGCGTGGCGTCACGACCTTCCTGACGACGCACCGCCTCGAGGAGGCGGAGCGACTCTGTGACCGGGTCGCGATCCTGAACACGACTCTGCGCACGATCGGCCGGCCCGAAGACCTTCGCGACCAGCTCTTCGCGCGGACGCTCACGGTCATGACCGTCGCCCCGCTCGACGAGCCCGACGGCGTCTTTGGCGGTCTTCCGGCCGTCGTCGGCTGGCGAGCTGACGGCCGGACGGGCTACGTCATCACGGTGTCCGACCCCGAGGTTGCCGCGCCCGGCGTCACCCGGGCCCTGGTGGCGGCTGGTGCCGACGTGCTCTCGATCAGCGAGTCGCGCCACTCGCTCGAGGACGTCTACCTCGAGCTCATCGACGAGGAGAGGGAGGCGTCCTCGCGATGAGGATGAGCAGGAGGCGCGTCGGCAGCATCGTCCGCAAGGAGCTTCTCGAGTACCGGAGACACGGCTCCGTCGTCGTGGCGACGGCGATCTTCCCCGTCATCTTCCTCATCCAGCCGCTGTTCGTGGTGTTCCTCTCCTCCGGGACGTCGGCAGCCACGCTCGAACAGTGGCACCTGCTGCTGTACATGCTCGCCATCCCGGTCCTCGCACCCGCGGTCCTCGCTGCGTACACGGTGGCCGGCGAGCGGCAGCAGGGCAGCCTCGAGCCGGTGCTCACGACGCCCATCCCTCGCGAGGAGTTCCTGCTCGGCAAGGCGCTCGCGGCGCTCGTCCCCTCGGTGGCGATCGCCTACGCGGTGTACGCGATCTTCATCGCCTGCGTCATGATCCTCGCGCAGCCCGCCGTTGCATCGGCCGTCCTCCAGGGTCCCGACATCGTCGCCCAAGTGCTCTTGACGCCGCTGCTCGCCGGCCTGTCGATCTGGATCGGCATCGCGATCTCGGCACGATCGAGTGATGTCCGTGTCGCCCAGCAGCTCACCCTCCTCGCGAGCGTCCCGGTGGTTGCCGTGACATCGCTCATCGCGTTCGATGTGATCCACCCGACGCCCGCCCTCGCGGCCGGCCTCACGGCGGCGCTGCTGGTCGCCGACGTGATGGGCTGGCGGATCGTGGCCCCGATGTTCGACCGCGAGCGACTCATCACCGGGACGAGGTGATCGGGCTCGCGCCTGGGCTCTTGCGGTCCTGTCTATAATTCATCATCCGATGAATTCCGGCATGACTGAGGAGGCGCGATGGAAGCGGACGGGGTGGCGATCGGTGCGGGGATCGATGCGGCGGTGATGAAGGGGCCGGGCGAGCCCGCCGGGGAGCCCCCCGCGAAGGCGGCCGGGGAGCCGGCCATCCGGGCCGTGGGCCTCGTCAAGCGGTTCGGGGCGGTGGCGGCCGTCGACGGCATGACCTTCGACCTCGCGCCGGGCCGCATCTACGGCCTCCTCGGCCCCAACGGCTCCGGCAAGACCACGCTGATCCGCCTCCTGACGGGCATGACCCGGGCGACCGAGGGCCACGCGGAGGTCCTCGGGGTCCGGATGCCGTCGCGCGAGAACCTCGCCCGGATCGGTTACATGACCCAGGGTGACGGAATCTACGCGGCGCTCACGGCAGGGGAGAATGCCCGCTTCTTCGCCGCGGCCTTCGGCGTCCGCGATGACGCGGCCGTGACGGAGGCCCTGACGCTCGTGGACCTCGCCGACCGGGAGAAGACCATCGTCGCCAACCTCTCGGGTGGCCAGCGCCGCCGCCTGTCCCTCGCCTGCGCCCTCGTGCATCGACCGCCCGTCCTGTTCCTCGACGAGCCCACGGTCGGCGTGGACCCGCTGCTCCGGGTCCAGTTCTGGGGGCACTTCCGGGCGCTGGCGGACGCGGGTGTCACGATCGTCGTGTCCAGCCATGTCATGGACGAGGCCGATCGCTGCGACGAGCTGCTGTTCGTGCGGGCCGGCAAGGTGATTGCCCGAGGAACGGGTGACCAGCTCCGGGCGGACACGGGCACGGACAACCTCGAGGCCGCGTTCCTCCGGTTCGCCGGCGACGGCGCGGTGGCGGCATGAGCCCGCAGCGACTCCGGGCCCTCATCGGGCGGGTCGCGACCGAGATCCGGCGCGACCGGCCGAGCCTGGCGCTCCTGTTCATCGCACCCGTCGTCATCACGGGCCTCCTCACCTTCATCCTCCGCGAGGGCTCCACGCCCACGGTCAGCGCGGCCATCGTCACGGAGACGAGCGGACCCGGGGCGGTCGTCGGCACCGCGCTGACAACGACGCTGGTGGACGCGGGCATCACCGTGACCGCCGCGCCCGACGAGGCGACCGCCCGCTCCCTGGTCGAGGCCGGCACGGACTCCCTCGCCATCGTGGTCCCGCCGGACCTCGCGACCGGCGGGCAGATCACGGTCATCACGCTGGGGCTCGACCCGGGGGGCGAGGCGGCCGACCTGGGGGTGGTCCGGGAGGCGGTGACCGCCGCCGTTGCCGGCGTTACCGGTGGCCACGTGCCGGTGGTCGTGCGCGAGACGGTGTACGGGACTCCGAGCGATGATCCGATGGTGGCGTTCGCCCCGGCCATCCTCGCGTTCTTCCTCTACTTCTTCGTGTACCTCCTGACCGGTGTCAGCTTCCTTCGCGAGCGGACCGGTGGCACGCTGGAGCGGCTGATGGCGACGCCCGTGACGCGCGGCGAGGTTGTCGGCGGGTACACCCTGGGCTTCGGGTTGTTCGCCATGATCCAGGTCGGGGTGCTCCTTGTCTGGGCGCTGGGGACCATCCACGTGCCCGCGATCGGGCCACTTCCCGCGTTCGCCATCGGCCTGGGGATCCCGGTGGCGGGCAGCCCCCTCGTCGCCTACCTGGTCGTGGTGCTGCTGGCCCTGGGGGCGGTGAGCCTCGGGATCTTCCTGTCGACGTTCGCCCGCACCGAGCTCCAGGTCATCCAGTTCATCCCCATCGTGCTCGTGCCCCAGTTCCTGCTGTCGGGCGTGCTGTTCCCCGTCAACAGCCTGCCCTGGATCCTCCAGCCACTGGTCAAGCTCATGCCGCTCGGGTACGCCGTGGACGCCCTGAGGCAGATCCTCATCCGGGGTGCCGGCCTGTCGGTGCCCGAGGTCCAGCTGGACATCGCGGTCCTGGCCGGCGTCGCCGTCCTGTTCGCGTTCGTGGCTTCGAGGACCATTCGCCGGGACGTGGTGTGACCGTGACGCCGGGTATGCGGACTACGCCGGCGGCCCCACCGGGTGCACCGGGTTCGCAGGCCGCCCCGCCGGGCGCACCGGGTTCGCAGGCCGCCCCGCCGGGCGCACCGGGTTCGCAGGCCGCCCCGCCGGGCGCACCGGGTTCGCCGGCTGCCCAGCCGGGTGCGTCACCGGGTGCGGCGCCCGGCAGGCGGACCGGCCGGCGGCGGGGGTCGGAGGACACCCGCGGCCGGATACTCGCCGCCGCGCGGGCGGCCTTCGGCGAGCGCGGATACGAGGGCGCGACGGTCCGAGACGTGGCTTCACGAGCGGGCGTGGACGCCGCCCTCGTCCACCACTACTTCGGGACGAAGCAGCAGCTCTTCCTGGCGGCGAGCGAGTTCCCGGTGGACGTCGCGGAGGTTGTGCCGCGCCTGCTGGCCGGCCCACGCGAGGGCCTCGGGGGGCGGTTCGTCCGGTTCGTGGTGGAGCTCTGGGACCGACCCGAGGTGCGACCGCTCCTGACGGGGATCGTCCGTTCCGCCTCCACGGACCCGGTGGCGGCCGGGATGATGCGCCGGCTGTTGGCCGAGGGGCCGTTCCTCGCCCTGGTCCGGGCCATCGATCTCCCGGATGCCCGGCTGCGCGCGACGCTTGCCGGGACGCAGCTGATGGGCCTGGTCATGGCCCGGTACGTGATCCTGGTCGAGCCGATCGCGACCATGACGCCGGACAGCCTGGCGGCGGCGGTCGGCCCGACGATCGAGCGGTACCTCGGCGGGGAGCTGGGCGGCCCGGTGGGCACGACCGCGGGGGCGGACATGAAGCGTGAGCCGACGACGCCGACCTAGCAACACCGGCGCCGCCCCCGGCAACCGCTGGCGGAGGGCACGCCCGCCGTTGCCGTTGGGTAGGCTTGCGCCATGACCGCCCAGGCCCCGTCGCCCGACCCGGATGCCGCCGCTCTCGCCCGAGACCCGGCCGCCCTCGCCGCGTGTCTCGTCGCGATCGCCCCCGAGGCCGCCGCCCACCCGGGTGACATCCGGGTCGTCCACGCCCCGGGGCGCGTCAACCTGATCGGGGAGCACACCGACTACAACGAGGGGTTCGTGCTGCCGGTGGCGATCGACCTCGGGATCGCGATTGCGCTGGTGCCCACGGAGGACGGTGTCGTCCGCCTGACCCTGGCCGAGACGGGCGAGACCCGCGGGTTCGAGCCCCTGGCCGTCGAAGCCCGCCAGGGCGGCTGGATCGACTACGTCGCCGGGATCGCCCGGGCCATGGCGGAGGCCGGTCTCGCACCCCGCGGCTTCCGCGGGGTCCTCGCATCGGACCTGCCGCAGGGGGCGGGTCTCTCGTCGTCGGCGGCGCTCGAGGTCGTGAGCGCATGGGCGCTGTCCGGAGGGGCCCGACCGGCCGTGGACCCGATGCGCCTCGTGCACCTCGTCCAACGGGGCGAGAACGGCTTCATCGGGCTCAACAACGGGATCATGGACCAGTTCGCGTCGATCTTCGGGGAGGCCGGCCGCGCACTCCTCCTCGACTGCCGCACGCTCGACCACCGGGCGATCCCCATGGCGGACGACGGCCTCGCGCTGGTCGCCTGCCACTCCGGCTCGCCCCGGCGGCTGGAGTCGTCCGCGTACAACGAGCGGCGATCCCAGTGCGAGGCCGCCGTCGCCGTCATCGCGGAGGACGTGCCGGGCGTGACCGCGCTGCGCGACGTGACCCCGGCGATGCTCGAGGCCGCGCGATCCCGCATGGACCCGATCGTGGCCGCGCGCGCCGAGCACATCGTCAGCGAGAACGAGCGGGTGCTGGCCGCGGTCGCGGCGTTCGAGGCGGACGACCTCGCCACGATGGGCCGGCTGTTCTACGAGAGCCACGCATCGATGCGGGACCTGTTCGGGATCAGCAGCCCCGAGCTGGACGCCATGGTCGAGATCGCGCGTGCGACGCCCGGGGTCATCGGCGCCCGCCTGACCGGCGCCGGCTTCGGCGGCTGCACGATCAACCTCGTCCGGCGGGATGCGGTGCCGGCCCTCCGCGAAGCCGTGATGCGCGACTACCCGGCCCTGACGGGCCTGACCCCGCGCGTCTTCGAGGTGGCCGCCTCCGCGGGCGCCCGGCGCCTCGCCTGAACGAGTCAGGCACGATGGTCCGCCACGACCCCGCCCGGCCGCCCGACGCCGATGTCGCCGCGCTCGAGGCCGAGCCGCATCGCCGGTTCAATGCCCTGACCGGGGAGTGGGTGCTCGTGTCCGCGGGCCGGACGAAGCGGCCCTGGCTGGGCGCCGAGGAGCCGGAGCCGCCCGAGGAGCACCCCGTCCACGACCCGGAGTGCTACCTGTGTCCCCGGAACACGCGGATCACCGGGGACCTGAACCCGGACTACGCGTCCACCTTCGTGTTCACCAACGACTTCGCGGCGCTCCGGCCGGACACCTCGGACGCCCGGATCTCGGCCGGGCTGTTCCGGGCCGAGGGGACGCGAGGGACCTGCCGGGTCGTCTGCTTCTCGCCGCGCCACGACGTCACGCTCGCCGGCATGGACGCGGCCTCGATCCGGGCCGTCGTCGATGTCTGGGCGGACCAGACGAGCGAGCTGGGCGAGCGCTTCCGCTGGGTCCAGGTGTTCGAGAACCGGGGCGCCGCCATGGGGGCGTCGAACCCGCATCCGCACGGCCAGATCTGGTGCGGCGACGCGCTGCCCGTTGAAGCGGAGCGCGAGGATACCGAGCAGGCCCGGTACCTGGCCGCGACGGACCGACGTCTGCTGGCGGACTACGCGGTCGCCGAACGATCCGGACCGCGCGTGATCCGCGATGCGGGCGGCTGGCTGACGCTGGTGCCGTTCTGGGCGGCATGGCCGTTCGAGGCGATGCTGGTGCCGCTGTCCCGGGCCCAGCGACTCGCGGACCTCGGCAATGCCGATCGCGACGGGCTGGCCGAGGCGCTCCGGGACCTGAACCTCCGGTACGACGCGCTGTTCCGGCGCCCGTTCCCGTTCTCGATGGGCTGGCACCAGGCGCCGTTCGGCGGCGCGTCCACGGACCACTGGCAGGTCCACGCGCACTTCTACCCGCCCCTCCTGCGCGCGACGGTGCGCAAGTTCATGGTGGGCTACGAGCTGCTCTCGGAGCCGCAGCGGGACCTGACGCCGGAGGAGGCGGCCGGCCGCCTGCGCGACGCGCTGGGCTGACGGGCCCGGAACGAGATCCCGCGCCGTGCGGCCGGGTCCCAGATCGGGTTCGGTCCGGCCCTCGACCCCGACCCCCTGAGCGGGCGCTGCCCATCGACGATGGACCCGGTTCGGCGCAGGGTTACGATGGAGCCTCACCCGACAGGAGGCACCATGCGGCTCTGGGGCGGCAGGTTCGGCGACGCGCCGGACGCGCGGATGGCGGACTTCACGCGCTCGATCGAGGTGGACGCCGAGCTCGCGCTCGACGACATCGCGGCATCGATCGCCCACGTGCGCGGCCTCGCACGCGCGGGCCTCGTGACGGCGGAAGAGGCGGAGCACCTGGAGCGGGGCCTCGTCGCCGTGCGGGACGACGTGGCCGCGGGCTCGGTCGCGTGGGACCCGGCCCTCGAGGACGTCCACATGAACCTCGAGGCGATGCTCACCGAGCGGGTCGGGACCCTGGGCGGCAAGCTCCACACCGGGCGATCGCGCAACGACCAGGTCGCCACGGACCTGCGGCTCTGGACGCGCCGGGCGGTGGGGCGCCTCGACGCCTCGATCGTCGGGCTGGAGCAGACGCTGGTGGACCTCGCGGAGCGCGAGGGTGACGCCGTCCTGCCCGGCACCACGCACATCCAGCCGGCCCAGCCCGTGCTGCTCGCGCACCATCTGCTCGCGTACGTCGAGATGCTCGAGCGCGACCGCGGCCGCCTGGCCGACGCGAGGCGGCGCCTGAACGTCTCGCCGCTGGGCGCCGGGGCGCTGGCCGGGGCCGGCTACCCGCTGGATCGCGCCACGACCGCGGCCGAGCTCGGCTTCGACGGTGTCACGGCCAACTCCCTCGACGCGGTCTCGGACCGCGACTTCGTCGTGGAGGTCTTGGCGGCCGTCGCCCTGGCGATGGTCCACCTCTCGCGCCTGGCGGAGGAGATCACGTGGTGGTCGAACCCCCGCTTCGGGTTCCTGCGCGTCGCCGACGCGTTCTCCACCGGCTCCTCGATGATGCCCAACAAGAAGAACCCGGACCCGGCGGAGCTCGTCCGGGGACGCACCGCCGGCGTCATCGGCGCCCTGGCCGGAATGCTCGCGCTGATCAAGGGGCTGCCGCTCGCGTACCAGCGGGACCTCCAGGAGGACAAGCCGACGTTCTTCGCCGCGGTCACCACCCTGGACGCCTCGCTGGGCGTCATGGCTGGGCTGATCGAGACCGTCGTCATCGACCGGGCGCGGATGCGCATGGCCGCGGAGGAGGGCTACACCACCGCCACGGCCCTCGCCGACGCTCTCGTCCGGCGCGGCGTCCCGTTCCGGGCCGCCCACCACATCGTCGGCGGGCTCGTGGGCGGAGCGGAGGCCGAGGGGATCCCGACGCTCGCGGCCCTGCCGGACGAGGCGTTCCGCGCGGCCCTCGACGGCAGCGACGATCCCGTGGCACGGAAGCTCACCAGGGAGAAGGGGATCGCGGCGACCCTGCGCGCGGCGGCCACGATCGAAGGGTCGCTCGCGTCCGCGGACGTGGTCGGCGGGACCGCGCCGGCCCGGGTCGCCTCGGCCCTGGCGGCGGCCAAGGCGCGCCTGGGCGGCTGACCGCCGCCGATTGCCAGGAGGTAGCCATGCTCACCCTCGACGCCATCCGCTCCGCCCCCAAGGCCCTGCTCCACGACCACCTGGACGGCGGGCTGCGCCCCGCGACCATCGTGGATCTCGCGCGGGAGCACGGGTATCGCGACCTGCCGACGGAGGACGTGGACGACCTGGCCGCCTGGTTCCGCCGCGGCGCGGACCGCAAGTCGCTCGAGCTGTACCTCGAGACCTTCGTTCACACCGTCGGCGTCCTTCAGGAGCGCGACGCGATCGTCCGCGTGGCGGCGGAGTGCGTGGAGGACCTCGCGGCCGACGGCGTCGTCTACGCCGAGATCCGCTACGCGCCGGAGCTGTCCGTCCGCAAGGGCCTGACCCTCGACGAGGTGGTCGAGGCGAACCTAGAGGGGTTCCGGATCGGCACGGAGCGGGCCGCCGCCGCGGGCCGGCCGATCGTGGCCCGCGCCCTCATGACGGCGATGCGCCAGGCCGCCCGCTCGATGGAGATTGCCGAGCTCGCGATCCGCTGGCGCGACGCGGGCGTCGTGGGCTTCGACATCGCCGGGCCCGAGGCGGGCTACCGGCCGACCCGCCACCTCGACGCCTTCGAGCACATCCGGCGCGAGAACTTCCACATCACGATCCACGCCGGCGAATCGTTCGGCCTGCCGTCGATCTGGGAGGCGATCCAGCTGTGTGGAGCGGAGCGTCTCGGCCACGGCGTCAGGATCGTGGACGACATCACGGTCCGGGACGACGGCTCCGTGACACTGGGCCGGCTGGCGGCCTTCATCCGCGACCGGCGGGTGCCGCTGGAGCTGTGCCCGTCGTCCAACATCCACAGCGGGGCTGCCGCGTCCATCGAGACCCACCCCATCGACCTCCTCCGCAGGCTCCGGTTCCGGGTCACGGTCAACACCGACAACCGGCTGATGAGCGGGGTCTCGCTCAGCTCCGAGTTCCTGGCGCTCGACTCGGCCTTCGGGCTGGGCCTGGGCGAGATCGAGTGGCTGACGATCAACGCGCTGAAGTCCGCGTTCGTGCCCTTCGACGAGCGCCTCCGCCTGATCAACGAGGTCGTCAAGCCGGGCTACGCGCACCTCCGCGCCGCCCCCGTGGCGGCCACGACGGCGACGGGGCGTTGACGGCGGCGACCCCGCGCTGACGGGCGCGGCGCGGCCGGCGCCGGCAGGCCAGGGTCCCTCCAGGGATCGCGCCTAGAATGGCGGCATGCACGGCCGTCTCGTCCTGAGCGCCCGGCCCTCGGGGGAGGCGCGCCTCGCCGCGCCCGGCCGCTCGTGACGCACCAGCTGCACCAGCCGCACCAGCCGCACGAGCACACGCACGACAGGTTCTGCGGGCACGCCGCGGTGCGGCACGAGGACCACGTGGACTTCCTCCACGACGGCCACGTCCACCACCTCCACGAGGACCACGTGGACGAGGCCTTCGAGGCCGCCGACGCGCACGTGGCGCACACCGGGCACATGCACGTGCACGAGGACGGTTGCGGACACGTCGCGGTCCCCCACGGGGATCATGTCGACTACGTCCACGGCTCGCACCGCCACGTCGGACACCACGTCCACTACGACGAGCACTGACCGGCGGACCGGGGCCGCGACCGGGGATCGGAGCCGGGGCGAACGGAGGAGGAGCGAGTCCTAGGGAGTCCGCTCGGGGCCCACGTCGATCACCTGGGGGTGGCCGTGGCTGACCTCGGCGACGACGAAGCGTTGCGCGTGCTCCGCGTGAGGGTCCCGCAGGAGGATCCCGAACGTGTCCAGCAGCCGGTCGGCGGTGAGCACCTCCCGCCCCGGACCGAGGGCCACGACCCGCCGCGCGAGCAGCAGCACCTGGTCGTACTCGACGGCCTCCGCGATGTCGTGGGTCGACGTCACGAGGGTCGCGCCCCGCTCCAGCTCGGCCGCGAACGCCTGCAGATAGCGCTCCCGGCCGCCGGCATCGAGCCCCGCCGTCGGTTCGTCGAGCACGATGAGGTCGGCCCGGCGGGCCAGGACCTGGGCCAGGTAGACACGCTGCTGCTGGCCGCCCGAGAGCGACCGGAGGGGCTGGTCGGCCAGGGCCTCCACGCCCATGGTCCGCATCCCCGACGCGACCAGCTCGTGATCTTCGCGGGTGAACCGTCCGACCAGGCCCCGGGCGGGAAAGCGGGCCATGCGCACCACGTCGATCGCACGGAGCGGCAGGACGAAGCCCGCGCTGTGCGCCTGGCTCAGGTAGGCGAGCCGGCCCGCGGTTGATCCCGGAGCCCTGTCGAACACCTCGAGCCGGCCGCCGATCGGCGGGATCAGGCCCATGATCGACTTGAGCACCGTCGACTTGCCCGAGCCGTTGGTGCCCACCAGGGCGAGCGACGTCTGGCGACGAACGACGAGGTCGATCCCGGAGACGACCGGCCGGCGGTTGTAGCCGACCGTCAGGTCCACCGAGCGGATCGACGGCTCACCCCCGGTCGGCTGGCGCTCGCTCGCGGTCGCGGCGGTGGCGCTCATGCTTCGAGGTCCTCGACGAGGTCCTCGACGCCCACCGTGCGCAACCGGACCCCGGCTCTCAGGTTCACGACCGTCAGGATCGCGAAGAAGATCGCGGTCGCGACGAGCACGATCGTCGCCCCGGCCGCGGTGTTGAACGTGTAGGAGAACAGCAGCCCCAGGTACGTCGAGATCGACCCGATCGCGATGCCGACGGCCATCATCGAGCCGAGGCGGCTCGCGACCAGGGCACCACTGGCCGCCGGCGCCAGCAGCATCCCGAAGACCAGCAGCGTGCCCACGCTCTGGAACGACACGACGACCGTGGTCGCGACGAGCAGCAGCATCAGCGCGTGGTACCGGCGAGCCGAGAAGCCCGATACCTGGGCCTGCTCGGGATCGAAGCACAGCAGCAGGAACGGCCGCGCACAGACGAAGGCGACGCCCGCGACGGCGAGCGTGGCGATGGCCTGGATCACCAGGTCCTCCTGGGACACGCCCAGGATCTGTCCGAACAGGATCGCGATGAGGTCGCCGGAGAAGCTGCTGGACTGCGACACCATGACCACGCCGAGCGCGAGCATGCCCACGAACAGGAGGCCGATGGCGCTGTCCGATGAGAGCTTCGATCGCTGCGTCACGAGGCTCACGCCGCCGATCATGACGGCCGCGCCGAGGGCTGCCCCGGCCATGCCGGGCAGCCCGAGCAGCAGCGCGGCGGCGACGCCGGGCAGGACGCCGTGGGCGAGCGCGTCCCCGATGAACGCCAGCCCGCGAAGGACGACGAACGTCCCCACGATGGCGCAGCCGACGGAGACCAGGATGCCGGCCGCCAGCGCGCGAACCATGAACTCGTTGCCGAGGAAGGGATCGACGAAGGGACCCAGTGGACGGCTCTCCTCCAGGAAGGTCGGGCCGGCCGGACGCCCGAACGCCCAGCCGGGGGTGTGCCCTGCGAGGGGCTATTTCAGGTTATCCGCCACGAGGTTCGCGATGTTGGTCAGGAACGTGAAGTAGGAGCCGTCGGGCGGCAGGGCGTGGGTGGTCAGCTCGACGACCTTCGCCCCGGTGTCCTTGCCGACGGCTTGGGCGACCGAGGGATCGGTCCCGATCTCCGTGAAGATGGCCTTGACGCCCGCTTGCCGGATCTTGGCCTCGAGCGCGGCCAGGGTGGCGGCCGAGGTCTCGGCCTGGGTCGTCAGGCTCGGGATGATGGCTCCCACGAGCTGGTAGCCGTAGCGCTCCGCGAAGTAGCCGAGCGACTCGTGACCGGTGACCAGCGAGCGCTGCGCCTGCGGGACCGTGTCCAGGATGGTGGCCGCCTGGCCGTTCAGCGTCGTGAGCCGGGTCTCGAGGTCGGTCGCCCGCGCCGACACATCGATCCCGAGATCGGTCTTCATCTCGGTCGCGAGCGCCGCGACCACGTCCTTCATGGTCAGCGGATCCATCCACAGGTGTGGATCCGGGGCGCCGATGGCCTGGTCCGGGTCGGTCGTGTCGATGCCCTGGCCCGCTGCCACGTGCCGCACGGTGATGTGGTCGGAGGCGATGAAGCGCTTCACGCCGGCCTTCTCGGCCTGGGCGAAGGCATTGCCCATGCCGCCCTCGAGGTTCAGCCCGTTCTCGACCAGCAGGTCGGCGCGGGTCATGGTCTCGATGTCCTTCGCGGACGGCGCCCAGTCGTGGGGATCGGACCCGTTGGGCATGAGCACCGTGACGGTCGCAGCATCGCCGACGAGATCCTTCACCACCGAACCGAGGACGGAGTAGGTGACGACGATGGACTTCCCGGCGCCGGCCGACGACGCGGCGGGCGTCCCGCAGGCGCCCGTCACGATGGCGGCGATGGCGAGGGTTGCTACGAGACCGGGTCTCAGACTGAGTCTCACGTTCGTGCGGCGATGGATCATGTCATCCTCGTATCCGGGTGGGGGGTCAGCCCTGGGTCGTGGCGCGCTGGCAGGCCGGGCAGAGCCCGAACATCTCCAGCCGGTGCTCGTCGATGCGGTAGCCCGTCCGCCGCGCGACCTCGCGGGCGACCGCGCTGATCCCGCAATCCTCGACCCGGGTGGCCCTGGCGCAACGCGCGCAGACCACGTGATGGTGGTGGGCCGGCTCGCAGCCGACGTAGGCATGATCGCCGCTGGGGAGATCGATCCGTTCCACGACGCCCAGCTCGGTGAGCATCTCGAGGGTCCGGAAGATCGTGGCGCGCCCGATGCCGAGCCGGCGCGTCCGCACCTGGGCCTCGAGATCCGCGGCCGAGAAATGCCCGTCCTGGTCCACGATCAGCTGTGCCACGGCGCGCCGCGGTTCGGTCAGGCGGTAGCCTGCCCGGTCCATTGCCGAGAGAAGCGTCGAGGGATCGACCATCGGGCCGTACGGTACCACGGCGTCAGGTTTGATGGATACCAGGTCTCAGTATGATGGCTCGCGGACCCTTCCCGGAAGCCGGTCCTGGCCGGTCCGGGCCGGCTGGGCGCCGCCCTCATGCGACCGGCAGGGCAACCACGAAGCGGGAGCCGCCGTAGCCGTTCTTCTCGATCCACACGCGGCCGCCCATCGCCTCCATCAGGCGCCGCGCGGCGAACAGCCCGATCCCGGACCCGCGCGACCGGGCCCGGTCCACGCGAACGTACGGCTGGAACACGGCCTCCCAGTCGGCGATCGGAACGCCCGGGCCGTCGTCGGTGATGTAGACCTGGATCTCCTCGCTCGTCCGCCAGACGCCCAGCGACACGGCCTGCTCGGGCGGCGCGTACTTCGCCTCGTTGTCGAGGAGCTGCTCCAGCACCTGCCCGAACCTGGCCTCGTCCCCCCGCGCGACCATCACCCCGTGGGGCGGAGTCCAGCGGACCGCCCGCGTCCGGAGCAGGAGGGCCAGGGTCCCGACGGTCTTGTCGATCGCCGCCACCACGTCGAACGGCTCGCGCTGCAGGCCGGTCAGGCCCTCGCCGCGGACGGACGCGAGGATCGAGTCCACCAGGCGGTCGAGGCGCGCGACCTGGTCCGTGGCGCCGGCCCGCCAGCTCGCGATCACCCTCGCCTCCGGCTCGTCGGCGCCGGCCGCCGCGGCGTCGGCCAGCAGGTCGACGTACGCCCGGACCACGGACAGCGGCGTCCGCAGCTCGTGGGTAACCACCGCCAGCAGCTCCGCACGGGCCGCGTCGAGCTGCGACAGCCGGTCCAGCTGCGCCTCCGCCTCGGCCTGCATCCGGCCCTTCTCGACGATCCCGGCCAGCAGCGCGGCGATCGTGTCCAGGAACTCGATCTCCTCGGGGGTGAAGTCGCGGATGGCGGTCGCCTGGACGTTGAGCACGCCCACGACGCTCTCGTTCCAGATGAGCGGCATCGACAGCATCGCGTGCAGCCCGGCGATGTCGAAGCCGCGGACCCAGCTGAAGCGGGCGTCCGCGTTGACGTCCGGCGTCGCCACCGGCTGCCGCTCCTTCGCCGCCAGCCCGGTGATGCCCTCGCCCAGCGCCAGGCTGACCCGCCCCACCTGCTCGCGGTCGAGCCCGTTGGTGGCGGCCAGCGTCAGGCGCTCGCCATCGCGATCGAGGAGGTAGAAGGAGCAGACCTCGACGCCGAGCGCCACGGTCGTCCGGTCCACGAGCGTGCGCATGAGCTCGTCCCAGTCACGCGCCTGGGTCGCGAGCCGGGCGAACTCGTGGAGGAAGGCGAGCTGGTCGAGGCGCGCGCCGCCGGCGGGCAGGGCGCTCTTGCGGGCGCGCCGCGACGGCGGGGTGGGTCTGGGGCTGCTGGGCACGAGCGCAACCGTACGTGATGGGCGTGCGTGCGCGCAGGGCTCCCGTGCACGGCCGGGCACGACCGGTACCGCGGGACGCGAGCCCGTGGATCGCCCACCCGCGACAGCACCCGCGCCCGGGGTGGTCCTCCCCGGCGCGAGGCCGGGCTCAGCCGGTGACGGTCGTCGGCAGGCCCGCGAGGAGCGGATCCGTCCAGGTCCAGGCCGCACCGTGGTGCCTGCCCACCGCGCCGTGCCGGGCCGCCTCCACGCGGAGCGGCAGCCCGAAGATCTCGATGAACCCGACGGCCGCCGCGTGGTCGAACGCGTCGCCCTCGTCGTACGTGGCCAGGTTCCTGTCGTACAGCGAGAGCGGGGAGCGCCGGCCCACCACCGTGGCATGGCCATGGTCGAGGCGCATCCGGATGTCGCCCGAGACCACCCGCTGCGAGGACATCGCGTAGGCCCGCAGGTCCCGCGACAGGGCGCTGAACCAGAGGCCGTCGTAGATGATCCGGGCCAGCTCGTCCGCCACCAGGCGGTTGAACCGCTGCTGTTCCCTGCTGAGCACGAGGCCCTCGAGCGCACGGTGGGCGGTGTGCAGGATGACGGCCGCCGGGGCCTCGTAGATCTCGCGGCTCTTGATGCCCACGAGACGGTCCTCGACATGGTCGATCCGGCCCACGCCGTGCCTGCCGCCAAGGTCGTGGAGCGTCTCGACCAGCTCGACGGAGCCCTTGGACTGGGCGTCGAGGGAGACCGGGATGCCGCCCTCGAAGCCGATCACGATCTCCACGGGATCGGGCGCATCGGACGGCGCCACGGTCCACGCGTATGCGTCGGCCGGGGGCGTCACCCATGGGTCCTCGAGCACGCCGGCCTCGCACGAGCGGCCCCAGAGGTTGACGTCGATGGAGTAGGGGGACGCCTTCGTGATCGGGAGTTCGATGCCCCGCTCGTTCGCGTAGTCGATGGACTGCTCGCGGGTGAGGCCCATCCCGACGCGCATGGGGGCCACGACCTCGAGGCCGGGATCGAGCGCGTGGACGGCGACATCGAAGCGGACCTGGTCGTTGCCCTTGCCGGTGCAGCCGTGGGCGACCGCGTCGGCGCCCTCCTTCTGGGCGACCTCCACCAGCAGCTGGGCGAGCAGCGGCCGGGCGAGGGCGGTGGCCAGCGGATAGGCGCCCTGGTAGATGGCGTTGGCCTGGAGCGCGCGCCAGACGAACTGCGAGGTGAAGGTGTCGCGGGCGTCCACCACGTAGGCTTTCGAGGCGCCGGCCTTCAGCGCGCGGCGCTCGACGCCCTCGCGGAGGGAGCCGCCACCGAGATCGACGGTGAGCGTGACCACCTCCGCGCCGTGCTGCTCCTTCAGCCACGCGACGGCCACGGACGTATCGAGTCCGCCGGAGTAGGCGAGCACGACCTTCTTCATCGGGACAGGGCCTCCGTGTACTGCGGCATCGCTGCCGGCGCCTGGATCGCGAGGAACCGTTCGAGCCAGCGCTCCAGCGCCGGGTCGTCGGGGAACAGGACGATGAGCGTGTTGTCGCCGGCGACCGTGCCCACCTGCTCGCTGAGGGTCGACTCGTCGATCGCCTGCCCGATGACGCTCGCGGTGCCGGGCTGCCCCGTCAGGACGAGGATCAGCCCGCTGCGCCCGATCGTGACCGGGATGTCGGCGAGGATGCGCCGGAGCCGCTCGTCGGACGGCGGCCGCTGCGGCCCGAGGGCCTCGGGAAGGACGTAGATGGAACGGTCGCCGCGCATGACCTTCGCCAGGCCCAGCTCCGCGACATCGCGGCTCACGGTGGCCTGGGTGACGTCGAAGCCATGGGCGGCCAGCTCCGCGACGAGCTCGCCCTGGCTGGCGATCGGGCGCGCGGCCACCAGCCGCCGGATGGCGGCGTGGCGATCCCGCTTGACGAGCATCACGTCAGCCCGCCGCCGCGGGTCCGCGGGCGGAGACCCGGGTGCCGAAGGTGGGATCCTCCAGCGACCGGACGAGGGCGTCGGGCGCCGACCCGTCCGAGATGATCGCCTCGGCGTCGTCCCAGGTGAGGGCCGCGACGGCCGCCTTCACCTTGGGCACCATGCCGCCGGAGATCGTGCCGCCGGCGATCAGCGCCTCCGCCTCGGCCGCGGTGATCGAGTCCAGCTTCCGGCCGCTCGCGTCGCGGACGCCGTCCACGTCGGTCATCAGGACCAGCTGCCGGGCGCCGAGCCCCGCCGCGAGGCCGGCCGCCGCATCGTCCGCGTTGACGTTGCACACGACCCCGTCCTCGTCGCGGGCGAGGGGTGCCACGACCGCGACCTGCCCTCCGACAAGCAGCGAGTCGATCAGGTCCCGCCGAACCCCGACGACGGTGGCCACGAGGCCCACGTCCGGGATCCGCTGGCCGATGAGCAGCCCGCCGTCCACGCCCGACAGCCCGACGGCGTCGCAGCCGGCATCCCGCAGCGCGGCGACCAGCTCGCTGTTGACCACGCCCCGGAGGACGGCGGCGGCCACCTCGAGCGCCGCCGGATCCGTGACCCGGAGCCCGTTCTCGAAGCGGCTCGCGATGCCGAGGCGGTCGAGCCACTCGGTCATGCGCTTGCCGCCCCCGTGCACCAGCACGACCGGCCGCGTCCGCGCGACCGCGGCGACCTCGGCCAGGACCTGCCGCTGCTCGGCGAGCGTCGTGCCGCCGAGCTTGACGACGACGATCTCACTCATGGCGATGGCCCGCCGCGGCGGTGACGGTCATGTCGTGTACTCCGCGTTCTCGATCACGTAGGCCTCCGTGAGGGGGCAGCCGAAGGCCTCGCCGGTCCCGTTTCCCAGCCCGACGTCCACGCGGATGAGCACCTCCTCCGCGGTCATCGACAGCCGGGCGGCGGTCTTGTCCACGCCGGTCGGGCCGCCGCGCGGACCGTCGTAGGCGAGGTGGCCGGCGATCGCGATCCGCATCCGGGCCGGGTCCACCGCCGCCGGCTGGCCGGCCCTCGCCGCGGCCTCGTCGGGGGGCAGGCCGGCCGCCTCCAGCACGGCGCGTTCCGCTACCAGCGCGTTGCCCGCGGCGCCCGCGATCCGCCCCCAGTTGGCGTCCTTGCCGTGGACCGCCGCCTTGACCAGCGCGGACGAGATCACCGCCCGCGCGATGGCCCGCGCGTCGGCATCGTCGGCGGCACCCGAGACCTGGCAGGTGATGAGCGCCGTGGCGCCCTCGCCGTCCCGCGCCTGCTGGCGGGCGATGTCCCGGGCGACGGCCTCGACCGCGGTCGCGAGGATCGAGCGCGACTCGGCGCTGGTGCCCGCATCGGCCGCGCCCGCGGCGCCGGACGCCAGCAGGAACACGGTGTCGTTGGTGCTGGTGTCGCCGTCCACGGACAGCTGGTCCCACGTCCGCGCGGCGGCGGACCGGAGGAGCGTCCGCAGGGTCGCCGGGTCCGCGGTCGCGTCCGTCAGCACCAGCGACAGCATCGTGGCCATCCGCGGGTGGATCATCCCGACGCCCTTGCAGATCCCGGACACGGTGACCGTCACGGGATCGCCGCCGCCCGCCGCGGGCAGGACGACCCGGACGGACGCCATCTTCGTCGTGGAGTCGGTGGTCCGGAGCGAGAGCGCGGCGGAGGCGAGGGCCTCGTCCGTTGCCGCGAGCCCGTCGCCCGCGACGCGGGCGACGGCCGCCGTGACCATGTCCACCGGGAGCCGCGTGCCGATGACGCCGGTCGAGAGGTGGAGCACCTGCGACGCGTCGGCACCGAGGGCCGCCGCGACGGCCTCGCCGATCGCCGCCTGGTCCGCGTCACCCGTCGGGCCGGTGGCGGCGTTGGCGCTGCCCGAGGTCGCGATCACGGCCCTGGCGTACCCGGCCGTGAGGTCGCCGCCGCCGGTGGCCCGGAGGTTGGCGCGCGAGAGCCGCACCGGGGCCGCCGCGAAGCGGTTCGGCGTGAACACCGCCGCCGCCGGGACGGGTCCGCCGTCCGCCACCACCAGCGCCAGGTCCTGGCCTCCCGCGGCCTTGATCCCGGCCGTGGCGCCGGCCGCCGAGAAGCCGCCCGGCATGCGCGCGGCGCGCTCCACCGGCGGCAGGTCGATGACCAGCGGCGCGAGCAGCGGGATCAGGCGGGTTGGGCATCGGCGGGTCTCTGGGTGGGCTCGCTTCGGAGGCCGGGGAGGGCGCGCTACGGCGCCAGGGGGAGCTGGAGGAGCCCGGCCGGCTCGGGCAGCCCGTGGACGACGTTGAAGGCCTGGATCGCCTGGCCCGCGGCGCCCTTCACCAGGTTGTCCAGCACCCCGATCGCGAGGACGCGCCCGGTCCGCTCGTCCACGCGGCAGAACACGCGGAACTCGTTGCTGCCCAGGACGTGCTTGGTGGCGGGCGGCTCGTCGGTGACCGTGATGAACGGCTCGTCGCCGTAGGCGCTCGCGTACAGCTCGTCCAGCTCGGCCTGCGTCACCTGGCGGGTCGTGCGGACGTGGCAGGCGGACAGGATGCCCCGCGTCATCGGGACCAGGTGCGGCAGGAAGTCGATGCCGTTGACGCCCGGGTTGGCGCCCGGGGCAGGGGACTGGCCGGCCAGCTCCTGCTCGATCTCGCCGATGTGGCGGTGGGTGAAGATGCCGTACGCCCTGACGCTCTCGTTGACCTCGCCGAAGTGGAGGTCCGCCTTGGGGTCCCGGCCGGCGCCCGAGACGCCGCTCTTCGCGTCAACGACGAGGTCCGCGATGAGACCGGCGCGCGCGAGGGGCGCAAGGGCGAGGATGGTGGTCGTGGCGTAGCAGCCCGGCGAGCCGATGATCGCGGCCGGCTTCGTCCCCAGCGCCGCCAGCTCCGCGCGGTGCAGCTCCGGCAGGCCGTAGACGGCGCCTGCCAGCAGGTCGGGCCGCGGATGGTCGAAGTGGTACCAGGCCGGGTAGTCCGCGGCGTCCCTCAACCGGAAGTCGGGCCCCAGGTCGATGACGGTCTGGCCGCGCTCGAGGAACTGGTCGATCCGCGCAGCCGCGGCGCCGTGCGGCAGCGCGAGGAACACCGTCTCCGCGTCGTCCGGCACGAGGTCGTGCACGTGCAGGTCCCGGGTGGCGAGGTGCGGGTGGATGCCGGCGATCGGATCGCCCTTGCGCTCCCGGCCAACGAGGCCGCTGATCACCGCATGGGGATGCAGCGCCAGGAGCCGGATCAGCTCCGCGCCGACGTAGCCGGTGGCGCCCACGATGGCGACACGGACCGGGTCGCCGGCGAGGGCGCGCGCGCCGCGCTCGGCCGGCGTGCCGGGCAGGGCTGCCGGGGCGGTGGCGGGCGCAGTCGGTGACGCACGATCCGCCGCGATCGCCGAGCCGTTCGAGTCCGCGCTCACGGGCGCGCCGGGCCGCTCGCAGGCGGCAGGCTCGAGGGGTCGGAGATCGGGCGGAGCGTGGTCACGGGAATGACTATACAATGCCACTGCATAGTCATGCAAGTGCCGTGTGGGGAGCCGGCTCCACGGACATCACTCGCCGGCCGGTCAGTGACCTACCGGCGGGCGTCGAGCGGGAGGAGCCGGAATGCCACGGGCCTCAAGCCGGCGCGCCCAGCTCCGCGAGGGCCGCGGCTTCGGCCTCGAACTGCTCGTGGTACAGCCGGGCGTACAACCCGCCCGCTGCCAGCAGCTCCCGGTGCGTGCCGCGCTCCGCGATCCGCCCCTTGTCGAACACCAGGATCCGGTCCGCCCGCAGGATCGTGGACAGGCGGTGGGCGATGGCGATCGTCGTGCGCCCTTCGGTCAAGCGGGCCAGCGCCGCCTGGATCAGCCGCTCGCTCACCGTGTCCAGCGAGGACGTCGCCTCGTCGAGGATCAGGATCCGCGGGTCCTTGAGCAGCACGCGCGCGATGGCGATCCGCTGCTTCTCGCCACCGGAGAGCTTGTAGCCGCGCTCGCCGACGATCGTGTCCAGGCCGTCCGGCAGCTCCGCGATCCGCTCCTGCATCGCCGCCGCGCGCATCGCCGCCTCGAGCTGCGCATCCGTGGCGTCGGGGCGGGCGAACAGCAGGTTCTCGCGGATCGAGGCGTGGAACAGGTACGTCTCCTGCGTCACGAACCCGATCAGGCGGCCCAGGGAATCCTGGGTGACCTCCCGAACGTCCAGCCCGTCGACGGTCACGCGACCCGCGGTCACGTCGTACAGGCGGGGGATGAGGTACGTGGTCGTGGTCTTGCCGGCACCCGAGGGTCCGACGAGAGCGACCAGCTCGCCCGGCCGCGCCTCGAACGAGACGTCCTCGAGCCCGAACGGGGACAGGGAGGCGGGCAGCACCTCGGCGAGATCTTCGGCCTCGACGGCACCGGCGCCGTCGAGGGCATCGGCGTCCTGGCCCTCCGTGGCGACCGGGGCCCGGGGCGGTTCCGCGGGGTACTGGAACGACACCCGCTCGAACGCGATGGAGCCCCGCACGGACGCCGCGTCCAGCTCCACGGCCCCGGGCGCGTCGGTGATCTCGGGGTCGAGGTCCAGGTACTCGAAGATGCGGTCGAACAGCGCCAGCGATCCCTGGATCTCCACCTGCACGTTGAGCAGCTGGCCCATCGGGAAGAACAGCCGGCTCTGGAGCGTCGTGAACGCCACGATGTCGCCCGCCGTCGGCGCGGCCGGGTTGCCGCTCGCGGCCATCGTGCCCGCCAGCCAGTACACGAACGCGGGCATGATCGAGAAGATCGTGCCGATGATCGCGAAGAACCAGCGGCCGACCATCGCCTGGCGGATCTGCAGCTTCGCGAGCGAGAGGTTGAGCGCCTGGAACCGCACGACGGAGCGCTCCTGTGCCCCGAACGTCTTGCCCAGCAGGATCCCCGAGACGGAGAGCGTCTCCTCGGTGACCGCGCTCATCTCGGCCAGGCGCTTCTGGGTCTCGCCGCTGACCTCGCGGCGGACCTTGCCGACCCGGAACGTCAGGTAGAGGAAGAACGGCAGCATGCCCAGCGACAGCACCGTGAGCTGCCAGCTCAGGAGGAACATCGCCACCATCGTGGAGACTGCGACGGCCACGTTGGACGTGATCGAGGCCGCCGTGTCGGTGACCACCGCCTGGACGCCACCGACGTCGTTGGACAGCCGGGACTGGATCTCGCCCGTGCGGTTCGACGTGAAGAACCGCAGCGGCATCCGCTGGAGGTGGGCGTAGAGCGCGTTCCGCAGGTCCTGCATGACGCTCTGGCCGATGAGGTTGTTGAGGTAGCTCTGCCCGACGCCCATCAGCCCGGTCACGATCGGCAGCACGATCATCAGCCCGACATACAGGTTGAGCTTGTCGTACTGGCCGCCGACGATGACGTTGTCGATCAGCAGCTTGAGCAGGTAGGGGTTGACGAGGCCGATGAGGCTGACCGCGATGATCGTGGCCAGGACGACCGCGATCTGCCCGCGGTAGGGCCGGAAGAACCCGGCGATGCGGCGCACCGTGCGGGCGCGGCGCTCGGGCGGGACGCGGACGAAGTCGTCCGACGGGGGAGTCATGCGGCCGCCGGACCCGCCGGCCCTGGCCTGGGCGCGCTGGCTGCCGCCCCGCATGCCCCCGCCGCGGAAGCTCATCGCGCCGCCGTGGCGGCCGCTACCTCCGCGATGCCCTCGGCCTCGAGCCATCGCTCGGCATCGATCGCGGCCCGGGCCCCGTCGCCCGCGGCGGTGACCGCCTGGCGGTAGCGGTGGTCCTGGACGTCGCCGGCGATGAACACGCCCGGAATCCTGCTGTTCGTGTGCTCGTGGGCGACGAGGTAGCCGTTCTCGTCGGTCTCCAGCCAGCCCGCGAAGACACCCGTGTTGGGCCTGTGCCCGATGGCGATGAACAGGCCCTCCATGGGGACCTCGCGCTCGGATCCATCGCGGGTGTCACGCAGTCGAAGCCCCTCGACCTTCGACCCGCCCAGCACCTCGGCGATCGCGGTGTTCGTGTGGACCTCGATCTTCGGGTTGCCGTAGGTGCGGTCGATCATGATCTTCGACGCGCGGAACCCGTTCCGGCGGTGGAGCAGGTGGACCCTGCTCGCGAACCGGGTCAGGTAGTTGGCCTCCTCCATCGCCGAGTCGCCGCCGCCCACGACGGCGATCTCGCGGTTCCTGAAGAAGAACCCGTCGCAGGTGGCACACGACGACACGCCCCTGCCGCGGAGCCGCTGCTCGCTCTCGATGTCGAGCCAGATCGCTGAGGCGCCCGTGGCGATGATCAGCGACTCGCCGCGGTACTCCACGCCTCGGGCCCACGCCCGGAACGGGCGCGCGGAGAGATCGACGCGGTCCACGTCCACGTCCACGACCCGGGTGCCGAACCGCTCCGCCTGGGCCCGGAACCGGCCCATCAGGTCAGGCCCGTCGATCCCGTCCGGGAAGCCCGGGTAGTTCTCGATCTCGCTGGTCAGCATCAGCTGGCCCCCGGGCGCCGAGCCCGCGAGCACGATCGGCTCGAGGTTCGCCCGGGCCGCGTAGATCGCGGCGGTGAGGCCGGCCGGCCCGGAGCCGACGATCAGGACCTGCGACGCCGTCCGGCTCGCGTCCACGGCGCGACCGTCCGTTCCCGCGGCGATCGGCTCGGCGGCACCGGGGTCGGCGGCGATGATCGAGATCGGGCCGAACGGGTTCAGGCTCGACCCGCCGGCAGCCGGCGGCACGAGGTTGAGGGTGAGGCCCGCGGGCGGGCTGGCGGCGTCGTCGCGGCTGGTGTCGTCGGTCATCGTGCGATTGTGGATCCTGTCGGGGATGGTTGTCCTGACGACACGATACCACGGTGATCGGATACCCCCTGGGGGTATGGAACGCGCCGCGGGCTCGCCCGGGGCGGCAGGGCCACGTACCCTCGTCCGGTGCCCACCGAGTCAGTTGCCGGCCGCCCCGACCTGTCCGCGGGCCCGTACGCCGTCGAGGAGACGCCGGTCCATCTCGCGCCGGCGGCCGGAGCCGTCCCGGCGACCCTGGCCCTCCTCCCGCCGGTCTCCCTCCGGCGGAACCGCGACTTCCTGGTCGTCCTGGTGGGGCAGGGCGTCAGCTCGTTCGGCGACGCGATCAGCAACACCGCCCTGCCACTCCTGGTCCTCGCCCTCACCGGCTCCGGCTTCGCGATGGGGATCGTGAGCGTGCTGTCCACGCTGCCGGACCTCGTGATCGGCCTGCCGGCCGGGGCCTACGCCGACCGCTGGGACCGGCGCCGCATGATGCTGTTCGCGGACCTGGGCAGGGCGGCGCTCACCGCGCTGGTGCCCCTGTCGGTCTGGATCGGCGGGCCGACCCTCGCCGTGATCGTCGGCGTCGCGTTCCCGCTCAACGCGCTGCGCGTCCTGTGGCTCGCGGCCTACACCGCCGCGGTGCCGGGTCTCGTCGGCCGCGACCAGGTGCCCCGCGCCAACGGCATCTTCGAGGCCGTGTTCAACGTCGGCTGGATCGTGGGGCCCGCCCTGGCCGGCCTGCTCGCGGGGACGATTGGACCCGGGCCGACGATCGCGATCGACGCGGCCACGTTCCTGGTCTCCGCGGGGGCGCTGTTCCTCGTCCGGCGGCCGCTCCGGCCCATGGCCCGGACCCGGCAGACGCACATCCTCGCCGATGTCCGGGAGGGGATCGGGTTCGTCGCGGGGCAGCCGACCCTGCGGGCGGTCATCGTGTTCTGGACCACGACCTCGGTGGTCGCCGCGGGCCTCACCAGCGGCCTCATCTTCTACATCACGGTGGACCGAAGCCTCGGATCGCAGGTGGTGGGGCTCGTGCTGTCGGCGTTCGCCGTCGGGTCCCTGGGCGGATCGCTGGTCGCCGCCCGGATCGCCCCGAGGCGGGTTGGCCCGGTGATGCTCTGCGGCGCGGCGGGCCTCGGCGCCACGTTGATCCTGTCCGTGGGCGCGACGGTCCCGGTCATCGTGGCGATGGCGCTGCTCGCCGGCATCCTGGATGCCAACGTCCTGGTGGCGTACATCTCGCTGCGGACGCTGCTCTCCCCCGACGCCCTCCTGGGTCGCGTGGGCGCCACGGCACGGACGCTGTCCATCGGCCTCATGCCGGTTGGCTCGCTCGCCGCCGGGATCGCGCTGGACACGATCGGCGGCGGCGCGACGCTCAGGATCATGGGCCTGGCGCTCGTGGCGGCCGGCGCCGGGTTCGCGCTGGTCCCCGACGTGCGGAAGGCGCGGCTGACGGGCTGACGGCCGGGTCCGTCCCCGGGGGCAGTTCGCCGGCGGGGGCCCCGGGCTCCTACCGGCCCAGCTTCGCAAGCTCCGGCAGCACGTCCCGGGCCAGGATCTCCATCACCCGCGGGTCCCACACGTCACGGACCGAGAAGATCACGTGCTGCGCCCCGGCATCGGACAGCTCGCCGAACCGGTCCACCACCAGCGCCGGGCTCTCGCCCTGGCCGCCGTCGATCGCAAGCCGCACGTTCTGGAGCGTGGATCGCTCGATCTCGTCCGGGTTCCGGCCGACCGACGCGCAGTGCTCGCGCAGCACCTCGTACTTGCGGTGGATCGTCTCCGGGCCGCCGAACACGTTGCACGCGTCGGCGTACTGGGCCACCAGGCGCAGGGTCTTGCGCTCCCCGCCGCCCCCGATCATGATCGGCGGCCGCGGACGCGTGATCGACTGGGGCGAGTTCATGAGACGGCCCGCCCGGTAGTGGGCGCCCGCGAACGCGGCCTCGGAGCCCCGCTCGCCCGACCACATCCCGTGGGCGATCTGCAGCGTCTCCTCGAGCATCTCGAACCGGCTGCCGAGCGGCGGGAACGGGAAGCCCAGGGCGCGCGACTCCTCCTCGTTCCAGGCGGCCCCGATGCCCAGCCAGCCGCGTCCTCCCGACAGCACGTCCAGCGTCGTCGCCGCCTTGACCCACAGGCCCGGCATCCGGTAGTGGACGCCCCCGACCATCAGCCCCAGGCGCGCCCGCGTCGAGTGCGCCGCCATGAACCCGAGCGCGGTCCAGCCCTCCAGCATCGGCTCTTCCTGGCGTCCCACACCCCGGATCTGGAAGAAGTGGTCCATGACCCAGATCGAGTCGAAGCCTGCGTCGTCGGCGGATCGCACGACGCGCGCCAGCGTGGGCCCGATCGCCCCGGTTCCGCCGGGCCAGGTGAACGAGGGGAGTTGGAGTCCTGCCTTCATGGGCCGAGGTTAGCGCTCTCGGCCGGAGCGGGGGGCGCGCCCGGTCGAGGTGCGCTCCGGTCGGCCGGCGGCGCGGCGCGACGCATCGCGGCCTCTCACGCGACCACGTGCCCGACCTGTTGCCCGGCCGCCGACGTGCAGCGGATCGAGTGTCCGGGTCAACGAGGACCTGCCCGAGGCGATCCTGCGGCCCCGGACCCGGGACCCTACCTCGAGCATTGGCGTGGAACCGGCTGGCCGGAGACCCGTCACCTCGACTGGTTCGTGGCCAACGACCACCTCACGTCCCGGCTGATCTGGGAAGACGACGAGCGGTCGAGCACGATGCCGAACTGGGAGGCGGCACGGCGGCGGTTGGATGAGCCCGCGACCGCGGCTCAGCACGAGGAGGCCGCTCGCAATTCCGCTCCGCGCGCGATGGCGTGGGCGGCGCTTCTCGGGCTCGAGGGCTCGAACGGGGTCGCGCCTCGCTGGCCTCCCCGGGCGGTTCCTGGCTCGGGCCTCGACGTCGCAGGCGCGAGCGCAGGTTTGGCGTAACGCTCCCGCTCCGGCCCGAGGACCGCCCGGCTCCCAGCGAGTGACCCTGGCCTCGATCGCCGCGCGACCAACACGTGCTGCCGGCCCGAGAGGCCGGCCGGCGCAACCGTGTCGGCCTGGCTTTGGCTTAGCGGAAGAGGTCGTGCTCCGGGGCGATCAGCTGGTCCCGGATCGAACCTTCGCCCAGCGGCGGATTGGCGCCCCGGACCAGGGCCACGGGTCGTCCGGCGGTCTTGCCCAGGGCGAGCTCCGCCGCCGATGCCAGCTCGTCGGCGACGGCGCGCACGGTCGTGCTCATGACGCGGCCGTCCGCGTCCGGCCGGCCGCGGAGGTCCTCGAGGGGGCGGATCCCCGAGACGCCCAGGGCCACGTCGGTGATGCCCCAGCGCCACGGGCGTCCGAAGCTGTCGGAGACGATCACCGGCAGGTCGTGCCCGAAGCGAGCACCGACGGCCGCCCGAATCCGCGCCGCGGAGGCGTCCGGGTCCCGCGGCAGCAGCGTGACCGTGTTGCCCGAGTCCGGGCCCACGTTGGAGGCGTCCACCCCGGCGTTCGCGCAGACGAAGCCGTGCTCCGTCTCCACGATGAGGACGCCGAACGCCATTCGCACGATGCGGCGGGCCTGCCGGATCACCACCTCGATCTGCCGGGGGTCGCGGCCCCAGGCTGCTGCCCAGGCGGCGGCCTCCGGGCGCGGGGTGACCGTCCGCAGGTCGACGATGGCGCCCTCCGCCTTCGACACGATCTTCTGGGTGACGACCAGGACGTCGCCGGGCTGGAGTGGGAGCACCCCTGGCGTGACGGCCAGGGCATCGCCGATGAGCGCCCCGAGATCGTCGCCGGGGCGAACCTCCGGGAGGCCGGCGAGGGCGAGGACCTCGACGCGGCCATCGGGCCCCGTGTCGGGCGCGGTCTCGCCGGGCCTGGTGTCGGCCGTGGCATCGCCGGTCGTGTCGCCGCGGGTGGCATCGCCGGTCGTGTCGGCGCGGGTGGCATCGCCGGTCGCCCGCTGGTCCTCGGGCGGCAGGAGGGCTTCCGGGCGCTGGGTCTCGGCCAGCAGCAGGTCGTCGGCCGTGTCGATGTCCAGGGCGAGCGCCCCGGGCACCTCGACGAACACGGCGTCGGCCGATGACGCGAGCCAGGCGTGGTCGGCGCGGCTGTCGCCGCCGAAGGCGGGGTCGATGACGTCCGGCGGGGCGAGCAGCAGGGCGTTCGTCCCGCGGCCGTGGCGGTCCGGCGCCAGGACGACGGCGGGGGCACCGGCCGCGTCGCCCGCCGCGAGGATCGCCGCCAGGGCATCGGGGGTCACGCCCGGGAGGTCCGCGGGGAGCACGAGGAGCCGGTCCGACCGGGTGGCGGCCCGCGCCTCCTGGAGGGCCGGGTTGAGGCCCCGGGACAGTTGGAGCAGGGGCCGGGCGCCGGCGGTCGCGGCCACCTCGAGGACGCCCGGATCGGGCGAGACGACGACGACCTCCGCGACACCCGGCGTGGCGAGCGCCGCGGCGATGGTGCGATTGAGCAGCCGCTCGACGAGGTCGCGGCGCTCCTCGGCGTCCAGCACGGCGCCCAGGCGCGACTTCGCGCCCTCGAAGGTGCGGACGGGGATGACCACGGCGGTGGCGACGGTCTTGTTCACGTCTTGATGCTAGCGCGCGGCGGCGTTGCCGCTCGCCCCCGAGTCAGCCCGCGCCGAGCGCCTCAAGGACCTCGGCGGCGAGGCGGGCGCGCGATGCGTCGTCGGTCATGATCGTGTCGGTGACAAGCGCGTGGAGGCCGAGCGCGCGGACCTCGGCGACCGAGCCCGCGTCGACGGTGTCCAGCACGAAGGTGTCCACGAGGTCCGCGTAAAGCCGGCCCACGCCCAGCGACGACGACTCGAGCCCGAGCGAGGCCAGCATCCGGTCCGCCGGCCCCTTGAGGGCCCGGCCCCCGATGATCGGGCTCACGGCCGCCACCGGGACGCCCCGTTCTCGCGCCGCCGCCAGCAGGTCCCGCATCCCCGGAACGGCCAGGATCGGTCCGATGGACACGAGCGGGTTGGACGGGCACAGGACGACGGCCGAGGCCCCGCCCAGTGCCGCCGCCACCTCCGGCGAGGGCGAGGCTGCCGCCATTCCCGCGAACCGGAGCTCCAGCACTTCCGGTTCCTGCCTGCGATGCACGAAGTACTCCTGGAACTCGAGCCAGCCCGCGGCGGTCCGCACCTCGGTGGCCACGGACGCGTCGGTCATGGGCAGGATGCGGCCGGTGATCCCCAGGGCCGCCTGCGCCGCGAGGCACGCCTCCGTGACCCGCGCCCCGGCCCGCACCCGCGCCGTGCGCGCGATGTGCAGCGCGAGGTCGCGGTCGCCGAGGGAGAACCACGTCTCCTCGCCGTAGACGCCCAGCTGGGCCATCACGGCGTGCGTGTCGCCCTCGATCCCCCAGCCCCAGGCGGCCTGCTCGATCCCGGCCAGGTTGTAGAGCACCGTGTCGTGGTCCGGCATCACGAGCAGCCCGTGCCGGACGCAGTCGTCGCCGGTGTTGACGACGACGGCGAGGCGCTCGCCCACGCACGCCTGCAGCCCCTCGGCCAGCTTGGCCCCGCCCACGCCTCCGGCCAGCGCGACGACCGTGCCGGCCCGCGGCGGCGTCACCGGGTCAGTCCTCGAGGTGGTCGTAGACGCCGGTGACCCGCACCAGGTACGTGATCCGCGGCTGGGTGCGGAACGTGGCGATCATCGTCTCGCTCGGGCCTTCCGGGTGATAGCGGTGGGCGAGCTCCACGATGTGGTCCCGTGCGGGCTCGACGTCGTCCACGAGCTCGTCCACGAAGCCGGTGAGGCCCAGCCAGCGATACCCGCTGTCCGCGTCGATGACCGAGATGGCGACCCGCGGCTCGCGGAGCAGGTTGGCACACCAGCGGCGGGGCAGGCGCCCGTTGAGCAGGATCCGGCCGTCGGGCTGGAGCCGGTACCAGACCACCGCCTGGCGCGGGGCGCCGTCCTCATCGGTGGTGGCGACGGTGGCGAAACGAGCGGCGCCGAGGAAGGCGCGGGCCGCGTCGGAGAGGGTGTCGGAGGAGTGGGGCATCGCCGCCATGGTAGCCCGGGGGCGCCGGGCTACGGGGACGCGGGCTACTGGGACGCGGGCTACGGGGTCCGGGACGCCTGCGGGCCGGCGGTGGCCTCCGGGCACCCGTTCCACGCCTGCGCACAATCGGTCGGCGGGTTGCCCGGCTCGTCGGCCGTCGGTCCCGGGGACGAGGTGAGCAGGCCAACGGCGCCCAGGACGATCCCCGCGACGAGCAGCGTCACCCCGGCGAGACCCAGGGTCCGTGACGGGGCTGCGGCGGTGCCGGCCGCGGCCGGCATCGTTCCCTCGGCGTCCTCGGTTTCGACGGTCCCGTCCAGCTCCCGGTTCACGAGGCCCCGGCGCACGGCGTAGACGACGAGCAGGATGCTGCCCGCGACGATCGCGAGGGCGGCGAGGATCCCGATCGCGTTCCAGCCGCCGAGCGTGAGGGTCATGCCGGGTCCTCCGTTGAATGCAGGGTCGTCCCTCCAATTCGTCACCGCCATCGTAGTGGTCACGGGACACGTGCGAGAATGCCCGTCACAGCAGGAGGCAGTCATGGCGGACCTGGCCGAGATCGGCGTCTTCGGGGGCTCGGGCTTCTATTCGCTGCTCGAGGACGTGCGCGAGGCCAAGATCGACACGCCCTACGGGCCGCCCTCGGACAGCTTCTTCCTGGCCACGGTCGCCGGCCGCGCGGTCGCGTTCCTGCCCCGCCACGGGCGCCGCCACACGATCCCGCCGCACAAGGTGAACTACCGGGCCAACGTGTGGGCGATGCGCTCGCTGGGCGTGAAGGCCGTCATCAGCCCCTGCGCCGCGGGCTCGCTCCAGCTCCACGTGGAGCCCGGCCACTTCGTGGTCTGCGACCAGTTCGTGGACCGGACGAGCGGTCGCGCCGACACGTTCTTCGACGGGCCCATCGTGTCCCACGTCTCTTCCGCCGAGATCTACGACCCGGTGCTGCGCGGGATCGCGCTCGAGGTCATCCGGGAGCACGGGATCACCGTCCACGACGGCGGGACCGTGGTCGTCATCCAGGGCCCGCGCTTCTCCACCAGGGCCGAGTCGAAGTGGTTCAGCGAGGCCGGCTGGGAGGTCATCAACATGACCCAGTACCCCGAGGCATACCTGTGCCGCGAGCTGGGCATGGCCGTGGTCAACATCTCCCTGATCACCGACTACGACGCGGGCGTGCTGGAGGGAACGACGGCGGTCACCGCCCACGACGTCCTGGCCGTGTTCGAGCAGAACGCCGGGCGGATCCGCAAGGTCGTGCTGGACATGGTCGCCCGGTTCCCGGCGGACCTGGACGGGCTCGGGGCGATGGCGGCGCTCAGGCATACCCGGGGCGACGGCCACGCCGCCGGGCCCGCCGACATCCGGCTGTTCGAGACGGGCCTGTAACGGACCGCGTGCCGATGACGTCGACGCGCCGTGCCCCTGCCGCCGTGAGCACCCGGGGTGTCGCGGACCGGTTCGCGACGGACGTCGCGTTCGCGCGCGCGATCGCCGAGCAGGCCGGCCTGATCCTGCTCGAGCGGTACGAGCGGGTGGGGCCGGTGGACCACAAGTCGGCCAAGGACGTGGTGACCGAGGTGGACCACCTGTCCGAGGCCCTCATCATCGGCGCCATCCGGGACCGGTTCCCGGGCGACGGGATCCTGGCCGAGGAGTCCGGCGAGCACCGCGGTCTCGACGACCTCACCGCCCGGAGCCTTGCTCACGGACGGACCTGGGTCATCGACCCGCTCGACGGCACCATCAACTACGCCAACGGCCTCCCGCACTTCTGCGTGTCGGTCGGCCTGGTCGTGGACGGCCGGCCGGCCGCCGGCGCCGTTCACGATCCGATGCGTTCGGAGACGTTCTGGGCGACGGCCGACGGGCCCGCGATGCTGGACGACGAGATCATCCGCGCGTCGGCGAAGGACCGCCTCGACGACTTCGTGATCGCCATGGCGCTCGGCGGGCGGGCGGTGACCTCGCGTGCGCGGGCGGTGCGCCGGGCGGTGCGCGTCACGCGGAACATGGGCTCGGCCGCCCTGGCGATGGCCTACGTGGCTCGTGGCCGGTTCGACGGCTATATCCAGTCGGCCGGGATGTCGGCGTGGGATGTCGCGGCAGCCGGCCTGATCGCGGAGCGGGCGGGGGCCGTGGTCACGGACGCGAACGGCGGCGCCTGGTTCGACGTGGCACGGGCGACGCGGACCTTCGGCTGCGTCGCGGCCCCGGAGCCGCACCATGCAGAGCTGCTGCGGCTGTCGCGGGAGCCTTCGGCCTAGGTTCGCCAGCGTGGCGGTCGCGCACGGAGCCTCGGCAGGGCCCACTCGTCGCAGAACGCCTCCCAGCGGTCGCGGACGGCGCCCGGCCAGGCGAGTCCGTCCACGTCCGCCTGCGGGATCGACACGCCGTCGTCCGCCGTCCGCAGCCGGGCGAGATCGCGGTACAGCATCGCCTCGTCCATGCGCTCGCGCAGGGTCGCCGCGAGGCCCACGGGGTTGCGAAGCCCGGCGACCTCCCAGTCGCTCGCGTTCGGCGGGATGTCCTCGAGGTGCCCGTACCGCGCGAGCACCGCCGACGCGGACCTGTCGCCCCAGCCCGGCAGGCCCGGGAAGCCGTCCGACGCGTCGCCGACGAGGGCCAGCCGGTCCGGGATGCTGGAGGGCGGCACGCCCCACTTCGCGCGCACGCCGGCGTCGTCATAGACCAGGTCCCGGCGCCGGTCCCAGAGCACCACGCGTCCGTCGCGAACGCACTGGGCCAGGTCCTTGTCGGCGGAGCAGATCAGGACCCGCTCGACCCGCCCGTCCGCCGCGAACCGCTCGGCCGCGGCGGCGATCGCGTCGTCGGCCTCGTACTCGACCATCGGCCAGAGGACGAAGCCGAGGGCCTCGATGGCGGCCTCGGCGATGGGGAACTGCGCGAGGACCGCCGGGTCCATGCCCACCTCGGACTTGTAGCCGGGATAGAGGTCGTTGCGGAACGAGCGGACGACGCGGTCGGTGGCGCATCCGACGTGGGTCGCGCCCTGCTCGCGGACCAGGTAGCACAGCTGCTCCACCAGGCCGCTCACGCCCGACAGGACGAGCCCGTCCCGGCCCCTGACCGGCGGGCGCGGCGAGAAGTGCGCGCGGAACAGCTCGTAGGTGGCGTCGACGAGATGGACCTGCATCGGCTTGACGCTCGGCGCGGTGGGCTGGTTGGGTCTGCTTCGCGCTCGGCCCGGCCTGCTCAGTCGCCGGCCGAGCCCGTCTCCACGAGCCGCCCCAGCCGGTGCAGGTCGGCCTGGAAGACCGAGCGGAGGATCGGCGCCAGCACGAGCGCCCCGAGTGCCGGGAGCACCGGTGGGGCCAGCGTCTCCTCCCAGCGGACGATCGTCGTGACGGCCCCGGCACCGGGCTCCAGCGTGAGCAGGCCGTCGCCGGTGAACAGGCCGTCGTGGCGGATGGCGAAGCGGGTCGGCGGTTCGAAGGCGGTGACCTCGACGCGATCGGTCACCGAGATGCCGGCGATCCGGACCGTCGCCTCGCCCCGCGTCCCGACGTGCGCCGGCCCAGGCGTCGCGAGGCGAACCTCCCGCATCTCCCGCATCCACTCCGGCTGGAGCGGGAGGTCGGCGACCACCGCCCAGGTGTCCGCTGGGGAGGCGTCGACGACGACGAGCATCCGGAGGGGCTCCGCGGGCCGTGCGCCCCGGCGGCGTGCGAGCCACCGGTCGAGGAGCCAGGCCTTGAGCCCGATGATCGCGGCGAGGAGGAGCAGGCGGCGGAGCATCGTGACCTCAGCGCATCTTGCTGGATTGCAGGACGACGCCGGCTTCGCGCAGGTGTTCCAGCGCACGGTCGCCGTCGCCGGGGCGGACGTCCACGGCCGCGACCGCGTCGGTGAGCACGGTGGTCGCGAACCCGAGCCGGATGGCGTCGGCCGCGGTCGCCCGGACGCAGTAGTCCGTGGCGAGGCCCACGACGACGACACGATCGACGCCCGCGTCGCGCAGGAGCGGTTCGAGCCGCGTGGGGATCGTGCGCCCGGTCTCCGTGTCCCGCATCGTGAAGGCCGAGTAGCCATCCTCGCCGTTGGCGCCCTTGGGGATGATCGGGGCGTCGGCCGGGACCTCGAGGTCCGGGTGGAGCGCCGCGCCCCAGGTCCCCTGCACGCAGTGGACCGGCCAGGCCCCGCCGTCGGCGGCGAAGTGGGGCGTATGCAGCGGGTGCCAGTCCTGGCTGTACGCCACCAGCGCGCCGTCCGCCCGGGCCACCGCGGCCTCGCGGTTGACGATCGGGATGATGGCGGCACCGCCACGCACGGAGAGGCTGCCGGCTGGATCGGCGAAGTCGTTCTGGACGTCGACGACGATGAGCGCGACGCGCGGGCCGTAGCTGGTCATGCCCGTACCGTAGCGCGCCGGGGCCGGTTCGTCGCGGGTGCCGCGGTCGTGGCTCGTCGCCGGCGACGCGTACCAGCGGCCGGGTGCTGATGGGACGCCTCCCTGAGCGAGCGTGCCCGCCCGACGGACTCTGCCGCCGCGGAACCGCCGGCCGGCAGCACGGCCCGCCCGCCCACGCAGGCCGTGTCCATCGGGGCTACGCTGGGCGTGCCGCCCGGGCGAGCGCCGCCGATGCGACCACGGAGCCCCGATGCATCTCGACGATTTCAAGCACCAGCTGCCGGACCCCGACGAGGTCGAGACCAGCGAGTGGCTCGACTCGCTGGACCAGGTCCTCGACCAGGAGGGCGAGAACCGCGCCCGGTTCCTGATGTACAAGCTGCTGAAGCGGGCGCGCCAGCGCCACGTCGGCCTCCCGACGCTCACGCACACCCGCTACATCAACACCATCAGCCCGGAGCAGGAGCCATGGTTCCCGGGCGACGAGGCGCTCGAGCGGCGCATCCGCCGCCTGATCCGGTGGAACGCGGTGACGATGGTCCTGCGCGCCAACAACAGGTTCCCGGGCATCGGCGGCCACCTCGCCACGTACGCCTCGGCGGCCAGCCTGTACGAGGTCGGCTTCAACCACTTCTTCCGGGGCAAGGACCATCCGGGCGGCGGCGACCAGGTCTTCTTCCAGGGTCACGCGGCGCCCGGCATCTACGCCCGCGCGTTCCTCGAGGGCCGGCTCACCGAGCGCAACCTCGACCGGTTCCGTCGCGAGACCGGCGGCGGGGGACTCAGCTCCTACCCGCACCCGCGCCTGATGCCGGACTTCTGGGAGTTCCCGACGGTCTCGATGGGCCTCGGCCCGCTGGCTGCCGTCTACCAGGCGCGCTTCAACCGGTACCTGCAGAACCGCGGGATCCGGGACACGTCCCAGCAGCGCGTCTGGGCGTTCCTGGGCGACGGCGAGATGGACGAGCCGGAGGCGATCTCCGGCATCTCCCTCGCGGCGCGCGACGGCCTCGACAACCTCACCTTCGTCGTCAACTGCAATCTGCAGCGCCTGGACGGACCCGTGCGCGGCAACGGCAAGGTCATCCAGGAGCTGGAGGGCCTGTTCCGCGGCGCGGGCTGGAACGTCGTCAAGGTGATCTGGGGCCGTGAGTGGGACGATCTCCTGGCCCGGGACGTGGACGGCGTGCTGGTCGAGAAGATGAACACCACGCTGGACGGCGAGTTCCAGAAGTACTCGGTCTCCACCGGCGCCTACGTCCGCGAGCACTTCTTCGGGCCGGAGCCCGAGCTGCAGCGCCTGGTGGATCACCTTTCCGACGACGACCTGCTGCGCCTGCGCCGCGGTGGCCACGACCTCCACAAGGTCTACGCCGCCTACAAGGCGGCGACGGAGTACACCGGCGCCCCTACCGTCATCCTCGCCAAGACCGTCAAGGGCTGGACCCTCGGCCGTGGTGTGGAGGCCCGGAACATCACCCACCAGGCCAAGAAGCTCAGCGAGGACGAGCTCCGGGTCTTCCGGGACCGCCTGGAGCTGCCGATCCCCGACGACCAGCTCCGCGACGCCCCGTACTTCCACCCGGGTCCCGACTCCGACGAGATCCGGTACATGCTCGAGCGTCGGGCAGCGCTCGGCGGCCCCCTTCCCCGCCGGGTCGTCCGGGCGCCTGCCCTGCCACGGCCCGGCCTCCCGGTTGACGCCGAGTTCAACGGCGGCAGCACGACCGCGGTCTCCACGACGATGGTCTTCGCCCGGCTCCTCCGGAACCTGATCCGGGATCCGAGGATCGGCAGCCGGATCGTGCCGATCATCCCGGACGAGGCGCGGACCTTCGGCATGGACCCGTTGTTCAAGGAGGTCGGCATCTACGCTGCCCAGGGGCAGCGCTACGACCCGGTGGACTCGGAGCTGGTGCTCTCCTACCGCGAGGCCCGCGACGGGCAGGTGCTGGAGGAGGGGATCAACGAGGCGGGCTCGATGGCCTCGCTGCAGGCCGCCGGCACGGCCTATGCGACGCACGGCGAGCCGATGATCCCCTTCTACATCTTCTACTCGATGTTCGGGTTCCAGCGGACCGGCGACCAGGCCTGGGCCTTCGGGGACCAGCGCGGCCGCGGCTTCATGATCGGCGCCACGGCCGGCCGGACCACGCTCGCGGGCGAGGGCCTGCAGCATGACGACGGCCACTCGCAGGTGCTGGCGTCCACCGTCCCCGTGGTCCGTGCCTACGACCCGGCCTTCGCCTACGAGCTGGCGGCGATCGTCCGGGACGGCATCGGGCGCATGTTCGGCGACGGCGAGGACGTCTTCTACTACGTCAACGTCTACAACGAGAACTACCCGCAGCCGGCCAAGCCCGAGGGCGTGGACGAGGGGATCGTCAGGGGCCTCTACCGCTTCGCGGCTGCCCCGGAGATCGCGGACGCCCGGGGCCGGGTCCGGCTGGTGGGCTCGGGCTCCATCCTGCCGCAGGTGCTGGCGGCGCGGGACCTCCTGGCCGAGCGATACGGGGTCAGGGCCGAGGTGTACTCCGCCACCTCATTCCAGCAGCTCCGCCACGAGGCGCTCCAGGTGGAGCGCTGGAACCGGCTCAACCCTGATCGGCCGCCACGCGTGCCGTACGTGGCGCAGGTGCTCGGCGCGGATGGCGGGCCGGTGGTGGTGGCGACGGACTGGATCAGGACCCTGCCCGACCTCGTGGCGCCCTGGGTGTCGGCCCCGTATCTCACCCTTGGCACGGACGGCTTCGGCCGGAGCGACACGCGCGAGGCCCTCCGCGACCACTTCGAGATCGATCCGCCGGCGATCGCGGCTGCGGCCCTCGCCGGGCTCGCCCGCGCCGGCGCCTACGATCCGGCGTCTGCGGCGGCGGCGGTCCGGGACCTCGGGCTCGACCCGGACGGGCCCGATCCCCTGGTCCTGTAGCCCGGCCCTCGCCGCCCGCCGGGTCGGGCGGTCAGGGCTCGCGACCTTGCGAAGTCGCGCGCCTCGGCGACCTGATCACACGATGCAGGCAGACCTGCGTTCGAATGTCAGGGGCGCTTGACGCTGGTTGACGTGCGACCTACGATCCCGCGACCGAGATCCGTCCAGCCGGGCGTCCTCGCGTCCCACAACCGGCGTGCCACGAGAGCCATACGTGGACTTGGGATCCTTCTCCAGCGGCCTGCTGACCGGCCTCCGCGAGGGCGTCGAGGCGGCGCTGATCATCAGCATCCTGCTCGCCTACCTCGCGCGAACGGGGAACCGGCAGCACTTCGGACGGATCTGGGTCGGGACCGGCGCGGCCGTCGTGGTGAGCGTGGTCGCCGGCGGGGCCTTGTTCGTGACCGTGGGCGAGCTGCAGGCTCCGTGGGAGCAGGTCTTCGAGGGGCTGGCCATGGCCCTCGCGGCCTCGGTGGTCACCTGGATGCTGTTCTGGATGCGCCGGCAGTCCGCCGGCGTCCGCGGCGCGCTCCAGGCCGCGGTGGACCGGGTGCTGAGCGACGGCGCCGTCCTGGGTCTCGTCGTCCTCGCCTTCACCGCTGTCATCCGCGAGGGCCTCGAGACGTCGCTGTTCCTCGTCGGCCTCGCCGCCTCGGCCCGGGACGGAGCGCCGAGCGTCATGCTCGGTGCCGTCGCCGGGCTCGCGATCGCAATGGTGCTGGGGGTCGGGTTCTTCCATGGCGCGCGGGTGGTCAACCTCCGGGCGTTCTTCCGCTGGACCGGGATCGCCCTGATCTTCGTCGCGGGAGGCCTGCTCTCGAGCGCGGTCCACGAGTTCATCGAGATCGGCTGGATCACGGTCGGGACGGGCACGGCGTTCGACATCTCGGCCGTCCTGCCCTATGCGCCGATGGCCGGCGCCCCCGACGGCCTCCCGCTCATCGCGGGCCAGTTCCTGAGGGCGCTCCTTGGCTACAGCTCGCAGCCGGAGGTCGCCACGCTGCTCGTGTGGGCAGGGTATGTGGGGATCGTGCTCGCCCTGTTCCTGCGGCCCGTCGCGCACCCGGTTCAGCGTCCGGCCGCGTCCGCCGGCTCCGGCGCCGCCGCGTGAAGCTTCCCAGCCTGGCCTCGCTCCGTCCTGGGGCTCAGCCGGCGGGGACGAGCCGCAACAGCTCGCCGCCTCGAATATCCGTTAGGTAGACCTCGCCGGCGTCATCGGTCCCGATCGAGCTGATCGAACGGCCGGTCTCCAGGAGCGCTACCGGGATCTGCGGGCCGCCGAGGCCCGCATCGATCGCCCATAGCGTCCCGGAGCAGTAGTCCGAGAACAGGTAGGCGCCTCGCAGGGCGGGGATCGCGTCCCCGCGGTAGACGACCCCGCCGATGACCGCGCAGCCGGCGTCGTGCCCGTACTCGGCCACGGGCATCGTCACGCCGGCCGGGGAGCAGCCGACTGCCGGGTTGTAGCAGTGACGCCCCTCCCAGCGCCGCCAGCCGAAGTCGAGGCCGCGGGCGTCCGCGGGCGCCATGTCGATCTCCTCCCACAGGTTCTGCCCGACGTCACCGATCCACAGCGCACCCGTCACCGGGTCCACGCTCGCCCGGAACGGGTTGCGCAGGCCGTAGTGGAGGATCTCCGGGCGGGCGCCGGACCGTCCGATGAACGGGTTGTCCGCCGGGATCCCGTAGGGCTTGCCGCCCGTGGCCCCGAGGACGTCCAGCCGGAGGATCTTGCCCAGGATCGTGTCGAGGCGCGACGCGCGGTTCTGCGGGTCGCCGCTGTCGCCGCCGTCGCCGAGCCCGACGAGCAGCATGCGTGTCCGATCGAAGCCGATCCAGCCGCCGTTGTGGTTGTCATACGGCTGGGGCTCGGTCAGCAGGACCCGCTCCGTCGTGACGTCCACGGTGTCGATGCCCGGTGTGGCGCGCAGCTCCGCGATCGTTGTCTCGCCTGACCTGCCGGAGTAATGGACGTAGAAGCGCGTCTCGCCACCGGAGCCGAAGCCGGGCGCGAATGCCATGCCCAGCAGGCCGCGCTCGCCCCCGGCCGTCACGCGGTCGGCCAGATCAACGTACGGCGCGGGAAGGAGCGCGCCGTCGCGGAGGACGCGGACGCGGCCGCCCTGCTCGGCGACGAACAGGCGGCCGGAGCCGTCACCGGCGCCCGTGACCCAGAGGGGGGCGTCCAGGCCGCCCGTCACGGACTGCAACGCCACGGTGACGGCGCCGAGATCCGGACCGACGGCGGGGACTCCGGACGGCGCGCTTGCGGGGACTCCGGACGGTGCGCTTGCGGGGACTCCGGACGGTGCGCTTGCGGGCGCGCTCGGGGTGCCGGGGAAGGTCCAGGACGGGGCCGCACCACCGCAGGCGCCGGTCAGCACCGCAACGCCCAGTGCAGCGGCGGCGAGCCGGAGCATCGGGCGGGCGCGCGAAAGGATGGGGGTCGCGTCTGCCATCGTCAGGCGCTAGCGTACGCGCCTGAACCTCTCCCGCCTTGACCATCTCCTGGCCGACGGTGACCGCGACCCCGGGCCGGCGCGCCCGGTGGCCGCGACCCCGGCCTCGCCCCTTTGCCGCTCGCCCGAAATCCCCAGATGTCGTCGTGATGGGCATTCGCTGGCTCCACGCCGTGAAATGCCGTCAGGGCGCTGCAATTGACGGGGATCGGGGACCGTCCCCTGCTCGCGATCGTCCCGGGCACCGACCGGCGGGCCGGCGAAGGCTCTGGTGGTGGGCATTTGGGGATTCCTGCGCCCTGGCGGGGGTTCCGTCCGCCGGCAAAGGGGACCTTCCCGATCCGGCGGCGCCCCGCCGGACGACCGGTCACGTCCCGCCCTTCGCATGGGCCTTGTCAGCCGCTCGCCCGGGGTCGGTCGGCGAAATCAGCCGGTCGCGCGGGCGCGCTCGACGCGCGCGGCGAATCCTTCGGCGTTGAGGGCGCTCGCCCCGCCCTCGTCGTGGCGGAAGAGCACGAACGCGTCCATGCCGTCGTCGATGAACGGGACCAGGCGGCGCGCCCACCCGTCGAGGGCCGTGTCGTCGTAGGACGTCCGGCGCAGGCGCAGGTAGAGGAATGGCCCGGTCCTGCGGATGTCCGGCGGATCCGTCTGCTCGTCGACGTCCGTGGTGCAAAGCACGGATCCCACTGCGCGCAGTGCGGCGAACGTCTCGTCCACGTGCCACGACGCGTCCTGTGCCTCGACCACCAGGGGGATCACGCGCGGCCAGGCTGCCAGGAGCGCCTCCAGGCGCTCGTCGTCGCGGGTCACGTCACGGGGGAGGCGGAAGAGCACCGCCCCGAGACGCTCCCCGAACTCGGGCAGGGACTCGGTCAGCCACGGCACGGACTCGTCGGCACCCCCTCGCATCGCGCGGACGCTCGCGCCACGCTGTGCCTTGACCACGAACCGGAACGAGTCCGGAACCGCGTCGCGCCAGGCCCGGATGCGCTCGACCGTGGGGCGGGCGTAGAAGGTGTTGTTCAGCTCGCACACAGCCAGCCGCCCGGCATAGTGGGGGAGCCGCTCGCGATCCTTCAGCCCGGCCGGGTAGAACCGCGGGGCCCAACCCGCGTAGGCGAAGCCGCTCGTGCCCGCCAGGACCCGCCCGCGCGCCCGGGGGGCGTCGATCGTCAGGCCTCGTCGGGGCTCGAGCAGGACGCTTCGTCGGCGTGCCCGGGTGCCTCCAGCTTGACCACCACGGCCCCGAGGCCGCGCTCGATCGCGGCCTGGTCCTCCGGGCTCACGACGTCCAGGAAATAGCGCGCGACGCCGTCGAGGTGCGTGCGCGACGCTTGGCGAAGGCGGTCGAGCCCGGCCGCCGTGAGCGCGGCCTCGGATCCACGAGCATCGGTCGGACAGACGGAGCGCTCGACCATGCTGTCCGCCACCAGGCGGTCGACGAGGCGGGTGATGCCACTCCGGGAGAGCAGGACCCGATCGGCCAGCACGCTCATCCGCAGGCGGCGGCCGGGAGCGTCGACCAGCTGGATGAGTGCGTCGTACTCGGCGAGCGAGAGGCCATGAGCGATGCGGAGGTCCTCGTCCAGGCGCCGGACCAGGTGCGACTGCGCGTGGAGCATGGTGCGCCAGGCCGCGAGGCGGGGGTCCGATGCGGAGACCCGGGCGGCGCGGGACGATGCCGCGCGGCTGGGGGTGCCAGGATCGGTTGCGCCGTTGGGGGTGCCGGGACCGGCTGCGCCGTTCTGGGCAGCGCCGGACGTTGCCGTGCCGTTCCTGGTGCCGGGACCGTCGGGGACGAGCTCGGACGTCATGGCGGCATCCTACCCGATGATGAATCTAGTTGACAATACAATGAGTCGGTGAGATAGCTGCGATCAGATCGCGCGGGCGACCCACACCGAGTGGCCGCCAGCGTCGTTCGACAGCGGGCCGCCGAAGAAGTCACCGTAGAGGGCCTCGACCGCGAACCCGGCCCTCGAGAGCGCGTGCTCCATCTCGACACGCCCGATCACCTTCAGCGGCATCGCCGCCCGCGCGATCGACTCCAGGGCGCGACCGGCACCGTCGACCCGCACCCAGTCGAGGTGCACGGTCGCGACCTCGATCGACGGCTCCCACGACCACGCGCTCCGCAGGCGCCACTCCTGTCCCGTCGCCGGGTCGACCCTGGCACCGCCGACCTCGCGCGATTCTGGCTGGGCGGGCTCGAGCGGCAGGGACGCGAGCCACCCGGCCTCCGGGCGATCGAGGTGCACGACAAGCCGCGATCCTGCGTCCAGGTGCCGCCTGACTGCCCGGAGCGTCGCGACCTGGTCACCGGCCGTGGTCATGAACTGGAACGAATGGGCCGGGATGAGCACGAGGTCGAAGCGGCGGCCGAGGTCGAAGGACCGCATGTCGGCGAGGACCCACCGCGGGCTGCCACCGGCACGCTTCGTTCGGGCGACCTCGATCATCGCCGAGGAGGCGTCGATGCCTGTGACCTCGCAGCCGTCGTCAGAGAGCGGGATCGAGACCCTGCCGGTGCCACACGCAACCTCGAGCACTCGGGCCGGTCCGGTCCCTGCCGCCTCACGGGCCCAGGCGCGATACGCCTCGACCTCTCCCGGCCACCCGACCGGCATGGCGTCATACAGCCGCGCGTAGAGCGCTTCACCCGCGTCGCGTGCCGTTGGTGTCATGGACGAGATGGTCGCATGCGGGGGTAGCATCGGGGCCCGACATACCGCGAGGATCCCATGCCCGAGTTCGACGTCGCGGCGCTGCGCGCCCGGTTCCCGGCCCTGTCCATCGAGCAGGACGGCCGGCCCGTCGCCCTGTTCGACGGCCCCGGTGGCACGCAGGTGCCGGCCACCGTCATCGAGGCCGTGGCGCGCTACTACCGCGAGTCGAACGCCAATCACGGCGGCCCGTTCCTGACCTCGCGCCGCAGCGATGCCGTGGTGGAGGATGCGCACGAGGCGCTCGCCGATCTCCTGAATGCCGCCGACGCCTCCGAGATCAAGCTCGGCGCCAACATGACCAGCCTGACGATGCACGTGGCACGGTCGATCACGGCCACGATGGCGCCCGGCGACGAGATCGTCGTGAGCGGCCTGGACCACGAGGCGAACGTGGGTCCCTGGCGCAGCGCTGCCGCGGACCGCGGGATCACGGTGCGGACCGTGGACGTCCGCCCGGACGACGTGACGCTCGACATCGAGCAGTTCGACGCGCTGTTGCACGGCCGGCCGAGGCTGGTCGCGTTCGGCTATGCGTCAAACGCGGTCGGCACCATCAACCCGGTGGCCGAGCTGGTCCGCCGTGCCCACGAGGCGGGCTCCCTGACATACGTTGACGCCGTCCACGCCGCGCCGCACCTGCCGGTCGACGTCCAGGCCATCGGGACCGACTTCCTCGCCTGCTCTGCCTACAAGTTCTTCGGTCCCCACGTGGGCGTGCTGTACGGCCGGCGCGAGGTGCTTGACGCCCTCCCGACCTACAAGCTGCGACCCGCCTCCGACCGGTTCGAGACCGGCACCGGCAACTTCGAGGGGTTCGCCGGGGTGCGCGCCGCGGTGGAGTACATCGCGGAGGTCGGCCGGCGGTTCGGAGGCGCCTCCACCGCGCGGTTCCCGGGAATGACGGGTCGGCGCCTCGAGGCCCATGCCGGCATGGCGGCCGTCCGCGCGTACGAGATGCCGCTCTTCGGCCGGCTGCTCGACGGGCTGGAGGCCGTCCCCGGCGCGAAGGTCTGGGGGATCACGGATCGCACCCGGTTCGCGGAGCGCACGCCGACCGCCGCCGTCACCTTCCGCGGGCACACGCCCGAGGCCGTCGCAACCGCGCTGGGCGACCGGGGGATCGCGACCTGGTGGGGGGACTTCTACGCGACCGGCCTCATCGAGCGGCTCGGGCTGGCGCCGCAGGGCGTGCTCCGGATCGGCCTCACCCACTACAACACGGCGGACGAGGTGGACCGGCTGCTCGGCGAGCTGCGGGAGATCACGGGAGGCTGAGCGAGAAGGCCGGCCCTGCCCCCGCTCGCGCGCCACGGGCCGTATCCTCCGCCAATGGTGCGTCCTGAAAGCTGGACCAGGCCAGCGGGTGTGAGTCCCGCCCGGGTAAGCGCCCGAGCGCCCGGTAGCAGGCCCCGGTTGGATGGCGAGAGCCATCCGGCTGAGCGGGGCGTCAAGAGCCTCCTTGGAGGGAGCAAGAGCACGGGCCGTAGCGAGCAATCGCGAGTCCTGCAGCCTCGACAGAGGAACAACGAGGGAGCCGAGCCGCTCATTTCACGGCGAAGGCCACGTCCGGCGGGTCGTGTTCGGGATGACCTGTCGGGTCCCTCCGGGGTATGGGGAGCGGCACGTGTTCAACGGTCTGGTCCGGAACAGGAGAGACCCGTCTGGGCAGCCTCGTCAGCAAAGACCGGTCGTATAAGCCGATGGTGAAGTCGACCGGAGCCCAGCGGGAGTCCGGCGGGGTCGTAGTACCGGGCGTGCCCGGGAAGGACCCCGACTTTGGTCACGCCGGTGGCGGAGGTACGCGTCAGGGCATAATGACGCAGACGACCGACCGCGCCTGGGGCGCCCAGAGCATGACGGCACCGCTCCGGGAGGTCCTCGTGAAGGCGCCCGGCGCGGCCTTCTCGCGGGCCTTCGACGACCCCGCGGCCGGCTTCCTCCGCCCGGTGGATCTCGAATCCGCCCGCCGCGAGCACCACGGCCTCGTGGACACCCTCACGCGGCTGGGTGTGAATGTCCGCGTCCTGGACGCCGAAACGGACGACCCCGACCTGGTCTACGTCTTCGACCCGATGCTCATCGCGGACGGCGGCGCGATCCCGCTCCGCCCCGGCAAACCGGGCCGCGCGGGCGAGCCCGCCGTCCTCGAGGCGTGGACGCTCGCCCGCGGCATCCCGACGCTGGGAAGGATCGAGTCACCGGGCACGCTCGAGGGCGGCGACACGTTCTGGCTCCGGCCCGATCTCCTGTGCATCGGGCGGACGCTTCGCACGAACGAGCACGGCGCCCGGCAGCTGGCGGCGATCGCCGGCGGTGACGCGCGGATCTTCGACGTCCCGTACTGGAAGGGTGCCGCCGAGCTGGTCCACCTGTTGTCGGTGGTCTCGCCCGTGGCCGACGACGTGGCCGTCGTGTTCCTGCCGCTGCTCCCGGCCGGCCTGTACCGGCTGCTCCTGGACCTCGGCGTCCGGCTGGTGCAGGTTCCCGAGGAGGAGTACCCGACGCTCGGGTGCAACGTGCTCGCGGTCCGACCCGGCGTGGTGGTCACCGCGGAGGGCAACGACGTCACGCGCCGTCGCCTCGAGGCCGTGGGTTGCGAGGTCCACGCGATCCCGCTGTGCGAGGTGGGCGAGAACGGCTCCGGCGGGGTCACCTGCCTGACGCGGCCGGTGCTCCGCTCATGACGGGATCCGGGGCGCCACGCACGGGCCGCTCGACGCGCTCGACGCGTTCGACCCGGCTCACCCCGGCCGCCCGCGCCGCGGCCGCCGCCGTCGACCCGGAGCTCATCGCCGCGGACCTCGCGGCCCTCGTCCAGATGCGCTCCGTCACCGGTGACGAGGTCGCGATCCAGGGGAGCCTCGCCGACTGGCTCGAGGCGCTCGGCATGACGGTCGAGATCTTCCATCCGGACCCCGGGGCGATCCGCGCCGACCCCGACTGGCCCGGCGAGGAGGTGTCGCGCACCGTCCTCCCCGTCGTGATCGGCCGGGCGGGCAGGCCCGGCCCCTTCAGGCTCATCCTGTCGGGGCACGTGGACGTCGTCCCCGCGGGCGACCCCGCCACCTGGTCGGGCGACGCGTTCTCCGGCGAGATCCGTGACGGCCGGCTGTACGGGCGTGGCGCATGCGACATGAAGGGCGGCATCGCGGCGATCCTCGGTGCGGTCCGCGCGCTCCGTGTCTCGGGCGCGCTCGACAGCCTGCAGGGCGAGCTGGTCGTGGCCCTGGTCCCGAGCGAGGAGGACGGCGGGCAGGGAACCCTCGCGGCGATCCGGGCGGGCGTCACGGGGGACCTGTGCGTCATCCCGGAGCCTTCATCGCTGGACGTCGTCATCGCTCACGCGGGCGCGATCACGTTCCGGCTCACGGTCCCGGGCCGGGCCGCCCACGCCAGCCGCCGGACCGAGGGGGTGTCGGCGCTCGACAACCTGCACCTGCTGGTGCGCGCGCTCGAGGCCGATGAGAAGCGGCGAAACGCCGCCGAGACCGAGCCGCTGATGACGGCGCTCGGGCTGCCGTACCCGACCATCGTCGGCAAGGTCGCGGGAGGCGAGTGGGCGTCCTCGGTCATGGACCGGGTCGTCGCCGAGGGGCGGTACGGCGTGCGGCTGGGCCAGGCGCCGGAGGCGGCGGCCGGCGAGCTGCGGGCGTGCATCGCGGGCGCCTGCGCGGGAGACCCGTTCCTGCGCGGCCACCCGGCGACGGTCGAGATCACCGGTGCCCGGTTCGCGTCGGCCCGGGTCCCCGCTGATCACGCCCTGCCCACGGGGCTCATCGCCACCGCCAAGGCGGTCACCGGGCGGCGCCCGAGGGCCCTGGGCGTCCCCTACGGCGCGGACATGCGGCTGTTCATCAACGTCGGCGACACGCCGTGCGTGCTCTTCGGCCCCGGCGACGTCCGGCTGGCCCACGGCGCGGACGAGAGCGTGCCGCTGGCCGAGGTGGAGGCGTGCGCCCGGGTGCTGGCCGCCTGGGTCGCGGAGGAGCTTGGCGCGGGTGCCGGCTGACCTCCGGCGCCGGCTGACCTCCCCGCCCGCCGCGTGAGCGAGAACGAGACCCTCCCGCCCCCGGACGGCGAGGTCCTGGACACCCTTCGCCTGCGCCTGGTCCCGTTGCGGGTCGAGGATGCCGACGACATGGCGGGCGTTCTGGCGGAGGCCGCGCTGTACGAGTTCACCGGGGGCAGCCCGCCGACCCGGGACGAGCTGCGCGCCCGGTACCGGCGCCAGATCGCCCGCCGGTCGCCCGACGGCGCCGAGGCGTGGCACAACTGGATCGTGCGGACGCGCGACCCCGATGAGGCGGTCGGGTTCGTGCAGGCGACGATCACCGGCGGGGGGTGCACCGCGGACATCGCCTGGGTCATCGGCGTGCCGTGGCAGGGACGCGGGCTCGCCACGGAGGCGGCCCGGGCGATGGTCGCCTGGATCGAGGCGCGGGGGACAGCCACGATCACGGCGCACGTCCACCCTGGCCACCGCGCCTCGGAGCGTGTCGCGGAGCGGGCCGGCCTGGCCGCGACCGACGTGGTCCGGGACGGGGAGCGGCTGTGGCGCCGCGACGCCTCCACGCACCGGCCCGGCACCGAGCCCAGCCCCGAGCGCCGCACGGCGCGCCGCTCCCAGACCCCGACGGAGCCGGGGACCTAGCCGATCCGCAGGCCGAGCGCGGCCGCGATCACCAGCGCCTGCTCGACGTCGATCAGGGCGTCCCCCACGTCGCACTGCAGGGGGTCGAGCGCCGACAGGTCGCTGCCCCGCAGGTCCGCACCGTGGAACGACACACCGCGCAGCCAGGCGCCCGAGAGGTCGGAGTCCCGGATCGAAGCCCCCTCGAACCGGGCGCCGGTCAGGTCTGCCTCGCGCAGGCGGACGCCGTGGAACCTGGTCCTGCGCAGATCCGCGCCCCTCAGGCCGACCAGCGACCAGTCGCCGCCCTCGACCGCCAGCAGGTCGAAGGTGCACCGCTCGAAGGTGCTGCCCACGAACTTGCAGCCGGTCAGCCGGACGTCGAAGAAGTTGCAGCCCACGAACATGCAGTTGGTGAATGCGGCGTCCATGTGGACCGAGGCATTGAACCGGATCCCCCGAAACAGGCAGGCGTTGAACGAGGCTCCGCGATCCTCGAAGTCGGACAAATCCACGTCCATGAACAGGACGGCGTCGTGTCGTGAGCCCGAGACGGCCCGCGGGTCCCAGGTCAGCGGATCGACGGCCGAGGTCGTGGCCGGAGCCGGTATACGGTGTCGTCGATCGGTCATACCGCCTGCCCCGTTCCCCGGTCAGTGGTGCGCGGCCGTCCCGCGGCCGCGGTCTCGGCGGCCTCGACGGCGAGGCACAGCCCGTTCGCCAGCCGCATCTGCCGCGGCGTGTGGCAGGCGACCCGGAGCAGGGCAGGGGAGCACACCACCGCCGCGACGCACCGGGCCCGCGAGGTGGCCACGTTGAGGCGGTTGAGCGAGTACAGGAACTCCATGCCGCGGGGTGCGTCCTCCGGTGCCGAGGTGCCCATCGCGTAGATGCTGATCGGCCGCTCCTGGCCCTGGAACCGGTCCACCGTCCCGACGAACGGGTCGCCCAGGCCCGCGCCTGCAAAGGCGCGCTCGATGCGGCCCACGTGGGCGTTGTACGGAGCCACGATCACGATGTCGTCCAGGCCGATCGGCCTCGGTTCGCCGTCCGAGGTCACCCAGCCCGGTCCACCTGCGAGCAGGCTCCGGACGATGGCCAGCACGGCCTGTGCCTCCTCCTCGGAATCCGTGTCGTTGCCCTCGTGCTCCACCGGCACGTACCGCATCCCCGTCCCGCCTAGCACGCCGTGTCCGCGCACGACCTGTCGCTCGAGCCCTTCCCGCGGCCGGAGGCGCCCCTCGTAGAACGCCGCCGACGTGAACGAGCAGATGTCCGGGTGGAGCCGCCAGGTGTCGGCGAGGAACAGCCCCTCGTGCGGGCCGATCGTCGCCCGGTCCCCCAGGATGTGGCCGAGGGCGCTGCGCTCGGCACCGGGCGGATGGCTGCCCTGGATCGGCTGGTCCAGCTGCTGGGGGTCTCCGAGGAGCACGATGGCGCGCGCGGCCGGCGCGCATGCCAGCACGTTGGCGAGGCTCATCTGGCCCGCCTCGTCCACGACGAGCACGTCGAGGATCGGCTCGGGCAGCGCCATCTCCGACCGCGACCAGGCCCACGCCGTGGCGCCGACGACATCGATGGCTCCGGCGCGCAGCGCGGCGGCGACGGCCGCGTTTGAGCCCAGCGGGGTGGCGCCCGGGCAGGCGGGCTTCGCATCCTGCGCCGGCTTCTGGCCGATCCGGATCGGTCGGACGGGCCGACCAGCCTTCGCCGCCTCCTGTGCCGCCCGTTCGGTGGCGGACAGCAGGTTGCCGATCACCTTGTGGCTGTTCGCGACCACGCCCACGGTCTTCCCGGCCGCCACGAGCTCGACGATCATGTGTGCCCCGGTGTAGGTCTTGCCCGCGCCCGGGGGGCCCTGGATGGGCAGGACGCAGCCGTCGAGCCGGACCGACATGCGGACCGCGGCCTGCAGCGCCGCCTCGCCGGGGGCCGCCAGCGGGGCGCCGGCATCCCGGCCGGGCGGCGTCCGCAGCAACAGCGCCCGCGCTGCCCGGAGGTCCGGCTCCCCCGGTCCGACGTACCTCGGCCCGACCAGCCCGTGGTCAGCGACCCATTCTCCGGTTCGCAGGAGGCTCTCCTGCTGTTCGCTGGTGCCGACGACGTCGTTGGGGATGAGGGCGGTCGGCAGGGCAACCGCCGCGAGAGACGGCCCGCGCTTGAGCTCGAGCGTCAGGTTGACCTCGTCGATGCGGAGGATCTCGCCGGCGTCCCTCCTGGTCCGCGGGTCATGGACCTTCGTCTCCCGGCCGAGCTTGTGCTCCTGGGCCGGGAAGCTGAGCGTCCAGACCTGCGACTTCTTCTCGGCCCGTGGCTCGCCGACCGGCACGAGGCCCCCGATCGGCTCCCGCTCGTCGATGAGCTGCTCGTCGTTCATGCGGGCGAGGTCGTAGTAGCGCCACCACGACGACTTCTCCTCGCGCCGATGCCAGCCCAGGAGCTGCGCCAGCAGCCAGCGGCCGTTGGCATCCGGGTCGCTCGCCCGCTCCGCGGGGTCCGCCGGCACGCCCTCCGTCAGGCGCTCCATCAGCTCGGCGACGTGCCGCTGCAGGTCCGTCAGCTCCACCGACGCCTTCCCGTCGCCTGCGAGGGGGCGGGGGAACGGCCGGCCCTCGCGCGCCTCCAGGTCCAGCCGCCGCTCCTCCAGCCAGTCCCGGAGCCGCCAGTTGCTCAACACGTCGTCCCGGTTGTAGGCGGCGATGCCGTCCAGGATCTTCGCCGCATCCCCGACCGGGGTGTCCGCACCCAGCTCCAGCCACGTCTCGAACGCGACGATGCTGCTCCCCGCGTCCTTGAGGTCCTGTTCCCGCGTCAGCGCGTAGAGGGGCTCGATCTTCTTGATCGAGTAGCTCTCGACGCCGGCCCGCAGCCCCTGGCGGACGACGCGGTAGAGGTCCACCAGCACCTCCCCGCGGAGCAGGCGGTCCACCTCCTCCTCGCGGGTGCCGTGGCGCTGGGCCAGGCGACCCAGCGCGGTCCGCTCGTAGGCGGCGTAGTGGTAGACGTGCAGGCCGGGGTCCCGCGCCCAGCGGTCCATGATCAGGTCCACGGTCGCCTCGAACGCCGCCTTCTCCGAGGCCCAGGTTACGTGGCCGTCCTCGTCCAGGCTCCAGATCGAGTGGAACTTCGGGGCGCGCTCCGCGCCGGGCTCAGACCACCTCTGGTCGTCCTCCGGCAGGCGTGGCTCGAGGATGCCGAACAGGTAGTCCACCCCGTCGTCCAGGGCGAACGGATCCCCCTCGAGGTCCAGGAACAGGTCTCCCTCGCTGGGCGCAGGCAGGCCGAGGAGCCCGCGGAGCGGGACCGGCTCGCCGTCCTCGCCACGATCCAGGGGGAGCAGCTCCCACAGGACGCGGCCGGCGCCCTCCGACGCCACCTGGATCCGGGCCTGCTCGCGGACGCGGGCCAGGGCTTCCTTCCCGACGCTCTCGAGGGACGGTTCCATCGGCAGCTCGAGGCCGGCGAGGCCGCGACGGGTCCCGACGCCGCGGGCCTTGAGCGCGGCACGCTGGCGCCCGGCGGCACCCGCGACGAGGCTCAGGTCGTCGTCCGCACGGCGCCGGGCCCTGCACTGCGGAGCCCAGCGGCAGACGTCGCAGTGCTCCACGGGCTCCGGGTAGGAGCCGGTGGGCGGGAACGCGACAGGGACGGCGTTCGCGCCGTGCGCCCCGACCGCTTCCTCGAACTCCCGCTTCACCCGGCGGTAGTAGGCCATGAAGTCATCCACCCGCCGACGGTCCGTCGGCCGCGCGCTGCCGCCCAGGACGATGGACAGGTGCTCGGGCTGACGGCCCTGGATCGCCGTCAGCTGATCCACGTACGAGCAGACCTGGAGGATCGCCGAGGCCTTGACGTGGCGCGCCAGCTTGGTGTCCGCCACCTCGTAGTGCCAGGCGCCGAAGGCGCTGTCGGGCTCGCCCGGCCGGTGGTCCGTTCGGAGCAGGAAGTCCGCGTGGCCGCGCCAGGTCCCGTCGAAGAAGGTCGCCTGGTAGACGACGTCCGCGCCCGCTCGCATGGCGTCCACGGTCTGGGCGGCGGCGGCCCGCAGCTCCGCGCCGGGATCCCGCGGCGCGGGTGGTTCCTCGGCCGCTCCCGGCGTCGCGACCGCCGAGCCGTCCTTCTCGATCTCCACCACGGTCCGGCCCTGGGCCCGGAGGTCCGCGAGGTAGCGCGCCTCGTGCTCCAGGCCGCGCTTGGCGATCAGGTCGATCGAGGGATCGTTCCGGATCGGCTTGGCGACGAGGCCGTGCAGCGCCGCCCGCTCGAGGGCGAGGCGGTGCTTGCAGGCGAGAAAGCCCACGAGGTCCGTGGCGGCGAACACGGGTCGCCCGTCGATCAGCTGCATCGCGGGCCATCGTACGGGGACGGTGTGCCAGCTTGCCTGTCATCAGGGCGGTGGTGGCAGCGCGGTGGCAGCGGGCATGGTCGGCCGGCAGCCGAACGCTCGCGGTCCGCGCTCGTCTACACTCCCGCCGTGGAGACCCCCCGCAGGCCCCCCAGGTCGCCGGCGTGCCCCCTCCCGCACCGGAACGTGCCGATCACCGGGGACTCGACGTCGTCGAGGCGCCGCGACCGGTCAGCCCGGATCAGCGGCCGCGGCGTCCTCCTGACCCGGCGAACCCCCGGACGAGAAAGGTGGAGACCCCACCGACCACGACGACCACGAGCAGCGTGCCCAGGAACCCCCCGGGCCCGCCGCCCTCACCATTCACCGGGGCGGCCGATGGCGCAGGAGTGGGCGACGACCCGCTCGTCGGCACCGGGGTCGGGTTCGCAGCGGTCCCAGAGGACAAGAACGGGCTGGGGTCGGGCGACACGGCGCCGGCGGGCGGCGTCGGGACCGGGGACCCGCCCGGCGGCTGGGTGACCGCCTCCGCCACGGGGACGAGGGTGCCGGTCAGATCGGCGCTCGCGGCGCGCCCGAGCGGGGTGCCGGCCACGAGGACCGCGATCGCGACCGAGGCGCCGGCGATGCCTATCGCCAGCCGGTGGCCCGGGCGGACGCCGACGCCCGCCTCGCGGCCGGACCTGCTGCCTCTCATCCGTGTGAGTGTAGCCAGCCTCCGGTGGGTACACTCCGCGTGTGCCCGTCCCCGTCGGAACCGATCGACTGCCCGCGCCCGACGCCCAGCCGCCGATCCGCGTGCGCCGCGCCACGCCGTCGCACGCCCCGGCCATCCGCGCGATCGCCGACGCGGCCTGGCGCGACACGTATCGCGACCTGCTCCGACCCGAGACGATCGACTGGTTCCTCGACCGGGCGTATGCGGAGGACCGGGTGGCGCACCGGATCGAGCGCGACGAGACCTGGGTGGCCGGCCCGGATGATGCGGTCGCCGCGTTCGCGGAGAGCGCGATCGAGCCCGACCGGGTGACGCTCGTCGCCATCTACGCCCACCCGCAGCAGCGCGGCCTGGGCCTTGGGACCGCGCTGCTCAACGCGATCACGGGCGCCCACCCGGGGCTGCCGGTCGCGGCCGACGTGCTCCTCGGCAACAAGCTGGGCGAGGCCTTCTACGTCGCCCGGGGCTTCATCCCGGGAGAGGACATCGACGAGGAGCTGGGCGGCGAGCACGTCAGCGAGCGCCGCTGGTGGCTGCGACCGGGTGATTGACCGCCGGAAGGCCCGGCACCGTCGTCGGTGGGCCGTGTACCCTTGGCCCCGGTGTCGCCGCGGAGGCCTGGCGTGGATGTCTCGGAATTCCGGTTCTTCGGGCTGGACGACCCGATCCAGGTCGTGTTCCTGGTCGGGGGGATCGTCATCCTGGCGCTCGGCGCCCTGATGGCGGGACCGCTCCACCGGCCCGCCGGTCGCCGCCTGGTCCTGATGGGCCTTGCCTTCGTTGCCGCGGGGGTGATCTACACGCTCGTCCAGGGCTGGCTCGCGCCGAACTCGTGAGCGCCGGCGCCGGCCTCGGATGGGCTGGCGCCGATCGCCGTGCCGCATCTGTCAGTCCCCGAACAGCGCCTCGACCGCCTCCGCGAACACGACGGTGTGCCGGTTCACGTCCGCGTCGGTCGTGGCCGGGCACATCAGCGCCATGTTGTGGAACGGCGTCATCAGCACGCCCCGGTTCATCGCCCAGAGGTGCAGGAACCGCTCCAGCTCCGCGTCTGCGGCTGCCGCCTGCTCGGCGCCGGTGCGCGGCGGGTCGGGCAGGAAGTGGTACTCGGCGCGGGCCCCCAGTCGCGTCACGTGCCACGGCACGTCGTTCGCCCGGAGCACGCCGTTGACGCCCGCCTCGAACCGCTGGGCGAGCCGGATCATCCGCGCGAAGGCCTCGTCCGTGAGGACCTCGGTCAGGGTCGCGCGGATGGCGGCCAGCGACAGGGCGTTCCCCGCCAGCGTCCCGCCGATCCCGCCGACGTCGGAGTCCTCGCGCTCGATCCCCGCGTGGACGCGGTCCGCGATGTTCTCGGTGAACCCGTAGGCCCCGGCCGGGATCCCGCCACCGATCGTCTTGCCGATGGTCAGCATGTCCGGCGACAGGCCGTGGGCGCCGGTGTAGCCGCCCGGGCCTGCACAGATGGTGTGCGTCTCGTCGTTGATCAGCAACGCCCCGTGCCGGCGTGTCAGATCGCGCACGCCCTGGTGGTACCCGGGTTCCGGGAGGACGATGCCGACGTTGGTGAGCGCCGGCTCGATCAGCACCGCCGCGACGTCGCCGTGCGCAAGCTGGTGCTCCAGGCCGTCGAGGTCGTTGATCTCCACCACGCGCGTGGTCTCGGACAGCGCCACCGGCTTGCCGATGTTCCCGCGCCGTGCGATCGCGCCCCCGTCCTCCCCGATGACGGCGAACGTCTCGTCCACCGAGCCGTGGTAGCAGTAGTTGTGGACCACGATCCTCGCGCGGCCCGTGATGTGGCGGGCGAGGCGGATCGCGAAGCGGTTCGCGTCCGTGGCGGTGACGGTGAACTGCCAGTAGCGGAGGCCGAACCGGCGGCGGAGCTCGTCGCCGGCGACGGCGGCGTCCTCGGTGGGAAGCATGTGGGTGATCCCGCGGCGCACCTGGTGCTCCACGGCATGGACGGTCGCCTCGGCGCCGTGACCGGCCATCGCCCCGGTGTCGCCCAGGCAGAGGTCCACGTACTCGTGGCCGTCGACGTCGCTGACGTGCGCGCCCGAGGCGGAGTCCACGAACAGCGGGTACGGACCTGCCCACTTGACCATCCAGTTCATCGGGACGCCGTCCAGCAGGGATCCCTTGGCCCGCTCGAACAGGGCACGGGATCGCGGGTTCGCCTCTTCGAAGGCGGCCATCTCGGCCGCCATGAGATTCCGGAGCCGCGCGCGATCGAGGATCCTGCCGCCTGTCATCGGTCTCCTTCCCGGCCGGGCCGGTTGCTCGGTATTGGCAGGATGATGGAGGGCGGGTGGCGATCGCGCCGTCGCGTCGCATCCCGCGGGCCGGGTCGGACGCGCCCGGGAATCGAACGGCCGGCCCAGGAGGACCGGCCGGAGGGGCGAGAGCGGGCGTGACGCCGAAGCTCAGCCGAGCTTGCGCGTGTAGCCGCAGATCTCGCAATGGGCGACGCCGGCCTGCTCGTCGACGACGAGGAAGCTGGTGCAGCCGTTGGTGGCGCAGTAGGGCCGGGTCGCGTTGACGACGCGGCGTCGCATGCGGCGCATCGAGCTCGCGCGATACGCCACGGCACTCGTGGTAGCGCGGGACAACATGGGTGAGAGTGATCCTTTCCGGGCTCCGTCGGATTGGGACGGTGGCCCTGCCGCTCCAACGGCCGGACATACGGTGGCCGGAGCGGCGTGTTGATGGACCCGGCGCGGCGACGGAAGCGCGTGTTGGGCGTCAGCCTGGGTGGCCGCGTGCAATCGGGCGATGGGCGAAGCATGCGTGCTGGCGGCGATCCTGTCAAATGCTTTGTCGAACGGATGATCGAGAGCGAGCGGCCCAGGGCGGATCGACGACAGCCGGGAAGCCAGCCGGCGGTGGCCCGGCAGCCCGTCGACCGCCGGTGCGGTGCCGGCGAATCAGACCTCGGGCGGGTAGCCGGTGATCCTGCGGATGCGCGTGTAGAGCGGCTGCAGGCGCCCGTAGAGCTCGAGGTAGACGTCGCGATACAGCTGCTCGTAGAGCTCGTGGGCGGCCGGGTCCGGGTCCCGCGTCTCGTGGATCCGGGTCATCGCACCGACCGCCGCCTCGAACGAGGGATGCAGGCCGAGGCCCACGGCGGCGTCGATCGCCGCGCCCAGCCCGGACGTCTCGTGCGTGTGCGGGCGCGAGGCCGGCAGGCCGAAGATGTCCGCGGTCAGCTGGACCGCCGCCGGGCTCTGGCTGCCGCCCCCCGAGACGCGCAGCTCGGTCACCGGCACCCTCGTGCGCCTGACCGTGCGCTCGGCGCCGTCGCGCAGCGCGTAGGCGAGTCCCTCGAGGATCGCGCGGTACAGGTGGGCGCGAGTGTGGACGTCGCCCCAGCCGATGACCGCGCCCTTCGCCTCGGGGCCCGGGACCCGGACCCCGGGCGACCAGTAGGGCTGGAGGACCAGGCCCATGGAGCCCGGGGTCGTCTGCGCGACCAGGTCGTCGAACAGGGATTCCGCCTCGACGCCCAGCACGGCCGCCCGGGCCACCTCGGCGGCGCCGAACTCGCGCTTGAACCACTCGATCATCCAGTAACCGCGGTAGACGTTGACCTCGAGGCTGTAGGCGCCGGGGACCGCGGCCGGATACGGCGGGACGGCCGGGATCACCTCCACGTACCTGCGGTGCGTGGTGTTGAACGAGGCCGTCGTGCCCAGCGAGATCGCCCCGACGTGCGGGTCGAGGGCACCGGATCCCAGGACCTCGCAGGCCTTGTCGCCGGCGGCGGCGATCAGCGGCAGGCCCCCGGGGATGCCGGTGGCCTCGGCCGCCGCGGCCGAGATCGTCCCCAGCGTGCCCCCCGGCGGGACCAGCTCCGGGAGCCAGCCCCGCTCGACCGGGATCGCCAGCCACTTCCAGTCGGACGGCTTCGCCCACGCGAGCGCCCTGTAGTCGAACGGGATGTAGCCCACCTGCGCCGCCACCGAGTCGACGAAGCGCCCGGTGAGGCGGTGGGAGAGGAACCCGGACAGGAGCAGGAACCGTCGGACGCGGGCCCAGGTCTCGGGCTCGGTCCTGCGCAGGACGTTGGCCTCCGCCTCGGCCTGGAACATCGCCACGGTCTCGGTGACGCCGGCCGCCCGGAACGCGAGCCCCCACCGGCCGCCGACGCGGGGGAGGCCCTCGGCGCGGCAGCGGTCCAGCCAGATCATCGCGCGGCGGAGCGGCTCGCCGGCCTCGTCCGTGATCACCACGGTGCCGCGCTGCGTCGTCAGCGCCACGCCCGCCAGCGCGTCGCGCCTTCCCTCGGGAAGCGCCCACAGCAGCCGGCACGCCTCGCCGATCGAGCGCCAGTAGAGCTCCGGGTCCTGCTCGCAGCAACCGGGAGGACCGGGGACGTAGGGCACGATCGGGACCTTCGTCCGGGCCAGCAGGTTGCCGGCCGGATCGAAGACCATGGCCCGCACGCTCTGCGTCCCGACGTCGAGGGCCAGGATCCGGTCCGCGGTCACGCCGCTGCCCGTCCTCAGCCGTGCCGGTCCGAGAGGAGCACCCCAGGGTTCATCAACCCCTCGGGATCGAACGTCCGGACGATCGACTGGAGCGCGGCCATCCCGAGCGGGCCCTTCTCGGCGGCGAGGTACGACGCGTGGTCAACGCCAACGCCATGGTGGTGGGTGATCGTCGCTCCCTCGGCGCTGATCGTGTCGGATGCCGCCCGCTTCAGCGCCTGCCAGCGAGCCAGCGTCTCGTCCGGGTCCGCCGCCAGCCGGAACAGGTACGTCACGTAGAGGCTGGACCCGGACGGATACACGTGCGAGAGGTGCGTGAACACGTGCACCCGCTCGCCGACTGGCGCGAGGGCGTTCGAAAGGCTCGCCTCCAGGCGCGACAGGAGCAGCGGCACGTGTGACCAGTCCGAGGCGGTCTCCAGGGTGTCCGACCCGTAGCCGGCGGCCCACAGCGCGTTGCGCAGGTAGGGTGAGCGGAACCGGGTCCGATACCAGGTTGTTGCCAGCGACGGGATCCGCGTGCCGTGGTGCTTCCGGAGCACCGAGGCGGCCTCCGCGCCGGCGGCCTTCGCGATCCGTCGTCGCCCCGACACGCCGACCAGGAGCAGGACCCAGTCGCTGGGCCGGCGGCGTGCCCGGAGGTACGTGGTCAGGGCTCGGGTCTGCGCCGGGCGATCCGCGAAGGCGAGGAGCGTCCGCGTCTCGGCGGGCGTGGAGAGGCGGAGGAGGGAGAGGCCGGCCCTGGCCTGCACGAGCTCCCGGACGGCTTCCTGGCCCTCTCCCCAGCCCGGCAGCGCCCAGGCCTCCATCCGCTCCTCCTCGGGGATTGGAGCGGCGCGCAGGATGACATCGGTCAGGAAGCCGAGGCGGCCCTCGGAGCCCAGGACGAGCTGGCGCAGGTCCGGGCCCGCGGCCGATGCCGGGTAGGGTGCCATGTCCAGGGTCCCGGCCGGGGCCTCCAGGGTTCCACCCGCGTAGAGCTGCTCGATCCGCCCCATGCCGAGGCTCTTCAGGCCCGATCCACGCGCCGCGACCCAGCCCCCGACGGTGGCCAGCTCCCAGGACTGCGGCTCGTGACCGATCGTCAGGCCCCGGGCCGCCAGCTCGGTGGCAAGGTCCGGGCCGGTGATGCCGGCGCCCACGGTGGCGAGCCCGCTGCGCTCGTCCACCGCGCCCACCGTGTTCAGCCCCGCGAGGTCCACGGTGATGAGGGGGTCCGGGCCCGGGCGGGCGCTGACCCCGCCGACGACGCTGGTGCCGCCGCCGTACGGGATCAGGCGGGATGCGTGCTCGCGCGCGACGTCGATGACGTGGCGGACGTCCGCGTTGGACAGGGGGCGGGCAACGGCGTCGGGGATCGCCTGGAGGCGGCCGGAGCGGAGCGCGACGAGGTCGGGGAACGACTGGCCGCGGGCCCGCCGGACCCGGAGCTCAGGGTCGGTGGAGAGGAGGGGATCGTCGCAGCCCTCCAGGCGGCTGGGCGGGACGGCGGCCACGACCTGGGCCAGGGTCGCGTCCCGCGGCCGGATCCCGGGCCCGAGCGTCCTGCCCAGGAACCTGTGCCCGGACCCGCCCACCTGGGTGTCGTCGGCCTCGTCGCCCCAGCCGTTCCAGCGTCGCATGCGTCCATCGTGCCCGATCGGGGGCACGAGTGGAGGACCGGCGCGCCACGGTCAGCGGATGCGCCCGGCCGGCAGAGACGTCTGAGGCCCCCGGATCCGCCCGGAGTCACTCGGCCGGCGGGTGCGCCATCCCGGCCGAACATCCCGGCCGCACTTCTCGTCAGACCGGCGGCCAGGGCATGGCCGGCCAGCGGGGGTCGGGCTGCGGGAACACGCCCGCCGAGAGGAGCCGGTCGAGGCGGCGTGCCGTGGCCGACACCTCGGCCGGGTCGAGGAGCGCGTGCAGGTCGTCGCCCAGGGTGGCGTCGATGCCGGACCGGAGCGTGCGCAGGACACCCAGCTCGGACTCGTCGAACGGCTGGCCGCGCCACTCCCAGAGCACGGTCCGGAGCTTGGGCACCGGCGAGAACGTCACGCCGTGGTCCACGCCGTAGATGTGGCCGCCCGGGACGGGCACCAGGTGGCCGGCCTTGCGGTCGGTGTTGTTGACGGCAGCGTCGAAGACCGCGATCCGCCGGAGGCGCGGGTCCGAAGCCACCACGAGCTCGACCGGGTCCGTCACGCCGTCGCTGCGGATCCAGAGCTGGACCATGCCGGGCCCGGCGGGGCCATCGCGCAGCACCGTGGGCGGGACGATCCTCCAGCCGCTGGCCCGAGAGACGGCGAACGCGGCGACCTCGCGCCGGGCGAGCGTGCCGTCCGGGAAGTCGTGGAGCGGCCGCTCGCCGGCGACGGGCTTGTAGATGCAGGCCGCCTCGAGATCGCCGGAGCTCACGACGCAGAGGAGGGCGCCGTTCGACGACACCCACAGCTGCCCGACGATGGCGAGCTCGCCGCCGGCCAGGAGCCGGAGCGCGGCATCCTCGGGCAGGGCGGGCATCGGCAGGCCGAGTTCCTCGACCGAGACCCGGACCGCCTCACCATCGGCTTCGTCCGCGTCGCCGTCGGCAGCGTCATCGTCCGGCAGCGCATGCGCCAGGGGCGGGTCGTCCACCGGGTTCAGTTCAGGAGGTGCCCGTTCCGCCTCGGGCAGAGGTGGCCCTGCGGATCCAGCGGCTGGCCGCACAGCGGGCACGGCGGGCGCCCGGCAGCGATCACCCGCAGGGCACGAGCCACGAACTCGCGGGCTGCGGCGGCCGTCATGCGGACGCGGAGGATGTCCGGCCCGTCCTCGTCCTCGTCGTCGTCGTCGCCGAAGGCGTCCACATCCGACTCCTCGTCGTCCGTCATCTCGCGGGCCTCGACCAGGACCTGGTCCTCGCCGGTGTCCCAGCCGAGCGACAGCGTGCCCACCCGGAATGCCTCGTTGATCGGCTCGTCGAGAGGGCGGGAGGCCGGCATGTCGTCGAGCTCCTCCGATCCCGCGACGCCGCGCGCCTCAAGCTCGTCGAGGAGCTCGGTCAGGCGCTGGCAGACGGCGACGACCTGGATCTTCTCGAGGGCGATCGACGTGATGCGCGAGCCCTCGCGGGCCTGCAGGAAGAAGGTCCGGTTGCCGGGCTCGCCCACGGTGCCGGCGAGGAAGTGATCGGGGCTGTCGAAGAGGTAGCGGTGTCGGGTCATCGGATCCTGAAAGGGTGGTGGGCGGCGCCGGCGGCGGCCGGGGACGAGAGGGTACCGGAACTCGGCGTCAGGCGACGTTGACGGAGACCCTGTGGTAGCCCCGCGCCCCATCCGGGTCGGGGGGGGTTACCTCGGCCGTCTGGACCGCGCCGGTCCCATCGGTGGCGCGGACGATGATCGTATGACCGCCGGATGACGCCTGCCAGGTCCATCGCCACTGCACCCAGGTCTGCGGGCCGATGGCCGTCGCCAGCGTGGCGACCTGCCAGGCGTTGGCCCCGTCCACGTCGACTTCCACCTTTGAGATCCCGCGGTCCGGTGCCCACGCGACGCCCGCGACCGGCACTGGGCCGGCCTGCAGCGACGCGCCCTGGCCGGGCGTGTCGATCCGGGACTGGGTGAGGATCGGCCCCTCCTTGGCCCACCCGCGCGGGACCCAATAGGCGTCGTACGCCTCGAGCGTGGTCAGCTCCAGCTCGCTCAGCCACTTCGTGGCCGACACGTACCCGTACAGTCCCGGGACGATGAGCCGGGCCGGGAACCCGTGCTCCGCCGGCAGCGGCTGGTCGTTCATGTGCAGGGCGATGATGGCGTCGCGCGGCCGGTCCGGCTCCGTGACCCAGGTCGTGGGGAAGCCGGCCGTCCAGCCGTCAACGGAGCGCGGGACGATCTGCGTCGCGCCCGACTGGACGCCCGCCATCGCGAGGACGTCCGTCAGGCGGACGCCCGTCCACTTCGCGTTGCCGATGAGGCTCCCGCCGACCTCGTTGCTGACGCAGGCGATGGTGACGTAGCGCTCGATGAGCGGCAGCTCGAGGAGGTCGTTCATGGACAGCGTGACCTCGTGGTCCACCATGCCGAACACCCGGAGCCTCCACGAGGCGGGGTCCACGGACGGGGGAAAGAAGGCCGTGTCGATCCGGTAGAAGTCGCCGTTGGAGGTGACCAGCGGGGTGATGCCATCGACGGCGAGGCTGGCGTCGGGCGGCGGGGTCGGCGCGGGATCCACGACGGCCGGGAAGGGGATCGCGGTCTCGCCGGGTGCCGCGCCCGTGCCGCCGGCGCTGGCGACGTTGGCCGTCGCGCGTCCCACGATAAGGGAGCGCCCGACGCCCCAGCCCACCAGGGCGAGGACGCCCAGGACGCCCGCCCGCAGGAGGAAGCCGCGACGGCCGCCATCGGGCGCCTCGCCCTTCGTCACCGCCGCCTCGAGCAGGAGGACCAGCACCTCGATGCCGACGGCAGCCTGCAGGGCCGCGGAGAACACGGTGGGCGCGGGTTCCGCGATGGGGGACCGGAGGCCCGCCAGCGCCCCGATGGCGGCGATCACCACGATCCCGACGGCGGCCGGCAGGAGGTTCCGCCGGGCCACCAGCCCGAGCGCCGCGCCGGCGAGCAGCACCACCAAGGCGATCGCCACGCTCAGGGCGAGCTTGTCCGCCGTGCCGAACAGGCCGACGATCAGGTCCTTCGACCCGGGTGGCGCATAGTCGATGACCGCAGTCCCGACGGCAGCGAGCGGGGATGGGGCTCCCGGGAGGAGGGCCGCGACGAGCTCGCCCGTGGCCAGGGCCGCGGCCGCCGCAACGACGCCGGCGAGGGCGGCCCGCCCACGCGGGACGACGGGGACGGCCGGCGCTGCCGATGCGGCTTGCTCGGGACGCGGGTTGGTGCTCATGTCTCTGGGTATTCGCGCGAACGATCGCGGCGGTTCAGTGTGCGCCGAGTCCGCGAATCGCGCCGCGGCGTCCCCGGGTCCGTGAGCGGCCGATCCCCACCGTGGCCCCGGGTCCCGGGCGTCGCCTGGGACCCATCCTGGGACCGGGTCTACGCGCGGACCTCCTGGCGAAGGAACAGCACGTACGCCGCGGCGAACATCGCGGTGGTGAGGGCCACCAGGGCCACGATCTGGGGCCAGACGAGCAGGATGGACTGGTCCAGCGACAGCAGCGATGGCAGCTGTTCCTGGGCGCTGACGTACTGCCCGAGGTTGCCCACGCCGAGCACGCTCTTGGTCGCGGGGTTCATGAGCGCCGTCACGATGTCCTGGTAGAGGGTCGCCGGCGAGATCCGCAGGAACACCTGCTGGGCGGTCGTGGACGCGAAGTAGTCGTTCGCCGTGCCCGTGGTGTTGGGCGGGAACAGGGCGTTCGCGGCGAGCGGCAGGAGGAACGCGCCGAACAGGATCAGCCCCAGCCACGTCCCGAAGCCGACCAGGGCCGCGGATGCGGCTCCCCGGATCACGACCGACAGCAGCAGCGCGAAGGCCAGCCAGAACGAGGCGTACAGGATCGTGGCCAGCAGCCAGGCTACCACCCTGGCCAGCTCCTCCGGGGTGGGGATGATCCCCAGCCGGACGATGCCCAGGCCCGCGGTCACGGCGGCGAGGGCGCCCAGCATCAGCGCGATGACCGCGATCCCGGCCACGAACTTGCCGTTGACGATGTCGTCGCGGTGGACGGGCTGGGCAAGCAGGCGGGAGAGCGTGCCCTGCGTGCGCTCGCTGTTGATCCCGTCGAACCCGAACGCGATGCCGACGAGGGGAACGAGGAGCGCGGCGAAGGCGACCGTCGTCACACCGCCGACGCTCTGCGACCCGACCACGAACAGAGCCAGGAACAGCGCGGGCTGGCCGGCGAGGTCCGGGGCGGAGTTGCTGATGTCGGTGGAGATGAAGTACATCGGCACGACCGCCGCCACGCCGATGACGAGCAGCAGCACGATGAAGCGGACGCTCCGGATGTGGTCCGCAAGCTCCTTGGCGGCGATGGTCCGCCAGCCCCCGGACGGGGCGCGCTCCCGGCGGCGGGCCCCGCGGGCCGTGCCGGCGGGCCGGGACGCTTCGGGCCCGGACGCCTCGGTGGGCGCGGATGTTTCAGTGGAGGCGGCCATCGAGACCCTCCGGGACGTAGCGGCGGTAGAGCTCCACCAGGTCGGTGCCGCGCCGCCGCAGGTGGACCAGGGTCAGGCCGGCGCCGGCGAGGGCGGACGCAAGTGGAGCCGCGACGTCCGTGGTCGCGGTGACGACCCGGAGCCGCTCGTCGCGCTCGTGCGGTGCGACGGCCGTGACCCCCGGCACGGTCATCGCGACGGGGTCGATCGCGGACGGCAGGCCGTCGACTCCGACCTCCAGCTCCACGATCCGGTCCGCGCCGCCGGCGAGCTCGTCCAGGGGCCCGGCGGCAACCATGCGGCCCGCGGCGAAGAACCCGACGCGATGGCAGAGCGACTGCACCTGGCCCAGGATGTGAGACGAGAGGAGCACCGTGAGGCTTCGCTCCGCGACCAGGCGGCGGAGCAGCGCCAGCAGCTCCTCCACGCCCGACGGGTCGATCGCGATCGTCGGCTCGTCCAGGATCAGGACCGTCGGCCGTTTGACGAGGGCATCGGCGATGCCGAGCCTCTGGCGCATGCCGCGCGAGTACTGCTCGGCCTTCTGGTCGCCCGCGTCATCGAGCCGGACCTCGTGCAGCAGCTCGTCGATCCAGGGCTCCGCCTCGGACCGGGGGATGCCGTTGAGCTTCGCCGTGTAGCGCAGGTTCTCGCGGCCGGTCAGGCCCCCGTAGAAGCCCACGTTGTCCGGGAGATAGCCCACCTGGCGCTTGACCGCGAGCGGCTCCCGCGAGGGATCGAGGCCGACGACACGCACGATCCCCTTGGTCGGCTCGGTCAGCCCGAGGAGCATCAGCACGGTCGTGGTCTTGCCGGCGCCGTTCGGCCCCAGCAGGCCGAAGACCTCGCCGCGGTGGATCGTCAGGTCGAGCCGGTCCACGGCCGTGAAGTCGCCGTACTGCTTGGTGAGCCGGCGCGTGACGATGACCGCGTCCTCGGGCACGTCCGAGAGGAGCTCCGCGACGGTCCTCCGGCGGCGCCTGCGTGGCTGCTCGGCCGCGCTGCCTGCCCCGGCGCCGGTGCCTGCATCGGCGCCCGCGCCCGCCCCGGTCGAACCGATGGCCGTTCCGGTGCCCGCCCACTCGGCCGCGTCGGACACATCGGCCGCATCGGCGGCATCGGCGGCATCGGCGGCCTCGCCGTCGTCTGCCGCCCCCGTCAGGGCGTCGTCGTCCGCCTCGGACCCTGGCTTCGTGTCCCGGGGGCGTGCGTCCAACCCGACCTGCGGCCGGAAGCGCCGCAGTGGGGGCCTGGCGGTGCGCCCGTCGGACGGGGGCGTCCGATCGTCGGTCATGTCGGCTACCGCCGGCCGTAGGTCCGGAAGACCCAGTACAGCCCTGCGAACACCGCCGCAATCAGGAGGACGCCGGCGATCCACCAGATCTGGGGCGTCTCGACGCGGACCCGGATCGCGACGTCGCTGGACGCCTCGGCGCCCTTGGTCGTGATCGTCAGCGCGTAGTCCCCGGCGATAGCGTCGGCGCTGGGCGTGATCGTGGCGGTCAGCGTCTCGGTGGCACCGGGTGCGATGGATGCGATGGATTCCGGGGCGAAGGTCACGGTCCATCCGGTCGGCGCGGACGCGGTCGCGGTGACCGCGGTGACCGGTGCCGTGCCCGTGTTCGTGACGGTGATCTGGAAGGGCTTGGCGCTACCCGCGTTCGCCGACGTGGACAGGACCTTGTCCGGGGTGGAGGCGGAGAGGCTGTAGGTGCCGGTGATCGTCACCGTCAGGTTGTTCGTGACGGTCTTGCCCGCGCCGGTGACCGTGACCGTGATCGGGAACGAGCCCGCGGCGACGTCCGACGCCGGGACGGCGGTGACGACGATCGTGGTGGTGCCGCCCGCCGCGACCACCGTGCTGGTCGCCTGGGCCTGGCCGGCGGGCTTGGCCGTGACGTCCCAGCCGGTGGGGCCGCTCGCGTCCATCGAGAACTGCGCCTCGGCGGTGGTGCCGTTGGTCAGCGTGAGGTTGAACGTGAACGTCGAGGTGGACGGACCCTTGAGCTCGGGGAAGTCCGCCGTCAGCGTGACGTCGCCCGCGGCCGCCGCGGAGACGCGGATCGAGATCGGGAGCGTGTCGGTGCCGCTGGTGCCGGTCGCTACGACCCGGATGGTGTTGGTGCCCGCCGTCGCGTCCTTGGGGACGTCGACGGCGAGGGTCACGTCGGGCGGGGTCTTCGGGTCCACGTAGGCGCCGTCCACCACGTTGCCGCCGCCGCTGAACCGGGTGGTCCAGCCGGTCGGCACCCCGTCGGCCCTGAGGCTGACGAGCTGGGCGGTGGGCACCACGAGCGCCAGCTTGAACGAGGCGGTCGAACCCGGCTCGGCCACGACCGCCGGGTACGGGGTGGTGACCGTCACGCCGCCGGCAGCACCGACGATGGGGGCGGCTGGCCCGGCGATGAGGCCGAGAATGCCCAAGAACAGGACAGCCCGGGAGGCCAGGCGGGAATGGCTGGGGTGCCCGGGTACGCGATCCGACATGCGCCTCTCCGAGTGGGTTGGTCAGCTCGCTGGATACGGCTGCTGGATACGGCTGGATGTGCCGGGTCCACGGGCCCGGCCGCCGGGATGATACGGCGGATTGCCTGAGAGAACGCTGAGAAGGCGCCCGATCCGAGGTCAACCTTGCCGGCGGTTGCCGAAGCCGTTCCGCGGCCGTTCCCCGGCGCTACCGGAGGGCCGTCACCGGCGGGCCCGAAGGGCCCGCCGGACCGCGCAGCGCGTCAGGACACGTCAGGACGCCGCGGGGCTCGGCGTCGCCGGCGGTGGCGGCGCCGTGGGTGCCGGCGTGGGCGGCGCCGTCGGGACCGGCGTTGGCGGGGCCGTCGGGACCGGCGTGGGTGGCGCCGTCGGGACAGGCGTCGGCGGGGCCGTGGGTGGCGGGCTCGCGGTCACGTCCGGTGTGGGCGAGGGCGAGCCCGACGGGAGCGAGGACGGCGTGGGACAGACCACGGGCGTGGCCAGCGGGTCCACGGTCGCCAGCGGGTCAACGGTCGCCAGCGGGTTGGCCGACGCGCACGGGTCGGGTGTCACGCTGGGCGATGGTGACGGTGTGGCGCATCCCTGCCCGCTGCCCACCAGCGGGCCCCACGAGTGGCCGTACGGGTTGAACAGGCCGTTGTAGAAGTACGCGGTCGCGGTGTTCTTGGGCCCGCCGTGCACGCCCGGACCGCTCGCGGCCCGCTTCATCCAGGCTCGGTCGGCGGCCAGCCACGATGGGTTGTCCTTCTCGAACCCGGCGCTCAGGAGCACCGCCTCGCCGCATCGAAGGTCCTGGGGCAGCGTCACCCTGGGCGCGGTGCCGGCCAGGAACAGGTCGGTCACGGTCTGCTGGGCGCCCGTGCCGGGGAGCAGGCCAGACCACGGGTCGACGGCCGCCTGCTGCAGCCCGTCCGGCTGGCGGAACCCGTGGATCGCCCAGCCCTTGGTCGCCTCCTCCAGGAAGCCCTGCCAGACGAAGGTCGTGACCTCGATGGAGAACAGGGGATCGCGTGGCGTGCTGACCAGCGAGTTGTCGGAGTTGCCGTTCCATGCACCCACGGCCAGGGCGTATTCGCCGTCCTTCCGCCCGGCCGTGCTGGGTGCCCCGATGTAGCCGTACGCGTTGAGGTCCCGCGCGTCGTTGTTGGTGCCGGTCTTGAGCGTCGCCGGCCGGCGCTTGGCGCCGTCCATCACCGCGAACTTGCCCCAGAACGGGTTGACGTTCGGATTGGTGTTGCCGGCCAGGATGTCGGTGAGCACGCCCGAGGTGTCGGCGCCGATGGACTGCACGGGGGCGGGGCGCGTGCTCGCGCCCAGCAGCTCGTCGCCGTTGCTCCCGGTCACCGTGATGATCGTCGTCTGGTCCGCCAGCTGGCCGCCGTCGGCGAGCACGCCATAGGCGCGCACGAGGTCGACGGGGTGGACCTCCTGGGTGCCGAGCGCGAACGAGAGGCCCGCGGTCACCTGGCCGTTCAGGAACTGGACGCCCATCTTCTCGGCCTGGGACTGGACCTGGTCGTTGCCGATCACGGACAGGGCCTTGACCGCGGGGATGTTGAGCGAGAACCGCAGGGCATCCTCGACGCGGACGGGGCCGCGCTCCATGTTGTCGGCGTCGGTCGGGGTATAGCCGCCGCCGAAGTTCGTCACCACGTCCATGAACATCGAGGCGGCCGTGATCCGGCGGTCCTCGATGCCGGTGGCGTAGACGACCGGCTTGAACGCCGAGCCCGGCTGGCGCCAGCCGTCCGCGAGGACGTCGAAGCGGGGCTGGAACTCCTTGGTCGCCTTGGTCGCGTACGGGTCCGCGGAGCCGACGTAGGCCACGAGCTCGCCGGTCTGGTAGTCCATGGCGACGAGCGCCCCGTTGTAGAGGTTCTTGTTGCGCAGGTTCTCCATCCAGGGCTCGTAGGTGAGGCCCAGGCTCTTCGCCGCGGCCCTCGGGCTCTTGCTGTGCGGGACGATGGTCGCGGCCTTGACCCACTTCTCGGCGATGCCCTGGAGGCGCATGTCGAGGCTCGTGACGATCTTCAGGCCCCCGCGCTCGAGGATCGGGCAGGTCTCGGCCCCATCGCCGCAGAGACGCGTCGTCAGCTCCCGGCGGACCTGCCACACGAACTGGGGGGCCTTCCACTGGGTGGGGAGCTGCGGGGCGAGCACCACCGGCTCCGTCTTCGCCGCCGCGAAATCCGCGGCGGTGTACGTGGTGCCCGTGAGCGGCGTCCGACCCTTGGCCATCAGGTCGAGGACCTGGTTGCGGCGCAGCACGATCGCCGTGTCGGACGGGACGACCAGCTGTGTCTTGGTGCAGGTGTCGGCGTTGGCGTTGGGATCGACGCATTCCTCGACGGCGTTCTGGACCAGGTCGTACGAGGAAGGGGCCTTGGGCAGCGAGGCCAGGATCGCCGCCTGGGCAAGGGTGAGGTCCTTGAGCGGGACACCGAAGTAGCTCCTGGCCGCCGCGGCGACGCCGTACGACTCGTTCCCGTAGTAGTTCTGGTTGAGGTAGGCGGCCATGATCCGCTGCTTGCCCGACTCGCCCGGGTAGGCCTGCGTGACCCGGATCGACTGGATGATCTCCCTGAGCTTCCGATCCGCGGAGCGCTCGGTCTGGGCGACCGCGTCGGCGGAGGTGTCGATGGTGAGCAGGCGCTGGCGCACGAGCTGCTGGGTGATGGTGGAGGCACCGCGGGCGTTGCCGCGGATCGCGTCCAGCCCGGCGGCGATGATGCCCACGGGGTCGAAGCCCGAGTTGTCCCAGAAGGTCCCGTCCTCGACCGCGGTCGTGGCATCCACGAGGACCGGCGGGATCTCGTCGAAGGTGACGACCTCGCGATTGAACTCCCCGAACCGGGCGAGCTCGGTGGTTCCGGTCCGGTCGTACACGATCGACTGCTGGGGCATCTCGATCTGCTCGAGGGCCAGCGGGCTGGGGAGGTCCCGCATCAGGCCGGTGAAGACCGCGATGCTGGCGCCGGCCCCGGCAAGCCCCAGCAGCGTGAGCGCGCCGAACACGAACAGCCCCATGGCCGCGGCCGGACCCATGCCTCTGCGCGGCCGGCGCCGGGCGGTTCCTGGGGAGGTGCTCGGGGCGGCCTCGGGCGGCCGGAACGGGCTCGTCATCGCCCAGAGTCTGCCCGCAGTGGCCGGATCGTGCTGGCAACTGGCATCGGCGTGCAGCGGGACGAGCCTCGTTCGGGGCGCTCCCGGCAGGTGATCAGGGCGTGCTCCGGCAGTGATCGGCGCGTGTCCGACATCCCGTTCGCGACGATCTGCCTACAGGCCGAACTGCTCCAGCGCCAGCGTCGCCAGCCGGCCGCCGATCGCCAGCGAGCTCGTCGCTGCCGGTGACGGCGCGTTCCGGACGTGGATCAGCCGGCCGCTCCCCGCCAGGTCGAAGTCGTCCACCAGCGAGCCGTCACGGCCCAGCGCCTGGGCTCGCACCCCCGACGGCCCGAACCGCAGCTGGTCCGGACGGAGGGACGGCAGGAATCGCTGGACCTCCCTGGCGAATGCGCCCCGGCTGGCGTCCCGCCACATCTCGGACAGGCCCGTCCGCCAGAAGCGGCGTGCCAGCCGGCGGAACCCGGGGTTGGCCAGCGTCTCACCCACGTCCCGTGGCGAGACGTCCCGCCGCCGATAGCCGGCGCGCTTGAACGCCAGCACCGCGTTCGGGCCGGCCCACACCTCGCCGTCGATCCGGCGCGTGAGGTGGACGCCCAGGAACGGGAAGCGCGGATCCGGAACCGGGTAGACGAGGCCGTTGACGAGGGCCGCCGCGTCGGCGTCCAGCGTGTAGTAGTCGCCGCGGAACGGGACGATCCGGGGCGAGTCCCGCGTGGCATCGCCGGTCATCTCCGCCACCCGATCGGCCCAGAGGCCGGCGCAGGCGACCACGTTCGAGGCCCGGACCGGGCCGCGGGACGTGGCCAGGACCAAGCCATCCGGGCGGCGCCCGATGGCGGTGACGGGCCGCGACAGCTCGATGGCGCCACCGCGTGCGATCACGTCCTGCGCGTACGCGCTCGTGACGCGGGCGAAGTCCGTGATGCCCGTCCGCGGGCTCCAGAGCGCCCGGATCCCCGCGACGTGGGGCTCGATCTCGCGGATCCGCTCCGGACCCACCTCCTCGAGACCGTCCACGCCGTTCGCCTCGCCGCGCGCCCGGAGCTCGGCCAGGCGTGGAAGCTCCGCGACGTCGAGGGCCACGACCAGCTTCCCGGGAAACGCGATCGGGATGTCGTGGGCCTCGCAGTACCGCTCGAGGAGCCCCTTGCCCTCGCGGCAGAGCAACGCCTTCTGGGAGCCCGGCTCGTAGTACAGGCCGGCGTGCACCACCCCCGAGTTGTGGCCCGACTGGTGGGCCGCGACGCGGCTTTCGCCTTCCAGCACGACGAGGCGCAGGTCCGGGCGTGCCTCGAGCAGCCGGATCGCCGTGGCGAGGCCGACGATGCCGGCACCGATGATCGCGACATCCACGAGGTCGGGTACCGCGGGGGAGGGGATCGCTGCCGGCCCCTGGCTCATGGCCCGACTCTACGCCTGCCGGCCCGCCGCCCGCTCGCGTGCCCGGTGGCGGCGAGTCCAGTCGGGTCGCAGGTGCGGTGGGTGGCAGCTGCGTCCGTGGTCCTGACCCTGCCCGGAGTCACCAAGCGGGCCGACGAGCGTGGTCGAGCCTTCGAGGCGCCGCTTCGACCCTCCAGCCACGCTGCGGGGTCGCCGATCTGACTCCACGCCGAGTCAGGGCGCGTCCGACGGTCCCGCGACCCGCAGGTGCGCCCTACCGTCGCGCCAGCGCCTGTAACAGCCGGTCCACGAAGGCGGCCTGCGCCGGATTGAGCCGGCGGCGTGCCTCGGTCGGGCGCGCCCAGAGCACCCGGTCGATCTCCGGCACTCGGATCACGCGCCCCGACCGCGGCGGCCACTCGACGTCGACCTCCATGCTCCGCAGCGTCGCAGGATCGAGATCACCCTCGACGGCGTAGCCGCGCACGACCTTGCCGGACCGCATCCGGACCTCGCCCAGGTCCAGGACCTCCCCGTCCGGCGCGTCGTGGCCCGTCTCCTCGCGGAACTCGCGGCGGGCCGTGTCCAGGAGGTCGGTCTCGTGATCCATCGTCGCGCCCTTGGGGAGCGACCATGCGCCTGCGTCGCGGCGCGACCAGATCGGCCCACCGGGGTGAGCGATCAGGACCTCGATCACGTCATCCGCTCGACGGAAGAGAAGGAGACCGGCGGACAGCTTGGACATCGTCGATCCGGGGGATGCGGCGCGCACGAAAGCGCCCGAAGGAACCGTACCGTACCGACACGCCCGCGTCACTGCCGAGCAAGCTCGGCCTTGTCGCAGCGGCCCCGGTCTCCAACCACCTCGTCAGCCTTGCGGCCATCGTGGCGGCGGCTCGGGGACCCGGTCCGGCGATCACTCACCGGCCCGGCGTCTGTACCACCGGCCCCTTCGGGCAAGACGAACCATACCGGGGCGCCACCGGGGCCCACAACGGACTTGTCCACGAGTTTCGGTCCGCCCGCTGGAAAGTTGTCCACAATTCGGCGACGACGTGGACAACTTGTGGAGAACGGCGCGCCCGGTGGAGAACGGCGCGCCTTGTGGAGAACGGCGCGTCGGGCCCGGGGAACGCCGGTTGCTTCAGCCCGGGAGACTCGTCGGACACCGGCCCGGACAAGGCCCGGGAAACGCCGCCTTCAGCGCGGGACGCCGGCCAGGAACGGCCGCCTCAGCCCTCGTCGGAGACGACACCGCGAGCCGAGCCCGCGGGCGCGACCTCGTGGTGCCGGAGGCAGCGAGCCTCGTAGGTCTCGATCCGGGGGGCGTCGAACCCGCCGATGACGATGAGCGGGTCGTCGATCGCGGCCGGCCGGCCGCCCACCAGGCGCTGCGTCCGCGTCGCCGTCTCCCCGCAGACCACGCAGATCGCGCTCAGCATCGTGATCTCGTCCGAGAGGGCCAGCAGCTCCGGCATGGCCCCGAACGGCCGCCCGGCGAAGTCCGTGTTGAGCCCGCTGGCGATGACGTGGCGCCCGCTCTGCCGGAGCGTCTCGACCACGCGGACGAGGCTCTCGTCGAAGAACTGGGCCTCTTCGATACCGACCAGGTCCACGTCACGTTCCCTTGCGAGCGACAGGATCTCGACGGGGTTGGCACGCGACACGAGCACCGACGGGTAGCGCGCCTTGCTCCGGCTCTCCGCGTACTCGGCCGGGGTGCGGTCGTCCACGTCGGGGCGGACGAGCAGGATCCTCCGCTTCGCGATCTCGGCGCGCCGGAGGAGGCGGAGCAGTTCGTCGGTCTTGCCCGACGACATGCACCCGGCGATGACGTGGAGCCAGGGGTCCGCACGGAACAGCACGCCCCGATCGTACCGGCTCGGGGGAGTCCGCATGGCGCAGCCGGGGCGCGTCGCGGCACGGGCGCCAGCCCCTCTGCGCCTGCGGGCACTGCGAACGGGCCGCTGTACCCCCCCGTCCGGGATGCCGCGCCGCCCTGATCGCCCGGCGGGTCGAACCGCTTGACCCTGACGTAACGTGAGGATCTACGCTGGGCCCATGGACGAGCCCCGGACCCTGGGCGTCGGCCCGCTGGCGCGGCTCGCCGGCGTGACCGTCAGGACGCTCCACCACTACGACGAGATCGGGCTCCTGCGCCCGTCTGGGCGTACCGACGCCGGCTACCGCCGGTACACGGAGGCGGACGTCGAGCGACTCCAGCGGATCCTGTTCTACCGGGAGCTCGGGTTCGGCCTCGACGGGATCGCCGCCGCGCTGGCCACCGACGACTCCAGCGACGCTGGTCCCGCCGACGGCTCCCTCGTCCACCTGCGCCGCCAGCACGCGCTGCTGCTGGAAAGGATCGATCGGCTGCGCCGCCTGGCGGACGCGGTCGTGCTAGCGATGGAGGCCCACCAGATGGGGATCAACCTGACACCGGAGGAGCGCCTCGAGGTCTTCGGCGACTTCGATCCGGACGCCCACGCAGACGAGGCCGAGGCCCGGTGGGGCGACTCGGACGCCTACCACGAGTCGGCCCGCAGGACCGCGGAGTACACGGCGGACGACTGGACGCGCATCAAGGCCGAGGGACAGGCCGTGACGGCCGCCTTCGCCGATGCGCTTGCCGCCGGGTTGCCCGCCGACTCGAGCCCGGCCATGGACGCCGCCGAGACCCACCGGCGCCAGATCGACACCAACTACTACCCCTGCTCGTACGAGATGCAGCGCGGTCTCGCCGCCATGTACCTCGCGGACCCGCGGTTCACCGCCGGCTACGAGGCGGCTGCCCCTGGGCTGGCGCAGTACGTGCACGACGCGATCCTGGCCAACGCCGCTCGGCACGAAGCATGACCGCGGTAGAGTCCGGGGCGATGACCAACCCCGACGCGATCCGCATCGGCCTCAACCTCCCGACCTGGCCGCTCCGGGACGGCAGCTACGCCACCTGGCCGGAGATGCGGGGGCTCGCCCGTGACGTGGAAGCGCTCGGGGTAGACACACTGTGGGTGCCGGACCATCTCCAGCGGAGCCTTCCGGGTCGCCCGCTGATCGGCTACTGGGAATGCTGGACGATCCTCACCGCGGCCGCCGAGGCGACGTCGCGGATCGAGATCGGCCCGTTCGTCGCCTGCACCGGGTTCCGCAACCCGGCGCTCCTGGCCAAGATGGCGGACACGCTCGACGAGGTGAGCGGCGGCCGCGTGGTGCTTGGGCTGGGCAGCGGCGTGCCGGCCCGTGACGACTCCTGGCGCACCTTCGGGTTCCCGGCGCAGCGGCATGTGGGCAGGTACGCGGAATCGGTCGAGGTCGTCGCCCGCATGCTCCGCGGACCCGCGCTCCGGTTCGAGGGTGAGCATGTCCGGACCGACGGCGCCGTGATCGCACCGCGCGGCCCGCGCCCGAACGGCCTGCCGATCTGGGTCGCAGCGCTCGGCGACCGGACCGCGGAGGTGGCGGCCCGCTGGGGCGATGCCGCGAACGTGAACACGGCCCTGTGCGCAACCGCCGACGTGACGGCGATCCGGTCGACGATGGCCCGGGCATGCGAGGCGGTCGGGCGCGACCCCGACACGCTCGCGATCACGGGCTGGAGCCGGCTGTCGCTCGCCCAGGACGGCACGGCCGTCCCCAGGGACGGGTACCTGGCCGGCAGCCCCGCCATGGTCGGCGAGCAGGTGCGCGCCTTCCGGGACGCCGGCCTCTCGCACCTCACGCTGTTCGTGGGGGACGAGGGTGATCCGAGCCCGCTCCCGGCGCTGACGGCCGGGACGCTGCAGCGGTTCGCGCCGGTGCTGGAGGCGATCCGCGTCGGCTGAGCGGCGCTTGCCTGGTCCGGCAGCGCGACGGGGCGGCGCGACGAGGCGCGACGAGGCGGGCCACCAGGGCTGAGCGACGGGCGACGCGGGCCGCGCCACACGGGCCGCTCGAAGGCCGAGCGATGGCCGCGTGATGGCCGCGCGACGGGGCTGCGCGTCCGGGCGTATCCGGGCAGTCGGGCCGACGTATCCTCATCGGGCCCGTGCCCCGTGCGTTCAGGGCAGGCCACGTTGACGAGGGAGAGGGCTGATGCCGGGCTTCACGCCGTTCACGGACAACTACACCGACCTGTCGGACGAGAGCGGCTACCAGTTCGAATTCCGCTGCGACGTTTGCGGATCCGGCTACAAGAGCGAATTCGTCCGCTCGACGCTTGGCACGGCAGGCTCGCTCCTGGACGGCGCGAGCAGCCTGATCGGGGGCGTGTTCGGCAGGGCGTCCAACCTTGCCGACCGGGCGAAGGACATCACCGATCGCGGCGCTCGCGACGAGGCCCTCAAGAAGTCCTCGAACGAGATCATGCCGCTGTTCACTCGCTGTGTCCGGTGCAACAAGTGGGTCGACGAGACCTGCTTCAACACCGCCCGCGGGCTGTGCGTCTCGTGCGCCCCGAACCTGGCGGCGGAGATGGAGGCCGAGCGGGCGAGCGTCGAGCTCAGCCAGATGCGCGACGCGATGCGGCAGGAGACGGTGTTCTCCGGCGAGACGGCCGCTCGGGCGACCGTCTGCAAGACCTGCGGGAAGCCGGTGGGCAGCGAGAAGTTCTGCTCCAACTGCGGCACCCCCACGGGCCAGAACAAGTGCGGCCAGTGCGGCGCGGACCTCGCGCCCGGCACGCGCTTCTGCGGGAATTGCGGCACGAAGGTCGGGTAGCAGAACCTGGGGCGACGCAGGCGAGCCGGCACGGCTCGGGACGGGCGAGCCCGACCAGAAGCCGTCTCCGAGCCGGGTCCCATCGGGGCGCGGCTCCGTCGTCCACGCGCCCGATGGTCGCCCCGTGACCGAACGAATGCGCGCCGGGACGGATCGGCCTCCCGGTGGCGCGCCTGTCACCCCGCGGGGCCTCCCCACGGGACATCCCCGCCACACAGCGGCCGGAACCGCACGCCACGGAACGGTTGAGCCGCTGAGCGACCGACCGTGAAGCGGCCGCCGCTGAGTGGCCCGCGGGGCGCGGGGATCGCGGTGGGTCTACGCGACAGGCGTCCCGCAGTCACGGCAGAACCTGGCGCCCGCGGCCAGCGGGCTGCCGCATGCCGGGCACGTCGCCGACGGAGCCGCCGCCTGGGGCGGTGCCATCGTTGAGGGCGCCGGGGCCACGGGCGGGGGAGCCGGAGCGGCGGGCGGAGGCACGGGCTGTGCGAGAGCTGGCGCCGTCGCAGAAGGAGCCTGACCCCAGCCCGGGATCGCACCGGGGGCGGCGGGCTGTGCGGCCGCCTGGGACTGTGACGCCACCTGGGGCTGTGCGGAAGCGGTTCCGGCCTGATGGGCCTGTGCCGCCTCGGCTGCCTCGGCCGCCTCGGCCGCAGCGGCCGCAGCGGCGATGGCGGCCGCGGCAGCGCCCACCGGCTGGCCGCACCTCGGGCACGCGATCCAGGACGGATCCTCCAGCGGCGCGCTGCAGTTCCCGCAGCGGCCGGCGGTGAACGGGTCCGGCCGTCCGCAGGCCGGGCACGCGACGACGTCGCGGTTGATGTACGTCCCGCACTGGGGGCACGGGTGCTTGAAGGTCGGCATCGTGTCCTCGCTCGCTTCAGGGAAGGCCGGCGGCGTCGTCGACCTGGGCCTCCTGGGCGGCCCGCCCCGGCCACTCGGCGGCATCGTCGCGGGCCGTCCCGTGCCAGGCGACCAGGTCCTCGAGCGCCCCTCGCCAGCTCCCTGGATCACGGTGGACCACCCGCGCCACGAACCGTGCCCGGGCGGCGGCAAGCGTCGGCAGGGCCGCGAGCGCCAGGCGGTACCGCAGGCCGGCGGGTTCCGCGAGGCGCGCGGCCGGCAGGGCCATCGGCTCCCGCAGGAACCGCGCGTCGATCAACGCCTCGCTGACATCGGCCACCGCCGCGTCCAGGGCTCCCGCCGGCAACGAGCCCCCGTATGCCGCGCGAGGGACGACGCGGAACAGGTACGTGGCGTGCGAGCCGGCGCTGACCAGCTCCATGGCGACGAGGTTGCCGGGCAGCCCGACGAAGAACCAGAGCTTCGGCTCCTCGGTGTTGCCGGGTCGCTCGGGGGCCGCCACCAGCCAGCGCGGCGCCGTCGCAGCCCCGCCGCCGATCTCCCGCAGCACGCGGTACGACTCGTCGAACGGCGGATGCCCCAGCGCCGCGCTCTCGAGCGCGATCCACGCCTCGCCCAGGGTCCCGGGCGTGGCCGGCCGGCCCTCGAGCATCGTGGCCGAGGCCGTGCGGCGCATGCCGACGGGCGCGTCCGGGACCAGCCCGGAGACGATCGCCGAGGCGTCGGCGGCCGCGCCGTCGCGGAGCGCGGCCCATCGCTGCTGGTGCTTGACGGCGGTCGGTCCGAGCCGGAGCAGCCGCAGCGCGGGTGCGCCACCGGGCACCGGCGCCAGCGAGCGGCCGGCGCTCCCGATCGAGACCCCGCCCACCGCCGCCTGGAGGTCCACGCCGCCGATGTCGGCCCGCCGGATCCGCCGCCAGGCCAGGCGATCGTCCACGGGCGCCAGGACCACCCCCCGGTCGTGGTAGAGGAGCTGCGCGATCCCGGCTTCGGCGCCGGCCTCGTACTCGACCAGGTCGATCTCGTCGTCCGGGTCGGTTTCGACCAGGCCGTCGGACAGCCGCTGGCGGAGCCGCCCGTCGCGGAGCCCGCGTACCAGGAGCCCGGTCAGCGTCCCGAAACGTTCGAGCAGCCAGCGGTCGGCCCCCGGGCCGTCGCCCAGCTGGATCATGACGGTGCCGCCGTCGACCATCACCGCGGCCAGGTCCCGGTAGCCGGCGCTCCATGGCGCCGTCCCGGCGATCGCAACGGTGAACGCATCCTCGGCGAGGGTCACCGTGACGGCCGCGGACGCGCCGCCCGGGTGTCGGGCATCGCCCCGGAGCACGGCGGGCAGGCCGGTGGTCACGATCGGGCTCCTCGAGTCGGGCGGCACGTCATGGTGGCGCCATCGTAGTCCGGGCGTCCGGCCCCGCGGGCGGCCCCGGAGCGCCGTCCCGCCGGCGCCGCGTGCCGCCGGATCCGTTCCGGCGCGGCCGCGTGCGACCGCGCCGGTTCGGCCCCCGGCGCCCCCGCCGGATGCGCGACACTGCCACCCACAGGCAACCTCGCGCGGGAGGATGACGGCATGGCCACGGTCGAGGCCGGCGGCGGCGAGGCAGGGGTCGGCGTGGAGATCGGGGAAGGCGGCGAGGCAGGGGTCGGCGAGGGCGGGCCTCGGCGCCCGGGCCCGGCATCACCGCGCCGCACGGCCGGGCCGGTGCCGGTCGCGATCGCCAGCGTCGTGCTCCCGGGCCTCGGCCACCTGCTGGTCGGCAAGCGGCGGGTCGCGCTCGTGTTCCTCGTCCCGACGCTCCTGGTCCTGGCGGTCGTGGGTGCCTGGGCACTCTCGGCGGGGGCTTTCGGGGTCGCGGCGGCCCTCGTCGCGCCGGGTGTCCTGACGCTCCTCGGAGCGGCGAACGTCCTGGTCGCGGGCTGGCGGACGGCGGCGACGGTCGATGCCGTGGGGCGGACGAACCCGGGCCCCGCGGCGATCGCAGCTTCCGCCCTGGTGGTGGTGCTCGCGGTCGGCGTCCCGTTTGTCGTGGCGGCCAACGCGATCAGCGCGGCCTCCGACTTCCTGGACGCCACCTTTGCCGACATCGGGTCGCTCGAGACCGAGGAGCCGGTGCCGACCGACATGCCGACGCCGGAGCCGACCGAGATGTCGAGCCTCAACGTCACCCTGCCGGGCGGATCGTCTTCACCCGGCGCGTCGGCGCCGGCGCCGCCCAGCCCCTCGCCAACCCTCGAGATCGCCCAGTACCCCACCGATGGCGGCAACGGCAGCCTGCCGGCGTTCAACGCCGCGGTGCCCTGGAAGCGCCCGGGCGTCCAGCCCTGGGGTGACGACGGCCGCTTCGACCTGCTGCTGCTGGGCTCCGATGCGGGCACGGACCGATGGAGCCGCCGGGTGGACAGCATGTTGCTGGTCGAGGTGGACGTGGAGACTGGCGCGGTGGCGCTGATCGGCTTGCCGCGCAACCTCCAGAACGCCCCGTATCCCCCCGGGCCTGCGCGGGACGCCTCGCCCTGCGGCTGCCAGCCCGGGCTGCTGAACGAGATGTACGTGGAGGCCACGGCGCGGCACCCCGGCCGCTGGCCTGGCAAGGGCGCCGTCAAGGGCATCGGCGCCGTCCGGTCCGTGGTGAGCGAGATCACCGGCCGCCCGATCGACGCGGTCCTCATCGTGGACCTCGTGGGCGTGATCCGCGTGGTGGACGCCATGGGCGGTGTCGACATCGATGTCCCGGAATCCGTCGTCGACGACCACTACCCGGACCCCGTCAAGGGCACCATCCATCTCCGCATCGCCGCCGGCAAGCAGCACTTCAACGGGCGGATGGCGCTCGCGTACGCGCGCAGCCGCCACCAGGATTCCGACTATGGCCGCATGGAACGCCAGCAGAACCTGCTGCTCGCCATCCGGGAACAGCTGGGGCCTGCCACGATCCTGTCCGGGCCCGCCCTGTTCGGTGCGGCCAAGGGCACGGCCTGGACCGACCTTCCGCGCGAGAGCCTGCCGGCGCTGGTCGAGTTGTTCGGCAAGGCATCCGGCGCGAAGGTCAAGCAGCTGCGGATCGTCCCGTCGCACTACCCGGCGTGGCTGACGGCCGCCTGGGTCACGCAGATCCGCCACGACGTCGCCGCGCTGCTGCCCGGAACGCCGGACCCGGCGCGGTCCCGGTATCCGCTGCCGGTCGCCGCTCCCAGGCCCACACCCAGGCCCACACCCAGGCCCACGCCAAAGCCCACGCCGAAGGCCGGGCCCACGGCGACCCCTACCGGCGAACCGTCGACGGGACCGGGCAACCCGCCGGAACCCACCCCGGAACCCACCCCGGAGCCTACGCCGCATCCCACGCCGCACCCCACGCCGCCGCCCCCCACGCCCGAGCCCACCCCGGAGGCGCCGCCGACGCCGGAGTGAGGCCGGCGGACGGACTGAGCATGGCGGACCCGGGCGCAAGAGGGCGGCTGGCGAACCCGACGACTGCCGGCGCGTCGGGCGCCCCTGCGCGGGCCTGCATCCTGCGCTCATCCGACAGCCTCGGCAGCGGCACGACCGTGGGCCTGCTGCTCGCCCTCGGCGCGGGCCTGGCCAGTGCCTGCTACACCGTGGCTGCCAAGCTCCAGCTCGACCGGGGGGTGACGGCGCTCGAGGTCCCCACCGGCAGCTTCGTGCTTGGCGGGATCGTCCTGCTCCCGTTGCTTGTCGGCCAGCCGCTGGCCTGGGTCACGGAGCCATCCGGCATCGCGCTGGTGCTGTACCTGGGCCTGGCAACCATGGCGGTCGCCAACACGCTCCTCACGCGCGGCATCCACGGCCTCTGGCCTGGACCCGTGGCCACGCTGATGCTGACGGACCCGGTCGTTGCCACGATCCTCGGCGTCGTCGTGCTGGGCGAGGCCCTCGCGCCGGTAGCCGCCGTCGGCGTGCTGATGGTCCTCGGGGGCCTGGTGCTGCAGGGGCTCGTGCTCGCCCGCGAGGAGCCCGATCTCGAGGAGCCCGCGCCCGTCCTGTAGACGTCGGGCGTGGACGCCCGGCCAGGCGTCCGGCTCCACCCCGGCGCCGTACCCGGACCAGCCGCCACGGGAGCGTCAGCCCGACGCAGGTCACCCCGCAGCCGGCGGCCCGGGCCAGGGCTCGGAGGCGACAGGCGCGGGCCCGTGCGAGGATGGCCGCGTCAGGGACCCTCGCGTCCACGGGAGACGAGCATGATCATCGCGGTTCCCGTCACGCCCGACGGGCAGGTCGACCCCCGCTGGGGTCGCGCGGCACGGGTCGCGGTTGCCCGCTTGGACGACGGGCGGATCACCGCCTGGGAAGAGCACGACGTCCGCTGGGACGAGCACCACGACCGCGGCACGGAGGGTGGTCATCATGCCCGGATCGCCCGGTTCGTGGTCGACCACGGGATCGCGATGGTGGTGGCGAACCACATGGGTCCACCGATGGTCCAGATGCTGGGCCGGATGGGGATCGTCGTGCGCCTGGGGGCCGCCGGCAGCGCGCGGCTGGCGGTGACGAGCGCGGGCTGACGGCCCGGAGACGATCGCTGATCCCGGCGTCGGCCGTACCAGCGGGACGAGCGGGACGGGCGGGACGTGGCTGGTGCCGGGGCGCCGTCGAGCCCGCCGACGGGGACCCGTGAGGACAGCCGGAGCGAGATCGCCGGGCGGTGGGACCGGCTCGTCCGTCGTGTCCGCCGCACATGCACGCCGGACCGGCATGGCCGGTGAGCCCCATCGGAGGGTCCGAACGGCTCGATCCCTCCGATCGTCGGGCCCTTCGCCGGCGACCGGCCGACGGCCACAATCGCCGTCGGCGACCGGGCCGGCGGGGGTGCCAAAGGTTGCAGGATGGAGCCGCGCGAGTATTGACAGGTGCGCTATCGTGCCCTTCTGTTACCGGTAACAGAGATCCCGTAGCACGCCGGAACGTCGTCGACTGCCATCCTCGGACCTGTGCCGTCAGGTGATCTCAAGGCCTCGAAGGGGTACCCGCCATGGGTGATCTGCTGGTCGAGATGACCGATATCAGCAAGAGCTTCCCCGGCGTTCACGCACTCGACGGCGCCCGGTTCGAGCTCAGGTCGGGCGAGGTCCACGCCCTGGTGGGCGAGAACGGGGCCGGCAAGTCCACCCTGATGAAGGTCCTGGCGGGCATCTACCGCCGTGACGCCGGGACCGTCCGGGTCAAGGGCCAGGAGGTGGAGATCAACTCCCCACGGGCCGCCCAGGACCTCGGCATCAGCATGATCCACCAGGAGCTGAACCTGATGGGCCACCTGACCGTGGCCCAGAACATCTTCATCGGGCGGGAGCCGCGCCGCGGCGGCTTCCTGGACGACAAGGCGCTGAACCGCAAGGCCGCCGAGCTGTTCGAGGAGCTTCACCTGAACCTCGACCCGACGGCGCGCGTGTCCAAGCTCGCCGTCGCGCAGCAGCAGATGGTGGAGATCGCCAAGGCGCTGTCCTACAACTCGGCCGTCCTGGTCATGGACGAGCCGACGGCGGCGCTCACCGAGACCGAGATCGACGAGCTGTTCCGCATCACGCGCCACCTGCGCGAGCGGGGCACCGGCATCGTGCACATCTCGCACCGCCTGGAGGAGCTCAAGCGGATCACCGACCGCGTGACCGTCATGCGGGACGGCCGCTACGTGGACACGGTCAACACGGCCGATGCCGGCATCCAGCAGATCATCGGCATGATGGTCGGGCGGACCGTCTTCGAGGCGACGCCCGAGCTTCCCGAGACCGTCGACCCGATCATCATGCTCGAGGTGAGCGGCCTCAACCGGGGCCGCCAGGTGCGGGACGTGAGCTTCCAGCTCCATCGCGGCGAGATCCTGGGCGTCGCCGGCCTGGTCGGGGCCGGCCGCACCGAGGTCATGCGCGCGATCTTCGCCGCCGACCGACCGGAGTCCGGCACGATCACGATCAATGGCCAGCCGGTCACGATCCGCTCGCCGAGCGACGCGGTCCAGCACGGGATCGCCTACCTGTCCGAGGATCGGAAGCGCTACGGCCTGGCGCTCGGCATGGACGTGGAGACCAACACCGTGCTTGCCTCGCTCAGCCGCTTCGCGAGCAGGTTCGGCTGGATCAGGACGAGCGCCACGCGGAAGCAGGCCCAGGAGCAGGTCAAGGCCCTCGCGATCAAGACGCCGGGGATCGCGCAGCTGGTGAAGAACCTGTCCGGTGGCAACCAGCAGAAGGTGGTCATCGCCAAGTGGCTGACCGCCGACACCGAGATCCTCATCTTCGACGAGCCCACGCGAGGCATCGACGTGGGGGCCAAGAGCGAGATCTACCGGCTCCTCAACGACCTCGCCCAGCAGGGCAAGGCGATCATCATGATCTCCTCGGAGCTGCCCGAGATCCTCCGGATGAGCCACCGCATCCTCGTCATGTGCGAAGGGCGCATCACCGGTGAGCTCACCTCCGCGGAGGCGACCCAGGAGAAGATCATGACCCTGGCCACCCAGCGCGAATCGGTGGCCGTCGCGTGAGCGCCACCAACCCAACCGGTCAGCCACGAGGCAGCGATCCGATGCAGACGACCCCAGCGCCGGCGCGCTCGCGCGCCCAGTCACTGTTGACGGGCGAATCGATCCAGCGCCTGCTGGCCCTGGGCGCCCTGGTCATCCTGCTGGCGTTCTTCTCGATCACCGTCCCCCATTTCGCAAGCACGAACAACTACATCGACATCCTGACGGCGACAGCGGTCAACGGCGTGCTCGCGACCGGCGTCACGTTCGTGATCATCACCGGCGGCATCGACCTCTCCCTCGGCACCGCCATGACCTTCTGTTCGGTGGTGATGGGGATCGTGGCCGTCAACCTGGGGCTGCCGCTCTGGCTCGGCGTGCTCTCCGCGTTCGGGGCGGGCGCCCTGGTCGGGCTGATCAACGGCACGCTGGTCGCCAAGGCCAAGCTGCCGCCGTTCATCGCCACCCTGGGCATGCTCTACGTGACGCTCGGCATGGCCCAGGTGCTCTCGGACGTCCATCCGATCTACTTCGAGACGGCCCAGCCCGCATTCCAGCAGTTCTTCATGGACAAGCCGGTCATCGGCATCCCCAACATCGTGTGGGTGATGTTCGCGGGCGCCGCCATCGCCTGGATCCTCCTCAACAGGACGATCCTGGGCCGGTATACCTTCGCCCTCGGCTCCAACGAGGAGGCGACCCGGCTCTCGGGCGTCAACGTCGATCGCTGGAAGATCATCGTCTACATCGTCGACGGCCTGTTCGTGGGCCTTGCCGGCATCGTCATCGCCTCGCGCATGAACTCCGCCCAGCCGGGTCTCGGCATGGGCTACGAGCTCGATGCGATCGCCGCGGCGGTCATCGGCGGCACGTCCCTCTCCGGCGGCGAGGGAAGCGTCGTCGGCACGATCATCGGCGCCTTCCTCATCAGCACGCTGCGCATCGGCCTCTCGGTGGCCGGAGTTCCCGACCAGTGGAAGTCGGTGATCACGGGCCTCGTGGTCATCGGTGCCGTCTACCTCGACATCTTGCGCCGGCGCGGTCGCGCCTAGGGGCAATCGCCCCGTCCCACCCTCAGGCCCACGTACGGCCGCGTTGCGGCCGGAACCGGGAAAAGGATCGAGAGGATCCAGGAAGGAACACGGAGGAGTACATGAAGTTCACGCGCATTGGCAGCCTCGCGGCTGGCTCGATGGCCCTCATGATGGTGGCCAGCGCCTGCTCCGGCAGCACCGCGACGACGGCCCCGGCCGCCTCGGCCGCGGCGCCGTCGGCGGCGGCCGAGGCCTCTTCGGGCACGGGTGCGGCCTCGGCCTACACCCCGCCCACGTCAGCCGGAGCGGCCGCGGGCAAGACGATCGCCATCGTCTCCAAGGGCGAGCAGCACCAGTTCTGGCAGGCCGTCAAGAAGGGCGCCCTCGACGAGGCCGCCAAGCTCGGCGTCACCGCCACCTACACCGGCCCGGCCACCGAGTCCGAGGTCGACAAGCAGCTCACCATGCTGCAGACGGCCCTGACCAGCAACCCTGCAGCCGTCTGCTTCGCCGCGCTTGACAGCAAGGCGGCGGGCGCCCTCCTGCAGCAGGCGAAGGACGCCAACATCCCGGTCATCGGCTTCGACTCCGGCGTCGACAGCACCATCCCGGTGACCACCGTCGCCACCGACAACACCGCGGCCGCCGCCGTCGCCGCCGACCACATGGCCAGCCTCATCGGCAACGCGGGCACGGTCGGCGTCATCGTCCACGACCAGACCAGCCAGACCGGGATCACCCGGCGTGACGGCTTCCTCGCCCAGATGGCGGCGAAGTACCCGAACATCAAGGTCCTCCCGCCCCAGTACGGTGCGGGCGACGCGGTCAAGTCCGCCGACATCGCCAAGGCGATGATGACGGCCAACCCTGACCTCAAGGGCTTCTTCGGCGCCAACGAAGGCTCCATCAAGGGCGTCCTCAACGCGCTCAAGGAGACCGGCAACGAGGGCAAGATCGTGGCCATCGGCTACGACTCCGGCCAGCAGCAGATCGACGCCATCACCAGCGGCGTCGAGGCCGGCGCGATCACCCAGAACCCGATCGGCATCGGCTCCAAGTGCGTCGACGCCGCGATCGACGCGGTCAACGGCAAGACCCTGCCGAAGACGATCGATACGGGCTTCGCCTGGTTCGACAAGACCAACATCAACGATCCGGCGATCCAGGCGGTCCTCTACAAGTAGGCCGTCCGGTCCCCGAGCACCCCATGAATCCGGGGGGCTGCCCGCACCGCGGGCAGCCCCCGGACCCTACCCGCCCCGGCCTCCCTCGCCCCGTGACTGGAACCCACACCCGATGAGCACCATCAGCGACGTCGCGAAACGGGCCGGCGTTTCGACGATGACGGTCTCGCGGGTCGTCAACGGCACCGGCTACGCCAGCGCCGAGACCCGGGCCCGCGTCGAGTCCGCCATCGACCAGCTGGGCTACGTGCCCAACGCCCTGGCCCGTCAGCTGCGTTTCAAGCGGACGAAGACCATCGCCCTGGTCGTGTCCGACATCTCCAACCCGTTCTTCACCACGATCGCCCGCGGCGCCGAGGACGTCGCCGCCAGGCACGGCTTCTCGGTCATGTACTGCAACACCGACGAGTCGGCGAAGGAGGAGGAGCAGTACCTCCTCATGCTGGTCGAGCGCCAGGTGGATGGCGTCCTGCTCGTCCCCGCCCGCAGCTCCGGAGCATCGTTCAGGCTGCTCCAGGCCCACGACGTCCCGGTGGTCGTGATGGACCGGCGCGTCGCGGCGCGTAACGTGGACAGCGTCCTGTGCGACTCGGAGGCGGGCGCCCATGCCCTCACCCGGCACCTGATCGAGCTCGGGCACCGGCGGATCGCGGTCCTGACCGGCCGGCGCAACATCTCCACCTCGGTCGACCGTGTCCTCGGCTGCCGGCGCGCGCTCGCGGAGGCGGGGCTGACCCTGGACGACGACCTCGTGCGCTACGGCGGCTTCAACTTCGGCAAGCTCAACCAGGCGGACGGCCACCGGATGGCCGAGGCGGTGCTTGCCGCGGACGGGGAGCCGCCCACGGCGATCTTCGCCGCCAACAACTTCATCGCCTTCGGCGTGATCCGCGCCCTCCGCGAGGCGGGCCTGCGGGTCCCCGAGGACATGTCCGTGGTCGCCTTCGACGACCTGCCCGAGGACTGGGTCAGCGAGCCGTTCCTGACCGTCGCCGCCCAGCCCGCCTACGAGATCGGCCACCGCGCGGCCACGCTCCTCCTCGACCGCATCACGGGGGACCGCGACGCCGCCGGTGAATCCATCGTGCTCCCGTTCGAGCTGATCATCCGGCGGTCGAGTGGGCCGCCCCGTGCCATGCCACCCGAGGCCGCCACAACGTGAAGGACCCCAGATGCTGAAGACCCGCCTGCTCCATCCGCAGATCCTCGAGGCGCTCGGCGAGGCCGGCCACGGCGCCCAGGTCCTGATCGCGGACGGCAACTACCCGCTGCTGACGCGGTCCAACCCGGCGAGCCACCGCGTCTTCCTGAACCTGGCTCCGGGCATGCTCACCGTCACCGACGTCCTGTCCGTCGTGGCCGGCGCGATCCCGATCGAGGCCGCCCACGTGATGGGCCCCGACAACGGCGACGAGCCGGGGATCTACGCGGACTTCCGCGGGCTGCTGCCGGAGACCCCGCTGCAGCGCCTCGGGCGGTTCGAGTTCTACGACATGGCCCGCGGGCCCGACCTGGCGCTGGCCATCGCCACGGGCGAGCAGCGCATCTACGCCAACATCCTGCTGACCATCGGCGTGGTGATGCCCGAGTGATCGCACCGGGCCGCTGAACCCGCTGACGCGAGGGACGCATCGGACGCGAAGGACGCACTGACGGAACGTGAGAGGAACGCGATGACCACCATCAACACGGCGGGCCGGTTCGTCGGCGACTGGCCCCGGATCGGGATCCGCCCGGCGGTCGACGGCCGCCAGCACGGTGTCCGCGAGTCGCTCGAGGAGCAGACGCGCGCGATGGCGCTGCGCACGGCCGAGCTGATCCGCGCCAACCTGCGCTACCCGGACGGCACGCCGGTCGAGGTCGTCGTTCCCGACCACAACATCGGCGGCGTCTACGAGGCCGCGAAGACCGCCGAGCTGTTCCGCAAGGAAGGCGTGGGCGTCTCGATCACCATCACGCCCTGCTGGTGCTACGGCTCCGAGACGATGGACATGGACCCCCTGACGCCCAAGGCGGTCTGGGGCTTCAACGGGACCGAACGGCCGGGCGCGGTGTACCTGGCCGCGGTCCTCGCCTCGCACACCCAGAAGGGCCTGCCGGCGTTCGGCATCTACGGGCGTGACGTGCAGGACGCGGACGACGGGTCGATCCCCGCCGACGTGGCGGAGAAGATCCTGCGGTTCGCCCGCGCGGGCCTCGCGGCGGCGCTGCTCCGGGGCAAGTCCTACCTGTCCCTGGGCGGCGTCTCGATGGGCATTGCCGGCTCCATCGTGGACCAGCCGTTCTTCGAGAAGTACCTGGGCATGCGCGTCGAGTGCGTCGACATGTCCGAGCTGACGCGCCGGCTGGAGGAGGGGATCTACGACCCGGTCGAGTTCGAGGCCGCCCTCGCCTGGACGAAGGCCAACTGCACCGAGGGCGCCGACCGCAACACGCCCGACAAGCAGAAGAGCCGGGCCGAGAAGGACCGCGACTGGGAGACCGTCGTCAAGATGACCCTGATCACCAGGGACATCCTCGTCGGCAACCCGCAGGCTCGCGGAGCTCGGCTTCCTCGAGGAGGCCATGGGCCGCAACGCGATCCTCGGCGGCTTCCAGGGCCAGCGCCAGTGGACCGACCATGCGCCCAACGGCGACTTCATGGAGGCCATCCTCAACTCGTCGTTCGACTGGAACGGCGTCCGCGCCCCGCACGTGTTCGCGACCGAGAACGACAGCCTCAACGGCGCGACGATGCTCCTCTCGTACCTGCTGACGAACCGTGCCCAGATCTTCGCGGACGTCCGCACCTACTGGAGCCCGGAGGCGGTCGAGCGGGTCACCGGGCAGGCGGTCACGGGCCTCGCGGAAGGCGGGTTCATCCACCTCATCAACTCGGGCGCCGCCACGCTCGACGCCACCGGCGCGATGACCGACGCCGACGGCAGGCCCGCGATGAAGCCGTTCTGGGAGATCGGCGCCGAGGACGTCCAGGCCGCGCTGGCCGCCACCACCTGGTACCCGGCCAACCGCGGCTATTTCCGCGGCGGCGGCTTCTCGAGCCAGTTCGTCAGCCGGGGCGGGATGCCCGTCACCATGGCGAGGCTGAACATCGTCTCCGGCGTGGGCCCCGTGCTCCAGGTCGCTGAGGGCTGGACCGTGGAGCTGCCCAGGGAGGTCCACGACGTGCTGGACCAGCGGACCGACCCCACCTGGCCGACCCACTGGTTCGTCCCGCGCACCAACGGGGTGGGGCCGTTCCGCGACGTCTACAGCGTCATGGCCAACTGGGCCGCCAACCACGGGGCGATCAGCTTCGGCCACATCGGCGCCGACCTGATCACGCTCGCCTCCATCCTGCGGATCCCGGTCCACATGCACAACGTGCCGGAGGCGGACGTCTTCCGGCCCAGCGCGTGGGCCAACCTGGGCACGTCCGATCTCGAGGGCGCGGACTTCCGCGCCTGCGCCAACTTCGGCCCGCTCTACGGGCAGAGGTAGGTCACTCCGCTCCGGATCAGCCCGCCTGGCCGGACGGGCGCCATCCCGGCCGCGCCGACGGCGTTGCCGTCATGCCGACGCGCCCGCTCGCGGTTGATGGCGACTGATCAGACCACGGGACCGTCGCGCTGAGCGGCCCTCGTCCTGACCGTGCGGCGCCTGTGGCACCGACCCGGGGCGGGCGTCGCGCTGGGCTGGGGCGCACCGTGCCCGCAACCAGCGTGAGCTGCAGAAGTTGCGAAAAGGTCTTGACGGCGTGCGCGCCAGCGGTACACTGACCGCCAGTCCGGAAATGATACCGGCAATGATTTGGATGCTTTGGCACGACCAGTGGAGGAGCGGATCGGTACGACATCTGACCGAGCACGACTGCGTCCCTCCAGCGTCCGGCCCGTACGGGCCTCCGCACCCTGACTGAAAGGCGGCAGCGTAAGTTGTACAGGTCCGTCAGAGGCGTTCTCGCCTTACTCGCCACCGGCGCGCTCCTGGTCGGCTGCTCATCCAGCGCGACCCCGGCGCCTTCACAGGCCCCCACGCCAGCCCCGAGCGTCGCCCCCGCGGCCTCCTCAGCGGCCCCCGCGGCTTCGTCCGCAGCACCGTCCGCGACTCCAGCGAAGCAGAGCCTCACGCTGTCCCTCCTCGCGAGCCAGGACTGGATCCGGCCTGCCGAGCAGGATCTCGCCAAGAAGTTCGAGGCCCAGACGGGCATCCACATCGACTACCAGATCATTCCGTCGGCCAACTACTTCCAGGTCCTCAATACCAAGCTCAACTCGGGCGAGGGACCGGACATCTTCATGGGCCAGAGCGGCGTGTCGGACCTCAAGGTCACGTACAACGTTGAGGCCAACGCCGTCGACCTGTCGAGTGAGGAATGGGTGACGCGCGAAGACCCGGGCGCCGTTGCCCAGGCGACCCTGAACGGCAAGGTGTGGGGCCAGGAGATCTGGGACTACACCGGCGGTGAATGGGTGATGGTCTACAACAAGGACATCTTCCAGAAGGTCGGGATCACCAGCGTCCCCGCCACGTTCGATGAGCTCGTCACCGCCTGCGAGACGATCAAGGCCGCGGGCTACACCCCGATCTTCGAGCCGATCAGCGACGGCTGGCATCACGTTCTCTGGTTCCCGGAGGCGGGTCCCCAATTCGAGGAGCTCGAGCCCGGCCTCGCCGCCAAGCTCAACGCCAACCAGGCCACGTTCGCCGGCGACCAGAACATCGTCACGGCGCTGACGCAGATCAACACCCTGTACCAGAAGGGTTGCTTCGGCTCCAGCGCCATGTCCGCGAAAGAGGCGGACACGAACAAGGTGATGGCCAGTGGCAAGTACGCGATGACGGTCACCCAGCTCTCGCGCCCCGCCGGAATCCACACGGACTTCCCGAACGTCCCGGAAAGCACCTTCGGCTACTTCGCCAAGCCGATCGTGGACAACCAGCTGCAGCCGCTGAACGCCGCCGGTCCGACGAAGTTCATCTGGTCGAAGGGGTCTCACATCGCGGAGGCCAAGCAGTTCCTCGCCTTCCTCGCGCAGCCTGACAGCCTCCAGTACCTGGTCGACAACGAGCCCAGGTTCCTGGGGGTCAACTTCAGCGGTATCAACGGCAAGTGGTCGGCCGAGCAGCAGGCGTTCCTGACCACGTACCCGGCGAAGACCAGCGTCTACCAGACGGCCGTCAACTACGTGAACCCGCAGTGGATGGACATCGGCAAGGACATGGTCGCGATGTTCACGGGCAAGGAGACACCCCTCCAGGTGGCCCAGAGCGTCGACAAGCGTCGCACGCAGGAAGCGACCGCCGCCAAGGATCCCGCCTGGCCGCAGTGATCGTCGCCTGACCGACGAACAGCTGGGAGACCGTCTGGGCGTTCCTCCTCCCGCCCGGACGGTCTCCCAAGCCGGCCGCAACGACGAGGACTCGTGGCGAACGACGAGATCACGAGTCGTCGGGTCGCCGTGCGCATCGGATGCGATCGGCGGCACAATCGAACGGATCCATCAGGGAGCAACGCATCGCGGCGGCCGTCGGCGGCTTCCATATCGCACGCCCTCAGCGCGTGGCGGCTGCGAGCGACGCTGGCCGGGTCGGCGCCGGTGGGTGACGGGCCGGTCCTACCCCCTCGTCGGAACTGAAACGCTCACCTCGTCTCCGACAGCCCATGCCATCCGACGCAGTTGGTAGAGCAGCGATGAGCCAGGAAACATGAGAAGAGCCTATCCAACCTGGTTCGCCGTTGGTGCGCTCGTTCTCTACGGAGTCTTCGTCCTGCTGCCCAGCCTGCTGGGCATCGGGTTCTCGTTCACTGACTGGAGCAGCTACTCGACCGACCTCCACTGGGTCGGGTTCGACAACTTCGCGGCGATCCTCGACCCGAACTCGACCTACATGGGCGCGATCGAGAACACCGTGATCTTCACGATCGCGACGATCGTCCTCAAGACCGTCATCGCGCTCGCCCTTGCCGTGCTCCTCACCAGCGGCGTCCGGCGGCTTGCCTATCTCTATCGAGCATTCATCTACCTGCCGGCCGTGCTCCCGATGATCGCCGTCGGAATCGTGTTCAAGTCCATCCTCGATCCCGATGTGGGCCTGCTCAACTCGACGCTCCGGTTGGCCGGCCTCGGTGCCCTGGCGCAGCAGTGGCTCACCGACGTCTCGCTGGCCATCTGGAGCGTGATCGGCGTCGACACCTGGAAGGGTGTCGGCTACATCATGGTGATCCTCATCGCCGGTCTCCAAGCGATTCCGCGCGACTACTACGAAGCAGCGGCGATCGACGGAGCGAACGGCTGGCAGGCCTTCCGCCACATCACCGTGCCGCTTCTCATTCCGGTGCTTGCCGTGACGACGGTGCTCAACCTGGTGTACGCGCTGCGCGTGTTCGACATCGTCTACGTCCTGACCAACGGGGGACCCGGGTACGCCACCGGTACGGTGTACACGGTGATCTTCGACGCGTTCTCCCAGGGCCTGTGGGGCGTCGCCACCGCCCTCTCCAGCGTGTTCTTCCTCGTGATGCTCGCGCTCAGCTTCGTCGTCCTGCGAGCGATGCGCCAACCCGAGGGTGCGTAGCCATGAACCCCGTGCGCGCGGTTCGCGCCACAGTCAACAATCTCCTGGCGGGCGGTGTGGGGTTGATCGCCTTCGTACCGATCTACCTCGTGTTCGCGAACGCGCTCAAGACGCAGGCGGACGCGAATGCAATGAGCGCCGAACCTCCGCTGAGCCTGCAGTGGGCCAATTTCGGCACCGTCATCGACCAGGGCAATCTGCCGTCCGCGTTCTTCAACAGCCTCCTGTACTCCTTCGGGGCGACGATCCTTGCCGTTCTCCTGTCCGCGCTCGCCGCCTACGTGCTGGCTCGCAGGCGCACGAGGCGCCACTCGATCATCTACCTGCTCCTCATCATGGGCATCGCGGTGCCGACGAACTTCATCACGCTCACGAAGGTGATGCAGTTCACGCATCTCATCAACACCCAGCTGGGGATCGTCCTCCTCTACGCGGCGATGCAGATCCCGCTCGACGTCTTCCTGATCTACGCGTTCGTCGGCTCGCTGCCCCGGGAGCTCGACGAGACGGCCTGTATCGACGGCGCTTCGCCGATCCGGACGTTCCGCTCGATCATCCTCCCGATGTTGACACCGGTGCTGGTGACCTGCGGTGTGCTCAACATCCTCAACGTCTGGAACGAATTCCTGATGCCGCTCTACTTCCTGAACAACAGCGACAAGTGGCCGATGACGCTCTCCGTCTACAACTTCTTCGGCCAGTACCAGTCGAACTGGGCGCTCGTCTCCGCGGACGTCGTGCTCACGATCCTGCCGATCATCCTCGTCTACATCGTCGCCCAGCGCTGGATCCTGTCCGGCATGTCGGCCGGCGCGGTGAAGGGCTGAGCCGGCCATGAGGATCCTCGCAGTCGTGGTCGACGCGGTGCGCCTGACGATCCGGACGGATCGAGGCCTGATCGCCATCGAGCCACGCACGGTTCGCACGGTCCGGGTCCGCTACACGCTCGAGGACGAGCTGAGCCGGAAACCGAGCCTGACGGTCTCCCCGGAGGCGGCGGCCGCGTCGCCGGCGCCGTTCACGGTCGACGATCGGCCGCATGCGATCGTGCTGTCCACCGCGGCCCTGTCCGTCGAGGTCGACCGCCAGACGGGAGCCTTCACCTATCGCGATGGCTTCGGGGCGCTGCTCACCCGCGAGCCGGCGCGGGGCGGCAAGACGCTGGATCCGGTCGACGTGCTCGTCTCGGTCTTCGACGACGCCGCGACCGTCGAACGCGTCGACAGCGCCGACGGAGTGCGGATCGAGGCGGTCAACGTGCGGCAGGTCGTGGACCGCCGCGCGTACCACACGAAGCTCGAATTCGAGTGGGTCGCCGGCGAGGCGCTCTACGGCCTCGGCTCGCACGAAGAGGGGATGCTCAACCTCCGCGGCCAGCACCAGTACCTCTACCAGCAGAACATGAAGGCGGTCGTGCCCGTGCTGCTCTCGAGCCGCGGGTACGGCGTCTTCGTCGACTGCACGTCGCTCATGACGTTCCATGACGACGCCTTCGGGTCCTACCTGTGGGGCGACGTGGACGAGGAGCTCGACTACTACTTCGTCGTCGGCCCGGAGTTCGACACCATCGTCGGCGAGCTCCGCGCGTTGACCGGTCGGCCGCCCATGCTGCCCAAGTGGGCGTTCGGCTACCTCCAGTCGAAGGAGCGCTACGCGAGCCAGGCGGAGCTTGTCGAGGTTGCCCGCGAGTACCGGTCCCGTGAGCTCCCGCTCGACTGCGTCGTGCTCGACTGGAAGTCGTGGACCGGGGACCTCTGGGGCCAGAAGTCGCTCGATCCCGAGCGGTTCCCCGACCCGGACCGAATGACCGATGAGCTCCACCGCCTCGGGGTCCGGCTGATGGTGTCCATCTGGCCGATCATGCAGCCCGGTGGCGGCGACTGGCAGGAGCTGTTCGACGGTGGACACCTGCTCGGCAACCAGGCGACCTACAACGCGTTCAGCCCGACCGCCCGGGCCGTGTACTGGGACCAGGCGAACCGCGGACTGTTCGCCCACGGGTTCGACGCCTGGTGGTCGGACTGCACGGAGCCGTTCGAGGCGGACTGGTCGGGCGCCATCAAGCCCGAGCCCGAGGAGCGGATGCAGATCAACTCCGGCGAGGCGAAGCAGTATCTCGACCCCGAGCTGATCAACGCCTACTCGCTGTTCCACTCCGAGGGGATGTACACGGGGCAGCGGGCTGCGAACGGGGACAAGCGCGTGTTCAACCTGACCCGGTCCGCCTACCCCGGGCAGCAGCGCTACGGCACGGTGACGTGGTCGGGCGACGTGTCGGCGACGTGGGACACGCTGCGCCGCCAGGTTGCCGACGGCCTCAACTTCTGCGCCACGGGCATGCCGTACTGGACGACGGACGCCGGTGCGTTCTTCGTCGCCCGCCGGCCCGACCTGTGGTTCTGGGCCGGCGACTACGCCGCTGGTGTCGCGGACCTCGGCTACCGCGAGCTCTACGTCCGCTGGTTCCAGTATGCGGCCTGGCTGCCGATCCTCCGGTCGCATGGCACGGACACGCCCCGCGAGATCTGGCGGTTCGGCGAGTGCGGTGAAGCGACGTATGAGGCGCTCGTCTCGGCACTCCGGCTCAGGTACCGCCTGCTGCCATACCTGTACTCGCTGGCGGGCTGGACCACGCAGCGCGATTACACGATGATGCGGGCGCTGGCGTTCGAATTCCGGGACGACCCTGTGGCGCTGGACGTCGCCGACGAGTTCATGCTGGGCCCGGCCTTCCTCGTCTGCCCCGTCTACCGTCCCTCGTCGTACGGGCCGGGCTCGACGCCGATCGAGAACGGCCCGCGCACCCGGATGGTCTACCTGCCCGGCGATGGCGGGTGGTTCGACTTCTGGACGGATCGCCGCCTTCCGGGCGGCCAGGTCGTCGCTGCCGACGCACCGCTCGACCGGATCCCCGTCTTCGTCCGGGCCGGCTCGATCGTCCCCATGGGGCCGGTCCGCCAGCATGTCGGCGACAACCCGGGCGGAAGACTGGATCTGCACGTCTACCCTGGTCGCGACGCAACGTTCACCCTCTACGACGATGAGGGTGACGGATACGGCTACGAGCAGGGCGCGTTCACGACGGTCGAGATCCGCTGGGACGACCAGGCCCGGCAGCTCACGATCGGCGATCAAGCCGGCGCCTTTCCGGGGATGCCGACCGAGCGGACGATCGCGGTGACGCTTCACCCCACCGCCTCCGGCATGTCCGGAGCTGCAGCGGCAACCGGGGAGCTCGGCGCCCGGACCCTTTGCTACGCTGGCCGGACCGTGGTGGTCCAGCTGTGACAGACCGGGTGTGTGCACACGGCGGCCGACCACTGGCCGCAGACGACGCTCAACGAAGGGAGACTCCCCGGGTGGCCGCGCGATGAAGGTTCCGAAGACGACGATCGTGGACATCGCCGTCGCCAGCGGGGTTTCGGTGACGACGGTCTCCCGGATCCTCAACGACAAGCCTGACGTCGCCGACGACACGCGGGAGCGTGTCCTGCGGGTGATGGACGAGATCGGGTTCGCGCCCCAGAGCGCCTGGCGGCAGATCCGGTCGGGCCGGTCGCAGCTGATCGCGATGCACGTGCCGCAGGAGTTCAACCCGCCCGCCCACCGCGTGATCATGGCCGCAGCGCTCGGCGTCGAGGAGGCCGGCTACTCGATCAACATCGTGACCCGAGCGTTGACCGACAGCGAGCTTCTCGGCATCTTCCGCAGCCGGCAGGCCGACGGCATGATCCTGCTCGAGATCCTGGCCGACGACCGCCGGCCCGAGCTGCTCCGTGATCACGACTACCCGTTCGTGATGATCGGCCATCGCGCGGACAACGCCGGCCTCTCGTACGTCGACGTCGACATCGAACACGGCATCCAGATTGCGATCGAGCACCTGGTCGGCCTCGGTCACCGCAGGATCGGGTTCGTCACCGTCAACCCGGTGGTCGACGACAAGACCTATGCCTTCTCCTCGTGGGCGCTTCGGGCGCACCAGCTGGCTTGCGCTCGCTTCGGGTTGGCGCCGCTGTCATGCGTGGGTGGCCTGACCATCGGGGAGATGTGGCTCGCCGCGCAGCGCCTCCTGGACGAGCACCCGGACATCACGGCGCTCGTCGCGCCCCAGGAGCAGGCGGCGGTCGGCATCCTCAAGGCGGCCCAGGCGCGCGCGATGCGGATCCCGGACGACCTGTCCGTCGTCGCGATGCTCAGCGAGTCGATGAGCGAGCTGGCGACCCCGCCACTCACGACGATCGACTTCCCGGCGGCCAAGATGGGCGGCATCGCAGCCCGAATCCTGCTGGACCGGCTGGACCGCGGCCGAACCGGTCCCGAACAGGTTCTCGTCCGTCCCGAGCTCACGGTTCGAGGCAGCACCGGCGCTCCACGGCCCTGACAGACCGGGCAAGCCTGCGCGACGACCTGGTGACCGAGGGTGTGACCGATCGGGGTTGCTACCGCGGCCGCAGGAACAGCTCGATCACGGGGACGGCAACATCGGGGCGCCTGGTCGGCACCTTGAGCGTGAGCGTCCCCTGGGCTTGCCCGGGCTGATGAACCGTGCCCGCCTTGGCGTCGGGTGGGATCCTCAGGAGCTGAACCTCGGACGCATCGTGAAGGAACTGGGCGTACTCGACCATGTCCGCGAGCCCGGCCAGGTGGACGTGTTCAAAGGGCCACGCGAACAGGTGGAGGTACAGGCGGTCGCCGCGTTGCGTGTATCGGGCGTCGTCGGGCGGAACGCATGCAGATGGCCCGGCGCCGTAGATGGATCGACCGTGCAACCTCATCCAGGCCCCGACCTGCGAGAGGATCGATCCTGCATGGGCATCGAACTCGCCGCGCCCGTTCGGACCGACGTTGAGCAGCAGGTTCCCGTTCTTGGACACGCCATCGATCAGCATCCTGATCAGGAGATCCGGCGACTTGTAGTTCAGGTTGTCCCTGTCGTATCCCCATGAGCCATTGAGCGTCTGGTTTGCCTCCCAGACGACGGGCCGGCCATCGATCATCGGTGCGGTCGATGGCTGGTACTGCTCAGGGGTCACGAAATCCCCCGGCAGGCCCGTGCGATCGTTGACGATGATCTCGGGTTGCAGCTCCCTGACCATCTCGAGGAGGCGGGCGCTCTCCCAGTAGGCCGCTCCTTTTCCGCCCCACACCCCATCATCGTGTGGTACGGCATCGTCGTACGAGAAGTCGAAGAACAGGTAGTCGATCTTCCCGTAGTTGGACATCAGCTCGCGAACCTGGCCGTGCAGGTAGGCCCTGTAGGCGTCACCAGTGCGCGTTCGGTTGAGCTCCTCCACGTTCTCGCGACTTCGAAGCGGATGGTAGGTGTCGATCGCGAAGTCGGGGTGGTGCCAGTCGAGGAGGGAGTAGTAGAACCCGACCTTGAGGCCGGCCGCGCGCGTCGCCTCGACGAACTCGCCCACGAGATCCCGGCCGACCGGGCTGTTCATGACCGTGTAGTCAGTCAACGAGGACGCGAACAGACAGAATCCATCGTGATGCTTCGCGGTCAGGACGGCATACCGCATGCCCGCGTCAGCAGCCGCTCGCGCCCACTGACGCGCATCGAATTGATCGGGATCGAAGAAGCGCGCATATCGCTCGTACGTCTCGACCGGGATCTCCTCCCGGGACATGATCCATTCATGTCGCGCGGCCAGTGAGTAGATCCCCCAATGGATGAACATGCCGAAGCGGTCATGCGTCAACCAGTCGGTCTTGGAGTGCATGGTCGGTCGGGCCTCTCGTGGCTGATGCCGCTATGTGACGAGGATTGGCGTCTGGCGAACCGGGTGGGTGCTGCTCTGGAGTGGCCCGGTATCATTACCGGCTGCCTGCAGTCTACCCCGACTCCGTCCCCGGAGCGACGTGTCCCCGCCAGGCCCCGGGCGACGATCGAATGCCGTGCTTGGCCGTTACGACGGCCGGGGCGACGACCGATCAGGCCGGGGCGACGACCGATCATCGGTCCGTCGCGAACGCCGTCGGATATCAGCGGACCACGGCGGCCGCCGCGCCGACGGGACCACCGCTCGACCGCCGGATGACGAGCTCTGCCGGGAGGACGACCTCGCGTGACGGACGCCCCGGGTCCGCCAGCCGGTCGACGAGCATCGCCACACCCTGCCGCCCGACCTCGAAGGCCGGCTGCGCCGCGACCGTCAGGAACGGGAACGTGACCATGGCCTCGGGCAGGTCGTCGAACCCGACCACGGCGATGTCGTCCGGGACGCGGAGCCCGAGTTCGTCGAGGGCGTGAAGGACGCCGATCGCGATGAAGTTGTTGGCGGCGAACAGGGCCGTCGGACGCGGCGACCGCTCCATCGCGGCCAGCGTCATCTGCCGCCCGCTCTCGATCGAGAAGGCGCCGTGAAGCACGAGCGGCTCCGGCAGGCCGGCCTCGTCGACCAGGGCCCCCCGGAAGCCGGCGACGCGGTCGACGGCCGTCAGCACCGTCGGCGGGCCGGACAGCACCGCCATGTCGCGGTGGCCGAGCCCGACCAGGAGCCGCCCGAGGTCGCGCGCGCCGCCCTCCGAGTCCGCCCGGACGATGTCGGCGTCGCCCCCCGCGGGCCGGCGGTCGACGAGCACGAGGGGGACGCCACGCTCCCGGCATGCGCGGATCGTCCCTGCCCCGGAGCCGGCGGTGGCCACCAGGAGGCCGTCGACCTGTCGCTGCAGGAGGGCCTGGACCAGCCGCTGCTCCTCGTCGTCGCGCTCATCGCTGTTGGCCAGGATCATCGTGATCCCCGCCTCGCGCGCCGCGGTCTCCACGCCGTGCGCCAGCGTCGTGAAGAACGGGTTCGTGATGTCCGGCAGGACGAGCGCGATGGTGTCCGACCGTCGGGCACGGAGGCTGCGGGCCAGGGTGTTGGGCAGGTACCCGGTCTCGGCGAGCGCCTCCTCGACCCGGGCCCGCAACTCGGGGCTCACCCCCGCGGAGCCGTTCACGACCCGCGACACGGTCATGGGCGAGACCCCGGCCCGCCGCGCGACGTCCTGCAGGTTGGACACGGCCCTAGAACCCCCGCAGGTCGGTGCTCGTCCGCGGGGGCAGCCCGGCGTGGGGCTTGCGCTGCAGGACCACGTACTCGATGCCATGGGCCCTGCAGAAGTCACGCTTCTCCGGCTGGTCCCCGTCCTCGTTGACGACGTAGAAGGCCGGCTGGATCACGTCGACCTCTGGTTCGGCATCCATCCAGCCCGAGCCGGTCGAGACCAGGCACTGGTGGACGCTCCGGGCGGATCCCACCATGTAGCGGCGCTCGGCCTCCCGCTGCAGCGGGTGGCCGTGACCCTTGAGGAGCTCCACGTTCCGGTCGCTGCCGACGACCACGTACAGCGCGCCCAGTGCCGCGGCGTCCATGAAGAACCGGATGTGGCCCGAGTGCAGCCAGTCGAAGCAGCCGGTGACGAGGACGCGGGGCACGTCCCGCGGAGGCGGGGGAGCGTCGACGACCGGGAACCCCTCGCGCTCACCGGGGGGCACGACGAGACGGGTCACGCCACCGGCCCGGGCGGCCGCCCGGGCTCCGGGATCGTCGTCCTCGGCCCGGACCACCAGCACGGCCCGCCTGGACGCGAGCTCGGCCATGTCTGCGTCCACGGGCCGGTCGACGATCGCGGCGCCGGCCACCCAGCGGAGCGACTCCGCGAGGAACAGCCGCTCCACGGCGGGGAACAGCGGCCGGGAGCCGGTGACTTCCTCGACCAGGCTGTCGGACGGGACGCGGACGTGCAGCGGACCGTGACGCGCGGCCTCCTGGAGGAAGCGAACGTCCCAGGACCGGAGGTTGTCAAGGGCGGCCTCGACGACCACCGGCGCCGGGCTGGATGCGGCGTCGCCGACGGGCTCGGGCTCGTCCACGGCATGCGCCGTCACGAGGACCGCACCGAGACCCGGGAGGAGCCGGGCGGGGCGTCCTCCGAGGCGACGACCAGGTAGCCACCGCCGCATCCCGAGTACATCGCCCCGGGGTAGTCCGCGGCGTAGGCGGCGAGCAGGCCGCGGAGGTCGATCGTGATGGTCGGATGCTCGAAGACCTGGGGCAGGATGGCGTCCCATGCCCGGGAGCACTCGTTGAGGGACTCGCCCAGGGCGGCGAGATCCATGGCCACGATCGCGTCGTAGCAGGCTCGCCCGCTGGCGCCGAGGCGCTCGATCCACCCGGGATCCAGCCGCTTCACCCCCAGGGGGCCGTAACCGATCGGCCGCTGCCCGACCGGGACCAGGTGGATGACCCGCTCCAGCCAGGCGACGACGGCCGGTTCGCTCGTCGATTCCACGTGCGCCGGGAACCAGCCACCGTCGACGGCGGCGTCATAGTCCAGCCGGCTGATCCCCGGGTAGACCAGCCCGCACATGTCCTGCGACCCGGACGGCTCGTCCCGGTCCGCGTTCTCGGTGGCGTAGAGCTCCCGGACCAGGCTCCCCGGCGTCCGGTCCGCCGGCAGCGAATCGCCCCACAGCGCGTGGGCGGCCACGCGGGTCCCGGTCGCCATCCCGCACCGGTCCATGTACCGGATCGTCGGCCGCAGGGAGACCACCACCATCGACCCGGGTGGCTCCGGGTTCAGCCGCGAGACGAACGGCTGGTCGATCCAGCCGCCCGCCATCTGCAGCCGGTAGGGCAGGCTGCCGATGACCCCGTGGAGGCCGGGAACCGTCGGGGAGGTCCCGGATGGGGCCTCGACCGGCCCGCTCATCACGGTCAGCCCTCGACGACGCGCCGGCCGGCCTTCCGGGCGGCGTACTGGTCGGCGATCCAGGCGTAGGTGGCCGCCATGCCGTCGCGGAGCGGCGTGTTCGGCTCCCAGCCGAGGACCTGCTCGATGAACGTGTTGTCGCTGTTGCGACCGGCCACGCCCTTGGGCGCGTCGAGGTCATACGAGCGCGCGAGCTTCACGCCCGCGATGTCCTCCACGATCGAGACCAGCTCGTTGATCGAGACCAGCTCGCTCGAGCCGAGGTTGATCGGCGTGGCGATCAGGTCCGGGCTGTGCATGATCCGGTCGATGCCGTGGAGGCAGTCGTCGATGTAGCAGAACGAGCGCGTCTGCGTGCCGTCGCCCCAGATCTCGATCCGCAGGTCGCCGCTGTCCTGCGCCTCGATGACCTTGCGGCACATCGCGGCCGGAGCCTTCTCGCGGCCGCCGTACCAGGTGCCGTTGGGGCCGTAGATGTTGTGGAAGCGGGCGATGTGCGTCTCCAGGCCACGCTCGGCCCAGTACTCCTGGCAGAACATCTCGGAGATCAGCTTCTCCCAGCCGTAGCCGCGCTCGGCCATCGCCGGGTAGGCGTCGGACTCCTTGAGCGCGATGACGTCCGGCGATTTCTGGAGGTCCGTGTTGTAGGCGCAGGCCGACGAGGAGAAGAAATAGCGGGAGACCCCGGCCCGGTACGAGGCCTCGATCAGGTGGGTGTTGACGAGGATGCTGCGGAGGCACTCGACGCGGAAGTGCTCGATGAAGCCCATCCCGCCCATGTCGGCCGCCAGGTTGTAGACCTCCGTCGCGCCCTTGACCGCGTCGATCGCGTTCTGCTCGTGGCTGAGGTCCATCGAGATCGACTCGACGCCCGGGACGCGCAGGTACCAGTCGGGGAGGGGCTTGCGGTCGATGGCCCGGATGTTGGTGTAGCCCTGCTGGTGGAAGTAGCGGGTCAGCGAGCCGGCGATGAACCCGCCCGCACCCGCGATCACGATCAGGTCGTCCTTCGCCAGGCCCCGCTCGACGTTCGTGCCCGGGATCGTGCCGCTGAACTCGATGGTCATCGCTGTGGTGTCTCCCTGGTTGCGCGGCCACCCCGCGTCCGACTTGACGGGCGGCGGTTGCTTGATATCGTTACCAACATCGATACCGTACCACTCCACGCGGGCGCGTGTCCAGCCTCGGCCGCGCCCCAGTCAACGGCCGGCGCCCGTGCAGCGGCGGTGCGCCGGGCGCTCGGTATCCAGGGCGCTCACCATGCAGAAGGCGGTGCATCTTGTACGTGGTCATCCTCGCCGGCGGGGGAGGGACGCGGCTCTGGCCGCTGTCGCGCCCGGAGCGCCCCAAGCCGTTCCTGTCCCTGGTCGGGGAGCGCTCGCTGCTCCAGCAGACCTGGGACCGCATCGTCCCCGACCTCGTGGGCCCGGAGGACGTGGCGGTCGTGACCGACCGCCGGTACGGTGACATCGTGCGGGAGCAGCTCCCGGGCCTCTCGCCCGACATGCTGCTGGCGGAGCCGGTGGGCCGGAACACCGCGGCCGCGGTCGCCTTCGCGGCCGAGGCGCTCGATCGCCGGGACGACGACGTGATGCTGGTCCTGCCCGCCGACCACCTGATCGCCGACGAGCCGGGCTTCCGGGCGCTGCTGCGGCACGCCGCGGCGGTTGCTGCCGACGTGCCCGAGGGTGAGACCGGCGGTGCGACCGGCCGGCTGGTCACGCTGGGGATCGCCCCGACCGGTCCGGAGACCGGCTACGGCTACGTGGTTGCCGGCGACCCGATCCCGGGTGACGACATCGCGCTGTCCGTGACGCGCTTTGTCGAGAAGCCTTCGGCCGAGGTCGCCGCGGCGCTGATCGGCGGGCCGGCACCGGTCGCGTGGAACGCCGGCATCTTCTGCTGGCGACGCGACGCGCTCCGCGCGGCGTTCGAAGCGGGCTCCCCGGACATCCTCGCCGACGTCCGCGCCGGCGTGGCGGGCGGGCCGGCTGCGCTCGATCTCGCCTATGCGCGTGTCCGGGCGACCTCGATCGACTACGCGGTGCTCGAGCCGGCGTCGGAGGCGGGCCGGGTGGCGATGCTGCGCGCGAGCGTCGGGTGGAGCGACCTCGGCAGCTGGAGCGCGCTGCGCGATGCGATGGTCGAGCGGGAGAGCATGGTTGCGCGGGAGCGCGTCGTTGCGCCGGAGCGCGGCGGCCCCGATGGCCCTGCCGTCCAGCCCGGCGCGGTCGGCCGCGGCCCGTTCAGGGACCTCGGCTCGAGCGGCACCCTCGTCCTCGCCGGCGACCGGCCTGTGGTCACGATCGGGCTGCGCGACGTGATCGTCGTGGACGCCGGTGACGTCGTGCTCGTGGTCGCCGCCGACGCCGCCCAGCAGGTCAAGCTCATCGCGGAGGAGTGGGTCGCGGGCGCCCCGGACCGGACGTAGCCGGCGGGCATGCGGCGGCCGGCCCGGATGTACCCGGTTCGCAGGCCACCGTCAGATCGCGGCCGGCGGCGGCCCGCCCGGACGTGGCCGGTTCGCGCAGCCGGCGGCCCGCCCGGATGTACCCGGTTCGCGAGCCGCCGTCAGCCGGCGCTGGCCTCCGCGCGCAGCCGGCGGCCTGTCCGGAACAGGACCCAGTGGAGCACCGCCACCCACAGGAGTATCAGGATCAACCCGAACGAGCCGAGGTTGATGGACGTCCTGATCGTGCCCGTCGTCGAGTCGAGCTGGGCGCGCAGCTCCGCGAGGCGGGCCTGCGCGTCGTTGATCGTGGCCGTGAGCGACTGCAGCCCGGTCGCGATGTCGCCGGCCTTGGTCGCGATCGCCGCGGCCGCCGCGCTGATCGGCCCGGACGCGGGGATCGCGTCGGCCACGCCCATGATCCTGGTGTCCAGCGCGGTGACCGCCGCGTCGAGCTTGTTCAGCGCGTCCACGGGCCCCTGCGGGATCGAGAACCCGGGGATCAGCCGTTCGAGCGTCTGGAGCCCGTCGATCGCGCCGGTGACGGTCTGGCGGAAGTCGCCGTAGCTCGCGCGCAGCTCCAGGTAGCGGTTCGACACGTTCGTGACGGCGCCCTGGAGCCCCTGCAGGAGCCCGCTGTTGGGGCTCGCCTGGCCGGCCATGGCGTTCGCGGCGTCCGAGACGGCACCGACGCGGCCTGCGATCTCTGAAGTCTTCGAGGAGGCGGCGTCGAGCAGCGGAACGGCCTTGGCCAACTTGGCGTCGATATCGGCCGAGACCGTGCTCACGGTGTCCGTCGCCCAGCCGCGCCCCACGAGGACGCCGGCGACGAGGACCAGGCAGATGACGATGCCGACCACGCCCGCGACCTGGGCGGCCAGCCCCAGCCTGCGGTTCCGACGGCTGTTGTCCGGCTTCGGGGCGGTGACGGCGGCCGCGGCAGGACGCGCGGCGGGCGCGGGTGTCACGGCGGGAGCGGGCCCGGCCGCAGGGGCGGGCGTGTCGGCGGGCGCGGGCTGCGGAACGGGATCGGGCAGGGGCGCAGTCTCGGACTCGTCGACCATCGGGGCCTCCTTGGCCAAGGTTGTGGCGCGCCCGAGCCTGGTTGGATGATGTGACTCGACGGCGTGCGTGCGAGCCTACCGCTCCGCGGCGCGACCCGCACGCGGCGTGCGCCGGCGACCACCCGCGCCCGCGCCGGCGACCAACCCGCGCCCGCGCCGGGCCTCAGCTGCTCCGGCCCTCCGACGCGTCGCACCAGGCGCCAAGGACGCGGGTGGCGGCGTCCGCCGTGGCGAGGACGGGGATCCCGGCCGCCTCGAGCCTGTCGACGAACGGGGCGTAGAGCGGGCCCGCGTCGACCACGACGACCCACGGCTTGGCCGTCTCGTGCCACAGCCGCACGAGGCCGGCGGCGACCGCGCCCGGTCGGTCCAGGTCCTCCGCGTGGCCCGGCCCGGGCGGGAGCGTCTCCACGGTGTCGGTCATCGGGACCAGGCCCACGATCCCCACGTCCACCTCGTCCGCGTCGAGGATCGTCCGCGCCACGGCCTCCGTGATCGCGGCGTTCGCGATCGGCGTGAGGTCCAGCGGGTTGTGGACGTCCACCACCGACACGATGCCCGTCGGGCCGAGGATCGCCCCCAGCCGTTCGTCCGTCCGCTCGCCGAACCGGACCAGCACCAGGCTGCCCGCGTGGTCGGCGATCGTCACGCACTCCGAGCCCGCGTTGCTCGTGGCGCCCAGTCGCCGGCCGCGGGCGGGCCGCCCGTCGAGGAGCGCGAACGTCCGCACCAGGTCGTCGAAGGCCGCGGGAGTGTCGGCGACCGTCACGCCCGCGGCGCGGGCCAGCTCGCGGCCGACGGTCACGTCACCCGCGATCGCGGCCGTGTGGCTCGCCGAGGCGCTCGCTCCCGCGGCGTTGCGCCCGGCCCGGTACAGGACCACCTGCCGGCCGCCGGCGGTGATCCGGGCCGCGGCCTGCAGGAACCGCAGCCCGTCGAGCCGCGCGAACCCCTCCAGGTAGACGCCGAAGACGCGGACCTCGGGATCACCGGCGAGGTGCTCCAGGAAGTCGCCGACGGTGAGGTCCATCTGGTTGCCGACGGTCACGACGTAGCGCGGGTCCAGCGTTCCCAGGCGCGACAGGCGGGTGATCGCGAAGGCGCCACTGCCGGTGACGAGGGCGATGGGCGCGGGCCGCGTTCCCGGCGGCAGCTTCCAGCGCGGGATGAACAGGGTGTCGTAGCGCCCGGGCCGCGAGCGGATCCCGAGGCAGTTGCCGCCGTTGATGACGGGCCCGCCGTCCCCGCCCGCGCGGGCGATGGCGAGCGCGTCCCGCATCCGCGTCGCGAGCGCTCCGCCGCCGGTCTTCTCCTCCAGGCCGCCCGGGATCACGATCATCGACTCTGCGCGGTCCCGCTCGATCAGCTCCGCCACGAACGCCGGGGTCGCGGCGGCCGGCAGGACGATGACGAACAGGTCCACCTTGTCCGGCATCGAGGCGATGTCCGGGACGCAGCGGACCCCGTCGATCCGGTCGGCGCCCGGCTTGACGATCGTGATCCGCTCCGGGTCGAACCCCTCGCGCAGGACGTTGCCGAGGATCACGCGCCCGGGGTTGCTGCCGCTCGAGACCCCGACGATCCCGATCGACCGCGGCGCGAGCAGCCGGGCGACCTTGTGCAGCGGCCGGGGGGCTCGCGCCGGACGCGGCCCGTCACCGAGCACGACCAGGACGTCCAGCGCCACGAGACCGGCGGCCGTGACGGCGGCCGGGTTGATCTCGACCTCCAGCAGCTCGTCGGGCACCAGCGCGGCGAGACCGAGGAGACGCTCGACGGCATCGACCACGAGGTCGAGGGCCAGGCGGGGCGGCTGCCCGCGCTGCGATGTCGTCGCGAGGCGGACGGCCGTCGTCCGCGACAGGGCCGCTCCGAGGCCGATCGCGGGGTACGAGCGCGGGCGAGACGATCGCGATCTCGCGGCCGGGCCGGAGGTCCGCCGACAGCGCCTCGGTGAGGATCCCGCCGGCCCCGACGCTCACGACGGGACCGAAGTCGTCCGTCCACCGCAGCGACAGGAGCAGCTCGCCGCCGGGACCCGTGTCGTGGCCCACGAACTCGGCGACCGTGAAGCCCTCCACCGCCTCGCCCAGGTGCGTCCGCATCGTCTCGATGGCCGCCGCCACGGCCGCGCGATCGTTCGGGACGATGGCGACGCCGCCGGCCTCGGTCTTGTGGAGGATGCTCGCGGCCACCACCTTCACGACGACCCGGTCCCCGGGGATGTCCGCGATCAGGTCCGCGATGCTGTCCGCGAGGCCGGCGTCCGCGAGGGCGGCGCCCGCGAGGAGCTGGTCGTTCGCGAGGCGCTTGTCGTCCACGACGCCGGCGACGGCGACGAAGCGCCAGCGCGGGACCGCGATCCCGGTCGCCGCCAGGAGCGCGAGGCCCTCGGGCTCGAGGAGCGAGGTCCGGCCCGCTGCGCGAGCCCGGTCGAGGATGGCGCGGATCGCCGCCGGGACGGCGTCGGTGCGCGAGGGGCCGGTGGTCGTCACCGTCACAGGGTGCACCGCGCGGGCGAGGGCGCGCAAGGCGCTCGCACGAGGTCCCGCGCCGCGCTCGACGAGGTCCGTCCGCACTCGCCGCCGTGCCGCCCTGACGCGATGCGCGGCTCGCTCGGCGTGCCCGGACGGTGCATCCCGGCAACCCCGGCATCGCGCGCCTATTGACGAGGGTCCCTGGTACCGGAGTACGCTTGCGGGCCAGTACTGGAGTACCAGGGTCCGGCGTCGCGTCCGTTCAGGGCGCGGGTCCACATCCGTCGGGCCGGCGGGGGTTAGGGTGATGGCAAAGGTGCCGGGAATCTGGCGGACCAGGCCGAAGCTCAGCGAAGCGGAGATGCAGGCCGACCGCCGCCGCACGGAGCAGCGTCTCGCCACGATCTTCGGCATGAAGTTCGAGTCGCTCGAGGAACTGGACTCCCTGGAGTCCGACGAGACCGGCCGAATCCCTCGAGTCCCGCGCGTCCGACGAGTCCGACGAGTCCCTCGCGTCTGACGAGTCCGCGGCCACGTTCGCGGCCGGAACCGACGACACGGTCGAGCTCGAGCGCGAGACCATTCCGCCCGAACCGGAGCCGGAGGAGGGGATGGCGACGGAGTCCGCCGACCGCCCGGCAGCGCGACATCGTCCGGGGATCATCGTGGTGGGGTCGGGGGACCTGGTCCCGGTGATGATCGGGCTTGAGGAGGCGCCCGGGCCGGCGGGACCGGGGACGACTGGGACGACTGGGACGAGGTCGGGCTTGAGGGGGCGCCCGGGTCGGCGGGACCGCGGAAGACTGGGACGAGGTCGTGCCGGTATTGCTGACGGCGCCCGCGAATGACGAGCGCGTCGACGAGGTGGCACCTGCCGACGGAGCGCCACAGCCCGCGGATTCGGTCGCGCCGGCCTGGTCGTCGGAGATCGATGTCGCCGCACCCGAGGACATGACGGACGCGGTGACGGTTGTCGCCACTTCCGGGCTCACACCTTCCGCCACGGCGGCGGAACCCGGCGAGGCGAAGGCTGCCCCCGCGAAGGCAAAGGCTGCCCCCGCGAAGGGGAAGGCTGCACCCACGAGAACGAAGACAGCCATCGCGCCCGCTAAGGCGAAGGCCATCGCCCCCGCGAAGGCGAAGGCTGCGCCCGCGAAGGCCAAGGGCGCCGTCGCGCCCAAGTCGAAGGCCATCGCGCCGGCGAAGGCGAAGGTTGCGCCCGCGAAGGCCAAGGTCGCCGTCGCTCCCGCGGAGACCACCGAACCCGCCGCGGCGAAGGCCACCAACGCGCCCCTGAAGACCAAGGTCGCTCCGGCTCCCACGGAAGCGAAGGCCGCCCCCGCGCCCGCCAAGGTGACGGTCCACACCGCGAACGCGAACACCGAGCCTCTCTTGGTGCCCGCCCAGGTAACGGCCGGCACCGCGCCCGCCAAGGTGAAGGCCGCCGCCACGTTCGTCGCCTGGTGCCCGTCCTGCGCCATACCGCTCGAACCCGCTCCCACCTCCTCGCGACGATGCGCCCAGTGCCGCCAGCGGATCATCGTCAAGCGGGTCGACGGTCGGACGGTCCTCCTCGCGGAGGCGGTGCTCCCCGTGTTCGAGGCCGAGCGGCGGCGCGTCGCGAACGCGAGCCGCCTCGCCCGCGAGTGCCAGCGCTGGCTCAGGCTGGCCGCCCTCGCCGGCGCACCGGCCGAACGCGTCGAGGCCAGGGCGCTGGCGGCGGTCGCCCGCCCGTCCGACGAGGCCGTCGCGGCCTCGCGGCTGCTCTACCTGCGGGCGGTCGAGGGTGCGTACCAGGATGCTCGCCGCGAGCACCGCTGGGACGACGCGTCGCGCATCCGGCGCGACCATGCGCTGGTGATGCACCGTGTCGCAGGCTCGCCGGTGCCTCCGTCCGAGGAGGTCCTCCGGCTCCATCGGGAGGCCATGGCCGCCACGCTGCGTGGGATTGCCGAGTTCATCCGGGACGCCGAGCTGGTGGCCGGGACGTGTTGCGACGTGTGCCGCGCCGACGACCGGCGGATCGTCCGGATCAGCGCCGAGCTTCGCGCGCCGAGCCTCCCGCACGAGGCGTGTCCGAAGGGCCTGTGCGGCTGCCGCTGGGACCTGCCGACGCGCCGTCGCGCGACCGTGCCGCGCTCCGCGTCGCAGGGCTCGAGCGCCGATCCGCGCCGTCCGCGAGCCAAGGCTTCGCCGGCAACCTGATCCCCGGCCGGCGACGCACGCGCGCCGCAGGCTGCCCGGTCAGAAGGCAGACGGGACGGTGGCGGGGAGGGGAACGGACCCGATCGACGACGCGCGGACGTGGAACCGGCGCAGGCGCAGCGCGTTGGACACGACCGTCACCGACGAGAGGGCCATCGCCGCGGCGGCGAAGATCGGGTCGAGCAGCATCCCGTTGATCGGGTAGAGCAGGCCCATCGCGATCGGGATCAGGATCACGTTGTAGCCGAACGCCCAGAACAGGTTCTGGCGGATGTTCCGCATCGTGGCCCGCGACAGCGCGATCGCGGTCACCAGGCCGCGCAGGTCGCCCGACATCAGCGTCACGCCGGCGGACTCCATGGCGACATCGGTCCCGGTGCCCATGGCCACGCCCACGTCGGCCGACGCCAGGGCCGGGGCGTCGTTCACGCCGTCACCGACCATGGCGACGACCTTGCCCTCGGCCTGGAGGGCCTTGACGGCTGCCGCCTTGCCGTCGGGCCGGACGTCCGCCACGACGCGGTCGATGCCCACGGAGCGCGCGATCGCCTCGGCGGTGCGGCGGTTGTCGCCGGTGAGCATCGCCACGGTGATGCCGAGGCGCCGCAGCTCGGCGACGGCCTCGGCGGATCCGGCCTTGAGGGTGTCGGCGACGGCGATGACGGCGGCCGCCCGGCCGTCGATCGCGGCGAAGACCGGCGTCTTGCCGTCCGCCGCGAGGGCATCGGCCGCCGCGACCAGCGCCGCGACGTCGATCCCCTCGGCCGCGAGGAAGCCCGGGCGCCCGACCAGCGACGCGCCGGCCGGCGACCGTGGCCGCGACCCCGCCGCCCGCGGTGGCGAGGAAGTCCGTCGCGTCGCCCAGGGCCAGCCCGCGCGTGTCGGTGGCCTCGCGCACGATCGCGTCGGCGAGCGGGTGCTCCGAGCCGCGCTCCGCGGCGGCGACCAGGGCGAGGATGTCCTCCTCCGCCGGTGCCCCCTCGGCGCGGACGATGTCCGTCACCCGGGGCTTGCCCTCGGTGAGGGTGCCGGTCTTGTCGAGCACGACCGCCCTGACCGAGCCCAGCCGCTCGAGCGCCTCGGCGTTGCGGAACAGGATCCCGTTCTCGGCGCCCTTGCCCGTGCCGACCATGATCGAGGTGGGCGTGGCCAGGCCCAGCGCGCAGGGGCAGGCGATGATCAGGACCGCGACCGTGTTGAGCAGGGCGAGGTTGAAGGCGGGCTCCGGGCCGAAGGCGAACCAGACGACGAACGTGAACGCGGCGAGGCCCAGGACCATCGGCACGAAGTAGCCGGTGACGACGTCGGCGAGGCGCTGGATCGGGGCCCGGGAGCCCTGGGCCTCGGACACGAGCTGGATGATCCTCGCGAGCACGGTGTCGGCGCCGACGCGCGTCGCCCGGAACGTCAGGGTGCCCGTCGTGTTGAGCGTGCCGCCGACGACGAGGTCCTCGGCGCGCTTCGCGACCGGAAGGCTCTCGCCGGTGATCATGCTCTCGTCGACGCCCGAGGCGCCCTCGGTCACGACGCCGTCCACCGCGACGGTCTCGCCCGGGCGGACGCGCACGAGGTCGCCGACGCGCACGTCGGCGATCGCGACGTCGAGCTCGACGCCATTCCGGAGACGCGCGCCGTCCGGGGCGCCAGGCTGATCAGCCGGCGGATCGCGTCGCGAGGTGTGGCTGCGGGCGCGGGCCTCGAGGAACCGGCCGAGCAGGATCAGCGTGATGATCGCAGCCGACGTGTCGAAGTACATCGGCAGCGCCTCGCCGTCCATGCCCAGCCCCGCGGCGATGAAGAAGGCCGGGAACAGGATCGTGGCCACGCTGTAGCCGTAGGCGGCCGACGTGCCGACCGCGATCAGGGTGTTCATGTCGGTGGCCTTGTGGCGCAGCGCCTTGATCGCGCCGGCGTAGAAGATCGAGCCCGCCCAAAACTGGACCGGGGTCGCGAGCGCCAGCTGGAACCAGGGGTTGACCAGGAACGCCGGCAGCCAGGGCGCGATCGGTCATCCGGGCGAGGCCCAGGATCAGCGGGAAGGTCAGGATGGCGGACACCGAGAGCCGTCGGCGAAGGTCCGCCGCATGCGCCGCGGCCGCCTCGTCGCGCTCGGCCTTGGCCGCGGCCGCCTCCGCCACGTCGATCTCGTGGTCCGCCGAGGCCACCTGCTCCACGCGCGCGACGTAGCCCGCGGCGTCCACGGCCGCGACCAGGTCGGCCACGGACAGCTGCTCGGGGTCGAACCGGACCGTCGCGGACTCGGATGCGAGGTTGACGTTCGCCTCCTCGACGCCCTCGACCTTGTTGAGGAAGCGGGTGATCCGGTTGACGCACGAGGCGCAGGTCATCCCCTCGACCGGGAACGACACGATCTCGAGGTGGGGGAGGGCGGGGGTGGTCATGCTGGGCTCCGCTGCGGGGGTCGCGCTTGGGGCGGTCGACGCGTGTGGTGGGAGGATGGCGGTCAGCCAGACGGCGCCGGCGGGCTGGACGGCGATCAGGCCGTAGTACATGCCCATCGCGCACGTGTACTCGAGCTTCCCGGCCGGGAGGGCCGGCAGGTCGACCACGTTGTCGCCGGGCTGGAGGGCGACCTCGATGTTCAGGCTCGGCACGACGATGTAGGCGGAGCACCCGTACTGCGAGCGGGAGTCGACGTGCCACTTCGTCGGGATGCCGGCGGTGATCACGGCGTCGGCCGGGCCGTAGCCGCCCTCGTCCTGGTAGGTCCGCAGCTCCTGTACGGCCGGGAGCGTCGGCTTGGGTGTCGCCGCGGCAGCGGCCTCGCCGCCGGTGGCGGGGCTGGCGGACGGTGCGGCGCCCGCGATTGCGACGGTGGCCGCCGCTGCGGCCGGAGCCGGCGTCGCCCCGGAGGGTGTCACGATCGCCGCCCCGGAGGGTGTCACGACCGCCGGCCGCGTCCGCGGGCCGGTCGACGACCGTGATCCTGGCGCTGTACATGCCCATCGCGCACGTGTAGTTGAGGGTCCCGGCCTTGAGCGCGGGCAACTCGAAGGTGTTGTCGCCCATCTGCAGCCGGGCCCGGATGTCGACGTCCGGGGCCCACAGGGACGCGGCGCAGGTGCTGGTGTTCGAGGACTGCACGGTCCAGCGGGTCGGGTACCCGGCGTAGATCACGATGTTGTCGGGGCTGTATCCCGTGGCGTCCTGGTAGGTGGTGATCGCCTGCACGCCGTCGGAGCCGAGCGTCCCGGGCAGCGGCGCCGCGTTGGCAGAGCCGACCAGCGACGGGATCGAGAGCCCGGAGAGCCGGAGGCCCGCGCTGGCGTTGAGCAGCGCGAACCCGATCACCACGACGCCGACGAGGCGCAGGAGCGTGGGCTTGGCGCGGCTCGGGACGACGATCGGCAGGCCGGCGAGGGCGAGGAGACCCGGGTGCCGTGCCGATGGCGAAGGTCCCCAGGAGCGCCGCCGCGAACAGCGGGTTGCCCGTGGAGAGGGCGTAGATCTGGATGGCCTGGGTGAAGCCGCAGGGGAGGAAGAACGAGGCGGCGCCGAGCATCGCAGCCCGCGTGTCGGAGTAGGCACCGGCGCCCCCGTCGGTGAGCCCGAGCTTGCCCCCGAGCCCCATGGGCAGGGTCGGCGACCAGCCGGCCAGGCGGGGCGACAGGCCGGTCAGGCGCGTGCCGAGCAGGAGCATCACGACCGCGACCGTGATCATCAGGACGGCGGTCAGCATGGGCGGCATCGTGACGCTGGCGCCGATCGCGCCGAGCACCGCGCCGAAGATCGCATACCCGGCGATCCGGCCCCCGACGAAGACGGCCGCCGGGCGCATCGCGGCGGCTGCGCCGAGGTCCGGGCGCCCGGACGCAAAGGCCGCGGAGAGCCCGAGCACGAGGCCGCCGACGAGCGCCATGCAGGTCGAGACGCCCGCGGCGAGCCCGAGGAGCAGGGCGACGATCAGGCCGCCCCGGGAGAGCTCGCCGGCGCCCGAGGCCAGGTTGCCCAACCCGGTGGCCTGGGCGATGACCGCGATCGCGGCGACGAGCAGGACACCCATCCCGGCGGTCGCCCAGATCCTGGGGTCGCCCACCAGCCAGGGCGTCCGGCCGATCTCGTAGCCTGCCTTGTTGAGCGCCACCTCGATCGCCGCCGCGGACACCGGCGCCGAGCTCTCGACCGTGACCTGGCCCTTCACCGCCGACGCCGAGACGTGCTCGACGTTCGGCAGCCGCCCGACGAACTTGGCGATTCGCACCTCGCACGAGCGGCAGGTCATCCCCATCACCGGGAACGTGACCGCGATCGTGCCGGCGTTCGTGACGACGGACTTGGGCGCATCCACGCCGGCAGGCCGCGGCCCGCGGCCCAACCGGTATTCGCGAAGCTCGAGGGCGCGGCGGTGAAGCTCGTCGGGGCTCTCGTCGGTGGCGGGTGCCTCATCGGCAACGCTGGCCGTGGAGCGCTGCTGCATCCGGGCCTGGCGCCGCTCGAGGGCGACGCGGTGGAGGTCGGTGGCAGGGTCGTCGCCAGGCGCCGCGGCGATCGGGATCGGGGCGGTGCTCGCGGTCTGGGCTGGTGCCCGGTTTCGGCGGCGGGACATCGGGACGCTGTCTCCTGCGGCGATCGCCCGACTGGTCCGGGCCGATGAGGACAGGGTGGACGAGCAACGACCCGCAGCCAATGCAGGAGCGGGCAAGCCTTCCTCAAGACTTCGTCAAGCCGACGAAGGGCGATTCGCGTCTTGAGCCGATCTTGAGGCTGCCGTGCGGCCAGCCTGAGCCGCGACCCGCATCGTGAACGTCGAACCCCAGGCGGGGTGTCACGCAGATGGAGTCGATCGGATGATGGGATACGGTGCCGGACTTGGTTTCGGCTTCGGATGGTTGCTCGCCCTCCTCGGGTGTATCGCCCTGGTGGTGGGCATCGTCGTATTGATCGCGTGGGCGCTCGGCCGGACCGGGAAGCCGGCGCAGGGCGTTGCGCCGACGGCCTCTCCGCCCGCCACCCAGGACGCCGTCGAGGTGCTGCGACTGCGGTTTGCCCGTGGTGAGATGACGGCCGACGAGTACCTCGCAGCGAAGAAGGTCCTCGAGGACGAGCGATGACCGTGCGTCTCGGACTGCTGGGCGGAGCACTCGTGATCGGTGGCGTTCTCCTGCTCGGCGCCGGAGCCCTCGTCGGGGGCTTCGGGGATGCCGGCCTGCTGGGCCGGGGCGGCATGATGGGTGCCGCCGGAACCTCGCGCGGCGGCGGGATGATGGGCGGCTCCTGGAACGGCCAGTCCGGCGGCGGGATGATTGGCGGCTCCTGGGCCGCCGCGTCCGCCCCTGGGCCCGGCGAGGCCGGCTTCGTCGCCGGGACGACCTCCGCGCCGCGCGTCGTGCGGATCGCCGCGACGGCGAACCTGCGCTTCACGCCCGACGATGTCCGGGTTCAGGCCGGCGAGACCATCCGGTTCGAGATCACGGCCATGGGTCCGCTGACCCACGAGTTCATGGTCGGGCCTGCCGCCGATGTCGTCGCGGACACGGCCGGCACCCCGGAGGTCACGGACATCTCGATGATGCAGTCGGCCTCGCTCACGTACACCTTCGGCGGCCCGGGTCCCTTCGCCTTCGCCTGCCATGCGCCCGGCCACTACGAGGCCGGCATGACCGGCACGATCACCGTCGTCGGCTGAACCTCGCCGTACCATGGCCCAAGCGGTGGTATCGGACCACCCCGCCGAGCAGGGTCCCATCGAGGATTGCATGGCCACCCACGGGCGCCCGATCCGCGTCCTCGTCGTCGACGACGAGCCGCCCATCCGCGCGATCGTGCGCGGGTTCCTGGAGCGGGAGGGCATGGTCGTCGCGGAGGCGGCCGACGGACCCGCCGCTGTCGAGCAGGCACGGTCCTTCGGGCCGGAGGTCGTCGTCCTCGACATCATGCTGCCGGGCTTCGACGGCCTCGAGGCCCTCCTGCGCATCCGTGCCTTCGCCGACCCGCTGGTCATCTTCCTCACCGCGCGGACCGAGGAGGTCGACCGGATCCTCGGCCTCCGGATCGGCGGGGACGACTACCTCACCAAGCCGTTCTCGCCGGGGGAGCTCGTAGCACGCGTCCAGGCGCTCGTCCGGCGTCGCCGGCCGGCGCCCGCGGCGGGACGAGAGGACGTGATCCGCGTGGGCGACCTGGTGATCGATCCGGCGCGCCGCGAGGTGACCGCCGGCGGCAACGCCGTGGAGCTGACATCGCTCGAGTTCGCGATCCTCGAGGCGTTGGCCCGCGACCCCGGCGTCGTGCTCTCCCGCCAGCAGCTCCTCGACGCCGCCTGGGGGGTGGACTTCCTGGGCGACGAGCACGTGCTCGAGGTGCACGTCGGGAACCTGCGCCGCAAGCTGGGGGACGAGCCGGCGAGCCCGCGGTACATCGAGACGGTCCGCGGCGTCGGCTACCGCCTCAGGGCGCCGGACCGGTGAACGGTCCCGACTTCGGCCGGATCCGGTGGCGTCTCCTAGCCGCCAACCTCGCGGTGGCGGCGGCGGGCGTGGTCGCGGTGGCTGCCGGAGTCTGGCTGGCGGCGCCGCGCGCGTTCGAGGATGCGATGGGCCGGAACGGCCCCGGGTGGCGGCATGGGCTCCGGCATGGGCTCCAGCGGCATGATGGATCCGCTGCTTCGAGCGGCCTTCGGCGATGCGGTCGGGTCGGCGCTGCTCTGGGGCCTCGTCGCGGCGGTGGTCGTCGCCGTGATCGCGGCGGCGCTGCTGGCGACGTGGCTCTCGCGTCCGATCGACGACCTTGCGGCGGCCAGCCGGCGCGTGGCCTGGGGCGACTATTCCGGGCGCGTGCCGCCCGCCCCGGGCGAGCTCGGCGATCTCGCCGGCTCGTTCAACGAGATGGCGGCGGCGCTCGAGGCGACCGAGCAGCGGAGGCGTGACCTCATCGGCGACATTGCCCACGAGCTCCGGACCCCCATCGCATCGGTCCGCGGGTACGTGGAGGGCCTCGAGGCCGGGGTGTTCGAGCCCGGCCCCGACGCCTGGCGGGTGCTCGACGAACAGACGGCGCGGCTCGCCCACCTCGTCGGCGACCTTGCCGTACTGTGGCGTGCCGACTCGCGCGATCTCCGGCTCACCATCGAGACCCTCGACGGGCCGGCGCTTCTCGCGGACGCGCGCGAGCGCCATCGCGCGGGCGCCGCCGCGCGGTCGATCGAGCTCGCCCTCGGCCCCGTGGCGGTGGCATCCCCGTTGGCGGACCGGACACGGATCGGCCAGGTGCTCGACAACCTCATCGCCAACGCGCTGCGGTACACGCCACCCGGCGGACACGTGATGCTCGGCCTGGCCATCGAAGGGGCGACGGTCGCCCTGTGGGTCCGCGACGACGGCCCCGGGCTCACCCCGGACCAGGCGGCCCGCGTGTTCGAGCGCTTCTACCGGGCCGATCCGTCCCGCTCCCGGGACGCCGGTGGCAGCGGCCTTGGCCTCGCCATCACGAAGTCGCTCGTCGAGGTGATGGGCGGCTCGATCGTCGTCACGAGTGCCGGGCCTGGAAACGGGACCCAGTTCACGGTGCGTGTCCCTCGCGCTTGACGCGCTCAGGCAGGAGGGAGGGGCGTGTCCGTGCCTGCAGCCGGTTGAGTCAACCGCGGTTCGGTTCTGGGTCATCTCTTGCCCCACTGGAGCATCCCTTCGGCAAGGCTTGCCGTCCTGGTGCAGATGCCGCAGTAGGAGGCATGCTTCTCGAAGGCGGTCGTGGCCTGGTTCCCCGACGCACCCGCTTGTGGTTCCCTACAACAGCCGTATTTGGACCCCTTGACAACCCGCTTCTGGTCCCACGTGTGTGGTCCGGGAGCTTCGGACTCGACATCGTGGTCCCGATTGGCGCGCTGTCCCCCGAGATCCGTTATCACGCAGGTGGCTCGCACCGGCTCTCAGGCTGCCGGCAGCTCCACGAGGAACGTCGTGCCCTTCCCGACGCCGGCGCTCTCCGCCCAGGACTGGCCGCCCATGGCCTCGGCGAGCGCGCGCACGATCGCCAGGCCGATGCCGGATCCTCCCGCCGCCCGGCTCCGGGCCGGATCCACGCGGTAGAACCGCTCGAACACCGACTCCAGCTGGTCGGGCGCCAGCCCCGGGCCCTCGTCGGTCACGGAGATCCGCACGTGAGCCGGCGTCGCGGCGGTGGCGACCCGGATCGTCGAGCCGTCCGGAGCGTGCCGCAGCGCGTTGGACAGGTAGTTCGACAGGATCTGGGCGAGGCGGTCCCGGTCGGCCATCGCGACGGCGGACCCTTCCGGCAGCTCGATGACGATGCCGCGTGGCCCTGCCTGCGACGCGAACTGCACCCCCGTCTCCCTGGCCACCTCGGCGGCATCGACGGCATCGATCCGCAGCGGGAGCTGGTGCGCCTCGGCCCGCCACAGCTCGGACAGGTCGTTCACCATGCGGGTGAGGCGCGCGGTCTCCGTCCGCAGCAGGCCCCACGTCTCGGCCGAGGGCTCGACAACCCCATCCTCGAGCCCCTCGAGATAGCCGTCGAGGGTGGTCAATGGCGTGCGCAGCTCGTGGGCGACATCACCGACCAGCTGGAGCCGGCGCCGCTCGGTGGCCTCCAGCGAGCCCGCCATCTCGTTGAACGAGGTGGCCAGCTCGCCGAGCTCGCCCGGCTCCTCGACCGGCACGCGTTCGGCATAGTGGCCGTCCGACACCCGGTGCGCCGCCCGCGCGAGCGCGGAGATGGGGCGGGCGAGCCGCCCCGCCACGGCCAGGCTGACGATGGCAGCGGCGACGATCGCGATCACGGTCCCGGCGACCAGGGCCTGGCGCATCGCGTCGTTGAAGGCGACGAGCGTTGCATTGGCCATGGCCTCGCCCATCGGGTCGCCGGGCATGTGGCCCATCGCATCGGCGAAGTAGCGGGGGCCGACCAGCAGGACCGCGATGCCGACCGTGCCCAGGGCGGCCGCCGCGACGACGAGGCACGCGGCAAGCAGTCGCGCCCGCAGAGAGCCTCGGAACATCAGCCGGCCTCCCTCAGCCGGTAGCCGACGCCGCGGATCGTCTCCACGAACCTCGGGCGGGCCGGCTCGTCGCCCAGCTTCCGGCGCAGGTTGGCGATATGGACGTCCACGAGGTGGTCGTCGCCCGCGAACTCCGGACCCCAGAGCGCGTCCAGGATCGCCTGCCGGGCGACCACGATCCCCGGCTCGCGCGCGAGGGCGGCCAGGAGGTTGAACTCGAGGGCCGTCAGCTCGACGGGGGATCCGTCCACGCGCACGATCCGCCGCCCCTCGTCGATCTGGAGCCCGGCCGGCGCGGTCCCGGCGGGGGCCGCACCCACCGCGTCGCCCGTCCCCGTCCCTCGTCGCGGCCGGCGCAGCAACGCCTTGACGCGGGCGACGACCTCCCGCGGCGAGAACGGCTTCACCAGGTAGTCGTCCGCCCCCACCGTGAGGCCCACGATCCGGTCGATCTCCTCGCCGCGCGCCGTGAGCATCAGGACGTAGGCGTCGGAGAACGCGCGGAGCTGGCGGCAGACCTCCACCCCGTCGAGCCCGGGCAGCATGACGTCCAGCACGACCAGGTCCGGGTCGAGGCGCCGGACGGCATCCAGGGCACCGGGCCCGTCGCCGGCGGTGTCCACCAGCCACCCTTCTCGCTCGAGGTAGCCGGTGAGGAGCTCGACGATCGGGGGCTCGTCGTCGACGACCAGGATCCGGAGGGGGCGGGCTTCCATGCGCGCAGTGTGCCACCAGGCGCGGCGAGTCCCAAAGGGTCGGAGCCCGGGTCAGCGCGGGATCAGGGCGCGACTACGAAGCCGTCGATCGCGACGTACGGGCGGCTCGGCATCGAGAGCACCTTGATCGTGAGCGTATGCTGGCCGACGGTGTCGAAGGAGCGCTTGAAGAGCACGGCTCGCGCAACGAAGGACGAGCGCCACAGGTCGACGCGCGCGACGGCTTGCCCGTCGAGCAGGACGAGCGCGAGGCCGCGGGTCGGTCCCTCCGGACCGATCCAGCTCACCGACGAGCCGGTGAAAGTGAACGTCGCGGTCGAGCCGGGGGTCTTCGACCAGGCGACGCTGCCGCCGATGTAGCCGCTATTCGACGCGTCACCCCAACTACCGCTATAGGCGATGGCGCTGCTGTGCTCCGAGTAGCTCATCGTCGCCGGTGCAGGGGCCGGCGTTGCCGATGACTTCGGCACCGTGGCCGTCACCTTGCTCCAGGCGGCCTTCCAGCGGTCGATCGCCAAGTGGTCGCGGTGCTTCGCCAGGTCGGCCTGCGCGCTGGCCATCTCCTTCTGGGCCGCGCTGACCCTGGCGGGATCGGCGTGCGCGGCGATTGCGTCGTCGATCGCGGTCTGGGCGAGGAGCTGGTCGGCGGCGTCGAGAGCCTCGATCGCTGCCTTGACCTCGGACGATGGCTTCGAGATTCCCATCAGCGCGCTGACGGCTGCCTTCTCCGCGTCGAAGACCTTCCCGCCGTTGACGTGATCCAGGTGGTTGCCGTCGGCGTGCGGCCCGCTCGTCACCCACAGGTCGTTCGCGAGGCTGTCCTGGATGTGCCCGATCGCGTCGGACAGGTTGTGCTTCGTGTCATTGCTCGTCATCGCGAGCTGTGCCTGGAGGCTCGCAAGGACGGCCCGCTTGACCTCGTTCGCGTTCGTGCCAGCGATCGGCGGGCCTGTGACGGCAACTGTGAACGTCCTGGACTGGCTGTTCCCGGCCTTGTCGGTCGCCGTGCAGGTCACCGTCGTGGTCCCGGCTGGGAACGTGGAGCCCGACGCGGGATCGCAGCCGCTCGTCGCCAGCCCGCTGGTCGCGTCGCCAAAGGTCGCCGTGTAGCTGACGGCCACGCCGCTCGGGTTCGTCGCGTCGACCGCGATGTCGGCCGGGAGCGTCACCGTGGGCTTGACGGTGTCGATCTTCACCGTGTCGGTCGCCGTGGCCGAAAGGCTCGCGGTGTCGGTCACGGTGCAGCTGATGGCGTGGGCGCCTTCGCCCCCGACGGATGCCGCGTACGGCGAGCCCGAGCCGGTGACGGACAGCGGGCTGACGCCGTCAGTGCAGATCGGGGCGCCGATGCGGGGGCCGTGCCCGGTGTGACGGTGATCACGAGGTCGACCGGCGACGCCTGGTTCCAGCCGTTCGACCCGTTGGCCGTGTGGCTGGCCGAGATCGACGGCCCGTGGCTCGTGATGCACCAGGTGAAGGTCGCCTGGCTGCTGTTGCCGGCCTTGTCGGTCGCGCTGACCGTGAAGGTGTGCGAGCCACTCGTGAGACTGCTATGACTCACCGGGCTCGTGCACGGGGTGGCGGGGTCGGCATCGAGCTTGCAGGTGACGGTGTCGATGGCGCTGCCGGCGTCCGTGGCCGTGAAGGTGAACGCCGCCGAGCCCGAAGTGCTCGAGCTGGCCGGATGGCCGGTGATCGCGACCGCGGGCTTCGTCTTGTCGACCTTCACGGTGTACGACGCACTGCCGGCCTTGCCGGCCTTGTTCTTGCACGTCGCCGTGAGGGTCAGTGTGCCCTCGCCGCTCGAGGTCGTGCTCGTGGTGCAGTGGGCCGTATCGATCCCCGAACCGGCGTCGAACCAGTGCCAGGTCACGACGACGTTGGTGTTGTTCCAGCCATTGCCGTTCGCCGCAGGTGCCTGCGTCGGCGCCGCCACTGGGGCAGTCGAGGCGACGACGGTGATCTTGAACGTGTGGGCGGTGGTGTTCGACGCCGCGTCTGTCGAGGTGCACGTCACGATGGTCGCGCCGAGCGGGAACGTCGAGCCCGAGGCGGGCAGGCAGCTCACCGGACGAGTACCGCTGACGGCGTCGGTGGCCGTCGAGCGTCGTCCAGGTCGAGACCGCACCCGCCGGCCCGGTCGCCGGGATCGTCCGGTCATCCGGAGTCGTGAACGCCGGGCCGGTCGTCTCGACGACGGTGATCGTGAAGCTCGTCTGGACGGCGTGGTTCCCGGCAGCATCGACGGCGTCGCAGCTGACGGTCGTAGGGCCGAGGGCGAACATGCTGCCCGAAGCCGGGACGCAGGTGGCGACCCCGGCGCCGTCAGCCGCATCGGTCGTCGCGGGCGCGGTGTACGTCACGCTCGCGCCGGTGGGACTCGTGGCCTCGGCGATCACGGGATCGTGCGCGGCGATGACCGGCGCGGTCGTGTCGACGCCAGAAGGCGGAACCGCCAGCGAGAAGGAGATCGAACCGGCATGGGAGTCAGTGAAGTACGCCGTCGTCCCGCTGACGCCGTTGGCGATCTGCGCCGCCGTGAATACGGCGACGGTGAGAACCCAAAGCGCGGCGACACGGCGTCTGGTCACGGCGGATCGCTCGCAGTATTCGCCGTCGGCCTGTTTGGCGGAGGGCTTGTCTTCGGTCAGCTCCCAGACGAACCGCCAAGCCGATGAGCAGGACCAGGAGCGCCGCCACTCCAACCGGGTTCCGGAGAAGGGCCACCGCGTTCCCGGCGTAGGGGACGGAGAAGGCGACGCGCCCGGCGATCATGCTCGGCTGGATGTACCCGATGTCGCTGCTCGGGTTGGCGTCGCCCTTGGTAGTGATCCCGTCCTTGCCGATCGCGACAATTCGGTGCGTGACGGTGTAGCCGGGGGTCGGGTGGAATGTGACGACGTCGCCGACCTCAAGGACGGTCGTCCGGGTCACTGGCAGGTCGACGACGAGGGCTCCGGTGTCGAACGCCGGCGACATGGAGCCCGAGTCGACGGCGTAGAACGCAACGCCGTTCGACCAGGCGTAGCCGCCGAGCGCGATCAGGAAAGCGAGCGCCACGACCGAAGCGAACTTGCACGCGCGTTTTGGGGTCATGACGCTCCTCGAGACGACGCGGGTGGGCGGGGACGGACCCGCCCACCCAAGCTACGTTGTCGACTTGGCAGCTACGGCTATTGGAGAGTTGTCGGGTCGACGAGATTGCGTGAACGGGGCGATCTTGTTCTTTCCCTGGGCCGCGACGGTCGGGTCCGTGCCAGCCTGGAATGCGACGATCGAGAAGTTGAGCGGGGTGCGCGAGGTGCCACCGCCCTGCGGGCCGGTGAGGCAGTCGATGAAGCCGAACGACACGTCGAACGTATAGGTGCTGCCCACGGCAAGACCGCCCGCGACCTTCACGTAGTGCGGCAGGTAGTTGATCGGCTTCTTTCCGTGGTCAGAGCAGGAGCCCGCCATCATGTTCGTCATGTCCTCGGCGCCGGCGACACCGGTCGACAAGTTGCCGGGGAGGTTGGCCGTGCTGTTGTTCAGGTTGTCATACACGTTGCCAGCGATAGTGAACGTGCCGTAGTTGCCGAGCGTGTTGACCCCACTCCACGCAAGGTTCGTGTTGTCGAAGACGAGGTAGACATCCTCGGTTCCCGTCCCGGTGTTCCCGACCGACACGTTCGTCGTCATCGGTGTACCGGGCAGAAGACCGTCGAAGTTGATCGTTGGAGCGTTGCCCGGGAGGCCGTTGATCAATACGGATACAGTGCCGTTGATCGTGTTGATGGACCCACCGTCGTGCTTCTCAGTGAAGTACGCGCCCGTGGTGGCCACGACGCCGCTGAGGAGCGCCGCGGTCGCGACGACCGTCGTCGCGAGGGCCGCGGTGCGCCCGAACTTGCGCTTGCGCATGAGCTGTTCCCCTTGAGCTGTGCAGGGTGATGACGACTCCGCTCCAAGATGGGAGCGGTCTCCGGGTCGTGACTCCGCGCTAGGCGCCCTCCTCGGCCGATATCGGCTGGCTAACGGGGGCCATTCGTCGATTCGACAGGGAGATGACTGCCGCCTGGGTGGCCATCGCCGGTCTCCCTCCTGGCTGCGGCTGGGAAGCCGAGAGGCCGCACGGATCCCAATAGGCACCGCATGGCCCTCAACGCCAACTGAGTTGCCATCACCTTTGCGCAGGACACCGGCGCCGCCATCCGTGCCAGCCCGGACCCGGGCACGGATCCGGCCCTACGTGCACCTGGTGCGGATCACGTAGGCGGATACGTACTGCCCCGATGGTCGACGACCGGCCACGGGCCGTAGGGTCGCGCCGTGGAGCGCGCCGGCAGCCGTCCGTCCGATGGTGGAACGTCCAACGATTCCCCGGCGAGCGAGCCGGCGATGCGGGATGCGGCCGAGATCCTGGCGCGCGTGTCGGCAGACGAGGTCGCTGCGGATCGCGCACGCGAGCGCTACCGCGTGGATGAGATGCCCGCGCTTGAGCCTGATGCCCGGATCGCCCCCCTGCTGGGCTCGCACGAGTGCGTCCTCGCGGTGCGGCGCTCCGCCCAGCTGGATCGGCGGCAGCCCATCCCCCGCCCGGATGCGCCCCTCGGCCTCGCGGGCGACCTCTACCTGACCTCGCGGCGGCTCGTTCTCGTCGGCCGCCAGGTCCTCTCATTCGACCTCGGGGAGATCGAGGAGATCGGGGTGTCCGGGGAGCGCCTCCTGCTGGTGATGTCCGGTGGGGCGGGAGTCTCACTAGACGTCGAGCAGCCCCGGCTGCTCCGGGTCGAGATCGCGACGGCGCGCGCGTTCTTGAGGGGCTGATCCGGCTCCACGCGGAGCGGAACGCCGCTCAGTCGGGCTCGTGATACCGCCGCGCCGCCTCGGCGCGGTTCCGTGCACCGAGCTTGTGGAGCATGTTGCTCACGTGCGTCTCCACCGTGCGGGGCGAGACCGTGAGCGTGGTTGCGATCTCGCGATCGTTCAGGCCGTCCGCGAGGAGGCGCAGCACCTCCTCTTCGCGCGCCGTGAGCGTCGCCAGCGCCGGGTCGGCCTGGTCTATCCGGTCAGTCGCCCGGCCCGCGGTCTCGACGAGCCGGTCGACGAGTCGAGAGGCCATCCCGCGCGGCATCGCCAGCTCGCCGGCGTGCGTGCTGCGCACGGCCCGGAGCAGGGACTCGGGCGTCACGTCCTTCGTCAGGTACCCATGCGCCCCGTACCGCATGGCTTGGAGCACGTGTCGCTCCGACTTCGACACGGTCAGCATCACGATCCGCGTCTCGGGGAGTCGGGGCGCAAGCTCACGCACCAGCCGCACGCCGTCCAACCCCGGCAGGTCGATATCGACCAACAGCACGTCGGGGCGCACCTCCATCGCCAGCTGGAGCGCCTCCTCCGCGGTCGCCGCCTCCGCGACCATCTCCACGTCCGGCGCCGTGATCGCCTGGCGCACCGCGGCCCGGACAAGCGCGTGGTCGTCGACCAGCATCACGCGGATGTGCCCGGAGCGTGTCGGGTCCGTCATCGATGGTCGGCGGCGATGCGTACCGGCGCGAGCGCGAGTGGCACGAACAGGCTGACGCGCGTCCCGCCATGGGGCCGCGAGTCGATGCGCAGCTCTCCGCCGATCAGCGAGGCCCGCTCGCGCATGCTCAGCAGGCCGAACGCCGTGGCGCCGACGGCGTCCGGATCGAAGCCGCGACCGTTGTCGCCGACCACCACGACGAGCCGCCCGGCCTCCACGTTCGCCCGGACCCGCACGACCGTGGCGTCGGCATGGCGCCGCACGTTGTTGAGCGCCTCCCGCACGATCCGGAGCGCTTCGGCCTGGGCACGCGGCGTCAGCGGCGGGGGGGCCTGCTCGCACTCGAACTCGGCACGCAGGCCGAACCGATCCGCGTACTCGTCGACACAGCGCGACATCAGCTCGGCGAAGGAGCCCACTGGTTCACCCGGCATGCGCATCGCGGCCACGGCATGCTGGGCCTCGGCGAGCCCGGCGTCGATCGCATCGCCCAGCTCGCCGGCAAGGGCACGCGCCTCGGTCCCGAGGTCGGGCAGGGCGGCGAGGCGTCCCATCTTCAGCTTCGCCAGCCAGAGGTCCTGCGCCAGCCCGTCGTGCAGCTCCCGCGAGAGGCGGGTGCGCTCCTGCATCGCAGCATGCTCCTCGTCGACCTTCCGGGACCGGGCCATCGCATCGTTGGCCAGCCGCAGGCGCTTGAGGATCGCCCCGGCTTCGGCCTGGATGCCCAGGAGCAGTATCACGTCGAAGGCCAGCCGGAGGAGATCGCCGCTCGTCACGAGCCCGGTGTACGTGCCGGGGTACACCGCAGTCGCGACCTGGGCGAACGCGGCGATGACGAGACCGACGGCCATGTAGGCGTCGCCGATCCAGCCGTCGCGGCGGTGGAGGCGGCGAGACAGGGCGGCTGCCCACAGGAACAGCACCACGGTGAGGGCGTGGATGAGCACGCCGAGCGGCATCGGGGACGGCAGCGACCCGGAGTCCGGCGCGCCCGCCACCAGGCCATGCACCTCGATGGTCCCCAAGGATGGCAGCCAGCCGGCCCATGCCTGGGCAAGGCCGATCGCGACCAGCATCGCGAGCGCCGAGCCGAGCACGATGGCGCGCTCGTGGCCGATGCGTCTCCTGCGGAGCGAGGCGATGCCGCCCAGGACGAGCAGCACGGCCGCGAGCAGGCGGGCAACCGTGAACACGTAGAGCGGCGCCTGGCCGGGAGCCGTCAGCGCCATCCCAGCCTGGGTGTCGAGGCCGGTCGTGACGAGCACGACGGTGAGGCCATTGGCGATCGCCAGCACCAGGAACGCGGCCGCCTGGAACTCCGCACCGGGCAGCGCACGCTGCCGGAACCGCACCCACGCGAGCACGAACACCGAGAACGTCACGACCGTGGTGACCGTGTCTAAGACGAGGTCCGGCAACGGTGCAATGGTGCGGACCTGGATGTCGGGGACGGCGATCGCTGCTCCAGTGCCGAGCACAAGGGCGATCACGACGGTGGCGAGGGCGGGGTCGAGGGGCATCGCGCGTGGCCTGAACGAGGCCCGAAGTGCCGGCATGCGGCTGGCTAGCCGGGCTCTTTCTGCCTGTCGCCCGCCATTCCGCTTGCGCGGACACGCTGCGGATCGATCAAATGACTCTCACTTCCCTGGAGTCCATCGAGTCGTCGCCCGAATGGGAAGTCCGGGCGAAGTCCGGAATCCGGGCGAAGTCCGGAAATGGTACTAGGGATGTGTGCTGCTGCACATGACCTTTGATACCTGTCGTGACCAGGGCCTCGTCGTGGTGCTCCGAGATGTCGGTCAACACTGCTCGAGTCGAATGCACCGAGCACGACGAGAGACCGCCGACGCGCCGCCCGACTACTCCCGGCGTCACCACGCCGGCGAGACGCAGGCTGCGGCCACGGGGAGCCCTGGTCGCGATGCTCGCGAGGCCGGACAGGCTCCGGGCGCGGACCGGCCCGGGACCATGTTGCCCTCCGGGAGAGGCCGGTTGGCCAGCCGTAAGGGGTCAGGCGGCCCCCAGCGTGGCGAAACCCCCGGACTGACGGGCCGCCTCGAAGTCATGGAGCCGACGGCCGGCTCCGCCACCCGCAGGCGCGGGAGCGCTCGCATCGAGTGCCCCGTCAGGGTGGGCCACCCCCGGGATCGGACTGCCTCGGTGGCGTGCGCCATGCGCGCCGGCCCGTAGTCGCTCCGCCCGCGCAGAGAGGAGTCCCAACCGAAACCCCACGAACGCACGGCCGCGTGCACGCGGGAGCCGGGGGCACGCCCCCGAACCCGACGCGGACCGGGAAGGGAAGCTCATGTTTGCATCACACAACCCTCGATCCGGCGTCCAAGGACGACGGATACGACGCCGGCGGGTCCGGTCCGCGACGATCGCGGCCCTCCTCACGACGGTGATCCTCCCGGCGGCGGTCCTCGCCACCAGCGGCTATGGCAACACCTGGGCGACGGTCTACCCGACGTCAGCCTCGCGCACCAACGCCTCGTGCAACCTGTGTCACGGTGGAGACACCAGCACCTGGAACGCCTACGGGCAGGCCATCAGGAACGAGATGGCGACGAACGGTCTGACCATCACCAACGCCATCAAGGCGGTGGAGTCAGCCAACTCGGACGGCGATCCGGGTGGCGCGTCGAACCTGGCCGAGATCCAGGCGAACAGCCAGCCCGGCTGGACGGTCGGGAACAACAACACGATCTACGACTTCGACGGCGTGCCGACGACCGGCCAGCCGGCGCCTGCCGGGATCGGGCTCCTTGATCCAGCCGCGACCCCCACGCCGACGCCGACCCCCACGCCGACGCCGACCCCCACGCCGACGCCGACCCCCACGCCGACGCCGACCCCCACGCCGACGCCGACCCCCACGCCGACGCCGACCCCCACGCCGACGCCGACCCCCACGCCGGCAGCCGGCGAAGTCCGTGACCGGGACGGCGATCACGATGCAGACGACGGCCATCACGGACGCCACCACCGCGGCGTGCACCCGCGCTACTGGGAGTCTCACCGCGCCGAGGTCAGCGCCCGCCTGACCCGATTAGTCGCCCGCTAGCGCCACTCGGTCCGGAGCGTCCCTATGTCCGGTCCGGCGATGGGCTGCGTCGCGGGTCGTCCCACCCATGACCCGGGCTGGACACGGCCGCCCGCCAATCCGGCGGGCGGCCGTCGATTCGCCAGGGGCCATCCGCCGGACGGCGTGACGCTCGCCGACGGGATACGGCGCACCACAACCGCCGATCAGTGGAATGGCGTCATGTGCTTGGGGTCTCCGCCCGGTTTGCCCAGGCGGTCTTCGTCCCCGAGGCGTCGAACGTCATCGCCCGCTGCAGGGCGGCGGCCCGGAGGTTGGCCGGGATCTCGACCGGGCCGCCCATCGTTCGGGCGTTGATCGCCGCCTGCGCGGCCTCCTCGACCACCCCGCCGACGAGGACGGCCAGGTCCGGCGTCCGGTGGAAGACGAGGACCCCGTGGTTGGCCAGCAGCACGGCCGGCACGCCGGGGCGAACGGCCGCCCGGATGTTGGCGACGGCCTGGTCGGATCCCCGCGGCCCGTACGCGGCGACGGGAACCCCGTCCGCGAGCCCGAACATCGCCAGGGCCTCGATCCAGCAGTCGATCGGCCGGTGGGCGACGGCATGGGCCGTGGCGAAGGGGGAGTGGGTGTGGAGGACGCAGCCGACCTCGGGATTGTCCGCGTACATGGCGGTGTGCATTGCCACGACCGCACCCTGGATCGGGGGCAGGCTGCCCTCCAGCAGCGTCCCGTCCAGCCCGACGCGGGCGACGCCATCGGGCCCGAGACCCTTGAGGGACGGGGCCGCCGTGTAGTACATCTCCGCGGCGCCGGGCACGCGCAGGCTCACGTTGCCGTGCCCGTTGGCCGAGATCGCGCCGCTGGCGACGACGCTGGCCGCGGCGGCCACCACCTGGTCGACGAGGTTCCTGTCCATGGGACGCTCCGTTCTGGGGACGCTCCGTTCGGCTGCCCGGCCGGTCCTGCGCCGGACCACGTCATGGTGGCAGAAGATGGCGCGGGCGTCAGTCGGGGGCGTCAGTCGCGGGCGGCGCCCGGAGCCATGGCGAGCAGGCTGCTCAGGAAGCGATCGACATCACCGCGGGCGTCGGGTTCGAAGACCGCCTCCAGCCGAAAATCGGCCGGCAGGCTGACCACGAGGGTCAGGCGACCATCGGACCGGGCTGAGATCCGGGCGCCCGCGACGTGGCCGAGGTTCACGTGCGTCCGGACGGCGCCGTGCCGCGTGTGCCCCCGCGATTCGGGGGCGTACGGGCTGTCCGCGATGAGGATCAGCTCCGTGGGGGTGAGCAGCACCAGGTGCGCGAGCGCGACCGTCCGCCCGAGGGTTCGTCCCGCCAGGCTGATCACCGGGTCGGTGATCAGGGGCTGGAAGACGAGGTCCACCACCCGGTCGCCCGCCGAGGTCACCGACCGGACAATCTCGCCGTACTTGAAGTCCCGCTGGCGCAGCCAGGCAAGCCGTGCGGCCCGCTCTGCCGGGTCGGCGAGGGAGGCCGGATCCGGCCCGGGCCGCACCAGCAATTCGAACGGTGCCAGGAGGTCCGAGGTCACGGTGTTGAACCGGAGCGTTGACGAGGCCACGGCTCCTGCGGCGGTCGTGCCGCGCAGCGAGATCCAGTCGTCCAGCAGGATCTCGCCGAACTCGACCGCGTCCAGGTCCGCGATCGGGTAGGTCGTGGTGATGACGCTGCCGCCCTTCCGCTCGAGGACGTGGATCCGTTCGTCGCGACTGAAGACGAGGTGCTCGTTGCAGCGGCGCAGGGGCCCCGGGAACGCCGGGGTCAGGACCGCGTACGGGAGGTCCGCGTCACCGAGGATCGCGCGGACCGCGGCGTGGAAGGGCACCGGGAGCTCGTCGATCGATGCGATCCGGCGCGCCCACGAGAGCCTGGTCTGGGCAGCCGCCGTCAGGAGGACCCCCTGGTCCGCGGGACGCCCGACGTACTCGCGCTCCCGCCAGTTCCTGCCCTCGACCGGGGTGACCACGCCGTGGCCTCCAGTACGGATCGCTCGCGACTACGGTACGCCTCCGAACCCAAACCGACGCAAATGGTGCCCGGGGGTCGGCGCGGCCGGGGCCGCCGGGGTCCGCGGCAGCGGCGGTCTACAGCCCGCCCTGGATCCAGGCGGCCAGGTCCGCCACCAGCTCGGGGGCGACGTGCCCTGGCACCGTGTATTCGGCGGGGCGGCTCGGGCCCGTGCCCGGCATCAGCAGGTGGTTGAGCGCCGGGTACTCGCGGATCGTGACGTCAGAGCGGCCCGCGAGGGCCGTGCGCCAGGCGGGCAGCTCGGTCGGCGGCACCTGGTAGTCGCGCCCGCCCTGCGAGATGAAGATGGGGATCGGCAGGTTTCGAGCGGTCGCCAGCTGGTCGTAGGTGCGGAGGTCCAGCCAATAGGCAGCCGGGATGCCCAGGGGCAGCTGCGACGCTGGGGTCGAGGGCGACAGGGTGGGCGACTCGGCCTCGGCGGCCTGGGCCTGGACCGTCGGGACCATCGCCGCCGCCTGCGGGTCCGCGCCACCCTCCGGTGACGCGAGGTACTCGAACTGGTCCACGATCAGCCGTGGCAGGGGGGTGCTGTTGGCCTCGAGCAGGGCGATCCCCGCCAGCCGCCCCGGCACCTGGGCCGCGATGCGGGGCGCGAGGTAGCCACCCAGGCTGTGCCCCGCGAGGAAGACCCGGGCGGGGTCCACGCCGGGTGTGGACCGAAGCAGGTCGACCGCGGCGATCGCGTCGTCGGTCGTCTCTTCCTTCACGGTCAGGCTCGCGACGTCGGCGGCCATCTCCGAGGCGTAGACCTTCGTCCGCTTGTCGTAGCGCAGGACGGCGATCCCGGACGAGGCCAGTCCCCAGGCGAGATCCCGGAGCGGCGCGTTCGGCCCGATCGTCTCGTTGCGATCGTTCGGCCCGGAACCGGCCACCAGCACGACGGCCGGAAACGGCCCGGCGCCCTTCGGCATCGAGAGCGTGCCGGGGAGTACCCACGGCGCGGCGCCGACGGTCACCTCGGTCTCGGTGAAGGTGTCGGGCTTCACGTAGGCGGCCGGCGATGCGGAGGGTACGGCCGACCCGGCCGGCGATGACGAGCCGGTGGGGACCGGCTGGCCGAGGTGGAGTCCGGCGACGCGGCCGTTGGTGTCCACCGTGACGATGAGTGGCACGACCGCGTTCGCGAACGCCGCCTGGACGGTGGCGTTCGTGTAGGGCGGCTTCACCTGCGTCGTGATGTCGCCGAGGCTGCCGAAGGCGCCGAACTGGGCCACGATCTGGCCCCAGAGCTGGCCCAGCGCGGCGGCCGGTGCCGCCTTGCGCATGGTGTCGTCCTCCATCGCCTCGGCGGCCGTGTTGTCGCCGCCCGCGAGGGCCTCGACGAAGGCCCGGCCGATGGCGGCGGCATCTGCGCCCCCGGAGCTCGTGGGGCCCCCGGAGCTCGTCGGCCCGCCGGAGACGGTCGGGCTGCTGCCGCTCGATGGGGAAACCACCGGGGCCGGCGTCGGCGCAGGCGGCATCGATGGCGACGGCGTCGCGCTGGCCCCACACGCGGCCAGCCCGAGCGAGAGAAGGGCGACGAGCATCAAGCGCAAAACCATCGCATCCTCGAGCGCAGAGCCTGGATCTTCCGGCCACGGACATGATGCACCCGAGGATGGGCACGTCGCCCAGCGCGGTGGACCGGGGCGCCTGGTGGACCGGGGCGCCTTGCGGAGCCGGGGCGCCTTGCGGAGGGTGATATCGTGCGGCTTACAACGTCATCGACAGGGGTTTCCAGCTTCATAGCGCCGTTCCGGCAGGTCTCCTGCCGATCGGTCGACAATCCGTCGATCGTCTCCGCGTCCTCGTCTGCTCTTGAGGGTGCGTTCCTCCTCCCACTTCTCCTCGCCGGACGGCGTCGTCCCATCGCCATGGCGGCTTGCCCGCCGTGTCCTGGCAGAGAGGAGCATCTTGGGGTTCAACAACGGCCTCCGGGTCATCAGTCTCGCGTGCCTCGTCACGCTCGCCGGTGTCTGCGTCCAGCCGGCATCCGTCGCTGCAGCGGACCCGTCCGCGACCCCCACGGCGGACCCGTCCGCCACCCCGGCCCCGACGCCGGCGACCGACCCGTCCGCGACCCCGTCGTCCGCCCCGGACCCGTCGTCCACCCCGGCCCCCACGGTGGACCCGTCTCCGACGCCGGCGACCGACGCGACCCCGGATCCGGCACCGTCTCCCACGCCGGACCAGTCCGCCACCCCGGTCCCGACGCCCGACCCGACCCCGGCCGTCACGGCGGACCCGTCCGCCACCCCCGCCTCGACGCCGACCCCGATACCGGCGCCGACCGCGACGGCGTCCTCGGCTGTGGTCAAGCCCGCCGCGGTCAAGCCCAACTACGGGGCACAGGTCGCCCGGATCGCATTGGCCCAGCGTGGCAAGCGATACGTCCGGGGCGCCGCGGGGCCGAGGGCGTTCGATTGCTCGGGTCTCGTGATCTATTCCTACCGCCGCGCGGGTGTCACGAACCACCTCGGCGGCGGGCACTCGGCACGCGGGATGTACTACTGGGCCCGCATCCACGGCCGCGCCAGCCGGTCCAGCCCCAAGGTCGGTGATGTCGTGATCTACGGCAACGGCTCGCACGCCGCGGTCTACATCGGCAATGGGCGCGTGGTCAGCGCGCTCAACACGCGGCTGGGGATCCGGGCCACCGGACTCCGCGCCCTGACGGTGTCGTTCACCACGTTCATCCACACGAAGATCTAGCCGGCATGCGTTGCCCGCGCGGATGCGGACCGGCTCCCTTGGACCCGGCCGAAGTCAGGCTCGACCCCTTCGGGCCGCGGCGGCGGGGGATTCCGGCACCCCGGAAGGGGCCTCCCCTCACCCGTTCGACCGCCGGATTTTGGCGCCGATCCAGCCGAATCTCGTTCCCTTAACTTTGGTTCTGCGGCCCGCCGATCACTGGTATGGTGCCGCCGGAAACGGTAGCCGACAGGGGTATCCAGTTACATAGCGCCGTCCCGGCAGGCCTCCTGCCGAGTGGTCGACCTTTTGTCGGCCGTCGTCCTCGCGCTCTCCCTCTCCTCGGGTGACGGGCGCGCTCCCTCCCTTTCCACGCCGGGCGGCACCATCCCATCGCCATGGCGGCCGGACCGCCGTGTCCTGGTAGAGAGGAGCATCGTGCAGCTCGTCAACAACCCCACCCCACGTTGCTGCGGCGGTTCGCCGCACAGTCTGTCAGAGGCGCGCGTGACCCGCGACCGGTCTCTTGGCGCCACTCCCGGCACCGATCCGTCTGCCGTGGGCGCCACGGCGGATGCGCGAGGAGAAGCCGTGATGATGGAGAACCGCCTCCCCGTCGGGCACGGCTCTCGTGGCGGACGCTGGCACGACCCGGAATTCAGGCGCGCCTATCACCGTGCCTGGCGGGCCTCACACCCCGACTACCGTGAGCGCGAAGCACTTCGCCGGGCGAGGGAGCGTGCGCGGGAGAAAGGTGACCCGGCTGACATCGTGTCCCCTTGCAGCCCGCGCTCGCTCCCGCTCTCGGCCGTCCATTGCGTCTGCGACTGCGGTTGCCGCGAGCACGTCGTCGTGGTATGTGGCTTCTGCCGCGAGGACATCCACGGCGAGCAGGACCTCCGTGCCGAGGGTGTCGCCTGACCCTCGCTCGCGCGCTCCCACCGTCGCCGGGCTGACGCGGGCGACCGATGCCAACCCGTGCCAGGTGGATCCGGGAGCCATGTCCCCTGGCCCTCGGGTCCGCCGGGGCCGTGCGCGAACATCGCATGGTCCCGCAGGTCTCCCCGTGTCGCCGCCCGGTTCCATGGGGCTGCCGTGGACGCAGGGGGAGCGAATGACGCAGGGAGAACGATGACGAGCTCGGCAGCCCCGGCACCCATGAATCGAACCCTGGGCCGGTTGGTCATGGGTCTCAGCGGCGCCGGCTTCCCGCTGACGCAGTCCGCCATCGCCCGGTTGGGGCGTCCGGGGGCCGTCCTGGTCGTGGGCGTGACGGCAGGGCTGCTGGCCCGGGATGCGGCCCTGGTCGCCATGGGCGCCCCCCGCCGGCTGCAGCGCGGTCCGTCCCGCCTGCTCTGGGCGGAGACCGCCGTCGCCGTCGCGGCAACCGGCGCAGGCCTCCTGCTGCTGCGCGATCCGGAGGTGGCCGCGGCCCGGGATCAAGGCTGGAACGTCCCGCGGCGTGAGCTTTTCCGCAGGTTCGCGATCGGAATGCTCTTCGGACTCCACGCCTGGCGCCTCCGGATCTATCTCTCGCCCGGCTCCGGGCTCCTGGAACCCGGCGCCGACCTCCGGGAGCCGGGCTCAAGCCTCCGTGAACCGGGCCGCGCGAGCGCGCGAGGCTGATCCGGCAGCCATCGGCCAACCCGCCCGGGAGACCCCTCATGCTCGTTCTCGTCGCCTACGCGAGCCGCCACGGATCGACGCAGGGGATCGCCGAGCGGATCGCTGCGCGCCTGACCGCTGACGGCGCCGAGGCGGAGGCCCGGCCTGCGGCAGGCGTCGGCGACGCGGACCGGTACGACGCGTTCGTCGTGGGCGGGGCGGCCTACATGTTCCACTGGCTCAAGCACGCCACCCGGTTCGTGAAGCGGAACCGGGCGTTGCTCGCCACGCGGCCGACGTGGCTCTTCAGCAGCGGTCCGGTCGGCCCGGACACCGTGGACAAGGAAGGCCGTGACGTGCTCGAGGCCACGGTGCCCAGGGAGTTCCCGGAGCTCCGTCAGGTCGTCCACCCGCGCGGCGAGAAGGTGTTCTTCGGCGCGATCGACCCGTCAGCACGGCCGATCGGGATCGCCGAGCGCCTGGTGTCGATCATGCCCGCGGGCAAAGCCTCCATCCCGGAGGGCGACTTCCGGGACTGGGCGGCGATCGATGCCTGGGCCGACGAGATCGCCCGCGACCTCATGGCGACGTCCGGGACAGCCCGGTGACCGGCGGCCGTGGACCCTCGCGCCTCTCGCGCAAGGAGACGGTCGGCCTCGCGCTCCACCGGGGGCTCGACCGGCGCCTGAGCCGGCTGGGCGTCTGGGCGTACCGCCGCACGAGGGGCGGGATCACGGGCCCCTGGAACGTGGACGCCCTGGTCCTCACCACGCGCGGCCGCCGGTCCGGCCGGGAGCGGCGGGTCCTGCTCCAGTACTTCCGGGACGGCGACGCCATGGTGCTCGTGGCCGCGAACGACGGCGGAGCATCGCACCCGGGCTGGTACCACAACCTCGTCGCCATGCCGGACGCGCGGGTCGAGGTGATGGGCCGCCTCGTCGAAGTCCGGGCCGCGGAGCTGCCGGCCGGTGAGGCCGCGGCCTTCTGGCCGCGCATCCTGGCGCGGGCGCCGGACTACGAGCGCTACCGGCGTGCCACGGACCGGCGGTTCCCGATCATCCGGCTCGTGCCGCACGTCGCCGGGGGGTGAGGTGGATCCGCGGGACCGCGCGATCAGGATCGTCCTGGGCACCTATGCGGTGCTGGTGTTCGCGGTCCTCTGGGCAGGCCTGGCCATCGGCCTGGTGGACGGCGGCAGGCTGTTCGCGGAGTGGTGGGCGGTGCTGACCGGCCCGGACGTGGTGGCGCGGCTCGTGCTCTGGATCCTCTTCCTCCCGATCGGGGTGGGGCTCTGGGCATGGAACGCCGGCCCGCCGCCGCTCGTGGCGTGGGTGGTGGTGCTGGGTCTGGTCACGTGGACGCTGGTGGCCGTGGCCGGGCTGTTCAGGGCGATCCGGGGTGGCCAGCAGGCCTAGGGACCGGCGAGGGCCACGCCGACCGGCACCGGCTACGCGAACTTGCGATGGCCACGCGAACCTGCGATGGCTACGCGAACTTGCGGGCCGCCTCCCGCCGGTACGCCCATGCTGCCACCCCGAAGAACAGGACCGCGAACCCGGCCAGCCAGGCCACCGAGACCATCGGGTCCTCCGAGGCGGCGCCGAGCGCGCCCCAGGAGAGCTGGGCGTAGTGGTAGGTCGGCAGATACGGGGCGATGGTGCGCAGGAAGTCGGGCATCTGGTCGACCCGGATGAGCATCCCGGAGCCGAACGCCAGCACGATGAACAGGAGGTTCGCGACGGCCGGCGCGGCGCTCGGGCTGCACAGGTAGGCGAGCGCGAAGCCGAGGGCGATGAACGGGATCGAGCCGAGCATCAGCCGCAGCCCCATCGCGACCCAGGTCGCCAGCGGGAGCTGCACGCCGGTCAGGACGGCGACGACGAACAGCACCGCCAGCCCGACCAGCCCGAGGGCCAGGGCCGTGATCGTCCGTGCCAGCAGGTACACGCCGCCGGGCAGCGGCGAAGCCCGCATCAGGACGTCGACCTTCTGGCCACGGTCCAGCGCGATCGTGATGCCGTAGTTGAAGACCATCACGCTGCTCACGGCGTAGGCCGCGAACGACGCGAGCATGAAGGTGCCGAGATCGACTCCCGGGAGGTAGGGGAGGCCCCGGGCGGGCAGGCCGAAGAACAGGAACAGCATGACCGGCATCGCGAAGCTGATGACGCTCACGGCGGGCGTGCGCACGAAGAGGCGCGCCTGCGCGACGCACTGGTGTGCCAGCATCGGCAGCAGCGGCGCCATCGTTCGGGCCTCCGGAGCCGCGGCCCGGGCCAGCGACGCGCTCATTGGAGCACCGCCCGGCCGGGGGCGACCGCCTGGCCGGCCGAGTGGTCCGTCAGGGCGAGGAACGCGTCCTCGAGGTCGGCGCCGCCCACCTCCAGGTCCCGGATGGGGGTGCCCCGGCGGAACAGCTCCGCGAGGATCGGCTCGGGCTCGTTGGTCAGGAACCGGACCTCGCCGTCGCGGGTCGTCAGCCCGGTCATCGGCAGGCCGTGGAACGCTTCTGCGTCGATGGGTTCCGGCACCCGGAACCGGACCCGCTTGCCCGCGGCCCGCGCCTTGATCTGGGCCGGGGGCGCGTCGGCGATGACGCGGCCCCGGTCGATGACGACGATGCGCCGTGCCACCTGGTCCGCCTCCTCCATGAAGTGCGTCGTGAGGACCACGGTCCGGCCCGCGGCGGCGTAGTCCCGGATGGTGTCGAGGAAGCCGATCCGTGCCGCCACGTCCATGGCCACGGTCGGCTCGTCGAGGAACAGCACGGGCGGGTCCCCGCAGATGGCGAGGGCGAAGTAGAGCCGCTGGTGCTGGCCTCCCGACAGCGTGCCGACCTTCTTGCGGGCCTGGTCCTCGAGACCCGCCACGCGCAGCGCCTCCGCCGTGCTGATCGGGGCCGGGTAGTAGGTGCGGAACAGGTCCACCAGCTCGCGGACGGTGAGCGACGCCGGGACGCCGGAGTCCTGGAGCATCGCGCCGCGCCGGCTGCGTGCCTCACGCGAGCCCGGCGGAAGCCCGAACAGGCGGACGGTCCCCGAGGTGGGGGATCGCATCCCGAGCATCAGGCTGATCGCCGTCGTCTTCCCGGCGCCGTTGGGGCCGAGGATCGCGACACACTCGCCCGGCTCGATCCGCAGGCTCACACCCGCGAGGGCCTGGACCGTCCCGAACGACTTGTGCACGCCTGCCATCTCGATCGCGGGCGGCGCTGTCTGTTGAAGCACGCTGCAAGTCCCCTGTGCCGGAGAGCCGCCGTCGGCCTCTCCTCGTGGGGGGATTGTCGTATACTGCGCGTGATGATTGACGTGCCAAACGTACTGAATCAGCCTCCCGACGATCCGCGGCTCCTCCTGAGCGAGCCGTTCCGGGCGATCCACTTCGTCTACGGCCTGTTCCACCCGGACGTCCGGCCCCTGAGCGGCCATGGCCTCGTGGGTGCCCTGGCGGCCATCGGCTACGGGGAGGAGGCCGCGCGCGGGATCCTGCTCCGGCTCCGCAGGGCGGGCTTCATCGAATCACGGCGGACCGGGAGGGAGGCGGTCTACGCGGTGTCGGCCCGGTCGCTCGCGCTGCTCGACGAGATCGCGCGTCGCTCGACGCAGGCTCCGCCACCCTGGGATGGGACCTTCGAAGCCCTGCTCGTCGAGGCCGCGCCGGCGGAGCGGGCGTTCAGGGAGCAGCTGCGCCGGCATGCCGCCTATGCGGGCTTCGCGTCCCCGCTGCCGGGGCTGCTGATCGCACCGTACGCCTCGTCGGTCGTGCTCCTGGAGCCGCTCCTGGAGCGACAGCCACGGGAGGTCAGGATCACGCGGGGCCGGCTGGCGCTGGATCCCGGGGGCGCCATCGAGCTCGCACGCGAGGCCTGGGACCTGGACACGCTGGCCGCCGCCTTCGAGGTCGAGGCCCGGCGGATGAACGAGGCGGCAGCCACGGCCGAAGCGGATCCGCCGGGCAGCCCGGGTGAGGCGCTGGAGCTGCTCTGGCGGTCGATCGGGCCGTTCTTCGCCCTGTTCTCGGCCAACCCCCCGCTGCCTTCGCTGCTGCTGCCCGCGGACTGGCCCCTCGACGGCGCTCGCGCCGCGTTCATCCGCCTCGCGATGGCCGTGGCCCCGGCGGCGCGCCAGTTCGTGGAGGACCTCGAGGACGGCCGTCGTGTCCCGGCGCTCCGCTGACCCGACGGCAGCCGGCCGGGCGGAAACGGGCCGATGGCCATCCTCCCGCGGGTCATGCGGCATGAGGCCGCGCGAGGCCCGTGCTCGACACTCGGACGCGCTCGCGAACCCCGGCCCGTTGCACAGGAGCTGACCCGCCATGACCGACCTTCCAGTGGCTGCCTCGACGGCTTCGACGAGGAGCCTCGTCGCGAAGGCGTATCGAGCGTTCGCCGAACGGGACATCCCGGGGCTCATCGCGCTGCTCGACCCGGCCGTCGAGTGGGGCGAAGCGGAGAACCCCCTGATCCCGTCCGCCGGCATGCGACGCGGCATCGAAGGGGTGCTGGAGTGGCTGCGGATCGGCCGGGAGACCGAGGACATCCGGTCGTTCGAGGTGCATCGCCTCCTGGTGGACGGCGACATGGCGGCGGCCGTCGGCCGCATGCGCGTTGTCGCCCGCCCGACGGGCAAGACCTACGAGATGGACTTCGTGCACCTGGTGACCGTGGCCGACGACAGGATCGTGCGGTTCGTGGAGTTCTTCGACACCTGGGGTGCCGCGGAGGCGTTCCGCGCCTAGGCTCGTCGAGCGGTCCGCGCGGCTCGGCGGCCCCCTCGGGCCTCACCGCCCGCCGCCGGCGACACCCTGCCTGGTGCCGATCGACGGCGGCCGTTTGACGCGCCTGCCGGGCTGCCCCGATGCTTCCGGCATGCCGGAGCTTGCCCTCGCCTCGACCCTCACCCGCCCGATCACCGCCGACGGCGCCATGGGGACCGCCCTGTTCGCGGCGGGGATGCCCGTCGGCGAGGCGCCGGAGGCCTGGCTGCTGACGGGTGCGGGCGCTGCGGCCATCGCGGAGGTGCATCGCAGCCACGTTCGCGCGGGCGCCCGGATCATCCTGGCCTCGACCTTCGGCGCCAACCCGCTGCGCCTGGCCGGATCCCGGCTCGAGGGCCGTACCGACGCCGTCTGCCGGGCGGCCGTGGCCTTGGCTCGTTCGGCGGCCGGTCCGGGGGTGGTGATCGCCGGGAGCCTCGGTCCCACCGGGGGCCTGATCGCCCCGTACGGCCCGCTCGACCCGGGGGCCGTGCGCGCCGCCTACGCGGAAGCCGCGGCGTCGCTCGTCGCCGCGGGCGTGGACGTCGTGTGGGTCGAGACGATGATGGACCTGCGCGAGGCGGTCGCCGCCGTGGACGGTGCGCGTGACGCCGCCCCGCACGTCCCGGTCGTCGCCACGATGGTGTTCACGAGGGGCCGGACGATGTTCGGCGACCGCCCGGCGGACGTCGCCGCCACGCTCGCTGAGCACGGGGTCGCCGGGGTCGGGGCCAACTGCGGCGACGGGTTCGGCCCGGTCGAGGATGTGATCCCGGCGCTCGTCGCCGCGGCGCCCGGCCTGCACGTCGTCGCCAAGGCGAATGCCGGGATCCCCGTGATCGGAGCGGACGGCGAGACGGCCTCCTACCCGGGGACTGCGGACGAGGCGGCTGCCTATGCGCGCCGGGTGGCCGATTCCGGCGCCACCATCATCGGCGGCTGCTGCGGTACCACCGCGGCACACGTGGCGGCCATCGCGGCCGCTCTCGCGTAACGCGGCGCTCGCCGCGGGGCATGACGGCCGGAGAAGGTACGGGCGACTTCGCGACGATCGCCTCTGGCGCCGATCGACCAAGCGGCGCAACGTTCCCTCGGGATGGAGGCAGCTGACCCGCAGGGATCGACAAGGGCGTCGCGCATCGCGCCGTTCGCAGCCTCGCTGTCACTTCTCCTGCCCGGTCTCGGGCAAGCCGCGCTGGGACGGCGGCGTCGCGCGGTCCTGTTCGCCATCCCGCTCCTGGCGATCGCCGTCGTCGCCGTGGCCGTCGCCGTCTCGATCGCCGCCGACCCGACCTCCGCCCTGGACCTCGTGCCCGGGCCCGAGGTCCTGCCGGCACTCCTCGTCATCGAGGCGGGTCTCCTCGCCTGGCACCTCGCGGCCATCACCGACGCGGAACGCCTGGCTCGCGCGGCGCGCCCGGTCCGCGGCTGGCTCAGGGTGCCGGCTGCGCTCGTGTTCGGCGCGGTGCTCCTCGTGGCGGTGGGTGCCCACGTGTCGGTCGGCTATCTCGAGGAGCAGGCGGGCGAGGCGACCGGGAGCATCTTCCTCCCCGGCGGGGACGGTGGGGAGGACGGCGGCAATGCATGGGCGATCCCCGAGCCGAGCTGGGCACCCGAGGCCACCGATGAGCTCGGGCCCAACGGCGAACCCGGGCCCACCGGCCAACCCTCGCCGACATCGACTCCCACCGTGAGCGCGACCCCGCGGTCCCCGACGGCGCCCGGCGCGGCCGGGACCGAGGTCCCGTCCGCGACCCCGGCCCCGACGGCCAGTCCCAGGCCCACTCCCACACCGAAGCCCGTCGCGGCCTGGGCCACGGATGGCCGGCTCAACCTGCTGCTCATCGGCAGCGATGCCGGCCCGGATCGCTGGAGCCTCCGGACGGACACCATCATCCTGCTGAGCGTGGACGTGAAGACCGGTCGCGCGGCTCTGTTCGGGGTCCCTCGCAACCTGATCGGCGTCCCGCTGCCGCCGGAGAGCGCCGCAGCGGTGAAGGGCGGACGCTTCCCGGGCCTGCTCAACGCCCTCTATGTCTACGCCATGGGTCACCCCAAGAGCTTCCCCGGGGGCGACGCTCGAGGGATGCGCGCCGTCAGCGGCGCGGTCCAGGAGCTCCTGGGCGTTCGCCTCGACGGGATGGTCGTCGTTGATCTGGCCGGGTTCGTCTCGCTCGTGGACGAGCTGGGCGGGCTGTGGATCGATATCCCCGCCCCTCTCATCGACAACGAGTACCCGCTCGAGGACGGCTCGCACCTGATCAAGGTCGCCTTCAGGGCCGGCTGCCAGCGCCTCGACGGGCGGATGGCCCTCGCCTATGCCCGCTCCCGCCACCAGGACTCGGACTACGGGCGCATGCGGCGCCAGCAGCTGGTGCTGCTGTCCCTCCGCCGCGAGGTGGACCCGGTGGCCCTCGTTCCGAAGGCGCCGGCGTTGCTCAAGATCGCCAAGGACAACCTGTGGACGACGCTCAAGCGCCAGGACCTGCGCGACCTGGCCAAGCTCGCGGCCAGGGTGGACGTGCGGCGCGTGGACCGCGTCCTGTTCACGCCACCGAGATATCCCGAGCACCTCACCGATGCCGAGATCGCGCGGATCCGCCACGTGGTGCGCACGATCTTCGAGGGTCCGGCGCCCGCTCCTGATCGCTCGCTCACCGAGGGGCACTGTCCGTAACGAGTCGTCGCGAGCCGCCGCACCGGGGCGACCGGCGGCCGGGCACCGTCGGGGCGGCGGCGCCTTCGGCCGGGTGAACGGCCGCCGTCAGCGGGCCCGAACGCGGCGGGCGGCGAGGATCACGAGCCCGACGACGGCCGCTTCCACGGCCGCGACCCCGATCCAGCCGCGTCCCCCGGGGTCCCACGGGCCGGGAAGGACGCCCGAGGGGCGGATCCGGACGAGCGGCATGGACTCGAACCAGGGATCGGTTCCGCCCGGCCCGGAGTCCAGCACGCCGGGCACGGTTGAACGGCCGACGAGGCCCAGCGCGCGGATCAGCTCCGGCAGCACCGCGTCGTACTCGGCCCGGTCGGCCACCTCGACGGCGATGCCGCGGAGCCGCGCGCCGGGGAGCATGACCTCGACGGCCGGATCCGCGCCCAGGTTGGCCAGCCACGCCGTGCGCCGGCCGAAGCCCGCGCAGACGTAGATGGCGCCGTCCCGGAGGACGTACCCCAGGGGTGCCTCCCGGACAAGGCCGGTCCGTCGACCGCGGGTCCGGAGGAGCAGGATCGAGCCGGCGCCCGGTGTCGCGAACAGCGGCCCGAGCCCTGCCCTCAGGGCCGGGGCGGCCAGCCAGCGGTTCACGAGGCCGAAGGCGCGATGCAGCGTCGGGAGCCACCGGTTCATCCGCGGCCCGTACGGCGGCGTGGCATCGGAAAGCGACGTGTCCATGGCCAAACGTTCCTCCGGCGCATCCGACGGCCGCCAGAGCCGGAGGTCATCGGGCGCCACGCCGGACCCGCCGGGCGCCATGACGGACCCGCCGGCAGGCGACCTGGGAGTCGGCCGGTCCCTCACCCTGCGAGGAGCGCCCGAACCTCCGGCAGGCGGGTCAGGGTCTCGGCATCGTAGGGTCGGCGGATGTCGAACAGGAAGTGCGTGAAGCCCGCCTCCACGTAGGGTCGCAGCCGCTCTGCCACCAGCACCGGTGAGCCGCAGAGGTCCTCCTCGTACTCCTCGGAGGCGGAGCCGTTCGCTGCGCGGGTCTCCGCGAGCACGCGCTTCGCCTCCGACCCGTCGTCGCGGATGACGAGATCGGAGGTGAGGGTCCGCTCGATCTCGCCCGAGTCCCGGCCGACCGCCTCGCAGTGCGCCCGCAGGATCGCGTCATGGGCGCTGACCTCGGTCACGGTGCCGCTGGTGTTCCATGCGTCGGCGTAGATGGCGGTCGTGCGGAGCGTCTTCCTCGGCCCGGAGCCGCCGATGAGGATCGGCAGCCGCGGCTGGATCGGACGGGGTTCGCAGATGGCGTCCGTCATCGTGTAGAACCGGCCCTCGTGGTGGTCGATCCGCTCGCCGTCGAGCAGGCGGCGGCTGAGCATCACCGCCTCGTCGAGGGCATCGAGCCGTTCGCCGAAGCCGGACCGGAAGTCGATCCCGTATGCCTCGTGCTCACGCTCGAACCAGGCTCCCCCGAGACCCAGCACGGCGCGTCCGCCGGACAGGTGGTCCAGGGTCGTCGCCGTCTTCACGGTGAGCCCAGGATTGCGGAACGTGTTGGCGCCGACCATCAGCCCCAGCGTCGGGCGTGTCGTGACCTGTGACCAGCCGGCCAGCACGCTCCAACCCTCGAGGATCGGCTGCTGCCACGGGCCCACGATGGCGTTGAGGTGATCCCAGGTCCAGAGCGAGTCGAGGCCGGCGCGGTCGGCGCGGATCGCAGCGTCGCGCAGCTCAGGCCAGGACGCGGTCTGCGGCCAGAGGAGGGCGCCGACCCGGATGGGGAACCTGGTGGACGACGATGCCATGGTTGACCTCGGGGAGGGTGGGGGAGGAGACGGGACATGTCGGGTTCGGGACCATCTTGCCCGATGGTCCACCCGCGTCGATCCTCATCCCCGCGCTCCCTGGGGCGATCACTGTCCTCCGAACCGGCAGGCGCCACCTCGCGAGCCGTCGGTCGCGAGGTCGACCGCTGACGAGCAAGGAACGAACGCGCCCGCGCCACCCATTTCCGGAAGGGGTTCATACTCGCGCCGACCGGCTCGACGTCCCCGCCGGTCCAGCGTCCCGGAGGTACATCATGGTGGAGATGGCAGCTGCCATCGCGAAGCCGGCCTGGGTCGACCTCGCGAGCGCCAACCCGGCGAAGGCTGGCGCGTTCTACTCGGACCTGCTCGGCTGGAAGGTCGCAGATCCGGATCCGGCGTACGGCGGCTACGTGATGGCCACGGTCGGCGGCAAGGACGTCGCCGGCATCGGGCCCAAGCAGATGGCCGAGCAGCCGACGGTCTGGTCGGTCTACATCGGCACCAGCGACGCCGACGCCCTGTCGGCGAGGATCACCGCGGCCGGCGGCACGGTCGTCGCCCCGCCGTTCGCGGTGGGCGAGCAAGGCCGGATGGCGGTCTTCCAGGACCCGGCAGGCGCCTACATCTCGGCCTGGCAGCCGAAGGCGATGGCCGGCTTCCAGACCGGCGTCCCGGGCGCGTTCGTGTGGGCCGAGCTGAGCTCGCGCGGGATCGACAAGGCCATTCCGTTCTACACCGGGGTGTTCGGTTGGACGACCCACGTCACGGACATGCCGGACGGATCGCACTACACGGAGTTCCACGCCGGCGACGAATCGATCGCCGGCGGCATGGCGATGAACCCCATGGTCCCGGCGGAGGTGCCCAGCTACTGGCTGGTGTACTTCGCGGTCGAGGACGTCGACGCGAAGTACGCGCGGACGCTCGCGCTCGGTGGCCACGAGATGCTCGGCCCGACGGACTTCCCCGGCGGTCGCTTCGCGATCGTCAGCGACCCGGAGGGCGCGGCGTTCGGCCTGCTGCGCATGCGCTGATCCCCAGGGCTCGAGGGCCGGCCATCGCGCGATGGCCGGCCGCTCACCGGCGTCCGGCGCCGGATCGGTCCGGTGCCAACGATCCCGCGCCCGACGGTCCGGCTCGGACGGCCCGGCGCGAGCCCCCGCGTCACGATCCTTGTCGCCCTTGCGCCTGGATCTTGGCCCAGGTGTCCCTGAGCGTCAGCGTGCGGTTGAACACCGGCGCCCCGGGTGCCGAGTCGGGGTCCGGGCAGAAGTAGCCCAACCGCTCGAACTGGACGGTCTCCCCGGCGACGGCCCCAGCCAGCGCCGGCTCCACCAGGGCGCCGTGCAGCACGGTCTCCGAGGCCGGGTTCAGGTCCTCGAACAGGTCTCGCCCGTCCGCCCCGGGATCCGGCCGGCTGAACAGGTGGTCGTACAGCCGGACCTCGGCCGGCACCGCGTGCGCGGCGGAGACCCAGTGCAGCGTCGCCTTCGGCCGCCGCCCGTCCGGCGAGTCGCCGCCGCGCGTCGCCGGGTCGTAGGTGCAGCGCAGCTCGACCACGTTGCCCGCCTCGTCCTTGACCACGGACGTGCAGGTCACGAAATAGGCGGACCGCAGCCGCACCTCGCGCCCGGGCGCCAGGCGGAAGAACTTCGGCGCCGGCTGTTCCATGAAGTCGTCGCGCTCGATCCATAGCTCCCGCGAGAAGGCGACGCGCCGCGAGCCCGCCGCCGGGTCCTCCGGGTTGTTGACGACGTCCATCTCCTCGACCCGGCCCTCCGGGTAGTTCTCGATGACCACCTTGAGGGGATCGAGGATCGCGAACCGGCGCGGGGCCCGCCGGTTCAGGACGTCGCGGACGGCATGCTCGAGCATCGCCATCTCGTGGACGCTGTCGGACTTCGCCACGCCCACCTCGGTCGCGAAGTTGCGGATCCCCTCGGCGGGGAAGCCGCGCCGGCGCAGGCCCGCGATCGTCGGCATCCGGGGGTCGTCCCAGCCGCGTACGTATCCCTCCGTGACGAGCCTGAGCAGGAAGCGCTTGGACAGGACGACGTAGGTGAGGCTGAGCCGGGCGAACTCGTACTGCCGCGGGCGCGACGGGACCGGCAGGTGCTCGATGAGCCAGTCGTACAGCGGCCGGTGGATCTCGAACTCGAGGGTGCAGATCGAGTGGGTGACGCCTTCGATGGCATCGGACTGGCCGTGCGCGTAGTCGTACGTCGGGTAGATGCACCACGCGTCGCCCGTGCGGGGATGATCGGCGTGCACGATCCGGTACAGCACGGGGTCCCGGAGGTTGATGTTGGGCGCGGCCATGTCGATCCTGGCCCGCAGCACGCGCGCCCCGTTCTCGAACTCGCCCGCGCGCATGCGCTCGAACAGGTCCAGGCTCTCGTCGGGGGTCCTGTCCCGCCACGGCGAGTCGCGCCCGGGCTCGGTGAGGGTGCCGCGGTGCTCGCGGATCTCGTCCGCGGAGAGGTCGTCCACGTATGCGTTGCCGGTCCGGATCAGGTGCACGGCCCACGCGTACAGCTGTTCGAAGTAGTCCGAGGCGAAGTACAGATGGTCGCCCCAGTCGAACCCGAGCCAGCGGACGTCGCCCATGATCCCGTCGATGTACTCCTGCTCCTCTTTGACGGGGTTGGTGTCGTCGAAGCGCAGGTGGCATCGGCCGCCGAACTCGCTGGCGATGCCGAAGTTGAGGCAGATCGACTTGGCGTGGCCGATGTGCAGGTAGCCGTTGGGTTCCGGCGGAAAGCGGGTGACGATCGTCGTCGCCCGGCCTGCGCGCAGGTCCGCTGCCACGATGTCGCGGATGAAGTCGGACCGCTCGGGGCCGGGGGAGGGGGTCTCGCTGGTCACCGTCACTGCGCTCCTGACTCGTGCCTGGCAGGAGCGGCGGCTCGCGACGGCGCACCACACTCCCGGAGGGAGTTGGCTGGCGCGCTAGGATTCGAACCTAGAACCCCCTGATCCAGAGTCACCTGTCATTCGTCAGTGCCAGGGTGCCAGCGCTTGCCCCCGTCTTGCGTTCAGGGGCCGGTGTTTCGACCTCTCCTCGGGCGCTCCACGCCGTCAGATTCCGGGGGAGTCAGGCGAACATCCCCGCAAGAGTCATGCGCACCGGCCGGCCCGCCCGAACATCAAGCGAACGTCGGGTGCGTTTCCTGATAGTAATCCCGGTGCGCGAGGCAGGCGTCACGGTGCCCGAGCAGCCGCCTGCTATCCTCCGCGAACCCGAGCTCCGGGCGCTGCTCCGCGTCGTCGACGCGGACCCGACGTTCGGCGGCCGGCGCGACGCGGCGATCCTGCGGCTGTCCATCGATACCGGCGCCCGCCGGGCCGAGGTGGCGAACCTGCGCTGGACACCTGCCGAGCCCGACACGAACGATGTCGGCCTCGACTCCGGGCTCGTCCGGGTCATGGGCAAGGGTCGCCGCGAGCGGCTCCTCTCCGCCGGGGCGAAGACGGTCAAGTCCGGAACCGGTCCGCGACCGCCTGTCGATCCGGGTAGTGGTGTCGACGGCGGTCTACGGGCCGACCGCCTGGCGGAGCATGGCCCGGAACAGGACCTCCGTTGTCGTGTGGTCGCCACTCATCGAGTCGTGCGCAGCTTGGGCGTAGAGGAGGTCGGCCGGACGAGGCTTGATCGTGACGAAGGCGGGCATCCCGTACCGGAGCGCCACGAAGTTGGCCCAGCAGCGCGCCGTCCGCCCGTTGCCGTTCGCGAACGGGTGGGTCCGAACCCACTCGCCGTGGGCGGACGCCGCGTACTGGATCACGGCCGCCAGCTGTGGCCCGGAGGCGGGCGGACTCCCCGCCGGGATCGCGGCATCGAGGCTCACCGCGACGCTGCGCATCGCCTGCTCGAACGCGGCGAGCTGTGACGGCACGTCCGAGCTGCCCACCCCGAGTTGACCGCCGACGATGACGTCGTAGCCGGTCAACTGCGGGAAGCGCGGGTCCGTGTCGCGGAACTCGCCCGCGTAGTAGGGGACCGGCAGCGGCACGCCCTGGTAGATCGCCCGGTGCCAGTCCTGCGCGAGGCCGAGCACCGGGTCGACGCGCGTCCGGGCCTGCGCGAGGAGGTCCCGCCCGAGGGCGGCGACGTTGGCCGCGATCGTGACGAGCGATCCGGGCGGGTCGTCGTTCCAGGGGATGGGCACTAGCGCCCGGCGCCGAAAGCGCGAGCCACGCCGAACTCGTCTTCGACTGGCGCCGCCATCCGGGCGACGATCGGGTCGCGCTGTCCTTCGGCGGCCGCCCACGCCTCGACGGATCGCTCGATGTCCTGCGCGCTCAGGCCGCGCAGCCGCCGCAGCGTCTCCTCGAGCTCGCTCTCGAGCCCGAGGGATATGGCAGCGAGTTCACGCTCGATCATGTCCTCGGCGAGACGGTTCATCGACATGTTGAGCTGCTCGGCAAGCAGTCGCAGGTGCTCACGGGTCGAGGGGTTGCTGAATCGAAGCGGAAATGTCGTGCCCATACCGGTGAGCATAGCAGACTGACATCATAAGTCAACATCTGATGTCATCGCTGCGTGCATCAGTCGTATCAACGTACGCCTCATCGGTCAGGCGCACCGAGACGAATTCCGCGTCGACCTCACCCGCTACGACCGTTGTTCGATCCGCGAAGAGCTGGTACGAAACGACCTCGCGGTCGCCTGGTTGCCATCCTCCATGGGCGTTTGATCCGCTGCGCGACCGAGGCAGACCGGCCGCGAGCGGCACCTCTCGATCGGGACCAGGACCGACAAGTCGCTCGGCCGCAACCTGCGCGTTCGCGAGGGCCACGCCCCCGCCGACACGCCCTGGCTGTGGCTGGGGTTCAAGGGCCGCCGGACCGACTCCGGGATCGCCCAGATGGTCGGTGACCGTGGCCGGGCGGCCGGGCTCGGGGATGGCGTCCACCCCCACCGGCTGCGCCATACCTACGCGAACATGGCGCTCAACTCCGGGAGGCAGGAGACGGATCTCATGCGGGTCCGACCCCGGAGGCTGGCCCGAGCCCGAGCCAGCCGGCCCCGTTCGCCGCCGCTCCGCTGCTGCTCTCCACGGGATCGCGGGACGACGGCGCGAAGCCGGGCCATGGGAAGCGGCGGGAACCGATCCTGCCGTCGAGCGTGCACTTCGTGCGGGCCCGGTCACTGATCAGCGACGCTCTCGTCACGCGGGGATCGCGCAGAGGATTGGGGCGCTCGTGGATATCCTCATCGCAGGTGGTGCCTGAGGCGACATCAGCCGTCGAACGGGTGGCGCAGGTGCGTACCATCTGAGATCCCCTCGTCCCTGTCGTTCGGTGGGCGCGTCGACACGATGGAAGCATCGTGGCAAGGGCCGCCCGTGACTCGCCATTGCCGGGCGGCGCCGGTGGAGGTGCAAGGGCTTGCCACAGAAGCAGCGCGTCGGACCGTGCGTGTTCTGCCAGCGCGTCAGCCGCTTCCCGAAAAGACCGAACGCTCCCATCCGAATCGTCGCCTCGGGATTGGGGCAGCGCCGTCCGCTCACAGCGGGCCGGTGGACACGGACGGCCGACACGCCCACACTGACCCGACCCTAGGGAGACAGGTCGCGCCGAGCGCATGGAGACTCCGCCGTCCCGGGTCTCGACGACGCGCGTAAGCGATCCCGGACGAGGCCCTACGATCGTCGTCCTGCTGGCGATGGCCTTCGTCGGTGTCGCCGTCGTGAGCGCGGGCGTCCTGGGGGGTTCGGCGCCCGTTGGTCGCCCGGTGGCATCAGCCGCGGCCGCCGAGCCACTGCCGTCGCCCACCGCAGCGCCGTCGGCCAGCGCGGCGCCCTCGCTTCGCCCCGGCGAGATGGCGTGCATGCCTGCCGGCTGGCGGCTTGCGTACGCAGGATCCGAGGGCTCATGGTCGGTCGAGACGTGGCTCGTGGTGACCCCGGGCCCGGCGTGGGATCCACTCGACCCGGCGATCCCGGTGTCCCATCTCGGCCACGACGTGGTCGCCGGACTCGGGGCGTGCGCCCCTTCGGTCGGGTCCGACGGCGGGGGTCGGCCTGCGGTGATCGAGCGCGCGTGGCGGCTCGACACAGCCGGTCGGGCGCTGATCGACACGCCGATCGAGATGGTGGCACTCGACAACTCCCCGGTACCCGTCGGCCGGCCCGATGCTCTCGAGCTCGTCAGACCAGCGGGCGGCACGCGCCAGGGTTGGACCGCAGGCGACTACGTCCTCGAGCTCGAAGCGCCCGCATCGGCCCAGGGGCCTGCGTCGGCTCCAACGGCGGGGTGGATCCGCATCGAGCTCGACTCGCCGACGCCCTGAGCGTCCGTCAGACAGCCGGCGGGCCTACTGGCGGACGTGCGCAACCGGACATATCGCCCACCGGGTCGAGCCTCGCCCTTGTCGGCTGACACTTCCGAACGGTGAGCCTCCGAGGGTGCAGAAGGGCGAGGGTGGAGTCTCCACCACGAGCAGATGGTGGCGATGCGGCCCGGTGGATTGCCTCAGGCACTGTGTCACTGGAGGATGCGGATCACCTCTCCGTCGGCGCCGGCAGGCACGACCAGGTGGCTGGAGTTGCTCGGCTCGGGTGCCTCCGATGTACTTGAGTAGGTCGGGCGCGCGAGATCGTCAGCCCTCGAGCGCCGCGGCTGGCCACAGGTGTTGCTGGTCGACGGCAGCACGCGCGAGAGCGAACGGGTCCTCAGAGGTTCTCGGCGGTCGCCGTCGTCGGATCTCCTCATCGAGCTCGGCGAGTCGACGCGATCGCAGGTAGAACCTGCCACGACGCTCTCCGTGAGCCTCCAGTAGACCGGCTGCGACCAACTGCCGAAGGTCGCGGCTCGCAACCTGCTCGGAGACATCCGCCTCCGTTCGGTAGCCCTGGTTCCGCAGACGGAGACCCAAGGACGCATTGAACAGTGGGCCGATCGATCGGTCGGGCAATGCGAGCGCTGCTGTGATCTCTTCGAGCTCGCTCCAGCGCATCTCGGAGTCCTCGACTCGGCGGAGAAGCGTCTGCGCCTGGCGGTAGTGAGCAGTGAGGGTGAACCGAATCCATGGACGAGCGTCGCGCTCCGGATGCCACGACCCCGCACCGACTTCGGCGAGCACCTTGTAGTAGGTATCCGTGTTCCGTCCGAGGTACTCCTCAATACTGCAGAAATGCGGCGAGAGGATGCCGTCGCGCGCCAGGACGAGCGACTGGACACATCGCGCCATCCGCCCGTTGCCATCCCGGAAGGGATGGATCATCACGAAGTTGAGGTGCGCCATAGCCGCGCGGATCATCACCGGTTGCGATGAGTCACCTGCCAACTCGGCCACAAGCTCGGCCATCAATGGAGGGACCAGACCCGCGTCCGGACCTTCGTACACACGTTCGCCCGTCGTTTCGTTCCGAACGTAGATGGTGCCCGGCCGCCAGCGACCGGGGCCCTTCGTCAGGTCGTACTTGAGCATCATGAAGTGCAAGCCTTTGATCAGGCTTTCGTTCACATCGAGCGTCGGGTCATCGGCAACCTGCAGCACGTAGGTCATGGCGTCCCGGTAGCCCAGCACCGCCGACCATGTTTCGTCTGCCGCCTCGATCGGCTCTTCCTCGTCCGCCGCCGCGACGGCGTCGTCGAGAGACACCAGGTACCCCTCGATGCTATTCGAGCCCTGGATCGCGCGGGCGAGGGAGACGCGCCGCAGTTGCCCAAGCCATCGCCGTTGTTCGCGAACATGCGAGCTCAAGCGCTGACGCAGGTCTGACACGTTCTGGAGGACCCACTCCTCATGAGGATCCAACGATGGGGCCGCGAAGAGCATCTCGAAGCACCGATAGATGGATAGTTACAGAATGTAGTCGTGACATATAGATTCTGTCGTGCAGATGGAGTGTATCCGCCTATCTATCGCGGCGTCAAAGTCAGCCGCTCGCCACGTTCGACTCATCGAGCGGGCGGCGAGGGGTTCCGGCCCGCCGGAGCACAAAACTAGCGCGTGCTAGATAGCACGTTAGTGCCCGGAGGACCAGGACTATCAGGCCAGCCTCGCCATAACCGCCCGTCCACGCCCACACGCGCTCCTATGGTGAGCACTCGCGTTCGTGAGGGTGGCAGCACACCCGAGTGGTGCGCCTCGCTCAGCGGCAACGGATACCGGTAAATGGTCTGTGATCCGCCGGGGGTCTCGGCATAAGAGATCCGTCCGCGTTTCGGCTCAAGATCGACCCCAGCGACCGCCAGCGCACGACGCGGACTCGAACGCGAGCCTCACGCGGTTCGTCTGGAGCTGGGGTGGGGACTCGCGGCTCGCAAGGCGGACACGAGGCGAGGACGCGTTGAGCGTCGAGACGGTCGAGGAGCCGTGGCCCGCCAAACGTACCCTTGTGTCCGGCCGGCTGAGGATGGAACGATGGGCTCGTGTCCAGCGGGTCGCGAGCGTAACCGTCATGACGCGTGACCACCGTGGGCGAGAAGGAACCTTGAAACCGGCTCGAGTCGTAGCCCTGCTCCTGGTCACCCTGGTCGTCTCCGCCTGCGCGACCGCGCCGGGCCCCGCCACCACGCACCAGGCCAGCGATCCGTCCGTCGCTCCGCAACTCCTCATCCGCTTGGACCTTGGCACCGACGGATATCCAGGGTTCCCCTTCGGGCATCTTGCCGACTACCTTACCGACGGCACCGTCGTCCGGGAGCACGCCGGGATTCTCGAGAGCAACAGGTTGACCGAGGCGGGTCTGGCGACGGTTAAGGCGACCATCACCGCAGGTGCGGGCCTGCTGGACCAGCCGCTCCGGATCGAACCGCTCAGCACCATCATTCCTGTGAGCGATACGAACCCCATGCCCGGGATGGTCAGTGAACCGCTCAACACCTTCGTTCTGGAACGGCCAGACGGGACGCGCTACACCGTCAGCGCGCCAAGCCGTTCCCAGGCCGATGACCCGATCGTCAACGGACTGACCGCATTGGGCGACGCCCTTCGCGATCCCGAAGCCCTGGTCGGAGCCGATGGCCTTACCGGGCCCTGGAAGCCATACCAGCCGGCCAAGACCGGCGTCTTCCTCATCCTCGAGACGGTGAATGATCCACAGGTCGTCACCGATGGCGTCATTCCGCACCTGGGCCAGGCCGATTGGCCGTTCGCAGGATCTCCGCTGACCTTTGGCAACGTCTTCAAGGGCCCAGGCGACTTCGTGACCCGGCGCTGCGCCCTGCTGCCGACTGACGAGGTCTTGACGGCCTTTGCGAGCCTGTCGAAGTTCGGCGGCCGGTTCGGCGACGGCCAGGCCGCGAAGCAGGTCGCCGCGGGGCGGATCTGGTGGAGCGACGCCCTGCTCTGGGGCACCGTGAACCAGTACGTGATCGTCAACATGCAGGCTTGGTCCCTCATGCCCGAGGACGGAGCGGTCTCCTGTCTCGACGCGCTGTCCTTGTAGGAAACGGAGGGCCGGCCTCGTACGTGGCCCTGCCGGGCTCATGCAGCGTCGGGTCGAAGCGTGACCGCATGGCCGAGCTGCTCGGGGAGGACCGAGCGGGCCGGGAGCGCGGGAGGCCACGCGTGCAACACTCTCGCCAGACGAGTGACTGGGCCGTCGGTCATCGCCAGCGAGGGCGGGAGGGACGTGTGGGATGAGGCTGTTCAGGCGGGGCGGCGGGGCCGAGGCCGGCGGGTGGGTCCGCCTGCAGCGCCCAGAGCGCTCGGAGCGGGCCGCGGCCATGGGGCTTCGGCACCGGTACCGCGGCGCGCTCGACCCGACTCGAGCGCCTGGGTCATCACGACCCGGGGACCGGCGACGGTCAGCATGGCCTCACCTGCCGGGTTGCTTCAATTCCAGCGCCGTGGATCGCACCGCCGTCCATCGGGACGCTGCCGTCCCCTGGCTGGGCTTCCGACCGGAGCCAGAAGCCACGATCACGGTCGCCACGCTCAGGGCGCGCGTGAGCCCACCCGCAGAGGTGAGTCTGGTGCGTACCTGCAAGAGAAGTTGACCTGCGCCTCCCCGGTGGCCGGCGCCAACCGGCCGCACACGACCGGGATCCCGCGACGCGGCTTGCCGGCGATGTCGAGGAAGACCACGGAGTCATGTGTGAGGCCGGCCCGGTTAAGGAGGATCCTCTGGCCGTCGCTGTTCTCATAGGAGCTTGGCTCATAGCCAATCGCGGCCGCGCTGACGGCGGACCGCTCCTCGGGGGTGAGTTGTGCCAGGGCGACGGCCAGCTGGGGCGCACAGGCATCGCCCGGCGGCAGGGCGCACGACCGCTGGCCGTCGACGAGGAAGCCGTCGATCTCCTGGCCGACTAGGTGCGGGGCGGGAGAGCAGGCGGCAAGGACAAGAGCGGCGCAGAGGCCCGTGGCGAGCAGGCGGTTCACGCCTGCTCTTGGAGATCGAGGTCGTCCCAGACGGCATCGGGGGTCGGCGGGCAATCGGGTCTCCCTTCGGACGCGCTTGACGCGCACCCGAGCCTAGGCGCCCACCGATGCCATTTGCAGGGACCCGAACGTACTGCTGGACTGAGCCCCGGGCGCTCCACCGCCCGCTGGCCGGCGAGCCAAGGACCGGCGCAAGATCGGTATGGCTACGCCCTCTGGCACGTCGGCCTGCCACCCACCACCGATACCCGCGCGAAGCTCGCCCGTGACGCCGGCGAAGCCGGCGCTACACGTCGACAGCCTGGACCGCGCGGCTGGGTCCTGTTGGAATTCCGGACGCCGCCGTCCCTCGTCGCCGCTCCAACTGACTGAGCCACCGCCCGCGCCCGAGCCAGCGAACCCGCATAGCCCATCCGGGTCGTAGCGCCCACGGACCCCTGATGTGTACGGTCGTGACGGCGTCCGCCGAGTAGAGCGAGGGGGCCTCCGGGTCATGGTTGCCGGGGCATCAGCGAACGCGGGTGTGCCGATCCCGCTTGCATCAGTGCCGCAGGCAGTGCGCGCGACCGCCATCGCCGTCGGCTTCGGCGGTCTTGCCCTTGCGCTGGCGGTCATGGTGCTGTTCCCCGTCTGGGAGACGATCAGCGTTCCGGCCACGGGTCTGGTCGCGGACGAACGGCTTCTCGGAGTCCTGCTGTGGACCGCCGTATGCCTGATGACGTCCTCGCTCGGGCTCGTCGTGAGCGGCCAAGGAGGCATCAACTACGCTTTTGGCCCGCTGTTCGCCGCCGCAGCGCTCGGTGGACCTGCGGCGGCGACGTTCGTAGCGCTCTTCGGCACCTTCGAGGTGCGGGAGCTGCGTGGGGAGATCCCGTGGTATGGGGTCTTCTTCAACCACGGGATGGCCGTGCTTGCGTGGACGAGCACCGCGCTCATCCTGGCGGGCCTGCGCGCAGTCGCCGGGGACGCACCGGGTTCGCTCGCCGGCTTCGCGATGCTCATGGCCGCAGCCTGCGTCGGCAGTGGTGTCAACCTCCTCATCGGCGCGGGGTTCATCCGGCTGCGCACGGGTCGCTGGTTTTCAGCGGCCCTGGGCGTGCCACTGTCGGCCATTGCCCTCCTGGTCGCGGGCGAGGCAGCCCTCGCATGGCTTGTGGCAACGGCATACGTCGGCCTCGCGTGGTGGAGTGCGCTGCTGTTCATCCTCGTCGACGCCGGGGCCGCAGGATCCCTCGCGCGGCATCGTGCGGCTTGGAATCTGCGACACCGACCCTTTGACGGAATTGCCCAACCGGCTCGGGCTTCGCGATCACGCGGCGGACCTCCGCAGGGCGGCACCACCTGGCGTGGGCGTCTTCTTCATCGACCTCGACTGGTTCAAGCAGATCAACGATGACTACGACTCCGACGTCGGCGACGACGTCCTGCGCGTCGCCGGCGCCCGCCTCGCGGCGGCCTGCCGGGATCGAGACTTCCTCGCCCACCTGCACGGCGACGAGTTCCTGGTGCTGGCTCCAGGCCTCCTCGACGACGTGGAATGTGCCGCCTTCGCCCGGCGGCTTGTCGAGGCGGTCGAAGCGCCGATCCGGCACGCGGTCGGCGAGCTGCGCGTGTCGGCAACAGTCGGCTTTCGCGTGACCACGGAGCTCGACGCGATCGATGCGGCGATCCGCGACGCGGACCACGAGATGCAGGCAGCGAAACAGGCCAAGGCGGCCGTGACTGAGCGTCCCCGGCGCCGCTCGTAGGACGTGCCGGGCTGCGTCGTCCCATGGAGCAACCGTTGGTACGCTTCTCAGCCGGTGCGACCTCTCATTGTTGAACCTCCCGAACCCGGCGAGGTCGAGGAACGCGACCTCGACCTCGCAGCGCGATCCGATTGGCGGCATCCGCGTCTGCCGTGATCGCTGCGATGGCGATCCGCGACGGCGGCGACGAGTTGTCCGCGAGCACGAGCGGGGTCACGAGGTGCGTCGTGTAGACCGGTCTCCGCGCGCCTGGGCCACCTTCACCGTTGCCCGTCACGTCCTCGCTCGCGCCCGGAACGCGTACGAGGCAGAGCATCGACCAGCCGTGCTGAAGACCGCGGAGACGTACTCCCGAGAGTGGACCGCAGGGCGCTATCGGCACGTTCTCGCCCCGATCGGCAGCCAGGCCGAAGCGGTGGAGCACCAGGACGGGTCAAACGTCCCCATCGACGAGCTCTCGACCGGCACCGCGCAGCAGCTCTACCTGGCGATCCGCTTCGGTCTCCTGGAGCACTCCGGCCAGAATGCCGAGTCGCTCCCAGTCGTCATGGACGACATCCTCGTCAACTTCGACCCTGAGCGCGCAGCCCTTGCGGCCAGGTCAATCGAGGAGCTGGCGAAGCGCCAGCAGGTCCTCTACTTCACGTGCCACCCCGAGGTGCCACTCACCGCGGACGTGACGCTGGAGCTGCCGCGCCTTCGAACGGTGGCCGATGCCATGGGCGGTTCCGGCGCCTGAAAAGCGATCAGGCGCAACGGAATCATGCGAAGCGATCGGAGTCCGCTTTGAATCAGGCGAACGAACGGGGTAGGAGTCAGGCGAACTGGCCATCGGTCGACCTCCTCGGCGGTCGTCCGAGGGGGATCGAAACCACAACATCTGGTGGTCAGGCCACGGTGGCTGTACCACAGGTAGTGTGTTGGCTGGCGCGCTAGGATTCGAACCTAGAACCCCCTGATCCAGAGTCAGGTGCCATACCATTAGGCCACGCGCCAGCGACCGCGCCGATCTTACCGCATCGGGGCGCCGGCGCCCGTCTACGCGGGCTCCACGACCGGGAAGCCCTCCCGTTCCGCCGCACGGGCGAGCCGGTCGTCGAGGGTGACGAACGGGAGCGAACGGGGGTCGCCATCGGCCGCGACGATGGCCGCGGCGAGCTGGAACGCATCCGCGGCCCGGAGCGCGTGCACCCGAACGAGGCGGCCTGCCATCCGCCGGACACGTTCCGCGGGCTGGACCTCTTCCCAGGACGCCGCGAGCGCGACCAAGCGCTCGGTCGCCACGACGAGGTCCCGCGGGCCCAGGATTCCCTCCCGCTCCCGGCGGGCGATGGCCGACAGGCACTCGACCTCGGCTGCCCACCAGACGACGACTTGCCGATCGTTCTCGATCATCGCGAGCACGCTCAAGGTCGTGGTCTCCCTGATGATCAACGGGACGATCGCTGACGTGTCCCAGAACCTCACCAGCCGGACCGCCGCTCTTCGATCACCGCGTCGACGATGCTCACGCCGTCCTTCGGGGTCGGACCCGGCGTCCGGAGGAGTTCGAGCGGCACCTTGCCATTCCCGCGCCGAATGATCCCCGCGCGTTCGAGGCGAGCGAGCCTGTCGTCGAGATCCACGTGCTCCGATACGGGTTCGATGACAACGACGGGAATACCGCGATCCGTGACCACGATGGACTCACCGGCCTTCACGCGATCGATGATCGCGCTGAGCCCGTTCTTGACCTCGGTGATGGTCGCGGTCTTCATGATGGCTAGAATGGCCAGATCGGGATGGCCTGTCAAGGCGACGCCATAGGCGCGATCGAACCGCGACCGGTCCCTTGGAGCGCCTCAGGTCACCCGGTCGCCACACTGGCACCGACGCGGCGGCTCGCCCTGCGCCCTGCGCGCTCGAGCCCGGCGGCCAGCGCGGGTCCCAGCAGCTTCGACAGCTGGTCCCACTCGATCAGGAAGCCGTCGTGCCCCTTGGTCGTCTCGATCTCGCGGTAGCCGGCGTCCACGCCGGCCGCCGCGGCCTCGCCGACGAGCAGCCGCACCTGGTCCGGACCGTACAGGATGTCACCCTCGATGCCGATGCCCGTGAGCCCCGTCTCCACGGCCGCGAGGGCCCGGAGCGCTTCGACGATCCCACCGCGGTCCCGTCCGATGTCGTGGCCGTCCATGACCCGGACGAAGACGGCGTAGGTCTCCGGATCGAAGCGCTCGGTGAGCTTGCGACCCTGGTGGTCGAGGTAGGAGACGACGGCGAAGCGGCCGTCGTCCTGGACCAGCCGGCCGAAGCGGCCGTCGAAGTCGGCCTCGGAGCGGTAGGTGGTCATCGCCAGCTGCCGGGCAATGGCGAGGCCGTCGAGGCCCATCCGGCTCACCAGCTCCAGCTGGATGTGGTTCCAGGCAATGGCGAGGGGGCCGGTGGCGGCTGGTGCGCCGATCGGGACCACGTGACCGACGTCATCGGGTCGCTCGAGGGCGACCTCGAGGGCGACCATACCGCCGAGGCTGCCACCGGCGACGAGGGCGAACCCTCCGATGCCGAGGTGGTCGGCGAGGCGCCAGATGGCCCGGGCCTCGTCTCGCGCGCTCGGCTGTGGGAACGTGGCGCCCCAGGGATCCCCGGTGGCCGGGTTGATCGACGTCGGGCCGGTGGACCCATATCGGCCTCCGAGCAGGTTGGCGCACAGCACGCCGACCCGCGTGGTGTCGAAAATCCTGCCGGGCCCGATGAGCGGCGCCCACCAGTCGCCGGCGGCGTCGGCGGACCCGGTAAGGGCGTGGATGACCAGGACCTGCGGCGCTTCCGGGCCGGGCCCGTCATGCCGGTAGGCCATGGTCAGGGACCGGATTCGGGGCTGCGACGGGTCGTCGCCCTCGAGGACGAATGGCCCGAGACCGGCAGCCTCGATCCGCCCGGTCCCCAGGGGAGGCCGGGCGGGCATGGTGTCCTGTCTGTCGGTGTGGATCCCCGGGGAGGCAGTCTCCCCGGGGTGACAAGGGGCTTCCGTTGACATGGCTGGGCTCAGAGGACGGCGGGTACGCGCTCGGCCGAGGCCTCGGTCGCGGCGCGGAGCGCCTGGTCCAGGTCGGCGAGGATGTCGTCGATGTGCTCGATGCCGATCGACAGGCGGATGAGGTCCGGCGTGACGCCGCTGCTCACCTGCTCCTCGGGTCCGAGCTGCTGGTGGGTGGTGGATGCGGGGTGGATGATGAGGCTCTTCGCATCGCCCACGTTGGCGAGCAGGCTGAACAGCTTCACGCTGTCGATCAGCGTTCGGCCGGCGTCAGCGCCGCCCTTGATGCCGAACGTGATCATGCCGCCGAAGCCGCCGGTCAGCGTCCGTCTCGCGATCTCGTGGGAGGCGTGCGAGGCGAGCCCCGGGTAGTTGACCCACTCCACCTCGGGACGGTCCTGCAGCCATTGCGCGACCGCGAGCGCGTTCTCGCTGTGGCGCTGGATGCGCAGCGGCAGCGTCTCCAGGCCCTGGATCAGCTGCCAGGCGTTGAACGGGCTGAGCGCCGCACCCAGGTCCCGGAGGCCCTGGACGCGGAGCTTGAGGATGAACGCCAGCCGGCCGAACGCCTCGGTGTACGAGACGCCGTGGTAGGACGGATCCGGGGCCACGAAGTCCTGGTGGAACCGAGGGGAGGCCGCCCAGTCGAAGTTGCCGGAGTCGACGACGACGCCGCCGATGACCGTGCCGTGGCCGCCGATCCATTTCGTGGCCGAATGCAGGACGATGTCGGCGCCCAGCGCGATGGGCCTCGCGAGGAGCGGGGCGAAGGTGTTGTCCACGACGAGCGGGACGCCGCGTGCATGGGCGACATCCGCGACGGCGCGGATGTCCGCGACGTCCAGGCGCGGGTTGCCGATCGTCTCGAGAAAGACGGCCCGGGTGTTCTCGTCGATCGCCGCCGCGTAGTTGGCCGGGTCGCTCCCGTCCACGAACGTCGTGCTGATGCCGAGCCTGGGCAGCGTGTAGTGGAACAGGTTGTAGGTCCCGCCGTACAGGCTGGAGCTGCTGACGATGTTCTGGCCGGCTCGGGCGAGGTTCAGGATCGTCAGGGTCTCGGCCGCCTGGCCGGACGCGAGGCCGAGGGCCCCGACGCCGCCCTCGAGCGCCGCGACGCGCTCCTCGAACACGCCGGTCGTGGGGTTCATGATCCGGGTGTAGATGTTCCCGAACTCCTGGAGCCCGAACAGCCTGGCGGCATGGGCTGCGTCGTCGAAGACGTAGGAGGTCGTGGCGTAGATCGGCACCGCGCGGGCGTTGGTCGTGGGGTCGGGGACCTGGCCGGCGTGGAGGGCCTGGGTCTCGGGGCGTAGGGCACCGAGACCGTTCGGGTCGAAGCTCATCTTGTCTGTTCTCCGGGGTGTGTCGAAGGGATCGGGTGGTGTCGTCGAGGGCCCTCGGGGGTCGAGCCCGGCGGCTACCCGTCGCTTGTGGCCGGAGAACGAAGAAGCCGCGAACCCATCTCTGGTTCGCGGCCCCGGGACCTCGGCTCCGAGATCCCCGCTGTCACCTGTTGACGGTCAGCGCGGAGAAGCTCGGCGCCCGTCCTCCGAACGACGGGGCCGCCCACGCATGCACATCAGCCAGGAGACGGTGGTGTGGCTCATCAGGTGGCGAAGGATGGGGCAGGGGAGGGTTGCCGTCAAGTCCTGCCCCCCGCCCCTGGTGGCCGCCGCATCCGAAACGCAGCAGGCCCGCCGCTGGCGGCGGGCCTGCCGGAGCCACGATGGGGAGCCGCGCGATCAGCCGCCCGTGGCGGGCGAGGTGGTCGGTGCCGCGGTGGGTGTCGGCACGCCGGCCGCCCGGCCGCCGAAGGCGCCGCCGATGCCCAGGCCCTTCAGGAAGCCCCGACCGAGGGCCCTGAGCTCTCCGAGCGTGATCGTGCCGTCGTCCATGAGCGAGGTCATCTGGCGTAGCGGGCTGTCCGCGGGGAGCTGATCAAGCTCCGCCCTGGTGATCACCCCGTCTGAGAGGAACCCGCGGATCTGCGCCCGGGCCGCCTGGCGCGAGGCCTTGAGCGCCGCCCGGTCCGCCTGCCGCGCCGCCCGCTCGGCCTTGAGCGCGTCCAGGATCGCGGCGTCCTGCGCCGCGGTGATCGTCCCCTTGGCGACGAGCCCGTCGAGAACGTCCGCGAGAACCGTGGCGCGAGGCGGATTCACGCCGCCCGCTGGCGGTGCCGCCGTGGGGCTGGCGGCGGCAGGCACGATCCCCACCGCCGGGGCCGGTGAGCCGCCCCCGGATGTGGCGAGAGCGGCGCCGGCGGCGCCGACCAGGAGCAGCCCTGCCAGCGGAAGGACGAGGGTCTTGCTGAGCTTCACGGACAACCTCCGGTCGGGATGGGTCGAGGCACGCCTGGGGTGACTGCCTCGAGGTTCGGGGTCTCGCCTGAGCCGCCGCCGGGATCGGGCTGTGAGCTGCCTGTGAACGGGAGCCAGACCCCGAACGTGGCGCCACCGCCGGGCGTGGCCTCGTGCCACAGTCGTCCGCCGTGCGCTCCGACGATGGACGCAATGATCGACAGCCCGAGACCGGTCCCGCCGCGCTCCCGTGCGCGGCCGGGGTCGACGCGGTAGAAGCGGTCGAAGACGCGCGGTTCGTGCTCGGGCTCGATCCCCGGTCCATGATCGGTCACGCGCAGCTCGGCCCCCTCGCCGTCACGTCGCAGGATCACCTCGACCGGCGTCCCGGCCGGGGTGTGGACCCGCACGTTGGCCAGGAGGTTGCCGACCACCTGGCGGAGCCTGTCCTCGTCGCCGACCAGGAGGAGCCCCGCCTCGAGCGCACCCACGATCGGCCTCGACGGCTCCACCGCCCGCGCATCCGAGACGGCGTCCCCGCAGATCCGCGACAGATCCACCGCGTCCCGGCGGAGCGGCCGCCCCTGGTCCAGGCGCGCCAGCAGCAGCAGGTCGTCCAACAGCGCACCCATCCGGCGGCTCTCGGTCCCGATCCGCTCCATGGCCGTGTCCAGCGACCCTGGCTCGGCGAGGCCTCCGGCGCGGTACAGGTCGGCATAGCCGCGCACCGCCGTCAACGGCGTCCGGAGCTCGTGCGAGGCGTCGGCCACGAACCGCCGCAGCCGGTCCTCGCTGCGGGCCTTCGCATCGAGCGCCTCACGCTGCTCCGCGAAGGCATCCTCGACCTGGTCCAGCATCGAGTCGAAGGCGGTGCCAAGCCGTCCGACCTCGGTGTCGTCGTGCGGGACGCCCGCGCGCTGGGACAGGTCCCCGGCGGCGATCCGCTCGGCCGTGCCGGCGATGCGTTCGAGCGGGAGCAACCCGTGCCGGACCACGAGCCACGCGAGCAGGAGCAGCCCGGCGATCGTCACGCCACCGATCAGCAGCAGGGCCCGGACCAGGGTCCGCGTCGTCTCGTCGACGCCGGTCAGGGGCGCGGCGATGACCACGGCCGCACCGTTCCGGCCCTGGGTGACGACCGCGTGGTACCCGATCGATCCATCGACCGACGGCACCTCCGTGATCTGGCCGTAGATGGAAGCCGGCACGCCACCGGCCCAGGCGGGGAGCGCGGGCAATGGGTCCGGACTGTCAGGAAAGCCAGACGGCAGCGCCAGCGTCACGACGCCCTGCCGGTTGAGCCGGATCACCGCGAGGCTGCGGCCTGCCCCGCTGTCGGCCTCGGTCAGGTTCATCAACCGCTGCATCGGTGCGGCCGAGGCGGCGAGCGTCTGCAGCTCGCGATCCACGCGCTCGAGGAGGCCCGCCCGGGTCAGGCTCACGAGCAGGACCCCGGCGGCGAGGAGCGCCAGGGTGAGCATCGTGCCCAGCGCGAGCACGAGACGCGTTCGCAGGCTCATGCCGCCCGCAGCACGTACCCGAACCCGCGCACCGTCCTGAGGAGCCGCGGCTCGGGATCGTCCAGCTTGCGGCGCAGGTAGCTCACGTACGTCTCCACGACGTTGTCCTCGCCGTTGAAGTCGTACTGCCACACGTGGTCCAGGATCTGCTGCTTGGACAGGACGCGTTCCGGGTTGTGCAGGAAGTAGCGGAGGAGCCGGAACTCGGTGGGGGACAGGTCCACCTCGCGGCCGGCGCGCCAGACCTGGTGCCGGTCCTCGTCCATTTCGAGGTCCCGGTAGCGGAGCCGTGGGGAATCCTCGCCGGCGGTCCCGCCGCGGACGCGCCGCAGCAAGGCGCCGATCCGGAGGGTCAGCTCCTCGAGGGAGAAGGGCTTGGTGACGTAGTCGTCGCCGCCGCGGACGAAGCCGGTCACCCGGTCGGCCTCGGAGTCGCGCGCGGAGAGGAAGATCACCGGGACGAAGTCGCGCGCGGCTCGCAGCCTGCGACAGACCTCGAAGCCGTCGATGTCGGGGAGCATGACGTCCAGCACGACGAGGTTCGGGGCAGCCGTGGCGGCGGCCTCGAGCGCATCCATGCCCGTGGCCGCGGTCGTCACCTGGTAGCCGAGGTAGCGCAGGGCCGTGGCGAGCAGGTCCGTGATGGATGGCTCGTCGTCCACGACGAGGATGTGGGCGGGTCCCGTCGACGCGGCGTGCATGGGCCTATCTCACGCTTCGAGCCTGTGAGGTTCCTGTGAGTATGCGGTGAAGTCGGCCGTGGCACCAGGTCCGCGATGGCACGGGAGATGCCCAGCCCTCATCATCCGCACATGTCGAACCTGCCCGCCTCGTTCCGGGCCTACGTCGTGGATCGTCCCGACGGCGGGGCCTTCTCCCGCGGCCTCCGTTCCCTGACCGTGGCCGACCTGCCCCCCGGCGAGGTCACCGTTCGCGTCGAGTGGTCCGGGGTCAACTTCAAGGACGGGCTGGCCGCCCGGGAGGACGGTCGCGTCGCGCGCGGCTACCCGCTGGTCCCAGGCATCGACCTCGCCGGCAGCGTGGTCGCCTCGGACGACGACGCGTTCCCCGAGGGCTCGATCGGTGCTCGCCCACGGCTACGACATCGGCGTCGCGCATCACGGTGGCTACGCGGAGCTGGCCCGCGTGCCGTCGAGCTGGACGGTGCCGCTCCCCGGGGGCCTCACCGCCCGCGAGGCGATGGAGATCGGCACGGCCGGGTTCACCGCGGCGATGAGCGTCGCCGCGCTCGAGGCGCGAGGCCTGAGGCCCGGCGACGGCCCGGTCCTGGTCACGGGGGCGTCCGGCGGGGTGGGCTCGGCCGCGGTCGCGATCCTCGCCAGCCGCGGGCACGAGGTGTGGGCCGCCACCGGCAAGAAGGACGAGGCGGAGCGCCTGACCCTCCTCGGTGCGGCCGGGATCCTGACCCGCGAGGACGTCACGGGCCCGGGCAGGCCGCTCGAGCGCGTCCGCTGGGCCGGAGCGGTGGACACGGTCGGCGCGGCCACCCTGCCGTACGTGCTTCGAACGCTCCGGATCGGGGCCGCGGTCGCGTCGTCCGGCAACGCGAGCGGCGCCGAGCTCGTGACCACGGTGTTCCCGTTCATCCTCCGCGGCGTCGCGCTGCTGGGCATGGACTCGGCCAACATGGCGATCGAGCCGCGCCGAGCGCTGTGGGCCCGCCTGGCGACCGACCTGCTGCCGCGCGGCATCGACGACGGGATCACCGAGGTGGACCTGGAGTCGCTGGAGCCGGCGCTGGACGCGATCGTCGCCGGGCAGGCGCGAGGCCGCTGGGTCGTCCGCGTCGGCGGCTGATCGCGTCCGCGGCTGATCCCGTCGGCGACGCCCCCGCCTACGCGAGATCGCCCCGCAGCTGCGCCAGCGCCCGCCCGAGGGGCTCCTGCATCTGCGCCGGCGGGTACGGCCCGTCCGCCAGGGCCGCCTCGAGGTCCATGAACCCACCGTGGACGAGGGTCGCTCGTGCCATCACCTCTCGCAGCTCCTCCAGGGACCGCTCGACGAACGAGCGTCCGGCGTGGTCCCCGTGCCCGGGCACAACCACCGTGGAGGGTCCGGTCATCGCCATGATCGCCTCGACGGTCGCGGGCCAGTCCATCGGGAACCCGTCGCCGAAGTAGGGCGCCGCTCCGTTCTCGAGCAGGTCCCCGGCACACAGGACGTCCGCGTCCGGGATGCCGATGACGATGTCGTTGTCGGTGTGCCCGCGGCCCAGGTAGCGGAGCTCGACCGGGCGTCCGCCGAGCTCGATGACGGCGCGATCGCCGAACGTCCGGTCCGGCGGGTCGAGGACGACCTCCGCGAGATCGTCGGCGAGCGCGGGCAGGGCCTCCGCGAACGACCGCCGCTGCAGCTCGCCGGTCAGCTCGATCATCGTCCCGCACCGGTCGTGGCCCCAGATCACGGTCGGGCGGAGCTCGTGGTTGCCGAAGACGTGGTCGTAGTGGCCGTGCGAGTTGACCACGACGTCGAACCGCGCGATCCCGATGGCCCGCGCATCTGAGAGCAGCTCCCGCGCCTGGGCCGGCGTCGAGCGTGTGTCGACGACCAACGTCAGATCGCGGCCCCGCACGACCACGATGTTCTGGTCGTAGAACGCGTAGCGACGGACGAAGACCCGATCGCCGATCTCGGTCCAGGGTGCCGTCATGCGCTGCTCCTTTGTCAACCGGCCGCCGCGATCGTAACCGCGTGCGGTCGAACCGACTACGCTGTCGGCACAAGGAGGCATTCATTGACCGCCAACGCCATCCCGTCGGGCATCGTTCCGACCGAGGGAACCGCCAGCGTCGCCGACGGCACCACGCTCCGGACCCTTCACTGGGCGCCCGAGGGCGAACCGTGGGCGGCCGCACTGGTGGTCCACGGCCTGGGCGAGCACGCCGGGCGATACCGGACGGTCGCCGGTGCGCTCACCGCCGCCGGCTGCGATTTGTTCGCCTACGACCAGCGGGGGTTCGGCGGTTCGGCGGGCATTCGTGCCTACGTGGACCGATTCAGCCAGCTCCACGACGACCTGGCCGAGCGGATGCTCGCAACCCGCGCGGCAGCGCAAGGCCTTCCGCTGGTCCTCTACGGCCACTCACTGGGCGGCCTGGTCTGCGCCGGCTACGTCCTCTCCGGGCGGGACCTGCCGATGCCGGACCTCCTGGTGCTCTCCTCACCGGCCCTGGACGTCGAGCAGCCGGCCTGGAAGAAGACCCTGGCGAGGACTCTCGCCGGGATCACCCCGAGGATGAAGATCGCGAACGGCCTGGCCAAGGGCGGCCTGTCCCGGGACCCGGCAGTCGAGGCGGCCGTCGAAGAGGATCCGCTGTGCTTCAGCACGACCACGGTCCGCTTCGGGGCGGAGGGGTTCGCGGAGCAGGCGCGGGTGCAGGCGGTCATCGCCGGGATGTCGGCGATGCCGATGCCCACCTACGTGTTCAACGGCTCGGCCGACCCGATCGTGCCCCCGGCGTCGAGCGGGATTCTCGAGGGCAAGGGCAACGTCACCCGTCGCGTGTACGAGGGTCTGCGCCACGAGTGTCACCACGAGCCGGAGTACCCGCAGGTCCTGGGCGAGGTGGTCGGCTGGATCCGGGCCAACGCGGGCGCCCCGGCCGGCGTGGAAGCCGTTGTCGCGGAGACCCCGGGTGCGCCCGCGTCATGGGTCGCGGCCACAGGGGTCGGGGAGGCCACGGGAGTCGTCGCTGCCGCGCCGGTGTAGACTCCCGCACAATCGAATAGTCGCCTCCGGGGAGCGCCACGTGCGCTGAGAGTGTGGTTTGACCACAGACCCGCGGAACCTGATCCGGCTCGTACCGGTGTAGGAAGCAGGCCCGCACGCGTCGATGCCGTCCCCGGCCCCCGGGGGCGGCAGTGTTGTCCCTGGAGGCATCGACGCTACCGTGAACCATCGTCCCCGCCGCACCCGCCCAGTTCGTCCGGCTCCCCTCGTCATCACCATCTCGCTCGTCGTCGCGTTCTCGATCGCAGTCGCCGCGTGTGGCTCGCCCGCGTCCGCGACGATCCCAGCGCCGGCCACCGCGGCTACGGCGCCCACCACCGCCGGCTCCCCGGACGTCGCCTCCTCGCCGTCGGCCGGGGCCTCGTCGCCCGCCCCCGCTGCGACTCCGGCCCCATCGCCCGCTGCCGCTGCATCTTCGGCCGCGCCGGCCACCGTCCGCCTCGCCCTCGACTGGACGCCGAACACCAACCACCTCGGCTTCTACGTGGCGCAGGCCAAGGGCTGGTACGCGGACGCGGGCATCGCCCTGGACATCCTCCCGTACGGCGGCACGGCACCCGAGGCGATCCTCGCCGCCCACCAGGCGGATTGCGGGATCAGCTTCCAGGACTCGATGACGTTCGCGGTCGCCGCCGGAGCGCCCATCGTCTCGGTCATGGCGATCCTCCAGCACACGGCGCAGGACATCGCGGTGATGGCGGACTCTGGGATCACGAGGCCCAGGCAGCTGGACGGCAAGACCTACGCGGGCTTCGGATACCCGAACGAGGTGCCGACCCTGCAGGCCGTCATCCGGGCCGACGGCGGGACAGGGACGTTCAACACGGTGACCCTGGACACCGCGGCCTACGAGGCGCTGTACTCGAAGCGCGCCGACTTCGTCATCACCTTCGCGGCCTGGGAGGGGATCGAAGCCGCGCAGCGAGGCATCGACCTGCGCACGTTCCGCTTCACCGACTACGGGTTCCCGGACTTCTACCAGGTGGTCCTCGCCTGTGACCGGGACTGGCTGGCCAGGGATCCGGCGGCCGCGAAGGCGTTCGTGACGGCGACGGCCCGCGGATTCGAGTTCGCAGCGCTCAACCCCGACCAGGCGGCGGCCATCCTGGTCTCGTCCAACCCGGGCGTCTTCGACGCGAACCCGGCCCTGCCCAAGGCCTCGGCGGAATACCTGGCCGAGCAGAACCTGTTCATGGACCCCCACACCGCGATGGGCACCCAGACCCTCGACAAGTGGAGCGGGTACTCGGGGTTCCTCTACGAGCAGGGGCTGCTGGTCGATGCGCAGGGAGCCCCGTTGAAGGCGCCGCCTGACTACGGGTCGCTGTTCACCAACGAGTTCCTGCCGTGAGCTGTGGGCGCGGTGAGGCCCGCTTCCTGGCGTCCCCACTCCCGCTGGCGTCCCCGTTCCCCCTGGCGCCCCGGTTCCCGAGGAGGCTCCGCACATCGGGCCGCGCCGAGGCCCGAGCCGGGCGCCGGCTGGCGCCCCGGGTTGCGGAGCGGTTGGACAGGCCGTGAAGGGACGGCTGTCCACCCTGGCGTTGATCGCGCTCCTGCTCGCGGCGTGGGAGGCCTATGTACGCGTGGCCGGCGTCAGCCCCATGGTGTTGCCGGGGCCCCTGCGGATCCTCCAGTCCCTCTGGGAGTTCCGGGCCGACGCCGTCCGCCACACGATCCCCACGCTGATCGAGACCGTGGTGGGCTTCCTGCTCGCGGCCGTGCTTGCCGTGGCGGCGGCGGTCGCGATGGACCGGACGCCGGCGGTCCGCCGGGCCGTGGAACCGATCCTGGTCACCTCGCAGACGATCCCGATCGTGGCTCTCGCCCCGCTGTTCCTGCTCTGGTTCGGGTTCGGGCTGGCACCGAAGGTGCTCGTGGTGATCCTGGTCACGTTCTTCCCGATCGTGGTCGCGCTGCTCGACGGGTTCGGTGCCGTGCGGCCCGATGCCACGGACCTGATGCGCTCCTACGGGGCCACCGACGGACAGGCATTCCGCCTCCTGCGCTGGCCCTCCGCGCTGCCGTACCTGTTCACGGGCTTGCGGATCTCGGTGGTGTACGCGGTGATCGGGGCGGTGTTCGGCGAATACGTGGGGGCGCGTGAGGGACTGGGGATCTGGATGCAGATCTCGGCGAACGCGTTCCGCACCGACCTCGTGTTCGGGGCCGTCGTGATCACCTCGGCGGTGTCACTGGCCCTCTACTGGGCGGTCGGGGCGCTGCGGCGGGTGGTCATCCCGTGGGCGCCCGGCGTCCGGCACGAGAGGGCCGTGAGCTCCGAGCCGTTCTGAGCGCCCCGCGTGCCGGTCCGGGGAGGCTCCCAACGTCCCGGCCCGACCCCGCCTACATGCCCTCGCGCAGCAGCCGCCAGACCACGCGCGCTCCCGGGCGCGATCCGTAGAGCAGCACCCCGACCGCGTAGATCCGGGCCGCGACCCACAGTGCCACGGCGAGCATCGCGACCAGCAGCACCAGCGAGAGGACGATCTCCCACGGCAACGCCGCCCCGATGGAGATCCGCCCGAGCATCATGAACGGCGCCAGGAACGGGACCATCGTCAGGGCCACGATCCAGCCGGCCTTGATGTCGATCAGCCCCATCGCTGCGTAGACGCCGATCATGTAGCCCGCGGTCGAGAGCAGCGTCAGCGGCATGACCGCGGCATTGACGTCCTCCTGGCGGCTGACGAGCGACCCGGCCGCGGCGAACAGGGTGGCGTAGAGCAGGAACCCGAGCACGCCGTACACGCCGAAGGCGAGCAGCAGCCCGGGGGTCAGCCCCTGGGAGAGATCGCCGCCCCCGGTGCCCAGGACGAGCTGCGCCACCGAGCCCTGGAGAAGCAGGGCCACGCCTCCCGCGAGCACGACGGCGGCGAACTGCGTGCAGGCGACGGCTCCCACGCCGAACACCTTGCCGGCGAGGAGCTGGAACGGCGTTGCCGCGTTGAGGACCACCTCCATGACGCGGGAGGACTTCTCCTCCACGACGCTCATCGCGATCCAGTTCCCGTACATGATCACGATCATGAAGATCAGGATGGTCATGCCGAAGGCGAGCATGTCCTGGCCCATGGCGCCCGCGACGTCGCGGGTCGGATCGGTCTTCGCCGGGTCCGGCCAGGTGACCGCGAACGTTGCCGGCGCGAACAGCGCCGCCTGGTCGGCGGCCTTCACGCCGAGCGTGTCGAGGCGGTCGGCGACCGCCATGGCGGTGGCCGCCTGCCGGGTGAGGGCGGCCGTGCGGCCCGTGGACGGCTCGTTGGTGTAGAGGGTGAATGCGAGCTCTCCGGAGGCCTGCCGCTCGAGGTCGAGGAGCGCCCCGTAGGTCCCGCTGACCACGGCCTGGCGCCCGGCCGCGACGTCGGGGACGACGGTGATCACGAAGTCCGGCGGGTCCCCGGGGTCGGGGGTGCCGGTGCCCGTCGGGGCGTTGAGCACCCCCGACAGGGTGCCGGCGGCAGTCTCCGCAAGCCCCGGCTCCGAGGCCACGACCGCGATCTTGGTGGGGTTCACGCGATCCAGCTGGCGCACGATGACGGGCAGGAACGCGATGACGACCACGCCGATCACCAGCAACGCCGTCCCCAGCACGAAGCTGCGGGTCTTGACCCGGACGCGATACTCGCGCCGTGCGACGGTCGCGATGTTGGACGCCGTGCTCATGCCCGCGCTCCCGCCGCCAGCAGCGTGGCCTCCTCGCCCCTGTCGAGCGCGCCGACCCGCTCCACGAACACATCCTCCAGCGATGGATCAGTGACCTCGAAGCGGAGGATCTCCTCGCCGTGATCGAGGGCCCCGCGCAGGATGACCTGCGGGTCCAGGCCCGCCGCCACCCGCAGCTCCGTGTAGTCATTGCCGCTCCGGGTGACGGTGACCTCGGGGAACGACGCCAGCCAGTCGAGCCCGTCGTCCGAGGACGTCGCGATGCGGACCGCCTGGTGGCCAGTGGATCGCCGCACCTCGCGGGTGGTCCCGCTGGCGACGATCCGCCCGTGGTCGATGATCGCGACCGAATCGCACAGCGCCTCGGCCTGCTCCAGCTGGTGGGTGCTGAACACCAGCGTCTTCCCGGTGTCACGGAGCTCGAGGAAGGCCGACTTGAGCAGGGCAACGTTCACCGGGTCGAGGCCGACGAACGGCTCGTCCATCAGCAGCACGTCTGGATCCTGGAGCATGGTCGCCACGTACTGCACCTTCTGCTGGTTGCCCTTGGACAGGGTCTCGGCACGGCGGTCGGCGAGGTCTGCGATCCGGAAGCGCTCGAGCCACGCCAGCGCCTCCTCCCGCGCCTTCCGGCGCGGAACCCCGTAGAGCGCGGCGAAGTGCACGAGCTGGTCGATGACCGGCATGTGCAGGTAGAGCCCGCGCTCCTCCGGCATGTAGCCCCAGGTGCGGCGCGGCCACGAGCGCGCCGGCTCCCCCTTCCAGGACACGCTTCCCTCGTCCGGCTTCATGAGACCCAGGACGATGCGCATCGTGGTGGTCTTGCCGGCGCCGTTGGCGCCCAGGAAGCCGAAGACCTCGCCCGGGTGGACGGAGAATGAGACGCCGTCGAGGGCCTGCACCTCGCCGAAACGCTTGCGAAGGCCGTCGATCACCAGGCTCATTGCTCGTGCGTCTCCCGAGTGGCCAAACCGAAGACGGCCGGCCCGATACGGCCGGCCTCGGCGGCCGAACCCAACCACTCTCCGCTTCCCGCGGGCGGCGGGACGCCTGCCATCCAGTCCGATCGAGCGGGCCGGTTGACGTCGTGCGACCCGTGCCGAGTGACGCCGGCGGCGTCGCCGGACGGCGGGCGATGCCGCCGCCGTTCCGCGGCACGAGAGGGTCACGCCCGCAAGCGCGGCCCGCCCGGCGCGACGCTGCAGCACCCGTGCGATCATCCGTGCCCAGGGTCGCGATCGTGCCCCGGGACGCGACCCGGCAGGTCGAAATCGAGGGGTGGGCGAACGTGACTGACGCTCGGACGATCGTGTTCTTTCCGGAGGGCGCCTACGGCCCGACGAACAACTGCGCGGGCATCGGCAGCGTCCTGCGGGCCCGCGGCCACCGGGTCGTGTTCATCGTCGAGGAGTAGCTTCGCCGGCAGCCTCGAGGCGAAGGGCTTCGAGGAGCGGCTGATGCGCCTGGGACCGCCGCCCGCGAGCGCCGGAGGTCCCCGGCCAGTTCTGGATCGACTTCATCCGGGACACGGCCCCGGTCTTCCGCAAGCCCACCATCGAACAGCTCGGCGAGTTCATCGCCCCGACATACCAGGCCCTCATCGACGGCTCGAAGTACGTCAACCCGCGCCTGCGCAGAGATCCTCGGCGAGCTCGCCCCGGATGCGATCGTCGAGGACAACGTCGTCAGCTTCCCGGCCGTAATGGCGGCCGGGGAGCCCGTGGGTCCGCCTCGCTCTCGTGCAACCCGGCGGAGATCAAGGATCCGCTCGTCGCCGCCCTTCTCATCGGGCTATGCGGCGGCTGACCGGCGGCGATGGCCCGCCTTCCTGGAGGAGGTCCGGAGAACCCACGCGCGACATGTGGGCCGACTTCGACGCCTTCTGCCGTGACAACGGGGCCGGCGGCCTGGCGTGGGGCGCGAGTGGCCCGGACTTCATGCACGAGTCGCCCTACCTGAACATCTACTCGTACCCGGCCGAGGCCGACTACGCGCGCGCCAACCCGCTCGGCCCGACGTGGCACCAGCTCGACTCGACGGTCCGCGTCGCCGACGCGACCTGGGAGCTGCCGGAGCCGCTGGCCGACCGGCGAGGGAGCCCTGATCTACCTGAGCCTGGGCAGCCTCGGCTCGGCGGACGTCGGCCTGATGCAGCGGCTGGTGGACGTGCTCGGGCGCGACCGACGCACCGCGTCATCGTGTCCAAGGGGCCGCTCGCGGACCGGATCGGGCTGCACGACAACATGACCGGCGAAGGCGTTCCTGCCCCAGCCGGCGATCCTGCCGCTGGTCGACCTGGTGATCACCCACGGCGGCAACAACACGGTGGTCGAGGCGTTCCACCACGGCAAGCCGATGATCGTGCTGCCGCTGTTCTGGGACCAGGTCGACAACGCCCAGCGCGTGGAGGAGACGGGGTTCGGGCGGCGGCTGGCGACGTACGACTTCGAGGACGGCGAGCTGGTGGGCGCGGTCGACGCGCTGCTGGCCGATGCGGCCGCTGCGCGCGAGGATGGCCGGGATCGCGAGCCCGGATGCAGGCGTCACGCGGGACGGAGCGAGCCGCGGACCTGATCGAGCGGCTCGCGATCACCGGGGCGCCGGTCACGCGGTAGGCGCCCGTTGGAGACGGCCCGCGGACGGAGAGCGCCGGGAACCTCGGCGCCGTCGCGCGGCGTGCGTCCCGGCTGGAACCGCGGCGCCCCGTGGCGCACAATCTGGCGCACAGCACCCGGACCAGCGGCTATCGCGCCCCCGGCGGCGCCCATGGAGGTCCCAGGAACCGTGACCGTCAAGACGTACCAGCAGTTCATCGGCGGCCGGTGGGTCGACGCCGCCTCGGGCGAGACGCTCGAGGTCGAGAACCCCGCGTCGGGCGTGCAGGTGGCCACGGTCCCGGCGTCGGGGCAGGTGGACGTCGACCGCGCCGTCGATGCGGCCGCCGACGCATTCGAGACGTGGTCGCTGACCACGCCCCAGACCCGCAGCCTCGCGCTGCTCAAGGTCGCGGACATCCTCGACGCCAACGCCGACGAGCTCGGCCGCCTCGAGTCCCTCCAGACCGGCAAGCCCATCCAGGCCGCCATCGACGAGATGGCGGTGTCGAGCGACCTGTTCCGGTTCTTCGCCGGTGCCTGCCGCGTGCCCGAGGGTCTCGCGGTCACGGAGTACCTCGAGGGTCACACCTCGATGGTCCGCCGCGACCCCGTGGGCGTGGTGGCGAGCATCGCCCCCTGGAACTACCCGCTCTACATGGCGGCCTGGAAGCTCGGCCCGTCGCTGGCGACCGGCAACACCGTGGTGCTCAAGCCGGCGGCGCGCACGCCGCTCTCGGCCCTCCGCTTCGCCGAGCTGATCGCGGAGGCGCTGCCCGCCGGCGTGCTCAACGTGCTGACCGGTTCCGGTGGCGCCATGGGCGACATGCTGGTCGGGCACCCCAAGGTCCGCATGGTCTCGATCACCGGCGACACCGTGACCGGCAAGCACATCGCCACGATCGCCGCCGGCACCGTCAAGCGGCTGCACCTTGAGCTGGGCGGCAAGGCGCCGGTCATCGTCTTCGACGACGCCGACGTGGATCTCGCGGCCGAGATCCTCAAGTCCGCGGGCTACTGGAACGCGGGGCAGGACTGCACCGCGGCCTGCCGCGTGATCGCCGGGCCTGCGGTCTACGACAGGTTCGTCGCGGCCCTCGCCGACCAGGTCAGGACGATCAGGTGGGGCAACCCGGCCGACAGCGACGAGCTCGACATGGGCTCGCTGATCGGGCAGGTCCACGCGGACAAGGTCGAGGGCATGGTCAACCGTGCGCTCGAAGCGCGGGCCGAGCTGGTCGTCGGCGGCCACCGCCCCGATCGCCCCGGCGCCTACTACGAGCCCACGATCATCGCGAACCCGGACCAGGACAGCGAGATCGTCCAGGACGAGGTCTTCGGCCCGGTCGTCACCGTTCAGCGGTTCTCCGACGAGGAGCAGGCGGTCCGGTGGGCGAACGACGTCAGGTTCGGCCTGTCGTCGTCCGTCTTCACGGGCTCCATCGGCAAGGCGATGCGGGTTGCCCGCCGGCTCCAGTTCGGGACCGTCTGGATCAACGAGCACTTCACGCTGGCGTCCGAGACCCCGCACGGCGGGGTCAAGGAGTCCGGCTACGGCAAGGACGGCAGCAAGTACGCGCTCGAGGACTACACGGTCGTGAAGCACATCACGATCAACACGGGCGTCTGACGATCCCGTTCGCGGCCCGCCTCCGCCGGGGTTCGCGGCGGACGCGCCGTCTTCGATGACCTTCTCGCGGGCCGAGATCGCGGCCGCCGTCCGGGCGCTCGACCCGGACGACCTCGCCCTGCGCCGCTGGTATGCCCACCAGGGTGAGCGCCCCACGTCGGCGCGCCTGGCCCACGCCTTCCCACTGTCGGGCGCGGCGGTCCTGGCGCTGGTGGACCTGCGGATAGGGGACGCCGGGGCGGGGGGGACGTCCGGCCGCGACGAGCGCTACGCGATCCCGTTCGTCCGCGACCCCGTGTCGGCAGCGTCCGCGAGGCGGCCGCGGGCGACGGTGCGTGGCGGGAGCTGGCCGTGGCGATCGCGGAGGGCCGCTCGATACCGGCGCTCCCGCGCGACCCGGGTGCCGCGCCCGGGCCGGCCCACGGGGCACCGACCGTCCGTCCGCGTCGAGGCCGCGCTCGTGTGCCGGCCGGCGCCCGGGCTCGCGGCCGCCTGGACGGGACGACCGCGGACCTGGCCCTGGCGCCTGAGCGCCCCCTCGGCCGCGACCAGTCGAACACCTCGGTCGTGCTGGGCGGGAGGCTGCTCCTCAAGGGCTACCGGAGGATCCAGCCGGGCCTCAACCCGGATCTCGAGCTCACGGCCTTCCTGTCCGAGGAGGCCGGGTTCCCCGGCGTCCCACCTCTGGCAGGCTGGGCGGAGGCCATCACCCGCGACGGCGGTGCTGCCACCGTGGCGATGCTCCAGGCGTTTGTCGCGGACGCGGACGACCTGTACGAGACCCTGGCCGAGCGCCTCGCCTCGTTCATGGCCGGACCGCCGGAGCTCGTGAACCTCGAGGACGTCACGGGGGTTGCCGAGGACCTCGGCCTCCTCGTGGCCGGCCTCCATGCGGCCCTCGCGGAACCTCCCGCTGACGCACCGGGGCTCGCGCCACGACTCGCCACCCGCGACGAGCTCAAGGCCTGGCGGCTGGAGGCCCACCGCCAGCTGAACCGGGCCATCCCGGCCGTCGCGGCCGTGGACCAGGAGGCCGCCGGGGAGCTCCGACGCCAGGCGGCCGCCATCGCCGCCCGCGCATCGCGCTTCGAGGCCCTGGCCAGCGCGCCGATCGTCATGCGGATCCACGCGGACCTGCACCTGGGCCACGTGCTGGTGGGCGACGACGGCTACCACGTCATCGACTTCGAGGGCGAGCCGCTCCGGCCCGTCGAGGACCGGCGGCGCCCGGACTCCCCGCTGCGGGACGTGGCCTCGATGCTCCGCTCGCTGGACCACGTCGCGCGGCGGCCGGCGCCTGGCCGAACGCGGAAGGGCGGCCCGCTCGGAGCGGCCGGGCCTGGACGCCGAGGCATGGATCGAGCGGGCGCGGGCCCGGTTCCTCGCGGCATACGCCGAGGGCCTGTTGCGAGCCGGTTCGCCGGTCACGCTCGACCTGGACCTTCTCGACGCGTTCGAGGTGGCCAAGGAGATGGACGAGCTCGCCGACGCGGCCACCGGACTGCCATCCTGGCTGTGGGCGCCGCGCGAGGGGATGCGCTGGCTTCTGACGCATGGGGGGAACGAGGAGCGGCCCGGGGGGTGATCGCCCGGGGCGTCCCGCGGGGACATCCTCGCCCTGCCCCGACGAGCCGGCCGCGGCCCAACTCGCGGCCCAGCGGGCCGCGATCCGGGAGCCGCCGCCGGGTTGGCGACCTCACCTGCCGGGCCACCTGCGCCTTGACGAAAGGCCGCAGATTCGGGACCCCCGTCAGCGTGACCGGCCTGCCCCGGACCGGCCATCTGGGGAAGACGGTAGGCCGCTTGGCCCGCTCCCAGCGTCCGGATTCGGGCATAGCATACGCAACCTCGACAGGATTGGTAGATCTCGGAGGTTTGGAGCGGCATGACGGCCCCTGCGAGCGTGAAGGACCCCGGTTGGGTCTCCCTCACGGAGGCCTGTCGGATGCTCGGCGTCTCACCCTCCACCGTCCGGCGCTGGAGCGACACGGGCAAGGTCCGGACCTTCGTCACCCCGGGGGGCCACCGTCGGTTCGCGCGCCGGGCTCGAGTCCCTGTTGCCGGGCCGCCCACCTCCCGTCCGTCGCTGGCCGGCCTCGGCGAGACCTCCGGGCCGGATGGCCCGGGGCTACCGCCGTGCCGCCGACGAGACAACGCCCGGATCCCGTGGGTCGCGAGCTCGACGAGGCCGCCGACCGGTTCCGGGCCTATGGCCGGGGCATCGTCGCGTCGCTGGTCGCCGCGCTCGACTCCGAAGACCCGCTCGGCGAGCCGACCGACTCCGGTAGGCGGAGGACGCCTGCACCCAGTACGGCCGCGTCGCCGGGCGAGAGGGTCTCGGCGCGCCATGACGGCCGACCTGTTTCTCCGCTTCCGCCGCCCGTTTCTCGCGGAGCTCGTCGCTCTGGCCCGACGCCGGGAGTTCGACGCCTCGACCACCTCCACCCTCATGGCCGATGCCAAACAGCGCTGGACGGCCTGCTCCTCGCCACCCTCCGCGGGTGGGAGAGCGGCGGCGCTGGGGTCCGGCCGGCCCCGCCGCACCGATCCCTCCGCGTCCGACCTCCGTCCGGGCCTCGACCGTCCCCACGCGCAGTACCACCCACCGACTGAGCAGCGGCTGCCCACGCGGCGCCGGCCTTCGATCTGACGCACGCCGCGTCCCGAACCGCGGTCACATCGCCTCGTCGCCCGACGCGCGCACCGTCCCAGCGAGGCGCGAGGCGTTCGGCGACGCGGCGGCGGCGGTCGCCCACGATCCGCGTGCGATCCTGCTCCGCACCTGCCACCGCGTCGAGCTCTACGACCGGCGACGGACCGGGCGGCCCGGCCCTGCCGCTGCCGGCCCTTCCCGAGGGCGGCGTCGGCTCGAGGGCAGCGAGCCGCCCGGCACATGTTCTCGGTCGCGGCGGGCCTCGAGAGCGTCGTGGTGGGCGAGGACCAGATCCTGCACCAGCTCCGGGAGTGCCTCGCCGACCGCCACGTGCCGGCGGCTGCCGCATGCCCCGTCGAGGTCGGCTCCCAGATTCCGTCGCGCTCGGCCTCCACCCGCTGCTGGAGCGGCTGTTCCAGGTGGCGCTGCACCTGGGCCGGGAGACCCGTTCCTGGCGCGAGGGGCCGCCCCGCTCGCTGGGCGACGTCGCCCTGGAGCGCGTCCCGCTGACCGGGCCGCTCCTCGGCAGCGCGTCCTGGTGGTCGGCGCCGGACGCATGGCCCGTCTCGCCGCACTGGCCGCCTCCCGACACGGCGCCGGGTCTCGTCGCCAACCGCAGGGTGATCGCGCCGCGGCGCTCGCCCACGACGCGAGCGGTGAGCCCGCGGCGTTCGGGCCGGACGCGCGCGCTGCCGGAGGTCGATGCCGTGATCGATGCGATCGGGGGGCGCTGGCCGCTCTCCCTGCGAGGCACGCGGGGACCTCGCTGGCCGGCCCCGCCGGTGATGGACCTGTCGTCGCCGCCGGCCCTCGACCAGGGCTCCGCGCGGCGCTCGGGCCGCGCTACACGTCGGTCGACGACCTCGCCCGCATCCGCCGGCGACGAGCTGCGGAGGCGGCTGCCGTCCGCTACGAGCTGATCGATGCCGCCGAGCACCAGCCTCGCCACTGGGTGCGGGCCCGAGCGACGGTGCCGGCGATCCAGGCCCTCAGCGAACGGGCCGAGGAGCGGCGCGCCGAGGAGCTTGACCGCCTGTTCCGTCGCCTGGACCTGGCCGACCACGAGCGCGACACTGGTGGAGCCAGATGAGCCACCGGCTCGTCGCCGGCCTGCTGCACGCCCCGCTCGTCACGCTGCGCGAGGACGCGAGCGGCGATCTCGAGCGGGCCGCCCGCACCCTGTTCGCGCTCTGGCGGTGGAGCGTCCCGTGACCGGGACGCTCCGCATCGGCACCCGCGGCAGTGCGCTCGCCCTCGTCCAGGCGAACTGGGTGGCCGCGCGCCTTGCGGAGCACGGCATCGCGACCGAGATCGCGATCATCCGGACGGAGGGCGACGACCGTCCCGTGACACGGCCTGGGGCGAGGGCGCCTTCGTGGGCCGGATCGTGGCGGCGCTGCTCGACGGGTCGGTGGACCTCGCCGTCCACTCCGCGAAGGACGTTCCCACCGAGGAGCCGGCCGGCTCGTCATCGCCGCCTACCCGCCGCGCGAGGATCCGCGCGACGCGCTCGTCTGCCGGGTTCGCGGGACGACGCTCGGCGACGCTGCCGCGGGCGCCCGCGTCGGCACGGACAGCCCGCGCCGCGTCGCGTTCCTGCGCGCCGCCCGGCCGGACCTGGAGCTCCACCCGCTCCACGGCAACGTGGACACGCGCCTCGCCAAGCTCGACCGCGGCGAGACCGACGCGCTCGTCCTGGCGGTGGCCGGCCTGACGCGGCTCGGCCGCGCCGACCGGATCGACGAGATCCTGCCGTCGTCGGTCGATCCCGTCCGCGCCCGGGCCAGGGCTCGCTCGCCCTGCAGGTGCGGGCGGACGACGCCGAGGCGCGCGGCCGTCGGGCCTCCTGGACGACCCCGCGACCCGGGTCGCCGTCGAGGCCGAGCGAGCGCTGCTCGCCGGCACCGGCGGCGGCTGCCGGTCCCCGATCGGCGCGCATCGGGACGGTGGACGGCGAGAGGCTGAGCTGCCGCCGGCGCCGGGCGCGAGTGGGTGCCGGCGCCGGGCGCGGCGCATCGCGTCCCGCCCGTGGGCTGGGTCCGCGGGCGGGCGCTCCGGGCGGACCGGCGCGCGCTGGCCGCCCGCCTCGCGCGCGCGGATCGTCGCGCTCCGGGCCCGGCCCCGCGTCCTGGTCGCCCGCCCGGCCGCGCGGCCGGGCGGCCTGGTCGACGGCCTCGAGGCCGCGGGCTCGAGGCGGTCCACGTCCCGACGATCGAGATCTGCCCGGCGCCCGCGGGCGGGGCCCTCGACCGGCGCGTCGCCGACGGCCGCGCCGGCGACATCGTGGTGGTCGTCAGCGCCAAGCCGCCCGGGCCACCCTCGACGCGGTCGCCGTCTTGGCGCGGACCCGCCGCGCTCCGTTGGGCCGCGGTGGGCGAGGCGACCGCCGCCGGCTCCTCGAGGCCGGGGCATCGAGGCTCGTTCCGCCCGGCGGCCGTCGGCGAGGCGCTGGCCGCCGAGCTGCCGTCTGGCCGGGCGACCGCGTCCTGCTGCCGCGTGCCGACATCGCCGAGCCAGGCCGCGCGACGCTCGCCGGCGCGGCGCCGTGACCGAGGTCGTCGCCTACGAGACGCACGAGGCGCCCGCGACGTCCCGCCCGCTGCTCGGCCGCGGCCCTCGCGACGGGCCGATCGACGCGCTCGTGTTCACCAGCGGCTCCACGGTGCGCGGGCTGCTCGCGCTCGCGCCGACGCCGCAGCGCCGGGCTGCCTGGCCGCCGGCCGTCATCGCATCGGCGCGACGACCGCCGCGGTCGCGCGCGCGGCGGGCTTCGCGCGGTCCTCAGGCGCGCCGCACCCGGCGCCGCGCGACCTCGCCGCCTTCACCGCCGCCGCCGCTCGGGCTGGGCGCCGCGCCCCCGGCCCGGCGACCCAGCACCCGACTGGACGCCGCCCGATCGTCGCCTGCTCGCCGACGGCCCCCGATCCCCGCCACGGCCACCGGTCCGCCCGCCCGATCCCGCCGTGCCCCGACCCGGCGCACCGCCTGCGCCGGACCTCGCCGTACCGAGGCGCTGCGTGCGCTCGTCCGCGAGACCCGGATCCACCCCCGCCAGCTGGTCGCCCCGCTCTTCGTGCAGCCCGGCCGCGGGCTCGCGATCCGGTCGGCTCCATGCCCGGCGTCGAGCGCGTCTCCCCCGACGAGGCGCGTCGGACGCCGCGCGCTGGCCGCGCTCGGCGTCGGCGGCGTCATCCTGTTCGGCCTGCCGGCGGCGAAGGACGGCCGTCGGACCGGCGGCTGGATCGAGGACGGCATCGTCCAGGAGACGCTGCGGCGCCTGCGGGACGCGGACCTCGACCTGGTCCTCATCGCGGACACCTGCCTGTGCGAGTACACCGACCACGGCCACTGCGGCCCGCTGCTCGCCGACGGCCGCGTCGACAACGACGCGACGATCGAGCTGCTCGCGCGGACCGCCGCCTCGCAGGCCGCGCGGGCGCCGACATCGTCGCGCCCTCGGCCATGATGGACGGCCAGGTGGCGGCGATCCGCCGCGGCGCTCGACGCCGAGGGCGCTCACGACACGGCGATCCTCGCCTACGCGGCCAAGACCGCCTCCGCGTTCTACGGGCCGTTCCGCGACGCGGCCGGCTCGGCGCCCGCGTTCGGCGACCGGCGCGGCTACCAGATGGACCCGGCGAACGGCCGCGAGGCGATGCGCGAGATCGAGGCCGACCTCGACGAGGGCGCCGACATGCTGCTCGTCAAGCCGGCGCTGCCGTCGCTCGACATCCTCGCCGCGGCCCGGGCCCGCTTCGACGTGCCGATCGGCGCCTACCAGGTGAGCGGCGAGTACGCCGCGATCGAGGCCGCGGCGCAGCGCGGCTGGATGGACCGGCGGCGCGCGCTGACCGAGAGCCACGACGTCGATCCTGCGCGCCGGCGCCGGCTTCGTGATCACGTACGCCGCGGCGGACCTCGCGGCCTGGGCGCGGGAGGCCTGGTGATGCGCACTCGAGCACGCCGCGGCGCCGGCCGCGGCCGACCGCCGGCCGCCAGGCGCTGCTCCGCCGCGGGCGCCGAGGACCTGTTCCCGGGCGGCGTCAACAGCCCCGTCCGCGCGTTCCGCTCGGTCGGACGGCCGCCGCTCATCCTCGACGCGCGGCGCGGGCCGCGCGTCCGCGACGCGGACGGGACGCTGGTACCTCGACTACATCGGCTCGTGGGGCCCGGCGATCCTCGGCCACGGGGATCCGGCGGTCGTGGACGCCGTCCGCGCGGCGGCGCTCGACGGGTTCGCCCTCGGCGCCACGTCGCCGCGCGAGGTCGAGCTGGGCGAGCGCATCCGGGCCGCGATGCCGTCGATGGAGCGGATGCGCTTCGTGTCGTCCGGCACCGAGGCGGCGATGAGCGCGCTCCGTCTCGCCCGCGGCGCGACCGGCCGCGACCTGGTCGTGAAGTTCGCCGGCGGCTACCACGGCCACGGGGACGGCCTGCTGGTCGACGCGGGCTCGGGCGCTCGCGACGCTGGCGATGCCGGGCTCCGCCGGGCGTGACCGCCGGCGACGGCGCGCGACACCATCGTCGTCCCGTACAACGACCCCGACGCGGTCGCCGCCGCGTTCGAGGCCCACCCCGGCCGCGATGGCCGCCGTGATCGTGGAGCCCGTCGCCGCCAACGTGGGCGTCGTCGCCGCCGGCGCCCGGCTTCCTCGAGCGCCTGCGCGAGCTGACCGACGGCGAACGGCGCGCTGCTGATCTTCGACGAGGTGATCACCGGCTTCCGGGTCGCGCAGCGGCGGCGCCCAGGAGCGCTACGGCATCCGGCCGGACCTGACCGCGCTGGGCAAGATCATCGGCGGCGGCATGCCCGGTCGGCGCCTACGGCGGGCGGCGCCGACCTGATGGAGCTACGTCGCACCCGAGGGCCGCGTCTACCAGGCGGGCACGCTGTCCGGGCCACCCGCTGGCGATGGCCGCCGGCATCGCGACGCTGGACCTGCTGACGCCCGAGGTGCTACGAGGGGCTGGAGCCGACCGGCGCGGCCTGGAGGCGGGCCTGCCGCGCGGCCGCCGCCGACGCCGGGCGCGACGGTCGCGATCGCGCGCGTCGGCTCGCTGCTCACGGTCTTCTTCCGGCCGGCGCGCCGCGCAACGGGGCCGAGGCGCTCGCGTCCGACCGCGACGCCTACGCCCGCTTCTTCGGCGCGATGCTCGACGCGGGCGTCCTGCTGCCGCCGTCCCAGTTCGAGGCGTGGTTCATCTGGCCTCGCCCACACCGAGGCTGACGTCGACGCGACGGTCGCCGCGGCCCGGCGGGCGTTCGCGCGCATGAGCCTCGGGTGGCGGCGGCAACCCCAGCGGCCGCACGCCCGCAGCCGCGGCCCGACGCCCGATTCCTGCGCGCCGGCCGCGGCAGCCGGTCGACGCCACGCCGGTCTGGTTCATGCGCCAGGCGGGTCGGTCGCTGCCCGAGTACCGCAGCGGTCCGCGAGCACGCCACGCTCCTCGAGATCACCCGGGACCCTGCGCTGTGCGCCGAGGTGACGCTCCAGCCGGTCCGCCGGCTCGGCGTGGACGCGGCGATCCTGTTCGCCGACATCACCACCCCGCTCGCCGGGCTGGGCGTCGCGTTCGAGATCCGGGAGGGCGTCGGCCCGGTCATCGAGCGGCCGGTGCGCACGGCGGCCGACGTGGACGGCCCTCCGGCCGTTCGAGCCCGACGAGGCGGTCGGCGCCGCTCCTCGAGGCGATCCGGCTGATCCGCGCGCGAGTCGCCGGTGCCGCTCATCGGCTTCGCCGGCGCCCCGTTCACCCTCGCCTGCTACCTCGTCGAGGGCGGCCCGTCGCGGGACTTCGTCCGGACCAAGCGCCTCATGCACGCCGAGCCCGCGACCTGGGCGCGCTGATGGACCGGCTCGTCGACGCGACGATCGCCTACCTCGCGGCGCAGGTCGCCGCCGGCGCCGAGGCGGTCCAGGTCTTCGACTCCTGGGTCGGCGGCCTGTCGCCCGCTGGATTACGAGCGCCGCGTCGTGGCCGTGGATGCGCCGGCTGTTCGACGGGATCGCGCCGCTCGGCGTCCCGTCGATCCATTTCGGCGTCGGGCACGGCGGGGATCCTCGGCCTCCAGGCGGCGGCCGGCGGCGACGTCATCGGCCTCGACTGGCGGATCGCCCTGGCCGACGGGCGGCGGCTCGTCGGCGACCGGGCGGTCCAGGGCAACCTGGACCCGGCGCTCCTGCTCGGCCCGTGGGAGGGCGACCGAGGAGGCGGCCCGCTGGATCCTCGCCCAGGCCGACGGGCGGCCCGGCCACATCTTCAACCTCGGCCACGGCGTCCTGCCGGCGACCGACCCCGACGACCTCGCCCGCTCGTCGACCTCGTCCACGAGCCACGGAGCGCACCCGATGACCACGCGATGCCGTCCTGCTGATGGCCTACGGCAGCCCCGACTGGCTCGACCAGGTCGAGGCGTACTACACCGACATCCGGCGCGGCAGCCCGCCGCCGCCGCACCTGCTCGACGAGCTGCTCGACCGCTACCGCGCGATCGGCGGCGGCTCGCCGCTGTCGCGGATCGTGGAGGAGCAGCGGGCTGCGGTGGAGGCCGAGCTGGCGGCGCGCGGCACGGCCGTCCGCGTCTACGCCGGGATGCGCCACATCGCGCCGCGGATCGGCGACGTCGTCGAGCGGATGGCGGCCGACGGGGTGGAGCGGTTCGTCGCGATCGCGCTGGCGCCGCAGGAGTCGTCGAACGCCGCCGGCTACCGGCGGGCCGTGGACGGCGCGGCTCGCCGGAGCTCGGCGACGCGCGCGCCGGCGGTCGCGTACGTGACATCGTGGCACGACCAGCCGCGGTTCATCGAGGCGCTGGCCGAGACGACCCGCGAGGCGCTGGCCCGCTTCCCGGACCCGTCGGGGGTCCGGGTCATGTTCACGGCCCACAGCCTGCCCGCGCGGGTGCGTGGCCGAAGGCGACCCGTACCCGCGACGAGCTGGCCGAGACCGCGCGCGCTCGTCGCGGAGCGGCTCGGCCTCGGCGACTACGACGTTCGCGTTCCAGAGCGCCGGCCGGACCGGCGAGCCGTGGCTCGGCCCGGACATCCTCGACGAGATCCGGCGGCTCGCCGCCGAGGGCGTGACCGGAGCTCGTGATCCGCCCGGTGGGCTTCGTCGCGGACCACCTGGAGGTCCTCTACGACATCGACATCGAGGCGCAGGGCGTCGCCCGCGAGTCGGGCATCCGCCTCGAGCGCGCCCGCTCCATGAACACCGACCCCGTCTTCATCGCCGGCCTGGCCGACGTCGCGCTCGCGGCGCTCGGCGTCCCGACGGCAGCCAGCCTGACGACCTGGAGGCGACCCCGATGACCGACGCACGACCGACCCCGATCCGCCGGCCGCCCCGGCCCGTCGCGGCGCACCCCGGGGGCCATCCCGGCGGGCACCCCGGCGGTCACCCGGGCATCACCGGCGTCGGCGCCGTCCGCGCCGAGGGCTACGTCTACGACCGCGCGCCGATGCTCGTGTACTGGGAGACGACGCTCGCCTGCGGCCTCGCCTGCCGCCACTGCCGCGCCACGGCGCAGCCGGAGCGGAACCCGCTCGAGCTGACCACCGCCGAGGGCTACCGCCTGCTCGACGAGTCACCGGGTTCGGCCGGCCGTACCCGCACGTCGTGTTCACCGGCGGCGACCCGCTCAACCGCCCGGACCTCCACGACCTGGTCCGCGGCGGCCACCGAGCGGGGCATCGGCGCGTCGCTCGCCCCGGCGGCCACCGACTGCTCACGCCGGAGGTGCTGGCCAGCCTCCGCGAGGCCGGGGATCCAGAACATCTCGCTCTCGCATCGACGGCTCCGACGCCGCGCGCCACGACGGCTTCCGCATGGTGCCCGGGCACGTTCGACAAGACGCTCCAGGCGGCGCGCTGGGCGCGCGCGGCCGGACTGCCGATCCAGGTCAACACGCTCGTCACCGACGAGACGCTCGACGACCTGCCGGCGATCTACGAGCTCATGCGGGGCATGGGCATCATGCGCTGGAGCCTGTTCTTCCTGATCACCACGGGGCGCGGGAGCGACCTGCGCGAGGTGACGCCGGCCCAGTCCGAGCGGCTCAACGCCTGGCTGTTCGGGCTGTCGAAGACGGCGCCGTTCCAGGTGAAGACGACCGAGGCCACCCACTACCGCCGGCTCGCGATCCGGCAGATGCAGGCCGACGGGATGGACGGCGAGGAGATCGCGGACGTCCGTCGGGCGCGGGCTTCGGCGTCCGCGACGGCAACGGGATCATGTTCGTCAGCCACGACGGCACGGTCAACCCGTCGGGCTTCCTGCCGATCCCGCTCGGCAACGTGCGCGACGCCTCGATCGTGACCTCTACCGCGACCACCCGGTGTTGCGGTCGCTCCGCGAGCCCGAGTCGTTCAAGGGCCGCTGCGGGCGTGCGAGTACGCGCGGGTCTGCGGCGGCTCGCGGGCCCGAGCCTTCGCGTGGACGGGCGACCCGCTCGAGGCGGACCCGCTCTGCCCGTACGTGCCGAGCGGCAGCGCCGCACGCCTACGGCATGGCCTGCCGGGATCGCGCCCGATGAGCGTCTCGTCGTCGGCGGTGGGGTCACGGGTCTCGTCGCCGCCCGCGCGCTCGCCCGCGACGGCGTCGCCGTGCGTGCTGGTCGAGGCCGACGCGCGGCTCGGCGGCAAGGTCGCCACCGAGCACGTCGACGGCTTCACGATCGAGCACGGGCCCGACTCGTTCCTGGCGACCCGGCCGGCGGCCGTGGCGCTGGCGCGCGAGCTGGGCCTCGGCGACGAGCTGGTCGGCACCCGGGATCCGCGGGCGGTGTTCATCCGCCATCGCGGCCGCCTGGTGCCGATGCCCGAGGGCCTCGGCCTGGTGCTGCCGACGAGGGCGCTGCCGTTCGCCCGGACGCGGCTGTTCAGCTGGCCCGAGAAGGTGCGGATGGCGACCGACCTCGTGGCGCCGCGACGGATGGGCCCCGACGACGTCGCGGTGGGCACATACCTCCGTCGCCAGGCTGGGCGACCCGCTCGTGGACCGGCTCGCCGGTCCGCTCGTCGGCGGCGTCTACGGCACCCCGATCGACGAGCTGAGCCTCGACGCCGTCGTGCCCACGCTCCGACGCCGAGCGGCAGCACCGGAGCCTGCTGCTCGCCGGCCTCGCCGACGGGCGCGCGATGCGGCGGGCGGCAGCTGCGCGGCGGAGGCCGCCGGCCCGGGCGCGAAGCCGCTTGGCGCGTTCGTCTCGCTGCGTGGCGGCATGGCGCGGCTCCCGATGCCCTCGGGGCGTCGGCGGCCGAGGCGGGCGCGGATCTGCGCACGGGATGCCGTCCGCGGACTGGCCCGGTCGGGCGCGGGCGTTGCGGCGCGTTCTCGGACGGCACAGCGGATCGGTTCGACGCGGCGGTGATCGCGGTCCCGGGCACGTCGCGGCGGTGCTGCTCGAGGCCGTGCTGCCGGCGGCCGCGCGGGCGCTCGATGGGATCCCGCACGGGACGTCCATCCTCGTCACGCTCGCGTACCCGCGTGACCGCGTGGGGCATCCCCTCGTGGGCCACGGCTACCTCGTGCCGCGGTCGGAGGGCGGCCCGATCTCCGCCTGCACCTGGTCGTCCGAGAAGTGGCCCGGCCGCGCTCCCGACGGCGCCGTGCTGCTCCGGATCTTCGTCCGCGACGAGCTCGATGCCACGTCGTTGGCCGAGGCCGAGCTGATCGCCGCGGCGCGCGCGGATGCCGAGCGGACGCTGGGGATCACCGGCGAGCCGTTGCTGGTGCGCGTGTCGCGGTACGAGCACACCATGCCGAGATACACGGTGGGCCACCTCAAGCGCGTGGCGGCGATCGAGACGGCGATGGCCGGCTGGCCCGACGTGACCCTCGCCGGGGCGTCCTACCGCGGCGTGGGCCTGCCCGACTGCGTCACGCAGGGTCTGGCGGCGGCAGCTCGGTCGCCGGGCGGCTCGGGGCGGGCACGGCTGAGGCAGCGCGGGACCCTCGCCCGGAGGGGAGCGGTCGCGGTCGCCTGATCCCGGCGAGGCGGCCCGGGCGAGCTACCGGGCGATGATCGGGGCCCGGTAGCGGATCGTTCCGTCGGGCCCGATCGCGAGGATCGTCGCTGTCGTGGGCTCGGCGACGCGATCGACGGCCACGGCGTACGCCGTCCCGTCAGGGCCGACCGCGACGGAACGGAACGCGCTCCCGGGGTCGGGCAGCACAACCGGCCACCCGGGCCGCACCTCACCGTCCGGCCCGATGGCGACGATGGAACCACCTTTGTCCTTGTCGGCGGCGGCCAGCAGCAGGTGGAGGGTGTTCCCGGGACCTACCGCGGGCAGCGTGCGCAGGACGCCACACCCGGTGTCCTGGCCTCCGCAGCGACCCTGCCACTCGAGATGAACGGCCGCCTGGTACGGCCACCCGGCCATGACCTCACCGGCCGGGTCGAGGGCAACGACCGTGAGCCCGGAGGCGGCTTCCTCGATCAGGAACACCGTCCCATCCGGGGACACGATGGGAGGGGCCGGCAACCAGCCATCCGGTCCCGCGCCTGACCACTGCTCGGTCTGCTCGATATCGACGGGGCTCGAGCCGATCGGCAGGACCTGGCCGTCACGCGACACGACCAGCGTGCTCGTGACCGGACCGGACCTGGGCGAGGTCGTCCACCGTCGAGGCAAGAAGGCGGGCTGGGATACCGAGAGGTCGAACGTGAGCGGCCACCCCGGGATCGGCCCGGAGACGTCGATGGCCATGATCAGCTTCTGGTCGCCCGGATCGGTAAAGCCCGGTCGCCCACCGGTGTCGACGAGCCGGAGGCTGCCGTCGGGCGCCGGCTCGACCTCGGGCATCACGCCCTTGGGGTCGAGACGCGCATCCCCTCGCGTCCGGACCCGTCGGCCCCGATCTCGTTGACCCAGGACGCCACGGACGCCTCGGGCGTGCCGCCCTCGCCGGTGATCAGGCGCCCCGGGACGTACAGCGTGTCGCCGACGACGGTGGCCGCCTGCTCCCAGCTGTCGCCGGTCCTCGGGTCCACCGGCCACCCCGGCACCGTTGTGCCCTGGGCCGTGAATGCGAACGCCTGGCGTTTGCCCGGGAACAGCTCAAGCCGTCGGTATCGGCGTCGCAGACGAGCCGCACCGAGCCGTCGGCGGCGACGAGCGGCTGCCCGGTGAAGGCCCCGTACGGATCCGCTCCGCACAACCAACCGGCGATCTGGATGGGCCACCCGGTCCGCGGCCGTCCCGCGGGATCGAGGAGCGCGACGACCGACCTGCCCGGAGGGTCGCTCGGGGACGAACGCGTGACGAGGGCCAGGACGTAGAGGCCGCCGTCCGGACCCGGGGCGATGGCGACGGACCCGGCCTTGGCCGGCAGCGAGGCGGGGGCCACGGCCGCGGTGACGGCCGGCGTCGGCCACGGGCGGGGCGTGGAGGCGCCCGGCATCGTCGGATCGGGCTGAGTCGGCACTGCGGTCGGCACTGCGGTCGGCGGACCCGCGGCCTGGCCACCGTCCGTCGAGATGGATGGGTTCGTCGCCCCGCACCCCGCCAGCACCAGGGCAGCCACGATGGCGATGATCAGGGTCGGTGGCCCGGCGGTGATGCGCATGGCTGGCACCTTCCTCGAATGAGCGACGGGAACGCCGTCACCGGTAAGACGCTCGAACGTGGGGCAGTGTCACCCTGAGGCTGGTCTCACTGTGGGACCGGTATAGGAGGGGCGGACCGGAGCCGCGTCAGCCGCCGAGCACCGCCCGCAGCTCCGTGAGCCGGTCCATGGTCTCGACGTCGAACAGCATCCGGAAAATCATGATCGGGTGTGCGAAGCCGGCGTCGCGGTACCGCGCCAACGCCGCGGCCACCTCCTCGACCGAACCCCCGGCCAGAGAGATCCCGCTCGTCCTCCTGGGGCAGGTGTCCGGCCAGCCAGCCCGCCCACCCTCGCTCCGCCTCCGCCCGATCACTCCGGATCACGACGTTCAGGTTCACCGTTCGCTCGATCCCGCGCTCGTCCCGGCCTGCGGCCTCGCAGGCCCTCCCGCAGGATCGCGTCGGCCGTCGCCACCTCGTCCGGCGTCCCGTAGGCGTTCCAACTCCACGTAGCCGGGCGACCAGCGGGAGCGTCTTCTTCGGCCCCGAGCCCCCGACCAGGATCGGCAGGTGGGCCTGGACGGGGTGTGGCGCGCAGACGGCGTCCCTGAACGCGTAGAAGCGTCCGTGATGCGTCACGGTCTCGCCGTCCAGGAGCCGGCGCACCAGCGGCACCGCCTCCGCAAGGCGGTCGAGGCGCTCGCCGAAGCCGCTCCCGAAGTCGAACCCGAACGCCTCGTGCTCGCGCGCGAACCAGCCGGCGCCGACGCCCAGGATCGCCCGGCCGCCGGACACGTGGTCGATCGTCGTCGCCATCTTCGCGGTGAGGCCCGGGTTGCGCAGCGTGTTGGCGCTCACCATGAGCCCCAGCCGCGCCCGGTGCGTGACCGCGGCCACCGCCGCCAGCGTGGTCCAGCCCTCGAGCTTGGGATCCGCCCAGTCGCCCTCGTCGGAGAGCAGGTGATCGTCGATCCAGAGGTCGTCGAAGCCGGCGGCCTCCGCCCGCAGGACGGCCTCGCGCAGCTCCGGCCAGCCCGTGCGCTGGATCCAGAAGGCGGCCCCGAACCGCGTGATCATGGCCCGTCTCCTCGTTCCGTATGGTGAGGGCGCGACGGACCGCCCCGCCCCCGCAACCGATCGATCCGCTCGCCCTGCGCGGACGCGGGGGTCAGAAGGTGATCACCTTGTCCGCCCAGATCGTCCACTCGGTGAGCTCGGCGAGGGTGGAGCGGCGCACCGGCTCGACGAGCGGGTCCTCGGTCATGCCGCGCGCGTCGAGGCAGGTGCCGCACGCGCCGACCGGCACGCCCTTGGGCGCGAGCCCCTTGAGCATCCGCTCGAGGTTGTAGTAGCCGTCCGGGGTCTTCTGGCTGACCCGCGCACAGGTCGCGCTGTCGCCCATGAGGAACACCCGCAGCTCCTGTCCCTCCGCCTTCGCGAGGGAGAGGGCGAGCCGGAGGCCGTTGTAGGACCGCTCGTTGCCGTAGGCCGGCTCGTTAAGGATGACCAGGTTCTTCATCGCGAGGTGGTGACCCTTTCCGGGATGCCGTGCGGCACCCGTCATGCTATTCCAACGCTCTTCCCCGCCACGGCGAGCCTCATGTCTCAGGGTCTTACCCGGGCGCATCCGTCGAGCAGCTCGAGGAAGCCCTCTCGCTGCAGGTTCTCCACGGCCGCCGTGATCGCCTTCCGATCGTGCGTTCCCAGCTGATCCGGCAACGGCACCCAGGCCCCCGCCTGGGCGTGCGTGAGGGTCGCGACGAGTCGGCCACGCAGCCAGCGGGTCGTTTCCGGGAACGGCTGCGCGCGGCCGCGCGCCCGCTCCGTCGGGACCTCTCCCCGCGAGGCGCACATGCCGAACAGCGGACAGGCTCCGCATCGGGGCGCCGCCGTGGTGCAAACGCCTGAGGCGAGATCCATCACCGCGTTCAGCCACCGGCGGGGATCGCGTCGGTCGACGAGGGCATCGGCCGTGGCCTGGAGGTCGTGTGACCGGGCATCGGTCCCGGCCACGCGGCTGACAACCGCCTCACGTTCACGTCGAGCGGGCCACCGGCGTGCCGAAGGCGGTGGCGGCAACCGCGCGCGCCGTGTAGGGTCCGATGCCCGGCAGGGTCTCCAGCTCCGCGACCGCGACCGGCACCCGGCCCGCATGGTCACCAGCGATCCGTCGAGCCGCCTCGCGCAGGGACGGGCTCACCGGTTGTAGCCCAGCCCCGACCACGCCGCAAGCGGTCACGGGTGTTGGCGTCGGCGAGAGCGGCAGGGGAGGGCCACGTGTCGACGAACCGGCGCCAGGCCGGACCGACGCGCTCGATCCCCGTCTGGTGGGACATGACCTCGGCCACGAGGACCTCCCACGGCGTCGAGGCCTGCCGGATCGCGGGGTCGCTCGGCCTCCGCGTGCCAGCCGAACAGGCGCGTGGTGACGCGCCGACGGGTGAGCGGCTCACGCTTCGGGTTCTCCGACCGCTGTCTGGGCACGGCGCCGTGCTCTCCTCGCTCGAGACCCGGCCCCGGTCCGGATCCGCCGCCGGGACCCTCGCGGGATGTCGGTGCGCGGAGCATTCCACGGATCGCGCGGCGCGCGGGGTGTGGAGCTGCCGGATGTCGAAGAACCTATTGACAGTCGATCGGAATGCCATCGACAGTCGATAGATGAACATCCTCGCAGGTCGGCTTCTCCGCGTCGCTCTTGTCGTCCTCCTGCTCGGAACGGTGCTCGCACAGGTGCTCGTGCCCGTGTTCGCGTCCGAGGAGGGGAAGATCTTTCCCGAAGTCGCGTACCTCGTCGTCCCGTACTCGGTGGCCGGCATCCTCGTCATCGCATGCGGTCAGGTGGCGCTGCTCGTCGTCTGGCGGCTGCTGTCCCTGGTCAGCGGCGGGGTCATCTTCACCCGCCGCGCCCTGCGCTGGGTCGACGTCATCACCGTCTGCGCGGCGGTCGCCACGGTCCTGAACGCAGGCGTCTTGATCCACCTGCTCGCCGTCCCGGCGGCGGCGGACCGATCATCCTCTGGCTGGCCGCCTGCCTCGCCTGCGGGCTGGCGTTCGTGCTCCTCATGATCGTCATGCGAGGCCTGCTCGAGTCGGCGATCGCCGACCGCACCGAGCTCGACGAGGTCATCTGATGGCCGTCATCGTCGAGCTCGACGTCATGCTCGCCCGGCGCAAGATGTCCGTGGGCGACTTCGCCAACGCCGTCGGCATCACCCCGGCGAACATCGCCGTCCTGAAGAACGGGCGCGCCCGAGCCATCCGGTTCACCACCCTGGACTCGATCTGCCGCGTGCTCGATTGCCAGCCGGGTGACATCCTCCGGTGGACCGCCGACCCACCCGCCTAGCGGGGCGCGGTCGAAGCCGGTGATCATCACGGAACACACACGGTGTGCGAGGCGGTGACGGTGCTGGCGTCGGCTGGGCTCCTGGAGGCCCACCAGACGGCCGGTGGCCCGGAAGCGCGTCTGCCCGGTAGCCCAGGCCGGCTCGGCTGACGCGACGGGCGCGCACAATGCGTCGATGGACCTCGACCTCGACCGCTTCGTCCTCGCCCAGGAGCCTCCGGTCTACGACCGGGTCCTCGCCGAGCTCCGTCGCGGCCGAGAAGACCGGCCACTGGATCTGGTTCATCTTCCCGCAGGTCGCCGGCCTCGGACGGAGCGAGATGTCGCGCTACTACGCCATCGCCTCGCTGGACGAGGCGCGGGCGTATCTCGCCCACCCGGTGCTCGGTCCGAGGCTGCGGGAATGCGCCGGGCTCATCCTGGCATCGGAGGGGCGGACCGCCGAGCAGGTGTTCGGCGCCATCGACGCGATGAAGGTGCGCTCGTGCATGACGCTGTTCCACCGTGCGGCGCCCACCGAGGCGGTGTTTCGCGAGGTGCTTGACCGGTTCTACGGCGGTGTGGTCGATCCGGCCACGGACCGGATGCTCGCCTGACCCAGGCGCCCGGCCGAGCCGCTGACCCGAGCACGACATTCCATGCAATGCGGCCCATGCAATGCGGCCCGCGAGGGAGCTCCGCCGACTGCGCCGAGCGGTACCCTCAACGCGTGCCCTCCGGAACCGTCCCCCTTCCCGCCGATGATCCGACCCTGCCGCTCGCTGACCCTCGACGAGCTGGAGCTCCGCTGGGCCGAGGCCGCGCGACCGGACAGCGATCTCCGCCGAGGTCGATGACCGGCGCGGACCGCAAGGCACAGGCGCTGGGCGATCCCTGGCGAGCAGCTGATGGAGCATGCCGGGACGGCGGTCGCGGCCGCCGCGCGGGCCCTCCTGGAGCACAACGCCCGCGAGGGCCGCCCGATGCTGGTCCTCGCCGGCCCGGGCAACAACGGCGGCGACGGGTTCGTGGCCGCGCGCCGCCTGGCCGAGTGGGGCTATCCGGTGATCGCGGTCCTGGTGGCTCCGCGACGAGAAGCCCCGGACCCGCGACGCGGCGCACAACTGGAAGCGCCTCGACGACATCGACGGCGTCACCAAGATCCATGCCCCGGTCGCGCGCGACTCGCCATCCTCGGCCAGGGGATCGAGCGGGCCGGGATCATCGTGGACGCGCTCCTCGGCACGGGCGTCCACGGGCGTCTGCGCGAACCCGTCCGGACCGCGGTCGAGATGATCAGCAGGGCGCGCGACGCCGGGACGCCGGTGCTCGCGGTCGACACGCCCACCGCCGTGGACCTCACCTCGGCGACCCGTCGGACCCGTTCGTGCGCGCGGACCTGACCGTGACCTTCCACCGGCCGAAGACGGGGCTGCAGGCCCGCGTCGGCGGGCGCTCGCCGGCCGCATCCTGCGTCGCCCCGATCGGGATCCCCCAGGAGGCCGACCGTGGTCTTCCATACCCTGCTGATCGTGGTGCTCCTGCGGAACGGCCGTCGTCCTCTGGCGCATCCTCCGTCCCCGCGTGGCCGAACCTCCCCCGGAGGACGAACGATGACCGACCCGACGCCACCGCACGCAAGCCCGCACGGCATCCGTCCGCCCCTGGCGCGGCGCGGCGCGGACCTCGAGACGCCTCGCAAACGAGCCCTGGGACCTGCTGATCGTCGGCGGCGGCATCGTCGGCGCCGGCGCGCTGCTCGACGCCGCCAGCCGCGGGCTCCGGGTCGCGCTGGTGGAGCAGGACGACATCGCGGTCGGCACCTCGTCGCGCTCGAGCCGGCTGATCCACGGCGGGCTGCGGTACCTGCAGCAGCTGCAGGTCGGCCTGGTCCGCGAGGCGCTCGCGGAGCGGGCCCGGCTGCTGCGCCTCGCGCCGCACCTGGTCCGCCTGGAGAGGTTCCTGTTCCCGCTGTACGGCCCGCCGGTTGCCACGCGCGCCTTCTACACGGCCGGCCTGACCATGTACGACCTCCTCGGCTCGGCGAAGTCGGGCGGCCGCCACCGGCAGCTCTCGGCGGACGGGGCGCTGGATTACGCCCCGGACCTCGTGCGCAGGGACCTCCGCGGCGCGCTCCTCTACCACGACGCGATGGAGGACGACGCCCGGTTCACGCTGGCCGTGGTCCGGACGGCACTGCCCACAAGGCGGGCGTCGCGCTCGCGGTCACCCGGGTCCGCGCCGCGGCCCGATCCGCGAGGGCGACCGGGTGACAGGCGCCACGGTCGAGGACCGGCTGACGGGGCGCGTCTCGACGTCCGGGCGGCGGCCGTCCTGGACGCGACCGGGGTCTGGGGCGCGATGCCGGACCGCCCGTTCGGCGGCGGGCCGCCTTCAACGTGCTCCCGTCGCGCGGCAGCCACCTCGCTGGTCGCCAGCGCGAGCGGATCCCGGCCCGCGGTGGCATGACGCTCCGGATCCCGGGCCGCGTCGGCTTCATGGTCCCGTGGCCGCGCCACTGGCTCATCGGCACCACGGACGAGCCGTACCACGGCCCGGTGGACCGCGTGCGCGCGAGCGGGCCGAGGTCGACGAGATCCTGGGGACGGTCAACGGGGCCCTGGACGTCGGAGGTCACCCGGGACGACATCGTGGGCACGTATGCGGGCCTGCGACCGCTCGTCGCACCGTCGGACGCCGGCTCGACGGTGAAGGTCTCGCGGGAGCACCGGGTGAGCGTCGAGGGCGCGGGCTGGTGCGCGTCAGCGGCGGCAAGTACACGACCTACCGGGTGATGGCGCGCGACGCGATCGACGCCATGCTCGGCGACGCGGCCCGCGAGCCGGCCCGAGCGGCACCGCCAGGCTGCCGATCGTCGGTGCGGCTGCCCGCGCCGAGCTGGACGCGCTGGCCGCCCGGCTGGCGCCGAGCCCGGCATCGGCGGAGGATGCGGCACGCTCCCTCGTGGACCGCCACGGCACCGACGCCCCCGAGGTCCTCGCGCTCGGCCGGGAGCACGACCTCGTCCGGCCGCTGGTGGACGGACACCCGTATCCTCGAGGCCGAGATCGCCTGGGCGGCCGAGACCGAGCTGGCGCTGTCGCTGGACGACATCCTCGCCCGCCGGATCCGCCTGGCGCCGGCGCTGCGGGATCGCGGCGAGTCGATCGCGCCCCGCGTGGCGGCGATCGCAGGCCACGTGCTGGGCTGGGACGCTGCCCGCCAGGCCGCGGAGATCGCCACCTACCTGGAGGGCGCCCACCGCGAGTTCGACGTTCCCTCGCCCGGGCTCGAGCAGGGCGAGCGGGTCGCCGGGCGCAGGCGACCGGCGCGCCGGCAGGTCCGCGGCCGGGCCGACGGGGCCGGTCGCGACGCGTGCCAGAAATGGGTATCGCCACGGTTGCGATTAGCCCGTAGACTGCGCGCGTCGCGCGGACCTCCGCGCTGCTCACTTTTCGTTCGCACGTTCGACACTTGGTCTCCTCCGGCATGCACTCGAGGACCCGGGCAAGAGGCGGCGACAGCTGGAGGAGATCGGCACGTGGCCGACAAGACACTGACCTGTTCCGACTGCGGAATGGAGTTCGCATTCACGGAGCGAGAACAGGCCTTCTACGCCGAGAAGGGATTCTCGGAGCCCCGCCGGTGCCCCTCGTGCCGCGCGAGCCGCAAGGCAGCGCGCTCGGGCGGACAGCGGGTACGGCGGCAGCTCGTACTCGAGCGGCGGCTATGACTCCGGGTACGGCGGTGGGGGCGGCTATTCCGCCGGCGGCTCGGGCGGCGGCGCGGGCGGCGGCGGCGGTGGCTACGGCGGCCGCAGCAGCGGGCCCCGCGAGATGTTCTCCGCGACCTGCTCGAGCTGCGGCAAGGAAGCCAAGGTCCCGTTCCGTCCGACCAACGGCAAGCCGGTCTATTGCTCGGACTGCTTCCGCGCCCAGCGCGGCGGCTGAAGCTCCAGCGTCGCAGAAGCCGGGCTGCGAGATCGCGGCCCGGCTTCTGCTCTCCGGGCGCCGTCGCGGTCGACCTGGCACTCGGGCCCGGCGACATGGCGCAGGGGCCCGGTGACCGGCGGCCAGGCCTCGGCGCCGCGGCCTGCTCCGGCCGCGCGTCATTGCCGGGCCCGCGGTGTAGGATCGGTCCGATGCTCGTCCCCCCACGCGCGCCGCGGCCCGCGCGGCCCGCCCCGTGACCAAGCGGAGAACTCCTGAGCGATGGCCGTCGGCTCCTCCAACGACTTCGACCTCGTCGTCCTCGGCGCGGGCACCGGTGGCTACGCGGCCGCCTTCCGCGCCGCCCAGCTGGGCCTCAAGGTCGCCCTCGTCGACGAGGACAAGATCGGCGGCACCTGCCTCCACCGCGGCTGCATCCCCACCAAGGCGCTGCTCGAGTCCGCGGCCTTCGCCGAGCGGATCCGCCACGCCGGGGACTTCGGCCTCGAGCTGCCGGGCGCGGCCGAGGTCGACTACGCCCAGATCGCCGGCGCCGGGACCAGGTCGTCAATCGCATGTGGAAGGGCGTCCAGAGCCTGGTCAAGAAGAACAAGGTCACCTGGATCCAGGGCCGCGGCCGGCTCGAGGGCGCCACCAGGTCCGCGTCCGGCTGGCCGGCGAGGACGGCACGCCGGGTGCCGGCGGCGAGCGCCTGCTGAGCGCGACGGACGTCATCCTGGCCACCGGGCTCGCGGGTGAAGTCGCTGCCCGGGCTCGTGCCCGACGGCAAGCGGATCGTGACCTCCGACGACGTCCTGCGGACGGACACGCTGCCGACGAGCATCATCGTGATCGGTGCCGGCGCGGTCGGCGTCGAGTTCGCCTCGATGTACCACGACCTCGGCGCGGAGGTGACGCTGCTCGAGTACCTGCCGGCCGTCGTGCCGCTGGAGGACCGCGAGGTCAGCCAGGAGCTGGAGCGCAGCTTCACCCGCCGCGGCATCAAGGTCATGACCAGCGCCCGCTTCGACGCCGCGTCGGTCGTCGCGCGACGACGCGGCGTCGCGCTGACGGTCGGTCCGGAGGGCGGGGAGGCGGCCGAGATCGCCGCCGAGCTGCTGCTGGTCGCGACCGGCCGCGCCACCAACGTCGAGGACATCGGCCTCGAGACCACGACGGCCGAGGTCGACCGCGGGCTTCGTCAAGGTCGACGGCCGGATGCGGACGAAGGAGCCGCACCTCTACGCGATCGGCGACATCGTCGGCGGGCTGATGCTCGCCCACACCGCCGCCCACGAGGGGATCATCGCCGCCCACACGATCGCCGGCGACGCCGACGTCCACGCCGATCGACTACGTCAAGCAGCCGCGGGCCACCTACTGCCGGCCCGAGATCGCCTCGGTCGGCCTGACCGAGCAGGAGTGCGAGGAGCGGGGCATGCCCTCAAGGTCGGCAAGGTGCCGTTCCAGGCCATCGCCAAGGCGATCATCGGCGGCGAGTACGAGGGCTTCGCCAAGATCATCGGCCACGCGGAGACGGACGAGACGCTCGGGCGTCCACATCATCGGCCCGCACGCGACCGACCTCATCGCCGAGGCGTCGCTGGCGCTCCAGCTCGAGGCGACGCCGTGGGAGATCGGCGGCGCGACGCACGCCGCACCCGACGCTGTCGGAGATCCTCGGCGAGGCCGCGATGGCCGTCGACGGACGGTCGATCAACTTCTGACGGGGCGCACCGGGCCGGGCCGGCGTGACCGGCCGACCGCACGGCCAGCGCCGCACGGAGGACGCGATGACGCTCACTGGCCATGGCGGCGAACGCGGCGAGCTCCCTCGCCGCCTCGGTCGGCCTGACCGACGCCGACCTCGTCGCGATGTACCGCACGGTCGCCCTCGCCCGCGCCGTCGACGAGCGGATGTGGATCCTCAACCGGGCCGGCCGGATCCCGTTCGTGATCAGCGGCCAGGGCCACGAGGGGGCCCAGGTCGGCATCGCCTGGCCGCTGCGCCGGGGGCAGGACTGGATCGCGCCGTTCTACCGCTCGATCGCGACCTGCCTCGCCTTCGGCATGACGCCCCGGGACATCATGCTGGCGCAGTACGCCAAGGCCGGGATCCGTGGTCGGGCGGGCGCCAGATGCCCGGCCACTACGGCAGCCCCGAGCACCACCTGGTCTGCGTCTCCTCGCCCGTGGCCACCCAGATCCTGCATGCGGTCGGGATCGCGCTGGCGGCGAAGATCCGGAAGCCGGCCAGGTCGCGGTCGCGATCATGGGCGAGGGGAGCTCCAACCAGGGCGACGTCCACGAGGGGCTCAACTTCGCGGCGATCCACCGGCTGCCGTTCATCCTCGTGATCGAGAACAACGGCTACGCGATCAGCGTCCCGGCGGCGATGGAGCTGGCCGTCACGGACGTCGCCGATGCGCGCGTCCGGCTACGGGATCCCGGGCGTCGTCGTCGACGGCACGGACGTGCTCGCCTGCTACCGCGGCCGCCAGGGAGGCGGTCGACCGGGCGCGGGCCGGCGGCGGCCCGACCCTCATCGAGGCCAAGGTCACCCGCCTCACGGCCCACTCCTCGGACGACCAGCAGACGAAGTACCGCTCGCGAGGACGAGCTGGCCGAGGGCCGGGCCACGATCCGCTGCCGCTCTTCCGGGACCAGCTGCGCGAGGCGGGCGTCCTGACCGCCGAGCTGGAGGCGACGCTCGCGGCCGAGATCAACGCCGAGGTCGAGGACGCCACCGACTACGCCGAGGCGGAGCCCGACCCGGATCCCGCCACGGCCATGCACTGGGTCTACGCGGACTGGCCGCCGAGACGCCCGGCACCGTCGGGCCTGGCGAGCGCCGGGCCTCGACGGCCGCCGGCGACCCGTCGCCGGCGAGGGCACGCGCTGATGGCGCTCCGGACGTTCATCGAGGCGATCCGCGAGACGCCTGGCCGAGGAGATGCGGCGCGACGCGTCGGTCATCGTCCTGGGCGAGGACGTCGGCCGGAAGGGCGGCGTCTTCCTGGCCACCGACGGGCTGTGGGCCGAGTTCGGCGACGACCGGGTCATCGACACGCCGCTCACGGAATCGATGATCGTCGGGGCCTCGATCGGGGCGGCCATGAACGGCCTCCGGCCCGTCGCCGAGATCCAGTTCGCCGACTTCATCTTCCCGGCCTTCAACCAGATCGTGTCCGAGGCCGCGCGGATGCGCTACCGCTCGAACAACGGGTTCGGCGTCCCGATGACGATCCGCGCCCCGTACGGCGGCGGCGTCCACGGCGCGCTCTACCACTCGCAGTCCGTGGAGGCGTTCTTCACCCACGTCCCCGGGCTGAAGGTCGTGATCCCGTCGACGCCGTACGACGCCAAGGGCCTCCTGCGCTCCGCGATCCGGGACGACGACCCGGTGCTCTTCTTCGAGCACAAGAAGATGTACCGCTCGGTCCGCGGCGACGTGCCCGGACACGGAGTACACCGTCCCGCTCGGCCGCGCCGCGGTGCGACGGCCGGGCGCCAGGTCACGATCGTGGCCTACGGGCTGATGGCCCACTACGCGCTCGAGGCGGCCGAGCGGGTCGCCGAGGAGGGGATCAGCGTCGAGGTCGTCGACCTCCGGACGCTGCGCCCGCTCGACCGCGAGACGCTGCTGTCGTCGGTCCGCAAGACCGGCAAGTGCCTGGTCGTCTACGAGGACAACCGCTTCGGCGGGTACGGCGCGGAGGTCGCCGCGATCGTCGCCGAGGAGGCGTTCGACTACCTCGACGGGCCCGTGACGCGGATCGCCGGGCCGGACGTGCCGGCGTGCCCTACAACCACGTCCTCGAGGACTGGTTCATGCTCAACCCGGAGAAGATCGCCGACGGGATCCGGAGGCTCGCCGCGTACTGAGCCGGCCGGTCGATGCCGGAGCTCGAGCCCGTCGCGGTGCGCCTGGAACGGGTGATCCTCGACCCGTACCGGGACCGCCTCGGCCGGGCTCCGTCTACGGCCTCCCGAGCTCCCCGGCCCGGCGTCGAAGGCCCACGACTGCTTCGCCGGCGTGCGCGTCGCCGAGGTGCACGTCGCGTTCCACCTGATGCCGATCTACCACGACCCGCGCTGCTCGACGGGCTCTCGCCGCGCTGCGCAGGCGCCTGAAGGGCAAGTCCACGTTCATGTTCAGCGCGGTCGACGAAGTCCTGTTCGCCGAGCTCGCGGCGCTGGTGGCCCGCTCGTACGAGGCGTACGTCGCGGCCGGTAGAGGCGGTGGTGGACCCGCGTTGAGCGCCGGGTGAGCGACCGTCGGCGATCATCGGCCGATGGACGATGCTGAGGATCGGGCTCGCGGGTCCGGGCGGTCCGCCACCGTCTGGGCTGGAGCGCAGGTCGACGTCGCGGACGGGCAGGCGTGAGCCAGGACACCGTGTCGCGAGTCGAGCGCGGCCAATCGGACGCCCTCGAGGTCCGGACAATTCGATCGGTCCTCCGGGTCCTGGAGATGCAGCTGGCGCAGGACGTGCGCTGGCGCGGCGGCGACCTGGACCGTTTGGCCGATGAAGGCCATGCAGCACTCGCTTGCCCGCGTGTGCGAGGTGCTGCAGGCGATCGGATGGACTGTCGACCGGAGACTTCCTATGCGGTCTACGCCGAACGTGGATCGATCGACGTGCTCGCCTGGCATCCGAGGGCCCGACTCCTGCTGGTCGTCGAGGTGAAGACGACGCTCAACTCGATCGAGGAAACCTCCGCCGACACGATGCCAAGGTCCGCCTGGCCCCCGGGGTCGCACGGGAGCGGTTCGGCTGGGAGCCCGACGGCCGTTGCGCGGTTGCTGGTGCTGCCAGACCTGTCGACTCCGAGGCGGCGCGTCGGCCGCCAGGATGGCGTCCTTCGATCGGTCTACCCGCTTCGTGGCGTCGTGGCGACCACGTGGCTGCGCGACCCGGCTCGGTCCCGGGGACTCCGGCTGTTCCTGTCACCGACGCCTCCACGGCGTGCAGGACCACCTGCCGTCACGAGGAAGCGCGTGTCCGCGGCGAAGCTGGCGGTTGACGCCACCCAGCTGCGCTCCCGCGGCGTGGCTGACGGGGCCGAGTCTACCGGGCCGCGCGAGCACGCCGCGGGAGCGCAGGTGAACGGCGACCTGGTCAGTTCCGTCTAGCCAGCACGCACCGGGCGGCGTCAGCTGACGCGCGACAGGCCGGCAAGCGGCCATCGGGACGCGCGTCGACACGCCGTCGCGGGATGCGCGACACTAGGGCCGTTGACCTCGCGTCCCGCGCACTCCCATCGGAGGAACTGACCCAGTGGCCAAGGTGACGATGCCCCAGCTCGGCGAGAGCGTCGCGGAGGGGACGATCGGGCGCTGGCTCAAGCAGCCGGGCGACGCCGTCGCCAAGTACGAGCCGCTGCTCGAGGTGATCACCGACAAGGTCAACGCCGAGGTGCCGTCGCCCTACGCGGGCGTGCTGCGCGAGATCCTGGTCGAGGAGGGTCCGTCGGTCCCGAACAACGCCGAGATCGCCGTGATCGAGACGGCGGAAGAGGCCGCATCGGGACTGCTGCCGCGGCGACGCCGCAGCCCGGCGCCGGCTGCCGCCGCTACGCCCAGCCCGGCGCCGGCTGCGCCGGCTGCCGCGGCGTCGGCCGCCGCCCCGACGCCCGGCCCGGGCCGGCTCCCGCGCCGGCACCGCCGTCCGATCCGGCCGCCGCTGCGCGCCGACGGCCGCCGCCTCAGCCTCCGCCGCGCACCTCGAGCCCGCCGGCGATCCCGACGCCCGCATGACGCCGGCCGTGCGCCGCCTGCTCCGCGAGCACGGCCTCGAGCCCGCCCAGATCGCGGGCACCGGCGGCGGCGGCCGGATCACCCGCGAGGACGTCCTCGCGCACGTCGAGGCGCTCCGCACCGGCGCAGCTCCGTCCGCCCCAGCGCTCGGCGCCGGCTCCCGCGTCACGCGCCGGCTGCCGCCGCGCCGGCGCCCTGCCGCACCGGCCGCGCCCCCGCGGCCCCCGCCATCCCTGCGATCGCCGCCACGCGTCCCCGAGCCCGGCATCGCGGCCCCGGGCCCATCGTCTTCCCGCCGGGCGCCGACGAGGTCCTCGTCCCGATGACCCAGATGCGCAAGGGCATCGCCGCGCAGATGACCCGGGCGCTCCAGGCGCCGCACGCCTACGTCCAGATGGAGGTCGACGCGACCCGGCTCGTCCGGCTCCGGGACCGCCTCAAGGGCGCCTACCAGGCCAAGGAGGGCATCTCCCTCTCGTTCGTCCCGTTCGTGGTCAAGGCCGCGCCGACGCGCTCAAGCGCAACCCGACCTTCAACGCCCACTGGACCGAGCAGGGCCTGCTCGCCAAGCGGCGGATCAACATCGGCGTCGCGGTCGCCGTGGACGACGGCCTCATCGTGCCGGTCATCCGCGACGCCGACCCGCTCTCGATCCACGGCCTCAACATGGCGATCGCCGACGTCGCCGGGCGGGCCCGGGCGAGCAGGCTCCGCCTCGACGACTTCGGCGGCGGCACGTTCACGGTGGACAACACCGGCTACCTCGGCACCAACCTCGTGATGCCGATCATCAACGTGCCCGAGGTCGGCATCCTGACGATGGAGGCCATCACCAAGCGCCCGGTCGTGGTCGAGCGGCCCGGACGGCGACGTGATCGCGATCCGCTCGGTCATGAACATGGTCCTCGGCATCGACCACCGCGCGAACGACGGGGCCGCCGGCGCCGCGCTCCTGCGGGACATCAAGGCCTGGCTCGAGGCGGTCGGCCCCGAGACGTCGATCTACTAGCAGCCGCCGATGGCTCGCGAACTCCCCGTCTTCGATCCGAACCCCGGCCCACGCGCCACGCGCCCGCGCCGCGAGCTGTCCGATCGCCATCGGCGGCGGCGGCGCTGCATGGCGCCGCCGGCCGCGCGACGGCGTCGCGGCCGCTCCGCCGCCACCCCGACTGGATCAGGTCGCGGATGCCGTCCGGCGACAACTACCACGACCTCAAGGGCCTGCTGCGCGGCCTGAACCTCAACACCGTCTGCGAGGAGGCCCACTGCCCCAACATCGGCGAGTGCTGGGACCAGCGCACCGCCACGGTCATGATCCTGGGCGACATCTGCACCCGCGCCTGCGGCTTCTGCGCGATCAAGACCGGCCGGCCGACCTGGTTCGACGACGACGAGCCGCGCCGCGTCGCCGAGGCCGTCGCCGCCATGGGCCTGGAGCACGTCGTCGTCACCAGCGTCGCCCGCGACGACCTGCCCGACGGCGGGCGCCGGCGCCTTCGCCGAGACGATCCGCGAGCTGCGCGCGCGGAGCCCGCGGCATGGGCGTCGAGGTCCTGATCCCGGACTTCAACGGCGAGGAGGCGCCGCTCCGGACGGTGATGGAGGCCGGGCCGGACATCCTCAACCACAACCTCGAGACGGTGCGGCGGCTCCAGAAGCCGGTCCGCAAGCGCGCCCGCTGGGACCGCACGCTCGGCGTCCTGGAGCGGGCGAAGGCGTACGCGCGCGGAGTACGGCCACGACGGTCCACACCAAGACCAGCCTCATGGTCGGGCCTGGGCGAGACGCGCGAGGAGCTGACGGAGTGCTTCGCGGCGCTCCGCGCGGTCGACTGCGACATCCTCACGATCGGCCAGTACCTGCGCCCGACGCATGGAGCACCTGCCGCTCGAGCGCTACTACCACCCCGACGAGTTCGCCGAGATGAAGGACGAGGCCCTGGCGCTGGGCTTCAGGCACGTCGAGTCGGGGCCGCTCGTCCGCTCCAGCTACCACGCCCGCGACCAGGTGCCGGGTGCCGCGGTGAAGGCGCTCCGCCGGCGCGCGACGCTGGACGCCGAGGGCCGCGTCGTCCCGGAGCCGGCTGACCGCGGCGCTGGCGCCGGCCGGCGCCGGCGACTCCCGCCGGCTGACTCCCGGCGGCCCGGCGGCTGACTCGGCCGGGATCGCGGCTATCCTTCGGGCGATGGCCGTCCACCTGAGCCGCAAGGTTCCCCTCGCCGAGCTCCACTGCCACCTCGGCGCGGCCGTCACCCCGGCCATCATGTGGTCGATCGCCCACGCCCAGGGCATCAAGCTGCCGACCCGCGACTACTGGGAGTTCCGGGACCTGATCACGGTCCACCCGCGGCGCGCCCAAGAGCTTCGACGGCTACCTGCAGCTGTTCCACTGGACCGAGCTCATCCAGTCCAGCCCGATCGCCGTCGAGCGCGCGGTCTACGAGGTCATCGGCGGCGCCTACCGCAAGAACAACGTGACCACCACCGAGCTGCGCTTCAACCCGATGAAGCGGAACCGGGGCGGCGAGCAGGACCTGGACCACATCATCGCGCCGCGGTCCGCGGCATGGACCGGGCCACGCTGGAGTACCCGGTGAAGCCCGGGCCTCCTGTTCTGCCTCGACCGCGCGTTCCCGTACGAGCTCAACGAGATCATCGTGGAGAAGGCGATCGCCTGGCGGGACCGGGGCGTGGTGGGCATCGACATCGCCGGGCCCGAGTCGGCCACGTTCCGCGTCGCCGACTACCGGCGCCTCTTCCGCCGCGCCCGCCAGCACGGCCTCGGGATCACCGTCCACACCGGCGAGTCCGGGCCGGTGGAGGAGATCGCCCGGGTGATCGAGCAGCTGGAGCCCGACCGGATCGGCCACGGCGTCAAGGCGGCCTACGACCCGCGCACGATGGCCATGATCCGCGAGCGCGGCATCGTCCTGGAGATCTGCCCCACCTCCAACCTGAACACGCGGCGTGGTCTCCGGCTGGGACGAGTTCCGCTGGATCTTCGACCAGTTCCGCCGCAACGGCGTGCGCTACACGATCAGCACCGACGGCCCCGAGATGCTCAAGACCTACATCCGCGACGAGCTGGCCACCCTCGGCCGCCTCGGCATCCTCTCGTTGGAGGAGCAGCGAGCAGATCGCCGCCACCTCGCTGGCGGCATCGTTCGTGCCCAACGTGTCGGACGTGCCGCTGCCCCGTCGACAGCCCGCCACGCGCGAGGTCGTGGAGCGCGAGGAGGGCTGAGCCACCTCGCTGGCCGCATCGACGCAACGGGGCCATCGGGCTGCCGTGCGCGCCGGTCCGAGACTCCGCCGCGCGCACGGTGGCGCCTCGTGCAGGCTCTCGTGAGCGCCCGGACTTCAGGCCGGTGGTCGGACCTCCGCTCCGCCGACCACGCGGTACTCGCAGCACCGGTCTCCGGCCGCGATGTGGCGGTCTCGCACCACCTCGGCGCCGAGGACCTCGCGGAACAGGGCCAGCTCCGGCGCGGCACGCCACCGGCATGCCGCGAGCGACCTCCAGCACCGCGCAGTTGTGCTGCACCAGGCGGATCCCGTCGCCGTCCACGCGGGCCTCGGAGAGGTAGCCCTGCGCGTCCTGGATGCCGGGCCAGCTCCCTGACGCGGTCGCCCGAGCGGGGCATCCGCGGGCAGCGCGGCGTCCAGCCGGGCTCGCAGCCGGCGCCGGCCTGGCGTCGCCGGGCAGCGAAGACGTCCTCCACCAGGCCTCGCCGCCGACCTCGAGGATCGCGGCCATCAGGCCCGTCGCAAGGCCGTCGTAGTTGGACGGGAAGAGGTCCTGGGCATCGGGGGTGACGTCGTAGAGGTTGCGGGGCCGTGCCGACGCCGTGGCGCACGGAGGTCCTGGTGACAAGCCCGGCGCCGTCGAGCGCCCGGAGCTGCTGGGCGACGCCGCTCCGGCTGGCCCCGATGGCATCGCGATGGCGTCCGGCGAGGACGGCCCGGACCGGCGCAGGTGGAGCAAGGATGGAGCGCCGAAGCGCGGACGGGGAGACTGGGGGACGGCGGGCTCGGACATTCCGGGGAGAGGCTACCAAGAACCGGGCGGATGCGGGTTCGCGGGGCCTGCGGCCGGGCGGCGAGCGATTGGAGGTCGCTCCGCGGGGCTGGGCCCGTCGTCCCGCGACCCGGCAACTCAACCAGGCGGCCGGCGAAGGGCGGATGCCATGCCCGTCAGGGCCGGCATCCGCTCTTGACGACGGCCGTTGGGCCGCCAGCTGGTGCCGGCCGCCGCGCCGGGCCGGCCTCGCGTCGCGCTGTTGCCGCTTGATGCGCTCCAAGGCCTGGGCGTGTTGGCCAGGTGCGCCCGTGCGGCTGCAGCTTCGCGGCCTGGCCGCGCCTGGACATCTCTCCGGGCCCTGCTTCGCCGCTCCAAACGGGAGTTGGTCTCTTGCGCGGTGCGTGGTTGGGGCTCATCATCGCCGGGTCCTAGTTGATGACCATGTAGCCGACGTAGGCGGTCTTCCCGGCGGCCTTTGAGAGGTAGATGGTGAAGTAGCCGCTTCCGCACACCACGGAACGGACGTAGAGCCCCGACACGTTGGTCTGCATCGTGGCCACGACGTACGACGACGATGTCACCCCCGTCATCGTGATCTTCTTCGATGTCTGGGTCTTCGTGAACGATACGCGCGCGCTGCGGTTGAACTTGACCTTGCCCACGACCTGGAGCGCGGTCTGGGAGGTTGTCTCGGCGCGGGCGTAGACACCGACGCCAGCGGAGGGAGCTGGGATCGAGTTGTTACCGGTGTACCCATAGACGCCCACCCCGCTGGCCCCGGCATCGCCGATCACCCCGGTAGAGCCGGTGCCGTACACACCCCAGTCACCATCCCCGAAGACACCCGTGGACCCGCTGCCGTACACACCGGAACCGACGGAGGAATCGCCCCAGATGCCGGTCGAGTAGGCCGACAGGTCGGCGTACCCGTAGACACCCGTCTCGTCCGTGTTGGCCGAGGCGCCGGACGCGTCGCCCGCGGCCCCGAAGACGCCCGTCTTGTGCGACGGGATGCTCGGATCGGGCGTCGGAGTCTCGTCGGAGGAGATGCCCCGCAGGCCGGTGCCCGTGACCGAGGAGCCCTGTACGCCCGCCCCTGCCCCGGCGTGGGTCGCGACGACCGAGATCTCGGTCTCGCCCGCAGTCGTGTTCTCGAAGCCGGTCGGCGCGTCGGCCTGGTTGGCCTTGCCCAGCAACGCGCTGTCGCCCGTGGCGGCCCGCGCGCTCAGCGGCCCCGCGAGCGACGTCGCGGCCACCGCGGCGGCCCCACCCAGCGCAGCGCCGATGACGGCGCGGCGCGTCCTGGGGGTGACAGGATCCATGGCCATGTCGTTTGCCTCCCTCACGGCAGGGGCCGGCGCCGACCCCTCGAACCGCAGCAGTCATCCTGACAGGTCGGCGGGCGCAGAATTCAACTCCGATCCCGGTCTGACCCGCGTCTGGGGGTCAGCCGCGAGTGCGCCGCTTCGCCTCCCGGAGACGCGCCATCGTGTCGGTCTGGCCCGGACCCCTGGGCCCGGGTGCTCCCGATGTCCCCGCGATCTCCGGTTGCGACGACGGAGCCGGGGATGCCGGGCCCCCCGGAGGTTCGGAGTCCGCCGGTGACCCGGGCGCGACCGCTCCTCCATCCCCGTCCGGCCCGGCTGCCTCGACGCCTGCGGCCGTTGGTTGGCCGGCGGTGGCTGTCGACCGCACCGTGGCCTCGCGCAGGAGCGCCGAGCGCGCCACCGCCGACCCCGCGCGATCACGGGCGGCAAGCATCCCTTCCACCGGCCTGGTCCGGGCCGCCAACCGCCGCCCGTGGACGCGGTCCGAGACCCAGCGCCGGCCGTCGGCCAGGTCGCGGCGGCCCAGCGAGACGCGCCGCAGGGCGATATCCAGCGGCCAGAGCAGCAGGGCCAGCACCAGCAGCCACGGCCAGAGATCGGTGAACCGGCTGGTGCTGCGCAGGTCGTGGACCCAGGCCGCCGCCGGACTCTCCAGCGCCGTGCCGCCGGTGGCGGACCGGATGGCGGCCAGGAGCGGCTCATTCGCGCCCAACAGGCGGTACTCGGCGGCCGTCGGGGCCACCAGGCCCAGGGTCCGCCCGAGCGGTGATTCGCCCGGCTTCGTCTGGGTCACCCGCACCGCGTACGCGCCGCTCTGGAGGTTCGCGACCGGTGCCTCGTACACGCCCGGCGCGACCTGGCTCAGGTTCACGATCGGCTCCGACAGGTCCGGCGCGATGAGCGCCACGCTCGTGGCATAGAAGTCCCGCGGCGATCCGTCGGCGTTCAGGCTCTCGACCCGCAGGTAGGTGCGCCCGCCGCGGTCCACGAAGGCAGCCTCGATGCCCACGCTCTCCTCGCCCGGGAACGTCCAGCCCACCATCTGGCTGAAGAACCTGCTGAACCCGTCCCAGCCGATCCAGCTCTTCGCCCAGCGCCCCGTGGAGTCCGACGTCCAGGCCACCGAGCGCCCCAGGCCGTACTGCCACTGGGCGAGGAGGGGATCGTCGCGGGCCGTGACCAGGACGGTCTGGGCGGCAGGCTTGGCCGTCGTGCCGTTGTAGCCCAGCAGCTGCGGCATCCCGCCGTCGATCCCGCGCATGATCGGCGAGGACGACGTGAGGATCGGGAAGAACGGCTCCTCCACGATCTGCTGGCCGGAGACCTGCTGCGTCTCCTTGAGGAAGATGTCCGGGATCGAGGCGGGGTTGGCGGCGCTGTAGAACCGCCCGCCGCCCCTCTTGGCCAGCTGCTCCAGGAACGGGTTGGACCCGCCGCCGGCGCCGACGGTGGAGAGGGTGATGCCGGCCGCCTTCATCTCCTGGAGGATCGCGTCGTACTGGCCGCTGTTGGACCAGCCGTCGGTCAGCAGGATGATGTGGCGGCGGGTCGCGGTGGCGGTCTTGAGCGACTGCACCGCCTGGTCGAGGCCACCGAAGATGTTCGTCTGGCCGTTGGGGGTGATGCCGGCGATTGCGGCCTGGAGGTCCTGGAGCCCGCCCACGGGCGCGGTCCTGACCACCCAGTGGGCCGCCTGGTCGAAGGCGACCACGCCGAGCTCGTCCTGGGCCGTCAACGCGGAAGCCGCCCGCAGGATCGCCTCCTTGCCGATGTCCACCTTCTTCACGCCGGCGATCCCGGTGCCGCCGCCCATGCCGCCGTTGAAGCCGTTGCAGTGGCAGGCATCCATGGAACCCGACTTGTCGATGACCACGACCAGCGCGACATCGGGCTGCTTCTGCCGGTCCCGGACGCCCATGTCCACCGGCAGCGTCTCCTCGAGCGCGGTGTCGGTGTAGCCGCCTGCGCCGTAGCTCCGCGGGCCGCCCACCATCACCAGGCCGCGGCCGAGGTCCCGGACGTAGACCTGGAGCGCGGCGAGCGACTTGTCGGTGAGCCGGAGGCGGGGGACGTCCACCAGCACGATCGAGTCGTACTCCGCGAGCCCGCTGAGGTCCGACGGGAGCGCCTCCGGGATGACGGTGTCCACGAGCTGGCGCTCCGTCTTCAGCGCCGCCAGGAGCTGGGCGGCCACGTCCTCGTCGCCCTTGACGACCAGCACCCGGGGCTCACCCTTGACGATCGTGTTGGCGTCCGCGCGGTTGTTCTGGTTGAACGTGTCCCGGCCCGCCTCCACCACCAGACGGAAGCGGAGGAACCCAGGGTCCTTGGGCGTGAAGGTGAACGTGACGAGGTTGGGCCCTCTGGCCAGGTCGACGGGCTTCGTCTCGGCAAGCTCGCCGTTGACGAACAGGCGGACGGTCGCGGGCTGGGCCACGGTGGAGGTGATGTCGCCCGAGACCTCGATCTTCTCGCCGAGGCGGGCCGTGGACGGGCCGCTGAGGCGCTCGACGACCACCTCGTCGCGGCCCTCGAGGCCGGTGAGGACCGTCTCCACCCGAATCCCGCGCGCGGCGGCGAGCGATGCCTCGGTCTGGCCGGACCCGGTGGTGTCGTTGCCGTCGGAGAGCAGGACGATCCGCTTCTGTACGTCGTCGGGGAACATCGCGGCGGCGAGGCGGAGCGCCGCGCCCACGTCGGTCGCGCCCTTCACGGGGGTGGAGGCGATCCGGTCGATCTCCGCGAGCTCCGAGGGGAGCCGTTCCACGAGCGCGTCCCCGCCGAACGCGACGATGCCCGCCACGTCCTCCTCCTGCTTGGTCGCCAGCGATTCGCGAACGTAGGCCAGCGCCTCTTCGCGCCCGGCGGTGCCCACGGAGTCCGAGAGGTCCACGACGAACACGACCGCGAGCCGGTCCACGGGCAGCACGAGCTGGAGCCCGGCCAGCGCGCTCACGAGCACCGACAGCAGCAGGACGCGCACCAGCAGCGCGGCGCGCCGCCGGCCCGCCCCGACGCGTCGCCGGGACGACAGGTGGAGAACGATGACCACCGCCAGCAGCGGTGGCAGGAGCAGGAGCGCGCCCGGGGCGTCGAACGAGATGCCCATCAGGAGTGTCGTCCCGCGGGCGGGGCGCGGCGGACGCGGGACACCACGGCACGCCGGAGGCGGGCGAGCGTGTCGCGCTCGTAGACGAGCCACTCGAGGGTGAGCACGAGCAGGGCGACCAGCACGATCGGGATCCACAGCTCATCGCGGGCGGGGGGCCGCTCCCCGGGGGCGGCCGGCCCGGTCCCGGGTCCTGTGGTCGCACCCGGCGCCGGGATCGTGGCAGGCTTCCCGAGGGCCGTCAGCGCGGCGATGTCGCCCGGAGCGATGTTGGACTCGTCCACGTCCAGGAGATCCACGGCGAACCGTGTTGGCGCGTTGGGGTCCGCGGGCCGGAAGGTGGGCGACGCACCGGGCGATCCGGCCGCAGCCGGGGCCGAGGCAGCCGGCGCGGAGGGGCCGGCGCCCGCCGAGGCTCCGGGGCCTGGCGTGGCGGCCGCCGCGGTGGCCTCGGGATCCGGGATCCCGGTCACGGTATAGACGCCCAGGAGGTCGGTCCGGGCAAAGGTGACGCTGGCTGCCCCTGTCGTTGGGGCCATGAGGTCGTCCGTCGTGCCGTCCGGTCGCTGGACGCGCACGCCGATGGCGCCGTCCGGGATGGCGAGGGTCACCGGAGCGCCCGGGGCGATGGCGTCCAGGGGCGTCTCGGAGCCGCCCAGGAGCCCACCCACGAGGTTCGCCAGCAGGATCGGGAACGCCACCTGGAGCGGCAGGTCGGACCGGCGCGGCTCGAAGGCCAGCACCGCCGCGGGGCGCCCGGCAAGCGTCCCGGCGTACAGGAGAGGGGCGCCGCCGGGACCCGGGATCACGGCCCGTGCCCAGGCCGGGAGATCCATCTTCTGGGCCCCGGAGATGTGCACCGTCGTGAGGTCGACGTACCTGAGCACCGGGTCCGAAGGATCGATCGTCCCAATGCCCGGGTTGGCCAGCGTGCCGGTCACGCTGCCCAGGGCGGAGCTCCCGGGCGGGGCGATGGCCAGGATCGGCCTGGCCGGCAGCTCGGCGGGCAGGTAGCCCTCGAAGATGACCAGGTCGAACAGCTCGGGCCGGGTGCCCGGTCCGTACTGGGCGGGCGTGACGCCGTAGAGCTCGGTGTCCGGCAGGTACGAGAGCGCGGTCTCGAGGTACGGGTCGCCGTTGCCCACCAGCAGCACCGAGCGCAGCGCCGCGGGCGGCACGATCGCCCAGGCCCGGTCGTCCACGCCCAGCATGTCCCCGGCCGCGGTCGGGGACGCACCCGTCGCCACGAGCCGGACCTCCACCACGGACGCCGGGTGCTGCGGGTCGTCGATGTCGTCGATCGAGACGTCGGTCCGGAGCTGGGGGTCCAGCTTGAGCGTGCGCGTGTCGCGCAGCCGGCCGTCCGCGTAGATCTCCAGCCGCCGCTCGACGAGTTCCGCGCCGAAGTTCGCCACGGACACGAAGGCGGAGTGGGAGAGCCCGGACGGCGCCGTCCGGACGGCCAGGGCCACGATCGCCTGGTTGTCCCGGGCTTGTCCGACGCGAAGGACACGGAGCGGCGCGTCGAGCGTGCCGCTGGGGGGCACGGCGATCGACGCGTCCGTCGCCACCAGGATCTCGGCGTCCCCGGAACGAGCCGCCAGGGCCGAGGCGAGCCGCAGCGCGTCGCCCAGGTCGCCGACGTCGGAGGTCGCCGGGATCGAGGCGATGACCTGCTTCACGCGTCCCAGGTCCGACGTGCCGTTGGCGACGACCCTGGCGGTTCGCCCCGCCGCGATGACGCTGACCTTGCCGCCGGCGGGCAGCTCCCCGAGGGCGTCGAGCGCCAGCGCCTTGGCCGCCTCGAGCCGGTTCGGCGCCACGTCGGTCGCCTGCATCGACGCCGAGGTGTCCAGCACGAGGACGATGTCGCCGGCCAGGCCGGCGGGCCGCTCGACGAACGGACGGGCCGCGAGGAAGGCGAAGATGAGGACCAGCAGGAGCTGGAGGAGCAGCAGCAGGCTCCGGCGCAGCCGCTGCCAGGGCGCGTTTGCCTCCACGTCCGCGACCAGCCTGTGCCACAGCAGGATCGAAGGCACGACGGCCTCGTCCCGGCGGAGCTTGAGCAGGTACATGGCGATGACGACGGGCACGAACACGAGCCCGGCGAGCGCCAGCGGCGTGAGGAACGGCACGGCCCGGTCCTACCCGACGACCCGGCGGCGGCGCAGCTCGGCGAACACGAGGTCCGCCAGCGGGGTGTCGCTGGAGATCGGCACGTACGATGCCCGGCGCTTGGCCGCGAGGTCGGCCAGGCCCGCCTGCCACGCTGCCAGGCGCGCCTTGTAGTCGTCGAGGGTCGCGACGTCAGCGGTGACATCGATCCCCTCGCCGGTCTCGCTGTCGACCAGCCGGAGGTCGCCAGCGAGCGGCGGGTCCAGCTCGTCCGGGGAGAGCACGTGCAGCACGATCAGCTCGGAGCCGGTGGCCGCCAGCTCGCGGATCACGCGGTCCGCGGCCGGGTCCAGCAGGTCCGAGAGCAGGACGACGACGCCGCGGCCCGGGAGCATCGCGGCCGCGCGGCGGGCGCTCGCGAGGAGGTCCGTCGGGCCCGCTGCGGGCTCGATCGTGGACAGGTTCGCGAGCAGGCGGAAGATGCGCCCGGACCCGCGCAGGCCGCCCTGGCGCCGGGCCGCACGCCCGGTGAGCGCCGCGACGACGACCCGGTCCTCGCCGGCGAGCGCGATGTAGCCGAGGGCCGCCGCCGCGCGCTTGGCGAACAGCAGCTTCTGCGGCCTGCCGAAGGCCATCGACGGGCTGGCGTCCAGGAGGAACGTGATCGTGACGTCCTCCTCCTCGATGAACAGCTTGACGAACAGCTTCTCGAGGCGGGCGTAGACGTTCCAGTCCAGCTGGCGCAGGTCGTCGCCCAGCGCGTAGTCCCGGTAGTCCGCGAACTCGACGGACTGGCCGCGCTTGACGCTCCGACGGCCGCCCTTGAGCCCGCCCCGCACGGGCTGCTTCATCAGCACGCCGAGACGTTCGAGCTGGCGGAGGAACGCCTCGTCGAAGACGGTGGGGTCCAGCGCGTTGGGCAGGAACGCGTTCGTCCCGGCTCCCTTCGCGGGAACGGAGGCGCCCGCCGTCCCTTCGACGGACGGCTCGGGCGGCGGCGCGGCGGAGGTCGTCATGGTCGCGGGATCGCCTGGCCTGCCTACTCGACGGCGGGCGGCGACACCTCGTCCAGGATCCCGCGGACGATGGCCTCGGGGGTGACCCCCTCGGCCTCGCCCTCGAAGTTGAGGATGACGCGGTGGCGCAGCGCGGGCAGGGCGGCCGCCCGGACATCGTCCACGGACACGTTGAACCGGCCGTCCATCAGCGCCAGGATCTTGCCGGCCGCCACGAGCGCCTGGGCGCCTCGGGGCGATCCGCCGTAGCGGACGTACTGGCGCACGAGCGAGGGAGCGCGCCTGCTGTCGGGGTGCGTGGCGGAGAGGACCGCGACCGCGTAGGCCGTCACGTGCGGAGCGATCGGGACGGCGCGCGCCATGCGCTGCATCTCCACGATTTCGACGGCCGTCGTGACGGGCCGGGCCTCCGGGGCGGCGGCACCGGTGGTCCGATCGACGATCAGGGCCAGGTCTTCCTCGCCGGGGAAGGGGACCATCACCTTGAGCAGGAACCGGTCGAGCTGGGCCTCGGGGAGGGGGTAGGTCCCCTCCATCTCGAGCGGGTTCTGGGTGGCCAGGACGAAGAATGGCGGCTCCAGCGGGTAGCGGTTGCGGGCCACCGTCACCTGGTGCTCCTGCATCGCCTCGAGCAGCGAGGACTGGGTCTTGGGCGTGGCGCGGTTGATCTCGTCGGCGAGCACCAGGTTGGCGAAGACCGGACCCTGCTGGAATCTGAAGACCCGGGATCCACCCTCCTCGACGAGGATGTTGGTGCCGGTGATGTCGGCGGGCATCAGGTCCGGCGTGAACTGGATCCGGCTGAACCGGCAGTCGATGACGTCGGCGATGGTGCGGACGAGCATCGTCTTGCCCAGGCCGGGCACGCCCTCCAGGAGGACGTGGCTGTTGGCGAGCAGCCCGACGAGGGTCTGCCGGACCAGCTCGTGCTGGCCGACGATGACCTTCCCGACCTCGGCCTCGATGGCCCTGGCGCGCTCGGCGAACGCATCCGGCGCCAGCCTGGCCGGCGGCTCCGGGGTGGCGCCGGTCTGCGTTGCGATCGATGCGTCCATGGGTCCTCCGGTGACGGATCGGGGGCCGGCGTGCCGGGTCCGGTTGGCGGTCTAGTTGCCGGGGTCGAGCGAGCTGAAGTAGTCGCGCACGTAGTCCTTCACTGAGATCGGGACGTAGGAGCGGTCGAGGGTGGTCAGCGCGTAGGTGTGGAAGTCGCGGAAGACCTGCTGGTAGGGGACGATTGAGCCGTTGTTGTCGCCCTGGCCCGTCTGGCTGCCCTGCTGGGTCTGGCCATCTCCACCGGTGCCGGCGACGTACGAGGGATCGCCCGGCTTGCCGAGGCGGTCGAAGGGCGCGAACACGGAGCCCAGGTCCGGGCCGAGCTGGCTCGGCCGGTTGGGATTGACCGGGCCGCCGGGCATGCCGTTCGAGATGCCGGACCCGAGGTGTGCGGCGTTCGAGCCGCCCCCGCCGAGCGAGCCGCCGCCCTGACCCTGGCCCTGGCCCTGGCCCTGGCCCTGGCCCTGGCCCTTGCCCTTGGCCCTGGCCCTGGCCCTTGGCCCTGGCCCTGGCCCTGGCCTTGGCCCTGGCCTTGGCCCTGCCCCTGACCGGTGCCCGACGACGCCCCGGGCTGCCCGCTGCCCTGGCCCGTTCCGGCCGACGCACCGGGCAAGCCACCCGGTCCTCCGCTGCCCTGGCCGGCGCCCTGGCCGCTGCCAGGGGAAGCGCCCGGCGAACCGCCCGGCTGGCCCTGGCCCGGCTGACCGGCCTGACTGCCGGCCTGGCCCTGCTGGCCGCCGGCATTCGCGAGATCGCGCCGGGCGTCCTGGAGGTTCGAGGCCGCCGATGCGAGGTCGCGGTTGACCTGGACCCGCGTGCCGGCGGCATCGAGCGCCTGGCCGAGGCGGTTGAGGGCGGCCTTGGCACCTGCCGCGTCGCCCTGCGCCAGGCTCGCGGCAGCATCCTTGAGCGCCTGCCCCGCGGCGCCGTCTGCCTGGCTCGCCGCACCCTGCAGGGCCGCCAGCTGCTGTGCGAGCGCGTCACGCTCCGCCTGGGTCATCGTGTCGACCTGGTCACCGAGCTTCGCCAGGTCCTGGTCGGCCTGTTTCGGGTCCCCGGCGGGGTTGGCCTGGGGGTTGCCGGTGGCCGTGCGCGAGAGCGCCCGGGACAGCGACGCGAGCGTGGCTGCCCGCTGCTCGTTGCCCGCGTCCAGCTGCGCTCGGACGTCATCCTCGACGGCGCCCAGCCGCGCCAGGTTGAGATCGAGGTCGCCGGGGCCCGTGCGGAGGCGCTCGGCCAGCTGGCGGAGCTCCAGCGCGAGCTGCGAGCGGGGGTCGCCGACGCCCGCCCCCCTCGCCTCCAGGTTCCCGGCCACCTGGTCGATGTGCTCGGCCTGGCGCTCGGCCTCTGCCCTGATCTCCCGCTGCCGCATGATGACCAGGTCCTGGGGGTTGGGCAGGAGGACGGCCGGAACCAGCAGCCCGATGGCGACCAGGGCCGTCAGCGCCGGCCGACGGGCGAGGCGCGGCCGGAACAGCCCGGGGTCCATGGCGCGCAGCCGGGAGAGGGCGTCGTGCCGCTGGCGCCGGACGAAGCGGGCCTCGGCGTCGTGGAGGTCGAACCCGGCCCCGACCACGATGGTCTCGTCATCACCGGGTTCGAGGGGACCTGCCGAATCCGGCATCGATCCCGCGAAGGCGAGCGCAGAAGCGACCGCGTCGCCCGCACCGCCTTCCGCATCCACCGCCAGGGCCGTCTCCCCGAGACCGGGCCGCGCCCGGACCACGAGCAGCAGCAGGACCACCAGGCCGACGGACGTGAGCGCGAGAGCGACGAGGGGGGCTTGCTCGAGTGGGAGCAGCCGCTGGAGGAGCGCCAGGGTGAGCTCGGCGACGGCCACCACGGCCACGACGGACCAGGCGCGTCGCACGGCCCGGCGCAGCCAGAGGCGACGTCGATGGACGGCCAGGCCGCTGCGGATCGCGGCGAGCGCGGGGTCCAGCGCGACGCCCAGCGATGCGGGATCGCCCGGGACGATGGGCCCCGGCGTCGCGGCATCGGACCGACGGAACGCGCGCAGAACCGGGCATCACGCGTCGCTCCCCGCCCGCCGGCGGCGCGGGCGCGGCAGACGGAGGCGCCAGCGCCTGGTCGGCGAGACGAGCTGGACGGACAGGACGACCAGGATGACGGACAGGGCGGCCATCGCAGCCACGCTGCGGGGCCAGTACGTGTCGCGGCCGACCCCGAGCTGCTGGTCGACCGCCGCGGGCGCGTCGGTCACGCCGCCGATGACCTGGCACGAGGCACCGAAACCGGTGTCCGTGCCGCAGATGACGTCCACCTGGGCGACGAACGGGTTGAGCCACAACAGGGCCTCCGGGGGTCGGCGGGTGAGGCCATCGAGCGGGCCGCTGACGCGGGTGGGCTGGTCGGGGAGAACGCCGCTGCTGCCGGCCATCGCGACCCAGAACACGAAGATGAACGCGGTGCCGGCGGTGAGCACGATGACGCCCACGAGGTTGATCACGGTGGCCGCCTGGGTCCGCTTGACGAGCGCCGACACGAACAGGCCGATCGAGCCGTATGCCAGCGCCGTCCCCACCAGCACGAGGTAGCCCTTGATCATGTCGTCGGGGCTTACCCCACCGAACGTGAACACGAGCGCCGTGACCGGGATCGAGGCGAGGAGCAGGAGGAACACCCAGCTGAGCGCCGACAGGAGCTTGCCCAGGATGATCGCCAGCGAGGAGATCGGCGTCGTCGTGAGCAGGTCCAGCGTCTGCTTCTCGCGTTCGAGGCTGATGGCCCCGGCGGTCGACGCGGGGGCGAGCACCAGCACGATCAGGGTCAGGAGGGCTAGCAGCGCCGTGAACATCTGGCGCCCGATCTCGGCGGAGGCGGAGAAGGCGCCTCCGAAGCCGCTCGCGATGGTCCGTTCGGCGAGCCCCTCGATCATCCACGCGAAGCCGGCGACGAGCAGCAGGTGGACCGTCAGCACCACGAATGCCCGACGGCCCCGCATCCGGCCGCGGAGCTCCTTGACGCCGACGGCGGCGATGCCGGTGCCCACGTCCCTGAGCGAGCGCAGGCGACGGGATCCGGTGAACGTGGTCATGCAGTCACCCCGGTCTCGATCGCGTCCGGCGCCGTGACCTGGAGGAACAGCTCCTCGAGATCGCTCGCGGCGCGGGAGAACGTGGCGACCCGCAGGCCCGCACCGACGGCTGTCGCCAGCAGCCGTGCGGAGCCCTCGTCGTCGCCGTGGAAGCCGATCTCGACCTGGCCGTCGTCGAGCATCTCCGCCGTCACCACGTCCGGCTGGACGGCGAACCACGCCCGCGCGGCCTCCCTGGCCTCACCCTCGCCCAGGACCCGGATCCGGAACACGGCGCCCACCCGGAGACGGCGCTCGATGTCGGCGACGCGCCCGTGGGCCAGCACCCGTCCGCGATCGATGATCGCCACCGACGTGCACAGCTCCTCGAGCTCGGGGAGGATGTGGGACGACACCAGGATCGTCTTGCCCAGGGACCGGAGCTCGCGCAGCAGCTCGCGCAGCTCGACCCTCGCGCGCGGGTCCAGGCCGGATGCCGGCTCGTCGAGAAGGAGGACGGCGGGATCGTGGACCAGGGCATGGGCGAGGCAGAGGCGCTGCTGCATACCGCGGGAGAGCCCCGCGACGTAGACGTCACGCTTGGGGCCGAGGTCCACCAGCTCCAGCAGGTCGCCGATCATCCGCCGGCGTCGCTCGGCGCTGATGCCGTAGCAGCGCGCGAAGAAGTCCAGGTACTCCCAGACCTTCATGTCGTCGTAGACACCGAACGAGTCCGGCATGAACCCGAGGACGCGTCGCACGTCGTTGGGGTTCTCGCGCACCGAGGCGCCGGCGATCTCCGCGTCGCCGCTGTCGGGGACGAGCAGCGTGGCGAGGATGCGCAGGGTGGTCGTCTTGCCGGCGCCGTTCGGGCCGACGAGGCCGAAGATCTCGCCCTCCGCGATGTCGAGATCCAGCCCCGCGACGGCGAGCGTCTGGTCGTAGCGCTTCACGAGGCCCATGGCGCGGACGATCCCGGTCACCGGACGGTCCCCTCGAGCGCGACCGGGAACTGGAACCCGATGCTGTCCTGGCCCTGGTTGACGAACCTGACCTGGAGCTCGCCGCTGGACGGGTCCACCCATCGGGCGGCGTCCGACAGCGCGTAGGCGACGCCCTGCCGCAGGTGCTCGAACTGGACCCAGGCGCCCGTCCGGACGTCGAGGACGTCCAGCTCCGGCAGGCCGTCCCGGGCGATGGCACAGCCCGCGGAGCCGGGATCGCAGCGGACCGCCTCCTTGAGGGGCACGGGCACCCCAGCGGGCATCGACGGATCGCCGCCGGACGTCAGCGCGATCGTGACCGTCGCGGCGTCGAACGTCCCTTCGAACGCAATGGGCCGGTAGGCGATGCGGACGTCGCCGGTGCCGAGGTTGATCGTCCACGGGTCCTTCCCGTAGCCGTTGGCGTTCGCCTCCACGACGGTGCTGCGCAGCAGGTCATTGCGAAACGTCGTCGTCCCCCTGACGGTGAGGGGCAGCGGGACCTGGTACAGGATGTTGGCCTCGCGGCGGACCTGCTGCCCCTCGATCTCCACCGGGACGACCGGGTCCAGCCCCCAGGCGACGAGCATCGCGGAGTCGCCGGCCATCGAGAGCGGGAGGCCCGTCATCGGGTCGACCGAGATCTGGTCGATCACCGAGCGACGGACGATTCTGCGCTGGTCCTCCTCGGACATCGCGAGGCCGTTCCAGTTGACCTGGCCGACCACCTTGTCCGAGAGCGACGTCTGGTTGACCAGGTTGCTCGTGACGGCGAGGTCCACCTCGGCGCTGGCGCCCGGGGCCAGGTCCACGAGCTGGACGGCGGACGAGCCCAGCACGACGGCTGGAGCGAGCAGCACCCGGCTCGAGCGGTTGGTGACCGTGCCCAGGATCCGGCCGTCCTCGAGCCGCAGGTCACCCTCGACCAGGGGCCCGGTGGCGCCACCCTCCGCGCGCACGGTCCGCATGGAGCCGAAGCCGACAGACAGGTCCCTGATCCGCGAGGGATCCCCCTCGAGGACGTCGAGGGCCGCGGGGGTGCCTGTCCCGAAGATGTCGCCGTTCATGGGGGCCGACAGGAGCGTGTCGCCGGGGACGCGGACCTGGAACGTGGCCCGTGACGGGCTGAAGATGCCGAGGTACGACTGGACCGTGGCCTGGTCCGTGCCGGCGGCGCCACGGACGATCGCCACCTCGTGGACGATGACATCCGAGCCCCGGAGCACCGCCCCGATGCCGAAGGCCCCCACCGTGAAGACCGCGATCAGGGCCGGCACCGTGATCCATGCCCACTCCCGCCGGTCGAGGCGCCGGAGCACCAGGTAGTTGACCGGGCCGACGAGGAGGATGTAGCCGAACAGCAGGACGAGCAGGCCGCCGATCGGCGGCAAGGCCAGGCTGGGCAGGTTGGAGACGGCCGAGACGATCGTCGAGTCGTCGCTGAGCGAGACGATCCCGCCCGTCCGCGCGGGCAGCAGCCGGCGCCACAGCGGGACGTCGATGCTGTCCCCGGCCGCGATCCAGGACGTGGTGGGGTCGAAGCCCAGCAGCGTGACCGAGCCGGCGCCGACGCGGCGGTCGGCGGCCACGACCCGGTCCCCGGACGTGGCGAGGGCCCTCCCGGCGACGAGCTCGCCGGCGTAGGCCGCCAGCGGGGTGGCGCCCGGGGGGATGGCGCCCAGCAGCGGGCGCAGAACGGACGGGTCGATATCGAGGGTTCCGCTCGGACGGTAGGGGAGGAGGTCATCCGGGAAGCCGGTCAGCACGTCCGCGCCGGCCGTGCCGCCGATGATCACGAGGCGCCCGCCGCCCGCCACCCACGTCCGCAGGGCCGCGAGCTGGCCCGGCGCGAGCTGTGAGGCATCGGCGTCCTGCCAGACAAGGCGGTCGAGGGCCGACCAGGCCTGGATCCGCTCCGGGAGGTCGGCGGGGGACAGGGGGATGATGGTCGGCTGGGTCATGTTCTGGCTCGGCAGCAGGTCCAGCTCGCCGACGATCTTCGCGGGGTTCTCGGACACGACGCCGACCACGAGCTGGAGCTGGTCGTGGAGCGCGATCGCAACCTTGGCCTGCGCCACGACCGTGGGCCCGCTGACCAGCTGGACCGTCATGCTGCCGCCGAAGCTCGGCGGCTGGGCATAGAGGACGTACTGCTTGCGTGATCCGGTGGCCAGCTCCACCGGGGTGCCGAACCGCGTCCGAGAGTCCGTGCCGCCGTTGATCCGGAGCTCGCCCGTCACGGTCGGACCGGTGTTCTCGAGGTCCACCGCCACGGCGAACCAGGACCCGGTGCGGACGTGACCCTGGAGGAGGGCGTGGGCCGTCATGCTGAACCCGTCGGTGGCGGCCGCGGCCGGCACCGTGGGCAGCAGCGCGACGAGCGCGAGAAGCGCGGCCGCGATGCCCGACGCGAGGCGGGCAGACCTGGGCGTGCGGGGCAGCGGCACTCGGGCTCCTCGTCCTCGGGTGTGGGGAAGATCGCAGGATCGACGCTCGGAGGGCTGGAAAAGTTGCAGGCCTACCCCGCCGGGGATCGCGCTGGGTCCGGAGGCGCTCGGGTGGCCGTCCGACCGCGCCTATCGTACGATGCAGGCGCCCCGGGATTAACCGCGTCGACCCGCGTCCCTCACCGTCGAGGCGATCGAGGCCGCGCCCGGATCTCGCGATCCAGAGGAACTCGTGCCCGAAATCAGACCCTTCCGCGCGCTCCGGTACGACCCCGAGGTCGCCGGTGACCAGGCGGCGCTCGTCGCGCCGCCGTACGACGTCATCGGCCCGGACCTGCACGGGGCGCTGCTCGCGCGCCATCCACGCAACGTCGTACGGCTCGACCTGCCGCAGGTGGTACCCGGCGAGGACCCCGACGAGCGCTACCGGCGCGTGGCCCGGACACTGGCCACGTGGCGCCAGGACGGGACGCTGCGCAAGGACCCGAGGCCCTCCGTGTATGTCTACGAACAGGACTACCGCGTGCCCGGGACCACCGTGGATCGGACCCAGCGCGGGTTCTTCGCCCGCCTCCTGATCGAGCCGTTCGGGCCGGGAAGCGGCGTGCTGCCGCACGAGAGGACCCTCTCGGGACCGAGGGAGGACCGGTACCGGCTCCTGCGCGCCGCGGGCATCAACACCTCGCCGGTGGTGGCGCTCTACGAGGACCCGGGCCGGGCGGCCGCGCCGGCCCTGGCGGCGGTGACTGCCGGGACCCCCGCCCAGGACGTCACGGACGACGACGGAGTGCGGCATCGCGTGTGGGCCGTGCCCGACGACGGGGAGACCGGCGTGGCAGCACGCCTGTGCGCCGTCGCGGGAGCGGGTCCGGTGTTCATCGCGGACGGGCACCACCGCTACGAGACCGCCGTTCGCTACCGGGATGAGCGGCGCTCGAACCACACCGGCGAGCAGGACCCCTCCTACGACTTCGTGCTGGTGCTGCTCCTGGATGCCGCGGACGATCTGACCGTCCTGCCCGCGCACCGTGTCGTGCGCGGGCTCGGCGAGGCCGGCCTGGCCCGCCTCCGCGATGGGCTGCCTCGCCTGTTCACGGCGACGCCGGCGTCGGCGTCGACGCTGGTCGAGCGGTTCGGCGGGGCGGGTGGGCTCGCTGGCGGCGAAGGCCGGTTCGGGCTGCTGACCCGGGACGACGCCTGGCTCCTGGACGCCAATCGGGCGGCCTTCGCCGGGCTCGGGTCCGGCGGGGACGCGGTGCGGGCGCTCGATGTCTCGCTGCTGGCGGTCGCGCTCGACAGGCTCCTCGGGATCGATGCCGCCGCCCTGGCCGACGGCCGGCGCATCGCCTATACCAAGTCGGCGGCAGAGGCCGCGGCGATCGTGGCTGCCGGCAAGGACGGCGCGGAAGCGGCGTTCCTGCTCGAGCCCACGCCCGTGGCGTCCATCCTGGCCGTCGCCCGCGATGGTGACGTGATGCCGCAGAAGTCCACCTACTTCTACCCGAAGGCCCTGACCGGGCTCGTGCTCAACCCGCACGAGTGGTAGCCAGCGTGAGGGTCCGATGACCGACACCACCACCTCCGACCGTCTGCTCGCCCGGAACGGGTCCGGTGGCCGTCCCGTCCGCAAGGACGAGATCGAGCTGGCGGAGCGCGGCCTGTACGTCGAATCCTGGCTGCCCGAGCGGCGCTCGCGCCGGAAGCCACTGCTGTTCGTCCACGGCGAGCTGGGCGGCTCCTGGGTCTGGGAGCGCTACCTCCACCACTTCGCGGGCCGTGGCTGGGAGGGCCACGCGCTCAACCTGCGCAACCACTACTGGTCGCAGACCGCCGACCCGGTCACCCTCGACATCGAGTCCTACACCGAGGACGTGATCGCGGCGCTCGAGCGGCTGGGCCCGACGACGGTGGCCGTGGGACACGGGCTGGGAGGTCTCCTCGTGCTCAAGGCCATCGAGCGCGCTCCAGTGTCCGCCCACGTGCTCATCGCGCCCGAGCCCCCGAAGGAGCTGCGCGACCCCGTGCGCCCCCACGTCGTGCGCGACATCCCCGATGCCTACGGCCGGGCCGAGCTGGGCTGGGAGACCCTGCCCGAGAAGCTGATCCGCGAACACCGGGATCTCACGCTCGCGGACGTCCTCCGGATCCAGCACATGCTGGGCCAGAAGTCGTTCGAGTCCGGGCGGGCGCGCCGCCAGGTGCTGGCCGGCGTGCCGGTGGACCGGTCCGCGTTGCCGGACGTGCCGCGGCTCGTGATCGGGGCCGGGCTCGACATCTACGTGCCGGAGCCCGATGTCGAGCGGCTCGCGGAGTGGCTGGGCGCGGCGTACGAGCCGTTCGGCGCCCACTCCCACTTCGGCCTGGTCCTCGGTGAGCAGAGCTACCTCCAGGTGGCCGAGACGCTCCGAACGTTCCTCGAGACGAACCGGCTCTGACGCTGTGGCCGCCGCCTCGGTGGCAGACGAGTACGATGCCATCCGATGCGAGACCCGAAGCGCGAGCGACCCCCGACCAGTCGCCTGACCGGCGTGACCCCGTCGATGCCGGGCGACACCGCGGCGGGTGAGCCGGGTCCCGGCGGGGCAGCAGCCGGCGGGGCAGCAGCCGGCCGCGCAACACCCGGGCGCGCAGCAACGGCGGCCGGGCGTCGCCACGGCCCCCGGGCGGCCGAGCCCGGTCCCGGTCAGGATCCCCCCTGGTACCGCGACGCGATCGTCTACGAGGTCCATCTCCGGGCCTTTCGGGACTCCACCGCGGACGGCACCGGCGACTTCCGCGGCCTCATCCAGAAGCTCGACTACCTGCGCGATCTGGGTGTCACCGCGATCTGGCTGCTGCCCTTCTACCCCTCCCCGCTGCGTGACGATGGCTACGACATCGCGGACTACACGAACGTCCATCCCTCGTACGGGACGATGTCGGACTTCCGCGCCTTCATCCGGGCGGCCCACGCGCACGGCCTGCGGGTCATCACGGAGCTCGTCTGCAACCACACCTCGGACCAGCACCCATGGTTCCAGCGTGCCCGACGCGCCGCACCTGGCAGTCCCTGGCGCGACTTCTACGTCTGGAACGACACGCCGGACCGCTTTCCCGAGGCGCGGATCATCTTCCAGGACGCCGAGACCTCCAACTGGTCCTGGGATCCGGTGGCCAGGGCCTACTACTGGCATCGCTTCTACGCTCACCAGCCAGACCTCAACTACGACAACCCGCGGGTCCGGACGGCCGTCATCCGGGCGTTGGACTTCTGGCTGGAGCAGGGTGTGGACGGCCTCCGGCTCGACGCGGTCCCCTACCTCTACGAGCGCGACGGGACGGACTGCGAGAACCTGCCCGAGACCCACGACTTCCTGCGCCAGCTGAGGCACCACATCGACAGCCGCTTCCCTGGCCGGATGCTGCTGGCGGAGGCGAACCAGTGGCCCGAAGACGCCGTGCGGTACTTCGGCAGCGCCGACGAATGCCACATGGCATTCCACTTCCCGCTCATGCCGAGGCTGTTCATGGCGATCCGGATGGAGGACCGCCTGCCGATCGTGGACATCCTCGACCAGACGCCCCCGATCCCGGACGGCTGCCAGTGGGCGCTGTTCCTGCGCAACCACGACGAGCTGACCCTCGAGATGGTGACCGACGAGGAGCGCGACTACATGGTCGGCGCCTACGCGAGCGACCCCCAGGCGCGCCTCAACCTCGGGATCCGCCGCCGCCTCGCCCCGTTGCTCGGCAACAACCGGCGCAGGATCGAGCTGATGACCGGCCTGCTGTTCTCCCTTCCGGGAACGCCCTTCATCTACTACGGCGACGAGATCGGCATGGGCGACAACGTCTACCTCGGCGACCGGGACGGCATGCGCACGCCGATGCAGTGGAGTGCCGACCTCAACGCCGGGTTCTCCGAGGCCCGACGGCACCAGCTCTACCTGCCGGTCATCGTCGAGCCCGAGTATCACTACGAGACGGTGAATGTCGCCATCCAGCAGGCGAACCCGAACTCGCTCCTGTGGTGGATGAAGCGGCTGATCGCCCTGCGCAAGCGCCACCCGGCGTTCGGGCGGGGCAGCCTCGAGTTCCTGCAGCCGGACAATCACCGGATCCTCGCCTTCATCCGGCGCACGAGCGACGAGACGCTCCTGGTGGTCGCCAACCTGTCGAGGTTCTTCCAGCCGGTCGAGCTCGACCTGTCGGCCTACGAAGGCATCCGTCCGATCGAGCTGTTCGGGCGCATCGAATTCCCGGCCATCGGGAAGGCGCCGTATGCCCTCAGCCTCGGGCCGCACGAGTTCATGTGGTTCAACCTCGAGGACCGGACCACGGACGCGGCCGCGGCCCGCACCGAGGTCCTGCCGGTCATCCGGGACTCCGGCAGCCTCGCCACGATCACCCTCCCGGGCCGGTCGTCGCCGCTTGCCGGGGCGCTCTACGCGTGGATCGCGGGCCAGCCCTGGTACCGCGGACGGGGACGCCGGATCGCCGGCACCGAGATCCGCGATCGGGCGCTGATCGAGGTGGAGCGGCGCACGATCGTCGTCGTGCGTCTCTCGATCGACTACATGGACGGTGACACCGATTCCTACCTCGTGCCACTCGCGCAGGTCGCAGTCGACACCGCCGGGGGTCTCGCCCTGATGGACGGCACGCCGCTTCCCGATGCCCAACCCGGTATGTCGATCGCCCACCTCCGCCCTCCCGGCAGGGCGGAAGGCACCGACCTGCTGTTCGATGGAACCGGTGATCCCGGCTTTACCGCGGCCATCCTCGCCACGATCGGCAGGCGGCGGCGGATCCGGGGCGTCCACGGTCAGCTGGTAGGGGTCCCGAGCCGGGGCTGGGCCCGCGGACGGAGCAGGCCCGGAACCGGCGTGCCCGTCGGCGGGGCCGAGCGCCCGGAGAGCACGCCGGACCACACCGAGCTCATCGACCTGCAGTTCTTCCATGCCCTGGACCCGGGTCCCGACCCCGGACGGGAGGTGGGCGCGTTCCTCACCGAACGTGGCTTCCCGTGGATCCACCCGGTGATCGGAGCCGTCGAGTACCTGCTGCCCGACGGCTTCTCGGCCGACATCGCCGTGGCTCGCCAGGTGGTCGGCGGGGAGCGCGACCTGCGCGAGGTGGCCCGCGATGCGCTGCTGGGCACCTTCGAGGACGCGGCTGCCGCGGCGGACGACGCGGCGGACGTCGAGCTGACCGCCCGCGCGATCCACGAGGCGTCCGGTCGCGACGTGCCACCGCCGATGCAGGACGCGATCGGCACCTATCTCGACACCGTCCGGTTGCTGGGAACGCGCGTCGCGGAGCTGCACCTCGTCCTGGCCTCGGCTCCGTCGCGACCGGCGTTCGAACCGCAGCCGTTCACGGAGCTGCACCAGCGTGCGCTCTTCCACTCGGCCGACGGCGCCGCGGCCCATGCGTTCCGCCTCCTGTCGAGGCGGGCGTCGAGCCTCGAGGATCCGCCGCTCGGAGACGCACGCCTTGCCCTCGAGCTGCGCGGAGAGGCCGAGGCGCACCTCCGGCGGCTCCTGGTCGGGAAGGTCGGCGGCGCCCAGATCCGGACGCACGGCGCGCTTCGCCTCGAGCGGGTCCTTCGGGCCGGAACCGAGCTCCGGATCGTCGGCTTCGAGGGCGACCCGGGCCGGCCGGCCAGCGAGCGCCGGCTCCGGAGGACGGCGCTGTCGGATGTCGCCTCGGTGATCGCGTCGCTCCGCGATGCCGCCCTCGGTCGCGCCCGGGGAGAGCTCGTCGGTGGGTCGGTGCGCCACGAGGACCTGGAACGACTGCACTCGTGGGCCCGCGCGTGGTACCTGTGGGTGTCGGCAACGTTCCTGGGCAGCTACCGCGCGGCGACCGCCGGTGCGAGCTTCGTCCCGACCGGCGATGACGGCTGGGTCACGCTGCTCGACGCGTTGCTCCTGTCGCACGCGTTCTCCGGGTTGTCGGAGGCTCTCACGGCCGACGAGAGCGACCTCCGCGCCGCCATCCGCGGGGTGACGGAGCTGCTCGGCCACTGACGCCCGGCGGACTGCCTGGGCGTACGTCGGCCTCTACGGCCGCGGCGCGGGCTCGGCGGCGGCCCTGGCTCATCGGTCGTGGCGGGTCCAGCGTTCGGTCGTGGCGGGTTCAGCGTTGGTCGGGCGGGTTCAGCGTTCGGTCGTGGCTGCCGTTGACGACGGATCCGCGTCCGACGCCGGCGCGGCCTGCACCCGCCCGCCGAGTCGCTCGGCGAGCTCCCACAGCACCCGGCGGACGGCATCCGGACCGCTGAGCCGCATGCGGGCGAGCGTCGGCCCCTCGCCTACGTGGACGGTGATCGCCTCCGGACCCGCGGCGCGGAACAAGTCCTCGTCCGTCTCGTCGTCACCGATCACGAGCATGGTCGGGCCCGGCGAGGCCGTGGCGACCTCGTCGGCCACGAGTCCCTTGTTGATGCCGGCGTCCCGGACCTCGATCACCCGGTGCCCGTCCAGGATCACGGCGGAGGTGCCCGCGAGCAGCCCGGCCAGCTGGCCGCGGACGATCGACGCCTCGCGTGTTCCAACGGCGAACGGGACGGTCCGATAGTGCCACGCGAGCGAGGCCTCCTTCTCCTCGATGAACGTGCCCGGGACCGCCGCCGCCCGGGCCGCCAGCACGCGACGGACGTCCCTCATCCAGGCGGGCCGGGCACGGCCGCGGCTGCGCCAGGAGCCCTGGGCCGCGTCGCGCGACCAGAGCCCGTGCTCGGCGTGGAGCCCGATCGGCAGCGTCCCGAGCCAGAGCTGGAGCTCCTCGCGGCGCCGGCCGCTGACCACGTGCACGGCCACGTTCGGCAGGCCCGCGAGGGCGCCCAGCGCCCGGAGGAGATCCTCGTCCGGGCCGGCCTCCCAGGGAACCGGACGCAGGCCGACGAGCGTGCCGTCGTAGTCGAGGAGCAGCGCGATCGGACCGTCCGCGTGCGCGAGCAGGGCGTTCACCACGTCCGATGGCAGGTTCGCCGGGACGGTGCCGGCATCCGACGAGCGGGCCTGGCGACGCGCCTCGACGCGGAGGGCGGTCGTGAACTCGCGGGCCCACCGGTGGACGTCGTGGGTCTTGACACGCTCGCGGAGAGCGCTCATCCGCGCCCGGCGGTCGGCCTTCGGCAGATCGAGGGCGTGGCGGATCGTGGCCGCGACGGCATCGAGGTCGTAGGGGTTCACGAGCAGGGCCCCGGCCAGCTCGGAGGCCGCCCCCGCGAACTCGCTGAGGACGAGGACGCCGTCACCGTCCACCCGCGTTGCGACGAACTCCTTGGCCACGAGGTTCATGCCGTCGCGCAACGGAGTGATCAGGGCCACCGAGGCCGCCCGGTAGAGCGCCGCCAGTCGCGCGCTCGACAGCGTCTGGGAGACGTACTGGATCGGGGTGTACGCGGACGTCGAGAACCGCCCGTTGATCCGCCCGACGAGCTCGTCGACCGAGCGGCGCACCTGCTCGTATTCGACGACCGCCTGGCGCGAGGGGGCGGCAACCTGGACAAGGCGAACCTTCCCCCGCAGGTCCGGGTTGCGCTCGAGCAGCCGCTCGAAGGCCATCAGGCGCCGCGGGATGCCCTTGGTGTAGTCGATCCGGTCGACCGCGACGATCAGCGCTGAGCCGGCGGCGGACCGGCGCAGCTGGCGGGCCTCGCGGACCACCTCCGGGCTCTCGCCGAGCGCCTCGTACGCCGCGGCGTCGATGCCCATCGGGAATGCGCCGACGCGCACCCGGCGCCCGTCGATGATGACCCTTCCGGGACGCGCCTCGCAGCCGAGGATCCGGGCCGCCGAGGAGACGAAGTGGCCGGCGTAGGACTCCGTGTGGAAGCCGACCAGCGATGCGCCCAGGATGCCCTCCAGCAGATCCCGGCGGGTGGGCAGCAGGCGGAACAGCTCGGACGACGGGAACGGGACGTGAGCGAAGAACCCGATCGCGGCGCCGGGCAGCTGGCGGCGCACCATCTCCGGCACCAGCATGAGGTGGTAGTCGTGGATCCAGACGAGGTCTCCGGGGCGGTATTCGCGGACGACCGCCTCGGCGAAGACGCGGTTGACGGACCGGTACGTCTCCCAGCCCTCGATCTCCGCCGGGAGGCGATCGAGCTCGTAGTGGAGAAGCGGCCAGAGGATCGCGTTGGCGAAGCCGTTGTAGTAGCGCTCGATGTCGCCGGCTTCGAGCTCGACCGGGACGGCTCGCAGGCCGTCGAGGCGGACCCCCAGCTCCTTGAGCTGCGGTTGCGAGAGGCGCCAGGTCTCACCCGGCCAGCCGATCCAGGTGCTGTCGCGATGCTCGTGCCACGCGCCCAGTCCGGTGGCCAGCCCGCCGGAGCTGCGGTCGACGACGAGCTCGCCGTCCTCGAGACGGACCGAGACGGGCAGGCGGTTGGACACGAGGATGATCCGCCCGCGTCCGCGCCGCGAGGGCGGACGGGGCCGACCGGGACGTTTCCGTGGCTCGCCTTCGCGAGTCGTCCCCGAGCCCGTCGTTGACATCGACCCTCCAGTGCGGCGCCCGGCCGATCCCGGGCCGCGGCCCCGAGCTCCGTCCGGCGTCCCCGACCCGCGCCCTGATGGCCCGCCGGTCAGAAAGTGCGCCGCACGTGTGCCGAACGCCACAGGCACGACGACGAAGAGTACGCCGCTGACCCCGAGCACGGCGATCGTCGCAACGGGATCGTCGTTTGCGGGTCGGACGGGCTCTTGTTATCCTCCCCGCCGGCCGTGCTCATCGGCCACCCCCGGAGCCGCATTCGTCTAGAGGCCCAGGACACCGCCCTCTCAAGGCGGAGATCATCGGTTCGAATCCGATATGCGGTACCAGCGATCTCACCCCACGCCCCCGGCCGCGCCCCGGGGGCGTTTCTCGTTCCGGGACGCGGCTGCCGACGCCGCTGCCCCCTCCCGGCCGATGACCTAGACTCGGCCGGTTCCACGCCACAACCCGCTGGATGGGCCCATGCCGTCGACTCCCGATCGCCGCCTCGTGATCCTTGCCGAGGGGAACTTCGGCTACCACCACGGCAAGACCGCGATGGGCGTCATCCGCTTCGGGCAGGACAAGGTGATCGCCGTCGTCGACTCCACGCAGGCCGGCCGGAACGTCCGCGAGTGGCTGGGCGACTCGGGCCGCTACGACATCCCGATCGTCGCATCGCTGAGCGAGGCGCTGGGCTTCGTCCCGAGGGCCAGCGCGCTGCTGATCGGCATCGCGCCCACCGGGGGCCGGCTCCCCGACGAGTGGCGCCAGGTCATCCTCGCCGCCATCCGGTCCGGCCTCGACATCCTGTCCGGCCTGCACACCCTGCTCGGCGACGACCCCGAGCTCGCCGAGGCCGCCCGTTCGGCCGGCGTGCGGATCACGGACTACCGGCGACCGCCCGAGCGCATGGAGACGGCCGTGGGCCGTCGGCACGAGCCTGGCAAGCGCGTGATCCTGACCGTGGGCACGGATTGCGCCATCGGGAAGATGTCCGTGGCGCTGGAGCTGCGACGCAGCGCGCTGGCGCACGGCCGGTCCGCCTCGTTCGTGCCCACCGGGCAGACCGGGATGATGATCGAGGGCTGGGGCGTCGCCGTGGATCGCGTGATCTCGGACTTTGTCCAGGGCACCTGCGAATGGCTGAGCGAGGAGGGCGAGCGGCGCGGCGACTGGGTGATCGTGGAGGGGCAGGGGTCCCTGGACCACCCGGCGTACTCGTCCGTGACCCTCGGGCTGATCCACGGGTTCACGCCCCAGGCGATGGTCCTGGTGCACATGCCGGGGCTCGCCGATCACGACTTCGAGCACCTGCCGGACCGGGTCTTTCCGATGCAGCCGCTGCCCGACTTCATCCGCGTTCACGAGGAGGTTGCGGGTCTGGTCGCGCCGTCGAAGGTCGTCGCGGTCGCGCTCAACACCTCGCGGATGTCCGACGAGGTCGAGGCGCGCGCAGCCATCGCGGCAACCGAGGCCGAGACCGGGATCCCGTGCGATGACCCGGTCCGCTTCGGAGGCGACGCGCTCTGGAGCCGCATCGAGGCCGCCGTGGACAAGCTGCCGTGGATGGTGCCCGCCGCGAGCGAGGAGACACCAGCGTGACGTTCTCGATGCGTCTGCGCACGCTGGTCCTGCCCCTGCGGGACCCGTTCGTGATCGCCCGTGCGACCCACGGCGAAGGCCGGACGGTGACGACGGTCGTGGCCGAGCTGCGGGACGATGCCGACGGCGCCGACGGCCCGGTGGGCCTGGGCGAGGGCTACCCGGACGCCTATTACGGGGAGACGCCGGCCACGATCGCCGTCGTGGTCCCGCTGCTGCTCGAGGCGCTGGAGCCGCTGGCCCCGGCGCTCCGCGGGCCCGTGGCCGAGGCACGGGCGGCCCTGGCGGCTGCCGAGGGGCTCATGACCGCGGCGATCGGCAACCACGGGGGCGCCAAGTGCGCGGTGGACATCGCCCTCCACGACCTCGTCGGAAAGCGCCTTGGGCTGCCGATCCGGGAGCTGCTGGAGATCGACGCCCCGATCCCGCCCACGGACTTCACGCTGGGGATCGACGAGCCGCCGGTGGTGGCCGAGCGAGCGGTCCGCGCGGCCGCCTTCCCCGCCCTCAAGATCAAGGTGGGCGGGCCCTCGGACCTCGCGACACTGGAGGCGGTCCGGGCCGTCTTCGGCGGGTCGATCCGCGTCGACGCGAACACGGGCTGGACGCCGGAGAACGCGGTCGCCCTGCTGCCCGAGCTGGAGCGCCTGGGCGTGGAGCTGATCGAGCAGCCCTTCCCGGCCGGTCGGCTGGACCAGCTGCGCGAGCTCCAGCGGCGCACGACCCTGCCGCTGGTGGCGGACGAGAGCGCGGTCTTCATCGACGACCTGGACGCGCTGGTCGGGGTCGTGGACGGGATCAACGTCAAGCTGGCCAAGTGTGGTGGCATCGGTCCCGCCCGGCGGATGCTGGAGCGGGCGAGTGCCCTCGGCTTCCGGACGTTCATCGGATGCATGGAGGAGACGTCCATCGGGATCGCGGCCTCCGCTGCCGTGGCGCCGCTGGCCGAGTGGCTGGACCTGGACGGCTGTCTGCTCCTGGCCGACGACCCCGTCACCGGCCTCGAGCTCGATCCCGGCAAGCACTGGCGCCTCGCCGACCGGCCCGGCCTGGGCCTGGAGATCCGATCCGGGGTCTTCTAGCGGGCCCGGCGCCAGGGATCCGGCGCCAGTGGATCCGGCCGCTAGCGGATCAGGCCGTGCGGCGATCCACAGGATCAGGCGGCCCGTCCGGGAGTGTCCACGGATGGGGGCGGGGTGTGGACAAGTCTGTGGGCAACATCGTGGAGAAGCCCCTTCCGGCACGGGCCCCCGGCGAGTAGCATCTGGGGGTCGCCGGCGCCCCCGGGAATCTGGAGGGAGATCGGCACCGGCGGCGGCCCCGACCGTTGCGCCGGGGGTGGGGCACGACCCGCCCCACCGCCGGCCGTTCCAGCGCGTTTCAGGGAGAGGAGGACCCGTATCGATGCTGCCCGCCGGATCTGCATGCCCGTGCCCGTCAACGCCCGAGGCCGAGGCCTTCGTGCGGTTCTGCTACCAGCGCCGCCACGTGGGGTGGCCGGACCTCTATGACGAGATGTGCGCGGTGGCCACGCGCGGGCTCTTCCGGGGCATGGGCCACGACGCCCTTGCCGAGATAGGCGTCGGGTTCAGCCTGTTCGGGACGCCGCGCCTCGCCGCGCTGGTCGCGCGTATCGTGAGCGAGGAGCAGGCGGCGCGGCGCGCGGCGCGAGCGATGGCGCTCGAGGCAGCCAAGGCGGGCGAGGTCGTGACGGCGGGTGAGATCGCGAAGGCGAGCGCCGCCGCCTGATCAGCCCCGGATGCACCTGCTGGGCCGGGTCGGGCGCCGCCGCCTGATCAGGCCCGGATGCGCCTGCGGGCCATCTCGCCCTCGATCTGGCGCTCCGCCTCGACGTAACGGTCGATCTGCTCGCGGAGCTGGTTCGCCTCCGGCGTGTAGAGATGGACCTGCTGCTGGAGGATGTACGAGAGGCGCCGGCTGGTCATCCGGACATGGTCCAGGTTCTTCATCAGGACCAGCGGGTCCATCGAGGCCAGGTCGGACGGGGGATACATCTGGTTCATCGCGGGCCATCCTAGCCGAAGCGCGGGCGCCCTGGAGGCCTCTCGCCGGCGGGCTCAGAGCGCGCGGAGCCTCTCGGGCGGCCAGGTCCAGTCGACCGGCAGGTCGGCCGAGGCCAGCGCCCGGCGCCTGCCCGCCTCGGACGCGCCCAGTACCAGGATCCGGTCCGTCTTCGTGGCCCGTCCGGCCTCCTCGCCCCAGAGGCGGGTCATCTTGCGGTTCGCGGCCACCTCGTCGCGGATCAGGCCGGCCAGCCGATAGCCCGCGGGGAACGCCGCCTCCTCCCAGGCCCGCTCCGCCAGGCCGATGCCCGACGTGGACGGCTTGCCGCGGTCCATCTCCACGTCGCCGATCACGATCACCGCGATCCCGTCGTCCGCCATGGCGGGCCGGAGGTCGGTGAGCACCTCGCGCAGGAAGGCGAGATACGGCTCCCGGTGGTGGGCGTCGTCCAGCGTGGCGTCGATCAGGCGCGCGTCGAAGCCGAGGAGCCACGTCCGGAGCCAGTTGTAGTAGCCGTACTTGAGCACGCGCAGGTAGGGAGGCGAGGTGACGACGAGCCGGACCCGGTCCGGCAGGCCGCGAGCGCGCAGCGCGACCCGGGCGCGGTGGCCGGCCGTGCGGGCATCGCCCAGCAGCGCCACGCCCGTGGTTGACGGCAGGGGTTGGCGGTAGAGGCGGTCGAGCTTCGCCGCCAGGGCGTCGAACACGTCGCGGTCAGGCGGCTCGTAGCCGCTGCTCGCCACGTAGTCGCGCACGTACCGGGGGGCCATGCTGAACGTGTTGGGCATGATCGTGGACAGGTACGACGGGGTCTTGCCGTGCAGCACGCCGGCCAGCGCACCCGCGAGGAACCGGTCCGTTCGGTTGTCCAGGCGCAGGTGGGAGCGGACGAGGAGCAATTGCCCGAGGGTCCGCGGGTGGAACGCAAGGGCGACCTCGTCCGGGACCGTCTCAGCCCGGGCGTCGGGTCCGGCGACGCTGCCGGCCGCGGGGACGAAGGCGGACGGGTGGCCGGGGCGGTAGATGGCCCGCTCCGCGAGGCCCAGCCAGGCCGGGGCGTCCGCGGCCCACTGCAGGCGCAGGGCGGCGAGGCGGGTCCGGGTCTCGGCGGCGGGCGCGGGCTCCAGCTTGGCGGCCGTCAGCAGGTGGGCCAGTGGATTGAGGTCATTGCCGATGCCGATGCGCCCCTCGGCGGCGGCTTGGAGCGGTGCCGTGCCGCGGCCGGAGAAGGGGTCGAAGACCACGTCGCCGGGCCTGGAGTAGCGGGCGATGAACGCGTGCACGAGCGAGGCCGGGAAGCTCGCCAGGTAGGAGCACATGGGGTGGAGGCTGTGGCCCCAGAGACGGGCCTGGTCCTTCCACTCCGGCTCCATCGCGAGGGCCGGCAAGACGCTCGGCAGCTCGAGGGCGAGCTGGCCGGTGGCGCGCGGTCTGGTTCGGCTGGTCTGGTCGGGCATTCCCGGGCTCGACGGACCTTTCGCGGACTTGGGCATCCGCGTGAAGGGGCCGAAGCGTAGCACGCGGGATTCGGCGCCGTCAGTCGGTCGAGCGGCGTATCCGCGCCGCGGTGACGGTCCCGCGCCCGGCCTCGAGGGTCACGCTCCGCCGACACCGGCGTCCTCCGGGTCAACCGCGAGCCCGCAGCCGCGGCACATCGGCGGCGACGCGGTGCCGGGGGGTCCGTCCTCAAGGGTCGTAATCCCGGACCTGCCCGTCCCGCGGACGGTTGGCCGTCGATCGGCTAGGCTGGCGAGGTGATGAACTCGCACCGCCTGCGGACCCTCATGCCGAGCCTCGGACGCCTCTTTCCGACCGGCAACGTCGCGGTCGTGCGCCTCTACGGGCCGATCGCCGACGGCGCCCGGACGGCCGACTGGATCGAGCTGGTTCGTCGCCTCCGCGAGTCGCGCCGAGTGCCGGCCGTCGTCCTCGACATCGACTCGCCCGGGGGCTCGGCCACCGCATCGGACAGCATGTTCCTGGCCCTCCAACGCCTTGCCGCGAAGAAGCCGCTCGTGGCCGCGATCCGGGGGACGGGCGCGTCCGGCTCGTACCTCGCGGCCCTTGCCGCCCGAACGATCGTCGCCCAGCCGCACGCGATCGTGGGCTCGATCGGCGTCATCTCGGCCGGTCCACGGCTTCCGCGGCTCCTCGAGCGCCTCGGGGTCAGCGTCACCGAGAACCGGGCTGGACGGCTCAAGGGCATGGGCGCGCCGTGGCGGGAGGAGACGGAGGAGGAACGCGCCAAGGAGCAGGCGATCGTCGATGCCTTCTACGACGGCTTCGTGGCCCGCGTCGCGAAGGGCCGTCGTCTGACTGAGGAGCGAGTCCGGGAGCTGGCGACGGGCGAGGTCTGGCTGGGCGAGACGGCGATGGAGCTCGGGCTGGTCGACGAGATCGGCGACCTCGAGCACGCGGTCGAGCTGGCGGCCGGCGCCGCGGGCGTGCCCCCTCGCTCGGCGCCCGTCCGACTCCGCAGGCCGCTGCTGGAGCGGCTCGCCGGACGTTTGGGCACCAGCCTGGCGGCAGCCGTCAGCGACGAGCTCGAAGCGCGCCTGGAGAGCCGCCTCCGGACCTGATCACGGGCATGGGATCTCGGCTGAGGCCCGACGGCGCCCCGGCTGATGCCGCGCCCGGCTCCGTCTCGGCCGGCCCGGGGCATCCGCTTCCCGTGTCTGCCTCCGCGGTTTGGTGTGGCGGGGCTGAGTCGCGACGTCAGCAGATCACCTCACCGGGCACCACCCAGATGACCGGCGCCGCCTGGACGATCGCAAACGTGCTCTCCCCGAATGCATTGCGTGCGCGGAGCAGGATGGACCCGTAGATCCCCTGGCAGTCGGACTCGGGGACGCGCACGTGGATCGAACGGGCGTCACCGGCCGCCTTCGCGAGGAGTCCGAGCTGGGAGATGTCGACCGGGGTGCCGGCCACGAAGCACGGCGTTCCGGCGTTCACCTTCGTCGAAGGGCGAGGGCACTCCTCGGTGTAGTAGACAAGGAACTCGTCGGCATAGCCGGCGGGCGCCGACCAGTCCACCCGGTACGTCCCGGCGTTGTCCCCGCCTTCGAAGGCGGGCGGCTTGACCTGGGTCAGGGTGGTGTCGGTCGGCCTGGGGGGCGGGACGGCGTAGGTCGTCTTCCGGGGCCCACTGGGCGAGCTGGCGGTCGGCACACCCTCGCCGTGCACGTCGAACGTGAAGGTGACCGTGCCCGGCGGCACGCCCAACGCGAGGAGGTTCGCCATGCAGGCCCACGCTCCCCCCGAGTCTGGCTTCGTCGCCGTGCACGCGGTCCTCGTCGTGGTGCCCGTCCACGTTGCCGAGAACACGACCTTCGTAAACGTGGTCACTCCGGGTCCGGAGGCCTTCGGCTTCGCCGACAGGGTCGTCGAGTAGGACGTCAGCTTCGCGCCGCTCTTCGGACTCACCCAGGCCCCGTCGAGGACGATGGCCGCCGACGGCGGGGCGATGGTCCCCTCTGCGGCGGACGTCGGTGTTGCCGATGCGCTAGACGGCGGGGCGAGCGAGGCCAGCGGCGAGGCTTCGCCCGGCGTGGGAGACGGCGAGGTCGATACCGCGCCGCACGCCGCGACGATGACCATCACCGTAAGAGAAGGAAGCGTCAAGGTGCCCAGGCACTTCATCTTGGCCTCCTCGTCGCGAGGCCGGGGGAGCGCGGCACGCGTTCGTTTGGTGCGAGCGCCCGTGGGACGCATCGACGGGAGGGAGTGTTTCGAGCGCGCCGGCGTCACCCTGCAGGGTGGATCGCGAGGCATGGACGGTGGTGCTTCGTACCGGCGCGATGGCATCCCCGTGTTCCAGGCTCGCGAGCGGGGGCGTCCGGGTCGTTGGTGATCGCCAACGCGACAATCCGTGCTTAGACTGAGAACCGGACCCCGCCCCCGTAGCTCAGCGGATAGAGCAGCTGCCTTCTAACTGACCGGACGGGTACGGCGTGCTAATGAGCGTGGGCGGGGGAGCGGATGGGCTCCAGTTAGTTGCTCAGTTACGGAAGCGACGGTCAGGTAGGCGGGTGCCTTGGCCTGTTGTCCTCAGCGGGCTGAGCGTAGAGGGTGGCCCGGACCCGGACAGGCTTGGTCAAGTGGGGGGCTGTGTCGGGCAGTTCCATTCGTGACGAAGCGGCCAGCCATGGGCAGATCAGGTCTCGTCGCGGCGGCGAAGCGGGAGGCGCAACATGCTCCCGTAGCCGAACGTCGATACAGGTGCGTCCGGACACCGGAGGGCAGCGGGCATGTCCGGCAGGCAGGTGGCGCTCGTCGCGGTCATGAGCGCGATCCTCACAGCGTGTGGTGCGGGTGCCGAGCCGACGCCATCCGGCCCCGTCGGAGACGCCGCCACCCAGACCACGTCCTCGCTTGACAAGGTGACGCCCGCGCCGACGATCAGCGTGGCGAGTCCAAGTCTGGCCACGCCAAAGCCGACACCCGAGCCCACGCCGATGCCCACGGCGAAGCCAACACCCGGGCCCACGCCGAAGCAGACGCCGCCCAAGCCGACCGGGGTGACGTTCGACTGGGAGTCCGAGTCCATCTGCGACTCCGGCCCGGAGGGGCTGTGCGAGGTCTCCGGCTTCAAGGACACGGTGTCATGGAGCGCGCCCCGCGCGAAGGGCGTCGAAATCCGCGTGTACGGGGTCACCAAGTGCTTCTCGGACGACGTCAACGGGGCGATCATTGACGGATGGTGCCTGCGCGAGCACACCGTGCTGCCGTCGTCGATGCGCGTGCTCCTCGCGAAGGCCCCGGCGTCGAAGGGCAGCGTGACGTGGCGCATGTACCAGCCGCTCACGACCGCCGACGGGTCCGAGGAAGGGGACAGGGTCTACTCCATCGTCCTCGCAGCCTATGGCGCGGACGGCGAGCCTTCGACCTTCGCCATCGCTCACTCGACCCATCTCTGCGACATCCTCGAGTCGATGGAATGCCCCGAGGGCTACTAGTCAGCCCGTTGGGGCCGGTACGGCACGTCGAGCAACCGCATACCGGATTCCCGCCCGTGGGCCGCTCCGAGGGATGGAGAGCCCTCACCAAAGGACGGCAAGGCGGTTGATGGTCGAGCGACGTGCTATGGATACGCGAGCATGTCAGCGCCGTCGATACCCGACCTTCGTGCGTAGACTGAGCACCTAACCGCGCCCCCGTAGCTCAGCGGATAGAGCAGCTGCCTTCTAACTGACCGGATCGATGCGGCGTGCTACCGAGCGTGGGCGGGGGGGCGGAGGGGCTCCAGTTAGTTGCTCAGTCGCTGTACCCGGTGGGCCTCCCGGCTGCTGGCCCCAGTCAGCTCCCAACGCCTGGGTCATACAGTTCGGCGGTCCTGCTGTTGTGGCTGTAGTCGCCCGCCACGAGGGCCCTGCCGTCGAGTAGCAGCGTCGTGGTGTAGCCGACGCGGGACACAGCCGGGCTCACGGTGGCGGTCCATCGGCCTGTGCCCGGGTCATACAGCTCGGCCGAGGCCGGGGTGTTATCGAGACCCTCGTCAACCACGAGCACCGTGCCACCCACGAGGAGGGTCGCCGTGTGGTAGATGCGGGCCGTGCCCATGCTCCCGGTGGCGGTCCAGCGGCCGGTGCCCGGGTCGTACAGCTCGGCGGTGGCCCATGCACCGGGATCGCTGCAGGCGCAACCGCCTGTGACGAGCACCATTCGGTCGGGCAGCAGCGTTGCGGTGTGGCCGATGCGCCCTTGGGCCATGCTCCCGGTGGTGGTCCATCGGCCGGTGCCCGGGTCGTACAGCTCGGCGGCCGTGAAGCCGCCGTCGCCGCCGGCGACGAGCACCCAGCCGTCGGGCAGCAGGGTCGCTGTGAACTCCTGGCGGGCCTCGATCATGTTCCCGGTCGCGGTCCATTCCCCGGTCCGGGGGTCGTACAGCTCAGCGGTTGCGCTTCGAGGCCCCCCCTCCAGCTGCGTGTCCTCGGCACCGCCGCCCACCACGAGGACCCTGCCGTCGAGGAGGAGCGTGGCCGTGTGGCCACCCCGGCCCCTGTTCATGCTCCCGGTGGCGGTCCATCGCCCGGTGCTCGGGTCATACAACTCGGCCGAGGCCAGCGGGTCGCTGCTGTTGACGTAGCTGCCCGTCACCAGCACCTTGCCGTCGGGCAGCAGGGTGGCGGTATGACCCCAGCGCGGCACCACCATCGCCCGGGTGGCGATCCACTTCCCGCTGCCCGGATCGAACAGCTCGGCGGAGGCGGAGACCTTGCCGTCCAGGCGGTCGTTGACCAGGCCGCCAGCAACGAGCACTCGGCCATCGGGCAGCAACGTGGCGCTGTGGTAGGCGTGGGGCGCGATCATGTCCTTGGTGGCGTGCCACGCGGCTGGCGTTGTCGCGGGTGGCGGTGACGCTACGGCCGCAGATGCGGGGGCATCGGTCGGCTTCGGCGAAGTTTGGGCTGACGGCCCAGGACTCAGGCTCGTGGAGCCGGATGGCTGTGACGACGGAACGGTCGGGGTGGCTGGCGACATCGACGCAGCGGGTGCAGTCGTACTGAGAGGCGGGATGGTCGGCCCTGTGCTCCCGCACCCGGCGAGCACGAAGGTCGCCAGCGAGAGGGCGAGCCAGGTCGTGAGCCCGCCCGCCCGTGGTTGCGGATCCATCCAGAGCATCTCCATGCCTCCGGCACGCGCTTCGTGTTCGGCTACTGGCCCTGGACGAGCAGCCGCGTGACGGCGAACTCGAGCCGACAACCCTGGCTGGGTTGCGGCTCGCCGTCCATCTCAGTGCGCGTGCAGCTCGCCGCCGCAGGATGATCGAAGATGCCGGTCACCTGGACAACCTGCCCGATCGGTACGACGGCGGGCTGCTGACCGGCCGGATCAAGGTTGAGGCCGAACCAGTCGGCCATGTCCGGCGGCGCGCTGGTCACGTCGGGCGCGACGAGCAGTAGGGGGTTCTCGTTCAGCGTGAACCAACGCGGCGTGTACCAGGCTCCATCGATGTCGCAGTTGCACGAGATCAAGCGGGCCTGGACCGTGATGGGCACCCGCGGGAAGCAGGCCAGCCCGACACCCGGCGGCAGCGCCGCCAGGGACCGGAAGTCGGTGGGCGCCGGCGGACAGTCGAAGGCGTCGACCGCGATCCACGGCACGCCGTCCTCTTCGGCGCCCGCGATCCAGCCGCTCGGCAGGTGCCGGGAAGAGAGCGGGGCGACCTCGTACCACGGGTGGCCTGAGACCAACACCGGGCCGTCGAGGACGTACAGCTGGGTGCCGAGCGGCAACAGCGGCTCGTATGGCTCGGAGTCGGAGCCGTTGCCGGGCCTGGAGCGGACCCGCAGCCCAACGTCTGCGAGGCTCTTCACGACCCGACCCACGAGCGCGTCGGCGGGACTTCCGGTGGCGGCGACGGACGGCGTTGGGCTCGGCGTGGTCGTCGGTGCTGGCGAGCCAGACGTGCGTGGCGTCGGTGAAGCGGACGAGTCGACGACCGCTGACGTGAACACTGGCGCCACCGAGGGCGATGGCGAGGGGGTCGCCCCGGCGGTGCAGCCTCCCAGGAGCGCGAGCGACGCGATGCCGACCGCGAGTCTTGCGGCCACCGTGTCCCAACGCAACGCGTCTTGCCTCCGGGACGCCTGCACGCCGACCATCGCCCGGCGCTGGCGGGAGTAGGACGCGGCGCGGGGTCGGATGTTGCGCTCTTGACAGCCTCGCGTCCGCTCGTCGCTCGACCGTCGACTCTCGACCTCGAGTCTCTGGTCTTCCGGGCGTAGGTCGGGGAGGCATCCGTCGTCCTCAGTTGGTCGTCCAGTGCAGCGGCGTGCTACGAATGTTGGAGGCCCTCGGCGCCGTCGATGCCACCAGTTCGTGCGTAGACTGAGCAAGTAACCCCGCCCCCGTAGCTCAGCGGATAGAGCAGCTGCCTTCTAAGCAGTTGGCCGCAGGTTCGAGTCCTGCCGGGGGCGCCATTGAGACTGCCGGCGGGCGCCATCGCCTGGAAGCTCGCGGTCCGCGCAGCCAATCTCGGGCGACGGCCTGCGCGGTGGCGTCACGCTGCCTCGTCGGCTTTCCTCCAGGGCGGTGTGGGATCGGCGACGCCCGGAATGGTCGGCCGAACGCCGGGACCGATCCCCGGCCATAGGTCCCGGACGACCGGCCCGGCAGGCCCTCGGGCGGCCCGGGCGGGCCCGCCGGAGTCGGGACGTGCGGCACCCGGCGGCCGTTGAACGGGCCGGTAGCATTGGGTTCGGCGGACCGGAGGGTCCGCCGAACCACGCCAGCATCGCGCCCGGACCCCGGGCGCTCCCCACGCACCCGCTCCGGAGGGAGGGTATGCCCGCTCTGTACACCAAGCCGTCGCCGCCGAGCGACGACAAGCGCTGGAAGATCGTCGAGACGCGGATGCGTCGCATGGGCGACCGTCCGGCGGCTCTGATCGAGGCCCTCCACGCGGCCCAGGAGGCGTTCGGCTACCTTGACGAGGGCGCCCTTCACTACGTCGGCGATACCCTGGGCGTTCCCCATTCCCGCGTCTACGGCGTGGCGACGTTCTACTCCTTCTTCACCCTGAAGCCGCAGGGCGAGCACACCTGCGTCGTGTGCACGGGCACGGCCTGCTACATCAACGGCGCGAAGGACATCCTTGCCGGCCTCGAGCGAGACCTCGGGATCAAGCCCAAGCAGACGACCGGGGACGGGAGGGTGTCCCTCCTGACGGCCCGCTGCCTCGGCGCCTGCAGCCTCGCGCCGGCGGCGATCATCGACGGCGACGTCAAGGGCAAGGTGAGCGCGGGCGACCTGATCGCCCAACTGGAGGCGATGTGAGCGAGCAGCCGGTCGCGGCGCGGCCCGTCCGCCGCCGCGTCATCAGCGAGGAAGTCCACGAGGGCCCGGTGCGCGCCCATGCGTTCGTGTGCGAGGCCGCCAGCTGCATGTCGGCACAGGCCCACGAGATCACGATCCGCCTGGGCGAGACGGCGGCGCAGGCGGGCCTCGCCGACGTCGGTGTCAAGCGCGTCGGCTGCCTCGGCCTGTGTGCCGCGGGTCCGCTGGTGGAGATCCCGGAGACGGGGCAGCTCTTCCACGGCGTCACGCCCGACGGGATCGGGCCGATCGTGGAGGCGCTCAGGGCCGTCAAGCCGACGGACGAGCCCATGCCCCAGGGCCCCTTCTTCGAGAAGCAGCTCCGGGTGGCCACGGAGAACATGGGCCGCATCGACCCGGAGAGCCTCGACGACTACGTCGAGCGCGGAGGCTACGAGGCCCTGAAGAAGGTCCTGGCCGAGATGACCTCGTCCGAGGTCCGCGACGAGATCGCCCGGAGCGGGCTGCGCGGCCGCGGCGGCGCCGGGTTCCCGACCGGCCTCAAGTGGACGACGGTCGCCAAGGCCGAGGGCAAGCAGAAGTACGTCATCTGCAACGCCGACGAGGGAGACCCGGGCGCGTTCATGGACCGCAGCGTCCTGGAGAGCGACCCGTACCGCGTGCTCGAGGGCATGGCCATCGCGGCCTTCGCCGTGCATGCCACCGAGGGCTACATCTACTGCCGCGCGGAGTACCCGCTCGCGGTCGCCCGCCTGCGCACGGCCATCCGGAACGCGCAACGGGCCGGTCTCCTCGGCTCCGGCATCGCCGACACCTCGTTCACCTTCGACGTCCAGATCCGCCTCGGCGCCGGCGCCTTCGTGTGCGGCGAGGAGACCGCCCTCATCGCGTCCGTGGAGGGCAAGCGCGGCACGCCGCGTCCGCGGCCCCCGTACCCGGCGGTCGAGGGCCTGTTCGACTGCCCGACGCTGATCAACAACGTGGAGACGTTCGCCAGCGTGCCGGCCATCGTCCGCAAGGGCGCGGAGTGGTACGCGGGCATCGGCATCGGCAAGAGCAAGGGCGCCAAGGTGTTCGCGCTGGCCGGCCGGATCGTCAACACGGGCCTCGTCGAGGTCCCGATGGGGATGACGCTCCGCGAGATCATCTACGACATCGGCGGCGGGATCGTGGACGGCCGGCCGTTCAAGGCCGTCCAGACCGGTGGTCCCTCGGGCGGCTGCATCCCGGCCGAGCACTTGGACATCCCCGTCAGCTACGAGTCGCTGATCGAGCTCGGCTCGTTCATGGGCTCCGGCGGCATGATCGTGATGGACGACACGTCCTGCATGGTGGACGTCGCCAAGTACTTCATGGACTTCTGCCGCGACGAGTCGTGCGGCAAGTGCGTCCCGTGCCGGGTGGGCACGACCCAGCTGTGGATGCTCCTGGACCTCATCACGCGGGGCCGGGCGACGATGGACGACCTGGCCCGACTCGAGCGGCTGGCGGGCATCGTGCAGCGGATGTCGCTGTGCGGCCTGGGCCAGGGCGCCCCCAACCCGATCTTCAGCACGCTGCGCTACTTCCGGGACGAGTACCTGGCCCACATCGTGGACAAGGTCTGCCCCGCCGGCGTCTGCACGATCGAGCAGCCGGCGGAGGTGATGGCATGACGACCGTCTATACCCTGACCATCGACGGCCGGGACGTGGCCGGGACCGAGGGCCAGACGATCATGGATGTGGCCGAGGAGAACGGGATCGACATCCCGGGCCTGTGCCACCTCCCGGGTATCCACGATCGGGGCGCCTGCCGCCTGTGCGTGGTGGAGATCGCGGGCTCGGCCAAGCTGGCCGCGGCCTGCGTGACGCAGATCACGGAGGGCATGCAGGTCACCGCCCACTCGGAGACGCTCCAGGAGTACCGGCGCGTCGCGACGGAGATGATCTTCCTGGAGCGGAACCACGTCTGCGCGGTGTGCGTGGCCAACAACCACTGCGAGCTGCAGGGTCTTGCCGACGAGCTGGCCCTGACCCACTTCGAGCTCCCGAGGATCGTGCCGAAGGTCGACCTCGACGCCAGCCACAAGCTGTTCGCGATCGATCACAACCGGTGCATCCTGTGCCTGCGCTGCGTGCGCGTCTGCGACGAGATCGAGGGCGCACACACCTGGGACGTGATGCACCGGGGCCTCGAGACCCGCGTCCAGACGGACATGGGGATCCCCTGGGGCGAGTCCCCGACATGCACGAGCTGCGGCAAGTGCGTCCAGGTCTGTCCCACCGGCGCCCTGTTCGAGAAGGGGCGCCCGGTGGCCGCAGGCAGCAAGACCAGGCGCCCGTTCCTGCCCTGGCTTCGGGTCCACCAGGAGGAGCGTGGGCTATGAGCAAGCCTCGGGTCGCCACCGTCTGGCTCGACGGGTGCTCGGGCTGCCACATGTCGCTGATCGACATGGACGAGCGGCTGCTGGACATCTTCGAGCGCGCCGACCTGGTCTACGGGCCGCTGGTCGACATCAAGGAGTTCCCCCAGGACGTGGACGTCTGCCTGGTGGAGGGGGCGGTCTCCAGCGCGGAGGACCTGCACAGGATCCGCCAGGTCCGCGAGCGGACCAAAGTGCTGGTCGCCTTCGGTGACTGCGCCGTGACCTCCAACGTGCCCGGCATGCGCAACCCGATCGGGGTCGCCCCGCTCCTGGACCGGGCGTACCGGGAGAACGTGGACATCAACCCGCAGGTGCCGACGCAGTTCGTGCCACCGCTCCTGCCGACCTCGGAGCCCATCAACCGCGTGGTCCCCGTGGACATCTTCCTGCCCGGCTGTCCACCGCACGCGGACCTCATCTACACCCTGCTCGACGACCTGCTGTCCGGCCGCACCCCCGCGGTGGCCGGCGCCCGGTTCGGGCGCTGACGGGGAGCCCAGCCATGAGCCAGACCATCACGATCGATCCGGTCACCCGGATCGAGGGCCATTCCCGGATCACGATCCAGCTCGACGACCGTGGCGAGGTCGTCGACGCCCACTTCCACGTCACCCAGTTCCGGGGCTTCGAGCGGATCACCCAGGGGCGCCCCGTCCACGAGATGCCGGCCCTCATGGCCCGCATCTGCGGGATCTGCCCGGTGAGCCACCTCATCGCCTCGGCCAAGGCGGTGGACGACATCATGGCCGTGGAGCCGACGCCCACCGGCGCGGACCTGCGGCGGATCATGAACCTGGGCCAGATCGTCCAGTCCAACGCGCTGTCGTTCTTCCACCTCTCGTCACCGGACCTGCTGTTCGGCTTCGACGCGGACCCGGCCGTCCGCAACATCGTCGGCGTTGCCCGGAAGAACCCGGAGCTTGCGAAGGACGGCATCGGTCTGCGCAGGTGGGGCCAGCAGATCATCGAGTGGCTGGGCGGCAAGCGGATCCACCCCGAGGGCATCGTCCCCGGGGGCGTGGCCTTCCAGCTCACCCCCGAGATCCGGGACCGGATCCTCGCCGGTGTCCCGGACGCGATCGCCGCCGTCGAGCGTGCCATCGCCTGGTACAAGTCCGACATGCTGCGCTGGGAGGAGGAGGCCAGCACCTTCGGCAACTTCCGCTCCGCGTTCATGGGCCTCGTGGACCGACAGGGCAACGTGGACCACTACGGTGGCTGGCTGCGCGTCGTGGATGCCGACGGGCACTTCCTGGCCGACAAGGTCGATCCGAAGACGTTCAACGACTACATCGGCGAGGCCGTCGAGCCCTGGTCGTACCTGAAGTCCACGTTCTGGAAGCCGATGGGCTACCCGGACGGCCTGTACCGCGTGGGCCCGCTGGCCCGGCTCAACGTGGCCGAGCGCACCGGCACGCCGCGCGCGGACGAGGAGCTGGAGAAGTTCCGCTGGCGCGTCGGGCGGATCGCGAGCTCCTCCTTCCACTACCACTACGCCCGCCTCATCGACACGCTCCACGCCATCGAGAAGATCGAGCAGCTCCTGCGCGGGCCGGACATCCTGTCGCACCACGTGCGGTCCGTGGCCGGGATCAACCGCAACGAGGGGATCGGCGTATCCGAGGCCCCCCGCGGCACCCTCATGCACCACTACCGGGTGGACGACAACGGGCTGGTGGAGTGGGTCAACCTGGTCATCGCCACCGGTCACAACAACATGGCGATGAACCGGGCGGTCCTGCAGGTCGCCCGCCGGCACGTCAAGGCGGACCGCCTCGAGGAGGCGATGCTCAACCGTGTCGAAGCGGTCATCCGCTGCTACGACCCGTGCCTCTCCTGCTCCACCCATGCCCTCGGCCAGATGGCGATCAAGGTCCAGCTGCTCGCCCCGAGCGGTGCCGTCCTGGACGAGCTGGCGCGGTGACGGCGGCCGTCACCGTCGGCGTGCCTGCCGGGGGCGTGCTGGTCGTCGGCTACGGGAACGCCCTCCGCACCGACGACGGCGTCGGACCCGCGGTGGCGGCACGCCTCGACGGCGACCCGAGGCTCGGCGATGCGGAGGTGCGCTCGGCGCACCAGCTGACCCCGGAGATGGCGTTCGATGCGAGCAGCGCCTCGCTGCTCGTCCTCGTGGACGCGGCGTCCGATCTTCCTCCGGGCGACGTGGCGGTCACCTGCCTGGACCCGGCCGTGGTGGCCGGGGATGCGATGACGCACCATCTCGACCCGACCGGGCTCGTCGGGCTGGCGCTGGAGCTGTGGGGCACCGCGCCGCGGGTGGTCCTGGTCAGCGTGGGTGCCGCGTCGCTCGAGGTCGGGGACCGGCTGACGCCGGTCGTCGAGGGGGCCGTCCAACGTGCCGCAGACGCCGTCGCCGCGGTGGTCGAGGAGCACGCCCGTGCATGAAGTCTCGCTCGTGGCGGAGCTCGTCGAGGCGGCCGAGGCACATGCCGGCGGGTCGCCCGTGTCGCTCGTCCGCGTCCGCCACGCCACGACGATCCCGGAGGACGTGCTCCGGCAGGCGTTCGCCATGCTGACCGCGACGGGGCCGCTCAACGGCGCCGTGCTGGACCTGGAGCCCTTCGACGTCGAGCTCGTCTGCGCCTGCGGCTTCGGCGGGGCCCTGGGTCACGACGACATGGTCGGCGGGTCGATGGCGGTCTGCCCGGCCTGCGGCGCGGTGAACCAGCTTCCCCCGACGGCCGAGCTGGAGCTGCTGGAGGTCCGGACCGGATCGTGATGCGGGGTACTCGGATCGGCCCGCCAGGACCCGATGATCCCGACCCGGACGTTCGCGCTGACCGGACCGGCGTGCCGGACCCGGTGCGTCCGCGCACCGGAACCCGCACTTCGTGGGTGCATTTCGGTCACGATGGCTCAGAATGCGCACGTCGGCCCGCGCCGCTCGACGGCCGCGGGACTTGACGCCTCGGGGCCGGTGATCGCGAGCGGTCGACGCATGGATGTGCCCCCACGCGCCGGGCGAGCGATCCCGGCCCCGGCAGGGCTCACGGCCAGGCAGGGCTCACGGCCGCACCCGACGGACCACGCCGGCGACCCAGTTCGGACGCCGTGCCCCGCGACCCGGACCGGACGCCACGGCAGGCCGGACCCCACCGGACGCCCCCGGAACCCCGCTGGTACCACCGGCTGGACGAGAGTACGGCTTGCCCGGGCGGCACCATACCCCGACACTCCCATCAGCAGCGGGCCGGACCATACCGCAGTGCCCACAGTACCGGCCGGTCCACGAGAGCAGCAGAGGCAGACGATGGCGTCAATGGCGATCCACGAACTCGGACCGATGCTCACCGCGAGCGAAGTCGCCGAGATGCTCCATCTCCACGTGAACACCGTGAAGCGCCTCGGCGACCGCGGCGAGCTGCCGTACTACCGTGTCTGCAAGCGCGGCGACAGGCGGTTCCGTCTCGACGACGTGATGGCGTTCCTGGCGCGCAATCGCTGATCGCGACCCTGCGATGACCCTCCGCATCGTGCCCCGTCGGACGACCCGTGGCATCCTGGGCCTGCTGGTCATCGCCGCCCTCGTCGTTCCCTCAGCGCCGGCACTGGCCTGGGGCAACGCCGGAGACGGCTACGGCACCCACGACTGGATCGTGGACCAGGCCGTCAAGGTGCTCGACGGCCGCGCCGCGGGCTGGTTCGATCCGGAGACTGCCCGCCTGGCGAGCGACGACCCCGACACGAACCCCTCCCTCTCCTGGCTGGCGCACGTGTACCGGAACACCGGCGAGCGCAGCGGAGGCATCGACAGCGTCGCGACCCTGTACGACCTTGCCCAGGCGGCCTACGACGAGGGTGTCGCGGCCGGCGCGGCCGGTGACGCGAGTGCCGCCCACGCGGCGTTCGAGGACGCCAGCTACCACCTCGGGTTGCTGAGTCACATCCTGGGCGACCTGTCCCAGCCGTTCCATACCTCGTACGACGGCATCGGGAAGGACCCGACCCACGGGAACTACGAGCTGCTCGTCAATTCGGTGCAGCGGCGCTCGACCGACCGGGCCGACTGGCAGTCAACCCGGCGGACCGTCACCGCGATCTCCGACATCCGCAAGACCGCGGTAGCCACGGCCGCCTACTCGCGCGGCTATTTCGCCGACCTCTATAGCTACCTCAGGGCGGACGGCGTGCGGCTGACTGCCAGGATCAGCAAGATCACCGGCCTCCTGATGAAGCGGGCGAGCAACGACCTCGCCGACATCATCTGGTCCATCTCCCGGGATGTCGGGGCGCAGCCGGCAGTCGGCTCGCTGAAGCTCTCCGTCAAGTGGACCGGCGTGAAGTCCAACGAGGACTTCCAGGCCGCGCGCGTCACGGCACTCGACGTCAAGGGCAAGCCGATCGAGGGCCTCCGGGTGGTCGTCGCCTGGCCGACGTCCACGGGCAAGCGGACCGAGATCCTGTTCACCGACGGCAGCGGCTACCAGTCACGCCACGGCAACGTCGGGACGAGCCCCAAGCTCGCTCGGTTGCCGGTCTCGGCGTCGGTCACCGTCCGTGGCGTCGTCGCGACCGCGAGCTCGTGGTGGGCCATCACGCCCAAGCTCGGGTCGGGCAGTGCGGGCTTCAAGACCGTCGTCTCGAGCAAGACCGTCGTGCCGGGGCAGGTGGTGAAGGTCACGAGCCTCGCCCGCGACGCCAAGGGCAAGGGGGTCCCGAACCTGCTCGTCGACTGGACCTGGAACTTCAACGGCAAGGTGGTCCGTACGAGGGCCATCACGGATGCCAATGGCCGCGCGAGCAGCACGCAGCTGATCACGACGGCCACGCCCCGGACCACGTTGTACGTGACGGGCCACACCCAGTCGGCGTCCGCCAACCGATCCGTCCGGGTGAGCTTCCGCCGGGCCTCCTGACCCTCCGGGGCAGGGTCCGTATCCCGGGCCCGGACCCCGACGGGCCGACCGAGAGGCTCAGCCCCGCAGGGCGCCTTCGAAGAGCCGCAGGGCCTCCTCGATCTCGGGGACGGTGACGTCCAGCGGGGGGATCCACCGGATGACCTGGTGGTGGATCCCGCAGCCGAGGAGCAACAGCCCCGCATCGGCGGCCCGGGTCGTCACGGCCGCCGCGGTCTCGCCGTCCGGCTCGCGGGTGCCGCGGTCCGTCACGAACTCCACGCCGATCATCAGGCCGGGTCCGCGCACGTCACCGATCGACGGGAACTCGGCCATCAGCTCCCGCAGGCCGCCGGACAGCTCCGCGCCGCGGGCACGGGCGTTGGCGACGAGGTCCTCGTCCCTGATCGCCTCCAGGACGGCCACGCCGGCCGCGCAGGAGACCGGGTTGCCGCCGAACGTGGTGCCGTGCGCACCGCGACCCCATTGTTGCTGGAGGGCCTTGCTGGTCACGATCGCCGACAGGGGCAGCCCGTTGGCGATGGCCTTGGCGACGCACACCACGTCCGGGACGATTCCGGCATGCTGGAACGCCCACATCTCGCCGGTCCGCCCGTAGCCGGACTGGACCTCGTCGGCGACCAGCAGGATGCCGTGCTCGGTGCAGATCGCCCGCAGGGCCCGGAGGAACGACGCCGGGGCCGGGTAGTAGCCGCCCTCGCCCTGGACGCACTCGATGAACGCGGCGGCGACCTGGGACGGCGCCACGGTGGTCGCCAGGAGGTCGTCCAGGCGGGCGAGGCAGGCCTCGGTCGCCGCCTCCTCGTCATCATCGAAGTCCCGGTACGCGGCCGGGTAGGGGAGCTGGTAGACCGACGGCAGCAGCGGCTCGTACCCTCGCCGGTAGTTGATGCTGGAGCTGGTGAGGCTCGTCGCGCCGATCGTCCGCCCGTGGAAGGCGCCGCGAAACGCGAGGATCGCGGGGCGGCCCGTCACGCGCCGGGCGAGCTTGATCGCGCCGTCGATGGTCTCCGAGCCCGAGTTGAGGAAAAGGACCGAGTCGAGCGGGTCCGGGAAGGTGTCGGCCAGCATCCGGGCGAGGGTGACCGTGGGCTCGGCAAAGCCGATCGCGTGCACCGGTCCGGTGAGCCGGTCCACCTGGGCGTGGATCGCCGCGGTCACGCGCGGGTGGGTGTGCCCCAGGGCGGTGACGGCGATGCCGTTGGCGAAGTCGAGGTAGCCCCTGCCGGCGGTGTCGTACAGGCGGTGGCCGATCCCGTGGGACCAGCTCCGGTCCATGTACCGGCCGAGGACCGGTGACATGTTGGGATCCGCGAGGGCGGCCAGGTCGAGGGTGACGGAGCTGCTATCGAAGGTGTCCACGGCGCGAGTATAGGGAGCAGGCCCGGGCGGCCGTCACCCGCCCCCCGATCAGGGCGCCGGGCCGCCGCGGGCCGCCGAAGCAGCCCGGTCCGCGGGACCCGCCCCGGTCCGCGGGACTTGCCGCGAGGGGCGCCGACCCGGCGGTAGCATGGCCGCGCGTCCGTTCGCCCCCGCCGTCGATCGTGCGGGGTTCCAGCCCGAGGCCAGCACGCCGTGATCGACTTCACCCTGACCGACGAGCACAGGCTCGTTCGCGACGCCGTCCGCTCGTTCGTAGAGGCGGAGATCCGGCCCCACATCCGCGACTGGGACGAGAAGGCGGAGGTCCACCGCGAGATCTTCGCGAAGATGGCCGAGATGGGGTTCCTGGGGGCGCCGATCCCCGAGCAGTACGGCGGCGCCGGGATGGACTACGGCAGCTTCGCGATCCTGTGCGAGGAGCTGGAGCGGGCCGACACGGCGTTCCGGGTCGTCCAGAGCGTCCACGTGGCCCTCAATAGCCTGACCCTGCTCCAGTGGGGGACGGAGGAGCAGCGGCAGCGCTGGCTGGTTCCCCAGGCGAAGGGCGAGAGGCTCGCGACGTTCGGCCTGACGGAGCCGGGCGTGGGCACCGACGCCGGCAGCCTGGCGACCACGGCCCGTCGCGACGGTGACTCCTATGTCCTCAACGGGCACAAGATCTGGATCTCGCTCGCAGATCTCGCCGACAGCTTCCTCGTCTTCGCCACCGTGGACCGGGCGAAGAGGCACAAGGGCGTGACGGCGTTCGTGTTGGAACGGGGCATGCCCGGCCTGTCCACGGGCTCGCTCCACGGCAAGCTGGGCATCCGGGCCGGGAACACGGGGCTGATCGACTTCGACAACGTCCGTGTCCCGATCGAGAACCGGATCGGCGAGGAGGGCGAGGGCTTCCTGATCGCCATGAGCGCCATCGACCAGGGACGGTTCACGGTCGCGGCGGGCGCCGTCGGCCTGGCGCAGGCATGCCTGGACGCCTCTCTCAAGTACGCGCGCGAGCGCGAGACGTTCGGCCAGGAGATCGGCCGGCACCAGCTGGTCAAGCAGATGATCGCGAACATGGCAAAGGGGACCGAGATCGGTCGGCTCCTGGTGTGGCAGGCGGCGGCGCTCAAGAACCGCGGCCTGCGCAACACGCGCGAGACGTCGCTCGCGAAGTGGCACGCCACGGAGCACTCGGTGCAGGCGGCGCTGGACGCGATCCAGATCCATGGCGCCAACGGGTACTCCAACGAGTTCCCCGTCGAGCGGTACCTCCGGAACTCGAAGGCCGCGGTGATCTACGAGGGCACGAGCCAGCTCCACACGCTGATCCAGGCGGATTACGCCCTTGGCTACCGCGACGACCGCCCGCTCCGGTGCGAGGCGTGGCCGGCCCAGGGGTTCCAACGCGGGTAGCCGCCGGCCAGGGGCACCCCGCCCAGGGCACCCGCCCGTGAACATCCGCCCGTGGACACCCCGCCTGGCCAACGGCTCCCGGCCGGGGCGGCGCCGACTCGTCGGTCAGCCGCGCGACGGTTCGGCCGGCGCGGGGACGGCCTCGCGGCGCGTCGTCCTGGTGCCTCGGCCGCGAGCCGTGACGATCAGGGCGACCGCCAGGACGATCACCGCCGCGGCAACGACCGTCCGCGCCGTCAGCGGCTCGCCCAGGACGATCGACCCGAGGATCACGGCCACCACGGGGTTCACGTACGCGTACGTCGCGACGCGGCCCAGCGGCGCCACCGTGAGCAGCCAGGCGTAGGTGGTGAAGCCGACCAGGCTGCCAACGACGATGAGGTAGGCGATCCCGAACCAGCTGGTCGCCGACACGGCGCCCGGGTCGAAGCCGGTCAGCTCGCCCGTGAGCACGGCCGCGATGAGGAAGGCCAGGCCGCCGGCGATCATCTGGAGGCTGGTGGAGAGCAGGGCGGGCCTCGGGAGCACCGCCCGCCTCGCGGCGTAGAGCGTGCCGAGGGACCAGAACATGGGGGACACGATCAGGGCCAGCAGGCCGGCCGGATCCAGGGCGCCGACACCGCCGGTTGGCCAGGCGAGGATCGCGACCCCAACCATGCCCACCGCGATCCCGGCCGCGGCGAGGACTGGGATCCGGTCCCCGAGGAGGATGCGCCCGAACACGGCGAGCCACATCGGGACGAGCCCGATGAGGAGGGCGGCGATGCCGGTCGCGACGGTCTGCTCGCCCCAGGCGACGAGACCCGTTCCGCCCAGGAGCATGCATGCCCCGACGATGGTGACATCGCGCAGCTCGGTGGCAGACGGGCGGCGGATGGCGCCATGCTCGCGAAGGGCGACCCCGCCGGCGAGCAACAGCCCGGCCGGGACGAAGCGCGTGAAGCCCATCACGAACGGCGGGATCGTGTCGATGGCGAGCTTCATGCCGAGGTACGTGGAACCCCAGACCACGTACAGGACGAGAATGCCGGACCAGATGGAAACGGGGCTGGCGGGCTTGTGCATCCGGCTGGCGGCTCCTGGCGGAAGGAGGGGCGAGTGTACCGATCCGGGACGTCTTGTGCTAATGGCCTAGGCCAAGTGGCCGGACGGTGACGACCACGCACGGTCCCGGGCGTCTCCCCCTGCGTCCCTTCCGACCACCGCCGGCCCCACCGCCGTGGGGCGGCAGACCCTGCACGCGCGATACCCGGCAGCATTCGCGTCCCGGAGCGAACGGAAGGTCACGCGGTTGCGAGCCTCGATCCGGCGCGCGTTGCGGCAGGTGGGCCAGCAGACGACCCGGGTCGTCGTCGAGCCCAGCAGCCGCTCGCCGCGACGGGCCGCGTCCTCGAGGGCGGCCGGGTCAAGGCCCTCCCCGGCCAGGACCGTCCACTTGTTGGCGGGGCCGCCGAGGCTGTAGCGGCCGATGGTCCCGTCCGTGCGGACGACCCGGTGGCACGGGACGATCAGCGGGACCGGGTTGTGCCCGAGCGCCGTGCCCACGGCGCGGACCGCCCTGGGGCGCCCGATCTCCGCGGCGATCCACCCGTATGGACGGACCTCACCACGGGGGATCTCCAGCGTCTTGGTCCAGACGGCGACCTCGAACTCCGTCCGGCCGCGCAGGTCGAGCGGGATCCGGACGCGCCGCTCCCCCGCGAGGCGGCGGGCGATGGCATCCGCCAGCCGGTCGGGCAGGGACGGCACGGGGAGCGTCCGGCGGCCGGAGCGGGCCTGGTGGCGGGCGGCCGCGGCCGGCCCGTCGTCGGCCAGGTCGACCTCGCTGACGCCGCGGCCGTTCCAGGCGACCCAGAGCGTGCCGATCGGGGAGGCGAGGGGCGCCGTCCGGTCGACGAGGCCGGTCTCGACGAGGACGTCGTCGACGAGGTGGGCCGGGGCGGCGGCCGCCAGCGCGGACAGCCCGCCGGGTGCGTCGTCGTTGGCGGGCCCGGTGGTGGTGACGGAACGGCTCATGCGGTCAGCTCCTCGAGCCCGGTGCCCGCCGCGGCGGCACGCAGCATGGCCAGGCCGCGGTGGACCTGGGCCCGGAGCGTGCCCTCGGGGCGGCCGAGCACCAGGGACAGCTCGGCGTAGGTGAGGTCATCGACATGGCGGAGGACGACCGGTATCCGGTACCGCTCCGGCAGACCGGCGATCAGGGCCCCGAGCCGCTCGCGCTGCTCTGCCCGCGCGACGAGGGCGGCCGGATCGAAGGAGGAATCGGCCGCGGGCTCTTCGCCCGCCTCCGCAAGCAGCCCCAGGGGCGTCGCCGGCAGCGCGTGGCGCCGGCCGCGGTTTCGGCACAGGTTGACGACTATCGTGGCCAGCCAGGCGCGAAGCCGGAGATCCCGGATCCGGGCCGGCTCGTAGCCCGATAGGGCCCGGTAGGCCCGCACCAGCGCGTCCTGGGCCACCTCCTCCGCGTCGTGGGGGTTGCCCAGCACCCGCAGCGCGATCGTGTAGCAGCGGTCCACGTGGGCGTGCACGAGGACCTCGAACGAGCCGTCGAGGTCCAGGGCAAGGTGCTCGGCGAGGGCGGTGTCGTCCATCACCATCTCGGAACACGGACCCGGGTCATTCCGTTGCACGTCGGGATGGAGGCGGGCGAGGGCATCGCGGGGCGGCTCCGGGCTGGGTCGGCCGGGTGTCGGGGCGCGATCCTAGCACCGCTGGACGGCGATCCCTGGGCCGCGGCGCAGCGTCCGAACGCGTCGCGGTAACGGGCCCGCGGCATGTCACAATCCGCCCATGCTCTTCGACGACCGCTTCGACGACATGATCACGAGCCTGGGCGGCTTCTACCTCACATGGTATGCGCACGTGGGCATCGAGCTCGGGTTCTTCGCCCGGCTGCGCGAGGCCGGTCCGTCGGGCATGACGCAGGAGGAGCTCGGACGGCAGACGGGAACGGAGCCCGACCTGGTGGGCCGGTGGGCGTGGGGGGCCGATGTTCACGACCTCGTGGAGATCGACGAGGGGCGGATCCGGGTCCCGACCGACGTGGCGATGCTTCTCCTCGATGCCGACCGGTCGGCCTACCTGGGGGGGCTGTTCCAGTTTGCCGCGGTCGCCAGCCTCGACTACGGGATCCTGCCGGACATCCTCCGGACCGGACGTCCGCTGTCGGCGCGCCCGGACCGCTACCGGGCAGCGATCGAGCGGCTGACGCTGCAGGACATCGGCGTCTTCTTCCAGGAGGTGCTGGCGGCTCTCCCGCAGCTGGTCATCGACCTTCGGCCGGGATCCCGAATCCTCGACGTCCACTGCGGTGGGGGCCGATGGCTGATCGCCATGGCGCGCCGGTTCCCGGGAACCTTCCTGACCGGCATCGAGTTCGAGCCGGATTCCGTCGTGCGCGCGCGGGCCAACGTGGAAGCGGCGGCGCTCCAGGACCGGATCACGATCGAGCAGGGCGACGTCGCCGTGGTGGGCCACGCTGGCGAATTCGAGCTCGCGTACTTCCAGTACGCGCTCCACGGGCTGCCCGACCCCGTCGGGGCGCTGCGATCGGCGTGGGGCGCCGTGCAGCCCGGGGGCTGGCTGGTGGCGCTCGACTGGCACCTGCCGTCCGATCCGGAGGAGCTCCACACGCGGCTGGGGGAGCTCATCGCCGGCACCCAGCTGGACGAGATCGTCGGCGGGGGCCGCCTGGTCACCCGTTCCGAGGCGCTCGGGTGGTTCGCGGATGCCGGCCTGCCGATGCCTGAGCTCATGGACCTGCCGTCGGGGGCGAGCGCGATCGCCGTCCACCGGTAGCGGGATCGTCGCCCGAAGCGCGATCGCCATGACGACCGCAGGCAGGCGGCCGCGGGCTGGAACGCCGGTCGAGCCCGCGCCGTCCCCCGGTATCGTGGCCGGGTGACCAGGACGACCACGATCGATCCCTCCGCCATGCTGGCCATCGAGCGGCACGAGACGGATGCGCATGCCATTCCCAGCCGTGAGGTGCGGGACCTCGGGGATGCCCTCGTCCTGTACGACGCCCGTGACGCCGACCCGTTCTGGAACCGGATGGCTCGCGTCCGGTGGCCCTCGGAGCCGGCCGCCTTCGACCGGCGGCTGACCGAGTCGATCGCGCTGTTCATGGTGCTGGGCCGCCGGCCCCACGTCTGGCCTTCTCCGGTCCATGCGGAGCCGGCCGATCTCGCGGGACGGCTGACCGCGAACGGGTTCCGCGACGTGGGAGGCGGGCACCTGATGGTCCTCCGCGCCCGGCACGCCTGCGGGCCCGTGAGACGCGAGGAGCTGGATCCGGGTGTGACGCTCCGGGCGATCCGCCGTCCGGCGGACGCCGGACCGTCCGATCCTGACGACATCGCCCGGGTGCTGGCGGCGTCGTTCGGGGCCAGGCCGGAAAGCGGCCCGAAGCTGGCCGCCGACCTGCGCCTGACGCTGGACGACCCGAGGGTCGTGCTGGTGATCGCCCGTGTCGACGGCCTGCCGGCCGCGGTCGCGAAGGCGACGTCGTTCGGCGGACACACCTACCTGTCGTCGATCGGGACGCTGCCCGGCTTCCGTGGCCGCGGCCTGGCGGGCCTGGCGACTCGTCACGCCGTGGCAGCCGCCCGAACCCTGCCCGGCGACACGGTGTACCTGGGCGTGTTCAGCGGCAACACGCCGGCCCTGCACCTGTACGAGCGGCTCGGGTTCGCGTCGATCGGCGAGTCGCCGGACCTGCTGCTCGAATGAACAGCCGGAGCGCCTGATCCCGTGACGGGCTGGGCGAGGCTCACCTGGCAGGCCGCCGACCCGGCTGTGCTCGCAGCGGACCTCGAGCACCGCCTCGGAACAGCCGCACGGGTGCACGGGCTCGTCGCCGGGGCGCGGTTCGTGGGCCTCGGCGACACGACCCTCGAGCTCGTGCCCTGGCGACAGGAGGCTCCCGACGACGAGCCGCACGCCGGTGGACGGTTGGTGTTCGAGCCGATCGACCCCTCGGCCGCCGTGGACGGCGTCGCCGGAGGCGGCGACGCGATCCGGGTGACCACCGCGTTTCGCCTCGCGGGGGTCGGCTGGGCGACAGTGGACCTCGATCGCGCCGAAGCGGAGCTGGACCCGTGGCTGGGTCTCACCGAGGCCGGGGGCGGTCACGGCGAGCCGCACCTCGGGGCGCGGACGCGGACGCGCGAGTCGCCTGGGCTGCCCGGGCGCGTGCTGGTCCTGGCCGAGCCCGTGACCGAGGGACGTCTCGCCGCCTCGCTGGCCCGCGACGGCGAGGGGCCGTGTGCGCTGTACCTCGAGCCCACGGAGGGCCTGGAGGCGTGGCTGGGGGCGGCCGTCCTGCGCGGCGTCGGCCTGTCGGCGATCCGACGGGGACCGCTGGGGCCGTCCGTTCTCGTGGCCGGGGTTCCATCCGGGCCCCACCTGGTCGTCGTCGCCCACCCCGGGGCATGAACGCGTCGCCCGATCCTCCCGGCGGTACCATCGTCACATGAACGACGCTGCCACTGTCACCGTCCGCGCCGCCGCGGTGTCCGATGCCGATCGTCTGGCCACCCTGCTCACCGACGAGGGCTACCCCGCCGGAGCCAGCGACCTGGCGGCCCGGATCGAGCGCTTCTCCGGTCCCGAGTCGCACGTGCTCGTGGCGGAGGCCGGGGAGGAGGTCATCGGCTTCATCGCGTTCCACCTGCTGCCGAGGTTCGAGACGGACGAGCGCTTTGCCCGGATCGTCGCGCTCGTGGTTGACCCGGGTGTCCGGGCGCGGGGGATCGGGCGCCGCCTGATGACGGAGGCGGAGGCCGTGTGCAGGGCGGAGGGCGCGAGCTTCCTGGAGATCACGGCCGGCCATCACCGGCCGGAGGCCCGGAAGCTGTTCGAATCGCTCGGGTATGACGCGGGCGTCGCGGCCTATCTGCGCAAGCGCCCCTGACCCGTCCGGCTCGCGCTCACCGCAACCCGGAACCACGTCCCGATGTTCCCGCGCCTTCGCCTCCGCGACGAGGTGGCCGCGCTCCTCGACCTGCCCTGGGAGCGGCCGCTCGATCGCTGGGACGCCGTCGGCCACCGCTTCCGGGAGCTGCCCGTCGGGCCGTCCCGGCACCTCGTCCGATTCCTCGTCTCCGGCGGCATCGTGTATGCGCTCAAGGAGCTGCCCGCAGCGGTCGCGAGCCGCGAGTTCGACGTCCTGCGCCACCTGGAGGACGCCGGCCTGCCGTCCGTCCGGGCCGTGGGCCTGGCCGAGCGCCCGGACCAGGGCGACGCGATCCTGGTGACCGAGTACCTCCGCCACTCGATGCAGTACCGGCGCCTGCTGATGCGGTTCCGGCCGGTCAGCGCGGGCTACCGCGAGCGCTTGCTGGACGCCATGGCCCTGCTCCTGGTGGACCTGCACCGCGGCGGCGTGTACTGGGGCGACTGCTCGCTCTCGAACACCCTCTTCCGGCGCGACGGTGACCGGCTCCAGGCCTACCTCGTGGACGCGGAGACGAGCGAGGTCCACCCGGCCCTCTCGGACGGCCAGCGCCGGTTCGACCTCGACATCCTCGTCGAGAACGTGGCCTTCGGTCTCGCGGATCTGGCCGCCTACCAGGACCACCCCGACGACGCCGACGCCGCGATCGAGGCCGCCGAGTCCGTGCGGCGCCGCTACCGGGCGGTCTGGAGCGAGCTGCACGACCAGCCGGAGATGATCCCCGGCGACCGACGCGCCATCCGCACCCGGCTGCGGCGCTTGAACGACCTGGGCTTCAGCGTCGACATCGCGGTTGACCCGGTGGGCCCGAAGGGCGCCGTGCGGCTGCTGACCTCGGTCACGACCCGCCGGTACCACGCGAACGAGCTTGAGCGGCGGACCCGCCTCCGCACGCTCGAGGGGCAGGCGCGCATCCTGCTCCACGACCTCGGGGAGTACGGCGCCTGGCTCGAGTTCCACGAGCAGCGGGACGTGGCGCCCGAGGAGGCGGCGGCCCGCTGGCTGCGGGACGTCTACCGGCCGACGCAGGCCCGGATCGCGGGGCTGGTGGGCCGCGATCGGGACCTCGTGCAGGCGTATTGCGACGTGCTCGAGCACAAGTGGCTGCTGTCGGAGCAGGCGGGCGGGGACGTGGGCCTGGATGCCGCGGTGGACTCGTACATGGCCGAGGGCGCACCCGCGCCCGAGCGGCCGGTCATCGGCCCCGAGAGCCTGCTCGAGGCCCTCGACGTGGAGCCCGATGATGACGAGTGGCCCGGGACCGTCTCGAGCTAGCGGCCACGGGCAGTCCCACGGGTGCGATCAAGGGTGGTCCCGCCCATGCGGTCAGGGCTCAGGGGGTCCGTCCCATCGTTCCTGGTGGACGACATCCCTCGCGGGCCGCCGGCCACCGGGGCGGCTCGGTCGCGAGAGGACGGCGGGGTCGGCCGGGTAGCCGAACGAGAGGATGAACTCGCAGTGCATCCCCTCCGGGTAGCCCAGCAGCTCTCGGGCACGGGCGTGGTCGTAGACCGTGGCCGGGCAGCTCCCGACGCCGAGCTCCCAGGCGACCAGCATCATCTGGGCCGCGGCACCCCCCAGGTCCCAGGTGATGCTCAACGGTGCATCGGGCGCCCGGGGATCCGGCGTGACGAGGGCGATGGCCACGGCCGCTCCAGCGATGTGCCCGGCCCAGGGACCCACCGCCGCCAGCGCCTGCAGGCTCGCCCGGTCCTGCACGACCACGAAGCCCCAGCGCTGCCGGTTCTTGGCGCTGTGCGCGCGGCGCCCTGCGGCGAGGATGCGCTCGAGGTGCCGGGCCTCCAGCGGGCGGGCGGCGAACTCGCGCACGGCGCGCTTGTCGTGGACGGCGTCCCAGGCGGTCATCGGGCGGCGGGTCCGGGTGTGGGCATCGCGGTGGGAGTGGCCCCGGGGGTGACGGGAGCGGCAGCGGCTGCCGGGTCATCGGAGTTGCCGGCGCCTGCCGATCGCAGGCGCGGCCGGAAGATCCCTGCCAGCGAGCGGAAGCCGCCCGGCTCCTCGTCCAGGGCGGTCAGGCGCTCGGGCTCGGGCAGGCGGAACGCCGGGACCGCCTCGGCGAGAGCGGCGGCCACCTCCGGCGGCACGGGTCCCGCGAGAGCGACGGCGAGGAAGCGCGCAATGGCGGCGCGGTAGGCCGGGAACTCGTAGAGCCAGGAGTGGCGTCCTCCTGCCACCACAAGCGTCTCGGTCACCGCGTACGGGCGGGCGGCCCGGCGGGCCGCGGCCAACCGCGCGAGGTGGGCGACCGGGACCGCCCCGTCGTCCTCGCCGTGGACCAGCATCACCGGGACGGCGATGTTCCGGATGGCGCGCGTGGCGTTCACCGACGCAATCGTGTGTCCCCGGGGGCGCAGGTAGACCCGCGTCGTGAGCCAGGCCAGCGGCCAGGCGAGCGGGCCGGGGATGGGGAGGCGGGCGAGGCGGAACGTCTGGCGTGTGAGACGGTACGGGTCGGCGGGTGTGGCGACCGCGATCACGGCGGCGACGTCCGGGTCTGCGGCTGCCGCCACGAGGGCTCCGGCCGCCCCCATCGAGTGTCCGAGGACGGCCACACGAGAGACCTCGGGCCGCGCCGCCATCGCCGCCACCGCGGCCCTCGCGTCGGCCGCGTACTCGCCCACGGACACGGGCAGCGTCTCGGCGCCGTTCGCACCGTTCCCGCGCACGTCGAACGTCAGGACGTGGAACCCCGCCGCGTGGAGGACCTGCACGTGGGGGAGCGTCCGGTCACGCGCCGATTCCCAGCCGTGGACGAGGACGACGCCGGGGGCCCGGCCGGCACCCGCGGGGACGAACCAGGCCGGGAGCCGGAGGCTGTCCGGCGTCGGCACGTCCAGGGTCTCGTAGGCGAGGCCGACGTCATCGGGCGTCCAGATGGGTGGGTGCCTGCGCGGATACCCGGCGCGCACGCGGTAGGCAAGCGCGAACCGGTAGGCCAGCGCCACGGGCAGGGCGGCGAGGGCGGCAGCGACGCCGGCGCGACGGGCGTTGTGGAGCGGAACCATCCGTGCCATCGGACCGCGGCGGGCCGCGGTTGTCAAATGCCCGCGGTCCCGATCCACGTACGGCACGCCGTGCAGGGCACCGCGGGGCGCGGCTACCGGAGTCCGGTCACGCGGTCAGCAGGTCGCGGGGCCCGAGCGAGCCCGAGAGGGCGCCAGACCGGCGCAGGGTCGAGGAACCGGGCCGGGGCCACGCCGGCGCCGCGGGATACACTCGAGGCGTGCCCCACAAGGATCCGCATGCCGTTCTCGGCGTCGAGCCCGGCGCATCCGCCGACGCGATCAAGGCCGCCTGGCGGTCCCTCGCCCGGCTCCACCACCCGGACCTGACGGGCGACGACCCCGAGGCGGCTCGACGGGCGACCCGCCGGATGGCGGACATCAACACGGCGTATGCGGCGCTGACGAGGGCCGGCGAGACCCGGGAAGGACACTCGGGCCGGCACCGGTCCGCCGGCGCCCAGGCCGGCGCCCCCGGCGCTGCCAGCACGGGCGATCCGGGCCGGGGCACGCGCGGAAGCCGCACCGGGGGTCCGCCTCCGCCGCCCCGGACCACCCCGGTCACCGGCCGCCTCGACCTCAGCGGCACGTTCCGGCCCCGCAACCAGACCACGACGCCGCCGGGCTCCCGGATGCCGCTCGCGGGGCAGCCGCCGTTCCGTGCCGCGCGGTCGACACCCGAGCTCCGCGCCTCGCAGCCGTCGGGGCCGATGGAGCGGGGTCGCCTTGCCGGCCACGTTCCGGTGGAACCGCCGACGGTCGAGGAGGCGCTGGAGCGCGAGGTGACCTTCGGCAAGTTCCATGGGCACACGCTCGCCCAGATCGTCGCGTTCGAGCCGTCGTACGTCGACTGGCTGGCGGGGACGATGACCCGGGACCCGGACCTCGCGCTGGCGGCGCGGGTGATCGTTGAGGAGCTGGACCGGCGCGGGATCCGGCGGCCGGGCCGGCCGTCGCGGCCGGGCTGGCAGTCCAACCCGTACCGGTAGCGGTGGCGACAGGAGGCGATCGCCGCACCCGGGCGGCTGGCCGAGCCCACGGGTGATCGCCGCACCCGGGCGGCTGACCGAGGCCACGGTTGATCGTCACGGGCCGGCGCCGGACATGAAAGCACCCCCGGGGGGAACCGGGGGTGCTCGAGCTCGATCAGTGCAGCCGCCCCACGTCCGGGCCTGCTGGCCGGTGTGCCTTGGTTACTCGGCTCGTGGCCGGGGACCCGGTGCCCCCGTGCCGTCGAGCGTCCCCGACGGCCGGGTAGTCCGGCCCTCCGGCCCGTGACCGATGCCCCAGGTTGCTCCCGGTAGGTCGTGGGTCGGCGCGTTTCGAACGCACGACCACCGTACGAGCGTGCCTCGAGCAACTCAATGGGTCGCGTGTACGGGGCGCACGGGTGGCGATGGTCAGGCGCGGGCTGGCAACGCCCGGACCATCGGACGACGCCCTGCCGCGACTATCGGCCCGCTAGGGAATTGTGCCGATCGTGGTCGCGGAGCGCCGTGGTCGACCGCCCGCGGAGGAACGTGGCCCCCCTTCGGCGAGGGCCGGCGAGGCCGGGCCCGAGCCGCGTGCTAGAGTCGGCCGACGATGAGCGACCGTCCCGACGCCTGGGCCGAACGGCGGAACGCTTGGCGGATCGAGCGCCTCCGGCCCTCCCTGGAGCGCCTGCCGGAGCGCCGCGACCGCTTCGTCACGCTGGGCGACATTGCCGTCGATGGCCTCTACGGTCCGTGGGACTGGGAGGGGCCCGAGGGTCCCGGTGGGCCTACGGCAGTCGACCACCACGGCAGCCCGCTCCGTGACGGCAGCGGTCCCTATGTGGCCTTCGATCCTCTCCGCGACGTGGGCATGCCGGGCGAGCCCCCGTTCACGCGCGGCATCCACCCGACCGGCTACCGGTCGCGGCCGTGGACGATGCGGATGTTCGCCGGCTTCGGCAGCGCCGAGGACACCAACGCCCGGTTCCGCCAGCTTCTCGACGCGGGCCAGACCGGCCTGTCGATCGCCTACGACATGCCCACGCTCTACGGCTACGACACGGACGACGCGGAGGCCGAGGGCGAGTTCGGCACCTGCGGCGTCGCGGTCAGCAGCCTCGCCGACATGGAGGTCCTGCTCTCGGGGCTGCCGCTCGAGCGCGTCAGCACCTCGATGACGATCAACGCCCCGGCCGCCCCGATCTGGGCGATGTACATCGCGGCGGCCGAGAAGCGCGGTGTCCCGCGGGCCGCGCTCGAGGGCACGATCCAGAACGACATCCTCAAGGAGTACATCGCCCAGAAGGAGTTCCTGTTCCCGCCCGGCCCGTCCCTGCGGCTCGTCACGGACACGATCGAGTTCGGGACGCGTGAGCTGCCCCGGTGGAACACGGTCTCGATCAGCGGCTACCACATCCGCGAGGCCGGCTCGACGGCCGTCCAGGAGCTGGCGTTCACGATCGCCGACGGGATGGCCTACGTGGAGGCGGCGGTGGCCCGCGGGCTCGCCGTGGACGACTTCGCGCCCCGCCTGTCGTTCTTCTTCAACAGCCACAGCGACTTCTTCGAGGAGGTCGCCAAGTTCCGGGCCTCGCGCCGCATCTGGTGGAAGCTGATGCGCGAGCGCTACGGCGCCACGCAGGAGCGCTCGGCCTGGATGCGCTTCCACACCCAGACCGCGGGCGTGTCGCTCACCCCGCAGCAGCCGCTCAACAACCTCACCAGGGTCGCGACGCAGGCCCTGGCGGCCATCCTCGGCGGGACGCAGAGCCTCCACACGGACGCGTACGACGAGGCGCTCGCCGTGCCGACCGCGGAGGCCGCGCTCCTCGCGCTTCGCCAGCAGCAGATCCTGGCCGAGGAGACCGGGGTCGCCTCCACCGTCGACCCGCTGGGCGGGTCGTGGTTCGTGGAATCGATGACCAACCGCGTGGAGCGGGAGGTCTGGCGCTATCTCGACGAGATCGACGCCCGCGGCGGCATGGTCAAGGCCATCGCGGAGGGGTACCCGCAGCGGGAGATCGCCGACGCCGCCTACCGCTACCAGCGCGAGTTCGACGCGGGCGAGCGGATCGTCGTCGGCGTCAACGGGTACCAGAACGCCGAGCCGATCCGGGTGCCCGTCCTCCAGGTGCCCGCGGGTTCCCTGGAGCGGCACCTCGCCCGGCTGGCCCGGACGCGGGCGGGGCGGGACGCGGAGGCGGTCGGTGCGGCGCTCGCGGGGCTGCGCGAGGCTGCCTCGCGCCCGGAGTCGAGCGAGACGAACCTGATGCCGCACTTCCTGCGGTGCGCGGAGGCGTACGCGACCGTCGGCGAGCAGTGCCGGGTCCTGCGCGGGGTCTTCGGGGAGTACCGCGAGCCGGTCTCGGTCTAGGTCTCGGCCTGGGTCCCGGTCCGGGCCGGCCGATGGGTCGCCGCGAGCGAGACCGCCTCGGCCAGCGAATGCGCCACCCCGTCGGCGCCCACCCTTCGGCCGATGTCCGGCTGGACCGAGATCCGACCGCCGACCAGGACCGGGACCTTGCGGTCACCCGCGGCGGCTCGCACCGCGCCGACACACTCGAGCAGCGCGCCGACGCGCTCGGGACCCGACGCGGAGAGCGCGACGAGGGTGACCTCGTTCCGCGCGACGAACGTGCCCAGGTCCTGGGCCGGCAGGTCCGCACCCAGGTTCACGACGGTCCAGCCGTCCTCCGCCAGGACGTGCTCCAGGCAGACGAGGCCGATCATGTGCTGCTCGCCCGTGACCCCGGCGAGGACGGCCAGCGGCCCCACGCGCCCCTCGGGCCCCAGCTCGGGTGCCACGCGCTCCAGCGCCCGCAGCAGCGTCCGGGAGGCGAGGTGCTCCTCCGCGACGGACCACTGCCCGCTCTGCCAGCGCTCGCCCACGAGGCGCATGGCGTCGCTCACCAGGCCGTCGTAGATGGAGACACGAGTCGACTCGGCAAGGGCGTGGCGCAGCGCCCAGCCGGCCAGCTCGTCGTCGCCGTCGGCCAGGAGACCGGCCAGGAGTTCCGGTGTCAGCGAGGTGGCGTCGACCTTCGCGGTCGACGGGTCGACCGGGGGAAGGCTGAACGGCGGCTGGTTGCCCACGCGCCGGACTCTAGCACCGGGCGCGCCACCCCGGGGCGCGCCACCCGGGAGCGCCGGGGTTAGGATGCGGGCATGTACCTCGACGCCCTCTCCTTCCTCGAAGACGAGCGCGACGGCTTTCGCGCCTACGAAGCCCTCGACGCCCTGAACGACGAACAGCTGGACATCCCGGTCGCCGCAGCCGGCGGGTGGTCGGGCCGGGACCTCATGGGCCACATGATCCTGTGGCAGGAAGCCGCCCTGGCCACCGCCAAGGAGCTGGCGATGAGTGAGGAAAGCCCCACGATGGACCGCCTCGAGGCCCTGTGGAGCTCGGGTCCCGACGCCGGTGACCACATGAACGAGGCGGGGATCGCCCGCTTCCGGGCGATGCCGATCGCCGCGGTCCGCAAGCTGTTCCGGACCGTCTCCGGAGAGCTGCGGGGCTACCTCACGGTGGTTCCCGAGGCCCGCTGGATCAAGCACGCGGCGCGCCAGGAGTACTTCTTCGGCGAGACCACCGAGCACTACGAGGAGCACCTCAAGGAGCTCCGGGCGATCATGGAGGCCGTGGCGTGAGCGGTCCGGACGGAAACGGCCACCTGCCGGACCCGGCCGAGGACGAGTTGGACGAGGACGTGCCCCTCGACGCCGCGGAGGCGGTCGAAGGGGCCGCCGTTGCCGAGGAGGAGGCCGACGAGACGCTGGACGAGCGCGTCGAGGCCGTGATCGAGGAGCTGGACGGCGTGACCCGGCAGCGGGACGGCGAGTCCGTCACCTATGCCACCGAGGGTCGGGTGTTCGCGGTGCTGATGCCCGACCGGCTCGAGGTGGCGCTCGACCCCGCCATCGCCGCGGCGGCGCTGCGCACGCCGGACACCCTGGCATCGTCTCGCGGCCAGGGGTGGATCGCCTTCAGACCGGTCGGGATCGACCGGTTCGCGCTCGATCGTGCGGACGCCTGGGTCCGCCTCGCTCACCGGCGCGCATCGGCGGGCTGACGTCGGCCCGGACCCGTCCGAACGGAACGACCCCGGTCGGTGACCGGGGTCGCGATGTGGTGAGGCTCGTCCGGGCGTCCCGGACGATGGCTCAGGCCGTCGGGGCCGTGGGCGCGGTCGGGGCCGCCAGCGTCGCCAGCCCGAAGATCTGCTCGAGCTGCTCCGCGGAGCGGTAGCCGGGCAGGCCCTGCGGCTGCGCGCCGGGCTTGAAGAACGCGATCATCGGGATGCTCATGATCCCGAAGGCCTGCGAGAGGCCGGGGTTCGCGTCCACGTCCACTTTCACGACGTCGACCACGCCGTCGTACTTCGCCGCGAGCTTCTCGATCTCGGGCGCGACCATCTTGCACGGCCCGCACCAGGCGGCCCAGAAGTCGACGATGACGGGCTTGTCGTTCTGCAGGACGAGCTCCGGGAACGTCTCGTCGGTAGCGTGCTTGATTTCCGCCACGAGGCGGCTCCTTTCTCCCGCCCGGACGGCGGGACCTGGCGGCCCGGTCAGCGGGCGATGGCCTGAAGTAGCTGGCAGGCCTCGAGGACCCGTGGGTCGGAGAGGCGGTAGTAGACCGTGTTCCCATCCCGGCGGGCCGTGACAAGGCCCGCGGAGCGCAGCACCGAGAGATGCTGGCTCATGTTCGGGACCTGGCACGCCACCCGCGACGCCAGGTCGCCCACGGAGACCTCGCCCGCGGCGAGCGACTCCAGGACGCACAGGCGCTTGGGGTCTCCGAGGGCGCGTGCGACGGCGGCGGAGCGCTGGAGCATGTCCTCGGAGGTCACGTTGATGTCGATCACGAGCGGAGTGTCTCACTGATTGCGCAAAAACGCAAGCGCCGTGCGAGGCGAGCCGGCGCCGAGCGCGGAGGACCCGTCGGCGCTCGGCGCACCGGGTTGACCGGCCTGGGCTCGCACGCTGAGCCAGAGGTCACGGCCCGGCTCAGGCCACCGCATACTCGTCGCGTGAGTGACACGCTCGTGACCCTGGCCGGCATCCGCACGACTCGCGCGACGCTCGCCGGGCGGATCCACCACACGCCGATGCTGTCATCGGAGACGGCCGCCCGGTTCGTGGACGCCGCGACGGGCACCCGTCTCGGCGGCGGGCGCCTGTTCCTCAAGGCCGAGCACCTCCAGAAGACCGGCTCGTTCAAGCCCCGCGCCGCGCTCGCCCGGATCGCGTCGCTCGACACCCTGGAGCGCCGGCGGGGCGCGATCACGATCTCCGCCGGCAACGCGGGCCAGGCCTATGCGTGGGCGGGCCGCGAGGCCGGGGTGCCGGTGACCGTCGTCATGCCGGAGGGAGCGGTTGCCTCGAAGGTGGCGGCCTGTCTCGACTACGGAGCCGAGGTGGTGCTCCACGGCCTGCACGTCGGGGAGTCACTGGTGCGCCTCGAGGAGCTGCGGCGGGAGCGGGGGCTCACCTTCGTCCACCCGTACGACGACCCCGAGGTCCTGCTCGGCAACGGCTCGTGCGGCCTCGAGATCCTGGAGGATCTCCCGGACGTCGACGTCATCGTGATCGGCGTCGGGGGTGGCGGGCTGCTGGGCGGGGTCACCGTGGCCGTCAAGGAGAGCCGGCCGAGCGTCCGCGTCTACGGCGTGGAGCCCGCGGGATCGGACGCCCTGCGGCAGGCCGTCGCGGCGGGGGCGCCCGTGCCGGTCACCCCCGTGAGCGTGGCGGATGGCCTCGGGGCGCCCATCGCCGGCCGGCTGGCGACGGAGATCGCCCTGCGCCACCTCGACGGGCTGGTCGTGATCGACGACGCGACGATCCTGGCCGGGATGCGCTTCTCCATGGAGCGGCTGAAGCAGGTCGTGGAGCCCGCCGGGGCCGCCGCGCTCGCCGCGGTTCTGACCGGCACGATCCCGCTGCGTGACGGCGATCGGGTCTGCGCGATCCTCTCCGGTGGCAACGTGGCGGTTGAGCGGTTCGGCGACCTCCTCGCAGGTGCCGCGCCGCTGCCCCCCGGGCGTCGATGACCGAACCGGGAGGAGGTACCGGCAGCGAGGCGCCCCGGGCATCCCCGTCCCCGGAGCACCCGGCCGGCGGTGGCGTCGGGCAGAGGTCGGCGCCGCCGCTTCCGCCACCGCCTCCGCCCCCCGCCTACGGCGTTCCGCTGGAGCCCGGATGGCTGCCGGCGTTCGCCGTTCGGCGGGTGCAGGCCCCGCCCCCGCCGACCGAGGCGACCCTCGCGATCCCGCTCGACACAGCCGGGCTGGTCGGGCAGTCGCTGGACCTTCTCACTCGCTCGGACAGCGGCCTGCGCCTGCCGTCGTTCTACATCGGCTTCGTGCTGATGGTCACCCTCGCCCCGCTGGTCGCGCTGTCGCTGCTCGCGTTCCTCGTGCCGGGCGAGCAGCCTCCCGGCCCCGCGAACGGGAACGGCGCCGGGTCCGGCACCGGCGGCGAGAACCTGGCCTGGCTGGGCTGGCTGATGCTCGCCGGGATCCCGGGGATGCTCGGCTATGTCGTCGCGACAATCGAGGCCCGGGCGCTCGCCACCGCGGTCATCGGCGCGCGCGCGGAGGGGCGGCCGCTGCGCCTTGTCGAGTCGATCTCGCTCGTCCGGAAGCGGTTCTGGCGCGTCCTGGGCGCGCAGCTGCTGATCGGGTTCGTGATCGGCCTGACCACCACGGTCGCGTCCGTGGCGGTGCTCGCGGTCGTGGGCCCGGTCGAGCCGATCAGCTACGGCGTGCAGCTCCTGCTCGGCCTCCTGCTCGGCGCGCCCGTCGTCTACGTCCCGGCCGCGATCATGCTGGGCGGAACCGGGGTGCTCGAATCGATCCGCCGCTCGTTCGGCCTCGCGCGCTCGCGCAAGGGGCTGGCCGTCGTCGTGACGCTGTTCGGCCTCGTCTCGCAGCTCATCGTCCTGTTCGGCCTGTCGGCGGGTCTCGACGCGATCGCACGGTTCATCGTCGGGACCGGGCTAACCGAGGCCTTCCCGCCGCCACTCGTGGTCCCGATGACGGCGGCCTTCGTGTTCGCGATCGGAACGCTCGTGTTCCTGGTGGAGGTGATCGCCGCGGCCCCGCCCGTGTTCGCGTTCATCGCGCTGACCCACTACACCTGGGGTCTCGAGGCGGGGCGGCAGGATCCCGTCCGCATCCGGCACCTGTGGGATCCGTGGCTGACGCCGGGCCTCGCGCTGGCGGCGGCGCTGGCGCTTCTCGCGCTGGTCGGCGGGGTGGTCTCGCTGCCGGCCTGAGCCTGGTCCAGGCGTGGTGCGGTCGGTCGATCCCGAGGGTCGGTCGACCCCGAGGTCAGTCGATCCCGAGCTCGGCGAGGCGGTCCTCGTCGTCGATCCCCAGGTGGTGGGCGAGCTCGTGAAGGATCGTGATCCGCACCTCGTCGGCCAGGTCATCCGGGTCCGGGAAGTCCTCCTCGAGGGGCAGGCGGAACACGATGATCCGGGTGGGCACCGGGAGCCAGTCGCCGCCCCACTCGTCGAGCGGCACGCCCTCGTACAGGCCGTAGAGCGTCTCGTCCGGCCGCATCCCGTTCTCGCGCAACTGCTCCGGGGTGGGCTCGTCCGCGATGACCAGCGCGATCTCGTCCAGCGCGCCCCGGAACGGGGCAGGGATCGAGGTGACGGCGCGGTCGACCAGGCGGTCGAAGCGGTCGTGGCGCGGCGGGCGCGGTCGCCTGGCGGCGCGAGCGGATCCTCGGCGGGGCTTCGTCATGGCCCGGGTATCGTAGCCGCGATGTCCGACCGAGCCGGCCCCGACGTACCCGCCCTCCCGGCCGACCCGCCCGCCCGGGCGGCCGCCATGCTGTTGGAGCCGTACCTCGAGCCGTACCTCGAGCTGTTCGTCCCTGGGTTGGGAGTCGCGCCGCCGCCGGATCCGGCCCTCGAGCCCGAGGGGTTCGTGGTCCTCGCCGACGGCGGTATCCGGCTCCACTTCCTCGACTGGAGCGGACCGCGCCGGGCCGGATCCGCCGTGGGACCCGCCGGGAAAGGGGGCGTGCTCCTGGTTCCCGGACTCCTCCAGCCGGCCTGGTCGTGGGCGCCGGTCGCCCGGCGCCTCGCCGCGGTCGGTCGGACGGTCGTCGCCGACCTGCGGGGCCACGGGCTCTCCGATGCACCGATGGATGGTTACGACCCGGCGACCCTGGCCGCCGACGCGGTGGCTGTGGCCGAGGGTTCGGGCCTGCTCGACGCGGGGCCAATCCTCCTGGCCGGACACGGGTTCGGGGCGATCGTCGCGGCGGCGGTCGCCGCCCGGCTGGGCGCGGCGTGCGCGGGCCTCGTTCTCGTGGACGGGGGTTGGGAGCGGCTCGAGGCGACCAGCGGCGTGGACCTCGACGAGTTCCTGCGCGGTCTCGACGAGCCGCCGGAGGTGCTCCGGTCGATGGCCGCGTACCTGGACGACCGGCGGGGGTTCGATCCACCGACCTGGGACGCCGACCAGGAGCGGGCGGCCCGCGACGGCGTGGTCGAGACGGCGGCGGGGCGGGTGGTCCGGGTGGTTCATCCACGCGTCCTGGAGACGGTCGTCCGGACGATGTTCGCCTACGACCCGGCTGTCGTGCTGGCGAGCGTCCCAGCGCCCGTGCGGGCGCTCGTCGCGCTGGGGGCGGGCGATCCCGCGGTGACCGGCCCGCGGCTCGCGGAGCTTCATCGAACGGCCGGAGTGCGGGCGGCCGCCGGGCTGGGCACGGTACGGGTGGCGGCATTCGTCGGCGCCGGGCACAACCTGGTCCGCTACCGCCCTGCTGAGGTCACGGCGGCGATCCTGGCACCCGCGAGCTGAGCCATCGCCCCGCCGTGGCTTCCGCCCGGCATCGTCCTGCCTCCAGGCGGGAGCGTCGAGCGCATGGCAGGCGAACCCCCGGCTACCGGTAGTGCTCCATGATCCCCAGGAGCCCGGAGGGCGTCGTCGAGGGGAAGATCCGGATGCGCGGCAGCAGGAACCTGGTGCGAAGTGTCTCGGGCGTCCAGGGAACGGTTGTGTAGGCGACCTCGATGCCAGCCCCCATCACCGCCTCATAGAGGTTCCGCGGGTGGCGGCCCAGGGGATAGGCGAATGAGACCGGCATGACCCCGACCTGCGCGAAGATCGCCGCCTGGGCCGCCTGCACCTCGGTGCGTGCCTTGGCCGGGGTACGAAACGCCCTCAGGACATGGTCCACGGTGTGGTTCCCGATCTCCATGCCGTCTGCGACCAGCGTCCGCATCATCGCCCAGGTGAGGGCACCCGGCCGCCCGACCCGGCGGATGATGACGAAGAAGGTTGCGGTGAAGCCGTACTTCTTCAGGATGGGGTAGGCGTACCGGTAGCCGTCGCGTGCGCCGTCGTCGAACGTGATGACGAAGGTCCGCGGGGGAACGGGCCGTCCGGACGCCATCGCGCTGGCGAGCTGGGCCGACGTGATCGTGTGCCAGCCGTGCGCCTTGAGCGTAGCCATCTGAGCGTCGAAGACGCCCGGGAACACCACCAGGCCCCGAGGCGTGCGGCCGATCTGCGAGGCGGGCTTCACGCGGTGGTACATGAGCACCGGGACGTGGTAGCGGCTCACCTTGGGCACGGTGGCGGTCGGTCCCACGGTCGCGGTCGGTCCCCCGGGCGTGGCGCTCGGCCCAGCCGTGGCGCCAGGGACGGGCGTGCGCGCTCGGGACGGGCGTGGCGCCTGGGGCAGGCGTGCCGCTCGGCACACCCGTCGGGCCTGGGGCCGCCGTGGCGCCAGGCGCGGGCGTTGCGCTCGACGGACCCGTCGGGCTTGCAGCCGGCGTCCCGATCGGCGCCCGGCTCGCACTCGGCGAGGGCGTGGCGCCCGGCGATGACACGGAGGCCTGGGGCTGCGTCGGTGGCGCGGTCTCGGTCGGGGTTGCGCAGCCGCCCAGCGCAACGCAGACCGACAGCCCGACGATCAGCCAGCCTGTCCGGAGATGCCCGCCCACCATGGATGCCAGCCGGGTGCCTCAATCGGTCGGCCCGCCGGTCGCGGTCCAGCCGCGTGCCGGGGCCTCTGCCGCGGGAGGATGGACCGTCCGGCCCCCGATGTCGAGAGGCGCCGGTCGTGAGGCGGCCGCGGACGCCCGTGGCGCGCCTCGGACTGCGCGGTGACGCGGACTGGCGGGCGGCGCGGCGCGCTACCATCACCCGACCATGAGCGATCGCCCCGAACACCCACCGCTGCCCGACAGCGTCCGCCGCATCGTGGACGAGATCGAGTCCGACATGGGCGAGGACGCGATGGCACCCCAGCGCGCGCCGGGCACGAGCGGACGGATCGAGGCGGCTGTGCGCGAGATCCTGGTGGAGATCGGGGAGGACCCGGATCGAGCGGGGTTGCTGAACACGCCGGAGCGGCTGCATCGGATGTACTACGAGCTGACGGCGGGCTACCACGTCGACCCGGAGCGCCTCATCAACCACGCCATCTTCGAGGTGAGCTACTCGGAGATGGTGGTGGTCAAGAACATCCCCTTCTACTCGCTCTGCGAGCATCATCTGCTGCCCTTCTTCGGCAGCGCCCACGTGGCCTACGTGCCGGACGGACGCGTGATCGGGCTCTCGAAGATCCCCCGCGTCGTCGAGATGTACGGGCGTCGCCTCCAGGTCCAGGAGCGGATGACGCAGCAGGTCGCCGACTTCCTGATGGAGCGCCTGGAGCCCAGGGGTGTCGGCGTGGTGCTCGAGGCGACCCACCTGTGCGCCGTGATGCGCGGCGTCCGCAAGCCAGGGACGGTCATGACGACCGCCGCGGTGCTGGGCCTCTTCCGGCGCAACGACAAGACCCGGGCGGAGTTCTTCGCGCATCTCGGCCGGCCAGCGCCCGAAGGCTGACAGCGCAGCCCCGGCTCGTCCCCGGCGATGCGCCTGAGCCTACAATCGCTGCATGACCGACCGACCGCTCAAGGTGCTGATCGCGAAGCCCGGCCTGGACGGCCACGACCGTGGCGCCAAGGTGCTCGCCCGCGGCCTCCGGGACGAGGGGTTCGAGGTCGTCTACACGGGCCTCCGGCAGACCCCCGAGATGATCGTCACCGCCGCCCTCCAGGAGGATGTCGATGTCGTCGGCCTCTCCATCCTGTCCGGCGCCCACATGACCCTGGTGCCCCGGGTCTGCGTCCAGCTGCGCGAGCGCGGCCTCGGAGACGTGCTGGTGACGGTCGGCGGGATCATCCCCGACGAGGACGTCCCGGCTCTGCAGGAGGCCGGCGTGGCCGCGGTCTTCGGGCCCGGCACGACCATCCGCGAGGTGGCCGACTTCATCCGCGCGAACGCCACTCCGCGCGGGTAGGGTGGCCGACCTCGCCGGACCGGCGGCCGGCGCCACCGCCGGGATCGCCGCCGGGATCGCGGGAGACACGCCCGGCGGCACCGCGGGAACCGATGCCGACGACGCCGCCGAGCGCGCTCGGGTCCTGTCGGACGCTGCGCGGGCCGGGGACCGTCGCGCCCTCGCCCGGCTCCTGACCGCCGTCGAGAACCACACGGCGGTCGCCGAGCACGCCCTCCGGCGGCTCTACCCGCAGGCGGGCGGCGCCCACCTGGTGGGGATCACCGGGCCACCGGGCGCGGGCAAGTCGACCCTCGTCGCGGCGCTGATCGCGGAGCTGCGCAAGGCCGGTCGGACCGTGGCGGTGGTGGCGGTCGACCCGTCCTCGCCGATCACCGGCGGCGCCCTGCTGGGGGACCGCGTCAGGATGCAGGCCTACGCGACGGACGACGGGGTGTTCATCCGCTCCATGGCGTCGCGCGGACACGCCGGCGGGCTCGCCGCCACCTCCACGACCGCCGCCGCGGTCTTCGATGCCGCCGGCTTCGACATCGTGCTGCTGGAGACCGTGGGCACGGGGCAGAGCGAGGTCGAGGTGGCGGCCGCGGCCGACACGACCGTCGTCCTGGAGGCGCCCGAGATGGGTGACGAAGTCCAGGCGATCAAGGCGGGCCTGCTCGAGGTGGCGGACCTCGTCGTCGTCAACAAGGGCGACCGGCCCGGCGCCCAGCGGACGGCGGCGCAGCTCCGGGCGATGCTCATGCCGTCGCCGCCTCGCGAGGGGCCCGCGGCCGACGGCCCGGATCGGCCCCTCCCCAAGCACCCGGAGGTGCTCGTCACCACGGCCTCCACCGGCGAGGGCGTTCCCGAGCTGCTCGTGGCCCTGGACCGGCATCGCGCGACCCTGACCGGGACGAGCACGCCGGCGGCACGCCGGGCCCGGGCCGCGGCGCAGGTGCGCGCCGTCCTGGTGGAGCGGCTCTGGGAGCGTCTGCGCTCACCGGGGGTCGCGCCGGCGACCGAGGCGGCGATCGATGCGGTCGCCTCCCACGAGATCGACCCATACGCGGCCGCGGATCGCCTGCTGGCCGCCCTCCGCACCGAGGAGGCGTGATGACCGTCGAGCGCGTGTTCGTCGCCGGGGCCGGGCTCATGGGCCACGGCATCGCCCAGGTTCACGCCGCCATCGGCAAGCGGGTGACGCTGTACGAGCCCGACCTCGCCCGCGCCGTCGCCGGCCGGGACCGGATCGCCGGCAACCTCGACCGCGCCGTGGCCAAGGGGAAGGTCACGCCGGAGGCCCGGGACTCGCTGCTGGCCCGCCTCGTCCCGACGGACGACCTGGCCGCCGCGGCCGACGCGGACCTGGTGGTCGAGGCTGTCTTCGAGGACGCCGCCGTCAAGACGCGGTTGTGGACGGCGCTCGACCGGATCGCCCCCGCGCACGCCGTGCTCGCATCGAACACCTCGTCCATCTCGATCGACCGTCTCGCCGCGGCGCTGGGGGAGGCGCGACGGGCCCGCTTCGTCGGGATGCACTTCTTCAGCCCGGTGCCGGTGATGCCCCTGGTCGAGCTCATCCGTGGCTCGGCCACCGACGACGCGACGGAGGCGGCCGTGCGGGTCCTGGCCGCGGAGCTGGGCAAGCAGGTCATCGTGTCCGCGGACCGGCCGGGGTTCATCGTGAACCGGATCCTGATGCCGTTGCTCGCCGAGGCGATGCGGGCGTACGAGGAAGGCCTGGGCACGGCCGAGGACATCGACACGGGCGCGAGGGTCGGGCTCAACCACCCGATGGGGCCGCTCGAGCTCGCCGACTTCATCGGCCTGGACGTGTGCCTCGGCGTGATGCGCGTCCTCCACGAGGGCCTCGGACAGCCTCAGTTCGCGCCGCCGCGGATACTGGAGGACCTGGTCGCGGCCGGACACCTGGGCCAGAAGACAGGCCGGGGGTTCCACACCTACCCGCGGTAGGGCCGACGGGCTCGTCGACCGCTCGGGGATCCGGGCAGCAAGAGCCCTTCGCGGAGAGAGCGCCCGGCCACGCGACATGGCCGTAGCCGGGGTATGCGAAATCCGTCGTGATCGTTGTGCGCAACGGATTGTTGATCCCGGGACGCCGGAATACCACTTGTCGCACGAAAAAGCGTAGGCTCACGCGTGGGCGCTGCGCCGCATGCGCGAGGCCGCCCGATGGATGGAGGGCTCGCGATGATTCGGCGGATCACCGGAATCATCCTTGGAGTGGTGGCGTTCTTCATCGTCTACTGGCTGAGTGGCGGGTTGGCGACACCGGCCACGCCCAACTGGGCCCTGGCGATCCTCGTCGGCCTGGTGGTGGCGCTCATCTGGCCGTGGATCATGGGCCTGATCATCGTCAGGCGCGCTCGGCAGCGCCGCCAGAACGAGATCGACCAGGAGGTCCAGAAGCAGCTCGCGCAGCAGCAGAACAACCCACCACGCTCCTGATCCCCGCGTGGGTCGGTGCCGGTGACGGCCTCGTCGTCGGCACCGCCACTGGATCGAACCGTCGCCAACGGACCACAGCGTCGAACGCCCGCGATCGACTCGGCCGCGAACGCCCGAGATGGACTCGCGGTTCTGGGGCCCGCGCCGGTGTAGAGTCGCCGTGAGTGATGGACACCTCGAGCGGACCCAACGGCCACGTCTACCTGGTCAGCGCCGCCCGCACGCCCATCGGGAAGTTCGGTGGCATGCTCGCCGGCGTCCCGGCCGTCGAGCTCGGCGCGGTCGCCATCCGGGCGGCAGTCGAACGCGCCGGCCTGGCCGGGGGCACGTCTGCGGATCCCCGGGTGGACGAGGTCATCATGGGCCAGGTCCTCGGCGCGGAGTCCGGGCAGGCGCCGGCACGCCAGGCGCTCCTGCGGGCCGGCCTCGCGGACACGACCCCCGCCACCACGATCAACCGCGTCTGCGGGTCCGGCTTGAAGGCGATCATGTTCGCCGCAGCCGGCATCCGCGCCGGTGACGGCGACATCTACGTCGCGGGCGGCATGGAGTCCATGAACCAGGCGCCGTACCTGCTGCGCAAGGCGCGCTTCGGGTACCGGCTGGGTCAGGGCGCGCTGGACGATTCGGCGGTCCTCGACGGCCTGTGGTGCGCGGTCGAGGACTGCCACATGGGCACCCACGCGGAGCGGGTCGCGATCAAGGCCGGCGTGAGCCGCGAGGACCAGGACGCACTTGCCCTCGACAGCCACCGCAAGGCCGTGGCGGCGCAGGACGCGGGCCGGTTCGACGCGGAGCTGACCCCGGTGGCGATCCGCGACGCGAAGGGTCGCGAGACGATGGTCACCACGGACGAGAGCCCGCGCCGCGACTCGACCGCCGAGGCGCTCGCGCGGCTCGCGCCCGTCTTCGACCTGCCGGCAGGGGAGGACCGCGGGGGCGCGACCGCAGGGACGGTCACCGCCGGCAACGCTCCCGGCATCACGGACGGGGCCGCGGCGGTGGTCGTGGCGTCCGAGCGGGCGGTCGAGGCACACGGGCTCAGGCCCATGGCCCGGATCGTCGGGTACGCGCAGGCCGAGGTGACGCCGAGGTGGCTGTTCCTCGCACCGGTCGAGGGCGTCCGGGCGCTCGAGGCGAAGACCGGCCTGGCCCTGGCCGACTACGACCTCGTCGAGATCAACGAGGCGTTCGCCGCGCAGGTCGTGGCCGACGGGCGGGAGCTCGGCTTCGACTGGTCGAAGGTCAACGTCAACGGCGGCGCGATCGCGCTGGGGCACCCGATCGGGGCCAGCGGCGCCCGGATCGTGGCCACGCTGCTCCACGAGCTGGCGCGGCGGGGTGGACGGTACGGCCTCGCGACGCTCTGCCTGGGTGGCGGCGGGTCCGTGGCGATGGCCGTCGAGCGGGTCTGAGCGTCCTCGTGTCCGGCCGCATTGCGGGCTTCCCGGCAGATGACCCCCTGGTGAACGCCGTGTCCCGATCCGGCGGCCACCGGGAGCTCGGCCCAGGAGCGTGACGGGGGCGTGATGGCGGCGCGAGTCCCCACCTTCGCCGAGCGTCCGCCCCGCGGCCCGAGGTCAGGCCACTGCCGACGAAGTCAGGACTCCGCTGACGAGTGCCCACCCTGCGGACCGGTGACGGGAATACGCTCCGTGCGGCGTCTCACCGGTCCGGCTGGCGGACATCCGACGGGATGATGCAACCGGCCTCCGATCACCGTCCGCTGGGAGGACATATGCACGGACGGCACGGCCAGGGTGGCGCGCGGTATCGTCGCGGGGTCGCCACCCGCCCCACCCGAGGACCCACGATGCCGGAACTCGCCGCCTCTGCCGAGCCCGCCGAACCTGGCGAGCCCGCGGTCCATCACCTGTTCATCGCCGGCCGCTGGGTCGAGTCCGTCTCCGGGGCCACCTTCGAGAGCGAGAATCCGGCCGACACCCGGGATGTCGTCGGGCGGTTCCAGGCCGGCACGCCGGCCGACGTCGCCATGGCGATCGCCGCCGCCGGCGCCGCGCTCGAGACGTGGCGGGCGACGCCCGCGCCGAAGCGGGGCGAGCTCCTGTATCGCTTCGGTGCGCTCATGGCGGAGCACAAGGATCGCCTTGCCCGGGCGATGACCCGCGAGATGGGCAAGGTGCTGGCCGAGGCGCGCGGCGACGTCCAGGAGGGCATCGACATCGCGTTCCTCATGGCGGGCGAGGGCCGGCGGATGTTCGGCGACACCGTCCCGTCGGAGCTGCCCGACAAGTGGGCGATGAGCATCCGCCAGCCGGTCGGCGTGGCGGGCATCGTCACGCCCTGGAACTTCCCGATCGCGATCCCGTGCTGGAAGATGATGCCGGCGCTGGTGACGGGGAACACGGTGGTGTTCAAGCCGTCGAGCGATTCCCCGCACTGCGCGACGCTCCTGGTGGAGCTGATGGAGGAGGCCGGCTTCCCGTCCGGGGTCGTGAACCTGGTCACCGGGTCCGGCTCGCAGGTCGGCGACGCCATCGTCGAGAGCCCGGACGTCCGGGTCGTCTCGTTCACCGGCTCGTCGGCCACCGGGCGCACGATCGCAGAGCGGGCCGGACGGCGCCTCAAGCGGCTGAGCCTGGAGCTCGGCGGCAAGAACGCGGTGGTCGTCCTTCGCGACGCGGACCTCGACTTGGCGGTGGACGGGATCCTGTGGTCGGCCTTCGGGACCACGGGTCAGCGCTGCACGGCGTGCTCCCGCGTCATCGTGGACCGGCACGTCGAGGCGGACCTGGTCGGGCGCCTCGCGCAGCGCACCGCGGGGTTGCGGCTGGGCTCGGGGCTGGACGAGTCCGTGGACGTGGGCCCGCTGGTCAACGCGGCTGCTGCCGACAAGGTCCAGCGGTACGCCGCGATCGGCAGGCGGGAGGGCGAGCTGGTGACCGGCGGCGATCGGGCGACCGGCGTTGGCCTGGAGCACGGCCACTTCTTCGCCCCGACCATCTTCACCGGCGTTCGGCCGATGGCGACCATCGCCCAGGAGGAGATCTTCGGCCCGGTGCTCTCGGTCGTGCCCGTTGACGGCTACGACGAGGCGATGACGGCGGCGAACGGCGTCCGGTACGGCCTGTCGGCCTCGATCTACACGCGGGACGTGAACACGGCCTTCCGGGCGATGCGCGACTTCGAGGCCGGGATCGTGTACGTCAACGCCGGCACGACCGGCGCGGAGACGCACCTGCCGTTCGGCGGCTGGAAGGACACCGGCAACGGCCACCGGGAGGCCGGGCACGTCGCCCTGGACACCTTCACCGAGTGGAAGTCGATCTACGTGGACTTCAGCGGCAGGCTGCAGCGCGCCCAGATCGACAACCAGCCGTCCTGACGGCCACCCACGTGCAGGGCGTCGCGCCCTGGACAGGCGTCGCGCCGCGGCTGGGACATGCGCTATCCTTCGCGCGGTCCGGGCCGGTAGCTCAACGGTAGAGCAAGTGACTCTTAATCACTAGGTTCAGGGTTCGAATCCCTGCCGGCTCACCAGATCCCGAGCACGAAGAAGCCCTCCGGGGGTTGGCCGAAGGGCTCACGACGTGGGTCCGGCAACCCTTGTGCATCACCCGTGCCTGGATCACGGCCCGTCGCCCGCGTTGCCCCGGAACATGTTCTCCCGGCCTCCTGGGGCGACCGCGAACCGCCGATCCAGCAACGGTCCGGCGAGCCTTCAATGCCGGCGGAACGCGACCCCGTCGATGACGACCTTCTCGCCGCTCGAGACGATCTTGACGGTCAGCGTCCCCGCACGGGTCGATGTCCAGAGCGGGATGATCGCGCGGTCCACCCTGGCCGCGGCGTACAGGTCGACCACCTTGGAACCCCTCGATCCCGAGTAGACCCTGACGGTCCCACAGGTGGGGCACTTCGTCGCAATCAGCGCGATGTCCGCCAGGTGCACGCCGGTCCTGGTCAAGTGCGCACCGAGGGTGAACGAGCGAAGGAAGGTCGCCCGATAGAAGCCCGAGCCGGTGCCCGGCGTCCAGCCGGGGGAACGCGCGAGCGAGCGATCATCGAGCGGTACTGCGAGGCAGGTCTCGGCGGTCCAGGGGGAGGTCAGGCCGTCTCCATCGTGCGAGCGGGCGGACAGGCAGTACGTGTAGCCCGGCGATCCCGTGAACGTTCGGCCGGTGGCGGTCGTCCCGGTGCGCCAGGCGGTCCAGGCGCCGAACGGCCCGTCCCACCGGGCCCGCCGGTAGCGGACGTCATAGGAAGTGACGACCGCAAGCGAGGTGGCCCGCCAGCTGACCGGGAACGTGGTCGCGGCGACCCAGGCCGGCAACGGGGTGATGGCGGTCGTGGGTCGTGGTGTCACCTGGCCCGAGAAGTCCTGGCCCCAACAGGCGAAGGTGCCGTCCGTGCGGACCGCACACGTGTGGTGGGCCCCGGCATCGAGTGAGGTGAACGTCCCGGTCGGTGGCGTGGCCTCGAAGTACTCGTTGTCGCCCCAGCATGCAAGCGTGCCGTCGACACGGATGGCGCAGGTGTGGAGGTCGCCGACGCTCACGGCGCTGTACGGTCCGGCCGGAGGGCTGGCCTCGCCGTACTCGTTGCCGCCCCAGCAGGCGAGCGAGCCCTCGGTTCGCAGCGCGCACGCGTGGCTGCTGCCGACGCTCACGGCGCTGAACGTCCCGGGAGGCGGGCCGCCCACGGCAGCGACACCTCCCCAGCAGGCGAGGGATCCGTCGGGCCTGAGTCCGCACGCGCCAAGGTTGCGATCGCCGACGCTCACGGAGGTGAGCGTCCCAGGGGGAGGAGTCACGTTGTCGAAGGCGTTGCCGGTCCAGCAGGCAGGGGTGCCGTCGGTTGCGATCGCGCAGGTCAGGTTGCCGCCGGCGCTCACCGCCACGAAGGTCCCGGCCGGCGGCTTCGACAGCCCTCCGACCTCACCATCGGTGCCCCAGCAGGCCAGGGTCCCGTCCGCCCTGATCCCGCAGGTGTGGCGTCCGCCCGCGCTCACGGCCGTGAAGATCCCGGCCGGCGGCACCGACTGCGAGGTTCCGTTGCTGCCCCAGCAGGTGATGGTGCCGTCGGGCTTGAGGGCGCAGGTGTGCCCGCCACCCCAATCGGTCGCGGCTCCTCCGGCGCTCACGGCGACGATCCGGTGGCTCGAGGTTGCGGTTGCCGGGGCTGGCGGATCCGAGGCGTCCGCCCATGACGGCACCGACCCGATGCGGGTTGCGAGCACGCCGTCGATGATCACTTTCTTGCCGCTCGAGGCGACCTCGATGGCCAGCGTCGCGGGCGGCGGGTAGACATACTCGCCGTCGTGGACGCGTACGGGGAGCAGCTTGCGATTCACCCGTGTCGGGGAGTAGAGGCTGAGCGTCTGGAGGAGCCGTGAGCCCCAGTAGACCTTCACCGTCCCGCACGTCGGGCAGGTGCTCGCGACCAGCGCGATCGACTGCTCGCCGTCGACCTTGGCCCGCGTCAATCGCGCGCCGGATGTGGTCGAGCGCAGGAACGTGGAGCGATAGAACGAGGTGCCGGTGCCCGCGGTCCAGCCCGCGGAGCGGACGAGCGACCGGTCGTCGAGCGGGACCGCGGTGCACGCAGGGTTCGACCAGTCCGATTTGATGCCGTTGGCGTCGGTGGCCCGAACGGCGAAGCAGTAGGACGAGCCGGGCGTCGCGCTGAAGGTCGCGGTCGTGGCCGTCGTCGCGGTGAGCCACGTGACCGGGGAGCCGAACGGACCGTTCCAGGGGGCGCGCCGATACCTGACGTCGTAGGAGGTCACCGGGGCGAGCGCCGGTTGGCCGCTCCAGCCAAGCGGGATGTCCGTGTCCACGAGCCACGCCTGCAGCGGGTTCATGGATGCCGATGGTTGCGCGGCAGGATCTGCGGCGACGGCCGAGGTCGGCGCGAGCGGCAGGCCTCCGCAGAGGGTGACGATGCTGGCGATGACGGCCGCCCGCCCGACCCAGGCTGTCCGCTTGCTGACCATGACGGCACCACGCTCCGCAGATGGGTCACGCCGGCGACTCGGGTCTCGATCCCGGCGGCCAGACGTTGTGACGCCGCGATGTCATCGGCTGTTACAGCGCCGCCGGCTGGCTGGACGACGCAGACGGGCGTCCCGGCTGAATGGACGGACCCGCGCGTGAAGGATCGCTCTTGTATCGTCGGCCCGATCCCGGCTGTCCGCCTGGCGACCGGAGCGGCCCGCCTCGGGCGACGGAATGGTGGCCGACGCGCGTTGCCGTGGAGCCCACCTCGGTGGGCTTCGGGGTCGGACATGCCGTCAGGCCCCGGCCATCCGTACCATCCGGGCCGTCCGCTGGTGCCCTTCGCCACGTATCTCGGCGACCTCTGGTAGGGGGTCGAACCCACCACCGTCGCCGATGATCGGTACGGGCGTCCCCCTGATCGCGTCGCAGCCGGCGCGGGCTACGTGTGCGCCCGCTCCCGTGGCGCCCGAACCGGGAAGGAACTGATGGGCGAGGACGGACTGTACGCCGCCCTGGTGCGGCGGGGGATGTCTCGCCGGGCGTTTCTCCAGTTCTCGACCGCGGTGGCCGCCGCCCTCGCCCTGCCCGCCTCGTTCGCCCCGCGCATCGCGGCGGCCGTGGGCAGCGCCCAGCGGTTGCCGCTGATCTGGATCCGCGCCCAGGGCTGCGGTGGCAACACGCAGGCCTTGCTCCGCGCCTCCAACCCGTCCGTCTCGACGCTGCTCCTCGAGACCATCTCCATGGAGTACCAGGAGGCGTTCCTGGCGCCGGCCGGTGCCTCGGCCGACCTCGTCCTGACGAACGCCATGGACCGCTTCCCGAACGGCTACCTCGCCGTGATCGAGGGCGCGATCCCGACCGGCGCCTCGGGCGCCTACTGTCTCGTGGGTGGCCGTCCGGTCGCCGACGTCGTCCGCGAGGTCTCCGCGGGGGCCCTGGCCACGCTGGCCGTGGGATCGTGCGCCTTCGACGGTGGAGCGTCGGCCGCGAGCGGTGGCCAGACCGGGGCGGGCGGCGTCCGGTCCCTGGTGGGCAACGGCAGGCTCATCACGCTGCCCGGGTGCCCGATGAACGTGGAGAACCTCGTCGCCACGTGGGTGCACTACCTCACGTTCAAGGACCTGCCGCCCGCCGACGCCATGGGCCGCCCGCTGTTCGCCTACGGGGACCTGATCCACAACAAGTGCGAGCGACGCCCCCACTTCGAGTTCGGCGAGTTCGTCCAGTCCTGGGGCGACGAGGGCGCCCAGAAGGGCTGGTGCCTCTACAAGCTCGGCTGCAAGGGTCCAGAGACGATGGCCAACTGCCCGACCGCCCGCTACGGCGCCGGCACCAGCTGGAACGTCCGGGCCGGTCACGGCTGCGTGGGTTGCACGATGCCGGACTCATGGGACTCGATGGGCCCTGCGTACAAGCGGCTTCCACCGGTGATGCCGTTCCTGCCCAACGTCACCGTGGACCAGGTCGGCGTGGCCATGGTCGGTGGCATCGCGGTCGTGGCCGGTGCTCACGCGGTTGGCATGGGTGTCCGCTTCAAGCGCCGCGCGGCCATCGAGGGCGGGGCCGCTGAAGCCGTGGCCCCAGCAGCCGGCGATGCCTCCGCCGATGCTGCCATCGTGGCCGACCTCGATCAGGCACTCGACGCCAGTCCGGTGACCGGTGCCATCTCCGCTGAAGGCCCTGCAGCCGGCGCCGTGCCCGCTGAAGGTCCTGCAGCCGGTGCCATCTCCGCTGAAGGCCCTGCAGCCGGTGCCATCTCCGCTGAAGGCCCTGCAGCCGGCGCCGTCCCCGCCGATGGTCCCGCGGGCACCGACGGCACGATCGCCGCCGCCGACCCCGAGGTGCGCTGACGTGGCCCGGATCGTGATCGACCCCTTCACGCGGATCGACGGCCACCTGCGCATCGAGGCGGATGCTGCCGGTGGTGCCGTCAGCGCGGCGTGGGTATCCGCCACGATGTTCCGGGACCTCGAGTCGGTCCTTCGAGGGCGCGACGCCCGGGACGCCTGGCTCCTCGCGGATCGCATCTGCGGGACCTGCAGCACGGTGCATGCGCTCGCGTCCGTCCGCGCGGTGGAGAACGCGCTCGGCATCGAGATCCCGACGAACGCCCGCCTCGTGCGCAACGTGCTCGCCGCCACGCAGCTGGTCCGGGACCACGTGCTCGGCTTCTACCAGGCCCAGGGACCGGACTGGGTGGACGCGCAGTCCGCGCTCCAGGCCGACCCGGCCGCCACGTCGCGGCTGGCCGTCGGGAGCAGCCTGTGGCCGAAGTCCGGCGCCAACTACTTCACTGGCGTCCGGGACCGGCTGGCGGCGGTGATCGGGTCGGACCAGCCCGGCATGTTCGCGAACGGGCCCTGGGGCCACCCGGCCTACCGCCTCACCCCGGAGCAGAATCTCCTGCTGCTGGCCCACCTGCTCGAGGCGCTCGACTGGCAGGCGTCGTTCATGAAGATCCACGCCCTCCTGGGTGGCAAGGACCCTCACCCGCAGACGTACCTGGTCGGCGGCATGGCCCTGGCGCCTCCGTGGGGTGGCCCAAACCCGCCGGTCAACCGCGAGCATCCGCAGGTCCCGGACCCCAATGCGCCGATCGCCCTCAGCGACGCGGGCATCGCGATGATCGACGGTCTTCTCGCGGATGCCCGGACCTTCGTGGACCAGGTGTTCCTGCCCGACGTGCGCCTCCTCGCGGGCGCCTACCCGGAGTGGAGCAGGATCGGGGTCGCCGCCGGGGAGTACCTCGCCTGGGGCGACTACCCCCTGCGGGGCGGCAAGGACCCCGCCCTGTTCCTGCCCAGCGGCCGCCTGTCGGGCGGCAACCTGCTCCAGGGTCTCGAGGCGGCACCCGAGAAGGTCGCAGAGACGGTGACGCATGCCTGGTACACGTACGCCGGTGGAGACGGGGCTCTGCTCCCGCCCGCCGCGGGCGAGACGGTGCCGGCCTGGTCCGGCCTGCCGCTGCCGCTGACCACGCTGGACGGGGCCGGCAAGTACACCTGGGTCAAGGCCCCGCGGTACGACGGCAAGCCGATGGAGACGGGGCCGCTCGCCCGGATGCTGGTCGGGGCGGCCAACGGCCAGGCCGGGATCCGCCAGGGCCTGGAGGCGATGCTGCACGACACGGGCCTGCCGGCCGATGTCCTGCCCAGCGTCCTGGGGCGGATGCTGGCCGGTGCGGTGGAGACGCAGCTGGTCGTCGGTCAGGCCATCACGTGGCTGGCGGAGCTGAAGGCCAACCTCGCGACCGGGGATGTCGCCGTCGCGGACATGTCCTACTGGGACCCGGCGACCTGGCCGTCGGAGGCGGAGGGACGGTCCATCGGCGAGGGCCCGCGCGGTGCCGTCGGACACTGGATCGGGATCAGGAACGGCGTGATCGACCGCTACCAGGTGGTGGACGGCAGCACCTGGAACGCGTCCCCCGGTGACGCGATGGGCGGGCATGGCCCGATCGAGGCGGCCCTGGTGGGGACACCCGTGGCGGATCCGACTCGCCCCCTCGAGATCCAGCGCGTCGTGCACGCGTTCGCGCCATGCGCCGCCTGCGCCGCCCACCTGTTCGACCCGAGGGCCGCCGGCCCGCTCGAGATCCGCATCCGCCAACTGGAGGGAAGCCGATGACCGCCGCCGAGGACTCCCTGCGCGGAATGCCGGCCCCGGCAGGCGCCCCCGCACCCGCCCCCACCGGCGCCCAGGGCCACGCCGAGGCTCACGTGGCAACAGACCCGGGCGCCGCGGCGCACGAGATCGACCGGCCCCATGAGCGGGTCCGCCTCTACATCTGGCAGATCCCCGTCCGGGTCACGCACTGGGTCACCGCCGGGTGCATCGTCATCCTGAGCGTGACCGGGCTCTACATCGCCGATCCGTTCCTGATCCCGCCCGGCGGCGCGGTCATGTCCACGATCCGCCTGATCCACATCCTGACCGCGCTCGTGTTCCTCGTCTCCGGGATGATCCGGACCTACTGGCTCCTGGCCGGCAACCGGTTCGCGCGCTGGACGGCGTTCCTCCCCACGTCGAAGTTCCAGGCCACGGAGCTGTTCCGCCAGGCCGGCTTCTACGGGTTCGTCCGCAAGGAGATCCCGAAGGTCCTGGGTCACAATCAGCTGGCGGCGACCGCGTATGTCGCGCTGTTCGCGCTCCTGCTCGTCGAGGTGGTGACGGGTTTCGCGCTGGACGGCCTGATGGGCACCGAGCCGGGCCGGACGCTCTTCGGCTGGCTGCGCGAGCTCCTGGGTCCGCAGACGCTGCGGCTGGTCCACCACCTCGCGATGTACGGCATCCTCGCGATCGCCGTGTTCCACATCTACAGCTGCATCCTGGTGGACCACATCGAGAACAACGGCCTGGTCTCGAGCATCATCGCCGGCTACAAGTTCCCGACCCGCGAGGAGGTCGTCGAGTCCCGCGACGGCGGTCCCGAGATGTTGGAGCGAGCGGAATGACCGCGGCGCACGGTCCGGCCGTCGTCCTCGGGGTGGGCAACGTCCTGCGCCGCGATGACGGCGCCGGCATCCGGGTGATCGAGGAGCTGCGGCGGCTCGTGCTGGGCGACCCCACGGCCCTGCCGGCCGGGACGCGGCTCGTGGACGGCGGCACGCTGGGTCTCGGCCTGCTGGACGTGGTGCACGGGGCCGGCTCCCTGCTCGTGGTGGACGCCGTCAGCCTGGGCAAGGAACCGGGTACCGTCAGCATCCTGCGCGACGACACGATCGCCACCACGCAGGAGGCCGGCCCGGCTGCGACCACTGGGGCCGTCGGAGAGCTGCTGGCCGTAGCCCGCCTGATGGGGTGGCTGCCGGACGCGGTGACCCTCGTCGGCCTGCAGGTCGGCGAAGTCGGGCTCGGCACGACGCTCTCGCCGCGCGTCGCGACGGCGGTGTCCAACGCGGTGGAGGCGGTCCGCTCGGAGCTCCGCTCGCTCGACGAGCGCGCGGCAGCGGGCCCGCCGGCGATCCCGGCGGCCCGGAACCCGGAAGAGGCAGCGGCATGAGATCCAAGTTCGACCGGACGTTGCGCCTGTTGATCGTGCTGAACCTGATCGTGGTGGGTCTCCTCGCCGTGACCATGGTGGCGGACTGGGCCAAGGTCCTGCCGTCGATCGGCGGGGTGGCGGCCGAGGCCGGCACCTCGGCCTCGCCATCGGCCTCGCAGGAGCAGATGCAGATGGGCCTCGCCCACATCCCCACCTCGAACAGCTGCCTCCTGTGCCACGAGTCGGGCGGCTCCAGCGGGGTGAAACCGATTCCGGCGATCGGCCATCCGCTTGCGGGCTGGAACGCCTGCCTGACCTGCCACACCGACGAGAAGCTCGGCCGGGACGCACCGGGCCACCAGGGCATCGCCGAGACCGAGTGCCTCAACTGCCACAAGGTGGCCCAGGACGGGCCGGCGATCACGCAGGCGCACGCCCAGCTCGACCAGCCGTGCCTCGACTGCCACGGCAGCGTTGCCCACCTGCCGTCGAGCATGGTCGGGCGCGACCAGGACGAGTGCTGGCTGTGCCACAAGCCGAACCCCTCGCCGCCGCCCACGAAGCCACACCCGGATCCTTCGACGTTGACGTGCCGCGCCTGCCACCAGTCGGCCGATGCCGGTGCGCTGCCGATCGACCACGCGCTCCGCGCCGACTCGACCTGCGTGCTCTGCCACGACATCAAGGCCGCCGCTCCGTCCCCGACGCCGGCCGGGGGCGGAACGTAGAGCCGTCTGCTCGTCGCCCGAGGGCTCGGGACTCCGTGCAGGGGCTCGTGGCCGCGTCCTTGGGCGTACCGGGCCGGCCCGGCCCGAGGACCGCGATCGGCGCCGCCGCCGGATCGTCCGCGATGGGTGATCATGGATCCATGCCGGATCCGCTCATCGTCACCTGGGAGGACCTGGACGACCTCGTCGCCCGTCTCGCCGCCGAGGTCGGCCGCGACCATGACCTGGTGCTGGCGATCACGCGCGGCGGCCTCGTGCCGGCCGGGATGCTCGCCTACCGGCTCAACCTCCGGGAGATCCTGGTCGCCGGGGTGGAGTTCTACCGGTCCGAGGGCGGCATGCATCCGGCGCCGATCATCGGCCACTTCCCGGACTCGGCGCTGCTCCACGGGCAGCGGATCCTCGTCGTGGACGAGGTCTGGGAGACGGGCGAGACGATGACCGAAGTCCTCGCGCGGGTCAGGTCCGCGGGCGGCACGCCCGTGTCGGCGGTGATCCACTACAAGCCCGGCCGGTCCCGCGTCGCGGGGGCCCCCGACCACTGGGCGGCCACCGTGGACGAGTGGGTGACGTACCCGTACAAGGCTGGCGGCTGAGCCCGGACGCCGTTCCCCCCTCAGCGCCGTACGGGACGGATCGACGCGTCAGCGGCCGAGGCTATCAGGATCCTCTCATGAACCTGCGCTTGAATCGTTGCCAGACCGCGGCGCTCCCGGAGGTTTCTCCTCCCCACCGAGAGCGCCGCGGCTTCATGACCGGCCCGTTGCTCGAGGCCCAGTGACCGTCGCCGACGCACCTGCCTTCGCCGTACCCGTCGCCTCGACAGACTCCCACGCGCCCTCGTGGGCCAGGCTCGCGCCGTTCGGGATCGGGCTGCTGGCCGCCGTGGTCGCGTTCTGGAACCTCACGGCCAGCGGCTATGCGAACACCTACTACTCCGCCGCCGCACAGGCCGCGTCCCAGAGCTGGTCGGCGATGTTCTACGGGGCCATCGATGCCGCCGGGTTCATCACCGTGGACAAGCCGCCCGTGTCGCTCTGGGCGATGGGCCTATCCGTCCGCGCGCTGGGGCTCAGCCCGTTTGCGGTGCTGCTCCCGGAGGCCCTGGCCGGGGTCGGGGCGGCCCTCGTCCTCTGGGCCACCGTGCGCCGCTCGTTCGGACCCGCGGCCGCGGTCATCGCCGGCATCGCGTTTGCGCTCACCCCCGTCGCCGCCCTGATGTTCCGGTACAACAACCCGGACGCGCTGCTGACGCTGCTGCTGGTCATGGCGGCCTGGGCGCTGGTCCGCGGCCTCGAGGACGACCGGTTCCGGTGGCCGATCCTGGCCGCCGCGCTGGTCGGGTTCGCGTTCCTGACCAAGTACCTGCAGGCATACCTCGTGCTGCCGGCCTTCGCGCTGACGTACCTCGTGGCGGCGCGTGGTGGGCTCCGGCGGCGCGTGACCGGCCTGGCCTTGTCGGCCGTCGCGGTCGTCGTCTCGTCCCTGTGGTGGGTGGCGGTCGTGGAGCTCGTGCCGGCGAGCGCCCGTCCGTACATCGGCGGCAGCTCGCGCAACTCCGTGCCGGACCTGATCCTGGGGTACGACGGCCTTGGCCGGATCCTCGGCCAGGGCGGCGGAGGCGGCGGAGGACCCGGCCCAGGCGGGGGAGGACCGGGCGGCGGCGCTTTCGGCGGTGCTCCAGGCCTCCTTCGCATGTTCAATGCCGAGTGGGCGGGCGAGATCAGCTGGCTGCTCCCCGCCGCGGGGGTCGGGCTCGTCACGGGCCTCGTGGCGCGCTTGCGGGCGCCCAGGACGGATGCGCGCCGTGCCGGCTACCTGCTGTGGGGAACGTGGGCAATCGTCCACGTCGCGGTGTTCTCGTTCATGAGCGGCATCGCCCACCCGTACTACGCGGTCGCGATCGCCCCGGCGGCCGCGGCACTGACCGGCGCCGGCATCGTCGAGCTGTGGGGGCTTCGCTCGCGGTCCCTGCTCGCCGGGATCGTCCTCGGGGCGATGCTTGTCGGGACGGCATGGTGGGGCATGCAGGTGCTGGATCGAACGCCGGACCTGCTCCCGGGCGCCGGGGTGGGTGCCCTGTTCGTGGCGCTGGCGGCGGCCATCGTGCTGGCGGTCCCGCCGGTCCAGGGAGATCGGCGCGCAGCGCTCGTCGCCCGCGGGGCGCTCCTCGTGGGGCTGGTCGCGGCCCTGGCGGGTCCCGCGATCTACACGGGCACCACCGTGGGCAAGTCGCTGGCGGGCGGGGATCCGGCGGCGGGCCCGGCGAACGGCGCCATCGGCGGCGGTCCCGGCGGCTTCGGTGCCATCGGCGGCGGTCTCCGGTCGGGCTCGGGCGGCTTCCCCGGCGATGCCGCGGGCACCAACGACGCGCTGGTGCAGTACCTCGTCGCGAACCGCGGCGAGGCGACCTGGCTCGCGGCGGTCTCGTCCGCCAGCCAGGCCGGGCCGCTCCAGATTGCGTCGGGGGTGCCCGTGATGGCGATGGGTGGCTTCATGGGATCCGATCCCGCCCCCACGCTCGAACAGCTTCAGGCCTATGTTCGCGACGGCAGGGTCCGGTTCGTCCTCCTCGGTGGTCGGGACGGCGGCCCGGGCGGGTTCTTCGGCGGCGACGGGCAGGGCAGCGTGGCGGGGGAACGGACGGCATGGGTCACGGCGGCATGCACTCCAGTCGACGTCCCGGGTGTGTCCGCGACGCTCTACGACTGCGCGGGAGCGGGCTGAGGACGGCCGGTCTGACGCTGCCTCTCAGCGGGTTCTCATCGCTGCCGGGCACGCTCCGGTCATGAGCTCAGCGCACACTGCCCGAACGCGCCCGGTTCCGCTGCCGCGCACGTGGGGCGTCCGCCCGTGGGACGTCGTCGCGCTCCTGGTCGCGAACGGGGTCTTCATCTTCCTGATGTGGGTCCGCCACGGTGGGCTCGAGGAGCTCCGCTCCCTGGGCGGCGCGCTCACGGGCCTGGGGCAGCTGTCGGCGCTCGAGGGCACGTATCTGGCGCTGCTCGGGCTGGTGCTGATGGGCCGCAGCCCGTGGCTGGACGAGGCGTTCGGGATGGACCGGCTGGCGCGGGCCCACCGCTGGCTCGGATTCGCCACGGTCTGGCTGATCGGGAGTCACATCGTGCTGACCGTCACGGGCTACGCGATGGGCGACGGTCAGAGCGCCATCGCGGAGGCGGTGACACTCGCGTGGACGTACCCGTTCGTGCTGTGGGCCGTCGCCGGGTTCCTCCTGTTCCTGATGCTGGGCATCACGTCCATCAGGGCCTCGCGCCGGCAGCTGTCGTACGAATCCTGGTACTTCCTCCACCTCTACGCCTACCTCGCGATCGCCCTCGCCTTCCTCCACCAGCTGTTCGCGGGCGCGGACTTCATGCATGACCAGCTGGCTGCGATCTACTGGATCTCGCTGTATGTGCTTGCGGTGGCGCTGATCCTCGTCTTCCGCGTCGGCCAGCCGCTGGCCACCTCCCTCCGCCACCGCCTCCGCGTATCGGCGGTGGTCCCGGAGGCTCCGGGCGTCGCCTCGATCTACCTCGCGGGACGGGCCCTGGACCGCCTGCCGGTCCGATCCGGCCAGTACTTCGTGTTCCGGTTCCTCACCCGGGACGGCTGGTGGCGCAGCCACCCGTTCTCGCTCTCATCCGCTCCCAACGGCCGATGGCTCCGGATCACGGTGAAGGCGCTCGGCGACGACAGCGCCCGCCTCCAGCGGATCCCGGTCGGTACGGCCGTGTTCGTGGAAGGCCCGTACGGGATCCTGACCGGCGCCAGCCGCTCGCGGCGCAAGGTGACGCTCATCGCCGGCGGCATCGGCATCGCCCCCCTGCGCGCCCTCATGGAGTCACTCGCAGCGCGGCCGGGCGAGCTCACGCTGCTGTACCGCGTCCGTCACGAGGCGGACATCGTGTTCCGCGCGGAGCTGGACCTGCTTGCCGCCCACCGGGGCGCGGCCGTCCACTACCTCCTTGGACGTCGGACCCGGGACCCGTCGACCGGCCCCCTGGGCCGCTGGTCGATCGCCCGCCTGGTCCCGGACATCGCCGAGCACGACATCTACGTTTGCGGGCCCACGGACATGATGCGGGCGGTGGAGGAGTCCCTCCGGAAGCTCGGGGTGCCGCCGGAGCAGGTGCATGCGGAGCGGTTCAGCTATTGAACCGCTGAGCCGCTGAGCCGCTGAACCGCTGAGCCGCTGAGCCGCTGAGCCGCTGAGTCGCCGGCATGGAGCCGCCGACGAGGGCTCTCAGGCGCTTCTCAGGCGCGATTGCGAACCTCCCCACTACGGAACCGAGTCCCGTCCCACGGAGAACCCACCCATGCCGAAGCGTGGCGCGCTTGCGCTCGGGCTGACGGCGTTCGCGCTCGTCCTGCTCCTCAACTTCCAGACGCCGTCCCTGTCACCGGCCTCGTCCACCGGGACGGGCACGGGTGGCGGCCTTGGCCCGGCGCGGACTGGCGTCGGAGCCGGCAACGGCGCGACGGGCGGCACGGGCGGGACCGGCAACGGCACGGGCACCGGCAGTGGCGGGACCAGCAACGGCACGGGCGGGACCAGCAACGGCACCGGAAGCGGCAGTGGCGGGACCAGCAACGGCACCGGCGGCGCGGCCGGCACCGGCAGCGCGGGCGGGGGAGCGCCGCGGCCGGGCCGGCGGCCACCACCGCAGGCGAACGCACGGTGGACGGGCCCGTGGTCGGCACGCGGTTTGGCTCGGTGCAGGTCGAGGTGAAGCTGGACGGCACGAAGATCGTCGACGTCGCCGCCCTCCAGCTGCCGAGCGGCGACCGTCGCACCAACCAGATCTCGTCGTACGCGGAGCCGATCCTGCGTTCGGAGGCGTTGCAGGCCCAGAGCGCGAGCATCGACGGAATCTCAGGCGCGACGTACACGAGCAACGCCTACGCCCAGTCGCTGCAGGCGGCCCTCGACAGCGCCGGCATCTGACGACCGGTCGAGCCGTGCAAGCCCTGAGCCCCACCCGCCAGGTCCGCGTCGAGCACGTGATGGGAACCACGGTGTCCATCGACGTGCGCCCGCCGTTCGTCGCGGAATCGACGCTGGACGAGGTGATCGCCTGGTTCCACGACGTGGACCGCCGGTTCAGCCCCTGGCGCGAGGACAGCGAGGTGACGCGGGTCGGGACCGGCGAGCTGGCGTTCGAGGATGCGAGCCCCGATGTCCGCGCCGTGTTCACCCTCGCCGACGTGCTCCGGGACGCGACCGACGGCTACTTCGATGCGACCGGTCACCGGCCGGACGGGCGACCCGACCCGACCGGCGTCACCAAGGGCTGGGCCGTGGACGAGGCGCTGCACATGCTGCGGCTGGCCGGCGCCCGCAACGTCCAGGTGACGGCGGGCGGCGACCTCGTGGCCGCCGGGCAGCCCGAGCCGGGTCGGCCGTGGCGGATCGGGATCCAGCACCCCGGGGTCCCGGATCGCGTGGCCGCCGTGCTGGGCGTCTCCGGCCGGGCGGTCGCGACATCGGGGCTGTACGAGCGCGGCGGCCACATCCGCGACCCGCACACCGGCGATGTGCCGACGGCCCTGCGCAGCATGACCGTGGTGGGCCCGTCACTGGCGATCGCGGACGGCTTCGCGACGGCGGCTTTCGCGATGGGGGAGCGGGGTGTCGCCTGGGTCGCCGGTCAACCCGGGTTCGGGGCGCTGGCGATCACTTCCGACGATCGCGTCACCTGGTCGGCCATGATCGACGGGCTGCTCGCCGCTGCCGGATGAGCAGGGGCAGCAGGCCCCGATCGGCAGCGAGCCTGCGATCCCGCCGCGGACCGTTCTCACGGTGGTCTCAGGCGCGGCGCGTTGACTTGGCTCACTCGCACCACTCCCTGTCACCCAGGAAGTCTCCCTGATGACCCAGCCATTCGTTCCCGTCGACCCCGATCCGGCGCCCGTCTCCTTCCTCAGCCCCGACATCGCACCCGCCGCCGGCCCCACGCCGCCACCCGGGCCGGAATCCCAGTGGTCCGCACGGCCGGCCGGCCCGCGCCGGGGATCGAGGCTGGCGCCCGTGCTCGCCGCCTCCATCCTCAGTGCCGCGCTCGCGTCGGGGGGCACCGTCGCCCTGGTTCGGGGGCTCCAGGGCGGGGATGCGCCCACGGTCACGCCGACGCCGCAAACCGCCACCACGACCAGCGCCACGACGATCACCGGCAAGGACATCACCAGCGTGGTGGCCGAGGCGCAGAAGACGGTGGTCACCATCACGGTCGATGGCGCCAGCCTCGACCGCTTCTCGCCGTTCGGAGGCAGCACGACCGGGATCGGGTCGGGGATCATCGTCAGCAGCGACGGGTACATCCTGACCAATCGCCACGTGGTCGAGAACGCCACGACGGTCTCCGTCGAGCTCGAGGACGGCCGCACCTTCCCGGCGACCATCGTCAAGATCGACGCCAACAAGGACCTCGCCCTCGTCCGCATCCAGGCCACGGGGCTCACCCCGGCCCGGATCGGCGATGCGGCGACGATCCAGGTGGGCGAGACCGCCCTCGCGATCGGGAGCCCGTTGGGCACCTACACCGAGACGGTGACCCGCGGGATCGTGTCGGGCCTGGGCCGCGAGGTCACGGTCACCGACGAGACGACCGGGCGCCCGACGACGCTGACGGGCCTCATCCAGACCGACGCCGCGATCAATCCCGGCAACAGCGGCGGTCCTCTGCTCGACGCCACGGGTGCCGTCATCGGCGTCAACACCGCGGTCGCGACCAGCGCGGAGGGGCTCGGCTTCGCGATCCCGATCTCGGACGCGAAGGCCCTCCTCTCGCAGGCGACGGGCGGCGCCGGCACCTGACGGCACCCGGCCGGCAGCGACGTGACCGGCGCCGGGCCCTGATCGGAACCTGACCGGCGCCAGCGGGCCGCGGCCACCCGTGGTCGCGGCTCCTCCCGTTCTGCGGCAGCCGTCGGCTCCCGCGCCGCCACGGCCCACCGGCGTCTCTCAGCCGCTTCTCAGGTACGCGGCCGATCCTTGCACCTGACCCGTCGCCCGCACTACACGAGGCCGCCCTGTGAAGCTCCGAGTCCTGGTCATCCTTGTGCTGCTCGCCGCGGGCGTGGCCGCCGTGTTCGTGTCGCTCGGTGGCCTGCCCGCCGGGGGAACGGACACCGCGTCGACCTACCTGACCGCAACGGCGGCCACCGGCGACGTGACCGACGAGGTCGCCGCGACCGGCACGATCGCACCGACGGCGACCTACGCGCTCGGGTTCGGGACGGCCCCGAGACTCATGATCGATACCACGACCACGGCCGGCACCGGCACGTGGCTCGTCGAGAAGGTCAATGCGGCCGTCGGCCAGGTCATCAAGAAGGGCGACGTCCTGGCCACCGCCTCGACCGGCGATCTCAGGACGCAGCTCACGGCAGCGAAGACGTCGCTGACATCGGCCAGGGTCGGCGAACGGCAGGCGAAGGCCGCGCTCGATGCCGCCACCGGGACCGACGCGATCCGGCAGGCCAAGATCGGCTACTACAACGCGCTCAACGGCCGCCGCCAGGCCGAGACCGCCGTCGCGGACCTGAACGACCAGATCGCCCTCGCCAGGCTCACCGCCCCGATCGATGGCACCGTGACCGCCGTCACGATCACGCCCGGCTTCGAGTCCACCGGGACCGCGATCACCGTGGCCGCCCCGACGTTCGAGGTGACGGCCGACGTGGTGGAGAGCGACGTCAGCTCCATGTCGATCGGCCAGCCGGCGACCGTCACGGTGAGCGCGATCAACGCCGCGATCGGCGGCACGGTGGCGGAGATCGCCCCGTCCGCCGGCTCGGCCAGTGGGAGCGTCGTCTCGTACCCGGTCACCGTGACGCTGACCGGCGCGCCCTCCACGCTCCGGTCCGGCATGACGGCGGACATCACGATCGTGACGGCGTCGGCGCCCAACGTCCTCACGGTCCCGAGCACCGCCCTGCGCGGCACCAGCGGCAACTACCGGGTCCAGGTGATGGGCGCGGACGGCAGCGTCAGCGCCGTGCCGGTGACGGTCGGGCTCGTGACGAGCACGCTGGCCGAGGTGAAGAGCGGGCTCAGCGAGGGAGACGTGGTGGTCACCGGCATCGCCTCCGACCGCCTCACGACGACCACCACCGGCACCGGCCGGAACGGCGGGTTCGGGGGCGGCGGGATCACCGTCCCCGGGGGCGGGGGCTTCCGCCAGTGACGCTCGTCGCCGATCCGGCCCATACCGCGATCATCACGACCCCCACCCCGATCATCAGCCTGCGCGGCATCGGCCGCACCTACGACATGGGGCGGGTGACGGTGCCCGCCCTCCGGGACGTGGACCTCGAGGTCGCGCGCGGCGAGTTCCTCGCCATCGTGGGCCCGTCCGGGTCGGGCAAGAGCACGATGATGAACATCATCGGGTGCCTCGACCGGCCGACAACCGGCACCTACGCGCTGGCGGGGACGCCGGTCGAGGACCTTGACGACAACGGGCTCGCCCGCGTCCGGAGCCGGACGATCGGGTTCGTGTTCCAGTCCTACAACCTCCTGCCGCGCACGAGCGCGCTCGACAACGTCGCGACGCCGCTGCTCTACCAGGGCGTCGGGCGGTCCGAGCGGATCCGCCGCGCCTCCGCGGCCCTCGAGCGCCTGGGCCTCGGGGACCGCAAGGACCACGAGCCCAGCGAGCTGTCGGGCGGCCAGCAGCAGCGGGTCGCCGTCGCCCGGGCGATCGTGACGGATCCGGCCCTGATCCTCGCCGACGAGCCGACGGGGAACCTGGACCAGGCGTCCGGACACGAGGTCCTGGAGCTCCTGCGCGAGCTGCATGCCGCCGGGAGCACCGTCGTGCTCATCACCCACGATGCCGAGGTGGCCGAGGCGGCCAGCCGGCAGGTGCATATCCGCGACGGGCGGCTGGTCTCGTGAGCCTCCTGGAGCTCATCCGGCTCGCCTTCTCCCGACTCCGGACCGGACGGCTGCGCGCCGCGCTGACCATGCTGGGGGTCGTCATCGGCGTCGCCTCCGTGGTCGCGCTGGTCGGCGTCGGCCAGGGCACCACGTCCAGCATCACCGAGCGTCTCTCGAGCCTCGGCACCAACCTGCTCACGATCAACACGGCCGGCGCCAACGGGGGAGCCAAGTCCACCCTGACCCTGGGTGACGCGGAGGCCATCCGCGGCATCGACGGGGTAAGCGGGGTCGCACCAGAGACGCAGACGCAGGCGGCCGTGGCGGTCGGGACCACCACCACCACGACCTCGATCATCGGAACGTCGGCGGACTACGCGGCCGTCCGCGCCTACGACGTCTGGCAGGGGACGTTCCTCACGGACTCGACGGTCGAGAACGGGCTCCGGGTGGCGGTCCTCGGGGCGACCACGGCCGACACGCTGGGGCTCGACGCCACCGCGATCGGCACCGACGTCACCATCGCCGGTCTGCCGTTCCGGGTGATCGGGATCCTCCAGCCGAAGGGCGGCACCGGGTTCCAGGACCCCGACGACCAGGTCATGGTGCCGGTCGGGATCGTGCGCAAGTACTTCGTTCCCGGCGACGGTGTGCGGACCATCGGGGTGAGCGTCACCGACGGGGCGCGCATGACCGAGGTCCAGGCCGCGATCACGGCCCTCCTCCGGACCCGGCACGGCCTGGCGACCACGGACACGAACGACTTCAGCATCCTCGACCAGGCCCAGCTCCTCGCGACGGCATCGTCCATCAGCGGCACGCTGACGCTGCTGCTCGGCGGGATCGCCTCGATCTCGCTGATCGTGGGCGGGATCGGGATCATGAACATCATGCTGGTGTCGGTCCGCGAGCGGACCCGCGAGATCGGGATCCGCAAGGCGGTGGGCGCCCTGGGCAGGGACATCCTGGCCCAGTTCCTCATCGAGGCCCTCACGCTGTCCGTCCTGGGCGGCGTCATCGGGATCGCCGTCGGGTTGGGGGTCTCCGCGCTCATCTCGCGGGTCGGGGGTATCACCTTCGCCTTCAGCCCTGCCACGCTCGCCGTCGCGCTGCTGTTCAGCCTCGCGGTCGGCGTGGTGTTCGGGGTCTGGCCGGCCCGACAGGCCGCCCGGCTCGACCCAATCACCGCCCTCCGGTACGAGTAGGAGAGACCTTCCCATGACCACGCCCCCGTTCGACCCGGTGACCCCGGAGCCCGCCCCGTCCGGCCCGCCCAGGGACGCCTACCCCACGTTCAGGCCCGTTACCCCCGAACCGGACATGGCTCCGGTGGTCCAGCCACCGGCCCGGCGCAGCTCCACGGGCTCCTCCCGCGCGCTCAACGTCGCGCTCGCGCTGGCCGTGCTGGTGGCGGTCGGCGGCGTGTCCTTCGGCGTGGGGCGGTTCACGGCGCCGGCGACCGGGGGCACCGCGGCCGTCAGCGGCCTGAACGGATCCGGCACCCGCGGCAACGGGTTCCCGAACGCCAGCGCCGGCCCCAACGGCTTCCCGGGCGGCAGCTTCGACCCCAACGGCGGCGGGCGCACCGGCGGGCTCGCCGGCCGGGGCGCGTTCGGCGCCCTCGGCGGCATGGTCATCGAGGGGACGGTGGATTCGGTGACGGCCGATTCGGTCACGATCAGGACCACCAACGGAACCACGGTCACCGTGGGCGTCGACGCCAGCACGACGTACCATTCGGCCGCACCGGCGACCGCGTCCGACGTGACGGCCGGCACAGCCGTCAAGCTCCAGGTGGCCGGCGGGTTCCGGGCCGGCGGCAACGGCGGTGGAAACGGGACCGGCAACGGCGGCACGGCCACGCTCGGTACGGCCGGCGACATCACCATCGTCCCCTGACCCGGGGACCGCGAGACAACCGATGCACCTGCTGCTGGTCGAAGACGACGCACGCCTCGCCCGATCGCTGACCCGCCTCCTCGAGGAGGATCGACATGTCGTCGAGCACGCCCCCGACGGGCGGACCGGGATCGAGCTGGCCGCGGCCATCGACGGGCTGGACGCCGTCATCCTCGACATCGGGTTGCCCGACATGTCGGGGCTGGACGTGGCCCGCCGCATGCGGAGCGACGGCCTGGACGTGAGCATCCTGATGCTGACCGCCCGCGACACGGTCAACGACCGGGTCAACGGCCTCGACGCCGGCGCGGACGACTACGTCGTGAAGCCGTTCGCGTACCAGGAGGTGGCAGCCCGGCTGCGGGCCCTCACCAGGCGTGCCGAGCCCGGGCCGAGGCGCGCGGAGCCGAAGCTCGAGGCCGGCGCGATCGTGCTCGACGAGTCCGCTCGTCGCGTGACCGTGAACGGGCGGCTCGTGGACCTCAGCCCGCGCGAGTTCTCGCTCCTCGAGGCCCTGCTCCGCCACGCGGGCCGGACGCTCACCCGCGACCAGCTGCTGGACCACGCCTGGCCGTTCAGCGTCGCCGTGACGCCCAACGCCGTGGACGCCTACGTCCACTATCTGCGGACCAAGCTGGGCGAGGCGGGCTCGCAGATCGAGACCGTCCGCGGGGTGGGGTACCGGCTCTCCGATGGGTGACGGAGCCCGGGTCGATCCCCGGGACGACGACGCGGAGCAGGCGGCCCTCGCCGACGAGGCTCGGCTGCTCCGCCGCGTCCGCTGGCGGCTTGTCGCGTGGAGCGGCATCTCGACGCTCCTGGTGCTCCTCGTGCTCGGCAGCGCGCTCTACGCTGTCGTGGCGAACACGCTCGCCGCAGCAAGCACGGCGCAGCTCCACGACCGCGTCGACCCGTGGGTGGCAGGTCTCACCGGGGCGGACTCCAACGGAGGCGCGGCACCCGGGTTCGGGTTCCAGCCCGGACAGGGGAATACGTTCCTGTTCGCCTTCGACGATGCCGGACGTCTCGTCCAGCTCGGCCGCGAGCACGTGGTGGTCCTGCCGGGCATGCCCGAGGCCGACAGCCTCGCCGCCGCTCGCGCCGCACCGGACGGGACCGACATCCGGACCGTGAACCTCGAGATCGCGTCGAGCAGCGTGCCCGTCCGGCTGCTGACCCAGCGTGTCGTCTATGCCGCCGATGGCCAGACCTACTTCCTCCAGGCGCTCCAGGACCGCTCCACCGAGGTGGAGACGCTCAACTCCCTGCTGAGGGGGCTGCTCGCCGGCGGGCTCGTCGCGGTGCTCGTGTCGCTCGGCTTCGGCACGGTCTACGCCCGTCGCGCCCTGGTCCCGATCCGCGAATCGTTGACCGCCCAGCGCACCGCCCTGCGCCGGCAGCGCGAGTTCGCCGCGGACGCCAGCCACGAGCTCCGGACCCCGCTGTCGGTCATCCGCTCCTCCGTCGAGCACCTGTTCCGCCACCGGGACCGGCCCATCGGGGACGCGACGGAGGCGCTGGACGACATCGATGCCGAGGTGACGCATCTCACGGCCCTCGTGGATGACCTCCTCCTGCTTGCCCGATCGGATTCCGGGGCCGTGGCGATCGAGCACGTCCCGCTGGACCTGGGGGACGTGGCGTTCGAAGCTGCGTCCGCGCTCAGCCGCACGGCGGCGGCCAGAGGCGTCCACATCGCCGTGGACCCGGAACCCGCGATGGTGGAGGGCGATCCGGCGAGGCTCCGACAGCTGGTCATGATCCTGGTGGACAACGCGATCCGGCACAGCCCGCGGGACGCGGCCGTGACGGTCACGGTGCGGAGTGCCGGACGGACGGCCTCGATCGAGGTCGCCGACGAGGGTCCAGGCCTGCGCCCGGAGGACATGCCGCACGTCTTCGACCGGTTCTGGCGTGCTCCCGGCGCCCCGTCCGGCGGCACCGGGCTGGGCCTTGCGATCGCACGCTGGATCACCGAGCGGCATGGTGGCCGGATCGGGGTGGCCAACCGCGATGGCGGGGGCGCCGCGTTCCGGGTGGAGCTGCCGCGGCAGGATCCGCCGAAGGCCCCCTGATCCGCGCCCTCATTCTCCGCGACCGCCCCGATCTCCGCTACTCGCCCGGGTCTCGGTGACGCCCCTGCGTGGTACGCTCACGCCGTCCTGAGGGCCGGTCCCGTGAGGCCGGCGTACCGGTCCCGTGAGGCCGGGTAGGAGGAACCTGCCAGTGCGCATGCCCGCCTGCGGCCGTCTGCCGCGGTTCGCCGGGATCTGAGTGACCGCCCCACCGTCTGGCTACCCCCCGCTGCCGCGTGCCGACGCGATCGTCGACCCGCGGGTCGGTGACGCCGGACCGGCCCTGCTCGCGCTGGAGGACGGGACCGTCTTCCCTGGCATCGCCTTCGGCGCGCCCGTCGCCGCGGGCGGGGACCTCGTGGTCAACACGTCCCAGACCGGGTACCAGGAGATCGCCACCGACCCGTCGTATGCCGGGCAGGTGGTGGTCATGACGTACCCGCTGATCGGCAACTACGGGCGCCTCGTGGCCGACGACCAGTCCACGCGCCCATGGCTGCGGGGCCTGGTCGTGGCCCACGCGACCGCAGCGGTCCTGGATGACGCACGCCAGCTCGCGACGCTGCTGCGCACGAACGGGATCCCGGCCATCGCCGGCGTGGATACCCGGGCGCTGGCACGGCACCTCCGCTCGTCCGGGTGCCTGCGTGGGGTCATCACGCAACCCGGGCTCGCCGACCCGGACGCGGCCGTCGCCCTCGCCCGCGCCGTGTTGCGCTGGGAGGACCAGGACTTCGTGGCCCAGGTCTCGCCCGCGGCGGTCCGCGAGGTGGGGAACGACCGCTCCACGCCGCTGGTCGCCATCGTGGACTTCGGCCTCAAGGCCAACATCGTCAGCTCGCTCCGGCGCCGTGGCGTTCGCGTGCGCGTCCTCCCGCACACGGCATCCGCGTCCGACGTGCTGGCACCCGACGTGGCCGGGGTCGTGCTCTCGCCCGGTCCCGGCGACCCCGCCCGGCTGGACGGGCCGGTGGCCCTCGCCCGGGCCATCATCACGGACGGACGGCCGCTGCTGGGGATCTGCCTGGGGCACCAGGTCGTCGGCCGTGCCGCCGGCGCCGAGACAAGCCGGCTCCGGTTCGGGCACCACGGTGCCAACCACCCGGTCCAGGACCTGGACACGGGCTACGTCCAGGTCACGGCCCAGAACCACGAGGTCCAGGTTGTGGGCGACAGCCTCCCGGCCGCGTCCGGCTTCCGCGTGTCGCAGGTCAACCTCAACGACCATTCCGTGGAGGGACTCCGTCACGCCGAGAAGCCGATCGAGACGGTCCAGTACCACCCGGAGGGCGCCCCGGGGCCGCTCGACGCGCTCGCCGTGTTCGACCGGTTCGTGAGCGCCTGCGGACCGCGTGCGTGACCCGCGGATGAGCGCCCGATGACCGCTCCGATCCCGTACGTGCGATCGAACCGCCCCCGGCCGGCGTCGGTGCTGATCCTGGGCAGCGGCCCGGTGGTGATCGGGCAGGCGGCCGAGTTCGACTACGCAGGGACGCAGGCCTGCCGCGCCCTCCGGGCGGAGGGTGTCCGCACGATCCTCGTCAACTCCAACCCGGCGACGATCATGACCGACCCGACGGTCGCGGACGCCGTCTACCTGGAGCCGCTCACCGTGGCCGCGATCGAGGCGGTCATCGCCCGCGAGAAGCCCGCGGGGCTGCTGGCCGGGCTCGGCGGGCAGACGGCGCTCAACCTCGCCATGGCCCTGTCCGAGGCGGGCGTCCTCGAGCGGCACGACGTGCGCCTCCTGGGCACCCCGCTCGAGGCCATTCGCATGGCCGAGGACCGCGAGGCGTTCCGCGACCTGCTCGACCGGATCGGCCAGCCATATGCGCCGTCGGCGATCGTGGAGGGCGCGGACGACGAGGCGCGCCACGTGTCCGCCGAGCAGGCGCTGGCCGATATCGGGCTGCCGGCGATCATCCGGCCCGCGTTCACCCTGGGCGGCACCGGTGGCGGGATCGTCGGGACTGAGGCCGCCTACTGGGAGCGGGTCAGGGCGGGCCTCCGCGCCAGCCCGATCCGGCAGGTGATGGTCGAGCGCTGCCTGGTGGGGTGGCAGGAGATCGAGTACGAGGTCATGCGCGACGCGGAGGACACGTGCATCGCGGTGTGCTCCATGGAGAACGTGGACCCGCTCGGCGTCCACACGGGCGACTCGATCGTGGTCGCACCCGTCCAGACCCTGACCGACCAGGTCCACCAGAGGCTCCGGAGCGCGGCCCTCGCGATCATCCGGGCGCTGGGCGTCGAGGGCGGCTGCAACGTCCAGTTCGCGCTCTCGCCGGACTCGGCCGACTACGCGGTGATCGAGGTCAACCCCCGCGTCTCGCGCTCGTCGGCGCTGGCGTCCAAGGCCACGGGCTACCCGATCGCCCGCGTGGCGGCCCAGATCGCCGTCGGCCGGACGCTGGCCGAGATCCCCAACGTGGTGACCGGGACGACCGTCGCCGCCTTCGAGCCCGCCCTGGACTACGTGGTCGTCAAGCTGCCCCGGTTCCCGTTCGACAAGTTCCCGACCGCGGACCGCCGGCTCGGGTCGCAGATGAAGGCGACCGGCGAGGTGATGGCGATCGACCGGACCTTCGGAGCGGCGCTCAACAAGGCGCTCCGGGGCCTGGAGCAGGCGGGCGCCGGCCCGCTGGGCGAAGATCCGTCCTGGCGCCCGACGCTGGACTACCTCGCCGCCGTCTATGCGGGGCCCGAGACGGGCGATGGGGCCGCGTTGGACGCGTGGGACGCCGACGCGGTCGTCGACGCCGAGGCGGCCGTCGACCCGCTGCTGCCGGGCGACGAGGCGGCGATCCGCTGGCTCGACGAGCGCGGCGAGGCCTGCGAGAGCACGCGGTTCGCGCAGCGGTCGGCCGCGTCCATCGTCCTTGGGCAGTTCCTGGAACCCTCCGACTCGCGCCTGTGGCGCATGCTGGGGCTCCTGCGCCGGGGCGTGCCGCAGGCGGTGGTCCGGCGGGCCACCGGGATCTCGCCCTGGTTCCTCGCCGAGATGGGCCGCAACGTCGCCCTCGAGCGGGACGTGCGGGCCGCGGGCGGGCGGCTCGTCGATCCCGAGGACGGCGAGGCCGCCTCCCTGCTGGTGACCGCAAAGCGAGCCGGGTTCGCGGACCGGGACCTGGCCCTCCTCGCGGGCGTCCAGGAGGCCGCGGTTCGCGGCACCCGGACGGCGCTCGGCCTGGTCCCCGGCTACGCGATGGTGGACACCTGCGCCGCCGAGTTCGCGGCCGAGACGCCGTACTTCTACTCGACCTATGCCTCGGCCGGATCGCCGCCGGAGGCGGCGCCGGTGCCACGCCCGGCAGCCCTGGTCATCGGCAGCGGCCCGGTGCGGATCGGGCAGGGGATCGAGTTCGACTACTGCGCCGTCCAGGCGGCCGACGTCCTGCGTCGCGAGGGCTGGGGCGCGGTGATGGTCAACTCCAACCCGGAGACGGTCTCCACCGACTTCGACGCGTCCACGCGGCTCTACTTCGAGCCCCTGGACACGGAGAGCATCCTCAGCATCATCGAGTTCGAGAGCGGCGCCACCGTGACGCACGCCGCCGAGGCCTCGGACATGCTCCCGGCCGTGGTCGCGTTCGGCGGCCAGACCCCGCTCAACCTCGCCGCGCCGCTGGTCGCGGCCGGCGTGCCGCTGCTCGGCTCCGACCTCGAGGCGATCGACCAGGCGGAGGAGCGGACGCGGTTCTCGGTGCTCCTGGACCGCCTCGGCATCCCGCAGCCCGAGGGCGGCATGGCGGAGTCCATCGAGGAGGCGCTGACGCTCGCGGAGCGGATCGGCTACCCGGTCATCGTGCGCCCCTCGTTCGTCATCGGCGGGCTCGCCATCGACTTCGCGTACTCGCCCGAGGATCTCGCGCGGCACCTGGCCGCCGCGGCCGTCGTGGATCCGGACCGGCCCGTGCGCATCGACCGCTTCCTCGAAGGGATCGAGGTGGACGTGGACGCCATCTCGGACGGCACCGAGGTGCTGATCCCGGGCCTCCTGGAGCACGTGGAACGGGCCGGCGTCCATTCCGGCGACTCGATCGGCGTCTTCCCGCCCCAGCACGTGGCCGAGGGCGACCAGTCCCTCATCGTCTCGACGATGGAGCGCATCAGCCTCGCGCTGGGGGCCCGCGGCCTCGTCAACGCCCAGTTCATCGTCCGCGACGACGGGGTGTACCTGATCGAGGTCAACCCACGCGCCTCGAGGACCGTCCCGTTCATGTCCAAGGTCACCGGCGTGCCGATGGTGGAGCTGGCGGTCCGGATCTCCCTGGGCGCGACCCTGGCCTCGCTCGGCTGGTCGGGCGGCCTGCGGCCGGTGCCGCCGTTCGTCGCGGTCAAGTCCCCGGCCTTCTCCACGGCCAAGCTCAAGGGCGTGGACCCGTCCGTCGGCCCGTTCATGCAGTCCACCGGCGAGGTCATCGGCATCGCCATGGACCGGCGCGTGGCGATGGCCAAGGCGCTCACGGGGGCGTCGCTCGTCCCGCCCAGGGCGGACGGAGGAGAGGCTCCCCTCGCACTCCTCTCGATCGCGGACCGGGACAAGGGCGGCCTGCCCGACCTGGGGCGGGCGCTCGTCCGGGCGGGCTACGTGCTGGCGGCCACGGCGGGCACGCGAGCCTCCCTGGAACGGGCGGGCATCACGGGGATCGCCCCCGTGGCAAAGGTGGGCACGGAGCCGCAGGACAACGAGGTGGGGATCCTGGAGCTGATCACCGGCGGTGGGGTCAGGCTCGTCGTGAACACCCCCACGCCGCGGTCCGGTGCGGTCAGGGACGCTGCGGACATCCGCCACGCGACGATTGCCGAGGGCATCCTCTGCTTCACCTCGATCGAGACGGGGGTTGCCGCGGCGGAGGCGCTCGACCCGGCGATCGCCGCGGACATCTCCGTGGTGCGGCCGATCACGGACTGGGTTCCGCTGGGAGGGACGCCGTGATCCGGTGGCTCCGCCCGGCGCCCAGGGAGGACGTCCCATCGAAGGAAGCCTCAAGCCGGCGCAGGAATCCCCAGCTGCTCACCACCGGAGCATTCGCCAGCTCGCCGGCGGGACCCGTGGGTGGTCCGGAGCATTGGACGGTACAGGCTCTCCACCATCTGCAGCGTGGTGACAGCATCTGACGCCGCGGTGGGTCCGAATGCTCACCACGACGACATTCGGGGGTTTTGGCCGGGCGAGGCAGCCGGGTTGGGGCTGCCCACCCGCATGGCACGCTGGGCCTGCGCGGCTCACCGGACCGCCCGGCTCCCCCGAGCCGGGCCGCTACAATCACCGGGACCCGCCACCGCCCGAGGATCATCCCCGCATGCCCGTTCCCGTCGTGGAGTTCAGCGACGAGCGCCTGCCCAATGGCCTGCGCCTGATCGTCGCGGAGGATCACCTGGCCCCCGTCGTGGCCGTGAACGTCTGGTACAACGTCGGCTCCAAGCACGAGGTCGAGGGCAAGACCGGCTTCGCCCACCTGTTCGAGCACGTGATGTTCCAGGGCTCGGCGAACGTGGGCAAGGCGGAGCACATGGCCCTGGTCCAGGCGGCCGGCGGGACGCTCAACGGCACCACCTGGCTCGACCGCACCAACTACTACGAGACGCTGCCGTCCCACCAGCTGGAGCTCGCGATCTGGCTCGAGGCGGACCGAATGGGCACCCTGCTCGAGGCGCTCAACCAGGAGAACCTCGACAACCAGCGTGACGTGGTCAAGAACGAGAAGCGCTGGAGCTACGACAACCGCCCCTACGGGACCTGGCAGGAGAAGCTCCTCGCGCAGGTGTTCCCGCCCGAGCACCCGTACCACCACCAGACGATCGGCTCGATGGAGGACCTGGACGCCGCGTCCCTGGACGACGTGAGGACCTTCTTCTCGACCTGGTACGCGCCGAACAACGCGGTGCTGTCGGTGGCCGGCGACTGCGAGCGTGCCCAGGTCAGGGCATGGGCGGACCGCTACTTCGGGCCCATCCGGGCCAACCCGTCCTTCCCGGCGCTTCCCGACATGTCGCTCCCCGGGGTGATCGGCGCGGAGCGGCGCGAGACCGTGGAGGACCGCGTGCCACTGGTGCGCGTCTTCTTCGGGTTCCGGACCCCGGCCTTCGGCGATCCCCGGTTCGACGCCCTGGACCTCGCCTCGCAGGTGCTGGCCGGCGGCAAGGGGAGCCGCCTCCATCGCAGGCTCGTCCGCGAGGAGCGTCTCGCCCAGGACGTGAGCATCGGGCTGCTGCCCGTGATCGGCGGAGCGTCGGCGGCCGTCGGGTCCGTGACCGTGCGGCCGGGCGTTGAGGTGGCGACGGCGGAGGCGGCCTACCTCGAGGAGCTGGACAGGCTGGCGACGGAGCTGCCGACCGAGGACGAGCTCGCGCGGGCGAAGGCGCTCTGGGAGGCCGACGAGCTCGGCGCCCTGTCGCGGGTCGAGGAGCGGGCAGACCGGCTGTCCGCATACGCGACGCTGTTCGACAACCCCGGCCTGATCAACACCCTGCTGCCACGCTACCTGGCGGTCACGGCCGAGCAGGTCCGCGATGCCGCCCGGGAGGTGTTCCGGTCGGACAACCGGGTCGTCCTGACCTACGTGCCGATGCCGGGCAGCGAACCCGGCGAACCCGATCCGGCCGGCGAGCCCGGTGAACCCGACGACGCCGGGGCGGCCGGCAGCGGTGACGAGGAGGCGGCGTGAGCGGGCGCGACGGCATGATCACCCAGCGACCCGTCCCGGGCCAGCCCCGGCGATACGACTTCCCGCCGACCGTCCGCACGACGCTTCCCAACGGGCTCCGCGTGATGGTCACGCCGATGCCCGGGCGGCCCCTGGTCGCGGCGTCGCTCGCCCTGCGCACCGGCGCCGTGGACGAGCCCGGGGCCATCGGCGGGGCGACGGCCCTCGCCGCGCGCGCCCTCACCGAGGGGACGGCGTCATTCGACGCCATCGCGCTGACCGAGGCATCGGAGCGTCTCGGCGCCTCGATCCACGCGGAATCGGGCTGGGACGCGACCTCCGTCGGTCTCGACGTCCCGGCAACCCGCCTCGAGCCCGCCATGGCGCTCCTCGCGGAGGTCGTGCGCCGGCCCTCGTTCCCGGACGCCGAGGTCGAGCGCCTGCGCGACGAGCGCCTGACCGACCTGCTCCAGGCCAGGGCCGACCCGCGCCGCCGCGCGGACGAGGTCTTCGTCTCGTCCATCTATGCACCGTCCAGTCCGTACCACCGCCCGGCCGGCGGACGGGCCGAGACCGTGACCGGGCTGACGGCGACGGACCTGCGCGGCATCCACGCCGCCGGCTGCGTCCCCGAGCGGGCGGCGCTGGTCGTGGCGGGTGACGTCAATCCCGATGCCGTTCTCCGGGTCGCCGCGGCGCTGTTCGGCGACTGGGCCGCGTCGGGGGCCGGCGCCACGGCCGCGATCGACGACACGGGCTCGGTCACCGCGCGCTTCATCCGCGTCGTCCACCGGCCCGCGGCGGTCCAGACCGAGATCCGCATCGGGCACCCGGGCCTCCCACGCCTGCACCCGGACTTCCACGCCGTGTCCGTGATGAGCGCGATCCTGGGCGGGCTGTTCAACTCGCGGCTGAACATGAAGCTCCGCGAGGAGAAGGGCTACACCTACGGGGCAGGCGCCGGTTTCGACCTGCGGCGGGCGAGGGGACCGTTCACGGCCCGGGCGGCCGTCAACACGGAGGCCACCGTCCCCGCGCTGGGGGACTTCCTGGTGGAGCTGGACCGGATCCGCGAGGAGCGCGTGACCGACGCCGAGCTGGCCGCCGCGCGGGACTACCTCGTGGGCGTGTTCCCGCTCCGGTTCGAGACCCCTGGCCCGGTCGCCGGGTCGCTGGCCGGCCTCTTCGTGCACGGCCTGCCGGACGACGAGCTGGCCAGGTACCGCGGGGCGATCGAGGCCGTGACCCGGGACGACGTCCTGCGTGTCGCGCGCGACCACGTCCACCCCGAGACCGCGGCGATCATCCTCGTCGGCGATCACGAAGCGTTCGGCGAGTCGCTCGCGGCCGCGGGGATCGCCCCGATCGACGTCGAGGTGGACCCTGACCCGGCGATGGGGGCCCCGGCTGCGGATCCCAAGGAGCTGGCCGGCCCGGTCGATGCCGGGGAGGGCGGCCCGGCGGACGGCGCCGAGGCGCCCGGCCTCCCGGGTTCGGACGAGCCGGCGGATCCGGGCGACGACGCCGACGATGCGGCGCGGGCGGAGACCCGCCAGGGCGCCTGAGCTCCCGGCTGCCCGACCGGCCGGCTGCCCGACGCGCGCCGACTGACCAGCCGGTTGCCCGCCTGCGCCCACCGGCCGTTCACGGCTTCCTGGTGTGGGGATGGCATGCGGTCCCCGCATGCCGAATTTCGGCGCGGGGCTCGTCAATTTGCCCAGCGTGCCGAAACCTTTGGAGGTGCAATTGCCTCATGCAGGGTGAAGGCGGCCACGGTGAGGGAGCCGCATCCCATGTGGGAGTCGCGCGGATGCATTTCGTCAAGGGCGTGATCCGACCGGGCGGCGCCGGCGGCGCCGAAGGGAGCGACGGCTAGCCGGTCCGATCAGGGGCCACATGACCTCCTTCCTGCGATGGGAGCCATCCGGACTCGCGATGCTATCGTCGGGTCCGGGACCACCCCCCTCGGGGTCATCCACCGGGATGATTCCCCCGTATCGCTCGCCGGAGGGACCCCTGCCGGACAGGACCTGGACCGTCACCACGGATGCCGGAGACACGACCGATGACCGCGCGATCGTCGAGGCCGTACTGGCCGGGGATCGTGATGCCTTCCGCCAACTCGTCGAGCGCGAAGGCCCCGCGGTCGTGTCAGCCTGCGCGCGGGTCCTGGGCGACCGCTCCGAAGCCGAGGACGTGGCGCAGGAGGCCTTCGTGATCGCCTACCGGTCGCTTGGCTCCTGGCGCGCCGAGGGCGCGTTCGGTGCCTGGCTGTCGCGGATCGCCATCCGCCTGGCGATCCGGCGGGCCGGCCAACGAAAGCAGGTGACCTGGCTCGACCCCCTGGCGGCCGAGGCCGACCAACCGGGGCAGGACCGGTTCCGCACCATCGGGACGTCCGACGCGGTCGATCCCGCGCACACCGTTGTTCGTTCGGAACGCGACGCCCGGATCCGTGCCGCCGTCGCCTCGCTCGACGAGCCCTACCGCGAGGTCGTCGCGCTCCGCTTCTTCGCCGAGCGGTCGCTGGCCGAGATCGCGACGGCGACGGGCCGCCCCCTGGGAACGGTGAAGACGCACCTGCACCGCGGCCTGGCGCGCCTCAAGCGCACGCTCGACGAGGCGGATCGATGACCGCCTATCGGCCCGGCGGCCAGCAGCGGCCGTTCGGAGCCGACGAGCTGGACGGCGTGTCCGGCCTGCGCCCCGACGAGCTGGCCGAGGACACGCGCCTGGCTCGCGAGCTCGAGGCCGGCGCCGCCCGGGTCAGGGTTCGCCCGTCCCCGGACTTCGCGGATCGCGTGATGGCCGCGGTGGCCAGGGAGCCCGCGGCGGCCCCGGCCCGTGCCGCCCGCATCGCGCTCCGCCACGGCGCCGTCGGGGCGTTCCTCGCCTCGCTGAGCGACGCGTGGCGCGTCACGATCAGCCCGGCGTTCCCCGTGGCGATGCGGGTCCAGGCGATGGCCCTGGTGCTGGTGGTCGTGGGCCTCACGGCCGGCACCGGGATGGCTGCGGCGGGCGCCCTCGGGCTGCTCGACGGCGACCGGCCGACGCCCGGGCCCACGCCGGTCATCCAGACCCCGGCGCCGTCCACGCCGGTGACCGAGGCGCCGTCCGTCCCGGTCACCGAGGCGCCGTCCGAGCTCCCGGCGACGCTCGAGCCGAGCCCGTCCCCGGAGCCGTCGCCCTCCATCGTCGACGAGTCCGCCGAGCCATCCGACGCGGGAGATCCCGCCGAGGCGACCGAGCCGGACGAGCCCGCCGGGACGGTGTCCCCGACGAAGGGGCCGTCGCACACCCACGCGGCGTCGCCCACCGGCACGCCGTCGCCCACGAACCCGCCGCATCCCACGGGGACGCCCCCGCCCGACGGCGACGAGCCCCATCCGACCGCGGCGGCCCAACCGACCGAGGAGCCGGAACGGCCGCTGCCCTGATGGGCCCCCAGCCGTCGTGGCGCGGTTGACGTAGGCTGGGCCGGTGATCGTCGTCGTCGGTGCTCCCGCCTGGGACCCGGGCCCGCCCCCCGCTCCAGGCGGCCGCGCGGCGCTGGTGGCGATCGCGGCCGCGGAAGCCGGAGCCCGGGTCGAGCTCCTGGGACGCATCGGGGACGATGCCTCGGGTGATGCCCTCGTGGTCGCGCTCACGCGCGCGGCCGTCGGTCATGCCGCCCTGCTCCGGGATCCGGTGCTCCCGACCCCGCGGCCCGTGCCCACGGACGCCGACGACGAGGACGTGGCCGGTGGCGTCCCGGAGGCCGGTGATCCGCGTCCGGGCGGTGCCGTCCCGCCGGAGGGGCCGGGTCTCGAGATGGCGGACGTGAGCCTCGGCCTCCGCTACCTGACAGGCTTCGACGTGCTCGTCGTCGGCGACGACGCCCCGGCAGCGGTGATCCCGGCCTGCGTCGAGGCCGCGGCGTTCGCGGGGTCCCGCCTCGTCGTCGCCGTCGCGACGGCGGAGGAGGTACCGGCCGGCCTGCCTCCCGACGCGACGGTCCTGCAGGTGCCGGCCGGCGCAGGCGCGGCATTCGCCCGCCTGCTCGGCCGGTATGCGGCTGCCCTGGACGGGGGTGCGGACCCGGCGACCGCGTTTGCGAACGCGACGGGCGATGGCTGGGAACGCCCCGGCGCCTGAGCCCGGACCGGGTCTGCCGTCCGACTGCTGCCGGTCTCGTCCCTGGCCCCGCGATCGAGGGCGGGGCCGTCCGTGGCCGTGGAGGTTGACGGGTGTCGTTCAGGCGGGCGGCGGTGGCGCCGGAGCCCCGGCCTCTCCGACGGGCTCGGCCGCGGCCTCGATCAGGGCGGGTCCGTCGTTGCGAACGTTGTTGACGAGCAGCGACACGGCCCGCGCATCGAGGGCAACGTCGTCGCGCGGCTCGAGGAGCGCCCGCAGCTCGTCGGGATCGGCGGGGACCGGGTCCAGCCAGCGGGTCCAGGCGTCGGGCGCGATCACCACGGGCATCCGGTCGTGGATGGCGGCCATGAAGCCGTTGGGCCGCGTCGTGATGATCGTGAACGTCCGTTGCCATTCGCCGGTCCCGGGGTCCCGGCGCCCCGTCCAGAGCCCGGCCAGGGCCAGCGGCTGCCCCGACGGATCGTGGACCCACAGCGGCCGTCGCCCAGGACCCTCGCGGCGCCACTCGTAGAAGCCGTCCACGGGGACCAGGCACCGTCGCCGGCGGAACGGGTCGCGGAACAGCGGGCTCGTGGCGATGGTCTCGGCCCGGGCGTTGAACGACTTCGATCCGGCCCTGGGGTCCGTGGCCCAGGACGGGACGAGACCCCACCGGTAGCGCACCACGGCGCGCCGGTCCTCGCGCTGGACCACGACCGAGGCCTCGTCGGTGGGGGCGACGTTGTATCGCCCGCCGGGATCAGCCGCGAGGTCCTCGGCCTCGAAGATCCCTGCGATCTCGGACGTGGGGCGCTGCTGGGTGAACCGTCCGCACATGCCGCGAAGTCTACCCGTCGGCGCGGAGGGGCTCGGCCCGCCGGTCCCCGACGGCGGCTTCCATCTGGCGGCCTCCCGATGCGGCTCCCCCGGCCGCGGCTCCCCGTGGCCCGCCTCATGTACAGTCCCCGGCGTGACCCAGCCGATGCCGATCGATCTCCAGACCGTCCTCATGCACGATGGCCCGCTGCCGCGTGACATCGCCCTGGCGGCGATCGACCGAGCCGCCCAGCTGATGGCGACCGCGGACTTCGTCGATGCCGCCCGTCTCTACCAGCGTGTCATCGGGTTCAACGACCCGGCGGTGACCGCGGCCGCGATGCTCGGCCTGGGCGAGGCGCTCCTGCGCCTGGACGACGAGCCCCAGGCGCTGTCCTACTGGGAGGAGATCACCCGTCTCGGCGAGACCCCCTCGACGTACGCGGCCTGGCGCAACGTGGCCGCGGCGCGCGTCCGGTCGGGTGACCTGCAGGGCGCCATCACCGCCTACCGGGAGGCGGATCGCCGGGCTCCCGCCGCCGACAAGGCCGAGATCGCCTCCCGCTTGGGCTGGCTGTCCAAGGAGGTCGGCGACAGGGGGGCGGCCGGCCGGTACTTCGCCAGGGCGCGCGGCGATGTCGGGGTCTCGATGGCCCTGATCGTCGTCGCCGTCACCGCGATCGTGTCGCTCGTCGTGAACTTCGGCGGGACCGAGGGAGCCCAGCTCGGCGCCCTGCTGATGATGGACAAGGTCGCCCTGGCCGCCGGGGAGCTGTGGCGCCTGTGGACGGTCACCCTGGTCCACGCGCCGCTCCAGGAGATGCCCCTCCACCTGCTGTTCAACCTGTACGCGCTGTGGCTGGCTGGCCCGTTCGTCGAGCGGCTCTACGGGCGCGGCACCTTCCTCGTGCTGTACCTGCTGTTCGCTGCCGGGGGCTCGCTCGGCTCGTTCGCCTTCGGCGCCGGGCAGTACAGCGTCGGGGCCTCGGGGGCGATCTTCGGCCTGTTCGGCATCCTGTTCGCGGTTCAGGTCGTCCACCGCCCCGTCCTCGACCACCAGTCGCGCGCCTTCCTCGGCCAGATGGGAGGTCTGATCGCGATCAACCTGCTGATCGGCTTCATGTTCGGCGCCACGATCGACACCTCGGCCCACATCGGCGGCCTCATCACCGGGGTGTGGATCGGCGTGCTGTTCCCGCCCACGCGGGTCCCCACGATGCGCTCGCTGTGGCTTCGGCCCGGTGCGACGCCGGGCACCATGGTCCCGGTGTTCGGGACGTCCGGCACCCGGGCGGCCCGCGTGGCCGGGCTGGTCGCGCTCGGGGCGCTGTTCCTCGTGCTCTGGACGATGGGCGTCGCGACCTGGGGCTGAGCCCTCCGGCTCTCCTCGTCCTCGGGCTCCCACTGGTTCCTACGGGTTCCCGATGACCTCCGGCCGCGCCGGGGAGCCCTTGGTGCCGCCGCCATCCTCGACCGTGATCAACACGGTGACGACCCCGCCGCTCCGGCCCGGATGGCGTGCCGGACGGCGTCGAGGAGGGCCGGTGGCGGGACCCGCTCCGGCACGACGAGCACGAGATCCACGAGCACCATCGTAAGGTCTCCCGCGAGGCTCCGGCACGTGGCGCACCCGGCGCGGTGCGCGTCCCAGGCCGCATCTTCCGCGGGGTCGAGGTCCTCGAGGGCGGCTCCGGCCGCGAGGAGGTGCTGGGACGTGTGGCCGATCATGTCCGGACTACCCCGGCCTGGCCCGCCCCGCCAGGCAGCTCGGAGACGGAGTCGCCGAGGATGTCGCGGAGGCGGAGCAGGGCGCTCCGGATGCGGGTCTTGGCCGTTCCCAGGGGAATGTCGAGACGTTCCGCGACCTCGACGTGGGTGAGGCCATCGAAGAAGGCAAGCTCCAGCGCCTCGCGCTGGACCGGCGTCAGCTCCTCGATCGCGGCGCGGACGCGCTCCCTCCGAAAGCTGACCCACGCCTCGTGGTCCACGTCGTCATCGGCCTCGCGGAGCTCGAGGTCCACGTCGGCCGTCCGCCTGCGGATGTTGGCCTCGCGACGGACCAGGTCGATTGCCTTGTGGCGGGCCAGCGAGAACAGCCATGGGGCGAGCGCGCCGCGCTCGGGGTCGAACCTGGTCGCGTCGCGCCAGAGGGCCACGAAGACCTCCTGGACCACGTCCTGGGCGAAGCGCTCCGCACCGGTGACCTGGTATGCGAGCGAGTAGAGGGGGCCGGAGTAGCGCGCATACAGGTCCTCGACGGCGCGTTCGTCGTGCTCGACGATCCGGGCGAGCAGGACTGCGTCTTCCGCGCGTCGCTGGGCGCGGACGTCCTCGAACTCCCCCACGCGATCCTCCGACAGCACCCGCGAGACCGACTTGGGCGGGCGGCGCTGCGGCGCGACGCCCGGCCCGGGCAACCGGGTGCCGCGATCATACCGAAGGAGACTGGCGAAGGTGACCGCCGCGCCCGGGACCGGAAAAGCGGCCCGAGTGCCGGCGAGGGTGTCCATCTCCACCGGTTCGCGTCCGGCGGGTCGTTGGATGGCGTCGCGACGGGTACGATCGCGGGCATGTTTGCGATGCTGTCGGGCGCCTGGCCCCGCGTGACGGCCGGCGGCCTCGACCTGGCCGAGCTCGGGGCGCACGTTGCGGCCGGGCGGCGGTCCGCGGCGGATCTCGATGCGGCGGTCGAGGCGCTGGTCGGGGAGACCGTGGCCGGCCAGGTCGGGGCCGGGATGGGCCTCGTGACCGACGGGCACGTGCGCTGGGCGGAGCCGGACGCGGCCGTGCTCCGGGCGCTCGCCACGGGGGACACCGGGCAGGACGGCATGCTGGTCCGGGCGTGGCGGGCAACGGCCGCCGCCGCGGCGGCCGTGGGGCCGGGGGTGGCGGCAGCTCAGGCCGTGCCGGGGCCGTACTCCCTCGCCCGGCTCGACGTCGCGGGCCTGCCCGATGGGCGCGAAGGCTCGACGCTGGGACTCGCCGTGGCGCTGGCCGGCGAGCTGGTGGCTCTCGCACGCGCGGGCTGTCCGGTGGTCGTGGTGGAGGAGCCCGCCGCCGTCCGCATCGGCGCGGATGCGGCGGAGGGAGCGCTCTTCGCGGCGGCCCAGGACCGGCTCCTGGCCGGGTCCGGAGACACGGCGGGGATGCACCCGATGCTGGCGATCACCGGGGGATCGGCCGCCGGGACCGCGCCCGAATGGGTGTTCGGGGCGCCCTACCGGTCCTACCTGTTCGACCTCATCACCGGTCCCGACAACTGGGTCCTGGTACGGGCGGCCCCACCCGAGCGAGGGATCGTGTGCGGGGCCCTCACGGTGGATGGGGCCGGGGGCGACCAGGTCCCCCAGCTGGTCTGGGCGGCGCATTACGCGGCCTCGGCCGGCGGGCGAGGGCTCGATCGCGTGGGGCTGGCCAACGCCACGCGGCTGACGGCGCTCGATCCCGCCGTCGCACGCGCGGCGCTTGACATGCTGGGGCGCGCGGCGGACCTCGCCTCGATGCCGCTCGGGCGTGCCGTCGAGGCGGGCCTTGACCCGCGGACGGTCCGCAGTCGCAGCGCCACGCGGGGTCCCGTGCCCCCGGAGCCGCCCGGCTCGCCCCGACGCGAGCTACCCTGAGCGGGCCGCCCGGGTGATCACGGTCGCGTCCGCGCCTCTCCCGGTCGCGGCCGCGCGTCTCGTGGCCGGCCAGCCCGCCTCCGCGGCGACGGTCGCACGGCTGGCGCACGGCGGCATCCTGGACCGCGACCAGCGGTTCGGTTCCCTGCCTATGCCCGTGACCTCGAGGCGCCCGGCGGCTGAGCGGTCCGGTGTAGGATCGCCCCCCATGGAGCCAGGCCAGCCGCTTTCCCGCGCCGCTCTCGCCGCCGCTGATCGTACGCAGTCCCGCGCGGACCGCCCCGGGCGACCCGCACCATCGAGGGCCTCGTCGACGCCTTCCGGGAGCACGGCTACATCGCCGAGCGCTCGCTGGCGACGACCGTCTTCCTGGCCCTGGAGCTCGGACGGCCGCTGCTGCTCGAGGGCGAGGCGGGCGTCGGCAAGACGGAGCTCGCAAAGGTCCTGGCTGCGAGCCTCGGCACGCGCCTTATCCGCCTCCAGTGCTACGAGGGCCTGGACGTCAACACGGCCGTCTACGAGTGGAACTACCCGCGCCAGATGCTGGAGATCCGCCTGCTCGAGGCGCGCGGGGAGATCGACAAGGCGTCGGCCCACGACATCTTCGGGCCGGAGTTCCTGCTCAAGAGGCCGCTCCTCCAGGCCCTGGAGGCCGCGGACGGGGAGGCGCCGGTCCTGCTGATCGACGAGATCGACCGAGCGGACGAGGAGTTCGAGGCGTACCTGCTGGAGATCCTGTCCGACTTCCAGGTCACGGTTCCCGAGATCGGCACGATCCGCGCCGCCAGGGCGCCGCGCGTCGTCCTCACGTCCAACCGGACCCGCGAGGTCCACGATGCGCTGAAGCGCCGCTGCCTCTACCACTGGATCGACTACCCGACGGCGGCCAAGGAGTTCGAGATCGTCGCCACGCGCGTGCCGGACGCTTCCGCGACGCTCGCCCGCGAGGTGGTCGCCTTCGTCCACCGCCTCCGCTCGGCCGACCTGACCAAGGTGCCCGGCGTGGCCGAGACGCTCGACTGGGCCTCCGCGCTGCTCTCGCTGGGCGCCACGGAGCTGTCGGGCGACATCGTGGACGAGACGCTGGGCGTGGTCCTCAAGTACGAGGAGGACATCCGCCAGGTGCGCGGCGCGGCGGCCCGCAGGTACCTGGCCGAGGCCGCTGGGTAGGGGCGACGCGACTCGGCGGCCGGCCCCGCCGGCTGCCGGCCCCTTCGGCGGGCGCGTCGCCCGGGTGCCTAGCCGAGGCGCTCGCGGGGCTCCCTCGGCGATCCGGCGGCGGGGACCCCGTCGCCGACCCGTTCGATCGTGTAGCCCAGCGCCCGGAGGTCGGTCTCCGACAGCAGCCGCCGGCCGTCGATGACGAGGGGCCGGCGCATCGTGGGCCGGATGGCCGCCCAGTCCAGGTCCCGGTAGGCCGGCCACTCGGTGGCGATCACCGCGGCATCGGCGCCGGCCAGGGCCGCTTCTGCCGTCGGCACGACGACCAGGTCCGGCAGGACGCGACGGGCGTTCTCCCCAGCCGCCGGGTCGTGGGCCCGCAGGTCCGCGCCGTCGGCGAGGAGCCGTGCCGCCAGGCGCAGGGCAGGGGAGGAGCGGACGTCATCCGTGTCCGCCTTGAAGGCGAGCCCGAGGAACGCGATCCGCTTGCCTTCGAGCCCGCCGAGGGCACGCGCGATCCGGCGCGCGAACCTCCGCTGGTGGTCGGCGTTGGCATCCGAGATCGCGTGCGCGAGGTGCATCGGCAGGCCCCGGTCCAGGCCGGCCGTGGACAGGGTCCGGACCTCCTTGGGCAGGCAGCTCCCGCCGAACCCATAGCTCGGCCGCAGATACGCGTGCCCGATCCGTGGATCGTGCCCGATCCCGTCGAGGACCGGCCCGACGTCCACGCCCAGGTCGTCGGCCATCCCGGCAACCTCGTTCGCGAACGTGAGCCGCAGGGCGAGGAAGACGTTGGCCGCGTTCTTGACCAGGCTCGCCTCCTCCGCCCGCATGACGAGGAGCGGCGTCCCGGGGTGAGCGAAGGCGCCGGTCACCCGCACGAGCAGGTCCGGGTCCGGCCGATCACCGAAGGTCCCGATAACGACCCGGGTGGGCGTCCGGATGTCCGCCAGCGCGGTCCCCTGGCGGAGGAATTCGGGGGCGACGAACAGGCGCTCCGGTGGACACCCCGGCCTGCTGCACCAGGCGTGTCGCGGCCCCGACCGGCAGCGTGCTCCGGATCACGCACGACGGCGCCGGCGGCGATCGCAGGAGCCGCGTCGGTCACCACGCGGGCCACGAACGACATGTCGGCGTAGCCTGCCTCGTCGATGGGGGTTCCCACGCAGACGACGACGAGGTCGAGACCGTCCGGCGGGGATGCGGGCTCCCGGCACGAGCCGCCCGGCGGCATGCTGTGCCGCGTAGGCCTCCGGGAGGCCGGGCTCGTGGAACGGGATGCGCCCTTCAGCCAGCGCGGCGAGCCGGCCCTGATCCTGCTCGACCAGCATGACGTCCCGGCCCTGCTCGGCGAGACCCACGGCCGTTGCGATCCCGACGTAGCCGGCACCGATGACGGCCGTCCTTGTTCGATCCTGTGTCATGGGTCGGAGGGTACCCGACGCACGCGTCATCGGCGGACGCGGCGGCCGCGCCCGTCCGGCCCTGGGTCTTGCGAATCGCCGGCGGGCCGGGGCACCGGGCCGGCGCCCCAGGGGCGAGGGCCCCCCTGCTGCATTAGTCTGTAGCCATGTATGAGGCTCGGGCCCCGATCCTGATCACACCCACCGGCGAAGCCGTGGACGGGCGGCGCCTGCTCGCGGAGGCGGTGGGGTTCGGGCGGGCACTCCGGGCGGCGGGCCTGCCGGTGGACCTCGGCGCGGCCATCGACTTCGCCCGCGCACTCGGCCTCGTGGACATCGGGCGGCGGGACGTCGTCCGCGATGCGGGAGCGGCGGTCTTCGTGCGGCGGCGCGACGACCGCGAGACCTACGACCGGATCTTCGACCGATTCTGGCGCCGGCGCGGCCGCTCGCTGCCCGCGGGCCGACCGGACGCGCCGATGCCTCCGGATGCCGATCGCGGGGAGGGTGAGCCCGGCGCCACGGACGAGGCGGCCGACGGCGGCGGGGCCACCCTGTCCGAGCTGGCGAGGCTCGGCATCCAGGTCATCGAGGATGCGGAGGACGGATCCGACATCGACGCCGAGACCATCTCGCCGGACGCCTATTCCCGCGGCGAGGTGCTCCGCCACCGGGACTTCGACCGCATGTCCGCCGCGGAGCTTCGCGACGCTGAGCGGTTCGTGGACCTCCTGCGGCCGAGGCTCGAACGTCGCCGGACCCGCCGCCACGAGCTGCACCCGCACGGCCGCCGCCTGGCGGCCCGCGCGATGTTCCGCCGCAACCTGGCCACGGGCGAGCTGACCGAGTGGGTCTGGAAGCGGCAGATCAGGGAGCCCCGCCAGCTGGTCGTGCTGTGCGACATCTCGGGGTCCATGGAGCGCCACTCGCGGCTGCTGCTGCGGTTCGTGCAGGCGCTCGCGCGCACGAACGAGGTCCGGACCGAGTCGTTCGTGTTCGGGACGCGCCTGACCCGGGTCACCCGGCTGATGAGGGACCGCGATCGGGACCGTGCCCTCGCAAGGGTCGCCGACAGCGTGACCGACTGGGCCGGTGGCACACGGATCGGCGAGTCCTTCCGGCAGTTCAACCACCAGTGGGCACGCCGGACGCTGCGGACCTCGGGGGTTGTCATCGTCGTGTCGGACGGTTGGGATCGGGGCGATCCGGCGCTCGTCGCCGCGGAGACGGCACGCCTCCGCCGCAACTGTCACCGCCTCGTCTGGCTCAATCCCCTGGCATCCGCGCCCGGGTACCAGCCGCTGGCCGCCGGGATGAAGGCCGCGTACCCGTTCATCGACGACTTCCTGCCGGCGGGGACCCTCGCCAGCCTCGAGCGCCTGGGCGCGGTGCTGGCCGGCGCCTCGCAGGGTTCGTCCCGCCGGGGAGTGGCCGTCACCCGCGCCGCCACCGTCACCCCGTCCCTGGGGCTCGCCGCCCCGGACGCCACGCCTCCGCGCCCGCTCGAGCCGCCGGCCATGGCCGCCGATCGCGCGCGTCCGCTCGCCTGACGCGGGACCGGAGGGAGCCCGATGCACGAGCTGCTGGACATCCTGGACGCCTGGCGCGCCGGGTCGGCGGACGTGGGCGTGGGGCGGGCCGTCGTCGTCAGGACCTTCGGGAGTGCGCCGAGACCCGAGGGCGCCGTGCTGCTCGTCGCCGACGACGGCCGGATCGCGGGTTCCGTCTCGGGCGGCTGCGTCGAGGGGGCCGCGGCCGAGCAGATCCTGGCCTCCCGGAAGGAAGGCCGGGAGCGCGTGATCCGGTATGGCATCAGCGATGAGCAGGCCTGGGGCGTCGGCCTCGCCTGTGGCGGGACGATCGACGTGCTGGTCTCGCCCGCGATCCCGGCCGCGGCCGAGCTGGCCGCCCGCGAGACCGGCGAGGGACGCGGCGACGGGCGGGTGATCGTGACGCCGCTGCCCGCGGACGCGCCACCGCCCGTGTCGGGGGCCCATCCGCCGGGGAAGGGGAGCGCGCCCGCCGCGCCGCTCGTCGTGCACGAGGACGGCCGCCTGGACGGGTCGCTGGGCGACGCGGCCCAGGACGCGCTGCTCGCCGTGGCGGGCCTGGAGGCGCTGGCCAAGGGCGTCTCGCGGACGATCATGATCGGCGGGCGCCAGCTGTTCCTGGAGGCCTACCCGGTGCGCCCGCGGCTGGTGGTGGTCGGGGCCGTGGAGGTGGCCCGGACGCTCGTCAGGATGGCGAAGGACCTGGGCTACGAGACGGTGGTGATCGACGGGCGTGCGGCGTTCGCGACCCGGGCCCGGTTCCCGGACGTGGACCGGCTCGTGCTCGGCTGGCCGGACGAGGTGGCCGACGAGATCGGGCTTGGGCCCGCCGACGCCGTGGCGGTGCTCGCCCACGACGTGAAGTTCGACGAGCCCGCGATCGTCACGGCGCTCGCCCGTGGCTGCCGCTACGTGGGGGCGGTCGGCTCGCGAAGGACCCAGGCGGACCGGCGCGCCCGGCTGCTCGAGGCCGGCGTCGCTCCCGCGGACCTCGACCGTCTCCGCGGCCCCATCGGGCTCGACCTCGGCGGCCGTCTCCCGGCCGAGACCGCCCTGTCGATCCTCGCCGAGGTGGTCGCGGAGCGGCGGGGAGGGAGCGGCCACCCGATGCGGGACCTCGCCCGTCAGCACGAGACGGCCGGGCTGGACCCGGCCGCCGGGCGCGGGACGGCCGGCCGATGAAGGTCGTCGCGGTGGTCCTCGCCGCCGGCGCGGCGCGCCGTTTCGGTTCCCCGAAGATGCTCGCGCCGCTCTCCGGACGCCCGGTGCTCCAGCACGTGCTGGACGCCGTGGCCCTGGCCGGCCTCGGGGACGTGGTGGTGGTGCTGGGGGACGAGGCGCCCGCGATCAGGGCCGCCGTGGCGTGGCGGCTCGAGCGGGTCGAGGTCAACCCGTGCCCGGCGGACGGCCTGTCGAGCTCCCTGCGCGTCGCGCTCGACGCGGCCGCCGAGGATCGCGCGGTCGATGCGGTCATGGTCCTGCTCGGCGACCAGCCGGCGGTGCGGCCGGCCGTGATCGGGTCGGTGCTGGCAGCCGCCGAGCTGGCGCCCGAGCCGATCGTCCGTGTCCGCTATGCGGACGACGATGCCCCCAACCCGGTGCTCGTCCGCCGCGCCGCCTGGGCCCTGGCCGCGGGTCTCTCGGGGGATCGCGGTCTCGGCCCCCTGCTCCTCGAACGCCCGGACCTCGTCGCCGAGGTGGCGGCGCCCGGCGCCAACCCCGACATCGACACACCGGAGGACCTCGCCCGTGTCCACTGACACCCGTCCCGGCGCCGCGGCGAGCCTCGAGGCGGCATGGGCGGAGCGCGTCCGTGCCAACCGCGCCCAGGCGGAGCGGCTCCGCGAGTTCACCACCGGCGACCACTACGCCCCGATCTCGGGCCTGTTCGTCGCGGACCCGCGCCGCACCGACGAGCCCGCGCTCGAGATGCTGCGCGCCATGGCGCTTCCAGGCGAGACGTGGCTCGACATCGGGGCCGGCGCGGGCCGGTATGCGCTGCCGCTCGCGCTGCGCGTCCGGAAGGTGATCGCCGTCGAGCCGTCGCCGGGCATGCGCCGCGCCATGCGCGCCGGGATCGACGAGCATGGCCTGGCCAACGTGCTCGTGATCGCGGGTTCGTGGCCGGAGTCGCTGGCTGCGCTGGAGCCGCTGCCGGCGGCGGATGTGTCGCTGATCGCCCACGTCGGCTACGACATCGAGGAGATCGGGCCGTTCCTGGACGCGATGGAGGCGGCGGCGGGGGAGCGGTGTGTCGCCGTGCTCACCGACCGCAGCCCGGCATCCGTCGCGGACCCGTTCTGGCCGCTGGTCCACGGCGAGGAGCGCGTGGCGCTGCCGGCGCTGCCGGATCTCCTGGAGCTGCTGCACGTTCGCGGCCGCGAGACGGAGGTGGTTCGCGTCGAGCGCTCGCAGCGCTCGTTCGACTCGGTCGACGCGCTCACCGCGTTCCTCCGCCGGCAGCTGTTCATCACCGAGGACGGTGACAAGGACCGGCACTTCCGCTCCGTCGTGCCCGGCATGACCGCCTTCCGTGACGGGGCGTGGACCCTCTCGGAGCGACCCGCCGGCTCGATCGGGATCGTCAGCTGGCGACCGCGGGTTGCCGCCGGGCGTCGGCCATGAACGAAGTTGCCATCGGGGCGACCTGGATCCACACGATCGCGGTGGTGGTGCTGCTCGGGTACTACCTGACGCTGTCGCTCATCATGCTGCCGTGGCTCTCGTCCGGCGGCTCGGCGGAACCGGGTCGCGTCCTCGCGGCGATCGAGCGGCGGGCGCTCCCGTGGATCCTCGCCTCGGTCGTGCTGTTCACGGTGACGGGCGTGGTCCTGATCGCCGCGCACGAGGGGACGTATCCGGACTGGACGACCCTGATCATCGTGAAGCACGTGATCGTCGTCGCGATGGTGGTGCTCGGCGCCGTCATCGACCGGGTGCTGGTGCCGCGCGTTGACGGCACCTGGTGGACGCCCGCCGTGGTGCCTTCGACCGATCCCCGGGACCTGCGCCCCATCGTGCGTGCCTCCGCGGCGATGGTCCTGCTCGGTGCGGCCGTGCTGCTGCTGACCGCGGCCGCACAGATCGGCTGAGCCGCGACCCGGGCTACCCGTCGCGGGTCACGACCCAGTGGACGACCTGGTCGAGGGCCTCCGCGACGGTCCGGTCCACGTCCACGCGTGCGTGCGGGTAGCCGGCCTCGCGGAGCAGCCGCTGCACCTCCGCCGCGGCGAGCGGGATGGGGGTCCTCCCGTCCTCGGTCACGACCGCCCGCGCCCGCTCGAAGGCGCGGACGAACTCCGGGTCGTCCCACGGGGTGATCTTGGTCTTCGTGTGCACCAAGGCCGTCATCTCGATCGCCTCCACCGGTGAGTCTGATCCCCGGGCCCCCACCGGGACAGGGCCGGACGTCCCGCGTTGTCTCGGCCGAGGCCCCCGACGTGCAAGACTGGGGCCATGGAGCATCTCCACGCGGTCATCGGGCCGCTCTCCACGAACGTCTACATCCTTGCGGATCCATCCACGCGCGAGGCCGTCGCCATCGATACTGCGACGCCGTCCCTGCCCTGGATTGCGGGCGCGCTGGAAGAGCGCGACTGGACCCTCCGGCTGATCGTCAGCACGCACGGGCACTGGGATCACATCGGGGACAACGCCGCGCTGGCCGCCCACACGGGTGCGCCGATCGCGGTCCACCCCGCGGACCGCCATCGCCTGGAGGATCCGCAGCCGCTCTACGCCCCATTCCCGATCATCCCGTCTGTGCCCGCGGTGGAGCTTGCCGAGGGCGGTCAGATCCGCTTCGGCGACATCCGGCTCCGCGTCCTGCACACGCCCGGCCACACGGAAGGCTCGGTCTGCCTGCTCTCCGACGACGACGGCCTGCTGTTCAGCGGTGACACGCTGTTCCCCGGAGGCTGGGGCCGCGTGGACTTCCCGGGCGGCTCGGCGGAGGAGATGGCGGGCTCGATCGCGCGGCTCTGTGGCCTGGATGATCGTCTCCGGGTGCTGCCCGGACACGGTGCCGCCACGACGATCGGCCGGGAGCGCGCGTGGATGGACCTGGTCAGGCGCGAGGGCCGGCTCCCGTTGTAGGCGTCCAAGCCGGGGTGGCGTCATCGCGGGCAAGCGCCCGGGCACCTGGCCCGGTCATCCCCCCCGCCGATAGCGGGCCTGGAGGACGGCCGTCCCGAGCACGTCCGCCCCGGCGAGCGCGCGTCGGACCGTGTCGCCCGGGACGCCCCTGGGCAGGCCGAGCGGTGCGGCGAGGGCATAGAGCGTGAACGTGTAGCGGTGCTCACCCGATGGCGGGCACGGACCGCCCCAGCCAACGTGTCCGAAGTCGTTCGTCCCCTGGCGGGGAGTCGCCGCCGTAGGCTGGATCCCGGCCGCCAGCGTCCCGTGTTCCGCGCCGGACAGGTCGAGCACCAGCCAGTGGACGAAGCCGCCGGCATCGGGGTCATCCACGACCAGGACGAGCGCCGCCGTTCCGGCCGGCGCGCCGTTCCAGGCGAGCTCGGGCGAGGTGTTCGCCCCGTCGCAGGTGTAGGCGCGCGGGATCGAGCCGCCGGCGGTCACGGCGCTCGACGTGAGGGTGAAGTCGGACATCGGCGTCTCCTCGGCAGGTGACGGGTCGGGGGTGGGGGATGGCGCGGAGACCGGCGATGACCGGTCGACGGTCGCGCCGGGGGTGGCGGACGCGGGCCTCCCGGCCCCGGCGCTCCGGGTCGCCGGTGATGGCGACGTCGCGGGCGCCCCGACGGTCGCCCCCAAGCCGGCGGACGCGGTCGTCCCGGGCCCGGCGCAGGCGACGAGGGCCACCACGAGCGCGGCGAGGGCGACGTGTCGCGCTGGTCCACGCATGCGGGCATTCTCGCCCCCTGCACGGGCGAGCGCACGATCCATCCCGCCGTGCTCCCGCTATGCCGGATCGTCGCCGGCCGGGCCACCGCCGGCGGGTTGCCAGCCGGCGGGTGCCGGGCCCTCGATCGGCCGCCCGTAGGCCTTCCACTGCCGCACGACCCCGAACCCCAGGCCCTCGTACAGGCGGACGGCGCCGGTCGGGTTGGAGCCGTCCACGCCCAGCCATGCCTCGTCCATGCCCTGGTCCCGGAGGACGCGCAAGGAAGCGGCGCACAGGGCCTTCGCCACGCCCCGGCCGCGCCATGGGCGTCGCACCGAGACGTGCTCCAGCCAGCCGCGGCGGATGCCCAGCTCCTCGTTCTCTCCCCGGTAGATCGCGTTCATCACCACGCCCGCCACCCGGTCGCCGTCCCAGGCGACGCACCACAGGGCGGAATCGACATCCGGGCCGTGGAACTCGGCCTGGAAGTCCGCCTCCTCCATCGGGCGATGCCCCCAGTGGTCCTCGAACGCCTCGTTGTCGGCGTCGAAGATCATCCGATGCTGCCCAGGTGTGACCGGCCGCATCTCCAGCCCGCCGGGTAGGAGGTGGCCCGGCAGCGCACCCGTGAGATACCGGCGCATCTCGAACCCGTACCGGATGGTGACGAATCCCTCCTCCAGGAGCAGCCCGCGAGCGCCGGCCTCCTCGTCCAGGGCGAAGGAGCGCATCTCCCTGGGCCCCGATCGTGGATCGGCCGCATGCTCCGCCACCACGCGCTCCCGGTTCGCACGGAAGAGGGTGGTGCCGATGCCGCGACGCTGGTGCTCCGGCAGGACGGCCCCCCAGGACTCGGCCACGAGCACGCCGTCGCGGACGACGCGGTAGCCCAGCGAGAACCCGACGAGGCTCCCGTCCAGCTCGGCGAGCAGGACGTCGCGCCCCATGCGGAACGTGTCGGACTCGATGTGGCCGGCGGCCAGGCTCGGCCCCGTGCGCACCTCCTCGATGCCGTCCGCCCGGCGGGCGCGGTTGAGCACCTCCGCCATCGCGTCCCAGTCGGCGGCGGTGGCAGGCCGGAGGGTAAGCCCCGGGATCCCGGTCGTGATCGTGCTCATGGGTGGTTCTCCCGGGTCTCGAACGGCTTGCGATAGGTGGCGCTCCGGGCGACCACCTGGAAGCCGCAGGCTTCGTACAGGCCGAGTGCCTGGTTGGGGTTGTCCGTATCGACGCCGAGCCACGCGCTCGCGGCTCCGGCCTCGCGCAGGAGACGGAGGTTCTCGGCCATGGTGGCCCGGCCGAGACCTCGGCGGCGGTGCCCCGGGTGCGTGGCGAGGGACTCCAGGCATCCCCGGACCGTGCGGTCCGGGGCGGGCTCGAGGAAGCTGGTGAGGCACGAAGCCGGCGTGTCGCCGTGCCAGGCGACGGCGACCAGGTCCCGGCGGAACCGGGGATCGTCCACCCAGTCGTCGAACCGCTGGTCGCCGGCGTCGTACTCGCCCCAGTGCTCGGCGAACGCTCCGAGCATCAGGTCGAAGACGGCGGGCAGCTCGGGCTCCTCCGGGGTGCGGAAGGCGTAACCGGGCGGGAGGTCGACCTCGGGAAGGCCGTCGAGGTCCGGCCGGAGCATCTCGGCGTCCCAGCGCACGGCCTCGTAGCCGCGAGCCACGAGCGCTGCCACGGACTCCTCGTCGCCGTCGTAGACGGACGCCGCGTACCAGCGACCGCCGGCCCTCCGGCAGCGCCCGGCCGATGACCGCGAGGCGCGCCTCGCACCAGGCGAGCAGGGAGTCCGCGATACCCCGGCCCCAGGCCGCCGGCTCGACGACGGTCGTCATGTCGTAGACCCGGTCGCCGTCGGCGAGATCGTGCCACTCGGTCCGCGCGTAGCCGACCGTGGCCCCGTCCCGCTCCGCGACCAGGCAGTCCGTCAGCGGGTCGGAGTGGACCAGGTGGGCGAAGTGATGCTCCATCGCCGCCAGGTTGATCCCCCTCATCAGCCCCAGCCGATCCCGGAGGTTCGCCTCCGCCGCGGCCATGCCCGCCAGCTCCTCCGGCCCGCGGTAGGGGTGGCAGGTGACGCCGTTCATCGGTCGCTCCCGTACTTCTCGGCCATGTGCCGGCTCGACGCCTGGCTGATGATCTTCCACCGCCTGCGCTCGGCCTCCCGGAGGAGGCGGTCGCCCGAGCGCGCGACGTGCGCGGCCTCCTTCTCGAGCTTGCGGTGGCTGGCGAGACGATCTTCGCTCAACCGGCCGTCGACCAGGGCCGCCTGGACGGCGCAGCCGGGCTCCCGCTCGTGGCGGCAGTCGCCGAAGCGGCACCCGGCGGCGATCGCCGTGATGTCGGCGAACGCCGGGTCCAGCCCCTCGATCGCCCCGGTGACGCCCAGGGACCGGATCCCGGGGGTGTCGATCAGGAGAGCGCCCCCGGGCAGGAGGACGAGCTCCCGGTGCGTGGTCGTGTGGCGGCCCCGGGAGTCGTCCTCGCGGACCGGGCGGGTGCGGAGGTGATCGTGCCCGAGGAGCGCGTTGACCAGCGTGGACTTGCCCGCGCCCGACGAGCCCAGCACGACGGCGGTGCAGCCGGGAGTGAGGTGGCGGGTGGCGAGGCCGGCCACGCCGTCCCCCGTCAGGGCGGAGATGGCGATGACGCTCGTGCCCGGGGCGACGTTCGCGGCAGCCGTCCGGAGGCCGTCGAGATCAACGGCGACGTCGGCCTTGTTGAGCACGACGACCGGTGTCGCCCCGCCCGACCAGGCGACCGCGAGGTATCGCTCGAGGCGCCGGAGGTTGAAGTCGCCGTCCAGGCCCGCCATCACGAAGGCGACGTCCACGTTGGCGGCCAGAACCTGCTCGTCGACGGCATGACCGCCGTCCGATCCGCGCTGGAACACCGTCCGACGGGGCAGGATGGCATGGATCACGACCGGGCCGTGGCCGTTGGACCCGCCGGCGGCGGCGACCCAGTCGCCCACCGCCGGCAAATCGGCAGGGCCGAGGACGGCGTGGCGCAGCCGGCCGGCGATCACGGCGTCGCGCTGCCCGGCCTGGGTGGCCAGCGTCCACGCGTCACGGTGCGCCGTCACGACCCGGGCGGGCAGCCACCCGTTCGCCGTGAAGGGCGTGAAGGCGGCGGCCCAGCCCGGGTCCCAGCCGAAGGTCGCGAGGTCGTCCGAGTCAGCCATCATCCGACCCTCTTGAGCTTGCCGGTGCGCTTGGCGTAGCGCTCGGCGCGGCCGAACGCCCAGACGCCGGTCGGGATCAGCACGATGCCCATCACGATCAGCGGGACGACGTCGTACAGGAGCGCCGTCACCGGCGTGCCGTCCAGCAGCCCGGCCCGGACACCGTCCAGGACGTAGGTGGCCGGCGACAGGTGCGACAGGACCTGCATCCACGGTGGCAGGATCTCCACCGGGTAGTAGACGCCCGAGACAAGCAGGAGGCACGACTGGAGGACGAACGTCATCTGGGCACCGCGCTCCACGTAGAGCAGCGGCAGGATGGCGGCCATCATCCCGATGCCGACGAAGCTGAACGAGCCCAGCGCCACGAAGACCACCGCCGTGGCCGCGTTCATCCCCGCCGGATCGAGCTGCGGGAAGAACAGGACGAGCACGACGAGGATGGCGGCCGTGTGGACCAGGCCGTAGCCCATGGCATACACGCACGAGCCCAGCAGCTGGGTCCAGCGCCGGACGGGCGCCATGAACGTGTACTCGAGCGTGCCCTCCCACCGCTCCACCGCGATCGTCTCGGCGATCCACGAGAAGACGACGGACAGGTAGTTCCAGAAGACGGCGCCGATGATGAGCATCAGCAGCAGGCGGTCGTCGCCCGAGGCGGCGCCGATCAGCGAGATCGACAGCGCGCCGGCGACGGAGTAGACGAGGAACGCGAGCTCCCACCCCCAGTACCGGCGGGTGAGGAAGAAGTTGCGTTCGACGAAGGCGTACGACGCCCTCATCTCCTGAGCGAGCAGAGCCAACGGAGTGTCCCTTTCGGCCGCCCCTCCCGGGGCGTGGGGTCCGCGTCGGGACCGGGGTCAGCCGGTCCCGACGGGGGTGATGGCGCGGTCACCGGCCACCCGCCGGCCGAGCCGGATGAGCGACTCGCCGACGTGTGCCCGGATCGGACGGGCGGGCTCCCGGCCGGCGTGATCGGCCGCGCGGATCGATCGCAGGAGTGCCTGGCGCTCCCGGATCTCCGCGAGCCGGAAGTCGAGGGTCTGCATGTCAGCCTCCTTCCTGTCAGTCGTCGGTGCCGTCGTCCGTCTCGAAGTCGTCATCGAGCGAACGGCCGGTGAAGGTCATGAACACCGCGTGGAGCGTCGGCTCCTGCCCGTGGACCTCCGCGACGAGTCGCTTGAGCCCCTCGGGTGAGTCCTCGGCGACCACGCGGCCCCCGGCCAGGACCGTGATGCGGCCGCAGAGCCGCTCCGCCTCGGCCAGGTCGTGCGTGGTGAGGACGATCGTGGCGTCGTGCGCCGCGTTCACCTCCTCGACGAACGCCTGGACGTCGAGCTTGCTGCGGGGGTCGAGGCCCGTCGTGGGCTCGTCGAGGAGCAGCAGGGCCGGACTCGTCAGCAGGGCCCGCGCGATGGCGACCTTCTGCTGCATGCCCCGGCTCATCTGCTCCACCGGGCGGCCGAGACGGCTCTCCGCGATGCCGAGCCGGGCGAGGATGGCGGTGGCCTCCCGCCGTGCCCGCCCGGCATCGAGGCCGTACAGGCGGGCGGCGAACAGGAGGTTCTCCATCGGGCTCAGCTTCTTGAAGAACGCCGCGTCCACGGACACCCGGTTGATGAGCCGCTTCACGGCAAGCTCGTCGCGCTCGATGTCGTGGCCGAAGACCTCCACCCGCCCCTCGTCCAGGCTCAGCAACCCGGAGATGAGGCGGATGAGGGTGCTCTTGCCGGAGCCGTTCGCCCCCAGGATCCCGTGGATCGCGCCCCGCTCCAGGCGGAGCGAGACGTCGTCGATCGCGAGGACCGGGGGCTTGCGCCGGTCGACGGTGAAGCGCTTGGTGACGTGCTCGACGAGCAGGGCCGGCGGGCCGGCGGGGATCCCGGGCAGTGGGCCGTAGCCTCCCGCGTCCGGGCCGGCCGGGATCCGCCTGACCGGTTCGATGCCTGCAGCGGGCGCCGGGATCGGGCCGGGCGTCGGGGTGGTCGTCTTCGGTTCGGGCGCGAGGGTGGTGGTCACGGAACCCTCCTTGCGGTGATGTGGTGGCTCAGTCTGCGAGCCGGACCGCGGGATCCCGTGCATGGGACGAGCCGCGGACCCGGATTCGGGGGCCTGCGGCTCGAGGCTTGGTGCAGGCGTCAGGTCGCCTGCACAAACAAAAGAGCCGGGGCCCGGTGGCCCACGGCTCGGTGGTCGCTCCTGGGGCTCAGGCCCCGCGTCCTACCTGCTGGTGGGCACACCTCTCCCGCCGACGCTGCCGAGGGCAACCGCCGTGCGCGGGTCGAAGGTTGCGTTCTTCACCATGGGGCATCAGCCTCCGGTTACAGGACGTGCCGAGCGACCTGCTCAGCCGCCGCGGATACTACGCGACGCCCGCGCGGCTCGTCAACCCCGGCGATCCCGGCCGTCCCCAGGTGGTTGTTCGACGGGGTCGCGCCAGCCAACGGCCTCGCCCAGGCCCACGACTGCAGCCCGTCCGCAACCAGCCGCGCCCCCGACGGTCGCCCGGTGATCCAACGGTTTCGCGGCGGGATGCTTTGGGGCACGGGTTGGGTCGAACGTTACGTGGAGTCGGCACCGGCGCGACAAGTGCGTCGCGAGCCGGGTGGTTCGTTTCCCGATGCGACCGTTGGATCACCGGGCGGTCGGAGACCCCCACGCCCACAGCGCGGGCAGGAGCCAGCGACCGGTGCCCAGCTGACGGACCGGCGGCCCTCACGGAACCGCACCTCGCCAGTGAGCGTCGTGGCCGTGCGCCCACCCACGAGGAACCCCATGCGTTTGCCTGCTCGTATGGCCGTTACCGTGTTCGCCTTGCTGGTCATCGCCTGTGGCGGGGCCGAAGTCGCATCGCCCTCGGCGTCACCACCGCCGCCAGGACCCTCGTCGGAGCCATCCCCAGATCCCGGCGCAGGGACCTACCGGGTCCGCGCCATGACCACCCAGGCCCTGCCACCGGTCAACGTCTTCGGGACGCAGCCGTACAGCGTGATCACGGGTGACGGCCAATGGATCACGCAGCTGGCGCTGCCCACGGTCTACCCGGGCCCGCTCCTCCCGAGCCTCGAGGCGCGCGCGATCACGGCGGCGGGGCAGGCGGCCATCCTGCAGGCGGCCAGGGACCTCGGCCTGCTGGGAGGCGCGACGGACTTCAGCGCCGGCCCCGTTCTCGCTGGCGGCGTGAGCGGCCGGATCGAGATGACCGTCGACGGGCAGCGCATCACGCTGACCGGCAACCCGAACGCGCTGATGGAATGCGTCACGACCCCGTGCGACCCGCCTCCCGGCTCGGCCGCCGCCTTCGCCGAGTTCTGGCGCCGCCTGGGCGACCTCGGCTCCTGGATCCCGAACGAGCTGGGACCCGCGTCGCCCTATGTGGCACCGGCCTACGCGATCCTCGTCGGGCCGGCCCCCGCGCAGGATCCCAGCTTCTCGCAGCCACCGATGGACTGGCCGCTGGCGCAGCCGCTCGCGCTGTTCGGAGGCCCGGTCGCCGGCGGCTCGTACCGCTGCGGCGCGGTTGCCGGCGCCGACGCCGACACGCTGCGGCCCTCCCTCCAGGCCGCAAACCAGCTGACGCAGTGGGTCCAGGACCCGACGACCAGCGCCACGTTCGGCCTGACGGTGCGCCCGATGGTTCCCGGCGAGGATGTCTGCCGCGAGACGTTCGGACCCGCCTGAGCTCCGGGCGGTCAGGGCGCGCGGCAGACGGCGACCGGCTCGTCGCCAGGTGGCCGGCGGGCGAGGCGACCGTCGACCTCGTCAGGAGATGCCGTGAGCATCCCATCAAGAACGCCGTCCTGGGCCGCGGCAAACGACGTACCGTTGGCCCGTCGCGGAGCCCACGGCATGCCGGCCGCGTCTCGCCGTTGCGCTCCTGGTCCGAGGTTTCCGATGCACCTGCCCGTGCGACTCCTGACCGTCCTGGCCATCGCTTTGGCCGTCGGTGCCTGCGCCGGATCGGCCGCGACACCTTCGAGCCAGGCGTCGGCCGATTCGTCCGACGCCTGGCTCCGCGCCATGACCTTCCAGGCCCTTCCGCCGGCGACCCGGTTCGCGGTCGGCCCGACGGCGGTGATCACGAGTGACGGCTCGTACGTGACGGAAGGGCCGGCGGACGCGACCCCCTCGGGGCCGCTGCTGCCCAACCTGATCGGGCGTCCCATCTCCGACGCCGGGCGCCAGGTGATCCTCGCCGAGGCCGGGCGCCTCGGACTGCTCGGCGGCAAGGCCGACTTCAGGAGCGTCGCCGTGATGCCCGGCGGTGTGATCGGGCGCCTCCAGCTCACGGTCGACGGGAGCCCGATCACGCTCATCGGGGAGCCGGACTCGCGGCTCCTGTGCCTGGCCGCGTGCGATCCGTTTCCCGGGAGCCCCGAGGCCTTCGGTGAGCTGTGGAGGATGCTCGCCGATCCGACCGGCTGGCTGGCCGCCGACCTCGGGGCCGGGGCTCCGTTCGTGGCGGATTCGTATGCGCTCCTCACCGGACCGGCCCCGGCGGGCCCGGCCAGCGGAGCGAGCGTCCAGGTCTGGCCGCTCGCCACCCAGCTCGCCACGTTCGGCGAACCGGTGTCGAACAGCAGCCTCCGGTGCGGGATCGTCGCCGGCAAGGACGCGGAGACGCTGCGCCCGGCGCTCCAGGCCGCGACCCAGGCCACCCGGTGGGTCCAGGACCCGGGGTCCAGCGCCACCTTCGGGCTCATCGTCCGGCCGATCGTGGCCGGCGAGGACCCCTGCCGGGAGGTCTTCGGCGTCGGCTGAGGGGCGGGTTCGGAGCCTGCGGCACAGGAACAGGCAAGCCGGCCATACAACGCGCCGCAGCGCGGTCGGGTCCCCGGTCCGCCGGGGCCTCGGTCCGCCGCCCAATCACACCGCCACCCAATCGCGGCGGCGACCGCCTATGCTGGACGGGAGCGCCTGAGCGCCCCACGAGACCCGCCGCGGAGGTATCGAGCATGCTGCGTCGCCTGCTGGTCGCCAGCTTCGCCGTCATCGTCGTCGCCGGCTGCGGGTCCGGCAGCCCGACGGCCTCACCGTCGGAGCCGGTATCGACGGCGGCACCGGCGGTGGCCACGGCAGCGCCCGCGACCGCTCCCACAGCGGAACCTTCGGCCGCCGCCAACACGGCCGGACCCACCACGATGTCGGCGGCCTGCAACGCCGTCGGTCTGCGCAAGCTGCCGTCCTCGAAGGGGGCCCTCGTCGTCCGCATCGGGGCGGGAACGTCCGTCCGCGTGGTGGAGGTCGTCACGGGTGAGGCCTACAAGGCCGGGAACTGCGGCAGCGACGGCAACACCTGGCTGAAGATCGACCAGGTCGGCGGCAAGGGCGTGAAGGCGCTGTACGGCGTCGCCGTCGCCTATTCCGCCGCCGGCTTCTTCAAGTAGGCCGACGCCCGCAAGCCGACGCCCGCGGGCGCACCGGCTGGCGGACGGCCCCATGCGCCGGGCGGCCCACCAGATTGGCGGGTCGCCGGCGGGCCGGTCGTCGGACCCCGGTCACGGTCAGATCGCCGCAATCACTGCTGTCTCCACCTCGTGGCCGGGCGCGGCCAGGCGCGCCTCAATCTGCTCGAGGACCTGGCGGGTCTGCTCGCGAGCGCCCGCGTCGCGATCCTCGCTGACGTGGCCGGCCAGGTACGCGAGGCCACCATCGACCACCCCCGCGGACAGGCGCGCCGCGGTAGGCTCCAGAGGTGACCGAACGTCCGGACCCGCCCGCCTCGATCGTCGCGCTGGTCCGCGACGGCGTGATCGACGTCGAGCTCGCGGCGCTCGCCTGGATGACGGTCGAGGCGGGCATCCCGGCCATCGTGGCCGGGGAGCCGTCCGGGGCCCGGGCGGCCGTCCGAGACGCGCTCCTGGACCTGCTGCCGGCCGGGGCCCGCGTCGTGACCCTTGCGGGTCAGGCGGAGACGTTCGCATGGATGACCGAGGCCGTGGAGCTGGGCTGGCGGCACGACGGGCCCGGGGCGCCCCCTGGGCCTCCGGACCGGGTGCGAGCGGCAATGGGTGATTCCCCGGTGGTCCTGGTGGCCGACCTGGTGGAAGAGCGCCCCGGCGGGACGTGGGGCGAGCGCGCGCGGCTCCTGATCCGGGCACTCGCGCTGGGCTACGCGGCGGTGGCCACCGCGGGAGGTACGCGCCTCGAGGATGTCCTCGGGAGGCTGGCGGCGGCACCTGTCGGAGCGATCGACGACGAGCTCACGCGGCTGGGGGTCGTGCTCATCCTGGGGACGGACGAACGGGGCTCGCTCCGCGTCCTCGCCGCGCACTACCTCCGTCCCGTCGCCCGTGACGTGCACGGCCACATCCAGCGGCTGCCGCCCGCGGTGCTGGCGACCTGGAACGGCGCGGCGGGCGAGTTCGACCACTTCGCCTGGGGCGTCGTCTCGGAGCTGGGCGGCAGGACCGGACGCCGTCCCGCGGAGTTCGAGGCCGAGCAGGCGATCCGGGCCCGCCGGCTGACGACCGACGCGCAGCCCGCCGGCTGACGACCGACGTGCCGGCGACACACGTGAGGGAGCGCAGCCCGCCGGCTGACGACCGACGTGCCGGCGACACGCGTGAGGGAGCGCACGACAGGGAGCGCCGCCTGCACGCATCCGGCCCGCGGCGCCCGAAGGTCGGGGCCGCCGAAGGAGGGATCGATGAGCCGCCGGCAACCTGGAGCCGCCCTCCGTGCAGCGCCGACCGTTGGCCTGGCCCCCGCGCGTGGCCGGTCCAACCAGCCCGTCACCGCGGGCCAAGCGGCCCGCGAACCCGGACCGGCCGCCCGCGCCCGGCACGCCCTTCCGCCCCTTCGGCCGGGTGGCCGCCTGGGGCATGCTCCAGGCATCACCCCGATCTCGAGGTGGGTCGCGGCACGCAACGCCGCCGCCCGCGGATACCATTGTCGTCGACACCCGCAGGAGACCATGCCCGATGCCCCACGTCGCCACGTCGATCGCCGATCTGCTCGGCAGCCTCGCCGGGGTCGCCCACGTCGACGGCGACCGCCTCGTCATCGACGACGAGGCCCGCTTCCGATCGGAGGCAGCCGCCGATCTCGCCTGGACGGCAGCCTTCACCACCGACGACGCCACGGCCGAGGCCGTGCGATGGCTCGTGTGGGAGGCCAGCCAGGCCCTGGGAGCCCGATCCGCGAGCATCGAGGAGCTGTACCGCGCCCGCGGCCGGGGGGAGATCTCCGGCTTCACCGTGCCGGCGATCAACGTCCGCGCGCAGACGTTCGACATGGCGCGCACCTTCTACGAGACGGCGACGCGTGCCGACGTCGGCGCCGTGATCTTCGAGCTTGCCCGCAGCGAGCAGACCTACACGTTCCAGCGCCCGATGGACTACGCGACGTCGATCCTCGCCGGCGCGATCGCCGCCGGCTGGACGAACCCGGTCTTCATCCAGGGCGACCACTACCAGTTCAACGCCAAGAAGTACGCGGCGGACCCCGAGGCGATGACCGAGGAGATCCGCCGTGCCTGCCGGCTCGCGATCGATGCCGGATACCGCAACATCGACATCGACAGCTCCACCCTGGTGGACCTGTCCAAGCCCAGCCTCGACGAGGAGCAGCGGGAGAACTACCTGCGTGCCGCCGAGCTCACGGCGCTGATCCGCGGGCTCGAGGTCGATGGCGTCACGGTCAGCGTGGGCGGTGAGATCGGCGAGGTCGGCAAGCAGAACTCCAGCCCCGCCGAGCTGAAGGCGTACCTGGACGGGTACACCCGCGAGCTGGCCGCGCGGGCCCCGGGCGCCAGGGGCCTGTCCAAGGTCAGCGTCCAGACCGGGACGTCGCACGGTGGCGTGCCGCTTCCCGGCGGCGGCGTGGCCGAGGTCAAGCTGGACTTCGAGGTGCTTCGTGCGCTTGGCGAGCTCGCTCGCACGTACGGGCTGGCGGGGGCGGTCCAGCACGGCGCGTCAACGCTGCCCGACGAGCTGTTCCACCACTTCCCGGGCGTCGAGACGGCCGAGATCCACCTCGCGACCGGGTTCCAGAACGCGCTCTACGAACATCCGGCCTTCCCGGCCGAGCTGATGTCCGAGATCCACGAGTGGTGCCGGGTCAATGCCGCCGACGAGCGCAAGGCGAACCAGACCGAGGACCAGTTCCTGTACACGACCCGCAAGAAGGCCATCGGGCCGTTCAAGCGCGTGATCTGGGACCTGCCGACGAAGGGCGAGATCCTCGCCTCCCAGGGCGCGAAGCTCGCCTACCTGTTCACCGCCCTCAAGGTGGACGGGTCGCTCGAGATGGTCGAGCGGTACGTCAAGCCCGTGCCGGTCGCCCGCCCGATCCCCGCCACTCTCAAGGCCGCGGCCGCGGGCTGACACGGTGGCTGACCCAGGCGGCGACCTGGCGACCGGAGTCCAGCCACTCCTCGTTTCCATCCGCCTCGAGACCCCCGGCGATGAGCCGGGGGTCCGACGCGTCCACGAGGCTGCGTTCCCCGGTCCCGAGGAGGCGGACATCGTGGACCGCATCCGCCGCGAGGCACCCGCGGGGTGGCGATCGCTCGTCGCCGTGGGTCCGGCCGGCGGCATCGTGGGGCACGTCCTGCTGTCGCCGTGCCCGGTCGAGGACCAGGATGGCGAGCCGGTGGGGGAGGTCCTGGCCCTGGGGCCGATCGCCGTCCTGCCCGAGGTCCAGCGCCGCGGTGCCGGGTCCGCGCTGATGGTTGCCGCCGTCGGCCTGGCGGTTGCCCGTGCCGTCCCCGCGATCGTCCTGCTGGGCCACCCGTCCTACTACCCGCGGTTCGGGTTCGTGCCGGCGCGCGGGCTCGGGCTGCTTCCGCCCGCGGAGGCCTGGCCGGACGGTGCCTGGCTGGCGCGCCTGCTGCCCGCCTGGTCGGAGTCGTGCCGGGGCACCGTCCGGTACCCGGTGGCATTCGAACCCCTCGCCTGATCGGGCCCAACTCGCCCTCCCGGCCCACTCGCCTTCCCGGCGCGGGCCGCGGTCCAGCGGCGGGGAGCCCGGCCTCGGAGAGCTCCACGACCCGGCCAACCTGGCGCACCCGGGACCTGGCGCCCCGGCCGGCGTGGCACCGGCCCCGGGAAACGGGCATCATCGAGGCCATGACATCCCCCGCCTACGGTCCTGCCTGGTCCGCCTCCCGCGCCCGCGTCCCGGAAGCCACCATGCGCGAGTGGCTGGCGTTCGCCCACGAGGCCTGCGATGCGGCCGACGCGATGGCGCTCGCCCACTTCCGCCGCGACCTGGACCTCGAACGGAAGCCGGACCGCACATTCGTCACGGTCGCGGACCGGGGGATCGAGCGCGAGATCCGGGCGCGGATCCTGGCACGCTACCCGGGGCACGGGCTGGTGGGGGAGGAGTACGGCACCGAGGACGGCGGTGGCACGACCCGCTGGTACATCGACCCCATCGACGGCACCCACAACTTCATCCGAGGCGTGCCGCTGTTCGGCACGTTGCTCGGGGTGGAGCACGATGGCGAGCTCCAGGTGGGGATGATCTCGGCGCCGGCGATGCGCGAGCGCTGGTTCGCGTACCGCGGCGGCGGTGCCTGGAACCGGAGCCCGGACGGGGAGCGGCGGATCCGGGTCTCGCGGGTGAGCGCCCTCGAGGACGCACAGCTGGTATACGGGAGCCGCGTCGAGGCCGTCGCCTCGGGGCTGATGCCCGGGTTCGACGACGCCCTCGCGGCCGCCTGGCGGGAGCGGGGCTTCGGCGACTTCTGGGGCTACGCGCTCGTGGCGGAGGGCGCCGCCGAGGCGATGATCGAGACGGGGATGAAGACCTGGGACCTCGCCGGGCCGCTGGTCGTGATCGAGGAAGCCGGCGGCTGCGTCACCGACGTGCTCGGCGAGCGGCGGATGGATGCCCCGTCCTTCGTGGGCTCCAACGGGCTCCTGCACGAGGAGCTGCTCCGGCGGCTGCGCGCGGGAGCGTGATCGGGTTCCCGCGCCGGGCGCGCCAGACGCCCGTCCGGGGCGCGACAGCCGACGGCGCGGTCGGCCGCGGGCGCGACGATCGACGAGGGGCCCGCGCGCCGTGCGCCTACGCGCCAGCCTCGTCGAGGGCGCCGGCGATGATCCCGAGGGCCAGGTCAACCTCTTCCGCGCTCGTCACCAGCGGGGGGATGATGCGGATCACGTTGACGAACGTGCCGGCCGTCAGGAGCAGCAGCCGGCGGTCATAGCACGCCTGCTGGACGCGCCTGGTGAGCGCGGGATCCGGGACGCGACCGTCGCCCTCGCCGGCCCTGACGAACTCGAGCGCGACCATCAGGCCGAGCCCGCGGACGTCGCCCACGGATGCCCGTCCGGCGGCGATCCGCCGCAGGCCGTCGAGGAGCTGCCGGCCGCGGACGCGGGCGTTCTCGAGCAGGCCCTCGTCCTCGATGACGTCGAGGGTCGCCATGGCGGCCGCGCAGGACACGACGTTACCGCCGAAGGTCCCGCCGTGGGAACCGGGCGGCATGCGGTCCATGATGGGCTTCTGGGCCAGGATGCCGGACAGCGGCATGCCCGAGGCGATCCCCTTGGCCATCACCAGGATGTCCGGCTCCACGTCCCAGTGGCGGACGGCGAACATCTCCCCGGTCCGCCCGAAGCCGGTCTGGACCTCGTCGGCGATGAGCAGGATCCCGTGCCGGCGGGTGATGTCCCGGAGGCGCGGCAGGAACCCGGGCGGCGGCACGATGTACCCGCCCTCCCCGATCACAGGCTCCACGATGACACCGGCCACCCTGTCCGGGAAGACGAGCTGGTGGAACAGCAGGTCCAGCTGCGCCTCCCAGTCGCAGCTGCAGTCGGCCGGGTCGTGGGCTCCGCCTGGGGCGCGATAGCAGTACGGGTAGGAGGCGTGGTAGACGGAGCCCGGGAGTGGCTCGAAGGCGCCGCGGTAGACATCCTTGGCGGCCGTGAGCGCCATCGCCTGGGCGGTCCGGCCGTGGAACGCGTAGCGGAACGCCACGATCGCCGGCCGTCCCGTGGCCACGCGGGCGAGCTTGACGGCGGCCTCGACGGCCTCGGCGCCGGAGTTGGACAGGAACGCGGACCAGGGCCCACCGGGCAGCAGCCCGGCCAGGCGCTCGTGGAGGCGGAGGCCGGCCTCGTGGTAGACGATGTTCTGCTGGCCGTGGAGCAGCTTCGCGGCCTGCGCCTGGACGGCGGCCACCACGTGCGGGTGGGCGTGGCCCGTATTCGTCACGCCGATCCCGGACGTGTAGTCGAGGTACCGCTGGCCGTCCGGCGTGACCAGCCACGAGCCCTCGCCGTGGTCCACGACGAGGTTCGTGATCCGGCTCCAGACCGGCGGGACGACGGATCGGTCGGGGAGGGGAGCCGCGGCTCGGTCCCGCGGGGCGATCGATGTCATGGGAACCTCAGCGACGACGGCGGCCGCGAACGGTCGTGAGCAGCACCCCACCGACGGCGACCAGGAAGATGATCGTCCCGATGACGTTCACCTGCACCGGGACGCCGACCCGGTTCTTGGCGTAGATGAACATCGGGAAGGTCTCCGCGTTGCCCGAGGTGAAGTTCGTCACCACGAAGTCGTCGATCGACAGGCTGAACGCGAGCAGGGCCGCCGCGATGATGCCCGGCAGGATCAGCGGGAAGGTCACCTTCCAGAACGTCTGGATCTCGTTCGCGTAGAGGTCCATCGCCGCCTCCTCGAGGTGGCGAGGGAAGCCGGCCAGCCGGGCGCGGACGGTGACCACGACGAAGCTGATGTTGAACATGATGTGCGCGATCAGGATGGTGAACGCGTTCAACGGGAAGAACGGCTCGCCGCCGATCGACACGAACATGGTGAGCAACGAGGCGCCGAGGATGATCTCCGGGGTCGCCATCGGCAGGAAGATCAGGGCGTTGGTGGCGGACCGGATGCGGAACTCGTAGCGCACGAGCGCCAGCGCGATCAACGTGCCCAGGGCGGTCGCGACAGCGGTGGACAGGATCGCGATCACGAGGCTGAGTCCGACCGCCTCCGGCAGCCCGTCCACGCCCAGCGGGTTCAGCCAGTACTTGAGCGTGAACCCCTGCCACACGACGTTGCTCTTGCCGGCCGGGTCGTTGAAGCTGAACAGGATGACCAGGGCGACCGGGAGCATCAGGTAGATGACCGCGAAGATGGTGTAGACGACCATCAGGTACCGGTCCGCCAGCCGCCTGGCGGTGTTGCCGAGCCCTCGCTGGCGGGGCGAGGTCAGGTCGGCAGCGGTCATCTCACAGCCTCCCCGTCGAGACGTCTTCGGTGCCCAGCACCCGGGCATAGATGGCGACCACGGCCAGGACGCCGGCCATCAGCATGAACGACAGCGCGGCGGCGGTCGGGTAGTCGTTCTGGGTGAGGAACTTGTTCTGGATGACGTTGCCGATCATCCGCGTGTCGGGGTTGCCCAGGAACTCGGCGTTGATGTAGTCGCCGATGGCGGGGATGAACGTGAGCAGCGAGCCCGCGAACACGCCCGGCAGGGAGAGCGGGAACGTCACCCGCACGAACGACTCCGAGACCAGGAACCAGCCGACGAACGCCCCCGCCGTCGCGCCCACCAGCGCGGTGAGCGGCCAGGACCAGAGGAAGATCACCCCCAGGACGCCGCCCAGCGCGCCGCCGACGACCGCGCCGACGATCCCGCCACCGGGCTGCCACGGGCCGGCATAGAGGTCCTTCGCCGCCTCGACCAGCCGCCCGTCGACCTTCTCGATGGCGACGTAGATGGGCAGCGTCATGAACGGCAGGAAGTTGTAGGTGATGCCGGAGATCACCGCGATCGGCGTGGCCAGGAGGCGGAAGTCCTCCGGCACGACACCCAGCGCCTTCAGGGGTCCCAGCACGGGGCCGGCGTCGCTCAGGATGATCTTCCACGCGATCGTGCGCAGCAGGAAGCTGGTGAAGAACGGCGCGACCACCAGGAACAGGAGCAGGTTCTTCTGGGCGCCGCCCTTGGTGGCGATGGTGTAGGCGAGGGGGTAGGCGATGAGGAACGTCAGCAGCGTCGCCGCGCCCGCGTACATGATCGAGCGCCCGTAGTACGGCGCGAACTGCGTCAGGGCATCGGTGTAGTTCGTGTAGTTGTCGAGGGAGAAGGTGAACCCCGTCTCGAGGGTCCCGCTCCAGAAGCTCGCGATGAACATCTGGATGCCGGGATACACGTAGAACACGAGCAGCCAGAGCAGGCCCGGCGCGAGCAGGGCGTACGGGACGATCCAGGAGTGGCGCTTGAGCCAGACGCCCACCGGCGGACCTCGTAGGGGATGCGGGCGCCGGGCGTCAGCCGACGCCGATCACCTTGGCGAACTGGGCATTGAAGTAGATCTCGTCCGCCTCGGAGAGCTCGCCGAAGATATGGAGCCGGGCGACCCAGTCGGGCGGCGGGATGAGCATCGGGTTGTTCGCATCGGCCGGGTTGGCCTTGATGACCAGCTCGTCGGTGCCCTTGACCGGCGAGATGTAGTCGACGCCCAGGGTCAGCTGCGCGTTGACCGCCGGGTCGTAGTAGTAGTTGATCAGCAGCTCGGCCGTGCCCTTGTGGGCGGCGCCCTTCGGGATCATGAGGTTGTCCGTCCAGAGCATGCCGCCCTCGGTGGCGAGGTTGTAACGCAACGCGGGGTTGTCGATCGTTGCCGAGGGCATGTCGCCGGACCACGCCATCGCGAGGACCGCATCGCCGGAGGTGAGGTCCGTGGTGTAGGACTGGCCCTTCACGTCGCGGATCACGCCGTCCGCCTTGGCCTTCTGCATCAGTGCCACGGCCGCGTCGCAGTCGGCGCGTGTCGGCTTGGCCGGATCCAGCCCGAGGTAGAGCATCGAGAGGCCGACCGCGTCGCGCATCTCGGTCAGGTACTCGACCTTGCCCTTCGTCTTCGGATCGACCGTGAACAGCGCGGACAGGCTGGTGACGTCTCCCAGCACGTCGTGGTTGAAGCCGAGCCCCGTCGTGCCGGAGCGCCACGGAGCGTGTTGGCTGTTGCCGGGATCCCAGGAGAGGCCTCGGTACACGTCCTTGAGGTTCGCGATCAGGTTGGGTACGTTCGCCGGGTCGAATGTCTCGATCCAGCCCTGCCGGATCAGCTTCGCCGCCATCCAGTCGGTCAGCGTGATGATGTCCCACCCCGTGTCCTTGCCGGCCGCAAGCTCGGGGGAGATCTTCGCCGCGAAGGAGTTGTTGTCATCCACCACTTCCTGGTAGTTGACCTTCGTCCCGTACTTCGCGGTGAACGCATCGAGGGTCGGGTGTTTCGTCTGGTCCTTGGGGTCGGTGTCGATGTAGTACGTCCAGTTCGCCCAGTTCAGCTCCGCGGACGGAGTGGCCACGGGGCCCGCGGCGGCCGACGCCCCGGGACTGGCGGCTCCCGCGGAGGGGAGTGCGGAGGTGGGCGCGGTAGACGGCGCGCTGGACGGCGCGCTGGAGGGAGCGCTGGACGCGGTCCCCTTGGTGCCGCACGCGGCGAGGAAGGCGGCCATGCCCGCCACGGCTCCCCCGACGAGCACGCGCCGGCGGCTGAGCTGGGTGGACGTGAATGCGTCGCGTGTCACCGGGTGTCCTCCTGTCCCTGGTCAGTCCGCCGCGTCGTCGGCCGCGTCGTCGGCGACGTCGGCGGACGCCTCGACGACGAACGAGTGATCCGGCGACCACGTGAGGCGCACCTCGTCGCCGCGAGCCCACAGCTCGGACTTCGTCGTCCGCTCGATGTTCTGCTCGTAGACGGTGACCCGCGATCCTCCCCGGGTCTCGACGATGTACTGCGTGCTGACGCCGATGTACGAGGCGTCGGCGACCGCGCCCGTGAGCTGGTTGTGGCCCGCCGGGACGTCGTCCGCAACCTCACGCAGGCGCATCTTCTCGGGCCTGACCCCGACGTCGATGGTGGGACGTCCCGCGACCAGGGCGGCTGGAACCCGGACGCGCGTGTCGTCCGCCAGCCTCACCAGCGCGTAGCCGTCGGCGGTTCCCTCCACCGACGCGCGCAGCAGGTTGCTCACCCCGAGGAACCCGGCCACGAAGCGCGTCGTCGGGCGCTCGTACAGCGTTTCCGGATCCCCGAGCTGCTCGTACCTGCCCCGGCTCATGACCGCGATGCGATCGGACATCGTCATCGCCTCCTCCTGGTCGTGGGTCACGTAGATGAACGTGATCCCGACCTCCTGCTGGATCCGCTTGAGCTCGACCTGCATCTGCTTGCGCAGCTTGAGATCGAGGGCGCCCAGCGGCTCGTCGAGGAGGAGCACGGCCGGCCGGTTGATGAGCGCACGCGCGAGGGCGACGCGCTGGGCCTGGCCGCCCGAGATCTGGGTTGGCTTCCGGCGCTCGTAGCCGGGCAGCTCGACAAGCTGCAGCATCTCGGTGACGCGCGACCTGATGTCCGCGTCCTTGACGCCCTTGCGGCGCAGGCCGAACGCGACGTTCTCGAAGATCGTGAGGTGCGGGAACAGCGCGTAGTTCTGGAACACGGTGTTGACCTGCCGCTGGTACGGCGGCAGCCAGGTCACGTCCTCGCCCTGGAGCTCGATGAGCCCGGAGGTCGGCTGCTCGAACCCGCCGATCATCCGGAGGGTCGTGGTCTTCCCGCAGCCCGACGGGCCGAGCAGGCTGAAGAACTCGCCGCCGCGGACCTCGAGGTCGATGTGGTCGACGGCCAGGACGTCGCCGTATGCCTTCACAACCTGGACGAGGCGGACGTCAACAGTAGGCACGGCTGAAGCGGGGCTCCTCCTCCTCGACCGGACCACAGCCGGGGTTCCCATCCCAGCACCCGTGCGGACGTTACACGGTTCGGCCCGGTCGGCGAGGCCAAGATAGGGATGTGGCCGGTGGGTGTCAAATCGACGATCCCGGCAACCGTGCACCCCGCTTGATGCGATATTCGCATTCAGGCGCTCGACACCGCGGCCGATTCGCACCATGGCGCTGCCTGGACCGGGCGCTGCGGCCGACGAGGTCGTGCGCGAGGCCTCCGCGCGGCGGCCGTGGTTCGCGGACCCCGGGGCACCGGACGGCGCTGCCGCCGGGGCGCGGGTACGATATCGGCCGGTCGCGTGGCACAAATCCCCGCGTCGCCGTCGCACAGGAGCGAGATCAAACGCGATGACCGTGATCACCGAGGCAGCCGTCCTTGCCGCCCTCCGTACCGTCCAGGAGCCCGAGCTCGGCGGTGACCTCATCACCCGGAACATGGTCCGGGATCTCAGCATCGGCGGCTCGGACGTCGCGTTCACGATCGAGCTGACGACCCCGGCCTGTCCGCTGAAGGACCAGATCGAGGCCGAGGCCCGGGCCGCGCTGGCGCCGCTGGGCGTCACGGGCGTGGCCATCACGTGGGGCGCCGTCGTTCGCCGCGCCGCCCCGCGCTCGGCCGAGCAGCTGCTGCCGGGCGTCAAGAACGTCATCGCGGTCGCCTCGGGCAAGGGAGGGGTCGGCAAGAGCACCATCAGCGTCAACCTCGCCGTCGCCCTGGCCAGGGCCGGTGCCAGCGTCGGCCTGCTGGACGCGGACATCACCGGCCCCAACATCCCGATGATGCTGGGGGTCGAGGGCCAGCCCGTGTCCAGCCCCAGCAACAAGATCCTGCCGCTCGAGCGGCACGGCGTGAAGGTGATCTCGATCCAGTTCTTCGTCCCGGAGGGCCAGCCCATCGTGTGGCGGGGACCGCTCATCGGCGGCGCGATTTCGCAGTTCCTGCGCGACGTGGAGTGGGGCGAGCTGGACTACCTCGTGGTGGACTTGCCGCCGGGGACCTCCGACGCGCAGCTGACCCTCGCCCAGGCCGTGCCGATCAGCGGGACGGTGCTGGTCAGCACGCCCCAGGACGTCGCGCTCTCGGACGTGGGCCGGGCGCTCTCGATGCTGCGCCGGCTCAACGTGCCGGTGATCGGCATCGTGGAGAACATGAGCGCCTTCGTGTGCCCCCACTGCGGAGACACGACCGAGATCTTCGGCCACGGCGGCGGTGAGCGCTTCGCCCAGCAGCACGGCCTCGACTTCCTGGGCAAGATCCCGCTGGACGTCACCGTCCGCCAGGGCGGCGACGCGGGCGTTCCCGCCGTCGCCCAGCGCGAGCCGGGTCCGGCGGCCCACGCCCTGGAGGCGATGGCCGGCCTCGTCGCGGCGCGGATGAGCGTGCGGGCGGAGACGGCGCAGGTCCCGATCCTGTCGATCACGTAGGGCCGGCACGCATGGCCACGGGCGGTCACGTGTCCCGGGGGCTGCGGCGGCCCATCACGCGGCCCGACCCGGCGGCCGCCGCGGCTCGGTGCGGGCGGTCGCGCGGCCGCCGCGACTAGCCCCGGCCCGCGTTCCGCAGGACGGTGAGGAGAACGGCGGCCCCGTTGATCGCCGCCCGGTCCGCCCCCTGGCGGCCGCCCTGGAAGGCCAGCCGGATCTCCGCGTGACGACCCGCCGGGGTGACCACGGCCACGGTGACGGGGGTGTCGGTACCCCGGCTGCCGGCGTGGATCGCAAGCCCGACGTCGGACCCGGCGTCGATCCGGACGCGCTCGGCCTCTCGCAGCTCCGGCTCGCCGCCGGCGGCCGGTGTCCACGCGCCCGGCCCCAGGCCCTCGGCCTGGACCTCCGCGCGGCGCAGCGCCGGCATCCCGCGGAGCAGCGCGACCAGCGCGCCGCCCGTGCCGGTCTCGGTGGTTGCCAGCGTCCACCCCAGGCTCCCCAGAGCCTCGTCCAGCGATCGGGCCCAGGTCGCGTCTCCGCGTGCCCAGACGAACTCGCCCAGGATCGCCAGCACGGCCGCCTCGGCCTCGTCCGCGAGCGCGGACGCGCTCCGTCCGGCCTCGGCCCTCGCCGAGACACGCACGTCCACGGCCTCGTGGCGCGCATAGGTGGCGACGATCGGGTTGGTGGCCCGGAGCAGCGGCTCGCCCAGGCGCTCCGCGACCTGTGATTCCCCGATGCCGAACAGGCGGAGGGTCCGCACGTCCGTGTCGCCGCCGACGCCGCGCTCGGCGAGCCTCGGCAGCACGGTCTCGGCCCACATGGGCCGCATCTCGCGCGGCGGCCCGGGGAGGCTGACGATGACGCGCCCGTCGGGCCGGTCGACCCACCAGCCGGGGGCGGTGCCGTTGGGGTTGGGGAGGGTGATCCCCGACGGGATGACCCACGCCTGCTTGACGTTGGTGGACGGGAACGGCTGGCCCCGGCGCGCCCACATCGCCCGGAGCGAGGCCAGGGCGTCTGGGTCCACGCGCACGTCCTCGCCGCAGGTCTCTGCGACCGCCTCGCGGGTCAGGTCGTCGGGGGTCGGCCCCAGTCCGCCGGTCGTGACGACCAGGTCCGCCCGGCCGAGGGCGGTCCGCAGCGCGTCCACGACGACGGCCAGGTCGTCGGGCAGGTCCGCGATCCGCGTGACGGTCACGCCGTGGGCCACGAGCGAGCGCGCGAGGTCGCCACTGTTGGTGTCGACGGTCTCGCCGACCGTCAGCTCGGTGCCGATGGCCAGCAGCTCGGCGTGGAGGATCGGGCGCACGGATGTCGGGTTGCTGGGCGCGTCGGGCATGGCAGGGAGCCTACTCTGCGCACGGTACCGGCGCACCGTGGCGGTGAGGTCCCGGACCCTCGCTGGTATCATGGCCGCAATCCAAGACGCCGCCCAACCCGCTCGGAGCCAGACCGCTGGACCAAGAACGGCCCGCACCCGACCCGTCGCGTCCCTCCGGCCCGCCCCGTCCCTCCGGCCCGCCCGGCCTTCGCCGGCAGCTGGGGGCGACGAAGGACGCCATCGTGGGGCTGCTGCGCGCCCACGTCGAGCTGGGGAAGGCCGAGGGCGAGGGGATCAAGGACGAGGTCGCCCGTGCGGGGGCCCTCGGCGCCGGGGCGATCGCGTGCCTCATTCTCCTCGCCTTCCTGGTCCCGATCGGCGGGCTCCTGTTCTACGGCGAATGGGTCTTCGGCTCGATCGGGTGGGGGCTCCTGCAGGGCACCGAGCTGCTGATCGCGATCGCGGCGACGGCCGTGCTCGTCGCTCTCCGTGTCCCGGGCCTCGCGAGGGACCCGGCGCTGGCCCTGATCCCGGGCGTGATCGTCTCGGTCGTGCTGGGGCTCTCGCTGTTCAACCAGCTGTTCCGCGCGATCGGTGACGCGACGAACCTCGGCGTGGACCCGGCGGTCCGGCCGCTGGTCGTCGGCGTGCTGCTCCTGGGCGTCATCGGCGGGGCCGTCGGTGTGGCCTCCGGGGCGGCGGCCGGGGGCGGGGCACGCGCGGTCTTCGGCGGTCTCGTCGCCGGGGTCGTCACGGGCGCCCTGCTGGGCGCGTTCCTCTCGATCACGTTCGGATGGCGCGTCGGCATCGCGCTCGGGGTCGTCGCGTACCTGGCGGCCTGGCCCGTCTTCATGGGCCTGCGCGTCCAGCGCCAGGGCATCGATCTCGAGGCGCTCAAGGCGCGGTTCTGGCCGCAGGTGACCATCGACACCACGAAGGAGACCATCGAGTGGGCGAAAGCACGAGCCTCGCGCGCCTCCAGGTCCTAGCTGCCCGCGAGGAGCTGGACGAGGAGCTCGTCCGGCTCGAGGCATCCGCCCGGGCGGCCGTCGACGTCCCGGCGAAGATCCGGCGCCACCCCGTCAAGAGCGCCGGGATGGCCGCCGGCGCAGGGTTCGTGCTGCTCGGCGGGCCGCGACGCGTCCTGCGCGGCGCGCGGAACGCGGTCTTCGGCCGGCCTGCGCCGCTGCCGAAGTCGATGCTCCCCGACGAGATCGAGGCGTCGCTGCGGAAGCTCGGCGACGACGGGGACCGCGTGCGCGGGCTCCTCGAGCACGAGTTCGCGAGCTATCTCGAGCGCACCGAGCCTGCCCGCAGAGGCCGCAACCTGAGCGGTGCCCTGACGATCGTGGCGATCGCCTTCGTCAGGCCGCTGGCGTTGCGCTACAGCAGGCGTCTCGCCGACGAGATCTTCGCCACGGACGGCGCGGCGTATACCGACCGGCTGGACGCGGTGCGCGCCCGGCTGCGCGGCGACCAGGCTCCCGGCGGCGATCAGGCTCCCGGCGGCGACCGGGGGTCGAAACCGGACTGACGGCGCGCGCCCGGTAGGCGAGGTCGGATTCGAACCGACACGCAGCTCACGTGGTGGCGCCCACGAGGGAGCGTCACCGCTGACCACCCTCGAGCCCGTGACCTTGCGGCCCGTGTCGGCAGCCCGGAGTCCGTCCGGGGTGCCGCTTCTTGCCCAACCGATGAGCGCGACGCGGGTCAGTCTGACGATGACCGATTGATGCTTCGAACCACCCGATATCGGCCACAGCGGCCATAGACCGTGAGCGAACCGGCGAAGCCTCCCGGTTTCAGGGGCTGAACAGCTTCCAGTGCCCCTCGGAGACGACTTCGACGGTGTCGTCGGTCACTCGTATGGCGGTCTGATCGTCGATCGCATACCCCGGCACCGTCATGCCGGCGGCCCATCTCTCTGCGTCGGCCATGGAATTGCCCGGCAGGTCCTCGTGATCAAGATGCGGGAATATCGAGAAGTCGACCAGCCCCAGTGCTTCATCGCCACCTGAGGGCGGCCTCCAGCGGACGAAGTCCTCCCCGATGCTGGGGGCCAAGACCATGCTCCCGGCGCTCAGCCCCACGTACACCGCCTCGCGCAGAGACGGCAAGAGGTCCGCCAGTCCGGACCGGCGCATCCAGTGGCACAGAAACGAGGGATCGCCGCCTCCCACCAGCAGGACGTCGGTCTCCTGGACGATGGGGACCCAGCGCTCTTCGTCGATGGTGGGAAGCGCGGTGAGCTCCAGCACGCCCAGCGACTTCCAGCCCAATTCGCACATGGGTGTTCTGGCTTCTCGTCCGCTGATGAACCGCCACGCATGGCCAGCACCGCCGGGGTTGGCGTAGGCCGCGGTGGGAATGCATAGGGCGCTGGACTCGGCGATCGGTTTGCCCAGCACGTCCACCAGTGCGGCGTGGATGCTGGGGTTCTTGATGCCGGCGGATGTCAGAAGGAACCTCATGAAGCCACTCCCGATACTCACGCTGGATCATGTCAGAACGCCTGACCAGGAAGCGCTCATGCGACCTGACGATACTGGCCGGGATTGTCGCGCTGCCGGACCGCAGATCCTTGACGCGAACTCGACGGGGATCGCGGTCGCCAGTCGCCTGACGTCCGTGTCGCGACGCGCCGAGGCGCGGCGACCTCAGCCGACGGCCCCGAAGGTCGCGCGGCCGGCCGGTCGATAGGTTTGGATCGTCACGCCGGACGGCGTTGATCGCGACTCGACCAGCGTCAGGTCGTGCGTCTGGCCGCGTTGCGGGAAGAGCCGGAGCCCGTCACCCAGCACGACGGGGTAGAGCAGCACGTTGAGCTCGTCGACAAGGTCCCGGTCGAGCAGCCAACGGAGCAGCCGGCCGCTGCCATGGACCTGGAGCTCGCGCCCGGGCCCGGCCTTCAGCTCGCGCACCGCCGCTGCGACGTCGCCCGCGATGACCTGGGTGTTCTGCCACTTCGGGTCCGTGAGCGTGCTGGAGGGCACGTACTTGGGCAGCACGTTGATGCCGTGGGCGACCGGCCCGCCCGTGTCATGGTGCGGCCAGTACGCATGCCAGATCTCCCAGGTCACGCGCCCGAGGAGGAGCGCATCCGCCCGCTCGTACGCCGAGGTGATAAAGCGCCCGATCTCGCCGTCGGTGTGCGACGCCAGCCATCCCCCGCGCTCAAACCCGCCGCGCTGGTCCTCGTCGGTGCGCCCGGGGCCCTGGTACACGCCATCCAGGGTCAGGAAGATCAGCGCGGTCAGCTTCATGGTCATCGCTCCGTATGAGTGGTCCTCGCAGGGTAGACCGGAGTTCCGGGAGACTCATCGGTGAGCCGCGAAGGACCCTGTCGCCGAATGCCCAGGCATGGCGCCAGCACCTCCCGCTGCATCGCCGGTCTTGAAGCCGGGATCGGCGCGCTTTGGGTTGAGGCAGGCGCAACCATCGGGCACGGGCGCACCTGTCCCGCTCGGCGGCGATCATCCTGCTGCGGTAGCGGGCCGGCTGAGCCGCGACATCCTCCTCCGGGACGACGCGGCGTCATCCCGGGTGCGATCCGACACTCCGGGGGTTCCTCGCCGCGTCGCCATGCCCACCCTTCGTCGCCGGGCTCCCCGTTGTAGGAGCAGACGCCGCACGGGTCTACCCCGTCCTCGAGCGAACCGGCGGCGCGATGGCGATCGGCGCCGCTCCAGTCGATCCGCCGACGGCACAGAACGCGGCGCGCGCCTGGTAGGCGAGGTCGGATTCGAACCGACACGTCCCTCACGGGACACCGGCTCCTAAGGCCGGCGCGTCTGCCATTTCGCCACTCGCCCGTTGGGCGAGTCTAGCGTGCCTCGGCCGTGGCTCAGGTCCGCCGCCGGCGCCGGCGCGTCCGGGCCCGCCCCGACGGGCGACCCACCCTATACTCGCCCGGCGATGAATGTGACGGCCACCCCCGCTCCGAAGAGCACCATCATCCTCGATATCGAGGTCCCCGCAGACCGGCTCGACCGGTCCATCCATGACGCCGTGGCGCGCCTGTCGCGCCGCACGCGCGTGTCCGGCTTCCGGCCGGGCAAGGCGCCGCGCCCGATCCTGGAGCGCGTCCTCGGTCCCACGGCCGTCCTCGAGGAGGCCGTGGACACGCTCGTCCAGGCCTCGTACCGGGACGCGGTCCTGGCCGAGGGGATCGTGCCGCTGGCCAACGCCGACGTCGAGATCGTCGAGGCGGAGGAGGGCAAGCCGCTCCGTTTCAAGGCCACGATCCCGGTCCGTCCCTCGGTCACCCTGGGCGACTACTCGAACTTCAACTTCGCGCCCGAGATCGAGACCGTCGATGACGCCAAGGTCGACACGGTGCTGGACGAGATCAGGGATCAGAACGCGACCCTGTCGGCTGTCGAGAGCCGGCCGGCAAAGGTCGGGGACTGGGCCATCATCGGGTTCGAGGGGACGCGGGACGGCGTGCCGTTCGACGGCGGCAAGAGCGAGCGGATGCCGCTGGTCATCGGCGAGGACCGCCTGATCCCGGGCTTCGAGGCCCACCTCGTCGGCCTCGAGCCGGGCGGGACGAGCGAGTTCGACATCACTTTCCCGGACGACTACGCCGAGCCGTTGCTGGCCGGGCAGGTGGCCCACTTCACGGTGGACCTCAAGGAGCTGCGCGAGAAGATCCTGCCGGCCGCGGACGACGAGTTCGCCCGGGGCATGGGGGACTACGCGGACCTCGCGGCCCTCAAGCTCGACATCGGGCGGCGGCTCCGTCGCAACGCGCTGGACCGGGCGCGCCACGAGTTCTCGGACAAGATCATCGAGTACGCGGTGGCCAACGCCACCGTGGACCTGCCCGACATCCTGGTGGACCAGGAGGTCGAGGTGATGCACGACGAGTTCCGGACCACGCTCGGGCGCCAGGGCATCGCGGAGCCCGCATACCTCAAGGCCACGGGCCAGAGCGAGGCCGACCTCCACGCGGAGTTCCGACCCCGGGCCGAGCAGCGCACGAAGGTCCTCCTGGTGCTGTCCGCCATCGCCGACACGGAGGGCGTGGAGGTGGCCGAGGGCGAGATCGAGGCCCAGGTCAACCTCGCTCGCGCCCGCTACGAGGACCCCAAGACGGTCCGCTACTTCGAGTCGGAGCGCGGCCGGGACTTCATCCGCAGCACGCTGCGACGGACCCGCACCGTCGAGTCTCTCGTCGACCGCTGGCTCGTCGCGCATCCCGAGCACCCGGCCCTGCCGCACCTGGAGGACGATGCGCCATCGGCGATCGGCGCCCCCGAGGCGGAAGCCGCCGCAGCCATCGATGCCACGGACCCCGGCGCCCTCCCCGGCGCCGAGGATCCCGCCGGCTCCTGACCCGGATCCCGATCGAACGCAGGAGAGGCCGCCATGCTCGTCCCCATGGTCATCGAGTCCACCAGCCGTGGTGAGCGCGCGTATGACATCTACTCGCGGCTGCTCAAGGAGCGGATCATCTTCCTCGGCGACGCGATCGACGATCACCTCGCCAACCTGATCATCGCCCAGCTGCTGTTCCTCGAGTCCGAGGACCCGGAGAAGGACATCAGCCTGTACGTCAACTCGCCGGGCGGGGTGGTGACCAGCGGGCTCGCGATCTACGACACGATGCAGTACCTGCGGGCCCCGGTGAGCACGATCTGCATCGGCATGGCTGCGTCGATGGCGGCCGTCCTGCTGGCCGCCGGCGCGAAGGGCAAGCGCTACGCGCTGCCGCACAGCCGGATCATGATCCACCAGGGCTCGGGCGGCTTCCGCGGCAACGCGCCGGACGCCGTGATCCAGATGAAGGAGTGGGAGTACCTGGTCAAGGTCAACCACGAGATCCTGGCGCACCATACGGGCCAGCCCCTCGAGAAGGTGGTGCACGACACGGACCGGGATTACTTCATGGGGCCCGAGGACGCGAAGGCGTATGGCATTATCGACGCGGTGTACACGCTCACCGGTGACTCGCTGATCGCACAGGCCCACGATGCCGGGCTGACCGGCGGCAAGTCGGACGAGTAAGGCAGGAATCCAATGCCGGTGTCGACGACGGGCTCGGGCTCCAAGGGGACCAAGGTTCCCTATCGCTGCTCCTTCTGCGGCAAGAGCCAGGAGCAGGTACGCAAGCTCATCGCAGGACAGGGCGTCTACATCTGCGACGAGTGCATCAACCTGTGCCAGGAGATCATCGAGGAGGAGATGCTGGAGGCGCCCAAGACGCGCCCGGCCCAGCAGAAGCTCCCGAACCCCCGCCAGATCACCGCCTCCCTGGACCAGTACGTCATCTCCCAGGAGAAGGCGAAGAAGGTCCTCTCCGTTGCCGTCTACAACCACTACAAGCGGATCAACGTCGGCAACAGCGTCGACGACGTCGAGCTCCAGAAGTCCAACGTGCTGCTGGTCGGACCCACCGGCTCCGGCAAGACCCTGCTCGCGCAGACGCTGGCCCGCGTGCTCGACGTCCCGTTCTGCATCGCCGACGCCACCTCGCTGACCGAGGCCGGCTACGTCGGCGAGGACGTGGAGAACATCCTCCTGCGCCTCATCCAGGCGGCCGACTTCGACGTCACCCGGGCCCAGCGCGGGATCATCTACATCGACGAGATCGACAAGATCGCCCGGAAGGCCGACAACCCCTCGATCACCCGTGACGTGTCCGGCGAGGGCGTCCAGCAGGCCCTCCTCAAGATCCTCGAGGGTACCGTGGCGAACGTGCCGCCCCAGGGCGGCCGCAAGCACCCGCACCAGGACTTCATCCAGATCGACACGACCAACGTGCTGTTCATCTGCGGCGGTGCGTTCGACGGGCTTGAGAAGATCGTCGAGGAGCGGGTGGGGAAGCGATCCATCGGCTTCGGCTCCGACAGCGTGATGGCCAAGGCGGACAAGGCCAGGATCATCGAGAAGCTGATGCCGGAGGACCTGCTGAAGTTCGGGCTCATCCCGGAGTTCATCGGCCGGCTCCCGGTCATCGTCACGCTCTCCCCCCTGACGGTCGACGACCTGGTACGGGTCCTGACGGAGCCGAAGAACGCCGTGACCCGGCAGTTCCAGAAGTTCCTGCTGCTGGACAAGGTCGAGCTCGTGTTCACCGACGGCGCGCTGCGTGCCGCGGCGGAGGTTGCCCTGGACCGGAAGACCGGGGCCCGGGCGCTGCGATCCATCGTGGAGGAGGCGCTGCTCGAGGTGATGTTCGACATCCCGGAGCGCACCGACGTCCGCCGCTGCATCATCACCGAGGAGACGATCCGCGAGGGTCGGGCCCCGCTGCTGCTCACGAAGACCGACGTGGACAAGGGCGTGGACGAGACCAACTACTCGGTGTGGCTCTCGGAGCAGAGCGCAAGCGCGTAGGTCCGTTCGGGAGAGCGCCGCGGGCCGCGTCCCTGCCGCGGGCTGCGTCCTGTCGCCCCGGCGCCGCGGGGCTGCATCCCGGCCGCGGCCCTGCCGGCCAGCTCGGCTCGCCGCTCGGCTGACCCGCTCGCCCGCTCGGCTCGATATGCCCACTTGTCCCGCCGCTGGCGCCCAGCTGCCGCGCCTGGTCGCGTCCCGCTTCGGCCCGCGGCCGCGCCCCTGCTGGCCCGCCCGGCCCGATCGCCCGCTTGTGCTACCGCTGGCGCCCAGCTGCCGCGCCTGGTCGCGTCCCGCTTCGGCCCGCGGCCGCGCCCCTGCTGGCCCGCGTGATCGTTTCATGTGCACCCCCAGCATTCGCCTGGCCGCAAGGCGCACCGGACGGCCGGGATGATGTCCGTGCGCGGTCCTTCGGGCCCCTCCCGCACATGACGCGATCAAGCGGCTCCCATAAGCAAGGAGTCGCGCGACGTAAGTACCGGCGAAGTCCGTGACGCGAACATGAAACGATCATGTCGGGACGTAGACGAACCGCGCTTGCCCTGGAAGCCGAACGTCGCAACCGCGAGCAGCTGGTGCGCCTCGGTGGCGGCGTGCGCACGTCACGGCTCGCACGGCGTCTCACCCAGGCGCAGCTGGCCGAGCGGACCGGCCTCGGCCGGATGTCAGTCAGCCGCGCGGAGAGGGGCCACGGCGGCGGTCTGACGGTTGATGCCTGGCAGCGCCTCGGGCTCGCGCTCGGGATGCCGTTGCTCGTGAGCCTGCAGCGGGACACGCAGCAGGACCCAGCAGATGCGGGTCACCTGGCGATGCAGGAGCTCGTGCTGCGGACGGGACGCGCGGCCGGCTACCGCGGCTTGGTCGAGTTGCCGACGAAGCCGGCCGAGCGGTGGCGATCCATCGACGTGGCCCTGGTCGATGACGCCCGGCGACGCCTCGTCGTCATCGAGTGCTGGAACACGATCGGCGATGTCGGGGCGGCCGCCCGGTCGTCCGCCCGCAAGCAAGCGGAGGCCGAGGACCTGGCCACGGCACGCTGGGGAACGGCCGCGCACCTCGTGGGCCTGTGCTGGGTTGTTCGCGTCACGGCCCGCAACCGCGCCCTCGTTGCCCGCTACCCGGAGGTGTTCGCCGCCCGCTTCCCGGGCAGCAGCACCGCCTGGCTGCGGGCCATCACCAGCGGCGCAGAGCCGCCGGCCGAACCGGGCCTGGTCTGGTCGAGCGTCGACGGCTTGCGCCTCTTCGCCTGGCGCCGGCGGCGGTGATGGCCCAATTGCGGCCGGGTGCCTGCCCGCCTCCGGCGTCCGACGCGCGGACCGCCTCCGGCGTCCGACGCGCGGACCGCCCCTCTCGGAAGGCGGACCGCGCCGTCAGAACGGTGTCGGGATGCGCTTCAGGGGCAGGTCCGGCCCGACGTACGTGGCGTTCACCTTGCGCTTCGGGAGCTTGATCTCCCGGGGCGCGAGCGGCTCGTAGGGCACCTGGCTCAGCAGGTGGCTGATGATGTTGAGCCGGCCCCGCTTCTTGTCGTCCGTGACCGCGACGTACCACGGCGCCCACGGCGTGTCGGTTGCCGCGAACATCGCGTCGCGGGCCCGCGAGTAGTCGTCCCACCGGCTGTACGACTTGAGGTCCATGTCGGACAGCTTCCAGATCTTCCGCGGGTCGTGGATGCGGCCCTCCAGGCGTCGGGTCTGTTCCTCGGGGCTGACCTCAAGCCAGTACTTGAGGAGGATCATCCCCGCGTCCACCATCGCCTTCTCGAAGGCGGGCACCTGCTCCAGGAACCTCTCCGACACCTCGGGCGTGCAGAAGCCCATCACCGGTTCGACGCCGGCCCGGTTGTACCAGCTGCGGTCGAAGATCACGACCTCGCCGCCGGCCGGGAAGTGCGGCACGTAGCGCTGGAGGTACATCTGGGACCGCTCGCGCTCGGTCGGGGCGGACAGGGCCACGACCTTGAACACGCGCGGGCTGACCCGCTCGGTGATCCGCTTGATCGTGCCTCCCTTGCCGGCGGTGTCCCGCCCTTCGAACGCGATGCAGACCTTGGCGCCGCTCGCCTTGACCCACTCCTGCATCGCCACGAGCTCGCCGTGGAGACGGCGCATCTCGCGTTCGTACTCCTTGGTCTTCATCAATGCCCCGGGCCCAGGTGGCGTCGTCCCGGTCGCGGCGACCGCAACGTCCTGGTCCGCATCGGCCTTCTTGTCCTTCTTCTTGGCCACGGATCCGATCCTTTCTGGGGAGGGACTGCCTGAGGGAGCGGACTACGCCGCGACGGCAACAGCCGCCCCCGGAGTCGGGGCCGGCTCGTCACTGGTCCGGATCTTGAGGAGCTTCCTGGCCTCCTCGACCACGATCAGCGACAGGGGGACGACGATGCAGATGGCCCACTGGTCGGCCGACAGGCTCGCGGTGTCGAGCAGCCTCTGCAGGAAGCCGAGCTCGGTCGCGAGCAGGATCGTCAGCACGGACAGGCCCGTCGCCACGAGGAGCGGCCTGTTCGCGAGGATGGACCCGGCGAAGAGCGACTCGTCCTCGTCCGCGGTCTCCAGGGAGGAGAAGAGGCGGAACAGCGAGAAGACCGTGATCCCCATCGTGCGCGCGACCACCTCTCCGTAGGCGCCGTTCGCCCACCACAGCACCCCCAGGGTGCCGGCGGCCATGACCAGCCCGCAGATGACGAGCCAGGTCGTCAGCCGCCGGGGCATGATCTGCTGCTCCTTCGGCCGCGGCGGGACCTCCATGAGACCCTCGCGCGGCTTGCCGTAGCCGAGGCCGATCCCCTGGAACACGTTGACCGTGAAGTTGAGCCACATGGTCTGGAGCGGCAGGAACGGGATCCCGCCCAGGATATTCAGGAGCGCAGAACCGAGGAACGTTGCGATGTACCCGAACAGGCCCGCCATCTGGAAGCGGATGAACCGCATCATGTTGTCGTAGACGGCCCGCCCGAGGCCGACCGCCTTCACGATCGTCGCGTAGTTGTCGTCGGTGAGGATCATGACGGCGGCCTGCTTGCTGACCTCCGTCCCGGTGATCCCCATCGCGATGCCGATGTCGGCCTTCTTCAGCGCCGGCGCGTCGTTCACGCCGTCGCCGGTCATCCCGACGACGTGGCCCTTCTTCTTGAGGATGTCGACGAGGTGGACCTTGTCCTCGGGTGAGACGCGCGCGATGACGCCGATCCCGTCGATCTGGCGCATCGCCTCCTCGTCGCTCATCGCACGGAACTCGGCGCCGGTGACCGCGCGGCCCTCGATCCCGAGCTGGTGGGCGATCGCCCCGGCCGTGACCGCGTGGTCGCCGGTGATCATGCGGACCTGGATCCCGGCCGCCTTGGCCTGCGCGATGGCGTCCTTGGCGGCCGGCCGCGGCGGATCGACGATCCCGACCATCGCGAGCAGCGTGAGCCGGTCGATGGCGGGCAGCAGGTCGGCGCCCGGGTCGAACGTCGCGGGATCGAAGTCCTTCTGGCCGGTGGCCATGACCCGGAGGCCCTGGGCCCCGAGGCGTTCGTTCTCCGCGAGGTAGCCCTCGCGGACCTGCTCGATCGGCACGACGTTTCCGTCCGGGCCGTGGGCGTCCTTCGCCCGCGCCAGGAGCTGGTCGGGCGCTCCCTTGATGTACGCGCGCACGACGTCCCGACCGCGCTCGTCCTTCATCGCGTGGAACGTCGCCATCATCTTGTAGGCCGCGTCGAACGGCAGGGTGGCGATGCGCGGGTAGCGCTCGCGGGTGAGCGAGGGGTCCACGCCGCCCTTCGCCGCGAGGACGACGAGCGCGCCCTCGGTCGGGTCACCGACGAGCCCGCCGTCGCGGACCTCGGCATCGGCGCACAGCGCCATCGGCAGCAGGTACTGCTCGAGGGGCACATCGGGCTGGCCGCCGGTGTGCGAGATCTGCCCGGTCGTCGAGTAGCCGTCGCCGGTGATCGAGTAGCGCCGCCCGACGACCGCCATCTGGACCGCGGTCATCTGGTTGAGCGTGAGGGTGCCCGTCTTGTCGGAGTTGAGCGCGGACGTCGAGCCCAGCGTCTCGACCGAGCGGAGGCGCTTCATGATCGCGCCTGCGGCAGCCAGCGTCTGCGAGCCCTTCGACAGGATGGCCGTGACGACGGCGGGGAGCGCCGTGGGAATGGCCGCCACGGCGAACGCGACCGCGCTGAGGAACAGGACCTGGAGCTCCAGCCCGCGGAACAGGCCGAGGCCGATCGAGATCACGAGCGCGATGCCGGCGATGACGAGGATCTGGTTCGTGAGCGCGTCGAGCTGCTTCGTCAGCGGCGTCTTCTCGACTTCGGTCGACTGGAGCATGCCGCTGATGTGGCCGACCTCGGTGGCCATCCCCGTCGTGGTGACCAGGATGGTGCCGGCGCCGCGGGTGACCTGGCAGTTCATGAACGCCATGTCGACCCGGTCCCCGAGGGCGGCGCCGACCGGGACGGCGTCCACCTGCTTGGGGGTGGGGACGCTCTCGCCCGTGAGCGCGGACTCGTCGATCTCGAGCGTCGCGGCGGTGAGGATGCGCGCGTCCGCGGGGACGAGGTCGCCCGCCTCGATGTTGACGATGTCGCCCGGGACGAGGTCCTCCATCGGGATCTCGACGAGGTCGCCGTTCCGCCGGACCTTGGCCTTGACGACCATCATGCCCTCGAGGGCCGAGGCGCTCGCCTCCGCCTTGCCCTCCTGGTTCATGGCCATCCACGCGTTGAACAGGGTCAGCAGGATCAGGAAGACGCCGGTGTAGAACTGGCCGGGCAGGAACAGGCAGATGATGCCCGCGACGAGGAGCACGATCTGCATCGGGTCCGCGTACTGGCGGCTGAATACCTGCCAGCGTGACGCCTTCTTCGCCTGAGCGAACGTGTTGCTGCCGTACTTCACGCGCCGCGCGTCGGCCTCGGCCGACGTCAGGCCGCCCTCGACCGTCACGCCCTGGGCCGCCAGCGCCGCTTCCGGGGCGAGGGCGTGCCACACGGTGGAGGCCGGGGTGGCCGTTGCGGGCCCGACGGCGCCGCCGCCAGCGCCGGGGAGTGGCTGCTCGACCGCTGACGTCATCCCAGGTTCCTCCTCATCTATTGCGGGATGATCCCCGGAGCCGCGTCAGCTCGCAGTCCCGCCAGATCCCATTCGAAGGCAACGTCGCACAAGTGTGATTCGCAAGCCTAACCTAATGTGCCCGCACGCTCCGGAACATCGTCCGCCGTGGATGATGTACGGGGCGCGGCGAGCGACTGGGCGCCCGGCGAGCGATGGGCGTTCGACCCGCGGTGGTACACTCCGGCCCTCACGGCGGTGACCGAGAGGAGTAGGTCCGGAGCGGCCCACAGCGAGCGCGGGACGGTGCGAGCCGCGCGGGTACGGCGGAACCGAAGGTCGCTCGCGAGCCGTGCGCCTGGCGCCCGATAGAGCGCCGAGAGTTCCGTCGGACCCAGCCCGCGCGATGAGCGACCGGGCTCCGCCGGATGATCCAGAGGTGGTACCACGACCCCGTTCGTCCGCTGGACGATCGGGTCGTTTTCGTTTTCGGGAGCAGGTCGATGGCGGAAGAGGCGAACGCACAGCTGGCCAAGGCCTACGTGCCGGCCGAGTTCGAGCACGAGGTCTACGAGCGCTGGCTCGCCGCGGACGTCTTCGCGCCGGACGGCGCCGGATCGACCGCCGACTGGTCGCTCGAGCCGTTCGTCCTCATCCAGCCGCCGCCCAACGTCACGGGCAGCCTCCACCTCGGCCATGCGCAGCGAACCACGGTCGAGGACCTCATGGTCCGCCACGCCCGGATGCTCGGTCGCCCGGCGCTGTTCCTGCCAGGGCTCGACCACGCCAGCATCGCCGCCCAGTTCGTCCTGGACGGGATCCTCGCGAAGGAGGGGGAGAGCCGCGCCACGCTCGGCCGGGAACGCTACCTGGAGCGGATGCACGGCTTCGTTGACGAGACGAGGGCGGTCATCCTCGGCCAGCAGCGGCGCGTCGGGGGGAGCTGCGACTGGAGCCGCCTCCGGTTCACGATGGACGAGGTCAGCAGCAGGGCCGTCCGCGAGGCCTTCCTGCGCCTGTATCGCCGGGACCTCGCGTATCGCGCCGAGGCGCTCGTCAACTGGTGCCCGGGCTGCCGCACCAGCGTCAGCGACCTGGAGGTCATCCCGACCCCGGAGACGGGCTCGATCTGGCGCGTCCGCTACCACCTCCTGGACGGGGCGACCGGTGCCCCGGACCCGGACGCGACCATCACCGTGGCCACCACCCGCCCTGAGACCATCCTCGGCGACACCGCGGTGGCCGTCCACCCGGACGATCCGCGCTACGCGGCCCTCGTCGGCCGCCGGGTCCGCATCCCGTTCGTGGAGCGGAACGTGCCGATCATCGCGGACCCGGTCGTGGACCCGGCTTTCGGCACCGGCGCCGTCAAGATCACGCCGGCGCACGACCACGACGACAACGAGACCGGCCGCCGCCACGGCCTGGCGATGCCGACCATCCTCGACGACGCCGCACGGGTGGCCAACACCGGGACGGCGTATGACGGCCTGGACCGCTTCGTGGCGCGCGCGCGGATCCTGGAGGACCTGGAGGCGCTCGGCGACCTCGTGGGCGCGCAGCCGCATGAGATGGTCATCGGGCGCTGCCAGCGCAGTACGGACGTCGTGGAGCCGCGCCTCAAGACGCAGTGGTTCATCCGGACCGCCCCGCTGGCCGAGGCGGCCCTGGCGGCGACCCGGTCCGGGACCACGCGCATCCTCCCCGAGCGGTTCGAGAAGACCTGGGAGCACTGGCTGGTCAACATCCGGGACTGGAACGTCTCGCGCCAGCTCTGGTGGGGGCACCGGATCCCGGCCTGGTACTGCCCGGACGGCCATGCAACCGTGTCCGTGGAGACCGCCGGACCGGACGCCTGCGAGGTGTGCGCGAGGCCGGCCTCGCAGCTCGTCCAGGACCCGGACATCTTCGACACGTGGTTCAGCTCCGGGCTGTGGCCCTTCTCCACGCTCGGCTGGCCGGAGGCGACCGCCGATGTCGCCCGGTTCTACCCGGGCACGGTGATGGAGACCGCCTACGACATCATCTTCTTCTGGGTCGCCCGGATGATGATGCTGGGCATCGAGCTGATGGGAAAGGTCCCGTTCACCGTCGTCTACCTCTCGGGCCTGATCCGCGACCCGTACGGCCAGAAGATGTCGAAGACCAGGGGCAACACGGTGGATCCCCTCGGCACGATCGACGACATGGGGGCGGATGCGCTGCGCTTCGCCGTCGTCCACGGGGCGACGCCCGGGAACGACCAGCGGTTCGGCCCGGCCAAGGTGGAGAACGCGCGCAACTTCTGCAACAAGCTCTGGAACGCGGCCAGGTACGTGCTGGGTGCCCGCCCGGCGACGATCCCGGCGGGTTCGCCGCGGCAGGCGCCGGATCCGGCGCTCCTGGGCCCCGCCGAGCGATGGGTCCTGTCTCGAGCCGCCGGCACGGTGATCGCCGTCGACAAGGCCATGGCCGACTACGGCTTCGGCGAGGTGACGCGTCTCCTGTACGAGGCGATCTGGAGCGAGTACTGCGACTGGGGCATCGAGCTGGCCAAGGTCCGCCTGGCCGACGAGGGGCTCAGCGTCGCCGAGCGAGAGGCCACGTGGTGGGCTCTCGTGAGCGCCATGGACACCTACCTCCGGTTGCTCCACCCCGTCATGCCGTTCATCACCGAGCGCCTGTGGGCCGCGCTGCCGCACGCTGCCGCCGATCCGGACCTGTTGATCGTTGCCCGGTGGCCGGCGGCGGGGGAGCGCGACCAGGCCGCCGAAACCCAGGTGGGCGCCCTGGTCGGGCTGGTCCGGTCGGTCCGGAACGCCCGGGCGGACGCGAAGGTCGAGCCGGCGGCATGGCTGCCGTTGGACGTCTACGTCGAGCCCGAGCTTGTCGCGGCGCTCGAGGTGCTGCGCCCGGCCCTGGAACGAATGGGGAGGGCCCGCCCGCTGCGCCGCCATGCGACGCGCGAGGCCCTGCACGGGATCCCAGGCGCGACGGGAGGCCTGTCCGTGATCGCGGGTGGCGCCGAGGCCATCGTCGGGACCGCGGAGGCAGACCCCGGCGCCGTCGCGGCCGACCGGGCGCGGTTGGAGAGGGAGCTCGCCGACGCCGAGCGCCTCCTGGACGCCACGCGCTCCCGGCTGGCAGACGACGCCTTTGCGGCCAAGGCGCCGCCGGCGATCGTCGAGGGCGCACGGGCCCGCGAGGCAGAGCTCACGGACCAGGTCGGGCGGCTGCGAACACGGCTGGGCCGGTGACCGCCGGCCTGTCCGTATCCTGCCGGCCCCACGCTGATAGGATGGCCGGGACCCGCCATCAGGCCGTGTCCCGGAGGACGCCGTGCCCCTCGATTTCCTGAAGCGCCGCGGCGGCGACGCCGACAAGGTGACGCCCACCCCGCAGCCCGCGCCCGCCGGGTTGCCGGAGGAGGTCGTGGCCCAGGACTTCCAGCTCAAGCTCTACTACGCCGGCAAGAGCTCCGAGGGCGTGCGCATGCGCGTCGGTCCGCGGGCGATGGCGGAGCTGCCCGACATGCTCGCCGGCTTCGCCCAGGCCGAGGTGGAGGTGGTGGAACCGCTGCCCCTCGAGTTCGCCCACGCGATGCCGCAGATCGTCCGCCCGTCCGAGGCGATGCAGTGGCTCAACGCCCACCACGACCTGAACCCGGTCACGCGGCACGCGCTCGTGGTGCTCGAGATGATCGACGCCGTCGACCTCGCCTTCGACACGTTCGCCTGCACGCTGCTCGACGGCGAGACCGACACCTCCGGCTACCCGGAGTACAACGCGATCGTGGGCGGCGTGGCTGCGCACTGGGACGAGGCAACGGGCGACATGATCGTGCGCGGCGTGGTGGGCTGGGGCGGACGCGGCGTTCGCGGCGACACGGAGCGCATCGCCCAGCGGATCCTGGGTGGGATCCTGACCAACATCCTGGCGAACCAGTACTCGCTGGGCCTGACGGAGGTGGATCGTCCGGTTCCCGCAGCCGGACGCGGTGGCCTGGTGTGCGCGCACTGTGGCTTCGCCTCGGGCCACGAGCGTGCCTTCTACTGTCCCAAGTGCGGGATGCGGCTGCTCCGCGGCTGATCCGGCAACCACCCACCGACGACGATGCCGATCTACGACTACCTCTGCACCTCCTGCGACCACCGGGCCGACATCCTGCACGGGATCAACGATCCCGGCCCGCTCTTCTGCCCGTCGTGTGGCGCAGAGGGGACGATGCGCAAGCAGTTCGGGGTACCCACGGTCCACTTCAAGGGGTCGGGCTGGGCGAAGAAGGACCGCGGCGGCTCGAGCAGGACACGTGCCGCGGCGAGCGCCGACGCCGGGAATTCGAGCGGTACCAGGGACGGCGAACTGAGCGGCCCGACCGGGGAGGGTGGGAAGCCCGCCGTCACCGACACCGGCAAGGCCGCCACCGACACCGGCAAGGCCGCCACCGACACCGGCAAGGGCACTTCCGACTCGTCCGGACGCCCTTCCGACTCGTCCGGACGCTCTTCCCAACAGGTGGAATGACGACGATGCCCGCTGCTGCCGACTGGATCACGCTGGGCGAGGCCGCCGAGATCCTCGCCGCGGCCAACGTGCATTTCCGACCCCAGACGATTGGGGCCTGGGCGCGCAGCGGGCGGCTGGCGAGCATCAAGCTCGGTGGTCGCCGGTACGTGCGGCGCGGGGAAGTGCGCGCCCTGGTCGCCCCACCTCGCCGTGTCCGAGCCGAGGACATCCAGCCCGGCCTGTTCGAGGAACTGAACGGCTGACGCCATGGACCCTGCGAGCGAGGACGAGCGCGGCGTCGACCGGCTTCGGGTGCTCGCGGAACGCGTGGTCCTGCGGGTCGGCGGGCTGCCTGCCGTACGCACCCTGATGGCGGTCCTCGAGGCGTACGACGGCGCTGGGGGCGGCCTCATGGCAGGTGGCCTCGCATACGCGGCCATGATCGCCCTGCTCCCGGGTCTGCTCCTGATGCTCTCGATCTTCGGCGTGCTGATCGGCGACCAGGCGACGCGCGAGCAGATCGTCGGGGCCATCGCGAAGGCGGTGCCGCCGGTCGAGGAGATCGCGCGCACGGCGTTCGAGCAGGTCTCCAAGGGAGCGGTGCCGACGGGGGTGATCGCCTTCGTGGGCCTGCTCTGGGGCGCGAGCCGGTTCTACGCGGCCCTGGACTACGCATTCACTCGCATCTTCCACGGCGCCCGGCGCCGGAACGAGATCGAGCGGACGCTCCGGGGCATCCTGGTCACCGGGCTGGTCGTCGCCCTCCCGCTGGGGGCGCTGCTCGCGGGGTCCCTGGCAAGCTGGGTGCTGGACCTGGCCCCCAACCTCGAGATCCCGGCTCTCGCGCGCGGATTGTTCCAGTTGGCGACGCCGGTCGGCTCGTTCCTGCTGTTCGTGACCGGGACCTCGCTCGTGTTCCGGTTCGTCCCCGGCACCCGCGTGCCCGTCCGCGCCTGGCGCCTCCCCGCGGTCGTGGTCGGGACCGTGCTGGCTGCGTTTACCCAGGCCTTCACGTTCATCGCACCGCGGCTGACGCACACGGCGGCGATCTACGGCACGTTCGTCGCGTTGTTCGCGATCCTGGCCTGGCTGTCGATCAGCTTCAACGTGCTCCTGTTCGGCGCGTCGTGGGCCCACGTCCGCGCTGTGGCAATGACCCGGCAGGGCGCCGAGCCGGTCGCTGCGGAGGGTCCGCCCGAAGCGCCCGTTGCAGGGACGGAGGCCGGCTCCAGCTAGGCTGGATCAGCCCTGGCGGGTGCCGCAGCGACGGCAGAACCGGGCGGTGGCTGATAGCGAGAGACCGCACCCGACGCAGGGCCTGGCGGTCGCCGGTCCCGAGGCCAGTTGGGCCGTCGGTGCGCCGCTCAGCACTTCCCGCGCGGATGCCGCCCACAGCGCGGCTGCGTTGTCCTGGGGGACGATCGGCCGGCCGCCGATGGTCCTCGTCACGTCTCTCCCGGCGCCCGACGACGGCCAGGACGGTGCAGCTGGCCACTGGGGCCCGGGCGTGCTTTCGTCGGGAGCCACCGCAAGCCACGGAGACACCGCGGGTTGCGCGGTGGTTGGGGACGGAGCCGGCGGTGCAGGAGGCAAGGGTCCGGGCGGGGTTGTGGTGGGTTCGGGCGGGGTTGCCGCGACCGGCCACGAAGGCTGCGGGACGCTGTCATCAAGGCGAGGCGCAGGCCTTGCCTCGAGCTCGGCTGCGGCGGCGACGGCCTCCGGCTCGGCCTCGGGCTCGGCTGCGGCAGCGATGGGCTCCGGCTCGGCCTCCGGCTCGGCTGCGGCGGCGGCGGCGACCTCCGGCTCGGCCTGGCGGCGGCGGCCTCCGGCTCGGCGGCGGCGGCGACGGCCTCCGGCTCGGCGGCGGCGGCGACGGCCTCCGGCTCGGCGGCGGCGGCGACGGCCTCCGGCTCGGCCTCGGGCTCGGCGGCGGCGGCGACGGCCTCCGGCTCGGCGGCGGCGGCGACGGCCTCCGGCTCGGCCTCGGGCTCGGCTGCGGCGGCGACGGCCTCCGGCTCGGCCTCGGGCTCGGCTGCGGCGGCGACGGGCTCCGGCTCGGCCTCGGGCTCGGCTGCGGCGGCGATGGGCTCCGGCTCGGCCTCGGGCCCGGCTGCGGCGGCGACGGGCTCCGGCTCGGCCTCGGGCTCGGCTGCGGCGGCGATGGGCTCCGGCTCGGCGGCGATGGGCTCCGGCTCGGCCCCGGCTCGGCTGCGACGGCCTCCGGCTCGGCCTCGGGCTCGGCGGCGGCGGCGACGGCCTCCGGCTCGGCCTCCGGCTCGGCGGCGACGGCGACGGCGACGGCCTCCGGCTCGGCCTCGGGCTCGGCTGCGGCGGCGACGGCCTCCGGCTCGGCCTCGGGCTCGGCGGCGACGGCCTCCGGCTCGGCGGCGGCGGCGACGGCCTCCGGCTCGGCCTCGGCAGCGTGTTGGGCTTCCCACGCGGCGATCGCGTCCTCCACCGACTGGCCAGGCGCAAGACCCTTGACCCGAACGGGCTCGAGGGCCGCGGGCTCCTCGTGGCGCGCTTGCTCCGCCTCGGCACCGGAGGAGTCCTTGGCGGAAGCAACTTCGATTGCGGCGACGGCAGCGGCACCCTCGGCCGTTGTACGCTCGTCGTCGCGTCCCTCGAGCTCGGGCTCGATCGTCGCGGCCGCCTCGGCCTCGCGCTCCCTCGAGGCTCGGGCTCGATCGTCGCGGCCGCCTCGGCCTCGGGCTCCGCGACCGGCTCGGCCTCCTCGGCTCCGCGACCGGCTCGGCCTCCATCGTCGCGGCCGCCTCGGCCTCGGGCTCCGCGACCGGCTCGGCCTCCATCGTCGCGGCCGCCTCGGCCTCGGGCTCCGCGACCGGCTCGGCCTCGGGCTCCGCGAGCTCGCGCTCGGCCTCGGGCTCCGCGACCGGCTCGGCCTCCATCGTCGCGGCCGCCTCGGCCTCGGGCTCCGCGACCGGCTCGGGCTCGATCGTCGCGGCCGCCTCGGCCTCGGGCTCCGCGACCGGCTCGGCCTCCATCGTCGCGGCCGCCTCGGCCTCGGGCTCCGCGACCGGCTCGGCCTCCATCGTCGCGGCCGCCTCGGCCTCGGGCTCCGCGACCGGCTCGGGCCCGGGCTCGGCCTCTGAAGCCGCCGACTCGCCGAGCACCAGCGCGAGGCGGGCAGGCGACACGTCGGCGTCAGGCCAGGCGGCATCCCGCTCGATCTCGTCGGCAGGAGACGCCTGCTCCCCAAAGGCCGCCGCGACAGATGGTTCGGCGTCGAGAGATTCTGGGACGCCGGCCTGGGCCGCGTCGAGTGCGGCGTCCGGTGAACACGTGAGGCAGCGGCCCTCCGGACCGTTCCAGCACGCCCCGCAGGTGTACTGGCGGCAGTTCAAGCAGAAGTTGAACGCCCGGTGAAATGCATCGAGCTGGTGCGCCGTCGCGTTCAGCTCCACCTCGCTTCGAGCGTCCGCCATCGCCTCCGAGAATGACGTGTCGTCGGTCATCACGAAGTTGCGCACGCCACGCGTGAACACCTTGACCCGTCCGATCCGCGAACGGCGCGGTGCGCTCGATTCGAAGGTGTAGCGGGTACCGCATCGTTCGCAGAACGACTCGGTGAGGATCTCCGTCATCGGGCTCCAGGCGCGAGAACGCTAATGCCACGCAGCGGTGCTGCTGGACAACGGTGCCAGAGTACATCCGTGATCCGGACGCGGTCCTTCCCCCGAGGTACCGCACCCCGATTGCCGTTGGTCCGGGCGCACGGCGAAGGGGTTTCGGCGCCTGCTCTGATACGGTTCCGAGCGATGGCAGCAGTCGCGGATATCGAACGTCTCCTCGAGCGCGTGTTCGAGCGCACCACTGCTCGACTGTTCAGGGCCGGTGTCCAGGTGGTGCAGCTCGAACGACGGGTCGAACGCGCCATGGAGCGCGCCCGAAGCCAGGACGGGACGCGGGTCTCCGTGCCGGCGCGCTACCGCGTGCGCCTCCATCCGGCGGATCTCGCCGACGTCTCGGCACGGGCCGGCGGTGCGCCGGCGCTCGCTGCCAGCCTCGCCCAGAGCGCCCTCGTGTTTGCACGCTCGCACGGCTATCACCTGGCGGGGCGGCCCGAAGTCTGGCTCGTCAGCGACCCGGTGGTGGATCGCGGCCAGGTGGAGGTCGACGCCGTCGGGAAGGTTGTCTCGCCGTCTGCGTCGCATCCTCTCGCTGCGGCGCCGGCGCCCGCCGCTTCCGGGCTGCCGGCCGCGGCTCCGGCGCCTGCGGCTGGGCCGGCGCCGGGATCCGCCCCGCCGGCGCCGGGATCCGCCCCGCCGGCGCCGGGATCCGCCCCGCCGACGCCCGAATCCGCGCCGCCGTCCGCGTTCGCGGCTCCCGGGGACCCCCCATCGGCCGCGATCCAGCCGCCCCCGGCGCAGGCACCATCGGTGGCTGGGGACGAGATGGCCTGTCCGGAAGCCGGTTCAGGCGGTATTCGCGGTGACGGCTCCCAGACGCTGGTCTTCCGGCGCCCGGTGCCCCAGGCCGCGCGGGCAGTCCTCCGGATCTGCCCGGTCGACGGGCGCGAGCGGACCGTCGAGGTCGACGGCACCCCGCTCACGATCGGCAGGTCCCGGGACAACCTGCTGGTGCTCGACGACAAGCGCGTGTCACGCCACCACGGTCGCCTCCAGGCGCGACACGGCACGCTGGTCTACACGGACCTCGGCAGCACCAACGGGAGCCGCGTCAACGGCATCCGCGTGGATGAGATCGTGCTGGGCGAGGGGGACCGCCTCCAGGTCGGCGACACGGTGCTCGTCGTCGAGACCCTGCCGGGCTGAGGCATGGACGGCTTCGTCCTCACGCTGTGGCTGGCACGCCTGCTGTTCCTCGCGTTGCTCTACGTCTTCCTGTTCGCGGTGGTGAGGGTGCTGATGCGCGACCTGCGGGCCGCGTCCCGCGGGCCCGTGGAGCTCGGGAGGCTGGTGGTCGTCGCCTCCCCCCGCGGTGAGCCCGTCCCCGGGGCCATGTTCCCGCTGGACGCCGTCACGACGATCGGCCGCGACGTCAACAACGGCATCGTCGTGGACGATCCGTTCGCGTCCGCGGAACACGCGGTTCTCACCTTCCGGGGAAGGGCCTGGTACGTCGAGGACCTCGCCAGCACCAACGGGACCTTCGTCAACGCCATCCCGGTCCAGGGGATCGCGGAGATCGGGTTCGGGGATGAGCTGCAGGTCGGCGAGGTAAGGCTCCGCCTGGACCGGGGCCGCCCGTGAGCGCCGCCGCGCAGGCGAGGCCGTTCGCCGGCGCCCGGCCCCGGATCCGGCCCCGACCGCGCACCACGGAGCTTGGGCTCCTCGCGATCGTGGCGGTGGCGCTCGTGATCGGGGCGGCGACCCTGGGGGCGACCCAGCGCCTGACCGACGCCCGGATCGCGGGTGAGACCCTGGCCTCGCTCGACTTCTCGCCGCCGGACCCCGTTGCGCTCGCGGTCTACCTCGCCGCGGTCGGCCTCGTCCACGTCGCGTTCGTCCTGGCCGGACGCCGGACCGACCAGGTGCTGCTGCCAGCCGTCGCGATGCTGGGCGGCATCGGCCTCCTCCTCATGCAGCGCCTCCCGCAGGATCTCGTGCAGCAGTCGCTGTTCGGCGTGGTCATCGGCCTCGGCCAGCTCCAACTGGCATGGCTCCTCGTGGCGATGGGTGTCATCGGCGTCCTGGCGCTCGCCGTCCGCTCCGACGCCTGGCTGCGCAACTACAAGTACACGTGGGCGGCGGCCGGGATCGTGCTGCTCCTGCTCACCTTCGTCTTCGGCAGCGATGTCAACGGGGCCCGCCTCACCCTCTCAATCGGACCGGTCTCGGGCCAGCCATCGGAGCTCCTCAAGGTGATCCTGGTGGTGTTCCTCGCCGCGTACCTGTCCGAGAACAGGTCGCTGCTCGCCGAGGAGAGCACGCGCCTCGGGCCCCTGCGCCTGCCGCCGGTCCCGTACCTCGCCCCGATGGGTGCAATGTGGGCGATCGCGCTGGGCATCGTGGTCGTCCAGCGGGACCTCGGCGCCGCCCTGCTGTTCTTCGCCATCTTCCTGGCGCTGCTCTACGTCGCGACCGGACGGCCCTCCTACGTCGCCGGCGGCATCGTCCTGTTCCTCGCCGGCTCGTTCGTCCTGTACAACGTGTTCGGCCACGTCCACCAGCGCGTGGACAACTGGCTCAATCCATGGGCCGATCCGTCTGGTGCCGGGTTCCAGACGATCCAGGCGCTGTACGCCCTGGGGAGGGGCGGGTTGCTGGGCGTGGGGCTGGGCGCCGGGCTGCCGACGATCGGCGGTCACCTCCCGATCCCGGCCGTCCATACCGACTACCCGCTCGCGGCCCTCGGCGAGGAGCTGGGGCTGATCGGTCTGCTGGCGGTCCTGGGGCTTTACCTCGTGGTCGTGGAGCGGGGCCTGCGGATCGCGTCGGCCGCCCACGACGACTTCCGGTCGTTGCTGGCCGCCGGACTCGCGCTGGTCATGGGGATCCAGGCGTTCATCATCGCGGCCGGTAACCTCAAGCTGATCCCGCTCACCGGAATCACGTTGCCGTTCATCTCGTACGGAGGCTCATCCCTGTTGGCGAATGCGATCGTGGTGGGGCTTCTCCTCGCGCTCTCCGACCGGGGGGCCGGTGCGCCGGCGGCGCCACGCAGCGGGTCCGGGCTCCGGTCGCGCTTGCATTGGAGCCGCAGATGAGCACGGAAGGCACCGGACGCATGGCCGGCGAGGCCGGGACGAGTGGTAACGGGGCCGGCGCGATCGGTCCCGGCGGGCCCTCGGCCGGCGGAACCACCGGCGGGGCAAAGCGCGGCGGATCGGCCGGTGGCGTGGTCGCGGGCGGTGGGGCGACGGGTGGCCTGGCCGCCGCCGGCGTGGTGACCGGCCCGGTCGCCGGCGGCGGACGACCGGCGTCGCGGCCCATCGGGGCGAACGTCTTCCGGACCGGGCTGGCGCTCGCCTGTGCCTTTGCGGTCCTGGCCCTCGGTGCGGGCTGGTGGCAGGTGGCCGACGCCGAACGCCTCGCCACTGCGCCGGACAACCCCGCCGTCATCGCCCTTGCCCGACGCACGCTCCGCGGCCCGATCGTGGACCGGCAGGGGTCCTGGCTCGCCCGGAGCGCGCTCGACAAGAACGGCGAGGCCGTCCGCACCTACCGGGACACCACGATCAGTCCCGTCGTCGGGTACGCCTCCCGCGTGTTCGGGACCAGCGGCCTCGAGCGGGCCTACAACGCGCAGCTCCTGGGCCTGGTCGGCGCCGATCCGCTCGGGGGGCTGGGGGACAAGCTCGACCTCGCTCCGCGCGCCCCGCTGGGACTCCAGCTGGCGCTCGACCTGCGACTCCAGCGGGCCGCAGTGAAGGCGCTGGGCAGTGACGCGGGCGCTGTCGTGATGCTGGACCCGGCCACGGGCGAGATCCTCGCCCTGGCGTCCACGCCGACTTTCGACGCATCGGCCATCGCGAACCCGGACACGGCGGCCGGGTCGTTCGCCGCCCTCCAGAAGGATCCGGCGAACCCGCTCCTGCCGCGGGCGACCCTGGGACGGTACGTGCCCGGGTCGGTGTTCAAGATCGTCACGGCGATCGCGGCCCTCAACTCCCGGGCCGTGACGCCCGCCACGACGTTCCCGCAACAGCCGGCAGCGGAGAAGAAGGGCCTCCTGGTCAACGGGTTCCGGATCCGCGACGGACACCACCCCGAGACCGGGAACACGGCCCTCGACCTCACGGGCGCCACGGAGGTGAGCTGCAACATCTGGTATGCGCTGGCCGGCCTCAGGACGGGCGGCGTCAACCTGGTCTCGACCGCGGCGGACCTCGGGTTCGGTGCCCCAATCCCGTTCGACCTGCCCACGGCGGTCAGCCGGGTGACCTCCGGCACGGGCAGTGCCCCCGGCGGCTTCGCGGACGACGTGGAGCTGGCCTCGGCCGCGTTCGGACAGGGTCAGACCTTCGTGACGCCGCTGCAGATGGCCCTCGTGGCCGCGACCGTTGCCAACGACGGAGTCCTGATGAAGCCGCACCTGGTGACGGCGCTCACCGGCGCCGGGCCGGGGGCTCGGACGATCGGCCCCGAGGTCTGGCGGCGGGTCATCGGGGCGCAAGATGCCCGCGCCATCCAGGTGGCGATGGAGCAGGCGGTGGAGGGGCCGCTCGGCAGGCTGTTCACGTCGGGGGCGAAGGTCGCCGGCGTGCCGACCGCGGGCAAGTCCGGGACCGCGCAGCTGGGCGGCTCGGGTGAACCGCATTCCTGGTTCATCGGGTTCGCGCCCGTGGACAACCCGAAGGTGGCGATCGCGGTCCTCGTCGAGCGGGGTGGACGGGGAGGGGAGCGGGCGGCGCCGCTGGCGGGGGCGATGATGACCAAGTACTTCGAGCTCTATGGGCGGCCGTAGCACGGGGTCCAGGTTGACCGGGTTCGGGTGCGTGAACCCCCCATTCGGGGCACGGTCGTACACTGGACCCGAGGCACGATGTCGCCGCGTCCCCATCCCGCTGTGCGATGTCACCCACAAGCCGGACCGGGTGCCACGCCACCCCGGGTCCGGGAGGCGCGGCCCGGGGCCGCAGACCACGGGAGTCCCATGAGCAACATCCAGCAGGTCGGCGACACGGTTCTCGCCAACGTCGAGCGCGTCATCGTCGGCAAGCACCACGAGGTCCGACTGGCGCTGGTCGCCCTGCTGTGCCGTGGCCACCTCCTGATCGAGGACGTCCCGGGCACCGGCAAGACCGTGCTGGCGAAGGCCATCGCCCGCAGCCTCGGCTGCACCTTCCGGCGGATCCAGTTCACGCCGGACCTGCTGCCGTCGGACGTGACCGGGCTCTCGATCTACAACCAGAAGACCCAGGAGTTCGAGTTCCGGCCAGGGCCGATCATGAGTCAGGTCGTGCTCGCGGACGAGATCAACCGGGCCACGCCGAAGACGCAGAGCGCCCTCCTCGAGTGCATGGAGGAGCGCCAGGCGACGATCGACGGCTTCTCGCACCAGATGCCGGACCCGTTCCTCGTCATCGCCACCCAGAACCCGATCGAGTACGAGGGCACCTTCGCCCTCCCCGAGGCGCAGCTGGACCGGTTCATGCTCCGCATCCGCCTGGGCTACCCGGCGCTGCTGGACGAGATCGTGATCCTCGACGAGCAGAAGCGAACCCACCCGCTGGACGCGCTGGCGGAGGTCTGCACCGGCGACGAGCTGCGGCAGCTGCAGTCATCCGTGCGCGACATCTACGTGGACCCGGCCGTGAGCGACTACATCGTCCGCCTCGTGGCCTCAACGCGCACCCACCCGGACGTCTACCTGGGCGCCAGCCCGCGCGGGTCGATCGCCCTCTACCGTGCCTCGCAGGCCCTGGCCGGTCTCCTCGGCCGCGACTACGTGATCCCGGACGACGTGAAGGTGCTGTCGGAGCCAGCGCTCGCGCACCGCGTGATCATCAAGACCAGCTCGTCCATCCACGACATCAGCGCCGCGCACGTCGTGCACGAACTGGTGGAGTCCACCCCGATCGAGGCCGCCCGCCGGACCGGCGGTCCGCGCGAGGTCCGCGCCAGCCCCGCCGCGGGCTGACGGGCGACACCCGAGCCGGGAGGGATCGACCACCGTGCTGCGTCGACTCCAGCTGCTCATCCTCGCCGTCGTGATCGTCGTGGCGGCATTCTCGACGGGCTACCCGTTCCTGTTCTTCCTCGTCTACGTGGGGCTCCTCATCGGGGGCGGGAGCTACATCCTGACCCGCCTCGGTCTCGCCGACCTCGAGGCGGGCTACGCCGTGAACCAGCTCAGCGGCTACGTGGGCGACCGGCTGCGGATCACGTACACGCTGCGCAACACCGGGCGCCTGCCAAAGCCCTGGCTCGAGGTCCACAACCCGACCAGCCTGCCGGGCGGTCTCCCGGGCCGCGCCCTGGCGCTCGGCGGGCGCCAGGAGCGCTCCTGGATGTTCCGGACGGCGCTCACCCGGCGCGGCCACTTCCGCATCGACCCGCTCCAGATCCGGACCGGTGACCCGTTCGGGTTCTTCGAGGCATCGGCCGGCGTCGGCCACGGGGTCACGCTGGTCGTCTACCCGCGTGTCGAGGCGCTGCCTCTATGGCGGCTGCCGCCGGCAAACATCGAGGGGGCGCATGCCTCCCCCGAGCGGACCATGCAGACGACGCCGCTTGCCACGACCGTCCGTCCCTACGCCCCCGGCGATTCAATGAACCGGATCCACTGGCGGACGACCGCGCGCCTGGGCGAGATCCAGGTCAAGGAGTTCGAGCTGGAGCAGACCGCCGACGCGTGGCTGTTCCTGGACCTCGACGAGGCGTTCGCGGCGGGCGAGGGGGACGGCTCGACGACCGAGGTGGCGGTCCGTGCCGCGGCCTCGATCGCGGCCAAGGCCCTGGGCGAGAACCGCGCCGTCGGCCTGACCGTCAACGGCCACCGCCTGACCATCCTGCCCGCGGACCGGGGGCCGCGCCAGCGGCTCAAGATCCTCCAGCTGCTCGCCGCAGTCGAGGCCGATGGGCGGACCCCGCTCGCCGAGGCGCTGGTCACCGGTGTCGGGCGCCTCCGGCGGGGCATGACGGCGATCGTGATCACCGCCTCGCCGAACCCGTCGTTCATCCGGCCGCTGGCCACGCTCCGAGGCCGGGGGATCGGCGCGGTTGTCGTGCTCCTGGACCCGGCGGCGTTCGACGCGGCCACCGACGAGGCGGGTGCGGAGGCCCAGCGCCAGCGGTCCCGGGCCATGCGCCACGCCCTCGCCGAGTACGAGCTGGCCACGTACGTCCTGGCCCCGGACCGGCCCCTGGCCGAGGCCCTCGCCCGATGACGCTTCCCGGCGAGCGACGCTCTCTACGGCCCCAGGAGGGCTGGCTGACGGTGGTCCTGGTGGCCCTGATCGTCATCATCCTGGCCTCGGCCGTGGATGATCCGGGCTGGGTCAACGGCAAGGCCACCCTGACCGACGGCCTCGTCTGGTGCGCCCTGCTGGGCGCGGCCGTGGGGTTCCTCGGCCCGAAGGTGGGCTGGAACCGCGGGACCACGCACCTGGTCGGGGCGCTGTTCGCCGGGCTGCTCATCCCGATCCTCGCCGGCTGGGCCTTCGCGCCCGGCGCCTCCCCGGGACACGCCTTCCGCATGACGGCCGACGGGACCGTGCAGGCGTACCTCGACATCGTGTGGCGTGGTCGCCAGTTCACGACCCAGGAGATCCACTACGTCCTGGTGCTCGGCGCGCTGGTCTGGGCGACGGCCCAGTTCGCGTCGTTCGCGGTGTTCGGGCACCGCCGGCCGCTCAACGCGGTCGTGGTGGTGGGCATCGTCCTGGTCGGCAACATGGCACTCACGAGCCGCGACCAGCTGCCGTACCTCGTCGCGTTCACCGCTGCGTCGCTGCTGCTGCTCATCACGATGCATGCCTTCGACGAGCGCGCGACGTGGCTGCGGCGCCGGATCGGTGACCCGGGCGAGGTCTCCGGGGTCTACCTCCGCGGCGGCACCGTGTTCATCGTGGCGGCGTTGCTCGGCTCGATGCTCCTCACCCAGCAGGCTGCCTCGGCGCCGCTCGCGGGCGCCTGGGAGGGCGTGAACGACCAGTTGATCGACGTCGGCCAGACCATCAGCCGCCTGTTCCCCGTCGGTGGCGACGTGCGGTCCGGCGGGGGCGTCACCTTCGGCTCCAGCGCCCGCATCGCCGGACGCTGGACCTCCGACCCCGGGATCGCCTTCGAGGCCGCGGTACCCGCAGGATCCGCGCCGTTCCTGTGGCGTGCGGCCACGTACGACAGCTTCGTCATGAGCGGCTGGGAGCAGACCGGGGTCAGCACCGTGTCCGTGGAACCGGGGATGCCGCTGCTCGCGGGCACACCGGAGGACCCGAACCCGGACCTGACCCGGGAGGTCACGGTGTCGGTTCGCCCGGACGGATATCACGACGCGCTGCTGCTCAGCCCGGGCACGCCCACGTTCCTCGATCGGGACGCGAACGTGCTCATCTCGAGCATGGGCAGCTGGTTTGCCGGGGTGGAGGTGCCGGGCGCCCGGAACGGCTACACGGTGACCGCCAGCATCCTGCGGCTCAACGACCCGGCCGCGATCAGCGCGAACCGGCTCCGGGCGGCCTCCCAGGACTACCCGGCCGACATCAGCGACCGCTATACGGCGGTCCCCGAGGGCGCCCTGGGCCCGTACGCGAAGGACCTGCTCTCCACCATCCTCACGGCCGCCAAGCCGACGAACCCCTATGACATGGCCGTCGCGATCGAGGCCTACCTCAAGGACCCCGCTCATTTCACGTACATGACCGACGTCCGCAACCTTGCCTGCGACAGCGCGAGCGCGGTGGAGTGCTTCGCGCGCACCAGGCAGGGCTACTGCCTCCACTACGCCTCGACGATGGCGATGCTGCTCCGCGCGGCCAGGCCGACGAACCCCATTCCCACCAGGCTCGTCCAGGGGTTCCTGCCCGGGACGCGTGCCGGTGGCGTGGAGACCGTGCAGAACCTCAAGGCGCACGCGTGGGTGGAGGTCTACTTCCCGGGCTACGGCTGGATCCCCTTCGACCCTACCGGCGGGGGCGTGGGAACCCCGAACGTCATCCAGCCCGGCCCGCCCGTCGCGAGCGCCTCTCCGACGCCGTCCCACACCGTCGATCCGAACAGGCCGGCGCCCACCCGGCGCATCGGTCCCAACGTGCCGCCGGAGAACCCGGGCGCGTCGACGCCGCGGTCCGACAGCGACGGCAGCGGGCTGCTGATCGTGCTGGCCCTGCTGCTGGCCGCCCTCATCCTGGCCGTCGCGATCGCCGCCTGGGTGCGCGGCCCGCGGGGCGAGCTGAGCCCGGACGCCGCCTGGCGGGTGACGACCCGTTCGGCGTCGCGCTTCGGATACTCGCAGCGGCCGACACAGACGGTCTACGAGTACGCTGCGACGCTGGGCGACCTGGTGCCCGATGCCCGCGAGGACCTGGACATCGTGGCGACAGCGAAGGTGGAGACGACCTATGCAGGGGCCCGGCTGGGCGGCGAGCGCCTGGACGCGCTGCGGGCGGCGACCCGGCGGCTGCGGATCTCGCTGCTGCGCCTGGTGGTCCGTCGCGGCCGTCGTCGCCGCCCCTGAGCTGGCGCCGCCAGACCGAGGTGTCGTCAGACCCGGAGACCGGCCCCGCAGCCTCGCCTAGCCCTAGCTAGAGCTAGAGCGCGCCGGAGCGCGCCCGGCGCTCGGCAGCCTCGCGGGCCTGCTCGTCCTCGATCGGCGCGAGGTGCGCCGTCAGGTTGTGCGCCCGCAGGACGGGCCGCCCGCCCCGGAGCTCGACCACGCTCATGCCGGTGAGCCCCAGGCTGAACATCCAGAACCGCGTCAGCGGCAGCCCGAACAACGTCAGCATCACGACCTTGAACACGCCGTCGTGGCCCACGAGGATCGACCAGGGCTGATCGTGGCCCGTGGCCGCGCCCGCGTAGCCACCGACCTGCGGGCGGTCGAAGCTGCCGCGCGGGTAGTCGCGGCCCAGGCGCTCGAGCACCTGGCCGAGCGCCGGCCGGATGCGGGCCTGCACGTCGGCCAGCGTCTCTCCCCCGGGCGCCACAGATTCCCAGGGCCGGTGCCGCCACGCCGAGAGCTCGTCCGGCCAGCGGCGGGCGATCTCGTCCTGGGTCACGCCCTCCCATTCACCCTGGCGCAGCTCGATGATCCCGGGCTCGGGGCGCGTCGGGACGGGCGCGTCGGCGGGTCCGCCGACCCCGGCGATTGCCGCGGCGATGGCCCCTGCCGTGGCCGCGGTGCGAGCCAGCGGCGAGTGGACGATCTCCACGGGGCGGCCGCCGGGGACCGGCAGGGCGGGGGACGCGTGGGGATGAGCGAGCCGCGCCCCGGCGAGGGCCGCCTGGCGGAGGCCCAGCTCCGACAGCGGCGTCTCCGCCTGGCCCTGGAAGCGGCCCTCCCGGATCCACTCCGACTCCCCGTGGCGGACCAGGACCAGGGTGGCGTCGAGACCCTCGGGGATGGGCCCCTCGTCCAGGCCCTCGGGGATGGGCCACCCGCCGGGGTCGAGGGGATCCCGCTCCGGCGAGCCCCCGCTCACCGCTCGCTGCCGAGGCGGACGACCCAGGTGTCGATCATCGCGTCCAGCCCCGAGATGGCCTCCACGACGGACGTCGGCGGGTCCTCGTCCAGCGCGAGGACCATGTAGGCGTCGGCCCGCGGCGCGGACCGGGCGAGGGTCATGGAGCTGATGTTCACGTCGGCCTCGCCCAGGAGCACGCCGACCTTTCCCACCGTGCCCGGGCGGTCCCGGTGGTAGGAGATGAGCATCACGCCGGCCGGTGCCAGGTCCATCGCGTGCTCCTGGAGCCGCACCAGCCGCGGCTCGCCGTTGGCGACCGTGCCGCCCAGCGTGACGGTCTGCCCGGCCGCCTCGGCGGTCAGGGTCAGCAGCGACGAGAAGGCCCCGGCGTTGGGCGTCTTGCGCTCGACGACGGTGATGCCGCGGGCCTTCGCCAGGGTGGCGGCGTTCACGAGGTTCACGCGCTCCTCGGTGTCGGTCTCGAGGAGGCCGCGCAGGGCTGCCGCGACGAGCGACGACGCGTCGTACGACGCGGGCTCCCCGGCGATCTCGAGGGTCAGGGTGCGCGGCGCCTCGCGGATCAGCTGCGCGGTGAACCGGCCCAGGGTCTCCGCGAGCGGCAGGTAGGGCGCGATCGCCAGGGCCGTCTCGGGAGTGAGGAGCGGGGCGTTGACGGCGTATCGCGCAGGGCGCCCGTCGAGCACCTCGAGGATCTGCTCCGCGACCTCCACCGCCACCGCGACCTGGGCCTCCGCCGTGGATGCGCCGAGGTGCGGGGTGAGCAGCGTGTTCGGCGCGTCGAGGAGGGGCGAGCCCGCCGGGGGTTCGGTGTTGAACACGTCGACACCGGCGCCGGCCACCCTGCCGGAGCGCAGGGCCGCGGCGAGGTCCGCCTCGTCGATGATGCCGCCGCGGGCGACGTTGAGCAGCAGCACGCCGGGCTTCATCCGCTCGATGACGGCGGCGTTGATGAGGCCGGTCGTGCCCTTGTTCTTGGGCACGTGGACGGTGATCGCGTCCGAGCGGGCGATCAGGTCGTCGAAGGGGACGAGCTCCACGCCCAGGGTCGCGGCCTGGTCGTGGGTCACGAAGGGATCGGTGCCCAGGACCGTCATCTGCATCGCGCGCGCCCGGACCGCGATCGCCTGTCCGATCTTGCCGAGGCCCACGATGCCCAGCGTCTTGCCGCGCACCTCGATGCCCGTGAACTGCGAGCGCTTCCACTCCCCCCGCCGCACGGACGCGTCCGCGGCGGCGGTCCTGCGCGCGAGCCCGAACAGGAGCGCCAGGGTCAGCTCCGCCGCGGCGATCGTGTTGCCCGTCGGGGCGTTGACGACGGTGATCCCGGCCCGGGTCGCGGCCTCTAGGTCCACGTTGTCGACGCCGACGCCGGCCCGGCCGATGACGACCAGGCGGGTGCCGGCCGCGATCATCCCGGCGTCGGCCTTGACCTGGCTCCGGACGACGAGGGCGTCGTACTCGGGCAGGATCGCGGCGATCTCCACGGAGGACAGCCCGAGCAGCTCGTCCACGACATGGTGGCGCCGCAGGATCTCTAGGCCCTCGGCGGCCAGCGGTTCGACGACCAGGATCCTCATGCGACCGTCTCCGCGGTGCGTCGGGCCAGGAGGGCCTGCTGGGCGGCGGCGACGGCCGAACCCGGGGCGACGTTCATGCCCTGCTCGATCGCCGACGCCTCGAGGGCGCCGATGGCGGCCAGGATGTCATCGGTGGTCACGGAACCCAGGTGCCCGACACGGAAGATCTTGCCCTTGAGCCTGCCCTGGCCCCCGGCTAGCACGAGCCCGCGGCGCTTGAGCCCGGCGTTGAACGCCTTCCAGTCGAGCGACACCGGGATCCACGCGGCCGTCACGGTCTTCGACGCGACCGCGTCGTCGGCCAGCAGCTCGAAGCCGATCGCCCGCAGCCCGGCGCGGGTCATCGCCTGGCACGCCACGTGGCGGGCGAACACGCCGTCCCCTTCGGCGTTCATCAGCCGGATGCCCTCGTCGACCTGGTACATGACCGCGACGGCAGGCGTCCACGGCGTCTCGCCGGACACCTGGGTGTCGCGATGCCGCCTGAGGTCGAGGTAGAAGCGCGGCATCCTCGCCGTCTCCGCGGCGCTCCACGCCCGCGGGCCGACGGCGGCCATCGCCATGCCCGGCGCGGACATCCAGGCCTTCTGGGAGCCCGTCACGACGAGGTCGAGGTCCCACTCGTCCATCGCGAACGGCACGGCCCCCAGGGCCGAGATCCCGTCCACGAGGATCAGCGCGTCCGGGGCGACCTCGCGGATCGCGGCCGACAGCGCGCCGATGTCGTTGGTCACGCCCGTGGACGTCTCGTTGTGGGTCAGGAGCACCGCCTTCAGGCCGGGGATCGCCGAAGCGGCCTCGCGAACGGCGGCGGGCGCCGCCGCCTTGCCCCACTCGATCTCGAGCCGCGTGACCGCCGCCCCGTACACCTCGGCGATCTTGGCGAACCTGTCCCCGAAAGCGCCCATCGTCACGGCCAGGATGGGATCGCCATGGGAGAGGACGTTGACGATCGCGGCCTCCAGGCCACCCGTTCCGGCGCAGGTGAGCAGGATCACGTCGTGCTGGGTCCCGAAGAAGGGCTTCATGCCCGACTCGACGCGCTTGAGCAGCGCCTTGAACTCCTCGCCTCGATGGTTGACCATCTGGCGCCCGCCGGCCTCGCGGACGGACGGAGGCAGGGCGGTCGGCCCGGGGATTCGCAGGTTGGGCTCGAAGCGGGTCATCGGTTGGTCTCCTGGGGTCGCGTGCGGGCCTGCGGATGGTGCCTGAGATGACAGGCATCCGTCCACCATGGTAGATATGACGTCATATGAAGACCGTCCGGACCACGATCCTGCTCGACGCCGACCTGCTCGACCGGCTGGACAGGCACGCGCACCGGCAGCGGACGACCAAGACGTCGGTGATCGCTGCTGCGCTGGAGATGTGGCTCGATGCCCACGAGGCGAAGCGGGAGTTCCCGTTCCTCGGGATCGGACGGTCCTCGCACGGGCGGCTGTCGCTGGACGGGCGGTCGATCGCGAGGCGCGAGGCGGGACGCCGCCCCGGGGATCGCTAGGTGGCGGTCCTGCTTGATCCATCCGCGGTGCTGGCGGCCGCGGACAGCGCGGACCTCAATCACCGCGCGGCGGCCGGCTGGTTCGAGCGCGTGGACGAGCCGCTCCTGCTGGGCGCGCTCGGGCTGGCGGACCTTGACGTGCTGCTCCAGCGGGAGCTGGGCGCCGTGGCCTCCCTGGCGCTGGTCGAGGCGCTGGTGGCCGGCTCGATCCGCCTCGTGGCCCCGACGCCGGAGGATCTTGCCCGCGCGGCCGCCCTGATGGGGGAGGCCGCCGAGCATCGACCGAGGCTCGCCGACGCGCTGCTCGTGGCCACGGCAGAGCGGCTGGGAGTCAGGCGGGTTGCCGCGTTCGACCGCCGGCCGCTGGCCGTCTTCCGGCCGAAGCACGTGCGGAGCCTCGACTTCGAGCCCTGATCGACGCCCGCCGGAAACGACGAAGACGGGGCCGGCTGGGCCGGCCCCGTGCTTCATGGGCGTTGCAGGGAGAGCGCGCTAGGCGACGTGCTTGACCACCACGGTCGCGGCCTGGACGTCGTGAACCCCTGGCGCTTCGGGCTCTGCGACGTCGTGTACAGCAGGTAGATCGCGTACGCGAATGCGAGCAGGCTGAGGAGCGGGCCGACGAGACCCGGGATGATCGCCAGGACGATGCCGGCGGCGGTGGGGCCGAACAGAAACGCCCAGCGCTTGATCGCCTGGTTCTGGGTCAGGGTCGCGCCGTCGCCCGCGTTGACGGTCTCGAGCTTCAGCACCTTCTGGCCGAGCGAGGCACGCATCCTCGTCCACTGTAAACGAAGTAGATGGCGCTGCTGGCCGCCCAGATGAGGCCGAAGAATGACGCCATGTCGCCGAGGAGCATCCCAATCCGGCGGTGGACAGCACGGTGCCGAGGACCACCGAGCAGATGACGATACCACACGATGCCGGCGCGAACCCGTCGATGATGAAGGCGATGATGCGGGACGTCAGGTCTGCATACACGATGCCCGGCGCGGGCCCGGGCTCGGCCGCGACGGCGTGGTCTGGAAGCCGCCCGGGCGCGGCGGCTGGCGGCGGTGGCGTCTGCCAGTCGCTTTGCGGGGGCGGAACCGGGCCCTGCGGGGGCGGAACCGGGCCCTGCGGGGGCGGGACTGTGCCCTGGGGGGGCGGGGGGCCCTCGGCCGGAGTCGTCATCGAATACCTCCCTCGCCGGCGTCACGCGCGCCGCACCGTGTCAGGATAGTCGGTCGCGCTGCGAGGGGGAACCCCATCCAGCGGCAGCGCCGACCGGGTGATCGTCCTGGTCTCGGGCGGCTGCCGGCCCTGCGAAGTCTCGGTGTCAGGGTCGAACTGCGTGCAGCCTTTCGCCTCGATGATGAATCCGTCACGTGTAGCAGGGGGCCACGAGGTGAATCCACGAAGGGCCCATCGTGTCGCATTTCGTGTTGGCGAAACGACGGATTCATGCCATCATCCCTGTTGTTTCCGCCAGCACACACCTTGGAGCAGGACTCCCGAAATGCGAATTCGACCGGCGAAGATCGAAGAGCTTGCGCCCAAGCCGCGCGAACGAGCGCTGTCGCCCCGCCAGCTCGCGGCCATGCAGCGCGAGGAGGAGATCCGCAAGGCGCTCGGGCGGCTCAAGACAGATGAGGACATCCTCGCCGTGGAGCTGGACCCGGCCGAGAAGATCCCCACCATGCGCGCGGCGGTGAAGCGGGCGATCGCGGCCTACCGGCCGGGCACCAACATGGCGATCCGCGGCCGGACGATCTACCTCTCCACTGGCCCGCTCCCCGGCGGACGCGGCCGCAAGCCCAAGGCTGCCTGATCACGGGGCGGCCCAGGCGCCGGATGCCTCGTCGCATGCCGGGGCCGCTGCGCGTCTATCCGGCGGCCTGAACCCTCCGGAGCATGTCCGTGCCTTCCCATCGCCGCCGTCCCGTCTGGCGACCGCTGCTCGCGGTCATGGCCGCGGTCGTCCTCCTCGGTGGCGTGGCCGTGTGGACCAACGTGCTCGGCGTGGGCGACAAGGTGCACGAGGTGGCCGCGACCATCGCTCTGATCGTCGACCCGCCGCCGGACCGCCCGATCGAGGCCGAGGTCCACGTCACGCCCCGCCCGCCGCAGGCCCCGACGCCGAGCCCGACGCCGAGGCCGGTTCCGACCCCGAAGGTCTCGCTCCCGCCGGGGGCCCCCACGCCGGCCCCGACGCCCAAGCCCGCGCCGACACCCACGCCCACCCCGGTCCCGCAGCGGGTGCGCGTGGACGTGAACCTGTTCCAGCGCCCGGATGCCCACTTCATCACCGAGATCGACCACGAGTGGTGCGCCGTCGCCGGGACGCAGATGGTGATCGCCGCGCACGGGAAGGGGACGCTGACCGAGTCGTTCCAGCGCAAGCTGGCATCGCGGATCGGCGAGTGGGAGAGCCGGCGTGACGCCATCAACGGCGGCTGGGGCCCGTCCGCGATCGTCGCGGCCCTCAAGGCCTATGGCGTCCCCGGCTATCAGGTCCGCACCTACGAGACCCGCGCAGACGCGCTGGCTGACGCGGCCCGGGCGATCTCGGAGTTCCACGCCCCCGTCATCCTGATGGCATGGCGCGGTGCCCACACCTGGGTGATGACCGGCTATCGCGCGGATGCCGACCCGCTCGTGTTCGACGACGCCAAGGTGTCCGGGGCCTACATCCTCGACCCCTGGTACCCGCGGATCTCGTCGATCTGGGGTCCGTCGGACCCGCCCGGGACGTACCAGGATGCGGCGGAGATGCGCCGGAACTACCTGCCGTGGAAACGGCCCGAAGGGCATTACCCGAGCCGCGACGGGCTGTTCGTGGCTGTCGTCCCGACGGTGGCCGTGGACCGCTGAGCATCAGGCGGCTGCCGCGGTCGTGATGGCCGCGGCGGTCGGCGCATCGCCGCGCATGCGACGTGCGAGCGCCAGGCCCTGCAGCCCCGTCCGGATCGCCGTCCCGGCGGCGAACCCGAGCGGGATGGCGAGGATCCCGACGGGATCCACGAGCGCGAGCGTGACCACCACCGTTACGGCAAAGCCGGCGACCGAGGCCAGGACGGGCAGGACGGTGTTGTGGGTCGCATACAGGCCGCGCGCCGTCAGGTGTCCGAGCGCATCGAACGGCACGGCCAGGGCGAAGGCCGCCAGCACGGTCGCGGTGACCCGGACGTCCTCGGCGTCGAACGCACCGCCGCCGAGCAGGACCTCGATCAGGAGCGGGCCGACCACGAACAGGGCGATGGCGGCCAGGACCGCGAACACCGTGATCGTGACCGCGCTCGTGCGGACCTGGCGGCGAAACCCCCGGCGGTCGCCCGTGGCCCACGCCGCGGAGAGCGCCGGGAACGCGGCGAGCGAGATCGAGACGCCGAACAGCGCCACGGGCACGCTCTGGAAGTTGCGGGCGAAGCTGACCGAGGTCACGCTGCCGGCCGCGAGGGTCGTCGCCACGCTGGTGAAGAACAGGAACGTCAGCGGCTCGATCGGGTGGCTGAGCATCTTGGGCACCATCAGGCGCCCGAACTCGCGCAGCGCCGGCAGCCGCAGGTCCAGCCGTGGCCGCAGCGGGACGGACGAACGGCGCATCCCGACCACGCGGATCCCGAGGTGGAGGAACGCGCCGATGACGGCCCCGACCGCGGCCGCCGCGATGCCGATACGGTCGTGGAGGAGCACGGTGCCGAGCACGATGCCGACGTTGTACAGGATCGGAGCGAGCGCATAGAAGAGGAAGCGGCTCTCGGCCACGAGGATCTCGCCCAGGGCGATCGAGGCCGCGAACACGATCGGCGTGATCAGCATGAGACGGTAGAGCTCCAGGTACCGCTCGCTGTTCTGGGCGTCGAAGCCCGGGGCCACGAGGCTGACGGTCGTCGGAGCGAGCAGGAGCAGGACCAGGCAGGCGACGCACATGACGAGGATCACGAGCGTCAGCACCGTCTGGGCGAAGCGGATCCCGCCCGCCGCGTCCTCGCGGCGCAGGCTGGTGAACACCGGGACGAAGGGGGCCGCCAGGCCGCTGGCGACGAGCACGTCGAGGGCGAGCTCCGGCAGGATGAACGCCGCGTTGTAGGCGTCGAGCTCCGCGCCCGCGCCGTACGTCCGGGCGAAGATCCGATCACGGACGAGGCCTGCGGCGTAGCTCGCGATGGTGAGGATCGCGAGCAGGATGGCACCCTGGGGCAGGAACCGCGCCGCCAGCGCCCGGAGACGCGCCACCAGCGCCTGGATCCGGGTCACCATCGCCTCCATGCTCGACCGCCCGGGCGGGGCGTCGCCGACGGGCGGGCAGCCTCCGCCGCCCGGGCGGCGCGTCTCGGACGCGCGGGCCGCCCCTGGTGGGACGGCACGGGATGCGCGCCCGGTGCGTTCGGCGGGCGCGGGGATCGACCGTGCCGCTGCCCTCGAGGCGCCGAGCCGTGCGTGCACCGTGGAGTCGTGACTACCCTGCCGCGTCGATGACGATCCGGCGGAGGATCCGACCCGTGACCGCGCGCCGGTAGGCGGCGGTCGAGCGGACGTCGTCGATCGGCGTGATCTCGGCCTCGACGGCCGCCTGGGCTTCGATCGCGACCGAGAGGCTCGGCCGGCGTCCCTCCAGCACCGCCTCGGTGCGGATCGCGCGCACCGGCCGGTTCGCGACCGACCCGAGGGCGACGCGGACGTCGTGCCACGCACCGTGCCCGGTGACGGCGCCGCCGGCCGTCGAGGCGGTCCCGACCTGCCAGGCAACCGCCATCGACACCTTGGCGATCGCCAGCGCACGGCGCGTGCCCACCTTGCGGTAACGGACCCTGCGCCCCGGGACCAGCGGGATGCGGACGGCCACCAGGAGCTCGCCGGCCGCGAGCGCCGATTGCCGATAGCCCGTCCAGAACGTGGCTGCCGGGATCAGCCTCGTCCCACGGGGGCCGGCCACCTCGAGCGCGGCGTCGGTCGCCAGGAGCAGCGGGAGCAGGTCGCCGGCCGGCGAGGCCGTGATGCAGTTGCCGCCGAGCGTGCCGCGGTTGCGGATCGCCACGGCCCCGACCGAGGCCGCCACCTCGGCGAGCACGGGCAGCGCCCCGTGGACGATGGCGGAGCGGCGGACCTCCTCCCAGCTGGTCATCGCACCGAGCACCAGCTCGTTGCGTGCGACCTCGATCCCGTGCAGCTCGTCGAGGCCTCCGAGGTCCAGGAGCGGGCGGCGCGGCCGACCGGGCCCCGCCGGCTCGACCATGAGGTCCGTGCCACCGGCGATCGGGCGGAGCAGGGGATCGGCCACGAGCCGAGCGAGGGCGTCGGGAAGCGAGGTGGGCCGGACCAGCGGAGCCTCCCCGTCGGACCGCGTCGCGGCGATCACGATGGATCCCGCCGCGTCCCCGTCATCCGCCGGCACGCGGGGCGCCGCGGCGAGTCCGTCATCGGCCGCCGCCGCGATCGCCTCGATGACCTTCGTGTAGCCCGTGCAGCGGCAGAGGTTGCCGGCGATCGCCTCGCGGATGTCCGCCACGCCCGTTGGCCGCCGGGAGACGAGGAGTGCGTGGGCCGCCAGGAGCATGCCCGGGGCGCACATGCCGCACTGGGTGCCGCCCAGCTCCAGGAACGTGCGCTGCAGCGGTCCCGGGTGGCCGTCGACGGCCAGGCTCTCGACCGTGAGCACGTCGCGTCCGTCGACCTGGCCGACGGGCACGAGGCAGCTGTTGACGAGCTCGCCGTCGAGGAGGACCGCGCACGCCCCGCACTCGCCCTCGCCGCAGCCTTCCTTGGTGCCGGTGAGCCCGAGGTCGAGGCGCAGGACGTCGAGCAGCCGCCGGCCCCCGTCGACCGTGGCCTCGACACGCCGCCCGTTGACGGCGAACCGGACGATCGCCGGGGCCCGGAGCGTCGGGGTCACGACCCGCCTCCAGGAGAGCGGGCCAGCAACGCGGCGAGGACCTTCTCGGCCGTCGCGGGCAGGTCCGGGATCCACACGCCCGTCGCGTCGTGGATCGCGGCGATGACCGCCGGTGCCGGGACGTCCATGGGCAGCTCGCCCAGGCCCTTGGCGCCGTGCGGGACCCCGGCGAACGGCCGCTCGACGAGGACCGTCTCGATCCGGGGAGCGTCCATGGCCGTTGGGATCAGGTACGTCGCGAGCCGGTCGTTGCGGTAGCGGCCCTGCTCCACGCCCATCTCCTCGATCGTCGCGTATCCGACGGCCTGGAGGGTGCCACCCTCGACCTGGCCCGTGGCGAGGACGGGGTTGACGATGCGTCCGGCATCGGCCGCCGCCACGACCGAGCGGACCCGCACCTCGCCGGTGTCGGTGTCCACGTCGAGGGCAACCACCGCGCACCCCCAGGAGTAGGCCGCGTACGCGTCACCGTGGTACGTGGCGTCGTCCCACTCGATCCCCGGGAAGCCGTGGAACTGCTCGGTCGCGCGCAGCGGACCATGGTCCCGCGCGAACGCCTCCCGGGATGTCGCGAACGGGGCACCCGTGCTGGCCTCGACGTCGGCCCGGAGGTGAGCGGCGGCGGTCGCCAGCAGCCCGCCCACCACCATCGTCGTCCTCGATGCCACCGTGGGCCCGCTGTCGGGGACCTGCGAGGTGTCCGGGTGCGCGACGTCGACCTCGTCGGGGTGGACACCCAGCGCCTCCGCCACGATCTGGGCGAGGACCGTCCGCGACCCCTGCCCCATCTCCGTGCTCGCGGTGAGCACGAGAATGCGCCCCGTGCCCGTGAGCTCGACCGAGGCGATGCTCGCCAGCCTCGTCTCGCCCGAGCCGGTGAACCCGCCCCCGTGCCAGCCGAGCGCGATCCCGATCCCGGACGCGGACCGGGCGGCGGCGACCCCCTCGCCGTGCGCCCCGCGCAGCCGCCGCACCCGCTCGTAGCCGGAGGCGCCCGCGGCGGCCTCGAGGACGTCGAGCGCCGCGACGCTGTCGCGCAGGACCTGGCCGGTCGCCGTCGTGTCGCCCGCCCGGTAGGCGTTGCGCCGCCGGATGTCGAGGGGCGAGATGCCCAGGGCCTCGGCGATCCGGTCGAGGTGGGTCTCGGCGGCGAATGCGGCCTGCGGGGCGCCGAAGCCGCGGAAGGCGCCGTTGGGCGGGGTGTTCGTGATGGCCGCCCGGGCGCGGATCCGGACGTTCGGGCAGGCGTACGGTCCACCGGCATGGATCCCGCCGCGCGACAGGACCACCGGCGACAGCGTGGTGTACGCCCCGGCATCGAAGACGAGGTCGATGTCCTGGGCGACGAGGCGGCCATCGCGGGTGACGCCGGTCCTGTGCCGGATCACCGACGGGTGCCGCTTGGTGGTGGCCGCGATGTCCTCGTGGCGGTCGTAGACCATCCGGACCGGACGCCCGGCCTTGAGCGCGAGCAACGAGGCGTGGATCGCGAGGAGCGAGGGATAGTCCTCCTTGCCCCCGAACCCGCCGCCCGTCTCCTCCTGGACGACGACGACCCGGGAGCGGTCCAGGCCGAGCGCGCGCACCAGTGCCGTGTGGACGTACCAGGGGCACTGGAGCGAGCCGTGGACGACCACGCCGCCGTCGGCTCGCGGGATCGCGATCATCGCCTGGGGCTCCAGGTACAGCTGCTCCTGGTGGCCGGTCCGGTAGGTTCCCTCGAGCACCAGGTCGGCGTCGGCGAACCCTTCCTCCAGGTCGCCCTTGGAGATCTCGAACGTCTTGCAGGACTCCGTCGCACCGAGCGGATCGAGGACCGCGGGCAGCGGCGCAGTCCGGAGACGGATCGCATCCCGTGCGGCCCGGGCGAGCGCGCGGTCCGGCGCCGCGACCAGGGCCACCGGCTCCGCCACGTGGCGGATCTCGTCGGCGACGAGGGCGGGTTGATCGTCGGCGACGGACGCCACGACGTTGTCGCCCGGGATGTCCGCCGCCGTGACGACCACGACGCGCGACCAGTCGAAGGCCGGGTCGAGGTCGATCCCGAGCAGCCGCGCATGGGGCTCGGTGGCCCGCACGGTCGCGCCGTGCCACGCCCCGGGGACGACCAGGTCGTCGGTGAAGCGCGCCGCACCGGTCAGCTTCTCCGCGCCCTCGCGTCGGAGGGTGCCGGAGCCGACGGCGCCGGAGCCGTCGGTGGCGGTGCGGCCGGGTGGTGTCGCGGCCAGGACGCTCATTCCGTGGACGATCCTGCGACGCGCGCCGCACCGCAACGGCCGGATGGCCCTGGCCGGGTCACCGGGCCGCACGCCGGTCCCGGGTGCGTCCCGGGCTCGGGTGCGTCCCGGGCTCGGGGTGCGTCCCGGGCTCGGCCACCGCCCGCCTCACCGGCATCACGCGCCGGCCGCCGTATCGCGTTGCTTGAGCTCCCGCAGGCGGCTCGGAAACCTGGCCAGGGTCGCGATCACGGGGTCGAACTCGCGCGAGTCGATGCATTCGCCGACCTTGTGCACGTTCTGCTCGATCCCCACGCCGATGCCGATCATCGGCGGGTAGCGGTGCATCCCGTCGTCCACCCAGCGCTTGTCCGCGCCGACCGGGAGGGAGGTGTCGTCGCGCGGCACGGGGAAGCCGACCCCGTCGGTCGAGAAGATCCAGCGGGCGACGCGGGGCTCGGCGCTCAGGGCGCCCGTGCCGCTGGTGATCTCGACGATGGGGGACGCGCAGGCGCGGTACGCGTCCACCGCCGCCACCACGGCCGGGTGGTCGGCCGGCGTGACCCAGCCGGGGTAGATCTGCCGGTTGTCGGCCCTGGTGCCCTTCCAGGACGCGTGGTCGTAGTACGGTGCCCGCACCTCGACCCGGAGCCCCGCCTCGCGGGCGATGCGGACGCTGTCGGTCGAGTCGATGGCGGCCAGCGCCGCCTCCGGGTCCTCGCCCGCCGTGAGGCGGCGGTCGAAGCGGAAGGTGAACTGCTCCGGGACGGCGCAGTCGCTCGGTGTCAGGAGCCGGGCCCAGCTGGCGGTGCGGGTCCCGGCGCCCAGGAACTCGTCCTGGGCCATGTCGACGCCCGCGGCGTACCGCTCCCGCGCCTCCACGATGATGGCCGCCCCGTACTCCAGCGGGTTGCGGCCCTCCCACGGCATCGAACCGTGGCAGCTCTTGCCTGTGACCTCGACCTCGATCTGCATCCGCCCGCGCTGGCCGCGGTAGATGCCCGCCGCGCCGAGGTCCGCGCAGCCGGTGCCCTCGGTCAGGACGAGCGCGTCGGGAATCAGCTCCGGCCCCGCGGACGGCCACTCGTGCCTGCGGACGTGGATCATGCTGCCGCCGTCGTTGTCCTCCTCGGCGACGGTCGCGTAGCTGCGGACGATGACGCCGCGCAGCGAGCCGAGGTCGCGTGTCTCGAGCAGGACCTTGGTCGCGATGACCTGGCTCACGACCCCCGAGAGCTGGTCCGCGGCGCCCCGACCCCAGACCAGGTGGTGCCACTCGTCGTCGGGCGGCAGGAAGCCCAGCTCCGAGCGGAGGAACGTGCGGTCCAGCTTCGTCTCGTCGACCAGGCCGTCGTAGGGGTCGAGGCCGCCCGTGGCCTCGTGCCAGCGGTCACGGAGGGCCGCCACGGTGTCGGTGTGCCCGTCGAGGTAGACGATCGTCTTCTCGGCGTCCGGGATCCCGTCGTCCCGGTCACGGACCACCCAGACCAGGTTCCCGAAGTCGTCGAACCTCGCGTCCTCGGGCCGCTCGACCGCACCGATCGCCACGATCGTGCGCCGCAGGTACTCGACCCGCGGCCCCTCGTGGTTGGAGGTGCCGCACAGGGGGTCGCCGCCCGCGTCCTCGGGCCGGTCGACGTAGTCGGCGGGGACGCGGATCGCCTCCCTGAGGATCTCGATCGCCAGGGGACGGTACCGGCGGGCAAGCTCGGAGATGCGGGAGTCGAGTTCCATCGTGCTGAGCCTCGCTTCGTGGCTGCGTCTGTGTGGCTGGGTCTACGACGCTGCCCGGGCAAGCGTCGCCTCGAGGTCCGTCGCCTTCGCTGCCGCGAGCAGCGCCATGATCGCGTAGACCTTCTTGTTCGCCTGGCGCGCGAGATCGTGGCGGAACCGGTCCATCACGCCCGGGCTGACCTCGGCCCCGATGTCGGCCGGGAGGCAGTGCAGGTACAGCGCCTCGCCTGCGCGGGTGAGGTCCATGCGGTGCTCATCGCAGATCCAGTCACGGTGTGATGCGTTCCGCTCGAGCGCCCGCTCCTCGATGTCCCGCAGGGCGGCGGGGTCCCGGTTCGCGTTGGCCTCGACGCGCTCCAGCATCAGGTCGTACGGGCCCCAGCTCTTGGGATAGACCACGTCGGCATCCGCGAACGCCGCGTCCATGTCGTGGGTGATCGTGAACGAACCGCCCGACGCCGCCGCGTTCGAGCGCGCGGCTTCGAGGCACGGGCCCATGAGCTCGTACCCTTCGGGGTGCGCCAGCCTGACGTGCATACCGAACCGGGTGAGGAGCGTGATGGTCCCCTGCGCGACCGACAGCGGCTTCGCATAGCTCGGTGAGTAGGCCCAGCTCATCGTCACCGTCCTGCCGGCGAGGCCGTCGCGGAGCTTCTCGCGCAGCCAGAGCAGGTCGGCGAGCGCCTGCGTCGGATGGTCGATGTCGCACTGCAGGTTGACGACCGGCACGACGCGGTCATCGCCGGTCGCGGCGAGATAGTCGTCGATGCCCTGCTTCGCGTCGCGCATGAAGCGGTTGCCCTCGCCCAGGATGAGGTCGTGGCGGATGCCGAGTGCGTGCGAGTTCATGCCCAGCATCGCGCCGGTCTCGACCGAGGTCTCGCCGTGGCTGACCTGGGTGGAGGAACCATCGACGATGACCGCCTGCCCGCCCAGGCGCGCCGCCGCGCCGGCCCAGGACGACTTCGTGCGCGTGGACTGGTCGAAGAACAGCGCCCAGAAGAGCTCCTGGGGGAAGAGAGCGGGCACCCGGCCCCGCCGGTCGAGGGCCTGCAGCGTCTCGGCGAGCGCACACAGCGCGTCGATCTCGGGGGTCGCCCAGTCCTGGGTGAGCAGCATGCTCCGCCCGTGGAGGGCGTCGAGGACCGCGCCGTCGAGACGGGCGAGGTCGGAGGCTGTCCTGGGCGGCAGCGGGGCTGTCCCTGGTGTCATCGGGTCTCCTCCGTGGCTGTTCCGAGGGGCCGGTCGCCGGCGGTGCGGCGGACGCCGCTCAGGATGACGGCCACCGATTCGTCCGCTTGCACGAACCCGCCACGGGCGAGGGCGAGGAGCCCGGCGACGCCCGCGGTGCCGGTCTCGTCCGCGTCGATGCCGGTGGCAGCGCAGGCGAGCGCGTTTGCCTCGAGCAGGAGCGCTTCGTCGGCGACGACCGCGCGCCCGCCCGTGACGAGCATCGCCCGCACGACCGCGAGCCAGTCGTAGGCCTCGTCGTCCAGGATCCCAAGCGCGACGCTCACGGGTTCCGTCTCCCACGGCCACATGTAACGGGACCGCCGGTTCGCGACGCGGTGGAGGCCGTCGTGGACGACGCCCGGGTCCACCGGCGTGCCGGCCACGAGGCCCAGGTCGTCCAGCACGCGCTCCCAGGCACGGACCAGCGGCGAGCCACCGCGGGCCTGGACCGTGTCCAGGCGCGGAACGGCGTCGATCGCGAGGATGGCAGCCGCATCGCCGAACCCGAGCGCGATGCCTGAGGCCAGCGCGCCGCCGCCGACCTGGACGACGATGCGGTCGAGGGCGCCGCCGGCGGCGCGGAGCTCGTCGGCGATCTCCCAGGCCAGGGTCGCTCCACCCTCGATCGCGAGGCCGTTGTCGGGCCCCTGGCAGGTGAACGGGACGGCGCCCCCGGCGAGGGCCTCCTGGAGCCGGTGATAGGCCGGATCACCCGCCTCGCCGGCCCGGCGCGGGCAGACGACGACGGCGGCCCCCAGCTCCCGCAGCCGGTCGACCGTGGCGCCGTCCGCGCTGCCGGGGACGAACACCCGCAGCTCGCGCTCGGCCGCCCGCGCGAGGACGGCGGCGGCCAGCGCGGCGTTGCCGCAGCTCGCGATGGCGAGCGGCCGGCCCGGATCGCCGTCGCCCACCGCCTCGGCAACCCGGAGCTCGAGCAGGATCCCGAACAGGTGGCGCGCCTTGTGGGAGCCCGCGACGTTGCCGGTCTCGTCCTTGACCCAGGCCGTTCCCTTCGTTCCGAGGCCGGCGGCGTGCGCGATCCCCGGCGCCCGGACCAGCGGCGTGACGCGGAACCCGCGGCCGTCCACGCGGGCGACGGCGTCGTCGAGCTCGCGGACGAGGTCCACGTAGCGGGCGTCGCCCCAGCCGGCGGCGCGGGCGACGTGGTAGGCGTGGAACAGGGCGCGGTAGCGGACGAACGGGTTCGGGTCGGGGTCCGCCGGCGGGTCGAGGCGGTCGATGTCGATGCCACGGGCCATCACGTGGTCGATGTCGTCGCCCGGCCGGCGGTTCGGGCAGCGCGGCGTGAAGGGGTGGTGTGCGGGGGCGAGGGCGCCGCAGCCGGCGCAGGCCAGCCCGGTCTCGACCGCGGGCGGCGGGGGGACGTCCCGCCGGTGGGATGTCGGGTTGGGTGTCGCGTTGGTCACGGCAAAACGCCCTCGTTCACGCCGGCACGCCCGTGACCCGCTCGTTGAACTCGTCGATCAGCTCGTCCCAGCGGTGCATGACCTCACGGGTCGTGGTCCAGAAGGCCGGCTGGCGGCGCGCCTCGAACTCCTCGACCGGCACGCCCTGCTGCTCCACCCAGGTGAAGTAGCCCAGGTTGAAGATCCGGTCGCGGTCGGCGCGCGTCGCCTCCAGGACGTGGTCCTCGGCTGCCGCCTGGAGGTACGCGCCGAAGGTCTCGCCCGCGGCCACCGCATCGAACCCGGCGGGGAAGTCCCGGGCGGCAATCCGCGCAAGCTCCGTCCCGTACATCTCGGCCCCGTCGGTGGCGACCGTCAGGATCACGTCGTCCGGTCCGAGGCGCTGGTGGCGGGCGACCCTGATGGCGGCGAGCACGTTGCAGATCGACGACAGGCCGAGCGACCCCAGGGCGTCCACGATCTCCGCCGGCACGCCGCGGCGGCGGACCAGGTACTCGCGGCCGACGGCCGTGTTGAACAGCACCAGCAGGTCGTCGGTCGCCCGGTCCGAGACCGCCACCACGAGGTCGGTCGCCATCACGTTGTGGATGAGCGGGACGTGCTTGTCGCCGATCCCCTGGATGTTGTGCTCGCCGAAGCCGTTGGCGAGCATCGTGGGGCACTCGAGCGCCTCGACGGCCACCGTCCGCGAGCCGAGCTTCTCCTTGAGGTAGTCGCCGGCCGCGATGGTCCCCGCCGACCCGGTGGCCGAGACGAAGGCCGCCGCGCGGAGGCCCGGAGCCGCCCCCTGGAGGTGGGCGAAGACGCGCTCCAGCGCCCGGCCCGTGATCGCGTGGTGGGCGACGTGGTTCCCGAGCTCGCTGAACTGGTTGAAGATCACGGTGTCCGGGTCGCGGTCCAGCTCCGCACAGCGGTCGTAGATCTCCTTGACGTTGCTCTCCGTGCCCGGCGTCCGGACGATGTCCGACGGGTCCGCGACCCACCGCTCCAGCCATTCGAACCGCTCCCGGCTCATCCCGGACGGGAGGACCGCGACGCCGCGGCAGCCCATGATCCGGGAGATGGCCACGCCGCCGCGGCAGTAGTTGCCGGTCGAGGGCCAGACCGCCCGCTGGCGGCTCGGATCGAACTGCCCGGTGACGATCCGGGGAGCGAGGCAGCCGAAGGCGGCGATCACCTTGTGCGACCGGATCATCGGGAACCGGTCGCCCAGGGCGATGACGATGGGCGACTCGACGCCGGTGAGCGCCTTCGGCAGCACCAGGTGCCCGGGGACGCCGGTCCGGCGGGCGCGGGACCGGTCGTTGAACCAGTGGGCCCGGAACAGGTTCCGGGCGTCGGGCGCATCCGGGTCGACGCCCGCGAGCGCCTCCGCCATCGCCGCGGGGATCCGGTCCGGGTCGACGAGCTGGGCGAAGGTCGGCAGGACGATGCCGGCGGTGCGGAACCGCTCCACGGCCCGATCGCGGACCGTCGCGTCGACAACCTCTCGCTCGAGCCCGAGACGGCGCATCAGGGTCTCCTGTCTGGCCCGGGGACCATGCCCGCCGGCGGGCGGAAAGGCATGACCCCGGCGCGGGTCCGAACGGCCACGGCGACGGGCCTCTTGGCAGGCGCCCGCCCGGCCGGGCGCTGCCTACGATTGTGCCTCGCCAGGTAGCCTGCTAGGGCCAGACGGTCCAGCGGGGACCGGCCGTGAGAGGGTCCGATGGACTTCACCCTCAACGGGCAGGCGGTTGCCGTGGAGCCGTCGACAGGGGAATCGCTGCTCGACGTCCTGCGCGGCGGCTTCGGCCTCAGGTCGATGAAGGACGGCTGCTCGCCCGAGGGTTCCTGCGGAGCGTGCACGGTCATCGTCGACGGGCACGCGGTGGTGTCCTGTGCGCAGCCTGCGGTGCGCGTCGCGGGCCGGGCGGTGGAGACGCTCGAGGGGCTGCCGCCAGCCACCCGGGACCTGTGGGCGAACGCGTTCGTCGCGACGGGTGCCTCGCAGTGCGGCTACTGCTCGCCCGGCATCGTGATGAAGGCCGAGGCACTCCTGCGCCGTGACCCTGCACCCACGCGGCCGGCGATCGCCCGCGCGCTGGCCGGGAACCTGTGCCGGTGCACCGGGTACGCGTCGATCGTGGATGCGATCGAGCTGGCCGCCGCCGGGCGGCGTGGGGGCCCGGCGCCGTGGGCGGTTCCCGGAGCGTCCACCGGCGGGGTCCCGGCGCGCTACGAGGGCCGGGCGCTCGCCCTGGGCGAGAAGGCGTTCGTCGCGGACCTCACCGCACCCGGGATGCTCGAGGGGTCGCTCCGCTTCGCCGGGGTGCCGCGGGCGGTCGTGCGGCGCATCGACACGACCCGCGCGGCGGCGGTCCCGGGCGTGGTCGCGGTGATCACCGCCGCGGATGTCCCGGGCCGGCGGGAGCAGGGGCTGATCGTGGCGGACTGGCCGCTGCTCGTCGCCGAGGGCGAGACGACCCGGTACGTGGGGGACGTCCTGGCGGCGGTCGCCGCGGAGACACGTGCGGCGGCGATCGAGGCGGCGGGACTGGTGGAGGTGGACCTGGAACCCCTGCCGCCCGTCACCGATCCCTTCGACGCCCTGGCGGACGGCGCGCCGGCGGTCCACGAGGGCGGCAACCTCGTCTCGTCCTCCATCGTCCGGCGGGGCGACGCCGATGCGGCGCTCGCGTCGGCGGCGCACGTTGCGAGCGGCTCCTTCCGCACCCAGTCGATCGAGCACGCCTTCCTGGAGCCGGAGGCGAGCCTCGCCGTGCCGCGGGGCGCCGTGGGACCGGACGACGTGCCCGTGACCCGGCACCGGGTCAACGTCTACTCCGAGGGCCAGGGCGCCTGGGAGGACCGGCGCCAGATCGCGTCCTTCCTGGGCCTGCCGGCGCCGGACGTCCTGGTCACCCAGGTCTCGACCGGCGGGGCGTTCGGCGGCAAGGAGGACCTCAACGTCCAGGGGCAGGCGGCGCTCCTCGCCGTCCGGACCGGCCGCCCGGTCATGCTCCGCCTGAGCCGCCGCGACAGCCTCCGGTTCCACGTCAAGCGCCACCCGATGTGGCTGGACTACACGGCGGGCTGCGACGAGGACGGCCGCCTCGTGGCCGTCAAGGCGCGCATCGTCGGGGACAACGGGGCATACGCCAGCGTCGGCGGCAAGGTCCTGGAGCGGGCGGCCGGCCATGCCTGCGGCCCGTACCGCGTCCCGAACGTGGACGTGGAGGCGCGGGCCGTCTACACCAACAACCCTCCGTCCGGCGCGATGCGCGGCTTCGGGGCCAACCAGGCCGCGTTCGCGCTCGAGGGCGTGCTGGACATGCTTGCAGAGCAGGTGGGCATCGACGGCTGGGAGATCCGCTGGCGCAACGCGCTTGACGTGGGCGACCGGTTCGGGACCGGACAGAAGCTGGGGGAGGGGGTGGGCATCCGGGCGACGCTGCTCGCCGTGCGCGACGCCTACCGGTCCGCCGGGTACGCGGGGATCGCCTGCGGCGCCAAGAACGTGGGCATCGGCAACGGGCTGACCGAGCGAGGCCGGGCGGTGCTGCGGCCCGAGGCCGATGGCACCCTGACCCTGTTCCACTCGTGGTCCGAGATGGGCCAGGGGTGCCACACGGTGTTCCGCCAGCTCGCGGCGGCGGAGCTCGGGATCGCGCCCGAGCGGATCCGGGTCGTGGTGGACACTGGCCACGAGCTCGACACCGGCGAGACCACCGCCTCGCGGGCGACCATGCTCGGCGGCCGGGCGGTCCTCGATGCCTGCGCGGGCCTGACGGCCGCCCTCGGCGAGGGGCGGCTCGAGGACCTCGCCGGGCGCGAGTTCCCGGGTGAGGTCGTGGTGGACTGGACGACCTCGCTGGATGAGCCGACCGACGAGCCGGTCACCCACTTCGCCTTCGGCTGGGCGACCCAGGTGGTCGTCCTCGACGACGAGGGGCGGATCGAGCGGGTCGTCGCTGCCCACGACGTGGGACGGGCGCTCAACCCGGTGCTGCTCGCGGGCCAGGTGGAGGGCGGCGTGCACATGGGGCTGGGCATGGCCCTGACGGAGGAGTTCCGGGTGGTGGACGGCGTGCCCGTCACGGACACGCTCAAGTCGCTGGGCATCATACCGGCGGCCACGATGCCGCCGGTCGAGACGATCCTGGTGGAGGTGCCGCAGCCCGAGGGTCCGCACGGCGCGAAGGGGATGGGGGAGGCGGTCCTGGTCCCGACGGCGGCCGCGGTGGCCGGTGCGCTGCACGCGTTCGACGGCGTCCGCCGGACGCGGCTGCCGATGAGCGACTCGGCGGCCGCCCGGGCGCTGCTGCCGCGGCTGGGTCGTGAGGCTGTCCGGGAAGGAGCCGAGCCATGATGCTCGTGGTCACCGGCGGCACGGTCGTCGTGTCGCTCGACCCGGTCCGCGTCGAGGCCGCCGAGGTCGTGATCGATGGCGGACGCGTGAGCCGCGTGGGCCCGGCGACCGCGGACGACGAGGATGGCGGTCACGTCCGGATCGACGCGCGTGGCTGCCTCGTGATCCCGGGCAACGTGTGTGCCCACACCCACCTGTACTCGGCGCTCGCGCGGGGGATGCCGTACGAGCTGGAGGCCCCGCGTGACTTCGTGGAGATTCTCCGGCGCGTCTGGTGGCGCCTGGACCGCGGGCTGGACGAGGCCTCCGTCCGCGCCTCCGCCCTCGTCGGCGGCATGGAAGCGCTGCTGGCGGGGACGACCACCCTGGTCGACCACCACGCCTCCCCGAACGCCATCGACGGCTCCCTCGACTTCGTCGCGGAATCGCTCGCGTCGCTCGGGATCCGGGGCGTGCTGGCCTACGAGGTGTCGGATCGTGACGGCCCGGACCGTGCCTCGGCCGGCGTCCGCGAGAACCTCCGGTTCGCCGGGCACGTCGCCGGCGGGGCCCTGCCCCTCGCCCGGTCGATGATCGGGGCCCACGCATCGTTCACGCTCTCGGAGGAGACGCTCGCCGCCTGCGTCGGGGCCGTCGAGGCCACCGGGACCGGCCTCCATGTCCACGTCGCCGAGGATGCCGCCGACGAGGTCGACTGCCGGGCCCGGTTCGGGATCCCGGTCGTCGAGCGCCTCGCCCGCGCCGCTGCCCTGGACGAGCGTGCGATCCTCGCCCACGCGGTGCATCTGGACCAACCGGAGGCGGACACCGCGAACAGGTACGGGGCGACGATCGTGCACAACGCGCGCTCGAACATGAACAACGCGGTGGGCAGGGCCCCGTTGGGGCGCCTCGGGCCCCGGTTGGCCCTCGGGACGGACGGCATCGGTGCCGACATGTTCGAGGAGTCGAGGGCGGCGTACTTCCGGGCGCGGGAGGACGGGGTGGCCGCGGACCCGCGCTGGGTCCTTGCGCGGCTCGCGGAATCCGCGCGCACGGCCGGCCGCGCCTTCGGCGAGCCACTGCTCGGGCGGATCGAGGCGGGGGCCCCGGCAGACATCGTCGTCCTGGATCACGCGGCGCCCACGCCCCTCGACGAGGGCTCGCTCGCCGGCCACTGGGTGTTCGGGCTCTCGGCGCGGAACGTGCGCGATGTCATCGTGGACGGAGAGGTCGCGGTCCGGGAACGCCGCCTCGAGTTCGTGGGACAGGACTGGCTGATCGACGCCGCCCGGGTCCAGGCGGCGCGGCTCTGGGCCCGGCTGGGGAGGATCGGGGAACACCCGTTCGACCCACGGACGGAGCCTCTCCGGTGACGCGCTCCCGGGTCCAGTCGGGCGCCGGCGGGTCGGCCGCTGCGGCGGCGGGCGTGGACCCGACGGTCGAGGTCTGCGGCATCCGGTTCGCGAACCCGGTCCTGCCGGCGGCCGGACCGCCGGTGCGCGACGGCGCCGCGATCCTGGCTTGCGCCGCCGGTGGCGCGGGCGGCCTGGTGTCCAAGACCATCTCGCGAGCGGCGGCCGTCGTCCCGACGCCCAACATGGCCGAGATCCAGCACGGGTTCCTCAACGCGGAGCTGTGGTCCGAGCTGCCGCCCGAGCAGTGGCTGGAGCGCGAGCTGCCGCTTGCACGGACGGCCGGCCTGCCGCTGATCGTCAGCCTCGGCTACTCGGCCGCGGACATCGCCTGGCTGGCGCCGCGCGTCCGGCCCTTCGCCGATGCGCTGGAGCTCTCGACCCACTACATCGGCGAGGACCCGGGCCCCATGGTCGATGCGATAAGGGCGGCCAGGGACGCGGTGGACGTGCCCGTCTTCGTCAAGCTGAGCCCGCTGGGTCGCGAGATGGCGCGGGCGGCGGAATACGCGGCACGAGCCGGTGCGGACGCGATCGTGGCCATCAACTCGTTCGGGCCCTGCCTGGCCATTGACATCGAGACCGGCCGGCCGCGCATGGGCGGAGGCGACGGCTCGGGCTGGCTGTCCGGTCCCGCGCTCAAGCCGCTCGCCGTCCGCTCCGTGTTCGACGTGGCGCGCGCCGTGGACCTGCCGGTCATCGGCTGCGGCGGGGTCAGCCGCGGCACGGACGTGATCGAGATGGCCATGGCCGGTGCGTCGGCCGTCCAGGTCTGCACCGCGGCGATCCTCCGCGGCAACGGCGTGTTCGAGAAGATCGCCCGGGAGACGGCCGCCTGGCTCGGCGCGCACGGGTATACGAGGCTGGACGAGGTGCGTGGGATGGCGGGCCGCATTCCGGTCCCGGCGCAGGCGCCCACGCCGCCCGTCGTGGACGTGGACCTGTGCACCGGCTGCGTCCTGTGCGTGGGCGCGTGCGTCTACGACGCGATCCACATGGTGGACGGCAAGGCCGTGCTCGACGAGGACCGCTGCGAGCGATGCGGCCTGTGCATCACCCGCTGCCGTCCCGGCGCGATCCTCTGGGCACCTTCCGAGACCTGATCTCCGCCCGCACCCATGTCGCGTCGATGGGCCTCGCGGTCAGGCCGGGAGAAGGGCGATGGCGTCCCGGTGACGCGGGCGGTGAAGCGAGATGTGCCTGGCATCGAGGCTGTCGGCGCGGTCGCGGCGACACACCGCACTCCGGCCGAGGCGCCGTGTCAAGCCGCGGTTGAGGTTCAAGCCTGGCTGGACGGCACACCGTCTGGGCCGTCCACGACCTCGGCGTCCTCGACCTCGGCGTCCTCGACTTCCGCGTCGGCGACCTTGCGAAGCGCCTCGAAGCGGGTCCTGACCGCCTTGCTCGCCACACCCATGGCGTCGACCGCCGGCCCGACGCGCGGCGCGCGCTTCGCCGGCTTGGAGCGTGCGTCCGCACGCCGCTCGAACCGGTCGGCGATCTGCGCCTCGTGGCCCTGGTCCGTCGGGACGTAGTAGTGCTTGCCCGCGAGGACGTCCGGCAGGTACTGCTGGGCGACGTCGTGGCCCTCGAACTCGTGCGGGTTGCGGTAGCCGACACCGATCCCGTGGGCCTTCATCCGGCGGTCGGCGGCATTGCGCAGGTGCATGGGCACCGGCTGGGCGCCCAGGGTGAGGACGTCGTCCAGCGCGGCGAAGTAGGCCCGCCCCGTGGCATCGGACTTGGGCGACGCGGCGATGAACAGCGTCGCCTGGGCGAGCGCGTACTGCGCCTCCGGGAGCCCGACGTAGTCGAGCGCCTGGGCGGCCGCCACGGCCACCTGGAGGGCGCGCGGATCGGCGTTGCCCACGTCCTCGGAGGCGGAGATGATCAGCCTCCGGGCGATGAACTTGGGGTCCTCGCCGGCCGCGATCATCGCGCCCAGCCAGTAGACCGCCGCGTCCGGGTCGTTGCCGCGGAGGCTCTTGATGAACGCGGACACCGTGTCGTAGTGGCCGTCGCCGGCGCGATCGTAGGCGAGGACGCGCTGCTGGGCCGCGGTCTCGACGTGGGCGAGGGTGGGGGAGACCCGCCCGTCCGGATCGCGGGCGTCGTCGTCCTCGGCCAGGGCCGCCGCGCTCTCGAGGATGTTGAGGGCCTGCCGCGCGTCGCCGCCGGAGATGTCCACCAGGTGCTCGAACGCGTCGTCCGCGAGGGCGATGCCGCCACGCGGCCCGAACGGTCCGGCCAGCCCGCGGTCGGCGTCGTCGATCGCCCGCCGGACGATGATCGCGATGTCCTCGTCGGTCAGGGGCTCGAGGCGCCAGACGCGCATCCGCGACAGGAGGGCGGAGATGACCTCGAAGTACGGGTTCTCGGTCGTGGCCCCCACGAGCGTCACGGTGCCGTCCTCGACATGCGGCAGCAGCGCGTCCTGCTGCGCCTTGTTGAAGCGGTGGATCTCGTCGATGAACAGGATGCTGCGGCGGCCCTCGAGCGTCAGGCGCTCCTGCGCCGCCGCGATCGTGGCTCGCACCTCGGCGACGCCGGACATGACGGCCGAGATGGAGTGGAAGTCGGCGCCGATCGCGTCAGCGAGGAGCCGGGCGAGCGAGGTCTTGCCGGTGCCGGGCGGGCCCCACAGGAGCAGCGAAGCGAGATGGCCGCGCGCGACGGACCGCCTGAGCGGCCCGCGCTCGCCCACGAGCTGTTCCTGGCCGACGAACTCGTCGAGGTTGCGCGGGCGCATCCGGGCGGCGAGGGGCTGCCGTTCCGGGGGCGGCGTGAACAGGGCTTCGGGACGAGCACCGGGGACGGAGCGTCGAGGGGGCATGCGGGCGATGGTAGCGCCCCGAGTCGCGAGGCCTTCCTGCCCTCCGGTTGTCCCGGGATGAGGTGATCGGGATGGTCCATCATCAACTTCGGCGACGGTCGGCTCACCCGGCGCCGAAGCCGAGAACCTGATCGGAGGAATGCCGTGACCGCGCGGCGAAGCTCGGCGGGTGCCATCGTGCTCGCGCTCGTGGTTGCCGCCTGTGCTGTTGCGGCAACGCCGACCCCTCAGCCGATGAACGAGCTGTGCCTGGCGATGCGCGAGCTGTCGGCGTGGGTCGAAGCAGGGCATGCCGTGATCGACGCGGCGAAGACGGGCGACGGGCCGGCGATGACAGCGGCGGCCGACGATGCATGGGTCCACTACCAGAATGCCCGCGCGAAGAACGGGTACTCGGGCTGGCTCGCTGGCCACGCTGCGAGCGTTCCGCCCGAGTGGAGGTCGCGCAACGATCAGCTCGGGGCCGTCATCGCCGACGCTGAGCCCACCATGTATGCGCTCGCGAACGCCAACCTCGATGTAGAGGCGGTGGGACGGATGCTCAACGGCGTCGAGGTGGAGATCGACCAGATCGCTCTCCCTGCCGAGTGCCGAACGCCGGCACGCGGCGATTGAAGCCAGGCTGATCGTCGTCGCGATGCCCTCCACGCTCGGCAGCGGCGGGACCTCGTCAGCCCCAGGTGGATGTGGTTCTCGCTGGCGATCACGGCGCTGTGGGTGATTGGCTTGGGCGTCCTGCTCTTCGCTCGGCTTCCATCCGGGGGCGCAACCGCCGTCCAGTGGATCGCTTCCAGCGAGCCCAGATCCACCAACGGTCCGGTTTCCGCTGCGCGAGAGTAGCGCCCAGTTGCGCGAAGAAGCCGCCTCCCTGCTCCTTCGCGGCGGCGCGCGAACGCTCGGTCTCGGCGTGGACGGGATCCTTCGTCATCTCGGCCAGGATCAGCCGCCGATTCGTGAACACGAGCGTGTACGGCTTCGAGGAGAAGAACCCGGTCTTGATCCGTGCCCTCGGCTGACCCCGATCACCGTCTCGTCCGTCATGAGTCTGCGGCTCCGCCCTGCTCACGACCCGGGGTCGTCCCGGGTCCGTCCGGCGAGCATCGCCCGGAAGCGCCCGCGCCCAGAGGGCCCAGATGGTCCCGGTGGGATCAGCCGATCGGGAGGATCTTCAGCTTGTCGATGATGATCCAGAGGCCGAACAGGACCGCGAACAGGAGCGTCGCGATGCGGACGATGTCCCTCACGTCGCGGGCGACGTAGGCGTACTCGACCTCCGCCTTGAGCTCGAGCGAGCTGGGCGCGCTCCGGCCGATCGTCTTGGCGCGCGGCTGCGAGCGGGCGCGGGCGTTCTCCGCGGCGCGCTCCTCGGCGAGCAGCTGGGCCTCGAGCTCCGCGGCGCGGGCCTGCTCGGCCTCCGTCAGTCCGGCGGGGCGAGGCGCGGCGGACGAGGTCGTGCCGCCGGCGGCCGCGGGCGACGCGACGGGCGCGGGCCGCCGATCGATGGGCCGGCGCTGGCCGGGACGGACGTGACCGCGGGCGCGCTTCGCCATGGCGGGGTTCGTGGCCTCCTGCTTCGAGCGGCCGGCGCGGGCGCGGGACCGTCGGCCGCAGAGGATACACCGGGTGGCGCCCGCGCCGGTGGTGCGTCCGGGGGAAGGGCCGGCTGGTATCCTCGCACCGCCCGCCCGGAGGACCCCTTGGACTCGCTCAACCGCCTCGTCGACCCGTACCTCGGCGCCATCGTCGCGGTGCTTGCGATCGCGTGCGTCGCGCTGCTGGTCGCCGTCGTGCTGCTTGCGCGCCGGGTCTCACGGCTCGATGAGCGGCTTCGCGGTCTCACCCGCGGCGCGGAGGGGCAGAGCCTCGAGGCGATTTTGGACGCCCACCTGGCCCAGGTCCAGGACCTCGGCGGCCAGGTGGACCTCCTGGCGGCCCGCTCGGCGGTCCTCGAGGCCGTGCAGCGGAAGGCGGTCCAGCGGGTGGGCCTGGTCCGGTTCAACCCGTTCGAGGACACCGGCGGCAACCAGAGCTTCGCGCTCGCGCTTCTCGACGCGAACGGTGACGGGCTCGTCGTCAGCAGCCTGCACGCGCGGACCCTGACCCGCGTCTACGGCAAGGCCATTGCCCGCGGCAGGTCGGAGGCGGCGCTGTCGGACGAGGAGTCGGCGGCCCTGCGCCAGGCGCTCGCCTCGGGTCCGGGTCCCGCCAGGCCCGGCTGACCCGCGCCGGGGCGTGACACCAGAGCTGGCACGGAGACGGCGCATGATGGCGCCGTGTCCCGGAACCCCGCGCACCGCACTCCAGGTCCCGTCGCCGCTGCCCAGCCGGCGGATCGGCCGGGTCGCGTGACACGGCGCGGCGTGCGGGGTTCGCCCGGGCCCCTCGTCCAGATCCCCGTGTGGGGTCTCGCGGAACCGGCGGCCGAGGACGTGCCCGGTCCGGATGGCATGGACGCGCTGCTGGCGGGGCTCAACCCGGAGCAGCGGCGCGCGGTGATGCACGGCGACGGCCCGCTCCTGGTGGTGGCCGGCGCCGGGACGGGCAAGACGCAGGTCATCACCCGCCGGATCGCGTGGCTGATCGCCACCCGTCGGGCCAGGCCGTCCGAGATCCTGGCCTTGACGTTCACGGACCAGGCCGCGGACGAGATGCAGGTCCGCGTCGACCAGCTGGTGCCGTACGGCTACACGGACACGGCGATCAGCACGTTCCACGCCTTCGGGGACCGGCTCGTCCGGGAGTTCGCGTTCGAGCTGGGGCTGCCGGCCGACATCCGGGTGCTGTCGCGTCCAGAGACCGTGGTGTTCATGCGGGAGCACCTGTTCGAGTTCGACCTGGACCAGTACCGGCCGCTCGGGGACCCGACGAGGTTCCTGGACGCGCTGGCCACGCTGTTCTCCCGGGCCAAGGACGAGGACGTGTCGCCCGAGGCATATCTCGCCCATGCGGCCCGCCTGGCGGGAGAGGCCGCCGCCGCATCGGCACTCGTCGCGGACACGGGCGGCCCGGGAACCGAGGCGGAGCGCGATGCCGCCGCGGCGCTGGAGGAGGAGGCACGCCGGCAGGGCGAGCTCGCCCGAGCCTACGCGCGCTACCAGGCGCTGCTCGCCGCGAACGGCGCCATCGACTTCGGGGACCAGGTCTCGCTGGCGCTGCGGCTGCTGCGGGAGTCGCCGGCGGCCCGCGAGTCGGTCCAGGCCCGGTTCCGATACGTGCTGGTGGACGAGTTCCAGGACACGAACCGGGCGCAGGCGGAGCTGGTGGCGCTGGTCGCGCAGCGGCATCGCAACGTCACCGTGGTCGGTGACGACGACCAGTCCATCTACAAGTTCCGCGGCGCCGCGATCAGCAACATCCTCGAGTTCCGGGAGCGGTACCGGAACGCGAGGACCGTTGTGCTGCGACGGAACTACCGCTCGCGCGCTCCCATCCTGGACGCCTCGTACCGCCTGGTCCGCCACAACGATCCGGACCGGCTCGAGGTCCGCGCGGGCATCGTCAAGAAGCTCGTGGCGGAACGGGGCGGGGACGCGGCGCCGCCGGTCCGCCACGAGGCCTTCGCCAGCGGCGCGGAGGAGGCCGACTGGATCGCCCGGGACATCGCGCGCCGGATCCGGGAGGGGGCACGGCCGCAGGATGTCGCCGTCCTCGTCCGCTCCAACGCCGCGGCGGACGCGGTCCTCCGCTCGCTCAACCTCGAGGGGATCCCGTGGCGGTTCTCCGGGACGAGCGGGCTGTATGCGAGGCCGGAGGTCAAGCTCCTGCTGGCGTTCCTGCGGGCGATCGCGGACCCGGCCTCGTCGGTCGACGTCTACGCGCTGGCGGCATCGGAGCTGTACGGCCTGGGCGGCGTGGATCTCGCGAGCGTCATGCAGGCGGCCCGACGCCGGAACCGGTCCGCGTACGAGATCCTCGAGGAGCTCGGCCGGCAACCGGGGATCCTGCGGCTGACGCCGGAGACCCGGGCCGGTGCGGCGAAGCTGGTCGCGGACCTCGGCACCTACGCGGAGCTGGCTCACCAGCGACCCGCAGGCGAGGTCGTCTACGCGTTCCTCAAGGAGTCGGGCTGGCTCAGGCGGCTCGCCGAGGCGGAGACGGTGGCGGCCGAGGAGGCGCTGTCCAACATCGCCCGCTTCTTCGACATCGTCCGCGCCCAGTCGGCCTTGCTCGCGGACGACCGGGCCGTGTTTTTGGCGCGCCACCTGCAGACGCTGATCCTGGCCGGGGACGATCCGCCCACGGCGGACATCGACCCGGACGCCAACGCCGTCGCGGTCATGACCGTACACAAGGCGAAGGGGCTCGAGTTCCCGTTCGTCTACCTGCCGGGGCTCGTCAGCGGCCGGTTCCCCACGGTGGGCCGGCGCGAGCCGCTGGGGCTGCCGCTGGCGCTGGTCAAGGAGACCCTCCCGGAGGGGGACTACCAGCTCCAGGAGGAGCGACGGCTGTTCTACGTCGGCATGACGCGGGCGCGGGACGAGCTGGTCCTCTCGCACGCGGCGGACTACGGCGGCCAGCGGGCGAGACGCGTCTCGCCGTTCGTGCTCGAGGCGCTGGACCTGCCGGTGGCGGCCGGGGCCTCGGGCGCCGGCGCGAAGGCGTCCTCGCCGCTGGAGCGGATGGCCGCCCTGGAGCAGACCGCGGGCGCACCCGCGGCACCGCGAGAGCGCTCCGGGGAGCCCCTGATGCTCTCCTTCTACGCGATCGACGACTACCTGACCTGTCCGCTCAAGTACAAGTTCGCGCACCTGCTGCGGGTGCCGCTGGCGCCCCACCACTCGATCATCTACGGGTCGGCGCTCCACGCGGCCGTCTCGGAGTTCCACAAGCGCCACGCCCGCGGCGAGGTGATGACCGACGAGGAGCTGTTCGAGGCGTTCATGGCCGCGTGGAGGAACGAGGGGTTCCTCTCCCGCGAGCACGAGGAGGCGCGCCTGGCCGCCGGACGGGCCGCGCTGCACCGGTTCCGCGAGGAGCAGCTGGCACCTGGCGCGGTGATCCCGGCCTACGTGGAGCGGGAGTTCAGCTTCATGCTGGACGGGGACCGCGTCCGAGGCCGGTACGACCGGGTGGACATCACGCCGCGGGTGGTGATCGCGACGGGAGACGCTGGGCCGGATGACGGGGGGTCGGCCGACACCGATTCGGACGGCGCGGAGGCGCGCGAGGCCGGCCCGGGTCCGGCTGCGGGCGGCGTGCCGGCGTCGGGTGTGGACGTCGTGGAGCAGACCCTCGGCCTGGCGCCCGAGCGCGTGGTGATCACGGACTACAAGTCGTCCGACGTCCGCGATCCCGTCAAGGCCCGCCAGCGCGCGAAGGATTCGCTCCAGCTGTCGATCTACGCGATGGGGTACGAGGCGATGACCGGCCGCCTGCCCGACGCCGTCGCCCTGTACTTCCTGGAGTCCGGGCTGGTGGGCACCGCGCCCGTGGAGCGGAAGCGGATCGAGAAGGCGCGCGACTCCATCAGGTCCGCCGCCGCCGGGATCCGGGCGCGGGACTTCACCGCCAAGCCGGACCACCTCTCGTGCAGCTACTGCGCCTTCCGGGAGATCTGCCCGGCCTCCGCGGTCCGCTGAGCCATGGCGGAGATCGCGGCCGATGCGCGTGCCGCGCTGGCGGACGTGCTCGGCGGCGGCCGCAGTGGCGCCGTCCTCGAGGCGGACAACCTGGACGTCCTGGCCGCGATCCCGGACGGTGTCGTGGACCTCGTCTACGCGGACCCGCCGTTCGGGACCGGCGACGTCCAGCGCCTGGCGTCCATCCGGACCGGGACGGGGGAGCGGACCCGGCGGGGCTTCGGCGGCCGCGAGGTGGCCTGGGAGGTGGTCGGCGAGCAGGCCTGGGCGGACGACCTGCCCCTCCCGGAGCATCTCGCCGCGCTGCGGTCCAGGGTGGAAGAGATCCGCCGGGTGCTCGCCCCGCACGGGTCGCTCTACCTGCACGTGGACTGGAGGACCACCCACCACGTCCGCCTCCTGCTGGACGAGGTGTTCGGCGCGGACCAATTCCTCAACGAGATCGTCTGGGCCTACGACTACGGCGGCCGGGCCCGTGACCGCTGGCCCCGCAAGCACGACACGATCCTGTGGTACGCCAAGGGCGACGCGTGGACCTTCGACCGGGACCAGATCGTCCGGATCCCGTACATGGCCCCGGGCCTCGTGGGTCCCGAGAAGGCGGCTCGCGGCAAGCTGCCGACCGACGTCTGGTGGTTGACGATCGTGCCGCCGGGCTCGGCGGAGCGGACGGGCTACCCGACCCAGAAGCCGGTCCGCCTGCTGGAGCGGATCGTGGCGGCGTCCAGCCGGCCCGGGGACCTGGTGCTCGACCCGTACGCCGGGAGCGGCACGACCGGGGTCGCCGCCGCGCGGCTCGGTCGGCGGTGGCTGCTGGTGGACAGGAACCCCGCAGCGGCGGCGATCGCGCGAGGGCGGCTGGCGCGCGAGACCGGGCCGGGGGACGCCTGATGATCGAGGCCATCACGCTGGACTTCGGCAACACGCTGGTCCCGGTGCCGGCGGCGGGTCTCCGGGTGGTGGTGGCGGAGACGGCACGCTCGATGGCCGCCCGGCTCGGACCCTTCGACGCGGACGAGGTGCTCCGGCTCTGGGGCGAGGAGCGGGAGCGGCAGTTTCGCGAGGAGGTCCCGCAGTTCCGGGAGGTCGATCTCGCCCAGCGCGTCGCGCGGATCCTGGCCCGCCTGCGCGGGATGCCGCCGCCGGCCTCCGAGGCGCGCTGGGACGACGCCGCGGCGGCCGCCCTCAGCGACCCTGGCGAGGTGGCCTGGGTCCTGGACGTCTACTCGCGCGGGTTCGTGGCCGCCCTGCCGCCGGTCCCCGGCGCCTCGGCCCTGCTCGCCCGGCTGGCTCTGCAGTACCGCCTGGCGATCCTCTCCAACTGGCCGCTGGCCGTGACGATCGACCGGTACGTGGAGGCGGCAGGCTGGGCGCCCCACCTCGCGGCCGTGGTGGTGAGCCAGCGCGTCGGCACGATCAAGCCGCATCCGGCGATCTTCGCCGCGGCCAGGGCGGCGCTGGGGAACCCGCCGACCGGCGCGATCCTCCACGTGGGTGACGACTGGGCCGCGGACGTGGTCGGGGCGAAGGGGGCCGGGTGGCTCGCCGCGTACCTGGCCTCCCGCCCCGGCGACTCGCCGCTTCCCGGCAGCGGGCGCGGCGACACGGTGGTCGCGGACGTCGAGCTCGCGACGCTGTCAGACCTCGAGCCCGCGCTCGCCGTGCTGGAGGCCGGCGGCACGCACCGCTGAGCCCGCGCAGTGCCGAGCCCGCGGCGACGGGCACCCGGCGCGCGGCCGAGCCCGCGGCGACGGGCACCCCGCGGTAGGCTGAACGCGATGGAGACCCGGGACCGCATCGCGAACGTGGCGCTGCTCGCCGCCGCGCTGGTCGCGTGGATCTGCGTCGGGGTGCTCGTCACGAGCACGTACCCGGATGCGACGGCCGGGTACCTCGGCGCGCTGCTGATCGGCCTCGCGGTCGGGATCACCGCCACCCCCCTCATGTGGCTGTTCGTCTTCGGCCGCCACCGCCGCATCGCCTACGCCGGCGACTGGCTCCGCGCGGCCCGTCGCGCGGCATGGCTCGGCCTGCTCGTGGCGGTCGTGGTGGTGCTCCGGCTCGTCGACGCCTTCCAGCTCCCGATCGTCCTGTTCCTTGCCGCCATCTTCGTCGTGGCCGAGATCACGCTCTCGGCCGAGCGCTAGGAGACCCCCGTGACCGACTCGCCGCTGGCCGCGCGTCCCGCCGAACCGTTCGCCGGCGTCAAGGCGCGGGCCGCTGCCGCCGTGGAGGGCGCCCGGGCCGAGATCCTGGACCTCTCGCACCGCATCCACGCGAATCCCGAGCCGGCCTTCGAGGAGGTCCGGGCGGCGGCCTGGGTCGCGGAGGCGGTCGCCCGCCACGGGTACGCGGTGGAGCATCCCGCGGGGAGCCTCGCGACCGCCGTCCGGGGACGGCTGACCGGAGGCCTCGGGGCCGACGGGCCCCGCGTCGGGATCCTCGCGGAGTACGACGCGTTGCCGGGTCTCGGCCACGGCTGCGGCCACAACACGATGGCGTCCTCCGGGGTCGGCGCGGCCATCGCGCTGGCGGCCGTCCGGGACCAGTGGGCCGGCGAGGTGGTGTTCCTCGGCACGCCCGCGGAGGAGCGGGGGAGCGGCAAGGCGATCATGCTGGAGGACGGCCTGTTCGACGGCCTTGACGCGGCCCTCCTGTTCCATCCCTGCGACCGGAACCACGTCGAGATCGCCCCCCTCGCGTCGGAGGACGCGGTGGTCGTGTTCGGCGGCCTGCAGTCGCACGCGGCGTACGATCCGTGGCTGGGGAGGAACGCCCTCGACGCGATGATCGCGTTGTTCGTCTCGGTGGGGCTCTGGCGCCAGCAGCTCCCGCCCCACTGCCGGGTGCACGGGATCATCCAGGAGGGCGGCACGGCGGCGAACGTCATCCCGGACAGGACCCGGGCCTGGTTCATGATCCGCAGCGCCGACCAGCCGTACTACGAGGTGATGAAGTCCCGGTTCCGGCAACTCTGCGAGGCGGCGGCGCTGGCGGCCGACGTGACGGTCGAGGTCGAGTTCTCGGGCGCGGCCACCACGATGAACCACAACCGCACGCTGGCCGCGCGCTGGGTCGCGAACGCGCAGGCGTACGGCATCCGGGACGAGGGCATGGATCCGTCATCGGGCTCGACCGACATGGCCAACGTGTCGTGGGCGATGCCCGCGATCCACCCCGAGCTCGCGATCACCGACGTGCCCACGCCGGGCCACTCGATCGAGTTCCGGGATGCGGCCGGTCGCCCGCGGGCGGACCGGACGGTCCTGCTCGCGTCCACGCTGGTGGCCCAGACGGCGCTGGACCTGCTGCTGGACCCGGCCCTGGTGGAGCAGGCCTGGCGGGAGTTCCGGGCGCGGCCGGGCGAGGGACGAGAGCCGGGCGAGGGACGGGAGCCTGGCGAGGGACCGGAGCGGGGCGAAGGATGAGCGAACCGGGCGACCAGGAGCTGGCCCTCCGCTTCCGGCGACCGGTGGAGGACGACCACCACCGGATCGTCGCGGTCATCGACGACTGGTGGGGCGGGCGCCGGCTCCGCCATCTCCTGCCGCGGCTGTGGCTCCAGCACTTCACCGGCACGTCATGGGTGGCCGAGACCGGCGACGGGCGCCTGGCGGGCTTCCTGGTCGGGTTCGTGAGCCCAGACCACCCCGACACGGCGTACGTCCATCTGGTCGCGGCCAATCCGAACCTTCGACGACGCGGGACCGGGAGCGCCCTCTACGCCCGGTTCATCGACGACGCGCGGTCCCGCGGCGTGCGCCGGGTGGTCGCCATCACCTGGCCGGGCAACCGTCTCTCGCTCGCCTTCCACCGGTCCCTCGGGTTCCGGGTCAGGGACGGCGAGGGGACCCGGCCCGCGTACGGGACGCCTGCCATCCCGGACTACGAGGGCGACGGGTCGGAGATCACGGTCATGGAGCTGGACCTCGACGGCCGGTCGGGGGACATCGGGCCCGGTCCCGCCGGATCGGGGAGCGGGACGGCGTCCTGAGCGCCTCGCCCGTGGACGGGGGAGCGGGTACCATGCCGCCCTGCGCGCCCCGCCGGGCGGTGGACCCGAACCGGCGACGCCCAGGCTGAGGCGGCGTTCGCGGCGGCCCGGAGGTCCGGGCCTGGCCGTCCGCCTCCGGAGGATCACCCGTGGCCGAGCGTCCCGATGAAGCGGGCGCCGACGACTTCGCAGCGCGCAACGGCTGGGACCGCGCGTATGAGGTGTTCGACGACTACGACCTGCCCACCTACGTGGGCCTGCCGACGTTCATGAAGCTCCCGTGGGTCCCGGACGCGGCGGAGCTGCGGGCCCGCAACGTCGACGTCGCCATCGTCGGCGCCCCGTTCGACGACGCGGTGAGCCATCGCCCCGGTGCCCGGTTCGGCCCCCGCGCGATCCGCGAGGCGCAGTACACGAGCGGCTCCATCCACTCGCTCCAGCTGGGCGTCGAGCCGTTCGAGATCCTGAGGGTCGTCGACGCCGGTGATGCGAACGTCATCCCGGCCTGGGTGGACCGGGCTCACGCGATGATCTACCGCAAGGTGCACGAGGTGGCCGCGACCGGCGCGATCCCCATCGTGCTGGGCGGGGACCACTCGATCACCTGGCCGTCCGCGACCGCCGTCGCCGACATCCGCCGGCCGGGCAGCATCGGCATCGTCCATTTCGACGCCCACGCGGACACGGCCAGCGATGACTGGGGCGTCCTGGCCGGCCACGGCACGCCGATGCGCCGGCTGATCGAGTCGGGCGCGGTCAAGGGCAGCAACTTCGTCCAGGTCGGGCTGCACGGCTACTGGCCGCCGGTGGAGACCTTCGACTGGATGAAGGAGCAGGGGCTGCGCTGGCACCTGATGCGCGAGATCGAGGAGCGGGGCGCCGATGCCGTCGTCGACGACGCGATCGCCGAGGCGCTCGATGGACCCGACGCGATCTACATCTCCGTGGACATCGACGTCATCGACCCCGGCAGCGCGCCGGGCACCGGGACCCCCGAGCCGGGCGGCCTCATGCCGCGGGAGCTGTTGCGCGCCATCCGCCGGATCGCTGGCAGCGTGGTGGTCGCGGGCATGGACATCGTCGAGGTGTCCCCGCCGTACGACCATGCCGAGGTCACGGCCATGGCGGCCAACCGCGTCGCGCTGGAGGCCATCTCGGCGCTGGCGGCCAGGCGGCTGGCCGGCCACACCATCCGCCACGAGCGGCCGGAGCCCCGGTGAGCGGCGAACCGCTCGCGGCCGCCCTCGCCCGGCTCTACGATCTCGACCTCGCCGAGGACCCGGGCGACCTCGACCTGTATCGGGCGCTGGCTGCCCGCACCGGCGGCCCGATCCTCGAGCTGGCCGTCGGCTCCGGCCGCGTGGCCGTGCCGCTCGCGGCCGGCGGCCACGACGTGACCGGGGTGGACCTCGATCCAGCGATGCTGGACCGCGCGCGGCGGGCGGCCGATGCCGCGGGCGCGGCGACGGCGCGGCGACTCCGGCTGGTCGAGGGTGATGCCCGGACAATCCGGCTCGAGGACGCCGGCACCTTCAGGCTGGCCCTGATCCCGCTCAACTCGATCTTCCTGTTCGGGGGCCGCGCCGACCAGGCCGCGGCCGTGGCCACCCTCGCCGCGCACCTCGCCCCCGGCGGCATCGCCGTCCTGGATGCGTGGCTGCCCGATGCGGAGGATCTCGCCCGGTATGACGGCCGGCTCATCCTGGAGTGGGTTCGCGAGGAGCCGGGGACGGGACGGACCGTGACCAAGGCCGGGAGCGCGGTATTCGACCCGACGACCGGCGTGGTCCGGCTCACCAGCATCTTCGAGGCCGGGCTGCCGGGCGAGGCCCCCGCCCGCTGGGTGCGGACGGACCGCCTCCGGCTGGTCAACCCGGACGAGCTGGCGGCCCACGCGGAGGCCGCCGGGCTTGAGGTCGAGACGCTGGCGGGCGACTACGGACTCGGCGAGCTCGCCCCCGGCGCCGAGCGGGTCGTCCTCATCGCACGGCGGCGCTGAGACCCCTTTCGGAGGGTGGACGGGGGACCATCGGGGCCCGTATCCGGAGCCTCGGCCGCGTGGTAGAGTCGGGCCGATGCCGGACCAGATCCGCCTCCTCGTCGTCGAGGACGTCCCCCAGGTCGCGCAGTACATCCGCGGGCTGCTCAACTCGCAGTCCACGATCAAGCTGCTTGACGTCGTGAGCGACGGCACCCGGGTCGCGCGCCTGATGGCCGAGCTCCGGCCGGACGTGGTGCTGATCGACGCGCTGCTCCAGGGCCGCGTCAAGGGCATGGCGCTCGTCCAGCAGCTCCACGACTCCGGGTCGCGGACCCCGGTCATCGTCCTGACGGTCCCGCAGCACCCGGTGCAGGTCAACCCCGCCACGGGCATCGACGGCGTCCTGCCGATGCCCTTCACGGGGTATGAGCTGGTGACCGGCATCCAGCATGCCCAGCAGGCTGCCTCCGCGGCGGACGCTGCCGGAACGGCCCGCATGATCGCGGTGTTCGCGCCCAAGGGCGGCGTCGGCAAGACGACCATCGCGTTCAACCTCGCCGTGGCCATGGCACTGCAGGGGTTGCGGACGGTCCTGGTCGACGGCAGCATCCAGTTCGGCGACCTGCGGGCGCTGCTCAAGGTGCCCAACGAGGCGCCGTCGCTGCTGGACCTGCCCACGGACCGGATCCAGGAGTCCGACCTCCAGGACGTCCTGTGGCGGGATCCCTCGGGCATCGACATCCTGCTCGCACCCCCGCGCATCGAGATGGCCGAGATGGTCACCATCCGCGACCTGGAGAAGGTGATCTCCCTCATGCGCCGGGTGTACGAGGTGGTCATCGTGGACACGCCCGCGGTGATCAACGACGTGAACCTCGCCTTCCTCGACTCCTCGGACACGATCCTCGAGATCGTCACCTACGACTCCACCACGATCCACAGCGCGATGGTGATGGCCGACGCGTTCCGGATGATCGGCTACCCGCCGACCAAGGTCCGGTACCTCGTCAACCGCGCCGACTCCTCCGGCGGCTTCGATCCCGAGGTCCTCAACCGGGCCCTGGGACGGGTCCCGGAGCACCTCGTGAGCTCGGGCGGTGCGCTCGTGGTGCGCACCAACAACGAGGGCATCCCGTTCGTCATCGCGGACCCGGCCGCGCCGATCAGCCTGGACCTGCTGCGGATCGCACGGGAGCTCGTCGGCCGCCCGGCGCCGGCGGCCCCGGCCGGACGGCGGTAGCCGCGGCGTGTCCGATCCGCGTCCCATCGGTGTCTTCGATTCGGGCGTCGGCGGCCTCACCGTCCTGCGCGAGATCCTCCGCCGGTCGCCGCACGAATCCACGATCTACCTCGGCGACAACGCACGGGCGCCGTACGGCGTGCGCACCGACGACGAGGTCCTGCGCTTCTCTGCGCAGGCGCTGGACGAGCTCGCGGCGAGGAACGTGAAGGCGCTGGTCGTCGCCTGCAACACGTCCACCGCGGTCGCGCTCCGTGCCCTCCGCAGCCGGTACGACCTGCCGGTCCTGGGCGTGGTCCGGCCCGGCGCTGCGGCCGCGGCGCTCGCCACGCGGAACCGGCGGGTCGGCGTGATCGCGACGCCGGCCACCGTGCGCTCCCATGCCTACTTCAACGCGATCAAGGACGAGAACCCGGCGGTCGAGGTCTACGAGCACGCGACACCGCGCTTCGTGCCGATGGTCGAGGCCGGGATCCTCTCCGGGCCGGAGCTGGAGGCCGTGGTGGAGGAGGAGCTGGCACCGCTCCTGGGCGAGCGCGACGGGGCCGGCGAGTTCGTCTTCCCGCGCCCGCCGTCGGCCAAGATCGACACGCTGCTGCTCGGCTGCACCCACTACCCGCTGCTGCGCGGCGTGCTCGCGGCCAGGATGGGCGATCGGGTGGCCATCGTGGACTCCGCCTCGGCCACGGGGGCCACGCTGGCGGAGCTGCTGTCGGTGAACGGCCTGGAGGCGCCCGGCACCACCCGGGGCACGGCGGCGGACCCGGGCATGGCTGGTCACTCGCGCCCGGCCGAGGCGTACGGGGCCGCCGGGTCGCACGTCCAGCTGACCACCGGTGACGTCGAGCTGTTCCGGTCGATCGCGTCCCGGATGTTCGGTGAGTCCTTCCCGGACGTGGAGGCGGTGGCGCTGCGGGAGGACGGCTGATGGCGAGCAACGGCCGCCCCGGCGCGGGTGGCGGGCGCCGGATCCCGGACGACCGATTGTGGCAGGTCGGGTTCGTCGTGGGCTCGGTGGTGGGCGCCGCCGTGACGGTCGCCGGTCGTCGCCTCGAGCGCTCCGCGCGCGGAGCGGGCCTCGTCGACTGGCGCCGCGTCGAGGACATCGCGATCGGGCGGCTGCGGCGTTCCCCGGGGGCCCTGGACGAGGAGGAGCTGCGCCGGACCGAGGGCAGCTACGCGACGGCGATGGCCCGCGTCGTCCCCGCCCTCGCCGCCCACCTGGGCACGGAGCTGCCCGGTGTCGTGGACCGCGTGGCGGTCGTGGATCGGGCCGCCTGGGTTCGCGCCAACACGGCGGTCTTCGCGGGCCTCATCGGCCGCCTCGAGGGGGACCTGCTGGACCAGATGCTCCCGCCGGGCGGGGGCATCGGCAAGGCGGCGGTGACCCTCGCCAATCGCTGGGTGACCACCCGCCAGCTGGGCCTGCTGCTGGGGTTCATGGGCCAGCGGGTGCTCGGCCAGTACGACCTGGCCCTGCTGAGCGCGGAGGCCACGCCCGGCCGCCTGCTGTTCGTCGAGGAGAACATCCGCCAGACGGCCCGGGCGATGGACGTGCCCTTGGAGCCGTTCCGGACCTGGATCGCGCTGCACGAGACCACGCACGCGTTCGAGTTCGAGGCGCACCCCTGGCTGCGCCCGTACCTCGCCGGGCGGCTGGAGCGGCAGCTGTCGCTGTTCTCGGACGACGCCTCCTCGGCGGGGCGGGATGCGGTTCGGGCCCTGGGCGCGGCGCTGCGGGGCGAGGGCCGGCGGGACGACGCCCACTGGCTGGAGCGGCTGATGACCGAAGAGCAGCGGACGCTGTTCCGGGAGACACAGGCCGTGATGAGCCTGCTCGAGGGATTCGGTGACCACGTGATGGACGCCGTTGGCAAGGACCTGGTCCCGGGCGTGGACCGGATCTCGGCGCGCTTCCACGGACGCCGCGAGCAGCGGACCCCGTTCGAGCGGGCGATGCTCCGGATCACGGGCATGGACCTCAAGATGGAGCAGTACCGCAAGGGCGAGGCGTTCGTGGCTGCGATCGAGCGTGCGGCTGGGGCGGCTGCGCTGCGCCGGCTGTGGGCCGGACCGGAGACCCTGCCGACGCCCGCGGAGATCGAGGCGCCCGGCCTCTGGGTCCGGCGGATGGGGCTCGAACGGACCGAAGGAGGCGCGGCGTGACCGACGGCAGCCCGGCGGGACCGGGACCCGGTTCGGGCCCCGGCGGGGTCCCGGTGGCGATCGCCCTCACGCCGATCCTGTCGGCCCGGTACCGGAACCGGGACCTCGTGGCGATCCGGGCCGCCGCACCGGGGGCGCGCATCGTCACGATCGGCTTCGACGGGCACCCCGACGGACCGATGGACGACGTGGAGGTGATGCTCCGGGGCCGCCTCCCGGCGGAGACGTTCGACCGGATCCTCTACCGCGCGCCGGCGCTGCGCTGGGTGCATTCCGCCACGGCGGGTGTTGAACGCGTGCTGACGCCGGCTAGCCGCTCGCGCGGCTTGGTGATCACCAACGCCCGGGGCGTCTTCAGCCGGCCGATCGCCGAGTACGTGATGCTCATGATCCTCGCGGTCTCGCGCCGCCTGCCGCAGCTCATGGAGCTGCAGGCGGAGCGGACGTGGCAGCCGCTGGAGGCGCGCGAGCTGCGGGACGTGACCGTGGGCATCGTGGGCCTGGGCTCCATCGGGCGGGGCGTCGGCGCGCTGGCGACGGCGTTCGGCTGCCGGGTCGTCGCCACGCGGCGCCGCCCGGATGCCGGGCCCCACGCCACCGACGGCGGCGACGAGCCGTACCTGGGCTCGGCCATGCTGGACCGCGTCCTGCCGCCCGAGCGCCTGCCGGAGCTCCTGGCCGAATCGGACTTCGTGGTCCTGGCCGCGCCGCTGACCCCCGACACGCACGGGCTCATCTCGGACGACGCCTTCGCCCGGATGAAGCCCGGCGCCTGGGTCATCAACGTGGCGCGCGGCGAGTTGGTCGACGAGCGCGCCCTCGCCCGGGCGCTGCGCGCGGGGCGCATCGGCGGCGCGGTGCTCGACACTTTCCGCGATGAGCCGCTGCCTCCGACCTCGTCGCTCTACGACCTGCCCAACCTCATCCTGACCCCGCACACGTCGTGGTCGTCCACGCGGGTGCTGGACCGGTCCGTGGACCTGTTCTGCGAGAACCTGCGGCGGTTCGCCGCGGGGCGCCCGCTGGTCAACGTGGTGGACCCGGACGCCGGGTACTGACCGACGCAAGGCGACCCCAGACGGGGAGGGGAGCGATGAAGCCGGAGCCCGCCGGGACGAGCGAGGACGACGTCGTCGACGTGCGCTATGCCCTCTCGACCCGCGACCTGTTGGAGCCGGCCACCACGGGATCGCGACACTCGATGATGTGCGGTGCGTTCGGATTCATCATGGTCCCCGGGACCGTGTTCGGGATCCTCCAGGGCGACCCGTTCACGGTTGCGTTCGGCGCGCTCGCGCTGGGGTTCGTCACGGGCATCATCCCCGGGGCGATCACGATGTTCATGGCCGGCCGGCGGCCGGACATCCTGACGCTGGAGCAGCACGTCATCATCGATGCTACGGGAGTCCGGATGTCATCGGAGCGTGCGTCGAGCACCGCCACGTGGGCGATGTTCAGGCGGGTGCGCGAGACCGGGTCTGCGTATCTCCTCGACTTCGGCACCGGCGCGATGACGTTCGTGCCCAAGCGCGCGCTCGACCACGAGCAGCGTGCGGCCGTCCGGGAGATCGCCGCCCGAGCGGGCAAGCTCGACCGCCGGTCCTCGTGGTTCTGGCCAGGGGTGGGGACCGGCCTCGGCGGGATCGTGACGATCCTGATCCTCGCGCTCACGCTCTGAAGGCCGCCGCCCGACCGCCCCGGTCCGGCGACCGCCCCGGTCCGGCGACCGGTAGGATCAGCCCATGCAGATCGCCATCGTCGGTCTCGCCGGGTGCGGCAAGACGACCGTGTTCAACACGCTCACCCGCGGGCACGCCGAGACCGGCGGCTACGGCGGCCTCCAGCTCAATGTCGGGGTGGTGAAGGTCCCGGACGACCGGCTCGACAAGCTCGCCGCGGTGTTCCGGCCCAGGAAGATCGTCCACGCGGACGTCACCTACATCGACCTTCCAGCCCCGCCCCCGTCGACGGAGTTCCACGTCGGCACGGAGGAGCTGCCGGCCGAGCACCTGGCCCGGCTTCGCGACGCCGACGCCATGATCCACGTGGTCCGGGCCTGGGACGCCGAATCGCACCCGCATCCCGCGGGTTCGGTCGATCCGGCCCGTGACCTCGAGAGCATGGACCTCGAGTTCATCCTCGCCGACCTCGCGATGGTCGACCGCCGCCTCGAGCGCCTCAAGGGCTCGGGCCGCCATGGCACCCCGGCGGAACGCGAGGCGAACGAGCACGAGGCGGCGATCCTCTCCCGCCTGAAGCCCGCGCTGGAGGCCGGCCGGCCGATCCGCGACGAGCCGCTCGACCCGGACGAGGAGAAGGCCCTCCGCGGCTACCGGTTCCTGACCCAGAAGCCGGTTCTCGTGCTGCTCAACGTGGGCGAGAACGACCTGGCCTCGGCCCCAGCGCTGATCGAGACGATCCTTGGCGGCTACGCCCACCGCCATGCCATGGTGGACGCGCTCTCGGCGAAGATCGAGATGGAGCTGGGCGAGCTCGACGCCGACGAGGCGGCCGTGTTCATGGAGGAGCTGGGCCTGCACGAATCCGCCCTGGATCGGGTCATCGCGCTGTCCTACCGGCTGGTCGGCCTGATCTCGTTCCTGACCGCGGGTCCGGACGAGGTCCGGGCGTGGCCCATCCCGGACGGCTCGAACGCGGTGGATGCCGCTGCTGCCATCCACACCGACCTCGCGCACGGCTTCATCCGGGCCGAGACGATCGCCTATGAGGAGCTCCTCGCCCTGGGCTCCATCGCCGAGGCGAAGCGGCACGGCAAGGTCCGGTCCGAGGGGAAGACCTACCGGGTGCGCGACGGGGACGTCATCGAGATCCTGTTCAGCCGGTGACGTCCGACGAGGTCCGCCCGGAGCCGCCGGCTCGTCACCACGACCCGGTCGCCTACGGAATCCTCGTCGTCATGGCCGTCCTCTTCGCGGGGACGTGGGTGGCCGCCCACTGGGCGACCGAGGAGATCCCGCCGCTCACCACCGCGTTCCTGCGGTTCCTCGTGGCGACCGTGCTCCTCTGGGCCTGGGCGCGCCTCTCCGGGGTGCCCATCCGGGTGGGCCGGGCGGACTACCCGCTGGTCGTCGCCATGGGCGTGTCCGGCATCGTCCTCTACAACCTGTGCTTCCTCTACGGCGTGCAGCTCGCGCCGTCGAGCGACGGGGCGGTGATCGTGCCCGGGCTGTCGCCGGTGGTGGTCGCCGCGCTGGTCGCCGTACGCTACGGGATCCGGCCGCCGGGGCGGGCCATGGCGGGGCTCGGCCTCGCCCTCGTCGGCCTGGTGGCGGTGATCGGACCGGCGATGACCGGCTCGCCTGCCAGGGCGCTCGGGGACGTGCTGTTCGTGGTGGGCGCGGTCTGCTGGGCCGTCTACTCGGTCCTCTCGAGGGCGGCGACAGTGCGCTTCCATCCGGTCGCCGCGACGCTCGCGGCGGCGGCGTTCGGTGCCCTCGCGTTCGCGCCGCTCGCCCTCCTGGAGCGGGGCTGGGAGCCGCTCCTTGCCGCCACGCCGCGCGCCCTGGGCAGCGTGGCCTACCTCGGCGCGCTCGGGACCGTCGTCGCGTTCGTGGCTTTCGCGGAGGGGATCCGCCGGATCGGCGCGCCGCGCGCATCGGCCTTCATCGTCCTGGTCCCGCTGCTGGGCGAGGTGCTGACCTTCTGGCTCCTCGGCGAGGAGGTGAGCGGATTCATCGTCGCGGGCACCGCGGCCGTACTGGCCGGCCTGTGGCTGGTCCAGACGGCGCGGCCGCCGGAGAGTCGCACGGAGGTCCCGCCCACGGGGGCGCCGCCCACCGAGGTCCCGCCCACGGGGGCGCCGCCCACGGAGCTCCCGACGGAGCCGCCCACGGAGCCCCCGCCCCCGGAGGTCCGGCCGGCGGTGCCCACGGGATCCGGGAGCTGAGGGCGCGCCTCAGTTGAGCCGGGGGTCGCCCGCCTTGAGGTCCGCCAGGATCGAGAGGTAGTCCACGCTGTCCTCGGGCTCGTCGAGATCCGCGAGGAAGTTCTCGTCTTCGTCCTTGGATACGTTCACCGCGGCCGTGAGGCGGTCGTCGCTGACGGTGATGAACTCGTAGTCGCGTTCCAGCTCCGCGGCGATCGCCTCGACGAGGGTGCTCGTGTCGTACAAATCCTGGACCCGGCGGCGGATCGACTGGACGAGCTCGAAGAACTCCTCGGGGTCCATCTCCTCCTCGCGGACGAGAAGAAGGTCCGCGAACACGTCGTCGTCGCCTTCGTGGAGCTCGTAGAAATGCATGCTGTAACCTCGGTCGGGGAGCGGCCGGTGACACACGCGCGTGCGCGGGGCGGCCAGTATAGGCGGGGTCCACCCGGGCCCTGGTGGAGGGACCAATGGACGAAGCACCCGCGGTCGTGGTGGTGGGCGCCGCGTGCCGGGACCTCGTGGACGACGACGATCGCGGTTGGCGCCTCGGTGGCGGCGCATCGTACTCGGCGCTCGCGCTGGCCAGGCTCGGTCTCAGCGTCGGCGCGCTCGTGGTGGCCGACGCGCTGGCGACGAGCTCGCGCGAGCTGGACACCATCCGCGATGCCGGTGTGGACGTGCGCGTGATCCCGGGCAGCCATGGCCCGGTCTTCATCAACATCGAGACGCCCACGGGCCGTGTGCAGCAGACCCCACAGGTCTCCGACGCCGTGGATCCGCGGGCGCTCCCGCCGGGATGGCGCGACGCCAGGGCCTGGATCTTCGCACCGGTCGCCGCGGAGGTCCGCGACGAGTGGGCCGGCGTGCCGCCACCGGATGCCCTGGTCGGCCTTGGCTGGCAGGGCCTGCTTCGCGTGCTCCGCGACGGCGCCCCGGTTCACCACATGCCGCCCGGGCCCTCCCCGGTGGTTCGTCGCGCCAACCTGATCGGGGTCGGCACCGACGACGTGGATGCGTCGGCCACCCCGGCGTACCTCGCCGGATTCATGCACCCGGGGGCCACGCTCCTGTTCACGGATGGCATCCACGGCGGCACCGCCTACAGGGTGGGGGAGCGCGAGACTGATCTGGAAGCCAGGCGCTGGCACAGCATCGCGATCGAGACGTACGTGGACCCCGTGGGTGCCGGGGACACGTTCCTGGCCGCCGTCTTCGCGGCCTGGGTCGATCCGGCCATCACGACCGGCTGGGACGGCCCGGACCCCGACCTGCGTCTCGGCGCCGCGTGCGGATCCCTGATCCTCGAAGGCCCTGGCGTCTTCGGCGTCCCGTACCTCGGCGATGCCATCCGCCGCATGCACGGCGAGGACAACGAGGACTGAGGCGACCGCCTAGGCCTCCGCCCGGGGGACGCCGCGCCGGACCCGCGCCGCGAGGCGCCGTTCGCGCCGCTGGAGGTCCGCCTCGACCCGCGGGTACGGGCGGCCGAGGGTCCGCGACCGCTCGAGCAGGCGCCGGGCGGCGCGCGTTGCCGCGAGCGCGCCGCCGAGATCGCCCAGGCGGTGTTCACGCAGCTTCGCCACCTCGATCCATGCGATCGCGCCGAGACCGCCGCCGGCCGCGGCGGCGGTCTGCCACGCCTCGGCCGCCTCGGCCCATCGGCCCAGCCGCCGGAGCACGCGGGCGCGCTCCGCCGCGAGGCGCTCGTCCGTCCAGGTGACCGTGTCGGTCCAGGCCGCGGGGCCGGTGCCCGGACCCAGCGATCCGCCCCGGCCGTTGGCGAGATCCCCGCGCCAGCCCTGCCTCGGGGGCCGCCCGCCGAAGTGCGGCTTCGTCCCGGACGCCCACCACGCCTCCCGTTCGACCTCCACGGCCTCCCGGGCCAGGGCGGGTCCGACCGGGGTCCGACCGAACGGATCACGTACCGGGGCGTCGGCCGCGAGCGCGTCGTCCAGGCACTCGAGCGCCTCGTCGTGACGGCGCTCCCGGCCGTACGCCCGGGCCAGCCCGGCGAGGTCCCCCCGTGGCGCGTCGTGGCGCGAGGCTCGCCCCGCGTACCGCCGTTCCACGTGGGCCAGGAGCAGCCCGAGCGAGCGGACGTCCTTCTCGTTGTGGATCACGACGCCCGCCAGCGCGTCCACGGGCCCACCCCGCAGGACGTCCAGGTAGATCGCGGGGATCTCCCAGCCCTCCACGTCGCCGACGCGCGACACGCCCAGCAGCCGCCCCTCGACGGTCCGGAGCCGCGCGTCCTCCAGGCGGTGCCGGAAGACGCGGCGGACGAACGGCAGGAGGTCCAGGTGGCCCGCGTGGGCTGGCGCGGCGCGTCCTGCCAGCCGGAACCGCGCCTCGATGAGCGGCCAGTCGAACCCGCGGCCGTTGTACGTCACGAGCCATGCGTCCGGGGTGACCCACGCAGCGAGCTCGGCGAGGAGGGCCGGCTCATCCGCGTGGTCCGGCAGGAGGAGCTGGGTCTGGCGGAACTCCGTGCCATCCCACCGGGCGAGCCCGACGAGGAACGCCAGCGTGCCGGCGGCCGTGGCGAGCCCGGTCGTCTCCGTGTCGAGGCAGACGAGCGGTGCGCTCGCCGGCGGATGACCCGGGAGCCGGGCCAGGCGCTCCCGGTCCAGCGGGATCTCGACGGGCGCAACGACACGCCGCACCAGCCAGCCACCCTGCGTATCCGCCGCATCCGCACCCAGGGCCGCCGCCAGCCGTGCCGCCAGAACGCCGCTCCGGCGTCCGCCGAACGGCGCCCTGGCGGGCGGCTGGTCCGGTCCAACCGGCAGCCCACCTGGACGAGCCAGGCTCGCCCGGAGGTTCGCGAGCCTGCGCTCGCGGGTGACGGCGGACGTCGGCTGCGCGGTCACGCGACGGCCCGGTTCCGAGCGCCCGCGCCCAACGCCGCGAGGAGCCGCAGCGCGAGCGCCTTCCCGTCCACCTCGGGCTCCAGCCTGGGGCCCGTGCAGGCAGGGCAGCCGGCATCGCACGGACAGTCGCGGACGAGCTCCGCGGCACCCGTGACGAGTTCGTCGTGCCGGGCGAACAGCCGCTCGGACAAACCGACCCCGCCCGGCATCGCCTCGTAGAGGTAGATCGTGGGAGCCTCGTGGTGGGGTGAGCGAACCTGCGACACGAGGCCCAGGTCCCGCGGGTCCACCATCAGGAGCACCGCAGACACGGCCTGGATCGCCCGACCTGCGCCGATCAGCGCCACGTCCAGCTCGTCCCGTCGCCAGCCGGCGGCGGCACCCTCGGCGGTCAGCCAGTAGGCCGTCGTCTGGAGCTCGATCTCGGGCAGGTCGACCGGGCCCCAGCCGACGTTCTCGTCGGTGCCGAACTTGAGCTTCTTGTAGAGCGTCACCAGGCTCGCGACCATGACCTCGCCATGGCAGCGGGTGCCCCCGGTCGCCGGTGCCGTGGCAAAGACGTCGAGCGGCTTGAGGGTCACCGCCCGGTTCGCGTACGTGTAGTGGTCGGCGTCGATCCTGTGGACGTACGCCTTGCGCTCGCCCCACTCGAGGCGGTCCACGTGGTACTGCGTCGACTCGTGCATGTAGATGGCGTGCTCGTGGACCAGGACCTGGGCGCTGAACAGGTCCACCTCGCCGAGCACGCGGGGCCGGTCCGGCGACGTGTCGATGATCACGACGTTCTCGGGCGCGGCCGCCCGCAGCGACACCTCCGACGCGGGGAAGTTCTCCGAGCTCCAGTACCAGCGGCCGTCTTCCGCCTGGCGGACCTGCCCCCCTTCCCCCAGGAACGCGAGCAGCTCGTCGGCGGGTCCGGGCCCGAACCACTCGCCGGGCTCGAACGGCAGCTCGAACGTCGCGGCGCGGATGTGGGCCAGCAGCACGTGGAGGTTGTCCGGGTCCAGGCGCGCCTCCTCGGGCTGCCCGCCCAGGACGAACTCCGGGTGGTGGATCACGTACTGGTCCACCGGTGCCGGCGAGGCCACGAGCACCGCGACGCTGACGTCGCCACGCCGGCCCGCCCGGCCCATCTGCTGCCACGTCCCGGCGATGGATCCCGGGTAGCCGGCCAGGACGGCAACGTCCAGGCGCCCGATGTCCACCCCGAGCTCCAGCGCATTCGTGCTCACGACGCCCAGCACCTCGCCCTCCCGGAGGCCGCGTTCGATCGCGCGTCGCTCCGTGGGCAGGTAGCCCCCCCGGTAGCCGCGGACGCGGCTCCGCGGGCCGAGGTCCTCGCGCAGGCGCTCCCGCAGGTTGCTGAGCATGATCTCGACCGCGACCCGGGACTTCCCGAACACCACCGTCTGGCGCCCGGCCCGCAGGAACGGCAGCGCCCAGCGCTCCGCGAGCGTCAACGCGGAGCCGCGGGCCCCGGTGGAGCCGTCGATCACCGGCGGATCCACCAGGAGCAGGTGCCTCTCGCCCGTCGGGGCCCCGTTGCGGTCCACGAGCCGGACGGGCCGCCCCGTGAGCGTCTCGGCGAGCTCCACCGGGTTCCCGATGGTGGCCGAGCAGCACACGATCACCGGGTGGCTGCCGTAGTGGGCACACAGCCGCAGCAGCCGCCGCAGCACGTTGGCAACGTGGCTCCCGAAGACACCCCGGTAGGTGTGGAGCTCGTCGATGACGATGACCTTCAGCTGCTCGAACAGCTGGAACCACTTGGTGTGATGGGGGAGGATCGCCGAGTGGAGCATGTCCGGGTTGGTGACCACGACCTGTCCGGCCTTGCGGATGGCCGACCGGATCGGGGCCGGCGTGTCACCGTCGTAGCAGGCGGACGAGACCTCCAGCCCCGCGTCCCGGACCAGCCCGGAGAACTCCGCGACCTGGTCCTGGCCCAGCGCCTTGGTGGGGAACAGCAACAGGGCACGCGCGGACGGATCCTCGGCCAGCGCCTGCAGCACGGGCACCATGTAGCACAGCGACTTGCCGGACGCCGTCGGCGTCACCACGACGATGTCCCGGCCCTCGTGGATGCCCTCGATGGCGTCGGCCTGGTGCGTGTACGGGCGCTCGATGCCGCGCCTGGCGAGACCGGACCGGATCCGCGGGTCCAGCCAGGCCGGCCATTCGGCGTGGATGGCCTGCAGGGCGGGCCGGACCTCGTGGTGGACGACGCCCCGCGCGAGCGACGGCTCCTCGAGCAGCCGCTCGAGGACGGCGAGCGTGGGGGCGGGGGCGTAGGTCCGCATGCCGGGCTCCCTCGGACGAAACAGAACGGATGAGCGATATCTCGCGAAGCATACGCCACGCTGGCGCTAGCTTGTGCCACCTTGCGTGTCACGACGCGTGCGCGGCCGGCCGGATCCCCGGCGGGATTCGGTGCGTCGTCAGGGTTGACAGCCGAATCGAGCGCAGGCTACCCTCGCTGCAATGCGCAGGTCCATGAGCCGCCCAGCCGCCGAACCCTCGCTCGACACGTCCGACGGTCGCGGGCCGGAGGCCGGTGCCGCGACGAGCACGCCTGCCGCCGCGGCCGCCCTCGGCAGCCTCTCGGATCTCCCAGTCGCGGGTCTCACGCGCCGCCGGATCGCGCTCCTCATCGGCTCGCTCGTGGCGGCCTGGGTCATCGTCCTGTTTGCCCGCCAGGTGGGCGATGCCAGCGAGGCGACGGCCCGCGCCGATGGCATGAGGGCCGCGAACGTCTCGCTCACGGCCGAGGTCGGCGCGCTCCAGGACGAGCTGGCCCTGATCGGGCGCCAGGCCTACATCGAGCAGCAGGCGCGCGAGTACCGCCTGGGCACGCCTCGCGAGATCCCGTTCGTGCTGGCCGACGACGCTCCGCCGCTGGCCGCCGACGCCCCGGGCACCGCCGCGGTCCGGCTCGGCGCGGCGGTGGACCGGCCCAGCCCGCTCGAGTCGTGGCTGCGGCTGCTGTTCGGGCCGGGCGGCGAGCCCGCCGGCGAGCCGGGGTCCGGACCCGGAGGCTGAACCGTCCGGGTCCGCGGGTGGTGACGATCGGCCGTTGCCGGGCCGGTCCGGAGCCTTCTGCCGGCGACAGGCGCCCGGCCCGGTGCGCGGGCACGCTCGCGCGGCGCCTGGTAGGAACCGCAACGAGTGCTACGGAAGAGCGCAGCCCCGTGGCCGCGCCCCCGGCCTGGCCGGCCCGGCGGCGCCTAGCGCAGAACCTTCCTCGCGACCGCCTGGTCAAGCGCGCACGTGCCGGGCGACGTGACCACGCCGTCGGCGTTCGTCTGGTAGCCCGAGCCGGCGGTGGCCGGATCGATCAGGCTCACGTAGACGAGGGTGTCGCCGCTGCGGACGAGCACGCCGAATGACGCCGCCTCCGACATCCCCGTGCAGAACGCCTCGTCGCCGAGCCCGGTGACGTCGCTGGCGAAGTAGCCCCCGGCGACTGCGGCCGCCTTCGCCGAGCTGAAGGCGCCGGTGGCATCGCCGCCGGCCTGGCGCGCGACGCGCCCGGTGGCGGTGTTGTCCCCGGCGACCCAGCAGTCCTGGGCGTTGGGGATCACCCGCTTGTCGAGGAGCTGCCCGATGGTGGCGTCCACGATCCCGCCCAGGGGCAGGGCCTCGGCCTTGCCGCCGAGCGCCGCGGACGCGTCGGCGGACGAGAGGAACGAGCACTCGGTGAACGTGCCCGTGGAGGTGTTGAACCCAAGATCCTGTGCGAACCTCAGGCCCAGGACCGTGACGGCAACGCCCAGGATGATCACGAGCACGATGCCGATGGCGGCGACGATCAGGCAGCCCTTGAGACAGCCGTTCCCACCTGACGGGGCCGGCGCGGGGGCCCACCCGACCGGCGGGCCGCCGGGAGCGCCCGGTCCGCCCGGCGCCCAGCCGCCCTGCGGCGGCGGTGCTCCCCAGCCGCCGGGCGGCTGCTGAGAGCCGGGCTGCTGGCCTGGCACGGCCTGCGGCGTCGCGCCCCAGCCGGGTGCCTGCTGGGCCGGAGGAGCGCCCCAGCCGCCGGGCGCGGGTGGCTGTTGCGGGGCGGATGCCGGTTGCGGGGCGGGCTGCGGCGGTGCGCCCCTGGTGCCGGGCGCTGCGGGCGCCTCGGGTGCGGGAGGCGCGGGTGCCGGAGGCTCGGGTTCGGGCGTGGACGACCAGGGCGGCACCGGTGCGGCCGGTACGCCCGCATCGGAGGGGCCCGGAGTGGCGGCAGGTTCGGCGGGCGCGGGCCAGGGGGCTGTGGGTGCGTCCGGTTGCGGTTCAGGACCCGGCTGCCCCCAGCCCGGCACGGCGTCGCGGCCCGGCGTCTCGTTGGACATCGATCGTTCCCCTTGCGGTCGCTGCTGGCTGCGTGCATTGTCCGGCTTCGCGAGTCGTCCCTCGACGCCGATCCGCACGCAAGCCCGGACGGCCATCCGGCGCTGGCGGGCCTGGCGGCGCGACGTCGAGGCCCGTCAGGCCCGCTGACCGGGCGCAGGATCTGGTCTACAATTCGCGCCCGAGGCTGGGTAGCTCAGCGGCAGAGCAGGCGACTCATAACCGCCCGGTCGGCAGTTCGATTCTGCCCCCAGCCACCATCCCCATCTGGCCCATGCTGCCGGGTCCGCGCGTCCGGCCGGTCTGTCGCCGCCCGCGGCCGGTCTGCCACCACCCGCAGCCGACGCCGCGGCGGAGACGGGCGTGGTGGCGAAACCTGAACCTCGACGCAACGGCGGCGGCCCATCCGAACCGGTGCACGGGCCGTACCCTAGGCAGCGTCGGGATCCGGCCGCCCCGGAGGTTGCCTCGGACCCCGGCGGTATACTCGCTCAATTGCCGGCCACCGCCGGTGCCGGCTACCGCCGGCTCGCTCCGCTCGGAGGCGCTCCGTTTGAACGCAAAGTTCCTGCGCAACGGGATCGTGATGCTCGTCCTCGTGGCGGGCACGGTCTTGCTGCTCTACACATGGGTCAGCTCGTCCTCGCCGACGGCCACCACCGGCTACTCGGACTTCTATGCCGACGTGAAGGCCGGCAACGTCACAGGGGTGGTCCAGGACGGCGAGAGCCTGACCGTGACCACGACGGCCGGCAAGACGTACACGGTCATCGTGCCCAACAACATCACCGGCGACGTGTTCTCCGACATGCAGAAGGCCGCCGCCGAAGGCGGAAAGACCCTTCCCACGGGCGTCTACACGCGCAAACCGACCGCCGACACGTCCTGGATCGGCCTGCTGCTGACGGGCCTGCTGCCGCTGCTCGTCATCGGCGGCTTCATCTTCTACATGATGCGATCGGCCCAGGGCACGAACAACCAGGCGATGTCCTTCGGCAAGAGCCGCGCCCGCATGTTCCTCGGCAACAAGACGGTCGTCACGTTCGCGGACGTCGCCGGCGTGGACGAGGCCAAGATGGAGCTCCAGGAGGTCGTGGAGTTCCTCAAGTACCCCGAGAAGTTCAACTCGCTCGGGGCGCGCATCCCGCGCGGCGTGCTGCTCGTGGGTCCTCCCGGAACCGGCAAGACGCTGATGGCCCGGGCGGTGGCGGGCGAGGCCGGCGTGCCCTTCTTCAGCATCTCGGGCTCGGAGTTCGTCGAGATGTTCGTGGGGGTGGGCGCCAGCCGGGTCCGTGACCTGTTCGACCAGGCCAAGCGCAACAGCCCCTGCATCGTGTTCGTGGACGAGATCGACGCGGTGGGCCGCCAGCGCGGCGCCGGCCTCGGCGGGTCCCACGACGAGCGCGAGCAGACCCTGAACCAGATCCTGGTCGAGATGGACGGCTTCGACACCAACACGAACGTCATCGTGGTCGCCGCCACCAACCGCCCGGACGTGCTGGACCCGGCGCTCCTGCGGCCCGGCCGCTTCGACCGCCAGGTCATCCTCGACCGCCCGGACATGAAGGGCCGCACCGCCATCCTCAAGGTCCACGCGAAGGGCAAGCCCCTCGACAAGACGATCGTGGTCGAGGAGATCGCGCGCCTGTCGCCCGGGTTCTCCGGCGCCGACCTCGCCAACCTCGTCAACGAGGCGGCGATCCTGGCCGCCCGGCGGAACAAGAAGACCGTCGGGATGAACGAGTTCTCGGAGGCCCTGGAGCGCATCGTCGCCGGCCCGGAGCGCAAGAGCCGCGTCATCTCGGACGAGGAGAAGCGGATCATCGCGTTCCACGAGGGCGGTCACGCCGTCGTGCAGCGGATCCTGCCCAAGTGCGACCCGGTCGCCAAGGTCACGGTCATCAGCCGCGGCATGGCACTGGGCTACACGATGGCCCTCCCGACCGAGGACCGATACCTGCAGAGCAAGACCGAGTTCGAGGACAAGATCGCGGGCCTGCTCGGCGGCAACGTCGCGGAGCGGCTCGTGTTCGGCGACACCACGACGGGCGCCAGCAACGACATCGAGAAGGCCACGGACCTGGCCCGGCGCATGGTCACCGAGTTCGGCATGAGCGACAAGCTCGGGCCGCTCTCGTTCGGCAAGCGGGACGAGATGATCTTCCTCGGGCGGTCCATGGGCGAGCAGCGCGACTACTCGGACGACGTCGCAAAGCTCATCGACGAGGAGGTCCGCGCGATCATCGACCGAGCCTACGACCGGGCCACGGAGGTCCTCACGACCCACCGTGACCGGCTGGACCGGCTGGCCGAGAAGCTGATCGTGGAAGAGACCGTCGACGCTGTCGAGTTCGACAAGCTGTTCGACGACCTGCCCCCGAAGCCGGCTCGCCAGGCCGGAATCCCCCGCGTGATCGCACCCGGCACCGACGGCGGAACCTCGACCGGGCCCAGCACCCCGTCGCCGAAGCCCGCTCCGCTGCCGGCCTGACCGGCCCGGCGGAGGGCCGGACACCCGAGCCACCTCGTCGAAGGGCGGACCGCCGGTCCGCCCTTCATGCCGTCCGCTACGATCCTGCCGCCCGCCCGAAGACACGGAGATCCGATGACCGAGATCAACCCGGCGCCCTCTGTGAGCCCGATCAACCCCGCGGTGGAGGCTGCCCTCGTGGCCTCGCGGGACGCCCGGGCGGCCGCCCTGCTCGAGCTGGCACGGATCCCCAGCATCTCGGCGCTGCCGGAGCACGCAGCCGACATGGTCCGGGCGGCGGAGTGGGTCGCGGACCGGCTGCGGCGGGTGGGTGCGACCGACGTCGAGGTGGTACCCACCGCGCTGCACCCGATCGTCTACGGCCGCATCCACGAGGCCACGGGCGCACCCGTCGTGCTGGTGTACTGCCACTACGACGTCCAGCCGGTGGACCCGGTGGAGCTGTGGGAGACGGCGCCGTTCGAGCCGTTCCTGCGGGACGGCCGGTTCGTGGGGCGGGGCGTGGCCGACGACAAGGGCCAGCTGGTGATGCATCTCTCCGCCCTGGAGGCACTCCGGGCGGCGGGCCTCGCGCCCGCGGTCAACCTCACGTTCGTGTTCGAGGGCGAGGAGGAGTACGGCTCGGACAGCCTGCACGCGTGGATCGAGCCGAACCGGGACCGCCTGACCTCGGACGTGGCCGTGATCAGCGACACGGGCTACTTCGAGGGGAACATCCCGGCCATCACGGTGGGCCTGCGCGGGATCATGTACGCGCAGATCGACGTGGAGCTGGCGCCGGTCGACCTGCACTCGGGGTCGTACGGTGGGACCGTCGACAACCCGGCCAACGCGCTCGCCCGGATCATCGCCGCGCTCAAGGGCCCCGACGGCCGGGTTCGCATCCCCGGCTTCTACGACGACGTGGTCACCCTGACCCCCGCGGAGCGCGAGGCGATGGCGGCCCTGCCGTTCGACGAGGACGCCTATCGGGCGGAGATCCCGGTGCCCGCGCTCGTGGGCGAGACGGGCTGGACGACGCTCGAGCGCAAGGGAGCGCGCCCGACGCTCGACGTCAACGGGATGTGGAGCGGCTTCCAGGGCGAAGGCGCCAAGACCATCATCCCGGCTCACGCGCACGCCAAGGTCTCCACCCGCCTCGTCGCGGACCAGGACGCACGCCGGGTGTTCGAGGCCCTCCGGGCCTACGTGGCCGAGGTGGCCTCGCCCGGCGTCCGGGTGACGACGACCTTCATCCACGGCGGGGAGCCGATCCTCACGCCCATGGATCATCCGGCGACGCAGGCGGCCGCCCGTGCCCTGCGGGCCGTCCACGGCGTGGACCCGGTCTACATCCGCGAGGGCGGATCCATCCCGGTCAGCGCCGCGTTCGCTCACACGCTCGGGCTGCCCGTGGTGCTGCTCGGGTTCACCCAGCCGGGCGACAACGCCCACGCGCCCAACGAGTGGCTGGACGTTGAGAACTTCGAGCTGGGGACGCGCGTCATCGTGCGGCTCTGGGACGAGCTGGCGGGCCTCCCCAGGTAGCGTTCGGCAGGTCGTCCGGCGGCGCGTGACGCGCCGACCGGTACCTTCGGCGGCCCCCGGGGGCCGGGCGGGTCGTTTTGCGGGCCGGGGCCGGTGTTAGGATGCGGGCCACGGCTATCGCTGTCGGGAGGACGTGCACGGGTGACGACGAAATCGAAGGCGACGCCGAAGTCGGCCTGGCGTCTTGACGGACCGAACGGGAGCCTCGCGCCACGATCGGCGCTCGAGGTCCTCGTCGACCTCAACGAGAAGGTGACCGGCGGGCGGGTGGGGGAGTACCAGCCGGTGCCTCTCGGGTTCACCCCGCTCGACAAGACGATCGGCGGTGGCCTGCGCGCCGGGGAGCTGCTGCTCATCGGCGGGGCACAGGGCACCGGCAAGACCACGATGGCCCTCCAGATGGCGCGCAACGTCGCGTCGGGCGGCCAGGCCAACGTGCTCTACATCTGCTTCGAGCACGACGAGCTGTACCTGCTCAACCGCCTGATCGCGGCGGAGTCGGCGCTGGCCCACCTGCCTCACAAGACCGGGGCCATCAAGATCCAGGACGTCCGCAAGGAGATCCTCGGGACGTGGATGGCGGAGGGCGGCGGCGCCGCCCAGCTGGCGTCCAACCCGCGGCTCCGCCCGTCGCTGGACCGCATCGCCCGCTACGGCCAGAACCTGTTCCTGCTCCGCGGCACGCAGACGGCGAGCACCATCGACGGCATTCGGGCCCTGGTCCGCCAGCACCGGGAGCTCTCCGGGGACCGGCGGCTGCTGGTGGTCGTGGACTACCTGCAGAAGGTGCCGCAGATCCCGGAGCCCGCGAACGAGACCGAGAAGGTCACGTTCGTGGTCAACGGCCTCAAGGATATCGCCCTGTCCGAGGACGTCCCGATGATCGCCATCGTCGCGGCCGACAAGGAGGGCCTCAAGGCGTCGCGCCTGCGGAACTACCACCTGCGGGGCTCGTCGGCGATCAACTACGAGGCCGACATCATCCTGATCCTCAACGAGAAGTACCAGATCGTCGCCAAGGTCAACATCGAGTTCAACCCGTACCAGGCACAGCGGTTCCGGGACTGGGTGATCGCGTCGGTGGAGAAGAACCGCGGCGGCCAGGACGCGGTGGACCTCGAGTACGAGAAGCACTTCGAGTTCTCCTGCTTCGACCCGAACGGGCGGAGCGTGCAGGAGAAGCTGATCGAGGAGCGCCTCTACAACGAGTAGCCTCGGCGAGTGTCGCGGCGTGGGTCACCGGCCCATCCTGCGCGCACCGGGCCGGCGCGGGCTTCGTTGGGGGCAGGTGTCCCGCCGTCCCGTGCGTGGGTCCAGGGTCAGCGTCGAATACGACGCCTGCTCCTCCAGAGGCCCGGTGGCCGTGGGCGGTCCTTCAACACGCTGTCGATCCAGAGCTGGACGCGCCGGCGGCGGCGACGGTCACGCCACACCCAGACACGCCAGGCGATCAATGCCGCGACCAGCTGGACGACGGCCACGATGATCACGCGTGCCCAGCCGACCTGCTGCAGCGTGCGCGAGGCGGCGACGCGCGCATCGGACAGCCCGCTCCGGAACCGGACGACCTCATCCGCGACCGACGCTCGGTCCGGCTCCGGCTCCCCCGCCGGCCCTGGCGTCCCCTTGCCCCTGCGCAGGCCCGCCAGCGAGTGCGTGGCCGCGGTGCCCGCATCGGACAGCCCGGTCCGGATGCGTCTGACCCCGGCAGACACGACCGACGTGCGCTCCTGCTTCGGCTCCTCCTGCATGTCGAACCTCCTCCTGCCGGCGTGGCCGCCCGGGCGTCACCGTCAGCATAGACATCGCCGGCGGTGCCAGGGCGCTTTGGCGCCCGCCGCCCGCCCCGGGGCTTCCGTAGCCGGGTCGACGCGAATCGGACATCGGGCCGTCGCGCTGTAGAGTTGCGCCATGAGCAGCACGTACAGCCAGGACTTCCCCGGGGTCGTGGAGATCGTCGTCGAGATCCCACGCGGCAGCCGCAACAAGTACGAGTACGACGAGGTCGCCCACGTCTACCGCCTGGACCGCGTCCTCTCGTCGGCCGTGTACTACAACTTCGACTACGGGTTCATCGAGGGGACGCGCGCCGACGACGGCGACCACACGGACGCCCTGCTCATCATCGACGAGCCCACGTTCACGGGCTGCCACGTCTGGGCACGCCCGATCGGCGGCCTCGAGATGCGCGACGAGATGGGCTTCGACTTCAAGACCCTGTGCGTCGCGATCGGCGACCCGCACCAGCAGCACATCGAACGGCTGGACCAGGTTCGCCCCCACCGCCTCGTCGAGATCGAGCAGTTCTTCAACACCTACAAGCTGCTCGAGAACAAGGTGGTCGACGTCGTCGGCTGGCGCGACCGCGATCGGGCGCTCGAGGTCCTGGCCTCGGACCGCGTCCGATTCCAGGACGAGCATGCCGGCTGACGAGCTCGACCGGCTGTTCGTCGGGGTCCCGTTGCCGGCGACGGCGCTGGCCGCCTGTGCCGCCCTGCTGGACGGGGTGCGGGCGCAGCACGGCGGTCGCGGGGTTCGCTGGGTGAGCACGCACAACCTGCACCTGACGCTGCGCTTCCTCGGCCTGCTGCCGCCGTCCCGGATCGACGGCCTCGGCGACGCCGTGGACGCAGCGGCCATGGGTCTGCAGCCGTTCGAGGTGGTCCTGGCCGGCGCGGGGGCCTTTCCCGGCGACCGGCGCCCGCGCGCGATCTGGCTGGGCATCGAGCGCGGCGCCGACGAGCTGGGCATGATCTCGCGAGCCCTGGATGCCGCCCTCGTGCGCATCGGCATGGCTCCCGAGGATCGGCCGTTCCGCCCGCACCTCACGGTGGCGCGAACGGATGCGGCGGGGAGCTCCGGCTCCGTGGCCGTCGCGGCGGCCCTCCGGGAGGCGGCCGCGGACTGGCGCGTGGACTTCAAGGCAGACCGGATCGCGCTCTATCGCAGCCACCTGGCGGGCGGTCCGCCGCGTTACGAGCCGATCCACGAGGTGGTTCTCGGGGCCTGACCGCCCGCGATCGGTTGCGCGGACGACCCCCGAGGCGGTAGGCTCGGCCAGCCCCAACGCCCGCACGGAGGTCGCTTGACGATGACCAATGCCCAACCCCGCCGGACCAAGTTCATCCTGGACGAGGACCGGATCCCGCGGGCCTGGTACAACATCGCCGCCGACCTGCCGAACCCGGCGCCGCCGGCCCTCCACCCCGCCACGGGCAAGCCGATCGGCCCGGCCGACCTCGCCCCGCTGTTCCCGATGGCGCTCATCCTCCAGGAGGTGAGCACCGACCGCGAGATCGAGATCCCGGGCCCGGTCCGCGAGGCCTACCAGCTCTACCGCCCGTCCCCGCTGTACCGCGCCCACCGCCTCGAGCGCATCCTCGACACGCCCGCCCACATCTACTACAAGCACGAGGGCGTCAGCCCCGCGGGCAGCCACAAGCCGAACACGGCGCTGGCACAGGCGTTCTACAACAAGGAGGCCGGCGTCAAGCGCCTGGCCACCGAGACGGGCGCCGGGCAATGGGGAAGCGCGCTGGCGTTCGCGGGCGCGGTCTTCGGCCTGGACGTGAAGGTCTACATGGTGCGGGCGAGCTACGACCAGAAGCCGTACCGCCGGATTCTCATGGAGACCTACGGCGCGGAGGTGGTCGCGAGCCCCAGCCCCACCACGAGCTACGGGCGCGCCGTCCTCGCGGCGACGCCGGACTCGAATGGATCGCTGGGCATGGCGATCAGCGAGGCGGTCGAGGACGCCGCCGGCCGCGAGGACACCAAGTACTCGCTGGGCTCCGTGCTCAACCACGTGATGCTCCACCAGACCGTCATCGGCCTCGAGGCCCAGGAGCAGATGGCGCTGGCCGGCGAGGAGCCGGACGTGATCATCGCCTGTGCCGGCGGCGGCTCCAACTTCTCGGGCCTGACGTTCCCGTTCGTGGGGCGCATGCTCCGCGGCGAGGCGACCTACCGGGTGATCGCGGCCGAGCCGGAGGCGGCGCCGTCGTTGACTCGCGGCATCTACGCCTACGACTACGGCGACACCGGCAAGATGGCCCCGATCGTCAAGATGCACACCCTCGGGTCGGAGTTCATGCCCGAGCCCATCCACGCGGGGGGTCTCCGGTATCACGGCATGTCGCCGATGGTCTCCCTTCTCAAGGAGGAGGGCCTGATCGAGGCCCGGAGCGTCCACCAGCGCGCCTGCTTCGAGGTCGGTGTCCAGTTCGCCCGTGCCGAGGGCATCCTGCCGGCGCCCGAGAGCACCCACGCGATCAAGGTGGCCGTGGACGAGGCGCTCGAGGCGAAGGCGGCCGGCGAGCCCCGCGTGATCCTGTTCAACCTCTCCGGCCACGGCCACTTCGACCTCTCGTCGTACGAGCGGTACCTGCAGGGCGCGCTGGAGGACTACGAGTATCCGGCCGAGAAGGTCGCGGAGGCGCTGGCAGCGCTGCCGTCGGTGGGCTGACCCGCGGACAGCGGTCGCGGAAGGCGGGCACCGGACGGGGCCGACCAGCCCTGCGCCGTCGGATCCGTCGTCCGAGGGGCCGATCCCGCGCGCCGGCTGATCCTGCGCGCGGGCCGGTAGGATGTGCTCGTGCCCGAGCTCGCCTGCCGCACCTGCGGCCGCCAGGTCCACACCGCGGCGCCCCTGGACGCCCTGCCCGCGGGGGAGCGGCGCTGTCCTCGTTGCGGCGCGCCCCTCGCCCTCGAACGGCGGAGGGCCGAGCGCCGCCGGGCGCAGCGGCGCCTCAATCCGGCCGACGATCCCGGGGCTCCGGGGGACACCGGGGAACGGCGCCGTGCGGAGCGACGGTGCGGGCCGCGTCGGACCCGTGACGGGTGGGGCTGGCCGACGGCCTGACGCTGCCCGAGGGCTGACACGGGGCGACGGCCTCACGCAGGGCAATGGCCCGACGCTGCCCCCCGGCTCCCCGGGAACACGCACCGCCGTCGCCACGGGACCAGCGCCCTCGCCTCGGGGCCGGGCGCCCTCGCCTCGCGGCGGGGCGCCCTCGCCCACGGACTCCGGCGGGCGATAATCGCGCCCATGCACGTGGCACTGCTCGGTCTCGGCCTCATCGGGGGCTCCATCGCGCGCGCGCTCGCCTCCGACCGTGCGTCCGGCGGGATCCATCGCGTGACGGCGTGGACGCCATCGGCTGAGGGCCCTCGCCTGGCGCTCGCCGCGGGCATGATCGATGCAGCGGCCGGGGATCCCGCGGGCGCGATGGCCGGAGCGGACCTGGTCGTGCTGGCCGGGCCGCCCCTCGCCTGCGCGGACCTCCTGCGGCGGCTCGGCTCGGACCTGCGCGGGGCGCTGGAGCCCGGCGCGACCGTCACCGACGTCGCCTCGACGAAGGGCGCCCTCACGGTCATCGCGCGCGTCGCCGGCGTCCCCTACGTCGGCGGCCACCCGATGGCCGGACGGGAGCAGAGCGGCTTCGGGGCGGCGGACGCGACCCTGTTCCACGACCGCCCGTGGGTCGTCTGCGAACCCGTCGCGGGTGGCGATCCCGCCCGCGTGCGGGCGCTGGCGCTGGCCTGCGGGGCCCGCCCCGTCGAGCTCGACGCCGACACCCACGACCGCCTCGTGGCGGCCGTCAGCCACCTGCCGCTGATCACGTCCGTCGCGCTCGTCGAGGCGGTCGCGGGCACGGCTGGAGCCCCGGACGCGAGCTGGCCCGAGGCGTCGGCCCTCGCGGCGTCCGGGTGGAGGGACACGACCCGCCTCGCGCGCGGCGACGTGACGATGGGGACGGAGATCGCGGTCACGAACGCGGCCGCCCTGGCGGTTCGTCTTCGCGTCTACCGGGACCGCATCGACGAGTGGGTGGCGTTGCTCGAGGCCCCCGGCGGCCCGGACGCCGGGGCGGTCCGCGCGCGCCTCGCCGGGGCACGCTCGCGGCTGGAGGACTGACGTGGGCGACCCCGCGGAACGGGTCCTCGTCGTGTCCCGCGAGGCGCTCGTCCCGGGCGACGGCTGGCTCGGCGTCCGGCGCGACGGCGTGGAGGCGGCGCTCGCGACGGTGGCGCGCGAGGGCCGGTTCGTCCTGCGGTCGGCCGCGGAGGAGGATCCGCGCCTGAAGCAGGTGATCCCGTACCTGGTCCTCCGTGACGGCCGGCGGTGGTTCCTCATGCGGCGGACGAAGGCGGGCGGTGACGCCCGGCTGCACGATCGCTGGTCGATCGGTGTCGGCGGCCACCTGAACCCGGGCGACGGCGACGTCCTGGGCGGGCTGCGCCGCGAGTGGGCCGAGGAGCTGGTCGCCGGCTTCGTGCCGGAGTTCACCGCCATCGGCCTGCTCAACGACGACACGACCGCCGTGGGGGCCGTTCACGTGGGGATCGTGTACGTCGCGGACGCCGCCGGCCGGCCTGTCGAGATCCGCGAGACGGACAAACTCGTAGGTAGATTCGCAACGACCGCCGAGGTTGCGGCCGTGCGCGGCTCGATGGAGACGTGGAGCCGGCTGGTATTCGACGCCCGGACCGACTGAGGTGCGGGTCGCGCGGTTCCGCCCACGACCGCGCGCCGTGCCGGTGAGATACTGGGCCCGAGGTCAAATGGCCCTTCGACCACGCGCCACCCGCCACCGGCTCGCCCTGTCGCTCGCGCTGCTGGGGCTGTTCATCGCGGGTGCCGCGACGGCGGCCGCGGCATCCCCGCCGCGGGTCGACGTCCTGACCGCGGACGGTGTCGTCGACAACGTCATGGCGCGCTACATCGCGGACGGCGTCGCCCGGGCCGCGAGCGACGGGGCGGCGGCCGTGGTCATCGAGCTCAACACGCCGGGAGGCAGCATCGACTCGCTGCAGACGATCACGGCGGCCCTGCTGGAATCGTCGGTGCCGACGATCGTGTGGGTGGCGCCCGCGGGCGCCCGAGCCGCGAGCGCGGGGACGCTCATCACCCTCGCTGCGAACCTGGCCTACATGGCGCCCGGCACGAACATCGGCGCCGCGTCACCGGTGAGCGGCACCGGAGCAGACATCCCCGGCACGCTCGGGGTAAAGGTCATGAACGACGCCATCGCGAGCGCCACGGCGATCGCCGAGGCGCGCGGCCGCCCCGTGGACTGGGCCGTGTCCACGGTCAAGGACGCGAAGTCCTACCCGGCGAGCGCCGCCTTGGCGGCAGGGGCCGTCGACGGCATCGCGGCCACGCTCGACGAGGTGCTCGCGGACGCGAACGGACGCGAGGTGACGGTGGCCGGCGGCAAGACGATCACGCTCGACCTGGCCGGCGCGACCATCAACGAGGCCCCGATGGGACCCCTGGAGGGGTTCCTCCACCTCCTGTCCGACCCGAACATCGCCTTCCTGCTGTTCGTGCTCGGCGGCCTGGGGCTGGCCATCGAGCTGGTCCACCCGAACCTGCTGACCGGGATCGTCGGCGCGGTGTGCCTGATCCTCGCCGCCGTCGGGTTCGGAAGCCTGCCGCTGAACGCCGCCGGGCTGCTGCTCGTCGGCCTGGCACTCCTCCTGTTCGTGCTCGAGACGCAGATCACCAGCCACGGCCTGCTCACGGTCGCGGGCATCGTGTGCTTCGTGCTCGGGGCCTCGGTCCTCTACAAGCCTCCTGGCAACCTCGCCGAACCGGCGGTCCAGGTTGCGGTGCCCGTGATCGTCGGTCACGGCCGGCACCGTGGCCGGGCTGATGGCCCTGATCACCCTGGCGGCCATCCGGACGCGCCTCATGAGATCCTCGGCCGGGACCGTGGGTGTCGCCGTCCCGATCGGCTCCGAGGGCGTCGTCCAGGCGCCGCTCGATCCGCTCGGCACGGTGTACCTCGCGAACGAGCCGTGGACCGGGCGGACCGCGGACGGCACCACCCTTGCGCGCGACACGCCGGTCCGGCTCGTCGGCTTCGACGGCCTGGTCGCGATCGTGGAACCCATCAATCCGTTCGAGGCTGGACCGGCGGCGCCGGCACCTGCCGGGCGACCCTGAGACAGGAGGACCCCGTGGAGCTCGTCGTCACCCTCGTGGCCATCGCGTTCGTCGTCATCGTCGTGCTGACGATCCTGTACCTGTCGGTGCGGGTCGTGCAGCAGTACGAGCGGATGGTCGTCTTCCGCCTGGGCAAGACGAACGAGTCGATGGTGCGCGATCCGGGCCTCCGATTCCTGGTCCCGGTCGTGGACCGGCCCGTGAAGGTGGACATGCGCGAGCAGTTCATCGAGGTGCCCAGCCAGACCACGATCACCAAGGACAACGCACCGATCAACGTCGACTTCCTGATCTACTGGAGGATCGCGGACTCGCTCAAGAGCGTGGTGAACGTCGCGAACTTCCCGGGCGCGCTCCAGGGCGTCGCCACCACCACGCTCCGCGCGGTCATCGGCGACATCCTCCTCGACGACGTGCTGTCGAAGCGCGAGCAGATCAACGAGGTCCTCCGGACGAAGCTCGACGAGGTCACCGAGCGCTGGGGCGGCAAGATCACCACGGTCGAGATCCGCGAGATCACGCCGCCCCGTGACGTCCAGGACGCCATGAACCGCCAGCTGTCCGCCGAGCGCACGAGGCGGGCGGTCATCACGGAATCCGAGGGCTCGAGGCAGTCGGCGATCAATGTCGCCGAGGGCCAGAAGCAGTCGGAGATCCTCAAGGCCGAGGGCGAGCGGCAGGCCGCCATCCTCCGGGCAGAGGGCTTCAGCCAGGCGCTGGAACGGATCTACGGAGCCGCCAAGGGGATCGACGAGAAGACCATGACGCTGCAGTACCTCGATGCCCTCAAGGCGCTGGGGGCCAGCCCGTCGACCAAGTTCCTGATCCCGACCGAGTTCACGCGTCTGGCCGAGCGCGTCGGCTCCTACGTGGGGCATGGGATGAGCGCCGAGAACGCCGAGCAGTGATCCGGCGCCTCCTGGCGGTCGCAGCCGCGCCGGTGCTGGCGGTCGTCGCGGTGGGCCCCGTGCTGGACCGGCTCGCGAGGCGGATCACCCAGGCGCCGCGCCGCCTGCCGGAGGAGGCCGGCCTGGGACCGGCCCTGGACCGGCTGGGCGGCGAGGTGGTCCGCATCCGTTCCCGGGACGGGGTCCGCCTGGTGGGCCGATGGCTGCCGGCGGATCCAGCGTCCCCGGCGGATCGCGCCCCGGCGGACCCTCCCGGCGGACGCGTGGGTCCCGGATCCGCGCGAGGCAATCCTGCTGCTCCACGGGTACAGCGGCTCCATCGCCCCCGACCTCGTCGAGATGGGGCCGTTCCTCCGCCGAACGGCGAACGTGCTCGGCCTCGACTTCCGCGGCCACGGCGCGTCGGACGACGGGCCGACGACGTTCGGCCTGCTGGAGGTGGAGGACGTGGCCGGGGCGCTGGCGTTCCTGGGCGAACGGGGTGTCCGGCGGGTGGGGCTGGTGGGCTCGTCGATGGGCGGGATCACGGCGCTGGCGGCCGTGGCGGTCCTGGGCGACGGGCGCCTGGCCTCCGCGGACGCCGATCCCGCGGCCCCGGCGGCACACCTTGACGCGCCCCGGCCGCGGATCGTGGGCGTGGTGGCCGACTCCGTGACGCCCGAGCTCGCGATCGTCGTGGCCTCCCGCCTCGGGCTGCCGTTCGGTCGGCTGATCGCCGGGCGTGCATTCGGGCGGTTTCCCGGGCTCGTGGGTGGCGACCCGCGGACGACCGAGCCGATCGCCGTGGTCGGCCTGCTCGAGGACGTGCCGCTGCTCCTGGTCTCCGGCGAGGACGATCGGACCGTGCCGATCCGCGAGGCCAGGCGGGTCGCAGCGGCGGCGCCGCCCGGCACCCGGCACCTCGTGATCCCCGGCGCGGACCATGGGGCCGGCCACCGGACGGATCCGGCCACGTACGAGGCCGCGGTGACCGGCCTGCTGCGCGAGGCATTCGCGGCCGCTCGATCGTAGCGGCCAACGCCCGGCGCCCCTCTATACTGCACAGCGGGCATCGCCGGGAACCGAGCGCAGGCTCGTCATGCCGGTGCCGCGGCAGGAGGTCGGATTGGCCGGGAAGGTACTCGTCGTCGACGACGACGCCAGCGTCCAGCGGCTCCTCCAGCACACCCTCCGCCAGGAGGGGTACGAGGTGGTCATCGCCGGCAACGGCGCCGACGGCCTCCGCCTCTGGCAGGAGGAGGCTCCGTCGCTGGTCCTGCTCGACGTCACGCTGCAGCAGCTCGACGGCTACGAGGTGGCCACGCGCATCCGCGCCGACGAGGGCACCGCCCAGCACGTCCCGATCATCATGCTCACCGCCGAGCGCGACGTGCAGCAGAAGGTGCGCGCGCTGCGGTCCGGTGCGGACGACTACCTCATCAAGCCGTTCCACCCCGCCGAGCTGCTCGCGCGGATGAAGAGCCTGATGGCGCGCTTCGCCCCCGGCGAGACGATCGTCGGCCGTCCGCCGATGGGCCGGATCCACGCCTATTACGGCGCCAAGGGCGGCGTCGGCACCACGACCATCGCGATCAACACGGCCATCGCCCTCCAGGCGATCGGCCGGCGCGTCTGCCTCGTCGACGGCAACCTCCAGTTCGGCGACCACCGCGTGTTCCTGGACCTGGGCCTCGACCGCAAGAGCATCGTGGACGTCGTCAGCGCGCCGGCGATGGACGCGGACCTCCTCAAGAGCATCGTGGTGGCGCACGACTCGGGCGTCGACCTGCTCCTGGCTCCGCCCTCGCCGGAGGCGGCGGACCTGGTCACGGCCGCCCACATGCACCAGATCCTGCAGCTGCTCCGCGGGCTGTACGACTACGTGGTCGTCGACATCGACAAGCGGCTCGACGACGTCAACCTCATGGTGCTCGACGTCGCCGACACGATCTATGCCGTGATGACGGCCGACCTGTCGTGCCTCAAGAACGTCCGCCTGGTGCTCGAGACGATCGGCCACCTGGGCTACGAGGCGGGCAAGCTCAAGCTCGTGCTCAATCGCTCGAACGCCTTCACGGGGATCAACGTGAAGAGCGCCGAGGGGGCGCTCCGGCGGCCGATCGAGCACCAGATCGTCAACGAGTACCGCGGCGCCATCTCCGCGCTCAACACCGGCGCGCCGTTCATGGCCGCGAAGGCGGATTCGGTGCTCGGCCGGTCGGTGATGGACTTCGCCAAGGCGGTCGACAAGCCGGCCGCACCCACCCAGGCCCTGCTCGCACCCGGCACGGTGCGCTAGCAGGAGGCCGGGGATCGCGAGGCGCCCGGGCGAGGCGCCCGCGATCGGGTCGCCGCGTGAGGTGCCCGGAGGGAGCGCCGGGACCCGTCCCCGGTCCGGATAAGCGCCAGGTGAGCGGGGCGCCCTATCGTGCCACCCGTGCTCGCAACCCTCCTCTCCGCCACGCTCCAGGGCATCGCGGGACGCATCGTCCGGGTCGAGGTCGATGTGGCCCCGGGGCTGCCGGGGTTCACGATCGTCGGCCTTCCGGACGCCGCGCTCTCCGAGGCGCGCGAGCGTGTCCGGGGCGCGCTCCGGAACGCGGGCTTTCATCACCCGCCGCGGCGCATCACCGTCAATCTCGCCCCGGCCGAGCTGAGGAAGGCGGGCGCGTCGCTGGACCTCGCGATCGCGCTGGGGATCCTGCTCGGCTCGGACCAGGTGCGCGCTTCGCCGGACCGTGTCGCCCTCATCGGCGAGCTTGGTCTCGGCGGCGAGGTCCGCCGGGTGCCGGGGATCCTGCCGATGTGCCTCGCCCTGGGGGCCCGCGGCGTGCGGCGCGTCGTGGTGCCGGCCGAGGCCGCCGCCGAGGCCAGGCTGGCGCCCGGCGTCGAGCCGGTGCCGGTGGCCGACGTCGCGGAGGCGGCGGAAGCGATCCGGGCACCGCGGTCACGTACGGCGCGGCCGGTGGCACTGCCGCGGACCGGGGCGCCGGCGGACGTGTCGCCGGCGGACGCGTCGCCCGCGGGTCCGGCCGTGGGCGCCGCGCGGGAGCCCTCGGTCGTGGACCTCGCAGACGTGCGGGGCCAGGCGGTCGCGCGACGGGCGCTGGAGATCGCCCTCACCGGCGACCACGCCCTCCTCCTGATCGGGCCTCCGGGGGCCGGCAAGACGCTGCTGGCGCGCACGATCCCGCCCCTGCTCCCCGATCTCGGGGACGAGGCCGCCCTGTCGGCGACCGTCGTCGCTTCGGCCGCCTCGCCGTGGCCGGTGGTCGAGCTCGTGCGCCGGCCGCCGGTCCGGATGCCGCACCACACCACGTCCTACGCCGGGATGGTCGGCGGCGGCCCGCGGATGTCGCCGGGCGAGGTGACGCTGGCAGACCAGGGCGTCCTGTTCTGCGACGAGCTGCCGGAGTTCGGGCGGGACGTCCTCGAGGCCCTCCGGCAGCCGCTCGAGGACGGCTTCGTCTCGGTGGTGCGGGTGGGCCGCTCGGCGACGTTCCCGGCGCACTTCACGTTCGTCGCGGCCATGAACCCGTGCCCGTGCGGGCAGTTCGGCGCTGCGGACCGGACCTGCACCTGTCCGGCGGGCGTACCGGAGCGCTACCTGCGCCGTGTATCGGGACCGCTCCGGGACCGCATCGACCTGTGGGTCCGCATGGATCGCGTCCCACCGGAGGTCCTGCTCGCGGGGATGGAGCCCGAGGCGTCGGCCGCCGTCGCGGGACGGATCGCATCGGCGAGGGCACGGCAGCGGGCACGGTCGGCCGGCACGCGACCCGGCGGCACGCGACCCGGCGGCCGGCTGCAGGGTCGGGCGTTGCGCTCGGCGTGCCGGATGGACGCCGCCTCGGAGGGGCGGGCGATCCTTCTCGCGGAGCGTGAGGGGCTCTCGGGGCGTGGGATCGACCGGCTGCTCCGGGTCGCGCGCACCATCGCGGACCTCGCGGGAGACACCGCGGTCCGGACTCCCCACCTCGACGAGGCTGCGCGGTTCCGGTCCCCCGTGGACCGGATGGCGATGTGGAGGGCGGGCTGATGCTCGGGGTCGGGCGGCACGGCCCGCTCGGGCGGGCGGACGGTCCGGAGGTCGGAGGTTCCGGGGAGGCAGCGGCCGGCGAGGGTCCCATCGAGCCGGGGCCTCGGCGCGAGCCGGCGCCCGCGCGCGAGCCGGCGCCGGCGCGAGCCGGCACCCTGGCCGGCCTTCGGGGGACCGGTGGTCGGCGAGGAGCGGGACGCGTGGATCGTGCTGGCCGGGGTCACGGGCGTCGGACCCGTCTCGTTCGCCCGGCTGTTGACGGTCTTCGGCAGCGCCAGCGCGGTCATGGTCACGGCCCGGCGAACGGGAGCGGTGGCTGCGCTGGTGGCGGCGACGTGCTCCCCGGACGGGGGCAGCCCGACCCTGACGGCAGCATCCGCCGCGGAGATCGCGACGGCGGCACGCGACGCAGCCCCGCGGCTGGCCCCGGTGCGCCGGTCGGGTGTCCTGGCCGTCACGCTCGCCGACGAGGCGTATCCCCACCGGCTGCGGCGGATCGACCTGCCGCCGCCGGTCCTGTTCCTGCATGGCGACCCGGCGGCGCTCGATCGCGACCATGCCGTGGCGATCGTGGGGACCCGGCGGCCGACGAACGTGGGACGGGAGACGGCAGGCCGGATCGCGGACGCGGTGGCCGGCCTTGGAGCGACGATCGTGTCCGGGCTTGCGCTGGGGATCGACGCCGCCGCCCACGCCGCGGCCGTGAGGCTCGGCACGCCCACCGTCGCGGTCATCGGCGGTGGCCACGAGCGGCTCTACCCGGCGGCGCACCGAAGCCTTGCCCGTGCGATCGCGGACGGCGGCGGTGCCGTGGTGAGCGAGTTCTCCCCCGACACGGTCCCCACGCGCGGCACGTTCCCGCGCCGGAACCGGATCATCAGCGGCCTCGCGGACGCGACCGTGGTCGTGGAGGCGGGTGCCCGGAGCGGAGCCCTGACGACGGCGGCGTGGGCGCTCGAACAGGGCCGGGGGCTCCATCTCGTGCCCGGGCGCCTGGACGACCCGGCCGTCGCAGGGTGTCTCGCCTTCCTCCGCGAGGCGGGCCCGGAGGCGCGGATCGTGTCCGGCATCCCGGAGCTGCTGGTCGACCTCGATCTGGCCGGGTCAGCCGCGGGCCCCGGGGCCGAACACCATCGGGGAGCCTGCAACCGGGCCCGTCCCGGCCGGACGCCCGTGGAGGCCGTCCTGGCGATGCTGGGACCCATGGAGAGGATGGTCGCGCACGAGGTCGCCGCGGGTCGCGGATCCGTGGACGAGCTGGTCCTCGCGACCCGGATGCCGGGCGCCGCGGTGCTGGTCGCGCTGACGTCGCTCGAGGTGCGCGGCCTCGTCCTGGAGACCTTCGGACGATACCGGGCCGCGGGTCCGCTGGCGTCGGCGCACGCGTCGGATCGTCCCCGGCCGGCCCGGGGGAGGGCCGCCTGACCGCCGGACCGGCGGCGGACGGTCGGTCGCGACCCGTCTTCCGGGTTGCCTTTCCGGCGAGGCGGGTGTTACCCTCGGGCCAGTCGCGGGGGGTCGCGTGACGAGCGCGGTGCGCCGCCAGGAGCCAGCCGCAGGCTCCGCGAGCGGCAAACGGCGCACAACCGACGGCGTAATGGAGGACTGGCTATTGCGAAAGCTCGGCGCGGCCCTGCTCGCCCTGCCCGTCCTGCTCACGGTCTATCTCGCCGTCCTCGTCGGACGCGGGACGCGGACCAGGATCGCCTCGGGCCTCGCCGCCGGCGCCGTGATCGGGCTCGTCGTGGTGGCCAGCGTGCCCCCGGCACCGAGCGCCGCCGTGCCGCAGTCGCAGCCGGCGCCGGTCGCCGCGGAGATGCTTGACGCCGTCCGGACCGGCCATGCCCTGACGGACCCGTTCACGATCGCCTTCGCCGCGCCGATGGAACCCGCGTCCGTCGCGGCCGCGCTCCGGGTCACCCCCGAATCGCCGGTGACCTTCACCTGGGACACCGCCGGCCGAGTGCTCACCATCGCGCCGGTCGGGCACTGGGCGCCCGACACGCTCTACACGGTCACCGTCTCTGATGCCGCTCGAAGCGCGGGCGGCGCCGACCTCGAGGCCCCGGTGAGGGCGCTTGTCCTGACGGGTCATGGCGGGACGGGTTCGCTCAGCGCCGCGAAGCGGTCCGGTGACCGCGCCCGGCTCGACACGACGTTCACGATCGTCCTCGACCGCCCGGTGGGCCTGGTCGCCGTGCGCTCCGCGCTGCGGACCGAGCCCGCGCTCGACGGCGTCGTGACGCTCGGCACGTCCGATCGCGAGTTCGTCTTCACGCCCACCGTGAAGCTTGCCCCGGACACGACCTACAGGATCCGGGTCGAGGGCCTCGAGGACGCCGACGGCGTCCCGTTCGCCGCGTCCCCGGCCCTCCAGATCAGGACGGTCACGGCCCCCTCGGTCGTTCGGTTCCGGCCGCGCGCCGGAACCTCGGGCGCGGCCCAGGCGGCCTTGATCTCGGTCCGGTTCACGGACGGCATGGACCGCAAGAGCACGGCCGCGGCGCTGAGCGTCACCGCCGGCGGCAAGGCGATCGCCGGCAAGGTGACCTGGGCGGAGAAGGACACGGTGCTCGTGTTCGACCCGGCATCGGCCCTCCCGTACGGCGCCCAGGTGGTCGTCACGGTCAAGCCGACGGCCCAGTCGAGGACCGGCGCGCCGCTCGCAAAGGCAGGCACGGGCACGTTCACCGTGGTCCCCAAGCCGACCCCCAAGCCCAAGCCCAAGCCCAAGCCTGCCGCGCACCCCAAGACGTCAAGCAGCACCAAGCCGATCGTCCATTCCGGCGGCGGCGGGGCCGTCTCCGGCAGCTGGACTTCTGTCGAGGCCTACTACCTCGACTTGATGAACTGCACGCGCACGGGCGGCTGGGTGACGTCGAGCGGCAACTGCTCGTCGCCCGGTGGTCGCGACGTCGCCCCCCTCATGCTCAGCGATTCGATCAGCGCCAAGGTCTCGCGGCCGTACGCCAAGCTCCTCGCCACCCGCGGGTTGTGCGACCACTTCATCGGCGGCACGCCCGGGGACCGCCTGCGCCGGGCCGGGTTCACCAGCTACCGGTGGGGCGAGAACCTCGGCTGCCGGTCGGGCAACGCCTTCAACGCGGTGCTCGGCTCCCACCTGTACTTCCAGAGCGAGAAGCCGTACAACGGCGGCCACTACAAGAACCTGATGAATGCCCAGTACGACCGGGCAGGGATCGGCGTGTGGGTGTCCGCTGGGCGTGTCCGTCTCGTGGTGGACCTCTACCACCCCTGACCGGGTAGCTCACCTGAGCGGGCGTCCCGGTCGACCGGGCGTCCGGGAGCCCGGGTGGGACCATCGGGCGGGTGACGCGCGGCCCGCGGACAGGGATCATCACCGGGTGATCCGCAACGTCGCCATTCACCTCGCCAACGAGCAGCCCCTTCTCGCCGACCTGTTCGCCCTGCCGCGCGCCAGCGACGCGGGCCTCGTGTGCACCAATGTGCGGTCTCCGGACGGCAAGCGCCCCGTGTTCATCGACAGCAGCACGGCAACGTTCTTCTTCCCGTATCACGTCGTCCGCTTCCTCGAGATCCCGGAGGGCTCCTTCGATCCCCTCCGGACCGGTGACCTGCCGGACGGTCCGATGGACGCAGGCCCCTCCGGCCCGACGGACTCCACCGGCCACCGCGACCTCCTGCCGGTGGTCGCCGGCGGACCCGGTGACGACGCTGCGGATGCGGACCCGGAGGGTGATCTCGAGATCGACGAGGACTTCCTGCGGCGGATCCGCGACATCTGAGGCGTGCTCCGGGCAAGCGCCAGGCAAGCGCCAGGCAAGTCAGGGGCATGCGGTGGGCCAGGAGGCCGGTGCTACACTCCCGGCCGCCATGCCCAAGCATCTCGTGATCGTGGAGTCGCCCGCCAAGGCGCGGACGATTGAACGCTACCTCGGTGGGGACTACGAGGTCCTCGCCTCGTATGGCCACGTCCGGGACCTGCCCGAGAACCCCGGCAAGGGCAAGCTGGGCGTGGACGTGGACAACGACTTCGCGCCCGAGTACGTCATCCCGGACGATCGCCGCAAGCAGGTCGCGGCCATCGAGAAGGCCGCCCGCGGCGCCCTGGACGTCTGGCTCGCCACCGACCTCGATCGCGAGGGCGAGGCGATCGCCTGGCATGTCGCCGAGGCCGCCAACGTCCCCGCGTCCAAGACGCGCCGCGTCACGTTCAACGAGATCACCCAGGGTGCGATCCTCGACGCCTTCGCCCATCCGCGCGACATCGACCAGCACCTCGTCGACGCGCAGCAGGCACGCCGGATCGTGGACCGCCTGGTCGGGTACACGCTCAGCCCGCTGCTCTCGCGCAAGGTGCGCGGTGGCCTGAGCGCGGGCCGCGTCCAGTCCGTCGCCCTGCGCCTGGTCGTGGACCGGGAGCGCGAGATCCGCGGCTTCACGGCGCGCGAGTACTGGACGCTCGAGGCGCTGCTCCGGTCGGCCGCGGGCGACACGTTCATCGCGGACGTCGTCCGGATCAGGGGCAAGACCGTCGATGTCGGGGACGGCGGCACCGCCGCCCGGCACGCGGAGGCGTTGCGTGGCCTGCAGCCGGTCGTGGACACGGTTGCCACCCGGGCATCGAAGCGCAAGCCGTCGCCGCCGTTCACCACCAGCACCCTGCAGCAGGAGGCCAGCCGCAAGCTCGGCTTCAGCCCGAAGCGCACGATGTCGGTTGCCCAGCGCCTCTACGAGGGCGTGGACACGCCCGACGGCCACGTGGGCCTGATCACCTACATGCGAACAGATTCGACCGCGATCGCCGGCGTCGCGATGGCGGAGGCGCAGGCCGTGATCAGGGATCGCTTCGGCGAGCGGTACGGCACCGGCAGGGGCAACGTCTACCGCTCGAAGCAGAAGGGCGCCCAGGAGGCGCACGAGTCGATCCGGCCGACGCTCTTCCGGCGGGACCCCGATTCGATGCGGACGCACCTCAAGGGCGACGAGCACAAGCTCTACCGGCTGATCTGGCAGCGTGCAATCGCGTCCCAGATGGCCGCCAAGGAGCTCGAGACCACGACGGTGGAGCTGGTGGCCGGCGACTACCGCCTGCGCGCCTCGGCCACCCGGACCCTGTTCGACGGCTTCGCGGCCGTCTACACGGAGGGCCAGGACGACGCCGCCGAGGAGGCCGAGCGCACGCTCCCGCCGCTTCGCGAGGGCGATCCCACCACCGTCGAGACCGTCACGCCCACCCAGCACTTCACGGAGCCGCCGCCCCGGTACACCGAGGCGACGCTCGTCAAGGCCCTCGAGGAGAACGGGATCGGGCGCCCCTCGACGTACGCCGCCACGATCTCGACGATCGTGGACCGCGGCTATGTCAGGGTCGAGGAGCGCCGCCTCCACCCGGAGGAGATCGGCGAGATCGTCACGGACTTCCTGGTGGCGTACTTCGGCGAGTACGTGGACCTGGCGTTCACCGCCCGCATGGAGGAAGAGCTGGACGAGGTTGCCGGCGGCCAGCGCGAATGGGTGCCGCTGCTGCGTGCGTTCTTCGGCCCGCTGCGGGACCGTGTGGACGAGGTGCGCAAGCAGGTCAGGCGCAGGGACATCACGACCCAGGAGACCGACGAGGTGTGCTCGGAGGGCCACCCGATGGTCATCCGCCTGGGTCGCAACGGCAAGTTCCTGGCGTGCTCCACCTACCCGGACCACAAGGAGACACGCCCGCTCCCCGGCGAGGAGGCCCCGAGGCTCGAGGGCGACGGCGACCCCTGCCCGCAGTGCGGCGAGGGCGTCCTGGCCACCAAGCGGGGCAGGTTCGGGGCGTTCCTCGGCTGCTCCCGCTATCCCGACTGCGACTACATCAGGAGGGACGGCCCGCCGCCCCCGGACCAGCTCCCGTTCGAGGTGACCTGCCCCAAGAACGGCGACGGTCATCTCGTCGCGCGTCGCGCACGGCGCACCGGGAACGTCTTCTGGGGGTGCTCCGCCTACCCGAAGTGCGACTTCACGACCAACTACGAGCCGACAGGGGCCGTCCACGACGCCCACGAGGACGGTGCGGGACCGGTCGCCCGGAAGGGCGAGGCCGGCCTGTGCCTGGCCTGTGGCGCCACCGTGGAGCTGCCGGACGGCGTCCTGGTGGGGCTGCGCCTGGCCGGTGGACCGGCCGACCCGTCCGCCCTGGCGAAGCCCGCCCGGCGCGGGGGCGGCCGGGGGACTGCCGTGCGCGCCGGCGGCGCGGAGCGGCGATCGACGCGCGTCCCGGCCGGCGCGTCCCCATCGGGGGGCGGAACGCGTCGAACCACCCGGTCGTGAGCCGGATCACGCCGGCGTGACGGGGTCCGAGGCGCTCACCCGGTTCGTCCGCTCCCTGGAGGCTCGCGACACCTCGGCGGAGACGCGCCGCTCGTACGAGGCGACCGTGAAGGCGTATCTCGCCTGGCTCGAGGCGCACGAAGCCGACTGGCGGGCACCCGGGCGCCAGGTCCTGCGCGCCTACCTGGCCGAGATCTCGGCTGGGCCACGCGCGGTCGTCCGTCGCCCAGCGCCTGGCGGCCCTGCGAGCGTTCCACCGCTATGCCTCGCGGGCCGGCCTGGCTCCCGGCGACCCGTGGGGTGCCATCGCCACGCCGCGGCTTCCCCGCCGCCTGCCACGGGTCCTCGAGGTTGAGCAGATCGAGCTGCTCGTGGCCGCGGTCGAGGCGGACCTCGACGCGGCCGGCACGGGCGGGTCCGCCACCGCGCGGCGCGACCCGGAGCTCGCGCGGGCGCTGGCGCTGCGGGACCGGGCGCTCGTCGAGACGGCGTATGCGGCGGGCCTGCGGATCAGCGAGCTGGCGGCCGCGGACCTGGGCAGCCTGGACCTACGCCGCGGGGAGCTGCGCGTGCTGGGCAAGGGACGCAAGGAGCGGATCGGGCTGCTCGGGCGACCCGCACGGGAGGCCCTGCGCGCCTACCTTGACGAGGGACGCCCGGAGCTCCAGCGGCGCCTGCCCTCGTCCGCTGCCCCCGCGTCGAGCGCGGTCTTCCTCAACCACCACGGCGGGGCCCTCGGGGTGCGCGGCCTGCGCGGCCGCCTGGACCGCCTGTGCCGCCTCGCCGGTCTGCCCGAGGGCGTGAGCCCGCACACGCTCCGGCACAGCTTCGCGACCCATCTCCTCGAGGGCGGCGCGGACCTGCGTGTGGTCCAGGAGCTGCTCGGCCACGAGAGCCTGGCAACGACGCAGGTCTACACGCACGTGTCGCCGGCGCGGCTGCAGGACGCCTACCGGTCGGCACACCCGCGGGCCAGGGCGACCTGATGGACGAGACGGGCGACCTCCTCCTCGACCCGGAGCCAGAGCCCGCGGTGCGGACGCCGGCCTCGCGCGCCGGCTCCGCGACGACGCGGTCCATCGCCCGCGCGGGGATGATCGTGACGGCGGCGTTCGCCGCGTCGCGGGTGCTCGGCTACTTCCGCTATGTCGTCATCGCGGCGGCGGTGCCGGACCCCGCGCAGCTGGATGCCTTCTTCGCGGCGTTCCGGATCCCCGACTTCCTGTTCCAGCTCGTGGCAGCGGGCGCGCTCTCGTCGGCGCTGATCCCGGTCATCTCGGCCCTGCTCGCCGCCGACGAGGAGGCGCGGGCCTGGCGGGCCGTGTCCACCGTCACGACCCTGATGCTGAGCGCGCTGGCGGTGCTGGCGGCCGTCGTCCTGGTCGCTGCGCCGGTCATCGTGCCGATCATCACCCCGGGCTTCGACGACGCCGAGATGGCGCTCACGGTCGAGCTGACCCGGATCATGGTGCTCTCGCCGCTGTTCCTCGCCGGCGGCGCGGTCGCGACCAGCGTGCTCAACTCCAAGGGGCGGTTCGCCGCGTCCGCGGTTGCCCCGCTCGTGTACAACCTCGCGATCATCCTGGGCGCGATCCTGCTGGTGCCGATCCTCGGCGTCGCGGGGCTGGCCGTGGGCGTCGTCATCGGGGCCGTGGGGCACCTCCTCGTCCAGGTCCCCAACGTCCGCCGGATCGGTGCGCGGATCGTGCCCCGCGTTGACGTCGGCGACCCGAACGCGCGGCGCGCGCTGCTGCTCATGGGGCCGCGGGCGCTGGGGCTGGGCGCGACCCAGGTCGTGTTCCTGGTCATGACCAGCCTCGCGTCGATGCTCACCTCCGGCGCGATCGCCGCGTTCACGTTCGCCTTCGCGATGCTCCAGATCCCGATCGGGATCATCGGCGTGCCGCTGGGCGTGGTCCTGCTGCCGTCGCTCTCGCGCGAGGCCGCGCTGGGCGACACGGTGGCGTTCCGGCGGCTGCTGGTCCGGGGCCTGCGGCTGCTGGCGTACGTGATGATCGCCATCTCGGCGCTCGGGTTCGTTCTCGCCGACGACGTCACCCGCCTGCTGTTCGACTACAACGGCGCCTCGGACGCGGCGCTCCAGGTCACGGGCGCCGCGCTCTCCGCGTTCATGGTCGGGCTCACGGCCCACTCGCTGATCGCCGTTCTGGCCAGGGCGTTCTACGCCCACCAGGACACCGCGACGCCGGTCGTGGCCGCGATCGTGGCGGTGGTCGTGGATGTCGCCGTTGCCCTGGCCCTGGTCGGGCCCCTGGGCGTGGTCGGGCTGGCGCTGGCGATCGCCGCCGGAGCGTGGGTCGAGACCCTCATGCTCGCGGTCCTCCTGCGCCGCCGCATCCCGGGCCTGGGCCTGGGAGAGGTCGTGCGGGTGATGGTGGTCACGGCCATCGTCTCGGCGTTCGGGGCGGCGGCGGCGTATGCCGTGCAGCAGCTGCTGGTCGGCGCCTGGGGTCCCGACCTGTCGCAGGTGCAGGTGCTGGTGAGCCTCGTCCTGGCCACGGTGGCCGGTGGCCTCGTGATCGTGGCGGGCTCCCTCGCGTTGCGGATCGGGGAGCTCCGCACTATCGTCGGGGTCGTGTTCGACCTCTTCCGCCGGCGCGGCCGCGCATGAGCGGCCGTCCTCCCGGCAGCGCACTCGCGCCCGCCGGCGGCGAACCCGCGCCCGCCTCGATCACCCGCGACGCCGATCCCGCCGCGTGGGACGCCTTCGTCGAGGCGAACCCGCGCGGCTCGTACCTCCAGCTCACCGGCTGGGCGCAGGTGAAGGCGGTCAACGGCTGGTCCGCCCGCCGGCTGCATCAGCCGGGGACCGCGGACGCACCCGCCGTCGGCGCCCAGGTCCTGCTCCGCCGTCCCGGTGCCCTTCCTTGGGCCTTCGGCTATGCCCCCCGCGGCCCCGTGCTGGACCGCTGGGACGCGGAGGGCATCGCCCGCTTCACGGCCGTCGCCCGGGCCGGGCTCCGCACGGGCGGCCGCGTGAGTCACCTGCGGATCGACCCGGAGATCGAGCGTGGCGCCGGCCCGGACCGGGACGGGGCGGTGGTCGAGGGGCTTCGGCAGGCCGGCTGGCGGGAGGCTCCGCCCATCCAGCCCGTCTCGACCCGCGTCATCGACCTCGCGGCCGACGAGGATGCCCTGTGGGGCGACCTGCGCAAGAAGTGGCGCCAGTACGTGAACAAGGCGCGCGCGGGCGGGGTGCACATCGTGGATGCGGGGCCCGAGCGCCTGGACGAGTTCTACCGGATCTATCGCGAGACGGCGGAGCGCGCGGGCTTCCTGATCCGGGCGGAGTCGGCATATCGCGACGCGTGGGACGCCTTCGGACCCGCCGGGCGGGCCCGGCTCCTGTTCGCCGAGCTGCCCGACGCCACTCCCGTGGCGACCCTCTTCCTGCTGCGGGCCGGGACCCGCGTGGTGGAGCCCTACGGGGGCATGACGCAGGCCGGCGCGGACAGCCGGGCGAACTACCTGCTCAAGTGGGAGGCCATCCGCTCGTCCAGGGAGGCGGGTGCCACCAGCTACGACCTGTGGGGCCTGGCCCATGCCGGGATCGCGCATTTCAAGACGGGGTTCGGGGGACGGGAGATCGCCTACGTCGGGGCATGGGACCTCGTCCTCGACCCCTTCGGGCGGAGGACCTACCAGGTGGCCCAGCGGGCGAGGGTCCGCGTGGAGCGGCTCCGCCACGGGCTCCGCGGCGGCGGGACGACGGCCGCGGGCTACGCGGGCGGTGGAACCGACGGAACCGGCGGGGGAGCCGGCGGCGAGGCCGGGGGCGACGGGTGACCCTCGCCGTCCGGCAGCTCGGCGGGACGGACCTCGACGGCTGGGACGCCGCGGCGGTCGATGCCCCGGGCGGGCACGTCTTCCAGTCGCGGGCCTGGGCGGCGCATCGCGAGGCCGGCGGGTGGCAGCCGCGGTACCTGGCGGCCGGCGACCTGCGAGCCCTGGCGCTCGTGCGGCCGTGGCCCCTCGTCGGCGGCGGGTCGGCCTACCTGCCCCGTGGTCCGGTCGGACCCGGGACGCCCTGGACGGGAGACGGCACCGGTGCGGCCATCGGGCAGACGCTCGCGGCGGCGGCGCGGCATCTCGCCCGCCACGGGGTGGACGTGGTCGCGGCGGACGCGGAGGTTGCAGCCGGCGATCCGGCCTACCTCGCGACCCTCGAGGCTGCGGGCTTCCACGGCATCCCGGAGATCCAGCCCTCCCGTCACCGGATGGCACTCGGGCTGCCCGGCGACGGCGACGCGGCGGGCGTGCTCGCCGGGGTGGCCAAGTCCACGCGCCAGCGGATCCGGCAGGCGGAGCGCGACGGGGTCGTCGTGGTGCGCCACGATGCGCGCGGGACGGACCTCGACGGGTTCACCGGGACCCGGGAGCCCGCGGACGTGGCCCTGCCCAGGTTCTACGACCTGCTCCACGCGACCGGCGACCGGCTCGGCTTCAGGCTCGGCGGCCGTGCCGGCTACGTCGCGTGGTGGCTGCGCGCCCTCGGCGCCGGCCACCTCGTCTACCTGGAGGCGCGCGAGGGCGACGAGACGGGTCCGGTCCTGGGCGGGCTCGTCCTGTACCGCCACGGACGCCGCCTGTCCACCGCGCACTCGGCCGACGTGGCGGACCACCGCCGGGACCACCCGGGCACGATGCATCTCCTCCGGTGGCGGGCGATCCAGCTGGCGGTCGCCGAGCGACGGCCGGAGATGGACCTCGGCGGCGTGGACGTCGCGGGCGCCCGGCGGCCCCCGGTGCCCGGGGAGCCCACGTTCGGGCTGTACGAGCACAAGCGCTCGTTCGGGGCAGCGTGGGTGGAGCTTGCCGGGGCCCAGGAGTGGGTCGGCCGCCCGGTTCGCTACGCCCTGGGGCGGGCGACCACGAGGCTGACCCGTTCGACGGCGCGCGGGAGGGGTGGCCGGTGAGCCCGGGACCCACCCACCTGGAGCGCCTGGTCGAGACGGCCGTCCCGCGGGAGCCGAGGCCGCTCGGGGACCTCCTCGCCCGTCTCGAAGCCGCGGGCCTCGTCCGCGAGGTTCGCCCCGGCGGTCCGGCCTCGACCGCGGCAGAGGTCTCCGGCACCGGCGTCAGCCTCGTGACCGAGGACTCGCGCGGAGCCGGGCCCGGGGCGCTGTTCGTGGCCGTGCCCGGCTTCCACGTCGACGGGCACGACTTCGTGGCCCGCGCCGCCTCGGCCGGGGCCGCGGCGGCCCTGGTGGAACGGCCGGTCGAGGGGGCCGGGATCCCCCAGGTCGTCGTCGCCGGCGCGCGACGGGCGCTTGCCGAGGCGGCCTGCTGGTGGGCCGGCGACCCGTCGCGGGACCTGGGCGTGATCGGGATCACGGGGACGGACGGCAAGACGACCACCTCGTTCCTCGCCGTGGCCGCGCTGGAGGCGGCGGGTGTCTCGACCGGGCTCATCGGCACCGTGGAGACCAGGATCGGTGGGCTCCGCGAGCGGCACGAGGCCCACGTCACCACGCCCGGCGCCCCCGAGCTCCAGGCGACCCTCGCCGCGATGCGCGGCGCGGGCAACGCCGCCGCCGTCCTCGAGACCACGTCGCACGCCCTGGAGCTGGAGCGCGTGTCGGGGGTCGCCTACGACGCGGCGATCCTCACCAACCTCACGCACGAGCACCTCGAGCTCCACGGCACCTTCGAGCGTTACCGGGACGCCAAGCTGCGGCTGTTCTCGGCGCTCGCCCCGGGACCCGCCAACCCGGCCAAGATCGTCGCGGGCCATCCCTGGCCCAAGGCTGCCGTGATCAACCGCGACGATCCGGCCGCGTCCGCCTTCTTCGTCGCGGCCCGTGCCGCCGGGGCACTCGTGATCGGATACGGGACCGGCCCGCAGGCCGACGTGCGGGCGACAGCCGTCGAGGAGGATGCGCACCGTCTCCGTGTCCGGTACAGGGCGCCGTCCGGCGAGGGCGCCCTCACCCTCCGGCTGGCCGGCCGCTTCAACGCCCACAACGCGCTCGCCGTGGTGGCGCTCGGCGACGCGCTGGGGCTGGACCAGGCCGACGTCCGCGCCGGCCTGGAGGCCGTGGAAGGAGTCCCGGGGCGCATGGAGCGGATCGACGCGGGACAGCCGTTCGGCGTGATCGTGGACTACGCCCACTCGCCGGCATCGCTGCAGGTCGTGCTGGACCTGCTGGCGCCCGTGGCAGCGGCGCAGGGTGGATCCCTCATCGCCGTCTTCGGGTCGGGTGGCGAGCGCGACACGGCCAAGCGGGCCGTGATGGGCCGGATCGCCGGGGAGCGGTGCCGCCTCGTGATCGCGGCCGACGAAGACCCGCGGGGCGAGGACCGGGACGCGATCATCGCCGAGATCGTCAGCGGCGCCGAGGCCGCTGGCCGCCGCCGGGGCGAGGACGTCCTGGCCATCGCCGACCGGCGCGAGGCCATCGCGGCCGCCTTCGACCGGGCCGGGCGGGGTGACCTGGTCCTCCTCGCCGGCAAGGGTCACGAGCCCACGATCCTGTACGCGGACCATGCGATTCCCTGGGACGAGGCCCGCGTCGCGCGCGAGCTGCTCGCGGCGATGGGCTTCGCCGGCCGCTGACGATGCGAGGCTGCCTGTTCACGCTGCTCCTCGGCGCGATCGTCCTCGTGTTCGGGGTCTACGCGGGGCTGCCCGCCGCGGCGTCCGCGATCCTCACCGCGGGGATCACCGCGGGTGGCCTCCAGGCCGGTGACACCACGGTGACGGTCACCAGCAGCCCGCCGACGGACCTGCTGGGGCTGCACGCGGACCGAGTCCGGGTGCGGGCGACGCGGGCGACGTTCCGGGGAGTCGGGATCGGCTCGCTGGACGTGGTGCTTGGGAACGTGGCGATCCTGGACCGGACCGCGGCGACTGTTGACGGCGAGCTGCTGGACGTCACGGTGCCCGGCGTGGGCGGGCGGCCCGTCGTGCTCTCGTCCATCACGCTCTCGGGCGGCGGGGACACCGTGACCGCATCGACCACGATCGCCGCGGCCGACGCCGAGGCGCTGCTGGCGGACGCCGTCGAGGCGGAGCTGGGCGTCCGGCCTTCCGCGGTCACGCTGTCCGCGCCGGACCTCGTGGCCGTCCGGATCGGGATCCTGGTCCATGCCCGCCTGGACGTGTCCGCGGCGGGAGACCTCGAGGCGAAGGTGCTCGACGGCCCGGAGGCGGGCCGGACGGTCGTCCTGCTCGGTGGTGGCGGCGGTCTTCCGATCCGCCTCGCCTCGGTCGAGGTCACCGGTGCCGGCGGCCTGCGGTTGTCGGGTGACCTCGCGGTCGGCCTGCTGGGAGCCATCGCCAGCCCTTCCGGTTAGACTCCGTCGCATGCCCGACCAGATCGTCCGCGACCCCGAGGTCTCTCTCGCGCCCGCCCGCGCCCGTGCGGCGGGAGGCCGCCGGCCCGTGCGCCGCGGGGCCGACCCGGGCGACTCGGACATCGAGTCCGGCCCGATCACGGCCCCCGCACGGGTCGCGATCACCCTCGATCTCGAAGCGCTCCGCGACCAGCTCCTCGCGGCGGTCGGCAGGCACCATCCGCAGGCCGACCTCACGATGGTCAAGCGCGCGTTCGACCTCGCGGTGGAGGCGCACAGCAGCCAGGTGCGCGCGTCGGGCGAGCCGTACGTGACGCACCCCATCGCGTCCGCGCAGATCCTCGCCGAGCTCGGCATCGACCCCCTCGCCGTCGCCGCCGCGCTCCTGCATGACGTCGCGGAGGACACCGAGTACAGCCTCGCGGACGTCGAGGAGCAGTTCGGGCCCGAGGTGGCCCACATGGTGGATGGCGTCACGAAGCTGTCCAAGTTCAGCACCCACAGCCACGAGCAGCAGCAGGCCGAGAACATCCGGAAGATGTTCCTGGCCATGGCCGACGACATCCGGGTCGTCCTGATCAAGCTCGCGGACCGGCTGCACAACATGCGCACCCTCGGCGCCCTCAAGACCGAGAAGCAGCAGCGCATCGCCCGCCAGACGCTGGAGATCTACGCACCGCTGGCGGAACGGCTGGGCATCTGGCAGATCAAGTGGGAGCTGGAGGACCTCTCGTTCAAGGCGCTCGAGCCGGAGGCCTTCCGCGAGCTGGCGAGGCTCCTCGACACCCGGCGGGCAGGCCGCGAGACCTACATCGAGCGTGCGATCGATGAGTTGCGCCCGCGGCTCGCCGAGGCGGGGATCGACGCCGAGCTGCAGGGCCGCCCCAAGCACATCTACAGCATCTGGAAGAAGATGCAGCGCAAGGGCGCGGAGTTCGGCGAGATCTACGACGTCTACGCCATCCGCCTGCTGGTGGACGACATCCGGGACTGCTACGCGGCGCTGGGCATCGTCCACGCGCTCTGGCGCCCGATCCCCGGCCAGTTCGACGACTACATCGCCGTCCCCAAGAACAACCTCTACCAGTCGCTGCACACCGCGGTGATCGCGCTCGACGGCAAGCCGCTCGAGATCCAGATCCGGACCCACGCGATGCACCAGGTGTCCGAGGTGGGCATCGCGGCCCACTGGCGGTACAAGGAAGGGTCGAAGGCCGAGCGCGACTACGACGCGAAGCTGGCCTGGCTGCGCCAGCTGATGGAGTGGCAGCGCGACGTCAGCGAGTCCGACGCGACGGAGTTCGTCGAGGGCATCAAGCTCGACATCTTCCAGGACCAGGTGTTCGTGTTCACGCCGCGCGGCGACGTGAAGGACCTGCCGGCGGGCTCCACGCCGCTCGACTTCGCCTACCGCATCCACACCGACATCGGTCACCGCACGATCGGGGCAAAGGTCAACAACCGGCTCGTGCCGCTCGACTACCGCCTCAACAACGGCGACATCGTCGAGATCGTGACCACCAAGGGCGAGCACGGCCCGTCCCGCGACTGGCTGAACATCGTCAGGACCTCCCACGCCCGGGAGAAGATCCGCCAGTGGTTCAAGAAGAAGGACCGCGCCGAGAACATCATCCACGGTCGGGAGTCGCTGGAGAGGGAGCTGCGGCGCCTGGCCCGGACCAGCCTCCAGGCCATCGGCCACGAGAAGCTGGCAGAGGTCGCCACTTCCTACTACAAGCACGAGACGATCGACGACTTCCTGGCCGCGATCGGCTACGGGGCCATCTCCGCCCAGCAGGTGGTGATGCGCCTGGGCGTCCTCGACGACGGCCAGATCACCCTGCCCACGGTCGCCCCGCCGCAGCCTGCGCGGACCGGCGGCGTCCGGGTCAAGGGGGTGGGGGACCTGCTGGTCCGGTTCGCCAAGTGCTGCCACCCGATCCCGGGCGACCCGATCGCCGGGTTCATCACCCGAGGCAAGGGCATCACGGTGCACCTGCGCTCCTGCCCCACCGTCCAGAACGAGCGCGAGGTCAGCCGCCTGATCGACGTGGAATGGGACGCGGCGCCGGCCCAGACGTACCCGATCGCGATCCGCGTGGAGGCGTACGACCGCACCGGGCTCCTGTCCGACATCACCCAGATCATGGCCGAGAACAAGGTCAACATCCTGGCCGCGAACCTCGGGGTGAGCCCGGACCACACGGCGTTCGTGGCGATGACGCTGCAGGTCGCGTCGGTCGCACAGCTGGCGAAGGTGATGAGCCGCGTCGAGCAGCTGAAGGACGTGCTCAGCGTCCAGCGGGACCTGAGCTGAGCCCGGCGCGACCCGACGACCGAGGCCAGGGCGACCCGAGCCGGTCAGCGGCTGGACGGGGCGCCGTCGGCCGGCACCGGGACGGTCGTGCGCCGGAGGCCCGGGGCGGGGATCCGGCGCAGCCACCACGCGGCGATCAGCCCGAGCGCCGCGCAGGCGATCCCCCCGACGGCGAGCGAGACGTCCACCCCGAACTTCGACGCGATCCCGCCCATGAGCAGGCCGCCGATCGGGGAGGAGCCTACGAACACGGTCGTGTAGACGCTCATCACCCGGCCGCGCAGCTCGTTCGGCACGGCCAGCTGGATCACCGTGTTGGCGGTGGCCGCCATGCCGATGGCCCCGAAGCCCACGAACGCCATCGCCACGAGCGCGAGCGGGTAGACGTGGATCGCAGCCGCGGCGATCTCGGCGATCCCCAGCAGGAGCGCGCCTCCCGCGATGTTCGCCGGCGCGGAACGGCCGGAGAACGCGATCCCCAGCGCGGCGGCCAGGGCCCCGATCCCCGACGCGGCCATCAGGAACCCGTACCCGGTGGCGTCCGTGTGGAGCACCTCCTGCGCGAGCGCCGGGATGATCACGCCGAAGTTCATCCCGAACAGCGACACGAGGCCCACGATCACGGTCGCCAGCAGGACGAGGTCAGTCCTCCGCACGTAGCGGACGCCCTCGGCCAGGGTCCGGCCCACCTCGCCGATCGTCCTCGGGCGGTCGAGGACCGGCGCCGAGACCAGCTCCTCGTCGCGCATCATCGCGTACGCGACGATCACCGCGAGGAAGCTGATGCCGTTGAGCAGGAACGCGATCGAGATGTCGAAGGCCCCGATCGCCAGGCCCGCGACCGCCGGTCCCACGATCCGCGCCGTGTTGAAGACCGCGGAGTTGAGGGCCACGGCATTCGCAGTGTCGCTCCGCCCGACCATCTCGACCACGAACGACTGGCGGGTGGGCATGTCCACGGCGTTGGTGATGCCCAGCAGCAGCGCCAGGACGATGATCTGCCAGACTTGGACCGCGCCGGTGGCCGTGAGCCCGAACAGGACGAACGCGAGCACCATCTGGATGGTCTGGGTGGCGATCAGCGTCCGGCGCTTGGGAAGCGCGTCCGCGATCAGGCCGCCGAACAGGCCCAGGACCATGACCGGCAGGAACTGCATCGCGGCGACCAGGCCCAGCAGGAAGGGATCCCCGGTGAGCTGGAGGACGAGCCACGCCTGGGCCACCGTCTGCATCCAGGTGCCGACGAGCGAGACCAGCTGGCCCGAGAAGAACAGCCGGTAGTTGCGATGCCGGAAGGCACGCGATCCGTTCCGCAGCAGGCTCACCGCGCCTCCTCCGCGCGATCGCCCGGGTCCCCCGGGACCGGCGGCCCGGGAAGCCGGGGCGACGCAGGGTCCGCGCCGAGGCCGGCAAGGAGGACTCCGTTGCCATCCGCCTCGGGATCCGAGTCGAGATCCGCCAGGCGGGCAGCAAGGCGCGCGCGACGCCGATCGACGTCGGCGAGCATCAGCTCCATCCTGGCGATCTTGCCGTGGAGGGTGGCCCACTGGCGGTTCGTCCGGTCCAGCGCCTCGCCCAGCAGGACGCGGCGCTCGGCCGGGTCCTGGGTGGCGCGGAACTGCTCCCGGTTCCTGGCCCGCGCCTGCTCGTCCTCGAGGAGCTGCCGGATCTCGGCCAGCGAGAAACCGGCGTCGTCGCGCAGCCCGCGGATGAACCGGAGGCGGTCCAGGTCGTCGGCGTCGTAGAGGCGATAGGCGCCACCCGACCGTGCCGCGGGCGCGAGGAGGCCCAGCTCCTCGTAGTACCGGATGGTCCGCGGGGTGAGGCCCGTCTCTGCGGCGACCTCCTGGATCAGCAGCAGGGGCGCGACGGCGTCCCCTGCGCCACCTGGCGGCGCGACCATCCCGTCGGGCGTGTCCGCGGCCGCGGCGACCGGCGAGACGGCGTCGAGGGCGACGTCGCCCCCGGTGGATACGGCCTTGGCGGAGGCGACCCTGGCTGGGAGATCGAGGCGGCTCACGACCCCGAGTCTAGCGCAACCTTGCCGTTCGCGTAAACGTTATGGTTAGCGGCGCCAGAATGGTGACCCGCGCTGATCCGTGCGATGATGGATGCCTTCGCGACCCCTCGTCGCGATGCGCCGCGTGGTCGACCCTCCTCTTCGAACGGACCGTGCGTCACCGCAGTCCCTGTTCGGGGAGCGAAGGAGGCCCTCATGGCCACCGGAACCATCAAGCGCATCGTGGCCGACCGCGGCTTCGGATTCATCGCCGCCGACGACGAGAAGGAATACTTCTTCCATCGTGGCGGTCTCGACAGCTCGCTCGAGTTCGACCGTCTGGTCGGCGGTGAGAAGGTCGAGTTCGACGCCGAGGCGAGCCCGAAGGGGCCCCGCGCCAATCGCGTCCGCGCCGCCTAGCCAGGACGAACGGCGCCCGTCCCCCGGGCGGGCGCCTGACCACCCCGACCGCCGATCTCGATCATGACTCGCAACCCGGTCACAGCACTCGAGGAACCCGCGTGACCCGAGCGGCGTTCGTGTCCACCTACCCGCCGCGCCACTGCGGCATCGCCACCTTCACGCAGCACCTGGCCACCGCGGTGGGCGGGCGCGAGATCGTGGCCCTGCATGCGTCGGACCTGCCGTCGCCGTACCCGCTCGAGGTGCACCACCGCCTCCGGACCAGCGAGCCGGAGGAGTTCCCACGCACCGCCGCGACCATGCGCGGCTGCGCGGATGTCGTCTCCATCCAGCACGCGTTCGGCATCTGGGGTCCGGACGAGACCGCGGTCCTGGCGTTCGCCCGCGAGCTCGAGGTGCCGGCGGTCGCCACCCTCCACACGGTGCCGTCGACACCGACGCCGGAGCAGCACCTCGTCATCTCGGAGCTGGCGGCCAACGTCTCGGGCGTCGTGGCCCTGTCACAGGCTGCCGCGGCGCTGCTGGTCGAGGTCTACGGGCTGGACCCCGCCCGCGTCACCGTGATACCGCACGGCATCCCGGACCTGCCCCTGCTCGACCCCGAGACGATCAAGCCGGCCGTCGGGATGGGTGGACGCGACGTCCTGCTGAGCTTCGGCCTGCTGGCGCCGGGGAAGGGGATCGGGCTGGCCCTCGACGCCCTCCCCGCGATCATCGCCGCGCGCCCCACGACCATGTACGTCGTGCTGGGTATCACCCACCCGGACATCGACCCCGAGGCCGCCGAGGCGTATCGCGCGGCGCTCGTCGCCCAGGCGGCCAGGCTCGGTGTCAGCGGCCACGTGCAGTTCATCGACCGCTTCGTCGGCCGGGTTGAGCTCACCCGGTGGCTGGAGGCGGCCGACGTCGTCGTCGCCCCGTACGCGGACCCGGGCAAGAGCGCCTCCGGGACGCTGGCGTATGCCCTCGGCGCGGGGCGCCCCGTGGTCGCGACGGCCTTCACCTATGCCCGCGAGGTGCTGGCGGACGGGCGCGGGGTGCTCGTGCCCCACGACGATCCCGCCGCGCTGGCGGCCGCGGTGGTCGGGCTGCTGGACGACCCGGAAGGCCGTCCGTCGATGGGCCGGCTCGCCCACGCGTACAGCCGATCCATGACCTGGTGGCAGGTCGGCGCCACCTACCGTGAGATGCTCACCAAGGTGGCCACCGCTCCCATCCCGCGCCGCGACACGCGCCGCCCGCCCGGCCGCCTCGCGTAGGTCCGGTCCCGGTAGGGCGGGCGGGGCCCGCACCCCCCCGCGCGGGTCCGGCAACCGGGTCGCCACGCGTCGCTGCCGCCGGTAGGTCCGGCCGCCGGGCGGCTACGGCCCGCGGAAGCGTCGCTGGAGCGCCGTTGGAGCGGCGCGAGGGCCGCTTCCGGGCTCTAGACTCATGGGCGATGCCGACCTTCCGCGCCCCCCGGGGCACCCGTGATCTCCTTCCCGACGACCGCGCCGTCTTCGACCGCCTGCAGCGGACCGCCACGGCCCTGACCGCACGCTACGGCTACCGGCCGATCGAGACGCCCCTGTTCGAGCAGGCCGCCGTCTTCGAGCGCGGCGTGGGCGAGGTCACCGACATCGTCGAGAAGGAGCTGTTCCGGATCGCGCCCCGGACCGACGAGTCGGAGGCCTGGGCGCTGCGCCCGGAGCCCACCGCGGGCATCGTCCGGGCCTACGTCCAGCACGGGATGCAGACCTGGCCGCAGCCGGTGAAGCTGACCACGACCGGCCCGATGTTCCGCTACGACCGGCCCCAGGCCGGGCGCTATCGCCAGTTCTGGCAGTTCGACGTGGAGGCGATCGGCGATGCCGGTCCCGCCGTCGACGCCGAGATCGTCGAGCTCGCTCACCGGTTCTTCGCGGAGGCCGGTGTCACGGGCGTGGAGGTCCTGATCAACTCGATCGGGGACCCGGTCTGCCGGCCCGCCTACATCGCCGTCCTGACCGACTACTACCGCGGTCACGCCGCGTCCCTGCCGCCCACGGAGCTCGACCGCCTGGAGCGAAACGCCCTGCGCCTGCTGGACTCCAAGGACCCGGCGATGGCGGCGCTCAATGCGATGGCGCCGCGCATCACGGACCACCTGTGCGACGCCTGCGCGGCGCACTTCGCCTCCGTCAAGGCGCACCTCGCCGCCCTCGACGTCCCGTTCCGCGTCGAGCCGGGTCTCGTGCGCGGCCTGGACTACTACACCCGCACCGCTTTCGAGTTCTACGTGGCGGGCCGCGAGGGCCAGCAGCAGGCCCTCGGCGGCGGGGGCAGGTACGACGGCCTCGTGGCGCTGCTGGGCGGCAAGCCCACGCCGGGCATCGGGTTCGGCCTCGGGCTGGACCGAGTGGCGCTCGTGCTGGCGGAGCAGGGCGGCGGACCGCTGGCTCGCCCGGAGACCGGCCCGCTCGCCGTGGTGGTGGGGGCCGACCCGGAGGACACGATCTCGCGGCTGCGCGTCGCGACGAACCTTCGGACAGCCGGACTGCGGGTGCGCGCCGACCTGGCACGACGCAGGCTCGGGCGCCAGCTCGAGGCCGCGGGCAAGGACGGCGCCCATTTCGCGGTCATCCTGGGCGACGAGCTCGACGCCGGCCAGGTCCAGATGCGGGACCTCCTGGCCGGGACGCAGCGGGTTGTCCCGATCGGCGACCTGGCCCGGGAGCTCGCCCGCGCCGAGGCCGGTCACAAGCACGGCTGACGCGGGCGGGGCGGGCATCAGCCTCGCCGTCGCCACGTCAGGGCGGGCCCGTGACGTAGGATGGATCGCCTCGAACTCGCACCCGGAGACCATGTCCGTGCCCGCCGACCGTGCCTCGCTCGCCACCCCGTATCGCACCCATACCTGCGGGGCGCTGCGCGCGGACGATGCCGGCACCAACGCGAGGCTGGCCGGCTGGGTCCACCGCCGGCGAGACTACGGGAAGCTGATCTTCATCGACCTGCGCGACCGCCACGGGATCACCCAGGTCGTCATCGATGCGGCCGATGCCCCGGAGGCGCACGAGATCGCCGATCGCTGCCGCCCGGAGTTCGTCATCGCGGTGGAGGGTGTCGTCGAGCCCCGCCAGGCCGGCGCCGCGAATGCGTCGCTCGAGACCGGCGCCATCGAGCTCCAGGCCCGCTCGGTCGCGATCCTCAACGAGTCGAAGACGCCGCCGTTCTACGTGAACGACCCGGATGCGCCGATCGACGAGAGCCTGCGCCTCCGCTACCGCTACCTTGACATCCGCCGGGACGCGATGCAGCAGCGCCTGCTCCTCCGCAGTCGCCTCGTCCAGGCGATCCGCGAGGTCCACCACGACTACGGGTTCGTCGAGGTGGAGACCCCCAACCTGATCAAGAGCACCCCCGAGGGCGCACGGGACTTCATCGTCCCGTCGCGTCTCCAGCCCGGGACCGTCTACGCGTTGCCGCAGAGCCCGCAGCAGCTCAAGCAGCTCCTGATGGTCGCAGGCATCGACCGCTACTTCCAGATCGCACGCTGCTTCCGGGACGAGGACCTACGCGGCGACCGCCAGCCGGAGTTCACGCAGCTCGACCTCGAGATGAGCTTCGTGGACGAGGTCGAGCGTCATGGCCTTCATCGAGCACATGGTGATCGCGGTCACGAGGGCGACCACGCCGGACCGTCCGATCCGGGAGATCCCGTTCCCGGTCATGACCTACGACGAGGCCCTCGAGCGCTACGGCTCCGACAAGCCGGACCTGCGGTTCGCCATGGAGCTGTTCGACCTGGCGCCGGTGCTGCGGGACGCCGGCGGCTCGCCCGCCTCGGGCTTCCGCGTGTTCGACGAGACGCTGGCCGCTGGGGACCAGGTCAAGGGCCTCACCGCGCCCGGCATGGGCGGCGCCACGCGGCGCGAGATCGACGAGCTCACGGAGCTCGTGAAGCGGTTCGGCGCCCGCGGCCTCGTCCATCTCTCGGTGCAGGCCGGTGGCGAGCTCCACGGCCCGATCGCCAAGTTCCTGTCGCCGGCCATCCAGGCTGCGGTCCTCGAGCGATCCGGCGCGGGCGAGGGGGACCTGATCCTGGTCGTCGCCGACGGATCGGACGTCGCCAACGACGTCCTGGGCCGCCTCCGGGTCGAGCTGGGAGCGCGCCTGAACCTGGCCGACCCGGACGAGCTCGCCTACTGCTGGGTCCACCGGTTCCCGATGTACCAGTGGGATGCCGGCGCCAGCCGCTGGGACGCGACACACAACCCGTTCAGCGGCGTCGTGCCCGAGGACGAGGCCCTGCTCACGACGACGTCCGGCGACCTCGACATCCGCGAGCCGGGCGACCCGGCGGGCAGGGCCCGCGCGATGCAGTACGACGTCGCGCTCAACGGCTGGGAGCTGGGCGGCGGATCCGTCCGGATCTGGAAGCCGGACCTCCTGGCCCGGAGCTTCAACCTGCAGGGCTACACGCTGGCCCAGATGAAGGAGCGCTTCGGCGCCATCCTGGAGGCGTTCGAGTATGGCGCGCCGCCCCACGCGGGGATCGCGCTCGGGATCGACCGCTGGGCGGCGCTCCTCTCCTACCAGACGAACATCCGCGAGGTCATGGCGTTCCCGAAGACGCAGTCCGGCTCGGACCTGATGCTCGAGGCACCGTCGGCTCCCGAGGACGGCCAGTACGCCGAGCTCGGGCTGCGGTTCGTCGGGGTTCCCGGCAAGCCCGCCTGACCGCCGCGTGACCGTGCTCGACCGGGTCGCGTCCCGGCCCCGCACCGCGGCCATCCTCGGGCGCGCTGGCGATCGCGTTCTCCGCGATCTTCTACCTCTGGTCGGGCGTGTCACCGGCCACGGGCGTCGTTCTTCCGGTGCCTGTTCGGGCTGCCGATCCTGCTGCTCGTCACCGGCTCCGAGCGGCGCGCGCGGGGCCCGATGTCCCGACGCACGATCGGGCTGAGCACCTTGGCCGGGGTCTTCTTTGCCGTGGACCTGATCACGTTCCACTACGCCGTGGGCTGGATCGGGGCGGGTCTCGGCACGGTCATGGGAAACCTGCAGGTGCTGATCGTCGGGCTGGCGGCCTGGGCGCTGTTCGGCGAACGCTTGCGGCGGGAGGTCGTCATCGCGCTGCCGATCATGCTTGCCGGGGTCGTGCTGATCTCCGGCATCGTCGGGTCCGGGGCCTACGGCTCGAACCCGCAGCTCGGGGTGCTCATCGGCCTCGTGACCGCCGCGGCGTACTCCGGATACCTGCTCGTGATCCGCCGGGCGAGCCCCGACAACCGGCCCGCCGGACCCGTCGCCATCGCCACCGCGGTCACCGGGCTCCTCGCCATGCTGTTCGGGGTCGCGGTGGGTGACCTGGACCTCGCACCGGGCCTGCCCGCGCTGGCCTGCCTGCTGGCGCTGGGGGTCCTGTCGCAGTCCGTCGGCTACCTGTTCATCCAGGTCTCGCTGCCGAGGCTGCCCGCGGTGATCACGTCCGTCCTGCTGCTCGTGCAGCCCGTTGCGACCATGGCCCTGGGTGCGATCCTGCTGGCCGAGCTGCCCTCGCCCTGGCAGCTGGCCGGCGTGGCGCTCGTCCTGGGCGGGATGGCGCTTGCGACCGGGGTGCCGGGCCGGCTCCGCTCCGCGCTGGCCGTGCGGGGCTCCGCCGCGTAGCCCCTACGGTCTCGGTGGGGAGATCGAGGCCAGCATCCCGACCGTTGCGTCGACCACCTGCCGTTGCTGCTCGGCGCGCTCGATCGTCGCCGGCGGGTCGTCCGGCTGCCCCGTGTACCAGCCCATCTGCTCGTGGTTGCCGCCCTCGATCGGCACGTAGACCGTGTCGGGCGGGAGCTTCGCCCGCGTATCGGGGCCGGCCATCCGGGCAGCGCCCCCATCGAGCGTCCCGTAGATCGACACCACGGCCAGCGCCAGCGTCGAGAGGTCGGTGGCCGGGTACGAGGCCCACAGCGCCAGGCCCTCGATCGCGTACGGGTGGTCGGCGACGTACTGCGCCGCCATCGAGCCGCCCAGCGAGTGCCCGGCGAGCGCCCAGGCCTCAACCTCCGGGTGGGCGTCGATCACCCCGTTCGCGGCCGCGATCCCGAACACCGCAAGGTCGAACGGCATCGGGGTGATGACCACGAGGTAGCCCTTGGCGGCGATGGCCTGTGCCGTCGGCCCGTACCCCGCAGCCGGAACCTTCCCGCCCGGGTAGATGATGAGGCCGACGTCGTAGTCGCCATCGGCCGGCGCCCACTCGAGTCGCCCGTCCACCTCCGTGAACGTGACCTCGGGCGTGGAAGCCAGGGAGGCCGCCGCCTCGGGGAGCAGCGGCTGCGGCCGGGTGTACCAGAGCCAGCCCGCCGCCAGCAGCGCGACGAGGGCGAGAACGACGAAGCCGACGGTCCGCCGGCGCGGACGATGGAGGCGGGACATCACGGCGGGTCTCCGGACGACGTGGCCTCGGAGGCGACGCGGGCGGGTCCGGGAACCGGCGTGTCGTCGGGGTCGTCGGCCGCGGGCGCGCCCCACTCGACGACGGGTGCGTCCGGGGGCTCGGGCGGCCCGTCGTACGGCGGCAGGCCGGAGCGAACCACCGAGACGTCATGGGTGACGCCGGGATCTCCGGTGTCGATGGAGCGGACCGGGATGCCGGCCGTCGCCAGGTCTCCGACCAGCTCGTCCGGCATCCGGTCGGCCCCCAGCGCCCGGAACGCCGCGAGGTGCGTCATGGGGAGCAGCACGGGAAAGCCGGCATCGCCCCGGAATGCGGGGCGCAGGACGTGGTCGCGGTCCTGCCCGTGCGCGGCGATGAGCGAGGTCACGGTCTCGGCGTCCAGCCACGCGAGGCGTGCGGGCAGGATGAGTGCCGCGTCTGTCTCGGCAACGAGGCGCAGCGCGGCGTCACATCCGCCGGCGATCTGGCCCACCGGGCCCAGCGCCGCGGCCACGGGCTCGACGAGCGTGACCTGCGCGTTCGCCAGGATCGCCCCCACGGCCCCGTCGGGATCGAAGGAGCAGACGACCACGGGGGTCGCGCCGCCCGCCCAGGCGACGTCGGCCAGGCGGCGGACGGCGGGCGTGCCATCGGCATCGGCCAGAGCGGACGCCGGAGACGCGGCGAGGATCACGGCGGCAACGGTCACTGGTTCCCCTCCTGCAGACCCGGAGTGTAGCGGGGTCGCGCACCGACCCTCGCTGGGGACCCGACCCTCGCTGGGGACCCGGCCCTGGCCGGGGGCCGGGGGCCCGCGTCCCGGCGGCCCGAAACGCCGGCATGTGCGAGACTTCACCGGCCCATGAACGACACTCCCGGCTCCGCCGTGCCCACCGCCCACCCCGCCTCCGCCCGACGTGACGATCTCCGGAACGTGGCGATCGTTGCCCATGTCGACCACGGCAAGACGACCCTCGTGGACGCGCTGCTCCGCCAGACGGGTGCCTTCCGCGCGAACCAGGCGGTCGTGGAGCGGATCATGGACTCGGGCGATCTCGAGCGCGAGAAGGGCATCACGATCCTGGCCAAGCAGACCACGATCGACGTCGGCGGCGTGCGCCTCAACATCGTGGACACGCCGGGGCACGCGGACTTCGGCGGCGAGGTCGAACGCAGCCTGCTGATGGTCGACAGCGTCCTCCTCCTGGTCGATGCGGCCGAGGGCCCGCTGCCGCAGACCCGCTACGTCCTGCAGAAGGCGATGGCCCGCCGGCTGCCGGTGGTCGTGGCCCTCAACAAGATCGACCGCCAGGACGCGCGTCCGGCGGAGGTGCTCGACGACGTCTACGAGCTGTTCATGGACCTGGGCGCGGACGAGCACCAGATCGAGTTCCCGGTGGTCTACACCAACGCCAAGCTGGGCACCGCGACGCACGATCTCGCCGTCCCCGGGACGGACCTGCGCCCGCTGCTGAGGCTGCTCGTGGACGTCACGCCGGCCCCGGTGTTCGAGCCGGGCCACCCGCTCCAGCTGCTGGTCACCAACCTGTCCGCCAACGAGTACGTCGGCCGGATGGCGGTCGGCCGCATCCGCAACGGCACGATCCGGCTCGGCCAGCGGATCACGGTGGTGCGCGAGGAGGCGGATGACACGGCCGGCACGATCGAGCCGGGTCGAACCGTGACCCTCACGGGGACCGTCTCCAGCCTCCAGACGGCGCACGGGATGGAGCGGATCGACATCTCCGAGGCGGGCCCGGGCGAGATCGTGTCCGTGGCGGGCCTGCCGGAGGTCACGATCGGCGACACGCTGACCGATCCCGGCGACCCGCGCCCGCTGCCGCGCCTGGACGTCGACGCGCCGACGCTGAGCATGACGTTCGGCGTGAACACCGCGCCCTTGGGCGGCCGGGACGGCAGGTACGTCACGTCGCGCCAGATCCGGGCCCGTCTCGAGCGCGAGGTCCTGGGCAACGTCTCGATCGAGGTCCACCCGACGGAGTCCGGCGACACGTTCGAGGTCCGCGGCCGCGGCGAGCTCCAGCTGGCCGTCCTGATCGAGCAGATGCGCCGCGAGGGCTACGAGCTGACGGTCAGCCGTCCCGAGGTCATCCTCCGGACCATCGGCGGCGAGGTGCAGGAGCCCTACGAGCGGGTGACGATCGACATCCCGCCCGACTACATCGGCGTCGTCCAGCAGGCGCTGGCGGGCCGGCAGGGCCGCCTGGAGCAGATGACGACCGACGCGGACGGCCGGGTCCGGATGGAGTTCGTGCTGCCCGTCCGCGGCCTGATCGGCTATCGCGGCCAGCTGCTCACGGACACCCGGGGCACGGCGCTGCTCCACCAGATCGGCGAGGGCTACGGCCCGTGGGCGGGCGAGGTGACGCACCGCACCAACGGCGTCCTCGTCAGCGACCGCTCGGGCACGTCCAACGCCTACGGCCTGTTCAACCTCCAGGACCGCTCGGAGCTGTTCATCGGGTCGGGCGTCGACGTCTACGAGGGGATGATCGTCGGCGAGAACGCGCGGTCGGGCGACATGGACGTCAACGCGACCAAGGAGAAGAAGCTCACCAACATCCGGACGCACTCCCACGACGAGTCGCTGCGCCTCACGCCACCCCGGCCGCTGACGCTGGAGAGCGCGATCGAGTTCATCGGCACCGACGAGCTGGTCGAGGTCACGCCGACGGCGATCCGGCTGCGCAAGCGCCTGCTGGCGAAGCACGAGCGAGAGCGAGAGCGCGGGCGCGCGTATGACCTGTCGAGGGTCGAGCCCGAGGGCTAGCCCTGGCCGAAGACGACCCTACGCCGCGTTGCGCCGCGACCGGATCACGTACGCGCCGGCACCGACCACGCCGGCGATCACGAGCAGCACGATCAGGATCGTGCCGGCGCCGCCACCGGTGTCCGCGGGCGCCACGGGCGCGGGCGTCGCCGTCGGCGCGGGCGTCGCCGCCGGCGTGGGCGTGGCCGACGGCGAGGGGGCCGGCGTGGCGACCGGCGTCACGACCAGCTGGACGTCCGTGCGCGCGTTGCCCTTGGTGAGCACCGGCACGCCGGCCGGCGAGGCCCAGGTCGTGGTGCCGTCCCAGACCGACCCGCGGACGACGTAGTCGGCGGTGGGGTCGATCGTCGAGGGATCGTACGGGACGGAGTAGGGGATGGGCACCGCGCCGGTCGGATCGATGAACTGGAACCCGATGGCCTCGCCGGTGCTCACCTTGATCACGATGGCCGTGGCGTAGGCCCCGGGGTCGCGGGTCGGGTCCAGGCCGACGCCCGTGATCGTCCCGGTGACGCTGCCCTTGAGCAGGTCCGGGCGGAACGCGAGCGGCAGCTCGACGTTCTCGACCAGCGCGACGCCGGTCTGGACGGGCACCCCGATCGGCGTCACCCAGGCGAGGTCGCCGTCCACGATGCCCGCGTACAGGCGGTAGGACTCGCCCGGCACCAGCGCCGAGAACGGGTACGCCAGCTTCCAGGGCACGGGCTGCGGACCGGGATCGGTCATCGTGGTCGAGGCGATGATCGTCCCGGCGGCGGGTCCCGCCGTGCCCTCGACGAGCAGGACGACGGCGCGGGCATCGGCGGTCAGCTGGTGCTGCTCGCTCCAGGTGAGCGTGCCCGTGATCGTTCCGGTGGTCGGGGCCGGGGTCGGGCTGGTGGTCGGGGTTGCCGTGGGGCTGGCGGTCGGCGAGGCCGTCGGGGCGGCGGTCGGCGTGCCCGTCGGCGCAAGAGTCGGGGGCGTCGTCGGAGCCGGGGTGGGGGAGGCCGTGGGGGTCGCCGTCGGAGCGGCCGTCGGCGGAGCCGTCGGAGCGGCCGTCGGCTTGGGGGTCGGCGTCGCCGTCGGCTTGGGGGTCGGCGTCGGGGCCGCCGTGGGCTTCGGGGTCGGGCTGGGGGTGGGCTTCGGGGTGGGCGCCGGCGTCGGCTTGGGCGTCGGCTTCGCCGTCGGGGGCGCCGTGGGCTTCGCCGTCGGTGCGGGCGTCGGCTGCGGGGTCGTGACCATCGCGACCGGGACCGCGAGGCCGGTGCTCGGAGCCCCGTTCGTGACGGCGGGAACGCCGGTCCGGTTTTCCCAGGCCTTGCTCCCGTCCACGATCATCGCCTTGACGACGTAGGTCGCCCCGGGATCGATGATGCCCGGGTCGTAGCCGATCTGGAACGAGACCGGGGTCGCGCCCGGCGCCGGGATGACCTGGCGTGCGATCAGGGTGCTGGTGTCGGTGTCGATCAGGATCGCGTAGGCGACCGCCGCTGTCGTGAGGGCGGTCTTGTCGGTCCTGGTGATCGTGCCGGTGACGGTCGCGGCCGGCGGAGCGGGCATCAGGGAGACAGGCAGCTCGAGACCGGTCGTGGGTCCGCCGGTGATGGCCGGCACGGCTTCGAAGGTCTGGCGGACGGTGCCCGCGTCGATCGTGCTGGCGAACAGGGCGTAGCCGTGGGTCGCGTCGATCGCGGCCGACTGATACGGGACGCTGAAGGCGATCGGGAACTGGCCCCCGGTGATCGACTGCTGGCCGATGACCACGGCCGAGCTCGCGCCCGCCTGCTGGTCGACGAGGGTCACGACGGTCACCGCCTGCGGCGAGAGCGCGGCCTTGTCGCGGCTGGTGACGGTCCCGGTCACCGTGCTCGCGGCGGCCGAGGCCGTGGGGCCGGCCTGGGCGAGGACGGGCGCGACCAGCGCGAGCAGGACCGCGAGCAGGAACGTTCGACGCATCGGACCGGGTACTCCTTCGTGCCAACCCGCGGCGGGGGCGAACGGCGGCGCCAGTGTACCGCGGGGGTCCTCGGCGCCGGCCCGGGGGGCCGGCCGGACTACAATCGCGGGCGATGCCGATCTATCTCGACCACGCCGCGACGACGCCGCTGCGACCGGAGGTCCGCGACGCGATGCTGCCCTACCTGGACGGCGTCTACGGCAACCCCTCGTCCTCGCACGGGTTCGGCCGGCTCGCCCGCGAGGCCCTCGACGACGCCCACGACCGCCTGGCGCGGGCGATCGGCGGCGACGCCCGCGAGATCGTGTTCACCAGCGGCGGGACCGAGGCCGACAACCTCGCGCTCAAGGGTGCCGCCTGGGCCGGGAAGGCGAAGGGGCACCGGATCGTGACCACGCCCGTGGAGCACCACGCCGTCGGCCACACCCTGGCCTACCTCGAGAAGTTCGGCTTCGAGGTCGTCCAGGTCCCGGTGGACCGGTACGGCCGTGTCGACCCCGCCGATGTCGAGGCGGCCGTCACCGACCGCACGATCCTGGTCTCCGTCATGCTCGCCAACAACGAGGTCGGGACGATCCTGCCGGTCGCGGAGATCGCGGCCGTCGTGCGGTCCCACCGGGGCGTCCTGTTCCACGTGGACGCCGTCCAGGCCGCGGCCTGGGTCGACCTGGACGTCGGCGCCCTGGGGGCGGACCTGGTGGCGCTCGCAGCGCACAAGGTGGAGGGCCCCAAGGGCACGGGCGCGCTCTGGATCCGGCGCGGCACCCACATCCTCTCGCAGCAGCAAGGCGGGTCGCAGGAGCGGCATCGCCGCGCCGGGACGGAGAACGTGGCCGGGGCGGTGGGCATGGCCACGGCATTCGAGATCGCCGCCGCGGAGCGTGCGGTTACCGTTCCCCGCGTCGCGGCGCTGCGGGATCGGCTGGCCGCGGGCCTGCTGGCCATCCCGGGCGTGGAGCTCACCGGCCACCCGGTCGAGCGCCTGCCTCATATCCTGTCCGTGGTCGTGCCGGGCATCGACGGCGGCTCCCTGACCCTCGCCCTCGACCTGGAGGGGATCGCCGCCTCCACCGGATCTGCCTGCAGCAGCGGTTCAACGGAGGTCAGCCACGTGCTGGCGGCGATGGGCTTCCCGGTCGACGAGGCGCGCGGCGCCCTCCGCCTGAGCCTCGGCCGGACCACGACGGAGGCCGAGATCGACGAGGCGGCGCGAATGGTGCCCGGCGTCGTCGCGCGCCTGGCCGCGGTCGCCGCGGTCGCCGCGGACGCCGCGGACGCCGCGCGCGAGGGAGCCTTGGGGTGAGCCGGATCCTGGTCGCCATGTCCGGGGGCGTGGACAGCTCCGTCGCGGCCGCGCTTCTCCACGAACAGGGCCACGAGGTCGTCGGTACCTGGATGCGCCTCCACGACGTCGCCGACAGCCACGCCGAGACGGCGAGGAGCTGCTGCTCGGTCGACGCCGCGGACGACGCGCGTCGGGTCGCGGCGAGGCTCGGCATCCCGTTCTACGTGATAAACCTCGAGCGCGAGTTCTCGGCCGGCGTCATCGAGCCGTTCGTGGCCGACTACCTGGGCGGTCGCACGCCCAGCCCGTGCGTCGACTGCAACACCGTCGTCAAGTTCGGCGCGCTCCTCGACCGGGCCCGGCACCTGTACGGGTGCGAGGCGGTCGCCACCGGGCACTATGCCCGTCGCGAGGTCGTGGAGACGGCCGCGGGGCCACGCGCCCGCCTCCTCCGTGCCGCAGACGAGGTCAAGGACCAGACGTACTTCCTCTACGGCCTTCGCCAGGACCAGCTGTGGCACAGCCGGTTCCCGCTGGGCGACCTGACCAAGCCCGAGGTTCGCGGCCTCGCCCGGGGACTGGGCCTCACGACCGCGGACAGGCCGGAGAGCCAGGAGCTGTGCTTCGTGCCGGGCGGCGACTACCGCGTCGAGCTGCGGACGCGGGGCGGCTGGATCGCGGAACCGGGTCCCGTGCTGGATGCGGACGGCGCGACCGTCGGGCGGCACGCCGGAGCGGCCGGGTTCACCGTCGGGCAGCGCAGGGGTCTCGGCGTCGCGCTCGGCGAGCCCCGGTTCGTGTCCCGGATCGACGCGGCGGCGAACCTGATCGTGCTCGGTCGGCGCGCGGACCTTGAGACCCGCGAGGTGCCGCTGGAGCCGGCGAGCTTCATCGACGGGCAGCCGCCGGCGGGGACACGCGGTGACGGCGTTGCCGGGGCCTTCCGGGCGCAGGTCCGGATCCGGCACCGGGCGCCGCTGGTGGGCGCCACGGTGCGGCCGGAGGCGGGCGGACGCTGGACGGTGACGACGGATACGCCGGTCTGGGCGATCGCGCCCGGGCAGGCCTGCGTGCTGTACGACGGCGACGTCTGTCTCGGAGGCGGGCGGATCGCCGGCCCGGTGTCCGTCCCCCGGGATCGCGGGAACGCGGTGGAACCGGTGTTCGCGGGCGTGACCGCATGACGATCGGCCCCGGCCTGCCCCTGGCGCTGCTGGTGGGTCTCGTCCACACGGCAATCTACGTGCTGGTGCGCGGGAATGCCGGGGGCCGCCTTCCCCTGACCTACGCGGCGGCGGCGCTCGGGGCATGGGCCGGTGCGGCGATCGGCGCCCGCCTGGGCCTGGACTGGCTGGTGATCGGGGACTTCGCCCTGGTGCCCGCCTCCCTGGTCGCCTGGCTGGGCATCGGCATAGTCGCGGTTCTCGCGACGCTGGGACCTCAATCCGAGAAGGCGGGACGACCATGAGCGACCACCGGTCGTCGAACCCGAGCCGCCCGTCCGGTCCGCGCCCGCGGGGCGGGCTCGCCGACCTCGCCGAGATCCTCGCCGACCTGGCGGAGCTCCTCGCCGGCGAGACCCCGGGTTCGAGGCGATTCCTCCGCGGGCTCGTCGTCGGTGGGCTGGTCGGCGCCGCGGTCGCCGGCGGGTCGCTGCTCCGCGGTCGCAGGCGCCCCGAAGGTCACAGGCGCCCCGAAGCAGGCTAACCTCAGGGCAACCCGGCCGCGGCAGGCGGCGGCTGGACCAGGCACGAGGAGGCCACCGACGTCCGGCTCCGTCAGGTCCATCTCCCGCGGCCCGGCGGCGGACGACGCGGCCTTTCCCCGGCGCTCCTCGCGATCCGACCTCGTGGTGCTGGCGGGCATCATGGGCTTGGCCCTTGTGGTCCGCCTACTGCCGGTCCTCCGCGGCGCGGGCCTGTACGGGCTGAACGACTACGACGACGGGGTGTATTTCGGATCGGCCATCGCCCTGGTCCACGGGCTGATCCCGTACCGCGACTTCCTGCTCCTCCATCCGCCGGGCATCCTGTACGTCCTGGCGCCGTTCGCAGCCCTCGGCAACCTGGTCGGCGACGCCTCGGCGTTCGCCTTCGTCAGGCTCGCGTTCATGCTCCTGGGGGCCGTCAACGCCGGGCTGGTGGCGCTCATCGCCGGTCGCGGCGGGCGCAGGGCGGCCCTGTGCGCGGGCGTCCTGTACGCGGTCTGGCCGGTCGCCGCCGGGGTCGAACGAACGACGTGGCTGGTCGCGCCGCAGAACACGCTGCTGCTGCTCGCCCTCTTCGTGCTGTCGCGCCCCGGGCCGTCCGGAGCGCCGGTGGCGCCGGGTGTCCGCCGCAGCGCGCTGGCCGGAGTCCTGCTGGGGCTGAGCTTCGGCTGCCAGCTGTGGGGTGCCGTGCCCCTTGTCGTCGTGCTCGGCTGGCTGATCCTGGTGTCGCGCCGTCAGCCGGGCGGGTGGCTGCGGCCGGCACTCGCCTACGTGATCGCGGCAGGGGTCGCCACGGCGATCGTGTGGCTGCCGTTCCTGGTCGCGGCGGGTTCCCAGATGGTGCGCTACATCGTCTTTGACCAGGCTGGCCGACCGCCCCTGTCCGGGTCGAAGGTCGTCCGCCTCCGGAACATCGAGGGCCTGTCCATGATCGGCACGGTGGGTCGGGCGGTCCCGTCCGTCATCGTGGTGGCCGGCTTCCTGGCGACTGCCGCAGCCGTCGCGTGGGCTGCGTGGCGGCGTCCCGCGATCCGGCTGTGGGCATCGCTTCTCGCCGCGCAGACGGTCGTGCTGATGGTCATCCCGCCGTTCCTCCACTACGCCGGCTGGCTCGGGCCGGCCGGCGCGCTGGCCATCGGGGGTGCCGCGGACACGATCATCGGACGCCTGCGACCGGCCCGATGGCCATCTCTGGTCTTCGCGACGGCCTATGCGGTCGGGCTGGCGCTGCTGCTCGTGGCGACGCTGGCGCACCGGGTCGGGACGCCCTTCGATGCCGCCAAGGCGGAGGCGATCCTGGCAGGGGCGCGCTGCGTGTCGTCCGACTCGCCCGTGCTGCTGATCGAGACGGGCGCCCTCCACCGGCGACCTCGAGGCCGGCTGCCCGCTGCTGCTGGATCCGTCGGGAACCTCCTACGACACCGACCGGGGCCTCCCTCGAGATCGCCCCTCCCAACCCGAGTACCAGCGGGCGATGGAGGCGTACTACGCGGGCAGCGACGCCGCCTTGTTCATGCGCCTCGCGGGCGACGGGTTCAGCCCGGACACCTGGGCCGCGATCCGCGGCCGGCTGCCGGTCACCGTCGAGCTCGGGTCGGTCACCATCCTCGTTCGACCGGCCCCGTAGGCTCGCGGAGCGGTTGCGCCGCCGACGGCATTGCCGGTCGGGCGCCCCGATCCGCCGCCGAGCTGAGGGATACCTCGTATCAGGGCGCGGCCGGCGCGGCCGAGGATCGCGCGGCGTCGCACTTTGCCCCGGGGGGCTACGATCGCGCCTCACACATGGAGGTTTGTTCATGACCCGGATCCTCGTCGTCCAGCGCGACCCGGCGGTCGCGGACCGGATGGCCGCCGGTCTCCGCGCGGCCGGCTACGAGATCGAGTCCTGCGGCGGACCGGCCCAGGAGCCGTGCCCGGTGATCGGTGACATGCCCTGCCCGCTCGTCGACCGGGCGGACGTCCTCGTCTACGACGCCTGGGTCGCCGGCGACGCGACCGGGGCGCACGGGCTCGTCTCCGCGCTCCGTGAGCTCTACGTGGACCTCCCCGTCGTGCTCACCTCGGTCGACGGGTCCGTCGGCTGGGCCGAGCTGGAAGGCGAGCACCGGGTGGTCCCGCTGGGCAGCCGCCCCAGCAACGCGGAGCTGGTCGAGGCGGTCGAGGTTGCGCTGACCGACCAGGGCATGGCCGTCTAGGGTCCGCGGCGTGGCGCCAGGGTCCTCGGCTCGAACGAGGGGGCCCCGGCGCCCAGGATCGCTCGCTCGAGCGTGGCCGGGGTCGCGTGGGCGGCGAGCAGCGCCTCGATGTCCACGAGGGCTCTGGTCACGTCGTCGGCGGCCGACTCGTGGTGGCCCTCCACCGTGACCAGGATCTCGCCCGTGTCCTCGCGAGCGGCACTGCCCGCGCTCTGCCGCCAGCACCAGCGGCGCGCGCTCACGACGTCCGCCCGATCGACGAAGACCACCTCGCCCGGCTCCGGGTGCTCGGCCCGGCTGGAGCCGAGGTCGGCCCAGCCCTCGTCACCGCGGGCGACGCGGACGGCCAGGCCCCCGGCGATCCCCTGCAGGTCGAACACCGCGACCGGGAGCGCGTACCGGATGCTGACCAGGTTGGCGAGGTCCACCAGCGTCCCGACCGACGGCAGCTCGCCCTGCTTGGTCACGCGCCGCAGGAGCGCCTCGGCCGCCGAGCGGTACTGCGTCGGGTCGACGCCGAAGCTGCGGAAGACCCTGCGCCAGGCCGCGAGCGACGGCAGCTCGCTGAGCGGTGTTCCACCGATCCTCGCCCGGGCCGCGAGGGTCTCGTCGCGGAGGGCGGCAACGAGCCGGGCGGAGGCGGGGCCGTTGTGGACGCCGGTCGCGTGGATCACGCCGCCGACCACCGAGGGGTATCGCCCGGTGATCGCCTGGTCATAGCGGAAGAGGGCGACGGTGCCGGTCATCGTGCGAGTCTCTCACACGCGCCGCCTCGAGCCGGCGCGGGTATCGAGCCGGCGCGGGTATCCTGACGGGCCGCCCGCCACCCGCGGCCCGGACCCCCGAGGATGACCGCCCGATGACCGACGCCCCGACCAGACGCCCCGTGCGAAGACCGGCCACGGTTCGCGTCGCGATGTGGAGCGCGCGCCACCGCTGGCCGGTGTTCGGCGGGTGGTTCCTGGCCACGATCGGTGTCTTCGTCCTGAGCCTCGCGCTGGGCGGCATCCGGGCGGACGATCCGAACGGCAACCCGCTCCAGCCCCAGACGGAGTCCTCCCGCGGCTACGCCGCGTTCTCCGCCGGCGGCAAGGGCACACCGTCGGAGGACGTGACGGTCGTCGTCACGCACCCCACCCTGCGCGTCACCGACCCGGCCTTCGGCGCCTTCGTCACCGGGGCGGTGCAGCAGCTGGGGGCGGCGGCGGTCGGCCAGGGGGGCGCGACGGTGCCCGCCTTCGACCAGGTCATGGACCCGATGACCGCGCCCGTGCAGGCGGGCCTGGTGTCGCCCGATGGGTCCGCGGTCCGGATCGTCGGCCGCATCGGCGGCGACCAGGCCACCGTCGACCAGCACCTCGTCGCCGTTCGCCCGGTCATCGCGTCGATCGAAGCGAACACCGGCGGCTTCGTGGTCCACGCGGTGAGCCAGACGCTGGCGAGCCAGGACATCACGGACCTCATCAACCGCAGCCTCGACCGGACGCTGGTCACGATCGGGATCACGTTCGTCATCCTGCTCATCACCTTCGGCGCCGTCGTCGCCTCGGTCGTCCCCCTCGTCCTGGCCCTGACGGCGCTGCTGGCCGCGTTCGGCATCCTCGGCATCTTCAGCCAGGTCGTCGCCCCGGCCAGCCCGTACGCGACCCAGATGGTCGTCCTGATCGGGCTCGCCGTCTCGGTGGACTACTCGCTGTTCATGCTCACCCGCTTCCGGTCGGAGCGGCGTCGGGGGCTGGCGAAGCTGGCGGCGATCGAGATCGCGAGCAGCACGGCCGGGCGCGCGGTGTTCTTCAGCGGGATCGCGGTCATGATCTCGATCGGCGGCCTGTTCATGATCGACGTCTCCATCTTCCGGTCGATGGCGATCGGGACCATCGGGGTCATCTTCGTCGCGATCGTCGGCAGCCTGACGTTCCTGCCGGCGACCCTGGCGATCCTCGGCGACGGCGTCAACCGGGGCCGGGTCCCGTACTTCGGCCGCGACCGCGAGGAGGGCGGCGGCATCTGGGCGCGCCTGGTCAGGGTGGTGATGCGGCGTCCGATCCGCTGGGCGATCGTCGCCACCGCGAGCCTGCTCCTCCTCGCGAGCCCGATCCTGCACATGCGGATCGGGATCACCGACTTCACCTCGTTCCCGGGCGAGGTCGACGGGGTTCAGGCGGTCAAGCTGCTGGACGAGAAGTGGCCGCAGGGCGGCACGCTCACCCTCCAGGTCATCGTCACGGGCTACGACCAGGCCGTCGCCAGGGGGGCCGTCCAGAAGCTGGAGACTGCCGCGCTGGCCATCCCCGGGCTCAGCGGCCCGGCGACCGTCACGCCCTCGAGCGACGGCTCCGCGGCCCTGGTGTCGTTCGCGATGTCGGGCGCCCAGAACGACCCGGCCAGCCAGGCGATCGTGCGCGAGGTGCGATCGACGCTCGTCCCGGCAACGTTCGGCGACCTGCCCGGCGTCCGTGCGTACGTCGCCGGCGCGGCGGCCGAGGCGCTGGACGTGACCCAGATCTACCTCGATGCGATCCCGCTCGTGATCGGGTTCATCCTGGGGTTCTCGTTCCTCCTGCTCCTGGTCGTGTTCCACTCGCTGGTGATCCCGATCCAGGCGATCGTCCTGAACCTCCTCTCGACGGGAGCGGCGTTCGGCGTCATGGTCGCGGTGTTCCACGACGGGATCCTCGGCAACGCCTTCGGGTTCGCCCGGACGGACGTCGTCGAGAGCTGGGTGCCAATCTTCGTGTTCGCGATCCTGTTCGGGCTCTCGATGGACTACCACGTGTTCATCCTGAGCCGGGTAAAGGAGTCGCGCGACCGGGGGATGGGGTCGCGGGCCGCCGTGGAGCGCGGGATCACGATCACATCCGGCACGATCACGAGCGCGGCCGCGATCATGGTCCTGGTGTTCCTGGCGTTCGTGACGATCCCGTTCGCCTTCGTCCAGGAGCTGGGGCTGGGCCTCGCCGTGGCGGTCCTGCTGGACGCCACGGTCGTGCGCAGCGTGCTCCTGCCCGCGACCATGACGATCCTCGGCGACTGGAACTGGTGGATGCCGCCGTTCCTGCGCTGGGTGCCGCAGCTCACGATCGAGGGCGAGCCCGAGCCGGAGTAGCGGCCCCGGGGTCGGGGAAGAGGGGGCCGGCCCGCCCGCGGCCGCACCGGAGCGACCTGTTCACGGGAGCGACCGCTTCCCCGTTCGCTACCATGGTGTCGATGACCTCGTCCAGCCCGCCCGACCGCGCCATCCCGTACCTGACCGCGGCCGAGATCCGCGCGCGCTTCGTCGAGTTCTTCGCCGAGCGCGGCCACACGGTCGTTCCGAGCGCCAGCCTGGTGCCCGGCGGGGACCAGACGCTGCTGTTCACGAACTCCGGCATGGTCCAGTTCAAGGACGCGCTGACCGGGGCGGAGAAGCGTGACTACGTCCGCGCCGTTGACTACCAGCGGGTCCTGCGCGTCGCGGGCAAGCACAACGACTTCGAGGAGGTCGGCCGGACGCCGCGCCATCACACGCTGTTCGAGATGCTGGGCAACTGGAGCTTCGGCGACTACTTCAAGCGCGAGGCGATCCACTGGGCGTGGGAGTTCCTGACCCGGGATCTCGGGATCCCGGGCGACCGGCTCGCGGCCACCGTCTACTCCACGGACGATGTTGCGCACGCGGTCTGGAAGGACGAGATCGGCCTGCCGCCGGAGCGCCTGGTGCGCTGGGGCGACTTCCCGGCCGGCGACGAGAAGAACTGGTGGCGCATGGCCGACGTCGGCCCGTGCGGCCCCTGCTCGGAGCTCCACTACGACCGGGGCGCGCACCTATCGGAGGGCCCCGAGTGCGTCCCGGACCACTCCGAGCACTGCCCGCGCTGGCTCGAGGTATGGAACCTGGTGTTCATGGAGTTCGAGCTCCACCCGGACCGGAGCCTGACGCCGCTGCCCGCACCCGGCGTGGACACGGGCATGGGCCTGGAGCGGATCGCCAGCGTCGTCCAGGGCGTGGCCAGCAACTACGACACGGACCTGTTCGCGCCGATCCACGCCCGGATGCGCGAGCTGCTGGGCCACGACCCGGATGGCTTCGAGGCCGAGCGCTTCAGCTACCAGGTGATCGCGGACCACAGCCGGGCGGTCACGTTCCTCATCGCCGACGGCGTCCTGCCGGCCAACGAGGGTCGTGGCTACGTCCTGCGCCGGATCATGCGCCGCGCCATCCGCCACGGGCGCCTGCTCGGGCGCACGGAGCCCTTCCTGGGCGAGACCGCCAAGGTCGTCATCGACACGATGGCGACGGCCTACCCCCACCTCGAAGAGCGCCGGGACGAGGTCCTCGGGGTCATCGAGCGCGAGGAGCGCCAGTTCAACCGCACCCTCGAGGCCGGGGTGGGCCACCTGGAAGACGCGCTGATCCCGCTCACCTCCGCCGGGCGCACCATCGGCCGCCTCGCCGAGACCCTCCCGGCGGACGCCCCGGTCCTGCCCGGACGGGTCGCCTTCCGCCTCCACGACACGTACGGCTTCCCGATCGACCTGACCGTGGAGCTGGCGGCCGAGTACGGCGTCCGGACGGACCTTGCCGGGTTCCAGGACGCCCTGGCGGAGCAGCGGGAGCGGAGCCGCGCCAACACGAAGAGTGGCCTCGCCCAGGCGAACCTCGCCGCCTCGCGGTACGCGGAGATCCTCGCGCGGACCGGCCCCACGACGTTCCTGGGCTACGAGACCACTGCCGCGGTCGGCCGTGTGGTGGCCATCCTGCGCGACGGCACCGGGTACGAGACGCTGGAGGCCGTCCCCGAGGTCGAGATGCGCGTCGAGGCCGCCGCGCGCGTGGAGCTGGTGCTCGACCAGACCCCGTTCTACGCGGAGTCCGGCGGCCAGGTGGCCGACATCGGGACCCTCGTCCCGGCGCCCGCGGGGCAGCCCGGCGGGCGGCAGGTCCGGGAACCCGAAGCGCTGTTCAGCGTCGACGACGTCCAGCGGGTCGCGGGCACGCAGACGGCCGGCCTCACGGTCCACCGGGGCGTCCTGCGGGGGAGCGTCAGCGTGGGCGACGAGCTGCTGTGCCTCGTGGACGCCGAGCGTCGCGCCCACACGATGCGCAACCACACGGGCACCCACGTGCTGCACCGGGCGCTGCGCAACGCGGTGGGGGAGCGGGCGCGCCAGGCGGGCTCGCTGGTGCACCCGGACTACCTGCGCTTCGACTTCCCGTTCGACCGCGGCCTCACCGACGGGGAGAAGGTGCGGATCGAGCGCGAGGTGCGCGGCATCATCCGCGAGGACCGCCCCGTGAGCGTCGAATGGATGACCATGGCCGAGGCCCAGGACGCCGGCGCGGACGCCTTCTTCGACGAGAAGTACGGCGAGCGCGTTCGGACCATCCGCGTCGAGGGCTTCAGCCACGAGCTATGCGGCGGAACCCACTGCCGGGCAACCGGACAGATCGGCGGCTTCCTGATCACGAGCGAGCGGAGCATCGGCTCCGGGATCCGGCGGATCGAGGCCGTCACCGGCGTTGCCGCGGACCGGCTGATGGAGGAGCGGTTCGCGTCGCTGGACCGCGCCGTGGCCGCCGTCGGTGCCCGGGGCCCGGAGGTCCTCGAGGAGCGGATCGGCGCGCTCCAGGACGAGCTCCGCGAGACGAAGCGCCGCCTGCGGGTGGGTGCCGCGGCCGGGAGCCGCCCGGGGCCCGCGGAGGTCGCTGCGAGGGCGGAGCAGATCTCGCCCGGCGTGATCTTCGTCGGGGCCACGCTGGCTCTCGAGTCCATCGAGGCCCTCAAGGGGTTCGCCCGGGACGTCAGGGGCACGCTGCCGAGCGGCGTCATCGCCCTGGGGCTGGATGCGGACGACCCGCAGCTGTTCGTCACGGTCAGCGACGACCTGGTCGCGCGCGGGATCGCGGCGGGCGCTCTGGTCCAGGCCGCCGTGCCGGTGATCGCCGGTCGAGGCGGAGGACGCCCGGAGATGGCCCAGGGCAAGGGTTCGCGCCGGGAGGGGCTGGGGGACGCGATCGCGGCCGTTCGGGCCGCCGCCGCCCGAGCCGGCGCGTCGTGACGCGCCCCGCCGGCCCCCAGGGCATGGCGGCCTAGATGGCATTCCTGCGCCGGATCTGGAACCGGGACGAGGCGCCCGTCCCCGCCGCGTGCACGGCGCTCGACATCGGCACCGAGTTCGCCAAGGCGCTGGTGTTCGAGATCGACGACCAGGGGAAGGGCACCGTCCGCGGCGTGGGCCGCAAACGGCAGGGCCTGTCGCACATGCAGTCGGGGACGGTCGCGGACATCGCCGCGGTGGTCGACAACTGCGCGGTGGCGCTCCAGGAAGCGGAGGAGATGGCCGGGTTCCGGCCGTCGCAGGTGGTGATCGGCATCGCCGGCGAGCTGGTCAAGGGCTTCACGACGACGCTCACGCAGGAGCGGAAGAAGCCGGCGATCCCCATCAACGACGCGGAGCTGGTCAGGCTGATCGACAGCGTCCAGAAGGAGGCCCTGCGCGAGGCGGAGCGCGCGATCACCTGGGAGACCGGCCTCCCGCACGTGGACGTGCGCCTGGTCCACAGCGCGATCGTCGGCGCCTCGATCGACGGGTACGGCCTCTCGAACCCGGTCGGCTTCCAGGGCCGTCACGTGAAGATCGGCATCTTCAACGCGTTCGCCCCGCTGGTCCACCTGGGCGCGCTCCAGTCCGTGGCCAGTCAGCTGGACCTGGAGCTGCTGGAGATCGTCGCGGAGCCGTACGCGGTGGCCCGCGTCCTGGGCGCGGAACAGGTCCGCCAGGCGGGAGCCCTGTTCATCGACGTCGGCGGCGGCACCACGGACGTGGCGCTCGTGCGCCAGGGCGGCATCGAGGGCACCCGGATGTTCGCCCTGGGCGGCCGCGCGTTCACGAAGTCCATCGCGGACCACCTCGACCTCCCGTTCCCGCGCGCCGAGGCGCTCAAGGTGGACTACGCCCGGGGCATGGCCGTGGAGCACCGGGACGTCGTCGCGGAGATCATCCGTGACGACGTGAGCGTCTGGGCGGCCGGCGTGGAGCTGGTCATGGAGGAGATGGCCTCGGGCGAGCAGCTCCCGGCGCGGATCCACCTGTGCGGGGGCGGCTCACGGCTGCCCGAGATCCGTGAGGCGATCGCCGCGGAGCGGTTCTGGAAGCGCCTCCCGTTCTCGCGGCCGCCGGAGGTCTCGATCATGTCGCCCGACCAGGTCGAGGCCATCCACGATGCCACCGACCTGCTGGTCGACCAGCAGGACGTCACGCCGCTTGGCCTGGCGTATCAGGCGATCGAGCTGCAGACCCTGGAGGACCCGCTCGACGCGGCGCTCCGCCGGGTCCTGCGGGCGATGAAGGTCTAGGGGCGGTAGGCTCCGGCCCAGATGGCAACGATCGTCTATCTCGACCCCGACGACGAGATCACCTCGGCCGCCACCCGGATCCGGACCGCGGCCGGGACGCGGGTCGGCCTCGTGCTGCCCTTCGGGTCGCGGGTGGCGACATCGCGGATCAACTTCCGCCTGCTCGCGCGGGAGGCCCAGGCGAACGGCCGCCGGATCGACATCGTGGCGCCGGATGCCTCGACGCGGGCGCTGGCCGCCTCCGCGGGCCTCCCCGTGTTCGCCTCTGTCGGCGAGTACGAGGCGGCCCTGGACGCCGGGCTGGACGACCCCGGGGAAGCCGCCCTGCCCGTGACGCCCGTGACGCCGGTGACGCCCGTGACGGACGGCGCGACAGCTGCCACGATCGCCGTCGCGACCGGCCACGCGACCGCCGCGGTTACGGGCGGACCTTCGGCCGGCGGGCGTGCGCCGGGGGGCTCGGTCCCATCCCTCGACCCGGCACGGGAGGCGGAGCTCGACGAGATCGTGCGCCGCAGCCGCGAGGCGCCGCCGGCGAAGCCCCGGCGGCGCCGGCCGTCCGCCGGGGCGATCGTCGCCGTCCTGGTCCTGGCTCTCGCGCTCGTCGTGAGCGGCGCCGCCGCGGTCCTGGTCCTCCCGGCTGCCGAGATCACCGTGACGCCCCGGATCGAGGGCGTCGGTCCCGTGTCGATGACCGTCACCGCGGACCCGGCCGCGACGGCCGTGGATCCGACTGGCCTGGCCATCCCCGCGCAGTCGATCGAGGTCCCGGTGGTGGTCTCGGGCGAGTTCCAGGCCACCGGCAAGCGGGTGGAGCGGACGCGGGCCACCGGCGGCGTCCGTTGGACGAACTGCGACCCCACCGCTTCCTACACGATCCCGAAGGGGTCGACCGTCAGGACGAACGGCGGCACGGGGTTCGCGATCGACGAGTCGGTGTTCCTGCCGGTGGCCATCATCAGTTCGTCGCTGAAGCTCACCTGCCAGACCAGCGAGGTGGGCATCACGGCGGTCACCGCGGGCACCGATGGCAACGTGGGCGCGGGGACGATCCGGGTGGTCCCGGCCCGCTACAACAGGACCGTGATCCGGGTCACGAACCCGTCGGCCACCACGGGCGGCACGCAGCAGGAGTTCCCGAAGATTGTCCAGAAGGACGTCGATGCCGCGCTGGCCTCGCTCAGGAAGGACCTGGATGCCCAGTTCGCGCAGGCCGTCCAGGAACCCGCCGGCGTGCCGCCGGGCGCCACGGTGTTCCCCTCGACGGCAGTCCTCGGCACGCCCGTCCCCGATCCGGACCCGGCCACGCTGGTGGGGCAGGAGGTCCAGACGTTTACCCTGGGACTCGCGGCGACCGGCACGGTCCTGGCGGTGGACGCAAGCCCCGTGGAGGCGATCGCGAAGGCGCGCCTCGCGGCGGCGATCGACCCGGGCCACCAACTCGTCGACGGATCGACCCAGGTCACGGTGGGCGACGGCGTCGTGACCGAGGGGCTCATCGACTTCCCGGTCACCGGGTCCGCCCGCCAGGTCCCGGTACTGGATGCCGCCGCCCTCGAGCGCCAGGTCCTCGGCCTGCCCGAGGCGGACGCGAAGGCCGTGCTCGGCGCCTACGGCGACGTCGCGATCACGCTGTGGCCCGGGTGGGTCACCACGATCCCGACCCTCGACCAGCGCGTCACGCTCTCGCTCGCGGAGCCGGTGGACGCCGTCCCGAGGCCGACACCCGGGCCGTCTGCGGCGCCGGCGTCGTCGCCGCGGCCATCGGCGTCGGCCCATCCGGGCGCATCCGGAGGCGCCGCCGGGAGCGAGCCGGTACCATCCGGCTGATGCTGCCCCTTCCTGCCGCGGCCGGCTCCTCGTCGGTTGGCGTCCCCGAGGCCACCACGGCCCGCGCCACCCTCCACCCCCGGGCGGTCGCCCGAGGGTGCGCCGCCGGGGCGAGCGCATGACCGCCCGCCTCCTGGGCATCGACCTCGGCGCGAAGCGGGTCGGCCTCGCGGTCGCGGATCCCGGCATCGGGATCGCCCGTCCGCTGGCCACCCTGAACCGCGCCGCGACCCTCGACGGGGATGCGGCGTTGATCGGCCGGGTGTGCCGTGAGCAGGGCGTCGGCGAGCTCGTCGTGGGGCTGCCGGTCGAGGCGAGCGGGACCGAGGGCGTGATGGCCGCCGCCGCCCGTGACTGGGCGGCAGCCGTCGGGGAGCGCCTGGGCCTGCCCGTCTCGATGCGTGACGAGCGCCTGTCGTCGTTCGAGGCCGAGCGCCGCCTGGGCCGGATGCCGCGCGGGCGCTCCGGTGGCCCGCCGTCCCGTACCCAGCGCAATGCCTTCCGGGCGCGAATCGATCGCGAGGCCGCGGGCGTCATCCTCCAGGACGAGCTGGACGCGCGCCGGTTCCCGGTGCCGTCGGGCGGGGCGGCCACGGCGCGGACCGCCGGCGACGAGGGGCAGGAGGATCGATGAGCGTGCGAGGCGGCGGCGGGCCGCGGGATCCGATGGCCGGCCCGGTCCCGGCCTCGCGGGGCCGCAAGAGCGCCTACCAGCGCTCCGGCCGGTACGGGCGTGGACCGGGCGACCAGCGCCGGTTCGAGCGTTTCGGCAACGAGGGGGGAGGGGTGAGGGGCCTGCTCAGGTTCGTCATCTTCCTGCTGGCCATGGCGCTCGTCGTGCTGCTGGTGATGGTGACCGTCGCCCGGCCCGTGCTGCGCATGGTCGTCGTCCCGTGGACCGACGCGAACCCGGGATCGCTGCACTTCACCTTCGTTGCGGATCTCGTCCGCGAGGACCTGGGTACCACCCTGACCACGCCCGCGAGCAGCGATGCCTCGTCGGTCGAGTTCGTCGTGGAGACCGGCGACACGCCGGCGACGCTGGCGCCGCGCCTCGAGGCGGCGAAGATCATCACCAGCCAGCGCGCGTTCCTGTACGAGGCCCAGATGAACGACCTCGCGTCCCGGCTCAACGCCGGGCGGTTCGCGATGACCCTGAACATGACGCCCGTCCAGGTCGTGGACGGGCTCATCAACAACCGCATCGTGAACGAGTCGGTCAACGTGACCTTCCGCGAGGGCCTGCGCCTCGAGCAGATCACGGCGAAGCTGATGACCGTGGACTCCAAGGTCGACCCGCAGGCGTTCTACGACCTCGTGACCAAGCCGACCGACGCGCTGCTCGGGGACTACCCGTGGCTGCTGGACCCCTCGGTCCTGCCGAAGGGGGCATCGCTGGAAGGGTTCCTGTACCCGGCCACCTACACCCTGCGCACCGGCGCCGACGCCCCGACCACCGCGGATGGCCTGGTCCGGATGATGCTGGACGCGTTCTACCAGCGGGTCGGGGCCGATCGCCTCGCCGTCGCGAAGAGCCGGGGCCTGACCTTCCACGAGGTCCTCACCCTGGCCTCGATCGTCGAGCGCGAGGCGCAGCAGGACGAGGAGCGGCCGCTGATCGCCGGGGTCTACCAGAACCGGCTCAACCCCAAGAAGTGGCCGACCGGCCTGATGCAGTCGGATCCGACGATCTTCTATGTGAACGACACGCTGCAGCTGGAGAAGCTGAAGTTCGCGGACTGGACCCAGTACGTCTTCTGGGCGGCCCTCGACGGAAAGCTGCCGGTCCCGCTGCCGCCCGACCTCGCGGGCTACAACACCTACACCCACGCGGGCCTGCCGCCCGGCCCGATCTGCTCGCCGGCGCTCGCGTCGATCGACGCGGCCCTGACGCCGGACACGAAGACCGGCTACCTGTTCTTCATCGCCAAGGGCGACGGCTCCGGGACCAGCGCCTTCGCGAAGACCCAGGCGGAACACGACCAGAACGTCAAGAAGTACGCGAAGAAGTAGCGTGTCGGACAGGCTCCCCGCGCCCGGGGACTTCGCCGTCCCGCCCGACGCGGCGACCCGCGCCCGCTGGCTCGCGGCGGATCGCGAGCACCGGCCCGGGCGCCTCGCGAGGCTTCGGGAGCGGCTCGCCGGTGAGGGGATCGACGCCTACTTCGGGGCGAAGCCCGAGCACATGCGCTGGCTGACGGGCTTCAGGCTCGCCGACGGCGAGGAGAAGGTCGCGGGCCATTCCGGCCAGTTCCTCGTGGGCGCGGACCGGGTGACGGTGGTGACGGACTCCCGCTACACGGTCCAGGCCCGCCGCGAGGTCGTGGGCGCCGTCGTGGACGAGATTGGCTACGACCTGCCGGCCGCCTGGCCGCGCCTCCTGGCCGAGGCCGGTGCACATCGCCTGGGCGTCGAGGCCGGCGCCGTCTCGCACGCGCTCTGGGAACGGCTTCGGACGGCGGCCCCGGACGTCGAGCTCGTGCCCGTGGACGGCTGGATCGAGGCGATGCGCGCCGTGAAGACCCCCGACGAGATCGAGCGGATCGGGGCGGCCTGTGCCGTGGCGGACCGCGCCCTGGCCGAGCTGCTGCCGGAGATCCGGGCCGGCGTGACCGAGCACGACCTCGCCCTCCGTCTCGAGTGGCTGATCCGGACGGGCGGGGCCGAGGCGCTCGCGTTCGACGTCGCCTGCCTGGCCGGACCCGAGGCCGCGCTGCCGCACGGCAGCCCCGGCGACCGGCCCGTGCTGGACGGCGCGGTCCTGCTGTTCGACTTCGGTGCCCAGGTCGAGGGTTACCGGAGCGACATGACGCGCACCCTGTTCGTGGGCGAGCCGGCCGAGCGGGACCTCGGCGTCTACGACCTCGTCCGCCGGGCCCAGCAGGCCGCGATCGGTGCGCTGGATGCCGCGGTCCGGGCCGGTGTCGCCGTGCCCGACGGCCGCACCTGCGACGCGATCGCCCGACGCGTCATCGACGACGCCGGGACCTGGCCCGCCTACGGCCACGGGCTCGGCCACGGGATCGGGCTGGCCACCCACGAGGCGCCGAGCCTCTCCCGCTCTGCGCCGGAGACGCCGCTGCCCAGCCCCACCGTCTTCTCCGTGGAGCCCGGGATCTACCTCGACGGCGAGACCGGCGTACGGATCGAGGACCTCGTCCACCTCGACGCCGCGCGTGGCATCGTGGAGCTGCTCACAAGGTTCCCGCGCGACGTCATCGCTCTGCCGGCCTGACATCGTGACGGCACAACGGGTCGCCGCGCTGCTGGCAGTGACGGCCACCCTGGCCGGCTGCGGGTTGTTGCCCGGCTCCGCGTTCCGGGGTGCCGGGAGCTGCGCCGGGGTGCCCGGGGGGGCGTGCCAGGAGCAGGTCGACCGGGCCGCCAGCCGGCACCCTGGCGCCACCCAGGTGGACGTGGTCTGCACGGCGACCGTCTGCGACCGCACGGGTGGTGCGGGGACCATCGTGGTGACCCTGGCGAACGGCGCGCAGGTCAGCGAGGCCTTCACGTACGCCGGCGATCCGGTCCCCATCCCGGCGCCCGCCTGCTCCGGGATGGGGATCGACGTCTGCCGCAGCCTCGCGGCATCCACGGTGGACGGCATCCCGCCTTCGAGGTCCATCCGGTCGATCTCCGTCGCATGCAGCGCACCGTCCTGCACGCGGGACAAGGGCGACGCCGATGTCCGGGTCAGGTTTGCGGACGGCGGCGAGTTCCAGTCGAACACCGGCTGGGACGGCGCGCTTCCCTGACGGGCCACCACCCGGATCGCGTGCCGGTCGGCGCCGGCACCGCCTCTGATAGCATCCCCGCCACACCCATCGTCCGAGCGCGGGGAGCCCGCATGCCTCCCGACCGCGCCACGCGCCACCGGAGCAACACCGAATGATCAGCACCGGCGAGCTGCGCAAGGGCACCGTCATCGAGCTTGACGGCGACCTCTGGCAGATCCTCGACTACCACCACATCAAGATGGGCCGCGGCTCGGCCCAGGTCCGGATCAAGCTGCGCAACGTCAAGAAGGGCAGCACCGTCGAGAAGTCGTTCCAGGCCGGCGAGCGCTGGCCGCGGGCCCAGATCGACCGGCGGCCGGTGCAGTACCTGTACCGCGACGGCGACGACCTCCACTTCATGGAGACCGAGTCCTACGAGCAGTTCAGCCTCCGGGCCGAGACGCTCGACGACGTCGTGGGCTTCCTCAAGGAGGGCATGACCCTCGACCGGACCAGCTACCAGGGCGAGACGCTCGGCGTCGAGCTCCCGGTCACGGTCGACCTGAAGGTCGCCGAGACCGACCCCGGGTTCGCCGGCGACACGGCCCAGGGCGCGCGCAAGAACGCGACCCTCGAGACCGGGCTCGTGGTCACGGTGCCGCTGTTCGTGAACGAGGGCGACACCCTCCGGATCGACACCCGCACCGGCGAGTACCAGACCCGCCTGTAGGCACCGGTCCGGATGACCAGCGGTCCGGTAGCCCCATGAGCCGGAGCCCCGAGCCGCCCGACGGGATGCTGCCGCCCTGGGACGCGGTCCCGGACGACGCCGACAACGCCCGGCGGTCGGGGGCCGCTGCGGCTGGCAGCTTCGGGCTGCGCGTCCGCGGCGTCACCGAGGTGACCCGGGCCATCCGGGACCGCGTCCGGTCTGACGAGGGCCTGCGCGACCTGTGGGTGGAGGGCGAGGTGGGCCGGGTGACCGTGTCCACGGCCGGGCACGCCTATTTCACCCTCAAGGACGCCCGCGCCCAGCTGCAGTGCGTCTGGTTCCGTGATGAGCGGGTCCGCTCGCCGTTCCAGCCCCAGACGGGCCTCCTGGTGGTCGCCCACGGGCGGATGGACCTGTTCGAGCCGCAGGGGGCGCTGCAGCTGTACGTCGAGTCCCTCCAGCCCTCGGGCTTCGGGAACCTCGCCGTCCGCTTCGAGCAGACGAAGGCGCGCCTGGCCGCCGAGGGCCTGTTCGACGCCGCGCGCAAGCGACCCCTGCCGGTGCGTCCGCGAACCATCGCGGTCGTGACCTCGCCCACCGGTGCGGTCTGGCGGGACGTGTGCAACGTGCTGGCCAGGCGATGGCCCCTGGCGCGCGTCGTCCTCGTGGCCTGCCAGGTCCAGGGTGAGGGCGCCCCGGCCAGCATCGTGGCAGGCCTGCGGCGCGTGGAACGGTGGATCGCGGAGGCGAAGGGCTCGGCGGGGACCGGAGCCTCGGGCGCGGCCGGCGATCCCGGGGAGCCGCCCGACGTGACGATCCTGGCCCGGGGCGGAGGGTCGCTCGAGGACCTGTGGTCGTTCAACGACGAGCGGGTGGTGCGGGCGATCGTGGCCCACCCGGTGCCGCTGGTCTGCGGGGTCGGTCACGAGACGGACGTCACGCTGGCCGACTTCGCGGCGGATGTCCGGGCGCCCACGCCGTCGGCAGCGGCCGAGCTCGTGGTGCCGGATCGTGTCCAGGCAGCCGCGACCGTGGGGGCCCTCGGCCGCAGGTCGGGCGGGGCCGCGGCACGGCGCCTGGCGGGCGCGCGCCGGGACGTGGATGGGGAGCGGCGCGCCCTGGACCGCCTCGAGCCGCGGGCCCAGCTGGCCGGTCTCCGGGAGCGGTCCGGGCTGCTCCTGGACAGGGCCGCACGGGCGGTCTCGCGGCGTCTGTCGGGTGACCGCCGGCAGCTGGAGGCCCTGCGGACGAGATCGCCGAGGGTCCTGGCCGCCCGGCTGGGCGCAGCCTCGGCCGGGCTGGCGGCAGCATCCGCCTCGCTGGCGGCCCTCGGACCGCAGGCGACGCTCGAGCGGGGCTACGCGATCGTCCGCCGCGGCGACGACGGGACGATCCTCCGGGAACCGCTTGTGGCACCCGCTGGGACACGGCTCCTGCTGTCGCTGGCCGCCGGGACCCTCGCCGCGACGAGCGACGGGCCGGCGCCCGGACCCGACGCCGGTCGATGACCGACCTCGTCGTCTTCGCCGGCATGGTGGGCGTGATCGCGGTCCTGGGCGTCTTCGTGGGTATCATCGTCGCCGGCCGCATCGACCGGATCATGGCGCCGGGGCCCCGATCGGGGGTCGGCGAGCCAGGCGAGGAGGAGCATCAGCCGTGACCGACGTCCCCGGATCCCCGGCCGAACCCCCGGCAGACGCGGACACGCTCGCCTACGACGAGGCGTTCGCGGAGCTGCAGCGGGTCGTCGCGGCGCTCGAGACCGGCGGCGCCTCCCTCGAGGCGACCATCGCCCAATACGAGCGGGCGGTCGCGCTCCAGCGCCGCTGCGAGCGGCTCCTGGCGGAGGCGGAGCTCCGGGTGCAGCAGCTGCTGACCCGCCCCGACGGGTCGCTCGACCGGGTGGACGTCCGGCCCGACGAGGCGGTCGAGTAGGGGACCCCTCGAGCAGGGGACCGCGCCGGCAGCGCCCCTCCACCGGGGCTCGCGCCGGCACCCGCCCCACCACCAGGTGCCCGATCCGACCGGGCCAGTCATCATGCTACGATCCGATAGCAAATAACTTGAACCGATCGGCCTGGCGCTCACCGGCGCAGATCGGGCAGACGCATCACCGGGACGATCGCCCGGCCGTCCAACCCGGGCCGCCCATTCGAGCAGCAGGAGCCATCGTCCGTGCCGATCCTCGACCGCCTCCAGGGCCCCGCGGAGCTTCGCGGGCTGTCGGAGGCGGAGCTGGTCCAGCTCGCCGCCGAGATCCGGGAGACCATCATCCGCACCGTCGCGGTGACCGGCGGTCACCTCGGCTCGTCGCTGGGCGTGGTCGAGATCACGCTCGCCCTGCATCGCCTGCTGGAGTCGCCTCGCGATCACATCGTCTGGGACACCGGGCACCAGGCCTACGCGCACAAGCTGCTGACCGGTCGCGCGAAGCGGTTCGGCACGCTCCGCCAGATCGACGGCATCGGCGGGTTCCCGCGCCGCGCCGAGTCGCCGCACGACGTCATGGACGGCGGCCACGCGGGCACGGGCCTGTCCATCGCGCAGGGCCTCGCCACCGCCCGCGACATCCGGCACTCGATGGAGCGGATCGCGGTCGTCGTCGGCGACGCCGCGCTGCTGTCGGGCCTGAGCCTGGAGGCCCTGAACGACATCGGCCACCGGCAGACGCAGCTGCTGATCGTGCTCAACGACAACGAGATGTCGATCAGCCCGTCGGTCGGGGCGCTCTCCAAGTACCTGTCCGAGATCAAGCTCTCGGCCGCCTGGCAGCAGGGCAGGACCGCCTACGACACGGTCACCGAGCGTATCCCGGTCGTGGGACCGCACGCCGTCGAGCTGTCCCGCCGGTTCCGCCAGTCGGTGGTGTCCTTCGCCCAGCCCGGCCAGTTGTTCGAGGACCTCGGCATCACCTACGTGGGGGTGATGCCCGGTCACGACCGGCGCCTCCTCGAGGAGACCTTCCGCCGGGCACTCGCGCTGGAGGGTCCGGTGCTCGTGCACGTCCGGACCCAGAAGGGGAAGGGCTTCAGGCCCGCCGAGAGGGACCAGGTCTCGTTCCACGGCGCCGCCCTGCCCCCGATGACGCTCGGGCCCGCCACGGATGCCCACGACCGGCCCGCCGCGGACGCCCACGACCGGCCCACCGTGGCGGGCGTGCGCAACGGCGACGCGATGACCTCGTCTGCCGCCGGGGGTGACTCGCTCACGCAATCCCGCGAGGCCGACGAGGGCGCCCCGCCGTCAGCCTCGGTCATGGCCGACCGGCGGACGCATGCGCAGCCGGTGGACGAGGACGGGACGGCGGTTCCCGTCACGGCGCTCGGCCTGCGGGCCGAGGAGGCGAAGACCCCGAACTACACGGCGTTCTTCGCAGACGAGCTGCTGGCGATGGGCGCGGAGGATCGGCGGATCGTCGGCATCACGGCCGGCATGCCGACCGGAACCGGCCTGGCCAGGTTCCAGGGCGCCTATCCGGAGCGGTTCATCGACGTCGGGATCGCCGAGCAGCACGCCGTCACGCTGGCCACCGGCCTCGCGCTCGGCGGGCTGCGTCCGGTCGTGGCGCTCTACTCGACGTTCCTCCAGCGCGCCTTCGACCAGACCGTTCACGACGTCTGCCAGAACGATGCGGCCGTCGTCCTCGCCGTGGACCGTGCAGGCCTCGTGGGCGAGGACGGCACGAGCCACCAGGGCATGTTCACGATCCCGGCCCAGCGGATGCTGCCGAACCTCGTCATCGCGAGCCCCAGGGACGAGCAGGAGCTCCGGGCGCTGCTCCGGACGGCGCTGGCCCAGGAGCACCCGTTCGCGCTGCACTACCCGCGCGATGCCGGGTTCGGCGTGCCCGCGCGTGACCCCCGCCCGATCCCGGTGGGCCAGGCGGAGGTCCTCCGCGAGGGCCGCGACCTGCTGTTCGTGGCCTTCGGGCCGATCACGATGCGGGCCATGGAGGTGGCCGATGCCCTGGAGGGGCGCGGCTGGTCCGTGGGCGTGATCAACGCCCGCTTCGCGAAACCGCTCGACCGGCAGCTCATCCTGGACCAGGCACGCGGCAAGCGGCTGGTGGTCACGTTCGAGGAGAGCGTCGTGACGGGCGGCTTCGGGTCCGGCGTCCTGGAGGCCATCGAGGATGCCCGGCTGGCGGATCCCGCCTACCGGGGCGTGCCGGTCCGCATCCTGGGCATCCCCGGCGACCGGTTCGTGGACCACGGGGCGGTGGGCGATCTCCGCCGGCTCCTCCGCCTGGACGTCCCCGGGCTGACGGCCCAGGTCACCGAGACGCTCGAGCAGCTGGGGCTCGTCGCGCCGGTGGACCAGCCCGCCTGACCCGGGAGAGGGATCGCGCGCCGGTGCCGCCGGTCCGGTAAGCCCGGGTGCCACGGGCTGTGCCACGATAGGGGCCATGCCGGCAGCGACCACCAAGCGGATGCGCCTCGACCAGCTCCTCGTGGAGCGCGGTCTCGTCGGGTCGCGCGCCCGGGCCCAGGCCCTGGTGCTCGCCGGCCGGGTCCGGGTCGGGGAGGGCGATGCCGCCCGCCACGATCTCAAGGCCGGGGATCTCGTCGACCGCGGGGTGCCGGTGAGGCTCGCCGTCGGCAGCGAGTGGGTCAGTCGCGGAGCCCACAAGCTGATCGCGGCGCTGGACGCCTTCGGGATCGATCCGGCGGGGCGCGTCGCGATCGACGTCGGTGCCTCGACCGGAGGCTTCACGGATGTCCTGCTCGCCCGCGGCGCCGTCCGCGTGTATGCCGTGGACGTCGGCTACGGCCAGCTCGCGGAGCGCCTGCGGCAGGACCGCCGCGTCGTGTCCATGGAGCGGGTGAACGCCCGGACGCTGGGGCCCGGGACCCTCCCGGAGCCCGCGGACCTCGCCGTCGTGGACGTCTCGTTCATCTCGCTCGGCCTCGTGCTCGGCCCCATCGCCTCGGTCCTGCGGGACGGCCGCGGGTCCATCGTCGCGCTGGTCAAGCCACAGTTCGAGGCCGGCCGGGCGGACGCGAAGGGCGGCGTGGTGAAGGACCCCGACGTCCATCGCCGGGTCCTCGCCGATACCGTCGAGCGGGCGCGGGCCCTCGGGCTCGGGACGCGGGATGTCATCGCGTCGCCGATCCGCGGGCCGGAGGGGAACCGGGAGTTCCTGGCCTGGATCGCGGCCGGGCCGTCCTGCGCGGAGATCGAGGACCGGATCGAGGCGGCCGTCACCGCGGCCTGGGAGGGAACCGCGTGACCGTGCGACGGATCGGATTTGCCTACAACCCGACCAACGAGGATGCCCTGGACCTCCGCGAGCGGGCCGAGGGCTGGTGCCGCATGCGCGGCCTGGACCACTGGGCCGCCCCCGCGGGCGACCTCGAGACGCACCGCCGCGAGCTGCCGGCGACGGACGTCCTGGTCGTCCTCGGGGGTGACGGGACCTTCCTGCGGGCGGCGCAGGCCGTCGCCGAGATCGATGTGCCGCTGCTGGGCGTGAACCTGGGCAAGGTCGGCTTCCTGTCCAAGGCCGAGGCGCACGAGCTGGAGCCGGTGCTGGAGAAGCTCGTCGCGGGCCGCTACACGATCGGTGAGCGGATGGGTCTCGTGGGTGCCATCCTGCCCGGCGGCCGGCCGCCCGACGAGGAGTTCACGGCCCTCAACGACATCGTCATCGCCCGCGGCTCGCTGGCGCGCGTCGTCCGGGTGGAGGTGACGATCGACGAGTCGCACCTCGCGACGTTCGTCGCGGACGGGCTCGTGGTGGCCAGCCCCACGGGCTCCACCGGCTACTCGTTCTCGGCCGGCGGACCGATCCTGGACCCGCAGAGCCGGAACCTGGTGGTGACCCCCATCGCGGGCTACCTGACCGCCATCCGGTCGATCGTCGTGTCGCCCCAGCAGGTGGTCCGCTGCCGGGTCCTCGACGCGTTCGAGGCCCTGGCGTCCATCGACGGGCGCGAGGACCGTGAGCTCGAGGTCGGCGACGTCGTGCAGGTGCGCGCGCTGGAGCGGCCGATCCGGTTCGTGGAACCCGACGGGGCGCTCCCGTTCTGGGACCTCCTGCGGACCAAGGTCGAGCTGCTGCCTTCCTGACGATGGCCCCCGACCGGATCCCCGCCGCGGCCGGCCGCCTGCTGGAGCTGGCGGTCAGCGACCTCGCGCTCATCGACAGGCTCCGTCTCCCGCTCGAGGCCGGGCTCAACGTCCTCACCGGTGAGACCGGTGCGGGCAAGAGCCTGCTGATCGATGCCCTCGGGCTGGCCCTGGGCGCGCGGGCGGACACCACCCTGGTCCGGCACGGCGCGGAGAGCGCGCGGGTCGAGGCGCTCTTCGACCGGCTGCCGGAGCCGCTCATCGCGTCGAGGGAGATCAGCGCCGGCGGGCGCTCCACGGCCCGGCTGGACGACGAGGCCGTGACGGCCGGCCGCCTGGCCGCGGCGACCGGCGGGCTGGTCGAGATCCACGGCCAGCACGACCAGCAACGGCTCCTCGACGAGGACTGGCAGCGGGACCTTCTGGACGCGTTCGGCGGGCACGCCGGGCCGCGCGCGCTGGTGGCGGCGACGGTGGACCGCTGGCGCGCGAACCGCGCGGCGCTGGCCGCGTTGACGATCGATCCCCGCGAGATTCTGCGCCGGCTGGACCTGCTGGAGCACGAGGTGGCGGAGATCTCGGGGGCGCACCTCGAGCCGGGCGAGGCGGACCGGATCACCAGCCAGCTGGCGGCGGCGCAGCACGCCGAGACGATCACCTCCGGGGCCGACGCCGTGCGCGAGACGCTGCTGGGCGAGGGGCGCGGGGCGCGGGAGCGCATCGCCCGGGCGGAGCACGACCTGCGGGTCATCGCCCGCCTGGACGAGCGCTGGGGACCCCTGGCCGACCGGCTGTCGGGCGTGGAGGCGGAGGTCGAGGACGTGGCCGCGGAGGTGCGCTCGCTGGCCGAGACCGTGGACCACGACCCGGCGTCGCTGGCCCGGCTGGAGGAGAGGCTGGGCGAGATCCACCGGCTCCTGCGCAGGTACGGCGACGACGAGGCGGCGGTGATCGCCCATGCGGAGCGGTCGGCGACGGAGATCGCCCGCCTGCGGGGCCTCGAGGCGGAACGGATGACCCGCGTGGCCGAGGACGCCCGGCTGCTGCTCGAGGTGGCGGACGCGGCGGCCCTGCTGTCGATCCTGCGGGCCCGCACGGCCGCCGACCTGGGTCACGCCGTGTCGGCTGTCCTGCTCGAGCTCGGGTTCCCGGAGGCCGCCTTCGCCGTCGCGTTGGGCCGCCGGCCCGCCGCCCGTGACGACCCGGCGGTCGAGGTCGACGGCGACGCCGTCGCGTTCGACGGCACCGGCATCGACACCGTCGTGTTCACGTTCCGGCCGAACCCCGGCGAACCGGCGCGATCGCTCGCCCGGATCGCGTCCGGTGGCGAGCTGTCCCGGGTCGCCCTCGCGGTGAAGCAGGTGCTGGCGCGGGTGGACGAGACGCCGACGCTGGTCTTCGACGAGATCGACGCCGGGATCGGGGGACGGAGCGCGGACCCGGTTGGCCGCAGCCTGTGGTCGCTGGCCCGCGAGCACCAGGTGCTGTGCGTGACGCACCTGCCGCAGATCGCCGCCTACGCGGACGCGCACTACCGGATCGCCAAGCGCGAGCGCGACGGGCGGACCGTGACCGAGATCACGCGCCTGTCGCGCACGGAGCGCGAGACCGAGCTTGCCCAGATGATCGGCGGGACGGACGGTGGCGACGCCTCGCGGCTCTCGGCGCGGGAGCTGCTCGATCGGGCCGAGGCCTGGTGTGCGGGCCGCGCCCCCGAGACCGTGGCCTGACGGGCGGCCGTGGCTGCCGCTGGTCCCGACCTGGATCGCGCGATCGAGGACTTCCTCGGGTACCTCCGCTTCGAGCGCGGCGCGGCCGAGGCGACGCTGGCGGCCTACCGGGCGGACCTGGCCGACTTCGCGATGAGCCGCGGGGCGGCCCGCGACTGGGCCGCCGGCCCGGAGGTCGCGCACCGGTACCTGGCGGCGCGGGCTCGCCGGGGGCAGGGCGGGGACCCGGGCCTCGCCCCGGCCAGCCTCCGCCGCCGCGCGGCGGCGATCCGCGGCTTCTACCGGTTTTCCTTCGGCGACGGGCTCATCGGCGTGGACGTGGCCGCCCACCTCGACCTTCCCCGGCAGCCGCGACTCCTCCCCGAGACGCTCACCGTGGAGGAGGTGGAGCGGCTGCTGGAGGCGGCGGGCGGTGAGCCACCGCTCGACCGGGCCCCGACCGACGCCGATGGCGCGGCCCTCCGGGACCGGGCCCTGCTGGAGCTCCTGTACGCGTCCGGCCTGCGCGTCTCGGAGGCGCTCGGCCTGGACCGTGGCGAGCTCGCGCTCGAGGGCGGCTTCGTGCGGGTCATCGGCAAGGGCGACAAGGAGCGGATCGTGCCGGTCGGTGACGTGGCGCTGACCTGGCTCGGGCGGTACCTCGCCTGGCCGCGTCCCGTCTGGCTGGCGAAGGACGGGGGCGGCGGCGCCGGGGACGCCTGGGGCGCGGGGGCCGCGGGGGACGCCGACACCGGGCCGCTGTTCGTGACCGCGCGAGGTCACCGGCTCGCCCGCGGCCAGGCCTGGAGGACCGTGAAGCAGGCGGCGGAAGCGGCGGGCCTGGGCGATCGCGTGTCGCCGCACACGCTGCGCCATTCCTTCGCGACGCACCTCCTGGAGGGGGGCGCCGACCTGAGGGTGGTCCAGGAGCTGCTCGGACATGCCAGTATTGCGACCACGCAGCTGTACACGCATCTCACAGGCGAACGGATCCGCGAGGTCTACGCCCGCGCTCACCCGCGGGCATGAGGGAGAGACAGGGACATGGGGTACACGGAGACGCTCATGGCCTCGGGCGAGACCATCGTCCGGCGCGCCCACCAGCACTGGTTCGTGCTCATCGCGAACGCCAGGGCCGCGATCATCGCGCTGGTGCTCGCGGTCGTCCTGGGGATCTTCGGGTTCTGGTCCGGCGTGACCGGGACCCTCTACACCATCCTGGGTTTGATCGTCCTGATCCTGTTCGTGTTCGGGATCGTCAAGGGCGTGTGGGGCATCTTCCAGTTCCGGAACCAGGAGTACCTGGTCACGACCCGCCGGCTCATCCACGCCGAGGGCGTGATCAACAAGAAGGCCAGCGACTCGTCGCTCGAGAAGATCAACGACGCCGTGCTGACCGAGTCGATCTTCGGGCGGATGTTCGGGTTCGGGGACCTCGAGGTCCTCACCGCGTCCGAGATGGGCAACGAGAACCTGCGGATGATCCGCGACGCGAAGGCCTTCAAGGTCGCCATGCTCGACGCGAAGCACGAGCTGGAGATCGATCTCGCCCGGCCGACCGCCCCGGCGATGCGCACCCCGGACCCCGCGCCCGTCCCGGTCGCCCCCCGCCGCGCCCCGCCCGCGCCCGCCCCGGTCACGGTGGCGGAGCACGACAACTCGATGACCGCCGACGAGGTCTCGGCCGCCATCGAGCGCCTGGTCGACATGCGGGACCGTGGCCTGATCACGCCCGAGGAGTTCGAGGCCAAGCGCACCGAGATGCTCGCCCGGCTGTAGGGCCGGAGCGGGGCCGGGTACCATACGCGGGACCCCACGACCCGCTGAGAGGCCCGCGTGTCCATCCAGCCCACAGACATCATCCTCATCGCGATCTTCCTGCTGATCGCGTTCCCGGTCCACGAGTGCGCGCACGCGGCCGTCGCCTACTGGCAGGGCGACGCGACGGCCAAGCTGTTCGGCCGGATGACGCTCAACCCGATCGTGCACTTCGACCCGTTGGGCGGGTTCATGGTCATCATCACGGTCCTCCTGGGCGGGTTCCTGTTCGGCTGGGCCAAGCCGACCCCGATCAACCCCGCCAACTTCCGTGACCGGCGCAACGGCGAGGTTTTCGTGGCGCTTGCCGGGCCGGCATCCAACCTCCTGATGGCGGTGGCGATGGCGGTGGTGGTCCGGATCCTGATCGCGCTGCAGACGCCGATCCCGGCCCTGCTCGGCACCTCGCTCTACCTGTTCGTGGTGTTCAACGTGGCGCTGGCGCTGTTCAACCTGATCCCGATCCCGCCTCTCGACGGCTCGTCGCTCCTGTACCGCTTCCTTTCGCCCCGCCGGGCCTGGCAGCTCCGCCCGATCCTGGCCCAGTACGGCCTGTTCATCCTGATCGCCTTCGTGCTCGTCCTCAGCCGTCCCCTCAGCGGCCTCATCTACGGTGTCGCGGACCTCCTGGTGGGCGTGTAAGGCCCGCCAGCTCCGGACCCACCTCTTCGCCCGCGTGAGCCCCGAGGAGCGCCGGATGCTGGCCGCCTGGACACGCCCCCCGGAGATCGCCCTGTTCGATGCCATGCACGTCGCCGACCGCCGCCACGGGCTGGACGTCGTCGCGTACCTGCGGCGCGCCGGGGTGAGGGACCGGGACGTCCTCGTCGCCGGGCTGCTCCACGACTGCGCCAAGGGCGAGACCGGGGCCGGGCCGCGCGTCGCCTGGTCGCTGGGCGAGGCGTTCGGGCCCTGGGTCCACACGGCCGCCTCGCGCGTCCCGGGCTGGGCAGCCGCGATGGATCGGCTCCGCGACCATGCGGCAGCCTCGGCCGACGCCCTCGAGGCGGCCGGGCTCCCGGCCCGCGCGGTGGCCCTCGTCCGGTACCAGGACGCGCCCCGGGACCCCGAGTACGGCCCACGGTTCCGTGCCGCGGACGAGGCCTGCTGATGACCCTCGCCGCCTCGCCAGCCACGCCGCCGTCCGTCGCCTTCGGCCAGGGCGTGCGTCCCGAGGCCGCCACGCGGGTGACGATGCCGGCCTTCGACGGACCGCTGGCGCTCCTGCTCGCCCTCATCGAGGCCCGCCAGCTGGACGTCCTCAGCGTGCCGCTCGGCGCCCTCGCCGGCGCCTATCTCGACGCCATCGCCGGCCTCGACGGGGACCGGATGGCGAACGTGTCCGCGTTCGTCGCGATCGCCGGCCAGCTCATCCTGATCAAGTCCCGGGCCCTGCTCCCGCGCCGGACGGTCGAGGGAGCCGTCCCGCTGCAGGACGATGGCCCGGACCCGGAGGCGGAGCTGCGCGCCCGTCTCATCCTGTACCGCGCCTACCGCGACGGCGGTGTCCGCCTGCTCGAGGACGCCCGGGCCCGCGCGGGCCTGTTCCACCGTGAGGCCACCGTCTCGCGTGCGGCGGGGCTCGCCGGGGCCAGGCCGCCGGCGTCGGAGCCGCTCGCGCCGGCCCTCCTGGTGGCGGCGCTCGAGGGCATCGCCCGGGTCACCCCGCCGCCCCCGCCGCCGCCCGAGACGATCCGGCGCAGCATCACCCTCGGCGAGCGGGCGGCGCTGCTCCGCCGGGCCCTCGACGGGGCGCCCGTGATCGTCCTGCAGGACCTGCTGCGGGGTGTCCGCGACCGGGTCGTCGTGGCGGTCACGTTCCTGGCCATGCTGGAGCTCATGAAGCGGCACGAGATCGTAGTCGAGCAGGACGAGCCGTTCGGGCCGATCACCGCCCGCCGCACCACCGCCGCCGAACGCACCGCCGCCGGGCTCACCGGGGCGATCGAGGAGGGCCCGCTGGACGAGTCGCTGGAGTCATTCGCATGAGGGACCCGGAGCAGGTCGGGCAGGAACGGGAGCCGGACGCAGGGGTGGCCACCGATGAGGCTGCCGACGAAGCGGTCGCCCGGGCCGCCGTCGGGGCCGCCGACCAGGGTGCCGCCGTCGGGGCCGCCGACCAGGGTGCCACTGACGAGGCCGCCGACGGCGTCGCCGGCGCTGCCCCAGAGCCGGCCGGAAGCCTGAGCGAGGCGCAGCTCGAGGCGCTCCTGTTCATCGCGGAGAGGCCGCTCACCCGGCGCGAGATCGGGGTGATCGCGGACGTCGACCGGGCGACCGTGGACGAGCGCCTCGGCGATCTCGAGGTGGCCCTGGCCGGTCGCGGGATCCGGCTGGCCCACTCCGGCGACCGCGTGGAGCTGGTGACGGCCCCCGACGCGGGCGCGCTTGATCGCCCGCTACGTCGGCACGGATGCGGTGCGGCTCTCCCCGGCGTCGCTGGAGACCCTCGCGATCGTCGCGTACCGCCAGCCGGTCACCAAGAGCGGCGTGGAGCGGATCCGCGGCGTGGACTCGGAATACAGCATCCGAGCGCTCCTGCACCGGCGGCTGGTCGTGGAGTTGGGCCGCTCGGAGGCGCCCGGCCGCCCGATCCTGTACGGCACCGGCTTCGAGTTCCTCGAGCGGTTCGGGCTGACCTCGCTGGACGACCTGCCGCCGCTGGACCTGGACGTGGCTGCCCGCCTCGTGGACGGACGGGACGGGACGGGCGACCCGATTCCGGACCCTTCCGGCCTCGACGCCGCCGCGCGGCCGCCGGCGATCGACGACGACGACGGGGATTGACCCGTGGCGGCGGAGCGGATCTCGAAGGTGCTCGCCGCCGCGGGCGTGGCCTCGCGGCGGGGTGCCGACGAGCTGGTCGCGGCCGGGCGGGTGACCGTGGACGGGCGTCCGGCGGTGCTCGGGGAGCGCGTGGATCCCGAGACGCAGCGGATCGAGGTATCCGGTCGGCCCGTCCGGATGCCGGAGGCCCGCCCCGTCTACCTCGCCCTCCACAAGCCGATCGGCGTGACCGCCACCGTCAGGGACCGCCATGCCGAGCGGACGATCGTGGACCTGGTGCCGGCAGAGCTCGCCCGAGGCGCCCGGCTCTACCCGGTCGGGCGGCTGGACCAGGACTCGGAGGGGCTCATCCTGGTCACCAACGACGGCGCCTGGGCGGAACGAGTCCTGCACCCGCGCTACGGCGTCGAGCGGGAGTACGCGGTGGCCCTGGCCCAGCAGCTGACCCGCGACCAGGCCGAGGCCCTCGAGACCGGCGTCGAGCTGGCCGAGGGCGTCGCCACGCTGACCGGCCTCCGCGGCCAGACGAACACCGAGGACCGGCGCCTCGCGGACCTCCTCGAGCCCCCGCCGGATCACCGCCTCGTGTGGGTCAGGGTGACGATCCACCAGGGCTGGAAGCGGCAGCTGCGCCGGATGTTCGCAGAGGTCGGCGCGCCCGTCCGGCGCCTGGTCCGGGTCCGGATCGGGTCGCTCCGCCTGGAAGGGCTGGCGGCGGGGGACGTGCGCCCGCTCACCCCGGCCGAGGTCCGCCGCCTGGGCACCGGCCTGCTGGAGCGGGAGCAGGGGTGAGCCTCCTCGGGCGGCGCTGAAGCCGAGCGGCGCGACGAGCCGGGGCCCCGGCGCCGGCGCCGCGGACCCGGGGCCCGACGGCTCGGCCGTCCGGTGACCCAACGGTTCCGGGCCGGGACACCCTGGTCGCCCGATGCGCCATTCATTGCGCGGGGGGGCGGGTCCGCGCAACGGACCGGGTCCCGCGCGGTCACCACGTCGCAGCGCGCGACCGTTGGGTCATCGCGCGACCCGGACGTCCCGGGGATCCCAGGGTTCGGCAAGGCAGGCAGGCGTGGACCAGCAGCGGCGGCCCCCGTCGATGACCGCCTGCTCCCCGGCCTTCCCCGGATCCCCGGCCCCGCTATGCTCCGGGGGATGTCAAGCCAGCTCGCCCGGACCCCCACCCGCATCGTCGTCGCCCTCGACGGTCCCGCGTCGAGCGGCAAGAGCAGCGTCGGAGCCGCCGCCGCCGGGCGCCTCGGCCTGCGGTTCGCGGACACCGGCCTCCTCTACCGGGCCCTCACGGCGCTGGCGCTGCGCGAGGGCGTCAGGACCGACGATGCTTCCGCCCTCGTCGCGCTGGTCGGCCGGGTCACGCTGGGCGATGACGGCGCGGGACGGCTGGCCCGGGTCCTGCTCGACGACGAGGACGCCACCGGCTCCGTGCACACCGGGGACGTGGACGCGGCCGTGTCCGCCGTGTCACGCGTGCCGGAGGTGCGGGCCGCGCTGCTCGACCGCCAGCGCGCGCTGACCGCCGGCGGCGGGATCATCCTCGCCGGGCGGGACATCGGGACCGTCGTGCTGCCGGACGCCCCCCTCAAGCTGTACCTCGACGCCTCGGTGGAGGAGCGCGCCGCCCGCCGGATCTCGGAGCGCGGCCTCGACCCCGGCGGCGAGGAGGCGGACCTGGTCCGGGAGCAGCTGCGCGCCCGGGACGCCCAGGATCGCGGACGCGCGGTGGCGCCGCTTCGCCCGGCCGACGACGCCGTGTTGCTCTCGACCGACGGCCTGGGCTTCGAGCAGGCGGTGGACCTCGTGGCCGCGACGATCGCCCGCGCGGAGACGGCCTCGACCGAGCCGGCCTCGACCGAGCCGGCCTCAACGGAGCCGGCCGCCAACCTGTCGCCCTCGACCCCGACGCCCTCGACCGCGACGAGATCGACCCCGACGCCCTCGACCCCGACGCCCTCGACCCCGACGCCGTTGACCCCCGCCTCCGCGCCCCGTGGCCCGCGCCGGGCGGCCGCAGCCGCCACACCGGCCGCACCCGCCAGGCGCAACCGGATCATCGAGGCCGCGATGCGCCTGGACGACGACCAGACGCTGCTGGTCAGGATGATCGCGCTCATCGCGCGGATCGGTGCGCGGCTCTTCGCCGGCATCCGCGTCGAGGGCCTGGAGCGGATCCCGCGCACGGGCGCCGTCATCCTCGCCGCCAACCACATCTCCAACGCGGATCCGGTGGTTCTCGGCGGCTGGATCACGCCCGGGCTGCGCCGCCGCCGGATGCACTGGCTGGGCAAGCGGGAGCTGTTCGACTGGCCGGTGTTCGGCTGGCTGGCGGCCCACGGTGGCGTCCACCCGGTGGAGCGCGGGACGGCGGACGTGGATGCCTACCGCCTGGCGACGCGCATCCTCGAGGCCGGCCGTGTCCTGCTGATCTTCCCGGAGGGGACCCGCAGCCCCACGGGCGACCTGCAGGAGGCGAAGGACGGTCTGGCGGCGCTGGCCATGCGGACGGGCGCCGCGATCGTGCCGATCGGGGTCAACAACAGCGACGCCGTGTGGTCCAAGGGCCAGAGGCTGCCCCACCCGTTCCCGCGCCGGACGATCACCGTCCGGATCGGGGAGCCGTTCACGGCGGACCGCCTGCTGGCAACCGGCACGGACCGCCGGGCGGCGAAGACCCTGGCCACCACCGCGATCATGGGCCGGATCGCCGCGCTGCTGGAGCCCCGGCACCGGGGCTTCTACGCCGATGCCATCCCCCGGGAGATCCCGCCCGAACCCTGACCGACGGATCGCCCGACGGCGGGAACGCCGCACGTATGCGAACATCGAAGGGCAATGGGCACGGTCGAGACGGTACGAATCGCACATCGCACGGGGTTCTGCTACGGCGTCCGGGAGGCCATCGACATGGCGAAGGAGTCGGCGGCCGCGGGCAAGTCGACCCATACCCTCGGCCAGGTCGTGCACAACGAGGGCGTCATCCGCAACCTGCAGCAGTTCGGTGTCGAGAGCGTCGGCAGCCTCGACGAGGTGGATCACGGGTCGGCCGTGGTCATCCGTGCCCACGGCGTCAGGCCCGAGGTCTTCGAGCGCGCGGCGGCGCGCGGCCTCGAGGTCATCGACGGCACCTGCACCTGGGTGGTCCAGGAGCAGCGGCAGCTCCAGGCGCTCGTCGCGGAGGGCTACACGATCGTCCTGCTCGGCACGCCGGACCATCCGGAGGTCGTCGGCCTGCTCGGCTTCGCTCCCGACGCGATCGTCGTGGACGAGGAGGAGGACTGGGTCCGGATCCCCAGCCGCAGGCGCATGGCCCTGATCACCCAGTCCACCCAGCCGCCCTGGAAGTTCGAGAAGCTCGCGGCCTTCATGGTGTCGAGGGCCCACGAGCTCAAGATCGTGAACACCGTCTGCCCGGTCACCATCCGGCGGCAGGAGGACACGATGGAGACGGCCCGGCAGGTCGAGCTGATGGTCGTCGTGGGCGGCCGGCACTCGGCCAACACCAAGGAGCTGACCCGGCTGTGCGCGATCGCCGGGACCCCGGCGATCCAGATCGAGAATGCCGGTGACCTCGCCGACCCGGCGGCGTTCGAGGGCGTCTGCGTCGTCGGCGTGACGGGTGGGACGTCCACCCCGATCGAGGACCTGCGGGACGTGGCCGAGCGGATCTTCGCCATCGCCGGCTCACCGGACCGGCAGGCCCGGGCGGCGGAGCTTGCCCGCGAGGCCCTGGCCTTCGCGGCCACCCCGGCCGGCCGGACCACCTCGCTGCCGCCCCTTCCCGTTCCCGCCGGCGTGGCCTGACCGGTGGCCGCCAGGTCGGCCGGGCTCCCCGTGGTCGCCTTCGTCGGGCGGCCCAACGTCGGCAAGAGCACGCTGTTCAACCGGGTGGTCGGCGACGACCGCGCGGCGATCGTCGAGGACCGGGCACGAACCACGCGGGACCGCCTCTACGGTCACGCCGAGTGGAACGGCCGCCGGTTCGTGGTCGTGGACACCGGCGGGCTGGAGGTCTCACCGGGGGATCCCATCGAGGAGCAGGTCCAGCTCCAGGCGCGCCTGGCCATCAACGAGGCGGACGTCATCGTGTTCCTGGTGGATGCCGCCACCGGCCCCACGCCCGCGGACCTGGACGCGGCCGAGATGCTCCGGCGCGCCACCAAGCCGGTGCTGGTCGCCGCCAACAAGGCCGACAACCCGCGGCGCGAGATGGACGCGACGGAGTTCTTCGCCTTCGGCTGGGAGGACACGTTCGCCATCTCCGCGAGCCACGGGCGCGGCGTCGCCGACCTTCTGGACGCGGTGGTCTGGGCGCTGCCGCCCGAGAGCGAGCAGGAGATCGCCCGCAAGGCGCGCGAGGACGAGGCCGAGGCCTGGGCGAAGGAGATGGCCCGCGCGAGGCCCACGCCGTACGTGGTGGGCGATCCGGCCAACGCGGCGGACGACGAAGAGGACGAGGACGGCGATGGTGTCGAGGGCGACGATGGCGCCGGCGACGCCGGCGACGCGTCCGGCTCCGGCGACGCGCCCGGCTCCGTGGAGGACGTCTCGGCCCGCTGGGACGCCGCGATGGCCGCCGATGACGACGAGCCGCCCGCCATCGCGTTCGTCGGCCGCCCGAACGTGGGCAAGTCGAGCCTGCTCAACTCGCTGCTCGGCGACAACCGGATGATCGTGTCGGAGATCCCCGGCACGACCCGGGATGCCATCGACACCACGATCCCATGGGGCCGCAGCGAGGTCGTTCTGATCGACACGGCCGGGATCAAGAAGCGGGGCAGGGTGGCGAACGGGCCCGCGGCGGAGAAGTACTCGACCATGCGAGCGCTCAAGGCGATCTCGCGGGCGGACGTCGCGGTCCTGGTCCTGGACGCCCATGACGGGCTCACGGCCCAGGACGCGCACGTGGCGGGCTACGTGGTCGAGGAGGGCCGGGGCCTGGTCATCGCGGTCAACAAGTGGGACATCATCGAGGACAAGACCCACAAGAGCTTCGACGAGTTCGTGGCCCGGCTGCGGCGCGAGCTGCCGTTCATCGACTACGCGCCGGTCGTCTCGATCAGCGCCCTGACCGGGCAGCGCGTGCGGCGGGTCCTCGAGCTGGCGGTCGACGTGTGGGGCGAGCGCCGCAAGCGCATCGGCACGGGCGAGCTCAACCGCTTGGTGGCGGCGTCCGTGGAGCGCAACCCGCCGGCCGTCGTCCACGGCAAGCGCGCCAAGATCCGGTACGCCACCCAGGCCGGGGTCGCGCCGCCCACGTTCGTGCTGTTTGCCACCGACCCGGCCTCGATCCACTTCTCGTACCGGCGGTACCTGGAGAACCGGATCCGAGAGGCCTACGGCTTCGACGGGACCCCCATCCGCCTGGTCTTCAGGGAGCAGGTGCGGGAGAAGCGCCCGAAGGGCCGCACGTCGCGCAGTCGCAGGGGCTGACGGTCGGGATCGCGCCCGAGTCCGCCGAGCCGCGCCCGGCCCAGTCCGAGCCCCCGCCCAATCCCGCCGGAATCATCGCCCGACCCCGCCCGGTCCGGTCCCGCCCGAACACCCGCCCGGTCCGGCCCCGCCCGAACCCCCGCCTGGTCCCGTCCGGTCCCGCCTGGTCCCGCCCGAACCCCCGCCCGGTCTCGCCCGGTCCTGCCGGAATCCCCCCGGTCCCGCCGGAATCCCCGGATGTCGTCGTGGTGAGCATTCGCCAACGTCGCGCGGTCGGATGCGCTGCCCACGACGCACTTGGGGGACAGTGGCAACCGACCCGTGCTCAGGCTTGGGCCCGGTCTCCCCGTGTCATCTGTCGAATGCTCCGCTGGTGAGCATCTGGGGACCTCCTGGCGTCACGACAACCGGTCGCGTCCGGGGCATGGGCTGCCGGCACCTGCTCTGCGCGTCGACCCGGACAACGCTCGCAGGAGGAGGAGCCGCCGCCTTTCGATCCACTGCCGGTGCGCGGGGCAACGCGACCATTGCCACAAATTGCGGCGTCCCGCGTCGCAGCACCAGGAGCGGGAGACGTTGACGCGCGGTCCATGCCCGGTCGCCGGGACCGCGCCGAGCCACTGGCGAGACCGACCCGCTGAAGATGGGAGTTCGTCCGGTGAAAAGGATCCTCGTCATCGCGGCCGCCGCCGCCCTCGTCCTCGTGTCCGTTCCATTCGCGACCGCCGGCACCACGGCTCCTCCTCGCCACGTCGAGGGGAGCTTCTCCGGGGTCACCTCCGACCAGAGCTTCAGCGCGTCCTTCCTGTTCGAGGTCCGGGCGAACTCGAACGGTCGCGCCGAGTTCGGGTACTACCAGTTCGACATGATGACGGCGCCGGGCGGTGAACTGGCGAGTCGCACCCGGGCGACGGTCGAGTCCGTCCGCTTCTTCAAGGCCGCGTCGGGCGCGCCGGCCGCCGAGTTCAGCGGCCACGAGTGCGTCCTCGCAGCTCCGAACGCCGCGGACATCGGCAACTGCCCCTGGTACCACATCATCGTCACGGACGGCGCGTCGATCCACAGGCCGGACACGTTCTGCGGGGGCCCCAAGGGCTTCTGCTACGACTGGTTCCCGACCTACGGGGACATCCGGATCTACTGATCGTCGGCCCGGGCTTCGCGCGGGCGCAGCAGTTGCTCATGGCCTGGCTGACCCAGATCGCAGCACTGCTCCTCTCGCGGCACCGAGACCGGCATCGAGGTCGGTCTGGCGGCGGATGGTAGACTCGACGCCCTCGGGGCGTGGCGCAGCCTGGTAGCGCACCTGAATGGGGTTCAGGAGGTCGAGCGTTCGAATCGCTCCGCCCCGACCACTTCGCTCGAACGTGAGACGACCGCCATCGGAGACAGTCCGACGGCGGTCGTTTCGTCTCTGGCCGCTGCCCCGGCCTCAATTGGCTCAGCCTGCCGTCCGCGGCGGCCTGTCCACTCAAACAGCAGCCCGACCGCCGGCCTGATCCGTGAGGGCCCCCGGTGGCCCTTTGGGCAGCCAAGAGGTCGACCGCGTAGGATCCGCGCATCGTCCAGCGTCCTGCTGGGACACCTGCCGAGGAGACGACATGACCCGAGTGATCGGCTACCACGATGTGAAGGATCAGAAGCACTGGCTTGCCTCGCCAAGGCGCGAGCAGTTGTTCGGCCCCCTGGGCGTCACCAACATCCGGACGTTCATCGACCCGCAGAACCCGACGCGAGTGGCGGTGTCCATGGACGTCGCAGACATGGACGCGCTCATGGCGGCGATGCAGACGAAGGCGGGCGCAGAGGCCATGGAGTACGACGGCGTGCTGCCCGAGACGATGGTGATCCTCGTCGAGGCGTAAGCCCTATTCGCGCAAGCCGCTCAGGGCTCCGGATGCGCGCCGACACGAAGCGCAGCGTGGTGGCGCGCACGCCTCTGGTGTGGGCGCTGTACCGGCTGCCGTCCGAGCGCTGACGATCCGGCGATCGCGCGAACACCCCGCGTGGCACCCCATCGCCCCGGAGTATCGTTGGCTCCATGAAGGGTGACCGAGTCGAGGCGATGGTCGACACCGGGCAGGGTGTGCAGACCTTCGAGATCATCGCCACGCGGGCGGGTCGTCGCATCGAGGTCGTCACGTCCCGGGGCGTCGTGGAGGTGCGCGAGGTGACGCGGACCGGCACGCCGGTGCGGACCGGTCGGTTCATGGCCAGCCGCCTGATCGCCCTGGTCGAGCACCCCGCGCTCGACGAACGAGGTCGCGTTGAGGTGACCACGCGACATCGACTCGAGGTTCGCGAACGCCCGTAGGAAAGTTGGAGGAACAGGGTCACCGGGCCCTCGTCCTGCTCCGTGCGGTACCAGGCGGCTGCGCCACCGCCTTGCGTGCTTGTGCGGGCACGAGACGAAGTTGTCCTATATGCCTAAGTCCCTGCCAGTCGCGGCTCGAGACGAGGGGCGTTCGAGCGTCAGCCTGAGGGCATCGACTCACAGGCCCATGCGAAGGTGCCGGTGAGCCGGCTGAACTCTGGGTCCTGAAGGCGGTATGGGTTGGGCAGCAGGATCGCGGAGAATCGCACGCTGCCCGTCAGGCCGTCGGCGCCGACCGTCGTCGCGTCAAGGCCAGTTCCGGACGACGCGGCGAAGTCCCTCGAACGCTCCGTCGGCGAGTAAGACCCGATCGTGAGCACATCGGCCTGGAACGAGGACGCTCCTGGATTTGATGTGATGTCGACGGAAACCCACCGGTCGCCGATCTTCACGTCCTGTGCGGACACCCGGGTCACCGATGTCTCTCGCTCGCGCGTGGCGCACACCGCTTCGGCGCGCCACTCGGTCGCCGAGTATTCGGCGATCCGGAGGGTGGCGTTGCCCCTGTATTTGAACGGCGCGTCGGCGCTCCGATAGGGCGGGGCGATCGTGTAGGCGACCCCCGTCGCGATCAGCGCCATGCCCGAAAACGCCGCAAGGGCGCCCGCCGCGCGCGTTCTGTGCGTCAGCGCTGCGGCAAGGGCACCCAGCCCGGCCAGGGCTAGGAGGAGGAGCAGGCAACCCCCGAGGATGAGGTTCGAGTAGAACATGCCGCTGCCCCGAAAGGTCGCGCCAGCCCAGCCGCCAACGGCAATCCCAGCGACGACCGCCACCAACATCTCGGGTCGCCGGAGTTGCCACCGTTCGATGATGCCGGGCGTGTTCACCGCTCGCCTCCGGTGTGGAGCCATGCCGCACCGCCATCGCGAGGTGGCGCTCCGCCCAGAAGACGCCCGCGTGGGCGGAGTGTGGCATCGCAGCCTGCCCGCCACCGACGCGCCGCGTCAGAATGGGGAGTGGGGCGGCAGATCGGAGCCGCCGAGGAAGGATGACGGCATGGAATACGTTCGGTCGGCGGATGGCACCTCGATCGCCTTCGCGCGAAGCGGTTCGGGCCCGGCCCTGGTGGTCGTGAATGGCGCGCTGTCCGTCGGGACGCCCGCCAATCCGCTCGGCCCCTACCTCAACCCGTACTTCACGTTGGTCCGCTACGACCGGCGGGGTCGAGGCGAGAGTGGCGACGCACCGGCCTACGCGCCCGAGCGCGAGATCGAGGATCTCCGGGCAGTCGTCGCTGCCGTCGCCGCGGAGGGAGGCGGCGGGCCATTCGTGTTCGGGCATTCGGCCGGCGCCCGCCTCTCCCTCGACGCCGCAATGCGGGGGCTGCCGATCACGAAGCTCGCGGTCAACGAGCCGCCGTACATCATCGAGGGGACGCGGCCCCATCCGTCCCCTGCGATCGTGACCGAACTCCGCGAGATGCTCGCTGCCGGGGACCGGGAAGCGGCGCTGCGTCACTTCCTGCTCGACCAGGTGATGCTGCCCGAGTCCGCGCTCGATCAGGTTCGGGTGACGCCGATCTGGCCGCAATGGCTCGCGATCGCGCGCACCGTCGCCTACGACTCGGAGCTGACCATCGACAACGTGATGCCGATCGAGCAGCTCGCGCGGCTCCGCTTGCCGGTTTTCATCACGCGCGGCGGGGCGAGCTTCCCGTGGATCGGCGAGAGCGCGCGCCAACTGGCGGGCGTGCTGCCGAACGCCGAGCTCGTCGTCCTGGAGGGCCAGCCCCACTCGCCCGCGCCCGAGGTCATCGCGCCGCACCTGATCCGGTTCTTCGCCGAATAGCGCGCCACATCGGCGAGCACGACCGGACTTGCCCTTCGTGTCGGAGCCCTGCAGTCGTGGCTCGAGACGAGGCCGGCGCTGTCGAAGGAGCCGGTGAAGGCGGCCGGCGATCTCGAGCACCTGCGAAGGGGCCTGTTCGCCCTGGTGCAACGGCGAGAGGCTGCAAGGCGTCACACCGCCGATGGGAGGCTCATCCGGCCCGGTCCACACCGTCGGCGACCGGGACCGCGCGGAGCCGCCGGAGTGACGGCCCGCAAGTCCGGGGAGGTTGCCCGCGATGCGTAGGAAACGCCTGGATCGAATCGTCGCCGGAGGGCTGGCTGGGTGCCCGGGGCTCGTCGACGTCTCGGCGGCGGAGGGTTCGCCGAGCTCGGCGCCCTTGCCCCGAGTCGGAGCGACGAGCCCCGCGAACGGTCACGCGGTGCAACGCCCTCGCCGCAACGCGTGGGTGACCGCAGCCGCCGCATTCCTGCTCGTCCAGGGCGCGCTGGGGATCCTGTACGCCCCGGTGCTGACGGGAGGCGACCTGGGGCCATTCCTCGGCGTGGGCATCGTCATCGTGGGCGTCGGGGTGGCGGACATCGCGGCCGGCATCGGCCTCCTGCGCCTCCACGGCTGGGCGCGACTCGCGGCCGGCGCGCTCGCGGCCGTCTCGCTGGTGTTCATGTACGCACCGGCGCTGGCCGCGTCGGTCTCGCAAGGCGCCTACCTTGGCTTCGACTGGCTGGGCATCGTCGGCTTCCTCGTCGTCCTCTTCGCCGTCGCGCGGCGCTGGCCGGCGGATCCGAGGCGGTGAGTCCTGCCTCGCCGCACTCGCTCTCGGAGCGTCCGGTGTGGTGGCATTCCGTGTCGGCGGCGGTTCTCGATCCGCACCGCCTGACACCCGGGGATGTCACCGATCCCGTCGCCGTGCGTCATGGAGGCGTTGAGCAGCGGAGGAGCAGGCACGCGATGTGCGGCAGCCGGCTTCCGGACGGGCACCTTCCAGGTGGGTGACATGGACATCCGACGCCCGGGCCCCGGCATGACGCCCCTCGCCGCAGGCATCATCACGATCGTGGCAGCCGGATGTGCCGCCACTCCACCAGGGACGACCTCCGCCACTCGGAACCCGCAGCGTGCGATGGGCCGCTCTTGTACGTGACGGAGATTTCCGAAGGCTGCCTGCTCGATCGACGTCCACCACAAGTCCGGATCGTCCACCGCGGTCGGGCTCGGGGACACGACGGCACATTCGACCGTGTCGCGACCTCGAGGTGGAGAGTCGGCGCGAACACATCGAAGGGCTCCTGGCCGGTTATCGTCGCTTGCTCGAAGGGCGGTGCCGAGAACTCGGTCACTCGGGCCTTGACCGTGCGCTGACGCCGCACCCACGGTCCATGGGTGCATCAATACCGATGGCAGATCTGAGGGAGGGCGACCGGGTGAGTCTCCGTCAACGGGTCAACACGCTCCCGGTCCAGCACGAGATCGCGTGGGAATCCACGATGGGGGTGCTGGCCCTCCTGTGGGTCGCGATCGGGTTCATGGACCAGGAGTATTCCGACCTTGCCTGGACGGTAGGCGCGGTCGAGGTCGCCCTGTGGCTGTTGTTCGCGGTCGAGTTCAGCGCGCGGTTCGTCGCGTCGTACGACAGGCGGGCCTACCTGCACGGCCACTGGATCGATGCCGTCGCGCTGATCCCGGCGGTGCGAGGCGTCCGACTCGTGCGCCTGCTTCGCCTCCTTCGCCTGGTCCGGGCGTTCGCTGGCATCTACCGCGCGGCCATGCAGGTCGAGCGGTTGAGCCGGCACCGTGGCTTCGCCGCCCTCCTGGTGGCCTGGCTGACGGTCACGGTCGTGTGCTCAGCGTTCGTGTTCGTGGCCGAGAACGGCAACCAGCAAGCTGATCACCAGCCCCTTTGACGCCCTTTGGTGGGGGGTGACGACTATCACTACCGTCGGCTACGGGGACACCATCCCCGTCACGCCCGAAGGACGTCTCGGCGCCATGGTGCTGATGATCCTGGGCATCGCCATGTTCTCGGCCATCACGGCGACCATGACGAGCTTCTTGACGACCCAGTCGCAGTCAACCGTGCCGGCCGCAGGGGACATTGTCGGGAGGCTGGCCTCCCTGGCGGACCTGTGGGAACGCGGCGCACTGAGCGAGGACGAGTACGCCGCGGCAAAGGCGGCAGTCCTTCGAGCGGCGTAGGCCCTACGTAAGCGTCCACGACTCGAGCCCCACTGTGCGCGCCGCGAGTGGCTACAGGCCCGAATCTCAATGAGCGGGGCGGACGTGCACGCGCCACCTTCATTGTCGACCCATCACGGAGCCGTCCGGCTGGTCTTCGTCCGCCACGGCGAGAGCGAGGCCAACCGACTGGCGGTCTTCTCCAATCGTGGCACCGGCCACCCGTTGACGGGGCTCGGTCAGGAGCAGGCGGTCGATCTCGCGCGGCGACTGGAGGCGATGGACGTCGATCGGATCTACTCCAGCCCGCTGACGAGGGCGGTCGAGACCGCGCAGATCCTGCAGCACGAGCTCGGCATCGGGTTCGAGACGACCGACGCGCTGCGCGAGTTCGACGTCGGCGCGTTCGAGGGAACCAGCGTCCAGGCCCATTGGCGTGAGTTCCGCGACGTCGTCGAGGCCTGGATGGTGCGCGGCGAGTGGGACCTGAGGGTCGGCGGGGGCGAGAGCTTCCGCGACATGGAACGGCGCTTCCGGCCGTTCGTCGAGCGGGTCGCCGGGTTGCCGGGAACGTCGGTCCTGGTCGGGCACGGCGGCCTCTACCGGTGCATGCTGCCCAGGATCCTGGCCAACGTGACGGCTCGCTGGACGAGCGACCACCCGCTCTCGAACGTCGACATCGTGGTCGCAATCCGTGACCGTGGGTCGCTGGCGTGCGTGAGCTGGGCCGGCGCGGTGATCGGACCCGACGAGGTCCTCTGAGGAACGGGCCGGATCGTCCGCCTGCGTCGTGCACGACAGGCGCGTAGGCTTCGGCGCGAACCGAGGTCATTGGCAGCGATGCGAGGATGGCGTCCCAGGATGATCGCGATCAGGCTGGCCCTCGGGGCGTCGCTCGTGGTGGCGCTCGGCGGGTGCGGGGTCTCGCCGGGGACGACCGCCGCGTCGGCGGCGACCTCGCCATCACCCGCGACGTCGCTCGTGCCCGTGATTTCGCCCTCGCCCGTCGCCACCCCCGCGGATGCCTGGCAGCAGGCGAACATCCAGTTGCCGTCCGCAGTCATGACGGCGCCGTCGCTGGAGCCGGGCTACTTCTGCGACCCGTGCCACGCCCTCGCCGAGGACCAGCTGTTCGGGGTGGGGGAGTCGCCGGCCGGGTTCATCGCCGTGGGCGTCCAGCAGCCGCCGGCGGAGGCGATCGCGTTCGAGTCGAGCGACGGAAGGGACTGGGCCCCGGCGCGCGGTTTCGAGGGTGCGACGGGCACGACGGCCATCGCCGCGGCGCGGAACGGCCGGCTCACCGTCATCGTCGGCTCCCGCCAGAGCGGGGCGACCGCGTGGGCCTCGACCGGCGGAAGCGGCCAGTGGACGGAGGCCCCGCCGCAGGCCGACCTGCTCGTCCCGTACGCGGCGGGAGCGATGACGGCCGTGGCGCCGTTGGGGGACGGGTTCGTCGCCGGCGGGTACCGCGACGACCCGCTGCACGACGCGGCCTCGGCCGCCGTCTGGCGCTCGACCGACGGCCTGACGTGGCATGCCGATGATGCGGACGGCGTGTTCCAGGGCGGCCGGATCTGGGGCATCGCGACGTCGCCGGGTGTGGTCGTGGCGGTGGGAACCGGCGGCGATCCCAACTACGGCCCGGCCGCCGCCTGGCGCTGGACGCCGGCGACCGGCTGGCAGACGGCCCGGATCGAGCCGGACGCCGGTGGGGCGATGCAGGCGGTGGCGGCCACCCCGTCCGGCTTCGTCGCGGTCGGTCTCGACGACCACGACCAGGGGGCGCGCTCATGGACCTCGCCCGATGGCCTCACCTGGACGGCCGCGCCGGACCAGCCGGCGTTCCACTACAGCCAGCAGCCGGTGCGCATGCAGGCGGTGGCCGCCGGACCCGGCGGGCTCATCGCCGGCGGCTGGCGATCCGACGCCGGCAAGGGTTCGGGCGTCACCTGGACGTCCGCCGACGGCGTGACCTGGCAGGGGCCGGCCTGGCAGAACTCGTTCTCGGGCGGACAGATCCGGGGGGTGGCCGTGAGCGGGCAGGCCGCGGTGGCGGTCGGCAGGACCGGCTACCCGGACCTCAACCAAGCCGCCGTCTGGGTGCGCCCGATCCCGTGAGCCCGGCCCCACCCACCGGCACCCCGGACGGTGTCACACTGCACGGTGCCCCCGTCAAGCCGTACCGAGATCCGGGTGGAGCCGCAGGGTGGTGGCACCGACAGGGAGAGGTGATGGGACAGCCCGTTGGGACGATCGTCAGGACCTACCGGGGCAAGCAGCAGGCCGACGCGAACAAGGACTTCGCGAACGATGCCGCGCAGCTCTCGAGGGACTTCTACTACCCGACCACGCAGAGCTGGGCCCAGGGGCAATGGGGGTGTGGCGCCTGGCTCATCGCGGCTGCCTTCATCCTGCTCTTCGGCTTCGGTCTGCTGATCATCGCGTACATGATCATCGTGAAGCCCGCGGGGACGCTCACGGTCACCTACGAGTACCGCGCGCCCGCTCCCCCGCCCGCGGCCACGATGGCTCCGCCGGTCCAGTAGGAGCGGGGGCCTGCCAACCGGCGGGCCGACCCACCGGCGGGCCGACCCACCGGCGGCTGATCCTGCAGGCTCGTCCCCGGCTCCCCGTTGAGCGCTCCGCACGCCTCCGAGGTCAACCCAGCCCTCGGGTCCCAGCTTCGTGTCTCGCGCGGAGGACGAGCCCGCGGAGCCCGCCCGGGTGACCATCGACCGCGGTCTCGCCGGCCGCGATCGCTGCCGCCAGGTCCGCGAGGGTCGATCCCTGGTAGCGCGTCGCGCCACGCCCGACATCCGCGGGCCGGTGCGCGTCGGAGCCGCCGACGAGCGCGTACCCGGCATCGGCCGCCAGCCTCTCGACCCGGCGACGGTAGCCGGGCAGCCACGCCACCCGCCAGTTGAAGGCCTCGATGGCGTCGGGCCGCCGCTCGGACTCGCCCTGCGCGAGCGTCTCGAGGATCGACCGCGGTGCCGAGCCGGGCATCGAGAGCAGGGGATGGGCGACGATCGCGATCCCGCCCTGGGCGTGGATCCGGGCGACCGTGTCCCCGAGACCGCCCCCCGGCTCGACCAGCGAGCGGAGTCCGAGGCCGAGGAGGTGTCCCTCGCGCGTGGTCACCTCCTCGCCGACGACGAGCGCCAGGCCGGCATCCGCCCCTCGGGCGGCGATCTCCGCGGCGAAGTCGATCCGGTTGTGGTCGGTGAGGCAGACGAGGTCGAGACCCGCGGCGGGAAGCGCGTCGAGGAAGGCCATGGGGCTGCCCCCGGAGGCCCGGTTGCCGGCGGGGTGGACATGGAGATCGGCCCGGCCGAGGGTGGGGGCTGTCATCGAGGCGACGGTAGGCGGGACACGACCCACGGTCAAGGCGCGCTCAGGCGCGCCGGGTGTCGAGCGCCGGCGACGACCCGGGACCGGTCGGCTAGCATCACCGGCAGGCCGGCATCGCGCCACGGAGAGACGGGAGGCGACGCACCATGGAGACCGCGCAGGTTCACGCCAGGGCCGGCATCCCGGACCGGGCTCGCGTGGTCATCGTCGGGGGCGGCGTCATCGGCACCAGCATCGCCTACCACCTGGCGAAGCTCGGCTGGAAGGACGTGGTGCTGGTCGAGCGCCGGCAGCTCACGGCGGGGACCACCTGGCACGCGGCGGGCCTCATCACGTCCGCGGGCATGTCGTCCGAGACGATGATCTGGATGGCCCGCTACACGCGGGACCTGTGCGTCTCGCTCGAGGCCGAGACCGGCCAGGCCACGGGCTTCCGGCCCATCGGCCACCTGCACCTCGCCACGACGCCCCAGCGGCTGGAGGGCCTGCGCCGGGAGGCGTCCTTCGTCCGGGGCTTCGGGGTGCCGAACGAGGAGATCTCGGCCGCCGAGTTCGGCCGGCTGTGGCCGGCCGCGAGGACCGACGACGTCCTGGCCGCGTTCTACGTGCCCGACGAGGGGCGCGTGAACCCGGCCGACCTGACCCAGGCCTACGCCAGGGGCGCCCGCCTGAACGGCGCCCGGATCGTGGAGGGCGTCACGGTCACGGGCATCACGCAGGCGCACGGCCGTGTCACGGGCGTGGAAACCGACAGCGGGCCGGTCCGCGCCGAGTACGTGGTCAACGCGGCCGGCATGTGGGGCCGTGAGGTTGGCGCGATGGCGGGCGTCTCGGTTCCGCTCCAGGCGGCCGAGCACTACTACCTGATCACCGACACCGTGCCCTGGGCCCACCCGGACCTCCCGATCGTCGAGGACCCGGACCGGTACGGCTACTACCGCGAGGAGGGCGGCGGCATCCTCGTGGGCCTGTTCGAGCCGCGGGCCGCGGCGTGGTCCCTGGACCGTGTCCCGGGCGACATCGCCTTTGCCAGCCTGCCGCCCGACTGGGATCGCATCGCGCCCTACCTGGACGCGGCGATGGACCGCTTCCCCTCCCTCCGCGAGGCCGGCATCCGGACCATGTTCTGCGGCCCGGAGAGCTTCACGCCGGACGTCATGCCGCAGCTGGGCGAGGCGCCCGAGGTTCGCGGCCTGTTCGTCGCCGCGGGCCTCAACAGCCTGGGCATCCTGTTCAGCGGCGGCGTCGGCAGCCTGACCGCGCAGTGGATCGTGGACGGCGTGCCGCCGGTGGACGTCACCGGCCTGACCGTGGACCGGACGCAGGTGTTCGAGACCAGCCGTCGGTTCCGGAAGGACCGCGCCGTGGAGCAGCTGGGCGCGCTGTTCGGCGACGCCGCGTTCCCGTCGTGGCACGCGTGGTCCGCGCGCAACGTGCGCCGCTCGGTCATCCACGACCGGCTCGCGGCGGGCGGGGCGCACTTCTCCGTGTCGTCGGGCTGGGAGTACCCGGAATGGTTCGACACGGATGGCTCGGACCCGGAGCTGCCGCAGGGGTTCGGGCGGAATGCCTCGTTCAGGTACCAGGCGGAGGAGCACCGGGCCGTCCGCGAGGCCGTGGGCATGCTGGACATGTCGATCATGGCCAAGCTGCTGGTCCAGGGCCGGGACGCCGAGCGGGTCCTCAACCGCGTGTGCGCCAACGACGTCTCGGTCCCCGTCGGGCGGCTCGTCTACACGCAGTGGCTCAACGAGGCGGGCGGGATCATCGCCGACCTCACGGTGACCCGGCTGGCAGAGCAGCGGTTCCTGCTGGTCGTCACGGACCTGGTCCACCGGCGGATGGCGCCCTGGATCGAGCGCCACACGCGCGACGACGAGTTCGTGACCGTGACCGACATCACGGCCGGGGTGACCCTGATGACGGTCCAGGGTCCGCGTTCGAGGGAGCTCCTGTCCTCGCTCACGAGCGCGGACCTGTCCAACGAGGCGTTCCCGTACCTCACGGCGCGGGAGATCGACCTCCACTACGCCCGGGTGCTCGCGGTGCGGGTGACCTACGTCGGCGAGCTGGGCTGGGAGCTGCACGTCCCGGCGGACCTCGCGCTCACCGTCTACGACGCGCTCCTCGAAGCCGGCACGGCGGTCGGCTACCGCAACGTGGGGCTGGGCGCGATGGGCAGCCTGCGCCTCGAGAAGGCCTACCGCGACTTCGGGCTGGACATCGACAACACCGACACGCCGCTCGACGTGGGCCTCGGGTTCGCGGTGGCCTGGGACAAGCCGGGTGGCTTCATCGGCCGGGACGCGCTGCTCGCGGCCCGCAGGCCCGGACCGCCCAGGCGGCGCCTGGTCCAGGTGCTGCTGGAGGATCCCGAGCCGCTGCTCTACCACGGGGAGCCGGTGCTGCGGGACGGGCGGTGGTTCGGTTACGTCCGGGCCGGCGCCTACGGCCACACGCTGGGCGGTGCCGTCGGCCTCGCGTCCGTGGAGGACGAGGCCGGGATCCCGGCCGACGCCATCGACGGTGGCCGGTTCGAGGTGGACATCGCGGGCGCGCGCTACCCGGCCCGGGCCTCCGTCCGGCCGATGTACGACCCGGAGCGCCTCCGCATCAGGGCCTGAGTCTCCCGGATCAAGGCCTGAGCCGGCGCGGCGCGGGGTAGCATGGGGCGGCGTCCGTCGTCCGAGCGGGAGGGTGACCGATGACGTGGCAGGATCCCGGCGGGAGGGCGCCCGAGGGTAGCGGGCCGGGCAACGACGGGCCGGGCGACCGGCCACGCCTCACCTGGACCCCGGCCGCGCCGCCTCCGCCCCCAGCACCGCCAGCCACGCCCGGACCCTGGCCCGCTCCCGCTCCGGCACCCGGTACCGCTCCGGCACCTGCTCCGGCTCCCGGTCCCGGCGCGGCCCCCGGCGCGGGTGGCGGCTGGGCGCCTCCGCCGTACACCGGCGACGGACGGTACGCGGTCCCGGGTGCCCCCGGCCTCCAGTACGCGGGGGCGCTGCCGCGGTTCGCCGCGTTCGTGGTGGACATGGTGCTCATCTCCATCGCCGTGGCCATCGTGTCGGCGCCCTTCACCCCGGCGGTGACCCAGGTCACCCAGGGGAACGGCTTCTGGATGTCCACCACGGGCTTCGCGGTCCGATCCGGCGTGGGCAGCCTGTTCGGGGTGGTCGTGGAGGCGGCCTATTTCACCCTGCTGTGGATGAGCAGCGGCCGGGCCACGCTCGGCATGCGGCTGTTCGGCCTCCAGGTGGGACGCGCTGACGACGGGCAGCGGCTGGCCCCCCAGGCGGCGCTCGTGCGATGGCTCGCGTTCGGATCGTGGCTCGCGCTGCTCGGCCTGGCCCCGGGGCTGGCCGGTGTCGGCGGCCTGGCCCAGGTGGTCTGGTCGATCGCCCTGCTCGTCAGCACCATCGCGAGCCCAACGCACCAGGGGATCCACGACCGGATCGCCGGGTCGGCGGTCGTGCGTCCGGCGAACGCCGGCGACGGGCTCGCGATCGCCTGTGTCGTGATCGTGCTGATCCTGCCGCTGCTCGCGATCGTCTCGCTCATCGCCCTGCTCTTCCTCGGCGGCCAGGTGTCGTCGGTCCTGTCCAACGTCGGCAGCTCGATCTGAGGCCTCTCGATCCGATCCCCGGTCCCGCCGGTAGACTGGCTCCCGTGACCACCGACGACGTGCGCCTGGACCCGGAGCAGCTCAGCGGCCGGAACGACATGGACCCGGAGGCCTTCCGGGCGGCCGGCCACGTGGTCGTGGACCGCCTGGCGGACTACCTCGCGGACCTCGAACGCTACCCGGTCTTCCCGCCGATCGAGCCCGGGACGATCGCCCCCCGGCTGCCGGCTCACGCCCCGGAGACGCCGGAGCCGATCGACGCGATCCTGGCGGACGTGGACCGCCTCGTGTTCCCCAATGCCACGCACTGGCAGCATCCCGGCTTCTTCGCCTACTTCGCCACCAGCGCGTCCGGCCCGGGCGTCCTGGGCGAGCTGATCACGGCCGCGCTCGGGCAGAACCCCATGCTCTGGAGGACCTCGCCGATCGGGACGGAGCTCGAGGGCGTGGTGGTCCGCTGGCTGCGCGAGGGGCTCGGCCTGCCGGATGCGTTCGAGGGGCTGCTGACCGACACCGCCTCGACGTCCACGCTGATCGCCATCGCGGCGGCGCGCGAGGCGGCCGGGCTGGACGCGGCGGCGCTGGGGCTGGCCGGGAGGCCGGACGTCCGGCAGCCCCGTGTCTACGCCTCGGCCGAGGCGCACAGCTCCGTCGAGAAGGCCTGCATGACGCTGGGGCTGGGTCGCGCGGCGCTGGGGAAGATCCCGACCAACGACGGGTTCGAGATGGACGCGGGCGCCCTGGCGGCGGCGATCGCGGCGGATCGGTTGGCCGGGCGGCGCCCGATCGCCGTCGTGGCGACGATCGGCACGACGTCCTCGACCTCTGCCGACCCGGTCGCGGACGTGGCGGACATCGCCGGGCGGGAAGGCCTGTGGCTCCACGTCGACGCCGCATACGCGGGCGTGGTCGCGCTGCTGCCGGAGCGACGCGGCCCGTTCGCGGGCTGGGAGCGCGCGGACTCGATCGTCGTGAACCCGCACAAGTGGCTGTTCACGCCGCTCGATGCCTCGCTGCTGCTCTCGCGGCGCATGGACCAGCTGCGGGCCGCGTTCAGCCTGGTGCCCGAGTACCTGCGCACGCTCGACCGGGTCAACCCGGTCCTGGACTACAACGAGTACCAGCCGCAGCTCGGGCGACGGATGCGGGCGCTCAAGCTCTGGATGCAGCTCCGCTGGTTCGGCATGGAGGGGCTCCGTCGCCGCATCCGGTACCACCTGGACCTCGCGGCGGGCTTCGCGGGCTGGGTGGACGCGGACGCGGACTGGGAGCGGCTGGCCCCGGCCCCTTTCTCCACGGTCTGCTTCCGGTACCGTCCGGCGCGTCTGGCCGGGCGCGAGGACGAGCCGGAGGTCCACGCCGCGCTCGACGACCTCAACACCCGCCTGATGGATGCCGTCAACCGCAGCGGCCACGTATTCGTCTCGCACACGCGCCTGCGGGACCGGTTCACGATCCGGATGGCGATCGGAAACCTGCACACCGAGCCGCGCCACGTCGAGCGGGCCTGGTCGCTGCTCCGGGCCGAGGCGGCACGGCTCGACACCTGACCCGCACGAGCGCCTGTCCCGCACGACCGACCGACCCGCACGAGCGCCTGTCCCGCTCGACCGCCGAACCGCCCGACCTGCATCGAAGGAGCACCAGCGATGTCGAAACCCGTGGAGATCCTCTACTTCTACCGGACGCGATGGGGCCATCACGACGAGTTCCTGGACCTGTTCAGGCGCAACCACTGGCCCATCCTTCGCGAGCAGATGGCCCGCGGCCGGTACACGGACGTCCAGCTCTGGACGCCCCGCTTCCACGGGGTGGGGGAGGCCGGCTGGGATGTCCTGGTCTCGATCACCTACCGTGACTGGGCGGCGATCCAGGAGCACTCGGACGGCGAGATCGTGCAGCGGCTCTACCCGGACCAGGCGGCCTTCGCGGCCGAGGAGCGAAGGCGCTTCGAGATCCTCGAGGCGCACTGGGACGTGGTCCTGGAGGACCAGCAGCTGCCGCGGTGACGGGGGGTCTTGCTGGCGGGGTCGCTCGAGCCGGGTCGGCGCCGCCCCTGACCGGGTACCAGAGGCTGGTCACCAGTTGCGCCCCATGACGGCGCGAAGGTTGCCAATGCTCACCAGGACGACATCTCGCGGTCTCGGCCGCGGCAGCATGCCGGTCCAGGCTGATCGGCGGTCGTCGGAGGCCGACGCACCCGGTTCGACGTCGAGCTGCGGGTTCGCGGTGCCTGACTGGATTGCGACCGGTGCGCGACGGGTGCCGGGGGGTTGGGCGGATCGGGGATAATGGCCACCTTACCCGTCCGACCACCGGAGGCCGACGCCCGCCCGTGCCGCCCATCACCGAGCTCTCCCGCATCGAGCCCGTCTACCTCTCCCGCCTGGAGAAGCAGGGAATCTTCACCACGGGGATCCTCCTCGAGGTCTCGGAGACGGTCACCCGGCGCCAGTATCTCGCGGACCACGTCCGGGCCACCACCAACGACGTGCTCACCTGGCGTGACGAGGCGCTGATGCTGAACCTCGTGGGCTTCGGGCCGCGCGAGCACCAGCTGTTCGTGCAGGCCGACATCCGCGGGCTCCAGGACCTTCTCGACGTGGACCTCGCGACCTTCCGGGCCAGGCTTGCCCGTGCGGCGACGGAGCTCGCCTGGGAGCCTCCGGCCGACCTGATGATCGAGACCTGGTGGGAGCAGGCGCGCACGCTCGAGGAGGCGTGAGCCGCGGCAGGCCCTTGCCGGGGGTGGCCTCGCCTGCACCAAGTACCATCGGCGCCTGATGGCATCCCTCCGCGGCGCGCTCGCCGCCCTCGTCACCGGCATCGCGGCGGCCCTCGTGGTCGTCGCCCTCGCGATCCTCCCGTTCCTCAACCCGGTCTGGGTGGGATTCGAGCAGGGACGCGCCCAGGCCGCCGCCTGGACGGGCTTCGATCCGGCCGACCTCGCCAGCGTCACCAACGCGATCCTGGCCGACCTCGTGATCGGGCCCCCATCGTTCGACGTCGCCCTCAACGGCCAGCCGGTCCTCGAGGAGCGCGAGCGCCAGCACATGCGCGATGTCCGGGGCGTGTTCGCCGGGTTCTACATTGCCGCCGCGGCCGGTGCCGTCGTCCTCGTGGCGGCGTACCTGCTGGCGCGCGCGCTCGGCCCCCGGAGCCGGGCCGCGTTCTGGCGGCGCCTGGCCGGGAGCGGGAAGGTGATCGCGGTGGTCACCGTGGCCGGCGGCATCGCGGCCCTGCTGTTCTTCGACACCGCCTTCGAGATCTTCCACCGGCTGTTCTTCCCGGCGGGGACCTACCTCTTCGATCCGCGCACGGACCGTCTCGTCCAGCTCTTCCCGGAGCAGTTCTGGGTGGAGACGACGATCGGCGTCGGCATCGTCGTCATCGCCCTGTCGGTCGGGCTCGCCTGGTTCGCCGGCCGGCGCGCCGCGAGGATCGAGCAGTGAATGCCGGCGGCGTGCCGATCGCGCGGCTGTTCGGCATCGAGATCAGGATCTCGCTCGTCTGGGCCGGGCTCGCCGCCATCGTGACCATGGTGGGTGCCGAGCAGGCGGCCATCACGTCGCCCGGCATGCCGGTCCCGCTCCACTGGGTGGTGGGCTCCCTCGTGGCGCTGGGCGTGGTGGCCTCCGTCGTCGCCCACGAGCTGGCCCATGCGCTCGTGGGCCGGCGGCGCGGCGTGGCCTCGTCCACCATCGTCCTCGGGTTCGTCGGCGGGCTCGCGCCGCTCTCGATCCAGGCCGGGCGACCCGGCGACGAGCTGGCGATCGCGCTGGCAGGACCTGGCCTGTCGCTGGTGCTGGCCGCCGTCATCCTGCCGGCCGCCCTCGTGCTCGACGTCAGCGGCTCCGGTCCGGGCGCCGTCGTGGGCGGGCTGGTGCTGGTCGGTGGCCTGAACCTCGCCCTGGGGCTGGTGAGCCTGGTGCCCGGGCTGCCGCTCGACGGCGGTCGCGCGGTCCGGGCGCTCGCCTGGGCTCGCAGCGGCGACCGGGATCGTGCCGGCCGACAGACCGCTCGCCTCGGACGGGCGCTCGGCTGGGTCATTGTCGGCATCGGCATGGCGATGGCGCTCGGCGATCTCCTGACACCCGGACTCCTCCTGATCTGCCTCGGGTGGCTGATCGCCACGGCGGCCAAGACGCTGGACCGGCGCCTCGACCTCGAGATCCTGCTGCGCGGCACGACGGTCGGCGAGTCGATGCAGGCCGACGGGCCGCGCGTGGCCCCGCACCTGACCGTCGACACGTTCGCTGACCGGTTCGCGGGAGCGGACGCGGTTTCGGCGGTGCCGGTCGTGGGCGGCGACCGGGTGATGGGCGTCATCGGCAGGAAGCGGCTGCAGCGCCTCGGCCGGCGGAGGTCTGCGGCGACGCGCGCCGAGGACGTGATGGCCGTGCCCCCGCAGGCACCGTTCCTGGCCCCCGCGGACGCGCTGTGGGACGCCCTGAACACCCTGCAGGGGTCGGGCATGGACGGCCTGGCGGTCGCGGACGACGGCCGGTTCGCAGGGATGATCACGCGCGAGGCCGTCTCCGCCCTGATCCACCGGAGGGTCGCGTCGGCCGCGGCGGCCGCATCGGGCGGAGCGGGCACAGGTGGGTCGGGCACGGGTGGGAGTCCGGGATCGGGTGGGGGTCCCGGATCGGGCGGGGCGGGACCGCGGGGCGGGACAGCGGGGCGGGCACCACCCGTCGGCGCTGGCGATGAGCGGCGGGATGCTGAGCGTCGAGGAGGCCCAGGCCACGGTCCTCGCGGGCGTCGAGCCCCTGCCCGGGACCGAGGCCGTCGCGCCGGACGAGGCGCTGGGGCGCGTGCTCGCGTCCCCGGTGGTCGCGGCGACGGCGCTGCCGCCATGGGACAACTCCGCGATGGACGGCTATGCCGTCCGGGCGGCCGACGTCCGCGACGCCATGGACGCGGCGCCGGTGCGCCTGACGGTGGTGGGCGAGGTCCGGGCGGGCCGGGCGCCGGACGTTCGCGTCCTGGCCGGCACCGCCGTGCGGATCGCGACCGGGGCACCGCTGCCGCCCGGCGCCGACGCGGTCGTGGCCGTCGAGCTCACGACGCCGATCAACGGGACGGGCGGCACGGGGTCGCGCGGCCGCGATGCCACCGGACCCCTGCCGGCGGCCTGCCTGGTCCACGAGGCGGTGCCCGTGGGTGGCGCGGTTCGCCGCGCCGGCTCGGACGTCGCGGCGGGTGTCAAGGTGGTCGCCGCCGGCGTACCCGTGACCCCGGCCGTGGTCGCGCTGGCGGCCGGGGTCGGCGCGGGGACGATCGTGGTCCGTCGGCGCCCGGTGGTCGCGGTCCTGGCGACCGGCGACGAGATCCGGGCGCCCGGCACCGACCTTGGGCCGGCGGGGATCCCGGATGCGAACGGCCCGGGCCTCCGGGCGCTCGTCCGGGAGGCGGGCGGCGTGGCGCTGGACCTGGGCATCGCCGACGACTGGCTGGAGGACGTCGAGTCCCGGTTGCGGAAGGGGATCGACCAGGCGGACCTGGTCGTCGTGTCCGGCGGGGTGTCCGTCGGCCCGTACGACGTGGTGCGGCTCGCGTTCGACACCGTCGGCCACATGAACCTCTGGCGGGTCGCCATCCAGCCGGGCAAGCCGTTCGCCTTCGGCCGTGCTGACGTGGCGGGCCGGGCGTCGCCCGTCCTGCTGTTCGGGCTGCCGGGGAACCCCGTCTCATCGTTCGTGACGTTCGAGCTGTTCGTTCGGCCGGTGATCCGCCGGCTCGCCGGTCACGCGCGGCTGCACCGGCCGGCGGATCGCGGCGTCCTGGAGGAGGCCGTGACCAAGAGCGCCGGCCGCCGGGGCTATCAGCGGGTGGTCGCCCTGCGTGACGGCGGTGGAACGCCGATCCGCGACAGGACCGGGCGGGTGCGGGTCCGCCTCGCGGGCGGGCAGGGGAGCCACGTGCTCTCGGCGCTGGCCGTGGCGGACGCGCTCGCCGTCATCCCGGAGCCGCTCGAGCGCGCCGAGGCGGGCCTCGAGGTCGAGCTTCGCTGGCTCGACGGCAGATAGCCGCCATGGGTCCCCGGACCCGCTAGGATCGGTGGCGACCAGGAGGATTGATGGATCGCCCCGACGCTCCCCGAGCCATACGCCGCCGACTCACCCACGTGGATCGCCGCGGGCGCCCGCGCATGGTCGACGTGAGCGCGAAGCCACCCACCGCACGGCGCGCCGTCGCCGAGGCCGAGGTGGCCGTCTCGCCGGAGACGATGAGCCTCGTCATCGACGGCGGCGGCGAGAAGGGAGACGTCCTCACCGTGGCGGAGCTGGCCGGCGTGATGGCCGGCAAGCGCACGTCGGACCTGATCCCGCTGTGCCACCCGCTCCCGTTGACCGACCTGTTCGTCTCGATCAGCCCGGACCGCGCCGCGGGCGTGCTCCGGGTCCGTGCCGAGGCCGCGACCACCGGCCCCACCGGCGTGGAGATGGAGGCGCTGACCGCCGCGGCCATCGCCGCGCTGACGGTGTACGACATGGTCAAGGGCGTGGAGCGCGGCATCGAGATCCGCGCGATCCACCTCCTGTCCAAGACCGGCGGCAGGAGCGGCGAGTGGCATCGCCCGGTCGAGGACCAGGGACCGGGGCCCGGGCGGCACCCCGGCGACCGGATCGCCGGTCGAGTCGGCAAGCGCAAGCCGCTCTGATGCAGCCGCCCCCGCCGCCCGAGAGGCCGCCCGCCGCCCGGTCGGCGCTCGTCGTGACGGCGAGTGACCGGAGCGCGTCCGGCAGGCGGCCGGACACCGCCGGAGAGCTCGTGGCGAGCCGCTTGGCCGGCCTGGGCTTCACGGTGGAGCGGCGGATCGTTCCCGATGACGAGGAGGCCATCGCCGAGGCCATCGTCTCCGGCGCCCTGGACCACCCGCTGGTCGTGACGACCGGCGGCACCGGGCCTGACGCCGCGGGACGTCACCCCGCAGGCGACGGCCGGGGTGCTGGACTACGAGATCCCGGGGATCTCGGAGGCGATGCGCGCCGAGGGCCGGCGCACGACACCGTACGCCGCGCTGTCGCGGGGGGTCGTGGGTGTCCGCCGCGGGACGCTCGTCGCCAACCTGCCCGGCTCGCCGAGAGGGGCGCTGGAGTCGCTCGAGGTGCTGGTCCCGCTCCTCGACCACGCTCTGGAGACGCTGGCCGGCTCGTTCGATCACGCTGCCGGCCGGGCCGCGGGGAGAGGGGATCTGCCGCCGGGCATGCCGGGGGACGTCTGACTTGCCGGGGGACGCCTGACCGATGTTCGAGACGTTCGCGGAGGTGCCTGCGTATCCGCTCGTCTTCCCGGTCTTCTGGGGAGCCTTCGCGATCTTCGCGCTGATGGTGGCGCGGCGCCTGCGGGTCTTCACGGCGGCGCAGGCGGACGACGCCCGGGGTTCGCGGGAGATCGGGCGTCGGGTCGCGGGCCTGGTCGGGTTCACCATCCTCCAGACCCGGATGTTCCGACACGGCCGGGCAGGCATCCTGCACTACGCCATCTTCCTGGGCTCGATGACGCTGCTCATCGGCAACAGCAACGTGGTGACCGGCGGACTCGTGGAGGCCGTCATCGGGTGGCCGTTCGACGGGGCGCTGTGGGCCCTCCTCGTCGGCCTGCAGAACCTGACCGCGGTCGGCGTCTTCATCGCCCTCGCGTTCGCGTTCTGGCGACGGGTCGTCCAGCGGCCGGCACGCCTCACCCTGAGCCGGGGCAACGTGATCGTCCTGGTCCTGATCCTGCTGGTCGTCGGCACGGAATTCCTCGCGCTGGCGTTCGAGGCGGCCAGGTATGGTGACGTGCCCGGCGCGATCGTCACGAACGCGCTGGCCGTGCCGCTCCGCGGCCTCGGGGACCAGGCCACCGAGACGCTGTTCGTGGCGCTGTGGTGGGCCCACATCGCGGTCCTCGCGGTCTTCCTCGTGTTCATCCCCACCAACAAGCACTTCCACGTCTACACGAGCTTCGTCAACGTGTACCTGCGGAAGCTGGCGCCGCGGGGCCAGCTTCCGGCGATGGACCTCGAGGCGGCGGACGCGACCTACGGCGTGCGGACGATCGGGGACCTCCGATGGAAGGACCTCCTCGACGGGTACACCTGCACGGAATGCGGACGCTGCCAGGAGGCATGCCCGGCCCATGCCACGGGGAAGCCGCTCAACCCCAAGCTGCTCGTCATGGGCATCCGCGAGATGGCCAGGAGCGCCGAGGCGGGCATCGACCTCATCCCGGACGGTCGCTCGGCGCGCGATACCTACGGCCGCCCGGACCCTTGCCCGGACCCGGCCGCGATGGCGGCCCCGGTCGTCGGCACGGCGATCCCGTACGAGGCGGTCTGGGACTGCGTCACCTGCGGCGCCTGCGTCGAGGCGTGCCCGGTGACCATCGAGCACGTGGACAAGATCGTCGGCCTGCGGCGCAACCTCGTCCTGGAGGACAGCCGGTTCCCGCGGGAGCTGACGGCGGCATTCAAGGGGATGGAGAGCGTCGCCAACCCGTGGGGCCAGCCGCCGTCCGCGCGCATGGACTGGACGAGGGGCCTGCCGTTCAAGGTCAGGACCGTGGCGGAGATGAAGGCAGCGGGGCAGCTCGACGGACTGGAGGTTCTCTACTGGGTGGGCTGCGCGGCTGCGTTCGACGACCGCAACAGGCGGGTCGCCCGAGCCGTGGCCACCTGCCTGGACGCGGCGGGGATCTCGTGGGCGGTCCTGGGCCAGGAGGAGGCCTGCACCGGCGACCCGGCCCGCCGGATGGGCAACGAGTACGTGTTCCAGATGCTGGCCGGCCAGAACATCGAGACCCTCGACCGGTACGGGATCGGGGAGCGGACGATCGTGACGGCCTGTCCGCACTGCTTCAACACGATCGGCAACGAGTACGGGCAGCTCGGAGGAGCGTTCAGGATCCGGCACCACAGCGAGTTCCTGGCGGAGCTCGTCGGGGCCCGCCGGCTCAGGATCGGGAGCGACGGCCTGCCCGCCCGCTCGGTCACCTACCACGATGCCTGCTACCTGGCCCGCTACAACGGCGTGATCGCCGCTCCGCGAACGGTCCTGGGCGCCATTCCCGGGCGTCGAGCTGCGCGAGATGGAGCAGAGCGGGCGCGACGCGTTCTGCTGCGGTGCCGGCGGTGGCCACATGTGGATGGAGGAGACCCGCGGGACGCGCATCAACGCGGCGCGCACCCTCCAGGCGCTCGACACCGGGGCCTCGATCGTCGCGACGGGCTGTCCGTTCTGCATGGTCATGCTCCGCGACGGGCTGGACGCGGCGGGCCGCGGCGCCGACACCGGGAACCCGGTCACCTCCCAGGACATCGCGGAGGTGCTGGCGTCGGCGCTCGACCCGGGCTAGCCGTCCGGGTGCCGGCCGGCCGGGACGTCCCGGAGGGTCGGTCGCTGCCGGTCGGGTGACGCGTGGCGACGGCCGCCCGGCCCGGCAGACGGCCCGCACGCGGTCGGCGAACGGTCGGCGAGCGGGCGCCTCGGCCCGGTGAACGGGCGCCCCGCGCCCCGCGAACAGTTGCCCCGCCACGGGAGATCGGGCGCCCCGGTTGTCGGCGACAGGTGTCAGGTGTGCGCCGCGCAAGCATTACGACGCCGGCGAGCAGCCGTGGAGCGTCCGCGGGACGCCGACAAGCGTGCGCCAGAGGGTCGTCCGTGACAACCGTCCACCGGGTGGGTGCTGGTCAAGCCGATCCTGACGAGTGCTCGTGCCATGGCGATCTGGCGGAAACGCATGGGTCCCCGAGGCGAGATCGTGCGTGGCCCGCGGGCAACGTCGAGACACCGGGACGCCGCGGTCGGATACGGTCCGCGGTGCGGACATCTGACGGGCATGCGGTGCCGCGGGATCGCCGGGCCCGGCTCCGTCCGCGACAGCCCCGGCACCCCCGGGAGCGGGATCGGGTGACCCGGTTCAGCCCCGGAGCATCGCCCGACAGGACATGCAGGTGCGGTCCGTCCAGAGGTTGCCCATGCCGCACTTCGGGCACATCTTCATGCCCTCCGTGGACACGCCGAACGGGGTGTCGCTGCCCTCGGGGGTCGCCGGCGGCCGCGGCCGGGCACGCATGGCGCGGATCGCGGCGAGCGCCGCGATCACGGCGACTGCGAGGATGATCGGGTAGGCCTGTTCCACGGCAGAACCTCCCCGGTTCCGCTCCCGGGCTCCCCGCGACCCGGGCCGGACGGATCCGGTGCCGCCTGAGCCTACGACGCACCCCGCTGCCTGTCATCCCTGACCTTCGGGGCAGCGCCACGCTGGTAGGATGCCACGCGTGACCACGAACTCGTCCACCCACGGCTCGGTCCGCCTCAGCGACGAGCAGATCCTCCTGCGCGATGCCGTGCGGATCCTCGCCGACGAGCAGGTGGCACCCCGGGCCGCCGCCATCGACCGCGAGGCCGCCTGGCCGGACGACATGCGGCGCCTCCTCGGCGAGCACGACGTGTTCGCGATCCCGTTCGCGGAGCAGCACGGGGGGCTCGGGGCCGACCTGCTCACCCTCTGCCTTGCGATCGAGGAGCTGAGCCGCCGCTGTGCGACGACCGGGCTCATGCTCGCGGTTCAGGCCCTGGGCGCCATCCCGATCCAGGTGGCAGGCACGGCCGAGCAGCAGGACCGCTGGCTGCCCGGGCTTGCCACCGGCGAGAGGCTCATCGCCTTCGCCCTGACCGAGGCCGATGCGGGCTCCGACCCTTCCGGCATCCGGACGCAGGCCGTGCTCGACGTCGACGAGTACGTGATCGACGGCTCGAAGCGGTTCATCAGCCACGGCTCGGTCGCGGACTACGTCGTGGTGTTCGCCGTCACCAACCCGGACGCGGACAAGCCCAGCCGCCGCCTGTCCGCGTTCGTCGTCGAGACCGACCGCCCGGGCTTCACGGTCACGCGTCTCGAGCACAAGATGGGGATCCGGGGCTCGCCCACGGCGGAGCTTTCGTTCGACGGGGTCCGCGTCCCGATCGCCAACCGCCTGGGCGCGGAGGGACAGGGCTTCGCGATCGCGATGCAGACGTTCGAGCGCTCGCGCCCGGGCATCGCCGCCCAGGCCGTCGGGATCGCCCAGGGCGCGCTCGAGGCGGCCGCCGGGTACGCGACCCAGCGCCGCCAGTTCGGCAAGCCGATCGGTGACCTGCAGATGGTCCAGGCGATGCTCGCCGACATGGACGCCGCCACCGAGGGTGCCCGCCATCTCCTGTACACGGCGTGCGAGGAGATCGATGCCGGCAACCCGGAGGCGGCCCGCTGGGCCGCCATCGCGAAGCTGGTCGCGGGGGACACGGCGATGCGCGTCACCACGGACGCCGTCCAGGTCTTCGGCGGCTACGGATACATCGACGAGTACCCCGTCGAGCGCATGATGCGCGACGCGAAGATCACCCAGCTCTACGAGGGGACCCAGCAGATCCAGCGGCTCATCGTCGCCCGGTCGCTGCTCGCGAAGAGCGGCTGACCGCCGGCGTTGTCCATCCAGCGGGAGCGTTGCACGCGTGCGTATCCTCGTCCTGGCCAAGCCCGTCCCCGACCCGGCCGCGGGCGCGGAGCGGCTCGGTCCCGACCTCCGGCTCGATCGTGCGGCCTCGCCCACGGTCGTGAACGGCAACGACGAGTACGCGCTCGAGGCGGCGCTCCAGCTCGTCGAGGCCCACGGTGGTGAGGTGATCCTGCTCACGATGGCACCCCCGAACGCCGTCGAGACGATGCGCAAGGCGCTGGCCATGGGCGCCAGCCGCGGGATCCTCGTCACGGACCCGGCGCTCGCGGGCGCCGACCTGCCGACGACCATCCGCGTCCTGGCCGCGGCGATCGCCGCCTCCCCGGACGCGTTCGACCTGGTCCTGGCCGGGTTCGACACCTCCGACGGCAACGGTGGCGCCGTCGCCGCCGGGATCGCGGCGCGCCTCGGGCTCCCGCTGTGCTCCGCCGCGGCGCGGATCGAACCCGACCCGGCCGCCGGCACCGTCCGCGTCCGGCGGCTCTCGGCCCAGGGGTACGACCTGGTCGAGGCGCCCATGCCCGCGGTCCTCTCCTGCACCCAGGCCCTGGGCACGCCGCGGTATGCCACGCTGAAGGGGATCATGGCCGCTCGCTCGCGCGAGATCGTGGTCCGCTCGCTCGCGGACCTGCCCGACGGGCTGGCCCCCGCGGAAGGGGCCTGGGCCACCCGGGTCGTCTCGGCGGTGCCGCCGCCTGCGCGCGCGGCGGGCCGCACCATCACGGCCGCGTCCGCCGCCGCCGCCGCGGACGCGGCCCGGTCGATCGCGGACTTCCTCGACGACCGGAGGCTGATCTGATGGCGCCGGTCCTCCTGGTCGTCGCGGAGGCCGCCGACGGCGCGCTGACCCGGCTCTCGGCCGAGATCGCCACGCTCGCGCGGACCCTCGCGGCCGAGGCCGGCGGAACCGCCCTGGGCCTGGTGCTCGATCCGGCCCCCGACGCGGCGGCCACGCAGCTCGCCGGGTACCTCCCGCGCGTGGTCTCGGTCGCCTCCGCGGCCGCGGGCGAGGAGACCTGGGCGGCGCATGCAGCGACCGAGGTCCTGCGGCTCGTCGAGGAGGGCGTCACCCACGTGCTCCTGCCCACCACCACGGAGGGCCGTGATCTCGGCGGGATCCTCGTCGGGTTGCTGGGCTGGGGCCTCCTCGCCAACGCGGACGGCGCGTCCTGGGACGGCACGAGCCCGGTCGTCGAGTCGAGCGTCCTGGGCGGCAGGGCGATCACGCGGAGCGTGCTCGAGGGTCCCAGTGGCATCGTCACGGTCAGGCCGGGCGCCGTCACCGCCCACGAGGCCGGTTCGACCGGGAGCGTGGAAGGACGAGCTCCCGGGGGGCCGGCCGCGATCCCCGCGGTCCCGATCCGGGAGCGCGTCGCCGAGGCCGGCGCGGCCGTCTCGCTCGAGGAGGCCCGGGTGGTCGTTGTGGGTGGTCGCGGCGTCGGCGCACCCGAGGGGTTCGGACTCGTGGAGGAGCTCGCCGAGCTGCTCGGCGGCGTCGTCGGTGCCACGCGGGCGGCCGTCGATGCCGGCTGGATCGCGTATGCGCGACAGATCGGCCAGACCGGCAAGGTCGTGAAGCCTGCCCTGTACCTTGGCCTCGGCGTATCGGGCGCGATGCAGCATCGGGCCGGGATGCAGTCGTCGGGTGTCATCGTCGTGGTCAACCGGGACCCGGATGCGCCCATCGCGGAGATCGCGGACCTGCTGGTCGTCGGGGACCTGTTCGAGGTGGGACGGGCCCTCGCGAACGAGCTCCGCGCGCGGCGCGGCGGCTGACGGGATGGGCCGGGTCAGCGGCATGGGCCGAGGGAGGTTGTCGGGGTGACGGCGTGGGCGATCATCTGGGCCGCGCTCCTGGTCGCCCTGTTCGTGCTGTTCGTCGTCATCGCCCGCCGCATGTCCGCGCTCATCGAGAGGACCCACAACCTCGAGCGGATCCAGCGCTCGGTCGAGAGCATCGACCGGAGGCTGGGCGCCGCCGCGGACCCCCTGGTCGCCCGCCTCGACGGGATCCGGCGGCATTCCGGCGATCCCGAGGGCCTGGCCCGGGACCTCGGACCGGCGGAGGCGATGCTGCGGGAGCTCGCGGTGGAGACGCGGGCGCTGCAGGTGCCGGCCCTGCTCGGCCGGCAGCGAGCGGTGATGGTCCACGAGGCGGAGCGGGCCGTCCGGGCGGTCGAGCTCGTGGCCCACGGCATGGATGCGCTGCTCGCGGCGCGGAGAGGTTACGAGGCGGAGGCGCAGACGTCGCTCAAGCGGGGGGCGCTCAACCTCCGGCACGCGCGGGAGGCATTCGGCCAGGTGGCCCGCGAGATCGCGGCACTGCGGCCCGCAGACCTCGCGCCGGGCGCCCAAGCGGCTGCGCCCAGCACCGTTCCCCGGGCTGGATCGGCCTACGGCGACGCGGTCGACACCGACCTCGACGGCCCCTTCGAGCCCCGCATGTAGTGGTATCCTCGCCCGACACCACTAGGGCTAGTGGTTGGGGCCCCGACGCGAGGGGTGGAGGACGGGAGGATCGATGCGCTGTCCCCAGTGCGCCGCCCGGGACACGCGGGTCGTGGACTCGCGGGACCTGGACGAGTCGGCGACGGTCCGGCGCCGCCGCGAGTGCCCCGCGTGCTCGGCCCGATTCACCACCTACGAACGGGTCGAGGCCGCCCGGCTGGTCGTCGCCAAGCGCGACGGCACCCGGCAGGAGTTCGACCGGGACAAGCTGGCGAAGGGCCTGGAGAAGGCGCTGACCCGGCGCCCGGTCCCGGACGATGCGGCGGAGCGGGCCGCCGACGAGATCGAGGGCGAGCTGCGCTCGTCGGGCCTGTCCGAGGTCCCCAGCTCCCGTGTCGGCACGCTGGCGATGGACAAGCTCCGGGCGCTGGACCACATCGCCTACATCCGGTTCGCGTCCGTCTACCAGAGCTTCGAGGACCTGGAGGACCTCAAGCGCGAGGTGGACCAGCTGTTCGCCGAGGGAACGCCCAAGAAGGGGAAGGGGAAGGGCGGGGCATGAGCGTCCTTGCCGATCGCGACATCCGCGCGGAGCTGGAGTCCGGCCGTGTCCGCATCGACCCGTACGACCCGTCGGACCTGCAGCCGTCGTCCGTCGACCTCCACCTCGACCGGAGCTTCCGCGTCTTCCGCAACAACCGGTACGCCTTCATCGACCCGCGCCAGCCGCAGCCGGACCTGACCGAGCTGCTGTCGATCACGGACGATGAGTCGTTCATCCTCCACCCGGGCGAGTTCGTGCTCGGCCAGACCCTCGAGTGGGTGGAGCTCCCGGACGACCTCGTCGCCAGGCTCGAAGGAAAATCGAGTCTGGGCCGGCTGGGGCTGCTGATCCACTCCACGGCAGGGTATGTCGATCCCGGCTGGAAGGGGACGCTCACGCTCGAGCTGTCGAACGTGGCCAACCTGCCGATCGCGCTCTACGCCGGGATGCGGATCGGCCAGATCAGCTTCTTCCGGATGAGCTCCCCGGTCGAGCGGCCGTACGGGACCAAGGAGCTCGGGTCCAAGTACCAGGGCCAGTCCGAGCCCACGGCGTCCGCGTTCCATGCGGACTTCGACCGCGGCCGCAAGCTGCGGGAGGACGCCTGACCGTGGGTATCAACGACGCCGTCCACTGGCGCGCGGAGCTCGGCGGGGGCACGACCGTCGCACTGGTCCAGGCCGGGACGTTCCGGTCGGACGCGGGGGCGCTGTTCGGGCCGGTCCCCTGGGTGCTGTGGCGGGACTGGGCCTCGGACGAGCTGGACGAGAACCGGCGCCTGCTCCAGGCGCTCAACTGCCTGCTGGTGGAGACGCCGGCTGGGCGGGTCCTGATCGAGACCGGGATCGGGGAGCGCATGGACGCCAGGAACACCGACATGCGCGGGTACCTCGGCTCGCCGATCGTGCCCACGCTCCGAGGGGCGGGCTTCGACCCGGGGAGCGTGGACGTGGTGGCCATGAGCCACCTCCACTTCGACCATGCGGGCGGCCTGCTGCTGGCCGATGGGACGAAGGCGTTCCCCAGGGCTCGGATCGTCGCCCAGCGGTCGGAGTGGGAGATCGCTCTCGGCGGGAACAGCCGCGTGCTCGCCTCCTACGACCAGCCGGAGCTGCGCCTGGTCGCGGACTGGGGCGCGGCGGGATGGGCCGAGGGCGACCGCGAGCTGCTACCGGGCGTGTCGGTCGTCCGCACCGGCGGCCACTCGGCCGGGCACCAGGCGATCGTCGTCCGGGGGAGCGGGCCGGGCGCTCGTACCCTGGCCTTCTTCGGGGACCTGTGCATGCGTCCCTGGGCGGCGAACCCGCGCTGGGTGACGGCGTTCGACGACTTCCCGCTGGACAGCGTGGCGATCAAGGGAGAGCTGTTCCGGCGGGCGATGGAGGACGACTGGATCGTCGCGATGTCCCACGAGGTGCGATCCCCCGTCGGAAAGCTGGTCCCGGACCGCGACCGCTTCCGGTTCGAGAGCGTGTAGGGCGGTCGAGCGTCGAGCGGCCGGCCCCGGCGCGAACCCGCAACCCGAGCCTCCTACGCCCGTCGCCGGTCCTCTCGCCCGTTACAGCGCCGGCGCGAACTGGAAGTAGCGCGGCAGCATTACCAGCACGTCGAACATCATCGCCAGCCCGATCGCGACCACCAGGAGGCCGCCGACGAGCGAGACGATCCGCCCGTGCCGGACGAGGAACCGCACCAGCGGCCTGGACCGGTCGTAGAACGCCGCGATGAGCACGAACGGGGCGCCGAGGCCCATCGTGTAGCCGACGAGCAGCAGCGCGCCCTGGAGCTTCCCCTCCGACGTGGCGGCCATCGTCGAGGATCCCGCCCAGGATCACCCCGATGCAGGGCGTCCACCCGATGGCGAACACGGAGCCCAGCACAAACGCCGCCCCGAACCCGGTCCGGCCGGCCACCAGCCGGCTCCCGACGCGGTCGCCCATCCCGTCGCCCTCCGCCGGGGCCAGCGCGATGCCGCCCGTCGTCGTCGCGAGGCCGGCCGAGGCGCCGGCGTCCAGCGGACGCCACGTCCGGTCCAGCACCGGGATCCTGAGGATGCCGGCCAGGCTCAGGCCCATCACCACCAGCACCGTCCCCCCGATGATCCGCAGCGGCTTCATGTACTCGGCGATCGCGCCGCCGGCGAAGGCGGCCGTGATGCCCAGGAGCGTGAACACCGTGCCGAACCCCGCCACGAAGGCGAGGGCGTGGCGAACCGCGGCCCAGCGGGACGGCCGCCCGGCCGCGGCGTCGCCCTGGGCTGCCACCGCAACCGCGGTCAGCTGGCCCAGGTATGCGGGGACCAGCGGCAGGACGCACGGTGAGAGGAACGAGACCAGCCCCGCGGCCATGGCGACGAGGAACGTGTAGTCGCCGTTCACGGGGCCGCGCTCCCGTCGAGCGTCTCGGCCAGGAACCGGTCGATCTTCGCGGGGGTCGTCGCGAGCTCCAGCTCCCGGTCGCCCAGGACGATGACCGGGATCGTGACGAGGTAACGCCGGTGCCATGCCTCGTCGTCCTCGATGTTGCGATCGACCACCACGGGGACGGACAGGCCCGCCTCGGCCCGTCGTGCGAGCAGCGTCTCGAGGATGACGTGCGCGTCCTCGCACAGGTGGCAGCCCGGGCGGCCGTACAGGATCAGGTCGGGGAGGGGAGCGGTCACGGACGGTGATTGTAGCCGTCGCGCAAGTCGGCCCGACAAGGCGCCTTCATCGAGGCTGGCGAGCCGGAGGCCGCGTGATCCGGGCGCCGCTCGTCCGGTCCGATGCGTCCGTCGGGTACGATGCACGTCCGCGCCCCCGTAGCTCAGTGGATAGAGCGCAGCCGTCCTAAGGCTGGCGTCGGCGGTTCGAATCCGTCCGGGGGCGCTTCTTGATGTGCGCAGCGATCCTGTAACAGCCGCCGCACCCGTGCGTCCTACTGGCGACCGGATCGCGGGCGATCCCATTGAACTGACAGTTGGCGTCCCAGGAGCATGCCGATGCTGCGCCTGACGCCGCTTGTCATGGGTCGGCGGTCCTCCTCGCTGGGTGTGCAACTGCGGCCATCGATGAGCCGACCTTGCCGGCAAGCGTTTTCGTCACGTCGAGCCCGTCGCACGGGCCAGACAGCCCTGGTCCGTCGCCGACTCAGGCGGCGACCGCGGCGCCCGACAGCCCTGGGGCGTCGCCGTCACAGGCGGCGACGGCGGCGCCGGTCTCGCTCCCGTCGCCGCCGACCGGTGTCACCGCGAAGAGCAACGGTCCCGGTAAGCCGGGAACGATGTTCACGATCCATCTGACGTGGACCCAGGCTGCGCCGACGGACTCCTACCGCATCTACGAGTACCAGACGGGCGCGGGCCCCGGGTACGGCAAGTGCGTCTTCGACAGGGCGATGATGGCCGGGCCGCTCGTGTAGACCCAGCCGGGCGCAACGAGCGCCGACGCCTCGCTGGACTCGGCGGTTACGGGCGCCGGGGTACGGTGCCTCTACGTGGTCGCGCTCGACACCGCAGGCGAGTCCGCGCCCACGCTCGCATGGAGGAACGAAGCTGGCTAAGCCTCACATGGCAGTTCTCCATTAGGCGACGACGCCGCATCCCACGTCAGGGCATCGTGCGACCGCCACCGCCGTTCCCTCACGAGCGTCCGGGGGCCCCAGTTCCTGTGCAACCCATGAGCATGTGCAGGGCCGGCGCTTCGTCAAGCGAGGATGGCGCTCCTGCGCCGCCGGCACCATGACCCCGCCGCGCGACGCGGATGGCGGGCTCGCCGGTCAACCGACCGGCGAGCCCCGGACTGCCGGGCGGACCGGGCCGCGGTGGCCCACGGGCCAGTCAGATCGGCCCGAAGGTCATGCCAGGACGGGCGCCAGCTCGCCCACGACGAACCCGAGCCGGCCGGTCCGGTCCTCCACGAGATACCCGAGGTCGGAGATGTTGGCCGCCGTCCAGGTGCCGGCCGCAGCCATCGCCGTATCGGCCGACTCGGCGGAGGACCAGACGCTGATCGAGCAGTTCGTGCCGTCGCCGAGGTGGGCGAAGGTGTAGGCGACGAAGCCCGGCGACGCACGGAAGACGTCAGCCAGGCCACCGGGGGCCTGAATGATCGCGCACAGGTCATCGAACGTGCCGCTTGTCTGCTGGTAGGTGGCAATTCGAACGTGCTGCATCTGGTGCTCCTTCTGCTGCCCGCTGCGTGTGGCGGGATCGGGGACACCGTACGGGCCGGCTGCCGAGCGCGGAATGACCCCCGAGGTGAGAGTTCACCTTGCCTTGGGGTAAGGTTCGGCCGAGGAGGGTCGAGGCAGTGGATGGTCCCGGTCCTGGGGCGAGGCCGATGCCGGTGCTCACGCGGCGTGAGCGCGATGTCCTCGCCGCGCTGTGCCGGCCGCTCGCATCGCATCAGCCCGTCGCCATTCCCGCGTCGATCCGCGAGATCGCGGCCGAGCTCGTGGTGACGGAGGCGGCTGTCAAGCAGCATCTCCTGAACCTGTACGACAAGTTCGAGATCGCCGAGGGGACGGAGAGCCGGCGGATTGCGCTGGCGCGGGAGGCGGTGCTTCGCGGCTTCCTCCCGGGCGTCGGGGCCCCGGCGGCCACGCTCGACGCGGGGCGCATCGCCGCGAGGAATCGCGCGTGGGACGACGCTTATGCCGCACTGTCGGAGGCGGCTTCGGCGCGGTCGCTCGACGTCGCCGACCTCGAGCTGCTCGGCGACGCGGCGACGTGGACCGGACGGTTCGACGCCTCCACGGCGGCCCGCGAGCAGGCGTACGCAGCCTACCTCTCGCTCGGCGACCGGCGGTCCGCGGCGCGCGTCGCCCTCGGGCTCGGGTGGAATGCCGCCGTCACCCTCAGGTTCTCCGTGGTCGCTGGCTGGATGGCGTCGGCTGGGCGGCTGCTGGCAGCCGACGAAGCGGCGGGTGATACGTCCGTCTGGCCCGAGCACGGGCTGATGTTGTCCCTGATGGCGCTCGGCGAGCTAGGGTCGGGACAGGTCGACGCCGGCCTCGAGCATGCGCGCGCGGCGTTCGACATCGGTCGAACGACCGGTGACCCGGACATCCAGGCCCTGGGCCTCGTCTTCCAAGGCTTCGGGCTCGTCCGCCAGGGGAGGCTCGACGAGGGTCGCGCGCTGCTCGACGAGGCGATGGCGAGCGCGACGGCCGGCCACCTCGGGACCCTCGCCCAGGGGATGGTCTACTGCCGGACCCTGAGCGCCTGCCTCGACACGTTTGACTACCGACGGGCCATCGAGTGGACCGAGATGATCGAGCAACGCGCCCCGGCGCTGGGGACGGTGGGGTTTCCCGGCGACTGCCGGACGCACCGGGCGGCGGTCCTCGTGGTGCGCGGCGACTGGGAGCGCGGCGCCGAGGAGGCAGAGGCCGCCGCGGCCGAATCGCGCGCCTACGACCTCGGCCACACCGCCCAGGCGCTGACCGCGCTCGGTGAGATCCGGCTGCGACAAGGTGACCTGGCCGCGGCGCGCGACGCCTTCGATCGGGCGGCCGAGTTCGGCCTCGCCCCGGGCCCGGGACCTGCGCTGGCGCTCCTCGCCGCCGGGGACGCCGTCGCCGCGCATGCCGCAATCGCCGGCGCGCTCCACGGCTCGGGCGACGAACCGCTGACCCGAGCCCGCTACCTGTCGGCCGCCATCGAGATCGCGCTCGCCGCGGGCGACCGGGATTGGGCCCGGAGATTGAGCGCCGATCTCGCGGGCATCGCCGCAGCGTTTCCGGGGCCGGTGCTCGCCGCGGCGGCGGCCGAAAGCGAGGGTGCCGTCTCGTTGGCCGACGGGGACGCCGCAGCAGCGATCGCGCAGCTGCGTGACTCGGCAATCCGGTGGCGTTCGGTCGGGGCCCCGTACGAGTCAGCGAGGTGCCGCATGCGGGTGGCGAGCGCCGCCGCAGCCCTCGGGGACCGCGCCGACGCTGCCCGCGAGGGTCGCGCCGCGCTTGCCACATTCGAGCAGCTCGGCGCGCGGCTTGACATCGAGGCGGCAGTGGCCTTCCTCGATCATCTCGAGCCACCGGCTACCTGACGACCCGCGCCAGCGTCAGCCGCGTACCAAGCGTGTGGGTCACATGGTTTGCCTCGCGTGCCCCCGAGCCCGTCCGGGGGCGGCATAGCAAAGGAGAGTCGAAGAACGGCTCCGCTGGCCCGGTCGGCGACCAGCCGACCACCTGACGGTCGGCCGTCTCGACACGCTCCACGAGCAGGGAGACCGCGTCCCACGTCAGTGCGTCGTGCGACCGCCGTTCCCCAGCGACCGTCCTCGGCGCACTAGGCCACGGCCTGATGCTCAAAGAATGGAAGTGTGGCCGGTGGCGGCTCGGCTGCGGCGCGGGGCTCGGGCCGGGATTCACGATGACCACCGAGAGCCCGGTCCTGGACGTTGCGATCGATCGTGCTCAAGGCCGTACCTCCGCCGTCTCGAGGACGGCGCGCAGTTCGAGGCGGGCGCGGCAGAGGAGTGTGCGCGTGGCGCCCTCGGTCCTCCCGAGGAGCCCCGCGACCTCGTGGCCGGAGAAGCCTCGCGCGGCGAGCAGGACGGCGGCACGCCGATCGGGATCAAGCCGGCCCAGGGCGGCGTAGAGCGCCGCGTCCCGCTCCGAGCGGAGCGCCTCGGACTCCGGCCTCGCGGGCTCGGAGCGGTCGAGGAGGCGTGGCAGGAGGCGACCGAATGCGGCGACCCGGCGGCCCCGGTCGATCGCCGCGTTGGCAGCGGTCCGGTACAGCCAGGGTCGGACGTCGTCGGGCATCCGCCCGGCGCGGGCCGCGCGGATCAGGCGCAGGAATGTGTCCTGGAGGACGTCTTCCGCCGTATCCGCGTCGCGGGTCATGCCGACGAGGAACGCGTACAGCTCGCCGCGGCGCTCCCCGTAGATGGCAGCGAACTCCGCCTCGCCGGAGTATGCCGCCGGCCGCGCCCGATCGAGGACGGGCGACGGGTCACCCGGGACCGCGGGTGCATGCGATTCACCCGCATGGACCCCGACGACTGCCCGGCCGATCATGTTGGTTCGCTCCGCCCTGAAGGTTGCGATCCGTCAGCACCGTCACCTCCGTGAGCGTACGGGAGGAGGCGAAGCACCCGCCTCACCTGAAACCGGTGAGACGAGGCCGTCATCCACGCCTGGTCCTCGTGGCGCACGTTGCGAACGAGGCCCAGTCGACCCGTTTCAACCTGGCGGCAACCAGGGAGCGCGCGGTCGAGATCAAGCGGCTTGCGAGTCGAGATCCCTCAACCAGCTCGGCATGGCAGCCGCCGGTTCGCCGCCCGCCGCTCAGGAGTCAAGAAGGCCGAGGGATCGCGCCTTCTCCACCGCCTCGCTCCGGACGTGGACATCGAGCTTGCGATAGACGGCCGTCACGTGCGAGTGGACGGTCTCTGGAGAGACCAGCAACCGGCGCGCGATCTCCTTCTCGCTGAGCTCGTTCGGGAGCATCTCGAGGATTCGACGCTCAGCGGTCGTGAGCGGCTCGACCAGCCGCCGCTGCTGGAGCAGGCCGCGCAGCCGAAGCAACCGGCCGCCGAGCATGCCTCCATCCGGGTACGTCGCGAGCGTGGCAAGACCGTCACGCACCCACCGTTCGGCGGCGTCGGCGTCGCCGCAGTCGGCGAGTGCCTCGGCCACCATGACCTGGGACGTGAGCACGGGGAAGGGGCCGATCTCCGGGTAGCCGATGAAGTCGGCAACCTCGTCCACCAGTCCCGTGACAGCGGGTCCTCGATCGTGAGCCTCGAGCCGCACCTGGGCCAGCAGGAGTGGGAAGTGGGGCGGAGCCCATCGCAGCCCCGCGTCGCTGAACCGTGCGAGGCCTGCCGCCACCTTCGCACGCGCTTCCTTCCAGCGACCCTGGTCTGCCAGCGAGAGCGCCTGCAGCCCGATGGCCGTGATCTGCATGAGGCAGTGCGCCACCGCACCCGCCTCCTCGCCTGCCCGCAGATGGGGCTCGGCCCGGGTAGAGTCGCCGACGAGCCACAACGCCTGCCCGAGCAGCACCTCTGCCGCGGCCTGCACGGTCAGATCACCGGACCGGCTCAGGAGGACCGCTTCTTCTCCGCACCGACGCATCTGGCTCACCCCGCCGAGGGCTAGCTCTCCGACGAGGATCGCCTGCAGCGCGCCCAACGGCATGTTCGTGCCGGGCATCACGTCGTCACCAGGCTTCAGGAGGAGGGCGGCGGCGAGCCAACGTCGAGCCCGCGGGCGTGAATCGCCCGTCATCGGGGTCGAGTTGCCGGCAATGATGGTGAGCGCCGGGTCGGCAAGGATCTGCTCGTCCGAGAACATCTCCAGCCAGCGGCGAATCGTCTCATGGCGTGAGCGACTCGAGTAATCGGCGTGAGCGCGGCAGACGATCAAGCCGGCGCGACGTGCATCGCCCGCAGCCAGCCAGTGTCGGACCGCCTCGTCCGGCGCCCCGTGCGCCTCGAACCACGCCGCAGCGCGGGCATGGAGCGCGCGCACCTCGGACTCGTTGCCACGCGCCAGCTCAGCCATCAGGAAGTCGGCGAAGAGGTGGTGGTAGCGGAACCACTCGTCTGCGTCGTCGAGCGCGGTCACGAACAGATTGTCGCGGGCAGCCCTCTGGAGCAACTCCCCGGCCCTTGGGTTCTCGGTCACCACCCGACAGAGACCTGGCGAGAGCCGCTCAAGGATCGAGGTCTGCAACAGGAAGCGACGCATTTCCGGGGTCTCGCGGTGGAGGACCTCGGTCGCGAGGTAACGCGCGATACCGTGCCGGTCACCGCGGATGCTCGCCAGCCAGTCGTGTCCCGGCACCTCCGAGCCGGCGAGCACGGCAAGATACAGCCCGGCCGCCCAGCCGTCGGTCAACTCAGCGAGGTGGGCCACGGTCGCACTGTCGGCCGGCGCCCCCTGGAGCTCGAGGAAATGGTCGATCTCTTGCGACGTGAATGCCAGCTCGCGAGGACCAAGCTCGAGCAGCCGCCCCTCCGCGCGAAGACGCGCGAGCGGGAGGAGGGGCTCGACGCGACCCGCGAGGCATACCTGAGCGCCTGCTGGTAGCTGGTCGATCACCAGGTTGATCATTCGCCAGCAGGCGGAGTTGCTGACGAGGTGCACGTCGTCGATGACGAGCAGGAAGGGCTCCGCTGCGGCAACTGCCCCGGCGATGGCCGGCAGGATGCGCGTGGTGACCGGCGGCGGTGCAAGCCGGAACCAGCTCCACACTCGGCGATCGATCTCGACGATGTCGTCCAGCGCCGACGCGAGGTAGGTCAGGAAGAGCAGCGCATCGTCATCTGCCTCGTCAGCCTGCAGCCACGCGACCGGGCGTGCTTCAGTCCGCACCCACTGCGCGAGCGTGATGGTCTTGCCGAAGCCGCCGGGCGCAGCGATGACGATGAGAGGCGCGCTGCTGGTGTCGAGCCTGCGGATGACGCTTTCGCGACGGACGAGCCGAAGCCGCGGGTAGGGGCGGTCGAAGGCGCGACTCGATCAGCGAAGGGCCAGGCGATCGACCTGCTCCCCGTCGGCCGGCTCCAGCATGCGACGGCGAGCGACGCCCATGAAACCTCGCTTGGGACGCGCGTGCGACCTGCGCCCAGGAATGATACCGATTGGTGAAGTGCGTCGGGCGGCCGAAACCAAGACGACTCGACTTCGACGATCTCCCGAACCCTCCACTCTTGCGATAGTCGGGCTCGGCCAGCCTGATCGACGGTCCGACGTCCGGGTTGGCGCTCAGAATCTCGATGTCGCCACCAGCGACCACGCGAAGAGGTGCTCGAACCCGGTCTCGTCGGGCCCCGCGACGTACCCATCGAGCGAGACCGTCGCGCCGGCTGAGACCTTGCCCATGGATGGTCCTCCTGCCTGGGTGGCCAGTGCCCATCCCCTTGTTTCAGCAAGCGTCGGGATGTAGCGCCGGGTCGGGTTATCGTGGTCAGCCGAACCAGAACCGCAGGGCCTCGTCATCGAGAGGCGTCCAGGAGGCAGGCGGGAGCCCAGGATCCGCTCGAACGCCTCGCCGTAGGCCGCGAGCGTGCGGCTGGCGCTGTCGAAGGACACCGTTCCCGCGCGCCGGGCCAGGAACAGCCCGATGGCGACCTCGTTCAACGCGAGCATGAGCGACGTGATGACACTTGCCGTCCCCTCCGGGTCGGTCAGCGAGAAGGACCCGCCGGCTGCACCTCACGCAAAATGTCGATGAGCACCGGGGTCAGGCGGACCGCAGTGGCGGTGCGCATCTGCTCGACGACGATCCTGTTGTCAGCGGAGAACCACGTCTGCAGGGACTTCGCGATGGCCTCGGGCTGGTATTCGGGCCGCTCGACCTTCCACTCGTAGATCCCCCCGAAGATCCCCTTGATCTTCTGGAGGGGCATCAAGGCCGGATCCGTCGCGATGGGTGCCACCGCGCTCGTGACCTCGTGCACGGTGCGTTCGACGACGGCGGCGAGGAGCGCAGCCTTGGAGTCGAAGTAGTGCTGGAACGCGCCCTTGGAGGCCCCGACCTCCTCGGTGACATCCTGGATGCTCAGCCGCTAGGAGCCCTTCTCACGGACGAGTCTGACGGCGGCGTCGACGAACGCGTCGCGCCGAGCCGCGTATGCCGCTGGATAGACAGTGCGGACCATGGCGCGAATGATAATCCGGCGGACGGCTTATCATCAACGCAGCCAATTGGGCGCTCCTTCCGTCCTCATGAGGTGTCCACCCATGGACTCGACCGTCGCGGCCATCTACGCCTTGGGCGCGATCGCGGTCTGGGTCGGCCTGGTGGTGATGCTGCATTTCCTGGAGCCGGAGTTCGACTCTCCTGGCGGATGCTGAGCGAGTACTCGCTTGGACGGTACGGCGTGTTGATGCGGGTGGCCTTCATCGCGGGCGGCACCAGCGTGATCGCGGTCGCCGGTGCGCTCTCGGGGTCCGCCTGGCCGTGGAGTCTCGGCCTCGTGCTCGTTGCGATCGGCCCGATCGATGCCGCGTCCCGACACCGATCTGGTCACCGATCCGGGCCGACGTCGAGGGAAGCAACATGCACGCGCGCTTGGATCGCTGTTCATCCTCGGCTTCTCGGTGGCGGCGACTGTGGTGGGTATCGCCGCAGCGGGCAGCGCCGCTTTCGGGTCGGTTCTGGTCTGGGTGTGGTCGCGCTCTGGATCGCGCTCGCGTGGTTTCTCGGGTCGATCGATTAGATACGCGCAGCTGGACGGGGTTGGGTCGCCGCTCGTTTAGATCGGCTGGTCGAACCGCGTGAGCATGCTCGTGTATCTCGGCTGGGTGGTATTGGTCGCGGTGACGATGCTTCGGTGATCTGCTCCGGTCACGTTGGACGTAGCAGGTGGCTGAGGTCGGCGCGCTGGGCTTCGGCGTCTCGAGGGTATAAACGTAGTGGTGGACAACTGCGCGGTGGTCGGCGGCGAGCGTAGGACAGTGCTGCGGGGAGGGTTACGTCGGCGGTTACGGCGTCGAGCAGGCTGAAGTGGGTCGGGTCTCCTCCGGTTTCCTTCGTGGAATCACGAGGACCCGAGCGCGCGTCCAGTCAGCGCGCGAAACGCCAGCGGGTGGCACCGTACGGCTCGGCGGTCGCAACCGCCGTCGCCAGGTCGAACACGAACCGATACAGGTGCCAGGGCGGGGGACCGGCGCTCGGCGCGCTGTAGGGACCAACGAAGAGCGCACCCTCGACCTCGACCGGCCACCCGCCAGCCCGGAATACCTCCGCGACCCTGCCGACGAGCCCGGCGTCGTTGACGCGGGTCGACCGGCCCTCGAGGATCAGGTCGATGCCGGCGAGGCGCGCCGAGATGGTGCAGGCCGGGTTTGCCGCGAGGTCGCGGGCCTTGCGCGTTGCCGGGCCGCTATTGAAGTAGAGGTCTCCCTCGAACCAGACGGCGCCGACACCAGCGGCGTGCGGCATGGCGTTCGGACCGATGGTCCCGAGGAAGAACGTCACGCTCGGGCCGAGCGAACCGACTGCGAGGATGTCTCGAGGTCGGCGCCACGGGAGAGGCGCGGATCCGTACCGGTCGAGGTTGGTCGTGGCGACGGGTTGTCGCTCACTCATGGCGTGCCTCCGGTCTGGATGGGTGCGTGCGGCGGCAGCGTCTCATGACTCGACCATCGGCGCCGACGCGGGACTTGTCAGGGCGGAGGTAGGGCAAGGATCCGGTGGCACGGCATCAGGCGTGCGGCCTGGGCTGATGCACATCCGGCGCGCGGCGGACTGACGGCGGCATGGATCACCGCCGATCCGGCGTTCCTAACCGAAGGGGCTTGTGGTTATACTGCCGGGTATGAAGACGGCCTATGTTTAGTATATAGGAGGCTATGACACGCGGTAGAACTCTGGTTGCTGAGACTACGCTGAGTCACTGGCAAGATTGACTCGCTTGATAGCGGTCGCAGTTTCTTGATACCTTGTCTCATTTCTGCCTCTGGACGCATCTATAGGGTATGAACGGCCAGTCGATGGGCAGTCACGACAGTCGCCACCACGGTGGCGCTCGCGGGGGCAAGAGAAGAAGCGGTTTTCGCTTAGCTAGTCGCCTCCTACCACGCGGACATGGTGCGTGTCGCCTACGTGGCCTGCGGTGACCGCGACCTGGCGGACGACGCGGTCCAGGCGGCCTGGCTCATGCCTGGCGCAAGCTGCACACGCTGCGGGACCCGGACCGGGTCCGCTCGTGGCTGCTCGCGGTGGCCGCGAACGAGGCTCGCCAGCTCGTCCGCCGAGGCCACGGCCCGGTCGTCGAGCTCGATGTCGCGGCGCCCGGCGACCCGCTTGGCGACCCGGCGACCGGCGTCGACCGCCTCGACCTCCGCCGGGCGCTCGCCCGGCTCACGCCCGACGACCGCACGCTCCGCGCCATGCGCTAGGCCGTCGATCTCAGCCCGGACGAGCTCGCGGCGGCCGTCGGCACCTCGGCGTCCACTGTTCGAAAGCGCCAGTCGCGGGCGATCGACCGCCTGAGAAAGGAGCTCGACGATGTCTGAGCTCGACGTCTTCGAGCTCGACTTCGCCGCAGCCTATCGCGCGTACCTGGAGGAAGCGCCGTCGAAGGCACGACCGTGCGCGGTCGCCGGGCGGGTCGCGGCGGCGTACCCCCACCGGCGATCCGGCTGGCCCGGTGGGGCTTCGGGCGGACGCCGGCGATGGCCCGGGTCATGCTGCTCGCCGGCCTGCTCCTCGCGCTCGTCGTCGGGGGCTGGTGGTCGGGGTCCTGGCAGCGCGGACCAGCTGTCGTGATCGCGCGCAGATCGCCGACCCAGCCACCTCGAATGTTGGGAAGCCAGCGACGGCCGGCTCGATGACGACGCGCTCGCGCCGGCCACACCGCCACGCTGCTCCCCGACGGCCGCGTCCTCATCGCCGGGGGGCGGCGATGCCACCGAGGCTCGCGCTCGCCTCGGCCGAGCTGTACGACCCGAAGACCGGCACGTTCAGCCCGACCGGCTCGATGACCGACCGCTCGCGGCAGGCCACACCGCCACGCTGCTCGCCGACGGCCGCGTCCTCATCGCCGGGGGGGCGACGGCTCGAGGCTTCGCTCGCCTCGGCCGAGCTGTACGACCCGGAGACCGGCACCTTCAGCCCGACGGGCTCGATGACGACCGGCTCGCGGCGGCCACACGGCCACCCTGCTCGCCGACGGCCGCGTCCTCGATCGCCGGAGGGCGGTGTCGCCGACGGCTCCGCTCGCCTCGGCCGAGCTGTACGACCCGAAGACCGGCACCTTCAGCCCGACCGGCTCGATGACGACCGCTCGCGCGAGTCCACACGGCCACGCTGCTCGCCGACGGCCGCGTCCTCATCGCCGGGGGCGTCGGACGCCGGACGGCTTCGCTCGCCTCGGCCGAGCTGTACGACCCGAAGACCGGCACCTTCAGCCCGACCGGCTCGATGAGCGACCGCTCGCGACGGCCACACGGCCACGCTGCTCCCCGACGGCCGGGTCCTCATCGCCGGAGGCGTCGACGGCCGGTCTCGCCATCGGCCGAGCTGTACGACCCGAAGACCGGCACGCTTCAGCCCGACCGGCTCGATGGCGACCACTCGCGAGCGCCACACGGCGACGCTGCTCTCCGACGGCCGCGTCCTCATCGCCGGGGGCATCCGCGACTTCTGGGAGGGGATCTACGCCACCGCCGAGCTGTACGACCCGACGACCGGCGCCTTCGGCCCGACGGGCTCGATGACGACCACTCGCGCGTGGCACACGGCGACGCTGCTCGCCGACGGCCGCGTCCTCGTCACCGGGGGCAGCGACGGCTCGGAGACGCTCGCCTCGGCCGACGTATTCGTTCCGTAGACCGGGACCTTCGGCCCGGCGGGGCCATAGGCATCGAGGGCTCTGCGGTTCTCACGGATCAGCTGAACGAATCGAGGCGGAGACCATGATGCAGTTGTCGCGTCACTCGGGCATCTTCCCGGCTCTACTACTGGCGGCAAGCACGGCGCTCGGCGGCTGTTCGGGCGGGTCACCCGCGGGAACCGCGAGTCCTGCGGGATCCGCGAGCAGTCGCCCTCGCGAGCAGCCCGCCTCCGCCCGCGGCAACGGCAACCCCCGCCGCCACGCCCGCCGCGTCGCCATCGTCCCCGTCCGCCGTGGGATGCGCCAAACGACGCGGCCCTGCCCGACGCGACGGCCTCGAAGCTGCAGGGGCTGCTGGACGGGTGGGCGTCCACCCACGGTGTGATCGGGCTGTCCGCGGCCGTGGTCACCCCGACGGGTTCGTGGGCCGGCGCCACCGGCGTGGATGCAGCGGGCACGGCCATCAAGCCCACGTCTGCATTCGCGATCGCGGACATCACCATGACGTTCGTCGGAGCCGAGGTCCTGCTCCTGGCCTCCGGGGGGAAGATCGACCTCGATGCGCCCGTGACCACGTACGTGACCCTGCCGTTCGCGACGAACGGCGCCACGATCCGCCAGCTGGCCACGATGACGAGCGGCTTCCCCGGTCTGCCCGCGACTGGCCTCCTCGCCAAGCAGGTCCCCAAGGACCTGTCCATGCGTGGACCGCCGCGGAGCTCGTCGCCCTCGCCAAGGACGAGCCGCGGCTGGGGACCGTCGGCGGTCCCGGCGTGTACAACGGGCTCAACTACGTCGTGCTCGGGATGGTCATCGAGAAGGTGACCGGCAAGCCGCTGGCCACCGTGCTGCGCCGCGACCTCCTCGCCCCCGCCGGGCTGGACCGGATCTGGATGCAGGCCGCCGAGCAGCCGCAGCCGCCGCTGACCGTCGCCACGGATCGCACCGGCGCCAAGGTCGTCGACCCGGCCAGCGGCTACCTGCCGTCGCTCGCCTTGGCCTCCACGGGGCAGGGCGGGGCCGGCATGGCCGCCGACGCGCCGAGCCTGGCGCGATGGGGCTATCTCCTCTACGGCGGCCGCATCATCAGCGGCGACCTGGTCGCGACGATGACCACCAAGGTCACCGACACGGCGTATGGCGCCTACGGCTTCGGGACCATGGTCGTCGACCTCGATGGCCAGACCATCGTCGGGCACCCGGGCGACGACCTGCAGTACTCCTCCATCCTCCTGGTCTGGCCGAGCACCAGGACGGCCGTGGCTGTGCTGGCGCCGTCGCCCGGGAAGACCGTGGACCACACGCTCCCCGATTGCGCGCTCAGCGCTGTACCAGCAGCTGCTCGGCGGGTGACCTGCTCGATCTGGACCGACGACAGAACGGCCCGCCGGGCTCCGACCCATCCGTGAGCAGCAGGCGGCCCGCAGGTCGCGACGTGCGTCCAGGGTCACTGCAGCTACGCTACGGTCGTGCTGAGCGACAGTGACGCACGCGCTGCTGACCACGGCCGGCGGCGGTGCGCCGGCGCTATCGGTCAAGAACCTCTCGAAGCAGTTCGGCGATCGCGTCGCGCTCGACGACGTCTCCTTCGAGGTCGGGTCGCGGGGAGGTCTTCGGCTTCCTCGGTCCCAACGGCGCCGGAAAGACGACCGCGGTGCGGACCCTCGGCACGCTCCTCGCGCCGACCTCGGGCTCGGCCACGGTTGCCGGGCTGCCGCTGACCCCGGAGAACGGTGTCGAGATCAGGCGGCGGATCGCGATCATGCCGGAGTCGCCGGGCCTCTACCTGCGCCTGACCGTCCTCGAGAACCTCGAGTGCTTCGCCGACCTCTACGAGCTGCCCGACGCGCGAGACCGCATCGAGCGCGCCCTGCGCGCCGTGGGCCTGACGGATCGAGCACGGCGATCCCGTGCGGCACGCTGTCGAAGGGCCTCCGCCAGCGAGCTGCCCTGGCCCGGGCCCTGCTGAGCGACCCCGAAGTGCTGTTCCTCGACGAGCCGACCGCCGGGCCTCGACCCGGTCGCGGCTCGCGAGGTCCACGAGCTGATCGACGGCCTCCGGGAGCGTGGCGTGACGATCTTCCTCACGACCCATCGGCTCGAGGAGGCAGAGCGGCTCTGCGACCGCGTCGCCATCCTGAACACGACCCTGCGAACGATCGGTCGTCCCGACGAACTCCGCGAGCAGGCTGTTCACCAAGGCGCTCGCGGTCCGGACCGCTCGCGCCGCTCCCCGAGCCGGACGCGCGTCTTCGGCGGCCTGCCGGCGGTCGAGGGCTGGCGGCAGGATGGCCGCGCCGGCTACGACGTTGACGGTGTCCGACCCTGAGGCGTCGCTGCGCCGGGCGTCACTCGGGCCCTCGTGGCGGCGGGCGCCGACGTGCTCTCGATCAGCGAGTCGCACCACTCGCTCGAGGACGTCTACCTCGAGCTGATCGACGAGGACCCGGAGGCGCCCCCGCGATGAGGATGAGCGCGACGGCGCATCCGGGCCATGATCCGCAAGGAGCTGCGCGAGTACCGCCGCAACGGCTCCGTGCTCGTCGACGATGGCGATCTTCCCCGTCATCTTCCTGGTCCAGCCGCTCTTCGTGGTCTTCCTGGTCCCGCAGTCGGCGACGGCGGCGCTCCTCGAGCAGTGGCACCTTCTCCTGTACGTGCTCGGCATCCCGATGCTCGTCGCCGGCGATCGCTCGCCGCGTACGCGGTCGCCGGCGAGCGGCAGCAGGGCACCCTCGAGCCGGTCCTCACGACGCCGATCCGTCGCGAGGAGTTCCTGCTCGGCAAGGCGCTGGCCGCGCTCGTCCCGTCGATGGTCATCGCCTACGGGGTATATGCGGTCTTCCTCGCCTGCGTCGTGCTGTTCGCACAGCCCGGGGTCGCGGCGGCGGTCCTCGGGGTCCCTGATGTGATCGCGCAGCTCCTCCTCACGCCGCTGCTCGCCGGCTGGTCGATCTGGGTCGGCATCGCGATCTCGACCCGGTCGAGCGACGTCCGCGTCGCGCAACAGCTCAGCCTCCTCGCAGACCTGCCGGTCGCTGCTCCTGACCTCGCTCATCGCCTTCAACGTCGATCCACCTGACGCCTGGCCTCGCGGTCGGCCTCACGGCGGTGCTGCTCACTGCCGACACGCTCGGCTGGCGGATCGTCTCCCCGATGTTCGACCGGGAGCGGCTGATCACCGGCACGAGGTGAACGGCGTCGGCGTTCAACCCGCCGGCTGGCCGACGACGTACAGCGTGTTCCCGTCCGGGTCCCGCAGGCTGAACATCGGTGGCACGCCGGGCCAGCGAAGGATCTCGCCCGCGTCGACGCCGCGCGCGTGAAGCGCCTCGTGGTCGGCCTCGCAGTCGAGGGTGGAGAGCCGGATCCCGCTGTCGACGCCGATGGCACCGCCGCTTGGAGGCGCCAGGGCGATCGTCGTCGTCGCGCCTGCCGGGGCGACCTCGATCCAGCGTCCGCCCTGGCCCAAGGGGACATCACGGCGTTTCTCGAGACCGAGCACGCCGACGTAGAAGGCGAGCGCGCGCTCGGGGTCGGCGACCGGGACGGCGACCGTGCCGACCTCGCAGATGTGGGTCACCTGGTGCCGCATCTCGGACATCGGTCTGGTCCTCCAGTCGTTGGCCTCCTGCACACGGCTTCGACTCAGCCGGGCAGCCGGTCGGGCAGCCCGAAGAGCGGGAAGAAGCGGGCCGTGTCGAGGAAGAAGGTGACTGCGGCGATCCGGTCGCCCGAGAGCTCGATGACCTGGAGCGACCACGGCTCGAGGCCGCCGTCCGGTGAGGGCTTGTACTGGCCGAAGGCGGGCGAGCCGTTCGCGCTCGTCGCGACGAGGCGCGACCCCCGGCAGCCGATGCCCGGCCCGAGGCACCAGGTCGTGATGTCCTCGTGGGTCTGGAGCCAGAGCGCGTAGGGCGGCATGTTCCAGACGGCGTCCTCACGGAGCAGGGCGGTCAGGCGGTCCATGTCGTAGGACTCGAACGCCTCGACATACCGCTCGAGGAGCGCCTGCTGCGCCGGGTCGAGCGGCTCGGCGGTCGGCGCCCGGGTCGACATGCGCCGCCTGGAGCGTGGCCCGGGCGCGCTGGAGGGCGCTGTTGACCGAGGCGACGCTCGTCTCGAGCAGCTCGGCGACCTCGGACGCCTGCCAGTGCAGGACCTCGCGGAGGATGAGGACGGCGCGCTGGCGGGGCGGGAGGCGCTGGAGCGCGGTGACGAACGCGAGCCGGACCGACTCGCGGGCGATCGCGACCTCGGCCGGGTCGCCACCCGCGACGAGGACGCGCTCGTCGGGCACGGGCTCGACCCAGGTCGCCTCCGGCAGCGGCTCGCCGAGGAGCGCGATGTCGGCGACGCCCGCTGATCCGAGGTCCATCGGGCGGGCCCGCCGCTTGCGCCCCTCGAGCGCGTCGAGGCAGACGTTGGTGGCGATCCGGTAGAGCCACGAGCGGAGCCCGGCCCGGCCCTCGAACCGCCCGAAGCCGCGCCAGGCCCGCAGCAACGTCTCCTGGACGGCGTCCTCGGCCTCGAACGTCGAGCCCAGCATCCGGTAGGCGTAGGCGGTCAGCTCCCGCCGGTGGGCTTCGAGCTCCTGCTCGAGCTCGTGCGCGTCGAGCGGCGGAGGGTTCGCAGGGAGGCCGCTTACGGGGGGAATGGCAGAGACGGTGGGGACGATCATCTCGCTCATCGCGGCATCCTACGAACGATCCGCCGAGTCTGCACGCGACGGTCCCCGGGCGGCTCGTTCCGTTTCCCGGCTGACGGTCCCGTCGTCGCCGTCCGGCGCGAAGACCTCCGCGAGCCCGACCAGGTTCAGCAGGTCCCGGAGGTCGGACGAGGGATGGCGCAGGCGAAGGCGGACCCCACGGCGGGTCGCCGCGAGCTGCAGCCGCGCCAGCGCGTCGACCGCCTCGAGGTCGGCGGGCGCGATCCAGGCCACGTCCAGCTCGACGACGGGCCTCACCTTCAGGGGGCCGGGACCGCCGCGGGCCGGTAGGTGTTGACCACGACCCCGTTGGGGAGGGCGAGGGTGTCGGCGAGCGTGAGCGTGCGCCTCGGCGCGCCGGCGAAGAGCCGCTTCGAGCCGTCGCCGAGGACGATGGGATGCACCATGAGCCGGTACTCGTCGATGAGGTCGTGCGCGGTGAGGTAATCGACCAGCTGGCCGCTCCCGGCGATGAGCAGATCGCCGCCGTCGAGCGCCTTGAGCCGGCGGACGGCCTCGGCGACGTCGCCCTCGATGACCGTGGCGTTCCAGGTCGCCTCGGTCAGCGTCCGCGATGCGACGTACTTCGGCATCGAGTTCATCTTCCTGCCGAACTCGCCGGCCTCCTCCTCCATCGACGGCCACGCCCGCGCGAAGCCCTCGTAGGTGATCCGTCCGAGCAGCAGCGCCTCGGCGTCGGCCAGCTCGCGCGCCTTGAACTGGCCGGCCTCGGCTCGGACCAGAACGGGAACGACCAGAGCCCCGGCTCGTCGATGAAGCCATCGAGCGTCACGTAGAGGCTGGCAACGACCTTCCTGGACATGTCGCGACTCCTTTCGTCCATCCGGCCGACCCCGGCGCGGAAGGGGCCGGCAGGGCCGGCGTTCTCGGTGCCAGGCGGAGGCTAGACGGCCGCCCCGTGCTGGGCCGGTTCCGGGCCGGGTGACGACGTCTTCGCACCGACGGCCGCGTCTCGCTGGGTGGTCAGGACCTCGCGGAGCCTGGTGGCGAAGGCCTCGGGATCGCCGCCCTGACCCCACTCGCGGGCAGGAACCCACCGTGGCCACCGGGGAAGACGACCGGCGTCGTCCCGAGCCGCTCCGCGAGGGCCGTCGTCGCGCGACCGGTCATGACCTGGCTCGACTCCGCCCCGACCGCGAGGACGATGCGCGTCGACGCAGCCCGCAGGGCTCTCGAAGTCCGGCTGGAAGTGGCTGGCACGAGATCATGTTCTGCCCGAGCAGCGGGTCGGTCCGCGTGCCGTCGTCCTCGGCTGGCAGCCCGAACATCGCCGGGTCGGGAGCCGGGCGGTCCGTGTAGTCGGCGGGGAAGGGGCCCTCGAAGCTGACGAGGGCGATGAACTTCGCCATCGCCGGCCCGAAGCCGCTGCGCAGGTACGTCTCGTGGATGTCCACCGCGGCCGCCAGGCCGGCGTCCCGGTCCGGGAGCACCTGCCAGACCGGCGGCTCGTGGGCCACGAGGGTGCCGACCTGCTCGGGATGGCGGGCCACGAGGGCGAGCGCATTCACCGCTCCGCCGCTCGACGCGAAGAGGTCAACCGGCCCGGTGTCGAGCGCCGCGATCAGGCGGTGCAGGTCGTCGGCGTGCTCCTCGGGCGTCGACTCGGCGGCGCCGTCGGTCCGTCGGCTGCGCTCCGAGCCCGCGGGTCGTAGGTCACCACGGTCCGGTCGGCGAAAGTGCCCGGCCAGCGCGCCGAAGCCGCTGGCGCCCATCGGCGAGCCGATGATCAGCAGCACCGGTTCGGTGGTGGTGTCGCTCGGGCGGATGTCGTAGGACAGGACGGCGCCCGGCACGTCCAGGGTTCGAGTCGTCGACGCAGCCATCATGGCCTCCCGAAGTGTTGGTGGAGTCTTGCCGATACAGACTCGCCCCGTCAGCGAAAGTCATCGGTCGTCGGCGACGGGGACGAGCCCGATCGGAATGTTCAGCGGGCGCGTCCTTCTCGGAGCATCGCGACCGACTTCTCGACCCGGCGCGCTCGCGTCTCGGGCGCGTTCGCTCCCTCGACCTGGAGGACGTGCCAGGACTTGTCGCTATTCGAGAGCCGTTCGAACGCCGCCAGCATCGCCGGTTCGGCGGCGAGCGTTGTGGGTGATTCGGTCGGGCCGGCCGCCGGAACAGCAGCTTCTCCTCTCAGCCGAGCGCGGCGCGCAGGGCGCCGTCGAGATCGGCCCACAGGTCCTCGACGTTCTCGATGCCGACCGACAGGCGACACAGGGTGGGGCCGACGATCGACGCGTCGCCGGCATAGCGAGCGCGCCGCTCGATGAGCGACTCGACGCCGCCGAGGCTAGTGGCGTGGGTCACCAGCCGCAGCCGCGCCAGGAACGCCTCGGTCTGATCGACGGTGCCGGCCACCTCGAAGGACAGCATCGACCCCGATCCGTCAGGCAGCACACGCAAGGCGAGTTCGTGCCCGGGGTCGCCGGGCAGGCCGGGGTAGTGGACCTGCGAGACGTGCGGGTGCGCCGCGAGACGCCGGGCGAGCTCCGCCGCCGACGCCTCGGCCCGGTCGAGCCGGACCGCGAGGGTGCGCAGGCCGCGCAACGCGAGGAACGCGTCGAAGGCGCCGGGGACCGAGCCGTGGTCGTGGCGGTAGGTCGCCAGGAACGCCGCGTGAACCGGGTTCGCGCACACGGCTGCGCCCAGGAGCGTGTCGGAGTGCCCCGCGATCAGCTTGGTCGCCGAGTGCAGCACGATGTCGGCTCCGAGGTCGAGCGGGCGCTGGCGCAGTGGCGTCGCGAACGTCGCGTCGACCACGGTGATCGCGCCGCGCTCCCGCGCGCCGCCGGCGATCGCGGGGACGTCGGCGACCACGATGAGCGGGTTGGCGATCGACTCCACCCAGACCATGTCGGCGCCCTCGGCGGCCGCCAGGACGGCCTCGGTGTCGTCGGCCGGGACCATGCGGACGCGGAGGCGGCCGTCGGACTGCATCCGGTCGAAGATGTTCCTCACGCCGAAGTACGCCACTGACGGCAGCACCACGGTGCCGCCCGGCGGGACGAGCCCGGCGATCGCGGTCGCCGCCGCGAGGCCCGACGCGAACGTCACGGCGCGGCCGCCGTCGAGGGCGCCCAGCGCCGCCTCGAGGGCGCCCCACGCGCTGTTGCCGTCGCGGCCGTATTCGAGGCCGGCGTCGTGGACGTAGGTCGAGCTCAGGGTGATGGGCGCGTTCATCGGCGCACCGGCCACGCGTGCGGGCCGGCCGGCCTGCACGGCGACGGTGTCGGCCGACCACGCTTCATCAAGGGCAAGGGGCGCGGGGTAGAGCGGCTCGGTCATGGCCAGGGCTCCGTTGGTCGGGCGATGGGTGCGGCGATGATGCGGATCGCCGTCACCACACAGTGCACCACCAGGGCGTGTCACGCGAGACGTGTCTGAAGCAGTGGTCGGCGAGGCGCGACACAATCGACGCCGACAGCCACCTCGAGGTGCGACATGCGAGCAGCCATCTACGGCGGACCCCGCGACATCACCGTGGGCGACCGGCCCGACCCCATCATTCGAACCGCGACCGACGCGGTCGTCCGCGTGGTGCTCGGCTGCGTGTGCGGCTCGGACCTCTGGTACTACCGCGGCGAGTCGCCTCACCCGACGGGACCGATCGGGCACGAGTTCATCGGCGTCGTCATCGGGCTCGGATCGTCCGTCACCACGCTCGCCGAGGGCGACCTCGTCGTGGCGCCGTTCACCTACAGCGACGGCACCTGCCCGCATTGCCTCGCCGGCTGGCCGTCGCAGTGTGCCAACGGCGGCTCGTTCGGCAACCACGGGGTCGACGGTGGCCAGGGCGAGGGGGTCCGCGTCCCGTTCGCGGACGCGACCCTCGTGAAGGTGCCGGGCTCGGACCACGGCGACGCGATGATGCGGTCGCTCCTCGCCCTCTCGGACGTGATGTGCACGGGCCACCACGCAGCGGTCAGCGGCGGGGTGCGGCCGGGCATGACGGTGGCCGTCGTCGGTGACGGCGCCGTTGGCCTGTGCGCGGTGATCGCGGCGAAGCGCCTCGGCGCCGGGCGGATCGTCGCCCTCTCCCGGAACCCGGCCCGCCAGGCGCTGGCGCGCGAGTTCGGCGCGACCGACATCGTGGCGGAGCGCGGGGACGCCGCGGCCGAGGCCGTCATGGCGATGACGGACGGGATCGGCGTGGACGCCGCGCTCGAGTGCGTCGGCACCGGCCAGTCGATGGCGACGGCGTTCGCGATCGCCCGCCCGGGCTCCGTCGTCGGCGCGGTCGGCGCCCCGCACGACGTGGTCGTGCCGATCGAGACCGTGATCTTCCGCAACATCGGGCTGCGCGGCGGGGTCGCCCCGGTCCGCCGATACCTCCCCGAGCTCCTCGAGGCCGTGCTGGCCGGCGTGATCAATCCCGGCCGGATCTTCGACTTCGAGACGGACCTCGAGCACGTCGTCGACGGCTACCGGGCGATGGACGAGCGCCGGGCCATCAAGAGTCTCGTCCGGGTCGCGGGCGGCGAGGGGTCGTGATGGCACGGCGCACCTGGCTCATCACCGGCGTGAGCAGCGGCTTCGGCCGCGAGCTCACGTCCCAGCTCCTCGAGCGCGGCGACCGCGTCGTCGGCACCGTCAGGCGCCCCGCAGCCGTCGCGGACCTCGTCACGGCGTACCCGGACGCGTTTCGCGCCCAGACCCTCGATGTCACCGACCCGCCGGCGGTCCGGGAGGTCGTCGCCCGCTCGTTCGCCGCGCTCGGCCGCATCGACGTCATCGTGAGCAACGCGGGCTACGGCCTGTTCGGCGCAGCCGAGGAGCTGACCGACGCCCAAGTCGAGCACATCCTCGACACCAACCTGCTCGGCTCCATCTCGCTCATCCGCGCCGCGTTGCCGCACCTGCGCGCACAGGGAGCCGGCCGGATCGTCCAGATCTCATCGTACGGCGGCCAGGTCGCCTTCGCGGGCAACTCGCTGTACCACGCGACCAAGTGGGGCGTCGAGGGCTTCTGCGAGTCGGTCGCCCAGGAGGTCGCGCCCTTCGGGATCGGCATGACGATCGTGGAGCCCGGCGGCGCGCGCACCGAGTTCCGGTACGGCAGCGCCCGGGTGGCGACGCTGATGCCGGAGTACGACGGGAACCCGGCGCACGCCTTCCTGCGCATGCTCGACCCCGCGAAGGGGCTCGCGCCCGGCGACCCGGCGCGGATGGCGGCCCGCATCATCGAGAGCGTCGAGGTGGAGCCGGCGCCGCTGCGGCTCGTCCTCGGGTCGCAGGCGCTCCAGGGCACGGTCGACACGCTGGCGAAGCGGATCGAGGGGTTCGAGGCCCAACGCGACCTCGCGGCCTCGACCGACTTCCCGGCCGGGGAGTAGCACTGATGGACACGCAGATCCCGGATAGCGATCCACGGCGACCGCTGTCCCGGCCGCCGGAGCGGCCCACGCTCCGCTGACCCAGAAAGGAGGCATCCGTGCAGCACCTGCCCAAGCAGCCGACCGGCAAGGCTCCGGCCGAGACGTTCACCGGCGACGCCTACATCGACCTCATCGTCCGCGGCGAGGAGCCCTCGCGGCTCCGGGCCGCGCTCGTCCACTTCGCGCCTGGCGCTCGCAACGCATGGCACGCCCACGCCGCCGGCCAGACGGTCCACGTGACCGAGGGCGTCGGCCGCATCCAGGCTCGCGACGGCGACGTCCTCGAGATACGCGCCGGCGACACGATCGTCACCCCGGCGGGGGAGTGGCACTGGCACGGCGCCGCGCCCGACCGCTTCATGACCCACCTCGCCATCTGGGAGGCGCCGCCCGATGGCGGGCCGGAGACCGAATGGGGCGAGCACGTGGACGACGAGGCATACGCGGCAACGCCGGTCGAGCCGGCCGGATGAGAGGGTGGAACACCGACGCGCCGCGCAGGACCATAGCCGCCCTCGCACCCACCAACCCGCCCGGCACGCCTAGGACCGGCGTTCCCCGTCGGCGACCGGGACGGCCTCGACGATCGCACCCTTGACCTTCAGGGTGTAGCGGGGCACGGGGACTACCGCGTGCCCGCCGAGGACGGTCGACAAGACCATCTCGGCCGCGAGCCTGCGCGCCTCGTACCCCACGCCGAGCATCCCCTTGAAGGTGCCGCCGTCCAGCGCTGCACGTCCGGTCCAGTCGCCGGTCGGCGTCCATGCGAGGGGGACCAGCGCACCGTCGACCCACACATGGTCGGGCGAGGATCCGGACGACGCCGGCAGCGAGACGACGTGAACCTCGCCGTCGAGGTGGACGTCCCATGAGGCGACGATCGGCATCCCCGGGTAGGTTCTGCGACCGGCGTAGTCGACGACCACGGCAAGGATGAGCACCGGGAGCAGCAGCAGGAACGCTGGCAAGCCGATCAGCATTCCGACGAAGTACGCTGCTCCCAAGGCGTCGCCGCCGATCCATGAGGCGACGAAGGCCAGCGCGAACGACAGGCCGATCGCCCCGGCCACGGTCCCGATCGCGACCCACATCACCCGCCGCGATCGACGCGGCCAGGTAACTCCCGGGCCGGGTCCGTTGCAGTTCGGGCAGTGCAGGACGGCCGGGTAGACGCTGCCGCCGCACCGTCGGCAGCGGGGTCGGGTTCGTGGCGTGCTCGTCACCTGCGTCGCACTCCGTCGGCACCGTCGTCGGTCGCCGCCAAACGTAGCGCCCGTCCAGCGCCGTCAGCGAGTGCCGTTCTGCCCGGGCTCGGTCCGCCGACCGCGCTTCGCCGGCGAGCTGGAAATCGCCGACTGGACCCGTCCGCGGCACTCGCGTGGTAACCTGACTGACCGTCAGTCAGTGGAGAGGCGCCAGACTCATGCCGGACGGCCGCCGACCAGCCGTAGCCACCGTTCGCCGGAGCGCCCGTCGCCGTGAGGACCTCGTGGACGCGGCCGTCCAGGCCTTCGCGGCCGGCGGCGTCGCCGGGACATCGGTGGACGCGATCGTCCGCGCCGCGGGCGTCGCCAAGGGCACCTTCTACCTCTACTTCGAGACCCGCGACGACGTCGTCACCGCGGTTGCCGAGCGCCTGGTCGACGGCGTCGGGCGGCAGATGAACGCCGCACTCGCCGCGGGGGGACGCACGGCTGCCGACCGCATCCGCGGGATCGCAGGCGCCATGGCAACGGTCGGCTCGGACCCGTACGAGCGGGAGCTGCTCGAGGCGCTCCACCGGCCAGGGAATGCGGCGGTCCACGACCGGTTGTCCGGACGGATCGTCGAGCGTCTCGTGCCGGCGGTGACCACGGTCATCGCCGATGGGATCGCCACGGGTGAGTTCGTCGCCCAGGATCCGCGCCAGGCGGCCGCCTTCGTCCTCGGGTGCTTCACCTCGCTGCACGACCTGGTGGGCGAGGCCGGGGACCTGCCCGGCATCGTGGACGGGCTCAACGCGTTCGTCCTCCGCGGCCTCGGCCACCAAGGTGGGAGATCACGGTGACGTCTCCCGCCGTCGAGACGGCAGACCTCTCGAAGCGGTATGGGGCCGATGTCCTGGCCGTCGACAGCGTCAGCCTGCGCGTCGGCCGGGGCGAGCTGTACGCCTTCCTGGGCCTCAACGGGGCGGGCAAGTCCACGACGATCCGGATGCTGCTCGGCATGGTCCGGCCGTCCTCGGGGTCGGCCATGGTGCTCGGCCAGCCAGTCCGGGCCGAGGCTCCCGACCTCTGGGGGCGCGTCGGGCACCTCGTCGAATCGGCCACCGCCTACCCGGAGCTCACCGTCCTGGAGAACCTCGACGTCGCGCGTCGGTTGCTCGGAGTCCGACACGGTGCCCCGGTGGGCCGCGCGATCGACCGGCTGGGCCTCGGGCAGTACCGGGATCGGCGGGCAGGCACCCTGTCGCTGGGCAACCTCCAGCGGCTCGCCCTCGCCCGGGCCACGCTCCACGCGCCGGAGCTGCTCGTCCTCGACGAGCCGGCCAACGGCCTCGACCCGGCCGGCGTCATCGAGATCCGCGAACTGCTGCGCGAGCTCGTGGCGGCGGGCGGGTCGACCGTGTTCATGTCCAGCCACATCCTGGCCGAGGTCGATCTGCTCGCGACGCGGGTGGGGATCGTGCACCGCGGACGCCTGATCGAGGAGCTCGACAGCGACGCGCTCCGCCGCCACCGCGATCCCCGGCTTGAGGTCGCCGCCCCCGATATCGGCGCCGCCGAGGCGGCCCTGGCGGCGGGCGGGTACTCGCCGCGGCGCCTCGTGGCGGCCTCCGGCATCACCCTCGAGCTCCGGGAGCCGCGCGCCCTCGAGGCGCCCGAGTCCGTGGCCGCCCTGCTGGCCGCCGCAGGAACGCCGCCGAGCCACCTCGCGATCGCCCGCGAGACCCTCGAGGACCACTTCATCCGCCTGACCGGCCCGGGGTTGGCGGCGTGAACGGGTTGCGCGCCGCGCTCGCCACCGAGTGGCTCAAGGCCCGCCGGTCCCGCGTCCCGTGGCTGGTCCTCGCCGGCTTCTCGCTGGTGCCGCTCGTCTGCGGCGTGTTCATGGTCATCCTCAAGGACCCGGAGGGCGCCCGGCGCCTGGGCCTGCTGGGCGCGAAGGCCCAGCTCGCTGCGGGAACCGCCGACTGGCCGACCATGCTCAGCATGCTCGCGCAGGCGGTGGCGGTGGGCGGGGCGATCCTGTTCGCCTTCCTCACGTCGTGGGTGTTCGGCCGTGAGTTCGCGGACCGCACCCTCCGCGGCCTCCTCGCCAGCCCCACGTCCCGCGGCGCGATCGTCGTCGCGAAGGCGGTCGTCGTGAGCGCCTGGGGGATCGCCATCACCGCCTGGATCGTCGTGCTCGGGTTCGGGGTCGGCCTGCTCGTGGGGCTACCGGGTTGGTCCGACGCGCTGGCCGCCGCGTCGGTGCGAAACATCGTCGCCGCGGCGCTGCTCACGATCGCGCTCCAGCCCGTGACGGGCCTGCTCGCCAGCGCCGGACGCGGCTACATCGCCGGCCTCGCGTGGGCGGTCCTGACCATCGCCATCGCCCAGGTGCTCGCGGTCCTGGGCCTGGGCGCGACGTTCCCGTGGGCCGTCCCCGGGCTGATCTCGGGCGCGGCCGGACCCGGTGGGGGGACGCCGCCCGCGAGCGTCGCCCTGGTGCTGCTCACGGGTGCTGCAGGCCTCGTGCTCACCATCGCGTGGTGGCGCCGCGCGGACCACAGCGGCTAGCGGTCCCGGTCAATCGCCGTGAATTGATGGCCGAGTGTCCGGCGCCAGGCCGAGTCCTCCACCGCGGGCACCCGTCAAAGCCCCGAAGAACGTCATGTCAGGGACGGTCCTGTAGATTCCGCGGACGGCCGCACATCCTGGATGGCGCGTGAGGTCGCACAGGGTCTGCGATGATCGGGTCTGGCAGCCGGAGGGGCAGACAGGTTGGATCGTCCGAATTCCGCGGGTCCGGGTCCGGTCGACTCGTCGATCGCCGGTCGCCGTCTGCACCTGAACACCTGGCGAAGACGGGGGCCAGGGTGAACCTCTTGAGCTCGCGTTTCCACGCTCCCACCGTCGAGCGGCTGCCCGGACGCCGCATCCGCGTGCTTCGCGAGACCGGTGGGACCCGGACCGAGCTCCGGCTTGATCGCATCGACGTCGTCATGCTGGCGGTGACGGTTGGGCTGTTCGCCTGGTCGGTCGCCGGCCTGGCCGACCCAGCCTGGCAGTTCGTCGCGGTGATTCCCTCGTACGACCTGGTGTTCGATACGGTGGGCCTGCTCGCGACGCTCGCCGTTGCCAGCCTCGCCTGGCTTCACTACCGCCAGAACCGCGAGCCGTTCAACCTGTTCGAAGCGTCAGCGTTCCTCGTGCTGGCGATCCCGAACGCGATGCATCTCGCGGTCCTGATGACGGATCCCGATGTCGTGGCGGGCATGTCGCTCCTCGACCAGGGCCAGGCCCCGCTGTACGCGTTTCCGGTCGCCGGCATCACCGCCGCGGTTCTCCTCGTGTTCGGCACGGTTGTCTACCGCGGCGGCCGACGACCGAGGTTCGCGGCGGCGGTGATCGTGGCGCCGGCCGTCGTCGTGCTGGCCGAGCTGCTGGCCGTGGAGCTCGGGCACAACCTGGCGCCCGTGCTTGCCACCGCCGCGACCGGAGGTGGACCGGCCGGCAGCCGTCCGGTGGCGACCCCGCTCGCCACGATCCTCGGCGGGGTGGCGGCCGCGATGTTCCTTGTCGCCGCCATCCTCTCGCGCCGGAGCATCCGCCCATCGGGGAACGTCGGCCGGGCGTACCTGACGGTCGGGCTCACGTTCGCCGCGTTCGCGATGTTCGACGGCATCCTCGACCCGTCGTACGCCGGGCTCGTGAGCGGAGCGGACGTCCTGCGGCTGTCCTTCTACGTGGTCCTCCTGATCGGCCTCACGGTCGAGACCCATGCGACCCTCCGCGCCCTCGCGGAAGCCAACGAGTCCCTGGCACGGCTGAAGGACGCCGAGGTCGAGCGCGCCGCCCTCGAAGAACGCGGCCGGCTGTCGCGCGAGCTCCACGACGGCCTCGCCCAGGAGCTGTGGCTGGCCAGGCTGAAGGCCGGCCGCCTGGCGACGGTGACGATCGCCGGCTCGGAGGCGGCCGTGCTGGCTGGCGAGCTCGTGGCGGCGATCGATACCGGGCTCGCCGACGCCCGCCAGGCGGTATCGGCTCTTCGACTCGGCGCTCCCGACGAGCACGTCACCCTGTGTGACCTGATGCGGCGGCTGGTCGACGACTTCGCCGACCGCTTCGGACTGCGGGCCGAGTACGAGTGCGACCAGCAGGTGCCGCGCCTGGATCCCCGCGGCGAAGCCGAGGTGCTGCGCATCGCCCAGGAGGCGCTCACCAACGTGAGGCGGCACGCCGACGCAACGTTCATCAGGGTGCGCCTCGAGGCCCACGAGGGCAGCCTCCTCCTGACCGTGCGGGACAACGGCAGGGGGTTCGACAGCACGGCGGTCGGCGGACAGGGCGTTGGCCTGCCGGGCATGCGCGAGCGGGCCGCCTTGATCCACGGCCGGCTCGGCGTCGTCTCGCGGCCCCAGGACGGGACGTCGGTCGTCCTTGAGGTGCCGGTGCCCGCGGGCGCCCCGAGCGGGCCGACCGCCCGGTGAGCCCGACCGTCGCGCCCGGGAAGGTGCTCGTGATGATCGTGGACGACCACCCGCTCGTGCGGGCTGCCGTTCGCCAGGCGATCGCCGCGCCCGACGTGGAGATGGTCGCCGAGGCCGCGACCGCGGAGGACGCCCTCCGGGTGGCCCCCGAGGTGCGGCCGGACGTGCTCCTCGTGGACATCGACCTGCCCGGGATGAACGGCCTGCTCCTCGCGCGCGAGCTCGCTCCGCGCCTGCCGGGGACCCGGATCGTGATGCTGACGGCATCGTCCAGCGAGCGCCACCTGGTCGAGGCGATCCGCGCGGGGGCGAGCGGCTACCTGACCAAGGACCTGGCGCCGGAGGCCCTTCTGCGGGCCGTGCGGGGAGCTCATCGCGGCGAGCTCGCCGTCGGCCGGCGCATGAGCGCCCGCCTCGTTCGCCACCTCGTCGACGCGTCCCGCGCCGGCGGCAGGAGTGAAGACGACCAGGAGTTGGACACGCTGAGCTCCCGCGAGCGCGAGGTCCTCCGGCTGCTCGCCGACGGGCTCACCGATCGCGAGATCGCGGAAGCCCTGACCCTCTCGCCGCGGACGGTCGAGACGCACGTGGGCAGCATCCTCCGCAAGCTCGGGGCACGGAACCGCTCGGAGGCGGCGCGCCGCTACCGGGCGCTGGCCTGAAGGTGGGCGGGGCGTGGCTCAGGCGCGGGCGGCCGCCCGAGCCGCGGCGATCTCGACGCGGAGGAGGCGTGGCGATTCCGCGTCCAGGGTGATCCCCGCGCCACCGCGCGTCACGAGGAGCAGCCGCTCACCGCACACCAGCACGTCATCGATGTCGTCGAGTGCGATGCCGGTCTCGACCTCGCCAAGCAGCTCCAGGCGGGCCGAGGTGAGGTACAGATCACCGCGGAGGCCCGGCCCTTCCAGCCTTGAGGGGTCCTGGCGGCGCTCCCACCGGATCGCCCGGCGGATCGCGAGGAGCACCTCGCCGGGCCGCAAACGCCGGGTGATCGCGTCGTCGGGCTCGAGCTCGACCATAGGCTGGCCGCGATAGCGGGACCGGGCTTCCTCGGCGGCGCTTTCGTCCTGTGGCGGGGTGACGGGATCCTCGCGGCTGTGGCGCGGAAGAACCGGCTCCTCGTCGTGCTCGGGTGGGGAGGAGCCGGACGGAGGCCGCGCGAACGTCCGGCGGGAGTCGTCCATGACCCCGAGAACCTACCACCTGAGCGTTGCGGTCAGTCTCAGGGGAACCACGGAGTCGGGTACCGATCGCGGCCTCCGTAGCCAGCCCCGGCAAGTGGCGGACCCGGCGAGCGGTTGGCCGGTCACCTACACTCTCCTGGCCATCGGGTCGCCACCGGGTTCCTCGTGGCCGCGACCTGCGTGTTCGACCGAGGTGGAGACGGCAATGGAGTTCCGGCGGCGGATCAGGGGTCAGGCGGGGCAGTTCGCAGCATGAGTCGAGGGCAGCGGGAGGGGCCGGGGCAGCCACGGCGAGTCTGGCCGGTTGTCCTCCTGACGGCCGTGCTCAGCGTCGTGGCCACGGCCGTGGCGCTCGGCGCCCTGGCGGTGGCCACGCGCGGCCCCGACCCGACGGGCTGCGACACGGTCGCCTGGAAGGCGATCCCGGACGCGGCCGCGCTGCCGTCGGGCTGGTCGATGGTGTCCAACCAGGTCTTCGTCGACAGCCTCAGCACATCGCTTGCCGGCCCGACGCCGTCGGGCTCGACCGAGCGGCAGGCCGCGTTCGCGGGGGTCAGCTGCTTCGGGAGCGATGCCGGCCTCGCCCTTCGCCGGGCGCATGAGGGTGCCCTCGCCGCGGGCGGCGCCGACGTCTCGTTCGCGACGGTCGGGGACGAGTCGTTCGTCGTGTTCAGCCCCGCGGCCTCCACGACGACGCTGTACTTCCGGCGCGGGCCCCTGGTCGCGGACCTGACCGCCTCCACGTCCGTGGACCGGCCCACGCTCGAGGCCGTCGGCCGCGCGGTGGATGGGGCCATGGTCCGATCGCTGGCGGTGAGCGCCGACGCCGCTCCACTGCCCCTGCCATCCTCGACCGGTCCGGCAGCCTCCGTCGGGCCGGCCGACGCGAGCCCGGCCACGTCCCCGGGGAGTCCGGCTCCGAGCGCGAGCACCGCCGTGGAGAGTCACGACGCGCCCGACCTCGAGCGACTGCTGCCGTCCCTCGTCGGCACGACCTCCCTGGCGACCCAGAGCGTGCTCGGGACCACCGCCCTCGGGACCGGCGAGGCGAGCCAGGCGCTCCAGGCATCGCTCAAGAACCTCGGCAAGACGCCCGCGGATCTCCAGATCGCCGGGGCCTACGATCCTACGGGCGCGCTCGACCTGCGCCTCTTCGCGTACCGGGTCGCGGGTGTCGACACGACCGAGCTGGCGAGGGCAGTGATCGAGAGCCAGCTGTCGAACACTGCCGCCCAGGCGACGAGCTCGCAGGTGACGATCGGGGACCACGCGATCACGAAAATCTCCTACGCGCAGGGCTCGCCGGCGTACGTCTACGTGCTGAACGGGGTCGTGTACGTGATCCAGACCGGCGACACGAGCCTCGTCTCCACCGTGCTCGGCTCTCCTGAAGTAGCTCCGAGGGTCGGCTCGACGAGCCGTGCCGCGGGGCCTGGCGCCGGTCGGGGCGACCGCAGGCAGCCGCCGGCACCGCGGTCCCGGGCGACGGTACGGAGCGCGCAACCCGTACCGCAGTCCGTAGTAGTCCTGATGGCCGGCAGCGGTCCGGCCAGTACGGTGCCCTCACAACGGCGCGCGTGCCCATGCGTCCCCTCGTGCGCTGCCGCCGGTCTACTGGGCGAGTGCCACCACGGTGGGAGGATGCGGATGACGGGAGCCAGGCCTTCCTGCGTACCGAAGGACAAGGCGGCACCGCCCGGCCGCCCCAGCAAGGCCAGGCTCGTGATGCCGGGCTCCGCCACGGCGGGGCCAGCGCTCCGGCCATCTGCGCGTCACTGACAGAGGGACAGCATGAAGTCGCGTCTCGTTTCGCTCGTCGCCGCCATCCTGGTGCTAGGGTCGTCCGTCGCGCCGGCCTATGCGGCCAACCCCACCCCGACCCCAGCCCCCACACCTGTGACGAAACCGGCCCAGCCACCCGAGAAGCCGCCGAAGGGCGGCACGATGCCGATGGGTCCGAAGCAGGTGATGACCGCCGCGCAGATGATGGCCGGAATGGTCACCAACGCGGACCGCCAGGCGGCCGCCAAGCGCGCCGCGGCGAAGGGTCTCGTGCCGGCCACGCAGAGCATCAAGACGGGCGCCAAGGCGAACGCGGCAGGCGCCAAGTCGATGGCGAAGGCCGCCCTCACCGGCCCCGACTACTTCGGCGCGTTCCCGAACTACGCCAACAGCCCGCTGCCGGCCGGCCCCGTCGTCACCATCTCGGGCGGCGGCGCCACGACCGACGCAACGGCGGTCGCGACGCCCGGCGCCAACGGCACCATCACCGGCTTGACCCTCACCAGCGGCGGTGCCGGCTACACCACGGCCCCCAGCGTGGCCATCACGGGCCCGGCGGGCTCAACCGGCGCCACCGCCACCGCGACGATCAGCACGGACGCGGTCGGCTCGGTTGCCGTCACCGGCAACGGCAGCGGGTTCTCGGCACCCGCCGTGATCTTCGGCGGCCCCGGTACTGGTGCTGCCGCGGACGCCACGGGCGCCGTCGACGCCGTCACCCTCGGGACGCACGGCGCCGGCTACACCACGCCGCAGGTCGTGTTCACCAACGCCCCGCCCGCCACGGGCGCCGCGGCCACGGCTTCGGGCGGCGTCGACACCATCACGGTCACGAACCCGGGTACCGCCGCCTACACCGCCCCCGTCGTGACGATCGATGCTCCGCCCGCTGGCGGCACGCAGGCCACCGCGACGGCCGCGATCGACGGAACCGGCGCGATCACCGGCTTCGTCGTCACGGGCGGCAGCGGCTACACCGCCGCACCGAACGTCACGATCGCCGACACGGCCCCGGGCACCGGCACGGGCGCCACCGCGAAGGCCACGATCGACATCAGCGCGCTGGCGCTCAGCGCGAGCGGCGGCAACTACGCGACGGCCCCGGCCGTCCAGATCAACGACGCTGGCGGCACGCCGACCACCGTCGCTACCGCGACCTCGACGATCAACGTCACGACGATCACCATGACCGCGGCGGGCAAAGGCTACACGACGGCCCCGAGCGTCACGGTCGTCGACGTCCCCAATGGCGCCGGCACGGGCGTCGTGGCGGCGGCCACGGTCACCGGCGTCGTGAACGCCCTGACCCTCGGTGCCGGCGGTTCCGGCTACGTCAGCGGCGGCATCCGCAAGTTTGTGGACACGCTGCCCGGCCTCGACCCCACGAAGCCCAATGACCTCGGCCAGTACATCCCGGTCGCCGTTGCCGACACGACGACGTTCCCCAACGCCGACTATTACGAGATCGCTGTCGTCCAGTATCGCGAGCAGATGCACGCCGACCTGCCGGCGACGCTCCTCCGCGGGTACGTGCAGATCTCCACGTCCGTCGTGCCCGGCGCCCACGTCCAGCTGTTCAACGAGAACCTCGACGGCACCAAGACCGCGATCCTCCGCAACGGCCAGCCCGTGTACGCCGTCGACAAGCCGTCCTACCTTGGCCCGATCATCGTCGCCCAGAAGGACCACGCGACCCGGATCAAGTTCGACAACTTCCTGCCGACCGGGGTCGCGGGCGACCTGTTCATCCCGGTCGACACGACCGACATGGGCGCCGGCATGGGCCCGGTCGATACGAGCGGCAACCCGTGCGATCCGGCGACGGGCGGCACCTGCGCGAGCTACACCGAGAACCGGGCGACGCTCCACCTGCACGGTGGGTTCACCCCGTGGATCAGCGACGGCACGCCGGACCAGTGGACGACGCCCGCCAACGAGACCACGAAGTACCCGACGGGCGTGAGCGTCTCCTACGTGCCGGACATGTGGTTCGACGCTAACGGCAACCCGGTCCCCGCCGGCACGGCGGGCGCCTCGAATGACCCGGGCGACGGCTCGCTGACGTTCTACTACACGAACCAGCAGAGCGCCCGGCTGATGTTCTACCACGACCATGCGTACGGGATCACTCGGCTCAACGTGTACGCGGGCGAGGCCGCCGGCTACATCCTCCAGGACCCGGTCCTCGACTCCAACTGGACGTGCACGATCCTCGGCTCCTGCGTCGCCAACACGAACAGCCTGGTCAGCAAGAAGGTCATCCCGGCGACCCAGATCCCGCTGATCATCCAGGACAAGACCTTCGTCCCCGACACGGCGCAGCTCGCCAAGGAGGATCCCACCTGGGACAGCGGCGCGTACGGCGGGCTCGGCAACCTCTGGTTCCCGCACGTCTACATGCCCAACCAGAACCCGGCCGACCCAGGTGGCGCCAACGCCATGGGTCGCTGGGACTACGGGCCCTGGTTCTGGCCGCCGTACACGGGCCTTGCGAATGGCCCGGTTGCGAACCCCAACGCCGGCCCGAGCGCACCCTGGGAGAACTCTCAGAACCCCGGCACCCCCAACCCGTCGCTCGTCCCCGAATCGTTCATGGACACGCCGGTCGTCAACGGCACGGCCTACCCGGTCCTGAACGTCGACCCGACGTCCTACCGGTTCTCGATCCTCAACGCCGGCAACGACCGGAACCTCAACCTGTCGCTGTGGCAGTCCGCGGCGAGCTTCGGGACGAACGGCACCAACGGCGTCCCGAACTCCGCGATGTGGACCGGCAAGACCCTGAACAACGCGGACTTCGGCGAGGTCCCGATGGTCCCCGCCGTCGCGGGGAACGCCAGCACGGCCGGCTACACCAAGCCCGACCAGCTCGACGGCCGCGCGGGCGGCGTCCCTGATGCACGCGCAGCCGGCCCGAGCATGATCCAGATCGCGTCCGAGGGCGGTGTCCTGCCGGCCCCGGTCGTGCTGACGAACGGTCCCGTCGGCTACAACTACAACCGGCGCGACATCGTCGTCCTGAACGTCTCCAACAAGACCCTGTTCATGGGCCCGGCCGAGCGCGCCGACGTCATCGTCGACTTCTCCCAGTTCGCCGGCAAGACCCTCCTGCTCTACAACGACGCCCCGGCACCGGTGCCGGCGTTCGACACCCGGTATGACTACTACACGGGCGACCCCGACCAGACCACGACCGGCGGCGCCCCCACCACGCTCCCGGGCTACGGCCCGAACACCCGGACGATCATGCAGATCGTGGTCTCCGGTGGAGCGCCCGCACCGACGTTCAACCTCGCCCTCCTGCAGAGCGCGTGGAAGGGCCTCGCCGGCGCCTACGCGATGTCCCAGGACAAGCCGATCGTTCCCGAGCTCGGCTACAACTCGGCCTTCCCCGGGATTGCCGCGAACAACGCCTACTCCCACATCACCGATCATTCGCTGTGGATCGGCAACCCGGTCAACGGCATCCAGCTCCTGACGGGCGGCACCGGCTACACGAGCGCGCCGGCTGTGGGCTTCGTTGGAGGCGGCGGCACCGGCGCCGCGGCGACCGCCACGGTGACCGGGGGTGTTGTGACCAGCGTCGTCGTCGATTCCAAGGGCACCGGCTACACCAGCGCCCCGGTGATCACCTTCACCGGGGGTGGCGGCAGCGGCGCGAGCGCCGTCCCCATCGGCTGGATGATGCATGCAGCCGAAGGCGATCCAGGAGCTGTTCGAGACGCAGTACGGCCGGATGAACGCCACGCTCGGCTTCGAGCTCCCGTTCACCAGCGTCACCACCCAGACGACCATCCCGATGGGCTACGCCGAGCCCACCACGGAGATCATCTCGCCGTCCGACCTCGGCACCCCGATCGCGACGCTGGGCGACGGCACCCAGATCTGGAAGATCACCCACAACGGCGTCGACACCCACACGATCCACTTCCACCTGTTCAACGTCCAGGTGATCAACCGGGTCGGCTGGGACGGCGCCATCCGGCCGCCCGACGCCAACGAGCTGGGCTGGAAGGAATCGGTCCGGATGAACCCGCTGGAGGACGCGATCGTCGCCCTCCGGCCGACCCTCCCCGTCCTCCCGTTCAAGATCCCGGACAGCCAGCGGCCGATCGACGTGACCCGGCCGACCACGGCCATCGATCAACACCTTCGACCCGACCACCGGTAACGCCGTCACCGTCATGAACGAGGTGACCGACTTCGGGTGGGAGTACGTGTGGCACTGCCACCTGCTCGGCCACGAAGAGAACGACATGATGCGGCCGATCAAGTACACCGTGTCGCCGTTTGTCCCGACGGCCCTACGGCGGCCAACCAGAATTCCCGGCGCCCTGCCAACACCCGCCCTATCAGCAGGTCAAGCTGGACTGGACGCACGTCTCCGCGACCTACCCGAAGACGACGAACTTCGTCGTTCGGCGGGCCACGGACGCGGGGTTCACGCAGAACGTCACGATGTTCGGCCTGCAGCCGACGCCGCAGACGGCGCCGACGATCACGCTGACCCGACCTTCACCGACAAGACCGTGGCCAACGGCACCCAGTACTGGTACGAGGTTCGTGCCGAGAACTCCGTCGGCTACTCGGCGTGGTCGGCGAGCGCCACCGTCACGACGGCTGCGGGTCTCAACGTGACCGCCTCAAGCGCGACGATCACCTACGGGCGCCTGTCCCGACGATCACGCCCAGCTACGCCCGGCCATCCCGCGCCGGGCGCCGTCGCTGATTTCCACGGCGCCGGTCTGCACCACGACCTACACGCAGGGTCGCCGGTCGGGCACCTACCCGACCACCTGCACGGGCCCCGCGTTCCGATCCGGCACTACCTCTTCATCACCTACTTCCAGGGACTGATCACGGTCACCCCGGCGCCGCTGACCATCACCGCCCCGAGCGGCACGTATCCCTTTGGCGGCCCGGTGCCGGCTCTCGCCCCGACCTATACCGGGTTCGTGAACGGTGACACGCCGGCTTCGCTGACGGGCACCGTCACCTGCACCCCGACCTTCACGACCACCACCGCAGCCGGGACCTACCTCACCACCTGCAGCGGCGCGACGAGCACGAACTACACCATCACCTACGTCCCCGGCTCGGTCACGGTGACGCCAGTGGCCTTGGTCATCACCGCCTCGAGCGTCATCTCCACCGATGGTCTACGGCGCAGCCCGGTCCCGTTGATCATCCCGAGCTACGCGGGCCTCGTCCCGGTGACACTGCGCCGGCGACGCCACCAACCTGCTCGACGACGGCCATCATCACCTCGCCGTCGGGCACGTACGCTGTCGAGCTGCTCGGGAGCGGTCGACCCCAACTACACCATCACCTACGTCCCCGGCGTGGTCCATGTGACCCAGGCTGCCCTCGCCATCCCGCGCCAAACGGCACGATGGTCTACGGCGGCCCGGCGATCTCACGCCGACGACCTACGTCGGCTTCGTCAACGGTGACACGGCCGCAAGCCTGACGAGCCGCGCCAGCGTGCACGCCGGTCATCACCTCGACGACACCGGTTGGCTCGTATATCACCGGTTGCTCCGGCGCCGCCAGCCCGAACTACGTGTTCGTGTACATGCCGTGGGCCTCGTCACGGTGACCGCGGCCGCCGCGACCGTCACCGCGTCCAGCGCGACGATGGTCTACGGTGGGGCCGTTCCGGCGATCACCCCGACCTATGGCGGTCTGCTGAACGGCACGACGGCTCCCGCCACGCTGCCGATCTGCTCGACCACGGCCACCAGCACCTCGCCGGTCGGCACGTACCCGTCGAGTTGCACCGGGGCCGCTGATCCCAACTACACCTTCACGTACGTGGCCGGCACCGTCACGGTCACCAAGGCCGCTGCGACGACGGTCGTGACCAGCAACGTCAACCCCTCCGTCCACGGGCAGTCCGTGACGTTCACCGCCACGGTGACCCGGTCCAGCGCCGGTACGGGTGCCGTGCCCAGCGGCACGGTCCAGTTCAAGGTCGACGGCGTCAACCTCGGCGGTGCCAGGACTCTCAACGCGGCCGGCGTCGCCACCATCGCAACGACCACGCTGACGACCGCGACGCACTCCGTCGTGGCCACCTACTCGGGGGACGTCCGCTACCTGGGCGGCCCGAGCGCGGCCCTCAGCCAGCGGGTCAACGCGGCCCGGACGACCACGACCCTCACCCTCACAACGCCGGTCAGCCGGCGGACGACGATCCGGTACACGGCGCGCGTCCGAGCCGTGGCACCGGGCGCCGGCACGCCGACGGGTACTGTCCGGTTCTACCGCGGCACGACCCTCATCGGCTCGGCGACGCTCTCGGGCGGCGTGGCAGTTCTCAACTACCGGAACACCAACCTCGCGACCGGCACGTACTCGATGCACGCCACCTACGTCGCCTCGACCAACTTCCTTACCAGCACCAGCCCGAACGTGAGCCAGCGAATCACCCCGTAACCACGCAGCGCGGGCCAACGGTCCGCGCCCGACTCCTGCGGTCCCGGGCGAGGGAGCGATCCCTCACCCGGGACTCGCCATGTCATGGCCCTGGGACCTGTGCCAGTCGGCCTCGCCGGCCATGGCCGCGGCCGCCGTGCGAAGCGTGCCAGCCGGCGTGGGCAGCCGCCCGGCGTCGGAGCTCGGCCCCTTAATCTCCACCTCATGTGCGGTGGGGTCTCATGTGCGGTGCGGCATTCCTGCCGCGACTAGGGCTGCGTCCCACCGCATGGAGGTCCCGTGACATGAGGCTCATTCGACCCGCAGGTCGCCCCGCCACCGCCGCTCCGGCCGGTGGGCCATCTCCGCAGCCTCCCACGCGGGGGCGCCGGAGGGGGTCCCGACCCCTGGCGAGCGGTCTCGCGGGCGCGCTCCTCGCATCCCTCGTGCTCGCGGGCGTCACCGCCGCCGCCGGCAACACCACGTTGTACGTCTCCGCTACCGGCAGTGACTCGAACGCATGTACGTCCTCGGCTCCCTGCCGGACGATCGGCCACGCCGTCAGCGTCGCCACCGCCGGTTCGACGGTTCGCGTCAGGCGCGGCACGTACCACGAGCAGGTGTTCCTGCAGAAGCGCCTCGTCCTCGCAGGCGACGGCGCCGTCATCGACGCGACCGGCCTGATGGCCGGCGTCCAGCCGCTGTCCGGACAGGGCATCGTGGGCTACGCGATCCTCGTCGCCGGTCCCGCCGCGAGCGGGTCCGAGATCCGCGGTTTCACCGTCGAGAACGCCACGGGCGAGGGGATCCTGGCCGCGATGGCCTCGCACCTGATCATCGCCGACAACCGTGTCCAGTCCAACGACAAGGGCTATGGAACCAAGCTGACGTTCGAGTGCCAGGCCCAGGGCCAGGTCCCCGGCGACTGCGGCGAGGGGATTCACCTGCTGAGCGTCACCCATTCCCGGGTGACCGGCAACATGGTCACGGACAACGTCGGCGGCATCCTGATCACCGACGAGATGGGACCCGCGTCGAACAACCTGATCGAGGACAACGTGGCGCGCAACAACAAGCTCGACTGCGGGATCACGCTGCCGTCGCACAACGCCAGCGCCATGGCCGATCCGACCAAGGGCGGCGTGTACGACAACCTCGTCATCGACAACGTCTCCCAGGGCAACGGCGGGGCCGGCGTCGGCATGTTCGCCCCGTTCCCCGGGACCGCCTCCTACGACAACCGGGTCGTCGACAACGTGCTGCTGAACAACGGTGAAGCCGGAGTGGGGATCCATGCCCATGCGCCGGGCCAGAACGTCTCGGGCAACGTGATCACCGGCAACTGGATCTCCGGGAACGGGATCGACCCCGATGCCGGCACCGGGCACCCGGTCGGGATCGCGCTGTTCAGCGCCGCCGTCCCGGTCGCCGTCACGGTGTCGAACAACCGGATCGCCCACGAGTACTACGGCATCTTCCGGGCGGGGACGATCCACGCGACCGGTCTCGCGAGCAACGTGTTCGCGTCGTCGGTGACGGTGCACATCCACTGACCGCCCGCAGGCGGTCTCGAACCGGGCAGAGGCCGGCGGCCCACAGAAGGGACGCCGGCCTCTGCGTGCCTGGCAGGTGCGGTCGGCCCTAACGGCCCTGTCTCCCGTGCGGAGACGAAGATTGAATTGTCCGAGGTGGTTCCCGGCTCATCAATGGTGAGCATCCGAGGCGCACGCACGGGGCGCGAGCGATGCAGCGGGACCTGGTCGAGCGGGCACGCAACGGGGACGCGGACGCGTTCGCCGAGCTGGCGGGACTCGCCGGCGACCGCCTGTACGCGATCGCTTCAAGGATCCTTCGTGACGGCGACCGCGCCGCCGATGCCACGCAGCAGGCGCTCATCGCCATCTGGGAGGGACTGCCAGGCCTCCGCGACCCGGACCGCTTCGACGGCTGGGCTTGTCGGATCGTCGTGAACGCGAGCTACCACGAGGCTCGTCGCGCGGGACGGTTCGCGGCGCGCGTCCACGAGATCCGCGCCGCGGCAACCGTCGAGGACGAGGTCGTTGCCGTGGACGATCGCGACGAGGTGGACCGCGCGTTCCGGCGGCTACCCCCGAGCACCGCGCCGTGCTGGTGCTCCACTACTACGCTGGCCTGCCCGTGACGCGGATCGCCGACGTCCTCGGGATCGCCGACGGCACGGCGGCGTCCCGACTCCACCACGCGACCCGGCGACTACGCGCCGCCGTCGTTGCTGATGCGCGGACAGAGGCCGCCTGGAGGACCACGGCGTGACGCGGGAACCCAGCCTCGACGACCGAACGGTCGACTGGCTCCGCGAGGGCCCGGAGCGGGCTCCGGACTGGGTGCTGGCGTCCGCGGATGCGCACGCCAGAGCCCATCCCCGTCGAGGCTTCCGCGCGCGGCTGCGCGGGAGGTTCCTCCCGGGCCCGATGCGACTCGTCCGCGCCGAAGAGAAGACCGGCGAGCGCCACGTGTCGCGGTCGTGGGCCGGAAGGGTCTCCATCGCCGCAATCCTCCTCGTCGTCGTCGGGTTCGCCATGGGAACGCAGTGGGATCGTGGCTTCCCGCCTGCTGCAGGGCCCTCGGGTCTTCCATCCCTCGAGGCCCTCTCGGCCGTGCCGGTCACCCTGTCCGCCACTTGCCCAGTGGCCACGAACGCCGTTGACACCCAGTCGGGCGGGATCACCCGGACGCGCGGAGGCCGGCTCCGCTGCGATACCGCGAGCGCCGACCCTCGCCCCGCCGGTACGGCGGACATCTTCCTGAGCATCGACCGGCGGCCGGACGGCACGACCGCATCGCCGGCGGCCAACGCCGATGAGGCTCTCATGGCCGACCTCGATGCCATCTGGGGTGGGACCGCCGACGCGGCCAAGGTCGCGGCGGTCTATGCGCCCGACGCGGTGTTCCACGACACGCTCGAGGGCAAGACGTATATCGGTCTCGAGGCGATCCAGGCGAAGGTCGCAGCGAACGCGTCTGCAGGCTTCAGGTGCGCGCAGACCTCGGCATCGATCCGGCAGGACAGCTTCGTCGCCGTCTTCCATCGGTTCAGCGCCGGAGGAGTCACCTACCCGGTCCTCGCAGTCTTCGAGCTCAAGGACGGCGAGGTCATCAACCAGTGGGCATACCCCGCACCCTAGCTGGACCGCTCTGCCGCGACTGGCTGCGCCGCCGGATATCGGGCGCACTGCACGTGGGTCGGCGACAGGCACCTCGACTTCTGGTGAGCCGCGTCGATCGGTTTTGACTGCGCGGAGCGGGCCATGCCGATGGCGAACCGTCGGCGGGACGCGAACGACGTGGCGCCCCGGTTCGAGGTCGCGTGGCAGAGGTTCCTGGGATCCGGGAAGTCGCAACGGGTCGAGGGATCGTCCCGGAACCCGAGAAACGGGCAGACGGGAACGCCGGAAAGGGCGAGGCGGGCACCCGAGGATCCGGGCCCGGGATCGCGACCGAGGACGATGGCGGCCGGATCGGCGCTCTCGGCGGCCGGACGGGACTCACTGGCGGCCGGACGGGACTCACTGGCCGCGGCAACGGCGCTCCCGGCGGCCGGCCCGGACTGGCCGGCGGCAACGGCGCTCCCGGCGACCGGCCCGCGGACTCGACCGGCGGCGGCAACGGCCACGGTCGCCGAACGAGCCACGGTCGTGGCGCCGGGCACGGTCGTGCCAGCGAGCGTCGTCCCGCCGGCCATGGCTGTCCCGCCGGCCAGCGTCGTCCCGCCGGCCATGGCTGTCCCGCCGGCATCGCCGGGGTATCGAGGGCTGCGCCTGGCCGCCGCCGGGACCCTGCGGCCGGCCGGAGGGGCGTCCGGCTTTGGTGGACCCGGGGAACTCTTCGCCGCGTGGCAGGCGTAGCAGTGGTTGGCCTCGCGACGGTTCAGCGAATGGCAGGTGAGGCACGCCCAGAACCCATCCTGACCGACAAGAGCGGCGAGCTCCTCGGGCGAGGGCTGCGAGCCGCGCTTTGCCCCGGGCGCGACGTTGCCTGCCTCCGCGGTGCCCGGACGTGCGCGGAGCGCATGGTTGATCAACCAAGCCGCCGCGAGTCCGAGGAGGAGCGCGACGAACAGGACGATACCCAGCTCAGGACTCATCGCTGAGGCCCACGGTCACGATGCTCCCCGGTCGTTGGACAAACGTCGGCTTCGCTCAGGAGGTGGCGTCACCCACCCGTGAGGAACGTCACCGTCCAACGAGAATGGTACTTCCCCCTCCAAGGGTTCCAGCGCTCCGCTTTCCGCAACCGCGCCATGGAGGGCGCGCACCGGAGGCACACGACCGACGGCGAGGTCACAGTCCACGCCCAATGCTTGTCGCGGCGCTCCTCACGGTGATGTCGAGCGGCACCTCGACCGACGCCGCGTCGTTCGCCACCAGCGCGCCGACCATTTCGCGGATCATATTCGCGTCTCGACCGACTCGGCCCGGCGCCGGGCCCGACCAGCTAGTCGTCCCCTCCGTTACCGCGCGGGTGGCACTTCGCGCACGTCGTCATCACCCCGCCGTGATGCGAGCGCATGTTCGAGTGACATCTGGCGCAGGAGTAGCTGGTGTACCCGGACGGGTGGCATCTCGAGCAGACCCCGCCGGCGCCGCCATGGCTCTGGGGGAAGGTGTGCGGCCCGCCGTACTTCGCGGGCAGCCAGGCCCTGGTCGTGTGGCAGGACGCGCAGCTGTTGCTGAAGCCGCTGCCGTGCGAGGAAGGCTTGGTGTGGCAGGCCGAGCACGTGGTCGGCGTTCCCTTGTACCGGCCGCCCTTGTGACAGCGCAGGCACGCGACGCTCTTGTGGGCCCCGGTCAGCGCGAACTTCGCCTTGGCGTGGTTGAACGACGCGGGCAGCCAGGCGCGGGTCGTGTGACAGGATCCACAGCTGCTGCCGTAGGCGCTGCCGTGCGAGGCGGGCTTGTTGTGACAGGCGGAGCACGCGGTGGGCGTTCCCGTGGTCTGTCCCCCTCCGTGGCACTTCTGGCAGGTCACGCTGCGGTGGGCCCCGGTCAGGGGGAACCTGGCCTTGTTGTGGTTGAACGACGCGGGAAGCCAGGCGCGGGTCGTGTGACAGGACGCACAGCTGCCGGCGAAGGCACTGCCGTGCGAGGCGGGCTTGTTGTGACAGGCCGAGCACGCGGTCGGTGTTCCCGAATACTGGTTCCCGGTGTGGCAGCGCTGGCAGGTCACGCTGCCGTGGGCCCCGGTCAGCTGGAACTTCGCCTTGTCATGGTTGAACGACGCAGGCAGCCAGGCCGTCGTCTTGTGGCACGACGCACAGTCCTTGCCCAGGGATCCGTTGTGCTGGTCATCACCGGCGTGACATCCGATGCACGTCGTGGGCGTGCCGACATACCGGCCGTTGGCATGGCAGGCGACGCAGGCGGGCTTGGCGTGCGCGTCGGTCAGGGCGAACCGCGTCTTCGTGTGGTCGAAGGTGACGTCCTTCCAGCCGGTCGCCGCGTGGCAGTCGGCACAGTCGCCCGGGAACTGGTCGGCGTGCGGGTTGACGGCCGCGTGGCAGCTGCGGCAGGTCACGCCGATCCCCGTCCAGTGACGGTCGACGTGGCAGGACTCGCACGCCGTCCCCACGTGCTGCCCGACGAGGGCGAAGCGCGTCCGACCGTGGTCGATGGTGGCGTCTGCCCAGGTCTTGGTGCTGTGGCACTCCGCGCAGTTGGTCCCCAGACGCCCCTCGTGGATGTCCTTTGCCGCATGGCAGGAGATGCAATCGGTCGACGTGGCCTGCAGCGCCGCCACCGTGGTCGCCCCGAGATGACAGCCTGCGCACGGCGTCCCCTCGTGGCCCCCGGTCAGGGGGTAGGTCGCGTGATCGAATGACTTCCCGTACCTGTCCACGCCGTCATGGCAGTTCAGGCAGGCCGTGCCGAAGGTCTCCTGGTGGGTCGCCATGAACGGCTGGTCGAGCGCCTGGTGGCAGGCGACGCAGGTGGGCGCTGAGAACGTCTGTGGCGAGCCGGGGTGGCAGTCGCGGCAGCCGACGCCGCCGGGCTGGCCGTTGAGCGGGTGCGCGGCGAGGGAGAACCCGGTCTGCTCGTGGGGGAAGATGCGCGGATCGGCCAGCGTCAGCGACGCGGTCGCTCCCCGGTGGTCGGTGTGGCAGTCGCGGCAGTTGGCCGCCGACGACTTGAGCAGGCGCCCGTGCAGGCCACCCGCCGTGGAGATCTCCTGCTGGACCTGGGTGTGACAGGCGAGGCACCGGTCGGCCATGCGGGCATCCGACCAGGCGGCCACGTGACAGGCGTCGCACTTGCCCGCGAGGTCGGCATGGGAGTTCACGCCACCGACCGGCCCGCCCTGGGCCACGCCGCTCAGCTGGCCCGGGCTGAAGATCCCGTTCCCGGTGACGGCCGTGGCGCCCAGGATGGCGAGGCCCAGCAGGACGGCGGCAGCCAGCGCCGAGAAGGTGAGACAGCCAAGGGGACGGCGCATCGGCTTCGCTCGCCTCAGCGGAGCAGCGTCGCGTAGTAGATGGCACCCGCGATGTGCGCGATCGCCAACACGAACAGCGCCATGCCCAGCGGGATGTGGATGGCGTGCCAGGTCGCCAGCGCCCGCCGCGCCCAGCGCAGCGCCGCCATCTGCCGTTCGAGCTCGCGCAACCGGCGCGCAGGCGCCGGATCCGGGCGCCCGGCCACGGCAAGAGCGATCGCCGTGCCCGCCAGCGCGGGATGCGCCACCTCCTGCCTGGCGGCTTCCAGCTGCAGCTGCAGGACCTGCGCCTCGATCACGATCCCGTCCGCCGTCCGGGGCGTGGCGGTGTAGATATACCGCCCGATGAACCCGCTGATGACGACCACCACCACCATGACGGTCAGCGCCCCCGCCAGTCCGTTGAAGCTCCAGGCCGAATGGAGGACGACGAGGTAGGAGCCGACGATCCCGGTGAAGATGTGGAACTGCAGCCACGCCCGCATGCTGCCCCTGGGCCGGTGCATGGCCCGCTTGCGCAGCGAGTAGAGCGTCTCGGTCATCAGCATCAGGACGAACCCGACGATCCCGAGGGAGTGGCCCAGGAGGCCGCTCGCCGCGGGGACGCCGACGGACTTCACGAAGCCTGCATAGAGGCCCGTGATGACGACCACCACCACCAGGGCCAGCACCAGCTCGCTATACCGTGCCAAGCGAGGCCGTCCTCTCCACCAGGGCCCGGAGGGCCCCGTGGACCTCTGCCGGGCCCCGGAACAACCGGTCCCGGACCCAGCGGATGTCGACCCGCTCCCGGATCAGGTGCTGCAGCGGACGGGAGAGAGCCTGGTCGCCCATGACCACCGCGCCCATGATCCGCTCGTCGCCCAGCACGAGTCGGAGGTGGTTGGCGTCCCTGTCCGACACCACCGCGAAGGCGTCCAGCTGCTCCCGCCACGCGTGGCTGTCGCCCCGGGCGAGGGTCACCAGGTCGCCCTCCCGGTTGCCGGTACCAACCGCACCGATGAGTGTCGTGGTCACCCCACCGATCTTGGTCACGTTGAACGGCGCCGGTCGGCGGTACGGCTGGCCGACGCCGCTCAGGTACTCTCCGGCGACCCGTCCCTGTTCCATGGAGACCGACCAGAGGCTGTCGACCGCCCGCTTCCCGGTGGCCGGGTCGAGCACCTCGGCCGCGTCGCCGGCCGCGAAGATGTCGGGGTCGCTGGTCTGGAACGTGGCGTCGGTCCAGATGCCGCGGCCTGTCTCGAGGCCCGCGCCCTGCGCGAGCTCGAGGCGCGGCTGGGTGCCGATCGCTACGGCGAGGATGTCACACGGCAGCACGACGCCGTCGCGGGTCCTGACCGCCGAGACCCGGCCGTCACGCCCGATGACGCTGGCGAGCTCCACGTTGCGGTGAAGCCGGATCCGGTCTTCCGCCAGGCGCGCTTCCACCAGCGACGACTCGTGCGGATCGAGCACGCTGCCCCAGTAACGGTCACCGCGCATCAGGTAGTGGACGTCGACGCCGTGCGCCGCGAGACCCTCCGCCAGCTCGACCGCCGTGATCCCGCCGCCGACGACACATGCCCGCTTGGCCCGGCGCGCGAGGCGGAGGATGCGCCGGACGTCCTCCAGGTTGTCCAACGTCACGACGCCCTGCAGCTCGATCCCGGGGATCTCCGGCCTCACGGCACGAGCCCCGACCGCCAGCAGCAGGCGGTCATACCGGAGCGCCTCGCCGTCGGCCAGCTCGAGCCGGTGACCCCGGGGCTCGATCGTCCGCACCGTCCCCACCGTCCGCTGGACGTGCGCGCGCTCGTAGGCCGAGTCCGGGCGCGAGAAGAGCCGCTCCTCCGGGATCGCGCCGGTCAGCACGTAGGCCAGGCCGGGTCGGGAGTAGAACCCGGCGTTCTCGCCCCCCACGATGCGGATGTCGCCAGACTCGTCGTGGCGCCGGATCGTCTCCGCGGCCGTCACGCCCGCCGGTCCGTTGCCGACGATCACGTAGCGTCGAGCCATCTCAACCGCCACCGAGAAGCGACGAGTCGCCGAACACGGGGGACACCTCGAACCGGAGCGTGCCACGCGGACAGCGGGCCACGCATTCGCCGCAGGTCAGGCAGTAGCGATCGGCGACCGGCTGGCGCAGGCGCACCTTGGCCCGGATGTCGATGCCCAGCGGGCAGTTGTAGGTGCAGATGCCGCACTCGACGCAGCGGTTCGGTTCTGCGACGAGCACCCCCGAGACCATGGCCCGCCGCTTCAGCTTCTCGCGGAGCAGGAGTCGCGCGGGCAGCGCCCTCGTTTCGGGGCAGCCCCGGCGCCGGTGTCGACGATGGCGACGGCGTTGCGGTGGCGCCCGTGCCCGCAGTCGAACGTGGCCCGCGCACGGCCAGGGCCAGCCGGCCGATCATCGGCGCGCGCCCCGCGGGACGGCAGCCATCGGGAGGCCCGCCGTGCCGGATCCCGCCGCCGGCGACACGACCGCGCCCCAAATCATGACCGGGGCGTCGTTCGCGAGCCGCGGCATGGCGAAACGGACCGGCCCGCGGGAACGGGTGCGGTGGTTCGGCCCGGGGACGGTCGTCATCGGCGAGCCTCGCAGGGTGGATGGGACGACCAGCCGGGATCCCGGTGGACGGTGCCGGCGGTCGATGGTGTCACCTCTCCTGTGCCGTCAGCCCGTGGAAAGGTTTCACCCCGTTCGCGGATTCCGGCGGCACACGGATCGAACGCCGGGACGGCCCGGACGCGACGCGATGCCGGGCGGGCCGGCCGCGCCCGCCTCGTCCTGATCCCGGCGTTGAGCGTTGCCGCGCGCCCACAGTCCACCCCTCCCGCTCCCATGCCGGACAGGATGACGGCGCGCCGCGCCGGGTGGTATGGCACGAATGGGGGAGTCATGCCCAGTCAATCGGGTCGGCGCCCGGGGCTCAACCCGGCTCTGCCGACGACCCGCCTGTGCCGCCGCCTCGCACGGTCGACCGCTCAACTCGTATCCTTCGGTCGTGGCTGAAGCGGTGACCCCGGATCCCGCGATGCATCGCAGGCGCATCCTCCTTCGCAGCCCGAAGGATCCGTTCGAGGTCGTGTCGCCGATGCGGGTGCTCCAGCGCAACCTCATCGGTGGCAATGCCGGGAACCTCCTGTTCCTGCAGGCGACCTGGAAGATCCTGGGCGCACCCGGCGTGGAGATCACTGCCGACCGGCTCGAGTTGAGCCCGGGCACCGCCGACGAGATCAACGAGCGCTACGACGCCTACGTCATCCCGCTCGCCAACGCGTTCCGGCTCAGCTACGAGTCGAACCTGATCCAGATGACCCAGCTGGTCAGGCGGCTGAAGATCCCGGTCGTGATCCTCGGCGTCGGGGCCCAGTCGAACACGGCGTACGAGCTGGACCGACTCAGGCCCATCGAGCCCACCGTCCGTGCCTTCGTCTCGGCGGTGCTCGACCGGGCGCCTTCGATCGGCGTTCGCGGGGACTTGACCGACACGTACCTGCGCAGCCTGGGGTTCCGCGACGTGGAGGTGATCGGCTGTCCGTCCATGTTCCTGTACGGAGAGCACCTCCGGGTCGAGAAGCGGCACGCATCCCTCGACCGTGATGCCCGCATCTCGATGAGCGTGTCGCCGTATGTGGCCTCGATGGGCAGCGTGGTCATGTCCCAGGTCGACCGGTACCCGAACCTGACCTACGTCGCCCAGGACCTGGACACGCTGGCTCTCTTGCTGCTGGGGGAGTCCTCGAGGTCGATGGCCGAGATGAACCCGGTCCCGGTCCACCTGTCCCACCCGCTGTTCCGGCAGAACCGCGTCCGCTTCTACGTCGAGCCGTGGCCGTGGCTCGCCGACCTGCGGGCCGCGGACTTCGCGTTCGGGACCCGGATCCACGGCAACATCGCCGCCATCCTGGCCGGGACGCCCGCCTATGTCTTCGCCCACGACTCGCGGACGCTCGAGCTCGTGCGGTACTTCGGCATCCCGCACCGGCTCATGTCGGCGGTCCCCGGGGACATCGATCCTGCCGTCCTGTACGAGGAGGCCGACTACACGGCACTGAACCTCGGTCACGCCGCCCGCTTCGCGACCTTTCGTGCCTACCTCGAGCGTCACGGCCTGGCCGACGTGTTCACCGCGGGCGACGAGGGTCGCGCCTTCGACCAGCGCCTCGCAGGCACCGCCTTTCCGCCGGCGCTCGACGGCCGGTCCGCCGGAGCGGCCACCGGGGGCGTGCGGGCACGTGTCGGCCGAGCCCGCTACGGCCTTCGACGCGCCGTCCGCGCGCCGTGGGTCCGGGACGCGCGGACGGCCGCCCTTCGCCGGTTGACGGCGATGTCCCGCAGGCCGGCCGACCGCGACGGGTCGGGACGAGGCGAGACCGGCGGCGGGCCCGGCAAGCGCGAGTAATCGCGGGCGGCCGTATGGTGCGGTCCATGGAAACCGAGTCGGGGAGCAGCACCGTCTTGCCCTGGCGCCGGCCGGAGTGGCGGGCGGAGGCGGAGGCCTGGATCAGGAACGAGGTCCGGCGCCTCGGCCTCGTGGTGACCGGCGAGGTCGGGCAGCCGCACGTGGTCTGGTGGTCGACGGTCCTCCGGGTGCCGACGAGCCGCGACACGCTGTGGTTCAAGGCCACCCAGCCCGACGGCGCCCACGAGGCGCGGCTGGCCCCGCTCCTCGCTTCCCTGCGGCCGGCGGAGAGCGTCGAGATCGTCGCGCTCGACGCGGAACGTGGCTGGACCCTCGCGCGCGACGCCGGAGTCCGGCTGCGCGAGATCGGGGGCGACATTGCGCCCGTCGACCACTGGGCGAACCTCCTGCCGCGGTACGCCGAGCTCCAGATCGACCTGGCCGGGCGGCGCGACGAGCTGCTGGCGCTCGGCGTCCCCGACCTGCGCCTCGGCGTCCTGCCCGGCGCGCTGCGCGCGGTGCTCGGGGAGTCGGAGCTGCTCCGGCTCGATGCGACGGGCGGGCTGTCGACCGCGGAACGCGACCGGACCGTCGGGCAGCTGGCGGAGTTCGCCGGGCTCTGCCGGAGGCTCTCCGACTTCGGGATCCCGGAGACGCTCCAGCACGACGACCTGCACGACGGCAACGTGTTCGTGCGGGAAGGGCGCTACGTCCTGTTCGACTGGGGGGACAGCTGTGTCTCGCACCCGTTCCACACCCTGGCGGTGACGCTCCGGGCGCTCGCCCACCGCCACGGCTGGGCGCCGGGAGGGCAGGAGGTCGCCCGGCTGCGAGACGCCTACCTCGGACCATGGAGCAGGTGGGCTCCGCACGACGACCTCGTCGAGGCGGCCGGCCTCGCACTCCGCACGGGGACGATCCAGCGGGCGCTCAGCTGGCATCGCGTCCTCGCCGCGATGCCTCCCGCGGTTCGCGCCGGGCACGTGGACACGATCTCGTACGGCCTCCGGCTCTACCTGAAGGCCGGTCCGTTCGGGACCTGGGACGACGGCAGCTCCTAGCCCGAGGTCCCGTCTTAGGTCCGGAGCACACCCTTCGTTGGACCGAGTTTCTTCGCCCAAGGGAAGAATTCTCAACCTGGAACCAACGCACAACCTTCTGGCGGACCCGCGGCGCAGCGCGCACACTGCGCCCCAAGGGCCGATGGGCCATCCGGCACGTCACGGGGGTGACATTCGGCCCTATCCACCAGACCACGCGGGTCAACCGCTGCCGGGTAGCGGAGTCAGTCGTCGGACGGCTCCAAGCCACCCGTGGACGCAGGCCCGTACAGGCAGGAGGGCCTACCCATGGCTGAGTCCGGGTTGTTCATCGGCTGGGGCGACATCCGCGCGGACCGTACGACCGCCTCGAGCAAGGTGTTCGCGGAGGCGCTCGCCTATTGGCCGACGCTCCAGGCGGCGGGCGAGATCGAGAGTTACGAGACGGTCATCCTGACCGCCCACGGCGGCGACCTCGGCGGCTTCTTCCTGCTGCGCGGTGACCCCGAACGACTCGGACGCCTGAGCATGTCGCCTGAGTTCCTGCGGCTCATCCAGCGGGCCAACGCGGTCGTCGAGGGCCTGGGCGTCATCCCTGCCAACCTCGACGCCGATGCCGTCCGGCTCGTTGGTGAGTCCTACGCGGTGACCGCCGACCTGGTCTGACGCCGAACACCGCGTTGGCGTCATCCCGGCACGGGAGCCGCCCGGCGGCAACGAGGCCGGAGCGGTACGAGGGTTGTCAGGTTCCCGGGAGTGCATCCGTCGTCCTCGGCTCGAGCCAATGACGGCTCGGCCGACGCGACAGAAAGGGCAGTGTCCAGCAATGACGAAGGTCATCGTCCAGCACCACGTTGCCGACTACAACCGCTGGTATCCGGTGTTCACCGAGCACGAGGCGGTCCGCCGGCAGCACGGGGCGACGGGCCACTCGATCAGTCGCGAGGTGGCAGATCCGAACACGGTCGTGATCGTCAACGACTTCGCGACCCTGGAGGGTGCCAACGCGTTCAGCCGGGACCCGTCGCTCGCAGCGGCGATGGAGCAGGGAGGCGTCGACGGAGCCCCGCAGGTCTGGATCGCCAGGGAGGCCGAGGCAAGGCAGTACGGGGCAACGCTGGTCCTGCTCCACGACGTGGACGATGTTGACCACTGGCTCAGCTCGCCCCGCAGGGAGGAGCTGTTCGGCCCGCTCGGGATCACAGCCCGCACGTTCGTCGTGGACCGGACGAAGGGCAAGCGGGTGGGCCTCATCGTGGACGTCCCCAGCATGGACATCTTCCAGGATGTCCTGACGTCCGAGGCGGCAGCCGAGGCCATGAAGTACGACGGCGTCCATCCCGAGACGCTCGTGATCCTCACCGAGGCATAGCCGGGCCGAGGCTTCGACGTCGGCATGTTCAAGGTCGGCGAGGGCGGCGTTCGATGGCGGCCCTCGATGAGGTCTCGCGGCGCTGGGCTCTCGCCTGCGCCGCGAGAGCCAGTCCCGACAATGACCAGTCAGCTGTCGCCGCGCCCGTCGCGATCCGCCGACCCGCCCGGCTGGAGCCCCTCGGCCCGGTACACCTCCTGCGTGAAGCCGTCGAGCAGCCGGCGTCCTCGGGCGAGCGCGTCCGCGGCCGGGCCACGGCCGGGTGCATCGAAGAAGTCGCGCTCCGTCAGGCGGGCGAACCAGCGTTGCAGCTTCTCCCAGTCCGCCTCGCCCTCCTCCAGCTCGGCGAACCGGAAGCGCTTCTTCCGCGTCTCCCGCCGGATCTCGTCCTCGAAGCTCTCGACGCTGTCGAGGATCTCCTCGTACTCGGCGTCGCGGGCCGTATTGAACCGGGCGACCAGTTCCGCCTCCCAGGCCGGCGTCGGCGACATGGTCTCGAGCAGCGAGGCCTCCCCGCCGGAGCCCCGGATCCGCTGCCCCAGCCGGTCGAGCTCGACCCGGAGCTCGGGCCGGTCGGGCAGGACGGCGGCCGCCTGCTGCAGGTAGACGGCGCCGAGCTGGCGGAGCTGCCGCCATACGTACGTCCGGTGACCGGAGGACTCGGCCTTGATGCGGTAGATGAGCAGCAGCCAGCGGCGGGCCTCGGCGGAACCCGGCGCCGTCCCGGAGTCGTTGCCCGTCACGTGCCCACGTCCCTCCTGCCCATGCCCCAGCTACCGATGACAAGGCCGCCCACCGCGAGCACGAGACAGGCGATCATCCCGGCCCCGTCCCAGGCGCCGATCATCGGCTGCCCAAGGTGCGCCGTGAGCGCGAGCTGGTGGACCCAGTCGGGCAGGCGCAGGATCGGCGCGAGGAGGTCGACCAGGAAGGTCCCGATCGTGACCGCCAGGACGACGGGCATCGCGAGCGAGGCCCGGAACACCCCGCCGACAGCCACACCGATCCCGGCCAGCGCGGCCGCGTAGGTCGCCAGCACCAGCGTGCCGACCGCCGGCGTGGCGGCACCCTGGCCCACCGAGGCCACGCCCACGCCGACGGCGACGGCCAGCAGCACCGTGACCAGCGCGATCGCCAGCCAGACCGCGATGCCGCTGGCTGCGGCCCAGCGCGCGCGCGTCAGCGGCGTCGCCAGCTGGAGCTCGAGCCTGCCCGAGGTTTCGTCCGAGGACCTGCCCGCGACGAACGTGGCCGTCGCCAGGCCGATGAGCACGAAGCCGATGTCGGCGAAGGCGAGCTGGAGGAACCCCGCGGCGGTCGTGAGGTCGATCCCGGGGATCAGCGTCCGGAAGATGCCGGCCATCGCGGGCGCGGCGGTGAGGCTGTCGAGCAGCGATTTCGACGCGGCGGCCATCACGATGCCGTAGACGCCGAGCCCGATGCCCCACGCCGTGGCGCTCGGCAGCAGGTCGCCGAACGAGCGGTCGAGCGGCCCGTGGACGCCGAGCAGCGCGCGGGGCAGGCCGGGCAGCGGCAGCGAGGTCGTCACGCCCACGTCGCGCCGCATGAACGCCACGACCCCGATCGCAACCAGGACCGCGGACACCAGCGCGGTCAAGGCGACCCCGGCCCACTCGTACTGTCCGGCGAGCGGCAGGTGATCCGCCGTCCAGGCGAACCAGCTCCCCCGCGAGAGCGTGTCGAACACGGGGACCACGCTCCGGTAGCTGCCGACGACGTAGCCGGCGACCAGCAGCGAGCCGGCGATCCCGGCAGCCGCGCCGCGGCCGAGGAATGGCGCAACGGCGAAGGCGATCGAGCCGGCCATGAGCGCCCGGACGCCGACGCCGACGCCGAAGGCGGCTGCGGCGGCCGGCGAGATGGAATCCCCGGGGAAGGTGGCTCCGGCCACGCCGGTCAGCCAGGCGACGATCGCCACGGCGCCCATGGCAATCGCGAGCGCCGCCACATGCCCTGCGACCTTCTGGAGGGCGATCGAGCGCCTCGCGTGGGGCGTCGCGACGGCGAAGTCCAGGCTGCCCCGCCGCGCCTCGCCGGCGAGGGTGGACGACAGCGCGAGGATGGACCACAGCCCGGCGAACAGCGCGAAGTACGCACCGTAGTGCCACGAGATGAACCCGCCCAGCGTGTCCACGTTGACCGGGTTCCCGTACATGCCACGCATCACCGGGGGCATGTCCCCCGACATCGCCGCGAGCTCCCGCCTCGCCTCGGCCGTGCCGTAGGTCGAGGACATCGTCATGCCGCCGGCCAGCGTCATCACGCCGAGGAGGGCGACGACGACGACGATCCCGAGGCGCGCGTCGCGCAGGCTCTTGCCGAAGATGCTCCCCAAGCCGAACAGCCGGCCGCGGAGCGCGATGTGAGCTGTGGACGCCGACAGGGTGACGTCCCCGATCTCAACGGCCATGGCTGGTCACCTCGACGGCCTCGCGGCCGTACTGGGCGAGGAAGGTCTGCTCGAGGCTCGGCTCGCGGGTCTCGAAGTCGACGAGGCCGCGGCCGGATGCTGCCTCGACGATGGGCGCCATCGAACCGGTGACACGCATCCGCAGTCCGCCGTCGATGACGACCATGTCGCTCACACCCGGGAGGCCCGAGAACGCCGACACGGGGACGGGCGCCTCGAACCGGAGCTCGACCTCGTGGTGAGCGAGACCCCGGAGCGCTTCGACGCGATCCACGGCAACCAGGCGGCCGTCGCGGATGATGGCCACCCGGTCGCACGTCTTCTCGACCTCGCCCAGGATGTGCGACGAGAGGAAGGCCGTGCGGCCCTCCGCGATCGTCTCGCGGAGGAGCTCGAAGAACGTCTGCTGCACGAGCGGATCGAGCCCGGACGTCGGCTCGTCAAGGACGATCAGGTCGGGGCGGTGCTGGAGCGCGATGACCAGGCCCACCTTCTGCTTGTTGCCCTTGGAGTACTCCCGGAACCGTCGCGATGGGTCGAGGTCGAAGCGCTCGACAAGGTCGGCCTGGTATCGCGGGTCCACGCCGCCGCGGAGGTTCCCGAAGTACTCGATCGTCTGGGCGCCCGTGAGCCGGTCGAAGAGGGCGAACTCGCCGGGGAGATAGCCGACGCGGCGATGGATCGCGACAGGATCGGCGGTCGTCTCGATCCCGAACACGAAGGCGCGCCCCGATGTCGGCCGGAGGAGGTCGAGCAACAGGCGGATCATCGTGGTCTTCCCGGCCCCGTTGGGTCCGAGGAACCCGTACACCTCGCCTTCTTCGACGGCGAGGTCCACCTCCACGATCCCGCGGTGGGCTCCGTAGAACTTGGTGAGCTTCTCGGTCTCGATGACGTTCATCCCGCTGCCCTCCTCGTGGGGCTGCGCATCCGCGGATCGAGCCACCTCGCAGGCGCAGGGCGTCCCTGGCTCGACCTCCTGGATGGCGCCAGTGGAGCCGATCGCGAAGGGGACGGCCAGAGGCACATCGGCCCGAGATGTGTGACGAACGTCACACGCCATAGATGTCACATCAGAGGAGGTGCGCCGGAGCCCTGGACCCCAGCGCGAGCCGGTCGAGGTCGAGCCGGGGTCCGGCCGGTCGAGGCCACCGGGGCATAATGGCGCGGTGCCCGGGTGGATCACCCGGATGATCGCGGTCCACGGGGCGCAGGAGCGCTCGCGGCCGGCCGGTCGCACATGCCAGCAGGAGTCGCGACATGGACCAGCAGACGACCGTGAGCCTGGTGGTGAACGGCCGCCCACGCAGCCTCGACGTCGCGCCGGGGTGGAGGCTGCTGGAGCTCCTGCGCGAGGGGCTGGGCCTCGTCGGGACCAAGGAGGGCTGCGACGACGGCACGTGCGGAAGCTGCGTGGTGATGGTCGACCGGAAGGCCGTGCGCGCCTGCCGCACCCCCGCGACGGGCGTGGGCGGCAAGGACGTCCTGACGATCGAGGGGCTCGGGAGCACCACGAGCCCGCACGCCCTCCAGCAGGCATTCGCGGCCGCCGATGCCGTCCAGTGCGGGTTCTGCACGCCCGGGATGATCATGGCGGCCGCCGCGCTGCTCGATCGCAATCCCCGGCCCAGCCGGGGCGAGATCGTCCGCTGGCTGGGGAGCAACCTGTGTCGCTGCACGGGCTACGCGGGCATCGTGGACGCGATCGAGTGGGTGGCGAACGGGCAGCAGGGCGCGCCGCGCCGATGGCCGGCGGGCCCGGAGCCCGGCAGCCCGGCGTGGTCTCCGGAGTCGTCGTGGTCGACGGAGTCGACCTGGTCGCCCGAGTCACCGCGGCCGCCGGAGGCCGCCGGGCACCGACGCATCGACGCGCTGGACAAGGCGACCGGCCGAGCCAGCTACGCGGCGGACCTGACGGTCGACGGGATGCTGCACGCGCGCGCTCTGCGGAGCCCGCATGCCCACGCCGACATCCTGCGCATCGACACGGGGCGCGCCCGCCTGGTGCCGGGAGTCGAGGCGATCCTGACGGCACGGGACGTCCCGGGGCTGAACAGCTATGGACGCAAGGTGAAGGACGAGCCCGTCCTCGCGGAGTCCAGGGTCCGGAAGGTGGGCGATCCCGTCGCGCTCGTCGTGGCGACCTCCCCGGAGGCCGCGGCCACGGCCCTCTCGATGATCGAGGTGGAGTATCGCGAGCTTCCCGCCGTGTTCACCCCCGAGGATGCGCTCGCGGACGGCGGCCCGCAGATCCATGAGGGTGGCAACCTGCTGGCCGAGCACTCACTCCGGTCGGGTGACACGGGGGATGGGTTCGCCGGCGCCGACGTCGTGGTCGAAAGCACCTACACGACCCCATGGAATGAGCACGCCTACCTCGAGCCCGAGGCCGCGCTGGCCACCTGGGAGGGCGACACGCTGGTCGTGCGGACGGCGACGCAGTACTCCCACTACCACCGCTCCGAGATCGCGCGGACGATGGGGCTGCCGCTCGAGCGCGTCCGGGTCATCCCCACCGTCGTGGGGGGCGCGTTCGGAGGCAAGACCGAGATCTCGTGCCAGTGCCTGGTGGCGCTCGCCGCCTGCCGGACGGGCCGGCCGGTCAGGATGGTCTACAGCCGCGCCGAGTCCTTCGAGACGACCACGAAGCGGCACCCGTACCGGATCCGGGTCCGGATGGGCGCGACGAGTGGCGGCGAGCTCACCGCCCTCGAGGTCGACATGCTGGCCGACACCGGCGCGTACGCGTCGTTCGGCCCCGGCCTGATGGTCAAGACGTTCGCATCCGCGACCGGGCCCTACCGCTGGCCCGCCGTCGACCTCCACGGCCGCGTGGTGTTCACCAACAACCCCACCGCCGGGTGCATGCGTGGGCCGGGCACGACGCAGGTCGCGTTCGCCGTGGAGTCGCAGATGGACCAGCTGGCCGAGCGGCTGGGCATGGATCCGCTCGATCTCCGTGCGCGAAATCGCCTGCGGCAGGGCGACCGCCTCCTGTCCGGCCAGATCCTCGGGCGCGACCCGGCCTACCTCGCGACCCTGGAGGCCGTCCTGCCGCACTGGCGCGCGGCGCTCGAGCGACGTGCCGAGGCCTCCGATCTGCCGGCCACGCGGCGGCGGGGGGTGGGCGTGGCGTCGATCTGGTACGGGATCGGCGGAGGAGGCGGTGGCCCGGTCCCCGGACACGATCCGACCGCCACGGTGGGGCGAGGGCCGGGACGAGCCGCCCTGGATCTCCGCGAGGACGGCTCGGTCCGCGTGCGGACCGGAGCGGTCGACCTGGGGCAGGGGAGCACCACCGCCATGGGCCTGATCGCCGCGGAGGAGCTCGGTGTGCCGTTCGAGCGCATCGAGGTCCAGACCGGGGACACCGGCACCTGCCCCGATGCCGGTCCCGCCGTGGGCAGCCGGGTGACGTTCTTCGTCGGCAACGCCGTGCGGAACGCCGCCGCCGATCTCCGGGAGGCGATCCTCGGGACGGCGAGCGGGCTCCTGGACCGGCCGTTCGGCGACCTGGAGCTCGGCGATGGAATGGTCAGGGTACGCGGCGACCACGGGGCCTGCGTCCCGTTGGCCGAGATCGCCCGGGTCAGGGCGGACGCCGGGCGGACCAACACGTTCGACGGCTACTTCGACGCCGACGTCCCGGCGTTCGATGCCGGCTCCGGGCTCGGCGAGCCGTACGCGATGTTCGTCAGCGGGACACAGATGGCGGAGATCGAGGTCGACACCGAGTCCGGGACGGTCCGGGTGCTGCGCGTGGTCGCCGCCCACGACGTCGGCAGGCCGGCCTTCGTCGAGGGCGTGATCGGCCAGATCGAGGGAGGGATCGCGATGGGCGTGGGCTTCGCCCTCAAGGAGGACTTCGTCGTCGGCCGGACCCGCGGCTTCAAGCACTACCGGATCCCCAGGACGACCGACATGCCGGAGATGGTGACGATCCTGGTGGGTCAGCCCGGTGACCCGCCGGAGCTGGACTTCAAGGGCGTGGCGGAGTGCTCGAACATGGTCGTGGCCCCGGCCATCACGAACGCCATCGCCCATGCGCTGGGCCAGCGGGTCCTCCACCTGCCGGTCCGACTCGAGGGCCGGGCCTGATCCGGCCGACCTGATCCGCCTGGTGGGGCAACGGACGCCTCGGGGATGGCTCGCGGGCGCGGATCCGTGCGCTCCGGTGCGTCTGCGCACCGCTTTCCGCAGTTCCTGACGAACGGCCCTACCGCCGGGCCCGGAGTCCGGCGACCTTGGCCGGGCAAGTGGAGGAGCGCCGACGCACGGTCCGTCCTGGGACCGCCTCTGCTGCGCCGAGTCATCGGAGGGACCGAACCACTGCAGGTTCGTGCGTGTCCGGCAGGTCAACGGCCTGGCTGCAACTGCGCGTGTTTCCCCCTCCCGTGGTCCGGCGTGCGCTGGGCGCTCCGCAGCCGGGGCTCCGGCGTCGATTGACGACAGAAGGGAGGCGCTTCTTCCGGGGTTCGGCCGGCTCGTGATCCGTTCGACTCGACTCACACCGTCGCATGGAGAGAGGGAGACATGATGGGTTGGGAGCGCTCCAAGCGGGGCGCCAGTCTGTTCTTCACCGGTGTCCTGGCGCTGGCGCTGCTGCCGGCGGCGTCATCGGCGACACCGGTTAGCGCCAAGGACATCCAGTCGGCAAGCATCTTCAGTGCCGGCAAGTTCAATGCCCACTACGTCGCGCCGCGCGACACCGCTATCGAGAGCACCCTCGAGAAGGAGGGGATCCTCCTGCCGGGCTCGAGCCCGACGGTCAGGAGCCAGGCCATCGAGAAGTGGCGCCAGGCCTTCATCGAGCGGAACCCGACGACCCCGTACCCCGACAAGCTGCAGAAGCTGCTGGACAAGGAGCGCGGGGCGGTCAAACTTGCGACGGCGACCAAGACCGAGGCCGCGAGCCCGATCAAGAGCCTGGTGGTGCCCGTCGAGTTCCCCAACAAGGACACCTTCGACTGGTGCGACACCCAGGTGACGACGCAGGGCCCTCTCCACAACCAGATCCCGCCCCCCGGCCCCAGGGACAACAACACCGTCTGGTACCAGGACACCACGCCGTCCCTGTACAACGAGCTGTACTTCGGCGTCGGCCCCAAGGCCGGCGTGATCGTCCAGCACCCGAACCTGGGCGCCGTCGACCTGCGCGGCAACACGATGGCCAACTACTACCTGGAGCAGTCCGAGGGCAAGTTCGTGCCGTCGGGCACGATCTACCCGAAGTGGCTCCAGGCGGCCCACTCGGAGGGGTGGTACGGCGCCGACAGCTGCGACGGCGGCAACCACAACGTGCTGGCCTGGGACCTCGTGAGAGAGGTCGTGAACGGCGTCAACGCCGACAACGCCAGCTTCAGCTGGCAGAACTACGACGGCAACGGTGACGGCATCGTCGACAACTTCACCGTCATCCACGCCGGCATGGGCCAGGAGGCCGGTGGCGGCCTGCAGGGCGACTTCTCGATCTGGTCGCATGCGTCGGCGATCGACTACCCGACCGGCATGCTGGCCTGCACCGCGGGCTCCGCGGGCTGCCCGGACCGCAACATCTACGTCCGCGAGTACAGCATGGACCCGGAGAACATCGACGTCGGTGTCATCTCCGAGGAGTTCGGCCACGCGGCCTTCGGCCTGCCCGACATCTACACCACCGATGCCCAGGGCTCGCCGTCGAACTGGGCGATCATGGAGGCCGGCTCGTGGAACGGCAAGCTGGGTGGCATGCAGCCGGCCCCGTTCCCGCTGTTCTTCCGCTACCTGATCGGCTGGGCCAAGCCGCTCGAGCTCGACTACACGACCAAGGCGGTGTCCGCGAAGGTCGGCCAGCTCTCGCTGCGCCCAAAGGGCACCGACCAGGGGATCAAGATCAACCTTCCCGGACACGGTGGTCGTGACCCCCAACCCGTTGGACACGGGGAAGGCCTGGTGGTCCGACAAGGTTGACCTGGCGACCAACACCCTGACCCGTTCGGTCGACCTGACCGGCACGACGAAGCCGGTGTTCTCCTTCAACAGCCACTGGAGCATCGAGCAGGACTGGGACTACGGCTACGTCGAGGTCTCGACGGACGGCGGCAAGACCTGGGACCTGCTGAAGGACACCGGTGGAGCGTTCACGGACACCAACCCCAACGGCAACAGCCAGGGGTGGGGGCTCACCGGTGAGGGTACCGGGACGCTGAGCTTCGATCTCTCGGCCTATGCCGGCAAGCAGATCCAGCTTCGTCTCGTCTACTCCACGGACATGGCCACCACGTGGGATGGCTGGTGGACGGACGACTTCAGCGTGGTCGACGGCTCCAAGAGCATCTTCGCCGATGACGTCGAGAACCCGCCGAACGGCTGGACCTCGGTCGGCTGGCAGGTCGTCCCGCTGACCCGGACGTACCCGCTCTACTACCTGGCCGAATGGCGCAACCTGAGCGGCTTCGACCGCGGCCTGAAGTACCCGTACACGACGATCTACAGCAGCGCCACCGAGTGGCAGGTGGACCGCTGCCCGTACACCGCACCCGGCATGCTGCTGTGGCTGCGCAACGCGGCCCAGAGCTTCGACTACACGCTTCTACGACTCCCTCTACAACCCGCCCAGCTACGGCCCGAAGCACGCCCTGCTGGTGGTGGACAGCCACTACTGGCCCCTCGAGTGGAACGGCGTGGGGACGACCGACGCGAAGCTGAAGCTCAACGCCCGTTGCCAGCCGGGCAACGCCACGTTCACGCTCCAGAGGACCACGCCGTTCACCGTTCGCCGGTCGGACGCGGCGGGCAACATCCTCGAGACGAAGACCTTCAGGAGGCTCCCGGCGGTGTCGCAGTTCCACGACTCGCTGGGCTACTACCCGGGGTTGAGGTACCGGCCGGCGAACGCGGTCTGTACTTCTGGGATGCCCCGGCCAGCCTCGTGGTGCCGGCCAAGGGCGACTACACCACCAAGATCACCAACCTCGACAAGACCCCGGCCACGGACCTCTACGGCATCGACCTCGGCGACACGATCCTCGGCTCGGGCAACCCCGGCGATGCCGGCGTCCAGTACGGGCTCCACATCGCTGTGACCGGCAAGGCCCACGACGGAACCTGGGGCATGATCAAGGTCTGGAACTCGTCCGACCTGTTGAGCCTCGACAAGCGGGTCAACAGCTCCAAGGCCGAGCCGGGGAGCCTGCTGACCTACACCGTCAAGGTCCGCAACCTGACGCCGGCGTCGCAGCCGTTCGTTCTGGACGACCCGATCCCGGCGGGCACCACGCTCGTGGGCCACATGCATGACTACGACCACGCCACCAACAGCGTCCACGTGACCGGCACCGTGCCGGCACGGGGGACTTCCACCATCGTGATCACGGTCCGCGTCAATCGCGACGCCACCGTGGGCACGGTCATCACGAACACGGCGACGGTGAAGGACGGCGCCGTGGGGGTCCTCACCGACTCCACGACCACGACCGTCGTCAAGCACCCATCCCGACACCACTAGCGTCGATCCGGCGCGACAACAGGGCGGCCACCGGGACCCCGGTGGCCGCCCTGTTCATGCCCTCGAATCCCGCGGAACCCGGTGCCTCCTTCGAGCGTCCCCCGTGTGCGTCCCTCCCGTCGCAACCGGAGTCTCCCCATGAACCCTCGAACATCAGCCATCCCCGTGGCCCTGGCCCTGCTCCTGCTTGCCACCGCCGCGTCGCTCGCCGGCTGTACGGCGTCATCGGGCCAGGCGACACCCGTGGACGTGGCCGCCTCCCAGGTCGATGCCGGCACGGGCGCCCCGGGGGCGGCCTCCGGGACGGGCAGGGCAACCATCCCCCCGACCGGCCCGAAATCGACCGATTCGGCGTCCCGCTACGAGGCGTTCCGGCTCACCGTCTCGTGCGACGAGTTCATGGCGGCCCAGGACCCGGCGACGGGGACTGCGTCCCTCGGGCAGACCGTCCGTCTCCAGCCGGACGGCGAGGTGACCCTCACCCTGTGCTCCAATGCCTCCACCGGCTTCAGTTGGGAGGCGCCGCGGTACGACCCGGCCGCGCTTGCCCTCGTCAGTCACGTCACGCAGCCGCCGGAGGGTTCGGCGCCCGGCGCAGCGGGCAGCGAGACCTGGGTCTTCAGGGCGCTCGGCTGCGCCGCCACCGGGTCGTCCGCGTGCGGGACCTCGGACGTCGCGTTCACGTACAGCCAGCCCTGGGCCGGCGGGACCAAGGGAGCGTGGACGTTCACCCTGACCGTCGAGACCGTCCAGGTGCCGGTGATCGAGCAGGAGCCACCCGGGCCGTCGGAGCCCGGCATGCGCTGATCTCGTGACGCCGGCTCTCTACCGATGCCGGCTCTCTGCCGACGCCGCCTACCAGTGCCGCCTGCGCTCGATTCCGAACATGAGGCCGTAAAGGATCAGGCAGGCCACGCCGCCGATCAGCAGGATCGCGGGTTCCCGGCCGGGTTCGACGGCCAGCGTGAGGCCGAGGGCAAGGAGCGCGGCCACCACCCCGATGACCAGCAGGCTTGACGTCCGCCCAGGATGCACGTGCATCGCCACCTCCGGTGCGCCGTTCAGCGTGAACCGCGTTGCGAGCGGGCGCCAGTTGCTTTCGTCACCACGGCGTCTGCCACGGGTGACCGAAGGCAGCCGGGTCGTGGCAACCGGGCTTCATATCGGGGGTCGCCGGGTCGGGATCGCCGGGTCGGGGATCGCCAGGACCGCCGCGGGAAGTACCCTTGTGCTACCCGATAGGAGGATCCCGGAATGCTCGACAACCAGCTGGTGCTGGCCATCTTCCCCGACGAAGCCGCCGCGGACCAGGCCGTCGCGTCGCTCAAGGAGTGGGACGCGGCGACCGACAGGATCAAGCTCGGCGCGATCGGCGTCCTCGCCGTTGACGAGTCCGGCCACCTCAAGGAGCACAAGCTCGGCGAGCGCAGCGTCGGGAAGGGCGCCGCGATCGGTCTCGTCCTGGCCGTCGTCGCACCGCCGACGCTGCTCGTGGGCATGGTCGGCGGCGGCATCCTCGGCCATTTCCATCACAAGGGCCTGGGCCTGAGCGCAGAAGACCGGGAGCGCATCGGGGCTGAGCTTGCGGGCGGCAAGGCAGCGGTGGGCGTCCTGGTCATCCCGGAAGAGGCGGCCGCCGTCTCGGCCTGGCTCACGGAGCTCGGCGGGGCCGTCGAGGTCCACGGTGCGACGGAGGAGGCCCTCCAGGCCGTGGCCGCGGCCGCGGGCGACACGCCGACCGACCCCGGCCCGCCGATGCTCGGCTTCAGCGAGACCGGCCCGGACGACGACGCACATACCCAGGCGGGCGGCAGGCCGCAGCACCCGGTCTATTGAAGCTTCGGCGTCGCCGGCCCCCGAGGGCGGCGTGACCGTCATCCGCGTCGGAGTCGTCGTCGTTGCGGAGGTCGACAAGGACGGCGGGCCGAACGCCTCTGGCCGGCCGCGCCAGGGCGCTCCACCGTGATACCGGGCCGGGGTACCGTCCCGGCAGGTCCTGGCAGGGGGTTCTCCATGGCTCTACCTACGGAGGCGCCCGCGGGCGCCGCGGCCTACCTCGAGCGGGCGATCGCCGCAGGCCGCGAGGGCATGCGCGCCCACCGCGGCGGGCCTTTCGGGGCGGTCGTGGTCACGCCCGATGGTTCGGTGGCCGGCGAGGGCTGCAACCGGGTCACGTCCAGCAACGATCCCACCGCCCACGCCGAGATCACGGCCATCCGCGCCGCGTGTGCGGCGTTGGGCTCCTTCCTCCTGCAGGGCTGCACGCTCTACGCGAGCTGTGAGCCGTGTCCCATGTGCCTCGCTGCCGCGTACTGGGCGCACGTGGATGCGATCGTGTACGGCGCGTCGCGGGCCGATGCGGCCGCGGCCGGCTTCGACGATGCCTTCATCTACGAGGAGATCGGTCGGCCTCTCGACACCCGCCGCATCCCGATGCACAGGCTGGCGCACGAATCCGCCGTCACGCTGTTCGACGACTGGCGGGCGATGAGCGATCGAACGGCCTACTGAGACGCGGGCGGCGTCCTCAGTCCTCCTTGAGCAGCGCCTCGGCCACGGAGGCAGCCCACGCCCGGATGACGTCCCAGTCCCGGAAGTCGCCGAGGGGATGCGTCAGGAGCACCTGTGGCTCGACGCCGGGCGAGTCGGTATCGAGGCGTCCGCCGAACGTCCGGTGGCCGCGCGGGTTGATCCTCGCCGTGACCTGCCGCGCCTGGGGGGTGATCGGCGGGTCCGAGGCGGCCAGGAGCCGGTCCAGCGGGCCGCTGCTGAAGAGCCAGACCGGCCTGGCCCGGAGAGCCTCCTGGTGGTGGGTCACGAACCGGTTGGCGTCGCGCTGCCAGTGGGCCGCGTACAGGGCGCTGCCGAGGACCACGGCGTCGTACTCGCCCAGGTCGCGTACGTCCCGGACCGAGGCAACCGTCGTCTCCAGGCCGGCACCCTCGAGCGTGGCGGCGATCGCCTCCGCGATTCCGCGGGTGGACCCCATCTTGCTGGCGTAGGCGACGAGGACTCGGATGGCCATGGCTTCCTCGGTCGAGCGCCGCCCGGGGGCGCGCCGGCGACCCGTCCATCTTGCATCAACAGCGCGCCGCCGGCACGACCGCCACCCGGTCAGCGCCGCCGGCGTGCGGACCCGCCGTGCCGCCCCACCGTGCGAGCGAGATCGAGACCCTCAGCACGCTGTTCGGCGTGCTCCTGGATGGGTGGTTGGACTGGCGGACAGGTTCGGTCCTGTGGAGCGGCCTGGCCCACACGTGGATCCTCTCGGTCACGGTCCTGGTCGCCGCCGCAATCGCGACCCCGTCCAGGGTGTGAACCCGGGTCGAGCGAGGGCTCGCCCGCCGGGCCGCACCCGGCAACGAGCGGCCGTATCCTCCGGGGATGGCCCACGACCCCGCTCCCGACGACATCGTCAAGCTCGCCGACGCCCGCGCCGCCGCGCGCCGGAACAGGGACTGGGCGAGCGCCGACGAGCTGCTCGCCCGGATCCGCGCGGCGGGCTGGAAGGTCGTCGACGTTGGGACCCTCTATGACCTCGTGCGCGCCGCGCCTCCGGACGTCCAGGACGGCGAGCGCCTCCGGTTCGGCTCCAGCACGAGCGTCCCGTCCCGTCTCGACGAGCCCCCGCGCGGGACGGCCTCGGTGGTCCTGCTCGCCACGGACTGGCCGGACGACCTGTCCCGGACCCTGGTGGCGCTTGCCGCGACGGCGCCGGCCGGGACGCAGGTCATCGTCGTCGACAACGGGGCATCGCCGGCGCAGGCCGCCGCGCTCGACGCGCTGGAGACCGCCGGGCCAGTGGTGGACGGGGGGACCCTGGAGGTCGTCCGGATGAGCGTCCGGCTCGGTTTCGCCGCCGCCCTCAACGCCGGGATCCGACGTGCCGCGTCGGACGTGGTCGTCCTCCTGGACACGTCCGTGGAGCCGCGTGGGGACCTCGTGTCCTCGGCCGCGGTCGCGCTCGAGGATCCGACGGTCGCCGTCACCGGGCCGTTCGGTCTCGTGTCCGACGACCTCCGGCGGTTCCGCGACGCCGGGGAGGGGGCGATCGACGTCGACGCGATCGAGGGCTACGCCATGGCCTTCCGCCGGTCGGACTACGTGTTTCGCGGCCCCCTCGACGAGCACTTCGTCTTCTACCGGAACCTCGACATCTGGTGGAGCCTCGTGCTCCGTGACCAGGCACCGGATGAGCCGGACGGCGCTCCGGCGAGGCGTGCTGTCCGCACCGTCGGAATCCCCGTGGAGCGGCACGTCCATCGCGGCTGGGCCAGCCTTCCCGACGAGGAGCGGGACCGACGCTCCAGGAAAAACTACTACCGGGTGCTGAAGCGCTTCGCCTCGCGCCGCGACCTGCTCGTCGGCGGGACAGGGGAGCGGACGGGGCCATAGCACGACGGTCGTATGGCGGCCGCCGACCACGACATGACCGGCCCATCCGGAGCCCTGGCCGGCCCGACGCGGGGCCTGACAGACCCGACGAGATGGCCCGACCGGCCCAACGGTCGACCGCCCGTATACTCCGCCCGTGCGTCGCTGGTTCTGCATCGTGGCCCTGCTGGCCGGATTCTCCGGCGATGGCTACGCGTGGACCGCGCGTCCCCGGGTCCCGATCCCGGTGGAACGCGTGCTGGATCCCCGGCGGTGGGACCGGGGCCTGCCCGAGGAGGCCTGGTGGAGGCTGAGGTGATCGACGGCGGCCCGGTGGTGCCGTCGTCGTCGCGCCGCCGCCTGGTGGGAGCAGCCATCGCCCTCGGCCTGGCTGCGACGATGCTGATCGGGCTGTGGCCCCAGTCGTCCGGGTCGGTGCCCGGGGCGTCCGCTGCCGACCCGGGCACGGTCACGATCGCGGCCGGCGCGCCCCTCTCGATCGATCCCGCGAAGCACGGCGATCTCGGCAGCGCGTCGTTCGTCAGCCAGCTGTTCGAGACGCTCACCGCGGTCGATCCCTCCCTGACCGTCCGACCGGCGCTGGCCGAGTCGTGGACCGTGGAGGACGCCGGCCGGCGCGTCACGTTCACCCTGCGGCCGGACCTCACGTTCAGCGACGGCACGCCGCTGACCGCCGCCGACGTGGTCCACAGCTGGCGGCGGCTGTTCAACCCCGGCGACCCTTCGCCCCTGGCGTCCCTCGCAGCCAACGTGGTGGGTGCCCGGGCGCTGCTCAACCGGCAGTCCTCCGATGTCGCGACGCTGGGCGTCCGCGCCGAGGGCGACCGGACGGTCGTCGTCGACCTGGAACGGGGCGGTGGGGATCTGCCGGCGATCGTGTCCGGGGCGCCATTCGCCGTCGTCCCGGCGTCCACGACGGACGCCGAGATCGTCCCGAACGCGACGGGCTTCGTCGGCAGCGGCGGCTACGTCCTGTCGGCCGTCGAGAACGACGCGTTCGTCCTCACGGCGAACCCGCACTACTGGGCGGGCAAGCCCGCCATCGAGACCGCGCGGATGCTCACCACGCTCGGCGGGATCGGCCCGGTGGATGCCTTCGCCGCGGGCAAGGTGGACGTCACCCCGGTCAGCTACCTCGACTCGGGCTGGATCGCCTACGACAAGATCCTGGGTCCCTCCCTGCGCAGCGACCCGTCCCTGTCGGTCACCTACTACGGCTTCGACACCCGGACCGCCCCGTTCAACGATGTCCGCGTCCGGCGGGCGTTCGCGGAGGCGGTCGACTGGCGGCGACTGGCGACGCTCGACGAGCCGGGCTCGTCCGTCCCGGCCACGGGGATGGTCCCTGCCGGGATGCCCGGGGCGCCGGCCGGGGACTTCATGCCGGCGTTCGATCCCGCCGCCGCGCGACAGCTGCTCGCCGATGCCGGCTACCCCGGTGGCAAGGGCCTCCCCGCGATCTCGTTCGTCGCGAACGGTGGCGGCTACGACGAGGGCATCGTCGCCATGCTCCGCGAGAACCTCGGCGTCACGATCGACTACTCGACCATGGACTTCGCCACCTACCAGGAGCGACTCGCCACGGATCCGCCGCAGATGTGGAGCCTGTCCTGGGTCGCGGACTACCCGGGCCCGAACGACTTCCTGGGGGTGCTCCTCGAGACCGGTTCCACGGCAAACCAGGGCGGCTGGTCGAACCCCGCCTTCGACGCTGCGGTCACCAGCGCGACCGCCGCGTCGAGCCCGGCCGACGCCACCGCGGCCTACGCCACGGCCCTCGGGATCGTGAAGGACCAGGTGCCCGTCGTGCCGGTCTCCTACGGGACCTCGTTCTCCCTCGTCCGCGACGGCCTGCTCGGGGCCAGCCAGACGGGGACGGGGATCCTGAGGCTGGCGGGCCTGGCCTGGGCGCCGACGCCGTGACCCGCGCCGGGCGCCTGGGTCGCACGCTGCTCGCTGCCGTCGCCGCGGCTGCGATGCTGCTGCCGTCGCTCCCCGCCGTCGCCCGCGCCGCGGACGTGACGTTCGGCACCCCCACCGCGCAGGCAACCTACGGCAGGTCCATCGACTTCGCGGTCCCGCTGACGACGTCGGTGAAGCCGGACCGGGTGGAGCTCAGGCTGCTGTTCCCGGGTGCGATCGGGCCCGAGGTCATCGACGTGCCGGCGCCATCCGGCACCGGCTCCTCGGAGCTGACGTACTCGCTCGACCTGACGGGTGGTCACCTTGCGCCCAACACGAAGTTCACGGCGACCTGGGCCGCGGTCACCTCCGGTACCGTCACCGGGCTCAGCGCCCCGTTGACGGTCGACTACCAGGACACGTCGCAGACATGGCAGACCGTCTCCGGCCCGGTGGTCACGGTGCACTGGTACCAGGGGTCGAAGGCGTTCGCCCAACAGGAGCTGCAGATCGCCGAGAAGGCGATCAGCGACACGTCGGCACTGCTGGGCGTGACCGAGTCCGAGCCGGTGGACTTCTTCATCTATGCCGACGACGCGGCGTTCCTCGAGGCGACCGGAGGCACCCCCGGCGAGACGACCATCGGCCAGGCGAGGGCGGACATCCGCACGCTGTTCGGGCTGATCACCGAGGCGACCATGAACGACGAGGACGTCCGCAGCGTCGTTCCCCACGAGCTGGCGCACCTCGTCTTCGACACCGCCGTCCACAACCCGTACCGGTTCCCGCCCACGTGGTTGAACGAGGGGCTGGCGACCTACCTGTCCGCCGGCTACACCACGACGTTCCGGGGCCTCGTCGCCGACGCGGTGCGAACGGGTGACCTGCTGCCGCTCACGGCGCTCAGCGGCCAGTTCCCGACGTTCGATTCCGCCAAGCGATACCTCGCCTACGGCACGAGTGTGTCCGCGATCGACTTCCTCGTCCGGACCTACGGCCAGGCGAAGCTGGTCCTCCTGGTGCAGGCGTACGCGGACGGGTTGACGGACGACGAGGCGTTCACCAGGGCCCTCGGCATGAACCTCGGCGCCTTCCAGGATGCGTGGCTGGCCGACCTCGGCTCCGGGATGCCCACCAGGTACGGCCCGAACCCTGCGCCCGCCGGCCCGCTGCCGCCGGGATGGGCCGAGCCAGGACAGACCGCCGCGCCGGGTGCCACGCCGGGCGCGGTGTCGGGCGCCACGCCGGGCGCGGTGTCGGGCGCCACGGCGCCAGTGGCGACGGCCGCCCCGGGCGACGGTGGCCAGGCCGCCGGCGGCGTCGCGACCGGGCCCGTGCTGGCGTCCATCCTCGGGGTCGTCGCGGTGGTGATCGTCGTCCTCGCGGTGGCCCGCCGGCGCGCCGGACGGGCGTGATCCCGTGACCGCGCTGGCGGCGCGCGTCCGCGCGATCCCCGGCTGGCGGGTCACGCTCTTCGTCGCCCTGCTCGCGCTCGGCTTCCTCATCGCGGCGCAGATGGCATCGGAGGGCCCGCGCGTCCGGATCACCAGCCAGGAGCGCACCCCGCTCGTCGCGACGGCGCTGGACCTCCAGGCACAGCAGGATGGTCTGAAGCAGCAGATCCTGGACCTGCGGGCGTCGATCGAGGACCTGGAGGCGGCCGGCCAGGGCGGCGCCGCCGTCACCAAGAACCTGAACGACCAGCTGGAACGGGCGCGGATCGCCGCGGGTCTCGCCGCGATGTCGGGCCCCGGGATCGTCATCCAGCTGAGCGACTCCAGCGCACCCGTCCCGCCCGACGGCAACGCCCGTGACTACCTCGTGTCGGGGCGCGACGTGCTGGTCGTCGTGGAGGAGCTGTGGCTGGCCGGAGCCGAGGCGATCGCCGTCAACGGAGAACGGGTGACGGTCGCCACGGCGATCGTGGACATCGGCGGCTCCGTTCTCGTCAACTCGGCCTACGTGGCCGGGCCGTACCAGGTCTCGGCCATCGGGCCCGCCGACATGTTCGACCGGCTCACGAAGTCCACCGGGTTCGTGGACTTCGTGCGCGGCCGCGCCGAAACGTTCGGGATCGGCGTCTCGTACGCCACTCCGCCGTCGGTGGACCTGCCGGCGTACGCGGGATCCGTCAACCTCCGCTACGGCAGGGCGGTCGCCAGCCCGGCCCCGACGGTGGCGCCCTGATGCGCCGCGGGTCGGGGCGCCTCGCGGTGGGTGTCGTCCTCCTGATCCTGGGCTTCCTGGTCGTGGCGCAGCTGCGCTCGCAGACCGCCGACCAGGGCCTCTCCGCGCTGTCGGTGCAGGACCTCACCGAGCTGGTCGCCAACCTCACGACCCGCAACAACCAGCTGCGCGAGGAGATCCGGACGCTCGAGAGCCAGAAGGCATCCGTCTCGTCCTCCGTGCAACGCGGTGACACCTCGGCCGGCCAGATCCGGAGCGACCTCAACCGGCTCCTCGGCTGGTCGGGGGCGCTGGGCGTGACCGGCGCCGGGGTCCGGGTGACCGTCGATGGCGCGCTCCCCGGCGATGCCGTGGAGCAGCTGCTCAACGAGCTTCGCAACGCAGGCGCGGAGGCGATCTCCATCGGCGCGATCCGGATCGTCCCGGGCGTGGTGGTGGCGGGTCCTGCCGCTTCCCTTCAGGTGGCCGGCGTGCCGCTGGTGGGCCCGCTCCAGATCCTGGCGGTCGGCGCGCCCGACGCGCTCGCCGGGTCGCTCGCGCGCGCCGGGGGACCCATCGCCCAGCTCTCCGCGCGCTACCCGGACGTCACGATCACGGTCAACGACGCCGACCTCGTCGTCGTCCCGCCGACGGACCGTGACCTCAATCCCGTGCTCGGCCACCCCCGGCTCTGATCGATCCGGCAGTCCCGCCCCGAGAGGCCCGGCACCCTCTGCTACCCTCCACGCGATGTCAGGCCACCCCGTGCTCGAGCTGTTCCTGGGCGACATCGTCCGCCTGCGCCGGCGCCATCCGTGCGGCGGCGACGCGTGGCTGGTGGACCGCCTCGGCGCGGACATCGGCCTGCGCTGCGAGGGCTGCGGCCGCCACATCCTGGTCGACCGGCCCGCGCTGGAGCGCCGGATCACCGGGTTCCTCCGCAGGGGTGATCCGGTGCTGAGCGCCGCCGTGGGACCCAGGCCGTCGTGATCGAGGGAGAGGTCCGGATCGCCGAGAACGGCAGCAGCCCGGCCGAGGAGCCCGGAGCGCTGGACGTCTTCCGCAACCGCCCGTTCCTGCTGCTCTGGCTGAGCCAGCTGTTCACGCAGGTCGGCGCGAACATGGTGATGTTCGCCCTCACCGCCATCATCCTTCAGGCGGGATCGCCGAGCACGGCCGTCAGCCTGCTGGTCCTCACGTTCCTGGGGCCCGCGGTCGCGTTCTCGGCCGTGGCCGGCGTCTTCGTGGACCGGGTCGACCGCAGGATCATCCTGGTCGTCACCAACCTGCTGCGCGCCGGCGCGTTCGTCCTGATCTACCTCGCGGGCGGGAACCTGCCCATCATCCTGCTGCTCAGCGCGGTTGTGTCCACGATCACCGTCTTCTTCGCCCCGGCCGAAGCCGCCATGATCCCCGTGGTCGTGCCCCGCAACCAGCTGCTGTCGGCGAACGGCGTGTTCACGATCACGCTCAATGCCGCGTTCGCCATCGGGTTCGCCCTGATCGGCCCGCTCGTGGTGGCGCTGTTCGGCGCACCCACGCTGATCCTGATCGTGGCTGCCTGCTACCTGGTTGCCGCGGGGTTCTGCTGGACGCTCCCGCCGGCGCCGCCCAACTCAAACGTCGAGGACGTCGCCGACGAGATCGGCGAGAGCGAGGTCGCGGTCGACTCGACGCTGGACCAGTTCCGCGAGGGAATCACCTTCATCCGGACGAACCCGAAGGTCAGCTGGTCCCTGGTCTACCTCGGGATCGCCGCGTCGCTCGTCGGCGTGCTCGCCGTCATCGGGACCCGGTTCGCGACCCAGTCGCTCGGCCTCGACGCGAACAGCTTCGCGGTCATCGTCCTGCCCCTCGGCTTCGGCATCGTGACCGGCATCCTGATCCTCAACAGCTGGGGCCACCTCGTGCCGCGACGGCGGATCATCGAGGGAGGCCTCATCGCGCTCGGCATCCTGCTCGCGCTGCTCGCCATGGCCGGTCCGATCGCGCGCTTCCTCCAGGGCGCTGCCGGTCGGACCGGGATCGAGGCCTTCGGGAACCTCACGTCGCTGCTGGCGGTCGCCGTGGCCATCGCGCTTGCGGCGGGGATCGCCTATGCGTTCGTGGCGATCCCGTCCCAGACGCAGCTCCAGGAGGACATACCCGAGGACACCCGCGGCCGCGTGTTCGGGATCCTCAACATGCTGGTGTCCACAGCGAGCTTCCTGCCGCTGCTGATCGCCGGGCCGCTCGTGGACGCCATCGGCACCACCGCGGTGCTGCTGCTGGTCGCGGTCCTGCTCGCGGCGACCGGCATCACCTCCATCGTCAAGCGCGGCCCCCTCAAGCCCGCCGAGGCTCGGGCAACGGCGCATGGCCCCACGGCGCCTGCCGGGCTGGATCCCGTGGCGGTGGCGACGGCATCGGAGCTGGGCGCAGGCGAGCGCCGCGCGGCCGGACACCGGATCCACGCCGCGGCGGCCGTGACCGCCGAGGCCCCTGCCCCGACCGCCGAGGCGGCCGTGACCCCTCTAGCCGACACGACGGCCGATCCCACGGCCGATACGACGGCCGGCGTCGCCGAGCCGGTCGATGCCGCCGCGACGGCCGCGACCGCCGAGGCGGCAGGCAGCCTGGAGCGCCAGGCTGCGGCAGGAGGGCCGGCAGGGGACGAATGAGCACGGTGCGCGCGGACCTGCTGGTCACCGGCCGGATCGCGACGCTCGGCGGTCCGGCGGGCCCCGGCTGGGTCGAGGCGATCGCCATCGCGGACGGTCGGGTCATCGGGGTCGGGATGCCCGACGACCTCGAGGGCCTCACCGGTCCGGCGACCCGGCACCTGCGCCTCGCGCCCGGCGAGGTCGCGATCCCCGGGCTGACGGACGCGCACCTGCACGTGGTCGAGGCTGCCCTGGCCCGCCTGCGCGTCAACCTGGACGATGCGCGGTCGGTCGAGGCAATCGTGGAGCGCGTGCGAGCCGCTGTCCAGGCCGGGCCCGATGCGGCCGCCTGGATCGAGGGTGCCGGGTGGGACGCCGACCTGCTCGGGCGTTGGCCGACCGCCTCGGACCTGGAGCGCGCGGCGCCGGGACGTCTCGTTGCGCTCTGGGCCCACGACCACCACGCGCTCCTGGCGAGCGCGCGGGCCTTGGACGAGGCGCGGATCGCCGACGACCGGGAGGATCCGGACGGCGGCGTGATCCGCAGGGATGAGGCCGGCCACGCCACCGGCGTCCTCCACGAGACGGCCGCGAGGCTGGTGGCGGGGCGGATCCCGCTCCCGGACGCTGACCGGGTCGCCACGGCACTGCGGCCGATGGTCGCGGAGCTGGTCTCCCTCGGCGTCGTGGCCGTCCACGATCCCGGTGGGGTCGCCGAGCGACGGGATCTCAACGGGCCATTCGAGGCCTATCGACGACTGGCCTCGGCGGGCGAGCTGGGGATGCGCGTCCACACCTGCCTGCGCCCGGAACAGCTGGACGCGGCCCGGGCGGAAGGCCTGCGAAGCGGCGGCCCGCTCGGCCCGGACCCGCTCGATCGCCTCCGGCTGGGCTGGCTCAAGACGTTCGCGGATGGGACGCTGGGCTCCCGGACCGCGGCGCTCCTGGAGCCCATGGATCCGATCCCCGGCGAGCCGGAACCCCCCAATGGGGGCTACGGGGTCTGGCTGGTCCCGCCCGACGAGCTGCGGGCACAGGCCGTGAGCACGGCGTCGCTGGGGATCGCCACCCAGGTCCACGCCATCGGCGACGCGGCCGTCCGCGCGGCGCTGGACGCCCTGGCGCCGACGGCGGGGCTCACCCCGCTCATGCCCCGTGTCGAGCACGTCCAGCTGGTGGCGTCCATGGACATCCCGCGCTTCGCGGACCTGGGGATCGCCGCGTCCATGCAGCCGGTCCACGTCCGCTCCGATGCCGGCAAGGCGCGCCGGCTGTGGGGCGCTCGCGCGGAGGAGCGGGGCTATGCGCTGGGCGCCCTGGCCGCGACCGGGGCTGTCATCCCGACCGGGACGGACGCCCCGGTGGAGCCCGTGGACCCGTGGCCCGGGCTCGCCTGCGCCGTGACGAGGTCGGCGCCGACCTGGCCGGCGGGCACGCCGGCGTTCGGGCCGGAGAACGCGCTCGACCTGTGGCGCGCCATCCGCGCCGCGTGCGTGGATCCCGCGATCAGCGCCGGGGAGGCGGACCGCGGGCGGCTGGTGGCCGGGCACCGGGCGGACATCGTCGTGCTGTCCGCGGCGGCCGTGGATGAACCGGTCGAGGTGGGCGGAGCGCTCTGGAACGCACGTCCGAGGGTCGTGCTGCTCGACGGCAGGGTGGTGGCCGGCGCCTGAGCGCCATCGGCCGTCGGCCGACCCGGTCAGCCGGCGCCGGGAGGCAGCCCCCGCTGGCGGCGCGCCTCGTAGAGGAGGACCGCGGCCGTGACCGACACGTTGAGGCTGTCGGCCACCCCCAGCATCGGCAGCCGCACCGGCAGCACGCCGGGGCCCGACCACGCGCCGGTCAGGCCGTCGGCCTCGCTGCCGAGGACGACGGCGACGGGTCCGCGGAGATCGACGTCGGTATAGGGCGTCCCGGCGTCCACGCGGGCCGCGACCAGCCTCAGACCGCGGCCCACGAGGTCGTCGCGTACCGTGGCGCTGGGACCGGCCGCGAGCGGCACCGCGAAGATGGTCCCCAGCGACGCCCGGATGGCATTCGGGTTGAACAGGTCCGTGCGCGGATCCGCGGCGATCACGGCGTCCACTCCGGCGGCATCGGCCGTCCGCAGCACGGCACCCAGGTTGCCCGGCTTCTCGACGCCCTCCAGCACCACGACGAGGGCATCGGCGGGGAGGCGGAGGCCCACCAGGGCCGTGCCCGGAATCCGGACGACCGCCACGAGGCCCTCGGCGCGGTCCCCGTAGGCCAGGCGATCGAGCACCGGACCCGAGACGCCCACGATGCCGGCACCACGACGTCGCGCCTCCTCGACGGCACCGGCGCCTTCGAACCCGAGCCGGTCCTGGTCCACGAACACCTCGACGATCTCCGCACCGCCGGCCAGGGCCCGGACCAGCTCCCGCGCACCGTCCACCAGCGTCACGCCGGCGTCGTCCCGCTCGTGCCGGTCGCGCAGGGCGGCGGCGGCCCGCACGTGCGGGTTCTTCGCGCTGGTGATCGCGGGCTCGGTCATCGGGCGGGTCCTCGCAGGTGGCGTGCCGTCAGCGCACCGGGCTGTGGGCCCAGGCCCCGAGCGGCAGCCGCGATCCGACGCGGCTCTCGAGCGTCATCGGCTCGCCGGTCGCCGGCACGCCGAAGTGCTCGCGGACCAGGGCCGCCAGGCGATCGCCGTCCCATCCCGGCGTGTGGGCGCTGAGCAGGACGAAGGCCGGACGCGGTCCCACGAGCGCGGCGAGGTCCCCCAGGAGCGGCGCCAGGTGCTCCTCGATCCGCCAGGCACCGGTGCCGTGGCCGTAGGTCGGCGGATCCAGCACGACGCCGTCGTACCGCCGTCCCCGGCGCCGCTCGCGCCGGGCGAAGGTCCGGGCATCGTCGATCAGCCAGCGGATGGGCCTGTCGGTGAGCCCCGAGAGCCCCGCGTTGTGGCGCGCCCACGCGACCGCGGGCCGGGACGAATTGACGTGGGCAACCCTGGCGCCGGCACTGGCGCAGGCGAGCGTGGCGCCCCCGGTGTAGCCGAACAGCGAGAGGACCTCCGGCGGGCGACCCAGGGTGGTCGCCGCGGCGCGGATCGTCCGCTCCAGCCAGGTCCACGTTCCGGCGTGCTCCGGGAAGACACCCAGCTGGCCACTGGGGGAGGGCCGGCACTCGAGGGTCAGCCCTCCCACCCGGACCGTCCACGGGTCCTGCGCGGCGCCCCGGACCCAGGCGCCCTTGCCCCACTTGAGGCTCGCCCGCTTCCACTCCTCGGCGGGCAACCGCGGGATCCAGTCCGCCGAGGGTGCGGGCCGGTCGACGATCGCCGCGCCGAAGCGCTCCAGGCGCCGGCCACCGCCACAGTCGAGAAGCTCGAGGTCCGCCATGGGCCCATCGTCGCATGCCTCGCGGTGGAGAGCGACGCGTGACCACGGGGCCCGGTCGGTCGGCCGTGGTGCAGCAGAGCCTGACGGGACCCCGATCCGGGGCCCGGCTACTTCTCGATGTAGATCGTCATCGGCGGGATCATCCCGTACTGTTCCATCGCCGCCGCCATCTCGGGCGAACCTGCAGCCTGGGCCGCCTGGAAGGCCTCCAGGTCGGACACGTCCCAGGTGCTGGCCACGTGGTTGCTGCCATCCGCCGCGACGTAGCTGGTCCCGTCCGACGCGACGCCAGCCACCTGGGCGATGAGCTTCGGCTTGAACTCCAGCCAGGCCTGGACGTCGTTGACCGCCGCGGTGACCACGATCTTCGGCATGCCGTCTCCTTCGGGGGCGCGCCTCGATTCCACGCGCCGAGGGCGGCGACCCCCGCATGGGCGTGAGTATGTGAGTGCGTTCGATTTCCTGCCTCGGACGACGTCAGGACCCCACGCCTAGACCGTCGCACAGCGTTCCGCCGACCAGAAGCCAGCCCCCAGCTCCATCAGGCGCATACGTGACGTGGCCAATGACCGTTCCGGCCCGGACGATTCGGACCGACCCAGCGGCAACGTCACCCTCGACGACGTCACCCGACCGGATCCCGCCGACATCCACCCTCGCGAGTTCGACCGGGTCGCCAGCCTTCCCGCGGGCGCCCTGCGGGTAGTCGAAGCTCGGGCTCACGCAGCTTGCCGCGTTCGACGATGGCCGCGCCGTCGAGACGGCGGTGGACGTGGGGATGGGGGTCGGCGCGGGCTCAATGGTGGTCGTGGATGCGACGGAGGGCGGCACGGTGGTCGACGGGCTGCCTTGCACGCCGCCGCCGCAGCCCGCCAGGACGAATCCAGCGGCAAGGATGGCCCCGCCCAATGCGGATCGGCGGGTGGCCTGCGCCTGGACGGCGTCCGAGGCTGCCACCATGGTCCCCAGGCAGCGGGGCGCCACGTGGGCCGCACGACGACGGCGGCCAATCCCTGCCCAGGCGAGCCACCAGGCGACCGCCACCGCGAGCGCGAAACCGGGAACGAGACCGAGCTGCGGCCGAGGGCGCTCGCCGGCGATCAGCGCGGCATCTGCGACCTGCTTCGTGATCGCGTCTGTTGCGGGGAGTCCGAAGTCGAACACGTAGGAGCGGTGGTGGTCCCGGCCATCCCAGGTGGGGTCCTCGCTCCAGATCGCCTGGGCTCGCCGAGGCCAGTAGAGGCCGATCTCGTAGCCGAAGAAGGTCTCGCCTTTCACGATCGTGAGCGTCCGGGCGTAGGTCGCGCCGCTCTTGCAGACTGGCATGTCGTCGTTCGCGCCGTCGCGCAGAGCCTGATCCCGCTCCGCCTTGCTGACGCAGAAGGCGTCACCACCGACCCCCGGGTTGGTTGCGAAGTAGAAGCCGACGTCGCGTGCGACCGGCCCGCGCAGGGTCAGCTCGATCGTGAACGTCGAGTCGCGAGCGAAGGCGCTGGGCGCCAGTGCCGCGAGCGACGCGAACGCCAGGGTGAGCGCGGACAGGACACGGAGCGCCCGCCAAGCCCCGATGTGAAGGCGACGCATGTCACGAACCCTTCCAGGGACGCCTCGTGCGGGTCGGACTCCTGTGGCCAGGCGCGGTCCCTGGGGTCGGACGTGGACCGCCGGTCACCGCCAGCCGCGTCCATCAGACGCTACGTCCAGCCGGTTGTTACAGGAGAGCACACGCGGTCCGCTCGTCTGTCGTCGGCGGATGACACCGGTCGTCCCGTCTCGACTAGCCCACTGATGGTGCCGCCCGGGTCAAGCCACATGCGCGGGGGGACGCTGGGCGCCACGGGCGGCACCACTCTCTATTCGACGGAGCGCCCCGTTCGGTTCTCGGCCAGGCGTCGGAGACCGCGACCGGCCTCGGCCTCGCGGGCGCCCTGCGCGGGCGGAGTCGGGGGCTCGCTGCCGCAGGCCGCCTATGGGTCCGGCCTGAGGCCCCTATGCGCCCCGATGCCGTGGTCCGTCGCCCAGCGGACCGGCGTGGTTCGGGGCGGCGACACCCACGACGACCCGGGTCAATTGCCGCCGGGCACATGGCCGAGGAAGCGCCCGGTCTGTCGTCCATTCCAGTCGTGCTAATCTCCCGGCCAGGGGCGATTGGCGCAGTTGGTTAGCGCGCATGCTTGACATGCATGAGGTCACTGGTTCGAGTCCAGTATCGCCCACCACCTCCGGCCCCGGGCGGCCGGCGAAGAGCGAAGCGTCGAGCGGGACGCGCCCCACCGGGACGTCGCCAGAGAGCGGGAGCCGTCGGCTGGAAGCTCCGCAGACCCGACCGGTGACGGCACCACCCGCGAGCGGCCGGCGAACCGGCCCGGGATCCGCCCGTTAGCGCGGCACGAGCGCACGACACCGCGACACGGGTGCCGTGAAGGCGGGTGGAACCGCGGGAGGTCGAACCTCTCGTCCTGTCGGACGAGAGGTTCTGTGTTTCTCGGGGAGCAGCAACATGGCAGAGGACAAGGCGGCGATCGCCGCCGACGAGGACGAGATCGCGTTCGAGGCGCCAGACCGCGGCTCCGCGGAGGAATTGCTCGACGCCGGCGCCCACGCGCCCATCGACGCGATGCGCCACAGCACCGCACACGTCATGGCCGAGGCCGTCCTGGCCCTGTTCCCGGGCGCCAGGCTGGGCATCGGCCCCGCGATCGTGGACGGCTTCTACTATGACTTCGAGCTGCCGCGTGCCCTGACGCCCGACGACCTCGCCGCCGTCGAGGCCCGCATGCGCGAGAGCGTGGCCGCGAACCATGCCTTCGTTCGTCGAGAGGTGGAGTTCGACACCGGCCGTGCCATCGAGGAGGCCGACGGGCAGGCGTTCAAGGTCGAGATCCTCGACGATCTCGCCCGGAAGGCGGTGGAGACCGCGACGCCGATGCCGCCGGTCACCTTCTACGAGCACGGCCCCTTCCGCGACCTGTGCAAGGGTCCGCACGTGGAATCCACCGGCCACATCGGGCCGTTCAAGCTGCTCGCGGTCGCCGGTGCGTACTGGCGAGGCGACGAGAAGCGGCCCATGCTCCAGCGGATCTACGGCACGGTCTGGGAGACGGAGGAGGACCTGGACCGCTACCTGTGGCGCCGCGAGGAGGCGAAGAAGCGGGACCACCGCAAGCTGGGCGTCCAGCTGGACCTGTTCAGCTTCCATGACGTGAGCCCGGGCGCGGCCTTCTGGCACCCCAAGGGCTGGCGCCTGTACCAGACCCTGCGCGACGCGATGCGCGCGCTGCAGGATCGGCGTGGCTACGACGAGGTCTATACGCCGCCTCTGGTGCACCAGAAGCTGTGGGAGCGGTCGGGTCACTGGGCGCACTACCGGGACAACATGTACCTGGTCGAGATCGAGGGCCAGACGTTCAGCCTCAAGCCGATGAACTGCCCCGAATCGTCGTTCATCTACCGCAGCCGCCTGCGCTCATACCGCGATCTGCCGCTGCGGCTGGCCGAATACGGTGTGCTGCACCGCAACGAGCTGTCCGGCGTGCTCTCGGGCCTGACCCGGGTGCGTCATTTCGTGACCGACGACGCGCACATCTTCGTGCGTCCCGACCAGATCGCGGCGGAGATCGAGGGTCTGATGGGCGAGATCCGCGAGGCCTACTCGTGGTTCGGGCTGACGCCGACCCTGACCTTCGGCACCCGGCCCGACAAGGCCCTCGGGGACATCGAGATCTGGGACGAGACCGAGGCGATCATGCGCGCGGAGCTGGAGCGCTCCGGCCTCAGCTACCGCGTCAAGCCGAAGGACGGGGCGTTCTACGCGCCCAAGATCGATATCCAGATCACGGACGCCCTGGGCCGCGAGTGGCAGACGGCAACCATCCAGGTCGACCGCGTCATGCTGCCCGAGCAGTTCGACCTCTGGTACATCGATGAGACCGGGACCCAGCAGCGGCCGGTCGCCATCCATCGTGCGATCTATGGGTCGCTGGAACGGTTCATCGGCGTGCTGACGGAGCATTTCGCGGGGGCCTTCCCGCTATGGATCGCGCCCGTCCAGGCGGTGATCATCCCGATCGCGGACCGCCACGTGGGGCCGGCGCAGGAGCTGGCCGCGGAGCTCCGGGCGGCCGGCCTGCGGTTCGTGGAGGTTGACGGCTCGGACAGCAGGATGCAGAACAAGATCCGGCTGGCGCAGGGCCAGAAGATCCCGTACATGCTGATCCTCGGCGACCGCGAGGTCGAGGCCCGGACGGTGTCGGTCCGGCGCCGCGGAGCCACCAAGGACGAGCGGCAGGAGGTCCTCTCCTGGTCCGAGGTCGCGGCTCGTCTCGGGGCGGAGGTCCGGGAGCGCCGACTGGGGTAGGGGAGTGCCGATCGGGCGCTGGGAGGCGCCCAGGAGCCTGCCGGCCGACCGCGTGGGTCGGCCCGGCCACCGTTGCCCGCGTCCCCTTCCGTTCGTTGCGGCCCGTCGAACCGCTGTGCTATCCTCCCGCGGCGACAGAGCACGGTATTGCCGTGCGCGCCGCGATGCCCACGCCTATCGGAGCAGAGGGACCACGCCATCAGTCGAGACCTGCGCATCAACCAGATGATCCGTGTCCCCCAGGTCCGGGTCCTCGACGAAGATGGCTCACAGCTCGGCGTCATGCCGACGCACCAGGCCATGGCGATGGCGCAGGAGCGAGGGCTCGACCTCGTCGAGGTCGCTCCCACGGCAGCCCCTCCGGTCGTCAAGTTTCTCGATTTTGGCCAGTACAAGTACGAGCTGACCAAGCGCGAGAAAGAGGCGAAGCGCAAGCAGCGTTCGGTGGAGTTCAAGGAAGTCCGCCTGACGCCCAAGATCGGTACGGGCGACTTCGACACCAAGGTCCATCGCGCCATCGAGTTCCTCGAGGATGGCGACCGGATCAAGGTGACCGTCCGCTTCCGCGGTCGGGAGCTCACCCACCCCGAGATCGGCCGGGCGCTCCTCGTCAAGTTCGGCGAGGCGGTGAAGGACCACGGCACCGTGGACCGGACCCCGGCGCTCGAGGGCAAGTCGATGTTCATGACGCTCGTCTCGGTCCACAAGCCGAGGATCCACGAGCACCGCAGCCCGGGGACGAAGACCGATGGCGCCACCGCGGCGCACGAGGTCCCGCATGCGGCCCCGGCCAGCGCCCCGCCCGACGTCCCGGCCGGTCCCACGGCCGACGTCCCGCCAGATCCGACGCCCTCCGCCCTGCCGGCGGCCGAGGCGGCGCCAGCAGGAGAGTGAGGCCAGCGTGCCGAAGATGAAGACCCACAAGGGGACCCAGAAGCGAGTCGGGGTCACCGGGAGTGGCAAGTTCATTCGGGTGAAGTCCTGGCGCGGGCATCACCTGGAGCTCAAGTCGTCGCGCCGCACGCGCCGCTACGCGGGCAAGTCGGTCGTCGGGCCTGAGCACCAGGACCAGCTGCACCGCCTGCTGCCGGGCATCTAGGAGCGATCGATGGCACGCGTCAAGCGGGGCGTCACGTCCCACAAGCGCCACAAGCGGCTGCTCAACGCCGCAGAGGGCCGCAGCGGCACGAACCGCAAGCTCGTCAAGCGAGCGCACGAAGCGCAGTTGCACGCGCTCGCCTACGCGACCCGGGACCGCAAGCAGCGGAAGCGCGACATGCGCCAGCTGTGGATCATCCGGATCAACGCGGCGGCACGCATCAACGGGATCACCTACGGGAAGCTGATCGCCGGCCTCAAGAAGGCCGACGTGGTCATCGACCGCAAGATCCTCGCGGACCTCGCCGTCCGCGACGCCGCCACGTTTGGCAAGATCGCCGAGGTCGCCCGCACCGCCTGACCGGTGACCGGACCTTCCGGGGGATGAGCACGCACGACGGGGCGCATCGGCCCCAGCATCCCCTCGACGTCCCCGACGCTCGAGGGTTGTCGATTCCCGGGTCAGGAACGGCCCGCCCAGAACCCGCACCGGACCCGGACCAGAAGATGGACCTCACCCAGCTGACCGCCGACCTCGATGCGCTGCGAGACCGCGCGGTCGGGGCCGCCGGCTCTGCGCCGGACACCGCCACCCTGGAGGTGCTCGAGGTGGCGGTGCTGGGCAAGAAGGGCGAGCTGACAGCCATCCTGCGCGGCATCGGCGGTCTCCCGGCCGAGGACCGCCCGAAGGTGGGCGCCGTGGCCAACCAGGTCCGGGTCGCCGTCGAGGCGGCCATCGCGCAGGCCCGGAACCAGCTCGGCGGCGCCGAGCTTGCGGCCCGGCTCGTGGCCGAGGCCGTCGACGTCACCACGCCCGGCCGCCCGATCCGGCGGGGCAGCCTGCACCCGATCGTCGAGACCGCGCGCGAGATCGCCCGCGTGTTCGCGCAGTTCGGCTTCGTCGTATACGAGGGGCCGGAGATCGAGGACGACGTCACCAACTTCCAGATGCTCAACATCCCGCCGGACCATCCCGCCCGGGACCTCTGGGACACGCTGTACCTGGACATGGATGGCCGCCTGCTGCGGACCCACACGAGCCCGGGGCAGATCCGCGTCATGCACCAGGAACTGCCGCCGATCCGCGCCCTGCTGCCGGGCCGCTGCTTCCGCTATGAGGCCGTCGACGCGAGCCACGCATCGGAGTTCTTCCAGGTGGAGGGGCTCATGATCGACGAGGGCACGTCCATGGCGGACCTCAAGGGCCTGCTGGACCAGTTCGCCCACGCCATGTTCGGCGCCGGTCGCGCGACGCGGTTCCGGCCCGGCTACTACCCGTTCACCGAGCCGTCCGTCGCGTTCGACATCCTGTGCGTCATCTGCAACGGGGAGGGGTGTCCCGCCTGCTCGCGCACGGGCTGGATGACGATCCTCGGCGCCGGCATGGTCCACCCGGTGGTGCTGCGTTACGGGGGGATCGACCCCGAGCGCTTCCAGGGCTTCGCGTTCGGCATGGGCGTGGAGCGGATCGCCAACCTGCGCCACGCCGTGGCCGACCTCCGCCTGTACCTCGAGAACGACCTCCGCTTCCTGGGGGCGTTCCGATGAGGGTCCCCCTCTCCTGGCTGCGCGAGTTCGTGGACGTGCAGCTCGGCCCCGAGCAGCTGGCCGAGCGCCTGACGCTCCTGGGCATGGAGGTCAAGGCGATCGAACGCTGGGGCGCGGACTGGAGCAACGTCGTCACGGGCGAGCTCCTGACCGTCGAGAGGCACCCCCGCGCAGACCGGCTCCACCTGACGACCGTCACGCTCGGGGACGGGGGCGAGCCCCTGTCCATCGTCTGCGGCGCCACCAACATCGCGCCCGGCCAGCGCGTCCCGGTGGCGCTGCCGGGCGCCGTCCTGCCCGGCAACCGCCGCATCGAGCGGGCCGAGAAGATGGGCGTCGTCTCCAACGGCATGCTGTGCTCCGGCGAGGAGCTGCGGCTCACAGGGGACGGCGAGGGGATTCTCATCCTGCCGGCCGGCACGCCCCTGGGCGTGCCGCTGTCCGACCTGTACGGCGACGTGATCCTCGACGTGGACGTCAAGCCGAACCGCGGGGACGCCCTATCGATTCTGGGCCTGGCGCGGGAGGTGGCCGCCGCCACGAACCAGCCCGTCCGGGTGCCGGAGATCCAGGTGGAGGAGGGGAGCGGCCCCGCCGTCTCGGACCGGCTGGCCGTCGAGGTCCGGGACCCGGACCTGTGCCCGCGCTTCGTGGGCCGGTGGGTGAGCGGGGTGACCGTCCGCCCGTCACCCGACCACGTCCAGATGCGCCTGCTCGCCGCCGGCCAGCGCCCGATCTCGAACGTCGTGGACGCCTCGAACTACGTCATGCTGGAGCTGGGCAAGCCGATCCACACCTTCGACGGGGCGGCGGTCCATGCCGCACCCGATGGCCGCGCCACGATCATCGTGCGGCGGGCCTCTGCGGGGGAGCGCCTGGAGACGCTCGACCACGTCCTGCGTGAGCTGCCGGCCGACACGCTGCTCATCGCGGACCCTGTGGGGCCGCTCGCCGTCGCGGGCGTCATGGGTGGCGCCACGTCCGAGGTCTCGGAGGGCACCACCGAGGTCATCGTCGAGTCGGCGATCTTCGACCCGGTGAGCATCCGCCGGACCGCCCAGCGCCTGGCGTTGCGCTCGGAGGCATCCTCCCGGTTCGAGAAGGGCCAGGAGTCCCGGCTCGCCCGCCTGGGCGCCGATCGCGCGGCGGAGCTCGTGCGGGCCTGGGCCGGCGGCCAGATCGCCGCGGGTGTCGTCGACACGGCCCGGGTGGAGCCAGCGCCGGCGCGCGTGACGTTCCGCCCGGCGCGCGTCAACCGCCTGCTCGGGACCGACCTCACCGTGCACGAGCAGCGGGACCTCCTCGCCCGGGTGGGCGTGGTCACCGAGCCTGCCGGGACGGACGAGGTGGTCACGATCGCCCAGCACCCCCAGCTGCTCGCCGTCGCCTCCGGGCCCGGAACCGCGATCGCGGCCGTCGTGCCGTCCTGGCGCCGCGACATCGCCATCGAGGCGGACCTCGCGGAGGAGATCGCCCGGGTCCGCGGCTTCGAGCTCATCCCATCGGTCATCCCGGACACGATGATGCCCCGGTACCGCCCCTCGCCCCTCGAGACGCGGGAGCTCGTCCGCGAGACCCTCGCCGGTGCCGGGCTCACGGAGATCGTCACGACCGCCCTGGTGTCCCCGCGCCACATCGAGACCTTCGTGCTCGGGCGTGAGGTCCCGTCCATCGGCGACGAGGACCAGCCGGGCGGCGATCCGGTCGGCGTCGGCAACCCGCTCTCGCGGGACCACTCCTTCCTCCGCCGGAACCTGCTCGGCAGCCTGCTGGACGTGGTCGGCGTCAACCTCCGGCACGGGACACAGGACGTCGCCGTGTTCGAGATCGGGAAGGGCTACGCCCGGACCGGCGAGTCACCGCGCGAGTGGTGGCGCCTCGCGTTCGCGCTGGTCGGTGCCGCTGAGCCCGTCTCGTGGAACCGGGCCGCACGGCCCTACGACCTCGACGATGCGAAGGGTGTCATCGAGCTCCTCGCCCAGCGCCTCGGGCTCGGGCGTCCCGTCTACGCGGCCGAGACCGCGGAGGTTCTCTTCCACCCGGGCCGGACCGCCCGGGCCGCGATCCCGGGCCGCCTCCACGGCCTCGTCGGGGAGCTCCAGCCCCGGCTGCTCGACGCGTGGGAGCTGCGCACCACGGGTCGCGTGATCGTCGCCGAAGTGGCGGTCGAGGGCCTGGCCGGGGGGCGCCCTGCGCCAGAGCACGCGGCCTTCGTAGGCCGCTTCCCCGAGGTGGACCGCGACCTCGCGATCGTCGTGGCGGAGGCCGTGCACGCCTCGTCCGTCGAGGCCGTGCTCCGGGAGAGCGCCGGCGACCTGCTCCGGGACATGCGCCTGTTCGACATCTACCGCGGCGTGCCGCTGGACGGCGGGGAGAAGAGCCTCGCCTTCCGGCTCCGATTCGGTGCGGCGACACGGACGCTCACCGAGGCCGAGGTCGACGAGGCCGTCGCGGCCGTCGTCGCGGCGCTCGGGACGATCGGGGCGCGCCTCCGGGCCTGAGGGCCCATTGCGGCGCCGTGTCGAGCGCTGCTACCCTGCGGCGGGGACTTCAGCGGGGGACTTCACCGGATTCCGGGGACGCCGGCTTGAGGATGGTGGGCACGTGGACATCAGCGCGTTCGTCGGCTCGCTCAACATCGTGGACGTGCTGGTCGTCGTCGGCCTGTTCGGGTTCTTCGTCCTCGGCTTCGCACAGGGCGCGATCCGGCGGCTGGTCGGGATCGCCACGATGACGTTCTCGTTCTTCCTGGCGGCGCAGCTGTCGGTGCCCGTCGGGTCGTTCCTCGCCGAACACTGGACGCAGTTCCCTCCCGAGTACGCGGCCATGCTCGGGTTTTTGATGCTGTTCGTGGCCGGGGTCTTCGGGTTCGCCCTGCTGGTCCAGGGCACGTACAACAAGGTCGAGATCTTCGCGCGGCACCCGGTCGTCGACGAGGTGCTGGGCGGGATCCTGGGCGTCGTCGAGGGCTTCCTGCTGCTGATGTTCCTGACGATCATCCTCGACCAGTTCTTCCTCAGCCCGTCCTACGCACCCGATGCGCACGAGATCCCGCTGCTGGCCAACCTGTGGACGTCGATCGACGCCTCCCGCACCGGCCAATGGCTCCACGAGACCGCGATCCCGAACTTCCTCGGCCTGGTGCAATTCCTCGTCCCGCAGGGGATCCTGGCGACCTACGGGATCGGGTGAGCAACGGGGCCGGCGAGGTCGCCCCGGGGGGCGCGCCCTTCGACGCGTCCCGCACCGGCCGACCGTTCCCGCGCGCCATCCTCGGCGGTGACACGCTCGATGCCGCCCGCGCCCTCCTGGGCGCGTTCCTGGTCCGCGACCCCGACCGCGCCGGGGGGAGACGCCGATCCGGCCGGATCGTGGAGGTCGAGGCGTACGTCGGCCGGGACGATCGTGCATCGCACGCCCGCATGGGCCCGACGCCCCGCAACCGGGTCATGTTCGGGCCCCCCGGCATCGCCTACGTGTACCTTGTCTACGGCATGTACCACTGCCTGAACGTCGTCACCGAGGCCGCGTCGCGGCCGGCCGCACTGCTCATCCGCGCCGTCGAGCCCGTCGAGGGCATCGGCGCCATGCGTGCCGCCCGGGACGCCGTCCGCGCCGGCGGCCACCCCGTGCCCGACGCGCGGCTGGCGGCGGGCCCCGGTCTGGTGGGTCTCGCGTTCGGCGTCGACCGGACCGCGACCGGCCTCGACCTGTGCGACCCGGCTTCGCCGCTCCGGATCGAGATCGCCCCAGTCGACACCCCGGCCCCCCGGGTGGCGACGACGCCACGGATCGGGGTCGCGTCGGCCGGCGATCCGTGGGCCGGCCTGCCGTGGCGGTTCCTGGTGCCCGACAGCCCGTCCGTCAGCCGCCGGCGCTGAAGATGGACGCCCGCTCGGTCGCGCTCCTCGAGTTCCCGGCGGTCCGCGCCCGGCTCGCCGAGAAGACATCGTTCGATCCGTCCCGCCGGATGGCCGAGACGCTCGTCCCGTCGGCGGATCCGGTCATCGTCGCCCGGGGACTGGACGAGACGGACCAGGCCCGCTCCCTGCTCCAGGACCGGCCCGGCGTCGGGATCGGCGCGGCGCACGACATCGAGCCGTCCGTGGGACGGGCGCTGCGGGGAGGACGCCTGGACCCGCAGCAGTTCCTCGAGATCGCCGAGACGTTGGACGCGGCAGCGCGGCTGGCCACGTCCCTCGCCGACGAGCGCCGGCCGCTATTGCGGGACCTCGGCCGCCGGATCCACCCGCTGCCTGCCCTCCGCAGCACGCTGGGTCGCAGCTTCGACCCCGTCGGGGAGCTCCTCGACACGGCCTCGCCGCGCCTCGGTCCGCTGCGCGGTGCCGTCCGGATGACCTACGACCGGCTGCGCCGCCGCCTCGACAGCCTCGTGGGCTCGGAGCTGGGCAGCGCGCTGCAGGAGCCGATCATCACGCTCCGCAACGGACGGTACGTGGTCCCGATCCGGGCCGAGGCGCGCAGCCGGGTCAAGGGCATCGTCCACGATGCGTCCGGCAGCGGACAGACCCTGTTCGTCGAGCCGCTCGTGATCGTGGAGCTGGGCAACGCCTGGCGCGAGGCGCAGGCGGCCGTGACCGAGGAGGAGGGACGGATCCTCGACGAGCTCTCGGCGTTCGTCGCTGCCAACGGCACCCTGCTGCGGGAGACCCTCGAGGCGCTCGCCCAGTTCGACTTCTGGGCGGCCAAGGCGCAGCTGGCAGCGGAGCTGGACGGCGTCCGGCCGGGCGTCGCCGGGCGAACGGAGGTCGTGCTGCTCTCGGCGCGCCACCCGGGGCTCACCGGACGGGTGGTCCCGATCGACCTCCGGCTCGGCGACGGCTACACGGCCCTCGTCATCACGGGGCCGAACACCGGCGGCAAGACCGTCGCCCTGCGGACGCTGGGCCTGCTCTCGCTGATGCACCAGGCCGGGCTGCACATCCCGGCCGAAACGGGCTCGATGCTCCCGGTCTTCCGCGACGTGTTCGCCGACATCGGCGACGAGCAGTCCATCGCGCAGTCGCTGTCCACGTTCTCGGGCCACCTGCGCTCGATCATCCGGATCGTGGAGCACGCGGGTCCCGAGACCCTCGTGCTGCTCGACGAGCTGGGCGCGGGCACCGACCCCACCGAGGGCTCGGCCCTCGCCCAGGCGCTGCTGGACCACTTCATCCGGTCCGGCGCGCTGGTCGCGGCGACGACGCACTACGCGGAGATCAAGGTCTACGCCCACGAGACCCCGGCCGCCCGCAATGCATCGGTGGAGTTCAACCTCGAGACGCTGTCGCCGACGTATCGGCTGACGATCGGGCTGCCCGGCGGCAGCCAGGCATTCGCCATCGCCGAGCGGCTCGGGCTCCCCGACGCGATCGTCGCCGATGCGCGGAGCCGCCTCTCGGAGAACCAGCGCGCCTTCGAGGCGACCCTGGCCTCGATCCGCCACCAGGAGGGCGAGATCGCTGGTTCCGTCGAGCGCGCCCGGGTGGCCGAGGCCAAGGCGTCGGAGGCGCTGCGCGCCGCCGACGAGGAACGCCGGAGGGCACGACGGGAACGAGACGAGGCGGTCAGGACGGCGCGCGAGGAGGCAGAGCGGCTCGTCGAGAGCCTGCGGGATGACGTGGCCGGGGTGCGCCGCAAGCTGGAGCGCGAGACCGTCACGGCGCCGGCGATCGACGCGGCGCTCGCCCGGGCCGAGCAGACCCTCGTGCGCCTGGCGGACCCGGTGGCGGCGCAGCCCGAGCCGCGGGCGCCGGTGATCCCCCACACCTGGCGGATCGGCGAACGTGCGCGGAGCCGGAGCGGTGGCTGGGAGGGACGGATCGCGGCGATCGAGAAGGGTGGCAGCCGGGCCACGCTCGAGGCGGGAGGCATGCGCGTCTCGGTGGCCGTCGACGACCTGGAGCCCTCCGTGGGCAACGCTGGCGCCGATGCCGGGAGCGGTCTCCCCGGCGGACCGGGCCGGTCGTCCGGGACCGGCCGGGGATCCCCGGCGCGCCCCGACGCGGGTCGCGCGATCTCGAGCCTCATGCTGGCCCGGGCACGGACGGTTGCCTCATCCCTCGACCTGCGCGGGGCGCGGGTGGACGAGGCGCTCGACGCGCTCGACCGCTATCTCGACGATGCCTCGCTGGCGGGCCTGGAGCAGGTGCTCGTCATCCACGGCCTGGGCACGGGCGCGCTGCGGGACGCCGTCAGGTCACAGGCCGCCACGCACCCGCTGGTCAAGAGCTTCAGGGCCGGCGAGCGGGGCGAGGGCGGCGACGGCGCGACGATCGTGAAGCTCTGACCCGGCCGGGGCGGGTCGGCCGTCGGGGCGGGTCCCCCGGGGCAACCGGGACTAGGGCTTCGGTGCGGGCGTCGGGTCCGCGGGGGCGAGCGACGGCGGCGGCCCGGTCGATGGGCACGGCGAGAGCGGGTCAAACGACACGCAGGTGGTGGGCGGCGGCGGGGCGAGCGGGCATTTCTTCGTAGGCGCGAACGAGCCGCCCCAGCTCCGTCCGAACGGATAGAACCCGCCACCGTAGAAGTACGCCGTTCGGGTCCGCTTCGGGCCGCCTGACACGCCGACACCCTTGGCGGCTCGCGCCTGCCAGGCCCTGTTCGACTTCTGCCAGCCCGGGAAGGCAGCCTCGGTGCTGCCGTAGTCGACGAAGTTCCTGGTGACCATCGGCCCCACGCAGCCATCCCGCCAGAGCAGGCCGCTCGCCGCGTCGACGTCCACGGCGACGGAGACGTCCGCGGCGCGGGTCGGCGCCGTGCCCGACAGGAACATCTCGCTCACGGTCTTGCGGGTGGTCGGCCCTGGCAGCATCCCGGTGAAGGCGTCGACGGTCTTGGTCACGAGACCCTTGGGCTTGACCCGCGCGAAGCCCTCGATCGGCATGCCCTTGGACACCTCGGACAGGATGGCGCTCCACAGCGGGGCCGACGTGTCGAGGGACAGCTTGCCGTCGTTGGGCGAGTTGTCCGAGTTGCCCATCCAGACGCCCGCGACCAGCGCAGGCAGGGTCTTGTCGGACGGCGGGGCCAGGTAGCCGAACGCCAGCACGTCGCGGTTGTCGCTGGTCGTGCCGGTCTTGTAGGCGGCCGGGCGGACCTTGGAGCCCGTGACGCCGTCGGTGATCCGCCACTTGCCCCAGAAGGGGTTGACGGACGTGAGCGTGTTCCCGGCCAGGATGTCCGTGATGACGTACGCGGCCTGGCTCGACACCACGCGCTTCTTGGCCACCGCGGGGGTTCCACCCTGTGGCCAGACCTGCGTCCCGTCCGGGCCGAGGATCTTGAGGATGGTGTGATGCGGCATGAGGACGCCACCGTTCCCGATCATCCCGAAGGCGCTGATCATGTCGATCGGGTGGACCACGAGCGTCCCGATGCTCTCCGAGGGGACCGCGGTGGTGCCGGACGGGTAGGTCAGGCCGAAGTCCTTGGTCCGGTCGAACTGGTGGGCGAGGCCGTTGATGAAGCCGGCCTTGATCGCCGGGACGTTGAGCGAGAACTGCAGGGCGCTCCGGAGCCGGACCGGGCCCCGCTCGAGGCTGTCGGCCTGCGTGGGCGTGAAGGCCCGCGACCCGGACGAAGCGAAGTTCGTCACCACGTCCATGAACATCGTGGCCGCGGTCATCGTCTTGTCGTCGATCCCGATCAGGTAGCCGAGCGGCTTGATCGACGAGCCCGGCTGCCGCCAGGCGTCCGAGAGGACGTCGAACTGCGGCTGGAACTTCTTGTTGCCCTTCGCCGTGTAGGAGGCCGACCCGGCGTAGGCGAGGATGTCCCCGGTCCGGTAGTCGATGACCCCGGCGGCGTCGTTGTGGATGTTGTGACCGCTCAGGGCCTTGATCCAGGACCACTGGCTGCGCGGGATGCCGCGAGCCTTGAGGATCGCGTCCTGGTTCTTGGCGTTGGGGATGATCGCCGCCGCGTAGACCCACTTCTCGACGATCCGCTGCATCCGGTAGTCGAGCGTCGTGATCACCTGGTAGCCGCCGGTGTCGATCTGCTGGCACTGGCTATCGCCGCACAGGATCTGGCCCAGCTCGTCCCGGGCCTGCCACACGAACTGCGGCGCGCGCCACTGGGCCGTCACCTGGGAGGCCAGGATCACCGGCTCCTGCTTGGCAGCCTCGTAGTCGGCATCGGTGTACTTGCCGGCCGTCAGCACGGACTTCGTCTTCATCTGCTCGAGGATGAAGTTGCGGCGGACCACGACCGGGTTGTCCATCGGCACCACCAGCCGCACCTGCTCCACGCCCTTGGCGTCGGTGTAGGTCTCCTCGACGGCGTTCTTGACCAGGTCGTACTTGGTGGGGGACTGCGGGATCCCGGCGAGCAGCGCGGCCTCCGCCAGCGTCAGGTCCTTGAGGTCCTTGCCGAAGTAGCTGCGTGCCGCCGCCGCCACGCCGTAGCTGCGGTTCCCGTAGAAGTTCTGGTTGAGGTACTTCTCCATGATCGCCTTCTTGCCTTCCTCGCCGGGATAGGCCTGGGTCAGGCGGATCGACTGGATGATCTCCTTGGCCTTGCGCTCGTACACGCCGCCCGTGAAGGCGCTGGGCGGGAGGAGGCGGGCCCGCACCAGCTGCTGCGTGATCGTGGAGCCGCCGCGGTCCTTGCCGCTGATCGTGTCGATCGCGGCCGAGATGAACCCGGCGGGGTCGAAGCCGGCGTTGTCCCAGAAGGTCTTGTCCTCGACCGACGTCGTGGCGTCGATCAGCACCGGCGGGATCTGGTCGAACGTGACGACCTCGCGCCGGTCGTCGCCCAGGCTCGCGAGCAGGACGGCGCCCGTGCGGTCGTACACCTTCGTCTGCTCGGTGAACGTGATCGTGTCCAGCGCGGCCTTCGGGTCCTGGAGGTCCTTCGCCAGGTACGAGTACGCGGCGACCGACGCCGTCGCACCGGCCGCCCCGAGCAGGAACAGGGTGCCGAACAGGAGGAGGGGAAGCGCAACGACCGCGACCTTGGCGGCACCGCTTCCGCGCGGGCGGCGCCTGTCCGCCAGGCGGCGGCGGCGCTGCCTCTGGGAGAGGCTGGTTTGCATGACGGGCGGAACGATACCATGCGGGGTATGGACGCCCGATCTTCCCGACCGGACCGGACCCCAGACGGTTCCGACCCACTCCGTGTGACGCGAGCATGAGCGGGGCGCACGCCCCGGACCACGCCCCGGACCACGCCCCCGGGCTCGCGGGGTTCCTCGGGGACCTCGAGTGGCGGGGCATCCTCCACGCCACGACCCCGGGTCTTCCGGAGCGCCTGGCCTCCGGCCGGCGCATCTCCGCCTACATCGGGTTCGATCCCACGGCGGATTCGCTGCATGCCGGCCACCTGGTCCCGATCTTCGGGCTGCTCCGGCTCCAGCTGCACGGTGGACGACCCGTGGCCCTCGTCGGCGGCGGGACCGGCATGATCGGGGACCCGTCGGGTCGATCGTCCGAGCGCAACCTCCTCGACGTCGAGACACTCCAGCGGAACGTGGCCGGGATCCGGGCCCAGCTGGAGAGCTTCCTGGACTTCTCGCCCGGCCCCGCCCAGGCGGTGGTGGCGAACAACCTCGACTGGCTCGGCAAGCTGTCGCTGATCGACTACCTGCGCGATGTCGGGAAGCACTTCACGGTGCCGTACATGCTGGCCAAGGACTCCGTCCAGCAGCGGCTGGAGCGGGGGCTCTCGTTCACCGAGTTCAGCTACATGACGCTCCAGGCGTTCGACTTCGCCACCCTCTACCGGGAGCACGGCGTCGAGATGCAGATGGGCGGCGCCGACCAGTGGGGGAACATCACCGCCGGCCTCGAGCTGATCCGGCGCACCGCCGGTGGAAGCGGCGACGAGAGCCCGGCGCATGGGATCGCGTACAAGCTGCTGCTGTCTCCGTCGGGCGCGAAGTTCGGCAAGAGCGAGGGGGACGAGTCGGTCTGGCTCGACCCCGCCCGGACGACGCCGTACGCCTTCTACCAGTACTGGGTCGGGGCGGACGACCGCGACGTGCCGACCTACCTCCGCTGGTTCACGACCTGGGGACGCGAGGAGACGGAGGCGCTGGACGCCGAGATCGCGGCCCACCCGGAGGCGCGGGAGGCCCAGCGCCGTCTCGCCTACGACGTCACCGCCCGCGTCCACGGCGAGGCGGCGGCGACCGGCGCGGTGGCCGTGTCCGAGGCCCTGTTCCGGCGGGAGCCGATCTCGGATCCCGCCCTGCTCGGGAGCGTGCACCTTGCCACGCGCGGGCCATCTGCCGGGGCGGATGTCATCGCCGGCGGCGTGGTCGTCGTGCTCGCGGAGACGGGCCTGGCGCCGTCCCGCGGCGAGGCCCGGCGCCTGGTCCAGGGAGGCGCCATCACCGTGAACGGGGAACGCGTCACGGACCCAACGGCAGCGATGCCCGAGGCGATCGCCGGGGAGTGGTACGAGGTGCGGGTCGGGAAGCGGAACCGGACCGTGATCAGGGCCACCCGAGGCTGAGCCGGGTCCCGCGTTCTGCGGCGGGCCGGTCAGTCCCGGTGCGGCAACCCGTGCCGGCCGCGCAGGACCTCCAGCACGGCCCGGGGCTCCAGGCCGCGCTCGGCGAGCAGCACGAGGGCGTGGTAGAGCAGGTCGCCCGCCTCGCCGGCCAGGAGCTCCCGGGTCAGGGTTCGGTCGGCGCCGGCGGCCGCCGCCGCCTCGTCGTTCTTCGCCGCCAGCAGGACCTCGGTGGCCTCCTCGGCGACCTTGCGACCGGCGAGGTCCACGCCGCCATCGAGAAGGCGCACGGTGTAGGAGCCCGGGGGCCGTGAGGCCGCCCGCTCGGTGATCGTCGACCACAGCGACTCCAGCCAGGCGAAGCCCTGGCCTGTCGCCACCGCGGGCGCCGGGTCCGTGGCCGTCGCCACCGCCGGAGAGCCGTCCGCGTCGAAGCAGCTCCGGGTCCCGCGGTGGCAGGTGGGGCCGGCAGGCTCGACGCCGAGCAGCAGGGCATCGCCGTCGCAGTCGAGCGCCAGCGTCCGGAGCCGCAGCACGTTGCCGGAGTCCTCGCCCTTGCGCCACAGCCGGCCCCGCGACCGGGAGTGGAAGTGGACCTCGCCGGTGCCGAGGGTCGCCGCGAGCGCCTCCGCGTCGAGCCAGCCGACCATCAGGACGCGGCCGTCGGCCACGTCCTGCACCACGCCCGCGACCAGGCCCTCCGCGTCCCAGCGCACGGCGGCCGGGTCGAGACCGGCGGCAAGGTCCACGGGTCCGGGGCGTGCCGCGGGCGTCACCCGCCGGCCTCCTGCTCGAGCGTCCGGACCGGCAGTCCGGCCGCCTTCATGGCCGCCTTGACCTCCGCGATGGAGTACTCCGAGCGATGGAAGATGCCGGCCGCCAGCACCGCGTCGGCACCCCCGTCGCGGATGGCGGCGACGAAGTCGCCCGGGCCGGCGGCCCCGCCGGAGGCGATCACCGGGACCGTGACACGCGAGCTGATCGCGCGCAGCAGCTCCGTGTCGAACCCCGACTTCGTGCCGTCGCGGTCGATGGACGTCACGAGCAGCTCGCCGGCCCCGAGCTCGACCGCCCGCACGGCCCAGGCGATCGCGTCCAGGCCGACGGGCTCGCGCCCGCCCTGCACGACCACCTCGAAGCCCGAGGGAACGGCCGGGTCGCCGGGCGCCACGCGCCGGGCGTCGATGGCCACCACGACCGCCTGGCTGCCGAACCGGGCCGCGCAGCGCGTCACCAGCCCGGGATCCGCCACGGCGCGGGTGTTGAGGCTGACCTTGTCCGCGCCGGCCCGGAGGACGTCCCGCATGTCGTCGACACTCCGGACGCCACCGCCGACGGTCAGCGGGATGAACGCGCGGCGCGCGGTTCGCTCCACGATGTCGAGCAGCGTGCCCCGGCCCTCCGGGGCGGCGGCGATGTCGAGGAACACGAGCTCGTCGGCGCCTTGCCGGGCATAGCGCTCGGCGAGCTCCGGCGGGTCTCCCTCGTCGACGAGGTCGACGAAGTTGGTGCCCTTCACGACGCGGCCATTCGCGACGTCCAGGCACGGGATCACGCGGCGCGTGAGCATCACGCGACCTCGCCGGTGCCGGAGCGGTCCCGGGCCCAGGCGACGACGTTCGACATGAGCCGCAGCCCGTTCGCCCCCGAACGCTCCGGGTGGAACTGGACGCCGAGGAGGCGGCCGCGGGCGACCGCCGAGACGAACCGCGACCCGTGGTCCGTCTCGCCCAGGATCGCGGCCCGCGCCGGCGCCGCCCTCGGGGACGCCCACGTACGAGTGGACGAAGTAGAAGTCGGCGCCCGCTGGCGATGCCCTCGAACGCGGGATGCTCGCGCCGGCGGTCCACCTGGTTCCAGCCGATGTGCGGCAGGGTCGGCGCACCGGCCAGGCGGACCGTCCTCCCGGGAAGGATGCCCAGCGTCTCCGCGCCGTCCTCGTCGCTGCCCTCGAACAGCAGCTGGAGCCCGAGGCAGATCCCGAGGAACGGCCGGTCCGCCGCCACCCATTCGCGGATGGGCGCCACGAACCCGCCCCGGCGCAACCGCTCCATGGCGGGTGCTGCGGCGCCGACGCCGGGCACGACCAGCAGGTCCGCCGGCCCGATCCCGCCCGCGTCCACGGCACGGTGGACCGTGGCGCCCGCCGTCGTGAGCGCCTGCTCGATGGAGACGAGGTTCCCGGCGCCGTAGTCCACGACCGCGACCCGGGTCCCGGCCGCCGCCGTCACCCGAACGAGCCCTTCGTCGAGGCGACGCCGGCGCGGCGGGGATCCGGCTCGCAGGCCACCCGCAGGGCGCGACCGAGCGCCTTGAACGCCGCCTCGGCCAGGTGGTGGTCGTTGCGCCCCGTGCCGTGCAGGTGGAGCGTGGCCCCGGCCGTCCGGGCGAAGGACTCGAGGGCATGGTCCACGAGCTGCAGCGGCAGCGCCCCGGCCCGCTCGGCGCGGAACGGCAGGTCGATGACCGCGTACGGCCGCCCGCCGATGTCGACGACGGCCGTCGCGACGGACTCGTCCATCGGGACCGAGCTGTCGCCGAAGCGGCGGATGCCGGCCCGGTCGCCGAGGGCGGCCGCGAACGCCGCGCCCAGCACCAGGGCCACGTCCTCCACGGTGTGATGCTCGTCGACCTCGAGGTCCCCGCTGGCCCGGATCTCGAGGTCGAACAGGCCGTGATGGGCAAAGGACGAGAGCAGGTGGTCGTAGAAGCCGATCCCCGTCTCGACGCCGGCTCCTCCGCTGCCGTCGAGGGCGAGCTCGACCGTGATGTCGGTCTCGCGAGTGCGGCGGGCGACCCGGACGCGGCGCGCCGCGAGGACAACCACCTCCGTCGTGCCGAGGGGCGTGGTCATGCGGGTGTCTCCGTGGCGCCGGTCGCGGCCGGCTGGGGGGCGGCGGGGAGGGTCGGGGCGATCTCGCCGACGGCCTCGACCAGGCGGTCGTTCTCGCCCGGGTCCCGCACGGTGACCCGGAGGCAGTGGGCCAGCGGGTGCCCGTGGCCGAAGGTCCGAAGCACGAGGCCGCGGCCCATGAGGGCCTCCGAGGCCACCTGGGATCGCTGCGCGGTGACGAGGTCGAGCAGGATGAAGTTGGTCACCGACGGCTGCGGCCGCCATCCGGCGGCTTCGAGCGCCCCGGCGAGGCGCGGGCGCTCGCGCTCCACCCGCTCCACGTTCGCCCGCATCTCCCCGGGCTCGCGGAGCGCCTGCGCGACCACGGTCGCGGAGATCGTCCCGACGGATCCGGGCGGACGATAGAGGGCGATGCGCCGCACGGTCGGTGCGGACCCGACCGCGAAGCCGACGCGGAGCCCCGCCAGCGCGTACGCCTTCGACGCGGTCCGGACGGCGACGAGGTTCGGGTACCGCCGGCGCAGCGGGATCACGGAGTGGCCGGCGAACTCGCCGTACGCCTCGTCCACGACCACGGCCGCCACGGGCCGCCCGTCCGCGGCCGCGTCGGCCTCCAGGCCCTCGAGCAGCGACTCGATGGCCCCGGCCGGCTCCGGCAGGCCGGTCGGGTTGTTGGGGCTGCACAGCCAGACCAGGGTCGCCCGGCGCGCGGCCTCGCGCACGGCGGGAACGTCCATGGCCCAGCCGCGTTCCCGGCCGAGCCGCGGCACCACGACCGCGCGGGCGCCCCGCTGCTCGGCCAGGATGCGGTACATCGCGTAGGTCGGCACCGGGATCACCGCCGACCCGCCCGGGGGCAGGAACGCCTTGGTGCACATGTCGAGGATCTCGTCGGCACCGGCGCCCGGCACAACCTCGTCCGGGGTGACGCCGTAGCGGGCCGCCGCGGCCTCCACCAGGCGCCGGTAGTCGCCCGGCGGGTACTCGGACAGGCTGGTCTCGAAACGGCCGGCGGCAAGGAGCCGCGCCAGCATCTCGGGCGGGTGCGGGGACGTGTTGAGATCGAAGCGCAGGACCTGCGACTGCGGGATGCCGAAGCGCGCGGCGACCCCCTCGTCGGTGGCCTCCCAGCCGTACGAGGCCGGGTCCGTGGGGGACGTGACCACGAACGGGCTGGGGCTCATCGGGCCACCTCGCGGGCCGCGCGCTCGAAGCGCGCCTCGACCGCGTCCCGGTGCGCCAGGAGACCCTCGGCCTCCGCGAGGGTGCGGATCGCGGGCCGGATCGAGGACAGGCCCTCGCGCGTGATCCGCTGGACCTGGTTGAACTTGCCGAAGGTCTCGACGGCGAGCGGTCCGCAACTCCGGGCGAGGCCGCCGGTCGGCAGGACGTGGTTGGCTCCCGACGCGTAGTCGCCGGCGCTCTCCGGTGACCAGCGGCCGACGAAGATCGAGCCGGCGTTGCGGATGGCCGCGACGGCTCGCCTCGAGGTCCTCGACGTCGACCGAGAGGTGCTCCGGGCCGTAGCCGTTGACGAAGTCGATGCCCGCGGCAAGGTCGGCGACGAGGACGATCCGGCCGTGATCGGCGAGGGCACGCGCGAGGATGTCGCGCCGGAGGGCGCCCGCGAGACGCCGGCGGACCTCGGCTTCAACCGCGTCGGCCAGCGCCTCGTCCGGGGTCACGAGCAGGGCAGGGGAGTCGACGCCGTGCTCGGCCTGGGTGACGAGGTCGGCGGCGACGGTCGCCGGATCGGCCGTCGCATCGGCGAGGACGAGGCCCTCGGACGGCCCTGCCGGCAGGTCGATCCCGACCTCGCCGACGATCTCGATCTTGGCCGCCGTGACCCAGGCGCTCCCCGGGCCCACGACCAGGTCCACGGGCTGCAGGCCCGCCTCCGGCAACCCGTAGGCGAGGGCACCGATGGCCTGGGCCCCACCGGCGACCAGGAGCGCGTCCACCCCGAGCAGGCCGGCGGCGCCGAGCAGGACCGGGTTGACCTCGCCGTTGCGGTCCGCCGGGCTGGCCACCACGACGGCTCCCACGCCCGCCACGCGCGCCGGCACGACGGTCATCACGAGGGACGACGGATACGGTGCGGAACCACCGGGCACGTAGGCGCCCACGCGCGCAGACGGGCAGCCAGCGGCGTTCGAGCTCGACGCCGGGGATGATCGCGGTCCGCACCGACGACGGGCGCTGCGTCTCGGCGAACCGGCGGACGTTGGCGATGGCGGTCTCGAGCGCGTCACGCTGGCCCCGCGCCAGCGCATCGGCGGCGGCCGCCAGCTCCTCGCGGTCGAGCAGCAGCCGGCCGTCGGGACGTCCGCCACCGAACCGGGTGGACGCCTCGCGGACCGCGGCCGCCCCGCGGGCACGCACGTCGGCGAGGATCGCCCGGGTCGCCTCGCGCACCGCGGGATCCGGGACGGCGCCCCGCCGGAAGAGCGCGTCGCGGGCGGCCAGCGTGGCAGTGTCGGGCGACCGGAGGTCCAGACGCCGCAGTCGGAGACCGGGCGTCACGGGAGGATCTTCTCGATGGGCAGGACCAGGATCCCCGACGCCCCGGCGGCCTTCAGGCGCGGGAGCAGGGCCCACACCTCGTCGGCGCCGACCACGGCGTGGATCGCGATCATGCCGGCATGCGCGAGCGGGATGACCGACGGCGACTCGAGTCCCGGCAGCAGGTCCTCGAGCTCCTCGAGCTTGCCCGCCGGCGCGTTCATCATCAGGTACTTGCGCCCGCGGGCGGCGATCACCGAGCCCAGCATCGTGACGATGGCGTCCAGCTCCAGGGCGTGCTGCGCCGTGGCGGCGGCGCTGGTGACCAGCACGGCCTCCGAGGCCAGGATGTCGCCGATCGCCCGCAGGCCGTTCATGGCCAGCGTGGAGCCCGTCGACACGAGGTCGACGATGGCGTCGGCGAGGCCGAGGCGTGGCGCCACCTCCACGGCACCGGACAGGGAGATCACCTCGACCGCGATCCCCTGGTCGGCGAAGAACCGCCGCGCGACGTTGGGGTGGGAGGTGGCGATCCTGACCCCGGCGAGGTCCGCGATCGACGAGTACGGCGAGTCGGCCGCGACGGCCGCGGCGAGACGGCACTGGCCGTAGCCCAGCCGGGCCAGGACCGGGAGCGCGACGCCGGACTCGGCGAGGATGTCGGCGCCGGTGACCCCCACCTCTGCCACCCCGTCGGCGACGAACTCGATGACGTCACCGGTCCGCACGAACAGGATGTCCAACGGGTGGTTCTGGACGCGGGCCACGAGGCTCCGGTCATGCTCCTCGAACACGAGCCCCGAGGCGTGAAGCAGGCTGAGCGTGGGCTCGACGAGGCGGCCCTTGTTCGGGACGGCGAGGCGGAGGCGGTCCCTCATCTCTCGGTCCCGGCCGGGTAGGGGACGGTTCCGTCACCGGCCTTCAGGCGATCCAGCATCGCGCGGTAGCCGCCTTCGCCGTGGTTGAGCCAGGAGGCGATCCGGGTGACGGTGGCCGTGCTGGCCCCGGTCCGCCGGGAGATCTCCGCGTAGTGCATGCCGGCGTCGAGGAGCCGGACCACGGCCCAGCGCTGGGCGAGGTCGCGGAGCTCGCCCAGCGTGCACAGGTCACGCAGGAACCGCAACGCCTCCTCGCGGTCGTCCAGGCGCAGAATGGCGTCGACCAGCGCCTCGGTGTCCGGGGTCCGCCACTCGTCAGCCACGGGTTCGGGTCCCTCCCTGGGAGGTCCGCCGGATGGGTTCCGGCTCGACGCTCATATGCTATCGTATTAGCGTGCTAACATGCAAGGACGCAGTTGAGGCGACGACGAGCCTCGCGGCCACGCGCCTCCGACCACCCCGGAGCAGCAAGTCAGCTGGGGGCGGTAGGTGAGCCCCGGAGCGGCAGCGGAATCGTTCGAGCTCCTCCCGGCGATCGACCTCCGGGGCGGCCTCGTCGTCCGGCTCCGCCAGGGCGACTTCGCCCGCGAGACCGCCTACAGCGACGACCCGCTGGCGGTCGCCCGCGCCTTCGTCGCCGCCGGGGCGGCGTGGATCCACGTGGTGGACCTCGACGGCGCCCGGGTTGGGGAGCCCGCGCAGCTGGGCCTGGTCTCGTCCATCGTCGCGGAGGTCCACGGGATCGCCCGGGTGGAGGTTGGCGGGGGCCTCCGGACGCAGGAGGCCGTCGCTGGGGCGCTCGGCACCGGATGTGCCCGGGTCGCGGTCGGGACGGCCGCCCTCCGCGATCCCGCCTTCGCCGCCTCGATCGTCGCCCGTCACGGGTCCTCTCGGATCGTCGCGTCCATCGACGTGCGGGACGGGATCGCGCTCGGGGAGGGCTGGCGCCCGGGCTCGGCGGGGATCGCCGCCGCGGAGGCGGTGACGACGCTCGCCGCGGCCGGCGTGACGACGTTCGAGGTTACGGCCATCGATCGCGACGGCCTGCTCGGCGGCCCGGATCTCGGCCTGTTGCGGTCCCTGGTGGCGCTGGGCGGCGGCCGGATCATCGCCTCGGGGGGCGTCTCGTCCCTCGCCGACGTCCTCGCCGTCCAGGCCGCGGGCTGCGCCGGGGCGATCATCGGCCGCGCCCTCTACGAGGGACGCGTGGACCTCGCGGAGGTGCTGCGGGCGCTCGGCACGAACCCGCCGCAGCCCTGACCCCGCGGACGGCCGCTGTCGTGCATCGCCGAGCGTCCCGCCAGCTGGTCGGGCGCTCCGCGCGGAGCCGAGGGCTTCGTTGGGGTTAGCCGATCCAGTGGGTCCCTGCTCCGCCCGTGGTGCGGGCAGCACGGCCTTCAGGCGTCAACCGCGGCGAACGGACTCGGGAACGTCGCCTGTCGCCCGTCCTTGACTGGGCGTGCCCCCCGCATGTGGGTCGGGCATCAGATGAACATGGCGGAGACCATCGCCCCCGCCAGCGCCAACAGCAGGAGGACCGTACCCAGCCCGCCCGCGACACCGGTGAGCGCAGCCCCCACCCGCCACGAGCGCGACGGTCCCACCTCTGATGTCCAGAACTCCCACGCCGCCGCGAACTCAAGGACGCCCACCAGCAGGTATCCAACGCCGATCATCACGAAGGTCCCGAGGCCCGATAGCAGCAGCAGCACCCCCCAACCGGCAGCGCCGACCGCGAGGAGCAGCGGACCCCACACCTGACCGAGGGCGGTTCCGACGCTCGCAATCATCACAAGGAATGCGATCACGCCGATGATCCACATCGCCCACACCCCGTTCCTACTGTGCCGGATGGCTGGTCTGCCCGCTAGATGACGCGTGGTGGCCGGTGTTGTGGCATCCGCGATTGGCTTGGGGGTAGCCGGCGCCCCGGTCGCCGCTCGCCGAGCTGGCCGGCGAGCTGGGATCTCCGGTCACCCTTGCGCTGTTGTCAGGCTGCGCCCACGGGACGCCCCCGGTCGCCCAGCCCTGCACCTCTCCGGCTCGGCTCGGCCGGGATCGGGCGGGCGGGCGCGGAGCCGGGGCCGCCCTTGGCGACTATGGGCAACAGACCGGGCCATCTGCGCGTCACCTGTGCGCAGACGTGCCGAACACCTCGCTCGAAGGGAACACATGCCCACCGCCTATCGCCAGCTCGTCGGCCGGATCACCGTGGGGCTGCTCCTCATCGTGGTGGCCGCCGGGTGCGGCAGGTTTGGTCCTCAGCTGGCCATCGACGTCGACAACACCGACGGTCCGATGGAGGTGACGGTGACAGTCGACTCGTCCGGCCAGGACACGACCGGTGGCGAGGACGTGGTGATCCAACATGGGGAAGGGGCGGCATGGAGCGTGCCGCTCGGGTCCACGTGGGAGGTCAAGGTCGACGGCAAGCATGTCATCGCCTCGGGCGATCGGACCGACCTCGCGCTCCCGTCCGCCGGCCAAGGGCAGGACCTGCTGATCTCCATGCGGGTCGCCCGGGATGGGACCGTGACGCTCCTGGACTTTCCCTGAGTGTAGGTCGCTGCGGCGGGGGACCGGGCGACCCACCGCCGCTGGCACTCGTCGTCGTCCCGTCAGCCCCGCCACCGCCGGTGGTCAATGCACCTGGAGCACGGTTCCGTCGCCGTCGAAGACCGCGCCGGCGGCACCCATCGCCGTTCGCGCGACCGGAGACCAGTCACGCATGACGAGGCCCATCACGCACTGGCGGGGACCACCCTTCGCCGCGGTCAGTGACCCTCCGGGTGCTCCTTCTTCCGGTGCGCCTCGATGATCTTCTCGGCGAGCTGCCCGGGCACGTCCTCGTAGTGGTCCAGCTCCGAGCTGAACGTGCCGCGTCCTCCGGTGAGGGAGCGGAGCTCGGTCGCGTACGAGAACAGCTCGGCCTGGGGCACGTGGGCCGAGATCACCTGCAGCCCGTCCGCGGTGTCCATCCCCAGGACCCGGCCTCGACGGCCGTTGAGATCGCGGTTGACCTCGCCCATGTACTGCTCGGGGACGTGCACGTGGACGGTCATGATCGGCTCGAGGAGCACCGGCTTCGCCTGCATGACGCCGTCCTTGAGCGCCATCGAGGCCGCGATCTTGAAGCTCAGCTCGTTGGAGTCCACCGCGTGGAACGAGCCGTCGTACAGGGTCGCCCGGAAGTCGATCAGCGGGAAGCCCGCCAGCACGCCCTCGGCGGCCGTCTCGCGGACGCCCTTCTCGATGCCCGGGAAGAAGCCCTTGGGCACCGAGCCCCCGACCACCTTCTCGGCAAACTCGACGCCTGCCGCCGGGTTCGGCTCCAGCTCGATCCACACATCGCCGAACATCCCGTGCCCGCCGGTCTGCTTCTTGTAGCGCCCATGCGCCTTGGTGGTGCCGCGGATGGTCTCGCGGTAGGGGACCGTGGGCGTGCGGGTGACGATCGCGGCCCCGAACTTGCGCTTGAGCCTGTCGCAGATGACGGCGACATGCGCCTCGCCGATCGCCCGCAGGATCTGCTCGCCGGTCTCGCTGCGCTCGACTCGGGCGGTCGGCTCCTCCTCGAGCATGCGCGTGAGCGCCGGGCCCATCTTGTCCAGGTCGCCCTTGGACAGCGGCTCGATGGCCACCTGGAGCATCGGGTTCGGGAAGGCGATCTCCGGCAGGCGGAGGGCGCGATCCCGGATCCCGAGCGTGTCCCCGGTCTCCGTCACGCCCAGCTTGGCCACCGCCCCGATCTCGCCGGCGCGCAGCTCGGGTGCCGGTTCCTGCTCCTTGCCGTGCAGGTAGAGCAGCTGGCCGATGCGCTCGTCCTCGCCCTTGGTGGCGTTGAACACGCCGCCCTGGCTGCGGAGCGTCCCGGACAGCACCCGGAGGTAGGTGAGCCGGCCCACGAACGGGTCCGCGGCGGTCTTGAACACGCGCACGAGCAGCGGCCCGTCGGGCGCCGCCTCGACCGCGACGTCCTTGCCGGCCTTGTCCACGGCCGTGTAGGGACCCTCCTCCTCGGGCGACGGGAGGTACCGGACGATGGCGTCGAGCAGCGCACCGAGGCCGATCCCCTTGAGGGCCGACGCGACGAGGACGGGGGCGAGGACCGACTCCCGGACGCCCTTGTGGAGGCACGCGTCCAGCTCGGCGTCGGTGATCTCCTCCTCGCCCAGGTACTTCTCGAACACCGCGTCGTCGGCCTCGGCCGCCGCCTCGAGCAGCTGGTCACGGCGAGCGGCCACCTCGGCGGCCATCTCGGCCGGGACGGGGATCTCGATCTCCCTGCCGCCCTCGAAGCGCCAGGCCGTGCGGTGGACGAGGTCCACGTAGCCGCTGAACGTGTCCGCCGCGCCGATCGCGAGATGGAGGGGTGCCACCTTGTTGCCGAACACGCGCCGCAGCTCGTCGAGCGCGCGGACCGGATCGGCGTTCTCGCGGTCGCACTTGTTGAGGACGAAGCAGGCCGCCGTGTTCGTGTCCCGCCCGACCTTGACCGACGCCTCCAGGCCGGACTCGACACCGCCGGCGGCGTCCACGACGAACAGGGCCGCGTCCGCCGCGTGGAAGCCCTGGATCATCTCGGCCACGAAGTCCGGGTAGCCGGGGGTGTCGACGACCGTGATCTCGTGCTCGCCGTGCTCGAACGTGCCGACGGCAAGGCTCAGCGAGCGGTGCTGCCTCTGCTCCTCCGGCTCGTAGTCCAGGTGCGCGGTGCCGTCGTCAACCCGGCCCAACCGCGGGATCGCCCCGGCGCGGAACAGCACCTGCTCCGCCAGGGTCGTCTTCCCGCCGCCGGCATGGCCGGCGAGCACGACGCTGCGGATGTGGGCGAGGTCGTGGCTCTTCAACGTCATCGCGCGCGGTTCCTCAAGCGGTAGGCAACCGCCCGGCCGGGTTCCCGGCGGCGGGCGGGACGGTGGCGCAGGGCGGACGGTCGGCGGCGCGGGACCCCCAGAGGGACAGTGGGTGTCCCGGGCGCCGAAGGACGCACCCGTTGGCCCGATGATAGTCGGTATACTCCCGCCCGATGTCAGGACATTCCAAGTGGTCCACGATCAAGCGCCAGAAGGGCGTCAACGACTCCAAGCGCAGCGCCATGTTCACCAAGGTCGCGCGCGAGATCGCGGTCGCCGCCCGCGCCGGTGGCGGTGACCCGGACGCCAACTACCGGCTGCGGCTCGCGATCGACAAGGCGCGCTCGATCAACATGCCCGCCGACAACATCAAGCGGTCGATCGACAAGGCGACGGGCGGCGGGGACGCGGAGCAGTACGAGGAGATCGTCTACGAGGGCTACGGCCCCGGTGGCGTCGCCGTCCTCGTTGAGGCGGCCACGGACAACCGGAACCGCACGGCGGCCGAGGTCCGGTCCATCTTCGCCAAGACCGGCGGCCAGCTCGCCGGCAGCGGGGCGGTCGCCTGGCAGTTCGAGGTCCGCGGCCTGATCACGGTCACCCGCGACGGCGCCGACGCCGACGAGGTGGCCCTCGCCGCGATCGACGCGGGCGCGGCTGACGTCGACACCGAGACCGACCCGATCGAGATCTATACCGAGCCGGGTGACCTCGAGGCGGTGCGCAAGGCGCTCGATGCCGCGGGCGTGGCCGTGGAGTCGGCCGAGAACGCGATGCTGCCCAAGCAGACGGTCAGCCTCGACGCGGAGCACGTGCGCAAGGCGATGCGGCTGGTGGAGCTGCTCGAGGACCTGGACGATGTCCAGCGCGTGACCGCGAACGTGGACATCCCCGAGGAGCTCCTGGCCGAGCTGGCCGGATGATCGTCCTGGGGATCGACCCCGGGACCGCGGCGCTGGGCTACGGGATCGTGGAGCGGACGGGCGGGGCGCTGCGCGCCGTTGACTTCGGCTGCGTGACCACCAGCGCAGACGTGCCGCTTCCCGATCGGCTCCACCACATCCACGCCCAAGTCTCGGAGCTGATCGAGACCCACCGCCCGGACCTCGTGGCGGTGGAGCGGCTGTTCTTCTCGAAGAACGCCCAGACGGCCTTCGCGGTCGGCCAGGCCCGGGGCGTCGTGCTCCTCGCCGCCGCGCAGGCCAACGTCCCGGTGCGCGAGGCGACGCCCAACGAGGTCAAGATGGGCGTGACCGGTTACGGCGCCGCGGACAAGGAGCAGGTGGGTCGGATGGTCGCCGTCATCCTGCAGCTGGCCGAGGTCCCCACCCCGGACGACACGGCCGACGCGCTCGCAACGGCCATCTGCATCGCGAACGCGGAGCGTGTCCCGGACCGGCGGAACGCCGGCACGGGGGCCGGCAAGGCGCCGGTCATGGACCGCTCGGCCATCAACCCGATCACCCGCGGCGACACGCCGTACGAGCGCGCGGTCCGGGAGGCGCTGGCCCACGAGCGAGGAGCCGGCGCCGGGTCGACGCGGGGGACGGCGCGGGCGACCGGCGACCGGCGCGGGTAGGGGAGCGGCCCAGCCGTGATCGCCTCCGTCGAGGGCGTGGTCGGTGCCATCGCGGCCGATTCGCTCGTGGTCGAGGTCGGCGGGATCGGCTACCGGGTGTTCGCGGCCCCGGCGGTCCTGGCCACCGCCGTTCCCGGGGGCCGGCTCAAGCTGCACACGTACCATCTCGTCCGCGAGGACCAGCAGTCGCTGTTCGGCTTCCGGAACGCCGAGGAGCTCGGGTTCTTCAACCTGCTCCTCACCGTCACCGGCGTCGGGCCGAAGGTGGCGATGGCCATCGTCGGCTCGCGGCCCACCGCGGACCTCCAGCTCGCGATCCTCCAGCAGGACCAGGCCGTGCTGGTGTCGATCCCGGGGATCGGGAAGAAGCTGGCCGAGCGGATCATCTTCGAGCTCAAGGAGAAGGTCTCCGCAGCGGGGATCGCCGCCGGCACCTCGGCCGCCGTCTCGACCGCGTCCGAGGGCGAGGTCGTCGCCGCTCTCCAGGCCCTGGGCTACTCGCTGGGCGAGGCGCGCGAGGCGTCCCGGCTGGCCGTCAACGATCCGGCCGTGGGCTCGGGGCTCGAGGAGCGCGTCAAGGCGGCGCTCCGGACGCTGCTCCGCGACTGACCTGCGGCTCCTCCGGAGATCGAACATCCGTACCAATAGCGCACGGAACCTGCTAGACTGCCGACGATGACGGACGATCCCATGAGCCTGCTCGCTGCCGGCGCGGCGGACCCCGCGGAGGTCGCGGTCGAAGGCTCCCTGCGCCCGCGGACGCTCGACGAGTACATCGGCCAGCGCGAGGTCAAGGCCAGCCTCTCGGTGCTGCTCCAGGCGGCCAGGGGCAGGGGAGAGGCCGCGGACCACGTGCTCCTGTACGGCCCTCCGGGGCTCGGCAAGACGACGCTCGCCACGATCATCGCCCGAGAGCTCGGGGTCAACGTGCGCTACACCAGCGGCCCGGCGGTCGAACGCGCGGGGGACCTGGCAGCGATCCTGACCTCGCTGGACGAGCGGGACGTCCTGTTCATCGACGAGATCCACCGCCTCAACCGGGCGGTCGAGGAGATCCTCTACCCGGCGATGGAGGACTTCGCGCTGGACGTGATGATCGGCAAGGGGCCCAGCGCGCGGAGCCTCCGCCTGAGCCTCAAGCCGTTCACGGTGGTCGGCGCCACGACGCGCGCGGGCAGGATCAGCGGCCCGCTCCGGGACCGGTTCGGCATGACCTACCGCCTGGACTTCTACGCCGAGGACGACCTCACCGCCATCGTCCGCCGGTCGGCCGGGATCCTGGGCGTCGAGGTGGACCCCGATGCCGCCCGACTGATCGCGAAACGCGGGCGGGGCACGCCCCGCATCGTCAACCGGCTCCTCCGCCGCGTCCGGGACCACGCGGAGGTCTTCGGGGACGGCCGCGTCCACGTCCCGGCCGTGGCCGAGGCGATGGACATCCTGGACATCGACGAGCTAGGCCTGGACACGACGGATCGCAAGCTCCTGGCCGCCATCGTGCAGAAGTTCCAGTCCGGCCCGGTCGGCGTCCAGGCGCTGGCCGCCGTGCTGGCGGAGGAGCCCGAGACCATCGAGGACGTCTACGAGCCGTTCCTGCTCCGGCTGGGCTTCCTGGACCGGACCCCGCAGGGTCGCATCGCCACCGAGGCCGCCCGCGTCCACCTCGCGTCCCTGGGCTTCGCGGTCCCCGCGCCTCGCCGCGCGGAACCGGACATGCCGGCCCTGTGGGAGGACCTGACGCCGCGCTGAGCGGCGGATCACCATGCCCGGCGCCGCCAGCTTCGAGGTGCTCGTGCCGCCGCCCGGGGACGGGTCCACGCGCGCACGCCTGGGCCTCCTGACCCTGCCGCACGGCGTCGTGGAGACCCCGCAGTTCATGCCGGTCGGCACCAACGCCACGGTCAAGACCCTCCATCCGGACGAGGTCGAGGCCGCCGGTGCCAGCATCCTGCTTGCCAACACCTACCACCTGTACCTCCGACCCGGTCACGAGCGCATCGAGCGGCTGGGCGGCCTCCACCGGTTCATGGGCTGGGACCGGCCGATCCTCACGGACTCGGGCGGGTACCAGGTCGTCTCGCTGGGCGAGCTGCGGTCGATCGACGACGGCGGGGCGACGTTCAAGAGCCACCTCGACGGGTCGCTGCACCGCTTCACGCCGGAGCACTCGATCGCGGTCCAGCAGGCGCTGGGTCCGGACATCGCGGTCGTCCTCGACCAGCCGGTCTTCCCCAGCGAGCCGCGCGCCGTCGTCGAGGACGCGATGCGCCGGACCCATCGCTGGGCGGTGCGCTCGCTCGAGGCGCACACGCGCACGGACCAGGCCCTGTTCGGGATCGTCCAGGGGGGCCTCGACCCCGAGCTGCGCGAGGAGTCGGCCAAGTTCATTGCCGCGCTCCCGTTCGACGGCATCAACATCGGCGGGCTCGCCGGGGACGAGACCCCCGACCAGCGCAACGACACCCTGGAGGCGACGATCCCGCACCTCGATGGGGACCCACGTCCGCGCTACCTCATGGGCCTCGGCTCGCCGCTGGACCTCCTCGAGGCGGTGCACCGCGGCGTCGACCTGTTCGACTCCGTCCTGCCTGCCCGGGTCGCCCGCAACGGCCAGCTCTGGGTGCCCGGTGGACGGCTGAACCTGCGCAACGAGCGGTTCCGGGACGACCCCGGACCGGTCCAGGACGGCTGCCCCTGCCCGTTGTGCAGCCGCTTCTCGCGGGCCTACCTGAGCCACCTGTTCCGGGCCCGGGAGATGCTGGCCTACCGCCTCGCAACTTGTCACAACCTGACCTTCACCCTAGACTTCATGGCCAGGATCCGGGCCGCGTTGCGCGCCGGAACCTTCCCTGTCGGACTGCCGGAGCTGCGCCGTCGCGCGGTGCGGATGAGTGGCGGTGAAGGGACCGCGAAGCCCGAGTGAAGTCCGTGTCGGTACTCTCGGAGTACGTGGAGGCGAGCGATGGGTTCACGGGACCGCCCCGCGAAAGAGGTCAAGAAGAAGCCCAAGGACAAGTCGTCCCAGCCGAAGCTGGCGCCGATGTCCGAGGCTCCGCAGCAGGCGGAGCTCATCAAGAAGCCGCGCAAGCCCCGGCACGAGACGGGATCCGACGAGAGCTGACGCCGCGGAGCGGGGACCGGGTCCCGCTCCGTCGGGTCGGCTGAAGCCGCCAGGAGCGAGGACACGATGGCCAACAACGGCAGGGACGCTGTCCCGCAGGTGACGGAGAAGGCGCAGGCCGAGCGCGGGCGCGCGGTCGACGCCGCGATCCTGGCGATCGAGAAGCAGTTCGGACGCGGCTCGATCATGAAGCTCGGCTCCCGGGAGCGGCAGGCGGTCGACTCGATCCCCACGGGGTCCATCGCGCTGGACCTCGCCCTCGGGGTCGGCGGCATCCCCCGGGGCCGGATCTGCGAGATCTTCGGCCCCGAGTCGTCCGGCAAGACCACGGTCTGCCAGCACGTCATCGCGGAGGCCCAGCGCAGGGGCGGGATCGCGGCCTTCATCGATGTCGAGCACGCGCTGGACCCGGCCTATGCCCGCGCCTGCGGCGTGAACGTGGACGAGCTCCTCGTCTCCCAGCCGGACACCGGCGAGCAGGCGCTCGAGATCACCGAGACGCTCATCCGCTCGGGCGGCGTGGACATCGTCGTCGTGGACTCCGTCGCGGCCCTCGTGCCGCGCGCGGAGATCGAGGGCGAGATGGGCGACAGCTTCGTCGGCATCCAGGCGCGGCTGATGAGCCAGGCGCTGCGCAAGCTGACGGGCGCGGTGAGCCGTTCCAACACGGCCCTGGTCTTCACCAACCAGCTGCGCGAGAAGATCGGCGTGATGTTCGGCAACCCCGAGACGACCCCCGGCGGCCGCGCGCTCAAGTTCTACGCCTCGGTCCGCCTGGACATCCGCCGCGTCGAGACCATCAAGAGCGGCACGGAGTCGGTGGGCAACCGGGTCCGGGTCAAGGTCGTGAAGAACAAGGTCTCGCCCCCGTTCCGCGTCGCCGAGTTCGACGTGATGTACGGCGAGGGAATCTCCAAGGAGGGCGGCCTCCTGGACGTCGGCGTGGCGATGGACGTCGTCACCAAGACCGGCGCCTGGTTCACCTTCGGCGACACCCGGCTGGGCCAGGGGCGCGAGGCCTCCAAGGAGTTCCTCAAGGGCAGCACGGACGTCGCCGCCGAGATCGACCGCCGCATCCGGGCCAAGATGGCCGACGTGGCGCTGCCGGTCGAGGGCATCGAGGAGGCCGAGTAGCGGTCGGGCGGGGCCACGGCATGGCCGACGAGCGGGGTGCGTCGGGCGGGCGGGCCCGTCCCCGCGCACCCACGCCGGCGGAGCGCCGCGAGCGGCGCGGCACCGTCGAGGATCCGGCCGAGGTGCTCGACGCCGGCGCCCGCTTCCTCGAGGCGCGCCCGCGCTCGGTGGAGGAGGTTCGGCGCCGGCTGCTCCGTCTCGGCTACCGCGCAGAGCTGGTCGAGGCGGCCATCGGCCGTCTGGCCGACCTGCACTACCTGGACGACGACGCCTTCGCGCGGGCGTGGGTCGAATCCCGGGACCGAGCGAGGCCGCGCGGGGAGCACGCGCTCCGTCGCGAGCTCGAGCAGAAGGGCGTGGACCGCGCCGTCGTGGCCGAGGTGATCGAGGATCGGCGCGCCGCCGGTGCCGGGGAGGCGGCGGCGGACGGGGACAGGGAGCCGGCGGGCCCCGACGACGCCGCCGCTGAGCGGCTGCTGGCGCGCAGGCTGCCGGCCATCCTGCGCGAGGCGGATCCCCGGCGGCGGCGCCAGCGCGCCTACGCGCTGCTCGCGCGCAGCGGGTTCTCGCCGGACGTGTGCTCTGCCGTCTCGAGGCGCCTGCTGGACGACGAGGCCGCGGCGGACGGTGAGCCCGGGGCGGGGGACACGGGCTCCGGCCTGGACTGACCCCGGCGCTCCGGCGGTCTCGCGCGACCGTGCAGGCGTTCCGGCCATGGTCGTCCGTCACGGCCCTCGTGCCGGGTGACCGCCCCGACGGGCGGTTTCCAGACCCATTCCGGTCGGAGGATGTAGGCTGTGCAGCCAACCGGATGCGGACCCCAGGGCCGCCTCCGGGCGAGCCGCGGTCGTCGGCACAGAGCGGGCGGAGCCTCCCGGGGTCTTCCCGCTTCCCGAGCCCAAGCGAACGCCGATGCCGCGTAGCCCGATTCGCCTTCTTGACGACGCCTCCGGCCCATTCACCCGGCCGGTGGGGAGGAACTGAAGATGGAACTTGTCGTCGCAGGCGCGGCCGTGATTGCCGCTGTCGTCGGCGTCGTCGTGGGGTTCTTCGCCCGCGGCATCGTGTCGAACCAGACCGTGAAGTCTGCCCAGGACAAGGCTGCCCGCATCGTGGCCGAGGCCCGAGCGCAGCAGAAGGACATGATCCTCGAGGCGAAGGACGAGAAGCTTCGCCAGACCCGCGAGGCCGAGGAAGAGGCCCGAACGAAGCGGGCCGAGCTCGCCAACCTCGAGCGGCGCCTGCTCTCCCGCGACGAGCAGCTCGACCTGCGGGCGGACATGCTCGAGGAGAAGAGCCGCAAGATCAACGAGCGCGAACGCGAGATCGAGCGCCAGCGCGAGGAGCTCGGCCGGTTGAGCCAGGAGCGCGTCGCCGCCCTGGAGCGCGTCTCGGGCCTGTCCGTCGAGGATGCCAAGGGCATCCTGCTCGAGGTGATCCGCGACGAGGCCGAGCACGACGCCGTCAAGCTGGCCCGCGCCATCGAGCGGCGGGCGCGGGACGAGGCCCAGGACAAGGCCCGCGAGATCATCGTCACCGCGATGCAGCGGGTCGCGGCGGACCACACGGCCGAGCACACGGTGTCCACCGTCCACCTGCCCAGCGACGAGATGAAGGGCCGGATCATCGGACGCGAGGGCCGCAACATCCGGGCGCTCGAGCAGGCCACCGGGGTGGACCTGATCATCGACGACACCCCCGAGACCGTGATCGTGTCGGGGTTCGACCCGGTCCGCCGGGAGATCGCCCGGCTGTCGCTCACCAAGCTGATCGCCGACGGCCGGATCCATCCCGGGCGGATCGAGGAGGTCGTCAGCAAGGCGCGGGCCGAGGTGGACCTCGTGATCCGCCAGGCCGGCGAGCAGGCATGCTACGACGCCGGTGTCCCGGGCCTGCCGCCAGAGCTCACCAAGCTCATCGGGCGCCTCAAGTACCGCACCTCCTACGGCCAGAGCGTCCTCGTCCACTCGGTGGAGACCAGCCACCTCGCCGGGATCATCGCCGCCGAGCTCGGCGCGGACGTCCAGGCGGCCAAGATCGGCGGCCTGCTGCACGACATCGGGAAGGCCGTCGACCACGAGGTCGAGGGTCCCCATGCCGCGATCGGGGCCGCCATCGCCCAGAAGCACAACCTGCCGTTCAAGGTCGTGAACGCGATCGCCTCCCACCACCAGGAGGTCGAGTACGCCTGCCTCGAAGCGCCGGTCGTCCAGGTGGCCGATGCCATCTCCGCGTCGCGCCCCGGTGCCCGCGGCGAGACGATGCAGACCTACGTCAAGCGCCTCGAGGACCTGCAGGCGATCGCGGAGAGCTTCACCGGCGTCGAACGCTCGTTCGCCGTCCAGGCGGGCCGCGAGGTCCGGATCCTCGTCCGCCCGGAGGAGATCGACGACCTGTCGGCCACCCGGCTGGCCCGCGACATCGTCAAGAAGATCGAGGACAGCCTCACCTATCCCGGCCAGATCAAGGTGACGGTGATCCGCGAGACGCGCGCCGTCGAGTACGCGAAGTAGGGCGGCGACGCCCGTGATCGGACGCAGCCCCCGGGCCGGCCTGGGCAACCCGCCCAACGGCAACGCGCCGCGTCCGGCCGGTGCCTGCCGGATCCTGATGATCGGCGACGTCATCGGCAAGCCGGGCCGGGTCGCCGTCGAGCGGGAGCTGGCCGGGCTGCGGGACGAGCGCGGGATCGATTTCGTGACCGCGAACGGCGAGAACGTGGCCGGGGGGATGGGCCTGACGCCATCCACCGCCGACGCGCTGCTCGCCGCCGGCGTGGACGTCATCACGAGCGGCAACCACATCTGGGACAAGCGCGAGATCTACCCCTACCTCGATTCGAGCGACCGGGTGCTCCGGCCGTTCAACTACGGGACCCACAACGTCCCGGGTCGCGGCTGGGGCACCTACCACGCGCTCGACGGCAGCGAGATCGCCGTCATCAACCTCCAGGGCCGCACCTATATGCAGCCGATCGACAACCCGTTCACCGACGCCGACCGGCTCATGGACGAGGCGTCCGAGCCCCTGCCGCCGGTCCGGCTCGTCGACTTCCACTGCGAGATCACGTCCGAGAAGACCGCGCTCGGGCTCTACCTCGACGGTCGCGTCTCGGCCGTCGTCGGGACGCACACGCACGTGGTCACCGGCGACGAGCGCATCCTGCCCAGAGGCACGGCGTTCCAGGCGGATCTCGGGATGACGGGTCCCCTGTGGAGCGTGATCGGCTTCGATCCGGCCACCGTGCTGCCGCGGTTCATCAACGCGCTGCCCACGCGGTTCGAGGTGGGGAACGGCCCCGTGGTGCTCAACGCGTGCCAGATCGACGTGGACCCCGCCACGGGCCGTGCGCTGCAGATCGAGCGGATCCAGCGCTTGATCGAGGTCTAGGCGTGGCAGCGCGCCACGCGGCACCCGACGCCGAGCCGCCCGCGACCGGCACGGCGACCGCGGACGTCCATGCCCACACCCGCCGCTCGGACGGCGTGCTCGAGCCCGCGGAGCTCGTCCGCCAGGCGTACGCCGCCGGCATCCGGCTGTTCGCCATCGCCGACCACGACAGCCTCGCCGCCTACCGCGAGCTGGCGTCGCCGGGCGCGGATCAGCTCCCGGACGGGCTCGAGCTCGTCCCGGCCGTGGAGATCAACGCGGTGACCGGCGGCCTCGGCCTCGACCTGCCGGAGGGCGAGCTCCACGTCCTGGGCATCGGCGTGGACCCCGCGGATGATGCCTTCGAGGCGGCGATCGCGGCGCAGCGGGGCGCCCGCCGGGCCCGGTTCGCGGCGACCGTGCGGCGCCTGCGCGAGATCGGCACGCCCGTGGACGCCCAGCTCGATCCGGCGGTCCTCGAGAGCGACGATGCCCTCGGCCGCCCGACGCTCGCCCGGTGGCTCGTCGCCGCCGGCTTCGCCCGGAGCGTGGACGATGCCTTCGGGCGGATCATCGGCCACGGCCAGCCCGGGTACGTGCCACGGACGGGGATGGACCCGGCCGAGGCGATCCGGGCGATCCGGGCGGCCGGCGGCCTGGCGTCGCTGGCGCACTTCCCCGAGGCTCCCGGGCGGATCCCGCTGCTGCGCGACCTGATGGCCCAGGGCCTCGACGGCCTGGAGACCCACCACCGCTCCTTCGACGCCGAGACCCGGGCGGCGATGTCCGTCGCGGCGAGCCACCTCGGGCTCGTCGAGACAGGCGGGTCCGACTACCACGGGGACCTCGGGCCCTATGCCGAGACGCACGCGCTCCTGGTCATGCCGGACGACCTCGTGGCGAACCTGCGCGTGGCGATCGCGCACACCCTGGGCGGCGCCCACGTCCAGGCTCACGACCCCCACAGCGCCCAGGACCGCAGCCACGCCGGCCCGGGCGGACCGGTTACGATCTCGCCCGCATGACGCCCCGACCGCTCCCCGTCCTGGACCTCGTCGCGCCCGGCGCACCGGCCGGACGCCCGCGGGACGCGCTCGTCCCGGACGACCTGCGCCTCGCCGAGTTCCGCCCGGAGATCCGGTCCCTGCCGTCGTTCTTCGTGTGGACGCTCGGCTGCCAGATGAACCGGAGCGACTCCGAGGAGATGGCGGGCCGGCTCCTCGCCGCGGGGTGTCCCGAGGCGCCGTCGATGGACGCCGCGGACCTCGTCGTCATCAACACCTGCGCCATCCGCGAGGCGGCCGAGGCGAAGGTGATCGGGCGCCAGGGCCACCTGGCCCGGCTGAAGGCCGCGAACCCCGCGCTGCGGGTCGTGATGACCGGGTGCTCCGTGCGCGAGTCGAACCGCGCCGGCCTCGGGCGCAGGTACCCGGCCGTGGACCTGTTCCTGCGGCCGGACGAGGAGCCGGAGCTGGTCGACCGGCTGGGGATCGCCTCGGCGCAGGCGCCCGTCGGGGCATGGGCGACGACGGCCGCCACGACGATCGTGAAGGGGGCGGCGGTGTCGGATGCCGCGCAGCTCGTGCGGGCGCGGGCCGCCGCCGTCGCGGGGGGCGCGGTCAGCCGCGGCTCCGCGATCAGCGCCTGGCTGCCGATCATCTACGGCTGCGACAAGACGTGCACCTACTGCATCGTCCCGTTCAGTCGCGGCCCGGAGCGCAGCCGGCCGTTCGACGAGATCGTGGACGAGGCGCGGGCCCTGGCCGCGGCGGGCTATCGGGAGGTCACGCTCCTGGGCCAGAACGTCAACAGCTACGGTCACGACCTCGCGCCCGAGGCCCGGTTCGGGCACATCGTGTGGACGCGAACCGTGGGGCACGACCAGGACCGGGAGGCGCGCCCGGATCTCGCGGAGCTGATCCGTGCGATCGACGGGCTCCGGACCGCGCGGCGACGACGCGAGCCCCGCCATCCCGCGGCTGCGGTTCGTGACGTCGCACCCATGGGACCTGTCGGACCGGCTGATCGAGGCGATGCGGGACTGCCCGTCGGTGTGCGAGTCGCTGCACCTTCCCGTCCAGTCGGGCTCCGATTCCATGCTCCGGCGCATGGGCCGCCAGTACACGATCGAGCACTACCTGGAGCGCCTGTCCCGGATCCGCACGGCGGTGCCGGGGATCTCGCTCAGCACGGACGTCATCGTGGGCTTCTGCGGCGAGACCGAGGCCGAGCACCAGGACACGCGGCGCCTGCTCGAGACCGTCTGCTACGACCAGGTCTTCGCCGCCGCCTACAGCGAGCGGCCGGGGACGCCGGCCACGCGCCTCGCCGACGACGTGCCCGCGGCCGAGAAGCGGCGACGGCTGGTCGGCCTGCTGGCGCTCCAGGAGGGCATCGGCCTGGAGCGGAACCGGGCCTGGCTCGGTCGAACGACCGAGGTCCTCGTGGACGCGATCGTGCCCCCGCGGCCCCATGACCACGACCACGACGACGAGGGCGAGGAAGCCACGGGCACGGCCGAGTCGCGCGACGCCTTCGCCCGCCTGCCCGCGGGGGTCGCGCACCTGCTCGGGCGCTCCCGGGGGAACAAGCTCGTCCACGTCGCGGGGTCGCCCGAGCTCCTGGGGCGCGAGGTGCGGGTGGCGATCGACCATGCGGGACCGTACGCGCTGCGGGGGACCCTCGCCTGAGCATCGCGCCGCTGATCGTCATCGGCGGTCCGACCGCCACCGGCAAGACCGGCCTCGCGGTCGCGCTCGCGGAGCGGCTGCTGGGGCGCGGCATCCCGGCCGAGGTCGTCTCCGCGGACTCGCGGCAGGTGTTCCGCGGCCTCGACATCGGCACGGCGAAGGCGACCCCGGACGAGCGGGCGCGGGTCGTCCACCACGGGATCGACCTCGTGGAGCCCGACCAGCCGTACTCGGTCGCGGAGTTCCGGGCCCTCGCCCTGGAGGCGCTGCGCTCGCTGGGTGACCGCGGCGGCATCGGGATCCTGGCCGGCGGGACGGGGTTCTGGCTGCGGTCCGTGTTCCTCGGCATCGACACGGACGCCCTGCCCTGGGATGCCCCCGTCCGGGCGCAGTTGGAGCTGGAGCTGGCCCGCGACGGGGTGGCGCCCCTCGCGGATCGCCTGACCGCGCTCGCACCCACCCTGGCCGGGACCACCGACCTGCGCAACCCGCGCCGCGTGGTGCGGGCCCTCGAGATCGCGTCGCTCCGGGGTGACGCGCCCCGTCCGGAGCCCGTCGGCTACCCGGCGCCGGTGCTGGGCATCCAGCTGGTCGTCGATGCGCCCGAGCACGTGCGCCGCATCGGGGCCCGGGCGCGGGCCCAGTTCGACGCCGGCCTCGTGGACGAGGCCCGGGCGCTCCGGGAGCGCTTCGACCCGGCTCTGCCGGCCTTCTCCGCCATCGGCTACCGCGAGTGCTGGGGCCTGCTCGACGGCGAGGTCACGCTGGAGGGGGCGATCGAGCTGGATGCCCGGCGCAACGTCGCCTTCGCCAAGCGCCAGCGGACCTGGTTCCGGTCCGAGCGCGCCCTCGTGGTCGTCGACGCCACCGGCGACCCGCTTCCGGACGCGTCCGGACGGCTGGACCGGTTCCTCGACGGCCTCGAGGCCGGCTGATCCGGTGGCCTCTGGGCTGCCGCCCGGTATGCTGGCCCGGCCATGAGCCCCCGCAGCGAATCCATCGATCTCGCGCCGCCCGTCGAGAAGGCGTTCCTCGTCGCCGTCGACACCGGCGACGACCCCGGCTGGGGCGCAGAGGACAGCCTCGCCGAGCTCGCGGCGCTCGCCGCCACGGCGGGCGCGGACGTCGTGGGCGCCGAGTGGCAGAACCGCCGTCACGTCGACCCGAACTGGTACGTGGGCAAGGGAAAGGCAGAGGAGCTGCTCCAGGCCAGGTCCGAGACCGGGTTCGACCTCCTGGTCGCCGACGACGAGCTCAGCCCGGGCCAGCAGAAGAGCCTCGAGAGCCTGCTGAACGTCAAGGTCATCGACCGCAGCCGCCTGATCCTCGACATCTTCGCCCTGCATGCCCAGACCCACGAGGGACGCCTGCAGGTGGAGCTCGCCCAGCTCGAGTACCAGCTCCCGCGCCTGACGCGCCTCTGGACGCACCTCTCGCGCACCGGTGGCGGGATCGGCACTCGGGGCCCGGGCGAGTCCCAGCTGGAGACGGACCGGCGCCTGATCCGCGAGCGGATCAAGAAGATGAAGGAACGGGTAGAGAGCGTCCGCCAGCAGCGCCAGACCACGGCGCGCGGGCGTGACCGCCGCCTGTATCCCACCGTGGCCATCGTCGGCTACACGAACGCGGGCAAGTCCACGCTGCTCAACTCGCTCGTCGGCAGCGAGGTCGCGAGGGCCGAGGACAGGCTGTTCGCCACGCTCGATCCCACGTCGCGCCAGGTGAAGCTGGGCGACGGCCAGACCGCGATCGTCACCGACACCGTGGGCTTCATCCACAAGCTCCCGCACCAGCTGGTCGATGCCTTCCGGGCCACGCTGGAGGAGGTCACCCGCGCCGACGTGCTGATCGAGGTGGTGGATGCCTCCGACGGCCACGCACCCGAGCACCGGGTCACCGTCCAGACGGTCCTCGAGGAGCTGGGCGCCGGCGACAAGCCACGGCTGGCGGCGTTCAACAAGGCGGACCTCCTCTACCCGGGCGCCGACGGCGACCGACCTGCCCCGGCGGTCTCTGGCTCGGTGCTGGTCTCGGCGGTGACGGGCTTCGGCCTGGACACGCTCCGCGCGGAGGTCGCCGCGCTGCTGGCGTCGCTCTGGGAGGACGTGGACGTCGCCGTCCCGTACGCAGCCGGGGAGCTGTTGGCCCGGGTGCGCGAACGTGGGACCGTGGAGCTCGAGTACGGCGATCGCGACGTCCGCGTGACCGGCCGCATGGCCCCGGCGATGGCCGGCGAGCTGCGGGCGGTCGCGGACCGCTGGCAGGCGGCGCTCGCGGACGGGGGGGCGCCGTCCTGAGCATGGACCCGCTGACGGCATCGGGTCTCGTGCGCCGGGCGGGGAGCGGCCGCCTCCCCGACGGCCGGCGCCTCACGTGGACGGTGGCGGACGGCAGCCGTGGCCGCCGCTGGCGCGCGATCACGACCGCTGGAGACCGGCTCCTGCACGGCCTGCTGGTCGAGGTTGCGACGGACGGGAGCCTTGCGAAGGTCGAGGTGGACGCGCCGGCGGGCCTGCTCACGCTGCACCCTGACCCGGGCGGCACCGTGCTGCACGGGTACGTGGTCCGCGCCGACGGCGTCGAGCACATCGCGCTGGCGTGGTCCCCGGAGCACGTGCTGCTGGTCGGGGCATCACCGGTGACGGCGGCGGTGGCCGTCGTGCGCCTGGCCGCCCGCCTCGGGGTGGGGGAGGGGGTCTCCGTCCCGGCCGTCGAGGTGAGCGACGTGCTCGTCATCCGCCGGGCGACCTGGCGCGCGGCACGCACCGGCGAGCGCCGGTGGCGGCTGCTCGCCGCCGATGGGGGACCGTCGGTCCTGCTCGAGCTCGACCGCGACGGTGCGCCGTCCGGGCTCGAGGACCCCCGCAGCTGGCCGCTGGAGCTCGCACCGGGCCGGTAGGGGAGCCCGGCCGTGGACGGGTTGTGGACAAGTTGCGGCGACCCGGCGAAACCGCCGCCAACTCGTGGACAACTCCGTTGTGGGGCGGTGGCATCGACCGGTATTGTTCGTTCTGCCCGAAGGGGCGGACGAACTGGCGACGAACCCGCAGGTGCTTGCATCGGCGGGGACGAACGGAGCCGCAGGTGCTTGCATCAGCGGAACCGGCGCCGGGGAGGAAGTTCCTTCGGGCGTTTCGCTGTCCCCGATGTCTCCCGAGCCCGCCGACTGACACGGATCGGCCGCCCGGCGCGCCCCCGGTGCTGACCGGCGTGGGCATCGCCGCCGGCATCGCCTGCTGGAAGCCTGGCTCCCCTTGATCCCGATCGGCATCCCCTCGGGCGCGGACATCGCCCTCCACGTCCGGCTCGCCCTGCAGGGCGGCACCTTGACGGCGGAGGGACCTCGCGGTATTACTCGTCTCAGTAGGAATGGAGTCTGCCATGCGCATCACGACCAAGGGACAGGTGACGATTCCGCAGGCCATCCGCGAGCAGGCGGGGTTCCTGCCGAACACGGAGGTCGAGTTCGTCCTTGACGGCGACCTCGTCTACCTAGTGAAAGCCTCCGAGCCGCGGAGGCCGACACGCGGCCAGCTCGTTGTCCAACACCTGCGCCGCCATGGCGCGGGCTTCACGATGACGACAGACGAGCTCATGGCCCTGACGAGAGGTGAGGATTGAGCCCAGTCCTCGTTGACACCAACGTCCTGATCGACGTCCTCCACCGCGATCCCGTCTGGGCTCCCTGGTCGGACGCGACCCTGGAGCGCGTGGCAGACGAAGCGCTCCTGGTGATCAACCCGATCGTGTACGGAGAGCTCTCGTTGGGGTTTGCCTCGATCGAGGAGCTCGATGTCGCGCTCGAGCCGCACATCGTCGGCCGTGAGGAGCTCCCGTATGCCGCCGCGTTCCTGGCCGGTCGGGCATTCCTCGAGTACCGGCGCAGGGGCGGAAGCCGGACCAGCCCCATGCCTGACTTCTACATCGGCGCGCATGCCGCAGTCGCCGGCTACCGGCTGCTCACGCGCGAGAGGTCGCGCTATCGCACGTACTTCCCAGCGCTGGAGCTGATCGCCCCCGAGTAGAGGGGCCCACGCCCGGTATGGGGTCACATGTGGTGCGGTCTCTCGCCACCGAAACCACTGCCGATAATGTGAGTTATGTCTACTCGATGCCCAGTCGCCGGACTGTGCGTCGTCAGGCTGAGGGTCAGTAGGTCGTTGACCTGACGGTCCGTGGTCGGCGCGGAGTAGCTCTGGCTTTGGACCTACCTGCCGGGTGTACCGCTGAACCGCTGTTGCGCGACGCCGGCGGAGTTCCGCCGCTTGGCAAGTCCACGGCGTTGTGCGCGGCGACGGCTGCGCGAAGGACGGCCTCCGCCCGTCGGCCCCAGCCTCGATCAGAACCGGTCCCAGCACGCCGACATCCGGCATGAGGTCCAGGGCTGTCCGATAGCCGAACGAGGAGGTTCTCAGGCGCCTCGGCGGCCATCGCTTGAGCAGCCACCGCCCGCGCCTCCACGACTGCACCCCCGAAGGGACGGCCGATCTCCGAGCGGAGGTCCTCCGTGAAGAGCCGGATCTGCGGCTCGCCCTGCATCCGCGCCGTGACGAGGAACTCGTCCCCGCCGAGCCGGCTAGACCGGCCACGGGTCCGCCGCGACCCGGAGACGCCGGCCGATCTCCACCAGGAGCCGATCGCCGAAGTCGTAGCCCCGCTGTCGGTTGAGCATCCCGAAGTCGCAGCATGTTGCAGGCGACGAACACTGCGTCGGCAGGCAACCGAGCGGCCAGGGCTGCCTCGCGCACGGGCAGGAACACGGGCGCGTCACCACCTGATGGCCCGTGATCGTGGCCACGGGCAGACCTGTGAGCTGGTCGAGTAACGCGGGACTGGCCGATCTCCCGACAGTGTCCCGGGCTTCCTGGTGCTGATTCGGTCATGTTCCCCCTCAGCGCTCCAGTCCCACGCAATCCAGGGCGACCGGGTCTCCGTGCAGACGTGTGCGTTTGCGGTGCCCGGACCGACGTCGGGCTTGATCGTCCCCAACGTGGACACTACCCGTGGATCGGCGGCCGTGGCTGGATCGCAGTCCACGGTTGACCACAGTTCGGTCGCGTCCTCGGCATCGAGGTACGGAGCACGGTGATCAGGGCGTTGGCAGCGGTCCGCGCGCCGACGAGCCTGGCCTTGCGCGGTCCGGAGGACCGAGTAGATGCGGTCCTCACGCTGAGGCTGCCTCAGCATCGGCCTGACGCGGGAAGTCGACAGCGGCAAGTCGCACCCAATCGACCTCGCAGACAGCTGTTCGAAGGACGCGGAGGGCGGCCTGCGCGGTCGTCGCCAGTGACCGGGGCGATCAACAGGTGCCGATCCCCACGCCGCCTGTTGGCGGTTGTTTGCGCCTCGTCCGAATAGGCGGTTCAGCATGTCCCAAGTATCAGCGAGATCGACGACGGCATTCGATCGTCCGGCGCATTGCCGCCGACCCGCCACGGCCGCAGAAGCGTTCGCCTCTGGCGAACGTGCTGGACCGACTTGTGACAGCAAGGTGGCGCTACCGGCAGCGCAGGCTGATGCGCGATACCCGGGTGTGGCCGACCCGCGCTCCATAGAATGGCCAGAGCCGGTCGACGCACTCGCGGTTGACGTTCAGGGAGGTCCCGCATCGCAACGCTCGAAACGCTGACGCCAGGCGCGACGGTCCGCGGCCTCGTCCCGGACTCGCTCGTCACCGTGGTCCACGCGCAGTGGTTCGGCTCTGACGCGATCGAGCTGACGTACAAGTCCCCCACCGGCAAGGTCGCCAACGAGATCCTGTACCGGCACGACGAGCCGCGCCTCGAGATCGCCGAGGCTGGACGGCCGTGGAGCTTCGACGGCGACGGTGCGCTGTTCCGCCTGGTCGCCGAGGCCAACCGCATCCGCCTCGCCCACCTGTTCGACCCCGTGCTGGCGGTCCACACCTCCCTCGTCGATCCGCTCCCCCACCAGATCACCGCGGTCTACGAGGAGATGCTGCCGCGCCAGCCGCTGCGCTTCCTGCTCGCGGACGACCCGGGCGCCGGCAAGACGATCATGGCCGGCCTCCTCATCAAGGAGCTGATCGCGCGCGGCGACCTCAAGCGCTGCCTGATCGTCTGCCCGGGCAGCCTCGTGGAGCAGTGGCAGGACGAGCTGAGCCGCCGGTTCCACCTGCCGTTCGAGATCCTGACCAACGACAAGCTCGAGGCCGCCCGCACCGGCAACTGGTTCCTCGAGAACGACCTCGCCATCGCCCGCCTGGACAAGCTCTCGCGCAACGAGGACGTCCAGGCGAAGTTGAGCGCGCCCGACTGCCGCTACGACCTGATCGTCGTCGACGAGGCGCACAAGCTGTCCGCGACCTACTTCGGCGGCGAGCTGAAGTACACCAAGCGCTACCGCCTGGGGCAGCTCCTCTCGGGCCTCACGCGGCATTTCCTGCTGATGACCGCCACGCCGCACAACGGCAAGGAGGAGGACTTCCAGGCGTTCCTCGCCCTGCTCGACGGCGACCGGTTCGAGGGCAAGTTCCGCGACGGCGTCCACCAGGTCGATGTCTCGGACCTCATGCGCCGGATGGTCAAGGAGAACCTGCTCCGGTTCGACGGCCGGCCGCTGTTCCCCGAGCGCATCGCCTACACGGTCCCGTACAAGCTCTCCGACGCCGAGGCCCGCCTCTACCGCGAGGTCACGGAATACGTCCGCGGGGAGTTCAACCGCGCCGAGGCGCTCCAGAACGACAAGCGCGCGGGCACCGTCGGCTTCGCGCTCACGATCCTCCAGCGCCGCCTGGCCTCGTCGCCCGAGGCGATCTACCAGTCGCTCCGCCGCCGCCGCGAGCGCCTCGAGAAGCGCGGGCGCGAGATGGAACTCCTCCAGCGCGGCGCGGCCGTCGCGTTGGCCTCGCGCGACCGGGAGCGGGTCACGGCGCTCGCCGACCTCCTCCGGGGTCTGGGCTAGTTGGGCGACCGGAGCTTGGTCGAGCGGATTCGGTCACTTGCGGGTCGAGGAAGAACGGCAGTGGGTGCGCCCCCATGACGCAACCCGCTGCCGCGGCGCTGCCCCCCGACTGGTTCATCGAGTGGCCGCCACGCCACGCGCAGGGGGACGCCTGGCTTGGGCACCACGCCGCCACCGGCGACCTGCTCACGGCGAAGAACGCGTCATGGTCCTTCCGGCTCGCTGACAGCCCCGAGCGGACCCACGGCTGGGGCGAGGACCTCATCTCGGGCGAGATCTACCGAATTGAGGCGGCCGCGCGGCTTGTGGAGACCATCCGCCGAGCGGCCCCACGACGCGGAGTGCGGAGCCTTCCGGGTCGCCGAGGTCCTGCCCGGCTGGCGTGGGTGCGGCCCTTACGCCAAGCGTGTCCCCGCGATCCTCTCCTCGGTCGCCGCCCTGCCCGCGGACCGCGCTGCCGCGCTCGCACGGAGCTTCCGCGACAGACCCGACGACATGGTCTGGCCAGTGTGGCAGACCATCGATTGGCGGGACCCACGGTGGCGAGCGGCAAAGGTCGCACTTGACTGGATCCACGGTCAGCTCCTTCGGTCGGCTCCCGAGTCGGCGTTCGATCCGTGGGACCTCGCGAGGAACAAGGTCACCCTCGCGGACGAGGGCTGGGTGCGCCTGCACCGCGCCGCCTTCGGGGCCGTCCTCGGCGCCATGTTCCCCGACCTGCCGGCAGTGGCCGATCAGGACCTCGAGGGACGCTGGGACTCTAACCTTGCGGAAGGCTGAGGCAGGGCGCGCTTGGCGTCATCCTCGCCGCTCGCTGCACGCCAACGGTGCTCCGCGGCGACCCACTCCTGCCAGAGGGCGGGCGAGAGACGAGGCGCGTGCGCTCGACGCCGCGCTGCGAGCCATGCCGCCCGCCGACGTCGAGGCGCTGGCGGCGCTCGATGAGCATCAGCGCTGGAAGAACCAATGGGCGATGTTCGACCACTGGCCCGATCCCGCTATCGAGATGGCGTGGGCGCGTGATCGTGTCTGCGCCGCCCTCGGGCATACCGTCCGCAGTCACCGGGCGCTCGAGCCGGACGATGGCACGATCGCGTGGGGTGCGGCGACCGCTGCGGCCTACGCCGTGCTGGCTGCGGGTCGGGCCGGAGCACCTGCGGGCCTTCGGGCTGCATGGGACGCCGTCATCCCCGAGTAGGCCGTCTGCCTCAGGTGTGCCTCGGGCAGACCCCTTCAGGCGCTGGGGCTACGAGTCATCGACTGTCACCGTGCCGCGCAGCTTCCGGATGAACACGGCGATGGTCGCGATCGCTGGCGAGTTCGTCGCCGGGATGCCGGCGTTGCAGAGGACCGTCTCGAGGCCATACACAGACTGGCCGAACTGGTCGGGAGTCCGGGTGAGCGTCACCCCCGGTCCCATCGCAGCGAGCGTCTCGAGACGGCGGATCTCGGGGCCGAGGATGCCTGATGCGATCGCCGAGTCGATGTCCCGGCTGTCGCCCATGGCCTCGTTGAGCAGCATCGCGTGCCCGTCCCGCAGCGCGAGCAGGATGCGCTATCACTCGTCGCGGCTCATTCGCACGGCGACGGAGTTCATGGCTTCGCCAGGGCCTTGGGGGGAGGCGCGTCAGGCATCTCGCAGACTCACGATGAAGTCGGCACTTCAGTTGTCGTCACCCGCTGACTCCCGGCTTCTCCTCGTGGGAGATCCGGTTCTATCGGGTCCGACATCCGTGGCACGCCCTCGTCGAGGAACTCCATCTCGAAGGTTGCCGGCGGGAACGGCGAGGCTGTCGCGCGCCTGGTCGCGCAGGCGGAGCGGCTCGATGAGGCATCAATTGAGCGCTTCAAGCCCCCAGCAATCGCGGAGCGCCCAGCCATCGAGGCCGCACCGTTCGCGACCCACAACGAGATGCTCCACCACGGCGGATCGGCCTCCGCCGTGGTGATCGCCCGTGGCGCGGTGTTTGCCGCCGCCAAACGGTCACCGGTGTCGCCCTACGAGAGCCAGATGGTCGACGATCCGCCGTACGGACCCTACATGGCCGAGGTCCTGACCGAGCCACACTGGAGCACGGCCCTCAAAGCGACCGACTGCGCTGCCGCTGGCTTCGCCGCACGCGAGTTCATCGACGATGAGCGGTTCCGGACGCTGACGGGCTTATTGGTGAGCGCGATAGGAGAACCGGGGCCGTGATCCGTCGCCGTAATCGCCGAGCCGAGCGTCAGTACTGACGCTCAGGCTGCTCGTCACGAACTGACCGTCAGGTCCACGACGCACAGCGCTCTGCGTCGTCAGGCTGAGGGTTAGTGAAGGATCAGTGGATGTCCAGCTCGGTCCCAGCTGCGGATCCCGGCCCCTCAAGCGCTCGGACACGATCGAGGTACGCCTGCGACTTCGTGATCTCGGTGGACAGGGCATCAACGGTCTTCTGCATCGAATCGAGCGCCCCGACCCGGAAGCTGTCGATCTCGTCCATCGTCGCGTAGAGGTCCTGGAAGGCACCCTGCAGCTTGGCGATGTTGACGGTCGACGAGGCAGCCTGGGTGCTGACGTCCGTCGACTGCTGGTCGAGCGGCTGGCCGGCCGCCGCGATCAGGTTCGAGGTGGTTGTGTTGAGGGCGGTGATCTGGTCGAGGACGAGCTCCTGGTCCGCCAGTGCCTGGGCCACGATCACCGCGGTGCGCAGGGCGGCAACGGTGGTGCTGGTCGCTCGTTGGACGCCGCGGATGAGCTCGAGGTTGTTGCGGCGGATGATGTCGAGCGCGAGGTAGCCCTGGATGCTCACCGCGAGCTGGGTCAGCAGATCCTGGTTCTTCTGCCGCACCGGAAACAGCATGTCCTCCTCGAGGACGCGTGCCCGGTCCGGGTCGGTCGCCTGGAAGGATGCGATCTTCGCCGTGAGCTCGGCATCGAGGCGCTGTGCCAGGTAGCTGTACCGGCGCAGTTGGCCCATGCTCGTCCAGAGATTGGCCTTCTCCTGCTCGATCGACGCGTTGTCGCGCTGGAGCTCCTCCTGTCCCTGGAACAGGGCGGCGATGATGGCATCGATGTGCTGCTGGCTGGAGCGGTACCTGTCGAAGTAGTCGCGCAGCCGGCTCCGCGTGCCGAGCGGGAGGATCCCGAGCAGCTTGTGCGAGCTGAGCAGGTCGCCCTGCGTGGACGGGTCGAGGTCCTCCATCTGGTGCCGGAGGTCCAGCAGCGACCGGTTCACGCTCGAGGTCTGCGTCAGGCCGCCGTTCTGCATGGCATCCGGCGGCATGTCGAGCAGGCGGTTGGACACGGAGGCGGCGGACCGGATGGCGTCGTTGCCCAGCTTCCCAATGTCCCGCATCCGGTCGGCGAACGCCTGGCTGTGGACGTCGAGCGACAGGACGGCGTCGAGGTACCCCCACACCATGTCGTCGAGCTTCGTGCGCTCCGTGTCCGGGATGGGGACCGCCCCGGCCGCCTGGGTCGGCGCGACCGGCGTCACGGGGGCAGATGCTTCCAGGACGAGCGTCGTGGTCGCGGACGCGGGGTCCGCCGGATGGGGCTCGGCACTCGTCCCCGTCGCGGACGCCGGCAGTTCGAGTGGCTGGTCGGTCATGACTGGCTGCTGTTGTGCGCTCGGATCAGACGCGCTCGCGCGTCTGGCGCGCCGCCCCGTCCATTGTCGCCGACGTTTCGGGGGTGTGAACCGGCTCCGGTGCAGCGACCAGCCCCGAGTCCAGCCCGTTGCCCGCAAGCTCCGCGAGCCGTGCCTGGAACGGGTCCGGGCGAAGGACGTCGCCGAGGAATCGCGCGTGGGTGAGCAGCCCGCCCGCTTCGCGTTGGTACGTCCGGGTTGCCATCTGGTCGAGGCGGCTCTCGATCATCGCCAGCTGCTCGTCCAGCACCTGCCGGGCCGATCGTCCGTCGAGCACCGGCTCCGAGGCACGGTCCGGCGGCAGCGCGATGTAGTGCTCGAGGGCGCCCGGCAGGTAGTCGATGCAGATCTGCCGCAGCAGCCACGTCTCGTGGTCGGTCAGGTCCAACGGCGCGTCGGTTGGGGGGAGCGCGAGCGCCGCGCTGTCGCGGATGCGCTGGAGCGTGGCCACGTCGGTCTCATCCACGAGCCCGCGCACGTTCGCGACGAGGCGGTCGAGTCTGGCCACGACCTCGGAGCGGGTCCGCGGGTCGCCGTCCTCGACCAGCCGTGGCCGACCGGCGGACGGTGCCGCCGTCACAGCCGTCCCCGGGAGCGTGGCGGAAATGCGGACACCCTGGGCACGCTGCTTCGTCGCAACACCTGCTGCCAGCTCCGTCCCGGGGAGGGTCGCGCGGGCGAGCTCGAGCTGGATTCGGGCCGCCTTGCGCCCCTGGTCCATCATCTCGAGCTGGTTCCCGAGCCAGCCGCCGGCGATGAGGATCGCGACCGGCACGCCAACGCCCAGCCAGCCGAACCCGCCGGTCACCGTCATCACGAGCGCCGTGATCCCAGCAAGGATGAACCCGACGCCCCGGGCGACCGATGCCCGCGACGACCCTGGATCCACGCGGTCAGCCAGCCTCAACGCCTCTTCACGCGTCGGCGGTGAGACGTCCACCCGACCGCCCGCGCGGGCGGTAACGACGGCGTGCTCGAGCTCCCGCATCCGGGCTTTCGCAGCGAGCCTCGCCTGCGCCTCGTCGGCCGCGGCGGACACCGCTGTCAACGCGGCCGTCGCGGCGTCGCCTGCCACGTCCATCAGTTGCCGTGTTCCTGTCCGCTGGCTGCCCGCCCGCTCCTGTGCCTCGCGGACACGTCGCGCGGCACGGTCGGCCCGCCGGGAAGCGCGAGCCGCTCGCTCCCGGGCCTTACGGATCTCGCGCGTCTCGAACGGCTCGGTGTGCCAGTCTTGAGACCGCTCGGGGGGCGCGGGGGGCGGCGGCGCCGGCGTGTCCTGGGTTGATCCGCTCGGCACGCGGGGTGGCTGCATTGTCACGGTGTCAAGGTGCGCCATCTCGAGCACCGGCGCAAGCGCTCCACTGGGAGGCACAAGCCGCATGCTCTGATCGCTGTCCGGCCCGGCGGGACGGTCAACCAGAACGAACTGGCTATCTCTCCAGGTCCACTGGGCGACTATCGGCGCAAGATGCGACCGAGATGACCGAGATGTGCACGGCCTTCATGGGACCGCGAGACCGGGCCAAGAATCAGGGCTTGGTCCCCACCACGGTGACGCCGTCGACCGCCGGGTAGTTCGAGAAGTACCGCTTCGTCCAGTGGAGCTTGCCGTGGTCGTAGATCGACACGGTGACCCACACCTTGGCGCCGTCCGCCGGGGCGTTATTGAGGTACCGATACCCCACGGGCTTGGTCGGGTCCTTCACAGTCCTGGCCGTCGCGCGCGGGCCATGCTGGATGACCAGGTTGCTGATCTTGTAGGTCCGGCCGTTCGGCACGCTCCAGATCTTGAACGTGATCCATCGCTTGCTACCCGCGTTCCTGATGGTCCGCTGGATCAAGATCGGGTAATCGGTGTCGTTCTTGAAGCTCATGGTCTGCTTGGCGTTGCCGACTCTCCACACGGTCGCATCGAGGCCCGGCGGGTACCGGGTGATGAACTCGTTGTGGTTCTTCTTGGCGAGCGGCACCATGCCTGCCCGGAACGCCGCGTTGAACAGCGTCGTGGACGTGGTGCAGATGCCGCCGCCCAGCGCGCCCGTGACGGTGATCTTCCCGTTCACGATCGCGTTGCCGGGCCCGACACCGGGGAGGCTGCTGACGTCGCCGACGACCTTCCAGAAGTCGAACGTTCCGCCTGCCGGCACGACCGTACCGTTGATCTTCGTGGCAGGCGCCTCGATGTTCCCGCCCCAGTGGTTGTTGATGAGCACCCAGTAGAAGACGCTGTAAGAGCTGATAACGCGCATCTTGGGGGCGAACGCCTTGGCGTCGGCAGCCGACAGCTTGGGGTTGACGGCCTTGACCACGGCCGCGACCGCCGATGCCGCGGCGCCCGCCTGGCGGGCTCCGATCTCGCTGAGGATCGCGGCCTTCATGCCGGCGGCGTTGAGCGTTCGTCCCTCGCGGCTGGAGCCGGTGGCGACGACGTGTCCGCTGACCAGCCTGAGGCCCGCGTCCCGCACGGTCTGGTTGACCTTCTTGGCGACCGTCTTGAGGATCGGGTCGAGGCCCGACTCGTCAAGGACCGGGGTGATGCTCCCGTCGGCCGCGGTCGAGAACGAGATCAGCGGCGCGAGGCTCGTGCCGGCGATCGTCCACTTCTCCTTGCCCCGGGCGACGACCACGTCGACGGCCATTCGTTCCGCGGCCGCCTTCGCCGCCTCGGCCGAGGCGGTGGCCACGGCGGGTGCCAATGACACGACCGGCACGGCCATCGTGATCGACGCCGGTGCGCCGAGCGCTCCGAGCTGCCGGTCGAGCGCGGCCAGCAGGGCCGCCTTGTCCACGGCGCGACCATCCTTCGCCGGCGAGACGCTGAACGTCCCGCCTTGGCCGGCCGACACGGAGGCGTCCACGGGGGTCTGGTCGATCGTCGTGGCGAGGGTCTCGACGGCGGCCGCCAGCTTGTCGCGGTCGTAGGCAACGGCGGAGTCGAGGGTCACGCCGTTGATCGCGGCCTGCGGTACGCCGATGAGGTCCGCGAGGGGCTCCCCCTGGCGGCCTGCCGCGAGTGCCGCGTCGAGCAGCGCCGAGGTGTCGGGGCCGCGGCCGACGTCCGCGTAGCTGATGGTCGTCACCTGGCCGTCCGGGCCGCTGAGCGTGATCTGCCCGATGCCAAGCGACCCATAGGCGTTCGCGATCGCCGCCTCCGCCTGCTCGCGGGTGAGGCCGCCGAGCTCCGCGCTGCCGACGCGGACGCCCGCCAGCACCCGGCCGTCGTACTGGAGGCCCCATGCGTACAGGACGCCGGCGCCGATGCCGACGGCGAGCAGGACGCCCAGGACGAACGAGACGCCGAAGCGGAGGGCGAGCGACCGTCGGCGCCGAGGCCTTGCCGGGGGCTCGCCGACGGTCACGGCTGCGGCGAGGGGCAGGACCGGCACGGCCTCGACACCGGGCTCGAAGGTGGGCGACGTGTCCGCCGGGGCGGTGTCGGCCGGTTCGCCCGGCGCAGGCAACGGCGACGGCCAGCGAGGGGCGGCGGCCGGCGGTGCGTCGCGCCGGACGAGCGCCGCGAGCTCGGGGTCGCCGGCGGGCGTCTCGCCGTCGGGTGTGGAGGCGTTGGCAGCCCGGTCGGCTGCGGAGTCGGGCAGGTCGGTCATCAGATGCTCATGCGCGGTTGGTGGCGCCGGGCCTCGTCCCAAGCAGACGCGACATCTTCGCGCGTGCACGCGAATTTGTCACGCGACAATTCGGCCACGCGACGGTTCGGCTCGGCCAGCGGGATTGGGACGCGGGACGCCCCTCAGACGTTACGCGGCAGGACTACCACGCGCCGAGACTACCACGCGCCGAGCCGGCTCCCCACCGATTCTTCCGCGTCGCCATGCCGCGCTTGTCCGGAGCGCGATGTCGTCCGCCGCGGCGTAGGCATCGAGGGGCGGCTGCCGTGGAGACCAGCGGACTGCCCGTCGTCGAAGCCGCCCCCGCCGGACGCCGGGCAGCAGGCGTAGAACCGGGCAGCAGGCGTAGAAGAAGATGACGAGGCGGCGGCGAGACAATAGGTCTTGCTTCCATCACGAATAGGCGTGCGACGAGGGTCCGGAGCCGCCTCAGTGCTAGTCGATGTCCTCGCCGCGTCACTGTGCGCCGGCCTTCTCGGCGGCGGCCGGATCTTCTCCGAGGTCTGCTCCGTCGCCGTGCGAGTGTTGCAGCCTGCTTGGCCGGCTCGTCCGCGTCGACCGCGTAGACCCAGATGTTGGTGTCAACGAAGGATCGGGCGGTCATACAGCTCGTCCCGCGTCGAGGGGCGCCCCGCTCCCCCACTCCCGGCGCCGGTGACATCCGCCAGCTCCAGGACGGAACGCCTGGCTACGCCTTGCACTTGGCGTCGGTGCCGGCGCGATCTCGCGCGGACCGGTCCCGGCCAACGGTTCACGGCCGGTCGTACGGACGATCCCGTCGCCGGCGACGGATGGCTGGGTACGTTCGGGGGGTTTCCGCAGGCCCATTCCTCCCCTACCGTCCCGGGTGATGACGCCCCCGCCGAACCAGCTGCATTTCGTGTTGCAGCGCACATGCGAGGAGATCTTCGAGCCCGACTCGGTGTCGGAGGCCCCGCTCGTCAGGTTCTCGGCGTACGCCTCCAGCCACCGGATCTTCGGCTGGGTCCGGCTGCGTGCCGACCGGTTGACGGATCTCCTGAACGCCCATGAGGAACTCCTGCTCACCGGCGTGGAGATCGAGGACCTGGAGGACGGCACGCGTCAGTGCTCGGAGATGGTCCAGGTGGCGACGCGGGATCTCGTGGCCGTCCACGCCACGGGCCCGCGTGGCGTGGACGCCCTTCGCCATCGGACGCGGGCACATGCCGTCGCGATCCGGGCCGGTTCCTACCTGGTCGCCGGCCACCTTCATGCCGAGCCCGGCGCCGATCCGCTCGAGAGCCTGCTGCATCGACCCTCGATGGTCCCGCTGACCGATGCCTGGCTCGAGTACTGGTCGGACGGGACGCCACGGCGGCATGGCGTCGGGACGATCGTCGTCAACCGCGAGACGGTCGACTCAATCCAGCTCGTGACCGACGACGACCTGGTCGACGGGCTCCTGCAGCCGTCCATGGCATCGATGAGCGCGCCCGCCATGTCCGGCCCTCGCCCGGGACAGGCGGCTCGGCCGGCGTCGGCCGACAACCGGGGACCTTCGGCTTGACACCGTGGCGCATCCTTCGCGGTGTAGCAGGGCCGCCGACCGGCGGCCGACCCATCGTCGCCATGGCCACCGTGGCGTTCGGGTAGGAAGGAGGCAGGCCCTTGCTGTCGGCAAGCCCCATCGCCCGCCGCGCCGGATCCGTCGTCCGCCGCGTGGCCCCGTTCATCGTCGCCAGCGCGATCGCCACGGGCGGGAGCGTCCCGTTCGGCCTCGGGACCACCGTCGCCGCGTCGCCGGCCGCAGACGCACCGCGGGTCGTCGTCGTCGTCGGACCCTCGGGTGCCTCCACAACCCGCTACCTCAAGCGCGCCCGCTCGTACGCCGCACAGGCTCGAGGCTACGGCGCCCGGGTGGCCGAGATCTACACCCCGAACGCCACCTGGAGCCGCGTCGTCGACGCCACCCGGGGCGCGAACGTGCTGATCTACCTCGGCCATGGGAACGGATGGCCGAGCCCCTACGCCCCCTACCAGGGCCGGACCAAGAACGGGCTCGGCCTCAACCTGACACCGCGTTCGGGCAACACGAAGCCGACGTACTACGGGGAGGATCAGCTCGCAACCGCGCTCCAGCTCGCGCCGGGCGCCGTGGTGCTGCTGGGACACCTGTGCTATGCGTCCGGCAACGGCGAGCCCGGTGCACGCGAGCCGGGCTGGAGCATCGCCCGCCAGCGCGTGGACAACTACGCCGCGGGGTTCCTGCGGGCCGGCGCCGGTGCCGTCATTGCGGACGGCCACGGCAGCCTCACCGGGGAGCTGGCGGACCTCTTCGGCCGTGCGACGTCGCTCCTTGCCGCGTGGCGCGCCGACCCCGAGGGCAACGACAACGTGCGCCGGTTCGACTCCGTGAGGACCCCCGGGGCCACGCTGTACCTCGACCCCAACTCCGCGAAGGCCGGCTTCTACCGCTCCCTCGTCATGACCTCGCCGTCGCTCTCGACGGCCAGCATCTTCGGGACCCCGCTCCTCGCGAACGCTGCGACCGCGGTGATCCTGCGCTCCAAGGCAGGCACGACGGGCACCGCCATCGGGAAGCTTCCTGCTGCGTCGCGACTGGTCGTGACCGGTCCGTTCACGCGCGACGGCGCGGGTCGGACCTGGGCCCCCGTGAAGACCTCGACCGGGAGAACGGGCTTCGTCGCCGCCTGGCTGGTGCGGCTCACGGGTGCCGCGAGGCCGACCACGTCGGTGGTGCTGCGGTCTGCGCCAAGCGTGTCGAGCACGTCGCGCGGCACGATCGCGAAGGGGGCCCGCGTCACGGTCACCGGGAGCCGGCGGGATGCGTCGCTGCGGGTGTGGCTCAGCGTTCGGACGACGGTCGGCAAGACCGGGTGGATGGCGGCATGGCTGATGCGTCCCTGAGGTGGCTGACGCGTCCCTGACGCGGGGACACGGACCCTGACACCAAAACGGTCCCCGGTGTCTCAGCAGGGGTGAACGCGCGAACGCGGGTTCGGGCCACGCATGGCCCAACGCACCCACGGGGGCGCGGATCAGGTGGCCGACCCGGCGTCGAGCCGACGGGTGATCCGGCTTCCACCCCGAAAGAGCAGGGCGATTTGGCGCAGCGACACCCCCTCCCGGACACGCCCACGGCGCCCGGGCCCACCACGATGACGCCGGACGGCAATTCCGACGCGCCGCGCCCATCGCTCGATCCGCCGGCTCGCCCCCGGCCAATTCACGGCACCGTGCACAATCGGGCCGGCTCGCGACCGGGGCGAACCATCGCGGCGGCCGCCGGCGTGGTGACGACGCTGGGGCTGGTGGTCGTGCTGGCGCCCTACGCGGCGGCGGGATCGACGGCCTCGGCTGGCTCCTCATGCGGCTCCGCGACGTGCGGATCGGACGAACCGGCGTTGCCTTCGTTCGCCATCGCGGACGTCCTCGAGATCGCGGCTCCGCCTCCGCTCAGGGCGGGCACCCCGACGACGGGCGACCCCCGCGCGGACACGGCGGCGGCGAAGCCGAAGGCGTCGGGCCAGGCCGCGGGCACCGGGTCCAGGGCCACGCCCAGGCCGGCCACCAGGGCCACGCCCAGGCCGGCCCTCAGGGCCACGCCCAGGCCGACGCCCAAGCCCCGGCCAAAGCCGACGAAGGTCCCGACCGCGGCCAGTGGGAAGCCGTGATCCAGGGTCGCGCCCGACGGCGCGCGATGGGCGGCTGGATCTCGGCCGTGGTCGGTGGGGCTGACGACCGGGCCGCCGCCTCCATCCTCGATCGGATCGCCGCCTGGAGCTCCATCCTCTCGCACAGGGACCCGGCCTCCGACCTGTCACGCCTCAACGGCAACCCGGCCACGTCGGTCCGGGTCGGTCCGACCCTGGCCGCCGCCCTGCACGCGGCCGCCGCGGCCCGACGGCTGACGCGGGGCATCGTGGACGCCGGGGTCCTGGATGCCCGGCGCCGCGTCGAGGCCGGCGAGCCGGCGGTTCCCGCGGGCCGCTGGTCGATCAGCGGCGACGTCGCGGTCCGCCCGTCGAGCACCGGCCTCGATCTCTCCGGCGTCGCGAAGGGGTGGCTCGCGCAGCGCGCGCTCTCGCTGCCGGGGATCGTGCTGCTGCCGGTGGCGCTCGTCGAATGCGATGGCGACATCGCCGTCCGCTCGGATGGGTCCATCCCGTTCGAGATCCAGGTCGAAGACCCGCGAGACCCCGATCCATCCTCCCTCGAGCCGATCGCGACGATCTCGCTGCCCGCCGGAACGCCGGTCATGCTCGGGATCGCGACGTCCGGCGTCTACCGCCACGCGTGGGACGGCCGGGGTCACATCGTGGATCCCGTCTCCGGCGAGCCCGCGAACGCGGGCATCGTCACGGCGACCGTCATCGCACCCGATGCGATCGCGGCCGAGGCGCTCGCCAAGGTCGTCGTGCTGCGGGGTGCCGCCGCCGCCCCGATGCTCGCCCGGGCCGGCGCCACGGCGATCGCGCTGACCGACCGTGACACGCAGCTTCGCTTCCCGGGGATCGAGCGCTGGGTCGCGTGATGCCGGCGGAACGGCTCGGCCGGCTCCCGCTGCAACCGGCTCCCCGCCGCGGCATTGCCGTTGCCGCGGCGCTCCGGCACGTGACCGAGCCTAGATCCGGCGGATCTCGCGAACGTTGTCGAACAGGGTCAGGACGGCCAGCCCGATGATCGCCGCGATCACGATCGGCCCGACGAACTCGTAGAGCACGATGAGCGCGCCGATCCCCGCGAGGAACAGCGTCGAGCGCAGCAGCAGGGTCGTGAGGCGACGGCGGAAGGCTGCCTCCAGCACCGCGTAGACCGCGACCGCGAGCAAGAGCGCCACGTACCAGGGCATCGGCGTCAACCACGGCAGGGCCACCGCGCCGACCAGGACCAGGCTGATGCTGACCGCCGACCACACTTCGACCAGCCGGCCATACCGGGTCATCTCCGGGGGAACCGGGTGGTGATCGTCGCGCAGGTGCGCGCGCGGGTCACCGTTGTCCCCGACGCGAAGCCGCTCCAGCTCGCGTGTGCAGGCCCGGATCGAGTCCGACAGGACGCCCTCCTGGGTGCGACCCTGGTTGACCTCGGCCTCGCGCTTTGCCAGCTCGGCCGCCCGGCCGGCGTGGATCGCGGCGAAGCTCTGGTCGGTGGACAGCGCCCGGACCTCAAGGTCGAGGCCGTCGAGGCTTGCCGCCTTGGCATCGTTCTCGGCCCGCAGCGTCGACAGCTCGGCGCCAAGCTCGGCCAGACGGGCTTCGAGCGCGGCGGGCATCCGGAACGGCGGCGCCGTCTTCGCGAGCCCGGCCCAGCCGATCGGGTCATTCCACGACTGGCGGATCGTGCCGGAGCGGGTGTACTTCGGCCCGGCGGGCGCCCGCTCGCCGGCGAAGCGGTCGAAGGTGTCGAGCCCCATGAGCCCCCGGTAGCCGTCGACCCACGGGACGGAATCGTCGATGAGGACCGGCGTCCAGGGCTCGCCACCGTCGCCCCCGATCTGGAGGCCGTCGCCGCGCGCATAGTCGATGAACGGGATGCTCAGCGCGCGCTCGAGCGACGCCGCGAGGTCGCCGGGGTCGGGCTGCCTCAGGGTGTCGCGCCAGAACGATCGAACGGCGTCGAGGATCCCGTGCAGGCGTCGCGCGCCCGGTATCGGTGCTGCGGTCATGTACTCGCCGGCCTCGAAGTAGGCCGCGTGCGAGCCCGCCCCGGCGTGGATCACCGGGTGAGAGCCGGACTTGACCAGGTACGGGTCGTCCCAGCGTCGCCGGAGCTGGTCGCCGGAGTAGTCGTGGGCGGCGCAGGCGAACCAGACCGGCCGCGGACCGTCGGGCGCGTCCTCCAGGAACACGAACGCCTGCTCCAGGTCCGACTCGTGGTCGTTCGCGCCCGCGAACGTGGAGCGCCAGTCGTTCATGAAGTAGAAGTACATGTAGTGGAGGACGATCCAGCCCTCCGAGCGGAGCACCCGACCGTGGAACACGTACCGGGGGTCGGCCTTGCGGACCTTCTCGTACTTCTCCGAGGCTGCGGCGGTCGTGCCGCCCGGGACGGTGCCCCGGAGGAGGAGCGAGACCGTGAAGCCGGTGTCGACGAGCCGGGCGAAGATCCCCACCCGCGCAAGCCGGCTTGGAGCGTGGAACTCTGGCCGGTCCGGGCGCCGGTTCCAGCGCGCGAGCTCGAGCCCGCTCAGCGGCTTCTGGCCGAGGCGCATGGAGAGGGTCTCGCCGGGAGGCGCTACGAACGACACCAGGCGCTCCTCGGTCAGCTCGCCAAAGGGCACCAGGAGTCGCCTGTCCCGCTCCGATCGCCCCACGAACAGGTCGCACTCGGGGATGTAGGAGTCGACCGCGGCCGGAAAGAACAGCTCGCCCTGGGTGTAGCGGACGGCTGGCTCGTACGCCCGCAGGAGCTCCAGGTCGGAGAGGCTCGTGGCTACCGGCCCGCCGGCCTGGGCTTCGGTCACGGCCGATCGTCCGCTTCGACCGCGAGGACCACGCTCGCCTGCTCGACCGGTGGTGCGAGGAAGATCTCCTTGACCTCGCGCTGGTTGAGGTAGAACGCGGTGACCACGAAGATCGCCAGGTTGATGTAGTTCGGCGTCGCCCAGACCCAGAGGACGATCTGCAGGGCGAGCCCAAGACCGGTCAGCAGCATGATGGCGTACCAGCCGAACCGGTTGAGCCGCCACAGGGCCAGCGCTCCGACCACGGACAGGAGCCCAAGCCCGAGGAACAGGTCGTCGAGGACGTGGACCTCGGTCCCGAACAGCCCCACCAGGCTCCCCGCCCGCGGTCCGAGGAGGCCGCCCACGGCGGCCAGGTTGGCGGCCACGTTGCCCAGCTGGAACAGCGTGAGCAGGACCACCCCGATCGGGCGCGTTCGCCTCGGGACGGTCGATCCGGTCGGGTCGGCTGTCGCAACAGCCTCGGTCACGGTGGTGCTCCTTCCGATTCCTTGCGGACGGAGTGTAGATCGCGCGTGGCCCGTCGGGCGCACCGGGCGGCCGCCGGGTCGCGTTCGATCCCCTGACCCGGGCAGGTCCGTCCAACTGCCGAGGACGACCGCGCGTGGCAGACTGAGCCCATGAAAGCTGTTCTGGTCGAGTTCGGCGTGCTCGAGCTCGATGGCAGGCGCTACCGGCACGACGTCGTGATCGATGGAGGGCGCGTCGGACGGCGCCGCAAGGGCCGGTCCAAGGCGCTGCGGGACGAGTACGGGCACACGCCGCTCTCGGTCGCCGAGGACATCCCCTGGGGTGGCGGCCGGCTGATCATCGGCACGGGTGCCGATGGCTCGCTCCCGCTCACGCCCGAGGTGGAGGCGGAGGCGCGGCGCCGCGGGATCACGATCGAGGCCGTGCCGACGCGGGACGCTTGCCGCCGCCTCGCCGAGCTCAAGTCGCGAGACGTGTACGCGGTCCTCCACGTCACCTGCTAGGCAGAGCGGAAGGCCGGTCGGTTCAGCCGGCCCGTCGGGGCAGGAGCCCCGTCAGGGAAGCTGGCCCGCGACCGGTGGGGCGGCCTGGTACGTCTGCGGGATCGTGCCCGAGTAGTCGATGCCGCCCTCGACGAAGGTGAGCTTCTGCATGTCGAGCCCCGTGACCTGGGGAAGACGCGTGGCGAGGTAGGCGTTGATGGCGTCCTCGGCCTTCGTCTGGATGAAGCCCGGAAGCGGGAAGGCGCCGAACTTCAGGGAGTCGAAGTGGACGGTGGCGGCCTGCGGACCGGTGACCTCCAGGCGCCACGTGGCATCGACCGGACCGGAGATCGGATAGCCCCACGGGGCGAGGTCGACGACGGCGCTGGTCTCAACGTAGCCGTCGTGGAACCGGATGTGGACGTCGCTGATGCCGGGGGCGGGCTGGCTGATCTCCGGGAAGCGCCGCCACGGTCGCCTCGGGCACGGTCTGGTCGAGCGGAACGGAGCCCGAGAACGTGTGCTGGGACGCCAGCGTGTAGTTCCCCACGGGCGACGGCGTCGTGATCCCGAGCTTCGCCTGCAGGGCCGCCAGGGCGGCCGGGTCCGCGGGCTGCCCGCCCAGGTCGGCGGCCTTGTCCATGCCCAGGGCGGAGGACAGGACCGGGACATGCACGGCACCGGTGCAGGCGCCGATCAGGACGCCGAGGACAAGCAGGACGAGGATCGCGACCAGCAGCTTGCGCATCGAGGACTCCCTCCACGCGATCCCGTTCTCCGCGGATCGCCGGCGGCGGACGCCACGGCTATGGTACCGGTGTCGCGTCGCGACCCCGGGGGCTACGATCCGGGGATGCGATACGTGCCCAACATCCTGCTCGTCCTCTCGTTGCCCGCCGGCCTGATCGGCTATGCCCTCGCCGCGAACCTCATGACGGCCCTGCTTCCCGGGCTGGCCCAGACGATCCTGATGCTGTTCGTGCCGCTGCTCGTCGCGGGCCTGTTCATGCTGCCGTTCCTGGTGCCGTTCTTCGACCGCAGGGCGAAGCAGGACCTGGCCGCCTACCGGAGCAGGCAGGGGCTCACGAAGGACGGCGGCGACACGCCCGCGGGGGGCGACAAGCCCGCGGACCGCGACTGACCGCTGACCGCGGACGATCCCGGATCCCGGCCGGGCCAGCGTGGCCGCTTCGGTCGTGCGACCATCGTGGAGGCAAGCGCGTGGGTGCACGCATTCGCACATCGGTGAGGGCTGGGACCATGGCGGCACGGGAGACACCGGTTCTCGACCCGGGCGAGGCGGCACACGAGGGCGAACGCGCGATCGCGGAGGCCGAGGCGCACGCCGCCCACAACTACCGCCCGCTGCCGGTCGTCCTGGCCCGCGGCGAGGGTGCCTGGGTCGAGGACACGGACGGTCGCCGGTACCTCGACATGCTCGCGGGCTACAGCGCGCTCAACTTCGGCCACCGCCATCCGCGCCTCGTGGCTGCGGCCGAGCGGCAGCTCGGGCGCCTCACCCTGACCAGTCGTGCGTTTCACAACGACCTGCTCGGGACGTTCGCGGCGGAGCTCTCGGCGCTGTGCGGCATGGACACGATCCTGCCGATGAACACGGGGGCCGAGGCCGTGGAGACCGCGCTCAAGATGGCCCGCAAGTGGGGCTACCGGGCGAAGGGCGTGGCCGAGGGCAGGGCCAGGATCATCGTCTTCGGCGGCAACTTCCACGGCCGCACGACCACGATCGTCAGCTTCTCGGACGACCCCGCCGCGCGCGCCGGGTTCGGGCCCTTCACACCCGGGTTCGTGACCGTGCCGTACGGCGATGTCGCGGCGCTCGCCGCGGCGATCGACGAGGACACGGTCGCGGTCCTGCTCGAGCCGATCCAGGGCGAGGCGGGCGTCATCATCCCGCCCGAGGGCTACCTCCGCGAGGTCCGGGGCCTGTGCACCGACCACCGTGTCCTCATGCTCGCGGACGAGATCCAGTCGGGGCTCGGTCGGACGGGCGCCACCTTCGCCTGCGACCACGAGGCCGTGGTGCCGGACGCGTACATCCTGGGCAAGGCCCTCGGCGGCGGCATCCTGCCGGTCTCGGCGGTCGTGGCGCGGTCGGAGGTCATGGCGGTCTTCCGGCCAGGCGAGCACGGCAGCACGTTCGGCGGCAATCCGCTCGCGTGCTCGGTCGGGATCGAGGTCGTCCGGATGCTCGAGACCGGGGAATTCCAGGCGCGTGCCAGCGAGCTGGGGCTCCTCCTGCAGGACCTCCTCGAGGCGCTGCCGTGTGACCGAGTCTCGGCGGTCCGCTCGCGCGGGCTGTGGGCCGGGATCGACGTCGTCGGCCGCACCGGACGGGACGTCTGCGAGGGCCTCATGCGGCGGGGCGTGCTGGCGAAGGACACGCACGGGTCCACGATCCGGCTGGCGCCGCCGCTGGTCATCGAGCGTGCCGAGCTCGAGTGGGCGGTCGAGCAGCTCCGCGAGGAGCTCGAGTCCGGGGCATAGGGCCGAGGGTTGGCAACGATCGTGGCCTCCACGCGAGACGGAGACTGGAACCCTTGACCATCGGCCACTCGCTGCAGGCGGCCTTCCTGCGTGCCCACCAGGCGGTCTACCGGCGGACGGACGGACGCGTCGGCCACCGCCTGGCGGGACCGCCTTCGCTGCTGCTGCACACGACCGGTCGCCGGTCGGGCCTGCGACGCAAGGCCGTGCTCGTCTATGCCCGCGATGCATCGGACTTCGTGGTGGTCGCCTCGAACGACGGCCAGGACAGCCACCCGGCATGGCTCCTCAACATCGTCGCCGATCCTGCCGTCACCGTGCAGGTGGCCCGTCGCAGCGCGCGCGGCCGGGCGAGGGTGATCGTGCCGGGCGACCCGGACTACGCTCGCCTGTGGGCGCTGGTCAACAAGGTCAACCACCACCGCTACGAGGGCTACCAGCGGCGGACGACCAGGCCGATCCCGCTCGTCGCGGTGACGCCGATCGGACACCTCACCTGACGCACCCCGGGCGCGCCGGTCAGGCCACCGCGACCGGACGCTCGATGGCCGTGTCCGGCCGGAACCGGCGATCGACGAGGACCCGCACGACGTAGGCGACCTCGAGGCCGGCGCCGTCGAACGAGGGTGCGCTGCCGGCCGGTAAGGCCAGCGCGACCTCCGCGCTCCCGGCCCGTAGCTCCTCCGAGCCGGTATTCGCGACCGCGACGATGCCCTCGGTCCCGTTGGGCGCGTTCGTGCGCCGGTGGAGCTCGATGCGGGCGGCGCCGCCCGGAGCGTTCGGCCACGCGGCGCGGACCCCGATCGTCGAGCCGGGGGCCGCCGGCAGCGGCGACGTGATCGAGATGGTCCCTTCGTCCAGGTTCACGCTGTCCAGGAGCGCGGTGCCGCCCTGCTTGCCGACGCCGGCCCGGATCAGATCCGGATGCTGCGCGACGGGCACGAGGAGCGCAACGAAGGCGTCGTCGGCCATTGCCACGTCCCAGCGCGCCTCGAGCGCCCACGCCACGATGGCCTCGCCCAGGTGGGCGCTCGGCGGCCCGAGGGGCGGGGCCGGGACCAGGAACCGGGTCTCGAACACCTCGCCGGCGGCGAGCGCGGCGGGAATGGCCGGCTCCATGAACGCATCCTCGACGAACAGGCGCCCGTTCGCCTCGACCCAGCTCTCGGTACGGCTGGTGTTCTCACCGGTCTCGTGGGTCTCGCTCTTCCGCTCCTCGACCAGGCGCAGCCCCACGAGGCGCAGGGCGGCCTTCCGGGCCGAGACAGGCTCGCCCGCCGTCAGGCGCAGCGTGCCCGCGATCCCCTCCCCCACCCGCACCGGACCGTCCAGGACGAACCGGCCGTCGATCCCGCCCGACGATTGACGGACGAGGTCCTCCGGCCGGATGTCGTGCAGCGGGTGCGAGCCCTCGGGTCCGGCCAACCGCCCGCCGTTGGCGGCGTCGAAGGGCTCCGGGCAGTGGCCCTCGCGTCTCGCAAGACCGAACCCTCCGCTGCCACCGAACGAGATCGAGACCATGTCGCGCTCCACCTTCCCCTGGGGCCGTTGACCAGCGCGACCGACCTTGCGGCACGCTGGCAGGCGCGTCAACAGCGCGGAGGGAGGCGCGCCGACAGGTTTGGGCGCGCCGGCCGCCGGGCCGGGCCTGGCCGCTCAACGCCTGGTGACGACCCGCCGGATGTTCCGGAGCGCCTCGTCCAGCATCCGCTCGACCCCCGCGACATCCACGTCGTCCCGGGTGTGCAGCCGGACCGTCACCTGGCAGGTGCTCGCGGTGCCCTCCGCGACCGCGATCGAGCCCGCGTAGCCGGTGCCGGGGCGGCCCCACTCGACCCGACGCGCCGACCGGTCCACGAGGAACCGCGCCTCGTCCCGGTCGCGGTTCCCGTCGGAGTCGGGCGCAGCCGCGTCCTCGCCGTCGACCACGATCGTCTCGACGTGCGAAGCGGTCGGCACCCAGTCGGTGATCCGCTGCGGGTCTGCGAAGAAGACGAAGGCCGTCTCCGCCGGGACACCGAGCGTCGCGGTCCGCTCAAACTCGGCCATGACCGTCATCCCTCACTGGGCCAACTCGAGGATTGGTGGATGCCGGGTCCGCCGGCGCCAGACCATGATGCCTCCGGAGCGGGCATGGCCGCAGGAAGGGCCGGATCCGGCCGGGCGGGCAGGGCCGAACCGGGGCGGGCATGGCCGTCGAGATCGACGCGAGCGGGCTTCCCTACCCTGCCCGACGGGTCCTGGCGCATCCGGCCACCGCCGGCCCGCCGAACCGTTGTGTCCGGAAGGCCCAGACCTCGCTCCCGGTGTCGCGCCAGGCATCGGCCGGCAACCCGGCCTTCCGGCAGCACGTGTCGAGCATCGTCCGGCTGTCCATCCCGCGCATGCGGGAGACCTCCGGCAGGAGCAGGCCCCTGCGCCCGTTGCGGCAGACCACGACCCCATCCGTCCCGAGCCGCCATGCCAGCGGGTCGTCGAGCCGGACGAGCGGCCCGAGGATGGAGATCTCGATCTCGATCTCGGGAAGGACCCGGGGTTCCAGGCGGGGAAACCGGGGATCGTCCCGGGCGGCCCAGCGAGCCGCCTGCACGACCGAGGCCCAGGCGGGCGTCCCGGGGTCCATGACGCCCATGCAACCGCGGAGCTGCCCGTGCTCCTCCAGCGTGACGAACGCGGACGCGCGGCGCTCCGACAGCGGCTCCCGGTTGAGCTCGGCCTCGAGGCTCTCGTCCCCGAGGGATCCGGCGGCGACCGCCACGGCCACCCTGGCGAGCACGAGCAACCGTTCCTGCTCCTCCGGGCCGACGTCCACGCTCCCGGGGAGCCGGCCCGCTCCACCCTCCGGCGGGCCGGCCGGACGCGACGTCCCGGCGCCGGCGAGATCAGGCATGGCGAGCACCTCCAGCGACGGTCGCATCATCGTCCCCGCCGTCGTCCACCCCCAGTGCGAAACCGCCACGATTCCGGACCGGCCGGCACTGTGGTCCCGGATCCCGGCGCGCGAGACTGTGACCGGAGTCGCCGATGTCGCTGGTCGCCCGCCCCGGGGTCGAACCCGTCCTCACCATCCTCGCGACGCCGAACCCGGACGGATCCGTCCGCTGCGGCGTCTGCGCACACCGCTGCCTGGTCAGGCCCGGCCGTCACGGCATCTGTGGCGTCCGCGAGAACCGTGGCGGGACCCTGTGGTGCGCGGCGTACGGCGCGGTCGCTGCAGCAGGCGTGGACCCGATCGAGAAGAAGCCCCTGTTCCACGTGGACCCGGGGACGCTCGCCTACTCCATCTCCACGACGGGCTGCCCGTTCCACTGCACGTTCTGCCAGAACTGGGAGATCGCGCAGGGCCCGCGGCTCGGGCTCGACATCCCGCTGCGCCCGATGCCGCCCGCGCAGGTCGTCGCCGAGGCCCGGAGGGCGGGCGCGGGCTCGATCGCATACACGTACGTCGAGCCGACGGTCTTCCTCGAGTATGCCCTCGACACCGGGCGCCTCGCGCGCGAGGCCGGGATCCGGAACCTGTTCGTCACCGACGGCTATGCGACCCCGGAGGCCGTCCACCTCCTGGCCGCCGTCCTCGACGCGGCGAACGTGGACCTCAAGAGCTTTGACGACGCCTTCTACCGGCGGCTGTGCGGGGCCCGCCTCGCACATGTCCAGGCGGCGATCGTCGCCCTGCGTGACGCGGGCGTCTGGCTGGAGGTCACAACCCTGGTCATCCCGGGTCACAACGACGGCGATGCCGAACTTCGGGCCCTGACGCGCTGGATCGTCCAGGCGCTTGGGCCCGGCACCCCCTGGCACGTGAGCCGGTTCTTCCCGGCGTTCCACATGCCGGACGCGCCGCCCACGCCGTACTCGACGCTGCAGCGGGCGGCCGACATCGGGCGGGACGCAGGGCTCCGGTACGTCTACGTCGGCAACGCGCCCGAGCTTCGCCTCGAGGACACACGGTGTCCCGGGTGTGACGCGCTGCTCGTGGAACGTCGCGGCTACCGGAGCCGCTCCTACCTCCGGGCCGGAGGGACATGTCCCGGATGCGCGCGGCCGACCGAAGGGCGATGGCGGGACATGGAGCCGCGGGACGTGCCCGGGAGGTGATGGCGATGCGGGCGTGGGGTGACGGACCGGCTCAGCGGGCGGTTCGCAGGGCGGCGGTGGCAGGCACGTTCTACCCGGCGTCGGGGGACGTCCTGCGCGCGACCGTCGAGGAGCTGTTCGCAGCCGCCGAACGACTGCCTGGCGTGCGGGCGGACTCGGCCCCGGCGCGCGGTACCCCGATGGGCATCCTCGTGCCGCACGCCGGCCTCGCCTACTCGGGGATCCCCGCGGCCGCCGGCTGGGGCCGCCTCCGCAGCACGCCGGGCAAGCCCGCGCGCGCCCCGGCGACGATCGTCCTGCTCGGGACAAACCACCGCGCGGGCTGGCTGAACGGCGTCGCGGCCTGGGAGACCGGCGCCTGGTCCACCCCGGCCGGTACGGTTGGGGTGGACGACTCGCTCGCGGCGGCCATCGTGGGCCTGGGGCCGCCGTTCCTGGTCGACCGGGGCGCCCACGACGGCGAGCACTCGATCGAGGTCCAGTTGCCGCTCCTGCTCGCGGTCGATCCGGCGGCCCGCGTGGTCCCGCTCACCGTCTCCTCGGGCCGCGGCGCGGGGGCGATCGACGCCGGGACGCGGCTCGGGACGCTGCTCGCCGCCCGGCGGTCCGCCGGCGAGCGGGTCGTCCTCGCCATCAGCACCGACATGGCGCACTACCCTCCTGCCGCCGCCTGCGAGCACGCGACCGACCTGCTGCTGCCGTCCATCCTCGCCCTCGACGCAGCGCGCCTCGCGCAGCAGGAGGCCGAGCTCCGCCGCGCCGGGATCCGCGATCTTGTCTGCGGCATGTGCGGCATCGACCCCGCGGTGCTCGGCCTCGCCGCTCTTCGGGCCATGGGCGCCAGCGGGGGCCGGGCCCTTGCCGCGGCGACGTCAGCGGACGCCGGCGGTCCGCCGGGCCGGACCGTGGGCTACCTTGCCGCCAGGTTCGATGGCGCCGGGATCTGACCCGGCGGCGAGCCCCGGACGGAGGCCGGTGCCCGGCCGTCCGGCCAAGGCCAACGCGGCCCCGCCGCGGTCGCTATCCTCCGGGTTCATGAACGGCGCCGGGGTCGGCTCAAGCTTCAGGTCCGTCGACCGCCGACCTTGCGGCGGCGACCGGAGCGTGGCGCCCTCCGCGGGCTGCTCCGGGGGCATCGGTGCAGCCGCCCGCGCCTGATCCCGCGGCGCCCGGGATTCGCCGGCCCCGCCGACGCCTGGCCTTCACCGCCGCATTCGGCGTGGGCCTCGCGGTGGTGCTCCTCGTCGCCGGGGCCGGGCTGGTCGCCTGGGACGCCGGCTACGAGGGCCGGGTGCTCCCGGGCGTGCACGTCGGCAGCGTCGACCTGTCCGGCCTGGACCGGACCGCCGCGACCCGGGCTCTCGAGGCTGCTTATGCCTTCGACCGGGGCCGCCTCGTCCTGCGCACCCCGGACGGCGACATCCCGATCCCCTACGCGGCCTTCGGCCGTCGCGCCGAGATCGACGCCCTGGTCGACGAGGCGATGCGGGCGGGGCGCGACGGCGACGTGGTCGAGCGCGCGGTCGGGGAGGTCCGCCAGGCCCGGGACGGCGTGACGATCCTCCCGCGGCTCGTACTCGACAAGGTGGCGCTGACGACCACCATCACGGCCGCCCTGCGGCCGCTGGAACGGGCGCCGGTCGACGCGACGATCGCCCTGACGACGGACGGGTCGGTCACGACGCCGGCCGACCCGGGGCGAACGGCCGACTCGGCCCCGGTCGTGGCGGCCGCGCTTGCCGCCACGACCGCGATGGACGCGCCCGCCGAGATCGTCCTTCCCGTGGCCGTGGCCGTCATCCCACCGGCACGGGACGACGGCACCGTCGCCATCGCCAGGATCCGCGTCCAGCGGCTCGTCCGCGACGTCGTCGTCGCCTGGGGCAAGAAGAAGTGGACGGTCAAGGCATCGACGGTCCGCACCTGGGTTCGCCTCGAGGAGCGTGCCGACGGGTCCGTCGTGCCGGTGATCGACACCACGAAGATCTCGCCCACGCTCAAGGCAGCGGCCAAGGCAATCCTGAAGAAGCCGGCATCCGCGTCGTTCCTCAAGAACCGGAGCGGCAAGCCGATCGGCGTGGTCCCGGGCAAGGACGGGCGGGCTCTGGACGTGGACGCGACCGTCGCGCGCATCGCAGCCGAGCTCCAGGCCCGGGCCGATGGCGACCTGGCCGCCCCGGTCGGCGTGGTCACGATGAAGGTCACTCCGAAGCTGACGACGGAGGAGGCCACCGCCACCGCGCCGCTGATGACGAAGCTCGGGTCCTGGACCACCTACTTCCCGATCAGCGAGCGCAACTTCTTCGGCGCGAACATCTGGCGCCCCGCCCAGATCATCAACGGGACGGTCCTCAAGCCGGGCCAGCGCTTCGAGTGGTGGAGCGCGATCGGGCCGGTCACCGCAGCGCGCGGCTTCGGACCCGGCGGCGTCATCCGGGGCAGCTTCACGGATCCCACCGGGGCGACCGGCGGCGGCATGTGCTCCAGCTCCACGACGCTGTTCAATGCGGCGCTGCGCGCGGGCCTCCAGGTCAACGCCCGGTCCGCCCACAAGTACTACATCTACCGCTATCCGCTTGGGCTGGACGCCACCGTGTCCAAGATGGGAGGCGGCACGCAGACGATGTCGTTCACGAACGACACGAAGCACCTCGTCTACATCCGGGGGATCCGGACCCGCGGCGGCGGCCGCGGCTACGTCACCTACGAGATCTGGGGCGTCGGCGACGGCCGCAGGGTCTCGATCGGGCGGCCGGTCGTCACGAACGTTAGCGTCGCGACCACGACGGAGAAGATCGTGGACACTCTCCCGCACGGCGTGCGCGACCAGGTCGAATACCCCTCGAACGGGATGGATGTCTCGGTCACCCGAGTCGTCCGCAGCGCCGCGGGCAAGGTGATGCACGTCGACACGTTCCGCACCCACTACGTGCTCTGGAACGGGCGGATCGAGATCGGCCGCTAGCGCGGATCGCCGACGGTGCGCTCCGGCGCTCCGGAGGCCTCAGGCCTCAGACGCCCGTCTCGGCGGGCAGCCTCCCGGCGCGCACCGCCGCCACCAGCGCCGCATGGTCCCGCTCCGCCTGGTCCGCGTAGGCAACGCCGAAGTCGGCCAGGGCCCGGTCGAACACGTCGCCCGGCCCCAGGTACCCCGCGATCTCCGCGACGTTCCCGGACCGGGCGTGGGCCCGGGCGAGCGCCCACGCGCAGACCTGGGCGTACAGCTCCATTCCGGCGGGCCGAAGGCCGGCGATGTCGATGCCGTACTTCATGTCGTGGAGCTGGCGCACGTAGAACTCGGCACCGGTGGCGGGAGAAGTCGTCCAGCCCAGGAAGATGTCCGAGACGGCCTGCATGATCCGCTGCCCGCTGACCACGCGCTCGCCCTGGTGGCGGATCCGCCGCCCTTTGACGAAGGGGGCAATGACCGATGGCCTCGCCTCCTTGACCTGCAGGAACAGCGGCCCCCCCGACGGACCGCGGAAGAGCGCGATGTAGCAGCGGGTGCCCACGCTGCCGACGCCGACGACCTTGAGGGCGACGTCGACCAGCCTGTGCTTCTCGACGATGACCCGGCGATCCGGTGCGAGGGACTTGACGTAGTCGCGGTAGACGTCCGGGACGGCCTGGCGCAGCGGGTCGTCGTCCGGGATCCGGCGCAGCAGGGGCGGGCGATGGCGGATGATCCATCCCCCATCCGGACCGGGCTGGGAGAGCTTGCCCAGCGCGGCCATGTGGTCCTTGCGCCGGGCGACCTCGAGCGCCTCCGCGAGGGTCGTCGCCAGGACGGTGCGCCGTCGGGCGCGCTCGACCCGTTCCAGGATGTCCCGGATCGGGATGGCCGCATACCAGACGTCGAGCGCCCGCATCCCGGCGTACCGGCGCATCCAGGTGCGGTAGGCCCGGCCAACCTGTTCCGCGATGTCGCGGGCGGTCGGCTCGCCGTAGCCGTTGGACCTCGAGGCGACCACGAAGCTGGCGGCGAGGCGCTTGACGTCCCACTCCCAGGGGCCGGGGTGCGTCTCGTCGAAGTCGTTGCAGTCGAACACGAGGCGCCGCTCCGGGCTCGCGAAGACCCCGAAGTTCGCAAGGTGGGCATCGCCGCACAGCTGGACGCTCGAGCCCATGCTCGGCGTGGTGGCCAGGTCCCCCGCCATCACCGCGGCCGAGCCCCGGTAGAACGCGAACGGCGACTCGATCATCCGCCCGATGCGGATGGGCACCAGGTCCTCCAGCCGGCCCACGTTGGACGCGATGACGGTGTCCACGGGATCGACCCGGCCCGCCGGCGCCGTCCACCCTGCATGGGCCGTCCGGGGGACCTGCCCGCGCCGGGCGCGCCCGCGGACGAGCGAGACGGCCGCCGGGCTGTCGGGCGGCGGGGGCGCGACGGGATCGATGAGCATCTCGGCCTCCTGCTGGCCCTGTCGGGACGTGGCGGTTCCGCTGAGTCTAATCGCCGGCCGGCCGCTGACGCCTTCCGGCGACCCGCGCCAGCGTGCCAGCGTCTTCCCGGTCACGTTCCAGCGCCGGGTCGGCTCAGGAGTCCGCCTCGAGGTAGGCGAGGACGGCGAGGACCCGCCGGTGATCGCCCCTGGACTCCGGGAGCTCGAGCTTGCTCATGATGCTCGTGATGTGCTTCTCCGCGGCGCCTTCGCTGATGCTCAGGGCCTCCGCGATCCCGGCGTTGGTGCGGCCCTCGGCCATCGCCGCCAGGACCTCTCTCTCGCGGGGCGTCAGCTGCGCCAGGCGGTCGTCCCGCCGGCGGCGCACCATCAGCTGGGCGACGACCTCCGGGTCCAGCGCGGTCCCACCCGCGGCTACCCGGCGCAGCGCGTCCATGAAGTCGCGCACGTCCGCCACGCGGTCCTTGAGCAGGTAACCGACGCCGCCAGCACGGTCCGCAAGCAGCTCCGTCGCGTACTGGCGCTCGACGTACTGGCTCAGCACCAGCACGGGCGAGCCGGGGACCCGCCGCCGGGCCTCGATCGCGGCGCGGAGACCCTCGTCGCGCTGGCTCGGGGGCATCCGCACGTCCACGACCGAGACATCGGGACGGTGCTCCACCACGGCGGCGACCAGCGACGGTCCGTCGCCCACGCGCGCGACCACCTCGCCACCCGATTCCTCGATCAGGTGCGCGAGGCCCTCGCGGAGCAGGACGGAGTCGTCGGCGATGACGACGCGGAGGGGCGGGCGGCTCACGGCCCGATCATGCCCGAAACCGGCGCTCGAGTCACACCCGAACCGGCGCCCGACGCCTGCCCGTGGCGCGGCCCATGGTGGGGTTAGCCCCACCCCGAAGACGCCCGCTGCCCGGCTGGGCCGGGGGGCCGGCGACCGCCAGCATCGTGTGCATACCGCGGTGCATCGCGGCAGCACGGAATGGTAGGGTCGGCGCGATGGCGGCACAGATGGCTCCCGGCGAACCCGGCAGGGGTTACGGCGCGTCCGACGCGATCCGCGCCTTCGCCTGGTCGCCGTTCTCCCTGAAGACCTGGCGTGCGGTCCTGGCCGTCGGTCTCGGGCTGCTCGTCTCGGTCACCGCGATCAGCGTCCTGAGCACGCTGTTCTCGATCGGCGGCTCCCTCCTGTTCCTGATCATCGGGATCCCGTTCATCGGCCTGGGTATCGAGGCGGCTCGCGTCTTCGCCCGCGTCGAGCGCTGGCGCATGTCCATGGTCGACGAGCGGCCGCTGACGCCGCATCCGTACCGGCCCATCGACCCGGACCCGCGCGCGCCGTGGGGCCCCTGGGTCCGCCAGTGGGCCGAGGCCGAGTTCCTCGACGGCAACCGCTGGCTGGACGTGCTCTACGTACTGGTCGCCCTCCCGCTCACGATCATCGAGTTCACCGTGACGGTGACGCTGTGGTCGATCTCCGTCGGGCTGATGCTCGTCCCGGTCGTGCTCCTCGCGGTCCAGGCGTCTGGCGTCCGGATCCCCATCCGGCCGGGCGAACCGGCTGACGCCGGCCTCGTCGCCGCGGTCCTGTTCGTCGTCGGGCTGTTGCTCCTGCCGGTGGCTGCCTCGACGACCCGCGGGCTCGTCGTGCTCCACCGGGCCGTGGTCCAGGGGATGCTCTGCGTTGACCCCGCCGATGCGCTGCGCCGGGACGTGGCGCGCCTGCGCGACACCCGGTCCGCCGCCCTCGAGGTGGAGGCCAGCGAGCTGCGGCGGATCGAGCGTGACCTGCACGACGGAGCCCAGCAGCGCCTGGTGATGCTGGCAATCGACCTCGGCCTGGCCGAGGAACGGATCGACACCGACCCGGCGGCCGCGCGGCGGCTGGTCGCGGACGCCCGCGAGCAGGCGCGCCAGGCACTGGCCGAGCTGCGCGAGGTGGTCCGTGGGGTGGCCCCGTCGATCCTCGTCGACCGCGGGCTCGTCGCGGCGCTCGGGGCCGTGGCCGGGCGCTGCCCAGTGCCGACCTACGTGGACAGCTCCCTGGGCGTCGGGGATCGGCTCCCCCACGCGGTGGAGCGCGCCGCGTACTACGTCGTGGCGGAGGCCCTCGCCAACGTCGCCAAGCACAGCGCCGCCGCGAGGTGCAGCGTGTTGCTGCGGGCAGGCGGCGGGTGGCTGTTCGTGGAGGTCCGCGACGATGGCGTCGGCGGCGCGACGGTCACGCCCGGGGGCGGACTGGCGGGGCTCCGGGACCGCGTCCAGGCGCTGGATGGCACGCTGGAGGTCGTCAGCCCCACGGGCGGCCCGACCAGCCTCCGGATCTCGATCCCGGTCGCCGGCCGGGCGGGCGAGCTGGTGGCCGGCTCAACCCCCGCCGGCCCGGCACCCCGATGAGCCGAGCCTCGCCGGGCCTTCAGGCCGGCCGGCCCTCGGAGAACTGCAGCCGGTAGAGACGGGCATACAGGCCCCCGAGCGTGATCAGCTCGTCGTGGGTGCCGAGTTCCACCAGCCAGCCGTCGTCGAGGACGGCGATCCGGTGGGCGGCCCGGATGGTCGACAGCCGGTGGGCCACGATGACGGTGGTCCGCCCGACCTCGAGCCGGTCGAGCGCCTCCTGGACCAGCCGCTCGGACTCGTTGTCCAGTGAGCTCGTCGCCTCGTCGAGCAGCAGGATCGGCGGGTCCTTGAGGATGGCTCGTGCGATGGCCACCCGCTGGCGCTGGCCGCCCGAGAGCCGGGAGCCGCGGTCGCCCACCTGGGCCTCGTAGCCGTCGGGGAGCGCCGTGATGAAGTCGTGGGCGTTGGCTGATCGCGCCGCGGCGATGATCTCCTCCTCCGAGGCGTCCAGTCGACCGTACCGGATGTTCTCGCGGACGGTGCCGCCGAACAGGATGGCCTCCTGCGGGACGAGGCCGATCCGCTCGCGCAGGCTTGCCGTGGTGATGTGTCGCACGTCCCGCCCGTCGATCCGGATGGCGCCCGAGGTCGTGTCCCACAACCGCGGCAGCAGGCCGACCAGCGACGTCTTGCCCGCGCCGGACGGGCCGACGAGGGCGAAGACCTCGCCCGGGGCGATGCTCAGGCTCACGTCGCGCAGGACGGGATTCGCCCCGTCGTACGCGAAGGTGACGTGATCGACCTCGATCGCCCCGTCCACGTGCCCGATCTCCACGGCGTCGGGGGCATCCACGATCGTCGGCCGGGTGTCGATAAGCTGGAAGACGCGGGTCACCGCACCAGTTCCCTCGCGGAACTGGCCGTAGACGCCCGCGATCGTCGCGAGGCTCGCGCCGATGGTGATCCCGTACAGCAGGAACCCGGTCAGCGTCCCGACTCCCAGGCTCCCCTCGATCACCCGGTGACCCGTGTACCAGAGCAGCGCGGCCGCGGCGCCGAACCCCAGGAACCCCATCACCGCCCCGAATCCCGAACGCCAGAGGGCCAGGCGGATGCCCGCCGCGACGACCCCGGCGAGGTCCACGCCGTAGCGGGCCACCTCGAACGGTTCGCGGACGTAGCTCTTGACCACGCGGATCCCGGACAGCGCCTCCTCCGCGGTGACGGTGCTGTGGGCGATGGCGTCCTGCACCTCGGTGCTCACCCGCTGGAGCGGACGACCGAAGACGATGGCGACCGCGATCAGGACCGGGGCGAGCACGAGCACCACCACCAGCAGCGTCGGGCTGAGCAGGAACAGGATCACGACGGATCCGATGAGGCCGATCAGCGACGAGAGCAGGGAGGTCGTGGTCTGGGTGAGCATCGTCCGGATGAGCGTGACGTCGATCGACAGCCGCGAGACCAGCTCCCCCACCCGGCTGCGACCGTGAAAGTCCAGCGACAGCGTGACGAGGCGCTCGAACAGCTCCCCGCGCAGCTGCGCCACCATCCGCTCCCCCACGACGCCCAGGAAGTAGCCCTGGACGAAGCCGCCCAGCGACTGGCCGAGGAACAGCACGACCAGCCCGGCGATCAGCCGGTCGAGGCCCGCCGCGTCGCCCCCCGCCACGACCGCGCCAACGAGACCCCCGACCAGCAGCGGCACGAGGAGCGACAGCCCCGATCCGATGACCAGGCCGATCAGGGCGATCGAGAACGGGAGAAGGTTCGGGCGCAGGTAGCCGAAGAGGCGGCGCCACGGGACTCCTCCCAGGCCGCGGAGCTCCTGCGCCACGGAACCGGCGCCCGGCGGCCGGACGTCGGGTGCCTCGGCGGAAGGGCGCGGTTCCATGGCCGAATCATGTCACGGTGCGCGGGTCTGGCAAATCCGGGTCCCCGCCCTGGACCGCAGCCGAGGCCCCTGGATGCGTCAGCGGGGGCAACGGCTCGCCGGCCCGGTGCACGGCGCGGCCACGGTAGCGGCTATGGCAGCGGCTCGCCCTTCACGAAGCGCTCCATGAGGGCCGTGTAGCCTGGCAGGCCGCGCTCGTAGCCGATGGCCCAGAACCCGGCCCCCGCGTACCCGTAGAGAGTGGCCAGCGACATCTTGGGCGCGAGCGTCGCCGGCGAGTCCACGTAGACGGCGGTCCAGGAGACGCCCCCGCTCGCGGCCGGCGAGCCGGGTGCGGGCGAGCCGGGTGCAGGCGAGCCCGATGACGGTGCGCCGACGGCGGCGGCTGGGGAACCGGGCGACGCCGGATCGCCCGGGATCGAGGGCTCCGACGACGGTGCCCCGACGGTGCCGTCGGATCCGAACAGGTAGACCTCCACCATCTCCTGCGGGTCACGGAGGGGAACGATCGCGGGGTCCGTGAGAACGTCCAGATGCTGGCGCAGGATCCATGCCTGTCCGGGGCCGGTCTCGGGGGCGCCCAGCACCGGTCCCGTCACTGGCCAGGTCATGCCGTACAGCGGCAGCCCCAGCAGGGTCCGCTCGGGCGGCACGCCCGCCGCCGCGTAGAGGTCGATCGACCACACGAGGTCGCGATCGCCGTCGCTCCTCTCCAGGGGCGAGGTCGCGCCCGGGGAGGAGCCAGCCACACGGTAGTCGTACCCCATCAGGAACACCCGGTCGGCCCCGGCGGCGACCGCCGCGGCGGCCATTGCCGCGCCGAGCGCGCCGGCGGACGTGGCGACCGTGACCCGGTCCGAGGGATCCGCGGCGACGGCCGCCGTCCGCAACCGTCCCACGAACGAGCCGAACTCACCCACGGACAGCGGGTCGAGGCCCTCGACATCCACGCAGATCCCGTCGAGCCCGAGGTCTGCGACCAGGGCGACGAGCGAGCCGATCGTCGCCTCCTGCCTGGCCTCGTTCGCGAACAGCACCTCGTTGCGGGCCGCGCCGAAGCTCGTGAACACCAGTTCGACGCGGACGCCCCGCTGGTGCGCCTCGCGGATGATCCTCGCTCCGGGGTCTCCGGTGATCCGCTTGTACCCGGTCTGCTTGGTGTTGATCGCGCCCTTGGTCGTGTCGGTCACGCTGAACAGCCCGAGCGTCGAGAGTGGCGTGAGGGCCAGGTGGTCGGCGATCGTGTCGTTCATCTCCCAGTACGGCACGAAGCCGTAGAGCTCGTGGCCGGCCGGCGGACGTGGCGTCGCGGCCGGTCCACCGGAGGCGGTGGCTCCAGCGATGGCCTCGGTGGACGGCGTGCCGCCGGTCGAGGCGGGCAGCGGTGCCGGTCCGCACGCCCCGATGAACACTGACACGCCGAGCGCGAGGACAGCCGGGATTCGCGCGCGAGACCCGCGCCGCGTGGTCGGTTTCACCGGCCCAGCCTGACGCCCCGGGCGGCCCCGGTCAAACGGCCGCCCGGGGAAGGTTGCGGAATCTTTGCCCCACCGCCGGTTGATCTGTGACGGGTAACAGGTGAGGATGTCGCCGTACCGAAGGAGGTGCTCGATGAGCTTGCTTCAGTTCGAGCGCGAAGAGCGGACCGATGCAACCGCATCGGGTGCCCTGGAGCGGAGAGCGCTCGCTCTCTGGCCCAGGCTGGATCTCGCAGCCCTCCGCCGCTGCCGGCACGATCCTCGTCGGATCACAGCCCTTGTCGCCCGTCGCACCGCGATGCCGCCCGAGGCCATCTTCCAGGTCCTGACGATGCCTGCGGTGGCGGACGACGAGATCGGAACCTGGTTCGGCTGATCCACCGCTGATCTCCGGACGCCCCCGTCCCGGCCCGAGTCCCTACAATCGCCGGGATGGCGCCGCTCCCCCCGCTCTCGACCGCTGCCGCGGAGACCATGGTTTCGGCTGCCCCTCGCCCGACCGTGGGAAGCAACCGCCGGCACCTGGCCATCGTGCTGGGCGTGGCCATCGTCGCCCTCGCGGCGGACATCGTGGCGGCGATGATGTCGGGCAGCCTCGCTCTCGTCGCGGACGCGGCCCACCGGGTCACGGACGTCATCGGGATCTCGATCGCCTTCGCGGCCGCCACGATCGCCGCCCGGCCGGCGACCCACGACAGGTCGTTCGGGTACGCCCGGGCCGAGGTCATCGCCGCCTGCGTCAACGCCGGGCTCCTGGTCGCTCTCGGCGTGTTCATCGCCTACGAGGCCGTGATCCGCCTCATGGAGCCGGAGATCCCGGAGCCGGGCCCGATGCTGGTCGCCGCGACGATCGGCCTCGTCGGCTCCGGCACCGCGGCCCTGGTCCTGCGAAGCGAGCATTCCGGGTTCGCCGCCCGCGGCGCGTTCCTCGACGTGCTCGGTGATGCCATCGGATCGGTGGCGGCGATCGTCGCGGGGCTCCTGGTCATCTTCACCGGGTGGGCGCTGGCCGATCCGCTGGCGTCCCTCGCGGTCGTCTGCCTCGTGGTGCCCCGCGCCCTGCTCCTCCTGCGCGACGCGATGGCCGTCCTGATGGAGTCGGTGCCTCCGGGCCTGTCCCTCCCGGCGGTCCGGCAGCGGATCCTGGGGGTGCCGGGCGTCGCCGCCGTGCATGACCTCCACGCCTGGCAGATCACCGCCGGGCTGCCGATGCTCACGGCACACGTGGCCGTCGTGGACGGTGCCGATCCCTACTCGATCCTGCGTGCCGTGGACGCCTGCCTGGCGGACGACTTCGACGTCGCGCACAGCACGATCCAGGTCGAGCACCTCTCGCGCCCGATGGAGTCGGACGCCCACGCCTGACCGCCGAGCCCGGAACCGTCCCACACGGTCATGCTGGATCGGTCTCAGCCGCGGGCCAGCGACCGGAGGCCGGAGGCCATGACCACGACGAACACGGCGGCAGCAGCGACGACGATCGCAACCGCGACCGCGGGCGGCAGGACGATGACGCCGGCCTGGTCGACGCCCCAGCGGGTGATCGCCGTCGCGGTCCCCAGGATGGTCGCCGGGATCGCGACGGCAGTCGCCAGCAGGTCCACCCGGCGCAGGTCGACCCGCCGGTAGGACGTCCGCGGACCCGCGCCCAGGCCCCTCGACTCGAGGCTCAGGACCAGCGTGGTGAGGCGGTCGAAGGAGCCGGCGACGACGGGAACCAGCGTCGGCACGAGGGCGCCGATGCCGGTCGCCTGGAGGCCGCGCGACCGCTGTGCCTGGAGCACGGTGCGGAGCTCCTGGAGGAGCTGCGGGATGAGCTGCAGCGACAGCATCGCCATGAGCGAGACCTCGTACGGCATGCGGAGCCGGCGCAGCACGGCGAACAGGTCCGAGGGGTGGGTCGTGGCCAGCATCGCGACGCCGACCGTCTCCATCGCGATCAGCCGGCCGACCAGGGCGATCGCGTGCGACAGACCCTCCTGGTAGAGCGTCAGCGGACCGACCTGTGCGACCGGGGTGCAGGCGGGCCGGCAGGCGACCGGGGCCAGCGTCTGCAGGACGATCACGGAGGCGGCGATGGGCGCGAGGGCGATCACGGTCCGCGCCGCCGCGCGGCCCACCCCCGCCGACAGGGCGAGCAGGAGCCCCGCGGTCGCGATGCCCGCCAGGATCACAGGGTCGTACGTGGCGAGGACCACCACGACGGCACCGGCGAGCCAGGCGATCTTGGGCAACGGGCTGGCCCGGTGGAGCCAGGAGCGGCCCGGCACGTAGGCCAGGAGGCCCCGGGGATCCGCCGTCACCGCATCCCCCGGCCGGCCGCGCGCGCGACCGCGAGCTGCGCCACGAGCTCCTCCACGTCGAGCACGGCCGGACTCCCCCGGAGCTGCGGCAGCGCGAGGCCGAGCCGCGTGGGCTGGGGCGCCATGAGGCCCGCCGCCTCCAGCACGCCGCGGTCCGAGAAGATGGACCTGGGGGTCCCGTCCCCCACGATGCGGCCGGCCGCCATGACCACCAGCCGCTCGACGACGGCGGCCAGCAGCCGCATGTCGTGGGAGATGCAGACCACCGCCACCCCCTCGAGGCGCAGGTCACGGACGAGGTCCGCGACCACGGTGGCCGCGTGGTGATCCTGGCCCGTCGTGGGCTCGTCGAGGACCAGGACGCGCGGCTCCATCGTGAGGACCGACGCGAGTGCCACGTGCCGCCGGCGCGGCCCGGGAAGGTCGAAGGGCGACGACCCCAGGACATCGTCAAGGCCCAGGCGCGTCGCGGCCCGCGCCACGCGTGCCTCCACCTCCGCCTTCCGCAGGCCGAGGTTCCTGGGCCCGAACGCGAGCTCCTCCGCCACGGTCCGGGCGAACAGCTGCGCGCGCGGCTGCTGGAACACCAGCCCGACCGTCCTCGCGAGCTCGTGGACCTCGTGGCTGCGAGTGTCGAGTCCATCGACGATGACTGATCCCGCGACCGGCCGCAGGAGCCCGTTGAGGAGGCGGGCCAGCGTGGACTTCCCTGCCCCGTTGGCACCGGCGATCCCGATGACCTCGCCAGGGGCGACCTCCAGCGTGACCCCGTCCAACGCCGTCGCGCCCCCCGGGTACCGGTAGGTCGCTCCGCGGACGGCGAGGATCGGCCCCGCACGGGTCATCCGGTCCGTTCCGGTCACCGCGTCCGCGCGGATCACCCGGCCCCCGCCAGCCGGCAGGTCCGAGCGGATCACCCGGCCCCCGCCAGCCGGCAGGTCCGTGCCGGTCACCCGGCCTCCGCCAGCCAGCGGAGCCCGTCCTCGAGCGTCACCGGCAGCGGCTGCCCCGCCCTGCCGCCGAGTGCCACCGAGACCGCCGTCACGTCCGGGACACGGACCCCGGCCGCGCGCATGGCCGTGACATCGCCGAACACCGCCGCCGGCGTGCCGGCGGCGACCAGCCGGCCCTCGTGGAGCACGACGATCCGGTCGGCTCGCTCGGCGAGCAGCTCGACGTCGTGCTCGACCACGATGATCGCGGTCCCGTCCCGCGCCACCATCTGCGCCAGGAGGTCGAAGACCGCGACACGGGACCGGGGGTCGAGCCCGGACGTCGGCTCGTCCAGGACCAGGACCGGCGGCCGGACCGCGAGAGCGCAGGCGAGCACCAGGCGCTGCTGCTCGCCCCCGGAGAGGCTGAGCGGCGGCCGGTCCTGCATGCCGGTGAGGCCCACCAGGGCGAGGGCGTCGTCCACCCGCGTGACCATCTCCGGGTACGGGACCGCGAGCGACTCCAGGCCGAGCGCCACCTCCTCCCCGACGGTCCCCTGGCTGAGCTGGGAATCCGGTTCGTCGAGGACGACGCCCACCGTCGCGGCCATCCGGCGGACCGGTGTCCGGAGTGCGTCGATGCCGCACACCGCCACCGATCCGACGACGTCGGCGTCCACGAGCTGGGGAACGATGCCGTTGAGGCAACGGCAAAGGCTGGACTTGCCGGCCCCGGTCAGCCCCACCAGGCCTACGAGCTCGCCCGGGAAGAGGTCAAGGCTGACGTCCACGAGCGAAGGGGTCGCGGTGGACGGGTACTGGACGCCAAGCCCGCGGATGACGACGACCGGTGGGGGCGAGGCCCCGGCGCGGACCGATCGCGTGTCCCAATCCGGGATCACGGCGATGCCGTCAGGCGGGTGGCTGCAGGGCGACGACGACGATCGCGAGCCCCACGCCCACCAGGATCCCCACCATGGCCACGACCAGCCGGCGGGTGCCCGGCTGCTCGGGGAGCACGGCTCGGGCCGCCACGGCGGCGGGCAGGGCCGCGGTGAGCGCCAGGCCCACGTACGCGGAGATGATCTTGTCCGGAACCGACGACGCGATGCTGGACACCAGCGTCGCCCGCTCCAGCCCGAAGCTGGCGAGGGCGGCCGTGATCAGGTCCGACGGATGCCCGGTCGCCCCGCCGTACACGTACAGCACGATTGGCGTCGCCAGGACCCCGGTCACGACGCCGACGACCGCCGCCAGCGCGAAGAACAGCACGGCGTTGCGCCCCAGGCCCAGCGACCGTATGCCGTACCCCCACACGAGGGCGGCCGCCATGTTGACCGGCGCGAACAGGAGGTTCGAGACCCCGTTGGGCACGACGCCGACGGCGTTGGTGAGAAGGCCGGTGAGGGCGCCCCACCAGGGCCCGAGCAGAACGGCCGTCAGGAACGTGCCGATCGTGTCGAGGTAGATCGGCAGGCGCGTCAGCCCCGCCGCCCAGTTCGCCACGAAGTTGATCGCGACCGCCAGCGGCACCAGCGCGATCACGAGCGTGGTGGGCGGCGGTCCGCTTCCGCGTGTCACCTGCGTTCCGACCGCCATCCCGCGTGTGCGCCTCCGTGTTCGACGATCGTCCGCCGTGCCGGGGTCACTGTACGGGACCGAAACCGCGACCGTTCAGCGGGCGCCCTCGGCCTCGATCTCGTCGGGTCGCAGCGGCCGGAAGCGGAGCGCGGACCATGTCTCGTCGACGGCCACCTGGGTGATCGGACGCAGCCCGTACGGCGCGAGCATCCGCCACAACGAGTCCCGGTTGATGTCCGCGCGGTTGCCCTTCGGGTAGACGACCCAGAAGACCGCCCGTGAGGCCAGGTCCCCGAGATGGGCATCGAGCATCGAGCGGATGGTCGCGGCATCGTCAGCCACCACGACCGCCACGCCGGCCTCGACCGGCGTGTCCACGAGGTCGGTTCCGGCCGGCATCGGTCCGAGCAGCGCGGCCCGGGCCGGATCCGATACCCATACGGCGGCGCCCGGCTTGATCAGCAGCCTGGCGGCCGTCGTCCGCTCACCCATCAGGGGGGATGGTACGGGTTCGCTGCGGCGGTCGCACCGAGCGCCGGCTCTCCGCCGACGATGCCTGCCTCGCCGCCTGGTACCGGTCGGTGCAGGACCTTCCGGTGGTGTCCGTTGCGGCCCCGCGCGGTCAGGATCTCCAGGCAGCCGTCTCCGTCAATCCTGCCCATCCGGGAGCCGTGCCACTTGCGTCGCGCCCTCACCGCCGCCCTCGTTCTCCTTCTCATCGTCATCGCGATCCCGGCCACGCCCGCCGCCGCGGCCTCCACCTCCGCCGTCAAGGTGGTCATCGTGGTCGGACCCGTGGGCGCGAGCACCGCCCACTACAAGGCCGACGCCGCGGCCGTCGCGACCGAGGCTCGCAGGTACACGTCCAACGTCGTCACGCTCTCCACCCCGAACGCGACGTGGTCGCGGGTCAAGGCGGCTGTCCAGGGCGCCTCGATCCTCGTCTACCTGGGTCATGGCAACGGCTGGCCCAGCGTCTATCCGCCGTTCCAGACGCTGACCAAGGACGGCCTGGGGCTCGATCCGTCCTCGGGCGCCGACGGCACCAGGACCGTGTACTACGGCGAGAGCTACATCCAGGCCAACATCCGCCTGGCGCCGAACGCGGTCGTGATCCTCTACCACCTGTGCTACGCGTCGGGCAACACCGAGCCCGGCCTCGCAACCGGGACGTTCGCCGACGCCCGCCTGCGGGTGGACAACTATGGGGCCGGGTTCATCGGCGCCGGTGCCAGGGCCGTGTTCGCGGAGGGCCACCCCAGCCATCCGGCCACCGACTACATCCGCCAGCTGTTCACGACCGGACGGACGATGGACCAGGTGTTCCGCGCCGCGCCCAGCCACCACGACCACGTCCGGGGCCCGTATGACTCGCAGCGGACGCCCGGCCTGCGGTTCGAGATGGACCCGGACACGACGACGCCCTCCGGGTTCTACCGGTCGGTCGTGGGGGATCTCGGCCTCACTGCCAACGTGGTGACCGGGACGGTGCCGTCCTCGACCGGGACCTCGCCCGCCGACTTCGTGGTCCCGGGGGCGGCCGAGGTGACGAGCGCGACGGGCGGCGCGCGCTTCGCCACCGCCGAAGCCGCCGCCGACCCCGACGCGGTCCCCGCCTCCACCCTGGCCAAGGGCACGCGCCTGCGGCTCACGGCCGAGGCCGCTCCGATGGCAGGCGGCACGCGGATCTTCCGCGTCGCCGTCATCGGCGGAACCGCGACCGGCTTCGTCCGGGCCGCCGCGCTTGCGCCGCGGGACAGCACCGGTCCCGCCGCCTGGACCCTCGATCAGGCACCGCTGCTCTCGCCCAACGCCGACGGTGTCAACGACGCCATGGTCGTGGCCGCACGCGTGTCCGAGGTGGCGGCCGTGAGCCTGGTCGTCAGGAACGCCGCCGGGACCACCGTCCGGTCCGTATCGCTCAGCGGGGACATCGTCCGCTTCACGTGGGACCTGCGCACGAGCGCGGGCTCCCTGGTCCCGGACGGGGAGTACCGGTGGACGCTCCGCGCCAGCGACAGCTGGGGCAACGCCACGGCCACCCGGACCGGGGTGTTCACCGTGGATCACACGTCGCCCGTCACCAAGGCCTCGACCGCCTCGACTGCCGGCCAGGGCGGCTGGAAGGTGACACCTGTGACGGTCACCCTGTCCGCCACGGACGCCGTCTCGGGTGTCCGATCGATCAGCTGGCGCGTCAACGGTGGCACCGCCCACACGTATGCGGGGCCGTTCGTCGTCGCGACCAACGGGAGCCCCCGCGTCGAGTACCGCGCCACCGACCGGGCCGGCGTCCGGGAGGCGTGGCACGCGGTGACGCTGAAGATCGACACCGTCCCGCCCGCCATCACCATCCCGCTCAAGGGGACCGCCGGCGCCGCGGCCGGAACATGGCGCGGCCCGGTCTCGATGGCTCCGACGGTCTCCGATGCCTCGTCCGGGGTCGCGGCGAAGACGATCAGCGTGGACGGCGCGCCCGCCGTCGCGGTCGGCAAGACGCCGGTCGTCGTCAAGGGCGACGGGCCCCACGCCGTCACGGTCGCCGCCCGAGATGCGGCCGGCAACACGCGTACCGCGACGGTCGACTTCATCATCGACACCGTGGCACCCGTGCTGGCGCTGCCGCCGGTCGACGGCGCCGGTCCCGCCATCGCGACCGTGACCCCCAACGGCGACGGGAGCGGGGAGACGGTCGCGATCCCCTACTCCGTCAGCGAGGCCGCGACGGTCACTGCCGTGGTCAGCGACGCCGCCGGCACCGCCGTGCGAAGGATCGCCGGTGTGGTCCAACCGGGCGCCCGCCAGGTCACCTGGGACGGCCGCACCGCCGCCGGGGTCGCCGTCCCGGATGGCCGCTACACGGTGACGCTGACGGCCGTCGACCCGGCCGGAAACGCCGGCCTCCCCGTCTCGACCAAGGTGGACGTCTACGCGGCGCTGGCGAGAGTCACCCGTACCCCGTCGCTCTTCTTCCCGCAGGACGGCGACCGGCTCGCCACGAAGTCGACTGTCTCGTTCCGGCTGCTGACACCGGCGACGGTGTCGCTCGACATCGTGGATGCGTCCGGGGCGGTGGTCCGCAGCGCCTGGACGGACCGCGCGCTTCCCGCGGGGGCGGTGTCCTGGGCCTGGAACGGCAAGCTCGCGGACGGCGCCTGGGCCCGCCGCGGCACGTACCGGTTCGTCGTTCGGGCCACGAACGGGAACCAGGTGGCCGTCGCCTCCGTCGCCGTCCTCGCCGATGCGTTCCGGGTCGTGGCATCCACGGCCTCCCCGCTCCGCGGATCGTCCTTCACGATCACGGCGGTCACCGCGGAGCGCCTGTCCACGACGCCCAGGGTCACCGTCCGCCAGCCTGGCCGCGCGGCGTGGAAGGTCGCCATGACCAAGGTCTCGTCCAACACGTGGAAGGCGACGATCCGCCCGAAGACGGGGGGATCGGCCGGGACGATGTCGCTGACGGTCGGGGCGAAGGACATCAACGGCGGCTCGAACGCGACCGTGATCCGGCTCCCACTGCGCTAGCTTCCGGGCGGGCGACAGATGTCACGGGCGGTGCGGTCACGGGCCGCGCTGGCCGGGGTTGCGCCCCTGGTGGATAATACGGGTCTCTCGTCCTCCCCCCGCGGAGGGCGTCCCGGGAGGTAGCCGGTGATGGCGATGCGAACGGCCAGTTGGCCGGGCTCGCGACGGCGCAGGACCCAGTCGCGCCGGTTGACGGCGAGCGAAGACGCATCGCGCGGTTCCTTGAATCCGGTGACGCGTCCCCGTGCGGGCAACCTCTCGGACGAAACCCGAGCCGGCAGATCCCGGCGGTCGGGGACGTGAGCCCGGCCGCCGATGACGCCCGCGGGGCCGGTCGTTCGCCCGGCCCCCGTACGTTGTGGTAAATGCTGGGCCGTCGTCCGAGGGGACGGCGGCCCTTCCGTCTTCGCCGCTCCCATCGGGGCACGGTTCGGGGCAGGTCGGGGCATGGGCTCAGGGCCCGGTCGCCTCCGGGGCTAGACTCCGCGATGAGTGTCACCCTTGTCAGAGGTCAGGCGCCTGGCTCATGGACTCGCCGGCCGCCGATGGGTGTGGCCGCCCGACGTAGGAGCATCCATGACGAGGGGGCACGATCCCCGTGGCGAGACCCACGATTCTCACGATGACACGTCGGACGTCCGCCCGGCCACAGCCGCGGAAATGACGGACGTCCGCGGCATGCACGCCTCCAACCGGCTCGCCTGGGACCAGGCCGCAGAGCGGTACGAGGGCTGGCTCGAGGAGTCGATCGCCGAGGTCCGCGCCGGTGGCTCGAGCCTCTTCCCGCTGGAGGAGGCGCTGATCGGCGATCTCCGGGGACACTGCCGCCGGGCGATCCACCTCCAGTGCGCCGGTGGGCGCGACAGCCTGTCGCTCTGGAACCTCGGGGCGTCCGAGGTCGTGGGGATCGACTTCAGCCCGCGGATGCTCGATCTCGCCCGCGCCCTGACAGCGGCGACGGGTGCGCCGGCGAGCTGGGTGGAGGCGGACGTGATGGACGTGCCGCACGACCTCGACGGGACCGCGGACCTGCTCTACACGGGTCGCGGGTCGCTCATGTGGCTCCAGGACCTCGACGCCTGGGCAGCGGTGCTGCGGCGCCTTCTCGCCCCCGAGGGTCGCCTCGTGATGTTCGAGGGTCATCCCGCGGAGTGGCTGTTCGATGCCGACGAGGACGGGCACTGGATCCTTACCGGGTACGACTACTTCGCCGGGCCGGAGGCGTCGCGCGGGTGGGCGCCGGCTTACATCGACCGCCTCTCGATCCCCGACGGCGACCAGCACTGGAAGTTCGCGCGGGCGTGGACGATGGGCGAGGTCGTCACCGCCCTGGCACGGTCCGGCCTGCGCCTCGAGGAGGTCGCCGAGTATCCGGTGGACTGGTGGGCGGGCCACCGGGACGTGCGCCCCGAGGAGCGCGGCCGGCTGCCACTCTCCTTCTCGGTCATCGCGACGCGCGGCGACTGACCCGCCCGCGGCGCGGGGTCCGCCGGTCCTTCGCTCGCGTCCGACTCCCGGCCGGCGGGACCGACCCGGTGCGGCCTGGTTCCTGGGTGATGGTCATCAACGATGCCGCGGCGAACGCCGATGAGGGTCCTGGGCGAACGCGTTCATGAGCGGTGGTCCGGTTCCGGACCAGGCGGGCGCCAAACCACCGACCGGTGGTCATGGCGCTGTCCGGCAGAGGACTCGAGGGCACATTTCGGGTGCCGGTTCGGCGCTTGACGATGCGACTGCTGCGGGCAACGATCGCGGCATGCACGAGGACCGCCAGTCCCCGGATGCCGAGGAGTTGCTCGAGGTGCTCGAGCCGCTCGATCCGCGCGAGGCCGCCCGGGTGCGCCGCCGCGACCACGACCTCGATGCCGCCGCGCGCGACCTCATGCGCCCGGGCATGGGCAAGGTCTTCAAGCAGATCCTGGACCACCAGGCAGGCGAGGTCGCCGAACCGCGGCAGAAGCGGCATCGTCACCGGATCTGATCGCGCCACCGGGGCAGCTCGGGCGGCATGGCACCTCTGGTAGCGTCCACGACGTGCACGTTCGAGAGCCCGCCCCGTCCTATCGCGCCCTGTTCGCGATCCCGACCCTCGGCCGGATCCTCCTCGGCATGGCGCTCAGCCGCATCGGCGGCAGCATGCTGGGCGTCACGATCGTCCTGTTCACGCTCCAGGAATTCCAGTCGCCGGCGTTGGCCGGCCTCGTCACGTTCGCCAGCGTTGCTCCCGGCCTGTTCGTCAGCCCGATCGTGGGCGCCCTGCTCGACCGCCACGGGCGCGCCCGGCTGATCATCCTCGACCAGCTCGTCGGCGCCAGCGCGCTCACCCTGATCGCGGTGATGGCGCTCACGGACACCCTGACGCCACCGGTGCTCGTGCTGGTCACGGGCATCGCGGGACTCACCGCTCCCCTGAGCTCCGTGGGCCTCCGGACCCTGTTCCCGCTGATCGTCCCCAAGCGCCTCTGGGAGCGCGTCAACGCCCTGGACTCCAACGGGTACGTCGTCGCCACGCTCGTCGGCCCGCCGGCCGCCGGGCTGCTCGTCCAGGTGGTGGGCGGACCGCAGACGCTGATGGTGATCGCCCTGCTCTTCGTGATCTCGGCGATCGTGTTCGTGGGCATCGCCGATCCGGTCACGGTGACGGCGTCCACCGGGAGGCTGCTCGTGGATGCGTGGCAAGGCCTGCAGTACACGCTCCGCAACCCCACCCTGCGCGCGCTGGGGCTCTCGCTGACGATCATCAACCTCGGCTGGGGCATCGTCACGATCGTGATCCCGGTCCTGGTCCTGCGCGACATGGGGCTCGGCGCGATCGTCGTCGGCGTGGTGTTCGCCGTGTCGGGCGTCACCGGGGGGATCGGTGCCCTCGTCGCCGGCCGCTGGCAGACCCAGGGTCGGGAGCGGTCGATGCTGGTCTGGCCGATGGCGGGCATGGCGGTCACCGCCGCCGCCCTGCTCGCCTCCCCGACCCTGCCCGTCCTGGTCGCCGTGATGGCGATCCAGGGGCTCCTGAACGGGCCGATGGACATCGCGCTGTTCACGCTGCGACAGCGGCGGACGGATCCCGCCTGGATGGGCCGGGCGTTCGCGATCTCGATGGCGATGAACTTCATGGGCTACCCGTTCGGCGCAGCCATCGGCGGGGCGCTCGTCGGCATCGGGACGGACGTGGCGATCGCCGTCGCCGTCGTGTTCACCGCGCTGGGCGCGATCGTCGCCTGGCTGCTCCTGCCCCGGATCGCGCCGGCGACCTGAGACCCTCGGCGGGCCCGGAGCCCGGTCAGCGGGCCCGGAGCCCGGTCGGTGCGCCCGGAGCCCGGTCGGTGCGCCCGGACGATCCTGCAGCGTGCCGCGGGATGTGCGTCAGCGGGGCACGATCCCCGCGAACGTGCCGTCGCCGTCGCGGAGCATGCGCCGGACCTCGAGCACGCAGGCCGGATCGACCGTTCCGTACACGTGCGGGTATCGCTGCTCGGCGTCGTCGAAGCGCCATGGGCTCCCGGTCCGGTCCAGGTCGAGCGTGAGCACCAGGAACTCACCGGGTTCACCGCGGTAGAAGCGGTTCGCGACCGCGATCATCTCGGCGTCGCCGTCCGTGCAGTGGACGAACCCGTCACCCGGGTAAGCGGCCGGCAGAAACGGCGACGCCCGGTCGTGCGCCACCCAGATCGCCTCCGGGACCAGGTGCAGGCTCGGCCGGGTCATCCGGTCCGTCCCGGCCGGCCGGTCAACCGGATCAACCGGATCGACCGGGTTCGTCGACGGCCGGTCCGTCCACGCTCGCCCAGCGCCGGTCCATGACGAGCTGGATGACCGTCGGACCCGATGCCGCGAGCGCCGTCCGCAGGGCGGGCTCGAACGCCGCGTCGCCGTCCACGCGCACGCCTCGCGCTCCGCAGGCCCTGGCGGCCGCAGCGAAGTCCACCGGCCCCAGGTCCGTGGCCGGCGCCGTGAGGCTGCCCTGCCGGTCCTGGTAGCCGCGGATCATGCCGTAGCGCTCGTTGTCGAACACGATCGCAACCACATGCGCACCTTCGCGCACCGCCGTCTCGACCTCGGCCATCGTCATGCCCATCCCACCGTCCCCGACCAGCGCCACGACGCGCCGCTCGCGGTGGACCAGGGACGCGGCAAGGGCGGCGGGAAACGCGTACCCCATGGCACCCGACGTCGGGCCGAGGAACGTCCCGGGCCGCCGGAACCGGAACCCGCGCGCGGCCCAGCCGGCGAACGACCCGGCGTCAGTGGTCAGGATGGCGTCCTCCGGCAGCAGCCGGCGAAGGTCCGCGATGATCCGGCCAGGGTGGATCCCCGGCCCGGTCCACGCGGACGCGTCGACCACGGTGGCTGCCTCCCACGCCTCCCGGTCCCGTGCGTTGTGCCCGTCCCGGGCGAGGAGCGGCTCCGCAACAAGAACGCCGTCCTTCAGGCGGGCCACCGCTGCCCGCAAGAAGGCGCGCGCATCGGAGCGGACCGCGTGGAGCGGGGCGGGAGTGTCGCCGGCCGCCTCCGTCCGCGGCTCGAGGTCGACGTGCATCCACGGCTGGCCGGGACCCGGCACCGCGTAGTCGAAGGTGGAGGGCTCGCTGAGCCGCGACCCGAGGACGAGGATCGCGTCGGCAGACTCGAGGCGGGCCCGGACGGGCGCCGGGCTTCCGAAGCCGGTCATCCCCAGGTACAGCGGATGGTCGTTGGGAATGACGTCCCCGCGCCGCCAGCTCGCGATCACAGGGACATGCAGGAGCTCCGCGAACCGCACGAGATCGTTGGAGCAGCGCGCGCGGAGCACGCCGGCCCCCGCGAGGATCACGGGCCGCTCGGCCGCGGCCAGGAAATGGAGGACCGCACGGATGTCCGTCGCCGAGGGCGCCTCCGGGTGCGGCCGGACGATGGGCGCCCGGGTACCCTTCGGGATCGGGAGCGCCAGGACGTCCTCGGGGAGGGCGATGAGCGCGGGGCCGGGACGCCCCTCGAGCACGGCGTGAACGGCGGCCTCGAGCGTCGCCGCGGCCGTGAGCGGGTCGTCGATCTCCCCGGCCCACTTGGCCAGGCTCCCGATGCCAGCGACGAGGTCGGACTCCTGGAATGCCTCGCGACCGCGGTGCCGGCGCTCGACCTGGCCGACGAGCGCGAACATGGGCGTGGAGTCGGCCGTGGCCGTGTGGATGCCGATGGCGAGGTTGGAGGCACCGACGACGCGGCTGCCGAGACAGGCCGCCGGGCGGCCGGTGAGCTGGCCGTAGGCCTCCGCGGCGAAGGCGGCTGCACCCTCGTGGCGCGTCGCGACGATGCGGATGCCGGCCGCCTCGAGGGCGTCGAGCACCGGGAGGAAGCTCTCGCCGGGCACGGTGAAGGCCAGGCGAACCCCGGCGCCGCGGAGCGTGGCGGCGATGAGCTCCGCGACGGTGGCCGGCTCCGCGGCCGGTGCCTCGGGCTCGGGCCTCGGCTCCGGCTCCGCTGCCTCGGGCTCCGGCTCGGCGGCCGGTGCCTCCGGCTCCGGCTCGGGCCTCGGCTCCGGCTCGACGGCCTCGGGCTCCGGCTCGGCGGCCGCTGCCTCCGGCTCCGGCTCGGCTGCCTCCGGCTCAGGCTCGGGCGTCGGCTCCGGCTCGACGGCCTCGGGCTCCGGCTCGGCGGCCGGTGCCTCCGGCTCCGGCTCGGCGGCGTCCGGCTCGGACTCGGGCGTCCGGCTCCGGCTCCGGCTCGACGGCCTCCGGCTCAGGCTCGGGCTCATCGACCGCCGAGGCGGCAGCTTCGGCCGCGGCCGCGACCGCGTCCGCCGGCTCGAATTCGCCGGCTGCCGCGTCGGGCGCAGTTGACCCGCGCTGAGGGTCCTGGTCGAGGTGGGACTGCATCGCGACCTCCTGTCGCCGGCCGGAACGGCGGTCCGTCCGGGGCCGGGGCGTGCGGAAACGGGATGGACGGTGGCGCGGGCGTCAGCTTGGCGCGACCACCGTCGCGGACGCCATCATGGCGGCCAGCATGCCGGCGATCACGACGATCGCGACGATCGTCATGACGAGGCGTGCACTGCGGGCTCCGGGCATCGTGGACCCTCCTAGCGGTAGTTCTCGAACTGGAGCGGGACGACCTCGTCGAGCTCGCGCAGCCGGACGATCACCTTCTGCAGCTCGTCCCGGCTCTTGCCGGCGACGCGAATGGCATCGCCCTGGACACGCGGCTGGACCTTCGGGAACTCGTCCCGGATCAGCTTCACCAGCTTCCTGGCCAGGTCGTCCGGGAGGCCGCGGCGCAGGGTGACCTCCTGGCGGACCCTGTTGCCGCCGGCGGGCAGGACCTGGCCCCACTCGAAGATCTTCAGCGACAGGTTCCGGCGGACGGCCTTCGACTCGACCAGGTCGCGGATCGCCCGCGCCCGCATCTCGCTGTCCGTCACCAGGACCAGCCGCTCCTTCTCCTGTGCCAGGTCAACGTGGGCACCCTTGAAGTCGTACCGCTGCTGGACCTCGCGCCGGACCTGGTCCAGCGCGTTCCGGAGCTCCTGCTCGTCGAAATCCGAGACGACGTCGAACGAGATCTCGCCCGCCATCGACCCTCCCTTCAGCCCGCGAGGTGCTCGCGGGTCATCGTCCAGTGCTTCAGGCGCACGATACGCCCGTCCTCCCCAATCTCGGCGGAGAGGAAGCCCGCCTGCCGGACCTTCGCGTCGTCGGCGGTCCGGTTCCAGCTCGCATGCCACGCCGCCAGCACGGTATCCCCGCTGACCCAGTGCCGTTCCACGGCGAGGTCGTACCAGCGTTCCGCGTCGGCCGCCGCGAGCAAGTATGCCCGGAGGTCGTTGTGACCTGCCAGCGGCGGCAGGAACGGGTCGAGCGAGACCTGCGCCTCCTCCGCAAACAGCGCCGTGTAGGCGTCACCGTCGTGCCGGATCCGGGCGTCGACGAGCGCGCGCAGCAGGTCGTGGCCGGCGGCGTAGGTGACCGTCATCGCGATCCCAGGAACTCGAGGAGCAGCTCGCCGATCCGGTATGAGCGCCCGCCGCCCATCACCAGCACGACGTCGCCCGAGCGGACCTCGCCGGCCAGCCAGCGGGCCGTCGCCTCGACGGACCCGGGGGCCGCGACGGGGATCGACGGGGCCCGGGCCGCCACGGCGCGCGCGAGGCCTTCCGCGGAGGCGATGCTCGTGTCGGGGTCGCGGCCCGCCCAGATGTCCGCGATGGCGACCCCATCCGCGTTGGCCAGGACCTCCGCGAAGGCGTCGAGCAGGGCCGCGGTCCGGTGGAACGTCAGCGGCTCGTACACCGCCCAGGTCCGGTGGCCGGGCTCGCGCTGGCGGACGGCGGCCAGCGTCTCGCGGATCGCCGTCGGGTGATGACCGTAGTCGTCGTAGACGACGACGCCCGCCGCCTCGCCCTTGCGTTCCAGCCGCCGGCCGACGCCCCGGAACGTCGCCAGGCCCAGCACGACCGCGGCGGACCCCAGGCCGGTGGCGGCAGCGGCCGCGGCGACCCCCAGCGCATTTGCCGCATTGTGGCGCCCGGCCGTCGGCAGCCTGACCGGCAGCGGACCCGCCAGCGGGTCCAGCCCGGCCACTTCCAGCAGGGTGGCGTCGCGCTCCGCAGCCGTGATCCGGCCGAGCAATGGTTCGGCCGGACCCGCGGCCGTGGCGAACTGCTCCGCGATGCCCTTCGCATACCCCCCGAGCCGTTGGGAGGCGACGGCCACCAGCGCCGTGGCCACCATCCGTCCGGGCCAGTCCGCCAGGCGGGACGCCAGCTCCGCGACGCCGGCGTCGGCGACGTTGGCAACGAGGACGGGTGTGCGGCCGTCGCTCCGCCCGTCCCCGGCGCGGCGGATCCAGGCCTCGAACGCTGCGAGGACCGCCGCGCGGTCGGCGAACACGTCCGGGTGATCCCACTCGGCGGAGGTCAGCACGGTGATCGCGGGCAGGTACGGGTCGAAGTTGCCGGCATACTCGTCCGCCTCCACGACGAACGCCGCTCCCGAGCCCCTGCGGGCCGTCGCCGGGACGCCGATCCCGGTGAGATCCGCGGGCAGGAGGGCGCCGACGAACGCGCCCGGATCCGCCCCACCGCTGGCCAGCACGTGCACCAGCCAGCCCGATGACGTGCTCTTGCCGTGGGTTCCGGCCACGGCGACGAGCTGCCGGCCGGCCGCGGCGTCTGCGACCACCTGCTGCCACGGCTCCAGCGGCACGCCGAGCTCGCGCGCTGCCAGCAGCTCGGGGTGATCGGGATCGATGGCGGTGAGCGCCTTGGTCACGGCCAGCCGGGCCGGATGCGGGACACCGCGAACGTGGGCTGCATCGTGGGCCGGGGCCACCCGGACGCCGGCCAGGTCGAGCGCCGGCGTGTACGGGCTGGGACCTCCCGGATCGCAGCCGTCCACGACCGCTCCCGCCCACGCCGCGACCAGCGCTGCGGCCGAGGCCCCGGCCCCGGCCGCCCCGACGACGTGGATGCGCTCCCCGGCGGCGATCGGACGGGCCGGCCGGGGAGCAGCGAGTCCTGCCCCGATCTCCGCGGCGTCGCGCACGGTCACGCGAGGGGCTCCGCGTCCACCCGCTCGAGGAGCATCCCGAGCGCCGCCTCCGCGCTGCTGCGCTTGTTGGCGGCGCGGTCGCCCGACCACAGGAACCTGCGGACTTCTGGCCGGCCGAGCCCCGAAACCGCCACGTAGACCAGGCCGACGGGCTTTGCCTCGCTGCCGCCGTCCGGACCGGCGACGCCGGTGACGGCAACCCCGAGGTCGGTGCCGAGTGCGTGCCGCACGCCGTCCGCCATCGCGAGCGCGACCTGCGCGGACACCGCCCCGTGGGCCGCGAGCACGTCGGTGGGGACGCCCAGGATGGACCGCTTCACGTCGTCCGCATAGGCGACGACCCCGCCCCGCAGATATGCCGAGGAGCCCGGAACCTCCGTGATCAGGTGCGCGACGAGACCCCCGGTACAGGACTCGGCGGTGGCAACGGTCAGGCCGCGGGCCGCGCAACGGGCCCCGAGACGCGCGGCGAGGTCGACGAGCGGATCCTCCACGTCAGGTGCGGTTGGTCTTGACCGGAGCGGCGGGCGGCGCGAACAGCCAGGTCTCGGGATTGCTCTTCGGCGACATGCGCCCCAGGTCATCGCCGTTGAGGGTGAAGTAGGTCGCGCTCGACTTGCCCGTCCGGACCTCCACCGAGTTCTTGGCCGTAAAGGTGAGGACCTTCCCGGGGCCGTACGTTGCCCCCGCGGTACCGGTCACGTCGGAGACCTTGCCGTCCACCCAGACCTTGAGCCAGGCCCTGGAGCCCTTGATCTCCACGACCAGGTTGACGCCCTGGTACCGGATCGAGACGTTCCGGGTGAGCGTCACGGCCTTGCCCTCGGCGGACGTGGCCGTGACCGCGATCTGCCAGCTCCCGGCCGACAGGTCGAGCGGCGTGTCGAAGGTCCCGTCTGCTGCCACGTCCACGGTGACCGGGCCGACCGTGGGCCGCGCGGACGGGGCCGGCGACGTGCCGGCGCCGGGCGCGGAAGGCGTGGCGCTGGGCGTGGGAGCACCGGCCGGAGCCACGAGGTTCGCGGCCACGGCGACGGTCTTGGCGTTGGTCGTCGTGCCCTTGACCGGGATGGCCCCGTTCTCGAACTGGGAGCCATCGGCGGGCGAGGTGAGATTGAGCGTCGGCGCCTCGATGACGAGGAACGGCACCGTGATGAAGATCCGCGGGGTCGTCTCGGCCGTCTTCCCGGTGTCGGGATCGACGGCGGTGATGTCGAACTGGTTGCGGCCGCGCCGCAGGTCGACGTCCCTGCTCCACTTGCCGGCGGCGTCGGCCGAGACCCTGTACGGCTCGTCGCGACCGGCCGCCGTGATCGTGATCGTCGCGCCGGGGATCGAGGTCCCGCGCAGCGTGTAGGTCGTTGTGTCCTCGGGCACGTCGATGACGAGCTGCGACGGGTTCGTGACCTCGAGCGTGGGCGGCTTGGCGAACCGGACGAGCTGGATGCCCATGTAGACGGCGAACACGCCGATGAGGACCGTGAGCAGCGCCGCCACCACCACGACCGGTGAGAAGGTCAGCCCCTGGCGGGGGGCGGCCAGCGGCTTGGGGACGGCCAGCACGGGCTCCGCGGGGATCGCCGCGTCGCCCCGCTCGTGCTTCCACTGCAACAGCACGTCCTCGGGATCGAGGCCGAGGTACAGGGCGTAGTTGCGGAGGAAGCCCTTCGTGTAGACGGCTCCCGGGAGCTCCCGGTAGTCGCCGTGCTCGAGCGCCTCGAGGTAGCGGGCCCGGATCTTCGTGTCGCGCTCGGCGCGGTAGAGATCGACACCCTTGCGCTCGCGCGCGGCCAGCAGCCGTTCGGGCAGGGACGGGCCGGCCTCGGTCGCGTACGCGCGGTCACCGTCGCGCGCCTCCGCGCGACTGCGCCGCAGCTCGTCTCTCGCGGTCATGCATCGTCCTCGTCTTCAGCGGCCGGACCGTCGTCACGACGGAGGACCACCCTCGCGTTCGAGCCGTCGAACGCCCCCACGTACCCGCGCGCCTCGAGCTGGTCGATGATCCGGGCGGCCCGCGCGTAGCCGATCCGCAACCGCCGCTGGAGCAGCGATGCCGAGGCTCGATCGTACTCCCGGATGACCGACACGGCATCCATCAACAGGCGGTCCGCGTCGTCGTCCGCCACCTCCTCGACGGAGCCCGTCGAGTCCTCGTCGTTGGCGATGATCGAGAGGTCGTACCGCGGGTCGTCGATCTGGTCGCGCCAGAACTGGGTGACGCGCCCGATCTCGGGGTCCGAGACGAACACGCCCTGCAGGCGCATGGGCCGCGGCAGGTCGGACGGCTGGTAGAGCATGTCGCCGCGGCCGATCAGGTCCTCGGCACCCGGGGAATCGAGGATCGTCCGGCTGTCGATCTGGCTGGCCATCGCGAATGCGATCCGGGACGGGAAGTTCGCCTTGATCAGGCCCGTGACCACGTTGACCGACGGGCGCTGCGTCGCGAGGACCATGTGGATGCCGGTCGCGCGGGCCTTCTGGGCGAGGCGGACGATCGGATCCTCGACGTTCTTGCCCTCGCGCATCATCAGGTCCGCGAGCTCGTCGATGATGATCACGATGTATGGCAGCCGGTCCGCCGGGTCCACCCGGGTCTCGTTGTAGGCCTTGAGGTTGCGGGAGTTGGCGCCGGCGAACTTCCGGTACCGGTGCTCCATCTGGGCAACGGCCCACTTGAGCGCGGCCTTGGCCCGCTCGGGCTCCGTGATGACCGGGACGAGCAGGTGCGGCAGGCCGTTGTAGCCCGCGAGCTCGACCCGCTTGAGGTCCATCAGGATCAGGCGCGCGTCCTCCGGGGTGGCGTTGCACAGCAGGCTGGTGATGAGCGCGTTGACCATGACGCTCTTGCCCGAGCCGGTGGCGCCCGCGATCAGCAGGTGGGGCATCTTGGCGAGGTCCACGGCCTGGGCGCGGCCCGCGACGTCCCTGCCCAGGGCGAACGTGAGGCGGGTGCCGGACGCGGCGAAGTCGAGCTCCTCGAGGATCCGCCGCAGCGCGACGACGTTGAACTCCTTGTTCGGGATCTCGATGCCCACGGCGCTCTTGCCCGGGATCGGCGCCTCGATCCGGATGCTCCGCGCGGCGAGGGCCATCGACAGGTCGTCCTGGAGCGCCTCGATCCGGCTGAGCTTGATGTGCGGGGCGGGCTGGACCTCGTACTGGGTGACCACCGGTCCGGCGTTCCGGCCGATGATCCGCGCCTCGATGTCGAAGCTCGCCAGCTTGCGGACGATGATCTCCTCGTTCCGCGCGTGGACCGCGTCCGCGATCCCGGTGGCCGCGGGCGTGGGAGCCTCGCCAGCGTCGAGCAGGTCGTGGGGCGGGAGCACCCAGGCAATGGCCTCGCGGGCGGGCGGTGAGTCGACGGCATCGGCCAGGTCCCCCGGGGCCAGGGTGACGGGACCGGCCGTGGCGACGGCGAGTGCCGGTGCCGCGGCCCCATTGCCGCTGCCGCCGCCGTTTCGCTGGGGCGCGAACGTCGCCGACGTCGGCGTCTGCGAGGGAACCGCGCTCGGGATGCCCGGGCCGGTGGCGTCCGGGCCCCAGGCGCCCACCTGTCCAGGCGAATCCACGGCCGGGATCTTCGTTGACCGGCCCCGACGGCCACCCTCGGCGATGGCGGTGGCGGTGGTCGCGACGCCGATCGGACGGGCGTCGGCCGCTCGTCCCGTACCCGGTCCGGCGGTCTCCGGGGGCTTCGCCGTGCGGTCCTGGAACGTGGACCCCGCCGCACGGGCGCCCCTGAGCAGCGGCGAGAGGGCGGAACGCAGGGGCATGTCGAACGCCACGAGGATCCCGGTGACGAGCAGGCCGACCAGGACGATGAATGCCCCCGGGGTGGTCAGGAGCGGCGCCAGCAGGTCCTCCAGGAACCGGCCGATGCGGCCCCCGGTGAACTCGCCGCGGAAGTTGACGACCTGGATCAGGCCCAGGAACGCCCCGTACGCGAGCGTGATCCCGAGCAGCGTCCGGCCCCACGGCGCCCCCGGTTCCCGGCCCGGCCCCCACTCGATGTACCAGCCGGCCACCAGCAGGACCAGCGGGAACAGGAACCGCGCCGCCCCGAAGTAGGGCACCGTCAGGTTCCGCCACCAGTCGGTGAGGGTCCCGCCGGGCAGCGCGAGCGCGATCAGCGAGACGGCACCGAGCATCAGCAGCATGATCCCGACCAGGGACCGCAGGACGGCCGGCGACAGCCCCAGCGACAGCCTCGGGTGCGGCAGCGCACCGCCCCGCTTCGGCGCGGCACGCGACGGCCGGCGTGCGCCGTTCGAGGCGCGGGTTGCGGGCGTGGAACGCGGCGTGGACCGTCGCCGGGGCGCCATCCGCTAGACCTCGACCACGACCGGGAACACCATCGGCCGGCGCTTGGTCTGCTCGTACAGGAAGCGCGAGAGGCTGTCCTTGATCTGGGACTTGAGCAGCGCCACCTCCGAGATCCGGTCGCCGGGGGCGTCGACGGCCGCGCGGAGCCGGCGGATGGCCTCCTCGATGATCGGGTCCTCCTCGTTCCCGTGCACGAAGCCGCGGGTGATGATCTCGGGTCGCCCGACGACGCGCCCGGTCTGCTTGTCCACCTGGACCACGATCATGAACATGCCGTCGTTGGCGAGGGCGCGCCGGTCACGCAGGACGACGTCGCCCACCTCGCCCACCGACAGGCCATCCACGTAGACGTAGCCCGCGGTCACCGGCTGGCCGCGGCGGGCGCTGCCGTCGGCAAAGATCTCGATCGGCGTCCCGTTCTCGATGATGAACACGTTCTCCGGCAGGACGCCCGTCTCGATCGCCAGGCGGCCGTGCTGGACCAGCATCCGGAACTCGCCGTGCATCGGGATGAAGTGGGTGGGCCTGGTGAGCCCCAGCATCAGCTTGAGCTCCTCCTGGCTCGCGTGGCCGGAGACGTGGGCGCGCTTGATCGCGTGGTAGTAGACGTTCGCGCCGGCCTTGAACAGGTTGTCGATCGTCCGGGCGACGTACTCCTCGTTGCCGGGGATCGGGCTGGCGGACACGATCACCGTGTCGCCGGGCTGGATCTCCACGAAGCGGTGGTCGCGGTTGGCCATACGCGCCAGGCCTGCCATCGGCTCGCCCTGGGCGCCGGTCGTGGCGATGACGAGCTTGCCCGCGGCCACGTCCTTGATCTTGTCCTTGCCCACGATCATCGACGGCTCGTACTTGAGGTAGCCGAGGTCGGTGGCGATCCGGAAGTTCTGCTCCATGGACCGGCCGATGACGGCCGTCTTGCGGCCCAGGTCGGCCGCGGCGTCCAGGACCTGCTGCACGCGGGCGATGTTGCTGGCGAAGGTGGCGATGATCACGCGGCCGTCGAGCGGCTCCATGATCTCGCGGAAGGCCTCCCCGACGGTCCGCTCGGACGGGGTGTAGCCCGGGTTCTCCGCGCGGGTTGAATCCGACAGGAGGCAGATGACGCCCTCCTCGCCCAGCCGGGCGAGGATGTGGAAGTCGGACAGCTTGCCGTCGACCGGCGTGTGGTCGAACTTGAAGTCGCCGGTGTGGACCACGATGCCGACGGGCGTGCGCAGCGCGATCCCCATCGCGTCCGGGATGGAGTGGCCGATCCGGAACGGGATAGCCGTGAACGGCCCGATCTCGAGCTCGTCGCCGGGCTCGAGCGAGTGCAGCGGGTTGTTGTGGAGCTTGTGCTCCTTGATCTTGTTGCCCAGGAGGCCACGGGCCAGCGTGCTCGCATACACGGGGACGCCCGGGAACTCGGGCAGGACGTAGGGCAGCCCTCCGACGTGGTCCTCGTGGGCGTGGGTGATGAGGAACGCCCGGACCTTGGAGCGGTTCTCCATGAGGTAGCTCACGTCGGGCACGACGAGGTCGATGCCGAACATCTCCTCGTCCGGGAACATGAGGCCGCAGTCGATGACGACGATGTCGTCACCGTACTCGAACACGTACATGTTCTTGCCGATCTCCCCCACCCCGCCGAGCGGGATGATCCGGAGAGGTGTGCTGGGGTCTGCCATGGTGGTCTCGATCGTCCTTGAGGGGTTCAGAACAGGGTGAGCTGTGAGGCGTCGCCGGCCGCGGGATCGGCGGGGGCGACGGCTGGTGGCGTGGCGGCGGCTGTGGACGCAGGGGGCGTGGCGCCGGGGTCGGCGGGCGTCTTGTCCAGGGCGGCCATCTCGTCCGCGGCGGGCATCTCGTTCGGGCGCGGCGCCGGGGCGCCGACCGGCGTGTCGGTCGCCGCCGGGCGGGAGACCGGCGTCGCTTCGGACGCGGGGCCGGCAATCGTCGTGGCGGGGAGCGCAGCTGTCGTGGCGGGGAGCGCAGCTGTCGTGGCGGAGTCAGTGGCCGTCGTGGCGGAATCAGTGGCCGTCGTCGCGGGGCCCGAGGTCCCGCCCGCCTCGCGGCGCTCGCGGGCAAGGACCAGCACCGACGGGACAAGGGCGATGTCCTCGAAGCTCTCGCGCTCGATGGCCGCCGTTCGGAGCGCCGCGGCCGGGTGATACATCGCGAACACGAGCGCATCGCGGGCGCCCGTCAGCGGGTCCGCGGGCCGCTTGGTGCCGTGGACCTGCCCGATCCGGGCGCCGGGCATGAACGTCGCCATGGAGTACCTGCCGAGCGTGACGACCACGGCCGGGTCCAGCGCGGCAAGCTGGCGCCGCAGGAACGGCGCGCAGGAGGCGATCTCATCGGGCAGCGGATCCCGGTTGGCGGGCGGACGGCACTTCACCACGTTGGTGATGAACACGTCCTCGCGCTGCCATCCGATGCTGCCCAGGAGGCCGACCAGCAGGGCTCCGGCGCGGCCGACGAACGGACGCCCTTCGCGGTCCTCGTTCATGCCGGGTCCCTCGCCGACGAGCACGACCTCCGTGTCGGGGTCGCCCTCACCCGGCACGGCACGTGTCCGGCCCTCGTGGAGGCGGCAACGGGTGCAGTCCCGGACCTCGCTCGCGATCTGCTCGAGCGCCTCGAGGCGCTCGCGTCGCGTCACCCGGTTCGTCCCCCGGACGCACCCACGGCTCGGCGTTCGCTGGCCTTGCGGACCCAGCCCCGCTCAACCAGTGCCTCCGCGATCTCCACGGCGTTGGACGCCGCTCCCTTGCGCAGGTTGTCCGAGACCACCCAGAAGGCCAGGCCCCGGTTGTCGGGGATGGACGGGTCCTGGCGAACCCGGCCGACGTAGACCTCGTCGGAGCCCGCGGCCTCGGTCGCGAGCGGGTAGACGTTGGCGGACGGGGCATCCTGGACGACGACGCCCTTGACGGCGGCGAACAGCTCGCGGGCCCGTTCCGGGGTGATCGGGTCACGGGTCTCGACGTGGACCGCCTCGGAGTGGCTGACGAACACCGGGACGCGGACCGCCGTGCAGGAGACGCGCAGGTCCGGCAGGTGCAGGATCTTGCGGCTCTCCGTGACGACCTTCCACTCCTCCTTGGTGTACCCGTTGTCCAGGAACACGTCGATGTGCGGCAGCGCATTGAAACCGATCAGGTGCGGGTAGACAGTGGCGACCTTCGGGCGGCCCTCGGCGTGCGCCCTGATCTGCTCGTCGAGCTCCACGATCGCCTTGTGCCCCGTGCCCGCCACCGCCTGGTACGTGTCCACGATCATCCGCTCGATGCCGACGGCGTCGCGCAGCGCCATCAGCGGCGGCATGAGCTGCATCGTCGAGCAGTTCGGGTTGGCGATGATCCCCTCGTGCCACTCGAGGTCGTCGGGGTTGACCTGCGACACGACGAGCGGAACCGCGGGATCCATGCGCCAGGCGCTCGAGTTGTCGATGACGGCGGCGCCGCGCTTCGCCGCCTCGGGGGCCAGCTCCTTCGAGGTGCCGCCGCCGGCGCTGAACAGCGCGATGTCCACGCCCTCGAACGCCTCGGGGGTCGCCAGGCCCACCTCGAACTCCCGGCCGTCCACGGTCATCGTGGTCCCGGCCGATCGGGGCGAGGCCAGGAGGCGGAGCTCGGTGAACGGGAGCTGCTTCTCGAGCAGGACCGTGATCATGGTCCGGCCGACGGCGCCGGTCGCGCCGACGACCGCGACGACGAGGGAGTTCGGGCTGGTTTCGGGCACGGTCCGACCTGCTAGCGATGGGTTGTCGGGCACGGCCGGAGTATACCAGCGGGCCCCGGCCGCCTATCTCGAGACGTGGCCGGGTCGAGACCCGTCGTGGCTCCTCTGTTGCGGACCCTGAACCGGGCTGCCGCGGCCCGGCAGGCCCCGACATGACCCCCCAGTCGATGGAACGCGAGCCCCGGGGTCCGGATCGTGACGGTGATGCAGGAATCGACGCCGGAACCGGCCGGCCAAGGCGGACCGACCGCCGGCTTCCTGACTGCCAGGCACGGGACCGACGACCCGTCCCCGGTTCCATCGACCACCGGTCACGAGACAGCAGACACAAGTCACGAGGCCGCAGACCCCGGCAACCTCGTCATCCGGCTCGCCTTGGCGCGGGACGAAGGAGGCGCCGGTCCCTGGCCGGCTCGCGCCCGGCCCGGGACGACGAAGCGCCCCCGGGCGGAGCCCGGGGGCGCTTCTCTCGAGCGCGTGTTGTTCCGGCGCGACGGCTACTTGGCGAGGTGCCGCTGCATCGCCGCCTTGCGGGAGAGGTTGACACGGCCCTGGCGGTCGATCTCGGTGACCACGACCATGACCTCATCGCCCACCGACACGACGTCCTCGACGGACGGCACGTGGTAGTCGGCCAGCTCGCCGATACGGATGAGGCCCTCCTTGCCCGGCAGGATCTCGACGAAGCACCCGAACGTCATCAGCCGGGTCACCTTGCCGAGGTACAGGGCGCCGATCTCGACCTCGCGGGTGAGGCTCTCGATCCAGTTGATCGCCTTGCGCGAGTTCTCGCCGGAGACGGCCGCGATCTCCACGGTGCCGTCGTCCTCGACGTTGATCTCGGTGCCGGTCTCCTCCTGGATCTTGCGGATCATGGATCCGCCCTTGCCGATGATCTCGCGGATCTTCTCGGGGTTGATCTTGATCGTGATGATCCGCGGCGCGAACTCGGACATCTCCTCGCGAGCCGTGGGCAGGACCGACGTCATCTTGTCCAGGATGAACAGGCGGGCGGCGAGGGCCTGCTTGAGCCCCTCGCGGATGACCCGCTCGTCGATGCCCTTGACCTTGATGTCCATCTGCAGGGCGGTGATGCCCTCCGTGGTCCCGGTCACCTTGAAGTCCATGTCGCCGATCGAATCCTCCTTGCCGAGGATGTCGGTCAGGACCACGAAGTTGCCGGTGTCCCCGTCGAGCACGAGGCCCATCGCCGCGCCGGCGACCGGCGCCTTGATCGGCACGCCGGCGTCCATGAGGGCGAGGGTCGATCCGCAGGTGGACGCCATCGAGGTGGAGCCGTTGCCCGACACGACCTCGGAGACGAGGCGGATGACGTAGGGGAACTCCTCCTGCGTCGGGAGCACGGGCAGGAGCGCCCGGGCGGCAAGGTTGCCGTGCCCGATGTCCCGGCGGGACGGCCCGCGCATCGGCTTGTTCTCACCCGTGCTGTAGGGCGGGAAGTTGTAGTGGTGCAGGTAGCGCCTGGACAGCTCGGGGCTGATCGTGTCGATGCGCTGGACGTCCGAGGACGGCCCGAGCGTGGCGACGGTCAGCGCCTGTGTCTGGCCTCGGGTGAACAGGCCCGAGCCGTGCGCGCGGGGCAGGAGGCCGACCTCGACCGAGATCGGGCGGATCTCGTCGACGGCGCGGCCGTCCATCCGGAGGCCCTCCCGCAGGACGAGCTCGCGGACGACCTTCTTCTGGACCAGCCCGAACAGGCTCTTGCTGAAGCGCGCGTTGCGGCGGGCCGCCTCCAGCAGGCGGGCGGACTCGTCCTTGTCGGTGCGGGTGGCCCGGACCGCGGTCGCGATGCCGTCCCGGAGGGTCTCGATGCGGCCGGGCAGGTCGTTGCCGAACCAGGCCAGGAGGTTGGCGGTCGCCTCGGCATCCGGCAGGGCGCGGTGATTCTCGGAGAGCTCGACCCCGAAGAAGTTCGCCAGGGTCCCCAGCTTGTAGTTCTCGAGATCCGGGTAGCCCTCGCGGGCGATGACGAGCGTGTCGAGGTACCGGCCCTGCCCGATGCGGGTGCCGTCGCCGAGGGCCTCCTCGATGAACGCGATGTCGAACCCGACGGAGTGGCCGACGATCGGCGCGTCGCCGACGAACTCCAGCGCCCTGCGCGCGGCCTCGGCCGGGCTCGGGGCACCCTCGACGTCCTTGTCGGTGATGCCGTGCATCTGGTTGCCGACGATCGGCCGGCCGGGGTTGACGAGCGTTGACCAGGTGTCGGTGATCGTGCCGCCCTTGACGCGAACGGCCGCGATCTCCACGAGGTCCGCCATCTTCGGGTCGGTGCCGGTGGTCTCGACGTCCACCACCACGAACTCGCCGCCGGCCTTCGCCAGGTCTGCGAACGCCAGCACGGAGTCGGTGAGCGGCTCGAGGTACGGGACCAGCTTCGGCTTGCCGACGAGCGCCTGGAGCCTGTCCTGGAGCTCGACGAGCGGCAGCAGGGACCGCTGGGCGAACAGGATCGCCTCCGCCATCACGTCCTCGGGCAGGATCTTGACCCCTGCCTCGACCATCATGATGGCGTCGCGGGTACCGGAGACGACCAGGTCGAGGTCGGAATCCGCGAGCTCGGTGTAGGTGGGGTTGAGGACGAACTCCCCGTTGATCCGGCCGACGCGGACGGCGCCGACGGGGCCCTGGAACGGGATCTCGCTGATCGTGAGGGCGGCAGACCCTGCGATCGTGCCGAGGACGTCCGGGTCGTTCTCCTGGTCCGTCGAGAGGACGGTGATCACGATCTGGACGTCGTCCTTGTAGCCCTCGGGGAAGAGCGGGCGGATCGGGCGGTCCGTGAGCCGGGCCGCGAGGGTCGCGGCCTCGGACATGCGGCCTTCGCGCTTGATGAAGCCGCCCGGGATCTTGCCGGCCGCGTACATCCGCTCCTCGAACTCGACGGTGAGCGGGAAGAAGTCGAGACCGGGCCTCGGCTGGCTGCGGTTGGCCGTCCCGAGGACGAGGGTGTCGCCGTAGCGCAGGGTGACCGCGCCGCCGGCGAGGCCGGCGAGCTTGCCGGTCTCGAGCGTGAGGGTTCGACCGCCGAACTCGATCTCGAGCGTGGTGGGTGTGGGCACGGGTGTACGACCTCCTTGGTCGTGGGGGTTGGGATCGACCTGGCGAATGGGGCCGGGGCGAGGATCCGGATGCGGACGACCCCGGGGCAGAGCCCGGGGTCGCGGTGCGGCGAGTCCTAGCGGCGAAGCCCGAGCCGACCGATGACGGCCCGGTAGCGGGTGGCGTCCTTCTTCACCAGGTAGGCGAGAAGGCGCCGGCGCTGACCCACGAGCTTGAGGAGGCCGCGGCGCGAATGGTTGTCCTTCGGGAAGCGGCGGAGGTGCTCCGTCAGGTCCCGGATCCGCTCCGTCAGGAGGGCGATCTGGACCTCGGGCGAGCCGGTGTCGCCACTCTGGACGGCGTACGACTCGATGACCTCTTGCTTCTTCTCCCGCGCGAGCGGCACTCGATCCTCCGACACGAACGTTGGTATCAACTGTCTTTCTGTTCTTTGACCGGCGGAGGATAGCAGGCTGCCGCCACAACGGGCAAACGCCTGTCCGGGCAATGGGCAAACGCCGCCCGCCGAGAGACGGCGGCGCTGGGTCACGTCAGGCGGGGGTACGGCGTCGGGTCAGGCCACCGTCATCGCCTGATCCGGGCGGAGCAGGTACGGCGGGAGGTACGCCGGAAGGTTGGAGAACGGCAGCACGTCAGCGTGGAGGCGTATCCCGAGGACGTCCATCATGAACCGTCGACGCGCCTCGATCCGGCTCCAGGCCGCGGGGTATCGCGCCGCGAAGGCCGCCCGGAGCGACGCGTCCGCGAGCGCGATCCCGTCCTCGATGTTGCTGGTGAACCACGGCGTGCCGGTGGCCGGGATGATGTCCGCCTGGAGGGCCATCCCCGATCGCAGCTCGGTCCGGGAGTCGCGGAACACCGGCGAGCCGACCCACTCGTCGAGATGGATCTGGTGACCTGCGTTGAGGAAGATCCCGAAGAACGGGTCGCCGAGGTGGCGATCGATGATCGCGTGCAGTGCTCCACCGGTCTGGCCCACGTGGAGGGCTTCGTACCACTCGGCTACAGCCGCGAAGTACGGCCCGACGAGGCGGTCCGCGTAGTCCCTGATCCCGCCCGGCAGCTGGTCCGGTCCCTCGACGACGAACCCGGCCCGGCAGGTCAGGGCGCCCCAGATGCCGAAGGCCACGGTGAACGGGTCCCCCCGCTCGATCGGGCGTCCGCTCGGGCTCAGCAGACCGTGCGCGGCTCGCGGGCCTGCCGTGAGCATCAGGTGACACGAGAGCGGCGTTCCGTCCCAGCCCAGCAGGCTGACCGCCTGATCCTCGGGCAGCCCCGGGCGGAGGCCGAGGAGCAGGTTCCGGACGCCGTCGGACGTGCGGCACGACGCGTGCTCCATGACCGCGAGCTGGTCCACGTCGTTGATGACGCGCAGGCCGTCCGCGGCGTCGATCAGCAGCCCGTTCGCGTTGACCACGGCGCCGCCGGGCCCAGCCAGCCGCCGAAGCTCGTCGGCGAGAAACGACGGCACCTCGAGCAGCGCGGGATCCGCGTACGACTTCCAGCCCAGCACGCCCACGTGGTCGCCGCGGCCGATCCCCTCCTCCGCCAGGATCGCCCCCAACGGTCGCGACCGGTCGCGCGGCTGGGCGGGCAGGCTGAGGTCCTGGAACAGGTGGCGGCGCATCCGGAGCGGCGCCACGCCGGCGACACCGTGGCACTCGTTGCCCACCAGGATCGCGGGTTCGGCGAGCCGATCGCGCACGTCGAGGACGAGGATCGCCTCCTCGAACCGCGGGTCGAACCCGGTCAGGAAGGCGAGGTTCGCGCTGTGCTCCCGGTCGGCGTAGACCACCAGCCGGTCGTACCCGTGACCCGCGGCACGCACGCGCAGCTGGGCGATCCGGCCCGCATAGGCCTCCGGCGGGATCGACGGACGCGGGCCGGGCGGGCCGAAGTCGGGCATGCCGATCTCCGCCACCCGCGCCCTCGCCATCCGCGTCCCTCCCGTGTCGTTCAGGGTCCAGCCGTGGGGAGCGGCCGGACCCCCGTGGCTCCCCGCTCGATCACGATCGCCTGGTCGGCCGCCGCCGGCAGCCACGGCCCGGTCTCCCCGTCCGGCCACTGCACCCGCACGTCGACCTGCGTCGCGGGTCCGAGTCCGACGTGCATCGGGGCGAGGGTGCCGCTGATGTGCCCGCCGCCCACGGTGACCTCGCGCTGGACGACGGTGTCACCGATCCGGACATCCACCCACGACCCGATGGCGTCCCGGTTGCCGCCCGGCTGCTGGAGCGCGATGTCCAGCCAGTGGCCCATCGCCGCGGGCGCGGTGGCGGTTCCGGCGCCGACGTTGCGCCACACGCGGGTGGGTGCGTCCAGGTACACCTCGACCAGGTCGAGCAGACCGTCGCGGTTGAAGTCGGCGAGGGCCGCCCCGCGGCCCCGGTCGAACGTCACGATCCCGGCCTGGGCGGCGCCCTCGACGAACGTGCCGTCGGGCTGGCCGAGGAACAGGTCGCTCGGGTCCCTGGACGCGTAGTCGGGCACGGCGTCGACGTTGCCCTTGGACACGAACAGGTCGACGAAGCCGTCGTTGTTGACGTCCTCGAACTCGGGATGCCAGGCGGTGGATGGCAGCGGGTCGCCACCGGTGGCCGGTCGCGTGCCCACGACGCCGCGCTTGATGGCGATGTCGCGGTAGGTCGGCTGGGCCGGCCCGTTGAGCAGCGTCTGGAGCACGTTCGGTCCCTGGCTCGTGAGGTACACGTCCGGGTAGCCGTCCCCGGTGACGTCGTAGCTCCCGATCCCCATCCCCCAGATCTGCAGCGGCACCCATCCGTCGTCGGCGGTGTAGAGGCGCGGCACCTCACCGGCGGCGACCCGCCACAGCTGGTCCTCGCCGACCGCGTTGTCGTAGTAGTGCCGGTCGTTGGTGACCCGGAGATCTCGACGCCCGGAGCGGTCCCAGTCGCTGAACAGCATCGACAAGGCGCAGTAGCCGGGCGTGAGGGGGGTCGGCGGTGCGTAACCCGATCCCGAGGCGTTCGGGCGGAAGAGCTCGTTGTCGGGACACGTGTAGGTTGCGTTGCCCGAGGCGTCGAGGCCGACGTAGTTGCCGAATGCCAGCGTCGGCAGCTTCGCGGCTCCTTCCCAGGTCGCGCTGAACGCCGTGGTCCAGGTCGACGGAGCGGCGAACGACCAGGCATCGTTCGCCCGCTCGAAGCGGCAGTCGCCCAGGCCCCGCAGGAGGTCCACCCCGCCCACGCGAAGGACGACCAGGTCGACTTGGCCATCGCCGTCGATGTCGATCGGGTAGGCACCCATCACGTCGCGCCCGGAGGTGACCGGGTCCACGAGGGGAGCAAACGCGAGGCTCCCGCCGGGGCGGCTCACGTTCCGGTAGAGGGCGGCCGGGTTGCCGCCTCCGGCGACGAACAGGTCGGGCAGCCCGTTGTCGTCGCAGTCGAGGACGGCGACACCGCCGCCGATCATCGATGTGTCGCTGCCGCCGTACGTGTGGTCGAGGCCGGACGTGGCGGTCTCGTCGACGAACGTCGGCGCGCCCAGCGCCACGGTGGGCGTGACCCGGCCGCCGCGCAGCACGCCCGGCAGCAGGGTGATCGCCAGGCCCGCGGCCGCGACGACCACGAGGCCACCGATGATGACGCCGACGCGCCGGCGGGTCATCGACCCGGCCGCCCGTTCATGAGCCCGCGGTGCCGTTCATGAGCCGGCCGCCCGTTCATGAGCCCGCGGTGCCGGTGTAGTAGCGCTGGGCGAGAGCCCAGGCGGCCTTGCCGCACTCCGAGCCGAGCCGGCGACCCGTGAAGTCGTCCGCCTCGATGTGGATCCCGCCCCACAGGCGCGACCGGCCGGCCTGGTCCGCCGCGTCGTAGTAGGTCGCCCACCGGAGCGGGATGTCCGTCGTGGGGCCCTTCTCGAACTTGAGGTGGCCGGCCGGGATCGTGTAACCGCTCTCCCCGCCGGGGAAGTACTCGCTGCCGGTGAAGCCCGTCAGCACCTCCGCGGCCGCCCGGCTGAACGTGCTGTGGCCGGACGCGTAGGCGGGGAACGACGGCGTGACGAAGGTCGGCGCCTGGTAGGGAACCCAGTCGGCCGCGAGCTTCCAGACGACCCCGCCGATCTGCGTCTTCGGGTCGGCCGGCGGGCCGGCCCACGACAGGACCGCGATCTCGCCCTCGTGACCGGCCAGCGCCGCGTGGCGCTGGCCGGCGGCGGTCGTCTCCTTCGTGATGAGCTCCACGAGGCCCGGGACGAGCGGCAGGCCCTCCTTGTCGTACGACGGCTGCGTGGGGTCGCTCGACTGGCCCTTCTCGCCCATGTACCGGATCATCGAGATCGGCCGGGCGGAGTCGTAGTACCCCTTCAGGCCCCAGGCCGCGATCGCCGCATCGTGGACGGCCCCGTTGAGCGCGAGGTAGAGCTTGACGTCCCACTCCAGGCGGTCCACCACGGGACCCGTGCCGCCGATCCGGAGGTCGGGCGCGAGCTGGTCGGAGGCGAGGTTGGCGAGCACGTTCCAGTGCCCGGGCGGGGTCTCGGAGTTGGGCCCGTCTGCCCAGAATTCCGCCATGACCCGGCCGAAGTCGCCCTGGTTGACAACCTCCGGCGGGTACGGCTGACCCGTCATCGGGTTGACCGGGTGGCCGGTGCCGTTGTTGGTCCCCAGGTCGTTGTTGCCCATCGCACCTGGCGAGATGTCGACCGTGGTGGGGATCGTCGGATCCAGCTGGCTGCTGAGCCGGATGAGCTCGACGGCCTGGTCCTTGAACGCCTGGTCGGTCGCCGGATCAGCCAGCCGGGGCGGAGGCCCGGGATCGATCGGCACGCCCGTCGGACCGCCGGGCGGGAGGGCGAACGTCGCCACATGGCCCCAGTCCGGCCCGACGGCCACCTGGACCCCGTTGGTCACCGGGATGCCGTTCTGGGAGATCATGTGCGCGATCTGGAGCGGCTGCCAGCGGTTGGGATCGGTCATGGTCGTGCCCGGGCTGGCCACGACCAGCGGCGGGTTCACCGGCTTGTAGTCCGTCGAGGCGTACCCGTTCGCCTCGTTCGAGCCATCCTTGAGACCCGCGGCGATGACCGCCGCGGCGATCCGGTTGCCGAGGGCGGCCGGGGTGTCGCCGACGGTCGTGGTGACATCGAGCGGATAGCACAGGGCGTCCATCACGTTCGCGAACTCGGACAGCGACTGGTCTGCCCCGACGCTCTTGATGTAGCGCTCGGTCAGGACGCGGTAGGCCGCGTAGCTGATCGCCTCGTTCCTTGCCGCCTGGACGTCTGACGCGCTCTGCTTCTCCTTCACGAAGTAGCCCGTCGCCGACGGGTCGTAGGCCGCCCAGGCATCCCACATCGCGGCGGAGGTGTGGAACAGGTTGCGGGCATGGACGGTCGGGGCCGGCAGCGCGCGGCGGATGGCGTCCAGCAGTGCCTCGTCCCAGCGTCGCGCCACCGACCACTCCGGGTGGTCCGCGATGGGCGGGCAGGACGGCGTGGTCACCCATGGCTTCGCCACGACGAGCCCGATCCCGACCACGGCCACCACGGCCAGGACGAGGACCCCGGCGATCATCGGGCCACGCCGGACGCGTGCTCGTCTGGCCGGAGCCCCACCCTGTGCGTCCATCGGGTCCGTCACGGCTCGGCCTCCTCGTACGAAGCGCGGGCGGTCGCGACCCCGGCGGTGGACATGACTCCCCGGCGCCCCTCGTCCGGCGCCGGCGTGCCGTCGCCTGTCGCCAAGATCGATCCTCCAGCCCGCGCGCCTCCGCGTACCACCCGAAACGGTCGGGCCGCGGTGCCCGGCTCGCCTTCGGACTTGACAGGTCCACGCGGTGGGCCCAGTCTGACACAAGTTTGAGAGAAAGGAACACAAACTTGGCGCAGGCGGGCCGACTCGATCCCGGGTTGCGAAGCGAGACCGTGCGTCGCGCGAACCTGAGCGCGATCGTTCGCGGTCTGCACGAGCATGGCCCGCTGTCGCGATCCGACCTGGCGAGCGAGACCGGCCTGACGCGGAGCGCGATCCGGGGCCTGGTCGGCCAGCTGGTGGACAGCGGTCTTGCTTCCGAGGACCGCGCGGTGCGGCTCGGAACGCCGGGCCGCCCGTCGCTGCTCGTCCGGCTGGATGCAGGTGCGACGACGGCCCTCGCCCTCGACATCGCGGTCGACTCGCTGGCCGCGGCGATCGTCGGCATCGGCGGCGTGGTGCTGGACCAGGCGCGGATCGACCGGCCACGCGGGCATTCCTCGGTCAACGACGTCGCAGACGATCTCGCCCGGCTCGCTGCAGGCCTCGGTGACACGGGGTTCGCCGCTCCGACGCTGGTCGGCATCGGGGTGGCGGTCGCCGGCGTGGTCCGCCGTAGCGACGGGCTCGTCGCCTTGGCTCCCAACCTCGGCTGGACGGACGTGCCGCTCGGGACAAGGCTGTCCGCGGCGCTCGGCGCGGCGGTTCCCATCGCCGTGGGCAACGAGGCCGACCTGGGTGTCCTCGCCGAGCATCGTCGAGGGGCGGCCATCGGCGAGGACGACGTCCTCTACGTCTCCGGCGAGGTCGGCGTCGGCGGCGGTCTCATCGTGGGTGGCAAGCCCCTGGACGGGGCTGCCGGTTACGGCGGCGAGATCGGGCACATGCCGGTCAACCCGTCGGGCTCGTCGTGTCGCTGCGGCTCGATCGGGTGCTGGGAGACCGAGGTCGGCGAGGAGGCGCTCCTGGCCCGTTGCGGACGCCCGCGCGACGCCGGACGGGCCGGCGTCGACGGGATCCTGGGCGATGCGGAGGCGGGGGTCGAGCCGGTGCTGGCGGCGCTCGATGACGTCGGACACTGGCTGGGCGTCGGGCTTGCCGGTCTGGTCAACATCCTCAACCCCCGGCTGATCGTGCTCGGCGGCCAGTTCTCGCGCATCTTCCCCTACGTGCGCGAGGCGCTCGAGGCAGAGCTGGGGCGTCGGGCTCTCCGGGCTCCGCGAGCCCTCGTTCGGGTCGTCCCCGCCTCGCTCGGTGTCGATGCTCCGCTGCTGGGTGCGGCGGAGCTCGCGTTCGAGCCCATTCTCGCTGACCCGGCCGCCTGGTTCGGGCCGCGTCTCGGCTCGGTGCGGCTGGCAACCGCATGAGCCATCACGACGAATTCCGTCCTGCCACGTCGTCCGGCGTCACCGGACGTCGCACACATGAAAGGGGCATGCCCGCGGATGTAGCCTAGCTCCGGCACTCGGCCGTCCCGGTGACGGCAATCGTCGTCTAGAGGAGGAAGCAGCACATGGGTATTCGCAGGCTCGCGACCCTCGTAGGGGCCGCCGCCATCATCGTGAGTGCCTGCTCCAGTGGCAGCACCGCGACCACAGCGCCGGCGGCCACGACCGCGCCGGCGGCCACGACCGCACCGGCGGCGACCATGGCATCCATGGCGCCGTCATCCGCCGCGCCGGCATCCGCTGCCGCCGGCGGCTGCGTCGTCGGTGTGTCCTGGAACAACTTCCAGCAGCCGCGCTGGGCCGCGCATGACGAGCCCGGGATCAAGAACACCGTCGAGGCCGGCGGTGGCACGTATCTCTCGGCCGACGCCAACCTGAGCAGCGAGCAGCAGCTCACCGACATCAACACGATGATCTCCAAGGGCGCCAAGGTCCTGATCGTTCTCGCCCAGGACAACAAGGCGATCCTGCCGGCGCTCAAGTCGGCTGCCGACGCGGGCATCCCGGTCATCGCCTATGACCGCCTGATCGAGGATCCCAGCATCCTCTACATCACGTTCGACAACGTCGGCGTCGGCCAGGCCCAGGCGGCCGCGATCCTCAACAAGGTTCCGAAGGGCAACTACGTCATCATCAAGGGCGACCCGGGTGATGCGAACGCCTCCACGTTCCTGCCGCAGGGCTTCGACAAGGCGGGCCTCGCGGCCAAGGTGGCCTCCGGCGATATCACCATCCTGAACGGGCCCGACGGGACGTTCACCGACGCCTGGAAGACCGAGACGGCCCAGGCCAACATGGAAGCGATCATCGACAAGGCCAACGCGGACGGCAAGAAGATCGACGCCATCCTGGCGGAGAACGACAGCACCGCGCTCGGCGTCGTCGGCGCCCTCACGGCCAAGAGCTACGGCTTCCCGCCGCTCAGCGGCCAGGACGGCGATCCGGCCAACCTGAACAACGTCGCCCTGGGCAAGCAGTACGTCGACGTCTGGAAGAACGCCAACGAGCTGGGCAAGGCGGCAGGCGCCGCGGCGCTCCAGCTGTGCAACGGCTCCAAGGTGGCCGACGTGAAGCTCCCGAGCGGCGCCATCGACCCCTCCGTCGCTCCGCTGGCCGGGCTCAGCGCCGTGCCGTTCACGACGCCCGGTGGAACGAGCGTCTCGTCCTTCATCCTGCAGCCGACGCCGCTCCTGGCGGCCGACCTCCAGAAGGCCATCGACGGCGGGCAGATCACCAAGGCAGACCTGTGCAAGGGCGTCGACCCGGCGACGGCGCCGCCCGCCTGCAAGTAGCGGTCCCCGACCGCTAGGCTAAGCACCAGGCCCGCGTCCACGGGATCCCCCGTGAACGCGGGCCTGTTCGCATCAGGGCCAGGAGAGACGCCGTGACCAACCTCGCCGACGCGGCACCGGTACCGAGCCAGGCCGATCCGCCTGCCCGGACCACGATCCGTGGTCTGCTCGCGCAGACGGAGATCGATCCCCGCCTGTTTGGCATGCTCGTGGCCCTGGGCGTCATCCTGCTCACGTTCCAGATCACGAGCGGGGGCACGTTCATCCGGTCGACCAACATGATCACCCTCGCCGTCCAGGCGTCGGGCGTGGCGATCATCGCCACCGGCATGGTGCTGGTGATCGTGTCCCGCAACATCGACCTGTCGGTCGGGTCGCTGGTCGGCCTCGTCGCCATGACGTATGCCCTGCTGATGACCGACTGGATGCCCCACCTGCTCGGCATGGGCGACGACTTCCCGTTTCGCTGGGCCATCGCGCTGGGACTCGGGATAGGCCTCGGGGCCCTGGTCGGAGCGCTCCAGGGCTTCATCATCGCCTACGTCGGCGTGCCATCATTCATCGTCACCCTCGGCGGCCTGCTCACGATCCGCGGGATCGTCTGGTACCTCTCGAGCGGCGCCGCCGTGTCGGGCCTGGACCCCACCTTCCAGCTGATCGGCGGGGGGGCCAAGGGCTCGATCGGGGGCACCTTGACCTGGGTGCTGGGCATCGTGGGGTGCCTCGCGGTCATCGCGCTGCTCTACAACGGCCGCCGGCAACGCCGGCGGTTCGGGTTCCCGCTCCGGCCGATGTGGGCCGAGGTCCTCATCGGCGTCGTCGGCTGCGTGGCCATCCTGGGCCTGTCCGCGTTCGCCAATTCCAACCTCTGGCCCAAGAGCCTCACGGGTGGCCTGGACGTCCCCACCGGGTACCCCTTCCCGATCATCCTGCTGCTCGGCGTGACCCTGGTGATGACCTGGATGGCCACCCGGCGCCGGTTCGGTCGGTATGTCTACGCGTACGGCGGCAACCCGGACGCCGCCGAGCTGGCCGGCATCAACACCCGCTTCACGATCCTCAAGACCTACGTCGTGATGGGCGTGCTGTGTGCCCTCGCCGCCGCCATCGCGGCATCACGGCTCAACGGGTCCACGCTCGACGTCGGCCAGAGCTACGAGCTGTACGTCATCGCGGCCGCGGTCGTGGGCGGGACCTCGTTCGCGGGTGGCATCGGCACGATTCCGGGCGCCGTCCTGGGTGGCTTCTTCATGCAGTCGCTCGCCTACGGGCTGAGCTACATGGGCGTCAACTCGCCGGGTCAGAACGTCGTGGCCGGCATCGTGCTGATCCTCGCAGTCGGCTTCGACACCATGAACCGCCGACGCGGTTCCTGAGCGGCAAGGAGGTCTGACCCGTGACCGTCGTGGAGCGGACGCCGCTCGTCGAGATGCGCAACATCAACGTCGCCTTCGGCGGTGTGCACGCCGTGCGCGACGTGACCATCGACCTCAACGCCGGCGAGGTCCTCGGCCTGGTGGGCGGCAACGGTGCCGGCAAGTCCACGCTGATGCGCGTCCTCTCCGGCGCACACCAGGCCGATTCTGGGGAGATGCTGATCAACGGCGAGCCCGTCAGCATCACCAACCCGCGCGACGCCAAGGCCTACAACATCGAGACGATCTACCAGACGCTGGCCCTCGCCGACAACATCGACGCGACGGCCAACCTGTTCCTGGGTCGCGAGCTGACGACGCGGATGGGGTCGCTGGACGACTCCAGCATGGAGGCGGAGACTCGCAAGGTCATGGGCCGCCTGAACCCCAACTTCACCCGCTTCAAGATGCCCGTGAAGTCGCTGTCCGGGGGCCAGCGGCAGGCGGTCGCCATCGCCCGGGCCGTCCATTTCAACGCACGGATCATGATCATGGACGAGCCGACGGCCGCCCTCGGCCCGGCCGAGACGGCGCAGGTCCGCAACCTCATCCGGCAGCTGAAGAGCGAGGGCATCGGCATCTTCCTCATCAGCCACGACATCCACGACGTGTTCGACCTGTCCGACCGGATCAGCGTCATGTACCACGGGCAGATCGTCGATACCGTCGAAAAGGAGGCCGTCACGGCCGACGACGTGCTCGGCATGATCATCCTGGGCAAGAAGCCCGACGAGGTCACGGAGAAGGACAAGGCCGCCCTCGACCTGCGCAGCTAGCGGCGGCCGCAACCAGCGGCGGCGCCGCGGCCGCCGCCTGGGGCCGCCGGGCCGCCCTGGGGCCGAGTCGCGGCTCGCCGTGGTCACATCCTGTGGAACGAGGGCGCCAGCGCCGGGTACAGCTCCCGGTAGATGGTGTGGCCGAACGCGTACCGGGCGGTGTCGGGTCCCGGCGCCGCCACCGGGGTCGCCGTCACGAGCGCCGCCGCGGCCGCCTCCACCGTGGCGAACCAGCCCGCCCCCACCGCGGCGAGCAGCCCGGCACCGTAGGCTGCGCCCTCCGTCGTGTTGACGGTCGCGATCTCGGCATCGAGCACGTCGGCAAGGATCTGCCGCCACAGCGGGCTGGCGGTGCCGCCGCCGGAGGCGCGGATCTGGCCGGGAGCCGGCATGCCGGCGGCGACCATGGCGTCCAGGCCGTCCCGGAGCCCGTAGGCCACGCCCTCGAGCACGGCCCGCGTCAGGTGGCGGCGGTCATGGGCCAGGGTCAGGCCGACGAACGCCCCCCTCGCGAGCGGATCGGGATACGGGCTGCGCTCGCCGCTGAGGTACGGCAGGAACGATAGTCCGCCGCTTCCTGCCGGAACGTCCGCGGCTCCGGCCACGAGGTCGTCGAACGAGACACCGGGCGCGATCGCGTCCCGGAACCACCGCAGGCTCCCGGCCGCCGAGAGCATCACGGACATGAAGTGCCAGCGGTCCGGCACCGCGTGACAGAACGCGTGGACACGCCCTTCCGGTTCGTAGAGCGGGGCGTCCGTGGTGGCGAAGACAACCCCCGACGTCCCCAGCGACAGCGCCATCCGGCCCGGCACCACCGCGCCGACACCCACCGCGTTCGCGGCCTGGTCACCTCCCCCCGCCACGACCGGGGTGCCCGGACGCAGGCCCGTGGCCGCCGCCGCGCTGGCGGAGACGGCGCCCGTGACCTCGGGGCCCTCGAACGTCCGCGGGAGCCACTCGCGCGGGATCTCCAGCGCCTCGAGCACGACGTCCGACCAGGTGCGTGCCGCCAGGTCGAACAGCAGGGTGCCCGCCCCGTCGGCCTTGTCGAGGGCATGCTCGCCGGTCAGCTGCAGCCGGACGTAGTCCTTGGGGAGCAGCACGTGCGCAGCCCGGGCCCAGGCGTCCGGCTCGTGGTCGCGGACCCAGACGAGCTTGGGGGCGGTGAACCCCGTGAGGGCGTCGTTGCCCGTGATGCGGATCAGCCGCTCCGGACCGAGAGCCTGCCGGATGAGGTCGCACTCGGCGCCGGTCCGCTGGTCGTTCCAGAGGATCGCGGGTCGGACGACCAGGTCCGACGCGTCCAGCAGCACGAGACCGTGCATCTGCCCCGTGAGGCCGACGGCCGCGATCGCCGACGGGTCGATCCCGGTCGCGGCGAGGACCTGCCGGATCGCCGCAGTGGCGGCGGTCCACCATGACGCGGGGTCCTGCTCGCTCCACAGCGGTTGAGGCTGCTCGAACGGGTAGTCGCGGGAGGCGATGCCGAGCACCGACCCGCGTTCGTCGACGAGGACCGCCTTGGTCGCCGTCGTCGAGACGTCGATCCCGAGGACGGCCCCCAGCCCCGCCATCAGCCGGCTCGCCAGATGTGCCGGTTCACCACGTTCTCGTACAGCTCCTGCTGACCGCTGGCCCTCGTGGGCGCGATCTCTCCGGCCTCGACGCGTGCGGCGAGCTCGGCAAGCGAGACCTCCCCGTCGAGGATCGAGCGCCCCAGGGGGCCGCTCCAGCCCGCGTAGCGCTGCTCGACCATCGAGGCGAAGGTCCCGGCCTCGAGCATGTCGGCCGCGATCAGCAGCGCCCTCGCGAGCGTGTCGATGCCGCCGATGTGGGCATGGAACAGGTCGTTCCGGTCGATGCTCTGGCGGCGCATCTTGGCGTCGAAGTTGAAGCCGCCCGTGGTGAACCCGCCGCCCCTGAGGATCTCGTACAGCGGCATGACCAGGTCCTCGACCGAGTTGGGGAACTGGTCGGTGTCCCAGCCGTTCTGCGGGTCGCCCCGGTTGGCGTCGATCGAGCCGAACATCCCGTTCGCCATCGCGTACGCCACCTCGTGGTGGAAGGAGTGCCCCGCGAGGGTGGCGTGGTTCGCCTCGATGTTGAGCCGGTACTCCCCGTCGAGGCCGTTCCGGGCAAGGAACCCGTGCACGGTGGCCGAGTCGTAGTCGTACTGGTGCTTGGTGGGCTCCATCGGCTTGGGCTCGATGAGCAGCGTCCCCTCGAACCCGATCCGGTGCTTGTGCTCCGCGACCAGGTGCAGGAACCGGGCGAGCTGCCGGCCCTCCCGCCGGAGGTCGGTGTTGAGCAGGGTGTCGTACCCCTCGCGACCGCCCCACAGGACGTAGTTGGTGCCGCCCAGGCGCTGGGTGACCTCCAGCATGTGGGTCACCTGGGCAGCGGCGCAGGCGAACACCTCGGGATCCGGGTTCGTCGCGGCGCCGGCCTGGTAGCGGGGGTTGGTGAACAGGTTGGCGGTGCCCCACAGGAGCCGCACGCCGGTGCGCTCCTGGTAGCCGAGCGCGTCGTCGGCGAGGGCGTCGAGGTTCGCGCGCAGCTGCGCGAAGGAGGCACCCTCGGGCGCCACGTCGACATCGTGGAAGCAGTAGTACGGGACGCCGAGCTTGGCCAGGAACTCGAAGGCGGCCGCCATCTTCATGCGCGCCGCGGCCATGGGGTCGAGCCCCGGCGCCAGCCAGGGGCGGTCCAGCGTGCCCACGCCGAACATGTCACGCCCGTCCCAGGCGAACGAGTGCCACAGGCAGACCCCGATCCGGAGGTGCTCCTCCATCCGCTTGCCGAGCACGAGCCGGTCGGGCTGGTACACCTTGAAGCTGAGCGGGTCGTCGGAGCTGAGGCCGCCAAACGGGATCCGCCCGGGCACGCCGGTGAAGAAGTCGTCGCCCATGGCCCCAAACCTCCTGTGCTCCTGCGACTGCCGCCCGCGGGCGAGGGCCCGCCCACCCGGATCCGCGGCCCCGTTGCAGGGTTTGTCAGACCATAACACATACTCGGGGCGCGACAACCTGGGGGGCGACGACCTTGCGCAAACGACAGCCCGCAGCCTCCTCGCGGGGGGCCGGGCGGGTCAGGCGCCGCGCGGGACAGGCTCCGGGCCAGGTCCGGACGCCGCGCGGGTCGGGCTCCGGCGGGGTCAGGCAACTCCGGGGAGGAAGGCCACCCGGACCCACGGCCCCGGCGGCGTCCCGACGAGTCGGATGGAGCCCTCCTCGATGACCGCCTCGTCCGGTGAGCCGGCGTGCACGGGTCCCACCGCCACGGCATAGCGGCCGTCCGGCGGAAGCGCGACCGGCAGTGGGAAGCGCAACAGGCTCCCCGCCCCCGTCGCCCGCGCCACGGCCACGCCCGCAACGCAATGGGCGCGGCCCAGCAGGTGCGCCGCCCGCGCCAGGTCCCCGGACACGATGGCTGCCCGGACCTCGGCTGCTCCGGACCGGCCGCCCGTCCAGCTCGAACGGCGGCACGACGACCACCTCGAACCCCTCGGCGAGCCCCAGCTCGGCCAGCGTCTCGGGCGTGCCCTCCCGCTCGTGCCCGAAGGCGGCGTCGGGCGTCATCAGGAATCCGGCCAGCGGCGTCCGCTCCCGGATCATCCCGACGAACGCGTCGTAGGTCGTCTCGCGCAGGTGACGGTCGAAGTGCACCACCACGGTCGTGTCCACTCCCGTGGCCGCCAGGCGCTCGAGACGCTCGTCCGGGTCGCAGAGAAGTGGAGGCGCGGAGCCGGTGATGATCTCGTCGGGGTGGTGGTCGAAGGTGATGACCACCGGACGGGCCGCTCGCCGCGCGGCCTCGGCGACGAGGTGCTCCAGCAGGTACGCATGGCCGAGATGGAGCCCGTCGAAGACGCCCACCACGACGAAGACGGGGTCGGCGGATGGCGCGAGGTGGTCGAGCCCGCGGGCGACCTGCATGGCCCGATCCGTCAGCCGGCGTCGGGCACGACGCGCGCGTCGGGTCGCCCGTCGGTGGCCGGCCGCCCGGCCAGGACCTTGTGCGGGTGGAGGGCGCCCGAGACCCCGCGACAGACGGCGGCCACGCGACCGTCCGGACCGACGGCGAGCACCAGCGGTGCGTCGCGCGGCACGAGCGGCGTCCTGGGCGCCGTGATCAACCCCTCGCCGAGGCGCCTGATCTCGTCGTCGGTGACCGGCGCGTGGGGGAGGTCCTCCAGGCCTGCGTCGATGGGGCGCATCGCGCGGGCAATGCCCGCCGGGCCCTCGGCCGCGTGCTCGCGCAGCACGTCCAGCGGGATGGCGTCCTCGAGCCTGAAGCCGCCCGACGCGGTCCGAACCAGCGCGCCCAGGTAGGCGCCCGTCTCCAGGCGCGCGCCCAGGTCCCGGGCCAGCGCGCGGATGTACGTCCCGGCCGAGCACGCCACGTCCACGACGGCGGCCGGGCGCGCCGGATCCGCGTCGTCCCATTCGAGCATCGCCAGGCCGTGGATGGTCACGTCACGGGGCGCCAGATCCACCGCCTCGCCCGCTCGCGCCATCTGGTAGGCACGCCGCCCGGCAACCTGGACCGCGCTGTAGACGGGCGGCACCTGGCGCAGCGGGCCCGTCATCCCGGCCAGGGCAGCCTCCACCGCGTCGCGGGTGATCGGAGGGCCGGCGATGATCGTGCGGTCCCCGTCGATGTCGTCGGTCGTGGAGGTCTCGCCGAAGCAGATCGTGGCCCGGTAGCGCTTCGGTGCGCCGAGGTGGTATTCCACCAGCCGCGTCGCGCGCCCGAGGAACACGGGCAGGACGCCGGCCGCGAACGGGTCCAGGGTCCCTCCGTGCCCCACGCGCCGGGTGGACGAGAGCCGTCGGACCAGCCCCACGACATCGTGCGAGGTGGGGCCGGACGGCTTGGCGACGATCAGCACGCCATCCAGGCCACCGCTCCGGTCGCGCGGGCTCATCGCCGCACCTCGCCGGCCATGCGTTCCGCGACCTCGCGTACCCGGGCGATCGCCGCCTCGAGCGGGAGGTCGACGGTGGCTCCGGCCGCCCGCGCGTGCCCACCGCCGCCGAACGTCCCGGTCAGGGCGGTCGCGTCCACGCCGCCCGGCCGGGTACGGACCGAGAGCCGCGTCGTCCCGTCGTCCTGCTCCTTGAACAGCATCGCGACCTCGGCGGTCTCGGCCTGGGCCAGGAGGTCGATGATCCCCTCGGAGTGGGCCGGCAGGGCACCCGTTGCCTCCAGGTCCCCGAGCCGGAGCGTGGACCAGACGACCAGCCGCCCCGGGGACGTCTCGAGGCGAGCCAGCACCCGTCCGAAGAGCCGGAGCTGGCTGTCGGGCTTGGTGCGGTAGAGCCGGCGCGAGATGTCCGAGAGCGGCGCCCCGGCCGCGACGAGCGCCGAGGACACGGCCAGCGTGCGGGGCGTGGTATTGGGGTGCGCGAACGTCGCGGTGTCCATGACGACGCCTGCCATGAGGATCGCGGCCAGCGCCCCGTCGCCCAGGTCCAGCGGCAGCCCCAGCCGCACGGCCAGCAGCGCGACCAGCTCGCAGGTCGCGGCGGCGCCCGGATCGATCCAGTCCGCCGGGCCGGCGCCATCGTTGGATGCGTGGTGATCGACGACCAGGCGGGGCAGTCCACCGAACAGCCCGGGGTGCCGGGCGGCGACGGCGCCGACCCGATCCTCGCCGGCGCAGTCGGCCAGGACCAGCAGGTCGTACGACCCGTCCGGATCCGGGTCGGTGCGGAACCGGTCGACCCCCGGCAGGAACGCGTACAGGGGCGGCACGGCATCGGTGCTGACCGCCGTGGCGGCGCCACCGAGCGCCTCGACGAGCAGGCACAGGCCCAGCACGGCACCGAGCGTGTCCGCGTCCGGGTTCTCGTGGCTGACGGCGAGCACGTGACGCGCCTCCCGGAGGCGCGCGGCGAAGCCGTCCGGCACGGCATCGCGAGCAAGGCCGGCGAGGTCGACGGCTGCCATCATCCGCGGCCGGTCCCCGGGCGGCGGCCGGCGGCAGGACGCCGCGATGACCGGGGCCTCGAAGCCGGCGCGACCGGGGCCCCGCGGGCCGCTCGGTCGCCGGTGTCGCCCGCCGCCCCGGCATCAGGGTCCGACTCGGGGGCGTCGCCCTCGTGGGGCAGCCGCTTGACCGGCGTCGGGAGCGACTCGTTGAACGGCGTCACCTCCATGGGGTCCACGCCGGATTCCAGCTCGCCGATCAGGTGGAGCAGGCGGGTGCCGCGCTCCGCCGAATCGTCCAGCTGGACGTGGAGCTCGGGGATCCTCTTGATCCGCAGGCGCTTGCCGAGCTCGTGGCGCACGAACCCCATCGAGGCCTGGAGGGCGCGTAGGGTCTCCACGCGATCGGTCCGGCCACCGATGACGCTGACCCAGACCTTCGCGTGGCGGAGATCCGGCGAGGTCTCCACGTCGGTGATGGTCGTGAAGCCGATCCGCGGGTCGGCGAGCTCCCTGGCGAGAAGCGCGCCGATCTCCTGGCGGAGCAGCTCGTCGACGCGGTCGGTTCGCTGGCTCATGGCCTTGCCCTCAAGCGCGGAGCGTCAGCCCCCCGCCCGGCTCCGAGCCTGGTTCGTGAAGCACTCGAGGATGTCGCCCTCGACCAGGTCGTTGTACCCGGCGAGGCCGATGCCGCACTCGAAGTTGGCGGCGACCTCCCGGACGTCGTCCCGGAAGCGGCGGAGCGAGTCCATCCTGTCCGTCGCCACGATCCGGCCGCCGCGCCAGACGCGTACCCCGCCGGAGCGGACGATTCGGCCCTCGGTGACGTAGCAGCCGGCGATGACCGTGCTCTTGCCCACCCTGAAGATCTGGCGGACCTCGGCGCGGCCCTCGATCACCTCGACGATCTCCGGCTCGAGCATGCCCTTGAGGGCGGCGTCGATGTCGTCGGTCAGCTTGTAGATGATGTCGTACAACCGGACATCGACGCCCTGGGCCTCGGCCTCCCGGCGGGCCGTGTCGGTGATCCCGGTGCTGAAGCCGACGACGATCGCATTCGATGCCGTCGCCAGCATGATGTCGTTGTCCGTGATGTCGCCCGCCGCCTCGAGCAGGACGTTGATCTTCACCTCGTCCGTGCTCAGCTGCTGCAGGGCGTGGGTGATCGCTCCGAGCGAGCCCGACACGTCGGCCTTGAGGATGATCCGCAGCTCCTTGGCCTGGCCGGCCTGGATCTGGCGGTAGAGGTCCTCGAGGGTGGCGCGGCTCGACCCGCCACCGGCGGCGGCAGCCTGCTCGATCTTGCGGGTCTCGACCATGGTGCGGGCGGTCTTCTCGTCCGCGACCACGCGCAGCACGTCGCCGGCCTCGGGCGTGTCGGACAGACCGAGGATCACGACGGCCGACGCGGGGCCGGCCTTCGGCGTGCGCTTGCCACTGGCGGACTCAAGCGCCTTGACCTTGCCGAACGTGTTGCCGGCCACGACGACGTCGCCGACGCGCAGGGTGCCGGTCTGCACGATGACCGTGGCCACCGGGCCGCGACCCTTGTCGAGGCGAGCCTCGATGACGGTGCCGACGGCCGCACGCTTGGGGTTGGCCTTCAACTCCTGCAGCTCGGCGACCAGCAGGATGATCTCGAGCAGCTCGTCCAGGCCGACCCGTGTCTTCGCCGACACCGGGACCAGCGGCGTGTCGCCGCCGTAGTCCTCGACCAGGACGCCGGCCTCGGCGAGCTCGTTCTTCACGCGGTCCGGGTTGGCGTCGGGCTTGTCGATCTTGTTCATCGCGATCACGAGCGGCACCTTCGCCGCCTTCGCGTGGCTGATGGCCTCCAGCGTCTGGGGCATCACGCCGTCGTCGGCCGCCACGACGATCACCGCGATGTCGGTGACCTTGGCGCCGCGGGCACGCATCGAGGTGAACGCCTCGTGGCCCGGCGTGTCGAGGAACACGACGCGCTTGCCGTCCTTGGTGGTGATCTCGGACGCGCCGATGTGCTGGGTGATGCCACCGCGCTCCCCGGACGCGACGGTGGTGGAGCGGATCGCATCGAGGAGGCTCGTCTTGCCGTGGTCGACGTGCCCCATGACCGTCACGATCGGGGCGCGCGGGACGAGGTTCACGTCGTCCGCGTCCTCCTCCCACAGCTGGACCTTCTCGGCCTCCGCGGGCGGCCCGCTCCCCTCTTCCTCGGCCACCGCGGCGGAGGCGTTCGGCTCCGCCACCTCGTAGCCGAGCTCCTCGGCCACGAGCGACGCGGTGTCGCGATCAATCAGCTGGTTGATGGTCGCGAAGATGCCGCTCTTGATCAGCTCCCGGATGATGTCCGCAGGGCTGACGTCGAGGAGCTCGGCGAGCTCCTTGACGGTGATCGTGGCCGGCAGCTCGATCGCGCCGCGCTCCGCCGGATCGACGACGGCGACGCCGCCCGCGACGAACGGGCCGCCCGCGCGACGCGGGGGCTTGCGAGGTCCGCGCCGGCCGCGGGTGCCGCTCCTACTCCTGGCCATGGGCTTCTCCTCGGGACATCGTGTCGGGGTTGGGGGATCGCGAGCCGTCGGCCCGCGCGGGGGTTGTGATGGTGGTGACAGCCGCGAGGGCGTCCGGAACGGCGGCGGGGGCGTCGGGTCCGGCGGCGAGAGCGTCGGGTCCGGCTGCCAGGATCGCTGCGAGACCGGCCGGCAAGGCCGCCTTGAGCGCGTGCTCGATGGCCTTCTTCCGGCCGGCGGTGTCCCAGCAGGACGCGTCCCGGCACAGGTACGCACCGCGGCCTGGGGCTCGCCCGGTGGCGTCCACGGCCACCGAGCCGTCCGGGGCCCGGACGACCCGGACGAGCTCCCGCTTGGGGCGCGTCGTGCGGCAGGCAACGCAGCTCCGCTCGGGGAGCCGTCGCGGCGGAGCTGGCCGGGTCCGACCGGCCGCCGTCGGGCCTACGACGACACCTCCCCTGGCGTCTTCGTGCTCGGCCGCCCGACAGGATCGGCCGGCTCCTCGGCGGGGGCGTCGAGTTGGGTCCCGGTTGCCTCGGTCGCGGACGGGTCGTCGGCGACCGGGCTCACGGCTGCGACGACCGGGGCCTGCGCGGCCTCGGCCGCGGCCGTGTCGCTGCGGATGTCGATGCGCCAGCCCGTGAGCCGCGCCGCGAGCCGGGCGTTCTGCCCTTCGCGACCGATGGCCAGCGACAGCATCCGCTCCGGGACGATCACGGTCGCGATCCGGTGCTCCTCGTCGATCGTGACGCCGAGCACCTGCGCGGGTGACAGCGCGTTGGCGACGAACACGGCCGCGTCCTCGTTCCACGGGATGACGTCGATCTTCTCGCCCGCTAGCTCGGCGACGACCGCCTGGACCCGCGCACCGCGCTGCCCGACCGTGGCGCCGACCGGGTCGAGCCCCTCCTGGCGGGACGAGACGGCCACCTTGGAACGGCTCCCCGCCTCGCGGGCGATCGCCTTGATCTCGACTGTGCCGGCGTGGATCTCCGGGACCTCCAGCTCGAACAGCCGGCGGAGGAAGCCCTTGTGGGTCCGCGAGACCATGATCTGCGGCCCGCGGGCGGACCGGCGTACCTCGAGCACGAAGGCCTTGACCGGCTGCCCTATCCGGTAGTGCTCGAGCGGGCTCTGCTCGGTCGTGGCGAGGACCGCCTCGACACCCTTGCCGACATCCAGGATGATGGCCCGCGGCTCCACCCGGCCCACGGACCCGGTGATCAGCTCGCCTTCGCGGCTGGCGAACTGGTCGAAGACCTGGTCGCGCTCGACCTCGCGCATCCGCTGCAGGATGATCTGCTTGGCGGTCTGGGCGCCGATGCGGCCGAAGTGGTCCGCGTCCAGCTGCTCGATCTCGAGCACCTCGCCCGCCCGCGCGTCCGCGCGAGTCTCACGGGCCTCGTCCACCGTCACCTGGACGGATGGATCCTCCACCTGGTCCACGACGTACCGGCCGCGGAACACGCGGATCTCGCCCGTCGCCGGCTCGATCCGGACGAAGATGTCCTCTTCAGCGGCGACGCGCCGGTACGCAGCCTGGATCCCCTCCTCGACGGCCCGGATCAGCGCCTCCTGCGGGACCTGCTTCTCGGCATTGAGCTGGAGCAGCGCACCGACGAAGTCGCGACTCATCATGCGCCTCCCTGCTGCCCGACCATTCGCGGCACGCCTCCGACACAAAGAAACGTGGGTTGGTCACCCACGTTCGGAGGCGGCCTCTCGCTATTGGCCGGGAGTATACACCCGGCCCCGTGGACCCTCGCCTGACCGGCCGGCTCCGGGCGGCCTACCGGGACCCGGCGCCGGCCCCGTAGCGGCGGTCCACGTACCCCTCGAGGAGCTCGATGAACTCTGCGACGATCGCGTCCCCGCGGAGCGTCCGGTCGAGCTTCCCGTCCACGAACACGGGCGCGACGGGCGCCTCGAACGTGCCCGGCAGGCTGATCCCGATGTCGGCGTGCTTGCTCTCACCGGGACCGTTGACCACGCAGCCCATCACGGCGACCTTGAGCTCCTCGACCCCCGGGTGCGTCACGCGCCACTCGGGCATCCGCGCCTTGATGTGGTCCGTGATGTCCCGGGCCATCTCCTGGAAGAAGGTGGACGTGGTCCGGCCGCAACCGGGGCAGGCGGAGACCTGGGGCAGGAACGAGCGGAGGCCCATCGACTGGAGGACCTGCTGGGCGACCTCGACCTCAAGCTCGCGGCCCGCGCCGGGCTCGGGCGTCAGCGACACGCGGATCGTGTCCCCGATCCCCTCGGCCAGGAGCAGCGCCAGGCCCGCGGTCGAGGTGACGATGCCCTTCATCCCCATGCCGGCTTCGGTGAGGCCCAGGTGGAGCGGATAGTCGGAGCGCGGCGCGAGCCGGCGATACGTGTCCACGAGGTCCCGCACGCCGGAGACCTTCGCCGAGAGGATGATCTGGTCGTGGCGGAGGCCCGTCTCCTCGGCCAGCTCGGCGGAGCGCATCGCCGACTCGACCATGGCCTCGATCATGACCTCCCGCGCGTCCCGCGGGGCTTCGAGCCTCGCGTTCGCCGCCATCAGGTCCGTGAGCAGCTGCTGGTCCAGCGACCCCCAGTTGACCCCGATGCGGACCGGCTTGTCATGCTCGATCGCGACCCGGACGATGGTCATGAAGTTGGCGTCGTGGGACCTGGTGCCGACGTTGCCCGGGTTGATGCGGTACTTCGCGAGCGCGGCCGCGGTCGCCGGATGGTCCACCAGAAGCCTGTGGCCGTTGTAGTGGAAGTCGCCGATCACCGGGACGTCCACGCCGAGGTTGTCGCGGAGCTTGCGGATCATGTCCGGGACGGCCGCGGCGGCCTCGTCGGTGTTGACCGTGACCCGCACGAGCTGGGAGCCGGCGTGGGCGAGGCGCGCGACCTGGATGGCGGTGGCGTCGGCATCCGCGGTGTCCGTGTTGGTCATCGACTGGACGACGACCGGGTGCGCCGAACCCACGAGGACACGACCCACGTCCACCGACACGGTGGGCCGCCGGGCGGGCCGCAACGGATCGGGCGAGCTCACGGGGTGCCGCCGACCTGGCGGATCACGTCGAACACGGTCACCCAGATCAGGAACCCGAACAGGAGCACGAAGCCGACCGCGTAGGTCATCTGCTCGGCCCGCAGCGAGATCCGCTTGCCGCCCGGCAGCGCCTTGAGCACGATGACCAGCATCCTGCCGCCGTCGAGCGGCGGGAACGGGAGGACGTTCACCAGGGCGAGGTTGGCCGACAGGACGCCGGCCAGGTAGAGCACGTACAGCGGGCCGAGCGTGTTGAGGGTCTGGCCCAGCTCGACCGCGATACCCACCGGCCCGGACGCGGGCGGAGCCGTCGTCGGGTTGGTGATGATCGACCGGCCGAGGTCTCCGAGTCCGCCGAGGATCATGAAGAAGGCCTCGACCGTCCGCTTCGCCCCGACCGCGACCGCCTCGGCGGGCGCGTAGCGGATCGTGCCGACCTGGGCGCCCTTGAGCCCGGTGATGCCGAGCGCTCCCTCGTCGGGCGATGTCGGGACCCGCAACGCGACCGTGATCTGGTCGGTCGAGCCATCGGCGTGGAGGATGCCCAGGACGACGGTCTTGCCGGCAAGCGCGTGGAGGTCGTCGGTCGGGAACCGCTGCTCGAACACCGAGTACCGCACGCCGTCGATGCTGGTCAGGGTGTCACCGGACAGCAGCCCGACACCCGCGGCCGGCGAGCCCGCGACCACCTCGGTGAAGGTGACGCCCAGTGCGGGCTCCCCGACCATCGCGATGCCCGTGAAGATCACGAACGCCACGAGCAGGTTCATCAGCACCCCGGCGGCGAGGATCAGGAGCTTGACCGGGAGCCTCGCCCGCCCGAACGACCGGGGGTCCTCGCTGCCGCCGCCGTCCTCGTCCTCGAGCTTGACGAAGCCGCCGATCGGGAGCCAGTGCAGCGTGTACAGGGTCCCGGACGGCTCCTCCGGCGATTCGAGGATCCTCTCGAGCTGCTCCGGGTCACCCTGCGCCTGCTCGATCGCCTCGGCCCGCCGGGCCTTGTATGCGGCAACGTCCGCGGCCGAGACGCCACCGCGGCCCAGGATCCTTGCGCGCGGCGGGAACCCGATCCCGAACTCCAGGACACGGACCTTCGCCAGGCGCGCCGTCACGAAGTGGCCGAACTCGTGGGCGAGCACCAGGCCGCCAAGGACGACGATGAACAGCAGGACCGTGACGATCGTGTCGAAGATGCCGCTCATGCGGTCACCGGCCCGGTTGCGAACGCGGCGCGGACCTCCCGGTCGAGGGCGATCAGCCCGTCGACGTCGGGCGCCTGGCTGGCGCCCTCGCCGAACCGGCGCACGGCCGCCTCCAGCAGGCGGGGGATCCCCTGGAAGTCCAGCGTGCCGTCCAGGAACCGGGCGACGGCGACCTCGTCGGCGGCGATCAGGGCGGCCGCGGCGCGGCTGCCGGTGCGGCCGGCCGCGCGGGCGATGCGCAGTGCCGGGAAGCGCATCTCGTCCGGGGCGCGGAAGTCGAGACGTGCCACGGCCACGAGATCCGGTGGGGCCGTGGGAGACGGGAGGCGCTCGGGGTACGTCAGCGCGTACTGGATGGGGAGACGCATGTCGGGTGTACCCAGCTGTGCCTTCAACGAGCCGTCGATGAACTGGACGGCCGAGTGCACCACGCTCTGCGGATGCACGACGACGTCGATCTCGTCGTAGCCGACATCGTACAGCCAGTGTGCCTCGATGACCTCCAGGCCCTTGTTGGCCAGCGTCGCGGAGTCGATCGTGATCTTGGCCCCCATGCTCCAGGTCGGGTGTTCCAGGGCGCGTGCCGGGGTGACGTTCGCGAGCGCGTCCGCCGTCGCGTCGAGGAACGGACCGCCCGATGCGGTGAGCACGAGTCGCGCGATCCCGGCCTTCGGCTCGCCGACCAGGCACTGCCAGATCGCGGAGTGCTCCGAGTCGATGGGCCGGAGCCACGCGAGCGGCGTCGCCAGGGGGTGGCGGAGATCGACTGCCGCCCGCTCCGCGGCCCGGCGCCCGGCCTCGGCCATCACCAGGTGCCCACCGGCGACGAGCGTCTCCTTGTTGGCGGTCGCCACCACCTTGCCGGCGCGCAAGGCGGCCAGCACCGGACGGAGCGAGACCACGCCACCCGAACCGATCACGACCATGTCCACGTCGTCCCGGGTCGCGAGGATCTCGAGCGCGTCCTCGCCACCCACCCGCACGGTGCCGGCGGGCAGGTCGAGGGCCGCGGCCGCGTCCGCGAGCGCCACCGCCGCCGGATGCAGGCGCGCGGCCTGGGCCTCCAGCTCGGCCGCGTTCCGGCCGGTTGCCAGGGCCACCACGCGGAACCGGTCCGCGTGCTGCTCGAGCACCTCGACGGACTGCCGCCCGATGCTCCCCGTCGAGCCGAGCAGGGCGACGCCGAGGCGTTGCCCGTCAGCCGGCGAGCGCAAGGACGTACACCGCGACCACGGGGCCCGCGAACAGGAACGAGTCGATCCGGTCCAGGATGCCGCCGTGACCCGGGATCAGCGTTCCCGAATCCTTGGCACCCGCCGCCCGCTTGAGCATGGACTCGGCGAGGTCGCCGGCCTGGGCGGAGAGGCCGAGGAGCGGCCCCAGGACGAGGCCGCCGGCCCACGCCTGGCCGAGCCCCGCCAGCATCAGGCAGGTCACCAGCGTCGTGGCGACCAGGCCGCCGGCAAGGCCTTCGACCGACTTCGCCGGCGAGATGTGGGTCATGAACTTGTGGCGTCCGATCTGGCGGCCGACCAGGTAGGCGCCGGTGTCGTAGCTCCAGACGCCCAGCACCAGCAGCAGGACCCAGCCCTGCCCGGCGCTGAGCGCCGACAGCACCGACCCGTCCGGGATGGCCGGCCCGGTGCTGGCCACCTGGAGCACGAACGAGATCAGGCCGACGTAGAGCGCCCCGAACACCGTGGTGAACCAGACCACCAGCCCGTCGCGCGGATCCGGCCGGGCCATCGCGCCGACGCCGGCCAGCACCGTGCCCATCGCGACCAGCAGGACCCCCTTGTCCCCCGCCGGGCTGACGGCGGCCTCGAGAACGATCGCGGCGGCAAGGGCCGTGCCGAACAGGGACAGGCTGGGGTAGCCGGCGGCCTTGAGCAGGCGGAAGACCTCGATCCCGGCGAGCAGCACCACCACGACGAGGAGTGCGGCGATCGCGGGCACGCCGATGACGAGCGCGATGGCGAGCAGGGGCACGAGGAGGAGCGCCGAGAAGGCGCGGGTCTTGAACACGGGCGGTGCCTAGCGGCCGAACCGGCGCGTGCGTCGGGCGAACTCGAGGAGCGCCTCGTCGAAGGCGTCCGGGCCGAAGTCCGGCCACAGGAGATCGCTGAACACGAGCTCGGCGTACGCGGCCTGCCAGATCAGGAAGTTGCTGATCCGCCGTTCGCCGCCGGTCCGGATCACGAGGTCCGGGTCGGGCAGGCCGGCCGTGTAGAGCGCGTCGCTGATGGTCCGTTCGTCGACCCGGTCGGGTGGAACGCCGGCCGCGGCGATGCTCCGGAACGCGTCCACCAGCTCCGTCCGTCCCGCATAGTTCCACGCGATGTTGAGGTGGAGCCGGGTGCCCCCGGCCGTGCGGTCGAGGGCCTCGGAAATGGAGGAGCGGGTCTCGTCCGGGAACTCGTCGAGGCGGCCCAGCATCTTGACGCGGACGCCCTGGGCGCGAAGCTCGTCCGTCTCGTTCGCAAGCGCCTTGCCCAGCAGGTCGAACAGGCCGGCCACCTCGTCGTCGGAACGAGCCCAGTTCTCGCGGCTGAACGCGTACAGGGTGAGCATCGGGATCCCGCGCCGCACGGCGTGGCGGAGCAGCGGGCGGATCGCCTCCACGCCGGCGGCATGGCCCTCGAAGTCGGTCACGCCCCTCGCCCGTGCCCACCGCCGGTTGCCGTCCATGATGATCGCGACGTGCCGAGGCAGCTCCTCCGGCGGAAGCAGCGGTGCCACCGCGGGAGGCGCATCGACCTCCGGCGCCCCGATCTCGCCCGCGGCTTCGTGCGCGAGCGGCGGGGCGTCGGTCGGCCGAGCCAGCGATCGATCGAGCGGCACCTGGGCCACTAGACCTCGAGGACCTCCTGCTCCTTGACGCCGCCCAGCCGGTCGACATCCGCGATGACGCGGTCCGTGATCTTCTGGAGCTGCTCCAGCGCCCGGTGGGACTCGTCGGTCCCGACCGTGCCGTCCCGCTCTTCCTTCTTGAGCTGCTCCGCGGCGTCGCGGCGGAGGTTGCGGATCTCGACCCTCGCCTCTTCCATCCGCTTGTGGACGGTCTTCACGATGTCCTTGCGACGCTCCTCGGTGAGGGGCGGGATGTTGAGGCGGACGACGGTGCCGTCGACGTTCGGCATCAGGCCGATGTCGCTCTTCATGATCGCCTTCTCGATGGCCCCCAGGACGGCGCGATCCCACGGCTGGATGACGATCTGGTGGGCCTCCGGGACGCTGATCGAGGCCAGCTGGTTGAGCGGCGTCTGGGTGCCGTAGTAGTCGACGTGGAGGCGCTCCACCAGCGACGCCGAGGCACGACCGGTGCGCAGGGTGTGGAAGTCGCGCTCCATCACCTCGACGGCCCGGAGCATCTTGCGCTCGGCCGCGGACAGGATCTCGCTGGTCATCCGCTCACACCTCCCGGCTTGACGGAGATGAGGGTGCCGACCCGATCGCCGCGCGCCACCCTCGTGATGTTGTCGGGCTCGTTGAGATCGAAGACCACGATCGGCAGGTCGTTCTCGAGGCAGAGCGACACCGCAGCCGCGTCGAGCACCTTGAGCTGGTCCTTGAGCACGTCGTGGTAGCTCAGCTGCTCGTACCGGGTCGCCGTCGGGTCCTTCATCGGGTCGGCGTCGTAGACGCCGTCCACCCTGGTCGCCTTGAGGAGCACTTCGGCACCGATCTCCACCGCCCGCAGGGCCGCGGCCGTGTCCGTGGTGAAGTATGGATTGCCGGTGCCAGCAACGAAGATCGCCACGCGGCCCTTCTCGAGGTGGCGGACGGCCCTCCGGCGGATGTACGGCTCGGCGATCTCGTTCATCGCGATGGCGCTCATCACGCGCACCGGGATCCCGGCCCGCTCGATCGCGTCCTGGAGCGCGAGACCGTTCATCACGGTCGCCAGCATCCCGATGTAGTCACCCGTCGCGCGGTCCATGCCACGCGCGGCGGCAGCCAGCCCGCGGAAGATGTTGCCACCCCCGACGACGATCCCGACCTCCACGCCCATGGCGTGAACCTCGGCGACCTGGCGCGCGATGAATGCGCAGAACTTGGGGTCGACGCCGTACTGGCGCTCCCCGAGCAGGGCCTCGCCGGACAGCTTCAGGAGGATCCGGTGGTAGCGGAGCCGGCCATCGACGGGGGGCACGTCGGGCCCCCCGCCCTCGACCGGCCCGACGCCGGGCTCGGTCACAGCTCCTCCCCGAGCGCGAAGCGCACGAAGCGGCGGACACGGATGTTCTCGCCGATGGTGGCGATCCTGTCGGTGACCAGGTCGCGGACGGTGCGGTCCTCGTCGCGGAACGGCTGCTCCAGGAGGCAGACCTCGCGGTACCACTTCTTGAGCTGCCCGTCGACGATCTTCTCGCGGACGTTCGCCGGCTTCGCCTTGACCGTCTCGTCGGCGAGCAGGGCGGCCTTCTTCGCCTCCACGACCTCGGCCGGGATCCGGTCGATGTCGACGTAGACCGGCGACAGGCCCGCGACCTGCATCGCGAGGTCCCGGACGAGCTTCTGGAACTCGTCCGTCCGGGCGACGAAGTCGGTCTCGCAGTTGACCTCGATCAGGACGCCGACGCGGCCGCCGGTGTGGATGTAGCTGGAGACGAGGCCCTCCCGCGCGTCGCGGCCCGCCCTCTTGGCGGCGGCAGCCAGACCCTTCTCGCGCAGGATCACCGTTGCCTTGTCGAGGTCGCCGCCGGTCTCCTCCAGCGCTCGCTTGCAGTCCATGAAGCCCGCGCCCGTTCGCTCGCGCAGCTCCTTGACCTTGTCAGCGGGGATGTCCGCCATGGAAGTTGTGCTCCTGTCGTCCTTGCGCCCACGCCTGGGCGTGCGCGAGATGGTTCGTCCTGTCCGGCCCGGCGCCACTCGGGCACCGGCCGCTCTGTCCCGGGCCCATGGCGCTGCCGCCGTCCCGGATGGGGATCACCCGGCGGCGGGTCCGGCCGCCGGGGGCTCCACGGTCCTGGGGACGCCCGGCAGGAGGTCGTCATCCATGTCCGGGTCGAACGACAGGGTGCCGCCGGCAGTCAGCTGGGCGACCAGGTCGGCGGCCGCCGCCTCGTCGAACGCAGGCTCGTCGGGCGCCTGCGGCTCGGGTGCCTCGGGCTCGGACGCCGAGTGGGCCGCGCGTTGCCGCGCGCCCTCGATCGCCGCGTCCGCCACCAGCTGGCAGAGCAGCCGGATCGAGCGGATCGCGTCGTCGTTGGCGGGAATGATGTAGTCGAGCTCGTCCGGGTCGACGTTCGTGTCGCCGGTGCCGACGACCGGGATCTCGAGCTTGTTCGCCTCGGTGACGGCGATCCGCTCGCGGTGCGGGTCGATGATGAAGATGGCACCGGGCTGGCGCTTCATCTTGCGAATGCCGCCGAGGGTGGCCTGGAGCTTGTTCAGCTCCTCGGTCAGGAGGGCGGCCTCCTTCTTGGGAAGGCGGTCGAAGTCGCCCGCGAGCTGGCGGGCCTCGAGCTGGTCGAGCAAACCGATGCGCTTCCGGATGGTGATGAAGTTGGTCATCATGCCGCCGAGCCAACGCTTGGTGACGTACGGCTGGCCGGCGCGGATCGCCTCCTGCATGACCGGCTCCTGCGCCTGCTTCTTGGTGCCGACGAACAGCACGCTCTCGCCGCGGGCCACGGTCTCGGTGACGAACTCGAGCGCCGTGTCGAGGCGCTTGACCGTCTGGGCGAGGTCGATGATGTGGATCCCGTTGCGCTCCGCGAAGATAAAGGGCTTCATCTTCGGGTTCCAGCGGCGAGTCTGGTGTCCGAAATGGACGCCGGCCTCGAGCAGCTGTCGCATCGATGCGGTGGGCACAGTGACCTCCTGCGGTTCGTTGCCTCCGCGGACCCCCGTCGGGGGCCGCCGGCGGGCCGTGGTGGCCGGCTGCCGGACGGCACCGTCCCGATCGGGAACGGATCCGCGTGTGTGCTCCGCCCCGGCGGGTGCCGGGCGGGCGTGGACACCGCAGCACCCCATGCCGCGGCGGCCGGGAGTGTAGCACAGGGGTTGGGGTCGTCCGGCCGCGCTTCTCGCTGCGACCGCTGTTGTTGCTGCGGTCGCGGTTCTTGCTCCGGCCGCGGCTTCTGGTCCGAGGTGCGGCGTCGCGGCCTCGTGGCCGGCGCCCCTTCGGGCCGCCCTCAGGGCCGGATTCCGCGGTGGTGCCGCAGCACAAGCCGTCCGTCCCTGCACGGATCGATGGCCACGAGGTCGACCCTGAGCGGCAGCGCCGGCAAGGGACGCCCGTCCGGCAGGACACGGGAGCTCAGCAGCTCCCCCACCCCGCGCCGCAGCGCCGCCCGCTTCCGGTGGTCCAGCGATTCCTCTGCCAGCCCGAAGTCCCGGCGCCCGCGACGACGCACCTCCACGACGACCAGCGAGGCCGGGGGTCCCGGGTCCACGGCGACCAGGTCCAGCTCGTCCCGCCCCAGCCGCACGTTCCGGGCGAGGATCTGCCAGCCGGCAGCCTCCAGCCGGGTCGCGGCCAGGTCCTCGCCCGCGTCCCCGATGCGCTGGGCCGCGGTCGTCCTCGCGCGCTCCATGCGGGACAGGGTGACCCTCGGCCCTCACCTGTGACTTATCGGTTGCCCCCGGTCCGCGCGGATGACCTCACGGCGCCGTGGCCCGGACCGTGCGTCGAGCGCGTGATTCCGGGACGCAATCGCCGCAATCCTGCGTGGCGCGCAGGCCATCGCCATGGGAGCGTTGGGGCTCCGGGTCTATCCCGCCGTCGCCAAGGCTCCCGTGACGGACTCCTCGTCGACCCCATCCACCCTCTCGGCGAGCTCGTCCGCAACGTCGTCCCACGCGGCGAACTCGGCAGCCCCCTCGTCGTGCTGGCCGGCCCCGCCCATGTCGTCGGCTCCGATCACCCCGATACCTTCGAACGGCAGCTCGTCCTCGCCGCCCGGCTCCGCGTCGCCGAACAGGGCCAGCTGGTCGCCCGCCAGCAGGACGTGGAGCGCCTGCCAGCTGCTCCGGTGGTGCGGCGTCAGGCCATACGCCCGGATCGCGGCGCGGTGCTCCTTCGTCGCGTAGCCGGCGTTGCGCTCCCATCCGTACTGCGGGTACCGGACCGCGAGGCGGTCCATCATCCTGTCCCGGACGGTCTTGGCGACCACGGACGCGCAGGCGATGGAATAGACCAGGGCGTCGCCGTCCACGATGGCCGTGTACGGCCCCACCTCCCGCTCGAAGTCCCCGATCCGCAACCCGTCCACCAGCACGTGATCGTGGCCGCCGAGGCGCGCGATGGCCCTGCGCATGGCGAGGTGGGTGGCGTGGTAGATGTTCAGCCGGTCGATGTCCGCCACCGATGCCGCCCCCACCCCAACGGCGACGGCACGGCGGCGGATCACGGGCGCCAGCCGCTCCCGCTGGGCGGGCGACATCGTCTTGGAGTCGCGGACGCCGGGGATCCGGTGGCAGTTCGGCGGCATGATCACGGCCGCTGCCACGACGGCCCCGCACGTCGGGGCGACCCCCACCTCGTCGACGCCGGCAACGCGGGTGGCGCCGTCACGCCACAGGGGGCGCTCCCAGCGGAGGGTGGGGACGATCACGACCATCGCGTGGAAGGGTAACGCCCAGGCGAGGATCCCGACAGCTCGGCCCCGCTGAGCGACCCCGACAGCGCGGCCCCGGAGACGGACCGACCCCCGCCAGGCACGGGGGTCGTGCGGGTTCCGACGACCGGGCGGACCCGGCGGCGGGCCTAGCGGCGTTCGCGGAGCGTGGTCGCGGCCTTGCCGACGCGGTTGCGGAGGAAGTAGAGCTTCGCGCGGCGGACCTGGCCGTGGCGGACGACCTCGATCTTCTCGATTCGCGGGCTGTTCAGCTTGAACGTCCGCTCGACGCCCACGCCCGAGGCGATCCGGCGGACGGTGATCGCGGACGCGATCCCACTGTTGCGCATCCGCATCACCAGGCCCTCGAAGACCTGGATCCGCTCGCGGTTGCCCTCGACGACCTTGGCCGAGACCTTGACGGTGTCACCGGGCGTGATCACCGGGAGGTCGGTACGGATCTGGTCCTGGACGATCTCGTTGAGCACGTTCACGGTGGAGGGTCCTTGTCGGTTCGTCGGCAGCGGCAGCCGGGTGGGTCTCGGGGTTCCGGGAGGCGGCCGCTCGACGGCACGCGCGACGGCGGAGGATACCACGGCACCGATGGCCGTGTCAGGTTCCGCCCGGTCCCGGGTCAGGCGTCGTCGCCGTCGACGGCTTCGGTCGAGGCCTCGCGGAGGCCGTCGAGCATCCGCAGCTCCTCCCTGCTGAGCGCGCGAGCCACGAGCAGGTCCGGGCGCCGTTCGAGTGTCCGGCGCAACGACTCGCGCAGGCGCCACCTCCGGACCTCCTCGTGGTGGCCGGACACGAGGACGGGCGGCACGGTCATCCCCTCGAACGTCGCGGGCCGCGTGTACTGCGGGTACTCGAGGAGGCCGGCGGCGAACGACTCCTCCGTGGTGGAGGCCGCGTCGATGGCACCGGGCAGCAGCCGCAGGGTGGCGTCGATGACCACGAGCGCCGCCAGCTCGCCACCGGTCAGCACGTAGTCCCCGATCGAGATCTCGCGATCCACCATGGAGCGGATCCGCTCGTCCACGCCCTCGTACCGGGGACACAGGAAGACCAGGTGCGAGGCCGCCGAGAGGGCCTGCGCCGTCGCCTGGCGGAACGGCTCGCCGGCGGGGTCGAGCAGGATCACGATGGTGCCCGGCCGGCGGAGCTCGGTCAGCGCCGCGGCCACCGGCTCCGGGCGCAGCACCATGCCCGCCCCTCCCCCATAGGTGTAGTCGTCCACCGCTGAATGGCGGCCGATGCCCCAGCGGCGCAGGTCGTGAACGCGCACCTCCGCCAGGCCACGCTCCAGGATGCGGCCGGGAATGCTCTCCCGCAGCGGCCCCTCGAGCATCGCCGGGAACAGCGTGAGGACGTCGACCTCGAGCGGCATCAGCCGGTCGGGGCGCCGTCGTCCGCGTCGGAGGCCGCCGACGGGGCGCGGTCCGCTGCGGGCACGGGATCCGGCACGGACGGGGCGCGGTCCGGGCGGGCCGAGGTGGCATTGGGGGCCGCCGGCGCCCCGGGCCTCTGCGCCGGGGCCTGGCCCGGGGTCCGCGGCCTGGCAGGTGTCGTGGGGCCCTTCGGCTGGCTGGGGCCCTTCGGCTTCGGCTGCTTCTTCGGACGGCGGTCGCGAGGGCGGACGTAGTCTTCGTCCTCGACCGGCCGGGCGTCCAGCGCCAGGGCGTCCATGTCCACGATCATCTCGCCTCGCTCCGGGGCCAGGTCGGTCACGATCCCGCGGACGGCGGGCACGTCGAGCTCGCCGCGCGGGCCGCGGACGACGAACACCTCGGCGCCTCCGGCCCGGTAGACCTCCACGACGATGCCCAGGGCCTCGCCGGATCGGGACCGGACGGCGAGGCCCTCGAGCTCGTGGAAGAACCACCGGCCCGGGACGCGTGGCTCGTCCGGCGCGTCGATCTCGAGGTAGATGCCTCGCAGCCGCTCGGCGGCATCGCGGTCGGCGATCTCGCGGAACCTGAGCCACCAGCCGGGGCCGTCCGCCACGGGCGAGGCCTCGTCGATGGTCAGGATCTCGTCGGTGCCCTCGAGGTAGAGCGTCCCACCGGCCACGAGACGATCCTCGGGCCGGTCGGTGAGCAGCTCGACTCGCACCTGGCCGCGCAGCCCGCGGAATCCGCGGACGAGCGCAACCACGAGGCGCACGGGCCTGGCGTCACCCGACGCCCGGCCCTCCTCCCGGGGCGGCCTGGAGGGAGCCAGGTGAGCCCCCTCAGACGATCTCGAGGCTGACCGGCTCGCCCGTGCGGGCGGATGTCACCTTGAGCAGCGTCCGCAGCGCCTTCGCGACGCTGCCGTTGCGCCCGATGACCTTGCCCATGTCGGACTCGGCGACGTGCAGCTCGATGATGGTGCCGTCCTCTCCGCTGACGACCTCCACCGTGACGGCGTCGGGATCGTCCACGAGGGACCGGGCGACATAGGCGACAAGATCGGCGGCTGCCATCCTGGTGCCTACTTCGCGCCCGGCAGGACGCCGGCCTGCTTGAACAGGCGTCGGACGGTGTCCGAGGGCTGGGCGCCCTTCGACAGCCAGTCCCTTGCCTTGGCCTCGTCGACCACGAGCTCGATCGGATCGGTGCGGGGGTTGTAGTGCCCGATCGTGTCGATGGCGCGGCCGTCCCTGGCGGAACGGCTATCGGCGACCACGAGCCGGTAGGTCGGCTGCTTCGTCGCCCCGACACGGGTCAGGCGGATGCGGACGGACATCTGGTGCGGTGCTCCTCCGTGAGCCGGCCCCCAGGCGGGGGATCCGGCGCTGCTGTCTGTCGGGTGATGGGTGGGTCAGTGCGAGGCCATGCCCACGACGAGCGTGGAGTGGTCCAGGGTGTCGCTCGGCGCATAGGTGCCGATCACGCTGTCGAACGCGTCGAGGTACGGCTTGACGTCGGTCTCGTAGGTGGCCTTGTCGCTCGCGGGGACCTGGGCCTCGGCGAAGGCGCGGACGCCCGCGACATCCAGCCACAGGAGCGCCGCGTTCTCCTTGTCCACGAGCGTGAGCGCCGAGGCGAACCGGGCCGTCTTGGCGAGCGAGGCGCCCGTGCCGGCGTCGAGCACGGACTTGACGAAGTCGGTGCTGGAGCCGATCACGACGATCTGGTCGGTCACCGCGTAGGCAATCTTCAGGCTCCCGGATACGTTGACGGCTCCACCGGTGGCCGCGCCGGCCAGGGACCCGAGATCCCCGAGGTCGACGACCACGATCGTGGCGCCGTTGTACGGCTCCTCGGTCACCGTGATCCCGGACGACCCGCCGGCCAGCTGGAGGAAGCCGCGCAGCTGGGTGAATAGCTTCTGGGGTGCGGCCGGATCGAGCGGGATGGCGACGACGCCGCCGGCGACCGTGCCGCCGTCGATGGTGACCGCGACGCCGGCCTCGCCCATCCAGTCGACGATGGCCCCGAAGCCCCCGAGCAGGGCGAGGGTGTCGTCGACCTGCTTGACGCCAGCCGCGAGGGTCGGATCCTGGGCCAGGAGCGTCTTCGCACGCTCCAGCGCCTGCCCCACGTCGTGCCCTTCGACGAGCGCCACGGTGGAGGCCGGGAGAAGCGAGGGAAGCTTCGAATTCGGCCACCTTCGCCGGGCCCATCGCAGACACGTGCGGGCTCGACGTATCCAGGACGAACGAACCGCTTTGGGCGCGGAGCGCGAGCGCGGCCCACGGGACCTGCAGGTTGCCGGCGATCGCCGGCAGGCTGGGCATCGCCGCGCCGGCCGAGCCGGCTGCAGCCTCCGCGCCCTTCAGGACCGCGGCCGTGTCGACATAGGCGAAGGCGAGCCGGTCGCCCGGGACGGACGCCTCGGCGGTCTTGAACTGGTCGACCGTGGTCAGTCCGGCCGTTCCCTTGGTATCGATGGCCGCCTTGACGGACGTGGTGTCGCCGATCGCCATGACCGGCCCGAGGATCGCCCACGCCGCCTGGACGCCGTTCATCGCCGCCTCGTTCGCGGGCGGCGTGATGGTGTTGATCGTGACGCCGTTATAGGTCTCGGTCGTGCTCGTGGCACCCGCGGCCGCGAGCACCTTGGAGGCCCAGGCCCCGGCCTTGGCGGCATCCGTGACGCTCGCGAGCAGGAGGCCGCGGGCGGCAGAGGCGTTGGCGGTGGCGGGGATGGGCCCCATGCTGACGCTGACCTGGCCGCCGAACCACGGCTGGATGTCCGTCTGGTAGCTCATCGTCCCGTTGGACGCCTTGCCGACCAGCAGGTCGAGGGCCTCGTTGAGCTTGGCGGGGAACGCCGCCTGGTCGTCGAAGCCGGGCACCGCCGTCATGGCCTTGGCCAGCTCGGCGCGCTGGTCCCCGGGGAGATCCAGGCGGGCCTCCGCGTAGAGGATCGAATCGGCCGGGGCCCAGGCGGCGACGGTGGGTGCGCCGGCGGACGCGGTGAGCATGAGTGTGGCACCGGCGGCCGTGCCCACGAGCAGCAGCGACACCACGACCGCGACGAGCCACTTCAGGCGGCTGCGACCCGGTCGAGCGGGCGCGTTGGGCGCGATGGGCGCCACCGGCGCCGTCTCGACCGGTTCGAACGCCGGAAGCGGTGCGGGCGGGGGTGCGGGCGGACCCGCGGCGGGAGGCGGGCCTGCGATCGCCCGACCTCCGTCGGGGAGGATGTCCGGGATCGGCGGCACGTACCGCTGGGTCGGATCCTGGTCGGTCATCGGGTTACCCCCACCTAGCGGCGTCCCAGCATGCCCATCGCGGACCGGCGCCCCGCCGGACCGGAGAGCTGCTTCATGAGCTTCTGCATCTCGCCGAACTGCTTGACGAGCCGGTTGACCTCGGGGAGCGAGGTCCCCGACCCGTTGGCGATCCGACGCCGGCGCGACGCGTTGAGGACCCCCGGGTCCCGGCGCTCGCGCGGCGTCATCGAGAGGATGATCGCCTCGGTGCGCTTCAGGTCCCCGCGATCCACCGCCGCCTGGGCGTCCTTGGCCATGCCGCCCATGCCCGGGATCATCGACACGATCTGGCCCACGGGGCCCATCTTCTGCATCTGGCGCATCGAGTCCAGCATGTCCTCGAGGGTGAACGAGGCCTTGCGGACCCTCTCCTCGAGCTTCGCCGCCTGCTTCTCGTCGAACGCCTCCTGGGCCCGCTCGACGAGGCTCAGGATGTCGCCCATGCCCAGGATCCGGCCCGCCAGCCGGTCCGGGTGGAACACCTCGAGCGCATCGGTCTTCTCGCCCGTGCCCAGGAACTTGACCGGGATCCCCGTGACCGCGCCGATGGACAGCGCCGCCCCACCGCGGGCGTCACCGTCGATCTTGGTCAGGACCAGGCCCGTGACGGGCACGGCGCCCGCGAAGCCCTGGGCCACGGCGACGGCTTCCTGGCCGGTCATCGCGTCCACGACGAGGAGCGTCTCGACCGGCTTCGTGGCCGTGGCGACCGCGCGGATCTCGTCCATCAGCGCTTCGTCGATCGTGAGCCGGCCCGCCGTGTCGATGATCACGACGTCCCGCCCGGTCCGCTTCGCGGCCTCGATGCCTCCCCGCGCGATGTCCACGGTCGGCGTGCCGAGGGGCGCGCGGTGGACCGGGATGCCCAGGGCCCTGCCGAGCGTCTCGAGCTGGTCGGCGGCGGCCGGCCGGTAGGGGTCCGCGGCGACCAGCATCGGCTGGCGCCCGAGCTTGACGACGTGCCGGGCGAGCTTCGCAGCGGTCGTCGTCTTGCCGGAGCCCTGCAGGCCCACCAGCGCCACCACGGCCGGGTTGCCGACCAGCCGGAAGTTCCGGTCGCCCGCCGACAGGAGGGCGGTCAGCTCGTCGTTGACGATCTTCACGACCTGCTGGCCCGCGGTCAGGCTCTCGAGGACCTCGGCGCCGAGCGCGCGTTCGCGCACCCGGGCGATGAAGTCCCTGACGACCCTGAAGTTGACATCCGCCTCGAGCAGGGCGAGGCGGACCTCGCGCATCGCCGCGTCGACGTCCGCCTCGCTGACGCGCCCACGCCCGGTCAGGCCCGAGAGGGTCTTGCGGAGGCGATCGCTGAGGGTGTCGAACATGGTGCGGCGGCGACCCTTGGTGATGGCTGAGGTCAGGCCGGCCGGCGGACGCCGGGCGGGTGGTGCGCGGGTTCTGGCGACACCGGGGCGGAGCGAGTGTACGCCATGGCCAGAGGCGACGCGTGTGACCCTCTCGCGTCGCCCGGTCGCCCGGGTACGCTTCGCGCGGTGACCCTGGACCCGCTCCTCGACCCGGTCCCGCCGACCCGTGACGTCGCTCCGACGCCGAGCCTGCGCCGGAACCGCGCGTTCATGCTCGTCTGGAGCGCGGCCACGGTCTCCGTGTTCGGCAGCTACGTGACCCGGATCGCGCTGCCGTTCGTCGCGATCCTCACCCTGGGGGCCGGTCCCATCGAGGTCGCTGTGCTGCGGAGCCTGGAGCTGGTCGCCGCACTCGTCGTCGGGTTCGTCGCCGGAGCGTGGGTGGACCGGCTCCGCCGGCGCCCGGTCATGATCTGGGCGGACATCGGGCGCGCGGTGCTCCTGGGCAGCATCCCGCTGGCGGCGCTCGGCGGCTTGCTGGCGCTCCCGCAGGTCTTCATCGTGGCTGCGGCTGCCGCCGTCCTCACGACCTTCTTCGACGTGGCGGACCAGGCCTACCTGCCCACGATCGTGCCGCGACGGGACCTGGTTCGCGCGAACGGGGCCCTCGCGGCGACGTTGTCCGCGGTCGAGTTCGTCGCCTTCGGCGTCGCGGGCTTCCTCGTCAACCTCCTGACGGCACCGGTGGCGATCCTCATCGACGCGATCTCGTTCGTCGTCTCGGGCATCCTGCTGGGCTCGATCCGCCGCCCCGAGCCGCCGCCCCCGCCGGCGGCGGAACGGGACCACGTCCTGGCCGAGATCCGGGAGGGGCTCCGCCTCGTCGGCCACGACCCGGTCCTCCGCGGCCTCGTCGGAGGCATGATGGGCCTGGCCGCGATGTGGGGCATCTTCGGGGCGATCTGGCTGCTGTTCGTCGTCGACGAGCTGCGGCTCGACCCGGCGCTGATCGGCGTGATCGCGGCGCTGGGCGGGTTCGGATCGCTCCTGGGGGCGCTGCTCGCGTCGCGGGCGACGGCCCGGTTCGGGATCGGGAACGTCATCATCGCCTCGATGCTGTTCGCTGCCTTCGGCAACCTCCTGATCCCGCTCGCACCCGCCGGGCTGCCGCTGGTCGCGGTCGCCTGCCTGCTCGGGCAGCAGCTGATCGGCGACACCGCGGTCACCGTGTTCGACGTGACCGAGATCTCGGTGCGCCAGGCGAGGGTCGGCGACCGGCAGCTGGGACGCGTCAACGCCACGGTCCGGGTCGCGACGGTCGTGGCACAGCTCACGGCGACGCTGGCCGGAGGCCTGCTGGCGGAGCTGATCGGCCTGCGTGGGGCCGCCTTCCTGGCGCCGATCGGTGCCCTGCTCGGTGCCTGGGCGCTGTGGGCCTCGCCCGTGCGCTCGCTGCGGCGGATCGAGGCGTCGCCTGCGACGGTCCCCGACTAGTCGAACAGGGCTGCCACGAAGGCTTCGGGGTCGAACGGGAGCAGGTCCTCGGCCTTCTCGCCCACGCCGACGAACCGCACCGGGACGCCCAGCTCCTTCTCGATCGCGAACACGATGCCGCCCTTGGCCGTCGAGTCCAGCTTGGTGAGGACCACGCCCGTCAGGCCGACGGCGTCGTGGAACGCCTTGGCCTGGGCGAGGCCGTTCTGGCCGGTCGTCGCGTCGAGCACGAAGAAGGTCTCGACGCGGGCACCGGGCAGGCGCTTGTCGATGACCCGACGAACCTTGGCCAGCTCCTCCATGAGGTTCGACTTGGTGTGGAGGCGGCCTGCCGTGTCGGCGATGAGGACGTCCGCCCGTCGCGCGATCGCGGCGTCCAGCGCGTCGAACACGACGGCGGCCGGGTCGGCGTTCGGCGCATGCGCCACGATCTCCGACCCGGTGCGCTGCGCCCAGATCCGGAGCTGGTCGATGGCGGCGGCGCGGAACGTGTCCGCCGCTGCCAGGAGGACCCGCCGGCCGTTGGCCCGCTCGCGGGCAGCGAGCTTGCCGATGGTGGTGGTCTTGCCGGTCCCGTTGACGCCGACCACGAGCACGATGGCAGGGGCTCCCTCGAGCGCGGGCACGGGCTCCCAGTGGGCCGCGTCGCGGGGGGCGAGCAGCTTCGCCAGCTCCTCGCGGACGGCCACCTCCGGGCTGACGTCCCTGCGCCTCCGGGCGCGCTCGACCAGGTCCATGGACAGCACGGCGCCCACGTCCCCCGTGATCAGCGTCTCCTCGATCTCGTCCCAGTCCGCTCCGCCTCCGACGCCGAAGGCGCCGCGGAGACGGGCGCCGAACCCGACGCGGGACTTCTCGAGGCCCTGCTCCAGCTGCGCGGCCTCGCGCTCGCGCCGGGCCGCGTCGGCCTTCTCGGCGCTCCAGTCCGCACCCCATGCCCACACGGGGGCGGCGGCCACGGGCTGTGGCTCCGGGTGGGGTCGATCGTCGCGTGCGGGCTCCGGCCCGGGCGTGGATGCATCGTCCGGCCCGGGCGCGGACGCATCGTCCGGCCCGGGCGCGGACGCGAGGTCGTCCGAAGCCTCGGCCGCCTCGGCCGAAGCCTCGGACGCGAGGTCGGGCGACGCCTCGGCCGCGTCGTCGGGCCGCTGGTCGGGCTGCGGCTCGCTCGAGCCGCGGCGCAGGAAGCGCACGGGTCCTCCGGTCAGCCGGCCGGGCCACCGGCCATGACGGCACGGGGCTCGGAGCGGCGGGTGTCGGCGATCGCCTGGGCCTCGTCGAGCCGCAGGCTGATCACGCGGCTGACCGAGTCGTCGCCGACGGTGACGCCATAGAGCGCGTCGGCGACCTCGATCGTGCCACGGTTGTGGGTGATGACGATGAACTGCGTCTCCTCCGCCAGCTCGCGGAGCGCATCGGTGAACCGGCCGACGTTCGCCTCGTCCAGCGCCGCGTCCACCTCGTCCAGCACGCAGAACGGGGCGGGCCGGACCTGCAGCATGGCGAACAGGAGCGCGACCGCCGTCAGCGTCCGCTCGCCCCCCGAGAGCATGTTGAGCGCCTGGGGCTTCTTGCCGGGCGGCCGGGCCGTGATCTCGATCCCGGTCAACGAGAGGTCCGCGGGGTCGGTGAGCGACAGCTTCGCGAAGCCGCCCCCGAACAGCTGCTGGAAGCGGGCGTCGAAGGCGACCTCCAGCGCCGCGAAGGTCGCCCGGAACTGGCTCGCGATGAGCAGGTCGAGGTCCGCGATCAGGGCGCGGGTCCGGGCGATGGCCTCCCGGAGGTCCCGGTCCTGGGCATCCAGCGCCTGGAGCCGGTCCCGCACTGCCCGGAACTCGTCGACCGCGAACGGGTTCGACGCGCCCAGCTCGTGAAAGCGGCGGCGGAGCGTGGCCAGCCGTCCCGGCGACGGCAGCTCGACGCCCGACGGCGCAGCGGCCCAGCGCGGCCCGAGGACGTCGAGAGCCGCTTCTAGGGCGGCCGTCTCGCCTCCGGGTGCGTCGGCCATCCGGCCGGCGAGGCCGGCCGCAGTGCCATCGTCGCCCCCACCGGTCCCGGCGGCGTCCCCGGACGCTGCGGCCGCCCAGTCCCAGGCGGAGGCTTCCTCGAACTCCACGGGGTCCATGCCGGCGGCCTCCGCCAGGTGGCGCAACCCGACCTCGCCGAGGCCCGCGAGCTCCACCAGGAGCTGCTCACGAAGGGCGTCCAGGCCGAGGCGGGCCTCGAGGGCCGCCACCTCCGCGGCCCGGGCCCGGTCGTCCGCGGTCCGGAGCCGTTCGCGGGCGGCGGTCGCCGCCCGCTCGGCCTGCGCCAGGCGAGTCCGTTCCGCACGGTCATCGGCCAGCAGCGCCTCGAGCTCCTCCCGTGCCTGGGCCTCGCGGGCCGCCGCCGCGGCCAGCTCTGCGGTGACGATGTCGCGCTCGTCGCCCGCGGCCCGCTCGCGGTCCGCCAGCGCCGCCAGCTGCCGTTCGGCGGCCGCGATCCGGGCCTCGGCCAGCGCCAGCGAGGCCTCCGCGCGCGCGCGCCGCCCCTCGGCCTCGCGGCGCGTCCTCTCGTGGGCGGCCGCGTCCGACGCGAGGCGGTCCCGGCGGGTGCGCAGCTCGGCGACCCGGCCCTCCCAGGCGGCCAGGGCCGCCGTCTCGCCCGAACCCGCGGTTTCGTCGCCGCGCCCCGTCGCCCCGGTCCCTGCCTCGGGCCGAGCCTCCGGCGCCTCGAGCGCCGCGAGCTCCGCGTCGGCGCGCCCCGCCTCGACGGCAAGGCGCTCGGCCTGCGCCGTGTGCCAGGCGGCCTCCCGCGCGGCGGCTTCCAGGTCCCTGCCGGCCGCCCGTTCCACGTCCTCGGCGCGCCGGCGGCGTGCGGCGGCGGCAGACTCGGCGCCACGGGCCTCATCGAGCGCCGTGCGGGCCGCCGCAGCCGATGCGGATGCGGCCTTCGTCTCCCGCTCGGCCTCGTCGGCCTCGGCCTGCATTGCGACCACGTCCCGCTCCAGGCGGTCGGCCTCGGCGCGCCTCTCCAGCGGCGAGTCTCCGCGCCCCATCCGGACCGTGAGCGCGTCGACCACGGCGGATCCGTCCCGGGTGATCACCACCCAGCCCAGCGGCAGGACGGCCTGCAGCTCGAGCGCCGCCGCCAGGTCCGGGACCCAGGCCACGCGGTGGAGGATCGCCCGGACGGCACCGTTCGGGTCGCGGCGGACCGCATCTGCCAGCCGTCCGCCGGCGACGCCTGCCAGGGCGTCCTCCAGCTTCCGGAGCTCGGCCGGGGTCGCGTCGCCCGGCGCCCTGCCCGCGGCGACGAGCCGTTCCTGCACCACGACGTCCCCGCGCTCTCCTGCCAGCGAGGCGGCACCCTGGCGTTCGACGACGTAGGCGCGGACCAGGTCGCCCAGCGCCGCCTCGACGGCGGCCCGCAGCCCCGGGTCCACCCCGAGGTCCTGGTCGACTCGCCGGCCGCCGAGCCGGCGGGCCGCGCGCGCGATCCCCCGGTCCTCCTCCTCGGCCAACCGGCGCCGGAGCTGCTCCAGCCTGCCGCGGGCGCCCGCGAGCATCGATCCCGCGCGCGCCGCTCGCTCGGCGACCGCCCGGCGCGTGCCGTCCGCGGCGTCAGCGTCCGCCCGGGCGGCCTCGCGGGCGGCGGCGGCCTCGGCCTCGGCGGCGACGGCGGCCGCGAGCGCGCTCCGAGCCTCCGCCACGGTGCTCTCGAGACGGGCCCGCCGCTCCTCCGATGCCGCTGCCCTGCCCTGCTCGTCGGCGGACCGGCGCCTCGCTTCCGCGCTGCGCCGGCGGGCGGTCTCAACCTCGGCCGTGCGGGCCGCCTCCGCGCGCCGGAGCGCCGCGACCTCGTCGCCCCGGGCGCGACGCGCGGCGCGGAGCGATCCGAGCTCCGCGAGCGCCTCCGCCAGCGCCCGGTCCGCCTCGCCCAGCGCCGATTCCAGCTCCAGGTCACGTTCCGGGGCGGACTCCGCGAGGATGCGCCGTTGGGCGGCGAGGTCGGCATCCGCGGCCGTCCGCTCATCCCGGATCCGACGGCGGTCCCGGTCGGCCGCCTCGATCTCGCCCTCCGCCCGCGCCTGCCGCAGGCCGAGGGCAGTGACCTGGCCGCGCGTCGCCTCGTGCGTGGAGCGGCGCTCCCGCTCGAGCTCCGCCCGTTCGGCCATCGACGCCGCGATCGAGCCGACGGTGGACTCGGCCGTCTCCAGCGCCTCCAGCGCGCGGTCCGTCTCCGCCCGGAGGGCATCACGGCGAGCGTCGGCCTCGGCGCCCCGGCCGGCGGCATCGTGCCAGCGCCCGTGCGCGGCGGCGATCAGCGCGGCGGACAGCTCCTCGCCGGCGGTGCGCCTCGTCGCCTGCTGCTCGGCCAGCTGGCCGAGCCGGCGCGCCTGCGGGCGCAGCTCGGCGAGGATGTCCTCGACCCGGGCGAGATTGCCCTCCGCCTCCACGAGCTGCTCCTCGGCCTTGCGGCGGCGCCGCTCATGACGCCGGACGCCGGCCACCTCCTCGAACAGCGGACGGCGCTCCTCCGGGCGCAGCGCCAGGGCCTGGTCGACCATTCCCTGACCGATGAACAGGAACGCGTTGTCGGCGAGGTTCGCGCTGTCGAGCAGGTCCACGAGGTCCCTGAGGCGCACCCGCTGCCGGTTCAGGAGGTAGTCGTTCTCGCCCGAGCGGTACAGGCGGCGGCCCAGCTCGACCACCCCGAACTCGACTGGAAGCAGCGCGTCGGCGTTGTCCAGCACCAGCGTGACGTCGGCCATGCCCAGTGCGCCGCGCTTGTCCGAGCCCGCCCAGATGACATCCTCGCTGCGCCGGATGCGGAGCGACCGGCCCTGCTCGCCCAGGGCCCAGCGGAGGGCGTCGGCGAGGTTGGACTTGCCCGATCCGTTGGGACCGACGACGGCGCTGATCCCCGGGCCGAACTCCACGAGGGTGCGCTCGGCAAAGGATTTGAACCCCTGGACCCGCAGGCCCAGGAGCCGGGCCGGGGCGGTCACGCCCCGGAGCCGGCGGCGTCCGGAGGCTCGGCCACGCCGGGACGGGGGCCGTCGGGGACCTCCCGAGCGGACGGCCCCGGAGCGGTCGCCATCGAGTGGCCGTCGGGAGCTGACGGGGCCGCGCCGTCGGCAGCCGCCGCCGCGACGCCGGAGGATGCGTCCCCGGGGGGGGCGTCCCCGGGCCGGGACGCCTGCCGCGCCGAACGGGAGGCCTGGCGCTCCCGGCGGATCGTGTCCAGGGCCTCCTCCGCCGCGGACGTCTCGGCGATGCGCCTGGAGGGTCCCTGGCCGACGCCCAGCGACCGCCCGTCCACGACCACCTCGATCCGGAACTGCTTCTCGTGGTCGGGGCCGACGGCTTCCAGCAGCCGGTAGACGGGCCGGTCACCGGTCGTCCGCTGGGTGTGCTCCTGGAGCCTGCTCTTGGGGGACTTGAGGGTGGTCAGCGCCGAGTCGGCCGAGAGCTCCCCGGCCGCGAGCGCGTGGATCCAGTCCCGGGCGGCCTCCCAGCCGAGATCGAGATAGATGGCACCTACCAGTGCCTCGAACACGGAGGCCAGCAGGGATGGCCGGACCCGGCCGCCGCGCTGCGCCTCGCCCTCCCCCAGGAGGATGAAGCTGCCCAGGTCGAGGCGCGAGGCCAGCCGGGCGAGCCCGGGCGTGCTCACGATCGCCGCACGGCGCGCGGACAGGACACCCTCGTCGTCGCTGGGATGGCGCCGGTACAGGAAGTCGGAGACGGCCAGGCTGACCACCGCGTCTCCAAGGAACTCCAGCCGCTCGTTGTGGCCCCGCGCGGCGTCCGGGTGCTCGTGCAGCCAGCTGCTGTGGACGAGCGCCTGCGCGAACTGCTCGCGGTCCCGGACGGGCAGTCCGAGACGTTCCGTCAGGGCGTCGGCCGGGTGCATCTCGCCCCGGTCGACAGGGCTAGGAGGAGTGCTCGTCGATGTAGTCGGCGGCGTCCTGGACGGTCCGGATCTTTTCGGCATCCTCGTCCGAGATCTCCGTCCCGAATTCCTCTTCGAGGCTCATGATGAGCTCGACGAGGTCGAGGGAGTCCGCGTTCAGATCATCGACGAACGAGGCCTCGGGGGTCACCTCGGACTCGTCAACCCCGAGCTGCTCCATGACGATCTTCTTCAGCCGGTCGTACGTGGTGGCCACTGACTGTCTCCTGGTGCCGGGGGTCCTAGCGGGATTCGTTGTGTTCGCGGGCGACCCGCCCGAGAACGCCGTTCATGAGCCGTCGCATCGGTTCGCCCGAGTAGGTACGGGCAAGCTCGACCCACTCGGCAATGGCCACCCGGGCCGGCGTCGCGGGCGAGTGTAGCACTTCGCACAGGCCGCAACGCAGCAGCGCCCGGTCCATCCGGGCCAGCTGGACGACCGGGTACTGGGGTGCCGCGCGGGAGATCTGCGCGTCCAGGGTGTCCCGGTTAGCCATCACGCCGGCGACCAGCTCGCGGGCCAGCGCACACGCCTCGGGGTCCTGTTCCAGCGCCAGGTGACGCTCCACGATGACGTCAGCCGTGCGCTGCCCGAACTCGGCCTCGAAGACGGCGGCGAGCGCGAGACGACGGCCGGCACGGCGGCCGCGGACACGATCCTCGTTCAGGCGGTCGCGTCGCTGCCGGTGGGCCTCAGGCTCCGACACCGTCGACCAGCACGGTGACGCCACCCAGCTCCAGGCCCAGCAGCCTGACCACCGCCGCACCCACGGCTTCGCGGACCTGCGCGGTGAGGGGCACGAGCGGCTGGCGCGGCCGGGCGACCAGCCACAGGGTGACGTGCACCCGCCCGTCCCGGACGCGGATCCGCACGGGCGACCCTGCGATGGCGTCGCGCCAGCGCGGGCCGCCCCGGCCCACGCGCATGACGCCCGGGACCTCGAGCGCGGCCAGGCGGACCATCTCCCGGATCACGCCGGGGCCGACCGAGAGAGCTGCCATCAGGTGTCTGCCTCCGGGGTGCTGGCCTCACCGTCCGCCTCGGGCGCCGGCTGGCGCGCCGAGGCGCCCAGTGCCTCGGCGATCCGTTCCGGGACCCGTTCGCGCGCCGTCGTTGCACCCACGCGGACGGCGTGTTCGATCATGCGCCGCCTGGCGCGGCCGTGGGTGATGATCACCGAGCCGCGGACGCCGAGCAGCGGCGAGCCGCCGACCACCTCGTAGTCGAAGACGGTCCGGATCCGTCCGATCGCGGGGCGCATGAGCAGGTACGCCAGACGGCCGCGGATCGAGCCCGCGAACTCCGCCCTGAGCAGGTCGAAGATGTAGCCCGAGAGGCCCTCGAAGAACTTGATCACGACGTTGCCCAGGACCGCATCGCAGACGACGACGTCAGCCGCGAACTGCGTCAGGTCCTTGCCCTCGACGTTGCCGACGAAGTTGAGGTCCGTCTCGTCCAGCAGCTCCGTCGCCCGGGTGATGCGGGCGTCGCCCTTGCCCTTCTCCTCGCCGATGGAGAGCAGCGCCACCCGCGGCCGATCCACCCCGAGCACACGCTCGCTGAAGATGGCACCCATCCGGGCGTACTGCGCGAGGTTCTCGGGCGTGGAGTCGGGGTTGGCGCCGATATCGAGCAGGACGAACGGGTTGTCCGTGCCGACCATCTGGACCGCCAGGGCGGGCCGGTCCACGCCGCGCAGGCGGCCGAGACGGAGGACCGCGGCCGCCATGCCGGCACCCGTGTGACCCGCCGTGACGACGGCGTCGGCCTCGCCCTTGCGGACGAGGTCCATGGCGACGAGGATCGTCGCGTCCTTCTTCTCCCGCAGCGCGATCGCGGGATGCTCGTCCATCGCCACGACCTGCGAGGCGTGGACGATGCGCACGTTGGCCGGACGGTCCCCGAGGAGCCCCGAGAGGACGGCCTCGTCCCCGACCAGCAGGATGGTGTCGTCGGGATGGCTGCGCGCGTACGCAAGGGCCCCCGGCACCACCTCGGCGGCGCCGTGATCCCCGCCCATCGCATCAACCGCGACGCGCACGCCGCGTCCCGGCACCGCAGCGGCCACCGGGGAACCGGCTACGGCGCGGGCGGGATCCTCGTTCGGGCTCACGACCCGGTTACTTGGACTCCTCGCCTGACGCAGTGCCGCCGGCCGGCTTCAGCGCGACGGCCTGACGGCCGTTGTACCACCCGCAGGCCGGACAGACCCGGTGCTGCAGCTTCGGCTCGTGGCAATGCGGGCACTCGACGAGCGTCGGCAGGGTGAGGGCGAGGTGGCTCCGGCGCTCCATCTGCCGCGCGTGAGCGACCTTTCGCTTCGGCACACCCATGTCGGTCTCCTGCTCCTCTCGGGGGCTGGTCAATCCGCGGGTGGACCCCGCGCAGTGGTCTCGTGGTCGTATGGCACCGGCCGGCCGGGCGCGCCTACGCGCAACCGCTGGTCGTGGGGCCGATCGGGGAGTCTACCCCGTCTCGGTCTCGCCGTCGACCCGGAACGCCCGGAGCGCCTCGAGGCGCGGGTCGACCGGGGTGTCGTGATCGGGGTGACCGGCTTCCAGCCGCTCGCCGCACTCGGGGCAGAGCCCCGGGCAGCCCGGCTCGCACAGCGGCGCGATGGGCTCCTGGAGGCTGATCGCCTCGAGGACGAGCGGCCGGAGCTCGAGCTCGTGATGGTCCGTGAGACGCGGCGTCTCGAGGTCCATGCCCTCCTCGAGCTCGACCGGCATCCCGCTCGCGAAGTCGATCGTGGGCAGGACCTCCTCGTCGATCCGGACCCCGATGGGGGTAACGAGCGGCTCCAGGCAGCGGGCGCACTCGCCCGCGAGCGCGGTGCGCAGGCGGGCGTCCACGATCAGGCCCCGGTTGGTCCGGGTGAGGCGGATGGTTCCGGCGACCGGCTGGGCAGCGACGAGGCCGTCGCCCGGGTCCACGTCGACCCCGTCGAGCTCGTACTCGCGCACGGCGCCGGGCAGCTCGGCGAGCAGTCCCGAGACGGCAAACGTCAACGGGTCCCCGTGGGCGTCCACGGGATGGAGGTGGCGCGGGTCGTGGACGGTCATCGCCGCCCGGCCGGAGACGCCCCCTGCTGCTCCTCGATCTCGTCCACGAGGTCCGGAGCGTAGGCCCCGGCCTCGGCAGGCTCGGCGACCGCGGGCGCGGCGTACGACGCCCGGCGCTCGTCGAGGGTGGCGATCCCCCGCTCGATGCCGTGCAGCGTGCGGGTGACCTCGGTCTCGAGGGCGGCCAGCACGCCGGCCGCGTAGTCGTCTGCGCCGGCGCGGACCTGGTCGGCCTCCGTCTCGGCCTCCGCAGTGATCCGACGGCTCTCCTCGATGGCGGCCTCGGTCAGCCCGCGCTCCCCGATCAGGAACGCCGCCTGCTCCTGGGCGCGCGCGACGATGCGCTCGGCCTCCTCCTGGGCCTTCTCGATGATCCGCTCGCCCTCGGCGTTGATGCGCTTGGCGGCGCGAACCTCCTCCGGGACGGCGACCCGCAGCTCGTCGATGAGGTTGAGCGCGGCGTCCCGGTCCACGATCGCGTTGTGCGTCATCGGCAGCGCCCTGCCGTTCGCGATCAGCGACTCCAGGCGTTCGACAAGAAAGATGATGTCCAGCGGACGGCTCCCGTGCGCTCGCGGCCCCGGCGGGGCCGCCGCTCGGATTATGGCACGCGCCCGGCTGCCGGACCCTAGCGCCCCGGCAGGGCCCGGCGCAGGGCCGCCGCGGCCTCGGGCGGCAGCATGGCCGAGACGTCCCCGCCGAACAGGGCGATCTCCTTCACCAGGCTCGAGCTGATGTACGAATGCTCGAGCGAGGTCATGAAGAACACCGTGTCCACCTCCGGCGCGAGCTGCTGGTTGTTGTGGGCCAGCTGCAGCTCGGTCTCGAAGTCCGCGATCGCCCGCAGGCCCCGGACCAGGAAGCCCGACCCGACCGAGCGGCAGAACTCGACGGTCAGGCCGTCGAAGGTGCGCACCTCCACGCGGTCCGCGAGCGACGGCTCCGCGGCGATCGCCCGGCCGATGACCTCGACGCGCGTGGCGGCGTCCAGCAGCGGCGTCTTGCGGGGGTTGGCGAGCACGGCCACGATGACCCGGTCGAAGACGCGCGCGGCGCGCCGGACGATGTCCAGGTGGCCGCTGGTGATCGGGTCGAACGAGCCTGGATAGACCGCGATCCTCACGTCTCGTCCGCCTCCTCATCGCCGGGCACCGTGCCCGGGCCGTCCGGTGACCGCCGATAGAACGTCAGCGCCGTCTCACCGAACCGTCGCTCGCGCTCGGATGCTAGCAGCCCCACCTCCGTCGCCGGCCGGTCACGCCAGAAGTGCTTGGCCACGACCACGCCGTTCGGCCGCACGAACGGACCGACCAGCTCCAGCGCCCGGACGAGGGCCACCGTGTCCGCATAGGGCGGATCCACGAGCACCAGGTCGAACGGGCCGTCGGCCGCCGCGCCTGCGGGATCGGCGAGCCAGCCGATCACGTCGCGCCGCACGACCCGGCCGGCAGCCTGCAGCCCCGTCCGGCGCAGGTTCTCCGCGATCACGCGTGCGGCCGCGCCATCCTTCTCCACGAAGGTCGCGCCTGCGGCGCCTCGCGACAGCGCCTCGATGCCGCCGGCGCCGCTGCCCGCGAACAGGTCGAGCACGGCGGCATCCTCGAGCCCAGGCTCCAGGACCGCGAACAGCGTCTGCTTCACCCGGTCCGACAGGGGGCGCGTGCCGGGCCCGGGCGCCGCGAGACGCACGCCCCTGGCGCTCCCCGCGATCACGCGGCCTGCGTCGGCCATCGTCCCCTCCCCCGCTATGCCGCACCGGCGGGATCGCCCGCGTAGACGCGGCGCAGCCAGCCGGTCTCGAGCTCGACCCGGAACGTCGGGGGCTCGGCGGGCGGCTCGCCGTTCTCGCCCACGAGCGTCTCGGCGTAGCCGCGGGCACGGGCCGCGAGGTCCCGGTGCGCGGGGTTCGCCAGGGTGGCGACCCGGAGGCGGGGCAGGCCGCTCTGGGCGAGGCCGAGGACGTCGCCCTCGCGCCGCAGCTCGAAGTCCCGCTCGGCCAGCTCGAAGCCGTCGGTCGTGGACGCCACGGCCCGCAGGCGCTCGTGCTCCGTCGTGCCCTCGGCCGCCTCGCTGACGAGGACGCAGTAGGACGCGGCCGTCCCGCGCCCCACCCGGCCGCGCAGCTGGTGGAGCTGGGCGAGCCCGAAGCGCTCCGCGCCCTCGACGACCATGAGGGTGGCCTCCGGGACGTCCACGCCCACCTCGACCACCGTCGTCCCCACCAGGACGTCCAGATCCCCGTCGCGGAAGCGGGCCATCTCCCGGTCGCGATCCGAGGCCTTGAGGCGGCCGTGGACGAGCCCGACGCGGAGGGGCGAGAGGGAAACGGTGAGGCGCTCGAACTCCGCCTCGGCCGCCACGGCCCAGGCGGTCTCGACGTCCTCGTCGGGCAGCTCGTCGTCGCCCTCGAAGCCGTCCCCGTCGCCGCCGTCCGCGCTTGCTCCCGCCGCCGGGCCGATCCGGGGCACGACCACGAACGTCCGCCTCCCGGCGGCCGCCTCGGCACGGACCAGGCTCCACGTCCGCTCGAGCTCGCCGGGGCGGCGGATCCCGGTCCGGATGGCGATCCGGCCCTCGGGCGCCGACCGCAGCGTGGACACCTCGAGGTCTGCGTAGATGACCTGGCCGAGGGTGCGCGGGATCGGGGTCGCGGTCATCAGCAGCACGTGCGGCGCGCCGCGGACGGCCTTGGCCTCGAGCGCGCTCCGCTGCTCCACGCCGAACCGGTGCTGCTCGTCCACCACGGCGAGGGCGAGGTCGGCGAACGACAGCGCGTCCTGGAGCAGGGCGTGCGTCCCGACGACCACCGCGGCCTGGCCCGTCTCGATGGCCTCGATCGCGTTCCGCCGGGCGGGCCCCGGCAGGGAGCCAGTCAGCAGGATCACCGGCAGGCCGAGGTCCTCGAGCAGCGACGCCACCGTGGCCAGGTGCTGGCGGGCGAGCAGGTCGGTCGGGGCGAGCAGCGCGGCCTGGCGGCCGGCGAGCGCGGCGGCGGCGAGCGCCCACGCGGCGACGGCGGTCTTGCCGGAGCCGACGTCCCCCTGGACGAGCCGGAGCATCGGGACCGGGCGCGCGAGGTCCGCGCGGATCTCGTCGATCGCCACCGACTGGTCCCGGGTCAGCTCCACGGTCCGGTCCAGCTTGCGCGACAGCGAGCCTGCAAGGGCCGCTCGGATCCGTCCGTCCCCGTCGGCATCCACGGGCAGCGCCTCCGTCCGCGCCCGGCCCCGGGCCCGGCGCCGGGCGACCATGCCCACCTGGAGCGCCAGGAGCTCGTCGAACGCCAGCCGGCCGAGCGCGGCATCGCGGGCCTCGAAGGTCAGGGGATAGTGCGCGGCCTCGAGCGCCTGTGCGATGCCCGGCAGCGATTCGGCCGCCTGGACCTCGCGAGGGAGGTATTCGGGGTAGGCGTGCCCGGCCCGGTCGAGCGCCTCCCGCATGGCCTGGCGGAGCCGGGTCGCCGTGAGGCCGCGGGTGAGTCGATAGACCGGCACGATCCGCCCGGCGTGGAGCAGGTTCGCGGCATCGGCCGGCTGGAACTCGGGCCCCTCGAAGACGAGGCCGAAGCCCCGGTGCCTGACCTTCCCGGACAGCAGCAGCACGTCGCCCGGGCGGACCCTCCGCTCGATGTACTGCCGGCCGAACCAGGTCGCCTCCGCCGTGCCGGTCTCATCGGCCAGTTGCGCGGTGGTGACCTGGACGTTCCTCCTCCACGTCCTCTGCACGCTGACGGCCGTCACGCGGGCGCGGGCCGAGACGACGGTGCCGTCCGCCACGCCGTACAGGTCCCCCAGCAGTCGCAGCTCGCGCAGGTCGTCGTAGCGCCGCGGCAGGTGGAACAGGAGGTCGCGGACCGTTTCAAGGCCCAGGTGCCGGCCCGTCCGGCGCAGGACGGCCGCCGACACCAGGCCCGACTGGCCCAGGCCGAGGTCGAGCCTCGCGACGGGATCGTCCGGGACCGGCGCCGCGGCCCTCGGGCGGAGCGAGCGGGCCCCCCCGTGCCGGTGCGGTCCGCCTGCGCTCGCTCACTCCGCGGAGATCAGGTACCGGTAGTGCGGCTGGCCGCCGTGCTTGACCTCGGCCGCCTCGAGTCCGGGCGCGGCCTCGTGCAGCCGCCGCGACAGGCGCTCCGCCTCGTCCAGGGTCGCACTCTCGCCGTAGTACACCGTGATCAGGGAGAAGCCGGGCTCAAGGCGGCCGAGGGCGGCAAGGACGGCCCGTTCGGCGTCGTTGTCCACCGCCAGCAGGCCGTCGTCCGGATCGAGGACGATCACCTGGCCCTTCTTCACCTTGTGGCCCGAGACCGTGGCATCGCGCACGGCATCCGTCACCTGCATCGTCTGGACGTCGCGGCTGGCGTCTGTCATGCGCTCGGCGTTGGACGCCGCCGATCGCGTGTGGTCCAGCTCGAACAGGGCCGCGACACCCTCCGCGCAGTTGCGGGTGGGCACGACGTGGATCGGGCGGTCGGCGGCGGACGCGACGTGGCGCGCCGCCAGCACCACGTTCGGGTTGTTGGGCAGGATCAGGAGCTCTTCGGCCTGGGTGGCCTCCACCGCCTCGAGCAGCTCCCCGATGGACGTGTTGGCGCTCTGGCCGCCGCGCACGACGCGGAAGGCACCGTACTCGCGGAAGCTGGTCGCGGTGTCGGCGAGGATCGCGGCCAGGCCGTCCGACGGGGCCACGCAGACGACCCCGAGCGGGAACCGCGTCGCCGGGAGCGTGCCCCCGTCGACGGCTCGCTCCGCAGGGCCACCACCGGCGAGCGCCACCGGCGCCAGGCCTGCGCCCGCGCCCGGGGTCCGGTTGGCCTGCCCGACGAAGGCGGCCGCCTTCGCCTCCCGCACGTCGGTCGCCTGGCCGTCGAGGTTCTCGATCGTGATCCGGGACAGCATCCCCAGCCCCAGCCCGTGCTCGATCACGACGTGCGGACGGTCGTTGTGGACATGGACCTTGGCCATCAGCGAATCGCCGGCCACCAGGACGGAATCGCCGATCGTCTCGAGGTGGGCCCGGATCGCCGCCACGTCCAGCGTCCGGCCGGGAAAGGCGCGCACGAGGTAGACCGTCTCGTACCCGAAGGCCGTCTCCCCGGTCGCGGCGGGGTGCCCGACGGGAGGTGGCAGCACCAGCGTAGACGTCTCCGCGGACTCGTCGCCCGAGACCATCGGCCGCCCTCGCGCCGCACCGAGGGCGCCCTGGAACAGGCGGAACAGGCCCTGGCCGCCGGAGTCGACCACGTGGGCCTCGCGCAGGATCGGCAGCAGCGACGGTGTCTTGGCCACGGCCCTCTCGGCCGCCTCGAGGGTGGCCGCGAGGACGCCCTCCACGTTGTTCTCGCGCTCGGCTGCCACGATGGCCGCCGCGCTCGCCTCGCGGATCACGGTGAGGATGGTGCCCTCGACGGGCTTGGCGACCGCCTTGTAGGCCTGCTTCGTGCCGGCGTCGAGCGCGTACGCCAGGTCCAGCCCGTTGAAGCGGCGTTTGCCAGCGAGCGCGTGGGCCATGCCCTGGAGGATCTGGCTGGTGATGACGCCGGAGTTCCCGCGCGCCCCCATGAGCGCCCCACGGCTCGCGGCCTGGGCGATCCGCCCCGCGTCCGCCCCGGGTCCCGCCTTGTCTGCCTCCTCGAGCGCGGCGCGGACGGTTGCCAGCATGTTCGTGCCCGTGTCGCCGTCGGGCACCGGGAAGACGTTGAGCGCGTTGATCTCCTCGACATTGGCCTCGAGGCTCGCGACGGCGCTGCGAAACGCTGCGAGGAGGCCGGCGCCGTCGCAGGAACGGCGGGCCATCAGGCGACGTCCGTCCCGCTGCCGGCGAGGTCACCCGGACGAGGTTCGTCGTCGCGCGCCGGCTCGGGGGCCGGGGCGAGGCCGTGCTCATGGCGGAGCTTCCCGATCCGGATGGAAACGCGGTCCGGCTCCCGCTCGAGCGCGTTCCGGAGGGCGTAGCGGACCGACGCCTCCACCTGGCGGGCGACCTCGGCGATCGGCAGGCCGTAGGCGACGGTCAGCCTGAGGTCGATCGCGAGCTCCGGCTCCAACTCCAGGCGCAGGCCGGGCTGGGAAAGCCCCAGCCGCGCGAGCAGGCGGCCCACCGGTCCCCCGGCGGCAAAGCCCGACACGCCGTACACGGAGAGCACGGCGGAGCGCACGACCTCACGGACGGCACGCTTCGAGACGAGCGAGCGGCCGGGCATCGGATCGGAAGTCACGCGGGCGATGTCCTCCTCGCGGGCGGCATCCGCTGGTCCCGACGGTGGTCCGACGGTGGTCCCGAGCCGCGAACGGTCGCTCCGGGGACGGCCGGAGGCGTGTGCTACGATACCACCCCACTCGTGCCGGACCCGTCCGGCGTGTGCCCGTGTCCGGCCCAATCCGAGGATCGAACCCAACCATGGCCCGCGCTTGCGTCATCTGCGGCAAGGCGTCGATCGGCGGCTTCAACCCCCAGTCTTCGGGGATGAACCGCGTTCGTGCGCACCGCCGCTACCAGCCGAACCTCCAGGTCACGACGGTACCCGCGAAGAACGGCGGCACCGAGAAGGTGCTCGCGTGCACGCGCTGCCGGCGGACGATGACCAAGAGCGCCCGCTAGTCTCGTCACGGGCCGAACCCGAGAGGCCGGTCGCGACCGTCGCGGCCGGCTTCGCTGTGTCCGGGACCGCGGGCGGTCCGCGGTCCCGGGGCTACAGGCGGTCCGCGGTGTCGAGCCAGATCGTGAACGGTCCGTCGTTGACCAGCTCCACGGCCATCTCCGCCCCGAACACGCCGCTCGCCGTCCGGACACCTTGCGCCTCGATCCCCGCGGCCACGCGCCGCCACAGGGCCCGCGCGAGGTCCGGGGGCGCGGCGTCCGTAAATCCCGGCCGCCGGCCGCGCCGGGTGTCCGCGTAGAGGGTGAACTGGCTGACCACCAGCGCCTCGCCCCCGGTCTCGAGCAGCGAGCGATTGGTCCGACCCTCGTCGTCTTCGAACATCCGCAGCCCGCAGATGCGCCGCGCCAGCGCGTCGGCGGTCGCCTCGTCGTCGGCGCGACCCACGCCCAGGAGCACCAGCAGGCCCGGCCCGATCGCGCCCACCGTGGCGCCGTCCACCCGCACCTCCGCGCGGCTCACCCGCTGCAGCAGCGCTCGCATGCTCCGGCCCGTCAGGCCCGGCCGGCGGCCGCCCGCGCCGCCGCGGCGCGCGTCCGGATCCGTTCGACCTCGGCCGCCATGTCTGCCGCCCGGTAGAGGGCAGACCCCGCGACGATCACGTCGGTCCCGCCCCGGCCGATGACCTCCGCGGTCTCGGCACGACCCCCGCCGTCGACCTGGACCTCGCTCGCTCCGTCCGGGTCCAGCCAGGCCCGCGCCGCCGCCAGCTTCGCATCCGCGACGTCGCGCATGAACGACTGACCGCCGAACCCGGGCTCGACCGTCATGACGAGGACGATGTCGAGGAGGTCCCGGTACGCGTCGAGCGCCGCGAGCGGAGTCCGGGGCTTGACCGACAGGCCCGCGGACCGCCCCGCCTCCCTGATCTGCGCCAGCGCGGGCCCGACCTGCGGGGCGGCGACCTCCACGTGGAAGGTGATCGAGTCGCAGCCGGCGTCCAGGAACTGGTCCGTCCAGCGGCCGGGCTCAGCGATCATGAGATGGGCATCGAACGGGAGAGAGGTCACGCGCCGCAGGGCCTCGATGGTCTTCCAGCCGAACGTCAGGTTGGGGACGAAGTGGCCGTCCATGACGTCGAGGTGGATCCTGTCGGCACCGGCCGCCTCGGCCCGGCGGATCTCATCGGCGAGCGCGCCCAGGTCGCTGTCGAGGATGCTGGCGGCGATCAGCACGCCCGCGGGCCTGCGGCCGGTCACGACCCCTCCCCCACCCCGGCCGGGGCCGGGTCGTTGCTCCGCTCGCCGCGCAGGGCAGCCGCGCTCTCGCGCACCAGGCGCTCGCGCCGCCGCTGGACGGCCAGGGGGGCCGCCTGCCCCGCGTGCTCGGCGGCGAGCTGACCGCAGGCGGCGCCGATCTCGGTGCCGCGGTTGAAGCGGATCGTCGTGGCGATGCCGGCCGCCGTGAGCCGGGCCGCGAACCGCTCCACACGGGGCAGCGGCGTCCCGGTCCAGGGCGTGTGCGCGACCGGGTTCATGGGAATCAGGTTGACGTGCGCATGCTCGCCTCGGAGGAGCTCCGCCATCGCCTCGGCGTCCACGTCGGTGTCGTTGATCCCGTCGATCATCGTCGCCTCGTAGGTGACGCGGCGGCCCGTCGTCGTCGCGTGCTCGCGGGCGGCCTCGACCACCTCTTCCACGGGCCAGCGACGGTTGAGCGGCACGAGGACGTCCCGGAGCGCGTTCCGGGCCGCGTGGAGGCTGATGGCCAGCGTGAACTGCGCGCCGAGCGCCGTCAGGCGCCGGATCCCGGGCACCACGCCGGACGTGGACACGGCGATGTGGCGTGCCCCGAGCCCGAACCGCCGCGGGTCGTTGAGCGCGGCGATGGACTCGAGGACGCGGTCGAGGTTGAGCAGGGGCTCGCCCATCCCCATGAACACGACGTTGGTGAGGTGCTGCCCGTTCGCGGCGAGCCGGCGCGCGGCGTGGCGCACCTGGTCCACGATCTCCGCCGCCTCGAGGTCCCGCTCCATGCCCAGCTCGCCGGTCGCGCAGAACGGGCAGCCCACGGCACAGCCGGCCTGCGACGAGATGCACAGCGTGTGACGCTCCCGGCTCTCGGCCCGCGCCGGGTGATGCATCAGCACCGACTCGACCAGCAGCCCGTCGGAGAGGCGGTGGACGGCCTTCTCGGTCAGGCCGCCGTCCGTGACGCGGACCTCGGTCTCGGTCAGCGTGTCGAAGCGGAACGCCGCCTCGAGGTCCGGGCGCAGGGCCGCCGGGAGGGTCAGGATCTCGTCGAAGCTCGACTGGCGCCCGCGCCACGCCGCGTCCCGGACCTGGCGGGCGCGGTAGGCCGGCTGCCCCTGGGCGCTGAACCAGGCCGCAAGGTCCTCCGGGAGCAGGCCGGCCACGCCGGGGCGCTCGTCACGGGGACGGGTCGCGGACGGGGCGGGGCGCAGGCCGTAGCTGGGGAGGCCCGTCGGCCGAGGTTCGGTCATCGCAGCCGATGATGCCACGGGCGGGCGATCAGGCCAGCCCGCGCCGTCCCCGCAGGTAGTCGGCGCCGGTCATCGGGCGCCTGCCCGGGGGTGTCACGGCGTCCAGCACGAGGCGGCCCTCGGCGGTGGCGAGGGCCGGCCGGTCCCCGTGGACGACGAGGCGCCCGGGGACGTCGCCGGGCTCCGAGGGTGCGACCGACGCGGCCGTGACCACCAGCCGTTCGCCGTCGAGCTCGAGGAACGACCCGGGCCAGGGCAGGTCGGCCCGGACCCGGCGCTCGAGCGCTGCGGCCGGCAGGGCGGGATCAAGGCGGCCGTCCTCGCGCCGGAGCTCGCGGGTGATCGTGACGCCGTCGTCCGGCTGTGGCACCGCGATGAGCGACCCGTCGAGCCACGCCGGCAGGCACCGGTCCAGCAGCGCGGCGGCGACCTCGGCCAGCCGAGCCTCGAGCTCAGGGGCCGTCTCGGTGCCGACCAGCGCCATGCGTTCCTGGGCGACGATCGGGCCCGTGTCGACGCCGTCGTCCATCCGGATGATGCGTGACCGCAGCCTCGGTGTCGCCTTCGAGGATGGTCGTGGAGATCGGGGCCGCCCCGCGGAAGCGAGGCAGCGCCGATGGATGCAGGTTCAGCGCCCCGTGCGGCAGGGTCAGGATCGCGGGCGGCACGATCTGCCGGTAGTCCGCCAGGACTGCAAGCCCGGGTCGCAGGGCGAGCACCTCAACGATCGCCTCCGGCGCCCGCAGCCGGGCCGGCGTGAGCACCGGTCCGAGCCGGAGCTCGGCGGCCAGCGCGCCGATCGGCGTCGGCGTGAGCACCTGGCGCCGCCCGACCGGTCGCGGCGCGGCGGTGACGATGCCGACGATCTCGATCGAGTGATGTGCGGCAAGGCGTCGCAGCGCCGGTTCGCCGAATGCGCCGCTCCCGAGGAAGACCGTCCGGACCCGCTCGATGTCCGCCGGCCCGGTCGTCACGCGAGCGCCCGCTGCGCCTCGCGGACGTCGGCGTCGTCGTCCTCGTCGTCGCCACCCTGGCCCACCGGGATCAGCTCGTCCATCGTGTCCAGGTAGTCGATGTAGAGCTTGCCGTCGAGGTGGTCCAGCTCGTGCTGGAGGGCTCGGCCGAGGAGACCCGAACCGGCGACCTTGAACTTCTTGCCGACCCGGTTCTGGGCGACCACCCAGACCTTCTCCCTGCGCGTGACGTAGGCCACGTAGCCGGGGATCGACAGGCAGCCCTCGAGGTCCCGGTCCTCGCCGTCCGCGCGGACGATCTTCGGGTTCACCAGCTCGTAGAGGCGGCTGTCGACCTCGATCACGCAGGCTCGCTGCGCCTCGCCGAGCTGGGGGGCGGCCAGGCCGACGCCGGGCGCCGCCCGCATCGTGGCGGTGAGGTCGTCCAGCAGCGCGTGGAGGTACTTGCCGAAGCTGTCGACGGTCTCGCCCCTGAGGCGGAGCCGCGGGTCGCCGAGCATGACGATGGGGCGGACGGTCATCATCGCAGTATACGAAACAACCGCCCGCACCCCGGCGGGGCGGGCGGCTGCATCGCGCCCTGGGCGGATCGGGTCAGGCGGTGGGGGCGTCGCCCTCCGCGGAGGCCGGGGCCGAGTCGGCCGCGGGTGCCTCGGCAGCCTCCGCGGGCGCCCCTCCGCGCAGCTCTGCCGCGACGGACTGGGCACGCTCGGCGAAGCGCTGGCCGACATCCGTCGTGACGTCGGCGGCCTTGTGCGCAAGCGGGCCGGCCTTCACGGCGGCCACGGCGGCGAGCTCCGCCGCCTTCGCGCCCACCTGGCGGGCGACCGGGGCGGCCTGCGTCGCGATGTCCTGGATCATCGCCTCCAGCTGGTTGAGCCACTCGCGGGCCTTCCCGCTCGGGGCCGCCTCGGCGCCGTCGCCCGACGCGTCTGCGACTGGCTCCTCTGCCGCCGGCTCCCCGGCGGGCGGCGTGGTGTCCTGCGGCTGCTCGGTCATCGTCTGCCTCCTTGCGGCGCCTGGTCTGGTGACGGCTCCATTGTGCCCGTTGCCGCGATTCGCGCATCTGCCGTCGGTCCCGACCCCGGCGCGGCGGCCGCAGCAGGGTCACGTCGGCTACAGCAGGCTCTCCGGATCCACGTCCACGCTCCAGGGCGACCCGGGCAGCGGCTCCAGGAGACGCACTGGGTCGGGGCCGCGCAGGATGACGTGGTAGCGCCACCGCCCCGCACGCCTGGCCACGTAGGCGGGGGCTGGCCCGACCACCTGCACCGGGAGGGACAGCTCCGCCGCGCGGGCGCGGAGCCTGCCGGCCATCGCCACCGCCTCGCGCTCCGCGGTCTCCCGGTCCTCCAGCCCCACCGTGAGCTTCACCAGCCGCCCGAACGGCGGCGAGCCGAACCGCTCCCGCAGGTCGAGCTCCTCGTCGTAGAAGGCCCCGGCGTCACCCTCGACGACGGCCCGGATGGCCCGGTGGTCCGGCCGGTACGTCTGGATGATGGCGTGGGCGGGGCGGCTCCCGCGCCCGGCGCGCCCCACGGCCTGGGCGAGGAGCTGGTAGGTGCGCTCCGATGCCCGCTCGTCGGGAAGGTTGAGCGCGATATCGGCGGAGACCACGCCGACGAGCGTCACCTCCGGGATGTCGAGGCCCTTGGCCACGAGGCTCGTCCCGACCAGGACGTCCAGGCGCCCGTTCGTGAAGTCGTCCAGGACCCGGTCCGCGGCGCCCTTTCGTTCGACGACATCCCGGTCCAGCCTGCCGATCCGCAGGGCCGGGAAGCGGCCGCGCAGCTCCCGCTCCACCCGCTCCGTGCCGCCGCCCAGGTAGCGGATCCGGGGCGACCGGCAGGCCGGGCAGCGCGAGGCAGGCGGCCATGCCCGCCCGCAGTGGTGGCACCGGAGCGTCGTCCCCGCCTGGTGGTAGACGAGCGGTCGGTCGCAGTCCGGGCATGCCTGGACGTGACCGCAGTCGCGGCACAGGACGACCGACGCCGTCCCGCGACGGTTGATGACGAGGATCGCCCGATCGCCCGCGGACACATCCAGCTCCCCGATGGCGCCCGCCAGCGCGCCCGAGAGGAGCCACCGGTTGCCGGCCGCCAGCTCGGCCCGGAGGTCCACGGCCATGACCCGCGGCCCGGACCCGGACGGACGCGTCGGGAGCACGGCACGCCGGTACCGCCCGGCGCGGGCATGACCCATCGACTCCACCGACGGCGTTGCGCTCCCCAGCACGACGGCAGCACGGGCGAGGGTCCCGAGGGCCAGGGCCGCATCCCGGGCCTGGAACCGCGGCGTGCGGTCGCTCTTGTAGGCCGCGTCGTGCTCCTCGTCCACGATGACGAGGCCCACGTCGGCGAGGGGGGCGAGCAGGGCCGTGCGCGTTCCCACCACCAGGTCCACGTCCCCGGCGCGGATCCGCCGCCACTCGTCCGCCCGCTCCCCCTCCCCGAGGCCGGAGTGCATGACGGCGATGCGGACCGGGAGCTCCGCGCGCAGGCGGTCCACGATGGGGGTTGCCAGGGCGATCTCCGGGACGAGCAGCAGCGCCGCCCGGCCCGCCGCCAGCGACGCGGTGATCGCCTCCACGTAGATCGCGGTCTTGCCGCCGCCGGTGACGCCGTCGAGGAGGACCGGCACCGGTGCCAACGACATCCCCGCCAACGGCGTGGTCGTGTCATGGAAGGCGATCGCGTCCTGGACCGGTCGCAGGGCCGCGTCCTGGTCGGCGGTGAGCGAGGAGCCGGCCGGCCGGGCGCCGCGGGTGGCTGCGGGCCGGCCGGAGAGCGGCCGTCGGGGACGCTCGCGGACCTCGGCCCGGACCAGGCCGCGCCGGACGAGCCCCGCGATCGCTGCGGCACCGTGGTGCTCTGCGATGCCGGCCGCCGGGACGCCGTCGGCACCCGGTCCCGGCACCACGGCCCCGGCCGGGTCCGCCCCGATCTCGGCCAGCACGGCCCGCTGGCGCAGCCCCAGCGGTCGCCCCTGGGGCCGGTCCCCGGCCGCGAGGATCGCCGCCGCCGCGGTCCCGGCCCCCGTCAGCCACAGCCGCCGCTCGTACCGCGGCCCCACCGCGGCCCCCAGGAGGGTCCAGGTGAGCTCGACCAGCCCGTCGGCCTCGAGCAGGCGCAGCCGGCGCAGCAGGCCCGCCCTGCCTTCCGGGGCGCCCAGATCGCGCACCAGCCGCGCGCGTCCCGCCAGCTCGTCGAGGAGGTCCAGCTCCACCGGTGGCAGGGACGGCTCCGGCAGCGCGAGGCGCTCCTCCCCTGCCGGGGTCACCTCCGCCACGAGCTCCACCTTCTCCAGGAGACCGGGCGGGAGCATGGCCCGGATGACGACCGCCAGGGGCGCGAGGTAGTGCGCCGCCATCCACCCCGCCAGCGCGAGGGACAGCGGGGGCAGCAGCGGCCCGTCGCTCCGGATCCGGGCCGCGACCGGCCGGATGTCGGCTCGCCCCGGAGCCGCTCCCGGACCCATGACGATCCCGATCGCCTGCCGGGCGCCGCGGTTCCCGCGCCCGAACGGGACGAGCACGGCCTCGCCCGGCTCGAGCGGCGCGAGCTCGGGCGGGACGGCGTAGGTGTACGTGCGCGGCCCCGGGCCGGCAGGCGCGTCGACCGCCACCTCGACCAGCGCAGGGCCGTCCGGCGTTCCCAGACCGGTCTCGAGGGAGGGTCGCATCGGATCAGGTGATGCGGATCCGCCGCTCGCCGTACCGCCGCTTCTCCTGCTCGATGATCGCCTCGATCTCCGCGGCCGTCCGCTCGATCTCGCCGGTCTCGTTGACGACGACGCGGTCGTAGTCGCCCTGGCGCGCGAGCTCGATGGCCGCGTTCCGCTGCCGGATCTCCAGCTCGTCGGCGGTCTCGGTCGCCCGAGAACGGAGACGCTGGAACAGGGCCTCGAGCGACGGCGGCACGATGAACACCAGCAGGGCATCCGGGACCCGCTGCTTGACGACGCTGGCGCCCTGGACGTCGATCTTGAGGATGACGTCATGGCCCTCGGCCAGGGCCTCGGCGACCTCGCGCCGCGGCGTCCCGTACCAGTTGCCGTGGACCTCGTTGGCCTCCAGCAGCTCGCCCGCGACACGCAGCGCGTGGAAGGCCTCCGGCGTGAGGAACCGGTAGGACACGCCCGGGACCTCGCCGGGACGCCGGGCGCGGGTCGTGCAGGTGACCGTGTAGTGGTAGTCGGGATCACGGGGCCGGGCCGCGAGCGCCTCGATGATCGTGTCCTTGCCCACGCCTGACGGCCCGCTGATGATCACCAGCAGCGCCCCGGGCGCACCGAGCAGCACCTCCGGGTCCGTCACGGGACACCACCTCCCGGACGACGGCCGGCCGACGCTTCGCTCGCGCGCAACCCGTCGAGCACCGCCTCGAGCGATGCGGGGAGCGGCGCCTCGACCCGCACGAGCCTGCCCGACGTCGGCGACACCAGCTCCAGGCGCCACGCGTGCAGGAACAGCCGCTCGAGGCGGTCCGGGCCCCTGCGCGAGGTCCCGGTGCCGTACACCACGTCGCCCGCGACCGGGTGGCCGAGGGCGTCGAGATGCACGCGGATCTGGTGCGTGCGCCCGGTGACCAGGTCGAGCTCGAGGAGGGTCCAGGCGGCGAAGCGTTCCCGGACGCGGTAGCCCGTGATCGAGGGTCGACCGTCGGACACGACGGCCATGCGCTTGCGGTCCTTCGGATCACGCCCGATCGGCGCCTCGATGCGTCCGACGGCCGCGGACACCTGGCCCTGGACCAGGGCCAGGTACGTCTTCCGCACGCGGCGCGCCTTGAGCTGGGCCATGATCCCCGCCTGGGCGGCGTCGTTGCGGGCCACGATCAGGAGCCCGGACGTGTCCCGGTCCAGCCGGTGGACGATCCCCGGCCGTGCGACGCCTGCGATCCCGCCGTAGTGATCGCCGCGCGCCAGCAGCGCGTTCACGAGCGTCCCCCGCCAGTGCCCGGGCGCGGGATGGACCACGAGCCCGGCGGGCTTGTCCACGATCAGCAGGTCGTCGTCCTCATAGACCACCGGGACCTCGATCGTGGGGTCCGGCTCAAGGTGGTACGGGATCTCGGGCGGCGGCACCTCCAGCGTGACGGCGCCGGCGCGGACCTCGGAGTTCGCCCGCAGGCGGCGCCCCGCGTCGTCCACGAGGCGCCCGTCGGCGATGAGCTTCTGGACGTAGGAGCGCGAGAGGCCGGTCCGGTCCGCCACGAACCGGTCCACGCGGCGGACGACCTCGCCCTCGGGCACCTGGAGGCGGCGCGGGCCGGGAGCGATGGACGGTGCGGGTGACTCCGGCGGCAGGACCGCGTCGAAGTCCTCGTCGGCGTCGAGCTCCTCGTCCTCGGGGAGCTCCGGGGACGGCATCGGTCGGTCGACCTCCGCCTGGTCAGTCATCGGCGCCCCACTCCCCCACCGCCGGGAACACGGCCAGCACGACGAGCAGGAGGATCGCCGTGGTGATCGCCGCATCCCCGATGTTGTAGGTCCAGAAGCGCCAGCCACCGACGCCCATGTCCACCCAGTCCACGACGGCACCGTAGTGGAGGCGGTCGACGAGGTTGCCGAGGGCCCCGCCCATCAGGAGCCCGAGCGCGATGGTGGTGACCAGGCCGCGGCCAGCCCTGGCATGGTAGAGGACGATCAGGCCGACCACGGCCGCCGACACGATGGCGAACGCCGGCGCCGACTGGGGCAGCATCCCGAACAGGATGCCGGAGTTGGTCCAGTAGACGAAGCGGAGCCAGCGCCCCGAGCACGTCCACGGACTGCAGGGGCGCCAGGTTGCCGGTGATCGCGGCCTTGGTCAGCTGGTCGATGACGAGCACGCCCACGCCGAGCCCGGCGAACAGGACCCATCGCCGCGCGGACGGCCCGCGCCAGGCAGCCCTCCCGGGCGTCGCGACACCGCCGGCGGCACCGGCCCGCCCGTCCGCGTCGGTCAGGTCGTCGTCGTCCACCAGCTCGTCGTCGTCCACCAGCTCGTCGTCGTCCACCATACCGTCGTCCACCAGGTCGTCGTCCCGGAGCCCGTCGGTGGGGATCGCCGTCGTCACGCCGTGTCGCCGGCGCGTCGCAGGGCGATCCGGACCTCGCCGGCCTCGAGCCGGACGGAGGCCGCCGGCACGCCCGCGGGCGAGGCACCGCGACGGATCTCGTCCACCAGGGTGTCGGCCGCGACCGACCCGAGGTGCGCGTCCACCTCCGGCGCCAAGCCCTCGATCCACAGCACGATCCGGTCGTCCAGCTCCAGCTCGGCCTCCTTGCGCAGGTCCTGCACGGCACGCTGCAGCTCCCGGGCATCCCCTTCGGCGCGGAGCTCGGGCGTGATGGTCGTGTCGATGACCACCACCAGGCCGTCATCGTGGGCGACGGCGGTGCCGGCCCGTGGCGTCGCCTGGATCTCGATCTCGTCGGGGGCCAGGGTCTCGCCGGCCAGCGTGACGGAGCCGTCAACGTGGATCTCGAACCGGCCCTCGCGGGCGGCCGCCATGACTTCCGGGACCCGGGGGCCAAGCCGTCGGCCGACCCGGGGCAGGAGCACCTTGACGCCACGGTCCACGAGCTCTGACTCGTCGCCGATCAGCTCGACGGCCTTGACGTTGGCCTCGGCGCGGACCAGCTCCAGGAGCGCGTCCATCTCGCCCAGCCCTCGACCGGGCAGCGCCAGCCACAGCCGCGCCAGCGGCTGGCGCACCTTGAGCCCCGCCGCACCGCGGAGCGTCCGGGACAGGTCCACCGCCCGCCGGGCGACCGCCATGGCCTCCTCCAGCGACTCGTCCCGGAGCGGGGCGAGCGCGGGGGCCGGCCAGCGCGTCAGGTGCACGCTGTCCGGGGCTTCCGGGTCCTGGTCGGCGACGAGGTTGCGGTAGATCGAGTCGGAAAGGAACGGAAGGATGGGCGCCACGGTCCGGGCCAGCGCCACCAGCGCCTCGTGGAGCGTGGCGAAGGCCGAGTCACGGTCCGCGCCCGTGCCGCGCGACATCCGCCGTCTCGACAGGCGCAGGTACCAGGTGGAGAGGTCGTCGGTGTGGGCGTCCAGGACGCGGGATGCCCCCTCGGCGTCGAAGTCGCGCAGGCAGGCCTCGACCTGCGCCGCCACCCCGGCGGCGCGGGAGAGGATCCAGCGGTCCAGCGCCGGCCGTTCCGCGACCGGCGGCGTGCCCGTCCCCGGAGACCAGCCTGCCAGCCGTGCGTACGTGACGAAGAACGCGTACACGTTCCACAGCACCAGCAGGCCCCTGCGCGCCTCGTCGGCCGCGTGCCAGCCGAACAGGATGTTGTCCTCAGGCCGGGCCGACGCGTACATCCAGCGCATGACGTCCACGCCCATGCGCTCGGCGGCCTCGTCGAACTCGATGGCGTTGCCCCAGCTCTTGTGCATCGGGCGGCCGTCCTCGCCGTACAGCGTGGCGTAGCCGAAGATCGTCCGGAATGGCTCCTCGCGGCGCAGCACGGTGCTCATGGCCAGCATCGCGTAGAACCAGTTGCGGAACTGGCCCGGGAAGCTCTCGGTGATGAAGTCCGCCGGGAACCACTTCGCCCAGTGCCCGGGGTCCTCGCGGAAGTGGAGCGTCGAGAACGGCACGATGCCCGCGTCCAGCCACGGGTTGCCGACGTCGGCGATCCGCGAGACCGGCTCCCCGCAGCCCGGGCACGCGATCGTCACCTCGTCCACGAACGGACGATGCGGCGTGTGACCCTCGAAGGCCTCCCAGCCCGCGACCGCCCGCCGCCGCAGCTCCTCGCGGCCGCCGATCACGTCGAACGTCCCGCAGGCGCGGCAGTCGTAGATCGGGAGCGCCAGGCCGTAGTAGCGCTTCTTGGAGATCATCCAGTCGCGCATGTTCAGGAGCCAGTCCAGCTCCCGCTCGTAGCCGAAGCCCGGGATCCACCGGATCCGGCCCACCACGTCCATGATCTGGTAGCGGAGGGAGGCGTCCACCTCCTCCTTCGTCAACTGGTCGCGCGGCCGGTCGTAGACCTCGCCCATGCTGATGAACCACTCGTCCACCAGCCGGAACAGGAGCGGGGTGCCACACCTCCAGCAATGGGGGTAGCGGTGGCTGTACGCCTCCAGGTGGTAGAAGAACCGTCGCTGCTCGAGGTCCCCGATGATCTCCTCGGTGACCGCCGGGGCCTCCCGGCCGGCGAGCCAGCCGAACGCCGGGTAGTAGCGACCGTCCTCGTCGATGGGCCCGATGACCGGCAGGCCGATCGCGGTCCCCAGGGTGAAGTCCTCCGCGCCGCAGCCGGGCGCGATGTGGACGATCCCGGTGCCCTCCGCCTCGCCCACCTCGGTCCAGGTGACCACCCGGTGCTCGTAGCCGGCCTCCGCGAACGCGTCGCGGACCGCGGGCAGCGCGTCGAACGGACCCGTGTAGCGCCAACCCTCGAGCTCGGAGCCGGCACGCTCCTCCACGACCTGGAACGGACCCCGGAGTGCCTGCCCGAGGGTCCCCTTGCCGAGCCAGAAGTGGTCCTCGCCCTGGCGCACCTTGACGTAGCGCAGGTCCGCCCCGACCGCGGCCGCCACGTTGGCCGCCAGCGTCCAGGGCGTCGTGGTCCAGACGAGGAGCGACTCGCCCGGACGATCCACCAGCGGGAACCGGACGGTCAGCCCCGGGTCCTCGCGGTCCTGGTAGCCCTCGTTCATCTCCATCTGGGAGAGCCCCGTGCCGCAGCGCGGGCACCACGGCATCGTGTCGTGGCCGCGGTAGACCCAGCCGCGCCGGTGACACTCGGCGAGGAACCCCCAGATGAGGTCGTTGTTCTCGTTGCTGAACGTGAAGTAGCTGCCCCCGAGCTCCGGCATCCCGAGGCGTCCGACGATCATCTCGACCGTGTCGGTCACCGGCCCCTCCGGGCCCTGCACGGTGATGACCTGCGCAGGGTCCGCCCTGAGGAGGTCGCGGAGACGCAGCAGCTCCCCCGGGTCGTTCCAGTCCATCCAGTAGCCGAGGCGGATGCTCTGCTCCGTCTGCCGGGCGGCAAAGGTCAGGACGCGCTGCTTGCACAGGGCCACGAACTCCGCGATCCCGAACGCCTCGATGTCCCGCTTGGAGGTGAAGCCGAGGTCCTTCTCGACGTTGACCTCGACCCACAGGCCCTGGCAGTCGAAGCCGTTCTGGTACCGCTGGTCTTCACCCAGCATGGCGTGGAACCGCTGGTACAGGTCCTTGTAGCTCCGGCCCCAGGCGTGGTGGACGCCCATCGGGTTGTTGGCCGTGATCGGGCCGTCGAGGAAGCTCCAGCGCGGGCCGCCGGCGTTCTGGGCCCGAAGGCGGGCGAACGTCCGGCGGTCGGCCCACTCCCGGAGCAGGGCGTGCTCCTGGGCGACGAAGTCGGGTCGGGCGGAAACGGGATGGAACATCGGGCCTCGGTGGAGCGCCGCATGGTGGGGCCGGGCTGGACGCGGCGGGCCACCAGTCTACGGAAGGACAGCCCGTCGCGCGCTCATCTCGCCGCACAGCCCGGCTGGAGCGTCCTGCACCGCGTTTCCGCCCGCGGCGTATCATTCCGCGCGATGTCGACACCACGGCGGACCCCCCGCTCGCGATCTGCCTTCGGCGCCGCGTTCCTGTCCCTGCTGTTCCCGGGCCTAGGCCACGCGTATGCGGGCGCCTACATGCGCGCCCTCGTGTTCGCCGCCCCGCCGTTGCTCGCCCTCGCCCTCACGGGCGGAATCGTCCTGCGGGCGGACAAGATGGACCTGCTCACGTTCCTGGTCAACCAGCCGGTGCTGGTCGCCCTGCTCGTTGCCAACGCGGTCTTCCTCCTGTACCGGATCGTGGCCGCGGTGGACGCCTGGCAGGTCGCCCGGTTCCTCAACGCGGTGGATGCGTCGGGCGACGGGCGACTGGGACGTGCCCGGCTCCCGATCAGCCCGCTGTCGGTCGCCGGGCTGCTGGCCGTCATCCTCGTGATGGCAGGCGGCCATCTCGCGGTGGCCCGCTACAACGTGATGGCCCTCGACCTGGTGGGCTGCGTCTTCTCCGATGGCAGCGACCCTTCGTGCGAGGCGCCCGAGGACAGCCCCGCGCCCGGGGATAGCCCGGCCCCGGGGGACACCGCGACCCCGGATGCGGCGGACGCCGGGACGCCGGCGGCGACGGACGTGGCGCCGGAACCCAGCCCCATCGCCAGCGGCGCGGTCGGCACCACGGCACCCACGCTGCCGCCCTGGGACGGCAAGGAACGGCTGAACATCCTGCTCGTCGGCACCGACCAGCGCCCCGGCGACAAGACCTTCAACACGGACACCATGATCGTCGTGTCCGTGGACCCCGTGTCCAAGCAGGTGGCGATGTTCCAGCTCCCCCGGGACATGACGAACGTACCCGTCCCGGCCAACGCGCGGGCCGTCTGGGGCAGCGTCTACGGCGGCAAGATCAACAGCTGGTTCACGCAGAACCGCAACCGGACCGACCTGTGGCCGGGCAAGACCGCCACGGCACGCGGCTTCAACGCGCTGAAGGCGATGCTGGGCGGGCTGTACGGGCTGGACATCCGCTATTACGTGATGGTCAACTTCGTCGGCTTCAGGTCCGTGGTCGACGCCCTGGGCGGGGTCCAGGTCAACGTCCAGATCCCGGTCTACGAGAGCCAGTATCCGGCCCCCAACTACGGCCTGCGGCGCGTCTACATCCCGGCCGGCCCGCAGCACATGAGCGGGGCGGAGGCGCTCGTGTACGCGAGGTCCAGGCACCGGGCGGCGGGCGGCGACTTCGACCGGGGGCTCCGCCAGCAGCGCGTGCTCCTGTCGCTCCGCCAGCAGATGAACGCCCAGTCGATCGTCGCCAACCTGCCGGCGCTCGTGAACGCGCTCAAGACCTCGGTGACAACGGACATCCCGGTCGGCAGCCTGTCCAAGATGCTGGCCCTCGCGGAGAGCGTGGACACGAAGAACGTCCGCTCGTACATGTTCGCGGCGCCGTACTACGGGACCGACATGTGGGGGCCGTCGGGTGGCACCAACAGCAACATCGTGCTCAACGCGGCCCGCGTCCGGCGCGCCGTGAAGGATGCGTTCACCGCCGACCCGGCGCTCATCGAGCTCCGTGACCGCCTGAGCGCCGAGGGAGCACAGGTCTGGGTGGTCAATGCCTCCGGCAGGTCCGGGCTCTCGGCCAGCGTCGCCGACTACCTCGGCTACTACGGCCTCGAGGCCTCCGCCCCGAACAGGACGGCTCCCGTGGCGGCGGCGACGACCGTCGTCGTCTACAACGGGGCCGAGGCGACGATGCCCGACACGATCGCCTACCTCGAGGACGTGCTCAAGGTGACGGTCACCACGGCGACCGACCCCACGGTCACGGTGGACATGATCGTGACCCTCGGCAAGAACGCGCGGAACCTGGAGGCGCCGGTCGTCGGCTGATCCTCCGGCCAGCGCCTACCCTTCGACGGGCGTCAGCCAGCTCCGGTACTCCGGCAGGGTGCCCCGAACGGCCGCGAAGTACCGCTCGCTGATCGCGCGCGACACCGGTCCGATCGCCCCGGTCCCGACCGGGCGGTGGTCGACCTCGATCACCGGGCTCACCTGGACGCCGGTCCCGCACAGGAAGACCTCGTCGCAGACGTAGAGCTCCGAGCGGTCGATCGAGCGAACCTCCACCGGGATATCCAGGTCGTGCGCGAGGGTGATCATCGCGCGCCGGGTGACGCCCTCGAGGATGTCGTCCGAGACCGGCGGGGTGATCAGGACCCCGTCCCGGACGACGAACAGGTTGGCCGCCGACGCCTCCGAGGCGTGGCCGCCCGGGGTCAGCACCAGGGCCTCGTCGAAGCCGTTGAGCTCAGCCTCGGACTTCTGGAACGCCATGTTGACGTACCCGCCGACGATCTTGCCGCGGGCCGGCAGTGCCTCGTCCGCGTTGCGGCGCCAGGTCGAGGTCATGACCCGGACGCCCTTCTCGATGTCGATGTAGTTGCCGAACGGCGTCGTGATCACGTACAGCTCGTGATCGAGGTGATGCAGCCGGACGCCGATCGCCTTGGTGCTCTTGTAGAACGACGGGCGGATGTAGACGTCCTCGCGGAAGTGGTTCCGGCGAACCGTCTCGATGATGATCGCCACCAGCCCGTCCGTGGACGGAATGCCGTCCATCAGCAGCATCTTCGCGCTGTTGCGAATGCGCTCGGCGTGCTCGCGGACGAAGAGCGCGTACAGGACGCCCTGCTCCGGGTTCCAGTAGCCGCGGATGCCCTCGAAGGTGGCGGTCCCGTACATGAACGCGTGGGTCATGATGCTGACCCTGGCATCCCGGAGCGGGACGTAGCTGCCCTCGAAGTAGGCGATCAGGTCCTCGAGCGGACGGGGCTGGGCGGGCGCCGTCTCGGGCGCCGCGGAGGCGGACGGCTGCTGCGTCAGCATCGGATCGGCTCCAGGTCGCGTGCGGCCGGAGGCCGCGGGGGGTACCTCGATGGGGGCCGAGTCTAGCACGCGGGCCCGTCGGCCCGGCCTGCCTGGCCCGTTGCCCCGCCTGCCGGGGGTCCCGCGCCGGCGGAGGTCCCGCGCCGGCGGAGGCCCCGCGCCGGCGGGCGTGACAGGTCGGCCGCCGGGCTCACCCGATGGTGAGGATCCCCGCCAGGTCGAGCAGCACGACGGCCAGGTAGAGGAGATACACCACGCCGCCGACCAGGAGCGACCGACCGTCGAGCCGGGCGCGGCGCCACATCGGCAGGAACACCGCCGCCACGGCGACGAACGCCATCCCCGCCGAGACGAAGGCGAGCAGCGAGTCCGCCGTGACCCGCCAGCTGTCGGCAGCGAACAGGAGCGCCACCACGGTGGGGATCGCCGACTGGAACACCATCGCGCCCGTGATGTTCCCCATGGCCAGCGTGTCCTTGCCCTGGCGGACCCAGATGAGCGAGTTGAACTTCTCGGGGAGCTCCGTGGCGATGGGGGCGATGACCAGCGCCAGCATGAGCTCGCTCACCCCGAGGACGGACGCCACGTGCTGCACCGCCCCGACGAACAGGTAGGCCCCGCCCACGATGCACGCGAGCGCGACCAGGACCTGCAGGTTGACGACCCGCAGTCGGGGCACGTCCGGGTCGTGGCGGCGGCCCCGCCGGTCGAGGCGGTGGAACCGCAGCGGCGCCAGGTCGGTCCCATCGTTCCCGGTGTCCGCGTCGAAGTGACCCTTGACGTACCACGCATAGATCAGCAGCAGCACCACGGCCACGATCGGCTTGGCGAACGACAGCTCCGCGGGCAGGAAGGCCGCCGCGATCGCGAGCGAGTACGCCACCACGAAGGTGCGGATGTCGTGGACCAGGACGACCGTGTCGACCGGCATCCGGGTGCCGGTAGGGCGGCGCCCGCGCCAGTACAGCACCCCGACACCGGTCACGAACATCGCGAGCGTCGAGAGCATGAACGGCGCCCCGAGGATGGCCCCGATCCCCACCGCCTCCGAACTGTGGCTCGCCCCCGTCCCGGCGAACAGGATCGCGATGATGGGGATCATCGTCTCCGGCAGGGCCGTCCCGACCGCCGCCAGGACCGATCCGACGGCGCCCTCGGCCAACTCGAGCTTCCGCCCGAACCACTCGATGCCGTTGGTGAACAGCTCGGAGCCGAGCAGGATGACCACGAACGCGAGCGCGAGCACCAGCAGGTCCATCGTCAGCCCTGCAGGACGGTCGCCGAGACGATCGAGGCCAGCACGACGAGGAGCACCGCCAGCGAGACCAGTGCCAGGCGACGGTCGTGCGCGGCCAGGAAGCCGATCCCGGCGACGATGACGCGGCCGACCGGGAGGCAGATCACGAGGACCAGGCCGGCCCACAGGAACCCGATCGGCTCGAGGGCGAGCATCTCCGCCGGGATGGCCTTGAGGTCGAATGGCGGCGGCACCTCGAGCGCCAGCGGATCGATCCCGGACAGCTGCATCCCCACCACCCCGATCAGCACGAGACCGATCGCGACGTACGTCCCGACCCGGAGCAGGCGGGCGACCACCGTCTCGATCGCGAGGGTGGCCTCGCTGGTCGCGTGGACAGGCGGCATGGTCACAGCCCGAGCGCCTTGATCGCCATCTGCGCCGCCGTCGCGAGCAGGACGACCACGAACAGCCAGCGCAGGTAGCGGACGTCGATGCGGTTCACGACCCGCGACCCGAACGACGCCCCGACGAACACGCCCAGCGCCACCGGCCCGGCGACGTACGGGTCGATCTCGTCGCGCAGCAGGTAGATCACCGCCGAGGAGGTCGCGGTGATCCCGATCATCATGTTGCTGGTGGCCGTGGCGATCTTGAGCGGCACACCCATCGCGAGGTTCATCAGCGGCACCTTGATGATCCCGCCGCCCACGCCCAGGAGCGCCGAGACGACGCCCGCGAACACGGCGCCGACCATGCCGAACCGGATCCGCTCGACATGGTAGCCGGGGCCCGACAGGTCGGACGCCAGGTCGCCTCCGCCGCCGATCGTGAGGTCACCTCCGCCCTTCGTCGCGAGGCCGCCTCCGCCATCGGACACGCCGGCGTCGGGCGTCCCCGCGACGGGCGCCGCGGCAACGGTGCTCACCCGGGCCGGCGTCTCCGGCTCCGCGTCTGTCGAGGCCCCATCGCGCCAGACCCCACCCGGAGGGTTGGCCGGATCACCGTCGGCCACCACCGCCGCGCTCACCGCGGTGGGCGCCGTGCGCCGCCGGATCATCGACACGGCGACCCAGGTCAGGAGGACGGCGAACAGCGCCTCGAGGACCGCGACCGGCAGCATGAACGCGATCAGCCCGCCGGCCAGCGCGCCCATCGCGGTGAACAGCTCGAGGACCATGCCGAGCTTCAGGTTCGCCGTGTGGCGCTGGAGGTAGACCCCGGCGGACGCGCTCGACGTGACGATCACGGACACTAGCGAGATGGCGACTGCCTCACGCAGCGGCAGTCCGAACCCCAGGGTCAGGACCGGCACCAGCAGGATGCCGCCGCCGAGTCCCAGCAGGGATCCGAACACCCCGACGGCGATCCCGCTCGCGAGCAGGACGAGGCCGGCGATCATCGCGCCCGGGCACCCGGGCCCGGCCCGGTCGCCGGTGAGCGATCGACTGGGCCGGTCACCTCGTCAGGGGCGGAGATGCTGCGGGGCGTACGGGAGCAGGGCGACGTGACGGGCGCGCTTGAGCGCGACCGACAGCTCGCGCTGGTGCGCGGCACAGGTCCCGGTCTTCCGGCGCGGCTCGATCTTCGCGCGCTCGGACAGGTACCGGCGGAGGCGGTTGACCTCCTTGTAGTCGATCACCACCGTCTTGTCGGCGCAGAAGGAGCAGACCTTCCGGCGCCGGCGATCGCGGTAGTAGTCGTCGCGCTTCTTCGTCCTGGGGGGCATGGGTCAGGTCTCCTCGATGGTGGCGGGGCGAACCCGCCGGAGCGGCGCAGGCCGCGGAGGGTCGTCAGAACGGGAGGTCGTCGAGATCGTCGTCGCGGGGGGCCGCGGGACGCGTGGGCCGGACCGCCTGGGCGCCGCCCGCGGCACCCGCGGAGAACCCGCCCGACGGCGCGGCGAAGGTGCCGCCCTCGTCCTCGTTTCGGGCGCGCGCATCGAGGCTGATGACGTTGTCGGCCGTGATCTCGAGCGAGGTCCGCTTCTGGCCGTCCTTGGTCTCGTACTCCCGGGTGCGGAACCGGCCCTCGACGAAGACCTTGTTCCCCTTGCGGAACTGCTCCGCGGTGCGCTCGGCGCGGTCACCCCACACCGTGACACGGAACCAGTCGGTGCCCTCGTCGATCCAGCCGCCACTGCCATCGGGCCTGCTGTGGCCGACCGCGACGCTGAACTCCGTCACCGGACGGCCGTTCGGCGTGTAGCGCATCTCGGGGTCACGCCCGAGGTTGCCGATGATCATGGCCTTCGCGAATGCCATCGCCGGCTCTCCTCGTCAGTCGATCGCCGCCGGGGCGGCTTCGCTCTCGGACTCGTCGATCCGCTCGACGGCATCCTCGTCCTCGTCGTCCTCGTCGGAGGGGATGGCCGGGATGTCCGCGTCGACGTCCTCGGCCTCGCCGGCCGCCGTCGCATCGCGGCGCACCTTGACCGGCTTGATCGTCCGCGTAATGAGGTAGCGGAGGACGTCCTCCGTGATCTGGAGGCTGCGTTCGAGCTCGAGGATCGCCTCGGCCGGGGCCTCGAAGACCACGATGTGGTACGAGCCCTCGCGATAGCGGTCGATGGGGTATGCGAGGCGGCGACGGCCCCAGGGCGCGACCTTGACGATCTGCCCGCCCGAGGCGACGACGTGACGCGTGGTGCGGTCGATGACCGCGGCGGCCCGCTCATCCGGCGCATCGGGCCGGAGGACGAGCATGAGTTCATAGCGGCGCACGGCCTGCTCTACTCCTTCCAATGGGATCTGCCCCGCTGACGGACATGCCGAGGCGGAGCCGAAAGGACGGGCGGAGGATAGCACGAGCCACGACCGCGCCGGTCCGGGGGTCCCTGCCGGTCCGGGGCGGAGGTGCGGACGGGTGCTGCCGGGCGGCCGCCGCGCCCTCCAGGCGGTCCCGACGCCGGTCCCGACCTCCCCCACGCCCGACAGCGGCGCGGCCGCCTGGCACCGGCGCAGTCGACGATGGCTGCGGCCCGTGTATTCTCTCCGCCGACAGTCAGGTACCACGTCGGGGGGACCCGTGCAGCTCTCGATCCTCGTTCTCGCGACCGATCGGGTCGCCGCGGCTGCGCTGGCGGATGCCCTCGCCGGGCCCGGTCACGCGATCAGCGTGGCGGCGGGCGCGGACGAGTTCCTCGCGGCCGCCCATGGCTACAGCCTCGTCATCCTGGACCAGGTCCCGTCGGGAAGCACGGTCGCGTCCATCATCGGCGCGCTGCGGGCCGACCCGGCCTCGGCGACGGTGCCCGTGCTCGCCGTCGCCCAGTCGTCCGATCTCGAGGAGCGGATCGCCCTGCTCGAGGCGAACGCAGACGACGTCATCACCAAGCCCTTCGACCGGACCGAGCTGAACAGCCGCGTCGAAGCCCTGGCGCTCCACTTCCAGCGCTCCCGCAGCCGCGTCAGCGGCGGCGGCGTGATCGGCTCGGCGGACGGGCGGCGAATCGTCTCCGTGTTCAGCCCCAAGGGCGGCGTCGGCACCACGACCATCGCCACCAACCTCGCCCTCATCGCGGCCGAGCTCCACCCGAACAGGACGCTGATCATCGACTTCGACCTGTCATTCGGACAGGTCGCCTCGCATCTCAACCTCCAGCCGAAGCTCTCCCTGCTGGAGCTGGTCCGGGACCCCGGGGCGATGCACGAGCCCGAGCTGTTCCGCACCTATCCGACCATCCACGCCGGCGGCGTCCACGTCCTCCCGGCGCCGCCAGCTCCCGGGTTCGCGTCGCTGATCACGGCCGACCATGTCGAGCTCATCCTCGCGCGGGCCCTCGAGACGTACGACGTGGTGATCGTTGACGCGGGCGCCTCGCTCGACGACCGGATGCTGGCGATCTTCAGCCGCTCCGATACCGTGATCCTCGCGGTGGTGCCCGAGATCCCGGCGCTCAATGCCGTTCACATGCTGCTCGACCAGCTCACGGAGACCGGAGCCGTCGGCGGAACCACCCTGTTCGTGCTCAACAACGCCTTCGCCCGCGAGCTGCTCCGCCGCCATGACATCGAGACAGCGCTCGGGGCCAAGATCGCCGCCGACCTGCCGTACGACTCGATCGCCTACCTGATGGCCGTCAACGAGGGCATCCCGGTCGTCCAGAGCGCCCCGAAATCCATCGTGGCCGCGAAGTTCCGCGAGCTTGCGGCCGTCGTGTTCGGCAGCGATCCTTCGACCGTGGACGAGACGCCCTCCTCGAAGGAGAAGCGCAGCCGGTTCGGCCGCCGCCGCTGACCGCCACGGGCCCTGCCCGGGGCGCGGACCATCCAACCCGGTGGTCGACGAGGAAGCCGTCAGGCCGCGTCGAGACCTCGCACGTCGGTCAGGCAGCTGTCGCTCTCGATCGCTGCGAGGATCTCGGCTGGATCGATGCGGAAGACCCTCGTCGTGTCGGCGTCCAGGACCATGGCACCACACGCACGGCACGCTGCCGCCTCGAGCCCGAAGAAGTGGCGCTCGTCACCGTCGCCGTCGGCGACCGTCATGTCGAACCGGCTCACTTGGGCCGGGCGGGCACAGATGGGGCAATTCCGGAACCGCTCTGCCGGGATGGACATTGGGACGCCTCGCGATCGATGAACCGAAGCGCAGAGCGTGCTGCCGCATCGGTGTCATCGCCACGGGCCAATGGTCATGTGCTCCGCGGGCCACAGGACCTTGCCGCGATACCGGTCCGGGCGTTGAGGCGTCCGTGCCTGCTCCCGGTTGAGGCCCCGCAGTCGGTGAAGCCCCGGCGGTCGCCGGGGCTTCGAGCTGCGCGCGGCCGACCCGAGATCAGCGGGCGGTCGACCCGCTCAGGACCGCGTCACCCAGCGCCGACCGTGCCTTGGCAGCGTTGTCGGTCGCGAACGCGACGTGGATGCTGTTGCCGCTCATGCCTGTCGGCAGGGCCGCCTCGATGTTGACGCCGGCATTCGCGAGCCGGCGGGTCACGTCGGCGAGCGATCCCGGCTTGTCCGGGATCGTGGCGACCACGAGCTCGCGCTCGCGGGCCTTGTAATGCGCGTCCTGGAGGGCCCGCCGCGTCGCCGACTCATCGTTGGTGAGCAGGCAGACGGAACCCATGTCGCCACAGGTCGCCCCGGTGAACCCGGTGATGTTGATTCCTTTCGAGCCGATCGTCTCGGCCACCCTGGCGAGCTCGCCCGGGCGGTCCTTGAGCTCCACGACAAAGGCCAACATGGGACGCCTCCGTGTGTCGCGTCGGCCCGGCCGGGGGGCTGCGTGCCTCGCCGAGGGGGCCGGCGGTGTGCCGATTCTACCAAGGCGTGTCATCCCCGACCGCCAACGGGAGCCCCGACCGCCGCCGCCCGGAGCCGGCCCCCACCCGCGCTGGTGCCGCACCACCCTCGCAGGTGACCCCGGTGCGGTCGTCCCGGCCGCCTGCATCGAGGCGGGCCACTCGGGCATCGCCCGCAAGCTGGAATCCTGGTACCGAGGGCGAGGTTCGAACTCGCACGGGGTTGCCCCCAGCGGTGTTTAAGACCGCCGCGTCTGCCGGTTCCGCCACCTCGGCTCGTTCTCTCGCGAGGACGCTCGCATCGTATCCGTGCCGAGCGCTACCCTGCCGAGCGGCGGCGTGACGCCGCGGGGTCTCCGCCGGGTTTCCGCCGGCTCTCCCCCGGCTCTCCGACGGCCGCACACCCGGCGACCCGTGTGGCGCACGCGCCATGAAACGCGGCTCCGAGACAACCCGCCGGCTCGCCGACCTCGTCGCCCCGCCGGACCCCGGGTCAAGAAGAAACCCCCCGGCTCGCGCCGAGGGGGACTTCGGGGAGGTTCGTGGAGGCGACGATCGGAGTCGAACCGATGAATAAGGGTTTTGCAGACCCCCGCGTTAGGCCACTTCGCCACGTCGCCGGATATGTGTGACACCGCGCCGGTGCCAGGTTGGCTGCCCCTCGAGGATTCGAACCTCGGCTAACGGATCCAAAGTCCGCTGTCCTACCACTAGACGAAGGGGCAGCGGGGCCGGGTTGCGAGCTCGTGTCGGGGAGTGAATGGAGCGGAAGACGGGGTTCGAACCCGCGACCTCAACCTTGGCAAGGTTGCGCTCTACCAGCTGAGCCACTTCCGCTCGTTACCACCGACCAGGTGTTGGTGCCGAGAGCCAGATTCGAACTGGCGACACCGCGATTTTCAGTCGCGTGCTCTACCAACTGAGCTATCTCGGCCCGGACCCGGGTCCCCGCGGGGGCCCGTCGGCGCGCCGCAGGATACCACGGCGTCCCGACGAGCGGCAACCTTCGCGGGGCCCGCGGGACCGCTAGCCGGCCTGCGTTCTGCCGCTTCCGGGCGCGATCGAGAGCACCGCTTCCGGGCTGGCGACGGGCGGCAGCCCCGACAGCTCCCGCAGGCGGTTGATGCGGTCGATCGCCGGCGGGTGCGTCGAGAACAGCGCGCTCGAGGACCCGGTCGCGGCCTTGACCGGGTTCTCGAAATAGAGGTGCTGCGTCGCGCGATTGGCCACCTCGAGCGGCTCCGTGTCCAGCGCGATCTTCGCCAGGGCGCGTTCCAGGCCGTACGGGTTGCGGGTCAGCTCCACGCCCGAGACGTCGGCCAGGAACTCGCGCTGCCGGCTGATGGCCATCTGGACCAGGCGCGAGACGATCGGCGCCAGGATGGCCAGGACGATGGCCACGAGGAAGATGACGATCCCGAGGCCGCCCGACCCGGAGCCCGAATCCCGGCTGGACCGCCGTCCCCCGCCCCAGAAGCTGAACCGCAGGAAGAAGTCGGCCAGGAGGGCGATCGAGCCGACCATCACGCCGACCATCAGCGAGAACCGGATGTCGTAGTTGCGGACGTGCGAGAGCTCGTGGGCCATCACGCCCTGCAGCTCCTCGCGGTCCAGCTTCTGGAGCAGGCCGATCGTGATCGCCACCGACGCGTGCGCCGGGTCGCGCCCGGTCGCGAAGGCGTTGGGCGCCGTGTCGTCGATCAGGTAGACCCTGGGCATCGGCACCCCGGCGGCAAGCGAGATCTCACGGATCACGTCGAGCAGCTGGGGCTGGTCCTGCTCCGTGACCTCCTTCGCGCCCGAGACGGCGAGGACCAGCGAGTCGCCCGCGTAGTACGTGATGAGCGACGCCGCCAGGCCGATGCCGACCGCGAGCGCGGCGGCCGGCAGCGCCGCTGCTGGGGCGCCCGTGACGGCGACGCCGATCACCATCCCCAGGACCGCCAGGACCAGGACCACGGCCACGGCCAGCAGCACCGAATTCCGGCGGTTGGCGCCGATCTGCGCATAGAACGTGGTCGCCATGGACAGGGCTCAGGCAGTCAGGCGGGTGCGCGACGCGCCGGAGGGGCGGCTTCGGGCCCCTCGGGCGTCAGCGCAGGCTCAGGTCGACGGCGGGGACCTCCTGGGCTTCGGGACCGGCATCGAAGAACTCGCGCTTGGTGAAGCCCATCGGGCCGGCGATGAAGGCGGCAGGGATCGTCTGGATCGAGTTGTTGTAGTCGAGGACCGTGGCGTTGTAGTGCTGGCGGGAGAAGCTGATCTGGTTCTCGGTAGTCGTCAGCTCCTCCTGGAGCTGCATCACGTTCGTGCTCGCCTTGAGGTCCGGGTAGTTCTCGACCACCGCGAACAGCGACCGGAGGGCACCGGTGAGGGCGTTCTCCGCGACCGCCTGCTGGGCGGGTCCCTGGGCTCCCGCGGCGACGGCATTGGCCCGGGCTTCGGTGACCCTGGTCAGGACGTCCTGCTCGAAGCCCATGTAGCCCTTCACGGCCTGGACGAGGTTCGGGATCAGGTCGTGCCGGCGCTTGAGCTGGACGTCGATCTGTGCGAACGCCTCGTCGACGCGGTTCCGCCGCTGGATCAGGCCGTTGTACAGGCCGACGACGATCACGACGATCACGAGCACGATCGCGACGACCACGATCAGTTCCATGCGATCTCCTCGCAGTTGGGCGGACGCGCGCCTCCGTCCGTCAGCATAGCGCGCCCAGGCGCAGCGACGCCGATCTCGCGACTCATGTGTCGCACATGTCGCGACTCATGACAATGGTGGGCGGTGAGGGACTCGAACCCCCGACATCCTCGGTGTAAACGAGGCGCTCTGACCAACTGAGCTAACCGCCCGGAGCGGGCCTTCCGGACCTGGAAACGCGGACGGGCGGCCGACCGGCCGCCCGCAGGAGATCAGGAGAGTGGTGCCCAGGCCGGGACTTGAACCCGGATGAGTTGCCTCATACGCCCCTCAAACGTACGCGTATACCAATTCCGCCACCTGGGCTGGTTCACTGCGCTCTGGCCGGGATCCTCACGAGAGGGGGACGTGGTACCGAGGAAGGGACTTGAACCCATACGCCCTTGCGGGCACTAGCTCCTGAAGCTAGCGCGTCTGCCAATTTCGCCACCTCGGCGAGGACCCGGCACACGGCCCGAGGCGCCCGGGGGCTCAGGGGGTCGCGGCGAGGCGCCATGCTAGCACATCCCCAAACCGGTCGCCCGGCCCCACGATGAGTCGCGGGGTCGGTCCCTCGAGGCCGCGCTCGAGGAAGACCTCGTCGGCCCAGGCGAGCGGGAGGATCGGCATGCTCTTCGAGATCCCCGCCAGCAGGGCCTTCCAGGCCCCGGCCCGCGTCGCCTGGGATCCGGGCTCGCGCGCCGCCTCGAGCAGCTTGTCGAGCGCCGGATCCTGGTAGCCCACGAGGTTCATCCCCGAGGCCCGGACCTGCGAGGAGGCGAGAAGCGGGTACAGGTCGGGCTCCAGGCCGGTGGAGATGTCGACCACGGCCGACACGTAGTCGCCAGCGCGAAGCCGCGTCGCCAGCTCGGCCGAGGGCAGCTCCACCAGGTTCGCCTTGAAGCCCAGCTTCACCCACGCGTCCCGCACGTAGGCCGCGACCGCGGCGAGCCTCGGGCTCGCGGTCGCCGGGACCGTGAGCACCTCCAGCGCGTAGGCGGCCTTCGCCTTCGGCGCGGCCCATGCCCCCCCGATCTTCGTCCAGCCCGCGTTCGTGAGAGCCTTGGCGGCTGCCTTGGGGTCGTACGCGACCGGTGGTGCAGCCCCAGCGTCGAAGGCCCAGGAGGCAGGTGGCACGAGCGCGTCTGCGCGCACGCCATCGCCCGCGAGCGGGCCGGCCACCATGGCGTCGCGGTCGATTGCCGCCAGGAGCGCCCGGCGCACGGCGGGGCTTCGGAGCTCGGGGTGGGTCGGACGCAGGTTGAGCAGGACCGCGGACAGCGTCGTCGTCGGGTAGCGCAGGCGGTTCAGCCCGGACGTCCCCGCGAGCTCGGCCGACAGGGCCGGGGTGAACCCCGCCGCGCCGTCGATCGCGCCGCTCCGCAGCGCATCGGCCAGCGCCGCCTCCGTGTCGTAGAAGGAGACCTCGATCCGCTCGAGATACGGCACCGGGCGTCCTGGTGTGGCGGCAGGGTACGGCGAGGCGAGCGAGTCGAGGCTCGGCCCGGGCGTCGGGTCAGACGGAGGCGCCAGTGGCGTCGCGGGCTCCAGCACGGCGTGCGTCGCGTCCAGCTCGACGAGGCCGAACGGCCCCGTGCCGACAGGGTGTCGCGCGAAGTCGCTTGCCGCCAGGTCCGCGAACGGGAGGTCCGCGAGGAGGTGGGCCGGCAGCAGTGGCTGGCAGAGCGCGGCGAGGAACCCGGCGATCGGCGTCGCGAGCGTGAGCCGGACGGTCCGCGGGTCCACGGCGGTTGCCGTGACCTCCGCCCAGGACCCGGACAAGCCCCCGGCGCTGTCGGGGTTCTTGAGCGCGTCGACCGTGTAGACGACGTCGTCGGCGGTGACCGCGACGCCGTCCTGCCAGGTCGCGTCGGAGCGGATGGTGAACGTCCAGGTGGTGCCCGCGGCGTCCGTCTGCCAGGACTCCGCGAGGTCCGGCTGGTAGGTGCCCGCGGCGGCAGGTCGGACCAGCCCGGAGAAGATCAGCCCCACGAGGGTCCGGTCCGCGCGCGTCCGCGCGGTGACCGGCGTGATCGAGACGGGCGAGCCGACGACGCCCTCGCGGTAGGTCACGGGGGGTGCGATGGTGGCGGTGGGTGTCGGCTCGACGGACACGGCCGCTGGCGGCCGCGTCTGCGGGAGCGCGATCACACCCCCGATCACGACCAGCACCAGAACGAGCGCTGCGACGAACGCACCGTCCCGGCGGGTCACCTCTCCGGGCCCGGGCAGTGCCGCTTGACGGCAGCGGTCGCGATCAGCCGACGAATGCGAACGACACCAGGCAGAACAGGACGAACAGCACGAGCAGCAGCACGGTGAACTGCCACAGCCGACGCTCCACGCCCCTGCGGCTGCGGTAGACGGCAGAGTCGCCGCCGAACGTCCCGGACAGGCCGGTTCCCCGGGCCTGCATCAGGATCGACGCGATCAGGGCGATGCTCAACAGGATCTGGCCGATGGCCAGGATCGGATTCACGGGTTCGTTGACCTCCGAGGTGTGCCGGAGCCGGATAGTAGCAGAAGCGACGCCCGGCCCCTCGTTCAGGCCGGATCGAGCAGCGACCGGCCGGTCATCCCCTCCCAGCGCGGCAGTCCGGCAAGCTCGAGGATCGTGGGCGCGACGTCTGCGAGCACGCCGTCGTGCAGGGTCCGGCCACGCATCGCCCGGCCCAGCCCGAGGAGCGGCACGGGGTTCAGCGAGTGCTTGGTCACCGGCCTGCCCTCGTCGTCCAGCATGTCGTCGGCGTTGCCGTGGTCCGCGGTGACGAACAGCACGGCGCCGGGGCCGCCGGGATCCGCCGCTTCGACGCCTGCGATCGCATCGGCGATCCGGCCCAGGCAGCCGTCGATCACGCCGAGGGCCGTCACCGTCGCGTCCCAGACGCCGGTGTGGGCGACCATGTCCGGGTTCGCGAAGTTGGCGACGATGAAGTCGTAGCGCCCGGAGCCGATCGCGGCGACCAGCTCGTCCGTGACCCCCGCGGCGCTCATCTCGGGCTGGAGGTCGTACGTCGCGACCTTTGGGGACGGCACCAGCCGCCGCTCCTCGCCGGGCCACGCGGCCTCCACGCCGCCGTTGAAGAAGTACGTCACGTGGGCGTACTTCTCGGTCTCCGCGACGTGGAACTGCGTCCAGCCGGCCTCGGAGAACGCCTGGGCGAGTGAACGCGCCTCCTCGGGCCCGAACGCGACGAGGACGGGGAGCCCTGACTCGTACTCGGTCATCGTCACCACGAGCAGGTCCGAGGGTGCCGCCTGGCCGTCGGGGCCGGCGCGATCGAAGTCCGCGAACGACGCAACCGCCAGGGCGTGGGTGAGCTGCCGGGCCCGATCGGCCCGGAAGTTGAAGTGGATGATCGCGTCGCCGTCACGAAGCGCGCCGCCACTGCCGTCGATGACGGTCGGGACGACGAACTCGTCCGTCTCGCCCCGCGCGTAGGCCGCCTCAATCGCGGCGGTCGCCGACGCCGCGTGGAGCCCCGCGGCGTGGACGATGGCGTCGTAGCCGCGCTCGGTCCGCTCCCAGCGCCGGTCCCGGTCCATCGCGTAGTAGCGACCGCCCACCGATGCGATCCGGACATCCGGGTGCACGGCGGCCAGCCTCGCCTCGAGATCCCGCATGAAGCCCAGGGCGGAGCTGGGCGGCGTGTCGCGGCCGTCGAGCAGCGCGTGGACGCGGACGGACGGGACGCCCATGGCTGCCGCCAGCTCGACGAGGGCCACGAGGTGCCGGTCGTTGGCGTGGACGCCTCCCGGACCGATCAGACCGACGGCATGGAGGCGGCCCGTGGCCATCGCGCGTTCGCACGCGGCACGCAGCGCCGGCCGGGTGAAGAAGGAGCCGTCGGCGATCGCGGCGTCGATGCGGGGCAGGTCCTGGAGCACGGGGCGGCCCGCCCCGAGGTTCAGGTGGCCGACCTCGGAGTTGCCCATCTGGCCGCGCGGCAGGCCGACCGCGTCCTCGGACGCCCGCACGACCGCGTGCGGCCAGTGGCTGAGGAGCTCCTTCCAGTGCGGCATCGCGGCGGCGGCGATGGCGGACCTGGACGGGTCCGGGCCGATGCCGAACCCGTCGAGAACCACGAGGACGATCGGCCTCGGCCTCGGACCCTGGGTCACGAGGCGAGCCCGCGCGCGGCCGCGGTGAGACCGGCCCGGGCGACCATGCCAGCCATCTCGTCCGGCTTGAGCGAGGCACCGCCGACGAGCGCTCCGTCCACGCCGGGCTCGGCCAGGAACTCGGCGATATTGGCCGAGGTCACGCTGCCGCCGTACAGGACGGGCGTCGCATCGGCGCCGTCCCCCCAGTCCAGGCCGCGCAGGCTGGCCCGGATGGCGTCGGCCATGGCGGCCGCGTCCGCTCCCCGGGCGTTCTTGCCGGTGCCGATGGCCCAGACGGGCTCGTAGGCGATGACGAGACCGGCAGCGACCAGGGCGGCCGGGTCGCGGCCCTGGAGGGCGCCACGGAGCTGCGCGTCCACGACCTGGGTCTCGCGGGAGGCCTCTCGATCCGCCAGGACCTCACCCACGCACAGGATCGGGCGGAGGCCGCCGGCCACCGCGCGATCGAGCTTGCGGCCGATGAGCTCGTCGGTCTCGTCGAACCAGGCCCGGCGCTCGGAATGGCCGAGGATGACCCACGTGGCGAGGCCGGCCAGCATGGCGACGGAGACCTCGCCGGTATAGGCACCGCCCAGCTCGTGGTGGACGTTCTGGGCTCCCACGCCGACGCCCTCGCCGGCGAGGGCGTCGCGGACGGCCGCGAGGCACACGTACGGGGGACAGATCACCCGCGTCACCCCCGGCTCCCGCGTGCGGGACGCAATCGTCCGCGCGAGATCGCCGGCGTCGGCCGGGGTGGTGTTCATCTTCCAGTTGGCAGCAATCACGATCGGTCGAGTCATGCCGCCATCATGCCAGAGGCGCGCGGGTGAGCCCCCGGCCGACCGGCCCCCAGCAGGCCTCCGCCCGGCCCGGACCGCGATGGCCGGGCGACCCCCCTTGACCGGCGCCGGATGGCCGGTTGCGCGTACGGCGGCCGATCCCCTCGTCGTCGTGCAGGGCCAGGCGCTCGACCCGGTCCAGGGCCCGCTGGACGGCCGAGCGGTGGAGGTCCAGGCGCACGGCGATGTCGGACAGCGACGCCTCGGGCGTCGCACGCCGCGCCTCCGCCACGGCCCGGACCGTCCGCGGCTGCCTGCCGAGCCGACCGTCCGCCTCCAGGGCGTCGATCGCGGCGAGCTGTCGCCCGGCCGCGGCGACCGACCGCTGCAGGTTGGCGGATTCCGCGTTGATCACGCGGTTGAGATCCCCCCGCATCGTCCGGGCGACGCTCCGTGCCTCCAGCTCCAGGAGCGAGGCGCTGGCCCCGATGCGCCCGAGGAACGCGGCGATCGATCCCGTGCTCTTCCAGGTCACGACGCCGTGACCGCGTCGGACGCGCCACGATGCCGGGAGCCCGACGTCCGACAGGCGTTCCGCGAGGATCGGTGCCTCCTCCACCGCGACCACGAACTCCAGGTGGGCGCGCCCCACCGCGAGGCTCAGCGACCCCCGGGCGAGGAACCGGCCGCGCAGCCAGGCGAGCCGGCAGTGCTCTGCGGCGCGGGACCAGTCGAACGGGGTCTCGGGCAGGACGAAGACGCGGCGGGCGCCGGGCGGCCGACCCTCGGGGGCGTGGCCACCGAGCCGGACGGCGAGGCGGGCGATCGAGGCCTCGCGCGACGCGACCCGGGGGCCCAGGCCGGCGATCACGGCGCGGCGATCGCACGGACGCGAGGGGTCCACGGCGGCCAGCTCCGCCCGCAGCGCCGCGACGAGGTCCCGGTCCGCCTCCGACATCGGGCGCGGCTCAGGCCGAGCGCTCGACGCGCGACGAGGCCGGCCGCCGGCGGCGCCCTCCCTCGCGCTCCCAGGCCGACATGATCGCGGCCGCCAGGCGGTCCGGGGCGTGGTGGTGCGCATTGACCGGGTCGACGAGATCGTCCAGCACGAGCCGTGGCGCCGGCCGCTCGGCGGGCGGCCAGCGCAGCCGCACCGGCTCGCCCAGCCAGCCGGCCGGCGGGAGCGCATCGAACCGGTTGTTCGCCAGGACGATGTCGGGCAGGCTTCCGGCTCCGTGCCGCGCCAGGGCGTCGAGGTGGTCCGCGAGATCGAAGCCGCCGGTCTCGCCGGGCTGGGTGGCCACGTTGCAGTTGTACACGACGAGCGCTCCGGACGCCGCGATCGCCTCCCGGATCCCGGGGACCAGCAGCGCCGGGAGCAGGCTGGTGAACAGGCTGCCGGGCCCGATGACGATGACCTCGGCCTCGGCGATCGCGCGCATGGCGTCGTCGGTCGGTCGAACGCCCGCCGGCTCCACCCAGACGCGGTCAACGCGCTTGGTCCGGGAGATGAGGCTCTGGCCCTCGACCTCGCTCCCGTCGTCGAGGCGGGCATGGAGCGTGATCGGCGTGGCCGTGGCGGGCACGACGCGTCCCCGCACGGCGAGCACGCGGTTCATCTCCCGCACGCCCTGCTCGAAGTCCCCGTGCTGCAGCTCCACCAGCGCCGCGAGGAGCAGGTTGCCCACGGCGTGTCCACCGAGGCCGGCCGGAGGGCCGGCCTCCGCTGCCGACCCGTCGCCCGCAGGCGCCTTGCCGGCCCGGCTGGCCGGCCCGTCGCCCGGGAACCGGTACTGCAGCAGGCGGCCCATCAGGGGCTCGGCATCGGCCAGGGCGACGATGCAGTTGCGGATGTCGCCCACCGCCGGGATGCCCAGCTCCGCGCGAAGCGCGCCGGACGACCCGCCGTCGTCGGCCACCGTCACCACCGCCGTCAGGTTGGAGGTGTGCTCCTTGATCCCGCGGAGGAACATCGACAGGCCCGTCCCGCCGCCGATGGCCACGATCCGTGGGCCGCGGGCGAGGAACCGCTTCTGGTAGATCACCTCGACCATCGGCTGGTCGCGGTCCCACAGGGCGAACGGATCCACCAGGGCGCGCACGAGCCGGTAGGCACCGAGCAGGAACAGGGCCAGGCCCACCGTTCCCGCGATCAGGCCGCGGGCCTGGTAGGGCAGGAACTGGAGGGTCAGGGTATCGAGCAGGAACCCGGTGATGCCGTCCGGGCGCAGGTCGTCCGTGGCCTGTCGGAGCATGTGCGCCACGCCCAGGGCGAGCACCAGCAGGCCCGCGAACGCGACGAGCAGCCACCGCTTGACGCCGATGCCGACGGTCAGCCATCGGCGGAGGTTCACCGCTCGAGCTCCCTGTGGAAGACCGAGACGGGTCCGAAGTCGCGCCCCCGCAGCCAGGCGGCCAGCTCCTCCGAGATGACGATCGAGCGGTGGAACCCGCCGGTGCAGCCGACGGCGATCGTCAGGCGGGTCTTGCCCTCGTCCACGTAGGCGGGGACGAGCAGGTCGAGGAGGTCCCTCAACTGGGCGAGGAACACCCCCGCGATCGGCTGCCCCAGCACGTACTCCCGGACGTCTCCAGTGAGGCCGTTCTGCGGCCGGAGAGCCTCGATGTAGTGAGGGTTCTTCATGAACCGGACGTCCAGCACGAGGTCCGCCTCGAGTGGGACGCCGTACTTGTACCCGAAGCTGATGAGCTGGATCGCGAGCCGGTTGGAGCTCTGCACGTCGCCCAGGCGCGCGAAGATCCGTTCTCGGAGCTCGCGCAGCGACAGGCCGCTCGTGTCGAGCACCACGTCGGCCTGGGCGCGCACGGACTCCAGGAGCACCCGCTCGAGCGCGATGGAAGCGGCGATGCCCCGCTCGTCGTCCAGAGGGTGACGGTGCCGGGTCTCCGAGAACCGGCGGATGAGGACGTCGTCCCGGGCCTCGAGGAAGAAGATGACCGGCCGGATCCCGCGACCCTCGAGCGCGCCCCGCATGGCGCCGAACGCGAGCGGCACGTCACCGGCTCGCACGTCCAGGACGATGGCCGTCCGCCGGAAGCGGACCGGGTCCATGGCCACCAGGTCCGCGAGGTCCCGCAGCAGCTCGCCGGGCAGGTTGTCCACCACGACGTAGCCCAGGTCCTCGAACAGCTTGGCGGCGGCGGTCTTGCCGCCCCCGGAGAGCCCGGTGAGGACCACCACTTCCTGGGCCGGCTCGTCCGGCAGCGAGATGCCGCCGAGAGCCGGTGCCTCGTGGGGACGCTGCTCGCTCGTCATGGCTCGACCCACCGCCCGCTACTTGCCGCTGCGCCGGATGACAAGGATCGTGCCTTCGAACAGGATGTACATCGTAACCCCGAGCACGGTGGGGCTCACGAGGTCCCCGCCCGGGGTGATGGCCGTCGCGAAGATCGCGATCCCCAGGATGGCCATCCGACGCGCCCCGGCCAGGCGCTGCGAGGTCACGATCCCGACCCGCGACAGCCCGTAGAGCAGGATCGGGAATTCCATGATCAGGCCGAACGCCAGGAACATCGTGGTCACGAAGTCGAAGTAGGCGCCGGCGGTGATGAGCGCCTGGAGATCGGGCGTCTCGAAGCCGATCAGGAAGCCGGCCGCGTACGGCAGGATCAGGTACGCGATCACGGTCCCAATGGCGAAGAACGCGAGGGCGAGCGGGATCCAGGGTCGGACCAGCCGGCGCTCGCTCGGGGTCAGTCCGGGCGCGACGAACCCCCACACCTGCCACAGGATGACCGGCATCGCGAGGATCACGCCGACGACCACGGAGATCTTGAGCTTGATCACGAAGGCGTCCCCCAACCCCGTGAAGAACAGCGGCTTGTTGCCCGGGATCGGGGCCTTGAGGATGCTGATCAGCTGGTCGCTGAAGAAGAACCCCACGCACGAGGCCAAGGCGACGACGATCACGACGCGGATGAGGCGGTTGCGCAGCTCGGCGAGGTGACCCACGAGGGACATCTCGCCGGCCGCGGTGGTCGCGGGTGCGGGTTCCGGGTCGGCCGCCAGGGGTGGCGTGAGACCGGCGTCCTGGACGGCGTCGACTTCAGCCATCGCGTGCGGCGTCGAGGCGCGTCGGGGTCAGGCGGACGGGGTCGGCTGCTCGTCGGAGGGCGTGAGCTCGGCAGGCGATCCCCCGGCGGACTCGGCCGCGGCGCCCCCGGGGGCAGCGAACGGGGTCACGGGATCGGCGGCCGCGTCGATCGGCGCGACGGGCGGCGGCGGGGGCGGCGGCGGGGCGGCGGCGACGGTCGCGGTCACGGCGACGGCGGAGGCGGCGGTCGCGGGCACGGCGGGTGCCGGTGCCTGGGTCTGTGCACCGGCCACGGCCGGGGCCTCCAGGCTCGTCGCGTCCTTGACGTCCGTGGCGGCCTTGCGGAACTCGCGGATGCTCTTGCCGAGGGCAGACCCGACGTCCGGGAGCTTGCCCGGACCGACGACGATCAGCGCGATGATGAGGACGATGATCAGCTCGCCCGGTCCGATGTTGAACGGCATGACGTGCGACATCCTCGTGGCTGGGACGTGCCTCCTTCCGGCCGCCCGAGGCGGTCAGGGTAGCACAGCAAGACGGCGGGCCCACTCGGCCGCGGCTGCCGCGAGACGCTCGCCGGCATCCGTCGGAGCTCCTGGCGTGGCCGGCCCGAGCGCAGCCCGGGCGATGCCCCGGGAGACGTTGACCAGGAGCGCGCCACCCGCTTCCCGGCCGGCCGGACCGGCCTGCGCCGGCCCGGCGGCGAGGACCGGCGCGATCTCCCCGCCCTGGGCACCGACCCCCGGAACCAGGAACGCCAGCGAGGGCGAGACGGACCGGATGGCTGCCAGCTCCGCCGGGGCCGTGGCGCCGACGACGAGCCCGACGGTGCCGCCGGGTCCCCAGGCCGCGACGACGCGGGCAACCCGTGCCCACAGGGGCTCCGCCGGTTGGCCGCCCTCCTCGTCGGCCTGCACGACGAGCCCCTGGAGCTCCCCGGCGCCCGGGTTCGACGTCCGGCACAGGACATAGGCGAACCGGTCCGCGCGCTCGAGCAGCGGCGCGACCGCCTCCTCGCCGAGGTACGGGCTCACGGTGACGGCGTCCGCCGCCAGCGCGTCGTACAGCGCGACTGCCTGGAGGGCGGCCGTCGAGCCGATGTCGCCACGCTTCGCATCCGCGATGAAGGGGACGTCCGGCGGGACGAGCGACCGGAGGCGCTCGAGGGCGGCCATCCCCGGCGACCCGTGGGCCTCGAAGAACGCGAGGTTGGGCTTGACGGCAGCCGCATACGGCAGGGTCGCCTCCACGATGAGGCGGGCGAAGCGCTCGACTCCGGCGAGCGTCGGCGGGAAGCCGTCGGGCAGCGAAGCCGGATCGGGATCCACCCCGACACACAGGACCGACCGGGTCGCGGTGATCCTCGTCCCGAGGCGGGCGAGGTACGGGCCCGTCAAGGGACGGAGGGCGCGACCGTCGGCGGGACCAGTGGCGCGACCGTCGCGGCCGCCGCCGGACCGCCCGTCGGGGCCGCGGTCGGGCCGGCCGTCGGGGCCGGGAGCTGGTCGGGCGGGACGAACCAGCCCGGTCTCGACACCCCGTCGAGGCCTGCATCCGTGGTCAGGTCGATGGTGTCCTTGACCGTCCACGTCGGACCGCTTCCCTCGAGCTGCGCCATCCGGAGGTCGACGACCTGGTCCTTCACCTGCAGGTAGGCGATCTGGTCCCCCCTGGGCGACCAGGCGGGCGCCCAGCTGTCGCCGTCCTTGGTGTAGTCAGTCAGGCGGAGCAGCTCGGCTCCGGTGGAGGCGTTGAGGATCGCCACGTCCGTGCCGAAGGCGGACGTGCGGGTGACGGCGAGGTACCGGCCGTCCGGGGACCAGGACGGTTGCAGGTACCCGGGTCCCGTGATCGGGCTCGCCTTCTTCGTCGCCGGGTTGTACAGGTAGATGCGGGGGATTCCCTTGGCCCCGTCGCGGTTGTTGCGGACGTAGGCGAGCCGGAGCCCGTCCGGACGCCACGCCGGGTCCTGGTGGCCGAGCGGTGGGGTCTGCGCGAGGTGGAGGTCGGTGATCTTCTTCGTCTTGAGGTCGTACGTCTTGATGACGACGTCGCTGGTGGTGGGGTTGGGCAGGTCGGAGACCATCGCCATGGTCCGGCCGTCGGGCGCCAGGACGGGCTCCTGGATGAACCCCATCCACTTGAGGGAACCCGGCGGGTCGACGAGCCCGTCCAGCACGCGCGTCGCGTCGCCGCCGGTGACCGGCACGGACATCAGGCTGGGCACGTCCATCTGGTAGTCCCTGGTGACGCCGCCCGATGGCCAGCGGCCATTCGCATCGCGCGTGCGCACGAAGTAGACGGTGCTTCCGTCGGGCGAGAAGGAGGGCATCGAGTCCCGGCCGCCCGACGTCAGCTGGGTCGCCTCCCCGTTCGCCTGGATCCAGACGTTACCGTCCTTGGCGTACAGCAGCGTTCCCGGCACCTCGATCCCGGGCACCTCCGTCGGCACGACCACGATGTTCGGCGGGGTGGGCGTCCTGGTCACGGTCCCCGGGTTGGCGGAGGTGCCGGGCGCCTGCCCGACGGCTCCGGGAACGAACGGCAGGTTTCCGCTGGTAAGCGACAGGGTGACGAACGCGATCACGACAAGGCCGACGATCGACAGCACGGCGGCCAGCGGCACGCCTCGGCCGGGGGCGGCCTTCGGATCCCGCGGGCCGGCCTGACGGCTGGACGGGCGCGCCCAACGGCTCATGCGACACCTCCCGGGACTGGCACCACCAGGCCGGGGCCGACCGGACCGGCCCCGGCAGATCCAACGGCACGCGCCAGCACCGCGGCGGCGCGGGGATGCGATCCGGACGGCGCGACATCCCGGACCTCCAGCTGGAGCGTCTCGAGCCCACCGAACACGCGGCTGGCGAGGCGGGCGACGACATCGACCCGATCGCCCTCGGCGAGACCGATGGCGAGGTCCGCCCGGCCGAACGCGATGCCGTCGAGCACGTCGCGCTCGCGCCGCAGCACCAGCTGGGTATGGCCGCCACTCGCGGCACGGACACGCTGCACCGTCAGGCCGAGGACCGCCACGAGCGGCTCCGGGTTCCCGGCCCCGCATGGGCCGACACGGGCCAGGTCCCGGTACAGGGCATAGTCCACGTACGACGCCGGCAGGGCGAGGTCGACGGCGAGCGGACGACGCGGATCCGCCGGGACCGCCACCTCGGCGAGCAACAGGAACCGGGCCACGAACGTGTCCCAGCTCTCCAGCGGCAGCTCGAAGCCCGCCGCGGCCGCATGGCCGCCGTGGCGGATGAACAGGTCGTCGCAGGCGTCGAGCGCGGCGGCGAGGTCCAGCCGCCCGTCCCCCCGGCAGGAGGCCCGCACGACGTCCCCGATCCTGGTCCCGACGATCACCGGGCGGCCGGTCTCGTCCGCGAGACGCCCCGCGACCAGGCCGATGATCCCGACCGGCCAGGGTCCACGGATGATCGTCGCCGCCGCGCCCCCACCCCCGCCCACGAAGACCTCCGGCGAGGCGGACTCCCCGGGCGTGGGCTGCTGGCCGGGAGCCTGGCCCGGATCCGGGAGGCCGATGGCGGTCCGCGCCTCGCCGATCGCCGTGCGCATGAGGTCCCGCCGCATGGTGTTGGCGGTCTCGAGGGCCGTCGCGAGGATCTCGGCCTCCTCGGGCGTCTGGGCCAGCAGGAGACGCGCCGCGTCGAGCGCCTCCCCTACCCTCCCCGCGGCGTTGAGCCGCGGCGCGAGCACGAAGCCGACCGTCTCCAGGTCCACGGTTGCCGGCTGGACACCGGCCCGCGCGAGCAGCGCGGCTATCCCCGGCCGCGGATCCGAACGCATGAGGTCCAGGCCCAGCCGGGCGATCGCTCGGTTCTCGCCCAGGATCGGTGCGACGTCCGAGACGGTCCCGATCGTGGCGAGATCCGCCAGCCGGAGCGCCTCGGCCTCGGCGCCTGCGAGGTCGCCCAGGAGCAGCCGGGCGACCGTGAACGCCACCCCGCTCCCGGTCAGCTCGGGGTCCGGGTAGACGGAGTCGGCGCGGTGCGGGTTGACCAGGGCCACCGCGGCCGGCAGCACGTCCGGCAGGTGATGATGGTCCGTGATCAGGACGTCGATCCCGCGCCCGGCGGCCGCGGCCACCTCCGCGACGCTCGTGGACCCGGTGTCTACCGTCATGATCAGCGTCACCCCGGCCTCCGTGGCCGCGTTGACCGCCGCCATCGAGATCCCGTGGCCCTCCTCGAGCCGGGAGGGCACGTACGGGGTCACGTCCAGGCCGAGCCGGCGCAGGGCGAGGACCAGCTGCGCCAGGCCGGACAGGCCGTCGGCATCGAAGTCCCCGAACACCATCGCGCGCTCCCCGGCGTCCCGGGCCCGCGCGACCCGCGCGACCAGCGCGGCCGCGTCGGGGAGGAGGTGCGGGTCGTTGAGGCCGGCCACGGCGGGTCCGAGGAAGCTGGCGAGGCTCGTCGCGTCATCCACGCCACGCCGGGCGAGCACGGCCGCGGCAAACGTTCCCAGGCCGAGCTCCCGGGCGGCCGCGCGGAAGTCAGGGTCCAGGCGGATGGGCTCGGGGAACACCCAGCGGTGACGAGCGTCGATCATCGGCCTGAGGATGCCATGTCCGGCTCATCCCCGACTTGCGTGGGGCGGGAGCACGGAGCGGGGGGCACGGCGGGCACGGGCTCGCACATCGGGCAACGGCCGGAACCGGGCCCCGGGATCACGTCGCGGCGCGGCGGCCCGGACGAGCCGCGATCTCGCGCGCCCGCCTCCGATCATCCCAGTTGTGCCACACGACGAGGAGCGGGCTCGCGTTGAAGATCGAGGAGTACGTGCCCGAGATGATGCCCAGGATCAGGGCCAGGACGAACGTGCCGATCGCATCGCCCGCGAACAGCAGCAGGGCGGTCAGGGTGATGACCACGGTGAGGCTGGTCGTGATCGACCGGCCGAAGGTCTGGAGGATGGAGTGGTTGACGATCCGGTCGAATGGCTCGCCCGCGTGGCGTGAGCGGTTCTCGCGGACGCGGTCGAACACCACGATCGTGTCGTGGACCGAGAAGCCGATGATGGTCAGCATCGCCGTCACGAACAGGCTGTCGATCTGCAGGGCGAAGAAGGTGCCGAAGATAGCGAACAGGCCCACCACGACGAGCACGTCGTGCAGGAGCGCGACGAGCGCCGTGACGCCCATCCGGAAGTCGCGGAAGCGGTAGGTGATCCAGATCATGATCCCGATCGCCCCGAACAGGATCAGGGTCAGGGCCTGGGTGATGAGGTCGCTCGAGACGACGGCGCCAACCGTGGACAGCGAGCGCTGCTCGCTGATCGGGCCGAGCGCGGCCTCGAGGGCGACCCGGATAGCGCCGAGCTTGCCGGCAGACGGCAGCACGCCGACGAACGCCGGCGAGGCGGACGGGCTCGGTGACGGGCTGGCGGCCGCGGAGGCGGAGGCGGCCGGGGACCCGGATGGAGCCGGCGAGCCGGAGGCGGCGGGCGAGCCCGAGGGAGCCGGCGAGCCCGAGGGTGCTGCCGACGCGGACCCGGCCGGAGTCGCGGTGGCCGGCGGACCGGCCACGGCGCCGGCAGAGGCCGAAGCGCCCGGCGAGGCCGAAGCGCCCGGCGAAGCGGAAGCGCCCGGCGAAACCGAGCCGACCGGCGAGGCGGAAGCCGCGGGCGAGGAAGAGGCTCCGGCCGTGGATGAGGCTCCGGGAGACGGGGCGATCGTCGGCGGCGGGGTGGGCGACGGCGGCGGCGCGGCCAGCGTCGCCTCGCGCGTCCGGATCTCCATGAAGCCGTCGCCGGTCTCGGTCACGCTCGCCTCCACGCCCTGCGCGGTGAAGACGTCCTTGACGGCCTGCGGGGAGACGGTCGGGTCCTGGAACCTGATCGTCCAGACCGTTCCGCCGGTGAAGTCGATGGCGAACTGGAGCCCGACCTTGCCCCCGGTGACGGGACCCAGCAGGATGAAGATCAGGCCGGGGATCGTGACCGCGAGGGAGAGCGCGAAGAACCAGTTGCGCTTCCCGATGATGTCGAACCAGTTGATCCTGCCCCTGTGGTCAGACACGACCGCGCGCCTCTCCCCGAAGGCCGCCACGGCCGCTGGTCGGACGGGCCAGGAACTCCTCGTCCGTGACCCCGTACAGGCTCGCCTTGCGGGCCCACGGCTGCGCCACCACGATCCGCAGGACCGTCCGGGTGACGGTGACGGCCGTGAACATGGACACCAGCACGCCGATGATCAGCACGAGGCCGAAGCCCTTGATCGTCGAGGAGCCGAACATGAACAGGATCGACGCGGTGATCAGGCTCGACACGTTGGAATCGAGGATCGAGTTCCAGGCCCGGTTGAACCCGGCCTCGATGGCCGCCGGAAGGCTCTTGCCGACCCGCAACTCCTCCTTGGTGCGCTCGAAGATCAGGATGTTGGCGTCCACCGCCATGCCCACCGAGAGCACGAAGCCCGCGAAGCCGGCCAGCGTGAGCGTCACCGGGATGAGCCTGAACAGGGCATAGACGACGAGCGTGTAGTAGATCAGGGCTCCGCTGGCCACCACGCCGGGCAGCCGGTAGTGGACGACCATGAAGAAGATCACCATCAGGATCGCGATCACGCCCGCCAGCAGGCTCTGGTGGAGGAACGCCTCGCCCAGCGTCGGGCTCACCGTCGTGTTGGCGAGCTCCTGGATGGGAAACGGGAGCTGGCCGAACTGGAGGATCGTGACCAGGTTCTGCGCATCGGCCAGCGGATAGCCGCCGATGCCGCCGGAGGTGATCTGGACCTGCCCGTTGGGGATCGAGCTCTGGATCACCGGCGCCGTGATGACGTTGCCGTCGAGGACGATGGCGAAGTACTGGCCGATGTGGTCGGCGGTGTAACTGGCGAAGAGGTCCTTGCCGGTGGGCTTGAGCGTGAAGTCGACCGTGCGCTGGCCGGTCTGGTCCGCGCCGATGCTGGCGGCCGCGACCTCGCTGCCGGAGAACAGCGGCGGGAACGCGGTCAGGTCGAGCGCCTGGCCCGTCGTGGCGGTCGTGGTGCCCAGCGGCACGAAGTCCAGTCGGCCCGTGGTGCCGACGAGCTTGCGGATCTGGTCGGCGTTCTGGATGCCCGGCATCTCGACGACGATCCGGTCGTTGCCCTGCGTCACCACCTGGGGCTCGGACACGCCGGACTTGTCGACGCGGTTGATGATGATCGTGCGCAGGACCTCGAGGTCCGCCGGGGTCGGGGTCTTCCCCTCCGCCGGGAGGACCTGGTACTCGATCCGCAGGCCGCCCTGGAGGTCAAGGCCGAGCTTGGTCTCGAACTGGCGGGCAGCGGGATCGCTGGATCCGATGGCCGGGATCGGCGCAAAGCAGATCACGAGGGCAGCCAGCCCGATGACGACGATCAGGATCGGTCCGAGTCTACGCATCGGGGCGGGATGATACAGGGGACGGCGCGTCCGCGCCGCCCTCCTGCCGCCGATTGGCTCCGGCGCCCGACCGTGCGCGGGCGCCGGTCACGTCAGCCGGCCGGGCTCGCTCCCCCGGGGAGACCCGCGGAGCCGGATCGCGGGCCGCGGAAGTGCGTGAACAGGAAGGCGCTGCCGAGCAGCAGGACCCCCAGGCCGGCAAGCACGAGCGCCCGGTAGGCGACGTCCATCGCCGCGAGGTCGATCACGAACACCTTCGCGGTGGCGATTCCCAGCAGCGCGAACCCGGCGTGGCGGAGCATCGGATGGTGCCGGATGAGCCCGACGACGAGGACGCCCGCCCCGATCGCCGTCCAGCACACGCTCAAAGCGACCTGGGCCTGCTTGGCCAGCTCCTCGACCGGCACGGCGCCGCCGGCCATCCGCTGGAACGCGTCCACGACGCCGATGGAGACGGCGTAGACGGCGACCACACCGGACGCCAGCTCGAGCCAGGTGCGCCGCGACGCGAATGGGCCATGGCGCGGAGCCAGGTACAGCGCCACGGTCAGGGCGGCGAAGGACAACGGCCACCCCGGCAGGAGCAGCACCCGCTCCACCTCCCCCGGATCGGTGACCACCAGCAGGTAGGGCGGTGCCACGATCGCGAATGCCACGAGCACGGCCCCGCCGGCCAGGACGGCGCCCAGCCCCGTGTACGGCCACAGGCCGCCGACATCCCGACGGGTCAGCATCACGGCGACCGCGGCGAGCGCGACCCAGAGCACGACCACGAAGTCCGCATAGACCTCGAACGGGACCACCCAGGCCGCCACCACGATGGCCGCCATGATCGCCGTCCGGCGGTATGCCATCGACACCAGCAGGCAGGCGGCCGCGAGGGCGCCCAGGATGAGCAGGGCCGCGACGAGCGCCCGCACGTCGCTGAACGGGATCGACGGCGGAACCACCCGGCCCCAGTCCATCGGGTTGAGATACCGTCCCAGGGCATACAGGGCCGCGACGCACCATGCGGTGATGCCGGCCAGCGTCGCGAGCACGACGGTGTCCCCGGGCTCGCCGGCCCAGTCGATCGCCTGCGTGAGGCGCGGGTCCTCGGGCAGCCTCTGCAGGCCGCGGTCGATGGCCACGCCGATCGGCAGCAGCAGCACCAGCAGCCCGACCAGGACCGGGCCGGTGACCTCGAAGACGAGCGCCCAGGCCACGAGCAGGATGCCCAGGCCCGCGAAGGCGGAGCGGATCCAGCGCACGCCGATGAGCGCAGCGCCGGCGGCCAGGCCGGCGAGGACGATCGCGAGGGACAGCGCCTCCGGGTGGAGGAACGGGGTCGCGGCCGTCTCGCCCAGCCGGCTCGGCGGGTACTCGGTGGCGAACAGCAGCGCGATGGCCATCAGGCCGGCCACCGCCCCGGCCGCCGTGGCGAACCATCCGGGCGCCACCCAGCCGGCGACCGGCTGCAGGCGGTCCTCGTCGGTGGGCAGCCGGAGCACGAGCCGCTCGAGCAGGAGCCCGCCGAGGGCGAGCCCGGTCAGGGCGGCCGCCAGCGCGGTCCCCGTCGTCTCGAACGTCACGGCGTAGGCCGCGAGCAGGATGCCGAGGCCGGCGAACGCGGAGCGGATCCAGCGGACGGGCACGACGACCGTCGCGACCGCGAGAGCGAGCAGGACCGCCATGAGCGAGCCGCCCTCGGGATGCAGCAGCGGCGGCGCGAAGGTGGTGTCAGCCGGGATCCCGAACTGCCACAGCGGGTACTCCAGGAGCACCAGGTGGGATACGGCGAGCACGCCGAGGACGAGCCCCGCGGCGGCCGACCACTGGTGGCGCCGGCGCACGGCGAGCCAGGCCAGCGCGACCGCCTCGGCCGCCCAGGCGACCGGCACCGCGGGGGCGCCGAGCTGGACGAAGGTGGCGATCGCGAGCAGGGCGACGCCCGTCCCGGCGACGAGGTTGCCGAACAGGTGCTGCATCCCCTGGCGGACCAGGAACCAGGTCCCGACCAGCAGGTGCGCGAGCGACGCGAAGGCGATGAACGTCCCGAGCCACGGCTGGAGGTCCCCGGCCAGGACGACGTAGCCGCCCCACAGGAGGAAGACGCCGTTGGCCAGGACGAGCGTCGCGCTCGATGGGCGGAGGTCGTCGCGGCGGATCCGGACCTCCTCGCCCGCGGCGGCCACGATGTTCACGAGCCAGAACCCGACCAGGGCGATCAGCGCCTGGGTCGGGTCCGGGTCGCCGACCAGCCAGCTCGCGAGCTGGGGGGCCGCGAGGACGAACGCGATCGGCGGCAGCCAGACCCAGGAGCGGAACAGGGCGATCGCCGTGGTGCCAATCAGGGTGACCGCCACGAACGCGAGCGTCAGGAGCGTGGGCGGCGCTCCCACCAGCGGCGGTGCCGCGAGCGCGGCGACCAGGCCGTAGACGGCCACGATCCGGGCGTCGAAGCGGACCGCGACGACGGCCGCGGCGATCGCGGCGATCAGCGCCCCGGCAAGCCCGATCTCGGGCGGCACGAGCCCGTACAGGCTGGTCGCGGCGAACAGCGCGATGGAGATGATGCCCAGGCCGACGGCCGTGAGGACGTTCCCCATCAGCGCGTTGGCGCGGGCGAGGAACCATCCGCCACCGGCGAAGGCCACCGCGCCGGCCGCGAGGCCGATGCCGACCCGCATCGGCTCGTTGATCCAGCCGCGGCTGAAGGCGAGGCTCAGGAAGAAGATCGCAGCCGCGACCAGGGCGAACCCGCCGATGATGGCGAGGGCGCGCCCCGCGAAGCGCTCCTCGAGGTCACGGAGCGACAGGGACGGACCGGCCGCGGGCACGGACGCGCCGCGGCCCCAGCCGTCGCCGACCTCCGGGAGCTCGTCCTTGCCGCTCGGCGACACCGGCTCCGGTCCGGCGGCGTCTGTCGCGCTCGGGATGGCCGACATCGCCGGCGCCGGCCCGGGCGACGTCCACCAGGTCGCGCCCTGCCACCCGGCCGGGGTCGCCACGGACCGGGGCGCTTCCGGCGGCGTCGCCATGGGTGCGGCCGCTGCGCGGCGCGGCATGGCCGGTGATGCCGGCGGTGAGGCCGGCAGCGATGCGGGCGGGACGAGCGCCGAGGGCGCCGCCGAGGTCAGCGCCCGTTCCGCGACCGTGCCTTGCTCGAGCCTCTGAAGCTTCAGTTCGAGGTGTTTGACCCGCTGCTCCAGGTCGTCCATCCGTGGATCGCCGATATCCATCGTCTGCCCTCCCGAGTCGCCTGACCGGAAGACGCGCACGGACCGGAACTGTGACAGCCGCCACGCAGTCGGGCTCGTCGGCGTGCCCGCGCTCCGCTTGCCCGAGCCACGGGGACGCCCGGGATCAGGCCTCGAGATGGGCCTTGATCCGCTCCGCCAGCGCTCGCCCGATCCCGGGCACCGCGGCGATCTGCTCCACGGGAGCCTCGCGGACGCGCTTCGCCGAGCCGAACACCTTGAGCAGCTCGCGCTTGCGCTTCGGGCCGATCCCCGGCAGGTCGTCGAACACCGACTTCACCGCCTTGCGGTTCCGGAGGCTGCGGTGGTAGGTGATGGCGAAGCGGTGGGCCTCGTCGCGCAGCCGCTGGACGAGGTAGAGCGCCTGCGACGTGACCGGCAGCAGGACCGGCTCCGCGCGGTCGGGCAGGATCAGCTCCTCGCGCTCCTTGGCCAGGCCGGCCAGCGGCAGGTCGCCCAGGCCGATCTCCGTGAGGACCTCGAGCGCGGCGCTCACCTGGCCCCGGCCACCGTCGACGATCACGAGGTCCGGCATCGCCCAGCGCAGCTCCTCCTCGCTCCCCTCCTCGCCCGTGCGCACGCCCCGGAAGCGCCGGCGGAGCACCTCCTGGTGGCTGGCGAAATCGTTGGCGCCCTCCACGGTCCGGATCCGGAACCGCCGGTACTCCCCCGTCCGCGGCCTGCCCTCTTCGAACACCACCATGCTGGCCACCGACTCGGCGCCCTGGAAGTTCGAGATGTCGTAGCACTCGATCCGCATCGGCGGTCCCGGCAGGCCGAGCGCGGCGGCCAGCTCCTGGAGGGCGCCCAGCGTCTTGCCCTCGTCCGCGAGCCACCGGGCGGCCTCCCGCGCCAGCGCCTCGGCCGCGTTCCGCGTCGCCAGCTCCATCAGCTCCCGCTTCTCGCCCCGCTGCGGGGTCCGGAGCCTGACCTGGGTGCCCCGTCTCGCCGCCAGGAACGCCTCGAGGTCCGCCGTGTCGGCCAGCGAGCGCGGCACGAGCACCTCCCTCGGCACGCTCGTGGCGCGAGCGTAGTACTGCTCCAGGAAGCTGCCCAGGACCTCGTCGTCGGCAACGTCCCGGGGCGCGTCCAGGAAGAACACGTCACGCCCGAGCATCTTCCCGTTGCGGACCACGAACAGCTGGACCGCCGCCTGGTCGTCCTTGCGAGCCAGCGCCACGAGGTCCAGCTCCGTGCGGGCGAACGCCGCCATCTTCTGGCTCTCCATCGTCCGCTCGATGGAGCGGATCTTGTCCCGGACGACCGCCGCCTTCTCGTACTGCTGCTGCTCGGCGGCGAACGCCATCTCGTGGCGCAGGCCGTCCACCAGCACGTCGGTGTTCCCCTCCAGGAACAGCTCCACCTGAGCGATGTCCGCGCGGTAGGCGGCCCTCGAGATCGCCTCGATGCACGGACCCTGGCAGCGCTTGATGTGGTACAGCAGGCAGGGCCGGGAAAGCGCCCGGGCCCCGTCGCGGATGTCCACCGTGCAGGTCCGGAACGGGAACAGCCTCCGGACGAGGTTCATCGCCTCGTCCACCGAGCTTGCGGACGCGTACGGCCCGAAGTAGCGGCTGCCGTCGCTCACGAGCTTTCGGGTCCGTTCGATTCGCGGGAAGTCGTCGCCCAGCGTGATCTTGATGTACGGGTAGCTCTTGTCGTCCTTGAGGCGGACGTTGAATCGCGGCTTGAAGCGCTTGATCAGGTTCGCCTCGAGGAGCAGCGCCTCGGAGACGGAGTCCACCTCGGTGACCTCGAGGTCGACGACGCGGTCGATGGCCTGGCGGATCCGGTGGACCTCGCCGCGGCTGCCGGCGGCCTGGCTCTGCCAGTAGCTGCGCACCCGGCTGCGCAGGCTCTGGGCCTTGCCCACGTACAGGACCTCCCCCCGAGCGTCCTTCATCAGGTACACGCCGGGCCGGTCCGGCAGGTTCGCGAGGGTCGCCTTGAGCTCAGGTGTCACGGCCCGATTGTGCGGCAGGCGGGACGAGGACGCGCCGACTGGTGACCGGTCGCCCGGGTGGCCCGATGACCGCTGCGGCCGTAACGGCGACCCGTGACCGGATGCGGACCACTCGAGCCCGCCGGCGGGGCCGGCGGGCTCGCGGTACCAGGACGCGACGGAGCTACGGGGTCACGACCGGGCAGGCCGTGGCTCCACTGGTGGTGCAGGTGATCCGGCCCTGGATCGCCGGGCTGACTGGAGTGTTGGCGGTGATGTAGTCGGCGAGGACCTGGTCCATGATGTTCTGGGTGGTCCCGCGCGCGTAGACGTTGGGGTAGCCGTCGCCGCCGGCGGCCATGAAGTCGTTCTCGGCGATCGTGTACGTCGAGGCGGCGGTGAGGTCGATCACGGCGCCCGTGCAGCTGCCATCCGCCGCCTGGCGGACGGCGCCCAGCACCCGGCTGCCGGCGGCCGCCGAGATGTCGTAGCTGAAGCAGAGTCCGGAGACCTGCGGGAAGCGCCCCTGCGCCGAAGGCATCAGGGAGACGCCGTTCTCGAGGAACGTCTTGAGCTCGGCGCCGTTGATCGACACCGTGAACACGACGTTGCCGAACGGCAGGACGGCCAGCACCTGTCCCCGCGAGATCGGGTATGGCGGCGGCGTGTAGGTCGGGCAGAAGCTGGCGCCCGAATCGCACGTCAGGTTGGCGCGCAGGCCGCCGGAGTTGGTGATGGCGAAATCGGTGTTGTAGGTCTTCCGGAGCGCGTCGGTCGTGACGTTGCCGATGAGCGATTCGCAGAGGCGCCCGTCCGGGCGACCGCAGGCATCGGAACGCGGGATGTACTTGGTCGAGTTGCCGATCACCGTGCTGAAGATCGGGGCCAGCTGGGTGGTCAGGCCGTCGATCAACGCCTGGATCTGCGGATCCGGGGTCACGCCGACGTCCCACGGCTTGTGATAGTCGGCGGTCGTGTAGACGACCTTGTGGTTCGCCTGGTCGATCGTGACCCGGACGCGGGTGAACCGCAGCCCGGCGTTGGGGCTCTCGGCGATGAGCGTCCCCTTCGCGTTGTACGCGATGTACTCCGTGTGGGTGTGGCCGCCCAGCACGGCGGCGACGCCCTTGAGGCTGTTGGCCAGGTCGACGAGCGGGCCGGTCGGCTTGAAGACGTCGGTGCCGTCGGCGCCGATATGGCCCACGGCGACGACCGCGTCCACCTTTCCGTGTGAGCGGAGCCTGGCAGCTTCGGCATTGATCGCCGCGGCCGGGTCGGTGACCTTGAACGGGTCGAGATAGCCGGGGAAGATGAGGCTGGCCAGCTCGGGCAGCGTGTAGCCGACGACGCCGAGCTTGAAGCCGTGGAAGTTGAAGGTCGTCGAGGCCTTCCACTGCGACGGGAGCTTGCCGCTGGATGCGAACACCGTGTTGGCGCTCAGGTATGGGAAGTCCGCCAACGGGATCAGCACGTTCCGGAGGTAGTCCGAGCCCCGGTCGAAGCTGTGGTTGCCGAGGGTGTCGGCGCTCATGCCCAGCATGTTGAGGACTTCCATCGTCGGCTTGTCGCCGAAGAAGCTCGAGATCGGGGGCGATGCGCCGACGGCGTCGCCGCCGGACAGCGTGATGGAGTTGCCGCCCTTGAGGCCACCCATGGCCTCGGCTCGGTACGCGTCGAACCACGGCTTCAGGTAGGCGGCCCCGCCGATCGGGAACGACGGGCCGAGCGTATCGGCCGCCTGGGTCAGCGGGGTCAGCTGGCCGTGGAAGTCGCTGATGTAGAGGATCGTCGCTTCCTCGAAGCGGCCCGGGTTCGGGAACAGGTCGTAGAGGATCTTGCCGCGGGCATTGGCCGGGCCGGGGATCCCCATGAGGAAGCTGATGGTCGGCGCCAGGTCGACCGCGCGGACGCCCTTGACCGGTCCCTGGTGCCGGATGCCGGGGCCGGCCGCGACGAACGTCGCGTGCATGTTGACGCCGCTGCTGAAATCGACCGTCTCTGGCAGGTAGCCGTGCTGCCCGAAGAACTGCGAGAAGGCGATCGTCTTCCCGAACGTGGCCGCGTCGAACTGGTACGGCGGGTTCAGGACGACGACGACATCGCCGCTGCGGTTCGGATGGAGCGAGTCGCTCCCGTCGACGTTCCGCAGCTCCTCCTTGGTCATGATCCTGAGCACGACCTTCGCGCCCGGGTTGGCGGGATCGGTCAGCGAGGCGAACGCGTTGATAACCGACGTCCTGACCTGCTCGTAGGTCGTGCCGGCCGGCAGCGTCGTGTTGACGTAGATCTGGGCGGTGCCGCCCGCGACGCAGGCCTTGGCCAGGTTGAGGGATCCCGTGCCCCCTGCTCGACAGTTGCTGAACACCTCGCCCGGCGTCGAGCCGTTGTTCTGGAGCCCGGCGTCGTACAGGACCTTGCCGGCGTTGACGGCGAGCCACTGCGACCCGAAGCCGTGGTCGGACGTGGCGAAGGTCGTGGGCGAGCCGCCCATCAGCTTGCGACCGAGCGACAGGGTGGCGTCGGCCTCCTTGTATGCCTCGCGGATGAACCCGTCGGCGACCTTCGGGCTGATCAGCTTCCCGTACGAGGCGTAGTTGTTGTAGTAGGGGTTCGCGATCCCGTTGACCTTGGGCGTCGTGAGCCCGAGGAACATGTGCGAGAACTCGTCGGTCGTCGGGGTCCCGAGCATCAGGAGGTCGGGCTGGTAGTTCATGGCGGCGACGTAGCTGCCGTCAACCGTCCTGACCTTGTGGTGGTCCAGGATGAAGCGGAGGTACGCCCACTGGGCGTCCTTCCACTTCAGGCCTTGCTCGACGTAGGTGTCGGCGTCCACGAGGCCCGACTCGAAGACCGCGTAGTCAGCTCCGGTCACGCTCGGGAACAGCCGGTTGAGGTCGTCTGCGAAGTCACCGACGTACCCGCATCCGTTGCAGGTCGCGACGGCGCGGGCGACGGACGTGAAGTAGAGGCTGAACTGCGAGAGATCCTGCTTGAAGGCCACCGGCGTCACGTAGAAGCCGCCGGTCTTGCCGGCCGGGTTGGCCATGGTGACCTTGACGTCGGCCCACTTGTCCTTCGTGAGGTCGCCGACAGCGTCGGCGCCATCCTTGCCGGCCGCATTGGGGACGATCAGGACCTCGTCGTAGTTCACGACGCCGTCGTCGGTGGAGTCGTAGACGTAGAAGTCGTACTGGTCGTTGGCGATCACGGGGGTCGCGGGCGTCCCGCTCGTGTACGACCCGAGGTCGAAGGTCCCCTGCTTCGCCTGGCTGTAGCTGGCCGGGACGTTGACCCAGTCCGTCGCGTTGGCGAGGTCATCGCGCTGGTACTGGACGCCGAACGCGTTGGCGCCCGCCGGCTGGCCGGGGACGTCGTAGTTGGTCCACAGCCCACGGTTCGAGTAGAAGGTCCGGTAGTCGACGACGGGACCCTGGACGGGCGTCATCGTCTGTGATCCGCCGGACCACTCGACCGAGACGACCTTCTTGCCGGCCCGTTCGGCGGACTCGGCGATCGTGTCCGCCTGGAGGACGCCCGCCGAGAACGCAGCGGTGCGGTTGTTGAAGGAGTCGCCGGTCCTGAAGAACGTGTTGTTCGTGGAGCCGGTCTCTCCGGGATAGGCGCCGGTGGCGAGCGTGTACCAGCCCACGCCGGTATTGGGCGGGAAGGCCTGGACCAGGCCGTTCCGGCCCGTCACGCCGTCCTTCATGAGCTTGGCGTACGTCGGCAGGGAGCCTTGCGCGGCGTACTTCTCCATCAGGTCGGGCCGCATGCCATCGGCGGAGAAGAGGACGACGCCGTCGGTGGCGGTGGTCTTGACGGGTGGCGAGCCCGCCAGCGCCACCCCGGTTGGCACCAGCCCTCCGAGCAGCGCGACGACGGCCAGCAGCAGGATCGGCCGGGAACGTCTCACGGGGGCACCTCCGCAAGCAAGGGCAGGTGGGGGCGCGCCTGGCCCGCCCTCTCCACGGACCAGCACTCAGAGCACGGGCGCACCCTACGGCGATCGACGCGCAGGCGGCACGGCCGAACGGCAGCCCAATTCGACCCGATGGGCCCGTTCGGCGCCCGTGGCAGGGACGGGTGGGACGACCCCGGACCACCGGATCGAGCCAAGTCCGGCGTAAGCGGGTGGTGCAACGCTCGCGTCGATGACCATCGAACCGCGGGTCGCCAGCCGCTCGCACCTCCCGCACCCCTCCGTTGCCGAGCGCCTGGCGCGCCTGGCGCCTGACCAGCGGGCCGCGGCGACCGCGTCCGACGGCCCGGTCCTGTGCGTGGCGCCGGCCGGGAGCGGCAAGACGACGACGCTCGTGGCGAGGGTCGCGTGGCTGGTGGACCGGGGCGAGGCGCCGTCGTCCATCACGGTCGTGGCGTTCAACAAGCGGGCGGCCGAGGAGCTGGTCAGCCGGCTCGACGCGGCGCTGGCTCCGCTCGGCGCCGAGCCCGGTGCCGTCCGGGTCCGGACGTTCCACGCGCTCGGGCGCGAGGTCCTGGCCGAGGCGGGCGTGGCCGTCTCAGCGCTGGCCGAGCGCGACGCCGTGCTCCGGGGGCTCTGGCCGCAGCTGCCGGCGGCGGACCGGGGCAGGCTGGACCTCGCGTTCTCGCGGCTGAAGCTCGACCTGCGCGTGAGCGTGGAGGACGTGGCTGCCGACGTGTCGGCCGGGCCGTTGGCACGCGCCTGGGTCGCCTATGAGCAGACGCTGCGCGACGACGGCGCGCTCGACTTCGACGACCTCGTGCTGCGGGCGCTCCGGCTGCTCGAGACCGACGCCGCGACCCGTTCGGCCTGGCGGGGAAGGTGCGGGCAGCTGCTGGTCGACGAGGCCCAGGACCTCGACCGGACGCAGCTCGACCTGGCCCTGCTGCTCGCCGCGCCGGCGAACAACGTGTTCCTGGTGGGCGACGACGACCAGAGCATCTACGGCTGGAGACTGGCGGACGTGCGGAGGGTACTCGGGCTCGCCGCGGCGCTGCCGGGGCTGCGCAGGGTCGACCTGGAGACGAACTACCGCTGCCCGGGACCCGTCGTGAGCCGCGCGGTCCGCCTCGTGGAGCACAACCGGGAGCGCTTCGCCAAGCGGATCCTGGCGGGACCGGCCGCCGCCGGGCGCCTCGTGCTGGCCCCGGACGCCACCGACGACGCGGTCCGCGTGGCCCGGGCCATGCGGACCTGGCCCCCGGACGGGACGAGTCGGGCGGTGCTGGCGCGCACGAACCGCGAGCTGCTGGTGGCGGTCGTGGCAGCCGTGGAGCTGGACCAGCCGTTCAGGGCCCCGGACCTGCCGCTCCCGATCGAGGACCCGCGCCTCGACGCCCTCCTGGACCGGCTGGACGCGTCGGGGGCGTTGCGGGCAGGCGGGCCTCCGCTCCTGCCGGCGCTCGGCCGTCTCCGCGCGGACGTCCGGCGCGAGGACGAGGCGGCCGGCGTCGAGCCAGCCGAGGAGCCGTCCCGCGCCGACCTCGTGACGGCGCTCCTCGGCTGGGCGGCCGCGCTCCCGGGCGGCGCCGCGCTGCGGCCCGCCGTCGTCGAACGGCGGGCCGCGCTGGCCCGGCTCCGGCGGGACGATGCCGCGCTCAGCCTTGCCACCGCGCATGGGACGAAGGGCCTCGAGTGGGACCACGTCCTGGTGCTGTCGGACGGGTTCCCCGGCCGGCGCTCGGTCACCGATGCGACGGAGCCGGAGCGGGCGCTGGAGGAGGAACGGCGGCTCGCCTACGTCGCCTGGACCCGCGCCCGGCGCTCGCTCACGCTGCTCTACGACCCCGAGGCGCCATCGCGGTTCCTCGAGGAGGCGTTCGATCCGCACGAGCTGGGCATCCGGCCTACGGGCTCGTAGGGGAGAGCCCCGGCGGGATGCGCCGGTTCGATCGATATGATGGGTGCGTCCCGCGGCCCGTTGCGCCGCGGCATACCGGAGGTCGCCGATGCCCACTCGCCACGACGGGACGGAGCCGATCATCGCCCACGGCTCGGTGTTCCTCCGGGGCGCGGAGCGCGAGGACATCCCGCTGTTCGCCGGGTGGATGAACGACTGGCGCACGTCGCGCACCCTCGGGATCCGGGCACCGCTGTCCCTGCCGATGGAGGAGGAGTGGTTCGACCGGATGGTCGCCGACCAGGGCAAGAGCGGCTACCACTTCGTCGCCTGCCTGCTGGAGGACGACCGGCCGATCGGGACCACCGGCCTGTTCAACCTTGACCTGGCCAACGGGAGCGCGGGCCTGGGCATCTCCATCGGGGCGCCGGAGGATCGCGGGCGCGGTCTCGGCACCGACATGCTCCGCGCGCTGCTCGCGTTCGGGTTCGGGATGCTGCGGCTGGAGCGGATCTGGCTGGACGTCTACGACATGAACCCCGGGGCGCGGCGCGTCTACGAGCGGGTGGGCTTCGTCCACGAGGGGACCTTCCGGCGCGCCGTCTTCCGCGACGGAGGGTTCCTCGACGTCCACCGCATGGCCATCCTCGCGGACGAGTGGCGGGCCGCCCGGTCGTGAGCCGCTGCCGGTCATGAGCCGCCTGCCGGCGCTCGGCCCGCGCGGCGAGGGCTGGGTGGTGCTCCAGGTCGTCCTGCTCGCGCTGGTGACGGCCGCGGGCCTCGCCGGGCCGGCGTGGGACGGGGCCGCACGCGCAGTCACGTCGATCGCGGGGGGTGCGTTGCTCGTGGCCGGCCTGGCGCTTGCCGTTCGGGGCGTCGTCGACCTGCGGGATGCCCTGACCCCGCTCCCGCGTCCCCGGGATGGCGCCTCGCTGGTCGACACGGGCGCCTACCGTCTCGTCCGCCACCCGGTCTACGGCGGGCTGGTCATCGGGGCCGCGGGGTACGGGCTGCTGACCGCGTCGCCACCCGCCATCGCCGGCGCCGCCGTCCTGCTCGGGTTCTTCCGGCTCAAGTCGGAGCGCGAGGAGACCTGGCTGGTGGCCCGGTACCCGGGCTACGCGACGTACCGGGCCCGGACGCGCCGGCTGATCCCCTTCGTCTTCTGAGGCCGTGGGGCCGGGTCCCCGTCCCCTGAACCCCGCGCCGCCTGCGGGACCTCGCGCCGTCCGCTGAACCCCGCGCCGCCCGCCGGACCCCACCCCGCCTACTGGACCTCGCGCCTCGCGAGCATCTTGAGCAGGCGGTCGATCGCGTCCAGGAACGGCTCCGTGACGTCGGCCGGGAGCGTGTCGCGGATCGAATCCTTGGGACCGTAGGCCGCCCGGGCGCGCATCGCCACGCGGCGCAGGTCGGCGATGTCCCCGTCCCGCAGGTGATCGGGCAGCGGCCCGAGATAGCCGATCCAGCGGGTCGCGCCCCGGGCCCGGGCGTCGTCCAGCAGGCGGTCGGCCGCTCGGGCGGCCACCAGGGCGGCCTCGTCGATGACCGGGCGCTCGTGGCGGGCCGGGCCGCGCTTCGGGCCCCGGCCGGCGCCAGCCGTCACGAGCCGAAGGGGTCCGGCATCGAACCGTCCGCGACCGGCCGCACCAGGACGAGCCCGAGCCGCTTGCGCTCGGATCCGTTGACGAGGATCCGGAAGGAGTAGTCGCCGGGCGTGGGGAACGTCAGGTTCCACAGGTCGATGCCGAAGGTGAGGATGGCATCCCGGCCGTCCGGCTGGCCCCTGGCGACCAGGTTCCCGGTCGCCCCGGTCACCTCGTGCCCGTCGGGGTCGAGGAGGACGATGCGCAGCTCGTGCTCACGCTCCGTCTCGGGCGCCGTGACCATCAGGCCCACGACGAGCGCCAGGTGCGGGTGGCGGAGCGGGAACGTACGGCCCCCGATCTGCGTGATCCCACCGCCGAGGACGTGGAACTTCTGGCCCGGTTGCGTCTCCGCGGCGTCCGCGAGGAAGGCGTAGTCGATCTCGGGCATGGCGCCATCGTAGCCGGGGCGCCACCCCGCCGCGACCCGGGCCCGCGATCCTTCCGGCTGGATCGCGGGCCTACCGCTCGCCGGCAGACCGGACGGCCGCAACCCGCTTGGGCGACGTGGCGATCACGGGCACCGACGCCGCCGCGGCCCCGCCGCCCGGTCCGGGTCGCCCGGCCTCGTCCGCGAACGTGACGTGGCTGAGCGGGACGAGCGGCTCCCCCCGCAGGACGCGCGCGAGGTACTCCCCGGTGGCCGACCCTGCCGTCTGCGCGATCAGCTCCGGCGTTCCCTCGGCGATGACCCGCCCGCCACGATGGCCGCCCTCCGGCCCCAGGTCCACGATCCAGTCCGCGGTCTTGATCACGTCCAGGTTGTGCTCGATGACGAGCACCGTGTTGCCGTTGTCGACCAGGCGGTGCAGCACGTGGAGCAGCTTGTCCACGTCGGCGAAGTGCAGGCCGGTGGTGGGCTCGTCAAGCAGGTAGAGCGTCTTGCCGGTCGCGCGCCGCGAGAGCTCCGTGGCCAGCTTCACGCGCTGGGCCTCGCCGCCCGAGAGCGTGGTCGCCGGCTGGCCGAGGTGGACGTAGCCCAGGCCCACGTCGTACAGCGTCTGGAGCTTGTTCCGGATGTTGGGCACGGCGGTGAAGAAGTCGAGCCCCTCCGCCACGGTCATCTCCAGGACGTCCGCGATGGACCGGCCCTTGTAGTGGATCTCCAGCGCCTCGCGGTTGTAGCGCTTCCCGTGGCAGACCTCGCACGGGACGTAGACGTCGGGCAGGAACTGCATCTCGATCTTGATGATCCCGTCGCCCTTGCAGTTCTCGCAGCGGCCGCCCTTGACGTTGAAGCTGAACCGCCCCGGCAGGTAGCCGCGCACCCGGGCGTCGGGGGTGCCCGCGAACAGCTCCCGGATCGGGCCGAACAGCCCGGTGTAGGTGGCGGGGTTCGAGCGCGGCGTCCGGCCGATGGGGCTCTGGTCGATCTCGATGATCTTGTCGATGTGCTGCACCCCCTCGACGGCGTCGTGGGCGCCGACGGGCTCCCGGGACCCGGTCAGCTCGCGAGCCAGCGCCCGGTACAGGACCTCGTCGATGAGCGTGCTCTTGCCGGATCCCGAGACGCCGGTCACGGCGATGAACGTACCGAGCGGGAACCGCACGTCCACGCTCTTGAGGTTGTGCTCCCGCGCGCCGCGCACGGCGAGGTGCCGGCCGTTGCCCTGACGCCTCCGCTCCGGGATCGCCACCTGCCGTTCCCCGCGCAGGAACGCGCCCGTGATCGAGCGCGGCTCGGCCAGCAACGCCTCCAGGGGCCCGTTGGCGATGATCTCGCCGCCGTGCTCTCCGGCCCCGGGCCCGATGTCGATCACCCAGTCCGCGGTCCGGATCGTCTCCTCGTCGTGCTCCACGACGAGCACGGTGTTGCCCAGGTCCCGCAACCTCGTCAGCGTCGCGATCAGCTTCGCGTTGTCTCGCTGGTGCAGCCCGATGGACGGCTCGTCCAGGATGTAGAGCACGCCCATGAGCGTGGTGCCGATCTGGGTCGCCAGCCGGATCCGCTGCGCCTCGCCGCCGGACAGGCTGACGCTCGCCCGGTCGAGGGTCAGGTAGTCGAGCCCCACGTCCACGAGGAACCCGAGGCGGGCGACGATCTCCTTGAGCACCTGGCGGGCGATCGTCCGCTCGCGCTCCGTCACCCGGTCCGAGAGGTCCGCCGCCCAGTCGAGCGCCTCGGTCACGGACAGCGCCGATACCTCGGAGACGTTGCGGCCGTCCACCGTGACGGCCAGCACCTCCGGCCGCAGGCGGCGGCCCCGGCACGTGGGGCACGGCTTCTGGACCATGAACTTCTCGAGCTCGGTGCGGATGTACTCCGACTCCGTCTCCCGGAAGCGCCGCTCGAGGTTGGTGACCACGCCCTCGAACGTCGCGACGTAGCTGTTCTCGCCCCGCTCGTGGCGGTACCGGACGACCACCTTCTCGTCCTTGGGCGCGTGCAGCAGGAACTCGACCGCCTCGGGCGGCAGGTCCCGGACCGGGACGTCGATCCGCCAGCCGCGGGCCGCGAACACCGCCTCCGTGATCCTCATCCGCCACGAGATCTCGGTGGGCATCCTGTTCCACGGGGCCAGCGCCCCGGCCCTGATGCTGCGGTCCCTGTCCGGGATCACCAGCTCCGGGTCGATCACCAGCTGGGTGCCGAGCCCGGTGCAGGTCGGGCAGGCGCCGTGCGGCGAGTTGAACGAGAAGCTCCGGGGCTCGAGGTCGTCGATGGTCGTCCCGTCGTAGGGGCAGCTGTAGCGCTCGCTGTACCGGCGCTCCTCGAACTGCGCCACTTCGCCGTCGCGCGGCACCGGCGCGACGACGACCACGCCCTCGCCCAGGCGCAGGGCCGTCTCCACCGAGTCGGCCAGGCGCGCGGCGTCCGGATCCGGCAGGGGCGCCCCGGTCTCCGGGTCCAGCGGCCGCCCCTGGTCGTCCGCCGCCCAACCCTCGGGCACCTCGGCGCGCCGGACCACGAACCGGTCCACCACCACCTCGATGGTGTGGCGCTTGTACTTGTCGAGCGTCGGGGCCTCGGACAGGTCGTACTGGACGCCGTCCACGCGGACGCGGACGAAACCCTGCTTGCGGGCCCCGTCGAAGACGCGGTCCCCCTCGGTCTTGCGGTCCTTGATCAGCGGGCCCAGCACCAGGAGCCGCGTCCCGTCGGGCAGACCTTGGACCTGGTCCACGATCTGCTGGACCGTCTGGCGCTCGATCTCCCGGCCGCACCTGGGGCAGTGTGGGTGACCGATCCGGGCGAACAGCAGGCGCAGGTAGTCGTAGATCTCGGTGACGGTGCCGACCGTGGACCGCGGGTTGCGGCTGGCACCCTTCTGGTCGATGGAGATGGCCGGCGACAGGCCGTCGATCTGGTCGACGTCCGGCTTCTCCATCTGCCCCAGGAACTGGCGGGCGTACGCGGACAGGCTCTCGACGTACCGCCGCTGGCCCTCGGCGTAGATCGTGTCGAAGGCAAGGCTGGACTTGCCGCTGCCCGACAGGCCGGTGATCACGATCAGGCGGTCCCGGGGGAAGGCCACGTCCACGTTCTTGAGGTTGTGCTCGCGCGCGCCGCGCACGACGATCTGATCCTGGGGCATCTCGCGCACAGTCTACCCGGACCGCGACAAACCGAACGGCCGTTCGAAGCCGGGCTGGTCCCCTCCTAGTGCAGGAGGATGGCCGCGTTCGAGGCGCCCCCGATGATCCCGGCGATGATCCCGGCCCACAGGACGGGACCGGCCAGCGCCCGCGGCCAGCGCGGGCTGCGGGCGAGGATCACGACGACCGCGGACACGATCACGAACAGGGCGATCTTGGCGACGGCGACGAGCGGGAGCCCGTAGTCGACCAGCATCGCGGCGACGAAGGGGTTCGCCTCCGTCCGGTATCCATCCCACCTGACCATCGGGACGAACGTCCCGAAGTCGAGGAGCTGCGCGACCGCCAGAGTGAGGAGCCGGATTGCCACGGGCATATGATCGCCGATTCCCTCGCGAGGCGCTCTCGACGGGGTTCCGCCGGGCGGGCCCTCCCGCCGGGCAGCGGAGGACCCCGTGGATGCTCCCGGGCGGCGACCGCCCCGATCCTCCTCGTCAGCGGCGCCGCCGCGGCCGGAACATGGCGTGCGGGTCCGGCAGGAACCCCAGCTTGCGGTACCAGGGCTCGAGACCGGGCGCCGCCGCGAGCGAGAACCGGACGAGGTCTCGCCCCTCGGTGAGCAGCCGGATCATGCCCTCTCCCACGCCCAGGCCCTGGTACGCGGGATGGACCACGACCGTGGCGATCAGCGCGTTCTGGCCCCCGTCGGTGATCGAACGCGCGGTGCCGACCAGCCGGAGGCCGTCCCAGGCGGTCGCGAACTCCGTGGTCCCGGCGATCGCGGCCTCGAGCGACGCGGGCTCGGAGGCCCTCAGGTCCCAGCCAACCGAGCGGAGCAGGCGCACGACGTCCGCGGCCGGCGGCCGCCGGTCCAGCGTGACCATCACCCGCCCCGCCGTGCCGTCGGCGCGGGCCAGGCGGCGCTCCAGCTCCCAGAGATGGTCGAAGCCGTGCGCCTGCATGCGCCGCAGGACCTTCGCCAGCGTCCAGGTCTCCCCGTGCCGGTCCGGTGTCCCGACCGCGTCGTCGGCCAGCCCGAGCTCGTGCAGGCGCTCGACGACCCACGCCCGCGACCCTGCCAGCGCGTCCCGCACGGGAACGTCGTCGAGCGGCCCGGGATACCTGCCACCACCGGGCAGCCGCCTGACCAGCCACGCCTCCGCGCCGGCGACGTGGCGGAGCACGCCCTCGCCAGTGCGCTCGCCGCGTGCGTCGTCGACCGGCAGGCTGCCGTGCTCGGCCTCGTGCTCGTCCAGGCGGCCGGCCGTCGCGAGCAGGTCCTCGCGGGCCCACCCGAGGCGGCGGATCGCGACGGCGGCGTCCTCCTGGGTCACGCGGCGCCGGTCCGTCGGGAACGTGGCGTTGACCACGTAGCCGTCCGGCTCGCGGGTTGCGGCCGACTCCCCCGCGGCGACGGGACGCCATATCCTCGGGATGCCCGCCTCGTCGCCGTGGCCCTCGAGCCACTCGCGGACGCGGGCGGTCGAGACGACGGCCGTGCTCAGTGCCCGCTCCCTCGTGTCGGCGACGGCGAGCGCGCCGGGCACGTCCGGGACCCAGCCTGCGATCCGGTCGCCGTCGTAGCCCGTCTCGATCCAGACGGCGAGGTGCGCGAAGCCGTCGAGGGGCGGCGGCGGACCGTCCCGGACCTCCTCCGTGACGTCGGGCTCCTGGGCGGGCATCGGGCTCCTCAGTAGCCGCGGCGGCGGCTCGGCCGCTGGCCCGTCCGGCGCTTGATGTTCGGGGTCACCGTGTGGTCCCACGTGGGCCGGTCCAGCCAGCGGGCCTGCCAGCCGGCGGCGTCCTCGTCGTCGTGCTCGTCCCGGATCCCGGGGAAGAGGTCGGTGGCCACGCCGGACGGGTCCAGGCCCGACGCGTCCACGCCGGTCGCGTTCGCGGCGTCGCCTCCCGGCTCCTCGCCCGCGCCGAGCACCCTGACCTCGGTCACCTCGAACGACGCCACGCCCCTCTCCCGCTCCGCGCGATGGGCGGCGCCGCGCTCCCTGGCAGGCAGCAGCGCCTCCTTCGCGGCCCGTTCCGCCGCCCGCGCGACCATCACCGAGGCGTCCTGCTCCAGGACCCGCAGCCGGATCTGCTGGATCTCGTCCCGCAGCGCGGCTGCCCGCTCGAACTCCAGCTCCCGCGCGGCCGCCTTCATCTCGGCTTCCATCTTCGCGACGAGCCGCTCCACCTCGGCCTTGTCCGCGGCGGCCAGCTGCTGGCCACGGCGCTCGGAGCCGTACATGGCGGTGTTCTCGGCCACGGTCCGGAGCCGGTCGTTGATGTCGTGGATGCCCTTGATGATCGTGGCGGGCTCGATGCCGTGCTCGGCGTTGTAGCGCGTCTGCACCTCGCGGCGCCGGTTCGTCTCGTCGATGGCGACCCGCATCGAGTCGGTGACCCGGTCCGCGTACATCACCACCTCGCCGGCCGTGTTGCGGGCCGCCCGGCCGATCACCTGGATCAGCGACCAGGCGCTGCGCAGGAACCCCTCCTTGTCGGCGTCCAGGATCGCGACCAGGGTGACCTCGGGCAGGTCCAGACCCTCGCGCAGGAGGTTGATCCCCACCAGCACGTCGTAGACACCCAGGCGGAGGTCGCGGAGGATCGAGACCCGCTCCAGCGTGTCCACCTCGCTGTGGAGGTACTGGACCTTGATGCCCAGCTCCTTGAGGTAGTCCGCGAGGTCCTCGGCCATCTTCTTGGTCAGCGTCGTCACCAGCGACCGCTCGCCCCGCTCCACGCGGCCGCGGATCTCCTCGAGCAGGTTGTCGATCTGGCCCTCCGTCGGGCGGACGATGATCGGCGGGTCGATGATCCCGGTGGGCCGCACCAGCTGCTCCACGATCCGCTCGCTCTTCTCGTGCTCGTACGGGCCGGGCGTGGCCGAGACGTAGATCGCCTGGTTGACGTGCGCCTCGAACTCCTCGAACGTCAGCGGCCGGTTGTCCAGGGCGGACGGCAGCCGGAAGCCGAAGTCGACCAGGATCTCCTTTCGGGTCCGGTCGTTCTTGTACATGCCGACCACCTGGGGGATGGTCATGTGCGACTCGTCCACCATCAGGAGCCAGTCCGGCGGGAAGTAATCCAGCAGCGTCCACGGCCGCGACCCGGCCTCGCGCTGCGAGAGGTGGCGCGAGTAGTTCTCCACCCCGCTGCAGTAGCCGAGCTCCCGCAGCATCTCCATGTCGAAGGTGGTCCGCTGGCGGAGGCGCGCCGCCTCGAGCGCCCTGCCCTCGGCCTCCAGCTGGCCGACGCGGAGCTCCATCTCGGCCTCGATGTCGAGCACCGCCTGGCCCAGCTTGTCCCTCGGGGTCACGAAGTGCGTCGCGGGGAAGACGTTGAGCTCCCTGCGCTCGGCCAGCAGCTCGCCGGTCAGCGGGTCCAGCTCCGTGATCCGCTCCACCTCGTCGCCGAAGAACTCGACCCGGACGATGATCTCGGACGAGGCCGGACCGATCTCCAGGGTGTCGCCGCGGACCCGGAACCGGGCGCGGGAGAGTGCGGCATCGTTGCGCTGGTACTGGAGGTCCACCAGGTGGCGCAGGACCGCGTCGCGCCGGTACTGCCCGCCGACCCGGAGCCGCAGGACGGTCGCGCCGTAGTCCACCGGCGCGCCCAGGCCGTAGATGCACGATACCGACGCGACGATGATCACGTCCCTGCGCTCGAACAGCGCGTGGGTGGCCGCGTGGCGGAGGCGGTCGATCTCCTCGTTCCGGCTGCTGTCCTTCTCGATGTACGTGTCCGAGCGCGGGAGGTACGCCTCCGGCTGGTAGTAGTCGAAGTAGCTGACGAAGTACTCGACGGCGTTGTCCGGGAAGAACTCGCGGAACTCGGAGTACAGCTGGGCGGCCAGCGTCTTGTTGTGCGCCAGCACCAGCGTCGGCCTGCCGTGGCGGACGATGGTCTGGGCCATCGTGTACGTCTTCCCGCTGCCCGTGACGCCCAGAAGCGTCTGGTGGCGCAGGCCGCGGCCGAGCCCGTCCACGAGGCGGTCAATGGCCTGCGGCTGATCTCCGGTGGGTTCGAACGGTGCGACGAGTCGGAAGTCCGGCACGGACCGCAGGATACACGCTCGACGGCCGATAGCACGTCCGTTCCATATCAGCCCCGGACCGGGCCCGTTGGTACCATCGCGCGCCGGAACCCGCCGAAGGAGGGGCTGCGGCGGCCCAGGGACTGGTGCCATCCTGTCCCGGAGCGGCAGCCGCCAGCCTGATGAGCGCGCCTTCGCCGCGCCCGGGGAAGCCATGGACCAGCGGCGCAAGCGACGCGACGGGACCGGCCAGGACGGCCAGAGCCTGGTCGAGTTCGCGCTGGTCGTCCCGATCTTCGTCGCCCTGCTGATGGGGCTGCTCGAATACGGCTTCTTGTACAACAACATCCTGACCGTCCAGTACGCATCCCGCCAGGGGGTGAGCGTGGCCGCCGAGGCCGGAGCGCTCGACGGCGCCGACTGCTACGTCCTCAAGGCCGTCGAGGCCGCGCTGCAATCCCCGACCAACCGGACGAGCGTCGAGGCGGTCGAGGTGTTCGAGTCGGACGCGGACGGCGTCGCCATCCCGGGGCGGGTGAACCGCTACGTGCGCTTCGGCACGCTGGACTGTCCGGGCGGCAACCAGCCGTACTCGCTCGTGGGCGAGGAAGGCTACCCACAGGCCCTGCGCGGCGACTCGCTGTCCGGCGGCCTGGACCTCGTCGGCGTCCACATCGACTACACCTACTACGGGATCACCCCGATCGGCGCGGGGCGCAGCTGGTCCGTGAGCGACGGATCGACGCTCCGGATGGAGCCCAAGCAATGATCCGAGCGCGCCTCCCGGGACGAACGAGCGAGCGCGGCCAGGCGGTCGTCGAGCTCACGCTCATCCTGCCGGTGTTCCTGATCATCCTGATGGGGACGCTGGAGTACGGCGCGGCCATGGACCATCGCACCGCGATGGCCTACGCGGTGCGCGAGGGTGCGCGCGTGGGGGCGTCACTCGGGAAGGGCGGCGCGAGCCCGGCCGGCGTGGACCCGGCGATCGTGCTGGCGGTGCAGCGCGGCCTGACGGACCCGATCCTCATCGAGGACATCGCGTCGATCGAGATCTTCAAGGCCGATCCCACCACGGGACAGCCCGTGACCGGCAAGATCAACAAGTACGACCGCGACGGGACCCTCGTCGGCACCGCCGGCTGGCCCGCGACGACCCGGGTGCAGGGCCTCGGCACGAGCGGTGACTCGATCGGCGTCCGCGTCCGGTACGACTTCCATCCCGTGACGCCGCTTGCCGTGCTCCTCAGCCTGTTCTTCGGTGGCAGCCCGCCCTACACGACGATGCCCATGACCGACACGGCCGTCGTCCACCTGGAGCCCGCGCCGTGATCCGCCCCATGCTCCGCCCGCGTCGTCGCGGCGGCCGCAGCGACGGCCAGGTGCTGGTCATGTTCGTCGCCGGGATCCCGCTGTTCCTGGGGGTCATGGCGATCGTCATCGACATCGGCAGCTTCTGGAACGCCTCGATCCACGTCCAGCTCGCCGCCGAGGCGGCGGCGCTGGCGGGCGTGCCGTACATGCCCGGCGACTTCACCACGGCGACGACCGTTGCCCGGGCCGAGGCGGCCAAGAACGGCTACAAGTCACCGGCCGCGACGGTCACCCCCAGGATCAACGCCGAGTCCAACCGCCGCCTGGACGTGTCCGTGACCGCCAGCTTCGGGACCTACTTCCTGCGGATCTTCGGCATGAACTCGGTGACGATCACCAGGACCGCGACGGCGGAATACACGCTGCCCGTGCCGATGGGGAGCCCGCTGAACGTCTACGGCGACAACACGGCCGCCAACGGCCTGTACTCCGCCGCGTCCATGTCCCTCGGCGCCGACCGGACCTACGGCGACGCGTACGACGCGTACTACAACCCCGCCCCCACGCTCAACAACCAGTACGACCCGAACGGCTACGCGTACGGCATCGAGGTGCCGGCCGGCGCGGGCGCGACCAACATCGACCTCTACGACGCCGTCTACTGCGCGGTGGATCCCAACAAGGGAACCGGCGACCACTGGATCGCCGGAGCCCAGACCGGCGTGTCGATCTACTTCACCCTGTGGTCGGACCCGGCCGCCACGCCGCTCGACTACTCGGACGACGTGCAGATCGCCTCGACCGGGACGCTGTTCGAGAACAAGATGCAGGCGGACAAGTCCGGGCCGAACCGCGCCTCGGCGTCGTGGCCGGGCTCCATGCCGGACTGCACGAACGATCCCTTCCACGACCACTGGTGGACGTTCGCGACGGTCACCACGCCCGGCATGTACCGGCTCCAGGTGACCACCACCAACCCGCTGAACCCCGGCGACCAGCTGGGCGTCAGCGCCGAGAACATGTGGGGGCTCCGTGCCGTCCCGACGAATGCCGGCTACCGGCCGAGCGTCTACGGGCTGGGCAAGATGGTGATCTACGCGAACGTGGCCGCCGGCGTCACGGAGTTCTACCTCGGGCAGATCGAGGCCGTGCACGCGGGCAAGACGATGGTCATCCAGCTGTTCGACCCGGGCGACGCGTCGGGCAACTCCCAGATCGAGATCCTCAAGCCGACCACATCCAGCTACGCCGCTGCCACCTTCAGCTACACGGCGGATTCCAATGCGGCCGGTTCCAAGTCCGGCACCAACGTCACGGTGCTCAAGACCACCATCAGCGGCTCGGCCCAGTACAACAACTCCTGGGTGACCCTCACGGTTCCGCTGCCCGCGACGTACAGCGCGCCTCATCCGGCGACCGAGTCCTCCGAGATCGGGGGCGGCTGGTGGAAGATCCGGTACACCTTCACCGCGGCCACCAGCGACACGACCACGTGGATGGTCTCGATCCGCGGCAACCCGGTCCACCTCGTCCAGCCCTGACACCAGCCTCCCGGGGGCGCCCGGGCCGTGCGTGACCAAGCGTTCGGCGCCGGTTGGTACTTTCGATCCGTAGGTGCGATGGGTGGTGCGCGCCGACAATCCGGGTGACCCGCGGCCCGACCCACAGCGCCCGATCCGCTCCGACGCCTCCGCGCCCCATCGCCGCGCTCCGACGCAACCTGAAGAGGATCACGCATGGAGTTCGAGTACAAGGATCCTTCACCACGGCGGGGCAAGGGCATCATCGTTCTGGGTCTCGTCCTCGCTCTCGCCGCCGGCGGCGCCGCGTTCTTCCTCGTCAACCAGGCCCGCGAGCAGGCCGGGCAGAGCGGCGTGGCGATGGTGCCCGTGGTGGTCGCGAGGCAGCAGATCCCGGCTCGCAAGCCCATCGAGGCGGCCGACGTCGTGCTGCGCGAGGTGCCGGCCGACGGCACCAACGACCAGGGCGTGTTCACGGACCCGGCGAAGGTCCTCGGGCTGGTCCCGACGGTAACGATCCTGGTCGGCCAGCCTGTCTACGCCAACCTCCTCGCCTCGCAGACCGTGGGCAGCGAGTTCTCGATCCTGGAGCCGGGCGAGACGGTCGGCCCCGACGCCGAGTCCTGGCGGGCGGTCTCCATCACGGTTCCCGATGACCGGGCGGTCGGCGGGCTCGTCCACGCCGGCTCGATCGTCGACGTGTTCCTGACCGCACAGGTCACCGTGCCCGAACCGCTCGCCTCGCAGGGGATCTACACGTCCGAGAAGTCGACCAAGATCACCTACCAGAACGTGAAGATCCTCCAGCGCGCGGTGAGCTACTACGTGCTGCGGGTCCCGCTCAAGGTCGCCGAGGAGATCAGCCACCTCCAGGCGACCGGCACGACGTCGTTCAGCCTCGCCCTGCGGCCCACCGAGGACAACCGGACGGTCGACGTCTCGAGCCTCGGCGAGACGACAACCCGGATCATCGAGCGCTACGGGCTCCCGATCCCGAAGGTCTACCCGGGCACGGGCCCGCTTCCCACGGCACCGCCGCCCACCCCCGGCCCGTCGGCATCACCGGGCGTCTCGCCGGGGACCTCCCCCGGCGTGTCACCGGGCGACCTGGGCACCTCGCCGGGCGCGTCACAGGGCGTCTCGGCCGTCGCTCCCTGAGGCAACCTGCCCCGCGTCCGACGATCCGTTGCCGATGCCCGACCGATCCCCACCGCCCGCGGCCCGCGGGCGGAGCTCGGAGCCGGGACGCGACCGAGGACCGGGCGACCTGGCGACCGGCCTGACGCCCCCGGGCTCAGCGGGCGGACCGGAGCGCCTCGGCCAGGGCGGCCACCACCCTGGCCCGCGTCTCGGCCGCCGGTCCGCTGGTGTCGAGCACCCACGTCGCGGCGGGCCGCAGGCGCTCCACGAGCCCGGCCTGGGCCGCGATCCGCTGGTCGGCGTCCGCCGGCGGCGTGCCCCGGGCGAGCAGCCGCGCACGCTGGGCCGCCGGGTCGCAGGTCACGACCCAGACCTGGTCGCAGGTCGCGGCCAGGCCGCCTTCCACCAGCTTGATCGCCTCGATCGCCACCGCCGGAGCACCCGCGGCCTCCGCCGTCTCGATGGCCTCCACGATCCGCGGCCGGACGGCCGGGTGGACGATCCGCTCCAGGTCCCGGAGCGCCGCCGGGTCCGCGAACACGAGACGGCCCAGGGCGGCCCGGTCGACCGTCCCGTCCGGGGCGGTCACCGCCGCGCCGAACCGGCGCAGGACGAGATCGTGGGCCGGGTGGCCGGGCGCCGTCACCGAGCGGGCGATGGCGTCGGCGTCCACCACGTGCACGCCCAGCTCCGCCAGCCACCGGACCACCTGGGACTTGCCGCAGCCGATCGGTCCGGTGATCCCGATGCGGACGGTGCGCGGTCCGGTCGTCACGGTGCCTGCTCCTCCAGTTGCAGCCAGGCGTCCTCCGCCTCGGCGAGCGCCCGCTCCACGTCCGCCAGCTCGCTGGTGACGCGGCGCATCTCGACGAAGTTGGCGCTGACGGCGGGGTTGGTCATGGCCAGCTCCAGCTGGGTCCTTCGCAGGCCGAGCCTGGCAAGCTCGGCGTCCAGCGCCTCGCTGCGGCGACGATACGCGTCCTTGGACAGCCTCGTGCGGGGCTTCCCGCGCCGCACGGGGGCGGGTTCGGCGGGGACGGGAGCCGGGGACGGCTCCACGACGCCGGGCGGTGCCGCCCGCACCGGCATGGCGGCCGCCCCCGCCGGCCTGGTGGCCGCCCCACCGGGCCCCGGCCGGCCCCGGTTGGCGCGACGCCTCGCCTCCGCCTCCACGGTCCAGCCCTCGCCGACGGCCGTCCTCCAGGCCCGGTAGCCGCCGTCGAACGGGACCGCCAGCCCGCAGTCGACGACCCACAGGCGCTCGCAGATCGTCTCGAGCAGCCGCCGGTCGTGCGACACGACGATCAGCGTCGCGGGGGACTCCGCGAGGAACGCCTCGATCGCCTCCCGGGCGGCGATGTCGAGGTGGTTGGTCGGCTCGTCGAGGAGCATCAGGTTGGAGGGCAGGATCCCCAGCAGCGCCAGCTCGAGGCGCGACCGCTCCCCGCCCGAGAGCGCCCGCACCTCCTTGAACGCGTCGTCGCCGCGGAACAGGAAGCGAGCGAGGTACCCGCGCGCCTCGCCGGGCGTCAGCGGGATCACCTCCATGATCGCGTCCAGCACCGTGGCCCCGGGGATCGCCGCATCGCGCAGCTGGGCGAGGTACGAGGGCTGCACCTGGTGTCCGAAGGTGATCCCGCCGTCCAGTGGCGGCAGGTCGCCGGCGATGGTGCGGAGCAGGGTCGTCTTGCCGGCCCCGTTCGGGCCGACGATCCCGATCCGCTCCCCGCGCTGGGCGGCCAGGAACGGGGCCGTCGCCACCGTCACGGGCGCGGGCGCGTCGGTGCCGTCCGGGAGCAGCGCCCCGCGGCCCGGCAGGTACCCGACCGCCAGGTCCTCGAGCCGGATGACGAGCTCGCCCGAACGGACCGGGCCGCCGACCAGCGACCGCCCGTGGAGGCGGAGCGAGCGCGACGACGTCCGCGGAACGTCGGTCTTCTCCTCGCGGAGCCGCTCCAGGCGCGCCTCGTGCTCGTGCATCTTGGTGTGCTTGCGCTGGCTCCGGTAGCGCTGGACCAGCTCGACCTCGCGCTCGATCTGCTGGACCTGGGTCTCCGCCTCCTTCTCGGCCCGGAGGTCCCGCTCCACGCGCTGGCGGTGGTAGCTCGAATAATCGCCGCGGAAGATGGTCAGCCCCCGATCCCGCAGCTCCCAGATGCGGGAGACCGTGCCGTCGAGGAACGCGCGGTCGTGCGAGGCGACCAGCAGCGCACCGGGGCGGCGACGCAGGTGCTCCTCCAGCCACTCGATAGCGCCGATGTCCAGGTGGTTGGTGGGCTCGTCGAGCATGAGCAGGTCCGGGTCCGCGATCACGAGGCGCGCGAGGGCGGCCCGGGTCTGCTGGCCGCCGGACAGCGCCGTCGGCGGACGGAGCCACTCGTCGCGGGCGAACCCGAGGCCGGACAGGGCCTCGTCCACGCGCTGGTCGAGGGTGTAGCCGCCCAGGATGTCGAACCGGTGCTGGAGGTCCGCGTAGTCGCCGCCCGCGGCGTGGCCCCCGTGCTCGAGGCGCTCGAGCTCGACCGCCATGCGCTCCAGGTGCGCCGCCCCGTGGCGGACCGCGGCGCGCAGGTCGGGCGCCGCCATGAACGCCTCGTCGAAGTGCGCCTCCTGGCTCAGCAGGCCGAACGACAGGCCGCGCCGCCGGTGGACCGTGCCGCGATCCGCCTCGTCGCGGCCGGCGACGATCCGCAGGAGCGTGGTCTTGCCCGCCCCGTTGGGTCCCACGAGGCCGATCCGCTCGCCAGGCGCGATCGCCGCCGTGACCTGGTCGAGGATGACGAGAGTGCCGACCTCCCGGACCACGCCGTCCAGCCGGACGAGGCTCACGCGCCGGCCTCCGCATCGGTTCGGCTCGCCCGTTCGCTGCTGTCCCCCGCCGGTTCGCTGCCGGCGCTCGCAGCTTCGCCGCTATCCGGGGGCCCCCAGGTCCGCGCCGTCGTCTCCGCACTGGCACCCCGTCGCGCCGCGGCCCGCCGCGCTGCCGCGGCCGCTTTCGTCCGCGCCGTGCGCTCGCGGGCCCGCCGGGTCTCGTCCAGCGTCCGCCCCAGTGACCCCGCGCCGTCCAGGTCGACCCAGCGCCGCCCCGCGCGCCCGCTCTCCGTCCGCCCGGGTCGTGGCGTCATGGTCGCCAGGATCCGCGCTGCCGCGGGCCGGTCACCCGCCGGGAGGCGCTGGCAGAACGAGCAGAAGTGCGTGGCCCGGATCCCGACCACGATCCGCCGGATCGGGCGCCCGCAGCGCGGGCACGGCCGGCCGGTCCGCTGGTAGACGTCCAGGTGCTCCTGCATCGTCCCGTCGCCATCGGGGGCCGTGTAGTCGTCGATCGAGGAGCCGCGTCGTTCGACGGCCGTGGACAGGATCTCGAGGATGCTCCGGTAGAGGGCTCGCTCCTGTTGCGGTCGCAGCGAGGCGGCGGACCGGAGCGGGTGCAGCCTCGAGCGCCAGAGCGCCTCGTCCGCGTAGATGTTGCCCACCCCGGCCAGGAAGCCCTGGTCCACCAGCAGCGGCTTCAGCCGGGCGCGGCGGCCCCGGATCCGCGCCCGGAACTCGCGGACCGTGAACCGCGGGTCGAGCGGCTCGGGCCCGAGGCCGTCGAACGGCTGATCGTCGGCCGCGTACAGGCCCACCCGGCCGAACTTGCGGATGTCGCGGAACCGGAGCTCGCGGCCGTCGTGGAGGAGGAGCGCGAGACGCTCGTACGGGTCGACGGGAACACCCGCGGGCACCACGAACAGCTGGCCGGTCATCTTGAGGTGGATGGTCAGGAACGTGCCGCCGTCCAGGTCAAGGACCAGCAGCTTGCCGCGCCGGCCCACGGCCTCGATCCGGCGCCCGGTCACGCCGGCCGCGAACGCCTCCGGGTCGCCGTCGCGAAGCGTCCCCGGCCACGCCACGCGAGCGCCCGCCACCACCGGGCCGGGCCCGCCGCCATGGGGCAGCAGGTGGCGCCGGAGGTCGCGAGCGACGGTCTCGACCTCGGGAAGCTCAGGCATCGACGGAGACGATAGGACAGGTCACTGCGTGGCGTGCCGCGCCTCACGCCGCGCATCGCCCGCGCCCCGCGTCTACCCCTCGATGCCGGCCGGCGCCTCGTTCGCCTCCGCCAGGACGGCGTCACGGCGCGAGACCGGCGCCATCCCATCCCAGGAGTCGCCGGCCTTCGCCTCGACCGTGAGCGGCACCGACAGCGGGAGGGCTCCCTCCATCGCCTCGCGCAGCACCGGCACCAGCCGGTCCAACTCGGCCCGGGGGGTCTCCAGCAGGAGCTCGTCGTGCACCGACAGCAGCAGGCGTGCCGCGAAGCCACCCTCGCGCAGCGCCCGGTCCATCCGGATCATCGCGATCTTGACGATGTCGGCGGCCGTTCCCTGGATCGGCATGTTGATGGCCATCCGCTCGCCGGCGGCCCGCAGGGCGCCGTTGGATGACGCGAGCTCGGGGATCCGGCGGCGCCGGCCGAGCAGCGTGGACACGTAGCCCAGCTCCCTCGCCGTCTCGCGGATGTGGAGCATGTACCGGCTGATCCCGCCGTACGCGGCGAAGTAGCCGTTGATGAACTCCTGCGCGTCCTGGCGGCTGATCCCGGCCCGCGAGGAGAGCCCGAAGTCGCTCATGCCGTAGGCCAGGCCGAAGTTGACCATCTTCGCCATCGATCGTTCGTCCCCCGTGACGTCCTCGGGGGCCTTGTGGAGCACGCGCGCGGCCGTCTCGCGGTGGATGTCCGCCTCGCGGGCGAAGGCATCGGCGAGGTGCTCGTCGCCCGACACGTGGGCGATGATCCGGAGCTCGATCTGGCTGTAGTCCGCCGAGACGAGCGTGGTCTCGGGGGACCCCGCCACGAACGCGTGCCGGATCCGGCGGCCGAGCGGCGTCCGGATCGGGATGTTCTGGAGGTTCGGGTCGGACGAGGACAGCCGCCCCGTCGCGGCGACGGCCTGGTGGAACAGCGTGTGGAGCCGCCCGTCCGGGCCGATCAGGTTCGGCAGCGCCTCCACGTACGTCGAGCGGAGCTTGGTGTAGATCCGCCAGTCCAGGACCGGCTGGATGACCGGGTGCACGCCGCGGAGCTCCTCCAGCACGGTCGCGTCGGTCGAGTAGCCGGTCTTGGTCTTGCGGCCCTTGGGCAGGCCCAGCTCCACAAACAGGATCTCCCCCAGCTGCTTGGGCGACCCGATGGTGAACTCGTGGCCGACGGCGGCGTGGATCTCCTGCTCCAGGCGCCCGATCTCCGTGGCGAACTCGAGCTCGAGGGCGGCCAGGGCCTCGCGGTCCAGGGCGATCCCCGTGGCCTCCATGCGGGCCAGGATCGGGACCAGCGGGAGCTCGATCTCGTGGAACAGTCGCTCCGCGCCCTCGTCGCGAAGGGCCGCCTCGAGCGAGGGCCGGACGGCGAGGGCCGAGAGCGCCTCGAGGCCGGCGATGGCGGTGGGCGGCAGGCCGGCGGCCGTCGGCGGCAGGATCAGGCCGAGCCGCTCCGCCACGACGTCCGCGATCCGCTGGGCCCGAAGCGCGGCGTTGACGAGGTAGGCGGCGACCTGGGTGTCGAACGCGACCGCGGTCGGGACCGCGTCCGGCTCCTCCGCGAAGCGCGCGGTGAGCAGCGGCTTGACCTCGTGGCCAACGAGCGGCGTGCCGAGCCGCTCCAGCAGGTGCCGCAGCGCCAGCGACGCAGCCGCGCCGTCGGCCGCGATCGTGCGCCCATCGGCGCCCGCCACGGCGATGGACATCGGCGTGCCGGCCAGCGGTCGCGGGTCATCGACGACCAGCGCCACGCCGACCGCGTCCAGCTCGCGCAGCCACGGCTCCAGGCTCGCGACCCGCGCCTGGTCGGCCAGCTCGATCCGTCCCGGATCCACGATCGCCGCGGCCAGGGAACCCGGCAGGTCCCCCGTCTCCGCCGCGAGCGCCTGCGCCCGCGCCTCGACGGCCGGGGAAGTCGCGGCGATCCCGGCCGCAGTGGCGCTCGCTCGGCTGCCACCGCTGCCACCGCCGCCACCGCCGCCACGACCCGACACCACGTCGAAGTCCATCGACAGCTGGAGCGATCCGTCGCCCGGGCGCGGGATCGCGGGCTGTGCGCCCGACCGCCCCTGTCCTCCACCCGCGCCCCGACCAACGCCCTGTGCCGCGGGGAACCCGGCGTCCTTGAGGTCGCGCATGGCCGTGACGGCGTCCTCCGGCCGCTCGCCGGTGAGGGGCGGCAGCCGGTCGATCAGGGACCGGAACTCGTACTCGCGGAAGATCCGCACCACCGCCTCGCGGTCGTAGTCCCCCACCCGCCCGCGCTCCGGGTCCAGGACGACGTCCACGTCGCGGACGAGGCGCATCAGCTCCCGGCTCTCGAGCACGGTCTGGCGGTGCTCCGCCAGCAGCGGCCGAAGCTTCTCGGGCGTCACCTCGTCCAGGTGCTCGTAGAGCGCGTCGAGGGAGCCCCAGGTGGCGATCAGCTTCGAGGCCGTCTTCTCCCCCACCCCGGGGATGCCCGGGATGTTGTCGGTGGGGTCGCCCTTGAGCGACTTGTAGTCCAGCATCTGGTCCGGCCGCAGGCCCCAGCGCTCCTGGATCCTGGCCAGGTCGTAGCTGATCGTGTTCGCGACGCCGCCGCGGAGCGAGACCATCAGCCGCGTGTGCTCGCCCACCAGCTGGAGCATGTCGAGGTCGCCGGTCAGGATCGTGACCTCCAGGTCCCTGGCGGTCGCCTGCCCCGCGAGCGTGGCGATGACGTCGTCGGCCTCGAACCCCTCGCGCTCGTAGACCGGGAAGCCGAGGGCCGCGACGACGTCCCGCACCTTGGGGATCTGCTCGCGCATGTCGTCGGGCATCCTGGTTCGGGTGCCCTTGTACTCCGCGTACCGCTCGTGCCGGAAGGTGGGCGTCCCGAGGTCGAACGCGACGGCGATGTGGTCGGGCCTGGCGTCCTGGATCGCGCGCAGGACGATGTTGGTGAAGCCGAACACCGCGGTCACCAGCTCGCCCTTCGACGTTGTGAGCGGCTGGTCGATGAGCGCGAAGTACCCGCGGTAGATGAGCCCGTTGCCGTCGAGCAGCAGGAGGCGTTCCATCGGCCTGACCGTGCGGAGTGGGACGCCCCGAAGTGTACCCGCCGGGGATGTCCGGCCCGTGGCGGCTTCCTCCGCCGCGGCGATGCGCGGAGCCTCATCCCCCCCGGCAGCCCCTTCTCGGCCCACGATGCTGCCACCCGGCGATCGACTCTCCACGTCGCGCGCACGAAATCTGCACATATTGCGGCGAGGCTGACCCTCATCAAGCCCGCGGCCCGCGAATCGGGCCGCACTCGGTTGGAGGCCAATACCATGCGCGGGTTCCTCGCGATCCTCTTCTTCGTCCTCGTGGCGGTCACCGCGGGGGCCGTCGGCTACCAGGCCGGCATCGCCTCGTCCGTCCCGGTCGCCACTGCGGGTGGAGCCTCGGTCGTCTACGTGGGGGGTTGGGCCCACCCGGGCTTCTTCCCGTTCTTCCCGCTCTTCCTGTTCGTCCCCTTCGCCTTCCTGTTGCTGATCGGGCTGGTGGCGTTCGCCTTCGGGGGCCGGCGGCGCCACTGGGCCGGCGGCGGCAACCGGCAGGAGTGGATCGCGGAGGCGCACCGCCGCCTGCACGAGGAGGAGGCGGCGCGCGGCGCACCGACCGGAACGACAGGAACGGCGGGTTCGACGGGGACGACCGGAGAGCGATCCGGCGACGACCCCGCCCGCTGACCCCGCTCCAACAAGACTGGCCTCGCCCAAAGGGACCGACCTCGCTCCAACGTGACGCCGGGCAGGTATCCTCGCCCGGCGTCACCCCCGCCCGGGAGCCTCATGCGCACGATCCTCGTCGTGGAGGACGAGCCGCAGATCGCCGGCCTCGTCCGCGACTACCTCGAACACGGGGGCTTCGCGGTGCTCGTCGCCGGGGAGGGTGCCGGCGGCCTCGCTCTCGCCCGGGCGCGCCGTCCCGACGCCATCGTCCTGGACCTCGGCCTGCCGGGGCTGGACGGCCTGGACGTCATCCGCGCGCTGCGGCGCGACTCGGCGGTGCCGATCGTGGTCCTCACTGCCCGCGGCGACGAGACGGACCGGGTGACCGGCCTGGAGCTCGGCGCCGACGACTACGTGGTCAAGCCATTCAGCCCCAAGGAGCTCGTCGCCCGGGTGCGCGCAGTGCTGCGCCGCGCCGAGGGCCGGCAACTGGCGACCGAGCTGCTCGCCGCCGGTGACCTCACGGTGGACCTCGCGCGGCGCCGCGTCACGGCCGGTGGCCGTGTCGTCGACCTGACGGCGACCGAGTTCGAGCTGCTGGCGGCGCTCGCGCGCGAGCCCGGGCGCGTCTGGACGCGTGCGCAGCTGCTCGACGCGGTCCACGGCTTCAGCCTGGAGACGTACGAGCGGACCATCGACGGCCACGTCCGCAACCTGCGACGCAAGCTGGAGCCGGACGGCGACGGGACGCGGTATGTGCGCACCGTCCACGGGGTGGGCTACGCGCTCGTCGAGCCCGGGCCGTGACTGACCCGCGTCGGCGACCGCCCGCCCGGCAGGACGGGCGCGGCCGACGGGGGCGTCGCCGGTGGAACCGCCAGCACCAGCCCGGGCCCGCGTTCTTCGGCTGCCTGGTCCTGGTCGTCGTGCTCATGGTGGGGATCGTCACGGCGCTCGCCACGTGGGTCGCCGCCGCGGTGCTCGGGGTGCTGTCGCCTGGTGCCGCGCCGTCGGCACTGACCGCGGTCGCGGTCCTGGTCGTTCCGCTCGTCGTGGTGGGGGTCACGTTCCGCGTGTTCTTCCGCGCCGTCCGGCCCCTGGCGGAGCTCGCCGACGCAACCGACCGGCTCGCCGACGGGGAGCCCGGCGTCCGCGTCGAGCCGCGCGGGCCCGGGCCGGTCCGCCGGCTCGCGGTGTCGTTCAATGCGATGGCGGAGCGCCTCGACCGCTCCGGCGCCGACCGCAGGGCGCTCCTCGCCGACGTGACGCACGAGCTGCGGACGCCCCTGACCGTGATCGCGGGCGGGCTGGAGGCGATGGTCGACGGCGTCCATCCCATGGACGAGGATCACGTGGCACCGCTGCTCGCCGAGACCGAGGTCATGGAGCGCCTGCTCGAGGATCTCCGGACCCTCTCCCTCGCCGAGGCCGGCGCCCTGGCGCTCCACCGGGAGCCGATCGACGTCCGCGCCCTCGCCGACGAGGTCGTCGCCGGGCAGTCGCAGACGGCGGCCTCGAAGGGCGTGAGGGTCGTCACCGGGGGCGACGCCCGGCTCGTCACCAGCGTGGACCCGGTCCGGGTCCGGGAGATCGTGGTCAACCTCGTCGGGAACGCGCTCCGCCACACGCCCGCGGGCGGCTCGGTCGATGTGAACGTCCGGGCGGTCGCCGACGATCTCGTGCTGGAGGTCCGCGACACCGGCGAAGGGATCCCGGCCGCGGACCTCGGCCGCGTGTTCGACAGGTACCAGCGCCGAGCGGACTCGGGTGGGAGCGGACTCGGGCTCGCCATCGTGCGTGACCTGGCGAACGCGCACGGAGGGACCGTCGAGGTGACCAGCGACGGCGTCCCGGGCCGCGGGTCGTGCTTCCGGGTCAGGATCCCGCTGCGGGAGTGAAGCGAGCCAGGAAGATCCTCAGGCGAACCGGCGGGAGCCTCGGCGAAGCGCCACCAGCGCCAGGCCTACGAGCAGCGCCAGGACGCCGGCGATGATCGACAGCGTGGAGGGGTTGCCCGGGGAGGTGGCGGCAACCGGTTGCCCCGGCGCTGCCGGGGTCTCGAACTGGCCGGACGCCACCGGACCCTCGGATCCCGGCTGACTGACGGCCCCTCCGGCCAGGCCCGCGCCGGCTCCGGGCGAGCGGCCCTCCGGCCTACCGGCCTCCGGCGAACCGGTGGCTGCCTTCGAGACGCCGCCACCCGTCGGATTCGGTGCCACCCGCGGCGCCCGCGGTTTCGCCCGCGCCGGGCGCCAGTGCCACGCCGGGGGCTGGGGGCGAGCTCACGACGAAACCAGACGGGGCGGCGCTGGGGGCAGCGCTGGGGGCAGCGTTCTGGGCAGCGCTCGAGCCGGCCGGCAGAGGAACGTTGATGGCCGCGGGCGAGGCGGCAGGCTGAGCGGCAGGCCCGGCCTCCCCGACCGGCGGAACGACGACCGGGACGGGCGCGCCGGTGGCCTGGCGATCGAACGCCGGGCCCACCGCGGTCGTCGAGCCACCGGCCCCCAGGGGAGTCCCGGCGAGCGACCCCAGCAGGATCCCGACGATGCCCAGGGCAGCGAGGCCCGAGCCCAGGGGTGCGGCGAAGGCGAAGCGCGGGCCCGCGAACGGGGCGAGGAGGCGGCGCCAGGCCGCGGGCCGGAGCGACGCGGCCTGCTCGGACGTGAGGCGGAAGTCGCGGGTCCGGCGCGGGGCGGGCAGCTCGGGCAGGGCCGCGGCGATCGCGCGCAGGTCGCGGTGGAGGGCGGCGCACTCGGCACAGTCGGCGACGAGCCTGGTCGCGGCCGCGAGCTCGGCCCCCTCGGCATCGCCCGAGGCATAGGCGGCGACGAGCACCCGGTCGTGGGCGGCGTGACCGGTGGAGTCGAACGGGACGGCGGGATCGGCGGGGACGGGGGCGGGATCGGCGGGGTGCGGCATGTCTCCCCCCTGACGAAGAGACGGTCCCGCCGGTTCCGGGGTCAGGGTGTCCGGACCGCGGACCGGCCGGCGAATCGGAGCGCGACCAGCACGACGCCCGCGACGAGACCGACGAGCGACGCCAGGAGCAGCAGGGGGGTCGCGGACCCCGCCGCGCCCGTGCCGGCCGTCTCCCCGGGGCCGGTGCCGGAGACGGCCTGCCCCGCGCCCGAGGCCGCCGCCGGCTGCTCGGCCGGGCTCACCATGGGCTGGGGGTTGGCGGACGCATCCGCGGCACCCGCGTTCACGGACGAGACGCCCGGAGGCACCGACGCGCCCTGGGCCATGACGGCGTCACCGGGCGACGGAGCCGCGGGAGCAGACGCTGCTGCCGCAGCGGGGACGGCAAGCGATGGCGCGGCCGTGGCGTACGCGGGAGCCGCGGCAGCCGGAGACGGAGCCACTGGGGCGAACGACGGAGCCCCGGCGGCGGGAACGGGCGCTGCCACGGTCCCGTTGGCGGTGGATCGTCCAGACTCGGCGGCTCCCGATGTCGCGCCAGCCAGCGGGAAGCCGCTGCCAGCGAGCAGGATCCCGACGATGCCCAGGGCAGCGAGGCCCGAGCCCAGCGGTGCGGCGAAGGCGAAGCGTGGGCCCGCGAACGGGGCGAGGAGGCGGCGCCAGGCCGCGGGCCGGAGCGACGCGGCCTGCTCGGACGTGAGGCGGAAGTCGCGGGTCCGGCGCGGGGCGGGCAGCTCGGGCAGGGCCGCGGCGATCGCGCGCAGGTCGCGGTGGAGGGCGGCGCACTCGGCACAGTCGGCGACGAGCCTGGTCGCGGCCTCGAGCTCGGCCCCCTCGGCATCGCCCGAGGCATAGGCGACGACGAGCACCCGGTCGTGGGCGGCGTGACCGGTGGAGTCGGACGGGACGGCGGGATCGGCGGGGACGGGGGCGGGATCGGCGGGGACGGGGGCGGGATCGGCGGGGTGCGGCATCAGCCTTCCTCCCCTCGGAACAGGCCGATCGAGCCCTCGAGCCGGTCGCGCAACGCGAGGCGCCCGCGGTGGATCCGGGACTTCACGGTGCCCAGGGACACGCCGGTCAGCTCGGCGATCTCGGCGTAGTCGTAGCCCTCGACGTCGAACAGGACGATCGCCTGGCGCTGGTCCGGCGTGATCGCCGCGAGGGCTGCACGCAGGACGTGCCCACGTTCGGTGTGCATCGCCGTCCGCTCGGGATCCGCCTCGGGGCCGGCGGGTGGCTGCCAGGTCTCGTCCTCGAGCTCGGGGTACGGCTGGGACGGGCGGCGCTTCCGCAGGCGCTGCTGGTCCATCGCGGCGTTGATCGCGATCCGGCTCAGCCAGGACCGGACGCTGCCGCCGCGGAACGAGCGCATGTTGCGGTAGGCGCTGAAGAACGCCTCCTGCACGGCGTCGGACGCCTGGTCGCGATCCGGAACCATGCGGGCGACCAGCGCGAACAGGTGGTCCTGGTAGCACTCGACGAGATCGTTGAAGGCGTCGAGGCTGCCGTCGCGCGCCCGGTCCAGCAGGATCAGGTCGCGACGCTGGATCGGGTCCTCGACGGACTCCGACGTCCGGGCGTCCTCCACGACGGGCGCGACCCTCCTGGCGGCGATGGTGAGGCGCGGCGAGTCTAGCATCGGGCTCGGGGCTGAAACGACGGTGAAACGGCCGTGACGGCGGGCAGGCTGGGCATCGCGTCCCCGACGCCCGGGGCGGGGCCGTGGTTCCGCCGTCGGCTACGATGTCCGCTGCCTGGCGAAGTGGCGGAATGGCAGACGCGGCGGTCTCAAACACCGCTGACCGCAAGGTCGTGTGGGTTCGAATCCCACCTTCGCTACCAGGTTCCGGAGCACGCCGGACCCCGACGCTTAGCCCTTCACGACAGCGAGGGCCCGGAGCCGCAGGACCGGCCGCACAAGATCCGCGCTGGCAGCCATGACCGCGTCGATGTCCTTGTAGGCGAACGGGGCCTCCTCCGCGGCGGTCCGCGGCTCGCCCGAAAGGAGCTTCACGCCCAGCGCCGCCATCTCCGCGAACACCTGCTCACTCGTCTTGCGCCGCTTTGCCTCGTTCCGGCCGAGGGCGCGGCCTGCGCCGTGCTGACAGGACTCGAACGACGCCTGGCTGCCCAGGCCCTCGCCCACGTACGAGGACGTCCCCATCGAGCCGGGGATCAAGACCGTCTCGCCGGCCGTGGCCCGGACGGCACCCTTGCGGTGGACGATCCTCCAGACGACGCCATGCGTCTCCGCCTCGGCGTAGTTCTGGCGGACGTCGCCCAGGCGCTCGAACCGGTGGACCGACGCGTGCTTGCGGAAGGCCGCCTCCCCGCAGACCTGCTTGCCCAGGTTCCGCGAGCCGGAGTGGAGCATGAAGTGGACGCGTTGCTGGTCGTCGCACTGGACCTCGAGGAAGTGGTTGCCGCCACCCAGAGTGCCCAGCGAGACGGCCGCCCGGTGGATCCAGGCGCGGGCGATGGACGGGGGCGGGTCGTCGCCGATGAGCTCCGCCATGCGGTCCCCGGTCATCGGCGCCTTCGGGTGGACGGAGAAGCCGGTCGGCGCGTCGCGGGCGACCTGCCGCAGGACCGCGCGCAGCTTCTCGGGCGTGAGGGTGTCCCCCATACCAGGGTCGTCCGATCGAGCGCCACCCCGCACCCGATGTCGACGCCCACGGCGTAGGGCACCACGGCGCCGTGCGCGAACAGCACGCCGCCGCTGGGCATGCCGAACCCGGCATGGGCGTCCGGCATGAGCGCCACGTGGTCCCTCGCCACCTCGAGGTCCGCGAGGTTACGCGCGTGGTCCAGCGTGACGCCCTCGGCGTCGGTGGCCCAGCTCCAGACGGCAGCCGGCCACCTTCGATCACGTGCATCGGCGTCGTGGGTCTCCAAGCGGATGTCGTGCGGGCGGTGATGGGATCGAGCCCAGCGCCGCAGGCGGCGACACCGGCGACTCTGGGGCTCCAACAGGACCACCGGCCCATGGCAGCCGCCCGGATGAACCCCGATACTCGCCCCGATGCGGTTGCTCGGACAATTGCCGTTAGGGGGAGGTCGTATGCGACGCGCGCTCGTCGTCCTGTCGGCGCTGGCCGTCATGACGGCCGGGGCGCCCGGCCCGGTCCGGGCCGCCAACACGCCGCCGGTCGCTGTCGATGATCCGATCACCCCGCCCTGCGGTGTCGCCGACTTCGGCGGGTCCTTCCCGATCCCCGAGGACTGGACCAATGGCTCCGGCGCCTATGCGCAGTGGTTCATTCTCCTCGGCAGCTGCGGTCCCCTCGCCAACGACACCGACGCGGACGGTGACGCCCTCACGTATGAGATCGTCGGGCAGCCGGCCCACGGCGAGGCGCTGAACCTCGGCGACGGCATGCTTGCCTACAAGCCGGACCCGGACTTCAGCACGCCCCGCGGGGACACGCCCGGTGGCACCTGGGTCTCCGACGTCATCACCTACCGGGCGTTCGACGGGACCGACTTTTCGAACACCGCGAGCTATCGGTTCTGGGTGGCTCCGATCAACGATCCGCCGACGTTCACGCCGGGCCTCACGGAGGTCGTGGCGCACACCGACGACGGGCCCGTGTCCGTGCCGTGGGCGACGGACGTCCTCGCGGGGCCACCGAATGAGTCGGCCCAGGTCGTCTCGTTCGTCGTCACGACCGACACGCGGAATGCCCCGAAGATGTTCGCCGTTCCGCCGGCGATCGACGGCAATGGCGTCCTGACGTTCACGCCCGGAACGGAACCCGGCCTCGCCGACGTGACGGTCTACGCTCGCGACGATGGAGGCGTCGAGGACTACGGGCTGCCCTCCCGCGACATGGTGCCGCCCGACGACACCAGCGATCCCGTGACGTTCCAGGTCGTGGTCTCGCCCGCCCTCCCAGCTTCGCCGGTCGCCGCAGACGACACGCTGACGGTCAACGAGGACGAGACTGCCGAGATCGACGTTCTCGCCAATGATCACGACGTCAACGGGGACCCGATGCTCGTCGGTGCCACCACGGATGGTGCGAAGGGCAGGGTCGAGCTCGTCTCGTTGCCCGGGACCGTGCGCTATACGCCGGAGCCGGACGCGATCGGCGAGGACACGTTCACCTACACGGTGATCACCGACGGAGCGACCGGCTCCGACACCGGCACCGTCCATGTCACGATCCTGCCCGTGAACGACGCGCCCGTCGCCGTCGACGACACCGCCACGGTGGCGGAAGGAGCAGGCCCGACGCCGATCGACGTGCTCGCAAACGACACCGACATCGATGGCGACCCCCTCGCGGTGACCGCCGCGTGGGGTGCCGCGCATGGCGTCCTGGCCGTGGCGGATGGCGCCGTCACGTACGCGCCGGCCGCCGGCTTCGCCGGCTCCGACGGCTTCACCTACACGGCGGCCGACGGGCACGGCGGGACGAGCGATGCATCGGTCCGGGTGACCGTCCTGCCCGACGCGCTGCCGCCCGTCGTCACGGCACCGTCTTCCATGCTCCTGCCCGTGGTCATCGGAGCGTCGACGGTGCGGATCCGGCTGGCCTGGACCGGGTCCGACCCAATCTCGGGCCTGGCGTCGTACGAGGTCCAGGAGCGCCGCGGAAGCGGCACCTTCGCGACGGTGCTCTCGGGCGTGGCCGCGACCGCGATGGATCGGACGGTGCGGGTCGGCACGACGTACGGATACCGCGTCCGCGCCACCGATCGCCACGGCAACAGGTCGGGCTGGAGCACGGTCACGACGGTCCTGCCGCGGCGCTACCAGGAGACGACGACGGCGGCGACCTGGTCGGGGACCTGGTCCAGGTCGTGGACCTGGCGGGCATCGGGAGGGACTTCGCGCTGGACCTCGTCCGCCGGGCGGCGCGTCAAGTTCGTCTTCTCGGGACGGAGCATCGGCTGGGTCGGCCGTCGGGGGCCCGGTGCCGGCCGCGCGGAGGTCCGGATCGACGGCGTCCGGGTCGCGATCGTGAGCGAGTCAGCGGCCACGCTCCGGTATCGCAACGTCGTGTTCGCGCGCAGGCTTGCCAGCGGTGGCCGCCATACCATCGAGATCCGGCCGCTGGGCAACGGTCGCGTGGACGTGGACGCGTTCGTGACGCTCCCGTAGGAGCCCCGGACGGCCGTCGCCCGCGATCAGGGTAGACTCGCGGCCTGCTCCCTGCTGATCCCGGAGAACCCATGAGCCTGTTCCATCGCGCGCTCGGCCTCGACCGCTCCGCGACCGATGCGCCCCTCGATGCCAACGCGCCGCTGCCCCCCGCAACCGTCGCCGAGACCGACAGTGTCCGCACGATCTCGATCCGCCTGGAGGCCATGCCTCCGGCTCGCGCACGGTACGTGGCGGCCTTCGCCTACCTGCTCGGACGGGCGGCGCAGGCGACGGGCGCCGTGAGCGACTCGGAGCGCGCCGAAATGCTGCTCCTCGCCGAGGCCGTCGGCCTCGACCCCGAGACGGCCCCGCTGGTCATCGACCTCGCTGCCACCCTGGCCGGCCAGTACGGCGCCACGGAGGACTACCTCGTGACGCGCGAGTTCAAGGCGATCTCGACCATGGAGGAGCGGGAGCAGCTCCTGCGCGCCTGCTTCCTCGTCATGGCGGCCGACCACGAGATCGATGCGACCGAGTCGTGGCTGGCGAACCGCCTGGCCGAGGAGCTGGACATCGAGCGTCCGGACCTCAATGCAATCCGCGAGGAGTTCCACGACCAGCTGTCCGGCGTGCGCGAGCTCCGCCAGCTGCAGCAGCTCGAGCAGGTTCCGCAGGGCTGACCGGCTCGGGCAGCGGCGTCAGCAGGGCTGACCGGCTGCCGCAGTCCCAGGAGGGCTGATCGGCTCGGGCGCGAGCCTCTGCCATTCGCGAGGACGCTCCGCACATCGCGTATGGTCGTGGGCGCGCTGTCGTGGGTGTCGTGGGCGCGCTGTCGTGGGCGTGGTCGTCGCGCCCCGCCCCCCCATCCTGATGTGCGGAGCCTCCTCGCATCCGGGGGCCTGATCCGGCGCGGAGCCTCGCGCCCCGCTCCAAATCCCGATGTGCGGCACCGCCCCGCCGGTCATACGGGTTTCAGGCCAGGCGGAGGTCGATGACACCTTCGCCGACTCGCCGGCGTACCTCGGCGACGAGCTCCGCGTCGTAGGCGACGCCGCGCAGCTCCATCGGCAGCGCGCTGCCGCCGGGCGCGGGCACGTGGACGACGACGCGCGTCGCGCCCGGGCGCTCGCGCATGAGGCCCTGGAACGCCTGCATGGCCGACAGCACGCGGTCGGTCCCGGCCTCGCGGGCGAAGTGGACGTTCAGCACGGCGCCGGGAGCGGCCTCGACCGGCCGTGACGGGGCCTCGTTGGCCGCCGCGGCACGGGAGCGCTGCTCGTCCGGGAGCGGCGGCGACTCCGGGTCGTCGGTGCCCTCGGGCCCCGTCGCTCCGGGGGGCTCCGCGTAGGTCGGGACGGGCTCCGCGGGGCGGAGCGGGCTACCGCCGCGGCTACCGACGCCGGCGGCGCGGGCGACCCCGGTGCCGTTCCCGTTCCCTCCCCCGCCGGGTCCTCCCCCGCTCCGCCGCGTCGCCCGCTTGTCGAGCGCCCCGACCTCCTTCGCGAAGGCTTCAGGACCGCGATCCGCCACGGCATCCCAGTCCCAGGCAGAGTCCGCCAGGAGGGACGCCTCGTCGCCGCGGTGATCCACGCGCCCGGCCACGAGCAGGATCGCGCCGTCGCGCCAGGTCCCGATCGTCTGCTCGTAGGTCTTGGGGAAGACCACCACCTCGAGCGTCCCCTGCAGGTCCTCCAGCGTGACCACGGCCATCGTGGCCTTCGCCTTGGTGAGCACCGGCCGGATCCCGGTCACGATGCCGCCCAGGACCACGCGCTGCCCGTCGAGCGACTCGTCCTTCAGGTCGCCCGAGTATGCCGTCACGAACAGGCCCACGCGCTCCGCCACCTCGCCCATCGGGTGATCCGAGAGGTAGAGCCCCATCAGCTCCTTCTCCCAGCGGAGACGCTCCCGGACGGGCGTCTCCGGCGTGGTCGGCAGCTGCCGCTCCAGCGCGGCGGACTCGTCACCGGCCAGGTCGAACAGGGAGGTCTGGCCGCTGACCCGGTCGCGCTGCGCGGACTGGCCGGCCGCGAGGGCGTCGTCCAGGCCCATCAGGATCTGCGCAGGGTGCCCGAGCATGTTCAGCGCGCCCACCTTGGCCAGCGACTCCAGCACCTTGCGGTTCACGAGGCGCAGGTCGATCCGGGTGCAGAAGTCCGTCAGCGAGCGGAACTCGCCGCCCTCCTCGCGCGCCCTGATGATCGATTCGATCGCGCCCTCGCCGATGTTCTTGACCGCCAGCAGGCCGAACCGGATGGCGTCGCCCTCCACCATGAAGCCCAGCCCGGACCGGTGAACGTCCGGCGGCCGGACCTCGATGCCCAGGCGCCGGCACTCGGCCACCGCGGCCGCGACCTTCTCGGCGTTATCGCGGAAGGCGGTCAGGACCGACGTCATGTACTCGACCGTGTAGTTGGCCTTGAGGTACGCGGTCTGGTACGCGATCAGCCCGTAGCAGGTGGCGTGGGCCTTGTTGAACCCGTAGCGCTCGAACGGCTCGAACGCCTTGAACACGGCGTCGATGGTCTGGGCCGGCACGCCGCGTTCGGCCGCCCGCTCGACGAAGGTCTCCTTCATCGACTGCAGGACGGCGCGCTTCTTCTTGCGGATCGCGTAGCCCAGCGTGTCCGCCTCCGGCCCCGTGAACCCCCCGAGGGCGATCGCGGCGGACATGATGTCCTCCTGGTAGACGAAGATCCCGTACGTCCGATTGAGGAACGGCTCAAGAAGGGGGTGGAGGTAGACCACCGGCTCCTGGCCGTGCTTCCGTCGGATGTAGGCCGGGATGTTGTCCATCGGGCCGGGCCGGTAGAGCGCGACCATGGCCGCCAGGTCGAACACGGAGGTCGGCTGCAGCTCCCGGACGTAGCGGCGCATCCCCGCGGACTCGAGCTGGAACACGCCCGTCGTCTCGCCCGAGGCAAGGAGCGCGAATGTCGTCGGGTCGTCGAGCGGGATGTCGTCGAGGTCCACCGCGACGCCGCGGTTCTCCCTGATCAGGTCCACGGCCTTGCGCAGGATCGTGAGGTTGGACAGGCCCAGGAAGTCGAACTTGAGCAGGCCCAGCGCCTCGATCCCGTGCATCTCGTACTGCGACATGAGCGCGTCGGAGTTGGTCGCCTTCTGGAGCGGCATGAGCTCCGTCAGCGGCTCCCGCGAGATGACGACGCCCGCGGCGTGCGTCGATGCGTTGCGGGCCACGCCCTCCAGCTGCTTCGCGAGGCCGATCAGCTTCGCGATCTGCGGGTCGCCGTCGTGCATCTCCCTGAGCTGCGGGGAGAGGTCGAGCGCCTCGTCCAGCCTGATGCCGAGCTGGTTCGGCACCGCCTTGGCGATCCGGTCCACGTCCCCGTAGGACATGCCGAGCACGCGTCCCACGTCCCGGATGGCGGCCCGGGCGAGCATCGTGCCGAACGTGATGATCTGGGCGACGTGGTCCTGGCCGTACTTGCGGCTGACGTAGTTGATGACCTCGTCCCGGCGCTCGTCCTCGAAGTCCACGTCGATGTCGGGCATCGTCACCCGGTCCGGGTTGAGGAAGCGCTCGAACGGGAGGCCGTAGTGGAGCGGGTCCACCGGCGTGATGCCCAGGGTGTAGGTGACGATGGAGCCGGGCGCCGATCCCCGGCAGGTGGTGGCGATCCCCTCCTGCCGGGCGAACCGGACGAAGTCCGCCACGATCAGGAAGTAGCCCGCGTAGCCCATCGAGAGGATCACGCCCAGCTCGTAGTCCAGCCGCTGCTGGAGGGCCGGGGTGATCGCGCCGTAGCGGCGGACCAGCCCCGCCTCGCACTCCTTGCGCAGCCACGTCTCGGCCGTCTCGCCGTCGGGCACCGGGAAGTGCGGGATCCGGAGGTCGCCCAGGGGCAGCTTGAGGTCCACCATCTCCGCGATTCGCCGGGTGTTGAGCAGCGCCTCGCGCTGGTCCGGGAACAGCCGCTGCATCTCGGCCGCCGTCTTGAGGTAGAACTCCTGGCCCTCGAACCGCATCCGGTTGGGCGTGTCGATGTTGTTGCCTGTCCCCACGCAGAGCAGGACGTCGTGCGCCTCGTGCTGCTCGGGGTGGACGTAGTGCAGGTCGTTGGTGACGACCAGCGGCAGCCCGGTCTCGGGCGCCAGCCGGAGGAGCTGCTCGTTGAGGCGGCGCTGCTCGGGGATGCCGTGGTCCTGGAGCTCCAGGAAGAAGCGGTCCTTGCCCAGGATCTCCCCGTACGTGCCGGCGAGCGTGCGGGCGAGCTCCCAGTCCCCAGCCTCGAGCGCCTTGGGGATCTCGCCGCCGAGGCACGCGCTCAGGCCTACCAGGCCCTCGCTGTACTTCGCGAGGTGCTCGTGATCGATCCGCGGCTTGTAGTAGAAGCCGTCGATGTGGGCGTCGGTGACCAGCCGGCACAGGTTCCGGTAGCCGGTCATGTCGGTGGCGAGCAGGACCAGGTGGTACGGCTGCGCGTCCGCCCGCGGATCGCGATCCAGCATCCCGCGCCGGGCCACGTAGGTCTCGACGCCGATGATCGGCCTGATCCCCGCCTTCGTGGCCGCCTGGTAGAACGCGACCGACCCGTAGAGGGCCCCGTGGTCGGTGACGGCGAGCGAATCGAACCCGTGGCGGCCGGCCGTGTCGACGAGGTCGGTGATCCGGCCGAGCCCGTCGAGGAGGCTGAACTCCGAGTGGGTGTGGAGGTGGACGAAGTCGTTCGGGGCGAGTGTCACGGGAGGTCCATGGTAGCCCGGCGACGGCGACCCGGCGGACGCTGGCCGCCCGCCGCGAAGCCGCCCTACCTGATGATCGGGCCGGGATGCCCGATGGTCAGCTGCCGGGCGATATCGTGCGGAGACCGGCGAGCCGGGCAGCCGCAGCCTGGCGCTCGTCGTAGGTCACGAACCCGTCGAGGGGCTCGAGGTCGACCGCCGAGGCAACATGGATCGCATCGAGCGCACGAAGCGCGGGTTCCGCGAGGGCTCCCGCCGCCAGGAGCAGGGCGCGATCCAGCGGGAGCAGGGCAACCCCGTCGAGGGTGTCCCCTGCGCGGCCGACGAGGACGTCCAAGGTCAGTCGCTTGTCACGTGCCGCAGCGCGCCTGATGGCCCGCGGCACCTCGGTCAGCACGAGCTCGCTCGAGACGATGGCCGAATCGGCCAGGAAGGCCCGAAGCGCGTCGCTCTCGGGTTCGTCTCGCACCAGCTTGACCAGCGCGGAGGCGTCCGCGTAGAAGAGCGCCACGGGTCAGCGCTCGCCGCGGATCTCGTCGAGGGCGCGGCTGAGGGCATGGGGGTCCCCATCCATCTGGAGCGGCGGCAGCAGCCCGCGTCGCGCCGGCCGCGCGACACGCCCCTCGGCGATCAGGCGGTCGAGCGATGAGCCGCTGCTGGGTGCCGGGCCCAGCTCCGCAACGGGCCTGTTCCGGTCCGTCACCAGCAATCGCTCACCGTTCTCGACGCGACGGAGGTAGAGGCTGAGGTTCTGACGCAGCTCAGCGACGCCGACGGTGTTGCTCATGTACATGAACGTAGCACATCATTGCCCCTCCGGCTGGGCACGCTCACCCTGGACGAGCAGCTCGGCAACGCAACAGCCGAGTCGGCCGCGCGATCCGGGCCCGGGACGAACGCGACCCGGATTCGCGATCGCGGCTCGGCGTGACAGATCGGGGCGCCAGCAGAGTCGGGGAGCGGGTCCTCGACGGGCGTCGGTGGAGTGCCGCCGGGTCGCCAGCGCCAGAAACGCTCCGGCGGCGTCCTGACTCGCGGACGTCCCTCCCAGGATCGCGCGCGCCAACTCCGACCTATCGAGAAGCAGAGCTGGACGAAGTCGTTCGGGGCGAGTGTCACGGGGAGTCAGCGGTACCTGCCCGGACCGGCGAGCGCCCCCCGACGCGGAGGCGAGGCTGGATCTGCCCCGAAACGGGCAGGACTCCTGGTGGGTGGCGCCATCACACGTCGGCGGACAGGATCGACACCTGAACTGGCCGGCGGGCCGGCGGCGCCCGCACGCCGCTGAAGCGAGGTGCGTCCTGGCACGCCGACGGGGTTCAACGAAGGCGATGGCCCACGGCCCGGCCGCCTGCTGTACGCAGGCCCGGGCTTCCCGCCGCAGCCGCGATCCTGACCCCGACCGCCCGACAGAACGCGGAATCGGATGACGCTCCTCGACCTCTACCCTGTCCTGCTCCTGCTCGGCGTGGTGGCCCTTGCCATCCTCTGGGAGGTCCGCCGCCTCGTGGCTGCGCGGGTCGTCGCCCGCCGCCTGGCGACCGCCTCGTTCGGGCTCCTCGTCGTGCTCATGGTCGTCTCCGTCCCGGTCCGGCTCATGGTCCCGGCCCAGTCGATCCCGTCCTCGCGGCTGCTCAATTGGAAGGTGGTCAGCGGATTGCTCGGACGCACGCTCGACCCGGCGACAGCCCGGACGACGGCCGTCACGATCGAGGTCGAGCACCCGGGCTGCACCCCGACCGACGTCGGGCCCTGGCTCGCGGACCCGATCGTCTCCTACACGCCCTGGTCGGTGACGATCACGATGCACATGAACGACACGGCGGACACCGCGGGCTGCTCGTCGCAGCAGGCCCCGCACGACGGCTCGCTGCCCCTCGTCGGCGGCTACCTCATGGGCATCATCTACGAGGTCCGGCTGAGCGAGCCGCTCGGCGGCCGGATGCTGCTCGACGGCTCTTCGTTCCCGCCGCAGGTGCGTCAGTACCGCTGAGCGCGCACTCGGCCGGGTTGAATCCGCGGCCGGCGAGCCGCGCTCTCCGGGCACCGGGCGTCGATACCCTTGCCGGCGGCCGTAGGCACGACCTTGACCTCGTCGCCGGAGCCGAGGTGGATCCCTTCGCCCAACGATCTCGGGCGCGGCCACGTTCAGGTCACCGCCAGGGTCGCGATCCCGCGCCTGGGGTGGGTCTCAAGGTTGACGGTGGCCGTCTGGCCTGCTCCGCGCGATCGACCTTCGGCCGGGGCCGGTGGACGAAGGATCCCGGCCGGTCTCGTCCGCGACAAGGGGCTGGCTCGCGCCCATACTGCCGTCCTCGCGCCGGGTCGGTGTCCCAACCTGCGGGACCCTGGCCCGCCGTATCGGCACCAGTCTGCTCAGGCGGAGGTCACGGCGATGCTTGCCGATTCCCTGGTGGTCACGACCCTGGTGGTGACGGACGTTGACCAGGCAAAGCGGTTCTACGAGCAACAGCTTGGGTTGAGGCTCCTCGAGGAGACCGCGTCGAGCTGTCGCTTCGGTGCCGGCAAGGGGTCACAGCTCACGATCCGGCGTGGACAGCCCCCCGCCGGTGGGCAAACGGTCGCGCACTTCGAGGTCGGTGACATCGAGGCCGCGGTCCGGGACCTGACCGCCCGCGGGGTCACCTTCGAGGAATACGAGACGCCGAAGACGGTCAACTTCATCGCGCAGTTCGGTCCCGCTCGCGGTGCGTGGTTCAAGGACCCCGCCGGCAACGTGCTCGGCCTGCGCGAGGGGCCGGTGCCCACCGCCGGGTAGCCTCGCGGCCCGGGTCGCTCGGCCGCAATGGGCAGGCTCGCGCGAAGTCAGCCTATCCGCCTCCCATGGCTCACGCGCGGCGCGGTGGGCGCCCGCGGTCGCGGACCGGCGGCCCGGTGGCTGGTCTAGACTCGGCTGGATGCCAGCCACCCACGCCGCCAGGTCCGCCGTCACGTGTCGCGGACGGGGCGCCGCGTGTCGCGAGCGGGGCGCCGAGATCGCGGGTGCCGGGCGAGATGCGCCGGTGGATGCCACGCTAGACCTCGCCGGCGAGCCGGCACCCTCCCCCATCCCCGGTGGATGATCCCGATTCCGGCCGGCCGACCGCCCTCCTGCCGCTGGGCCAGCTCGTGCGGCTCTCGGTCTACTGGCTCGGGCTGATCGCGGTCGTCCAGGGCGTCGGGATCATCCTCCAGGAGCGGATCACCGTCCTCGTCCCGGACCCGAACGTCCAGTACACGACGCTCGGCGTGATGCAGATCGCCGGCGTGGTCATCGCCATCCTCGTCCAGCCGACGGTCGGCTCCCTGAGCGACTACACGAGGAGCCGGTTCGGCCGGCGCAAGCCCTACATCGTGATCGGCACCATGCTCGACCTCGTGTTCCTGGTGGGCCTGGCGACCTCGAACACCGTGCTCGCGGTCGCCGCGTTCGTGACGCTCCTCCAGTTCAGCTCGAACTTCGCCCAGGGGCCGTTCCAGGGGTACGTGCCCGACCTCGTCGCGGCCCCGCAGGTGGGGCTTGCGAGCGGGATGGTCGGCTTGTTCACCGTGCTCGGCGTGGTGACAGGGACGGCCCTCGCCACGCTCGGGGTGGCAACCGGCAACTTCGTGGTCCCGACCATCGCGCTGGGCCTGGTCCACGTCGCCACGATGGTCCTGCTCGTCTTCCGCCTCAACGAGGGTCGTCCGGCGAAGAACCGGGGCCACCGGAGCTGGCGGTCGGTCGCGGCGGAGGCGTGGGGATCGGACATCCTCCGCGAGCGCAGCTTCCTCTACCTCGTCGCGTCCCGCTTCTTCATCCTCGGCGGCAGCGCCTTCCTCATCGTGCTCCAGGTGCCGTACCTCGAACGCGCGCTGGGCATGACCGACCAGGCTCAACGCGCCGCATGGATCCTGGGGACGACGGTGGTCGCGGTGATCTGCACGGCCGTGGCGACGATCCCGGCGGCGCGTCTGTCCCAGCGTATCGGGCGCAAGCGCGTCATCTACGCGGCGACCGCCATCAGCGCGCTGGGCATGACGATCGCTGCGCTGGCGCCGGTGCCGCCCGTTCTCGCGCTCGGCGCGGTCTTCGTCGGCATCGGTGGTGGCAGCTTCCTCGCGGTCGACTGGGCGCTCATGACCGACATCATCCCGAAGGCCTCGGCGGGCCGGTACATGGGCATATCGAACATCGCGACCGCGACGAACGGCGTGGCCGCGGCATTCGTCGGCGGGCTCATCATCGACGCCTCCAGCCGGCTCGGGACACCCGAGAGCGGCCCGCGCCTGGCGTTCCTCCTCGGGCCGGTCTGGCTCGCGGCGGGGGCGCTGCTGCTGCGACCGGTGGACGAGCGGCGTCGCGAGGGCGACGCGGTGCCTGGCGGGCAGCCGGGCGGTTGACGGCCGGGTCGTTGCCGGCGCCGGCAAACCGGTCAGTACTGCGGGTCCGCCGCCTGCTTCTCTCGCCACAGCTGCTCGAGCGCGGCGAGGTCGGCCCGGATGTCGTCGGGCGTCATCCCGGGTGCGATGGTGAGGGTGTCGAGGACCTCCAGGACGAAGACGTCGATCCCGTACCGGCGGACGTCGGCGGCCAGCCGGCCGTCCAGGGCGCCCGGCGAGCCCGTTGCACGTGCGAACTCGAGCCGGTTCCGGACCGCATCGAGGTCGGTGGTGGATGCCACGAGCAGTCTCCCCGTCACGGCGTTGCGCAGGGCGTACACCCCGGCGCGAGGCTGCCGCTGGTCGAATTGCGCGCGCAGCTCCCTGCGGCGCCCGGGACTGGTCACCGGCTCACGAGGGGTCGAGGCGGTCGAGAGAACGGGCGACCGAGGCAGGTCATGGGTCGGGATGGTAGTCCCGTCGGTCGGGCAACAGCAACGCGAGGGATCGGCCACAGGGCGAGGGATCGGCGGCCGCGATACGCTGCTCATGATGGAGCACGAGCGCGAACCGATCAACGACGCGACGTTCGAGGACTGGGTATTCGAGGCGATCGATTCGCTGCCGGCCGCGTTCCGCGACCGGCTCGGCAGCGTCGCCATCGTCATCGAGGAGTGGCCGACCGCGGCGGAGCTCGAGTCGGTGGGCGCCGCCGGTCTCTTCGGCCTGTACCACGGCGTGCCGCGTTCGATGCCCGGCGCGGACCACAGCGCCACGCCTTCCAAGATCACGATCTACCGCGGCACGCTGGAGCGGTACTACCGGACCCCCGAGGCGTTGCGCGAGAAGGTCATCGACACCGTCCACCACGAGATCGGCCACCACTTCGGGATCTCCGATGCCCGGTTGTACGAACTGGCCTCGGACCGGGATCACGGGGCCGGAGAGCACGGACACTAGCCCTCCGTTCGCTGCCATACTCGCCGCGTGGACGCGCACATCCTGCTGGTCGAGGACGACCCGTCGATCCGCGAGGTCACGGCGCTCGGGCTGCGGGCCGCCGGCTTCACGGTGCGGGTCGCCGCGGACGGCCTGGAGGGGCTGGAGCGCTGGCGCGCGGACAGGCCGGACCTGGTGCTCCTGGACGTGATGCTGCCGCGGCTGGACGGCCTGGAGGTCTGCCGCGCCATCCGTCGGGAGGCGACGACCCCCATCGTGATGCTCACGGCGCGCGCCGACACGATCGACGTGGTCGTGGGGCTGGAGTCCGGCGCCGACGACTACCTTCGCAAGCCGTTCGAGATGCCCGAGCTCGTCGCCCGCGTCCGCGCCGCGCTCCGACGTCACCGCCACGAGCCCGCGTCCGGGGATCCGGCGGTCCTGCAGCTCGGTCCGCTCCGGATCGACCTCGCCGGGAGGACGGTGCACCGCGACGGGGACGAGATCGCCCTGACCCGCACCGAGTTCGACCTGCTCGCCGAGCTCGCCCGCCACCCGGGCCAGGTCTTTCCGCGGGATCTCCTGCTGGATCGTGTCTGGGGCTACGACTACCTGGGCGATTCCCGGCTCGTGGACGTGGCCGTCGGCCGGCTGCGCGCCAAGATCGAGGCCGACCCGGCGGTGCCGGTCCTGGTCCTGACCGTGCGCGGCGCCGGCTACAAGGCCGCGCGGCCGGCCGGCTGAAGCCGGCGCGACGCGATGATCGGGGTCCGGGCCCGCCTGACGCTGACGCTGGTCGCGCTGGTCGCGGTGACGGTCGCGGCGATCGGCCTGGGCGTCTACGCCTTCGTGGACTCGTCGATCCGCGCCCGACAGCTTGCCGACGCGCGCCAGCAGGTGGAGTACGACCTGTCCGTGCTGCTCCCCGGCGCCGACCCCCGGCCCACGGATGCACGGACCTTCGAGGCGAGCGGCCTCCCCGAGGCCTTCGAGCTGCGGGGGGACGGCCGGGTCATCGCGGACTTCGGCGACGGCGCCCCGCACACGCCGGCGGACCTGCCCGGCGGTCTCGACCAGCTGTCGCCGGAGCTGCGGGCGCTCGTGGCCCAGGGCCAGGTGGCGTACGCTTGGCAGACGCTCGGCGGCGCGCCCGTCCTCGTGGTGGGCGGGCGGCAGGGCGGACCTCCGGACCTCTTCTTCGTGTTCTCGGCGCAGCCGATCGAGGACGTGCTGGCCCAGCTGCGGCTCGGGCTCCTTGTGGCCGCGGCGGTCGCCATCGGCATCGCGCTGCTGACGGCCCGGCTGGTCGCTCGCGGCATCCTGCGGCCGGTGGCGGCGGGCGGCCGGGCGGCCCGGCGCATCGCCGACGGCGACCTCGGGGCGCGCGTCCCCGAGGGCGGTCGCGACGAGTTCGGGCGGTGGGCGGCGGAGTTCAACCGGATGGCCGATTCGCTCGAGGCGACGGTTGCCCGGCTGGAGACCGCCCAGCAGCAGAACCGTCGCTTCGTCGCGGACGTGGCCCACGAGCTGCGGACGCCGCTCACCGCCCTCGTCGCCGAGGCTTCCCTGATCGAAGGCGGCCTCGACGACATGTCACCCGATGCGCGCCGTGCGGCCGAGCTCCTCGTGACGGACGTTCGCCGGCTGCGGGCCCTCGTGGACGACCTGATGGAGATCTCCCGCTTCGATGCCGCGGCCGAGCTCCCGCAGCTCGAGCCGGTGGATCTCGGCCGGGTGGTGACGGGGGTCGTGGCGTCGCGGCTCCCCGGCGCCGCGGTCTCGATCCCGCGGGACCCCTTGATCGTGGACTCGGACCCGCGACGCCTGGACCGGATCCTGGGCAACCTCCTCGACAACGCCCGCGATCACGCCCCGGGAACGCCGGTCGAGGTGGCGCTCACCACCACGCGCGAGGGCGCCATGGTCATCGTGGCGGACCGGGGCCCGGGCGTCGCTCGTGACGCGCTCCCGCGTCTCTTCGACCGGTTCTTCAAGGCGGACCCGTCGCGGCGCGGCGGCAGCTCCGGGCTGGGCCTCGCGATCGCGGCCGAGCACGCCGCGCTCCTGGGCGCCACGCTCCGCGCCCGCGCCCGTCCGGGTGGCGGGATGATCTTCGTCCTGACCCTGCCGGTCACCCAACCGTTACCCGCAGGAGAAGGTACGGAGACGGGCGACCCCGACGATGGCGCTGCTTCGGAAACCGCATCGAGGATCCGGCCGTGATCCGCTCCACTCGCACCTCGCTCGCAGTCGCCCTCCTGGCCGGCCTGGGCCTCGTGCTCGGCGCCTGCACGTCGTCGGTCGGCGCCCTCGGGACACCGTCCTCCCCCCGGGTGACCCCGGCATCGTCTGCGGACGCGAGCCCCTCGGACGAGATCCCCGCCACCGCCGCCCCCTCGGGCGCCTCCAGCCCGACGACCGCCCAGTCCACCGCCGCGGCTCCATCCGGCTCGGGCAACCCCTCCTCCGGCAACCCCGGCTCGACCGGCCCCGGCTCGACCGGCCCCGGCTCGGGCGGCCTGACGACCGCCCCCGCGACCACCCCAGCTCCCGCCGGGATCACGATCGTGCGCGCCTACTTCATGCTCGGCAGCCTCACGGACAACCCGGGCCTGGTGCCGGTGCTGCGCACGGTCCCCGAGACGAAGGCCGTCGCGAGGGCCGCCATGACGGCGCTCCTGGCCGGCCCGGCCGGCGACGAGCTGGAGGGATCACCGGCCATGTACAGCGCGATCCCGGCCGGCACGCAGCTCCTCGGCATCTCGATCGCCGACGGTGTCGCGACCGTGAACCTCTCGGGCGAGTACCTCGGCGCCGTCGCGGGCTTCCAAGGTGGGACGGCCAACGCCCAGGTCGTCTACACCCTCACGCAGTTCCCCACGGTGAAGCTCGTCCGGATCGAGGTCGATGGGCAGGCGCGTGGCGGCGCGCTCGGCCGGTCGGACTTCCAGCTGGTGGGCATCCTGCCCGCGATCTTCGTGGACCGGCCCGCGTGGGGCGCCGCGGCCGGCAACCCTGCCAGGGTCGGCGGCATCGCGAACGTGTTCGAGGCCACCTTCCGCGTGCAGGTGCGGGACGGGAACGGAACGGTGGTCGCGGACCAGCAGGTGATGGCCTCGTGCGGCACGGGCTGCTGGGGGACGTTCCAGGCCGACGTCCCGTATGCGGTGGCCAGGGCCCAGTACGGGACGCTGCGGGTGTTCGACCTCTCGGCCAGGGACGGTTCGGTCGAGAACCTGACCGAGTACAAGGTCTGGCTGACGCCCGCGGGCTGACGCAGGCGGGCCCAGGCAAACACCAGGCCCCCCCGCGGCGTTCTCGTTTCAGCGGTACCGCCCGACAGCCTCGATCAGCAGATCCGCGAAGCGCGAGCGGTCGATGTCCAGCGCCACGTCGATGTTGGGCGGCGCACCCGGCTGGCCGCGATCGTCCACCACGGTCCGCCCCCGCGTGATGTCGCCGGCCGTCTCCACGTCCACGTGGTACCGGCGGGTCGTCACGAGGCCGGGCAGCGCGACGTGCGCGACCGCCACCGCATCGTGGATCGGCGTGTCGGTCGTCCCGTAGCGCTCCAGGTGGAACCGGGTGAAGAACCGCAGCAGGTCCGCGAAGACGCGCGCCGTGGGCGTTCCCAGCGCCTCCATGCGCTCGATCTCGGGCAACCCGAACAGCGCCTTGTGGGTCACGTCGAGGCCGCACATCGTGATCGGCAGGCCGCTGCGGAACACGATCCTCGCCGCCTCCGGATCCACCCAGATGTTGAACTCCGCCGCCGGCGTCCAGTTGCCCGCCCGCATGGCGCCACCCATCAGGCACACGTGGGCGATCTTGTGGGCGACGTCCGGGTAGGTCCGCAGCAGCAGCGCGATGTTGGTAAGCGGCCCGGTCGGGATGAGCGTCACCGGTGCCGGGGCGGCGGTCAGGGTCGCCCGCAGGAACTCCAGCGCTCCCCCCGGACGGGGCGACGACACCGGGTCCGGCAGGTCGGCGCCGTCCAGGCCGCTCACGCCGTGGACCTGCGGCGCCGTCTCGAGGGCGCGGACGAGCGGCTGTGCCGCGCCGGCCGCCACCGCGACGTCGGCCCTGCCCAGCAGGGCCAGCACGCGCAGGGCGTTCAGCGTGGTCGCCGCCAGGGGCGCGTTGCCGGCGACGGTCGTGATCCCCAGGACGTCGAGCTCCGGGCGCGCGAGCGCGAGCGTGATCGCCAGCGCGTCGTCGTGTCCGGGGTCGCAGTCCAGCAGGACCGGGATGCGGGCCGTCACGAGAGCATCGCCAAGGCCCGGACGGGGTCCCCCGCCGTCCGCGTCGGAGCCAGCGCTCACGCGATCAGCCCTGGTCATACGGCAGCCCCGCTGCGGCCGGACCACGGACCCGGCCGACGACCCCGGCGACGACGACGATCGTGACCACGTACGGGAGGCTGTTGAGCAGCTGCGGCGGGACGTCCGCCCCGAGGATCGAGAGGAGGGCCTGGGCGGAGTCCGCGAGGCCGAACACCAGCGCCGCGCCGAACGCGTAGATGGGGTTCCAGGCACCGAAGATCACCGCGGCGAGGGCGATGAAGCCGCGGCCGGCGCTCATGTTCATCTGGAAGCTCCCAGCCGACGCGAGGCTCAGGGACGAGCCGGCGATGCCCGCCATCAGGCCCGCCAGGATCATCGCACGGTACCGGATGCTGATCACGTCGATGCCGACTGTCCCGGCGGCCGACGGCTTCTCGCCGCTGGCCCGCAGCCGCAGGCCCCAGCGCGTGCGGTAGAGCATGTAGGCGAGGGCCACCATCACGAGCAGCGTGAAGTACAGGTAGGGCGTGCCCGAGAACAGGATCGGGCCGATCACCGGGAGCTCGGAGAGGACCGGCAGCCGGAGCGACTCGACGGTCGGCGGGGTGTTGAACTGCGTGTTCTTCGACAGCACGCGCAGGTACAGGAAGTTGGTGATCCCGAGTGCACCGATGTTGATCACGATGCCGGCGATGATCTGGTCGACCTTCCAGCGGATGCCGAGCCACGCGAGCAGCAGGCTGACCAGGGCGCCGGCGATCGCCGCCGCGGTGATGCCGATCAGCACGGCGATGGTCGGGTTCGCGTCGTGGCCCAGCACGAGCATGGCCGTGCTCGCAGCCATCGAGGCGACGCAGGCGCCGATGAGGAACTTCCCCTCGATCGCGATGTTCGAGATGCCGCTGCGCTCGGAGACGATGCCGGCGAAGGCGCCCAGGGAGATCGGGGCGGCCAGGGAGAGCGTCCCGGCGAGGACCCCCGTCAGGTTCGCGGGCTTGCCCGCGAGCATGGCCGCGAGCACCGTGATGATCCAGAACGGGAGCACCACGAGCAGCATCCGGCGCCACGGGAACGATGCTCCCCGGACGAGCTGGAGGATCCCAGCCAGGCCGGTCACGGCCCCCGTGATGCTCCACAGCAGCCCGACGGTGGTCGAGACGGACAGGCTGGAGCCGCCCTGCCGGTCCACCCAGAAGGAGAAGGCGGCCGGCGTGTCGAGGGTGCCCAGGGACAGCCGCAGGGCGGCCAGGCCGAGGGCGGCGAGGACGATCCCCCGGATTCGCGCCGCGCGCTGGGCCTTCCGTCCGGCGGCGCCGGCCTCCACGGTGACGAGCTCGGCGGCCGGGATTGCGGCGGTCATGCCCCGCCCCCTTCCGGGGCCGCCGTGTCGGCACCCGGCATGCGCGTGGGGTCGAACCGGTAGAGCACCCGGATGAGCCCCGGCGCCGCCACGAACATGATGACCAGCGCCTGGATGAAGAACAGCAGGTCGAGCGGGATGCCCGTCTTGACCTGCATCAGGCCGCCGCCCGTGCGCAGCGCGCCGAACAGGATCGAGGCGGCCACGATGCCGGCCGGCCGGTTGCCGGCGAGCAGGGCCAGGGCGATCGCGTTGAATCCGAAGCCAGAGCTGATCCCGTTCGACATCTGGGGGACGGTCCCGAGGACCTCCATCGACCCGCCGAGGCCCGCGAGGCCGCCCGAGAGCGTCATCGCGAGGATGATCGCGCCCGAGGCGCTCATGCCCGCGTACCGGGCGGCGTGCAGGTTGAAGCCCGCCGCACGCAGCTCGTAGCCCTTGGTCGTCCGGAACAGGAACCACGACACGATCACGGCCATGAGCAGCGCGACCACGAACCCCCAGTGGAGCCGGATCGCCGGGAGGTCGATGATCGGCGGGATGCGCACGAAGTCGGACAGGACCTTGGAGATCGGGTCCGAGCTCCCCTCCTTCCTGAGGAAGTCGGAGCGCAGGCCGAACAGGACGACCTGGGCGGCCACGTAGTTGAGCATGATGGTGGTGATCACCTCGTGGGCACCCGTCCGGGCCTTCAGGAAGCCCGGGATGAAGCCCCACGCGGCGCCCGCCAGGATGCCGGCCGCCACCGACACGAGGAGGATCAGCGGCATCGGCTCGTCCTTGAGAGCGATGGCGGCGATGGTCGCGCCGAAGGCGCCGAGGACGAACTGCCCCTCGACGCCGATGTTGAACACGCCGCTCCGGAACGCGATCGCGACGGCCAGGCCGCAGAAGATCAGGGGGGTCGCCGCGAGCAGGCTCTCGGTGATGGGGCGGATGGCCGTCGCGATCGCGCGTGGCGTGGGATCGGCCAGGGCCGCGCCGATCCTGGCCGGGTCGCCGAGGGCGCCGACCACCATCGCGTAGTACGCGGTGCCGATGTTCCCCAGCGCGCCCGTGACGGCGCCCACCGGATCGGTGCCCAGCCTCCCGAGGTTCTGGAAGTCGGTGATCAGGATGACCACGGAGCCGACGATGAACGCCGTGATGACGGCCAGGACCGGGATGAGCGCGGGCCGGAGGGCGCGGCCGATCCGCCTCATCCGGCGCCACCCATGAGCAGGCCCACGGTCTCGCGCGTGGCGTCGGGGCCCTCGACGATGCCCACGATCCTGCCCCCGAGCATGACGGCCACGCGGTCGCCGACCGACAGGACCTCGTCGAGCTCGGTGGTGACGATGAGGACGGCCGCGCCCGCGTCCCGCTGCTCCACCACCCGCCGGTGGATGTACTCGATGGACCCGACGTCGAGACCGCGGGTCGGCTGGGCGGCGACCACCAGCTTCACCGGCCGTGAGAACTCCCGCGCCACGACGACCTTCTGCTGGTTGCCACCGGAGAGCGACCCGGCCGGGGTCTCGATCGACGGCGTACGGACGTCGTAGTCCTGCACGGCCGTCGCCGTGCGCTCGGCGATGGCCCTGGCGTCGAGCCTGCCGCGCCGGCTGTACGGCTCCCGGTGGTAGGTGTCGAGGATGAAGTTCTCGGACACGGTCATGGCCCCGATCAGGCCGTCGCGCATCCGGTCCTCGGGAACGTGGGCCACCCCGAGGTCGGAGACGCGGCGCGGCGTGAACGAGGTGGTGTTGCGGCCGTCGATGACGATCTCACCGGAGTCCACCGTCCGGAGGCCCACGATCGCCTCGACGAGCTCGGTCTGGCCGTTGCCCTGGACGCCCGCGAGCGCGACGATCTCGCCCGCCCGGATGTCCAGGCTCACCCCGCGCACGGCCATGTGCCCCCGGTCATCGAGGACGTGGACGTCCCTGACCGAGAGCACGACGTCGCCCCGCGACGCCGGGCCCTTGACGACCGTGAGCTCGACGTCGCGGCCGACCATGAGGTTCGCCAGGACCTGGCGCGTTGCCCCCTCCGGCTCGACTGTCCCGGCGACGCGTCCCCGCCGCAGGACCGTGATCCGATCCGCGACCTCGAGGACCTCGTTGAGCTTGTGGGTGATGAAGACCACGGTGGTGCCGGCCGCGGCGAGGCCGCGGATGATCCCGAACAGCTCCTCCGTCTCGAACGGCGTCAGGACCGCCGACGGCTCGTCGAGCACGAGGATGTCGCTCTTCCGGTAGAGGGCCTTGAGGATCTCCACCCGCTGGCGCACGCCCACGGGGAGGTCCTCGATCCTCGCATCCGGGTTGACGTCGAGGTTGTACTGCCGCGACAGCTCGACGACCCGGGCACGGGCGGTCCTGCGGTCGAACGTGCCGAGGAGGCCAGTGACGCTCTCGGCACCGAGCGAGACGGCCTCGACCACGTCGAACACGGGGACGAGCTCGAAGTGCTGGTGGACCATCCCGATCCCTGCGTCGATCGCCTGGCGCGGATCGCCGAAGACGCGGGGCTGCCCGTCGATGAGGATCTCGCCCGCGTCGGGCCGGTAGAGACCCGACAGGATGTTCATCAGGGTGCTCTTGCCGGCCCCGTTCTCGCCCAGCAGGCCGAGGACCTCGCCCCGGTCGGCGGAGATCGAGATGCTGTCGTTGGCAAGCACGCCCGGGAAGCGCTTGGTGATGTCCCTGAGCTCGAGGCGCATGGACGGCGACGACCCCATTCGGATGCACCGCGCCCGTCCCCGGGATCCGGAGACGGGCGGGCACGGATACCTGGGTGCGATCCCCTACTTGAGGTAGTCGGCGACCTTGATCACGCCGGAGGCGATGTCCGCCTGCAGCTGGGTGACCTCGGCCTTGAGCTCGGCCGGGACCTGCGAGTCCAGGTCGTGGAACGGGGAGATCGCCACGCCGCCGTTGGCCAAGGTCCCGACGAAGTTCGTGCCACCCATGCTGCCGCCGGCGTTCTTCCTGATCGTCTCGAGCACCGCGACGTCGATGCGCTTCTCGGCGGAGGTCAGGATCGCCTTGCTGTACTCGGGCAGGGACAGCGCCTGGTCGGTGTCCACGCCGATCGCCCACTTGCCGGCGGCGGCCACCGCCTTGATCGACGCGTTGCCCGTCGCGCCCGCGACCGGGGCGACGATGTCCGCGCCCTGGTCCAGGAGCTGCTTGGCGAGCTGCTCGCCCTTGGCGAGGTCCGCCCACGGGTTGTCGCCGCCGACGAAGCTGCCGGTCTGCTTCACGGCATTCCAGCCGAGCAGCTTGGCGGCAGTGCCCTTCTTCTGGTTGTAGATCCTGATGCCCGCGTAGTACCCGTCCATGAACCGCGTCACGCCCGGGTACTGCTCGCCGCCGTAGGTTCCGATGATCTTGCTCTGGCTGAAGCCAGCGGCAAGGTACCCGGCCAGGGTGGCCGCCTCGTCGATCTGGAAGTCCAGGCCGGTGAAGTTGGGGGGCGTCGGACCGTTGGCCTTCTCGTCCCAGGTCGCGTCGACCTGGGCGAAGGCGATGTCCGGGTTGGCGAGCGTCGCCTCGACGGCCGCCTGCGTCTGCTCGGTGCCGACCACGATGATCGTCTGGCAGCCCTCGTCCATCAGCCGCTGGATGTTGGAGGCGTAGTCGGAGGCACCGGTCGCCTCCGTGTAGGCCGTCTGGTAGCCGGCTGCCTTCGCGGCCTCGAGGCCCTGCTGGGCGAGATCGTTGAAGCCCTTGTCGCCGAGGCCGTTCGCGTCGAACGAGGCGCACGCCTTGTAGTCGATGACCGGAGCCGCGCTGGCGCCGACGGCGGAGGGTGACACTGTGGCCTGGACCGAGGCCGGGGTGGCCGGAGTGGCCGAGGTGCCGGCAGATCCGGAACAGGCCGCGAGCAGGATGGCCGACGCCACGCCTACGGCGGAGAGTCGACGAGAGAGATGCAACGTGCGCTCCTCCTTGGCGCCGGCCGCCTGTGATGCGAACCGGCCACGCCGTAGAGTACGCGACAGCCGGGGCGGTGCGCCGCGTCCGACGCCGGGCTGGGCCGGTCTCGCTCACGGCCGGGCGATCGTCCTCCCCGCCCGCCGGCCGCCGAGGCTCCTCCGACGCTCAGGGCGTGCGTCACGGTCAGGGCGTGCGTCACCCGCCCGGCGTCGTGCGGACGCGCAGCGCCTCGAGGCCGCGCAGGATGAAGGTGGGCTTCCAGGCCGGGGGCTCGACCAGCTCGAGGTACGGAGCACGCCCCAGCAGCTCCCCGAACAGGATCCCCATCTCCAGCTTCGCCAGCGGCGCACCGAGGCAGTAGTGGATCCCCGCCCCAAACGAGATCTGGGGGTTCGGCCTGCGGTCCAGGACCAGCTCGTCCACGTGGTCGAAGCCGTCCGGATCGCGGTTGGCGGAGGCGAACTGGAGGGCCAGTTCCGACCCGCGCGGGATGCGCACGCCGTGAAGCTCGATGTCCTCCAGCACCCAGCGCTCGAACATGGGCAGCGGCGTGTCGAAGCGCAGCAGCTCCTCGATGGCCGTCGGGACGAGCGTGGGATCCGCGCGAAGCCGGGCGAGTGAGTCCGGGTGGCGGAACAGCGTCCACCATGCATTTCCGGTGCCGTTGACCGACGCCTCGTGGCCCGCGTTCAGCAGCAGGGCGCACGTCCCGACGAGCTCGTCCTCGCTCAGGACGTCACCGTCGTCGACCACCTGGGCCAGCCCGGAGATCAGGTCGCCGCCAGGGTGGACGCTGCGGTACCGGGCGAGGTCGCGCAGGTAGCCGCCGAAGGCGACGCTCGCCGCCACCGCGCGCCGCTGGCTCTCCTCGGGCGGGTTCAGCTCGTACATCTGGCAGATGTCCGCCGACCACGGCCGCAGCAGGTGGCGATCCGCCTCCGGCACGCCGAGCAGCTCAGCGATCACCGTGACCGGCAGCGGCTCCGCGACGTCCGCGATGAGGTCGAACTTGCCCCTGGCGATCGCGGCGGTCAGCAGGCCGTCCACGATCGCCTCGATCTGCGGCCGCAGGCCCTCGACCGTGGCCGGCGTGAACGCCTTGCCGACCAGGCGCCGGAGGCGCGTGTGGTCGGGCGGCTCGCGGTCCAGCATCCCGCTCTGGACCAGGCGCCAGAACGGATCGTGCCACTCGGGCGGCGCCTCGTGGCCCATCTCCTCGTGCGTCGCGACGTGGAGGTAGGTGCGCCCGAGGCGCCGGTCGCGCAGGAGGGCGTTGACGTCGGCGAAGCGCGACACGATCCACTGGCGCGTCGCCGGGTTCCAGAGCAGCGGGTGGTCCGCCCGCAGCCGCCGGTAGACGGGGTACGGGTCGGCGATGAAGCCCGGATCCGCGGGGTCGAAGCCGAGCTCGAGTGGGGCGACGGCGAAGGGGTCGACGACCCCGGTCGGGGCGGGCGGCGGCGTGATCGGCATGGCGGGATCCTAGCCCTGCGCCGGGACTTCCGCGCAGAAGTCGTCGGGGCGTCCGCGCGGCCGGGCGCGACCCGCACCGGCACGACCCGCTGACCCGCCGCGGGCGCGCCGGAGATGCCATGCCAGCGGCCGGCGGCACGGCCCGGTGTCAGGCACGGCCCGGGCCGACGGCACGGCCCGTGGTCAGGTGGCGGCTTCCCGCTCGTAGGGCTGCCCGTCGGCCACCGGCGGGATGCTCTTCCCGACGACGCCGGCGAGGATCACCATCGTGAGCAGGTACGGCAGCGCGTCCCACGCCTGGGCGGGCACGGATCCCATGATCGCGCCCAGGTCGCCGCCGGGCGGCACGATCTTGATCAGCTGGCTGATCTGGATGAACAGCGCGAACAGGATCGAGGCGCCGAGGGCACCGAGCGGCGTCCAGCGGCCCATGATCATCGCCGCGAGGGCGATGAACCCGCGGCCGGTCGTCATCCCGATCTGGAACGAGTTGGTCGCCTCGATGCTCAGCCACGCCCCGGCGAGGCCGGCGAAGATCCCGCCCAGGATCACGTTCTTGTAGCGCAGCCGGATGACGTCGATGCCCACCGTCTCGGCGGCCCGCGGATGCTCCCCGATGGCCCGGGTGCGGAGGCCCCAGCGGCTCCGGAACAGCCAGATCTGCGCACCCACCATGATGACCAGGGTGGACATCGCGATCGGCCCCAGGTTGAGGAACATCGCGAACACCCAGCCGACGACCGGCAGGTCCGTGAGCCAGGTCGGCGGGACGTAGGCCGCGAAGCTGCCCGCGCCGGCGGGCGACGACTTCGAGATCAGCTGGTCGAGATAGCCGGTCACGCCGAAGGCCGCGATGTTGATGATCGTGCCGCTGATGATCTGGTCCGCCCGCAGTGAGATCGACAGGTACGCGTGGAGCGCCGAGATCAGCATCGCGACGGCGACGGCCGCGACGACGCAGATCAGGAGCGGGATGGTCGCCCCGAAGACGGGGCCCGGCGTCGGGCTCCCGAACATCGGGTTGACCGCGACGCCCACGACCCAGGCCGTGAACGCGCTGGCGAGCATGATCCCCTCGATGCCGATGTTGACGATGCCCGACCGCTCGCAGAACACGCCGCACAGCGCGGCCAGCGCGAGCGGGGCCGCCGCGTTCATGATGTTCGGGGAGTTGGGCGGGACGACGGCCACCAGGAAGCCCACGGCCTGGAACAGGATTCCGATCAGCGGGATGCCGTACAGCGCGTTGGCGATCGAGGTGATGTCCATCAGATCACCGCCCCGGGCTGCGGTGCCAGGTCCGGGGTCAGCACGGCCTCCTCGGCGCCACCCGTCGGCTTGATCCGCAACCAGCGCCGGAGGACCGGGGCCGCCACCAGGAACAGCAGGATCACCGCCTGCAGCACGTCCACGAGCTCGACCGGGATCTCCGCCCGGATCTGCATCAGGCCGGCGCCGGCGCGCATCGAGCCGAACAGCAGCGCGGACAGCAGCGTCATCAACGGGTTCGACCGGGCCAGCAGGGCGACGGCGATCGAGTCGAAGCCGACCGTCGTCCCGAAGCTCGAGGTCATCGTGTGGGTGACGCCCAGCAGCACGCACGTCCCGGCCATGCCGCCCAGCGCACCGCTGAACGACATCGTGGCCACGGTGACCAGCCGCGGCCGCATCCCCGCGTACCTGGCGGCGTCGCTGTTGGCCCCCACGGCCCGCACCTGGAAACCCCACGTCGTGCGGAGCAGCAGCCAGTAGACGAACAGCGCCGCGAGCACCGCGAGCGGGATGCCGAGGTGGCCGATCGGCGGGATGATGATCGGGAAGGCGGCATGGCCGACGTCGTAGGTGACCGGCGACGGCGACTTCGGCACCTTGAGCGGGCCGCTGACGGCCGCCGCGAGGATGGCCACCGCTATGTAGTTCAGCATGATCGTGCTGACGACCTCGTGCGCTCCCGAGACCGCCTTGAGGAAGCCGGGGATGAACCCCCACGCGGCGCCGGCCGCGATGCCCGCGAGCGTCGCCAGCGGGATCGCCACGATCGGCGGCCAGTCGGCCACCCAGACGCCGACGATGACGGCGCCCAGCGCCCCCATCAGGAACTGGCCCTGGACGCCGATGTTGAACAGGCCGGCCTTGAACGCGAAGCCGACCGCCAGGCCCCCGAACACCAGCGGCGTGGTGTTGACCAGCGTCGAGACGATCGCATCGGGGCTGCCGATGGCGCCCTCGATCAGCGCCTCGTAGGCGATGATCGGCAGGTAGGGGTTGAACGGATGGCCGGGCACGAGCAGCTCGGAGACGAGGATGATCGCCGCGCCCAGCGCCACTGAGAGCACGACGACGACAAACGGGAGCACCGCGGCATCCCGGATCCTGGCCCACCGGCCCGGTGTCCGTCCCCTGGCCGTCCGGCCGGCACCGCTCATGCGACCACCTCCGGCGTGGCCGCCTGGGCCGGGTCGCGCTCCTCGCCGCCGGTGGCCATCAGCAGCCCGACGGTGTTCTTGTCGGCCGTCGGACCGTCCATCACCGCCACGACCCGGCCCTCGTACATGACGCCGATCCGGTCGGACAGCTCGAGGATCTCGTCCAGCTCCGCCGAGACCAGCAGCACGGCGGTGCCGGCGTCCCGCTTCGCGATGACCTGGCGGTGGATGAACTCGATGCTCCCGACGTCCAGGCCGCGGGTGGGCTGGTCGAGGATGAGCAGCTTGAGATCCCGGTCGAACTCCCGCGCGACGACCGCCTTCTGCTGGTTGCCGCCGGACAGCGTGCCGGCGTTCACCTCCGTCGATGGCGTCCGGATGTCGAAGCGCTTGACGGCGGACGCCGCGTCGCGGCGGATCGCGGCCTGGTCGCGCACGAGGCCCCGCGCATACGGCTGGCGGTAGTAGCTCGTCAGCACCAGGTTGTCCGACAGCGGGAACGGCAGGATCAGCCCGAACCGGTGCCGGTCGGCCGGCACGTAGGCCACCTTGGCCTCGTTCATGTCGCGCGGGGTGCGGCCGGTCATGTCCACGCCCTCGAGGGAGACCGTCCCCGCGACCGGCTTGCGCAGGCCGATGATCGACTCCACCAGCTCGTCCTGGCCGTTGCCCGCGACCCCGGCGATGCCGAAGATCTCGCCTGCCCGGACCTCGAGGTCCACGCCGCGGACCATCGGGTGGCCGCGATCGTCGTTCGCCTGGAGCCCGGAGACGCTGAGCACCGTGCCGGCCGGGTGCGACGTCCCCCGGTCAACGACCAGCTGCACCTCGCGCCCGACCATCAGCTCCGCCAGGTCGTCCTCGTCGGTCTCGGCCGGCCTGCGCTCGCCGACCACCCTGCCGCGCCGGATGACCGTGATCCGGTCGGCGATCTCGAGGACCTCGTACAGCTTGTGGCTGATGAACACGATGCTGTGACCCTCGGACGCGAGGCGCCGGAGGACCGCGAAGATCTCGTCCGTCTCCTGCGGCGTCAGCACCGCGGTGGGCTCGTCCAGGACGAGGATCCGCGCGTTGCGATACAGGGCCTTGAGGATCTCGACTCGCTGCTGCCACCCCACCGACAGGGACGCGACCTTGGCCTCCGGGTCGATCTCGAACCCGAACCGGCGCCCCAGGTCGATGATCCGGCGGTGGGCCTCCTTCCGGTCCAGGAAGATGCGGTTGGCCATCGTCTCCTCGCCCAGGAGGATGTTCTCGGCCACGGTGAGGACGGGGACCAGCATGAAGTGCTGGTGGACCATGTTGATGCCGCGGGCGATGGCGTCCGACGGCCCGGCGATCCTGACCGGTGAGCCGTCGAGCAGGATCTCGCCCTCGTCGGGTGTCGCCAGCCCGTACAGGACGTTCATGAGGGTAGTCTTGCCGGCGCCGTTCTCCCCCAGGAGGGCATGGATCTCGCCGGGCCGGACCTGCAGGTCGATCGCATCGTTCGCGACGACGCCCGGGTAGCGCTTCGTGATGCCCCGCATCTCGAGCGCCGGGGCGACGATCACGGCCGCTGGATCGGTCATGGTGGCTCCGTCCAGGAGGGGATGCGGGACGGGCCGGCCGCAAGCGGCCGGCCCGTCCCTGGTTACCGTGCGCGGTGAGCGCCTACTTCGAGTAGACGCCGCAGCCCGTGGTCGGGCAGGTCTGGAGCGTCCCGTCCTTCATGCCGGCCAGGGCCTTGTCCAGGGCGGCCTGGACCTCGGGACCGAACATGCTGGCCTTGTCGTGGAAGGGCGACACGCCGATGCCGTCGTTGGCGGCGTTGTACAGGACGTCGCCGGCGGCGAGGGTCTTGCCCGCGATCCCGACGATGGCCTGGCTCACCGCCGACATGACGTGCTTCTCGGCGCTTGTGATGATGCACGAGTTGTCCGGCGGCCCGATCGACAGCCACTGGTCGACGTCGACACCGATGCCGTTGATGTTGGCGGCGCAGGCGGCCTGGAGGACGCCGTTGCCGGTCTTGCCGGCGACCTGGAACAGGACGTCGGGGTTGTTGGCCTTGATGAACGTGTTGGCGAACGCCTTGCCGCCGGCCGGATCGTTGAACGCCGCCGCCGAGAAGTCGTTGGTGACGTAGGACGACGAGACCTTGATGTCAGGCTTGACGGACTTGGCGCCGAGCTCGAAGCCCTGGATGTAGCGGACGCACGGGGCACACAGCGTGGTGCCGCCGATGGCGCCGATGCTGTTGTTCTTGGACGCGTACGCGGCCACGATCCCGGCCAGGTAGCCCGCCTGATCCTCGGCGAAGTACAGGGAGGTGTAGTTCGGCAGGACGACCTTGGGATCACCCTTGCAGGCGAAGGTCGGGTCTGGGTTGCCCTCCGGATCGACGCACACCGGCGACTGGTCGACACCGACGAAGTTGATCGTCGGGTTCGCCTTGGCGGCCTTGACCGTGTCTGACGTCAGGTTGAACCCGACGGTGACGATGACGTTGTAGTTCTGGCTGACGAAGGCCTGGATGTCCGCGGCGTACTCCGACGCGTCCTTCGGCACGGTGGACTGCGGCGCGGGGGAACCGATCAGCGCGGCGCCGGCCTCGGCACCCTTGAAGCTGTACTCGTTGTACCCCTTGTCGTTCAGGGTCCCGATGTCGGTGACGACGCCGATCTTGAGGTTCGCCTGCGGCGCCGACGGTGCCGCCGACGCCGTCGGGGCGGCGGTCGCGGCGGCGGTCGGGGCCGGGGTTGCGACCGGGGCCGGGGTCGCGACCGGGGCCGCGGTCGGGGCCGCGGTAGGTGCGGTGGTGGCGGTCGAACCGCCACAGGCGGCGAAGACGAACGACGCGGCGCCCAGTAGGGCGACGAGCCGGGTTGTGGTCCGCAAGGCTGCTCCTCCTCATGTTCCGGCGGCGAGCCAGATGGTCTCGCTGCGCCGAGGTTCACGTGGGCGCGACGGCGGCGCCCTCAACCGGTCACGGGTCGCGGCTCCCTGCGGCCTGTGACGGCCGGGACCCGCGCGGCTGCAGAGAGTATGCACGGCGTCGGAGGGCCCGTGCAATGATCCGGCGGTCGACGGTGGGCCTGCCGCACGGCCCTTGCCCGAGACGTGGACGAGAGCCGAGGTCTACCAGTGGATCGGACGGATCCCGAGCACCCTGTCGAGCCCGAACACCCCCCTGAGCCCGATCGTCCACGCGACGACGGGCAGGACGGCGGACGCGCCGACCTCGACCGGGTGAGGGCGCTGATCGATCTCCACGAGGGACGGGCGCCCGTCCAGATCCTGGACGACCGGGCCATCGCCGCGGTGCTCGGGCAGGCGCGCCGGATCGCGGTGATCGGGGCATCGTCGCGGCCCGATCGCCCATCGCACGGCGTGATGGCGTCCCTGCTCCGCGCCGGGTACCACGTCGTGCCGGTCAACCCCCGCGAGAGCGAGGTCCTGGGCCACAGGTGCTACCCGGACCTCGCCGTCGCGGTGGCGGCCGAGGGACCGGTGGACATCGTGGACGTCTTCCGCACGGCGGATGCCTGTCCCCAGCACGCCCGCGAGGCCGTCGCGGTGGGAGCAGGCTGCCTGTGGCTGCAGCTCGGGATCGTGTCCTGGGAGGCCGGTCGGATCGCGGCGGATGCGGGAATCGCGGTCGTCATGGACCGCTGCACGTCCATCGAGGTCGGCCGGCTGCGCCGTCGCTGAGCGCCTGCCACGCGGGCAGGCCGGACGCCCGGCCGGGCCTCTCCGGCTAGCGGACGAGGAAGCCCAGGACGACCAGCGCGACCCCCGCGATCACGATCAGCCCGCCGACCTGGGCCTTGCGCCGGAGCACCTGCATCGCCACGGACGAGCCCGCCTTCTCGTCCGGCCGCGCTCCGCCGCGCCAGGACTGGTAGCGCGCGATGTTCGCGTCCTGCTCGCGCAGCTCCATGTATCGCCGGTACGGATCGCGCGCCCGCGCCACGCCGATGACGATCAGGGCGACGCCCGCGAGCGGCAGGGCGATCGACAGCAGGCTCACGACGACGGCTCCCCTTCGAGGCGTTGGCGGACGAGGATGGTGACCCGGGCGGCATCCGCCGCGCCGCCCGTTGCCTTCATGACCTGGCCCACGAAGAAGCCCACGACCGGCTTTCCCGCCCGGTAGTCGCCGACGGCCCCGGCGTTGGCGGCGAAGACCGCGTCGATGTGGGCGAGCAGCGACCCGTCGTCCGAGATCGGTCCCGGGCCGGCGGTGGCGAGCAGCTCGTCTGCCGGCGTGCCGTCCGCCAGGTGACGGTCCAGCAGGTCCCGCCCCGTCGGCCGGGAGACCCGGCCGGTGGCGATCGCCGACAGCAGGGTCGAGATCGCGGCGGGCGACGATGCCCCCGCCGTCCCCAGCCCGTTGAGCCCGCCCGACTTGACGGCACGGGCGTGCGGGCCGGTCACGAAGTTCGACACCTCCCTCGCGGGCGCCGACCCCGCGGCCGAGATCGCCTCGAATGCCACCGTCATCGCCGGGTCGGCCACGATCACCGCCGCGTCGTACGCGCCCAGGCCCAGCGCGACGTAGCGCGCCCGGCGCGCCGCCGGCAGCTCCGGCAGGGTGGCCCGGATGCCGTCGATCCAGGCCGTCTCGACCCGCAGCGGCGGCAGGTCCGGGTCCGGGAAGTAGCGGTAGTCGTCCGAGGTCTCCTTGGCGCGCATCCGGTAGGTGGCCTGCCGCCCGTCGTCCCAGCCACGCGTCTCCATTACCAGCGGCTCGCCGGCGTCGAGCGCCGCGGCCTGGCGCTCGATCTCGAAGGCGATGGCCCGCTCCACCGAGCGGAACGAGTTCATGTTCTTGACCTCGACCCGCGTCCCGAACGGCTTGGTGCCGCGAAGCCGCAGCGACACGTTCGCCTCGACCCGGAGCTGGCCGCGCTCCATGTCCGCGTCGCTGGCCCCGATCGCGCGCAGCAGCAGCTGCAGCTCCTCCGCGTAGCGGCGTGCCTGCTCGGCCGTGCGGATCTCGGGCTCGGTGACGATCTCCATGAGGGGCGTACCGGCGCGGTTGAAGTCCACCAGCGTCGTCCGGGCGCCCGACGCACCTGCCACGTCCCCGTGGAGCAGCTTGGCCGTGTCCTCCTCGAGATGGGCGCGGGTGATCGGCACGATGAACGGCCCCGCCGACGTCTCGATCGCCAGGCGGCCGTCCGCCGCCAGCGGGATCGCGTACTGGCTGATCTGGTAGCCCTTCGGCAGGTCCGGGTAGAAGTAGTTCTTCCGCTCCCACTGCGTGCGGGCTGGGATCGCGGCCCCGATGGCCAGCCCGGTCGAGAGCACGAGCTCCACCGCGCGCCGGTTGATGACCGGGAGCGTCCCCGGCAGGGCCAGGCAGACGGGGCAGACGTGGGTGTTGGGTGTCGCGCCGTCGTAGGCCGTGGAGCAGCCGCAGAACATCTTGGACGCCGTGCGCAGCTGGCAGTGGACCTCGATGCCGATGACGGCCTCGTAGCGCTCCATCACGCCGGCGACCCGGTCCGCGACCCCGGTCGTCATGACCCGCCCGCCAGCCCGGCGGTCGCCAGGCAGAGCCCGTACAGCGCCACTCCGAGCCACATCAGCGAGAACCCCACCTGCCGCGCCGCGCGGCGTGCGCGCGAGCGGGCGTACACCGGACGGGCCGCCTCGATCAGCGTCCGCGTCGGGTCGCCCTCGCGCACCAGGGGGAGGACGGCCTGCCGGGCGGCGACGCAGCCGCGCCAGGAGCCGTAGACGATGGCGAACAGGCCCGAGAGCACGAGAACGGCACCGCTCATGGGCACAGAGTGTCGCACACGACGGCGCACTCGAGGCCCCCGAGCTCTCCCTGCGTGACCCCTGGCCCTGCGAGACCCCTGGCTCCCGCGACCCCGAACCGGACGTGGCCCCCGAGCGCCCCGCCCTACTCGCCGGTGGGCTTCAGCTGCGCGATCGCCCGCTGGATGGCCTCGTGAAGCCGTGCTCCCGTCGGCTGGCCGAGCAGCGGCTCCACGCCGTGGGCGTCTCGTCCTCGAAGCCGGCCATCCCGATTCCCGGGAAGGTCAGCACGATCGGCACCTCCGGGTGGACGCGGCGGAGATCCGCGATCAGGTGGGTCGAGCCGTCGCTGTCACCGTCGGCCCACGCGTCGTAGATCATCACGTCCGAGTCCGCGGCGAGCTGGCAGCGCCCGCCATTCAGGACGGGACACGTGTTCGCGGTCGGACCGCTGCATTGCACCACCTCGTACCCGAAGCGGCGGAGCGACTCGACTTCCTGGTCCGCCATGTCGATGTCGTGGTGGACGACGAGCGCTCTGGTCATGACGCATCTCCATCGGCGCCGGGTGGTGACGGGCTCGCGATCCGTGGACGCCCGGATCGGGGCATCCTACGCGCCATCCGGCGCCCGCGCACAACGTGCCGGACACGACCGCTGTCAGCCCGCGCGGACGCTCCCGACGAACCGCTCGATCCGCGCGAGCGCCTCCTCGATCCTCTCGTAGGCGGTCGCGTAGCACATGCGGACGTGTCCCTCGCCCGACGGCCCGAACGCGTTCCCCGGCACCACGGCCACCCGCTCCTCGCGCAGCAGGCGCTCCGTGAACACGTCCGAGGAGAGGCCCGTCGACGTGATTTGCGGGAAGGCGTAGAACGCGCCGCGGGGCTCGAAGGTCGGCAGGCCGATGCGGTTGAGGCCGTCCACCAGGAGGCGGCGGCGGCGGTCGTACTCGGCCACCATCGCGACCACGGCGGGCTCCCCGCCCTGGATCGCGGCCAGCGCGGCATCCTGGGCCACCGTGGGGGCGGACATGATCCCGTACTGGTGGACCTTGACGATGCCCTCGAGGATCGGCGCCGGGGCGCACATCCAGCCCACGCGCCAGCCGGTCATGGCGTACGCCTTGGAGAAGCCGCCCATCAGGATCGTCCGCTCCCGCATGCCCGGCAGCGAGCTGAACGCGCGGTGGCGGTAGGTGCCGTAGGCGAGGCGGTCGTAGATCTCGTCGCTGTAGACGAGGAGATCGTGGTCGCGGGCGATCCGCGCCAGCTCGTCCTGCACGGCGTCGTCCAGGACGGCGCCGGTCGGGTTGGCCGGGTAGCCCAGGAACAGCGCCTTGGTGCGCGGCGTGATCGCGGCCTCGACGGCGAGCAGGATCGAGCGCGAAGTCGTCCTCGAAGCGGGTTGCGACCGGGACGACCGTGCCGCCAGCGAACACGACGGCCGGCACGTAGGCGACGTAGGACGGCTCGTGGAGGATGACCTCGTCGCCGGGATCACACGTGGCGCGCAGCGCAAGGTCCACCGCCTCGGACGCGCCGACGGTGATCAGGATCTCGGTGGCCGGGTCGTAGTGGACGCCGTACAGGTGCTCGAGGTGTGCCGACAGCGCGCGGCGGAGCTCGATCGTCCCGAAGTTGGACGTGTAGTGGGTGCGACCCTCGCGGAGGCTCTCGACGCCCGCCTCCACGATCTCGCGCGGCGTGTCGAAGTCGGGCTCCCCCACCCCGAGGCTGATGACGTCGGTCATCGTGGCCAGGATGTCGAAGAAACGGCGGATGCCGGACGGTGGAACGTCGATCACGCGCCGTGCGAGCGCGCGCTCGGCCAGCGGCGCGCGAGGGGCCTGGTCGGTCGTCATGGGTTGCAGGGTACGGCATCGCGGTGCCGCGGGACCGGAGTCAGGGTCAACGGTCCGGGCCCCCGCCGGCCACCCGCTCCGCCGGCGTCCTGATCAGCGGGTCCGTTAGCGCCGCGAGGTCGTGCGGCTCCACGGCGCGCCAGTCCGCCCCGGCGGTCACGCCCTCGTAGGCACGGGCGGCCCGGAACAGTGCCGCCTCGGACCACGCGGGGCCGATCAGCTGCAGGCCGACGGGCAGCCCGTCGGACAGCCCGCACGGGATCGACATCCCCGGCAGGCCGGCCATGTTGACCGGCAGCGTGCAGGCGTCGGCCAGGTACATCTGCACCGGGTCCGCCAACCGGGCGCCGAACTCGAAGGCGACGGTCGGTGACACCGGCGCGACGAGGGCGTCGAACCCGGCCTCCCAGAGCCGGTCGAAGTCGCGCTTGATCAGCGTCCGGACCTTCTGCGCCTTGACGTAGAACGCGTCGTAGTAGCCGGCCGACAGGGCATACGTGCCCAGCATGATCCGGCGCTTGGCCTCGGCGCCGAAGCCCCCGCCGCGCGTCGCGAGGTAGTCCGCGAGGTAGTCGTCGCCGCCGCGGACGCTGTAGCCGAACCGGACGCCGTCATAGCGGGCGAGGTTGGCCGACGCCTCGGCCGGCGCGACGATGTAGTAGGCCGCGAGGCCGTAGTCCGTGTGCGGGAGGCTGACCTCCTCCACGACGGCACCGGCCGACTCGAGCGACGCGACGGCCTCGCGGACCCGGGCCGCGACGCCCGGTTCCATCCCGTCGACGAAGTACTCCCTGGGCAGGCCGAGGCGCTTGCCCGCGAGCCAGGAGGCGGCCTCGTCGTCGGACGCCGGCAGGCGCAGGAGGTCCCCGGGCACCGGCTCCGGTGCGGACGTGGAGTCCCGCACGTCGCGGCCGGCGATCGCGTGGAGCAGGGCCGCGGCATCGCGCGCGTCGCGCCCGAACGACCCGACCTGGTCCAGGCTGCTGGCGAACGCCACGATCCCGTACCGGCTGACGCGCCCGTAGGTGGGCTTGATCCCCACGATCCCGCACATCGCGGCCGGCTGGCGGATCGACCCGCCGGTATCGGTGCCGATGGCGATCGGCGCCTGGTGCGCCGCGATCGAGGCGGCCGAGCCGCCGCTGGACCCACCGGGCACGCGGCCCAGGTCCCAGGGGTTCGCCGTGGGCCCGAACGCGGAGTGCTCCGTGGATGAGCCCATCGCGAACTCGTCCATGTTGGTCTTGCCCAGGACCACCGCGCCGGCGTCACGCAGGCGCTCCGTGACGTGGGCGTCGAACGGCGCGCGGTACCCCTCGAGGATCCGGGACCCGGCCGTGCACTGGCCGTCCCGGAGCGAGACGAGGTCCTTGAGCGCCACCGGGATGCCGAGCAGCGGGTGGAGCGCGTCCACCGCGGGTGCCCCTTCGTCGCGGGCGGAGGCCAGGCGCGCATCGGCGACATCGGCTTCGGCCATCGCCCGGTCGTCGTCGATCGTCAGCCAGGCGTGCAGGCCGCGATCGGTCGTCCGGGCGCGGGCGAGGTGCGCGGCCGTGACCTGGCTCGAGGTGACCGCGCCGGCTCGGATGAGGCCGGCCAGCTCGTGCGCAAGCAGCGTGGTCAGGTCGGCCGTCATCGCCCGATCACTCGCCGCCCAGGATCGCGGGGACGACGAAGAAGTCGCCGTCGCGCTCCGGCGCGTTGGCAAGGACCGCGTCCGCGCCCAGCGACGGCCCGGCCACGTCCTCGCGCAGGATGTTCTCCAGCTCGATCGTCTGCGCCGTGGGCGGGATCGCGTCGGTGTCCAGCTCCGCGAGCTTCTGGTACTGGTCGAGGATGTGGTTGAGCTGCCCATGGAGGGCGGCGATCTCGCCGCCCGTGAGCCCGAGACGGGCGAGGTGGGCAACGTGCTCGACGTCGGATCGGGTCAGCGCGGCCATGCGGCGATGATACGCGGCACCGACGGCGCACCGGGGGTGCCGCGCCGCCGGACGCTGCGGCACGACGCGCCGGACCAGGCCGCTGCGCCGCGGAGGCGCAGCAGGCGCGCCGCTACAGGTGGTCGTGCAGGGGCCCCTCGACATGGAGGTGGACCGGCTCCTCGACTGGGCCCGCCTCAGCCGGGCGGACGTGGGCCGCGCCGAGCGTGCGGGCCAGGAACTCACGGGTCCGTGGGTCCTGCGGGTTGTCGATCACCTGGTCCGGCGGGCCGACCTCGAAGAAGACGCCCTCCTCGATGTAGTACACGCGGTCCGCCGCCTCCCTGGCGAAGGCCATCTCGTGGGTCACCACGATCATGGTGGCACCCTCGTGGGCCAGGTCCTCCATGACGTTGAGCACCTCGCCGACGAGCGTGGGGTCGAGCGCGGACGTCGGCTCGTCAAACAGGAGCACCTTGGGCTCCATCGTCAACGCGCGGGCGATCGCCACCCGCTGCTTCTGGCCGCCCGAGAGCCGCGCCGGGTACTCGTCACGCTTCTCGGCCAGACCAACCTTGTCCAGGTACTTCTCGGCCGTGGCGATGGCCTCGTCGCGCGAGACGCCCTTGACCCGCACCGGCCCCTCGATCAGGTTGTCGATCACCTTGAGGTGCGGGAACAGGTTGAACTCCTGGAACACCATCTGGGCCCGCATCCGGATCTGGCGGATCTGCTCGCGGTGCGACCGGTCACGCGCGTGGAGCGGGTCCGCATTGACGCGGAAGCCATCGACCTCGATCGCACCGACGGTCGGCTCCTCGAGGAAGTTGATGCACCGGAGCAGCGTGCTCTTGCCCGAGCCCGAGCGGCCGATCAGGCAGATCGTCTCGCGCGGATACACCTCCAGCGTCACGCCCCGGAGCACGTGGTTCGCCCCGAAGTACTTCTCGAGCGCGAGCGTCCGCACGATCGGCGTTGCGCCGACGGGCGTGAGGGCGCCGGGCTGCGCCCACGGATCGCGGGCCTCGGCGTACGGGTCGGTCGTGCTGTTGGTCGTCATCCCGCCTCCTCAGATCCGCCGGTCGCTCTCGGCCATCCGCTTCTCGAGGCGGTCCTGGACGAGCGAGAGGACGATGGTGAGCCCCCAGTAGATGGCCGCCGCGACCATAAGCGTCTCGAGGCCCTTGAAGTTGGACTGCCCGACGCGCTGGGCCCGCCACAGGATTTCCGGGACGCCGATGACCGACACCAGGGACGAGTCCTTGATCATGGAGATGAACTCGTTGCCGATGGCCGGGGTGATGATCCGGACCGCCTGCGGGAGGACGATCCGGCGCATGCGGGTGCGTCCCGGCATGCCCAATGCCTGGGCGGCTTCCGTCTGCCCGCGCGGCACGGCCTGGATCCCGGCCCGGAAGGTCTCGGTCATGTACGCGCCGTAGTTGAAGGAGAGCGCGAAGATGCCGAGGACCTCCTTGGGCACGTCGTTGACGAACGGCAGCACCTGCGGCAGCGCGAGGTAGATGAACAGGATCTGGACCAGGAGCGGCGTGCCCCGCACCATCGACACGTAGAGCGTCGAGAGCGAGTAGAGGATGGAGTTGGAGCTCAGGCGCCCCAGGGCACCGAGGACTGCGAAGGCGATCGCGAATACGATCGAGACCACCGCCACGTAGATCGTGGTCGTGATCCCGCCGATGATGTACGGCGTCCACTCGCCCATGAAGGGGAAGTCGATCTTCCCGGCCACGACGAGCGACGCCAGCGCGCCGCCGATGACGACCAGCCAGGTGGCGATGAAGATGAGACGAAACCTGCGTCGCTGGTGGCGCCGCTGCTCGGCGATGGCCGCGACGATCGGTGGCGTTGCCGCGGTGGGAACGCCGCCTTCGGGCGCGCCCAGCACGCCGCTCGATGCCGTCACTGCGTCCTCCCGTCGCTAACGACAACGGGGGCGCCCGGTCGGACGCCCCCGTTGGGGTCTGGTGCCTTGCGTTGTCAGTTGGCCGGCGCCACCGTCAGGTCGCTGCCGAACCACTTCTCCGAGAAGCCCTTGAGCGTCCCATCCGCGCGCATCTCGTCCAGGATCGCGTTCACCCGGGCGACCATGTCCGTCGGGTCGGGCCCGCTCTTGTCGAAGGCCACACCGAGCGGCTCCGAGTACACCGGGGCGCCGACCTTCACCAGCGGTAGGCCGGCCTTGACCGCCGCGTCGACCGTCGTGGAGGAGCTGAGCCAGCCCTGGAAGTCCTTGCGGCCGGCCTTCCACGTATCGGCGCACAGCCGATCCGTGGTCATGGTCGTGACCGTCGAGCCCGCGGGCGGCTTCGTGGTCGGGGTGTAGGACCCGAGGTCGAGCGTGCCCTGCATCCAGTCGTAATACGTGGTGGCCTCGCCCACGCAGATGACCTTGCCGGCGAGACCGTCGAGGGTCGTGATGCCGGAGGCCGTCGAGGCGGCCATCTGGGCCGGCGTGTAGTAGTACGGCTTGGTGAATGCGAGGACCTTCTCGCGCGGCGTGGTGATCGTCATCGAGCCGACGCTGAAGTCCCAGCGCCCGCCCCACGAGCCGGCCGTGATGAGGTTCCAGTCCGGGGTCTCGAACGCGATCTTCACGCCCAGGCGCTTGGCGATCTCGGTCCCCACGTCGATGTCGAAGCCTTCGAACGTGCCGTCTGACTTGATCGACGACTGCGGCGGGTACTGCGGATCGGTCGACATCTTGATGGTGCCTGCTTTGAGAACCTTCTCGAGCAGGCCGCCGGCGATTGGGCTCGCGCTGGCCGCGGCCGCGCTCGCCGGTGCGCTGGCCGGGGCCATGCTGGCCGGGGCCATGCTGGCCGGGGCCTGGCTCGCGGGGGCCATGCTGGGTGCAGTAGTTGCGGGCGCTGTCGTTGCCGCGCTGCCGCTGCAGGCAGCAACGAGCAGGACAGCGGCGCCGAGCAGGGACATCCGTCCACGCAGGGACATTGGCTCCTCCTTCGATCAGGTGAGGCGGGTATTGTCCCACGTCCTGAGCTTGGGCATGATCCCGCGATCACGGGTCCCGCGGGCAAGGGCCGGACGGCCCTTCGAATTCAGGCGACCGCGGCTTGCGCCCGACTCCGCGACGTGCGCCTGCCCGGTCAGGCCGGTCCGACGATCTGCCAGAAGGCCCCCGCGAGGCGAAGGTCGGCGGCCCGGCGGATGACGGCCGCTGCCGCCTCGCCGGCCGTTGCGCCCTCCGCCCGGATCTCGCGCGACGCCCCATCGACGAGGCAGGCGATCCGGATGGTCACGGGACCGTCACCCTGGAGCTCGAGGTCCTCGACGAGGATCCCCGTCCCGAGGACCCGTTCCAGGTCCGTGGCCAAACGCTCGGCGAGGAGCGCCTCGTCCGCGTTCACGCGTCGTCCTCGGCCGCCGCGGCATCGGCCGTGGGGGCGTCGTCGGTCGCCGACGTCGCCGGTGGGGCGTCCTGCGTCGTCGTCCCCGGCGCGAGCAGCCGGCGGAACCCGTCCTCGTCCAGGACCGTGATCCCGAGCTCGGTGGCCGTCTGCAGCTTCGAGCCGGCACCCGGGCCGGCCACGAGGTAGTCCGTCTTCTTCGACACCGAGCCCGCCGGCTTGCCGCCGGCCGCGCGCACCGCGTCCTCCGCCTCCTCGCGGCTGAAGCCCTCGAGCGACCCGGTCACGACAACGGTCTTGCCGGCCAGCGGCCCCGCCTGGCCGGTCTCGCGGGCGTCCCGCACGACCGGACGCTCCGGGACGACACCGGCCTCGACCAGCTCGCGCAGGACGTCCCGCGTGGCGGGATCCTCGAACCAGGCGCGGACCGCCGCGGCCACCGTCGGGCCGATGCCGCTGACCTCCCGGAACGTGTCCGGCGCGTCGAGGGCGACGCGCCGCAGCTCCGCCTCGACCGCGGCGAACCATGGGTCGGGAACGGCGTCGGGAGCGGGCGGCGGAAAGGCGTCGGGGCGCACCCGCCGCGCGAGCCAGCCCGAGAGGTCCACGGCCGTGGACTCCCCGACCTGGGGGATGCCCAGGCTGTTGAGCACCTTGGCCAGCGGCCGGCCGGTGCGCGCCCGCGCGATCGCGGCGAGCAGGTTCTCGGCGCTTTTGCGCGCGAAGCGATCGAGTGACTCGAGGTCCTCGACGGTCAGCCGGAAGAAGTCCGCGCGGCGGTGCACCATGCCGCGCTCCAGCAGCTGCGACAGCACGGCCCAGCCGGCGCCCTCGATGTCCATGCCGCCCCGGCCGACGAAGTGGGCGTAGGCCTGGGCGAGACGCGCCGGGCAGGCCTGGTTCGGGCAGTAATGGCGGACGGCGCCCTCGTCCCGGACCACGGCCGTGCCGCAGACCGGGCAGGCGTCGGGCATCTGGAACTCGCGGGCGTCGACGGGGCGCTTGTCCAGGACCGGCCGCACGACCTCGGGGATGACGTCGCCGGCCTTCTGGAGGACGACCGTGTCCCCGATCCGGACGTCCTTCCGGCGCACCTCGTCGAGGTTGTGGAGCGTGGCCCGGGCCACCGTGGAGCCCGCGACCCGGGCGGGCCGGAGGTGGGCGACGGGCGTGAGGGTTCCCGTGCGGCCCACGTAGGGCACGATGTCCTCGAGCAGGGTCTCCACCTGCTCCGGCGGGAACTTGTAGGCGATCGCCCAGCGGGGCGCCCGGCTGACCATGCCGAGCCGGGCCTGTTGGTCGAAGAGGTCCACCTTGACGACGACGCCGTCCGTCTCGTACGGCAGGTCGTGGCGGGCCTCGCGCCAGCGCTCCAGGAAGCCGATCACGCCCTCGATGTCCAGGCCTGACTCGCGGTCGGGGTTGACCGGGAAGCCGAGGGCCTCCAGGCGGGCGAGGGCGCCCGACTGGCTGGTGACGAACGAGGCCGGCACCGCGGCGGCGCCGGCGGAGACGTCCACCGGCTCGTCGGCCAGACCGCCCTGGATCGCCGGGGCGTCCTCCAGCAGCTGGTAGAGCCACGTCCCGAGCAGGCGGCCCGCCGTCACGGCCGGGTCCTTCTGGCGCAGGGAGCCGGCGCCGCTGTTGCGGGGGTTCGCGTAGAGCGCCAGGCCCTGCTCCTCGCGCTCCGCGTTGATCCGTGCGAACTCGGCCTTGGGCATGAAGACCTCGCCGCGGGCCTCGATCGTCACGGGCTCGACCAGCCGCTCCGGGATGCCCCGGATCGTGCGGAGGTTCGGCGTGACGTCCTCTCCGGTCGTCCCGTCGCCCCTGGTCGCGCCCACCGTGAACCGGCCTCGCTCGTACTGGAGGGAGACCGCCAGGCCGTCGATCTTGAGCTCGGCGACGTAGGACAGGTCGCCGGCCGGCTCCGGGGCCGCCGGCAGGCCCAGCCCCCTCCGGACGCGGGCATCGAAGGCGCGCAGCTCGTCGTGGCTGAAGGCGTTCGAGAGCGACAGCATCGGCCGCGCGTGGCGGACCTCGGGGAAGCGGCCGCCGGCCGGGGCGCCACCCACCCGCTGGGTCGGCGAGTCGGGCGTGACGAGCGCCGGGAACGCGGTCTCGAGCGCGACCAGCTCGCGGAACAGGGCGTCGTACTCGGCATCGGCCAGCTCCGGGGCGTCATCCTCGTAGTAGAGGCGGTTGGCGCGGCGGACCTGCCCGGCGAGCTCCTCGTGGCGCGCCGCGGCGTCCCCGGGCGCGAGCGCCGCGGCAGCCTCGACCAGGGACGGGTCGACGGGGAGGGTGTCGGTCATCACCGGCAGCATACGGTCATGGTGCCGTTCCGGGTGACCCGGAGGGGCCGGCCACGATCGGGTCGCTTCGCGGCTGGCCCGGTTTCGGCCTACCGCCCCCGGCGCCGTTCCGGTCGTCCGCCTTCGGAGAGGTCCCCCGCCCCCCGGGATTCGGGCTTGCGGCCGCGCCAAACCGGCGTAGGCTCCAATCCATGGACAAGGCCGAGCTGCTCGCCGCGATCCGGGCAACCCATGCCGAGCTGGCGGCGGCCGCCGCAGCGCTCGACGACGACGCCATGACCGGGCCGGCACCCGGCATGGAAGGCTGGACGCGCAAGGACGTCCTCGCCCACGTCGAGTGGTGGAACGACCATTCGACCAACGTCATCGAGGGCTGCCGCACCGGCGTCGATCCGTACCCGGGCGGTGACGAGCCCTGGGACACCGACGCCTGGAACGCGCGGATCCTGGCCGAGCACCGGGGCCGCTCCTCCGCCGACGTGCTCCGAGGCGAAGCGGACTCGTTCGCCCGCCTTCTGGCCGCCGTCGAGCGTGCCACCGGCGAGGAGCTGTTCGCGCGGGATCCGCACCCCTGGCTCGAGGGCAGCGTGGCGGAGATCGTCATCGCGGACTCGATCGCCCACTACCCCGAGCACATCCCGCATCTCGCGCCAGCGTGGGGCGACAAAGCTCCGACTGGATGACAGGGATCGCCCCGGGCGCCCGACGTCAGGTCGTCGTCCCCGAGCTCGCGCGCAGAGGCCGCGACCTCAGCCGATGATCTCCAGGTTGGCGAGGCTCGCCAGCATCGTCTTGCGGCCGACCGACAGGTCCCGGAAGACGACCATCACCTCCTCGTCGTCACGGGTGAGCTTCGAGCTGACCACGATCCCGTCGCCCCAACGTGCGTGGCGAACCTTGTCCCCGTCCCGGTAGCGGCGCTCGCCGGGCACGATCGGACGCGACGCCGGGACGGATCGACGCGCGCCAGAGGCGGCGCCCGAGCCGGCGTCGGCGCCGAAGTCGGCGGACGAACCGGCACCCGAACCCGCGATCGAGCCCGCACCCGCGATCGAGCCCGAAGCCGAGCCGGCACCCGAGCCCGCGCCGCCGGCACCCAGCTGCGGCCCCAACGAGCCCGACGGCGCCCCCGCGGCGAACGCCTCGCGTTTCGCGCCCAGATCCCGCGTCGGCCGGAACGTCTCCCCGGCCTGTGGGGCACCCGGCCGCCCGCTCCCCTGCCGATAGGCCCCGCCCCCCGCCCGCACGCCTGCCCCGAACCGCGACCCGCGCTCGCGGAAGACGACGTCCGGGTCCAGGTCCGAGCCCATGTCGCCGGCCCGGTCCAACCGCGGCCCGGACATCAGCTCCGCGGGGATCTCCAGCAGGAACCGGGACGGGATGCTCATCCCGCCGCCGCCCCACGTCGCCCTCCGCCAGGCGTGCGAGAGGAACAGCCGCCGCTTCGCACGCGTGATGCCGACGTAGGCGAGCCGCCGCTCCTCCTCCAGCTCCTTCTCGTCGTCGAGGGCCCGGTTGTGCGGGAACAGGCCCTCCTCCAGGCCGGCGATGAACACGACCGGGAACTCCAGGCCCTTGGCGGCATGGAGGGTGATGAGGGTCACCGCGTCGGCCTCGCCCTCGTACATGTCCTGGTCGGCGACCAGCGCCGTCTCCTCGAGCAGCCGGTCGAGGGCGTCCTCGGGCGAGAGGTCCTCGTAGCGCAGGGTGACCTCGCGCAGCTCGAGCAGGTTCGCCCAGCGATCCTCGCCCTCCTCGGAGCCGTCCGCGAGCATCGCCCGATAGCCGGACGCCTCGAGGATCTCGTCCAGCAGCTCCGGCAGCGGCAGCACCCCGATCCGCCGGCGCAGCCGCCGGACCAGCTCGGCGAACCCGGCCAGCGCGCCGCGGATCCTCGGTCCCAGCCCCTCGACCTCACCCGCTGCTCCCGCCTCGACCGCCGCCCAGACGTCGTCGCCGTGCGTGACCGCGTGGCGTCGCAGCGCCTCGATGCTCTTCTCGCCGATCCCGCGCGCCGGTACGTTGACGACCCGCTCGAACGAGACCACGTCCGTGTCGGATCTAAGGACCCGCAGGTAGGCCAGCGCGTCCTTGACCTCGCGACGCTGGTAGAACCGTGTGCCGCCGACCAGCTGGTAGCGGATGCCGTAGCGGAGGAACGCCTCCTCGATCGCACGGGACTGGGCGTTCATCCGGTACATGACCGCGACGTCCCTGGGCCGGAACCGCGTCGACTCGTCATCGTCCGCGCGCCGGGTGAGCAACGAGCTGCGCCCGGTCGAGCCCACCAGCCCCTCGACCTGGCGGGCGATCCACTCGGCCTCCTCGTCCTCGTTGTAGGCCTCGAACCGCTGGATCGGCACGCCGCCGTGGTTCTCGGTCCACAGCCTCTTGTCCGTCCGGCGCTCGTTGCGCGAGACCACGGCGTGGGCCGCGTCCAGGATCAGCTGGGTGGAGCGGTAGTTCTGCTCGAGCTTGACGACCGTGACGTCGGGATAGTCGTGCTCGAAGTCCAGGATGTTCGCGATGTTGGCGCCGCGCCAGCCGTAGATGCTCTGGTCGTCGTCGCCCACCACGCACAGGTTCCGGTGGGCCGCCGCCAGCGCCCGGACCCACAGGTATTGCGGCCGGTTCGTGTCCTGGTACTCGTCCACGTGGAGGTAGCGCCAGCGGGCCTGGTACCGCTCCAGCACGTCGGGCGCGTGCTCGAACAGCTCGACGGCGCGCAGCAGCAGGTCGTCGAAGTCGAGGGCGTTGGCGGCCCGGAGTCGCTCACGATAGCGGGCCGCCAGCTTCGCGACGACGCGTTCCTTGTGGTTGACGGCGTTCTCGGCGAGGAACACCTCGTCCAGCATCTCGTTCTTGGCCCGGCTGATGGCGCCCAGGATCGCGGCCGGCCGGAACTCCCCGGTGGCGGGCAGGTCCTCCTCGGCCAGGATCCGCTTCATCAGCTGCTGCTGGTCGTCCGTGTCGTAGATGACGAAGCGCCGGTCGAGCCCGATCGCCTCCCCGTCGCGGCGCAGGACCCGGGCGCAGAGCGCGTGGAAGGTGCCGGCCTCCACCTCTTTCCCCTGCTCGCCGACCAGGGCGATGATCCGCTCCCGGAGCTCGCCCGCGGCGCGATTGGTGAACGTCACCGCGAGGATCCGGCGCGGCTGGACCGCCTTCACGCCGATGAGATAGGCGATGCGGTGGGCAACCACCCGCGTCTTGCCCGAGCCCGCCCCGGCCAGGATCAGGAGCGGCCCATCCGTGGTGATGACCGCCCGGCGCTGCTCGGGGTTGAGGTTGGAGACGATCTCCTCGGCCCGGGCCGCCCGCCGGGTCTCGAGCGCGGCCGCGACGGCCTCCGGGTCCAGCGCGGGCACCGTGACCAGGTCTGCTGCCGCGGGGGCATCCCGGAGCCAGTCGGGTTCATCCGGGAGGGCGGGCTCGCGTGACGCCGCGACGCCCGTGGCCTCCGATGGGTCGCCGGCCCGTGGCCCGAGGTCCAGCCACGTGCCCTGGACGTCGGGCTCGACAATTCGCGTGCGACGACGCCTGGTGGGCTCGCGGGGGGTGGGACTCACCGGCCCATTCTAGGTTGGGTGGCCCACGGCCGGGCTCCCCGGGCCCGGCCGGAAGTGCGAGCGTTCAGCCGAGCCGACAGCACTCGGCCCGCGCTCAGCCCCCGCCGGCGGGCGGCTCGTCGATTCGGACGGGACCGTCCCATGGCCCGAAGCTCAAGGTGAGCCGAAGGTCGATCGTGCCGTCCCGAGACGCCGCCTCGACCAGGAGCGACACCGGCCGGAGCGTCAGGGCGTCCGTCCGCAACGTGATCGTCGTGGACACCGGAGGCAGCGAGCCGTCGGAGGCGCCCGGCAGCATCGCCGCCAGGACGCCGGCGGGGTCGGTTCCCGCGTCCAGCCGGACTTGGTGGCACCGCCCCGAGCCGCTGCCGCACGCGACGTCGGTCGCGGTCGGGGTCCGGCCGCTGCTCGCCAGGTAGGAGCGCAGGCGATCGACGAGCGTGAGCGGGTTGAGGTCGAGGCCGGTTCCCGACGTGGCCTGGCCCACGGGCACCTTCTGCCACTCGCCGCCGCCGGACCGGTACCAGGCGTCGGTCCAGACCGTGATCGCGTCGAGGTCCACGCCGAGTGCCGTCGACGCGAGGTGGGCCTGCGTCCGGGCGTCGCGGGGTCGCAGGTCGGCAGTCAACGTGGTCCCGCCGAGATCCACCCATGTCTCGCTCCGCCTCAGCAACGCACCCGGCAGGCGACCCTCCAGCGTGCCCTCGACGTGGACGGACGATGCATCGATCATGGCCTGCAGCGAGCGGGCGATCATCTCCCGGGGATCCGTGACCTGGTCGGGCGGCGCCGTCGCCGCGAGCGGCCCGATCCCGATGGCCCGTCCCGCGCCCGCCGCCACGAAGAGCACCAGGACCAGCGCGAGGGCACCCCGAAGCGGGCCGCCGATCGGCCTGCGTCGGGTACGGATCATGGAGCCTCCTGCCGTGTTGTCGCTCCCCCGAGTTTAAGCCCGCGACGGAAACGGGCCGGACGGGGATGCGAAGCGGCCCCCGGGGGCGGTGTCCCCGGGGGCCGTTGTTGTCGCGAGGTTCGCGAGCGTGCGCTGGGCCGGGACTAGAAGTCCATGCCCCCATTGTGGTCGTGGCCGCCGCCGGCCCCGGCCTTCTCCTTCTCCGGGAGGTCCGTGATCAACGTCTCCGTGGTCAGGACCATCGCGGCGATGGAGGCGGCGTTCTGGAGCGCGGAGCGGGTGACCTTGGCGGCGTCGACGATGCCCTTCTCGAACATGTCGCCGTACTCGCCCTTGAGGGCATCGTAGCCGTGGCCGGTCGGCAGGGCCCGGATCGCGTTCACGACGACCTCACCGGACATGCCGGCGTTGTCGGCGATCTGGCGGGCCGGGGCCTCGAGGGCCTTGCGGACGATGTCCACGCCGACCTGCTCGTCGCCCTCGAGCTTGATGGAATCAAGCGCGGGGATGGCCTGGAGGAGCGTGGTGCCGCCGCCGGCGACGAGGCCCTCCTCGACGGCCGCCCGGGTCGTCGAGAGCGCATCCTCGATGCGGTGCTTCTTCTCCTTGAGCTCGACCTCGGTGGCCGCGCCGACCTTGATGACGGCGACGCCACCGGCCAGCTTGGCGAGGCGCTCCTGGAGCTTCTCGCGGTCGTAGTCGCTGGTCGTGTCCTCGATCTGCGTCTTGATCTGGCTCATGCGCCCCTTGATCTGCTCCGGCGAGCCCTCGCCGTCGATGATCGTCGTGTCGTCCTTGGTGGCGACGACGCGGCGGGCCTTGCCCAGATCCTCGAAGTTGACCGAGTCGAGCTTGCGGCCGATCTCCTCGGAGATCACGGTGCCGCCGGTCAGGATCGCGATGTCGCGGAGCATCTCCTTGCGGCGATCGCCGAAGCCCGGCGCCTTGACGGCCAGGACCGAGACGGTGCCGCGGAGCTTGTTCACGACCAGCGTGGCCAGGGCCTCGCCGTCGATGTCCTCCGCGATGATCAGCATCGGGCGGCTCTGCTGGACGGCCTTCTCGAGGCCGGGCAGGAGGTCCTGGACGGCGCTGATCTTCTTGTCCGTGATGAGGATGACCGGGTTCTCGAGGACGGCCTCCATCCGGTCGCTGTTGGTCACGAAGTAGGCCGAGATGTAGCCCCGGTCGAACTGCATGCCCTCGGTGTATTCCTTCTCGAGGCCGAGGGACTGGCCCTCCTCGACGGTGATGACGCCGTCCTTGCCGACCTTGTCCATCACCTCGGCGATGATCTCGCCGACCTCGGGATCCGCCGCGGAGATGGCTGCGACGGCCGCGATCTGCTCGCGGGTCTCGACCGGGCGGGCGGTGCGCTTGATCTCGGCCACGATGGCCGCGACGGCGGTCTCGATGCCGCGCTTGACGACCATGGGGTTGGCGCCGGCGGTGACGACCCGCAGGCCCTCGGAGACCATCGCCTGGCCCAGGACCACCGCGGTGGTGGTGCCGTCGCCGGCGACGTCGTCGGTCTTGGTCGCGACCTCCTTGAGGAGCTGCGCGCCCATGTTCTCGAACGGGTCCTCGAGCTCGATGTCGCGAGCGATCGTGACGCCGTCGTTGGTGATGGTCGGGGAGCCGAACTTCTTGTCCAGCACGACGTTGCGGCCCTTGGGGCCGATCGTGACGCGGACCGCGTCGGCGAGGCGGTCGATGCCGCGCTTGAGCGAGCGACGAGCGGTCTCGTCGAAGATGAGCTGCTTGGCCAAGGTGGTGATCCCTCCGGGAGTGCTATTCGGGGGTGATGCGCGATCAGGGCGCCGGCGCCGGTGCCGGCGTCGGCTCGTCAGTCCTCGACGATCGCGAGAATGTCCTTCTGGCTCACGATGAGGAGGTCCTCGGCGTCGACCTTGAACTCGGTCCCGGCATACTTCGCGTACAGGACCTTCTGGCCGACGGCGACGTCCATCTGCTCGCGTGATCCATCGTCGAGGATCTTGCCCGGGCCGGCCGCGAGAACCACGCCCTCCTGGGGCTTCTCCTTCGCGGTGTCCGGCAACACGATGCCGGACTTCGTCATCTCCTCCCGCGGGGTGGGCTTGATGACGAGACGGTCGCCCAGCGGGCGGAGCTTCGTCGAAGAGGCAGTGGCCAAGGTGCATTCCTCCTGTGGCGGCCGAGACCGGCCACCGATGGCCTGTGACATGGGTCGGGTCGGCCGGGCCGTCAGGCCGCGGGCGCCCGGATCCTCTTGCTCGAGTGCCGTGCCACGTGCGCGACCGGGGGGCCGGGTGCCGCCGGATGCTTGCCCCGCGGGGTTCCGGCCGGGCCCCAGCGGATCGCGTCCCGCTGGCATTGGCACTCTCCCGTTGAGAGTGCCAACAAAGTAGCGAATGGGCGCCGGTATGTCAAACGCGCCCGGCGCGCCCCCCGGAACGGTCCGCGGCCACCCGCCCGGGTGCCCGTCGACCCTGACAAGGAACGACCCCGGCAGCGGATGCCACCGGGGTCCTCTCCTGTGGCGCCTGCCGGGGCAGGCGCGGCGTTCCGCGGGTCTAGATCCCGATCACCTTGGCCTTGGCCGCGGCGAACTCCTCGTCCGTGAGGATGCCGGACGCGTGGAGATTGGCCAGGTTCGTCAGTTGGTCGGTGACCGGATCCGAGGCCGGAGCCGCGGGAGCGGCGGGCTCCTCGTAGACCGGGGCCGGCTGCTGCACGGCCGCCTGGTCTGCGGCCGCCTGCTGCTGGGCGCCCCTCTTGGCGGAGTGGTGAGCCACGGCGGCTACACCCACGATGCCGACACCTCGTCGTCGCATGGTCGTCCGTTCCTTTCTGTTCTTGCCGTCTGGTCGGGCTGACCTGACTGGTTATGCGCTGAGCTGCGCGGCGTCGAGCTCCGCGTTCAGCATCTCGAGGGTCTCGGGCCGGATCGTCTCGCGCGCCACGAGGAACCCGCCGGCGCCCTCCATCGCCTCCTTGAGCCTCACCGCCCAGCGATGCTCGAACAGGACCACGAGGGCGGACGTGTTGGGTGCGAGGTCGGCGGCGATGGTGTCGATGTCCTCCTCGGTGAGGAGGCCGGCGAGACCCTCGAGCATGCCCGCGAACCCGGCGAAGCGCGGATCCTCCTTGTTGTCGAGCTCCAGGGACGTCGCGTTGCCGTCGATGTCCTTGGTGATGAACACGAGGTCGACCAGGGCGATGGTCCCGGCGTCGACGACCTCGCCGAGCTCCTTGGCGATCTCGCCGTTGAAGCGGTTGCCCTCGAACCCGATGACCGTGTACTCGAGCGGCCCAAGCGTCATGGCTGCCTCCTGAAGGTCCCGGGCACCAACGTCGATCCCGGATCGCGGCGAGGATCGACGTGAAACGGTGACGTCCCCATGCTCGCGCAGATAGAGTCTAATCCCGAGAGCCACCATCGCCATTCACCCATGGAGGGCGATACGGCGAGGGACACGCCGCGACGCTCGAGGAGGAGGAGACATGGCCGCGAACGCCGGGGTTGGGGCTCCGAAGGCGCCGTCCGCGCAGTCCGCGGCACCGGCGCTCCCCGATGCACGACAATCGCTCGGGCCCGCGAAGCTCGACGACCTGTTCCCGGAGGGCCCGGCGTTCCGCAAGTCGGTGATCACGTTCACCGTCCTGCTCGCCCTCGCCGGGCTGATCGCCTCGTTCGGCCTGTACCAGGACTCGACCGCCTCGATCATCGGCGCCATGGTCGTGGCACCCCTCGGCGGGGCGATCATGGCGCTCGCCGCGGCCCTCGTGACCGGGCGCGCGCGCTGGCAGACGATCACGTTCGTCCAGGTCGTGCTGGGCGCCCTGATGGTGATCGCGATCGGGTTCGTCGTGGCGGTCGTCATCCCGAACCCGCTCACGCTGACGCCTGCGCTCGAGGCGCGCACCTCGCCGGGGGTGCTGGACCTCGGCGTGGCGCTCGCGGCGGGTGCGGCCGGGGCCTTCGTGGCCGTGCGCCGGACCGGCAGCGACGCCCTGCCGGGCGTGGCGATCGCGGTCTCGCTCGTGCCGCCGCTCGCGACGGTCGGGATCTGCCTGGAGCTCGGGCGGCCGCAGGACGCGGCCGGTGCGATGACCCTGTTCCTGACCAACTTCTGCGCGATCGTGGTGATCGCGTGCATCGTGTTCGTGCTGGCCGGCGCCGCCCCCAGCCGCGAGATGCTGCGCGAACGTCACCGGCTCCGGAACGGGTTCCTCGCGGCGGTGGTGGCGCTGGTCATCATCGCGATCCCGCTCGTCGCAAATGGCATCGACGCCGCCCGGGGGATCATCTGGAGCACGACCGGCGCCCCGATCGTGCGCGACTGGATCGGCAACCGCGACCTCGAGGTCCTGGACTGGAGGATCACGGGCAACACGGTGTCGATCGCGCTGACCGGGTCCGACGCCCCGGCCCCCGCGCCGCCGCTGGCGACGTCGCTGGCGCATGCCATCGGCCAGCCGATCAACCTGGAGATCAGCTACACGGCCCTGGCGCGGGAGCACGCGGTCGCGACGCCGTAGCGGCGTCCGTCGGGCGCCTCAGCGTGGGCGGACCCGTGGAAACGTGGCGTCATAGGCGCTCACCAGGGCGTCGCCCAGCTCGCCCTCCCCCACCCCGCGCAGCCCGGCGGTCCAGCGCGCCGTGATGGCCACGTGCTGGGGCACGTTGCGCGAACGCGGCGCCCCCGGCGGCGACAGGAACGGCGAGTCCGTCTCCACCAGGAGCCGGCCCGCGGGGACGAGCCTCACCGCCTCCGCCGAGGGCTCCTCGCCGCGCCGGAACACCAGGCCGGAGAAGCTCACCGCGAGGCCCATCGCGACCACCGTCTCCGCGTAGTCGACCGGACCGGAGAAGCTGTGGATCACCGCCGCGGGCCGGTCGCCGAAGGCCGCATGGGCCGGCGCACCATCGAACCCTGCCGCCCGCAACTCCTCCTCGAGGGCATCCTGTGCGTCACGCCCGCCCGTTCGCGACCGGCAGTGCAGGATCGCGGGCTTGCCGGTCGCGAGCGCGAGCGCGAGGTTGGCCCGCAGGTTGTCCAGCTGGGCGTCCCAGGGCGAGAACATCCGGTCCGAGTCGAGGCCCGTCTCCCCGATCGCCACCACCCGCTCGTCGCGCGCCCACGCCTCGACGGCGGACCACTCAGCGGGGGTCACCTTCGCGGCGTCGTGGGGATGCACACCCACCGCGGCGTCCAGCCACGGCCAGCGCTCGGCCAGTTCGAGCGCCCGTTCCGACGAGTGCGCGTTCCAGCCCGGCACGAGGATCCGCTCGAGCCCCTCCAGGCGCGCGCCACCCAGCACCAGCTCGACGTCGTCGGTGAAGCGGTCCGCGTTGAGGTGGGCGTGGGCATCGACGAGGCGCATCCCGCAATGGTACGGGGGTCGTGGGGCCGGACGCTCCGGGCGATCAGGCCTCCGCGGCCGGAGGCGACTGCCAGATCCCCACCTCGCTGCCCTCCGGGTCGCGGACGACCGCGAAGCGGCCCATGTTGCCGCCGATCTGCGTGGGCGGCTCGACCTCGGCGCCGCCGTTCGCCACCGCGGCCGCGATCGCCTCCTCGAGCGAGTCCACGTTGATGTAGATCCGGATCGCCGGGCCGACGCTCCGTCCGCGGAGGCCGATGGCACCGCCGGTGGTCCCGCCGGTGCGGAACAGCTCGTAGTCGCCGAACTCCGCCATCTGGCCGAACTCCCACCCGGCGACCGCCGCGTAGAACCGCTTGGCGCGCTCGAGGTCGTCCGCCGGGAACTCGATGTGCGCGATCTCGCCTCTGGCCATGGACGGGACCTCCTGGGACAAGGATTGGACCCGGAGCATACGGCGCCGGCGGCGGGACGTCAGGCGCGGCCGATGGCGCTGCGGATCTGCTCGATGTGCTTCTCGCGATGGTGGAAGCGCTCGACCCAGACGGTCCCTCCCGCCAGGCGGGCCGCATCGACCGAGGCGTCGTCCAGGCCGGCCACGAGCGCGTCGACCGCGTCTGCCGCGTCGAGCGCAAGCCCGACGGCGCGATCCGGGGCGATTGCCCGCCAGGTGGCCTCGAGCGCCTCGTTGGCGCGGCCCGAGACCTCGTCCGCCTCCGGGGGCGGCGCAACCGCGCCCGTGACGGCGGCGTGCTGCCACCGGGCGAGATGCCAGCCGTCCCAGAACGCGAGGTGCGCGAGGGCGACCGACACGGTCCACCCGCCGCCCAGGTCCGCCCGCAGCTCGGCGTCGGCCAGCGAGCCGACCAGGGTCCGGAGCGCGGCGGTCGCCTCCGCGTTCGCCGTCACGTAGCTCCGATCGGTCACTTGGCGGCCTCCTCCGCGGCAACCTCGCTCTCCAGACGCGGGAACAGCGGGGCGGGCGTGTCGGTGACCCGGCCCGGGCCGGCCGCCGCACCCCACCCGAGCAGCTCCAGCAGATGGGGCCCACCGTTGCCGTCCGCCTGGTACGGGTACGGGTAGCCGAGCTGCTCCAACACCCTGGGCGCCATGCCGGGCATGAACGGCGCGGCCGCCAGGCCCACCAGCCGGCAGGCCTCGACCAGGTCGCCCAGGACGCCGCGCAGCCGCGCCCCGGCATCGGTGTCGCCGGCCTTCGCCCGCTTCGCCAGCGTCCACGGCTGCTCGGCATCGACGGTCTTGTTGGCGCCGCCCACGAACTCCCAGAGCTCGCCCAGCGCGTCGTGGAGCAGACACGCGTCCAGCTTCTCGCCGTACAGGCGGAGCGTATCGGCCCAGCCCTCGGCCAGCGGCGACACCCCGTCCTCGCGCGGGGTGGGCCGCTCCCCGTCGAAGTAGCGGTTGACCATCGAGACCGTGCGGTTGACGAGGTTGCCGAAGTCGTTGGCGAGGTCCGCGTTGTAGCGGCGAACGAACGAGTCCCAGGAGACCTCGGTGTCGCGGTCGAAGGCGACCTCGCGCAGGGTCACGTAGCGGGCGCCGTCCGCGCCGAACGCCGCCACGACGGCCAGCGGGTCGAGGAAGTTGCCGCGGCTCTTGCTCATCCGCTCGCCGCCCTGGACCAGCAGCCAGCCGTGGACCCAGACGTGCTTCGGCGCGTCGAGCCCGGCCGACCACAGCATCGCGGGCCAGTAGATCGTGTGGAAGCGGGCGATGTCCTTGCCGATGACGTGGAGGTCAGCCGGCCACCACTCGCGGAACCGGTCCAGGCTGTCCGGGAAGCCGGCGCCGGTGATGTAGTTGATCAGCGCGTCGTACCAGACGTAGACCGTGCCGGCGGCCGGGTCCCAGGTGCCGTCCGGACGCTGGGCGGACGAGCCGTCCGGCATCACGGGGAACGGGATGCCCCACGTGGCACCGGCGCGGCTGATCGAGAAGTCCTGGAGGCCCTGGCGGATGAAGCCCAGCATCTCGTTGCGCCGGTAGTCCGGCTGGACGAAGTCCGGGTTCTTCTCGTACCAGTCGAGCAGGCGCTCCTGGTAGGCGGAGAGGCGGAAGAACCAGTTCTTCTCCGACAGCCACTGCAGCCGGACGTCGGGGTGGTTCGGGCAGCGCATGCCGGTGGCCGTCTCGAGCAGGTCCGAGGGCGCCTTGAAGCCCTCGCTCGGGCAGTACCAGCCGTCGTAGCTCGCCTGGTAGATGTCGCCGTTGTCGTAGGCGCGGCGCACCATCTCCTGCGCCGAGCGGTAATGGTCCGGGTCGGTGGTGCGGATGAATCGGTCCGGGCTGATGAGGAGCGCGTCCTCGGCGTCCCTGAACAGGGCCACCTTTTCGTCCACGAACTGGCGGGGCGTGATGCCAAGGGCCTCGGCGGACTGGGCGATGTTGACCGAGTGCTCGTCCGTTCCGGTCAGGAACCGCGTGTCGTCGCCCAGCATCCGGTGCCACCGCGCGATGACGTCGGCGCCGATCACCTCGTACACGGTGTGGAGCCCGGGCGCGCTGTTCGCGTACGCGATCGCGGTGGTCAGGTAGAAGCGGCGACGGTCTGACATGGCCGCTCGATGGTAGCAGCGGCAGTCGGCGGCGCGACGGGCCCTCAGTGGCGGAAGTGCCGCGTCCCGGTCACGAGCATCGCGGCGCCCGCGGCCTCCACGTCCGCCAGGACCTCCACATCTCGGATCGAGCCGCCGGGCTGGACGATGGCGGTCACGCCCGCGTCCAGCAGCACCCTCGGGCCGTCAGCGAAGGGGAAGAACGCGTCCGAGGCCGCTGCGGCGCGGGTCGCCCCGGCCTCGCCCTGGAACTGGCGGGCCTTGTCGACCGCGCCGCGGCAGGCGTCCACGCGGCTGACCTGGCCGGACCCGACGCCGATCAGCATCCCGTCCCGCACCAGCACGATGGCGTTGGACACGACGCCCCGGCACAGGCGCCAGGCGAGGTCCAGGTCCCGGCGCTCCGCCTCGGTCGGCGGGCGCGAGGTGGTGCAGGCCCATCCGGACGGGTCGTCCGCGAGGTTGTCGGGGGCGGTGACGAGCACCGCGCCGCCGGCGGTCCGGAACGAGCCGAGCGGATCGGCGACTGCGGAGACCGCCGCGGTTCCCAGCGCCGGATCCACCACGAGCCGCAGGTTCGGCTTCGTCGCCAGGACCTCGCGCGCCCCGTCGTCGAACGCCGGCGCCACGACGACCTCGAGGAAGATCGAGACCAGCCGTTCGGCCAGGGCCCGGTCCACGGCGCCGGTGATCGCCACGACGCCCCCGAACGCCGAGACGGGATCACCCGCCAGCGCCGACTCCCAGGCCTCGATCAGGGTCCCGCGCTCGGCCGCGCCGCACGGGTTCGTGTGCTTGACGATGACGACGGCCGGCCCGCGCATCAGGCGCCCGAGCGAGGCAGCCGCCGAGGCGTCCAGGACGTTGTTGTAGCTGAGCGCCTTGCCCTGGAGCGGAGGCTCGCCGCCGGCGAACGGACCCTCGGCCGGGCGCGGCTCGCGGTCCGTGCGGCGGTAGCGCGCGGCCGGCTGGTGGGGGTTCTCGCCGTAGCGGAGGGTGTCCAGCTTCTCCATCGAGATCGTGATGGTGGGCGGATACGGGTCCTCGGCGCCGGGCAGGCCCGGCTCCGCCGGCAGCGCGACGCCGGCCGCGAACATGCGCCCGGGCAGCTCGGCGGCGATCCGGGCGTCGTACGCGGCGGTGTGACGGAACGCCTCCACGGCGAGGGCGGAGCGGAGGCCAAGCGGCACGGCGCCGTGCTCGTCGAGCGCCGCGAGGACCGCCCCGTAGCGCGCGGGCGAAGTCACGATCGCCACCGAGGCGTGGTTCTTGGCCGCGGCGCGGACCATCGACGGGCCGCCGATGTCGATCTCCTCCACGAGGTCGTCGAACGAGATGCCGGGCCTGCGGGCGGCGGCGGCGAACGGGTAGAGGTTGACGACGACGAGGTCGAACGGGGCGATGCCGGCGGCGAGGAGCGCCTCGCGGTGGTCGGCCCGACGACGGTCCGCCAGGAGCCCGGCGTGGACGCGCGGATGGAGGGTCTTGACACGGCCGTCGAGCATTTCCGGGAAGCCGGTCACGGCCGCGACGTCCGTCACGGGGAGGCCGGCGTCACGCAGGGCCCGCGCGGTGCCGCCGGTGCTGACGAGCTCCCATTCCCGCCGCACGAGACCACGGCCGAGATCCACCAGGCCGGCCTTGTCATACACGGAGAGCAGCGCGCGGCGCGGGACCGGGATCCGCGCATCCGCGACGGCCGTGTCCAGGCGGGCGCGGCGGGCGCCGCCCTCGACCATGAGCGCGCCGGCGAGCAGGGACGCGACCGCCGCGGGCAGGAGCCGGTGCTCGACCGGGTGGATGCGCGCGAGAAGCGAGTCCTCGTCGTCGTCCGGCAGGACCGGGACGGCCTCCTGGGCCACGATCGGACCGCCGTCCAGCGTCGCGTCCACGAGGTGCACGGTCACGCCGGTCACCGCCACGCCGGCGGCGAGGGCGTCGCGCGCGCCGTGGAGCCCGGGGAACGACGGCAGCAGCGACGGGTGCACGTTGAGGATCCGGCCGCCGAAGGCCGCCAGGACGGCCGGGCCGACCAGCCGCAGGTAGCCGGCGAGGACGACCGCGTCCGGTGTCGCGGTGACCAGCGTCTTCGCGAGGGTCGCGTCGTCGCCACCGGGGACCAGGATCGTCTCGATCCCAAGCTCCGCCGCCCAGTCCAGCCCCGCGCACGGCCGGTCCGCGAAGACCAGGACCACCTCGCCGCCCAGCGAGCCCCGCCCGGCCGCGGCGACCAGCGCCCGCAGGTTGGACCCACTCCCGGAGACGCCGACCGCGATCCTGCCGCTGACGCTGCCGCTTGCGCTTCCGCCGACGATGCCGCTCACCTTGCGAGACCCTCCTCCTTGTACCGCCGGCCGCCGATGGCCGACGCGTCGACAACCTCGCCCACGATCCAGGCCGGGATCCCGCGCCCCCGGGCCACCTCGACGGTGGCCCCGGCGGCCCCTGCCGGCACGACCATCACCATCCCCACGCCCCCGTTGAACGTCGCCCGGACCTCAGTCTCAGCGATCCCCCCGAGCGCCCCCAGCAGGCGCATGACCGACGGCATCGGCCAGGTCGCGGGGTCCACGCGCGCCCCGAGCGTCGCCGGCAGGGCGCGCGGCACGTTGCCGGAAAGCCCGCCACCGGTGATGTGGGCGATCCCGCGGACCTCGCGGCCGGCTTCCTCCAGCGAAGCGCGGATCGCCAGCAGGTCCCTCGCGTAGATCCGGGTGGGCGCCAGCAGGACGTCGCCCAGCGTCGCGCCGGCATCGTGTGCCTCGCGCGCGAGCGCTTCGCCAGCCGCGGCATCGCCCAGCACCCGCCGGAGCAGCCCGGCGTACGGGTCGAGGAGCGCCAGCCCATGCTCGGCCACCAGCGCGCGGACCAGGGAGTACCCGTTCGCGTGCAGCCCGGATGACGCCAGCCCCACGATCGCGTCCCCGGCCCGGGCGGCGGACCCGTCCAGCAGCCGCGACCGCTCGCCGATGCCGATGCAGAACCCCGCCAGGTCGAACGCGTCGGGCTCCATCAGCCCCGGGTGCTCCGCGGTCTCGCCACCGGTGAGCGCACAGCCCGCCTGCCGGCACCCGTCCGCGATCCCCGACACGAGCGCCGCCACCTGCCCCGGGTCGAGCCTGCCGATCGCGATGTAGTCGAGGAAGGCCAGCGGCTCCGCGCCGGTGCAGGCCACGTCGTCGGCGCACATCGCCACCAGGTCGATTCCGATCGTGTCCAGCCGCCCCATCGCGGCCGCGATCGCCGTCTTCGTCCCCACGCCGTCCGTGGACGACACGATCACCGGCTCCCGGTAGCCGGCCGGGATGGCCACCGCGGACCCGAACCCGCCGAGGCCGCCCAGGACCTCCGGCCGCCGCGTGGACGCCACGGACGCGCGCATCAGCTCCACCGCGCGATCGCCTGCGGCGACGTCCACCCCGGCCCGCGCGTAGGCGGCCCGCTCGTCAGTCATCCGGCCCCCTCGTCGGTCATCGAGCCTCCACCGCCTCGAGCATGAACTTGCGCGCGGACACGTCGTATGGGACGGGCACCGGGTAGTTGCCGTCGAAGCAGGCGAAGCAGAACTGGTCGTACGGCAGGTCGAGGGCCGCCAGGACGCCGCGGATGGACAGGTAGCCAAGCGAGTCCGCGCCGATGAACTCGCGGATCTCCTCCACCGAGTGGCTGCCGGCGATCAGCTCGGTCTCGATGGCCGTGTCGATCCCGTAGAAGCAGGGGTGGTAGATCGGCGGGGCGGAGATCCGGACGTGCACCTCGCGGGCGCCGGCACGCCGCAGGAGCCCCACGATCTGCTTGGTCGTGTTGCCGCGGACGATGGAGTCGTCCACGACGATCAGGCGCTTGTCCCGGACCACCTCGCGCAACGGGCTCAGCTTCACGTTGACGCCGCGCTGGCGCATCGACTGGGACGGCTGGATGAAGGTCCGACCGCTGTAGCGGTTGCGGACCATGCCCTCGCGGTAGGGGATCCCGGACGCCTCCGCGAACCCGGCCGCGGCCGGCGCGCCGGTGTCGGGCACGGGCATCACCAGGTCCGCCTCCACCGCGTGCTCGCCGGCGAGCTGGATGCCCATCTGGCGACGCGCCTCGTAGAGGTTGCGGCCCAGCATGTACGAGTCGGGCCGGGCGAAGTAGATGAGCTCGAACACGCACAGGGCGGGCGTCGCCTCGGCGTAGCGCACCGAGACGGGCTGGCGACCGGGCTCCAGCACCACGATCTCGCCCGGCTCCACGTCCCGGACCAGCTCCGCGCCGACGATGTCGAGCGCGGTCGTCTCGGACGCCAGGATCCAGCCACCGGTCGCGTCACCCCAGAGGCCGGGGCCGTCCGCCCCCTCTGGGGCGGGGAGGCGGCCGAGGACCAGCGGGCGGAACCCGTGCGGGTCGCGGACGCCGATGACGCGGTGCTCGTCGAGGACGACCAGGCTGAAGGCGCCGCGGACCCGTGGCAGGACCTTGCGCAGCGCGTCCACGGTGTCGTCCGCGGGCTCGTCGGCGAGGAGCGCCGTGAGGAGCTCCGTATCCGTGCTGGCGGGCAGCCTGCCACGGCCGCCCTGGAGCTGCTCCAGGAGCTCCCGGGTGTTGACCAGGTTGCCGTTGTGCCCGATGGCGAGCGCCCGCCGGGGCCCCAGGCGGAGCGTCGGCTGGGCGTTCTCCCAGACCGTCGATCCCGTGGTGGAGTAGCGGCAGTGGGCGACGGCCAGGTCACCCGCGAGCGAGGGGATCCTGCGCTCGTCGAGCACCTGGGCCACCATGCCCAGGTCCTTGTAGATCATCAGGTGCCGGCCGTCCGACACGCCGACGCCGGCCGACTCCTGGCCCCGGTGCTGGAGCGCGAACAGGGCGGTCGCGGCGACGGCCGCGGCCTCGTGGCCGCGGTTCGGCAGGACGACCCCGACGACGCCGCACATCAGACGCCGTCCTTCGGATCGGCGAGCGCCGCTCGGGTGGTCCACTCACCCCGGCAGCACATCAGCCGCCATCCTCCCAGCCCAGCGCGCGCGGGAGGCCATGCTCCCAGGCGTGCCGCAGGTCCGCGACCGTGACCTCCAGCGCATCCGCGACCCGGCTTCCCCGCTCCTCGGCGGCGCCGGTGGCGCCCTCGCCACCGAGCTCCACGACCAGGCGCGGGCCGCCGGTCGTCCCCAGCGTCTCCACGGGCAGCCCGTGGTGCCGGGCGAGCAGCGCCAGCGCGGGAGCGTGCCGGGGCGCGGTCTCGACGACCAGGCGCGACGGGCTCTCCCCGAACAGCGCCACGGCAGGCGAGTCGCCCACGCCGAGACGGAGCTGCGCGCCGGTGTCGCCCCACATGCACATCTCCGCGATGGCAACCGCCAGGCCGCCGCCGGACACGTCCTGGCAGCTCTCCACGAGGCCGCGGGCGATGGCCTCCCGGATGAAGGCCTGGAGCTGCCGCTCCGTGGCGAGGTCGAGGCCCGGTGGCCCGTCCTCGACCGCCTTCCCGGCCAGGAGCGCGTACTCGCTCCCGGCAAGGCCCGGGCCCGCCTGGCCCACGAGCAGCACGCGGTTCCCCGCCGCGCGGAACGCGGGGCCCACGCGGGTCGCGACGTCCGCCAGCAGACCCACGATGCCGATCTCCGGGGTGGGCGCGATGGCGGATCCCGGGGCCTCGTTGTAGAGCGAGACGTTGCCGCCGGTGACCGGCAGGCCCAGCGCGACGCACGCATCGGCGAGGCCGCGGACGCCCTCGGCCAGGGCCCAGAACGCCTCCGGCCGGGTCGGGTCGCCGTAGTTGAGGCAGTTGGTCACGCCCAGCGGCCGGGCACCGGTGATGGACACGTTGCGGGAGGCCTCGGCCACCGACATCGCCGCGCCGAGCCACGGGTCCAGGGCGCTCACCGGGGCGTTGCCGTCCGTGGTGGCGACGAGCGCCTTGGTTGTGCCCTTGATCCGGATGATGGCGGCACCCCGCCCGGGGCCGGCCACGGTGTTGGCCTGGACGTTGTGGTCGTACTGCTGGTAGACCGAGCGGCGCGACGACAGGTTGGGCGACCCGAGCAGGGCCAGCAGCACGGCGCCCGGATCCTGGCCGCGGAGCGGCAGGCGGTCCACGGACTCGACCGGTGCGCCGGGGGCCGGGGCCAGGCGGCGACGCGCCGGGGGGCGCGACTCGCGCTGGAAGACGATGGCCTCCGACGCGAGCGCCCGGGCGGGGATCCGTGCCAGCTCCCGGGCCCCGTCCACCGGGCGCCCGGTGTGATCCAGCGCGCCACGGCCGCCGGGGCCCGTGAGCACGACGATGTCCTGCGCCTCGGTGACCCGGCCGATGATCGCCACCGGCAGGTCCCATCGCTCGCAGACCGCACGCACCGCGTCCCAGCGGCCGGGCTCCACGATCGCGACCATCCGCTCCTGGGACTCGGAGATCATGACCTCGAAGGGCTCCAGGCCGGGCTCCCGGCGCGGGATGGCGTCGAGGTCCACGAGCATCCCAGTGCCGCCGCGGTCGGCCGTCTCGCAGGTGGCGCAGGTGATGCCGGCCGCGCCCAGGTCCTGGATGCTGACCGCCAGGCCCTTGGCGATGATCTCCAGCGTGGCCTCGATGAGCAGCTTCTCCGCGAACGGGTCGCCGACCTGGACGGACGGGCGCTTGCTGGGGTCCTGCTCGCCGAACGTCGCGCTGGCGAGGACGGACGCGCCGCCGATCCCGTCCCGGCCGGTGGCCGAGCCGTAGAGGACGACGAGGTTCCCGGGGCCGTCCGCGGAGGCCCGCATGAGCATCCCGTCCTCGAGCAGGCCGATGGCCATGACGTTGACCAGGGGGTTGCCCTGGTAGGACGGGTCGAACACCAGCTCTCCGCCCACGGTGGGCACGCCCACGCAGTTGCCGTAGCCGCCGACGCCGCGCACGACGCCGTCCACGAGGTGCCGCGTCCGCGCGTCCGACGGATCCCCGAAACGGAGCGCGTCCAGGACGGCGATCGGGCGGGCGCCCATCGCGAACACGTCCCGCAGGATGCCGCCCACGCCGGTCGCGGCGCCCTGGTACGGCTCCACCGCGGACGGGTGGTTGTGGCTCTCGATCTTGAACGCGACCGCCAGGCCGTCGCCGATCGCGATGACCCCGGCCTGCTCCCCCACCCCGGCGACGACGTCCTCGCCCTTCGTGGGGAGGGTCGCGAGCAGAGGCCGGCTGCTCTTGTAGGAGCAGTGCTCGCTCCACATGACGCTGAACATCGCGAGCTCGAGGCCGTTGGGCTCCCGGCCCAGCTTCTCCCGGATCGCGTCGAGCTCGACGTCCTCCAGCCCGAGGGTCCGGTGGAGCGGGACCGGGGGCGTCGCGGGCACGGTCACAGCCCGCCTCCTGCGGCCGCCGAGGACGTCGCCTGAGCGGTCGACGCCGTCGCGGCCTCGGCCAACGGCCGCGTGCCGGCGATGCGGCCCGTGCTCGCCCACTCCGCGGAGCTCACCACCAGCGAGCGGATGATCCCGAGGCCGTCGTCCGAGCCCAGGATGGCCTCCACCGCCGTCTCCGGGTGCGGCATGAGGCCCGCCACGTTGCCCGCGGCGTTGCGGACGCCCGCGATCCCGCGCAGGGAGCCGTTGGGATTGCCCGTGTCATCGGGTCCCGCGACGGATCCATCGGCGTTCGCATAGCGCCACAGCACCCCGCCGTCCCGCTCCAGCTCGTCCAGCGTCGCCTCGTCGGCGTAGTAGCAGCCCTCGCCGTGGGCGACGGGCATGCGCAGCGGCCGCCGCTCGCCGATCTCGCGCGTGAACGGCGTGTCCATGTGCTCGGGCAGCAGCGCGACCTCGCGACACACGAAGCGCAGGCCGCGGTTCCGGAGCAGCGCCCCGGGTACCAGCCGCGCCTCCGCCAGGACCTGGAAGCCGTTGCAGATGCCCAGCACGGGGCCGCCCCGCGCGGCAAAGTCCGCCACCGCGCGCATCACCGGAGAGAAGCGCGCGATGACGCCGGCCCGCAGGTAGTCGCCGTAGGCGAAGCCGCCGGGCAGCAGGATCCCCGCGACGCCCGCGATGTCCGCGGTCTCGTGCCACAGGATCTGTGGCTCGGCACCGGCGAGGCGCAGCGCGTTGACCGCGTCGATGTCCCGGTTGGAGCCCGGGAAGAGGACCACCCCCACCCGCACCGTCATCCGCGCGTCCCGGCCGCCTCGCCCGCCGGGCCCGCCTCCCCGGCCACGCCCAGCGGCTCCACCGCGAATTGCTCCATCAGCGGGTTCGACAGCAGCTCGCCCGCCAGCCGGTCCACCACGGCCCGGGCGGCGCCCTCGTCGGCCGCGCCGACCGTCATCTCGACCCGCCGGCCGACCCGGATGCCGGTCACCCCCGCGATGCCGAGGTGCGGCAGGCTGCGCTCGACGGCCTTGCCCTGCGGGTCCAGGATGCCGGGCTTGGGCGTGACGTTGACGGCGAACCGGTAGGCGCGGGTCGAGTCGCTCATCGGGCGATGACATCCTCCGTGAGGTATCGGGCGAAGCTCGCCCCGGTGATGCGTTCGAAGGCTTCGACGTAGCGGGCGCGGGTGCCGGCCACCACGTCGTCCGGAAGCTCCGGCCCCGGCGCCGTCTTGTCCCACGGCTGCTGCTCCAGCCAGTCGCGGACGAACTGCTTGTCGTAGCTGGCCTGGGCCCGGCCGGGCTCGTACGCCGCGGCGTCCCAGAAGCGCGAGGAGTCCGGCGTCATGACCTCGTCGATGAGCAGCAGCGTCCCCGACGGCAGGAGGCCGAACTCGAACTTGGTGTCCGCGAGGATGATCCCGACCCGCTCGCAGATCGCGGCGCCGCGCTGGTAGAGCGCCAGCGAGATCTCCCTGACCTGCTTCGCCAGGTCGTGGCCGATGAGCTCCTCGACCCGGTGGAAGGAGATGTTCTCGTCGTGCTGCCCGGCGGGCGCCTTCCAGGCCGGGGTGAAGATCGCCGACGGCAGGCGGTCGCTCTCGCGGAGGCCGTCAGGGAACCGGATCCCGCAGATGGCGCCCGTGGCCTGGTAGTCCTTCCAGCCGGACCCGCTAACGTACCCGCGGACGACGCACTCCACCGGGAGCACCTCGGCGCGGCGGCCGAGCATCATCCGGCCGCGCAGGTCCGCGATGAGCCCGGGGTCGTTCCCGGTCACCTCGGCCGGCAGATCCGCGGGATCCGCGGAGAGCAGGTGGTTCGCGACGACGTCGGTCGTCTCCGAGAACCAGAACCGCGACAGCCCGGTGAGGATCCGGCCCTTGTCGGTGATCGGTGTGGGCAGGACCACGTCGAAGGCCGACAGCCGGTCGCTGGCGACCAGCAGGAGCCGGTCATCGTCGACGCGGTACAGGTCCCGGACCTTGCCGGATCGGACGAAGGCATCAGCCAGCGGCATCGGGATCCAACCTCCGTTCGAGTACGTCCAGGCGGGCGATGACCTCCGGCACGTGCCGGAGGACCGCCGCATCGTCGAAGCAGGCGTCGAGGTCCGCGAGCGGCAGGCGCCCCGCCACGGCGCGATCCGTGGCCAGGAGCCCGTGGAGCGGCACCCGCTCGTCGGCGGCCCGCAGGGCGTTGCGCTGGACCAGCACGTAGGCGTCCTCGCGCGACATTCCGCCCTTCTCCACCAGCGCGAGGAGCACGCGGGACGAGGCGTGGAGCCCGAGACCGCGATCGATGTTCTCGCGCATCCGCTCGGGCCGCACGACCAGCCCCTCGACCAGCCCGGCCGTCCGGGCCAGCATGTAGTCCAGCAGGATCGTGGCGTCGGGCAGGATGACCCGCTCCGCGGAGCTGTGGCTGATGTCGCGCTCGTGCCACAGCGGCTGGTTCTCAAACCCGGTCTGCGCGTAGCCGCGGAGGAGCCGGGCCAGGCCCGCGATCCGCTCCGACAGGATCGGGTTGCGCTTGTGAGGCATCGCCGACGAGCCCTTCTGGCCGCGCTTGAACGGCTCCATGACCTCCGCGATCTCGGTGTGCTGCAGGTTCCGGACCTCGGTCGCGAGCCGCTCGAGCGTGCCGCCGAGGATCGCGATGGCCGCCAGGAACGCCGCGTGGCGGTCCCGCTGCACGATCTGCGTGCTGACGGGGTCCACGCGCAGGCCCAGGTCCACGAGCACCTCCGCCTCCACGTCGGGGGGCAGGTGGCTGTACGTCCCCACCGGGCCGCTGATCTTGCCGGTGGCGATCTCCTCGGTCGCCGCGGCGAGGCGCTCCCGCCCGCGGGCCACCTCGAACGCCCAGCCCGCGCACTTCAGGCCGAACGTCGTCGGCTCGGCGTGGACCGAGTGCGTGCGGCCCATCATCACGGTGCCGGCCTCGCGGCGGGCGCGGGCGATCAGGGCGACGAGCAGGGTGTCCGCGCCCGCCAGGAGGCGCTCGCCGGCCGCCCGCAGCTGGAGGGCGAGGGCGGTGTCGACGACGTCGCTGCTGGTCAGGCCCAGGTGCAGGAACCGCCCCTCGGGCCCCACGGCCTCGGCCACCTGCGAGACGAACGCGATGACGTCGTGGTCGGTGGTGGCCTCGATCTCGTTGATCCGGTCCACGTCCACGACGGCGCGCGCCTCGATCAGGGCGAGCGCGTCCGCGGGGACCAGGCCCCGGCGGACCTGGGCACGGCAGACCGCGATCTCCACCTCGAGCATCCGCTCGAAGCGCGCCTGTTCGGACCAGACCGCGCCCATCCCCGGGAGCGTGTAGCGGCGGATCACGGGGCGTCCTCCAGCGCGGCGGGCGGCGGCAGGTTGTCGGGCGCGGCAGGTGGCGGCAGGTCCACCGCGATGTCGTGGCGGCGGTGCAGGCCGGCCCATGTGATGCGGTCCGCGGCCTCCTCGGCCATCGCGCGTGCCGCCGCGTGGTCTGCCCCGCGGCCCACCACGGCGATGACGCGCCCGCCGTTCGTCACGAACCCGCCGTCGCCGGACCGGACGTTCGCCGCGAGGCCGCTGTTCGCCGGGAGGCCGTTGTTCGTCACGAACGCGCCGTCCTGCCGGACCGCCGTCCCGGCGTGGAACACCAGCGCGCCGGCCGAGCGGGCGGCCTCGATCCCGTGGATCGCGTCACCGCGCCGGGGGCTGTCGGGGTAGCCGGCAGCGGCCAGCACGATGCCCACCGTCGCGCCCGGCAATACCGGGACCCGCGACGGGAGTCCCTCGGGGAGGCGGCCCCGCGCGGCGGCGAGGAGCAGGGGGCCCAGGGCGGTCGCGATGCGGGGGAGGATGACCTGGGCCTCCGGGTCTCCCAGCCGGACGTTGATCTCGAGCAGCGCGGGGCCGTCGGTGGTCAGCATCAGGCCAGCGTAGAGGAAGCCCCGGAACGGGGCGCCGCGCCGGGCCATCTCGGCCAGGATCGGCCGGTGGACGGAGGCGAGGATCGTCTCGACCGCGGCGTCCCCGAGGTCCGGCAGCGGCGAGTAGGCGCCCATGCCGCCGGTGTTCGGGCCGGCATCGCCATCGCCGAGGCGCTTGTGGTCCCGCGCGGCGGGCAGGGCGACGGCACTCCTCCCGTCGCACACGGCGATGACGCTGGCCTCGCGGCCCGACAGCCGCTCCTCCACCACCAGCGCCGGGCCGTCCAAGGGGCGGCCTCCGAGGAACGACGGAGCCAGCTCCAGGGCCTCGGCCGTGGACGACGTGACGACGACACCCTTGCCGGCGGCCAGGCCGTCGGCCTTGAGCACCACGCCCGCGCCGGCCTCGCCCAGCCCGCGGATGAAGGCGAGCGCCGCGTCCGTCTCGCCGCGGGCGAAGGAGCGCGCCCGCGCCATGCGCACGCCCGCCGCCCTCGCGACGTCGTGGCAGTACGTCTTGGAGGTCTCCAGGCGCGCGGCCTCCCGGCCGGGGCCGAGGACGGTGATCCCCGCGGCACGGAGCGCATCGGCCACGCCAACCGAGAGAGGCGCCTCGGGCCCGACGACGACGAGGTCGACGGCGGACTCCCTCGCGAGCGCGACCACGGCGGCCGGATCGAGCGGGTCAACGGCCAGAGTGCGCACGCCGGGCTCCATGGCGATCCCCGCGCTCCCGGGAGCGACGATCAGGTCGGTGACACCCGCCTCGCGGGCCAGCTTCCAGGCGATCGCGTGCTCCCGCCCGCCGCCGCCGAGGACCAGGACGCGGGCGGGCATCTCGTCGGGCATCGGCGTGTCCGTGTCCCTACGCGGGCTTCGCTGGTCGGTGGCGCATCGGCCGCCAGGCGCGCTCGATCGTCTGGGTTCGCTCCGGTCCCACCGAGACGTACACGATCGGCACCCCGGCGTGCTCCTCGAGCGCCGTCACGTAGCGCCGGGCGTTCTCGGGCAGGTCCGCCAGCGAGCGGACGGCGTGGATCGGCTCCTCCCAGCCCGCGAAGTCCTCGTAGATCGGGATCGCCCGGAGGAGCGCGGAGCCGGACGACGGCCACGTCTCGACCCGCCGGCCGTCGATCTCGTAGGCGACGCACATCCTGATCGTCTCGATCCCGGACAGGATGTCGAGCTTGTTGAGCACGATGGCGCTGTTGGAGTTGACGGCGACCGCATACCGGAGCGGCACCGTGTCGAACCAGCCGACGCGCCGGGGACGCCCGGTGACGGTGCCGAACTCCCGGCCCCGCGCCGCGATCCCGCGGCCGGTGTCGTCGAACAGCTCGGTCGGGAACGGCCCGGAGCCGACCCGCGTGGCGTAGGCCTTCATGACCCCGATGACCTCGTCAACCTGGAGCGGGCCGATCCCGCCGCCCGTGCAGGCGCCGCCCGCGACCGGGTTGGACGAGGTGACGAACGGGTAGCTGCCGTGGTCGAGGTCCAGGAGCGTGCCCTGGGCGCCCTCAAGCAGGACGTGGTCGCCGCGCCGGAGCGCGCCCTGGACTAGCCAGGTGGTGTCGTCGAGGTGGGGCCGCAGCCGCTCGCCCCAGGCCAGGCACTGGGCCACCAGCGGCTCGACCTCGAAGGTGTCCGTCCCCATCGCCGCGAGGAGCAGGTTCTTGTCCACGAGGGCGCGGGTGATGCGCTCGCGGAGGGTGGGCTCGTCGACCAGGTCCTCCATGCGGAGGCCCAGGCGCCAGGCGCGGTCGCCGTAGGTCGGACCGATGCCGCGGCCGGTCGTACCCACCTTGGCATCCTTGAGACGACTCTCGTTGCCCTTGTCGAGGGCGACGTGGTACGGCATGATCACGTGCGCGCTGCGGCTGACGCGAACCTTGGCCACGTCGATGCCCCGGCCGATGAGCATGTCCAGCTCGCGGATCAGGGTCGCCGGATTGACGACCACGCCGTTGCCGATGACCGACGTGATGTGCGGGTACATGACGCCCGACGGGCACAGCTGGAGCTTCACCGTCTCGTCGCCGACCACCACCGTGTGGCCGGCGTTGTCGCCGCCCTGATAGCGGACCACCATCGCCACCTGCTCCGCGAGGAAGTCGGTGGTCTTGCCTTTCCCCTCGTCGCCCCACTGGAGGCCGACGATCACCGTCGCGGGCATGGGCTGTCTCCGGACATGAAACGACCCCGGCCCGCGCCGGGGTCACAGATACACGTCTCCCGCGTGCGTCCGCCGAACGTGCGACGAACCGGGCGAACGAAGGTGCGGTCCCGTCTCACGGGGCGGAGAACGCGCCTCCCTCGAGCAATGGCCAAACCCTCCATCGCGGTCCTGGCTCCGCGCAGCCTCGAGGACCGGGCGAGTATACCGAACGGAGATGCGGGCGACACGGGCCGGCGGGTTGCGACTGGGTTGCGCTGCGGCAGGCGTGCAGGCTCATTCGTCGCGTGGCACGCGGGCGTCCGGCGGCGTCCGCGTCCCGGAGGCCCGCAGGATCCGGCGGGACGTGTCGTACCGGCGCCACACCTGGTCCGGGACAGCATGAGGGCATCCGGCTTCGGGCCAGGCGGCACATCGTCAGGATCGGCCCGGTGTCGCCTCCGTGGCGACCAATTCGCCCTTGGTCCAGCCTTTCACGGCGCCCTTGGGAGCTTCCGCACGACGGGCGGCGCCGATCTGGTCGCACCGTTCGATGCCCGAGCGCCGACCGCCGACCGCCGGGCAGAGAGACTACTCGGCGACCGCAGCCGCAACGGGTGCGGACATCCGGATGCTCCGCACGGATGGCAGGAGGACGACGCTGAGACAGACGGCGAGGTTGAGAACGGCGGCGAGGGCGAGCGTCTCCGACGTTCCGATCGCCGCGGCGATCGGCCCGATCAGCACATAGCCGATCGGGTTGAGCGCCACCGACCCGATCCAGTCGAACGAGCTGATCCGGGAGAGCGCGTGCTCGGGCACGTTGCGCTGGAGCGTCGTGACCCAGAGCGTGTTGCCGAGCGCGAACCCGACGCCGACGGCGAAGGCCACGACGGCGATCCAGCCCAGGGCGACGGGGACGGCGAGAGCCGCCAGCAGCAGCCCTGCCGGCAGCACGAGGAGTTGGGTGGTGACGAGCGGTCTCTTGACCCTGAGCCGCAGGGCGAACATCCCCCCGACGACGGCACCGGCGGATTCGACGGCCAGGATCGTCCCCCAGGCCCCTACCCCGCCGAGCTCCTGCTTCGCCACCAGTGGGCCGAGCACGAGCAGGGCGGGGAAGTAGGTGAGCTGGAACAGGCCGAACGAAACGACGATTGCCACGGCCCAGGTGCGCTCGACGAACTCGTGCCAGCCGTCGCGCAGATCCCGGAGGATCGAGGCCGACGCGATCCGCAGCGTTGGTGCGAGGTGCATCGAGGCGGTCAACGCCGCAGACGCGAAGAAGGTGATGGAGTCGATCGCGATCGCCGACGCCGGGCTTCCCGCGGCGACGATCAGGGCACCGACAGCGGGACCTGCGATCGACAGCACGCTGGCCGAGAGCTGGACGAGCGCGTTGGCTTCCTGGAGCCGCTCATCGCTCACCGCCTCCTTGACGAGCCCGATCGTCGCGGGCCGGGAGAACGCGGCGGCAACGCCGAACACCGCTTGTGCGAGGGCGACATTCCAGACGTTGGCGGTGCCGGAGAAGAGGAGGGCGGCCGTGACGACCTGGGCCGCTCCCTTCACGAGGTCGGTGCTGACGAGGATCGTCCGACGCGGGAGTCGGTCCGCGAAGACGCCGCCAAGCAGGAGCAGGACGATGACCGGGATCTCGCGGGCGAGCAGGACGATCCCGAGATCCGTGGCATCGCCGAACGCGAGCACCGCGAAGGCGAGCGCCACCATGGCCATGCCCGAGCCGAGCGTCGAGACGGTGACTGCCGCGAGGTACCGGGCGAAGCTCCGCTCGTGGAGGACGTCGAGGGACGCGGGGAGTCGCACGCGCGGATGATAGGTGACCGCGGGTGCCTGCGCGGGTGGCTGCCCAGCCGTCGGCCGCGGGAATCATCGTCGCTGCCCGCACGGCGGGCCCCGCATCCATCGTTGATGAGCTCCGGCAAAGCCCGCGATAAGCGACGGTGCAGGACAGGCCGCTAGGGTTCGTCGTGCCCGTCGAGATCGCCGGCCCCGCCGATCCGTCGCCCCGCCGAGCCGCGACCGGGGCCGGTCGCAAACCCGCCCGCCGGACAACGTGCCCGCCGCCCAACGCAGGACCGGCCGCATGGAGGCGCGCCCCGAGCGCGTCGCGGTCCGATCGAAAGGAGACACGGACCATGAACAGGGTCCTCCTCACCGGCCGCCTCACCCGCGACCCCGAGGTGCGCACGACCGCGGGCGGCAAGGCGGTCGCCAGCTTCGCTGTTGCCACCCATGAGTACGTGGGCGGCGGGAAGGAGAAGTCGGAATTCCACAACGTGGTGGCCTGGGATCGGCTGGCGGAAACCTGTGGCCGCTACCTCGGCAAGGGCCAGCAGGTCGCGCTCGAGGGCCGGCTCCAGACTCGCTCCTGGGACGACGAGGCCGGCAAGCGCCACTGGAAGACCGAGATCGTCGCCAGCAGCGTCGAGATGCTGTCGGGTCGCCGCAAGAAGGACTACGCGGCCGAGACCGCGGCGTCCGCGCTCGAGGCCCAGGCGATCGCCGCTGGGATCGTCCCGGACGCAGGCGAGCCCATCGCCGACGACTCCGGCTTCGCCGTGGTCCCCGGTGGCGACGAGGACGAGGAGGAGGACGAGCTCCTCGAGGAGGCCGTCGCGGCCTGACGTCCTTCTCCTCCTCGCCCGGCGGCGGTGCGGCATCCCCCTCCCGCGCCGCCGCCGGCCATGCCATCGTGGGCGGACGACACGCATGGCCGCGCGCGACAGGCCGCGGCCGCCGACGGGGTCATCCTGTCTGCCCACCTACGGGCGGGGCGCCGCCCCCGGCCCGGCGTCGCCGCCGGCATCCACGTCGTCGCCGCCGGCCGCCGTGCGATCGCCACCCGCCGTCTGGTCACGGCCAGCCGCCGGGTCGTCGCCTCCAGCCGTGGTCGTCAGGTACAGGGCGCGCCGCGGCACGCCGGTCTCGCGGGAGACGCGCCGGGCCGCCTCGCCGCGGGCGGTCCCCTCGTCCACGAGCCGCTGGACGGCCGCCCGGGCCGCCGCGATCACCGCGTCGCGTGCCTCGCCACCGGTCCGGCCCCCGGCCGCGTCCGACGCCGTCGCGCCGGCCCTGTCCCCGGCCCCGCTCGCCCAGCCGACCACGATCACGACCTCGCCCCGCGCCGGGATGGTGCCGTCGCCCGCTTGCGACGCCAGCACGCTCAGCGACCCGCGGGCGACCTGCTCGTGCAGCTTGGTGAGCTCCCGGCAGACGGCACCGGGGCGGTCCGGCCCGCACGCCGCCGCCAGGTCCCGGAGCGTGGCCGCAAGGCGCGTCGGCGCCTCGAACAGCACGCTGCCGCGCTCGTCCGACGCCAGCTGCTCCAGCCGTTCCCGCCGTTCCCGCCCCCTCCGCGGCAGAAAGCCCTCGAACGACCATCGCGGCCCCGCCACGCCGCTCGACACCACGGCCGCCAGCACCGCCGACGCCCCCGGGATCGCAACGACGGCGCCCCCGGCCGCGGCCCATGCCGTCACCAGACCTTCGCCCGGATCGGAGACCACCGGGGTGCCGGCATCGGTGACCAGCGCCAGGTCCTCGCCACCGGCCAGGTGCGCGAGGAGCTCACGCTCGCGGGACGGGTCGCTCTTCGCGTGGTAGCTCGTGACGCGTGTCCCGATCTCGTAGCGAACCAGGAGCCGGCGGCTGACGCGGGTGTCCTCGGCGGCGATCAGCGTCACCGTGCGCAGGACCTCCAGCGCCCGGTACGTCACATCGCCCAGGTTGCCGATGGGCGTCGCGACGACGTACAGCGTCCCCCCGGATGCCGCGCGGCTGGCGAAAGCGCCGTCCGCCACGGAAACGCCGTCCGCGCCGCCGGCATCGGTCGCGCCGGTCGCCCCGGTCGCGCGCGCCGCGTCCCCTGCCCCTCTCGCGTCCCCTGCCCCCGTCGCGCCACGCGTCCCGCGGGCCATCGTCAGGGCCGCGCCGCGGACCCGGGCCGGCGCCGCGGGTAGAGGTAGTCCAGGCCCGCGGTCCGCGGCCCGAGCTTCGCGATCGGGGGCACCTGGCGCTTGAACTCCGCGCCCGCGACCATCCGGTCCACCCGTTCGATCATCGACGGGTCGAACCCCTTCGCGACCAGCTCCTCGGTCGACCGACGCTTGTCCACCCGCCAGAACAGCAGCCGGTCGAGCTCCGGGTACGAGAAGCCGGCCTCGGTCTCGTCGGTCTGGCCCGGCCACAGGTCCGCCGAGGGCGCCTTGCGGATGATGGCCTCGGGCACCCCGATGGCCGCCGAGAGCTGCCGGACCTGGCTCTTGTAGAGGTCGCCGATCGGGTTGAACGCGCAGGCGGAGTCGCCGAACAGCGTTGTGTAACCGATCAGCGACTCGGTCTTGTTGCCGGTGCCGACGACGAGCCCCCGCCACGGCACGCTCCGGTCGTAGAGCACCGCCATCCGCATTCGGGCCATGAAGTTGCCCCGCCGCAGCGGCGATCCGTCGAGCGCCGACGGCCCTCCCTCGCCGGGCACGCCGTCGTGCCCGAAGTACCCGTCCACCATCCGGGTGATCTCCACCAGCTCCGCCGGGCAGCCGATGTCCGCGACGACGGCCTCGGCGTCGCCCTGCGATGCGGGTGACGACGCGCGGTAGGGCATCATCACGCACAGGAGCCGCCCGGCCCCGATCGCCTCGGCGACGAGGTACGCGACCAGTGCCGAGTCGATCCCGCCCGACAGGCCGAGGACCGCCCTCTCGAACCCGGCCTGCCTGAGCTGTCCCCTGATGAAGGCCGCGATCGCCTTGCGCGCGACGTCGGTGTCGATGGCGAGCTCGCCCGGGAGGACGAACAGGGGCTCGTCCGCGGCGCCGGCTGCCGGAGTCCCGTCGCCGCTCACCGCTCCGTCACCGCCTCTCCGCCCCGTCGACGCCAGGCCCGGCGCCCGTCTCGGCCGTGCCGTCGACCGCCAGGCCCGCCCGCTCCGCGATCAGGCGGCCCCACTCGCGGGCGACCAGCTCGGGGCGTTCGTCCCGCAGCAGCGGCAGCGAGATTCGCTCTCTCCGGACGTCGGCCAGGTCCACGTCCACCAGGAACAGCCCCTCGTCGAACATGGGCGCCCCGAAGACCGGCGCCCCGGTGGGCCCGATCACCTCGGACCCGCCCCAGAACGAGAGCGACTCGTCCACGCCCACGCGGTTGCAGAACACCACGAACGACGTCGTCAGCTGCGCGTAGGCCCGCATCAGCGTCCGCCACGAGGTCGCCGTCCCGAGGCCCACCTCGTTGCTCATCGCGAGGTCCCGTCCCGGGGACGACGACACGTTGACCAGGATCTGCGCGCCGTCGAGCGCCAGGAGCTGGGGCGTCGAGAGGTGCCAGAAGTCCTCGCATATGCCCAGGCCCACGCCGGCCCCGAGGCGGGACGGCGCCGCCCGGATCACGTCGCCCGGCGCGAAGAACCGCCGCTCGTCGAACAGGCCGTAGGTGGGCAGGTGGACCTTGCGGTGGACGTGCCGGATGGCGCCGTCCTCCACCAGGGCCGCCGCGATGAACAGCCGGTGGTCCGCGGACTCCTCCACGAAGGACACGATGGCCGACAGCCCGTCCGTCGCGGCCGCAAGCTCCGAGAGCCGTGGGTCGTCGAGGCGCATCGCCACCTCGGCGGCGAGATCCTGGAGCAGGTACCCGGTCAGCCCGAGCTCGGGGAACACGACCAGGCCGGCGCCCGCGGCGCGGGCCTCCGCGAGCAGCTCGTGATGACGCACCAGGTTGACCGCGAGGTCCCCGAGGCGCGGGGCGGTCTGGGCGAGCGCGATGCGGAGCGGTTGCACACCCCGAGTCTAGGGGTCGCCGGACCGGGGCGCCCGTTGCGGGCACGAGATCGGCCGATCGCGGGCCGGTGATCGGCCCAACCTCCGGCGACGCTCTCGCGGCGCTCGGTTGCGGCGACGCCCTCCCGGTGAACCCGACCGGCCGCGCGTCCCAACCCCCGGCGACGACGTTCGCCGCCGCGGTGCTGATAGGCTGTGGCCGATGCCGTTGTCCCGCCGGACCCTGATCGTGCTCCTGGCTGCGGCCCTCGCCGGGGGCGCCTGCGGGTCGGAACCGGCCGTCACGGTGGCCCCATCGGCGGCCGGAGAGGCGGCGGCACCGGCCGAGACGCCCGCCGCCACCGAGATCGCCTTCGCCCCCTCCGCCTGGCCCGTCGGCGGCTCGGCCTGCGAGGACCCGGCCTACAAGGGGCGCATCGGCCGGATCCAGGCGCTCGACGCCCTGACCGTGGTGTTCAGCCTGTGCTCCCCGGACGGCGCCTTCCGGACCCGGCTCGCCCATCCGTCGCTGGCCGTCGTGGACGCGACCTCCATCGCCCGCCTCGCCGCCGGCGGGACGGCCGGGCGGACGGTGGCCGGGACCGGGCCATACCGGGTCGAGTCGTGGAGCGAGGGCAACGTCGAGCTCGCGCTTGCCGCGCCGGGGACGGACCAGGGCCTTCTCCAGACGGTCGTGATCGGCTGGGAGACGGACCCGGCCGCCCGGGCCGCGTCCGTCCTGGGCGCGACCGTCGACGGGATCGACGATCCCGACCCCGCGGCGGCCGAGACGATGGCCACCCAGCCCGAGGTCGCCGTCATCCCCCGTCCGGACCTGGCCACCGCCTATCTCGGCTTCGGGTCGGGAGCCGCGTTCGCCGCGGTCAGCGTGCGCCGTGCGATCGCGATGGGCCTCGACCCGGCCGCGCTCGCGACGGCATTCGGCCCGGGCTCGACCGCCGCGACGGCCACGGCCCCCTGCTCGGTCGCGGGCGGCTGCGGGGGTCGTGCCTGGTGGACCTTCGACGCGCCGTCGGCCTCGGCGGCGCTCGCGGCCGCCAAGTTCAACCTCAAGACCGTGTACCGGCTCGTGATCCCCGATGCGCCGATGCCGGGGCTGCCGGATCCGGCCGCCGCGGCGACCGTCGTCCAGGCCCAGCTGCAGGCAAACCTCGGTCTGCGGGTCGAGACGGAGGTCGTCCCCGCCGCCACGTTCGCTGCCGATCTCGCGGCCCGTCGCATCGACGGCCTCTACCTCGCGGGCGTGGCCTCCCCGCTCGCGGATGCCTCGGGCTTCCTCGAGCCGCTGTTCGGACGGTCCGTCACCACGACCGCCGCGCGACGCGCAACGGGCGTCGCGCACGCGCTCGACACGCTGGCCCACACGACGGGGCCGGCCGCCCGGGCCGCCATCCTCGCGACGGCCAACGACGCCGTCCGCGCGACCGTCCCGATCTCGCCGCTCGTGCACCCGGGCGCCGTCGCCGTCTACCGGTCGGACGTCACGGGGGTCGCCGTCTCGCCACTGGGCCTGGATGCCCTCGGCTCGTTCGTGCCCGGCGACCGCCACCAGCTCGTCTACCTCGGCACCGGCGAACCGGGCGGTGCCTGGTGCGGCAACCAGGCCAGCCTGGATGCGTTCCGACTGTGCGGCCTCGTGACCGAGGGACTGTACGGGTTCGCGCCGGGAACCCTGGACCCGGCGCCCCGCCTCGCGACCGGCTGCACACCGGACGCCGACGCGACGACCTGGACCTGCCGCCTGCGCAAGGGCGTCACCTTCCAGGACGGGATGCACCTCGACGCCGGGGACGTGCTGGCGTCGTTCGTCGCACAGTGGAACGCCGGCAGCCCACTCCGGGCGGCCGGACCCCCGGGAGCCTTCGCGAGCTGGGACACGCTGTTCGGCCCGCCGGCCGGCCCGTAGGGCCGCCGGATCGCCCGCCGGCCGGCGTCGACGGACCGGCGGGCCTCAGGTCCTCGCGAACCAGTCCTCGCCGTTCCAGGTCGAGCCGGCCTGGGTGCCGTTGGCGAAGTAGTTGCCGATCCGCGGACCGGCCAGCTCGACGTCCGTGCGGTAGTAGAGCGGGATCTCGACGTTCTGCTCCACGTAGATCCCCTGGAAGGCCGCCATGGCGTTTCTGACCACCGCGAAGTCCACGCTGTTCCTGACCCCCTCGAGGGCGGCATCCAGGCCCGGATCGTCGACCCGGGCGTCGTTGACGCCAACCGGATGGAACTGGGTGCTGGAGTAGCTGTAGTAGTTGCCCAGCGGGTCGGTCGTCGGCCGGAAGGCGTGCTCCGCGAGGTCGAAGTTGCTGGTCGCCAACGCGCAGGGCGTGTCGAGCCTCGCCTTCGTATAGTCGGCGAAGATGTCGGTGGCGTCGACCGCTTTGACGACGGTGTCGATGCCGACCGCGCGCAGCCAGGTGGCGATCAGCTTCAACGTGTCCACGCGGACGGGGCGGGTCGTCGTGCACAGCTCGATCTTCGCGGTGACGCCGTCCCTGGCCCGGATGCCGTCGGTCCCCCTGGCCCAGCCGGCCGCGTCGAGGATCGAGTTCGCCCTAGCTGGATCGAAGCTGGCCGGCGGCTGGTCCGCGAAGAACCACGCCGAGGGGCTGACGTTCGTGTTCGCGACCCGCACGTTGCCGCCGAGCAGGCGGCCCGCGATCCCGTTCTTGTCGATGGCGTAGGCGATGGCCTCGCGCATCGCGGGGTCGGCCATCGGGCAGCCGGCGCCCCGGTCGGCGACGGCGGCGTTGCGCGAGCAGCCGCCGTTCCGGATCGACTTGTCGAAGTCCGTCGCCGGCGACCAGTTCAGGCGGAGGGCCTCGTAGCCGAGGCCGGGGATGGCGCTCACCTGGCCACCGAGGTCCTGCACCTTCGGGATGTCCGTGTCCTCGAGGTCCAGTGCGACGTCGATGTCGCCGGCGCGGAAGCCCGCGATCATGGCGTCGGCATCGCCGTACCATCGAAAGACGACGCCGTCGAGGTTCGCGGCCGTGCCGGTGCGCGGGTTGACGAAGTGATCGTTGCGCACGAGGCGCAGGGCGCCCTTGGGCGTCACCAATTCGACCCTGAACGGCCCGCTGACGGGCATCCGGACGACCTCGTCCGGGCGGAACCCGGCGCCGTTGACCTGGTCGGCGATTGGGATCGAGGCCAGGGCGTGGCGCGGCAGGGGCGCCGTCATGAGCGTCAGGTAGCCCTCGTAGACCCTGCCGAAGTGCCAGATCATGTCCGTGTCGGACGCGCACTCGACGTTCGTGATGTCCTCGAAGCCGGTCCTGGTCGCCACGTTGCCCTTGGCCAGGACCCACTCCCACGCGTACCTGAAGTCGTCGCAGGCCAGGGGCTGGCCATCGGACCACCTGAGCCCGCTCCGGATCCGCCAGGTGACCGTCATGGCATCTCCGCCGCGGCCGAGGGTGACGCCACCGTTGGCGGTCGTCGGGATCGGCTCGGTCGCGAGCTGCGGGACGTACCTGGAGTCGCTGCCGACGGTCACCAGGGAATGCCACACGAGCGAGGCGACGTTGGCTTCCGTCACCTGGGTCAGGTAGTACGGGTTGAGCTGGGTGGCCTCCTGCCAGTCGCCGATGATGATGGAGCCGCCGGCCACCCCCGCAGCGGGGGCGTAGGTCGTGCCGAACAGGTCGGGGAGCGCCGCGGGTGTCGCCGTCGGGACCGGGGCCGCCGTCGCCGGGACCGTCGTGGACACCGGCGTCGGCGGCGGCGCCGTCGGTGCCGGGGTGATCGTGGGGCCGCCGCAGCCGGCGACCAGGATCGTCGCCGCCCACAGGCCCACCCGGATCCGCATCAGGGCTCCTCCACGTTGCGCGGGTCCGGCGTCAGGCTCCGGTTGCGGCGACCCCTGGCGCGGGCAGGCCGTGGTGCACGGCGGTCGATGATCTCACCCCCTCCGGTGGGGTTGCGACCGGGAAGTGGCACGCGACCTGGTGGCCCGGTGCGATCTCCACGAGCTTCGGCACCTCGACCCGGCAACGCTCCTGTGCCTGGAAGCAGCGCGTGTTGAAGACGCACCCGCTCGGGGGGTTGAGCGGGCTGGGAAGGTCGCCCTCGAGCAGGATCCGGCTGCGTTCCCGCTGGCGCTCCGGGTCCGGGATCGGAACGGCCGACAGGAGCGAGTGTGTGTACGGGTGGAGCGGCCCGGAGTAGATGATCTTGCGGGGCGCGCTCTCCATGATGTGCCCGAGATACATGACCGCGACCCGCTGGGAGATCTGGCGGACGACGGCGAGGTCGTGGGCGATGAACAGGTAGGCGACGCCGAACTCCTCCTGCAGATCCCGGAGCAGGTTGAGGATCTGCGCCTGGATCGAGACATCGAGGGCGGACACCGGCTCGTCGCAGACGATGAGCTTGGGGCGGAGGGCGACCGCCCGGGCGATCCCGATCCGCTGGCGCTGGCCCCCGGAGAACTCGTTGGGGTAGCGGTTGTAGTGCTCGGGGTTCAGCCCGACCCGCTCCATCAGCTCCTGTACCGTGCGCCGGACCCCGCCCGGTGGCTCCACCCCCTGGATCCGGAACGGCGCCTCGATGATCGCCCCCACCGTCTGGCGGGGGTTCAGCGCGTTGTAAGGATCCTGGAAGATGATCTGCGCCTTCCGTCGGAGCGGGACGAGCGCCTTCTGGGACAGGGTCGTGATGTCCTGTCCGTCGAGCTCGATCTTCCCGCTCGTGGGACGGGCCAGGCGCAGGATCGTCCGGCCGGCGGTCGTCTTGCCGCAGCCGCTCTCGCCGACGAGCCCGAGGGTCGCGCCCGCCTCGAGCGAGAAGCTGATGCCGTCGACGGCCATGACCTGGCCGATGGTCCGCGGGAACAGCCCCCGCGACCGCACGGGGAAGTAGGTGCGCAGATCGGTGACCCGGAGGATCTCCCCCGCCCGGCCGATCATGCGGGATCTCCGGCAAGCGAGGCCAGCACGCCCTCCGCGATCTGCCGCCGCTCGCCGGTCGGCAGGTGGCAACGGACGAGGTGGCCTGGCGCGGTTGCGACGAGATCGGGGTTGATGGTCAGGCACGCACCGTCACGGACGCGTTCCCAGTACGCGCAGCGCGGCTGGAAGACGCAGCCGACCGGCAGGTTGATCGCGGACGGAGGGTTGCCGGGGATCGGGTCGAGCCGGTCGATCCGCTCGCGGTCCATCCGGGGGACCGACGTCAGCAGGCCGAGCGTGTAGGGCATCTCGGGCTCGTAGTAGAGACGCTGCGTGGGTGCGGCCTCCACGACGCGGCCGCCGTACATCACCGCCACGTCGTCGGCGATGTCGGCGACGATCCCGAGGTCATGCGTGATGAGGATGACGGCGGTGTCGAACTCCGCCTGCAGGGTGGCGATCAGCTCCAGGATCTGCGCCTGCACGGTCACGTCCAGCGCGGTCGTCGACTCGTCCGCGATCAGGAGGGCCGGCGAGTTGATCAGCGCCATCGCGATCATCACCCGCTGGCGCATCCCGCCGGAGAGCTGGTGGGGATAGTCGTCCACCCGCTGGGCGGGCCCCGGGATGCCGACGCGGCGCAGCATCTCGATGGCCAGGGCGCGGGACTCGGACTTCGAGAGCTTCTGGTGAACCTGGGCCGCCTCGGTGAGCTGGTCGCCGATCCGGTAGAACGGATGCAGGCTCGACATCGGGTCCTGGAAGATCATCGCCATCTTCGCGCCGCGCAGCCCGCGCAGCTCCTCGTCGGGCATGCTGACGAGCTCCTCGTCGTCGAGCCACACCTCGCCCGAGACGGTCGCCACCTTGCGGTCGATCAGGCCCATGATCGCCTGCGCGGTGACGCTCTTGCCGGACCCCGACTCCCCGACGATGGCGAGCGTCCTGCCGCGCGCGACGGAGAACGAGACGCCCTCGACCGCGTGGACGATGCCATCCTCGCTCGGGAAGCGGACCACGAGGTTCGAGACCGAGAGATACGCCTCGCGGTCCCTTCCGGTGTCCTGGGTCATGCGAGCCTGACCCGTGGGTCGACGACGGCGTAGAGCAGGTCCACGACCAGGTTGGCGAAGATGATGAGCGACGCCGTCAGCAGCGTGATCCCGGTGATCAGCGGCAGGTCCGACTCGAGGATCGAGCTCACGGCGAGCGACCCGAGCCCGGGCAGGCTGAAGATGTTCTCCGAGATGATGGCGCCGCCGAGCAGGTAGGCGAGGTCCATGCCGGCCGCGGTCACGATCGGCGTCAGGCCGGCGCGCAGGGCGTGGTGGACGATGACGGTCCGCTCGGGCAGGCCCTTCGCGCGGGCGGTCCGCACGTAGTCGTCGCCGAGGGTCTCGAGCACCTGGTTGCGCGTGAGACGCATGTAGAACGCGGCGTTCAGGGCCGCCAGCACCATCCACGGCAGGATCATCGTCTGGAGGAACTGGACGGGGTTCTCGTACGGCGGCACGTACGAGGGGAACGGCAGCCATTGCAGCTTGATGATGACGAAGAACACCAGGACGAGCCCGATGAAGAACGACGGCAGCGAGTAGCCGATCAGCGAGATGGTCATCACCACCCGGTCCGGCCAGCGACCGCGGTGGAGCGCGGCATAGATGCCCAGGGATATCCCGACGATGAGCCAGATGATGAACGCACCGATCGCGAGATAGAAGGTGACCGGGGCCGCTCGCGAGATCAGCGACATCACCGACTCGTGCCGGGTGAACGAGTAGCCGAGGCACGGGGCGTTGCAGACGATGGGCTCGGGCGAGTCGGGCGAGAAGGTGCGCCCGACGAAGATCCCCGACACGAACTTGACGTACTGGGTCAGGGGCGGCTCGTCGAGGCCGAGGCGATGCCGGTTCGCCTCGATGATCGCCGGGGTGCACGCCTTCCCGCAGGTCAGACGGGCGGGATCGCCCGGCAGCATGTTGAACAGGAAGAAGACGGCGATGGTGAGGAGGAACAGGAGCAGGAACATGCCGAGGACACGGCGGATGATGTATCCCGTCACGCAGCCTGGTCTCCCACTGCACCGTGGTGGGTTCCCGGGGGAGCGGCGTGGCCGCTCCCCCGGGAACCTGGACGCTGATTCCTAGCTAGGGCTTGACGTACATCGCACCGTACGGCCAGGAGCCGTAGGCCGACCAGCGGAAGGCGTTCCCGATCTTCGTGCCGGCCAGGTACTGGCTCAGCCCGAAGAAGGTCGGGATCGTCCAGACGTTCTGCGACGCCTGCTTGTTCAGGTCCTGCCACATGGTCGCCTGCTTGGTGCGGTCGAGCTCCACCTGGGCGGCCTCGACGGCGGTGTTGAAGGCGGTGTCGTTGACCTGGGACAGGTCCCAGCCGCCCTTCTGGGTGAACAGCGGCGGGATGACGGTCGAGGCATTCGGCCAGTCCGCGCCCCAGCCGCCCGTGCCGAAGTCACCGGCCTTCGCCGGGTCGAACACGGTGCTGTAGTACGAGCCACCCGGCAGCGGCGCCGGCGTGACCGTGATCCCGGCCTTGCCCAACGACGAGATGACGATGGCCGCGGTCTTCTGGTTGGTCGGGGTGTCGGCGAAGTTGAAGGAGACGGTGGGTGCCGCCTCGCCCGACTGGGCGATCAGCTGCTTGGCGAACTCCGGGTCGCCGGTCTCCGGGATCGCCTGCCCGAACATGGTGGTCCACATTCCGGTCGGCGCGAAGTCCATCCCGATGTTCGGCTTGATCACGCCGTCGGCGTACTCGCCGGCGAACGCGCCGCCGATGTTCAGGCGGATCGCCGAGCGGTCGAGGGCGACCGCCATGGCCTCACGGATCTTCTGGTTCTTGACCTTCTGGACGTTGATCCAGTAGTAGCGGGCGTACGGGTCGAAGCCGCTGACGGCGCGGCCTGCGAACTGGGGGTTCGGGGTGTTGGCGTCCGCGAAGATGACGCTCAGGTTCTCGGGCTGGACCTGGAGCTCGATCGCGGTCTGGTCATTGCCCGAGGAGGCCATGACCCGCTGGTCGATGACCTTGGGGTCGATCCCGAAGTCGACCTCCCACTTGTCGGGGTACGGGGTGCGGAAGGGGTCGCTCGCCTGGTTCCACTTGGGGTTCCGGACCATGACCATCTTGCCGCCGTTGCCGGTGGTGTAGCTCTCGATCATGTACGGGCCCGAGGCGACCGGCGGCTTGGCGACGCCGTAGGTCTCGCCCGTGTCGGCGGCCTTGGGAACCGGCGAGAAGCCGAGGGTGACGGTGTAGTTGAAGTCCGCCACCGGCTTGTTGAGGTTGAAGGTGATCGTCTTGTTGTCGGCGGAGCAGGTGACCGCCTTGTCGAACAGGGCCTGCTGGGCCGCGGTGGCCTTGTACGGGCCGGGGTACTCAGAGGACCCGTCGGCCTTGTACGGGATGTCGAGGTACGCGATCGCGTAGGTCGGACCCTGGTTGATGACGTCGGTCGCGAAGGTCCGCGAGGTGCCGTACGCGACGTCCGCGCAGGTGATCGGCGCGCCGTCCTGGAAGGTGACCCCGTCACGCAGGGTGAAGGCCCAGGTCTTGCCACCGTTGGTGGCCGTGCCGAGGTCCGTCGCGAGGTCCGGCTGGAGCTTGGTGCCCTCGGCCGCGTCCGGCGACATGATGTACGCCTCCAGCGAGCGGTAGATCGTGCTCGAGAAGAACGCGAGGTCCTCGCCGGTGTACACGCGCTGGGGATCGACCTGGTCGAACTGGTCGAACTGGTCGAGGTAGTAGATGGTCCCGCCGGGCGTTCCGGTGGTCGCCGCGGACGAGGGGGCGGTGGACGCGGGGGCCGCGGACGCGGGGGCCGCGGACCCGGGGGCCGCGGACGCGGGAGCGGTGGTCGCGGGAGCGGTGGTTGCGGCGGGCGGGGCGCTCGTGGCGGTCGATCCGCCGCAGGCCCCCAGCGCCAGCGTGGCGACGACGCCGATGGTTACTGCACGCAACCACCTCGTGTCTGATCTCACCATTGTTCTCCTCCAGATCTTGCCGGAACGCCCCGGCGCGGTTCGATACTACATGCGGAACCGCGGCGCATGCACCTATATGGAACGCCGGCAGTCCGGCCCGCCGGTGTTCGCCAGCCGGCTAGTGGGCCCCCTTCGGATCCAGGGCATCCCGGAGCGAGTCCCCGAGCAGGTTGAACGAGACGACCAGCACGACGAGGATGCTCCCGGGGATGAACAGGTACGACGGGACGACGTTGAAGTAGCTCACCGAGTTGGCGAGCATCGCGCCGAACGTCGTGTCGGGCGGGAGGATGCCGACACCGAGGAACGAGAGGGCGGCCTCGAGGCCGATGTACGAGGGCAGGGTGAGCGTCGCATAGACCAGGATGGGGGCCCACAGGTTGGGCAGGATCTCGGTGAACAGGATCCGGCGCTTGCTCGACCCCATGGCGACCGCGGCCTCGACGAACTCCCGTTCCCGGAAGCTGAGCACCTGTCCCCGCACGATGCGGGAAAGGTAGGGCCAGCCGAAGAGGCTCATCACGAGGATCAGGTAGACGATTCGCGACGGGTTGCCCTCGGGTATGCCCAGCTGGGTCAGGCGCTGTGTCATGACCCCGGACAGGGCGAGGATGATCAGCAGGGTCGGGAAGGCGAGGATCAGGTCCATGAAGCGGCCGAGGACGCTGTCGGTCACGCCCCCGGTGTAGCCGGCGATGATGCCGATCGTGGTCCCCAGGACGACCGTGATGAACGTGGCGGACGTCGCGATGACGAGGCTGATCCGGAGGCCGTACAGGAGCTGGGCGGCGATGTCCCGGCCGGTGCCCCATTCGACCCCGAGCGGGTGCGCCAGGCTGATCCCGCCGAAGTCCCCCTTGGGACGACCACCGAGGTCGCTGATCGCGGCCGCGTCGAAGCGGTAGGGATCGACGCCGACCAGGCCGGCGAGGAACGGCCCGAAGATGGCGATGGCGTACATCGCCACCAGGATGATCAGGCACCCCATCGCCAGGCGGTCGCGACGGAGGCGCGCCCAGACGATCTGGCGAAGGCTTCTACCCTGCATGGCCGCGAGGATAGCGGACGCGTGTCACGCGTGCGGGCGTCGGGCGCGCAGGCATCAGCACCCGTCGGTCACCAGGGCTGGCACCAGTCGCGCACCCCGGGCGCGCCGCGGCGGGGACGGCGGACCGGCGGCCGTCAGTCCGGACACGGCATCTCGGCACCGGTCATGCCCCGCCAGCGGAGGTTCGGCTGGCGGGCCGCGGTCGCCTCGTCGAGGCGGCGGACCGGGGCCGTGTGGGGGGCGCCCGTCACGAGCTCGGGATCGGTGTCCGCCTCGCGCGCGATCGCGAGGAGCGCGTCCGCGAATGCATCGAGGGTCTCGAGCGACTCCGTCTCGGTCGGCTCGATCAGCATCCCCTCCTCCACCGTCAGCGGGAAGTAGATCGTCGGCGGGTGGTAGCCCTTGTCGATCAGCCGCTTGGCGATGTCGAGCGTGCGGACGCCGGTGCGGCGCTTGATGTCGGCGGCGGAGGCCACGAACTCGTGCATGCACGCCCGCTCGAACGGGATCAGGTAGGCAGAGGACAGGCGCGTCTTCAGGTAGTTCGCGGCCAGGACGGCGTCGTCCGAGACCTCGCACAGGCCGGACGCGCCGTGGGCACGGAGGTAGGCGTACGCCCTGACCAGCACGCCTGTGCTGCCCACGAACGAGCGCACCCGGCCGATGGACGTCGGACGCTCACCGGGGCGCTCGAGACGGTACGTCCCGTCGCCGTCGCGCAGGACACGGGGGCCCGGCAGGAAGGGCACCAGGGGCGCCCGGACGCCCACCGGCCCGGCTCCGGGCCCGCCGCCGCCGTGGGGCGTGCTGAACGTCTTGTGGACGTTGAAGTGCATGACGTCGAACCCGGCCTCGCCCGGACGGAACCGGCCCAGGATGGCATTGAGGTTCGCGCCGTCCATGTAGGCCAGGGCACCCGCGGCGTGGGTCGCCTCCAGCAGCTCCCCGACGCGCCGCTCGAACAGGCCGAGCGTGGAGGGGTTGGTGATCATGATCGCCGCGGTCCTGGGACCAAGGGCCGCCCGGAACGCCTCGAGGTCCACGCCGCCGTCGGGCGCGGACGGGATGGTGATGGTGCGGAAGCCGGCCATGGACGCGGTCGCGGGGTTGGTTCCATGCGAGGAGTCCGGGACCAGCACCTCGGTCCGCTCCAGGTCCCCGCGGGACCGGTGGTACGCCCGGACCATCAGGATCCCGGTCAGCTCGCCCTGGGCGCCGGCCGCGGGCTGGAGCGTGACCGCAGCCATGCCGCTGATCTCGGCCAGCATCTCCTCGAGCTCGAACAGCAGCTGGAGGGTCCCCTGGGCCAGGGCGTCGGGGGCCATCGGGTGAAGCCCGGCGAACCCGGGCAGCCGGGCGGCCCACTCGTTGAGCTTGGGGTTGAACTTCATCGTGCACGACCCGAGGGGGTAGAACCCCGCGTCGACCGAGTAGTTCAGCGTGGACAGGTTGACGTAATGGCGGACGACCTCGGGTTCGGCCAGCTCGGGCAGGGCGACCGGGTTCGCGCGACGCGCACCGGCCGGGATCCGGTCGAGCGCACCGGCCGGCGGGTGCGGGATCTTGCCACCGCCCCGACCGTGACGGCTCAGCTCGAGCAAGGTGGGCTGCAGGCGCTCGCCGACGACGCTCACCGCACACCTCCCGTCGGGCGGGCGCCGGCCAGCTCGGCCCGCAGCGCGCCCGCGAACAGCTCGATCTCCGCGGATGTCGTCAGCTCGGTGGCACACACCAGGAGGCCGTCGGACAGCCCCGGCTCGTCCGGGAGCAGGTCGGCGGTCGGGATCCCGGCCAGCACGCCCCGTTCAAGCAGCGCGGCATGCACGCGGCGGGCGCCCGGCACCCGGACGACGAACTCGTTGAGGTAGGGGGCGGCGTGCAGCCGGGGCGCGCCGGCCGCGGCCAGGGCCACCTCCAGCTCCGAGGCCCGCGCGGCACCGCCGGCGGCCACGTCATGGAGACCGTGCGGCCCGATCGCGGCGAGATAGATCGAGGCGGCCAGGGCGAGGAGCGCCTGGTTGGTGCAGATGTTGCTGGCCGCCTTCTCGCGGCGGATGTCCTGCTCCCGGGCGCGCATCGTCATGACGAACGCGCGCCTGCCCTCGAGGTCCGTGGTCTGGCCCACCAGGCGTCCGGGTATCTGGCGCACCAGCGCGTCCGTGCACGACAGGATGCCCAGGTACGGGCCGCCGTACTGGAGCGGGATGCCCAGCGGCTGGCCCTCGCCCGCGGCGATGTCGGCGCCGTACTCGCCCGGGGGGGCGAGCACCGCGAGCGACACCGGCTCGACGACGCTGACGAACAGCGCGCCCGCGGCGTGGGCGAGTCGCCCGATCCCGGGCATGTCCTCGAGCAGGCCGAGGACGTTGGGCTGCGCGGCGACGACGCCCGCCACCGGCCGGGCAGGGTCGGCGAGACGATCGGCGAGCGCCGCGAGGTCCGTCGTGCCGGCCAGCGGCCCCGCCGCGACGAGCGGGGTCTCCTCCACGACCAGGCCCGCCCCGTCGGCGTAGGTCCGCAGCGTCTGCCGGTAGTGGGGATGGACCGCCCGCGAGACGAGGACGCGCTCCCGCCGGGTCGCCCGGCAGGTCATGAGCGCCGCCTCTGCGGTCGCGGCACCGCCGTCGTAGTGCGAGGCTGAGACGACGTCCAGGCCGGTGAGCTCGGCGAGCATCGACTGGTACTCGTAGATGCTCTGGAGGGTGCCCTGGCTCACTTCGGGCTGGTAGGGCGTGTAGGCGGTGTACCACTCGCCCCGGAGCAGCATCTGGTCCACCACGGCGGGCGTCCAGTGACGATAGGCGCCGGCACCGAGGAAGCTCGCCAGGTCCACGCGGTTGCGGCCAGCGAGGCGGACCAGGCGGGCGGAGAGCGCCAGCTCGGGCTCCGGCCCATCCAGGCGGAGGGGACCCGCGCGCAACGTGATCGGGATGGAATCGAACAGCACGTCGACGGAGGCGACGCCGATCGCCTCGAGCATCCGCGCCCGGTCGTCGGCCGCGTGCGGGCCGTACGGCATCGGTCAGCCCTCGGCGATCAGCGCCGCGTAGGCGTCGGCGTCGAGCAGGCCGTCGAGCTCGGCCCCGTCGGCGAGTCGCACCCGCACCATCCACCCGGCACCATACGGGTCGCTGTTGACGGTCTCCGGCGCCCCGGCGAGCGCGTCGTTGATGCCGGTGACCTCGCCCGAGACCGGGGCGTACAGGTCGCTCACCGCCTTGACCGACTCGACCACCCCAAACGGCGCCGCCTGTCGAAGGGCCCTGCCGATGTCCGGCAGCTCCACGAACACGATGTCGCCCAGCTCGTCCGCCGCGTGAAGGGTGATGCCGAACACGGCCTCGTCACCCTCGACGCGGATCCACTCATGCTCCTTGGTGTAGCGCAGGTCGCTGGGGACCATCGTGTGGTTCCTCCATGGCGTCCTCGCGGCACCTGCCGCGGGGTGAGCGGGATGGCCGGTGCCTTCGGCCGGGGTGCGGGCGGCGCCCGCCGGACGTCAGGCAGGCCGCCTGTAGAACGGGAGCGGCACGACCTCGGCGGCGACACGGGCACCGCGGATCTCGACGGCGAGCATCGTACCGGGTTCCACGTCGCCCGGGGCGACGTAGGCCATCGCGATCGCCACCCCGAGGGTGGGTGACATCGTGCCCGAGGTGACAACGCCCGTCGCCCCCGCGTCGTCGAGCACCGGGTACCCGTGCCGCGCGATCCCGCGCCCCCGCAGGACGAGGCCGACGAGCCGCCGGTCGACGCCGTCACGGGCCACGGCCTCGAGCGCCACGCGGCCCGTGAAGCCGCCCGGCTTCGCCAGCTTGACGACCCGGCCCAGGCCCGCCTGGAAGGGATTCGTCGCCCGGTCCAGCTCGTTGCCGTAGAGCGGCATCCCGGCCTCCAGGCGCAGGGTGTCGCGGGCCCCGAGGCCCGCCGGGACCAGCCGATGCGGCCGGCCCGCCTCCAGCATGGCGTCCCAGAGCTCCCCGGTCCGCTCCACCTCCGCGAAGACCTCGAACCCGTCCTCGCCGGTGTAGCCGGTCCGCGCGACGAGCGCGGGGATCCCCGCGACGGCTCCCTCCGCGATGCCGTAGTACCGGATCCCGGCGAGGTCGATGTCGGTGAGCGGTGCCAGGATCTCCAGGGACCGCGGGCCCTGCACCGCCACGAGTCCCGTCGCCAGCGACCGGTCGTCCAGCACGGCGCGGAACCCGGCCAGGCGCTGCGCGAGCGCGTCCGAGACCACCCGCGCATTGGAGGCGTTGGCGACGACCAGGAAGCGGTCGTCGGCCACCCGGTAGACGATCAGGTCGTCGAGGATCCCGCCGTCGGGCGCACAGATCATCGAGTAGTGGGCGCGTCCGACGGCCAGCGAGGGCGGGTCGGTGACGAGCGCGGCGGCCAACGCGGCGCCGGCGTCCGGGCCCTCCACGACCAGCTCGCCCATGTGGGAGAGGTCGAACAGCCCGGCGGCGGCCCGCACCGCGCGGTGCTCCTCGATGATGCCGGCGTACTGGATGGGCATCAGCCAGCCGGCGAACTCCACGATCTTCGCGCCCAGCGCCTCGTGGCGGTCGAGCAGGGGCGAGGGCAACGGCGCCGGGCTGTCGGTCATGGTGATGCCTGCCTCGTGATGGTGCCCGTGCCCGGGATGGTGCCCGTGCCCGGGAACGTGCCGTCGACGGCGGCCAGGCGGGCCCGGGCGACGAGGGCCCGCTCGGTCTCGAACGTCAGGAGGGTGGCCGCCTCGTCGAACCCGATCCAGCGGACCTCGTCGAACTCGTGGTCGTGCCGGACGAGATCCCCTCCGGTGGGGACCATCAGGAAGTAGTGGACGGTCTTGTTGATCCGCGTCCGGCCCTGCACGAACGAGTACGCGATCGAGCCGAAGGCCCGGACGATGTCAACCTCCAGGCCGGACTCCTCCGCCACCTCGCGCAGCGCGGTCTGCTCGGTCGTCTCCCCGGGGTGCGGCGTGCCCTTGGGCAGCGTCCAGGTGACCCCGTCCCGTTCTCGGAGGCGCTTGCCCACGACCAGCCGCGGGGATGATCCGTCGAACCTGATGACGATGCCACCGGCGGAAGTGGCCGTGGCCTGTCTCAGGCGCGCCACGCCGGCGCCACGGAGGAGCGCTGCGGGCCACCGGCCCGGTGCGTGCTCGTCCAGGACATCGTGGCCGCGTGCCGTGGGCGTCCGCTACGGAGCGGACGGGCCGGGGCGACGGTCAGCGTCCGCCACCGCGCGCGCAGAGCGGTCAGCGGCCCGACGTCGGGGTGGCGGAGCACCGTGCGGCGGGCCGGGGCGGCGACGAAGGCGGTTCCCGGCCTCAGGCCGAGTCGCCGCTCGCGAGCCCGAGCCGACGGATGGCTGAAGCTCGCCGGCCATGCCGCATACCGGGCGGCGATGCTGTGCTGCATGCCCGCATCGTACCGCGTCAGGGGTTCCCTGCAAGTGCGGTCCGGAGCCGTCCCGAAGCTTCCGGTGACAGGGCGCCCCGCTCGATCGCGATCCGGATCGACCGCTCCAGGAGAGCGCGATACACGGGGACGGCGTCCGGCGCGCCGGCGGCCAGCGCGGCGAGGTGCGCGGCCACCGTGCCCGCGTCGCCGCGGGTCGCGGGACCGGTCAGCGAGGCCGCGATCCCCAGGCTCCGGGCGTTGGCCACGGTCTGCTCGACCAGCGGGAGGTAGATCGCGAGGGCGCCGGCCTCGTCGAGGCCGACGACCGCGGCCACCTCGCGGATCACGTCCAGCAGCGAGACCACGCCCCCGGCGGCGAGGACCGCCGCGGTGTGGTAGGCCGCCTTGGAGCCCGGGGCGAGCCGGACCGGCACTCCGCCGATCGCCTCCGCCATGTCGGCGAGGTGGGCGGCCAGCTCGTCGTCGCCCTCGATGGCGATCGTGGCACCGTGGAGCGCGGCCAGCGCGCGGTCCAGGTCAGCGAACGCCACCAGCGGATGGAAGGCCCCGGCCTGCGTGCCGGCGGCCATGGAGGGCAGCAGCACCTCCGCGCCGAGGAGCCCGCTGGTGTGGACCAGCGCCTGGCCCGCGTACAACCGCAGCGATCCCGCCAGGGACGGCACGATGTCGTCTGGGACGGCGAGGATGACCAGCTCCACGTCGTCGACGAGTGCCTCGGGCTCGGTGAAGGCACGGACGGTCGGGACGTACCCCTGGAATCGCTCCCGGCGGGTGGCGTCGCGGGACGCCACCGCACCCAGGGGCCAGCCGGCGCGATGGAGCGCGACGCCCAGAGCCAGACCCACGGCACCCGCGCCCACGATCCCGACCACCGGTCGCTCGCCCGGCTCGGAATGGACGTGCGGGTGGACGTGGTCGCTCGCGTGCTCCAGGTCACCGTGCCGGTGACGCCCGGGCGTGGCCGGATCGAGCACGATCCCCTCCTCCTCGATCGCCGACAGCGTCTGCGCGTCCGACTGGGCACGCCGTTCGGCCGCACGGAGGAGCGCGGCCTCGGTCTCGTCCCAGGCCTTCATCGGTCGATTCCACACGTGCCACGGGTCGCGCGATACACTTCCACCCGACGAGTGTAGCGAGCGGTCCGAGGGCGCACCCTCATCGCCCGATCCCCACAGCGGAGATCAGCGCATGACCACGCCCAACGCATTCGGCTCCCGGGCATCGCTCGGACCCGGTCTCCCCGACCACTACCGGCTCGGCGCCCTTGTCACCTCCGGCCTCACGCTGGGCGTGGACCTGGGCAGGGCCCCCGTGACCCTCAAGATCCTGCTGGAGAACGCGCTCCGCCACGCTGGCGGGGGCATCGTGCGCGAGGAGGACGTCGCGGCCCTGGCCTCGTGGAGCCCGGGCGCCGGGGGTGAGGCGGAGATCCCGTTCATGCCCAGCCGCGTGGTCCTCCAGGACTTCACCGGCGTGCCTGCGGTCGTGGACCTGGCGGCGATGCGCGACGCGATGGCGTCGCTCGGCGGAGACCCCGGGAGGGTCAACCCGCTCGTGCCCGCGGACCTGATCATCGACCACTCCGTGCAGATCGACGCCTGGGGCGGCGCCGGCGCCTTCGCCTTCAACATGGAGCGCGAGTACGAGCGCAACGGCGAGCGCTACCAGCTGCTGCGCTGGGCGCAGACGGCCTTCCGGGACCTGCGCGTGGTCCCGCCGGGGACCGGCATCATCCACCAGGTCAACCTGGAGTACCTGGCCACCGTCGTCGGCGATCGTGCGGACGGGAGCGGACGGGTCGCGTTCCCGGACACGGTCGTCGGGACGGACTCCCACACCACGATGATCAACGCCCTCGGCGTCCTGGGCTACGGCGTCGGCGGGATCGAGGCCGAGGCCGTCCTGCTGGGCCAGCCGGTCTACCAGCCGATGCCGCGGATCGTCGGCGTCCGCCTCACGGGCGAGCTGCCGAGGGCGGCCACCGCCACGGACCTCGTCCTGGTGATCACCCAGATGCTGCGCGGGTTCGGCGTCGTGGGCTCGTTCGTGGAGTTCGCCGGCGACGGGCTCGACGGGCTCCCGATCGCGGACCGGGCGACGATCTCCAACATGAGCCCCGAGTTCGGGGCGACCTCCACGCTCTTCCCCATCGACGACGAGACGCTCGCCTACCTGCGGCTGACGGGTCGGCCCGCGGAGCGGATCGAGCTGGTCGAGCGGTACGCGAAGGCCCAGGGCCTGTGGCGCGAGCCGGGCAACGACCCCGAGTTCGACGTCTCGCTGGAGCTGGACCTGGGCACCGTGGAGCCGTCGCTCGCCGGACCCCGCCGCCCGCAGGACCGCGTCTCCCTCGCCGGCCTCGGCGACGGCTTCCGGGCGGCCTTCCCGGACACGGTCGGCTCGGCGCCCACCATCCTCGAGGCGCCGGGCGGCCGGGTCGAGATCGGGCACGGGTCGGTCGCGATCGCGGCCATCACGTCCTGCACCAACACCTCGAACCCGATGGTCATGGTCGGCGCCGGCCTGCTGGCACGGAACGCGGTCGCGCGGGGGCTCACCGTGTCCCCGACCGTCAAGACCTCGCTCGCGCCGGGCTCCAAGGCCGTCACCGGGTACCTCGAGCGTGCCGGGCTGATGGAGCCGCTGGCGGACCTCGGGTTCGCACTGGCGGGCTACGGGTGCACGACCTGCATCGGCAACTCCGGCCCACTGGACGAGCCGGTCTCGAAGGCGATCGAGGCGGGTGAGCTCGTGGTTGCCGCCGTGCTGTCGGGCAACCGTAACTTCGAGGGGCGCGTCCACCCCCTCGTCCGTGCCGCGTATCTCGCCTCGCCGCCGCTGGTGGTGGCGTTCGCGCTGGCCGGCCGCGTGGACGTGGACCTCACCACGCAGCCGCTCGGCACCGGTGCCGACGGCCGGCCCGTCATGCTGGCCGACATCTGGCCGACGCCGGAGGAGGTGCGGCGGGTGGTCGGCGACACGCTCGATGCGGAGCTGTTCCGGGCGACCTACGCGTCCGTGTTCTCCGGGGACGAGCGCTGGCGGGCGATCGAGATCCCGGCCGGCGACCGGTACGCCTGGGAGGCGGACTCCACCTACATCGCCAACCCGCCGTTCTTCCAGGGGCTCACCGCAGAGCCGGCGGCCCTCACCGACATCGAGGGCGCCCGCGTCCTCGCGCTGCTCGGCGACTCGGTGACCACCGACCACATCAGCCCCGCCGGCTCCATCGCCGCCTGGTCACCCGCGGGCCAGTGGCTCCAGGCCCGGGGCGTCTCGCCCCTGGACTTCAACTCGTACGGTGCCCGCCGCGGGCATCACGAGGTGATGATGCGGGGCACCTTCGGCAACATCCGCCTGCGGAACCGGCTGGTCGAGGGCACCGAGGGCCCGTACACGATCCACCTGCCGGACGGTGAGCAGACCTTCATCTACGACGCCGCGATGCGGTACCGGGACGAGGGCGTGCCGCTCGTGATCATCGCCGGCCGCGAGTACGGGTCGGGCTCCTCGCGCGACTGGGCGGCCAAGGGCACGACGCTCCTCGGGGTGCGGGTCGTGATCGCCGAGAGCTACGAGCGGATCCACCGCTCCAACCTCGTGGGGATGGGCGTCCTGCCCCTCCAGTTCCTGCCCGGGGAGAGCGCCGCGTCGCTCGGCCTGACCGGCCGGGAGGCGTACACGATCGCCGGGATGACGGAGCTCGCCCCGCGGCAGGTGGTGACCGTCGTCGCCCGCTCGGACGTGGACGGCGCGGAGCGCCGTTTCGGGGCCATCGCCCGGCTGGACGGCCCGATCGACGTCGATTACCTGCGGCAGGGTGGCATCCTGCCGTCCGTCCTGCGGCGGCTTGCCGCCGGCTGACGGCTGGGAAAAGGGCGACGCGTACCGAGGCGACTCTGGGAATCGACCACGGACCTCCCGGTCGACAGAAGGCTGGCCGTCACGAAGCCCGGCCAGCACGAAGCCCCCTGGAGATCAGGGGGCTTCGCAGTGTGTGGACCCTCCGGCGCGGGGAGGAGAGCCGCGCCGCGAGATGTCCTTCGGGGGGTGCGACGCATGTCAATCGGCCACTGTGACGGCTCGCGACGATTGGACGGAACGCCGCGAATTGGGAGAGCGGAGCCGCGGGGCTCCACCCCACGATGACGCGGACGATCAACGGGAGCGGCGTTCCGAAGGTCCCCGCCATGGAGGAGGTGCCGGGGCAGGCCGCGGCGTCAAGCGAGCGGCCTGCCCCGGCGGCTCGGAGCAGGGGGATGTCGATCCCCCGCCCGGATCAGCCCTCCACGAGCTGCAGGATGGCGCCCGGACCGAGGACCTTCTCGGAGGCGGTGCCGACGTTGGTCCAGCAGTTGATCACGTACTTGTCGTAGGTGCCGTTGAGGAAGTGCAGGACGTGGAGGCTCACGTCCTGGGTATCCGAGCCGGTGAAGCCCCCCATGTAATCCGCCAGACCCCACTCCGGCGCCTTCCCCTTGTAGATGCCGTAGCTCGGGTCGGCGTTCACGCGGTCGACGTCGGCCTGGGTGGTGTCCGAGCGGGCCGGGGTCCAGAAGACGCTCGACTTCTCCTGATCCGGCGTCGGCGCGTATTCGAGCCTGAGGACCGCGGGCGACGTGATGACCGTCGGGCCCGTGTAGACGCACTGCTTGCCATCGAACGTCACCCGAGCACTGACCGCGGTGGGTGATGCCGAGGGGGCCGGCGTCCTGGCGGCGGTAGCCGGCGAGGCCGCGGGGGCGGCGGTCGTGACGGCCGCGGGGCTGGCGGTCGGGGCAGGAGCGGTCGTCCCGGCGCCGGCGCAGCCGGCCAGCAGGACCAGGACCGCGAGGATCGATGCGCAGCGTCGCATGGTTCAGCGCTGGGTGACCCCGTTCGGACCGCCAGCCACGGCTCATCGACATGCACGATGGCGTCTGGCCAGCGCGAGCGGGCAGGAAGGCGTCCCGACCGACGGCAGGAGAACGACGACGCGTGGACCGCGGCCGCCGCCTCGCGTGAGAGTCAGGTTGGTGGGCGATACTGGACTCGAACCAGTGACCTCACGGATGTGAACCGTGCGCTCTAACCAACTGAGCTAATCGCCCCGGCCCCCCGAGGGGACTCGCATTCTAGCGCGACCGGTGAAGGCCGCGCGGATCAGCATCGGAGGCCCGGCCAGCGCTCCAGCAGCCGCTGCGCACTGACACCATCCACGGCGATCACCTTCATCCTGGCCGTCATGCCGCCCACCAGGCGCACCTGCCGCCTTGGCACGTCCAATTCGGCAGCGAGCAGCCTGACCAGCGCATCGTTCGCCGCGCCGTCCACAGCCGGCGCCGCCACCCGGGCGCGTAATACGCCGTCCACCACGCCCTCCATCCGGTCGGACCCGCCGCGCGGCGTCAGGCGGACGTTGAAGCGGACCGCGGGCCCACCCTCGCCGGTCACTCGCCCGCGCCGTCCAGTGGAACCCGCCCCACCGCGTGCCCCCGTTCCCCGAACAGCGCCCGGCCCACCCGGACGATGGTCGCCCCCTCCTCCACAGCCACCTCGTAGTCGTCGGTCATCCCCATCGAGAGCTCCGGGCCCAGTCGCGGCCAGCGGCCCCGGAGCCGCTCGGACAGGACACGCAGCGCCACGAAGGTCGGCCGGGCCTCCTCGGGGTCAGCCGCGAGTCGCCCGATCGTCATCAGGCCGTCCACGCGCAGGTGCGGCAGGGCGAGGATTGCGGGCAGGGCGGTCTCGATGTCGCCGGGGGCGAACCCGGTCTTGGCCGGATCCATGGCCACGTTCACCTCGAGCAGGACGGGCAGCGGGTGACCCGGCCGGACCTCAGCCACGATGCGGTCGAGCCGGCGCGCGAGGTCCTCCCCGTGGACGGATTCGATCAGGTCGAAGAGCTCGAGCGCGCGGCGCGCCTTGTTCGCCTGCAGGGGCCCGATGAGGTGCCACGAGGCACCCCGGATCTCGGGGACCTTGGCGGCCGCCTCCTGGACGCGGTTCTCGCCCAGCACCACGAGTCCGGCGGCGACGGCGGCCCGCACCCGGTCCACGGGCACCGTCTTGCAGACGGCGACGAGGGTCACCGAGGCTGGCTCTCTACCCGACCGGACGGCTGCCGCCGCGATCCTCTCGAGAACCTCCGCACGGGCGTGCGAGAACGCCTCGACATCGCCCGGGTCGAGCGGTGCGGCGGTCATGCGGGGGCCTGCCGGCGGTGGACGGCGCCGCCGGGTGCCACCCGCACCGGGCGCTACTTGCGGCGGAGGAAGCTCGGGATCTCGAGGTCGTCCGCGTCATACGCGGGGGCGCGGCGCACGGCCGGCTCCCCCACCGAGCGAACCGGGACCGCGGCGGCCTCGTCACGCGCGCGGGCGCTGCTGTCGCTCTCGGTGCGCTGGCGCTCGAGCTCCTCGAGGAAGTCACGGGCCGGGATCGTGGCGCTGCCGGCGGGATTGGCCGCCGAGCGCGGGCCCGCGGCGCTGAAGACGCGCTCGCCCGCGGCGGCTCGGACGCTGTCCGCCCGGCGACGGCCGTCGAAGCCGGTGGCGATGACGGTGATCATCACCTCTTCGCCCAGGCGCTCGTTGAAGCTCGCCCCGAAGATGATGTTGGCCTCGGGATCGGCCGCGGCGCGGATCTCCTCGGCGGCCTCGGTGACCTCCCACAGGGTGAGGTTCGAGGAGCCGGTGATGTTGAACAGGATGCCCTGCGCGCCGGAGATGTTGATCTCGAGCAGCGGGCTGGCCACCGCCATCCGGGCCGCGTCGAGCGCCCGGTTGTCGCCGCTGGCGCGGCCGATGCCCATGAGCGCGGAGCCCGCGTCCTTCATGATCGTCCGCACGTCGGCGAAGTCCAGGTTGATGAGCCCGGGCACCGTGATGATGTCGCTGATGCCGGCGACACCCTGGCGGAGCACGTCATCCACGACACGGAACGCGTCCACGATCGAGGTGTTCTTCTGGACGACGTCCCGGAGCCGGTCGTTGGGGATCGTGATCAGGGTGTCGACCTTGGCCTTGAGCTCCTCGGCCGCCTTCTCCGCGATGAGCTTGCGCCGGCTGCCCTCGAAGCTGAACGGCTTGGTCACGACGCCGATCGTGAGGGCGCCCTGCTCCTTCGCGATCTCGGCCACCACCGGGGCCGCGCCGGAGCCCGTCCCGCCACCGAGGCCGGCCGTGATGAACACCATGTCCGAGTCTGCGATCGCCTCCGCGATCTTGTCCCGGTCCTCCTCGGCCGCACGCGCGCCGATCGTGGCGTCACCGCCGGCGCCGAGACCACGGGTGATCTTGTCGCCGATGCGGATCTTGTGCGGGGCATCGGACTGCAGGAGCGCCTGAGCGTCCGTGTTGCAGGCGATGAACTCGACGCCCATCATCTCGGCCCGGATCATCCGGTTGACCGCATTGCTGCCACCACCGCCGACCCCGATGACTCGGATGAGGGCGAAGTTCTCGGAATCGGAACGCAGCGGCATCGGCGCTCTCCTCGATCGGTGGCACGGGTACGTGACGTCAGGACGGTTGGACCGCTCGTCCCCTCGGCGGCCGACTCCTGTTGCCGGCTCTGCTGCGGAACCTCCGGGCGGAAGGGGAGTATACCCGCGTGACCCGGCTGCGGTCCCACCCAAATTCGGCGGGTGCCTGGCGGCGGGGGGTCGCCGGCCTATCCCGCCAGGAAGCTGAGCCGGACCCGTCGGGCCGCGTTGTCCTCGTTCGGGTCGAGCAGGGTGATCGACTGCCACGTCCCCAGCGCCAGGTGTCCGGCGATCACCGGGACCGTCAGCGACGGCGAAGCCATCAGCGGCAGGACATGGTCGGCACCGTGGCCGGGCGATCCGTGCCGGTGGGACCAGCGCTCGTCGCGCGGCAGCAGGCGGTCCAGCGCGAGCAGGGCGTCCCGGTCCGAGCCGGCGCCCAGCTCGAGCACCACGATCCCCGCGGTGGCGTGCGGGACGAAGACCGAGAGCAGGCCGTCGCCGCCGGCCGAGGCGTCGGCCGCGAAGCGGGCGCAGGCCGGGGTGAGATCGGTGAAGCCTCGATCCCGCCCGGTGCGGACCTCGAGCTCGAGGGAGCGCACGCGGCGCGCCCTACGGGAAGATGTTGCGGATCGCGTCCCGGAGCCGGCCCAGTCCCCCGCCGCCCGGCGCGGACTCGTAGCTCAGCGGCTCGCCGAGGGCGATCTGCGCGGCGCCCCAGCGGAGCAGGCCGACGGCCGTGGCGTACGGCGGAAGCTGGATCGTGTCCACGAGCCCGCCGATCCCGGCCGGTCCGCTGATGCGGACGGGCATCTGGAGGACCTCGCGGCCGAGCTCCGCCGTCCCGGCCAGCTGGGAGGCGCCGCCAGTCAGGATGATTCCCGCCGGGAGCATGCCGTGGCCGCTGCGGGCCATCTCCGCGCGGAGCATCTCGAAGGTCTCGCGCATGCGGGCCTCGATGATCCGGCACAGCTCCTCGCGGCTCACGGTGCGGCTCGCATCCTCGCCGGGCGCCGGGACGCCGATCTCCTCGTCCTCGAGGTTTCGCAGGTCGCAGGTCCCGTGGCTGACCTTGAGCTCCTCCGCGACCTGGAGCGTCGTCTTGATCCCGATCGCCACGTCGTTGGTCACGTTGTTGCCGCCCACCGGCAACACCGCCGTGTGGAACGGCGAACCCTCGGCGAACAGCGTCAGGTCGATGGTGCCGGCCCCGATGTCGGCGATCGCGACCCCCAGCTCCTTCTCGGTCTCGGTGACGACGGCCTCGGCCGAGGCCAGGCCGTTCACCACCAGCTCGTCGATCTTGACGCCCGCCAGCCCGACGCACTTGGTGAGGTTCTGGACCGCGGTCGCGGAGGCGGTGACGATGTGGGCCTCCACCTCGAGCCGCAGAGCGCTCATGCCCAGCGGGTCCTTGACGCCCTCCTGGCCGTCGACGGTGAAGCCGCGCCGCTCCACGTGGAGCACGTCCCGGTTGTTCGGGATGGAGACGGCGCGGGCCACCTCGATCGCGCGGTTGATGTCCTCCCGGGTGACCTCGCGGTGGTGCGCCGTGACCGCGACCTGGCCCGTGGAGTTGAGGCTCTCGACGTGCTGGCCGCCGACCCCCACGAAGGCTCGGTCGATCTTCCAGCCGGAGAGGCGCTCGGCCCGCTCGACGGCGTCCGCGATGGAGCGCACGGACTGGTCGATGTTGACGACCACGCCCTTCTTGAGCCCGGTGGTCGGCACGGTCCCGTGGCCCATGATGGTCAGGCGCCCGTCCCGGCTGACCTCGCCGATGAGCGCGCACACCTTCGACGTGCCGACGTCGATGCCGACGAGGACCGCTTCCCGTTCCACCTGCCTATCGTCCCCTCGTTGCTAGATGAAGTGGCGCCGGATCAGCGCGACGTTGTTGAAGATGCGGAACCCGAAGTTGATCAGGGCGACGAGGTAGAGGTCCAGGCTCAACCGGTCGCCGATGAAGGTGAGCAGGACCGCCACGATCGCGTTGGTGACGAAGCCGCTGATGAAGATCCGATTGTCGTAGACCCCGTCGAGCTCCGCCCGCACGGCCCCCAGGACGGAGTCGAGCGCCGCGAGGATCGCCACGGCCGAGTAGCGGGAGAGCTCGAAGCTGACGTTGACGTTGAGGACGAGACCCGCCAGGACGCCGACGAGTAGACCCACGAGGGGCAGGAGCACGGGCGGGCAGCCTCCGTCCGGATGAACGTTCCCCCTACGCTACCAGACGCCCGGCTCCGCGTCGGCACGGGATGGGTCCGGGCCGTCATGGCCCGGGGGTCGCCGAGGCCTTCGGCGTCGCGCGGGGAAGGAGGGTCAGGTTCCGGTCGTCGGCGAGGATCACCCTCAGCACGCTCTCCTCCCCATGCCCCAGCAGGAGGCTCCGCAGCAGGCGAACCTGGCCCGGGATCAGCTCGGTGGTCCGGAGCGTCGGCGTGTAGAACCCGAACACCGCCGCCCAGCCCGCCGGACGACCCTGGACGACGAAGCCGTCGCTGTCGTCCACGCGGATGTCCAGGCCCGTCGCCGCGCTGCCGAGGTCCGCCGGGACCAGCGACCCGAGGCGGAGGGCGGCGTCGAGGGTGACCGGGTCCAGCGTGGAGCCGACCCCGAAGCCGGCGGAGGCCGCCCGGCGATCCGTGATGACCGGCAGCGCGGCGCCGGCCGCCGTGTCGTCCATCACGCCGAACAGCAGGCCCGAGGCGTCCACGAGATACCGGCGGCCGCCGACCTGCCAGGCCATGACCGGCTCCCGCTCGGTGATCGCCACCCTGACCTCGTCGGGGAGCGCGACCGTCACCACGGCCGAGCGCACCGACGGGATCCCGGCCAGCCTCGCCGACAGCCCGGCCGTCCGCAGGGCGAACGCGTTCTGGTCCGCTGGGATCGCGAGCGCCGCGAGGATCTCCTGCTCCGGCGTCCAGGTGGCCCCCTCGATGCTGGTCCGCTGGACCGTGAACGCCCCCGTGGTCGCCACGCCGTAGAGCCCTGCGATCGCCGCGAGCAGCGCCAGCAGGGCGCCGGCCCGGACCGGGGTCAGCCCGGCCGAGGCGCGGCGCACCCGGGTCGTCCTGCGGTGGCCGCCTCCCGGTCGGCCTCCCACCCGGAGCGCGGCGGGCCGGACCGGCCGCGTTGCGGGAGTGGCCTGGCGTCCGGGCGGGCGTCGGATCATCGCGGGAGGTCGGTCGGGCGCAGCCGGTGCCGGATCCGGGCGGCGTCACGCTGCAGCGCGAGGTCCACCACGCGGCGGCACACGGCGGCGAAGTCATAGCCGGCGGCGGCCGGCAGGGTCGGGAACAGGCTGATCGGTGTGAAGCCCGGGATGGTGTTGATCTCGGACACGATCAGCTCGTCGCCGGCGAGCAGGAAGTCGACCCGGGCGAAGCCCTCGCAGCCGATCGCCCGGTAGGCGTCCCGCGCCAGCTTGAGGATCGCGGCGCGCTGCGCCCCCGTCACCTCGGCCGTCTGGCTCGTCTCGGACATGCCCGGCGTGTACTTCGCCACGTAGTCATAGAACTCGTGGCCGGACAGGATCTCGCCCGGGCCGTACAGCTCCAGGGCGTCGGGCTCGTTGCCGATGACGGAGACCTCGAGATCCCGGGCGCCGGCGAGGTAGCGCTCCACGAGGACGAGGTCGTCGAAGCGGAACGCCTCTGCCAGCGCGCCCGGCCGCTCGGCTGCCGTGTGGGCGAGGGTCATCCCGAGCGAGCTGCCGAGCCGCGCGGGCTTGACCATCAGCCGCGGGTCACCGGTTCCGGCCGCGAATGCCTCGAGCTCCGCCAGCACCTCGTCGGGCGCCTTCGCCCAGCGTGGGGCACGGACCTCGATCCAGTCCGCGACCGGCAGGCCGAGGCCGCGCACCAGGCGCTTGAAGATCGCCTTGTCCATGCCGATCGCGCTCGCCGTGACGCCGGACCCGGTGTACGCGAGGCCCTCGGCCTCGCACAGCGCCTGGATCGTGCCGTCCTCGCCGAACGGCCCGTGGAGCGCCAGGAACACCACCGGCCGGACCGCCTCCGCCCCCAGCTCCGCGAGGGCCTGCCCGGCATCGCTCGGCCCCGCCGCGCCGACGGCCCGGGGCTCGTCGTACGAGGCCTGGGGCCGCCCCTCGCGGCGGTGGTCCGCGGGCAGCCGCCACCAGCCGCCGTCGAGGTCGATCAGCCACTGGGCCACGGGATAGCCGGATGCGGCGAGGGCCTCGGCGATCGCCGTGCCCGACACGACCGACACGTCGTGCTCCGCGGACGGCCCGCCCCAGACGACGGCGACCGGGGTCGCGGCGGGCACGTGGCCGAGCGGCGGGACGGGCATGGTCAGGCGTCCTCCTCGAGGGTCCGGGCGGACCAGTCACCCACGAACTCGATCTCGAACGAGAGCTCGATCCCGTGGTGCTCGCGGACCTCGCGCCGGACCTGGTCGGCGAGGGCGCGGACATCGGCCGCGGTCCCCTGCCGGTCGTTGACGATGAAGTTAGCGTGCTTCTCGGAAACGGCGGCCCCGCCGATCCGGTGGCCCTTGAGGCCCAGCGTGTCGATCAGGCGGCCCGCGGAATCCCCGGGCGGGTTCCGGAAGACGCTGCCGGCCGAGGCGAAGCCCAGGGGCTGGTGCTCGCGCCGCCAGCGGCGGATCTCGTCCAGGCGCCTGCGGATCTCGGCCGGATCCGCGGCCTGCAGGCGGTAGACCGTCGAGATGACGATCTCCGCGGGCCCCCCGGCCCCGGCGTTTCCGTGCTCCTTGAACCGGCTGTGCCGGTAGGAGAATCCGAGCTCGGCCGCCGGCACCTCCCGTTCCGTGCCATCCCCCAGGAGGACCATCGCGGACTCCAGCACGCCCGCCGTGTCGCCGCCATGCGCGCCGGCGTTGGCCCAGACGGCACCGCCCACCGTACCCGGGATCGCGAGGCCGAACTCGAGCCCCGTGAGGCCCGCCTGCTGCGTCTCCGTCGCGGCCCGGGCCATCTGGACGCCGGCCTCGGCGTGATAGCGGTCGCCCTCCACGCGCGACGCCTCGGCCTTCGCGTGGATGACGAGTCCCCGGATCCCGGCATCGGAGATCACCAGGTTGCTGCCCCGGCCGAGGATGACGTACGGGACGCCGCGGCCGCGGGCGAGCCTGACGAGCGCCCGCAACTCGAAGGCGTTATGGGCGACCGCGAACAGGTCCGCCGGGCCGCCGACGCGCATCGTCGTGTGCCGGGCGAGGGGCTCGTCGCGGACGGTCCTGACGCCGATCCGGCGCTGGATCTCGGTCCCGAACGCGACGGCGTCGAAGCCGGCCGGGGTCACGCCCGGGTCCCCCTGGCCACGGCCTCGACCCCGGCCGGGGCCGGGAGCGGCTGCCGCAGGGCCGCGGCCATGACGAGGTCGCCCACCGCCACCGCGGCATCGGGTCGAGCCTGGTCGCGGGCCGCGGCCGACATCAGGGCATGGCGGGCGGGATCGGCGAGCAGGTCCGCGACCTCGAGCAGGCTGTGGGCGTCGAGCGCGTCGTCCTCGACCAGCACGGCCGCCCCCGCCTCCGCGTATGCCTCCGCGTTCCGGCGCTGGTGTCCGGAGGCATGCGGGTACGGGACGATCGCCACCGGCAGCGCGAATGCGGCCGCCTCGGCCAGGGTGGAGGCCCCCGCCCGCCCGACCAGCAGGTCCGCCGCGGCCAGCGCGTCCGTCATCTCCTCGTACAGGAACGGGAACGGCCGGTAGCGGTCCCGCAGGTCCGCCGGCAGCGCCTCGCGGGCGGCGATCGCCGGTCCATACCCCTCGTCGCCCGTGACGTGCACGACGCGCACCCGCTCGACGAGCCGCGGCAGCGCCCCGGTGACGGCATCGTTGATCCGGCGCACGGCCTGCGACCCGCCGAAGACCAGGAGGATCCGCTCACCGGGCCCGCCGCCGAACCTCGCCCGGGCCGCGTCCACGTCCACGCCGGCCAGGTCGCGGATCGGCGTCCCGGTGAGGTAGCTCCGCGGGTGACCAAGGGCGGCTGCCGTCTCCGCGTGGCTGACCGCGACCACGCTGGCCCACCGGGCGACGAGCCGGACGCTGCGCCCGGGCACCACGTTGCCGTCCCAGAGGACGCTCGGGATCCGCAGCAGGCGCGCGGCGAGCAGCGTCGGGATCGCCACGTAGCCGCCCGTGGTGAAGATCGCCGCCGGGCGTCGGGCCACCAGCAGGACCAGGGCCTGGGGGACCGACAGGCCCAGGCGGACGGGATCCAGCACCAGGTGGACGTCGCGTCCCGCGGACCGGAGCGAGCGCAGCAGGAGCCGCCGCAGCGGGATCCCGGACGCGGGGACGATGGTCCCCTCGAGGCCGCGGTGCCCCCCGAGCCAGGCGAGCTCAGGCGCGCCGGGTCGAGCGCGGAGCGACCGGGCGACGGCGAGGGCCGGGTAGATGTGACCGCCCGTTCCCCCGCCCGCGATCAGCAGGCGCATCGTTCCAGGTTCCTTTCTCGACCGTTTCTCGCGACACCGAGAGCAGGATGCCCACCGCGGCAAAGCTGACGACCAGCGACGACCCGCCCGCCGAGACGAACGGGAGCGGGATGCCCGTGACGGGGATGAGCCCCACCACGACGGCCATGTTGATGAACGCCTGGATGCAGATCCAGCCCGTGATCCCGGCCGCCAGGAGGGCGCCGAAGGTGTCCGGCGCTCCCAGTGACGTCCGGATGCCCAGGTAGCCGAAGGCGAGGAACAGGACGACGACGAGGCCCGCCCCCAGGAGGCCGAACTCCTCGCCGATGATGGCGAAGATGAAGTCGTTGGACGCGTTGGGCAGGAACAGGCCGCCCGCCAGCCGGCTCTCGCCGAGCCCGGCGCCCAGCAGACCGCCGAGGGCGAGGGCGAGGAACCCCTGGATGCTGTGGAACCCGAGGCGGGATTGGTCGCCCCACGGGTTGAGCCAGGCCGTGATCCGGTCCATCTGGTAGTCGCGCATGATCACCACGACGATCGGCAGCGCGGCAACGGCCAGGACCACCAGGTGGAGCACGTTGGCACCCGCGAGGAAGAACATGGTGAACGCGGTGAGCCCCAGCACCGACGCGGTGCCCATGTCCGGCTCCATGAGCACCAGCGCCACGACCGGCCCGACGATCACGAGGAAGGGCACGGTCCCCGTCCAGAACCCGTGGACCGCGCTCCCCCGCCGGGCGAACCAGTGGGCCAGGTAGATCACGAGCGCGAGCTTCATGAACTCGGCCGGGTGGAAGGCGGGCAACGGCCCGACCTTGAGCCAGCGCGCGGACCCGCCGACCTCGACGTGGATCCCGGGCACGAAGACCAGCACGAGGCCAACCAGGGCGATCAGGAACAGCGGCACCGAGACGATCCGGAGCCGGCGGTAGTCCACCCGCATCATCACGACCATCGCCACGATGCCCAGGGCCGCCCACACGATCTGGGGTCCGACGATCAGGAACGTATCCGCTTCCTTCGAGAGGAAGCTCTTCATGGCCGACGACGAGTAGACCATCAGGATGCCGATGGCCGCGAGGGCGACGATCGCGACCAGGATCCCGTACTCGGGCTCGTGCTGCTCGCGCTGGACCGTGCTGGACGGCCGGGCCCGGACGGCCGGGCGAGGGACGGTCAGGGGCGTCGTGCTCATGCGGGCCCTCCGGGATCGGGGTTGCGACCCGCGAGGCGGGCCACGGCGGCGATGAACGCGCGGCCCCGCGCCGCGTAGTCCTCGAACATGTCGAACGAGGCGGCGGCCGGGCTCAGCACCACGGTGGCCACGGTCCCCTCCGGTCTCGACGCGAGCGCCTCGTGCGCCAGCGCGGCGGCCTCGGCAACGGCCTCGTCCATCGTCGCCACCCGGCGGGTGCGGGTCAGGCCGGCTTCGCGGAACAGGCCCTCGAGGACGGGACCGCTCTCCCCGATCAGCACCGCGGCATCGGCCGTCCCGGCGGCGACCCGCGCCAGCTCCGAGAGGTCAACCCCCTTGTCGCGACCCCCGGCGATGAGCACCACCGGCGCCGGGAAGGCACGCAGCGCCGCGATCACGGCGTCCGGCTGGGTGCCCTGCGAGTCGTTGACGAACCGGACGCCGTCCACGAGCCCCACGGGCTGGAGGCGGTGCTCGACGCCGGTGAAGGACGCGGCGGCGCGCCGGATGGCGTCCGGGGCGACGCCGAACAGGAGCCCCACGGCGACGGCCGCCAGGGCGTTGGACACGTTGTGACGCCCGGGGATCGCCAGCTCGGCCACCGGCATGATCCCGCCCCCCGGACCCGCGGCGGCCGTCCCGCCGCCCGCCAGCGGCAGCCGCTCCACGGCCGCCGAGACGATCCAGCCGCCCACGACGCCCAGGCCGCCCGGCAGCGGCGGGTCGTTGCGGTAGAGCACCACCGGTGCCGTGCCGAGGCCCGCGTAACCACCCACGACCGGGTCCTCGATGTTGAGCACCAGGGCCCCCTCGGGGTCAACCAGCTCGGCGAGGCGCCGCTTGACCCGCCGGTACGCCTCCAGGCTGCCGTGCCGGTCGAGGTGGTCCGAGGTGACGTTGGTGTAGACCGCCACCGTCGTCCCGCGCGAGAGGGCGGGCAGCTGGAGCTCCGAGAGCTCCACCACGACCCGGTGTCCCGTGGTGAGCTCCGGCAGGCGCTCGACCAGCGGCGTCCCGATGTTCCCCCCGAGGAGCGCCGGGTGGACGGGGTCGGCCGCCAGGATCGCGTGGATCAGCGACGACGTCGTCGTCTTGCCCTTGGTGCCGGTCACGCCGATCGTCGGTGCCGGGCACAGGCGGAGGAACAGGTCGGACTCGCTGACCAGCGCAGGGGCGTCCGGGTCGCCGGCGGCGCGCGCGGCGACCAGCGCCCCGAGCTGGGCCCGCAGCCGAGGTTCGGTCGTCGGGTAGTCGGGCGTGATCGACGGGGAGGTCGCCACGAGGGCCGCACCGGCCCAGGTCGTGGAGGGATCGACGTCCGGCCCCAGCCGCAGCGCGACGTCGCGCTCCCCCAGCTGGGCGATCGACGCCGCCAGCGCCTCGGCCGGGCGGCCGTCGTACACGGTGACGCGGGCGCCCGCATCGGCCAGGAACCGGGCGAGGGCGATGCCGCTCCGGGCAAGGCCCAGCACGGTCACGGGCCGGCCCCGCAGGGCGCCCGATCGGACGTCCTCCAGGGTGAGCGCCTCGAGGTCGATGATGCCCATGGCGCCGGCCTCAGTTGAACGCATTGATCGACGCCGTGAACAGGGTCACGCCCAGCAGCCCGGCGAGGATGCCGACGATCCAGAACCGGAGCGTGATCTTCTCCTCGTCCCAGCCGCCCAGCTCGAAATGGTGGTGGAGGGGCGCCATCCGGAACACGCGCTTGCCGCCCGAGAGCTTGAAGTACCCGATCTGGATGATGTCCGACATGACCTCCACGACGAACACCAGGCCGATGAGGGGCAGCACGAGGATCTGACCGGTGATGAGCGCGATCACGGCCAGGGTCGCGCCCAGGGCGAGCGAGCCCGAGTCGCCCATGAACACCTGTGCCGGGTGGACGTTGAACCACAGGAACCCGAGCAGCGCGCCGATGATCAGCGCGCACAGGAACGCGGTGTTCGGCTGGGTGGGCTCGTTCAGCAGGGCGATGATCATGAACGACACGAACGCGAACGCGACGGTGCCGCCGGCGAGGCCATCGAGGCCGTCGGTGATGTTCACGCCGTTCGAGGCCGCCACGATCGCGAACGCCGCGAACGGCACGTAGATGATCGGGTCGACGGCCACGTCACCGACGAACGGGACACGGATCCCGGTGATCTGGTAGGTGCTCTGGATCTGCCACGCGGCGGCGACCGCGACCACGGTCTGCCACAGCAGCTTCTGACGTGCCCGGATCCCCTCGCCCGTGCGGGCGTTGAGGTAGTCGTCCACCGCGCCCAGCAGGCCGACCGCGGCGAGGGTCGCGAGCGGGGCGATGATGCCGCCCTGCACAGGCCAGCGCAGCAGCAGGAAGATCCCGAGCACGATGATGATCAGCAGGAGGCCACCCATCGTGGGCGTCCCCCACTTGGTCATGTGACTCTGCGGGCCCTCCTCGCGGATCTGCTTCGCGAACCCGAAGTGCCGCAGAAGCCGGATGTAGGGCGGCATCAGGATCACGACCAGGGCGAACGCGAGCAGCAGCCCCTGGATCAGCTCGAGCGTCACGCGCCGGCCTCGGCTCCGCCCAGCGCCGCGACGAGACCGTCGACGACACGCTCCAGGGCCACGCCGCGGGACGCCTTGACGAGGACCACATCGCCCGGGGCGAGCCTGTCCCGCAGGACCTCGACGGCCGAGGCCGGGTCGGCCGCGACGAGCAGGCGGTCCGGGGCGAGCCCGGCGGCTCGGGCCCCGAGGACGATCCCCTCGGCGGCCCCGCCCGGGCCGCCGTCCACCACGACCAGGAGGTCCAGCGTTCCCCCGGCGGCCTCGCCGACCCCGCGGTGACCCGCCTCGTGGGCGGATCCGAGCTCGCGCATCTCGCCCAGGACGGCCACCCGACGACCGGGCAGCCCGCCCAGGAGCTCGAGGGCGGCGCGCACCGAACCCGGTGCCGCGTTGTAGCTGTCGTCCACGATCACGACGCCGCCGGCGTGGATCACCACGGACCGGTGCGGCGCCGTCGAACGGGCCGCGAGTCCCGGCCCCAGCTCGTCGAGGTCCAGCCCCGCGGCGAGTCCCGTGGCAGCGGCGGCCAGCGCGTTGTGGACGGCGAGGCGGCCCAGGGCCGGGATCGCCACCGCCCGCTCCCCCGAGGGCGTCACGAGCCGGAACCGCATGCCCTCGAGCCCCGCGGAGACCACGTCCGTCGCGCGCACGTCGGCGTCCGGGGAGAACCCGTAGCTGACGACGCGAGCGCGGGTGCGCGGCGCCATCCCCAGGACCCTCGGGTCGTCCGCGTTGAGGATCGCCACCCCGCCCCCGGCGGCCGTCGGCAGGGCCTCCAGAAGCTCCGCCTTGGCGTCCACGATCGCCTCGAGCGAGCCGATCCGGGACAGGTGGACCGGCTGGATCGCCGTGACGATGCCGATCGACGGGAGACCGATCGCGGCCAGGTCGCGGATCTCGCCCCCCACGTACATGCCCATCTCGAGGACGGCTGCGCCGTGCTCCGGGCCGAGGCGCAGCACCGTGAGCGGCATGCCCACCTCGTTGTTCTGGTTGCCCTCGGTACGCAGGACCTCGTAACGGCACGCGAGCACACCGGCGACCGCCTCCTTGGTCGAGGTCTTGGCGATGCTCCCGGTGACCCCCACGACGAGCGGGTCGAAGCGGCGGCGCCAGGACGCCGCGACGGCGTGCAGCGCGCGCAGCGGGTCGGCGACGAGCACGACGGTGACGTCACCCAGCGCGTCCAGGCCGGCCTCGCCGGCCGCCGGGTCCGGGTGGCGGCCCACCAGGAACGCCGCGGCACCTGCGCGGGCGGCGGCCGTGAGGAACCGGTGGCCGTCCGTCCGCTCGCCGGCCAGCGCGACGAACAGCGATCCGGGCACCACGAGCCGGGAATCCACGACCCCGCCCACCACGCGGCGCCCGCTCCGCCGGAGCAGCGTCCCGCCCGTCGCGGCCACGAGGTCATCCGCGGTCAGGCACGGGCCGACGCCTTCGAGCGTGCGGGCGGCCGCGGAGGCCGTCCCATCCAGGGCCGTCGCCTCGGCGTCGCCCGGGCGGCGACCGGGCGGGTCGGGAACGGTCGACCGTCCGGGATCCGTCACGTCGCGGAGTGTCGCACAGGCGACGCTCACGGGGCTGCCGGGCTCACGGGGCTGACGTCGCCGCCGGTGCCGACGCCGGCGCGTCGGGGACCAGGAACGGCGTGCTGATCGCATCGTGGGCGACCCGGCGGAACAGCTCGAAGGACATGACCGGCATCTCGAGGTGGCCCAGGCGCACGACGGTCGGCGTCCCCTCCTCGATCCGCACGGCCACCACGAGGTCGGGATGGCCGGGCTTCCGCCCGATGTAGCCGATGAACGAGTAGTTGAACAGGTTGACCTTCCAGGCCCCCTTCTTCGCGTCCCAGATCTGGGCCGTGCCGGTCTTGCCGCCGACCTCGAACCCGGGAATCAGGGTGCGCGAGCGGTAGAAGTCCACCTCGGTCAGCACGTGCTGCATCAGCTTCTGGAGCGACGTGGACAGCTTCGCGGTCATGACCCGGCCCCGGCTGACCGGCACCGTCTCGGCCTCGCCGACCGCCCTCACCACGCGGGGCTGGACGAGGATGCCGCCGTTGACCATCGCGGCGTAGGCCTGCGCCAGCTGGATCGGCGTCACCGCCACGCCCTGGCCGAAGGCTCCGTTCGCGAGGTCGATCTGCCGCCACGGCCGCACTGCCGGATCGTTGACGATGCCGGAAACCTCGTTTGCGACGTCGATCCCGGTGTCCGAGCCGAAGCCGAGGGTGCGCCACTCCTGGTACAGGCGCCTGGATGCGGCGCTGGTCGTCCTGCCCAGCTTGAACGCCACCTTCGCGGCGACGACGTTGCGCGAGTAGGCGATGGCGTCCTCGAACGTCATCACGCCCATCCCCTTGTGGTCCGCGTCGTCGACCCGGGCCGTTCCGTTGTCGAGCCTGAGCGTGCCCACGTCCTTGACCTTCGTCTTCATCGTCACGACGCCGTCACCCACGGCCGCCGCGACGGTCATCATCTTGAACACCGATCCGGGCTCGTAGACCGTGGACACGATCGGGTCGATGAACCGCTCCGGCGCCTCCGCCGCGATGGCCTGGTAGTCGTTGGCGTCGAAGGACGGGTAGCTCGCGTAGGCGTACACCTCGCCGGAGTACGGATCGAGGACCACGGCTGACACCCGCTTGGCCCGATCCGCGATCCACGCCGAGAGGAGCTCCTGCTCCACGGCCACCTGCAGCGAGGCGTCGATGGTGAGCGTCAGGTCCTGGCCCGGGTACCCGGCCTGGAGCTGGGTCGAGGTGTCCGGGACGGTGTTGCCCATCGCGTCTGTCTGCGCGGCGACCTTCGTCGACATGCCGGCCAGGTCGTCCTGGTAGTACTGCTCGACGCCGTACTGGCCCACGCCCTGCCGGTTGACGAAGCCCAGCAGGTGGGCCGCCAGCGACGTCCCGGGTCCCCCGCCCGCCTGTGGGTACAGCCGGACCTGCTCCGGCTCCAGGAGCAGCCCGGCGAGCCTCGGGTGGTCGCCCTGGCTCAGCGTCCGGATCGTGTCGGACATCGCCGGCTCGAGGTTGCGGGCGAGCACCGTGTACTCCTGCTCGGACATCATCCGGTGGGTGAGGTTGGTCGCCGCCTCGCCCGTGAGACCCAGCAGCAGCACCAGGGTCGCGGCCACCTCGGCACGGCGCTCCCTGGTCAGCAGCTTCGGGTTGGCCGCCAGCCGGTCGCGGGCGACGCTCGTCGCCAGGACCACCGTGCCGGTGCGGTCGTAGATCGACCCGCGGTGGGCGGGGATCTCGGAGGTCATCGACGATTGCCCCACCGCGAGGGCCGCGAGCTCGTCGCGTCGCACGACCTGCCAGTCGGCGAGGCGCACGCCGATGGTCCCCGCCACCAGCACGAAGGCGACGAGGACGAGCAGAGCGCGCCCGCGGGAGTCCGTCCGGCCCAGCATCGGTGTCCGGACCGCCTAGCGCGCGGTGATGACTTCGGGCTCGGGCAGCGGGCCGAGGCCGGCTCCGATCGCGAGCTTGCGGATCGCGGGCGCCTTGCCAAGACGGTTGAGCTCGTTGCGCAGGTCCTGGGCCTGGGCCTGAAGGCGCATCTCCTGCGTCGCGAGCCGGTCCATCTCGTACCCGGTGGTGGACACCCGGATGTCCTGCGAGAGCGAGAAGAAGGCGGCCGCGAACGCGATCACGATCGCGGACAGCAGGATCGCCATCCGCGACGGGCCCCGGTGGGCCCGGACGGCGGCTCGCGCGCGACGGCGAGGCAGGGTCGGCGCGTGAGGCTCGACACGCGGGCGGGGCTCGACGCGCGGGCGGTGCGGCAGGACGATGGTGCGCTGGCGCGCACCCTGGTAGACGGCCATCTGCTAGTCGCCGAGCGCGAAGTACAGCCGGGCCGCCCGAGGGTCGAGGAAGGCGAGCCGGTCCGCCAGGGTGGCCGGAGCGGAATCGCCGGAGGCCACCTCGGCCGAGTCGGGCTGGTCGTCGCGCTGGCGGCGCTCGGCCATCTCGTGCTGGCGGCGGCCGTAGCTCTTGCGGCGATTGGACTGGTGCTTGCTCACGGGACTCCTCCTCCGTGGGCGGGGGGGCGGCCTTCGGCCGGTGTCGACGGGGCGGCGGGTTCGGTGCGTCCTGCGGTCAGGGGTCCTCCTCTCGTGCTCGGGTGATCAGGCGGCGAGCCGCTCGGCCGCGCGCAAACGCGCACTCCGGGCCCTGGGGTTCGCCTCGAGCTCGGCCTCGGTCGGGGTCAGGGACGGCCGGGTGACGAGACGGAGACGCGGGGCCTTCCCGCAGACGCAGACCGGCACCTCGGGCGGGCAGACGCAGCCTCGGCGCTCGGCCGCCAGGAAGCGCTTGACGATCCGGTCCTCGAGCGAGTGGTACGAGAGCACCACCAGCCGCCCGCCCGGTCGAAGAAGCTCGACCGCGGCGGCGAGGCCGTCCTGGAGCGCGTCGAGCTCCTCGTTGACGGCGATGCGCAGGGCCTGGAACACGCGCGTGGCCGGGTGGGTGCGCCGGCGGACCCGCGGGTTCACGGGAACGACCCGCTCGACGAGCGAGGCGAGGTCTTCCGCGGTCAGCACCGGCGCGGTGGCGCGGGCCGCGACGATCGCCTTGGCGATCCTCCACGCGGCCGGCTCCTCGCCGTAGCGGCGGAACAGGGCGGCCAGCGCATCGGCGTCCAGCGTCTCCAGCAGCTCGGCCGCCGGGACGCCGCGGCTCGTGTCGAAGCGCATGTCGAGCGGGCCGCCGGCACGGAACCCGAAGCCACGGTCCCGGTCCGCGAGCTGGAACGAGGACAGGCCCAGGTCGAACAGCAGGCCGTCGACCGCGCCGAAGCCCGCGGACGGTGCGACCGCGGCCAGCTCGCGGAAGTTCGCCCGGCGCAGGACGAGGCGGTCGCCGAAACGGGCGAGCCGCCGGCCGACCCGGTCGATCGCGGCCTGGTCCGCGTCCAGCCCGAGGACGCGGCCATCCGGGCTGGCGGCCTCCAGGATCCGCTCGGTGTGCCCACCGCCGCCGACCGTCGCGTCGATCTGGAGGCCGCCGGCCGCCGGGACGAGCGTCGCGATGACCTCGTCCGGCATGACCGGCAGGTGCCCTGCCTCCATCACTCCTCCACGGTTCGGTTGCGGATCCCGGGCGGACCCTGGAAGCGCATGTGGTTCGACGTCAGATCCCCAGCCCGGCGATCGCCCGCGCGAAGGCGTCCGGGTCGTCGAGACTCTCGCTGTACGCGTCCCAGCGAGCCGGTGCCCAGATCTCGGCGTGCTCCCGGGAGCCCAGGACCATCGCCTCGTCCTCGAGGCCGGCATACGCGCGGAGCCCCTGCGGGACGAGCACCCGACCCTGGCGGTCGAGCTCCGTCTCGAAGGCCCCGGCGAACAGCTGGCGCTGCAGCAGGCGGGCATTCGGGTCGGTCATGGGCAGGCTCCCGACCTTCGCCGCGAGCTCGTCCCAGGCCGCCATCGGGAAGATCGCGAGACAGGTGTCGAGCCATCTCGCGACCACGGCCCCGCCGTCGAGCTGCGCGCGGAACCGCGACGGGACGGCGATCCGCCCCTTCGCGTCGACCGCGTGCCGGTACTCGCCGGTGAACACCGTTCCCGCCTCCCTGACGTCGTGGGCGCCGGTGGTCGGTTCAACCTGCGAGGGCCCCGTGGACTCGGAGGATTCCCCACTTCCAACCACTTTGCGCCACTTCTTGGCATTCTAGCGCCCAAGGCGGTCGAGTCAATGCCGTTTTCGCAGTGATCCGGCCCGGACGACCGTGAATCCGGGCCGGGCTCGGGGGATCGGGACGGGCCGCGCGGCCCGCGGGTTTCGGCCGTGGTGCGACGCCGTGGGACCTGCGGGCCCGACCCGTCCCGCCGCTCCCCTGACCGCGCCCTGGGCGGCACCGCGATGGAGATCCGCTCGAGCGGGCGCTCCGCAGCAGGAGCGCCGTCCGCGACCCGGTCCCGCCAGCCGGGCAGCCCGTGACCGCTCGGGCTGCCCGCCTGGGACGTCTGCCCGCCTACCGGGTGGGTGGCGGCATCCTGATCTGGTCCCCGGCTCGGAGGCGGGCTGCCGGGTACCGGGGGTTCCACGCGTAGATCGTCTTTAGCGAGACCCCGAACCAGTTGGCGATGCTGAACAGGTTGTCACCGGCGCGGACCGTGTAGATCCAGCAGCCCTTCCGGCCGGGGCATGCACTCAGGACCTTGTACCGGTCGCTCTTCGGCGTGGCGGCGGGAGCCTTCGTCGGCCTGGGTGTCAGGGCCACGGTGGCCGTCGGAAGCGGCGTCGGGTCGGGTGTCAGCGTCGGACTCACCGTCAGCGCCGGCGTGGCGGGCGGCGAGCGGGTCGGGTCGGGAGCGGGAGTCGGGTCGCCGGCAGGGGCCGCTCCGGCATCGGCGGGCGCCGTGACCTCGGGCGCATCCGAAGGCCCGGGCCGGGTCGCCTCGACCGCCGCCATGGCCGTCGACGCCGGGCTGCCATCCGTGACCGGCAGGTCGATCCCGCCTCGTTGGAGCACGAACCCGAACGAGATCGCCGCGCTCACGGCAAGGATGAGGAGCGCCGCGAGCGTCGCGCGCGGCACAGCCGCCAAGCGCCGAGGCGGCGGAGGCTGCCGCGTCTCCGGAGCGGCGCCCCGCAGGTACCGCGGACAGTCGGCATGGGCCGGACGGAGGCACACGAGCTCCTGCTGGCGCGCCGACTGCCGGCGGGGCGGCCCGATCGCGATGCACCGGTTGGCGTCGTCCGGCTGGAGCACCGGGATCGCCAGGGTCCCGTCGACCTCTCGCCGGAAGAAGGGGCAGACGGACGCGTCCGGGGAGCGCCCGACATCGTCCACCACCGGTGGCGCGGACGGCAGCCCGACGGTCCCGTCGGCGACGGCGGACGCCGTGGACGCCTCGGGCGCGCGGCCGCGGTCGGCGTCTCCGGCGTGCTCCTCGCTCAGCTCCGAACCTCCCGACGAGTGGAATGGCACTCCGACCGTCGCGAGTCTAGTACCTCCGGCATCTTGCTGACTCGGAATCGCGGGTGATAGGCTCCGCCTCCGCTGCGGTCGACACCGTTCGCAGCAAGGTCACCGTAGCGCTTGCCCAGCATGCCCGGAGGCAGTCACCGCTCCCATGGCGCTCATGCTCGTCCCGCCGGTCGGCCAACAGGCCGCAGAGCCGGATCCGTCGCGCCTCGCACCGCACCGGATCAAGCGCTGCACGTACCGCCGCCTGATCTCGCTCGACCGGCCCCACGAGCGCGTCTACGAGGTCGAATGCCTCTATCCGGACCGCAAGGTGCCGGTGCCGATCGGCGACCTGGATACCAGCATCCCGGTCTGCAACGCCTGCACGGCCGCCCACATCTTCCGGCCTGACGAGGACTGATCGCAGCGTTCCCGGCGATCGGCTCTGCCCTCGACCGATGATCCGGTGAGGCGCCAGCGAGGCGGCCTGTAAGCCGAGTTCTGTACCGCGGCTCCCGCCGCGGTGACGGTCATCCATCTGGGGCCGCCGGTTGCCCGACGGCTCATGCGGCCGACCCGAGGGCTGGGCAGCGCACCTCTTCTCCCCGGCGAACCGGGGTGCGCCCTCCTATTTGGCCTTGCTCCGGGTGGAGTTTGCCGCGTTTCACTCCGGCCCCGAGAGGCCGGCATCGTCACTGTGGCACTGTTCCTCGCCTCACGGCGGACGGGCGTTACCCGCCACCCTGCGCTGGGGAGCTCGGACTTTCCTCACGCCGGCCGGTTGCCCGACCGACGCGCGACCATCCGGCCGCCTCGCTGGCCCGCCCAGTGTACGGCCCTCCCGTCGGATGTCCCGCCCGTCAGGGCGTGACGAACACCAGTGTGGTCCCGTTGCCCTCGAGCTGGAGCTCTCCCGTCGCGGGATCAACCGTGAACGTCGGGTTCCCGCGGAGCACGGCGAGGATCGCGGCCTCCTGGGCGTTTGCCGCTTCGTCGGCGCAGAGCATCGCGGTAATCGCGAGCTCGGCGATCCGGATGTGGTTGCCGTCAAACGAATAGGGACCGCCGCCGCTGTTGCAGCCGGGCTGGACGGTCATCCGGCCGTCCGCGCCGAACTCGAGCCGTGCGTTCGCCACCGGTGGCCGGCCTCCGATCGCCACGAGTCCCCATGGCCGGTCCGTGACGGCCTCGGAGTGCGTCACGCAGGCGACGGCCAGCAGAGCGACGACCGGTAGCAGGACCAGGCGAAGCGTTGGGCCCATGGCGGGAATCCTAGCGCGGGGTCGGCACGAGCCGCGCACCTCAGCCGCCACCGCACGCCCGAGGATCCCGTGACGGCCGGGTCCTGGTGCACGCCGTCCGCCAGATCACCCTTCGCCCGGCACCACCCGGCGCGCCCGCGCGACGCGCATGGGCCCACCCGCCGCGACCCGGTCGAGCGCCTCGTTCGCCAGCCGGTCCGCGGTCGAGTTCTCCGCCCGCGGCACGTGCGTCGCCGACCAGCGCCGGAAGCCCGCCAGCATCGCCTTCGCCTGCGCGTGGAGCGGCTGAAGCTTCGCGTCCTTCACCCGCCACCGGCCGTGGAGCTGCTCCACGATCAGCTTGGAGTCGAGGAACAGGTCCACCTTCTCGGCGCCGAGCCGCTGGGCGAGCTTGAGCGCCTCCACCACGCCGGTCCATTCGGCCACGTTGTTGGTCTGGTTGCCCAGCGCCTGGGAGATCGTCGCGTCCGGTGGCGCGGTGGGGCTGAGCGCATCCGGGCGTGACCCGTCGATCAGCGCGGCGCCCAGCGACGCCGGCCCCGGGTTGCCCCGCGCCGCGCCGTCCGTGCGGATGACGAGGTGCGGGTAGACGGGCAGGGTGCGTCCGTCGGACACGGGCGGCGTCGGCCCGTCGGAAGCGCTCAGGCGTGCCGCCCCACGATCGCCGAGGACACCTCGAGGATCGCCTGGGTGACATGGATGCCGCGCGGACACGCATCCGTGCAGTTGAAGATCGTCCGGCAGCGCCAGACGCCGTCCCGGTCGGCGAGGATCTCCAGCCGCTCCTCGGCCGCGTCGTCGCGCGAGTCGAAGATGAACCGGTGCGCGTTCACGATGGCCGCGGGTCCCACGTAGTCCGGACGGGCCCAGAACGACGGGCAGGACGAGGTGCACGATGCGCACAGGATGCACTTCGTGGTGTCGTCGAACCTGGCCCGGTCGACGGTCGACTGGCGGCGCTCCCGATCCGGCGGCGGGACGTCGTTCTGGAGGTAGGGCTGGACGCTCCGGAACTTGGCGAAGAACGCCTCCATGTCCACCACGAGGTCCTTCATGACGGGCAGCCCCGGCAGCGGGGCGACGGTGATCTTCCGGCCGCCCAGCTGGTCCACGCGGATCTTGCAGGCGAGCCGGTTGCGCCCGTTGATCAGCATCGCGTCGGATCCGCACACGCCGTGCGCGCACGACCGGCGGAACGTGAGCGTGCCGTCCTGCTCGAACTTGACCTTGTGCAGCAGGTCCAGGACACGGTCCATCGGGCCGGCCTCGACCTGGTAGGTCTCCGGGTGCGGCTTGCTGTCCCGCTCCGGGTCGAAGCGGAGGATGCGCAGCTCGATCTGCATCGTTCTCTCCTCCGCTCAGTAGACGCGCGGCTTGGGCTGGAACCTGGTGATCGTCACCGGCTTGTAGGCCAGCTCGACACCGTCCTCGCCCTTCGTCGCCAGGGAGTGCGCGAGGAAGTTGACGTCGTCGCGGTCCGGGAAGTCCTCCCGGCTGTGCGCGCCGCGGCTCTCCCGGCGGTTGATCCCGGCCGCGACGGTCGTCTCGGCGCAGTCGAGCAGGTAGCCGAGCTCGCGCGCCTCCAGCAGGTCGGTGTTGAACGTGGAGCCCTTGTCGTCCACCGAGATGCGCCCGTAGCGCTCGCGCAGCTCGGCCACCTTGGCCCTCGCCCGCTCAAGGCCGGCGGCGTCCCGGTAGACGCCCACGTCGTCCATCATGACGTCGGCGAGCTCCCTGCGGATCGCCTCCTTCCGCTCGCCCTTGTCCCGGCCCCGGATCGCCTCGATCTCGGCGCGCACGGGCTCGGTGACGGTCTCGGAGACCTCGGGCATGGCGACGCCCCGGAGGTCGGCCGCCATGTGGCGCCCGGCCCGCCGCCCGAAGACCAGCAGGTCCACGAGCGAGTTCGTCCCGAGCCGGTTGGCGCCGTGGACGGACACGCAGGCGGCCTCGCCGGCCGCGTACAGACCCGGCACCACCGTGCTGGCGGCGTCCCGCGTCACCTGCGTCAGCAGGTTGGTGGGGATGCCGCCCATCGCATAGTGGGCGGTCGGCTGGATCGGGATCGGGTCCGTGTAGGGTTCGATGCCCTGGTACACCCGGACGAAGTCGGTGATGTCGGGCAGCTTCTCGTCGATCACCTTGCGGCCGAGGTGGCGGACGTCGAGGTAGACGTAGTCCTTGCCGTCGATGCCGCGCCCGGCGCGGATCTCCTGGACGATGGCCCGGCTGACCATGTCGCGCGGCGCCAGCTCCATGAGCTTTGGTGCGTACCGCTCCATGAACCGGAAGCCGTCGTTGTCGAGAAGGTAGGCGCCCTCGCCGCGAGCCGCCTCGGACAGGAGGATCCCGATGCCCACGATGCCCGTGGGATGGAACTGGTAGAACTCCATGTCCTGCATCGGGACGCCGTGACGGTAGGCCAGCGACACGCCGTCGCCGGTGAGGCTCCACGCGTTGGAGGTCACCCGGAACATGCGGCCGAAGCCGCCGGTGGCCAGCAGGACGGCCTTGGAGCGCAGCACCACGAGATCGCCGTCCGAGATCCGGTAGGCCACGACCCCCGCGGCGCGCCCGCCCGAGCCCAGGTCTCCGCCCTCGGTCACGAGATCGACGACGTGATACTCGTCGTAGAACCTGACACCGTGCTTGAGGCACTGCTGGTAGAGGGTCTGCAGGATCATGTGGCCCGTGCGGTCCGCGGCGAAGCAGGCCCGCTTGACGGGACCCTCGCCGTAGTTCCGGGTGTGGCCCCCGAACCGGCGCTGGTCGATCTTCCCGTCGGGAGTCCGGTTGAACGGGAGGCCCATGTGCTCGAGCTCGATCACCGTCTCGATGGCCTCGCGGGCGAGCACCTCGGCCGCGTCCTGGTCAACCAGGTAGTCGCCACCCTTGATGGTGTCGAACATGTGCCATTCCCAGCTGTCCTCCTCCTGGTTCCCCAGGGCGGCACAGACCCCGCCCTGGGCGGCGCCCGTGTGGGAGCGGGTCGGGTAGAGCTTGGTGACGACCGCGGAATCCACGCCGGCCTTGGCGAGCTCAAGCGCGGCCCACAGGCCGGCGCCACCGGCCCCGACGATGAGCGCGTCGTGGTCCCGGATCATGGCCTCACCGGGAAGTTGAGGGTCATGACCGCGACCGTGCCCATCACGAAGATGACGAACGCGCCGAGGTAGAGAGCCATCGTGAGCACGGTGCACAGGCCGCCCTTCGTGTAGTCCTGGATGACCGTGCGCATCCCCATGAACGCGTGGAACACGACGAAGGACAGCATCAGCCAGTCGGCGGTCCGCCAGGCGATGTTCCCCCACCGCTCGTCGAGGATCCACTGGGCCGTCTGGTCCTTCGGGTCGTACAGGAAGTGGACGATGATGAAGTGGGCGAGGGCGGTCACGAACAGGCCGAGCCCGGTGAGCCGCATGAGGTACCAGATCGCGAGCTCCCAGCCGCCGCCCGAGGGCCGGACGCGGCCGGCGCGGGTCGTTCGATCGGTCATCACGCGAACCTGAACGGGGGCGCGAACCCGAAGGCGGGCGCCATGATCTGGAGCAGGATCGGCAGGCCGATCACGACGAACAGGACCCAGTTCGCGTACCACAGCTGCCGGTGGTAGCGAGTCATCGTGGGCCAGAAGTCGATGATGATGATCCGCAGGCCGTTGAGCGCGTGGTACAGGACGGCGGCGCCCAGGAGCGATTCCATGACCCGCCCGAACGGGCTCCCGTAGACGGTGAGGAGCTCGTCGTAGAGCGCCGGGTTGACGCTGGCGAGCCAGATGTCGAAGACGTGGAGCAGGATGAACGCCCAGACGGCGACACCCGATATGCGGTGGAACGCCCACGCGAGCATCCCCTCGCTGCCCCGATACCGCAGGAGCATGGAGCCTCCGTGTCTCCCCGATCCGGCGTCGCGGATCGTCAGGACGCGGCTTCGACCGGTCAGTCGAGGCGCGCGATGATGGCGTCGGCGAAGGCGCTCGTGCCCGCGTCACCGCCGAGGTCGTAGGTCACGTGCCTGCCCTCGGCGATCACCTCGCGGAGGGCCGTCTCGACCCGCTCGGCGGCCGCCTGCTCGCCGAGGTGGCGGAGCATCAGGACGCCAGAGAGGATGAGGGCCGTCGGATTGGCCTTGTCCATGCCCGCGTACTTGGGGGCGGACCCGTGCACGGGCTCGAAGACCGACGCCTCGGTCCCGATGTTGGCGCCGGGGGCGACGCCCAGCCCACCGACGAGGCCGGCACACAGGTCGCTGACGATGTCGCCGTAGAGGTTCGGGAGCACCATCACGTCGTACAGCTCGGGCTTCTGGACCAGCTGCATGCACATGTTGTCGACGATGCGGTCCTCGAACTCGACCCGGCCCGCGTAGCCGGCCGCGACCGTCCGGCAGCTCTCGAGGAACAGCCCGTCCGACAGCTTCATGATGTTGGCCTTGTGGACGGCCGTGACCTTCTTCCGGCCGTTCGCAACGGCATACTCGAACGCGAACCTGGCGATCCGCTCCGAGGCCGCGCGGGTGATGATCTTGATGCTCTCGGCCGCGTCCGGGCCGACCATGTGCTCGATGCCGGCGTAGAGGTCCTCGGTGTTCTCGCGCACGATCACCAGATCCACGTCCTGGTAGCGCGTGTCGAGCCCCTTCATGGACCGGGCCGGTCGCAGGTTCGCGTACAGGCCGAGCACCTGGCGGAGCGTGACGTTGACGCTCCGGAAGCCCGCCCCGACCGGGGTGGTGATCGGGCCCTTGAGGGCGACCTTGTTGCGGCGGATCGACTCCAGCACGTGCTCGGGGAGCGGCGTCCCGTACTGGGCCATGACGCCTTCGCCGGCGTCCTGGACCTCCCAGTCGAAGGCGACCCCCGAGGCGTCGAGGACACGGCGGGTCGCGGCCGCCAGCTCCGGACCGATGCCGTCGCCGGGAATGAGCGTGACGTTGTAGGGCATGGGGGGGATTGTAGCCGCGAAGGTCCCGCCGGGAGGTTGACTTCGGGCCCGTGAGAACAGGCCATTCCGCCCCTCGTGACGCGCTGTGGGCCGGAAGGAGGGGCAACGAGGGGCCGTCCGGCCATGACGATCGACCGCGGTCCCTGCGGTGATACGGGTGCCACGCCCGATCCCGGAGCAGGCCATCGCACCCGCGAGCCCAAACGCGGGGCGGCCGCTCGTCTCCCAATGCCGGTCGGACGGCTCAGGAGGTCAACCACATGGCCCGGACCCGCTGGACGACCGTCTCCCTCCTCGCCACCACGCTCCTCGTGGCCGCCTGTGGCGGCAGCAGCGCGACGACCGCCCCCGGGAGCCCCGGCCCGGTGGCGACGACCGGCCCCGCCGCGACGGCGGCCGCGGCGACGGCGGCACCCCAGGGCTCCGGCGGCACGGGCGTCGGGGGCGCCGTCACGGCGCTCGAGAACCTCTCCTCCTACAAGTTCGAGATCGGCCTGGCGGCCGAGGGCAGCGCGAGCTTCTCGCTCGTCCCGTCGGGCGGCAGCATGACCATCGGCGGCACCGTGATCCTCAAGCCCACGGTCGCCATGGACATGACGATGTCCACGAAGGACGCCTCGGGCTCCCAGGCGGTCTTCGGCTACCGGATCATCGGGGACAAGGCGTACGTGAGCCTCGGCCCGGATGCCTGGATGGAGACATCGGCCGCGGACGCCCAGAGCACGGTCGACGCGTTCAAGCCAGAGAACTTCATGGCCAGCTTCGGCAGCCTGAGCGACATGCAGCCCGTCGGCGACGAGACGAAGAACGGCGTCGCCACCACCCACTACAAGGGCCAGGCACCCGAGTCGATGGGGAGCCTGTTCGGGCTGCCGACCGGCACCTGGACGATGGAGGCCTGGGTCGCCAAGGACGGCGGGTACCTCGTCTCGAGCTCCATCGTCGGCGAGGCGACCGACGGCAAGTTCACGATGAGCGTCGACATCACGGACCTCGACTCGCCCGCCAACACGGTCGAGCCGCCGGCCAGCTTCACGCCGCTGGCGAGCTGATCGCCGGGCCGGGAGACCACCCGGACCCGGCGTCACGCCCGGGGCGGCTATCATCGGCGCCAGTCCAGGTACCGCCCGCCGGAGGTCTCGCCCGTCGCGTGAAGATCCACGAAGCCGACGCGAAGTCGCTGCTCGTCGCCCAGGGGCTCCCCGTCCCGCCCTGGGAGGTCGCCCGGACGCCCTCGCAGGCGCGCGCCGCTGCCGTGCGGTTTCTCGCCGACCCGGCGAACGCCACGGGCAAGGTCGTCATCAAGGCCCAGGTGCTGGTCGGCGGCCGCGGCAAGGCCGGCGGCGTCAAGCTCGCCGCGACCGCGGACGAGGCCGAGGACGTCGCGGCGCAGATCCTCGCGCTCGAGATCAAGGGGCTCCCGGTCCGGCGCGTGCTCGTCGGGCCCGCAGCCGAGATCGTGAAGGAGTACTACCTGTCGGTCGTGCTCGACCGCGCGACGCGTCGCCTGATGTTCATCGGCTCCGCGGAGGGTGGCGTCGAGATCGAGCAGGTGGCCGTCGACAACCCCGACGCGATCGTGTACCAGCGCACGGACCCGCTGCTCGGTCTGCCGGACTATGCCGCCCGCGACCTCGCCTTCTCGATCGGGTTCGGGGCGCACTGGAAGGCCGGGGCGGTCATCGCCAAGGGCCTGCTCAGGACGATGCTCGCGTACGACGCCGACCTCGTCGAGATCAACCCGTTGGCGGTCATCCGCGAGCACGGCGCCGATGGCACCCCGGTCGAGCGCCTGGTCTGCCTGGACGCCAAGATCACCCTCGACAATTCGGCGCTGGCGCGTCACCCGCAGCTCGAGGAGCTGCGGGACCTTGATGCCGAGGATCCGACCGACATCGAGGCGCGCCGGTACGACCTGACGTTCATCAAGCTCGACGGGGACATCGGCTGCATGGTGAACGGCGCCGGTCTCGCGATGACCACGATGGACCTCGTGAAGCGTGCCGGCGGCGAGCCGGCCAACTTCCTGGACATCGGCGGCGGCGCCAAGGCGGACCGCGTGGCCGCCGCGATGCGGCTCATCCTGGCCGAGCCGAACGTCAAGGCGATCCTGGTCAACATCTTCGGCGGCATCACGCGCGGCGACGAGGTGGCCCGGGGCCTCATCGACGCCCGGGCCCAGCAGGTACGGGACGTGCCCATGGTCGTGCGGATCGTGGGCACGAACGCCGCCGAGGCGGCGGAGCTGCTGGAGGCCGCGAGGTTCGTCACGGCCGCCAGCCTGGACGAGGCCGCGGCGAAGGCCGTCGCGGCGGCGAAGGGAGCGGCGGCGTGAGCATCCTCATCGGGCGGGACACGCGGCTCGTGGTCCAGGGCATCACCGGGCGCGAGGGCGAGTTCCACAGCAGGGCGATGCTGGACTACGGCACCCCGCTCGTCGCCGGCATGACACCGGGCAAGGGCGGCCAGAGGGCCCTCGACGGCCGGATCCCCGTGTACGACACCATGATCGAGGCCGTCCGCGAGACCGGCGCCAACACGTCGTGCATCTTCGTTCCCGCGGGCGGCGCCCCCGACGCGGTGCTGGAGGCGGTGAACGCCGGCATCGCCACGATCTTCTGCATCACCGAGGGGATCCCCGCCCTGGACATGGTCCCGGTCGTGGAGGTGGTCCGCCGTGCGGGCGCCCACCTCATCGGGCCCAACTGCCCCGGCGCGACGTCCCCCGGGCGGGCGAAGGTGGGGATCATCCCGGGCTCGATCCACCGCGAGGGCCGTGTCGGCGTGGTCTCGCGCTCCGGCACCCTGACCTACGAGGCGGTGCAGGCGATGACCGACGCCGGTCTCGGGCAGTCGACGTGCGTCGGCATCGGAGGCGACCCGGTGATCGGGACCCAGTTCCTGGACGTCCTGGAGCTGTTCGCCGCGGACCCCGAGACCGAGGCCCTGGTGCTGATCGGCGAGATCGGCGGCGCGGCCGAGGAGGAGGCCGCGGCCTGGGCGGCGGAGCACATGGCGGACGTCCCGAAGGTCGCGTTCATCGCCGGCCGCACGGCTCCCGAGGGCAAGCGCATGGGACATGCCGGCGCGATCATCTCGGGCGGCCGCGGCACGGCTGCCTCCAAGGTGACGGCGCTCGAGGCGGCCGGCTTCCGTGTCGCGAGCTCCCCGACCGAGCTGCCCGCGCTGTTGCGGGAGGCCGGCTACCGGGGCTGACGCTGCGGGCGCCGGTCGACGGGCTCCCGGACGCCGTTGACGGGCTCCCGGAGGCCGCTGACGCCACCTGCCGCCCGTCGGCGGGCGCTCGCGACGTGGCTGTGACCAGCGTGGCGCGGCCGCGAGCGTGGCGTGACGGTCAGCGTGCCGTCGGATACCCGAGCGCGGCCCAGGCGGGGCCGCCCGGCGCCTCGATCAGCTCCACGAGCACCCCGTGGCAGGCTCGCGGGTGCAGGAAGGCAACCGGCCCCTCGCCGCCCTTCCGCGGGGAGCTGTCGACCAGCTCGATCCCGTCCACCTCGAGCCGGATCAGCGTCTCGGCGATGTTGTCGACCTCGAAGCAGACGTGGTGGAAGCCCTCGCCCTTGGCGGCCAGGAAGCGGGCGACGCCGGTCGTGTCGTCGGTGGGCTGGACAAGCTCGATCTTGGACTCGCCGACCGGCAGGAACGCGATCGTGACGCCGGTCGGACGGGATCGGCAGGACCGTCTCGACCGCAGGACCGAGGGTGTCCCGCCAGAACCCGAGGGACGCCTCGATGTCGGCGACCACGACGCGCCACGTGGTGGACGCGCCCGAGCCCGCGGATGCGCGCCGGCACGGCGTGCCGGATCGGTCGCTCCGTGTCGGCTCCTGCCGATACCGTACGCCTTTCGACTCAGACCGTGATCAGCTCGCGATGCTCGCCCCAAGCGCCCGCAGGCGGTCGCTGATCTCCCCGAGCGTGGCTACGGCCTGACCGCCTCGATGATCGGCGGGAGCAGGTTGCCGTGCCGCGCGCCGCGTCGTCGAGGCGGCGAGGGCGGCCGCCCAGGCCGCCGGGTCGCGCTCGGCCCGGACCCGCCGCAGAGCGCGCCACCTGGCGGCGCTCGCCCTCGGGTCGATGCGCTGGAGTGCGGCGCGGCGTCCGCGGTCCTCGTCGACGAACCGGTTGACGCCGACGACGATCCGCTCGCCGCGCTCGATCTCGCGCTGGACCCGGTAGGCGGACTCCTGGATCTGGCGCTGCTGGAAGCCGCGCCTCGATCGCGGCGAGCGGGCCGCCCATCGCGTCGATCTCGGCCAGGTAGGCCCGGGCGGCCGCCTCCAGCTCGGTCGGTCAGCGTCTCGACGAAGTAGCTGCCGGCGAGCGGATCGGGCGTCTCGGTCACGCCCGCCTCGTAGGCGAGGATCTGCTGGGTCCGCAGGGCGAGGCGCGCGGACTCCTCCGTCGGCAGGGCCAGGGCCTCGTCGCGCGAGTTGGTGTGCAGGCTCTGGGTCGCCGCCGAGCACCGCCGAGAGCGCCTGGACCGTCGTCCGCACGACGTTGTTGTCGATCGACAGGGCGGTCAGGCTGAGCCGGCGGTCTGGACGTGGAAGCGGCACATCATCGACCTCGGGTTCGGCGCCCCGAACCGCTCGCGCATGATGCGGGCCCACATCCGGCGCGCGGCGCGGAACTTGGCGACCTCCTCGAACAGCTCGCTCCAGGCGGCGAAGAAGAACGAGAGGCGCCCGGCGAAGGCGTCCACGTCGAGGCCGCGCGCGACGGCCGCCTCGACGTACGCGATCGCGTCGGCCAGCGTGAAGGCCAGCTCCTGGGCGGCCGTGGCGCCGGCCTCGCGCATGTGGTAGCCCGCAGATGCGAGATGGTGTTCCACCGCGGCAGCTCGCGGGCGCAGAACTCGAAGATGTCGGTGACCAGGCGCATCGACGGCCGGGCGGGTAGATGTAGGTCCCGCGGGCGACGTACTCCTTGAGGATGTCGTTCTGGGCGGTCCCCGAGACTGCGCCCGCGGCGACGCCCTGGCGCTCCGCGACCGCGACGTAGAGGGCCAGCAGGATCGGCGGCCGTGGCGTTGATCGTCATCGACGTGGTGACCGTCGCCCAGCGGCAGGCCGTCGAGCAGGGTCTCCATGTCGGCGAGCGAGCGAGATCGGGACGCCGACCCGGCCGACCTCGCCCTCGCCTCGGGCGCGTCCGAGTCGTAGCCCATCTGGGTCGGCAGGTCGAAGGCCACCGAGAGGCCGGTCTGGCCCTGCTCCAGCAGGTAGCGGAAGCGGTCGGTTGGTGTCGGCGGCGGTCGAGAAGCCGGCGTACTGGCGCATCGTCCAGAACCGGCCGCGGTACATCGTGGGCTGGACGCCCCGGGTGAACGGGAACTCGCCCGGCCGGCCGAGGTCGCGGCCTCGTCGAGGCCGGCGGTGTCGGCCGGCGTGTAGAGGTCGGCGATCTCGATCCGAGGTCGTCGGAAGCGCCGGCCGCCGCTCCGGCGCGGCCGCGAGCGCCGTGGCGCGGGTCGTGGCCCGCCAGCGCTCGCGGCCGGGTCGCCGGCGGCGATCGGGCCGGTCGGACGCGCCGGGTCGGCGTCGCGCCGCGCGCCGTCGCCGTGGCTCGCCCGGATCTCACGTGCGATCACCACGAGCAGGTCGCCACCTCGACCCTCTGGCCCGCGCTCGACCGCGACCCGCTCGACGGCGCCGTCGCGCGGGGCCCGGATCTCGTTCTGCATCTTCATCGCCTCGACGGCGAGTAGCGCTGGCCGGCCTCACCGCCTCGCCGTCGCGCCACGGAGACGCCGACGACGCGGCCGGGGATGATGGCTGGACCTCGCAGCGGCCCGCCGTGCCGGCCGCTCGCCGCCGGCCCGCGCCGGCCCGCTCGCGCAGCGCGGCACGTCCGCTCCGGCTCGACCTCCACCTCGAAGCGCCAGCCGTCGACCACGACCTCCCGGCGGACCTGACGCCGGCGCCCGGCGGGCGCCGCCGGCGTCGAGCACGACCCGGGCGGCGGCACGCGGCCTCGTCGCGGACCGCGATCGGCCGCCGCGTCCGACCGGCCGGACGCATCGGCGTCGCGACCGCACCGTCGGCTCGACCGGGCTGTCGTCGCGCAAGGCCGCAGCCTGGCCGTCCGGATCGCGCGAGCCCGGCGGGCCCGCGACGTCCCGCCGAGCGGCGCCGAGGCCGACGGTCGCGGTCCGTCGACGCCGGAGCGGCTCGCGCCGACCGGGCCGATGCCGGAGCGACGCCGTCGTCGCCCGCCGCGATGGTCCGGCGCGACCGGACCCGGACGGCGCGCGGGTCGACCGGTGACCGGCGTCCGCCGCGTCCTCGCCCGCGACCGGCGCTCGCCCGCGGCTCGGTCAGCGTCGGCCATCGGTCGACTCCCTGGCCCGCGGCCGGCCGCGTCGCCAGCCGCCTTCGCGCCGGCGGCCGTCGCCGGCCGGCGTGCCCGGTCGCCAGCCCGGATCGCCGGCCGCCGGCGTCGGCACGTCCCGCCGCCGGGCCGTCGTCCAGCGCGGCGAGGCCCGCCGCGAGAGCGCCCGGCGGCCGCCTCCGGCGCGCGCCGCCGCCGTCCCAGTGGCCTCCACCCAGCCGGTGACAGGTCGGCCGCGCCGGAACGCCGGGCTGCGGGCGACGACCCGGTGGAACGGCAGGGTCGTCTGGACGCCGCCGATCTCCGTCTCGTCGAGCGCCCGGCGCAGCCGGTCGAGGGCCGCGCGCCGGTCGTCGGCGTGGACCATGAGCTTGGCGATCAGGTGGTCGTAGTCCGGCGGGACGCGATCGCCCGGCCTCGATCGCGCGTGTCGACCCGGACGCCGGGACCGGCCGGCATCGACCCAGCGCGTGACGCGGCCCGGGCGTCGGGCGCGAAGTCGCGGCCGGATCCTCCGCCGAGAGGCGGACCTCGATCGCGTGGCTGGCGGGGTCGCGGCCCGCTCGGCGGCGGCCAGGGCCTCGGCCGAGCAGCGGCGCGCCGGCCGCGATCCGGAACTGCTCGCGGACGAGGTCGAGGCCCGTGACCAGCTCGGTCACCCCGTGCTCGACCTGGAGCCGCGTGTTGACCTCGAGGAACCAGAACTGCCCGTCCGGGTCGTAGAGGAACTCGCAGGTCGCGGCGTTCCGGAGCCCGGCCGCCGTCGCCGACCGGACCGCCATGCTCGTGGAGGTGCCGGCGCTGGCCTCGGTCGAGGCCCGGCGCCGGCGCCTCCTCGACGAGCTTCTGGTGGCGTCGCTGGAGCGAGCAGTCGCGCTCGCCGAGGGCGACGACCGTCCCGGCGCGTCGCCGAGCAGCTGGACCTCGATGTGCCGGCCGGCAGGATCTCGCGCTCCAGGTAGACCGACCCGTCGCCGAAGGCCGACTGCCGCCTCGCGCGAGCCGGCGACCAGCGCCGCCGGGCAGCTCGGCCGCGCGGCCGACCCGCCGCATGCCGCGCCCGCCGCCGCCGGCGGCGGCCTTGACCAGCAGCGGGAAGCCGACCGCCGCGGCCGCCGCGCATGATGTCCGCGACCTGGTCGCGGCCGGTCGACCGGCGCCGGCTCGAGCGTGCCCGGGCACGACCGGGACGCCGGCCTCGCGGCCGCGCCGCGCGGGCAGCGAGCTTGTCGCCGAGCGCCGCGATCGCGGCCGACGCCGGGCCGACGAAGACGAGCCCGGCGTCCTCGACCGCCTCGGCGAACGACGCCCGCTCGGCCAGGAAGCCATAGCCGGGGTGGACCGCCTCGGCCCCGGTGGCGATCGCCGCCTCGACGAGCGCGTCGATCCGCAGGTAGCTCTCGGCGGCGGCGGCCGGCCCGATCCGGACCGCGAGTCGGCCAGCCGGACATGCGCCGCCGCCGCGTCGGCGTCGCTGTAGACGGCGACCGCCTCCATGCCCAGCTCGTGGCAGGCCCGGATGATCCGGACGGCGATCTCGCCCCGGTTCGCGACGAGGACGCGGCGGAAGGGCGGCCTCGACGTCACCGGTCCCGTGCCGCCTGTCTTTGCGCAAAGACGGAGCCGGCCACGTCAGAGCGGGATGTTGCCGTGCTTCTTCCGGGGGTTCGTGTCGCGCTTGTCGGCGAGCATCTCCAGGGCCGCGATGAGCCGGGGCCGGGTCTCGCGACGGAAGGATGACGTCGTCGACGTAGCCGCGTGCCGCCGCGACGTACGGGTTGGCGAACTCGCGCCTCGTACTCGGCGACGAGCCGCGCGCGCTCCGCGGCCGGGTCGTCGGCCGCCGCGATCTGCGTCGCTTGAAGATGATGTTGACGGCGCCCTCGGCGCCCATGACCGCGATCTCCGCCGTCGGCCACGCGAAGTTCATGTCGCCGCGGATGTGCTTGCTGCTCATGACGTCGTAGGCGCCGCCGTACGCCTTGCGGGTGATGACCGTGACCTTCGGGCACGGTCGCCTCGCAGTAGGCGTACAGCAGCTTCGCGCCGTGCCGGATGATCCCGCCGTGCTCCTGGCCGACGCCCGGCAGGAACCCCGGCACGTCGACGAAGGTGACGAGCGGGACGTTGAAGCAGTCGCACGTCCGGACGAACCGGGCGGCCTTGACCGACGCGTCGATGTCGAGCGCGCCGGCGAGGACGGCGGGCTGCTGCGCGACGATCCCGACGCTGCGGCCGCCGAGGCGCGCGAACCCGATGATGATGTTCGGCGGCCCAGCCGGGCTGCAGCTCGAAGAACTCGCCGTCGTCGACGATGCGGCGAATGACGTCGTGCATGTCGTAGGGCCGCGACGGCTCGTCCGGGACGATCGTGTCGAGCTCCGGGTCCATCCGGTCGCGCGGATCCGTCGGATCGGCGACCGCGGCGGGTCCGCCAGGTTGTTCTGCGGCAGGTAGGCCGAGGAGCCGCCGGACGTGGTCGAGCGCCTCGGCCTCGTCGCTCGGCGGCGAGGTGCGCCACGCCGCTCCGGCCGTGTGGACGCGGCGCGCCGCCGAGCGCGCTCGGAGTCGACCTCTTCGTGGGTCACGGCCTTCACGACGTTCGGGCCCGGTGACGAACATGTAGCTCGTCCCCTCGACCATGACGGTGAAGTCGGTCATCGCCGGCGAGTAGACGGCACCGCCGGCGCACGGACCCAGGATCGACCGAGATCTGCGGGACGACGCCGGAGGCGAGCGACGTTGCGCAGGAAGATGTCGGCGTAGCCGCCGAGCGAGGCCACGCCTTCCTGGATCCGTGCCCCGCCCGAATCGTTGAGACCGATGACCGGCGCGCCGACCTTCATCGCCAGGTCCATGATCTTGCAGATCTTCTCGGCGTAGGCCTCGGACAGCGAGCCGCCGAAGACCGTGAAGTCCTGGCTGAAGACGAAGACGAGGCGGCCGTCGATCGTGCCGTGGCCGGTGACGACCCCGTCGCCCAGGAAGTGCTGCCGTCGAGCCCGAACTCGGTCGGCGCGGTGGGTGACGAACGCGTCCAGCTCGACGAACGAGCCGGGGTCCAGCAGGAGGTCGAGCCGCTCGCGCGCCGTCAGCTTTCCCCAGGCGTGCTGGCGCTCGATCCGCACCGGCCCCCCGCCCAGCAGCGCCTCGGCCCGCATCCGCTCGAGGCGCGCGATCCGCTCGGCGTTCTTCGTCACGTCAGGGTTTCCTCCGGTTGCTCGCTGGTCGTCTTTGCGCAAAGACGTCGGGTCCCGCCATCATAGCATCGCAGGCTGTCGCCGGTGCGCCGATGGACGTCGGCGGAGCGGTGCTCGCCACGTCGCGCCGGTGCCGCATGCCACCCGGACAAGCCGGCCCGCGAGGTGCGCGAATGCCTCGGATGCCTCCCGCGCGCGGCAGACGAAGGTCCCGACGGATATCCACAGATTCGGTGCACAACCCGCGCAATGGTGTGGACAACCTCGCGACGCGCCGCGGAGAGCGCGGTAGCATTCCTCACTCGGACCGGCCGCCGGTCCCGTCCCCACTCTCCCGACGCTCCGAGGTGACGCCCTTGGCGCACGTGATCGCCATCGCCAACCAGAAGGGCGGCGTTGGCAAGACGACGACCGCGATCAATCTCGCGGGCGCGCTCGCGGAGGAGGGGCGCAGGGTCCTGCTCATCGACATGGACCCGCAGGCAAACCTCACGGCCGGCCTGGGGATCAACCTCAACACCGTGCAGCGATCGATGGCCGATGTGCTGGCCGACGGGCGCTCCACGCTGACCGAGGTGATCCTCCCGACTGAGACGACCGGCCTCGACGTGGCCCCCGCGCACATCGATCTCGCCAGCACCGAGGGCGAGCTGTTCACCGCCCTCGGACGCGAACAGATCCTGCGCGAGGCGATGCGCGATTGCATCGACGTCTACGACTACGTGCTCATCGACTGCCCGCCGAACCTGGGGCTCCTCACGGTGAACGGCCTGGTCGCCGCGGACAGCGTGATCATCCCGGTCCAGACGCAGTTCTACGCGATGAAGGGCCTCAACAACCTGGTCAAGGTCATCAACGCGATCCGGTTGAAGCTCAACCGCGACCTGAGGATCCTCGGCCTGTTGCCAACCTTCTTCGACGGACGCACGAACCTCGCCAAGGACATGCTGGATGAATTGCGAGTCGTGGGCGATCACCACGTGTTCCACAGCATCGTGCGCACGAGCGTGAAGCTGGGCGAGGCACCGCTCGCCGGGCGGCCCATCACCTCGTATGCCAGCTCGTCGGACGCCGCCCGTACCTATCGTGTGCTCGCCCGGGAGGTGAGACGGCAGCCGACTTCCGCGGACGCGCGGGCTTCGGAGGAGCGCGAGCTCTCGCCGCATCATCAGCCTGCTCTCGCCGGACGCGGACCGGCCGGAAGACGAGCGTGCAGGTGCACCAGGTCGATCGCATCGAAGCAGAAAACCGAACAGCCGCGCCAGACAAGGGACGAGGCGGCGCTGGACGACCTCGCGGCGTCGATCCGCGAGCATGGCGTCCTCCAGCCGGTGCTGGTGCGCCCGAGCGAGGGCGGCCGCTACCAGCTGGTGGCCGGCGAGCGCCGCTGGCGCGCGACGCAAGAGGGCCGGCCTGCAGACGGTGCCGGCGATGATCGAGGAGATCGACGACGACACGGCGCTCGAGATCGCCATCATCGAGAACCTCCAGCGCGAGGACCTCTCCCGCTGAGAGGCGAATGTCGAGCGATGAGGGAGCAGGCTAAGCGTGCGCAAGCTGGCGAGAAGCTGGCAAGGACAAGGGTCGCCCGGGAGGTATCGAACTTGGCCAGGACTGATTTCCGCGCAGCTGCCGCCCGGCGATTGTCCGAGGATCGGGAGCTCCCGCCCGCAATTGTCAGCCTCCTGTCGCCGGACATGAACCGTCGGTCGACCGGGGTGAAGGTGATCGAGGTCGATCACATCGATTCCAACCCCGAGCAGCCGCGCCTGGCGTTCGACGAGGCGACGCTCGACGAGCTTGCCGCCTCGATCCGCGAGCACGGCGTCCTCCAGCCCATCCTCGTGCGACCGCGCGACGACGGCCGTTACCAGCTGATCGCCGGAGAGCGTCGCTGGCGTGCCTCCAGGATCGCCGGCATGGCGACGATCCCCGCCCTCGTCGAGGACATCGACGACGACACCGCCCTGGAGATCTCGATCATCGAGAACCTCCAGCGCGAGGACATCTCGGTCCTCGACGAGGCCGCGATGTACGACCGGATGATCCGGGAGCACGGGTACAGCATCCGCAAGCTCGCGGACAAGCTGGGCAAGGACAAGGGGTACCTGGAGAACCGGCTCCGGTTGGCGGATGCGCCACCGGAGATCCGGGAACTCGTGTCTTTGCGCAAGGACACCCTGTCCCACGCCTACGAGCTGATGAAGGTCGAGGACCCGCGCAAGCGGCGCAAGCTCGCCGAGCAGGTCGCACGGAACGAGCTGTCCCTCGTCAAGCTGCGCGAGCGGATCGATGGTCGCCCGGCCCGCGCCACCACCGGGGCCGAGGAAGGGACAGCGGAAGCGCCGCCGGAGGCGGTCGCCGTGCCCGCCGAGGCAGATACCGGCGACTGGTCCCAGACGCGCGGCCAGGCGGAGCCCATCCGCGACGACAGCCTCGTCGCCGCCAAGCAGCAGCTGAACGAGGCCGTCGAGGACCTGCTCGACGTCATCCGCAACCCGGACGTCCTCGCTGCCATTGGCCCGATCGACAGGACGAACCTCGCCAAGTACCTGACGATTGCGAAGCTACGGCTAGAAAACGCGATCGCCGTGGTCCGGAGTGGCGAGGTGGATCGCTGAGGCATCCCCCACTCGACCGACGACAGCGAAGCCGGCGCCCAAGGGCGCCGGCTTCCGTATCTGACGGCGACGGTGCCTGCGACGGCGCCCCCGGAAGCTCGATGGCCGGTCGCTGGGGACGCACAACGTCCTGGCCTGCGCCGACTGGGCTTCAGCCGCCCGGTGACGTGCTCCCGGCCGCGCCCAGGGCGCCCAGCCAGGCGATCGCGAGGAGCCCCGTCCCCGCGGCCTGGAGCTCCCAGGCAACCTCGCGCAGGGCGGGGCCGTCGCGGAGGGCGGCGGCCCTCCCGACGACTGCCCCACCGACCGGCACGACGCCTGCCGCCAGGACCGCGGCGACCCACCCCGCCGGCGCACCGAAGGCCGTGGCGGTGGCCAGCGCAAGGACAACCACCACGACGTGGAGGAGGATCACCAGGGCGGCCGCACGGCGGGCCCCCAGGGCAACGGCGATCGACGAGATGTCCGCCGCCTCGTCGCGCTCAATGTCCACGATCGCGTTGGCCGCCGCGAGGGCCGTGCCGGCCGTGGCGGCGGCCGGGATGATGACCAGGAAGGTGACGGGCAGCCCGCCGGTCGCGCCGTACCAGCCGTACACGGGCAGCAGCGGGATCCCGACCGCGAACGGCAGCCACGAGAGCGCGGTGCCTTTCGCCCTCAGGTTGTACCACGCGCCGATCGCGAGCCCGACGGCTGCCAGGAGGACGATGACCGGCCCGCCGACCGACGCGAGGATGAGACCACCGACGGCACACGCGATGGCGACCGCATGCGCGGCCCTGAGCCCGACGAACCCGGCCGGGATGGGCTTCCGTGGTCTGCGACCGGCGTCCCGCGGGGCATCGACGATGTCGTTGAAGGTGCCGATCGCGAACTGGAGCAGCGTCATCGACAGGCCGAGGATCACGGCGGTGCCGGGATCTCCCCCGGCGACGAGCGCCACCATGCCCACGACGAGCCCATCGAGGAGGGACGGAAACGGGTGGACCAGCCGCACCGCGGCGACAAGGCGACCGGGCCGGGTGGCGGGCCGCGGGACCGCCGGTCGATCGGGGCCGAGGGACCCGGTCGGGCCGGGGCCGGGGGCCCCGGCGCCGTCGTCGTCAGGCGTAGACGAGCTCGTCGAAGCTCGCAACCAGGTACTCGATGAGCCGGTCCCGGCCGTCCGGCACCTGGGCCCGGATCCCGGGGACGAGTGCCCAGAGCGTCACCGCGGGCACGATCAGGCGACCCTGCGCATCCCTGCCGACGCTCGCGGGCGGGCCGCCGCCAGAAGCGAACACCCGTTCGAATTGCTGCTCGGTCAGCCCGGCGGCGCGGCGGAAATCCTCCACCACGCGGACGACGCCCCTGCGGATGGCGGTATCGCGCATCATCTCGGCTGCCCACGCGTCGATCTGGGCGTCGGTCTGCTCCGCGAGGCGGGCGCGGTACTCGTTCCTGTCGGCTGAGAGGCCGGTGGCTCCCACGGGTTCTCCTGGAGGTGCGGTGATCGTCCGCAGGATGCCACACTCGCGGGTCGGCTCGGAGATCATCCCGGGGGTCAGCCTGCGTTTCGTCCAGTCGTCGAATCCCGCTCCCGGGCGGCGGCGGCCCCGTCGCCCTCACCCAGGGCGGGCCGGGCGCCCTCGGGCCAGTGGTTGAAGAGCTCGGTCAGCCACCGGCCGAAGCGCCCGGGAGGCGGAGGATCAGGGAAGTCGGCGACCAGGGCGAGCAGGGCCCGCTCCGTGCGCGCCGTCAGGGCAGTCACGGCCTCTCGTGTCGGGTGCCCGTCGCCGGAGAGCGGCTCACCCACGCGCACGCGGACCCGGCGGCCGAACCCGAGCCAGCTCGTGCCGTTGATCGCCAGGGGGATGATCGGCACGCCGGAACGGAGCGCGAAGTGTGCCGGCCCGTCGGCGAGGCGGGTGAGCTCGTGCTCGCCGCGGTGGATCCTCCCCTCTCCCGGGACCACGACCACCCAGCCGTCATCGAGGACTCGCCCCACGTGACGGACGGCGTTGCGGAGGTCGGTCTTCCCGGGCCGGAACGGGATTCCGAAGCCGGCCCACATCATCAACCGGTTCCGGCCGCCCCGCGTCATATCGGCCTCCATCGGCCCGAGCATGGCGTACCTGGGCCGGGCCGGGAGCGCGGCGAGCAGGACGATCGGATCCGCCCAGTTGAGATGGTTGAAACAGTAGATCGCGGGGCCGGTGGCGAAGTGCTCGCGTCCCTCGACACGGAAACGGACGACGAGCCCGACGGCGGCCTTGCAGGTCCAGCGCACGAGGCGCACCCGCACCGGTCGATGGATCGGTCCGGGGGTCGGGAGCTGGGCCACGGCGGGAGTATGCGCATCGCGCGCGGACCGGGTCAGGGCCGAACGGGCCTCGCCCGTTGTCCGGGATCGGCTGCGACACGCGTCCCGGGCCCGCCACGGCCAGCCCCTGTGCGGCCGCGCGTTCTCCGGGCGCGGGCTGTCGGGCGCGGGTTGTCGGGGCGCGGGTTGTCGGGGCGCGGGGGCCCGTCGCCAATGGGCCGCTCGGCGGCGACGCGCATGACCTCGGTCCTATTCGCTCGACACCGGTCTGCGCCATCATGGTCCGGCGTCGCCGGCGACCGGGGAGGTGATCCTTGCACGTCAATCGCGGGCTCCTGGGCTGGGGTGTCTTCTTCATCACGCTCGGCTGCGTGCCGCTGGCTGTCCGTGCTGGGTACCTGGATCCGGCGGCCGTCGCCCGAGCCTGGGAGCTCTGGCCGCTGATCCTGGTGGGGATCGGCCTGGGCCTGGTCCTCCGGCGGACGAAGGCGGCGGCCCTCGGCGGGCTGGTGGTGGCCGTGACGCTCGGGCTGATGGCGGGCTCGCTGATCGCCACCGGGTTTCCGTCGGCGAGCGGGATCTCGGCCTGCGGGTTCGTGACGCGCAGCGGCAGCGGGTCTGCATTCCCGGACCAGGCCGGGTCCCTCGGCCCCCGGGCCCGGGCAGATCTCGAGCTCGACTGCGGCGAGCTGACCGCGACGAGCGCGGACGGCACGGCCTGGGGTGTCACGGGGACCGCCGACGGCGGCCGTGCTCCCGAGATCCAGGCGTCCGGGGATCAGCTCCTGGTGCGGTCGCCATCCCGGGACGGCTTCAACCCCGGCATCAGCGGATCGCGCTGGGTCGTGACCCTGCCTCGACAGACCAGCCTGGACCTTGGGCTGTCCCTGAACGCCGGCTCCGCGCGCATGGACCTGGCGTCGATGCGGGTCCCGGTGCTGCGCCTTTCGGTGAACGCGGGCGATGCGACCATCGACGCCGGCAGCCTGGCGGAGACGGGCTCGCTCGATGCCAGCGTCAACGCCGGCTCTCTCGCCATCTCGCTCCCGGTGCCCGCGCCGACGCTGCGCGGCACGTTGTCGGTGAACGCCGGCTCGATCGACGTGTGCGTCCCCGACGGCGTGGGCCTGCGCATCCGCACGGGCCAGCAGGCGCTGGGCGCGAACAACTTCGCGGACCGGGGGCTCGTGCAGACCGGTGACCTCTGGACCCGGCCCGCCACCATCACCACGACTTCGCCGGTGATCGAGCTGGACACCGACGCGAACCTTGGCAGCATCACCCTCAACCCGGAGGCCGGCTGTGGCTGATCGGCTCTATCGCTCCCCGTCGGACCGCGTGATCGCGGGCGTGGCGGGCGGGCTCGCGACGTGGCTCAACATCGATCCGTCGCTGATCCGCATCGTGTGGGTCCTGCTTGGGATCTTCTCGGGCGGGATCTTCGTGCTCGTCTACATCGTGATGATGATCGTGGTGCCGCTGCCGCCGCCCGGCTGGGTCCCGCAGCCGCGCCAAACCGGGACCTGGGCACCCCCGACGGGCGCCGGTCCGGCCGAGGGCTGGGCACCGGGCGGTGGTCCCGGCCAACCGGCGGGGCCCGGCGCCGGCCCGGGTGGTGCTCCCGGCGCAGCTCAGGGCGGTGATCCCGGCGCCGCTCAGGGCGGTGGTCCCGGTCCCGTCCCCGGCTCCGACCCCTCTTCGTCGACGGGCTGGAACACGCCCCCGCCAACATGGCCCGCTCCCCCTTCGAGCTGGTCGGGCTCGCAGGCCGCCACGAACGCGGGGATCGTCGCCGGCGCGGTGCTGGTGCTGCTGGGCATCTGGTTCCTGGTCGACGAGTACCTCCACATCCCGTGGGACGTGGTCTGGCCGGTGGTGGTCATCGCCGTGGGCTGCCTGCTGATCGTCGGGGCAGTCCGGCGGGGGCGATGAGCGGGCGGTGAGGCGACCCGTCCGAGCCCAGCGGCATCGCCCTCCATGACGGACGCCGCGGTCCTGGTCGCACTGGCGGCCGTCGGCATCACCGGGGGGCTGATGCTGCTCGTCCGCGGCCTGTCGGGCTACCGCGCCGGAGTCCAGATCGGCGACACGGCCACCTCCCGGATCTCGTCGCTGGCGGCTGGCGAGGTCCGCGTGAGCGGGACGGTCGAGCCGGCCGAGGTGACGCTCTTGTCGCCACTCCAGTCCCGGACCTGCGTCTGGTACCACTCGCGCATCCAGGCGGCCGGGGACGACACTCCCGAGCTGGACGAGGAGCGTGGCATCGGGTTCCGGGTGCGGGACGCCACCGGGTCGATCCGGGTCTTCCCGCGCGGGGCGCACCTGGACGTCCCCGACCGCTTCGACGAGAAGAGCGGCAGCTTCGGCGACCCGCCCCCGGGACTGGACCGGCGAACGGGATCGGCGTTCGCCTCGGTGGAGGCCGTCGGTCGAGAGGCGGCAATCGCCGACCTGCTGACCGTGCACCCGGCGGACCCGGCCTACGGACACGGGGTCGGTGAATCGGACCGCGCCGGGTCCGGGAGCCGCCGCTACCGGGAGGCGCGGCTGGAGCCGGGCGACCTCGTGACCATCCTCGGGACGGCGCTCCCGTTCGGCCACCTCGAGGATCCAGACGGCGCGGACCGACTGGACAGGTTCGGGGATCCGCTGGCCGCCCTCGACGACCCCGTGCTCGCCGAGGAGATCGCGTCCGCCCGCGCCGCCGGCACGCTGCTCCCGCCCGAGGAGGCGTGGGGGAATGCCGGCATCGAGGGGTTCGGGATCGGAAGGCCCGTCCGCGCGCCGGAGCTGGATCCGGGCGTGATGGCTCCGGTCCTGGCCACCACCGACGAGAAGGCGCGGATCGAGCGGACCTTCGACCTGGAGCCCGACCTGCTGGTCCTGGCGGCGTCGCCGGGCTCGCCGCTCACGATCGGGATGGGGACGCCCGGCGAGGCCGTGGCGCGCGAGCAGGGCCGGTTCCTGCTGGGGCTGCTGGGCGCGGTCCTCGCGATCGGGTCGGCGATCGTGGGCGCGGTCGCGCTGTCGTCGATCCGGTGAACCGGGCCTGCTGCCGGGTCCGGCCGGCGCGCCCCGGCCCGCGTGCCCGATGATGGCACCACGATGACCCCCAGCGCAGCCGCCGCCGTGTTCGCCATAGCCGTGTTCGCCGTCGTCGTCGGCTTCCTCGTCGTCACGACCTACAACGCGATCGTCGCCGACAAGCTGCGGATCGCCAAGGCGTGGGCGAACATCGACGTCGCGCTCAAGCAGCGCTACGACCAGCTGCCGAACCTGGTCGAGGCCGTCCGGGGCGTCATGGAGTTCGAGCAGGACACCCTCGAGCGGGTCGCCGAGCTGCGCGCGGCCTACTCCGATCGCGACCCGATCCCCCGCCAGGCGGCGACCAGCGAGGCGACCAGCGAGGCCGTCCGCAGCCTGTTCGCCGTCGTCGAGAGCTATCCGGAGCTGCGGTCGGCCGAGAACGTGCAGCGCGCTCCAGGCGGAGATCAGGCGGCTCGAGGATGTCATCGCCGACCGGCGCGAGCTCTACAACGACCAGGTCTTCCGCTACAACACGAAGATCGCGCAGGTGCCCACGAAGCTGGTGGCCGGGCTGTTCGGCTGGACGCCGGCCGAGTTCTTCACGGCGGACGACCAGGAGCGGACGAGACCGGCGGTGGGGCTGGACACGGCCTGACCGGCAGGATCGGGTACGGGCAGGCCTCCGTCACGGGGCAACGAGGCCTCCGTCACGGGCCCTTCGGCCGACGCGACTAGACTGCGGGTTCACCAAGGAGGTCGTCCCGTGCAGTTCCTGTTCCACCAGCCGTCCCTGCCGCGCAGCAGCGAGATCCTGCCGGGCCGCCCCGAGCCGCTCGAGACGCCCGGCGTCCACGTCATCAGCGGCCGTCCGCTGGCCGGACCGTACCCCGAGGGCCTCGAGATCGCCGACGTCGCGATGGGCTGCTTCTGGGGCGCCGAGAAGAAGTTCTGGTCGATCCCGGGGGTCTGGGTCACCGCGGTCGGCTACCAGGGCGGCGAGACGCCGAACCCGACGTATCGCGAGACCTGTACGGGGCACACGGGTCACGCCGAGGCCGTCCGGATCGTGTTCGACCCGGCGGTCGTCTCGTACGAGCGGCTGCTCCAGGTGTTCTGGGAGTCGCACGACCCGACCCAGGGGTTCCGCCAGGGCAACGACGTCGGGACCCAGTACCGCTCCGCGATCTTCACCCACGGCGAGGCGCAGCTGGCGGCGGCGCTCTCGTCTCGCGAGCTGTACGCGGCCGAGCTGGCGAATGCGGGCTACGGGAAGATCACGACCGAGATCCGCGAGGCACCGGCCTTCTACCTGGCCGAGGACTACCACCAGGGCTACCTGGCGAAGAATCCGGACGGCTATGACTGCCACACGGCCACCGGGATCGCGTGCCCGATCGGGCTGGGGGTCACGACCCCGAAGTAGAGGCGTTCAGCCGTGAGCCGTGAGCCCGTGACCGCGGGGATGGAGCCCGACGATGTCGACGGGCAACCGGCCGACGAACGCCGCCTCGCCCAGCAGCGCGGCAGCGAGTGCCTCCATCGACGGCGGCAGGATGCCGTAGCTGCAGACATGGGTGCGGGCGGACGGGTAGGCGAGCAGGTCCCACGGCGTGCGCAGGGCGAGGGCGACGGTCGGCTTGCCGGACGCCAGGACCGCCGCGGCCAGCCCTGCCTGCGCCGGCTGGAGGTGCGCGGAGAACGTCCCGACAACCACGAGGTCGAAGGCTGCCAGCCGCTGGCCGAGGCCCGCGATGTCGGCCTCGCCCGGCGCCGCCGGCAGGAGGATCTCCTCCACGCCCGCGAGCCGGCGGCGGAGCGCCGACGCGAGCGTAGCAGGCACCGTCGACGACGTGTCGGCAGGCGTCAGGTCGGCGGGCATCGACTGGACGACCGCGATCCGCGCGTCGGCGGCAGGCTTCAACGGCAGCAGCCGGTCGTCGTTGCGGACGAGGGTGATCGAGCGTTGGGCCAGCTCGGCGGCCAGTGCCTGGTGTGCGGCGCACCCGACCACGTCGAGCGGCGGCTGGTCGTAGCGTCCCAGCCAGCGCCGGAGCTCGCCCAGCCGGCGCCTCGCCTCGGCGTCGTCGTCGGCATCGATGAGGCCTCGCCGCTGCGCCTGCGCGAGGCCCTCCGCCAGCCGTTCCAGGGCTGGCTCGTCCGCCGTCCCGAGCAGCACGTCCTCGCCCGCACGGAGGGCGGCCACGGCATCGACGATCTGCGCCGATCCCTGGGCCAGGGCGCGCATGTCCAGGGCATCGGTGACGGTCACGCCGTGGAACTGCAGCTGCCCGCGCAGCAGGTCGCGCAGGACCGCGGCGGACAGGCTGGTCGGCAGGTCGTCGCTCAGGTCGGGTAGCGCGAAGTGGCCGGTCATGACCATCCGCGCGCCCGCCTCCAGTGCCGCTCGAAACGGGACCAGCTCCCTCGCGGCCAGCTCGGCGTTCGTCCGGGGCACCACCGGCAGCCCGTGGTGGGGATCCGCTGCTGTGTCCCCGGCGCCCGGGAAGTGCTTGGCCGTCGCGGCCACGCCGTGGTCCTGCAGGCCACGGACGGTCGCCGCCGCGAGCTTCCCGACGGCCTCGGGATCGTCGCCGAAGCTGCGGATCCCGAGCGCCGGATTGGCCGGATTGTTGGCCACGTCGCACACCGGCGCGTAGTTCACGTTGACGCCGAGGGCACGCAGCTCGCGCGCCGTCGCGCCGGCGACGCGCTCGGCCAGCTCCTCGTCGCCGGTCGCGCCGAGCGCCATCGCGCCCGCGAACTGCGTCGTCCCTTCACCGAGGCCGATCAGCTGGCCGCCCTCCTGGTCGGCGGCGACCAGCAACGGTGGTGCCCCGGCCGGCCGTGCCTCCTGGATGGCGGCCGTCAGCCGCCGGATCTGCGGCGGATCGCCGATGTTGTGGACGCGGAAGAGCGTCACGCCGGCGACGCCTCGTTCGTTGATCCGCCTCGCCGCCGATGGCGGCAGCCCGGTGCCGACGAAGGCGATCATGAGCCGCGCCAGCGTCACGACTTGACCGAGCCCGCCAGGATCCCTCGCACGAATGCCCGCTGGAGAAGCAGGAAGACGATCAGCGGCACCACCATGGTGATGAACGCGCCCGCGGTGAGGAGATGCCATGAACCGCCGCGGCTTCCGATCAGGTTGAAGAGGGCGGTCGGCAGGACGCGAACCTCGGCACCCGGTCCGAGGAAGACGAGTGCCACCAACAGGTCATTCCAGACCCACAGGAACTGGAAGATGGCCATCGCGCCGATCGCCGGGATCGACAGCGGGAGGACGAGCCGCATGAACGTCTGGAGGTGCGTCGCGCCATCGATTGCAGCGGACTCGAAGATGTCGCGCGGCAGCTGCGAGATGAAGTTGTAGAGCAGGAAGACCGCGAGCGGCAGGCCGAAGCCCGTGTGCGCCAGCCAGATGCCGAGGAACGAGCCGTACAGGTTCCCGGCGGAGTAGATCTGCAGGATCGGGATCAGCGACATCTGGATCGGCACCACCAGCAGTGCCACGACGATCGTGAACAGGATCCCGCGGCCGCGGAACGGGATCCACGCGAACGCATATGCGGCGAAGGCGGCAATCGTGATCGGAATGGCAACCGACGGGATGGTCACGATCAGGCTGTTGATGAACGCGTTGCCCATGCCGTCGCTCGCGATGACCGTCGAGTAATTCGACAGCGTCCACTGGTTGGCTTCGAATGGGTGGAGCAGTGCCGTCCACCAACCGGATGTCGTGATGTTCTTCGGATCGCGAACCGAGGTGACCAGCAGCCCGAGTGTCGGCAGCGTCCACAGGAAGCAGATGGCGAAGACCGACAGTCGGAGCGGCACGCTTCGGATGAAGGCCGGCCGCCACGCCGCCACGCGTGCCTTCGGCTGTTTGATGGGCTGGGCCGATGCCGTCATCCTTCCACCTGCTGTCGTCTGAAGTTGCGGAGGTTGATGTACATCACCGGCAGGACGGCGATGAACAGCAGCGTCGCGAGCGCGGCGCCGCGACCATCCTCGAAGAACTGGAAGATCTCGTGGAACATGCGGTTGGCCACGACGTCGTCATTGAACCGTCCGCCCGTCGTCGCGAAGATGATGTCGAAGATCTTGAGGGTGACGATGGCGATGGTCGTCGAGACCGTCACGATCGAGCCGCGGATCATCGGCACGATCACCCGAACGAAGACCTGGCGCTCGGAGGCGCCATCGAGCCGGGCCGCCTCGATGACCTCGCCCGACACCCCCTTGATCGCCGCAGAGAAGACGACCATGGCGAAACCGGTCTGGAGCCAGACCATGATCACGATCTCGCAGAAGACGTTGATCGGGCTGGTCGTCAGCCACGAGATCGGCTTGCCGCCGAGGCCTACCACGACCGCGTTCAAGAGCCCGATCTGCGGCTGGCCGGCGGGCTGAAAGGCGTAGACGAAGGTCCAGATGACCGATGCACCGACGAGCGAGATCGCCAGCGGCAGGAAGACGAGGGTCTTGGCCAGCGCCTCGCGTCGGACACGATCGAACAGCCCGGCGAAGATGAGCCCCAGCACGACGCTGGCCCCGGTCCCCACGATCAGCCAGATGGCGTTGTTGCGCAGGATCTGGGTGAACTCGGGCTCGACCATCACCGCGAAGTTAGCCAACGTGAACTGGCCCTTGTCGTCCTGGAAGCTGCGCAGGATCGTTCCCGCCGCGGGGTAGACCAGGAAGACCGCCAGCAGCGCCAGGGCGGGGCCGACGAAGACCCACGGCAGGATGCGGTCGCGCCACTTCGCCTGGAGCAGGCCGACCAGTCCGCCCACGCCGATGAACAGCAGCCAGATGCCGCCGACGCCGACCACCAGGGCGATCACGGCCAGCAGGAGCTTGGCGATCACCTGATCGCCCTGACCGTTGCGCAGCGCCGTCGCGCCCGACGTGTTGCCGAGGGCCTCGTAGACCGAGGCCAGCAGGTTCGGCCCGCCCTGCGGGTCGTACAGGACGAGAATGCCGCCGACGCACAGGCCCAAGGCGATGAGCCCTGCGATCGGCAGGATGAAGCGAGATAGCCCGGGACTCTCAGTTTGAGCTGCGGCCATCGACCCTCCTCGCAGGAATAGTGGCGGGGCGCCCCACCGTGAGATGGGCGCGCCCCGCAAACCATCAGATCGTTACTGGGCGGGCCAGCTGTCGTCGATGGCCTTCAGGACGGCATCCGTGTTGGTGCCGCCGGCGTTGACCCACTGGTCCATCTGGGTCCAGAAGGTTCCGGCGCCAACCTTGCCGGGCATGAGGTCGGAAGCGTCGAAGCCAATGGCTGCGGCGGTGTTCGCGATCTCGGAAGCGATCTTGAGCTTGTAGGCGCCGGCATACCAGTCGGCGGGGGTGGTGGTGTTGGTCGAGATGGCGCTGCCGGCCTCGATCCACTTCTGGAGGCCTTGCGGCGTGGCGAGGAACTCGGCCACGGCGCGAACTTCGGGCCGGTCGGCGAGCATCATGAGCGTGTCGGCCGAGCCCTCGACGTTCTTCTGGGTCGGGTCGATCGTCGGGAACGGGAAGATCCCGACGTCAGTGCCGAGGACGTACTTCGACGGCTGTCCGCTGGTGCGCTGATCCGGGAAGAAGTCCGGGCCGTACCAGGTCGGGATCTTCTGCATCCAGCAGTTCGGAGCCGCCAGATCCTGGTTGAACATCGGGTCCATGACCGTCTTCTGGTCCGCGGGGACGATCGCGGTGTTGGTGCCGAAGACGTAGTTCGGCGTGAAGAAGATCTTGCCGACGTACTTGTCAAGGGCGTCCTTGATGCCCTGGTCCTCGAACGTGACCTTGTGGTTGATCCAGTCGTTGTAGTAGGCGGTGCCCTTGGTCTTGAGGACGACTTCCTCGACCCAGTCGGTGAGCTGCCAGCCGGTCGCGTCGCCGGGGCCGCCCGCGCTGACGCACCACGGGTTGGAGCCGTCGGCGACGATCTTGTCGGACAGCGCGATCAGCTCGTCCCACGTGGTGGGAACCTGGTAGCCCTTGGCCGCGAAGGCCTTGATCGGGTACCAGATGGTCGACTTCACATCGGCCTTGTAGGGGATGCCCCAGATCTTGCTGCCCTGGGTCACCAGGCCGATGGTGGCCGGATGCTCCGTGCTGAGCTTCTTGGCATCCATGAACGTCGCGACGTCGATGACCTTGCCCTGGGCCGCGTAGCTCAAGACGGGCGTCGGCTGGGCAAGCATCGCCAGGTCCGGTGGCTTTCCACCTTCGATACGCGTCTTCAGCACGGTCTCGTGGCTCGAGCCGATGCTGTCAATCTGGATGTTGATGCCGGTCGCCTTGGCGAAGTCCGCGACCGAGGCAGCGAAGTTGGTGCCTTCGCCGCCGATCCACTGGGTCTGGATCGAAACCGTCTTGCCGTTGAACGGCTTGTCTGCGCCAAGTGCACTGTCCAGCTCGGTGTAGCCGGTCGGAACCGTCGGCACAGCTGCCGCCGGCGAGGCCGACGGGGCCGGCGCTGCGGTAGCCGGCGCTGCGGTAGCCGGCGCAGCCGTCGCCGGCGCTGCGGTAGCCGGCGCAGTGGTAGCCGGCGCAGCCGTCGCCGGCGACGGGGTCGGGCTGCTGCTCGAGCATGCGCCGACCAGGATCATGACGACGCCCGCAAGGGCGGACGTAGTCCGAAGTCTCCTGACCATGAATTGCTCCTCCTGCGAAGTACCATGACCGCGGGTGACGAGCGGCTCCGCTGGGACCCAAGTCTCCACGTGGCAAGAGCCGCCGTGTGGCCTGAAGAGCCGCCATGTGGGTTATCGCTCGCCCACCCCCTCTTGCTCCGGCAAGCCGATGCGGCGGCGCGCCAGCGCTGCCGCCCCGCGCGCACCGGGCTCATAGGGCTCGATCATCGCGCCAACCCAAGGCCCAGCTGCTGCTCCATGAGCAGCGCCGACGCGCCCAGCACGACCACGTCCTCGAGGACGTCGCCGAACTCGATCTGCGTGTCGCGTGCGAGCAGTGCCAGCACGCTCGAACGCGCCGAGCGTTGGACCTCGCCCAGCCAGTCGTCGCCGAACGACGCTACCGGCCCGACCAGCAGGACGTGGCGGACGTTGAGCATGCCGATCAGCCAGCCGACCGCGACACCGAGCTCACGCGCGGCGTCGAGGACGATCTGCCGGATGCCGGTGACGCCGGCCAGGAAGGCGGCCACGAGGCCGGCCTCGTCGGTGATCGAAGGCTCGACGGCGCCAGCCGCACCGACCAGCGCGCGCATGCTCGTCATCGTCTCGAGGCAGCCGTCCCGCCCGCAGCGGCACGGCGCCTGCGCGCCGACCATCGAGACGTGGCCGAACTCGCCTGCTGCATACCCATCGCCCTGGAACAGCTGGCCATTGAGGATGATCCCGGCGCCGACCCCACGACCCACCTTGATCACGATCAGGTTGTTGGGCCGAGGGCGGCGGGAGAGGGTCAGCTCGGCGAGCGCGGCGGCGTGGCTGTCGTTGGCGATCACGATCGGCACGCCGTAGCGCTGCTCGAGCAGCGGCCCGAGGCGGAGCTCGGCCCAGTCAAGGTTGACCGACCAGCGAACCATGCCCGTGCTCGTGTCGATGATGCCGGGCGCGCCGATGCCGATGCCGAGGAGGGGGGACCGGTCATCGGCGCGCAGGGCATCGACAAGTTCAAGGACGAGCTCCACGGCGGCATCGCCGTTCCGCCCTTCGAGCCGCAGGTGGATCGAGCGGAGGATCTCGCCCCGCAGGTTGACGACCGCACCGCTGAACTGCGCCTCACCGAGGTCGAGCCCGATCACGTGACGACCGTCGGGAGCAACGCGCAGCAGGATGGGTGTCTTGCCCCCGCTCGACTGGCCACGACCGACTTCTTCGATCAGGCCGTCGTCGATGAGCGTGCCGACGAGGTCACCGACGGAGGTGCGTGTCAGCCCGGTGAGCCGGGCCAGGTCGGCGCGGGAGAGCGGACTGTGATCGTGGAGTGCGCGCAGCACCAGCTGCTGATTGAACGTTCGCGTCTGCTGGTGCGTTGCCTTCTCGGGCAGCACCGTCGCGCCGGCGCTCATTCGGGCGGGCACTCCTCTCACCGCAGCCACCCCTGACCCCCTGCCGAGGGCCGCTTCGGCAAGAGATCTCACGAGGTCGGATGTTGCGCCCGCTGCAGGACTTTGTCAAGTCGCTTTACAACCCAGAGCCGGGCAGGACACCGACGCGTCGGCACGGGCGCTGTCAGCCGCGCGGGCCACCCCGCGCGCCGGCGAGGATCGCGCGACAGATCGCCGCCTGCTCACGGGCGTCGTCGAGCGCGTCGTGAGTGTGGGGCAGGTCCACGGGGTAGCGGTCCCGCATCCGGAGCCGGGAGGTCGCCCGCCAGTGCTCCAGCTCGTCGAGGTGGCGACCCAGGTAGAGCGCCTTGATGTCGAGCGCGCTGGCGCCGAACGGGTTGCGGCCGAGATGGCGCCAAGCCGCATCGGCCACGAACATCCAGTCGAACGGTGCGTTGAGCGCGACGAACACGGGGTGCGAGTCCGCGGGCACCGTCCGTTCCAGCCAGTCGGCGAACGCCCGGAGCGCCTCGGACGGCGCCAGCCCCACACGCTGGAGGAAGTCGCGGTCCAGGTGGTGGACCGTCTCTGCCTCCTCGCTCCAGGGGAGCGCGGGATCCGGGCGCAGCAGGAGCTCGATCGCCTCCTCGGGGCGCTCGACCACGCACGCCCCGATCGCGATGAGGCTCCCGGTGGCGGGTGTCGGCCCGGACGTCTCGACGTCCACGCTGATCCAGGTCTCGGTGGTCACGGGACTCCTGCGCTGCGGGCGAGACTCGCGGGGCGCCCAGCCGGATACTAGCGACGACCGGCCGAGACCGGGTCGACCGCGCACCAACCGCGCACCAACCGCGCACCAGAGGGACAGGCGATGGCGATTGACGGCGACGATCGGTCGGTGCTCGACGGCATCATCGAGTCCGCGCGGCGGCTCGGGGTGGAGCTGGACGAGGCCGAGGCCGCGACCTGGATGGCCGCCCTCCAGGCGGAGTCCGTGGGCGGGGACGTCGTGGTGGACGTGAACAGCGGCGTCTACGGCCATCGCGTCTCGATGCTCGACTTCACGCCCCGCGACCTGGCCCGCTTCCGGGCCATCGGCGAGATCGTCGGGTTCCCGGACCGGCCGCCGGTGGTCCGCACCGCGCTCGCCCTGTCCGGCTCCGCCGCCCAGAGCAAGATCCACACCTTCCCCGGCGACTGCGACTACTTCGAGCGGATCCACATCACCGCGCCCACCCGGGAGGAGGCCTGCGCGATCCTCGCCGACGAGATGCGGGCCAAGGCGCTCGCCACCCGGGTGGGTCCAACCTACCGTCTGTGGGAGGTGAAGTTCGGGAGCTATCCGTATGCCTGCGAGCGCGGCGGGCTGCGGATGGCGGCCGGGGCGCCGATCGCCTGGAGCGCGGACGAGGTGGCCGCCGGTCGCATCTCCGTGGTCCGTGACGGGACGCCGGCCGAGCTGACCTGGGCGGATGCCACAGCCGATCCGGGCTGGTGCAAGGCCGACTGGATCGTGGCGGACCCGGTGCGTGGGACGCTGGCCAACGCCAGCAACATGCTCGACGTCACGTGGGAGGCGCCGGACGGCACCATCACGGCGCTCGACGGGTTCATCGACCCGTACTTCCAGGAGATCTACCTCGAGACGGACTCGCTGCCGGTGTTCCAGAGGATCGTCCACGAGCTGGCGGCGGACTCCGTGGACGAGTACGTCGACCAGCTCGAGCACGAGGTAGTCAAGTACTGCACCAAGGATCCGAACTACGGCAAGGTGGCCCGCCGCCTGTACAACATCTTCCGGCTCACCGCCCGCTACTACGAGGCCGCCTACCTGCGGGACCTGTTCGACGAGCCGACGACCGTCCTGTACCAGATCGCCGCCCTGGTCCGGACCCTGGACGAGGCCGACCGGCCCGGCGCGGACTTCGACACCGAGATGATGGTCCAGCAGGCCGACCAGCTGATCATGGCGGCGGTGGCGGCGCTGGACGGGCCGGCGGAGGCGGACATGGTCCGGAGCCTGACCGCGGTCCGGTCGAACCTCCTGGCGGGGGGCGGTTCTGCGGGCCGGGCCACCGACGTGGGCCTCGTGAAGGACGAGGCGCTCCGCGCGGTGAACGAGTACTTCGAGCGGCGGCTGAGGGCGGTGCCGTCGATCTCGACCTATCTCGACGAGGTGATCGCCGCGGCCGCCGCCGGGTAGTCGGGGCTGGTGGGCGGTCCAGGCGGTTGGGATCGTCGGGCGCCCGGCGATCACCGGGTCGGGACGATGCTCGAAAGGTCCGGGCGGTCTCTCAGGCCCCGGCCAGGACCGCGCGCATGAGGGCCGCGTCCGGCTCGACACCCGTCCAGAGGCGGAACCCGATCACGCCCTGGTTGGCCAGCATGCCCAGGCCGTCGAGCGTGCGACAGCCCGCGGCCTCGGCGACCCGAAGCAGCCGGGTCCGCGGCGGGTCGAACACGACATCGGCGACCAGCGGCCGGCCGGCCGCGCGGAGGTCCAGGTCCGGCGCGGCGTCCGGGTCATGCAGTCCGATCGACGTGGCGTTGACGAGGAGGTCCACGCCGGCCTCGATCGCCATCGGTCCCGTCCAGGGCCGCCAGGTCGCCGACGTCGCCGTCCGCGTCGTCAGCAGCTCGGCCAGCGAGCGGCCGCGGCCTTCGTCCCGATTGACGATCTCGATCGACGCCGCACCTGCGAGCGCCAGCTCGACGGCGATCGCCCGCGCCGCTCCGCCGGCGCCAAGAAGACAGACCGTCGCGCCCCGGGGCGCGAGGACGTCGGTCACCGCCGCCAGGAACCCCTTGCCGTCGGTGTTCTCGCCCAGCCAGCCGTCGCCGTCGTGGTCGCGGACGATCGTGTTGGTGGCGCCGATCAGCTCCGCGGCCTCGGTCAGGCGCGAGAGGAGCGGCAGGATGGCGACCTTGTGCGGCATCGTGACGTTGAAGCCGCGGAACCCGAGCGCCGACAGGCCCGCGACGGCGGTCTCGAGCCCGCCCGGGGCGACATCCATGGAGACGTAGCGCCAGTCCAGGCCGGCCGCCGCGAAGGCAGCCTCCATCATGGTGCCGGTGGGGTTGCCCGCGACCGGATGGCCGATGAGCCCGACCAGGGTCGGCGTCCCGCTGTGGACCTCGCGCATCCCTGAAGACTACGCCAGTCGCGTGCCGGGGCTGCAGCCGGGCCCTCGAGCGACGACGGCCGGCCAGCGGTCCGAGGGACCCGGCCCGACGCGGCGGAGGGTCAAGGCGCCTGCTCGCGGTTCCCGTGACCGCCCAGCAGCGCTGCCAGCCCCGCGCTCACGAGGTCGGCATCGGCCGGCGACAGCTTCCCGATCTCTCCCCTCACCAGGCGATGGTCCAGGGTGAACAGCTTGAAGCGCACCTTGGACGGAGCCGGGAGACCGGCGGCGGCAAGTCCGGCCAGCGTGCAGTCGAGCGGCCAGGGCGGGTTGTCGTCCGAGGTGATCATCGCCATGACCGAGTGACCGGCCGGCGCATTGAAGGCGACGGGATCGGAAAGCACCAGGGCAGGGCGATTCCTCGTGGCGGTGCGGTCCGTGAACGGAAACGGGACGCGCACGACGGCGTACCGGTCAAAGGTCACGGTAGGCCTCTTCGTCGGCGGCACCCGCCCATTCGCCGAGCGTGGCCTCGATGGCGCGCAGGTACTCGATGTCCATCGGCTGCACGCGGCGAACCGTCGCCGTGCCGTCCTCGCTCACCTCCCAGGCGATCAGGTCGCCGGGCACGACGTGCAGGGCGGCGCGAACGTCCTGCGGGATGGTGGTCTGGCCCTTGGCCGTGACCTTCGCGACTGCCAGCATTCTGGCCCCTTTGTATTGCGATCCTTACATCCTTACTGTACTGCTCGCCGACGCGTTTCGTTACGGGCCGTCGCGTAGTTGGAGAGGCTGGTGGTGAGGTGACGCTCGCGGACGCTGGGATGCACTCCTCCGACGCTTGCTTTGGAGCAGTCATTCGCCTTTGTCCTAGTTGGCTGTCGGGTCGATCTAAGTCCTGGTCACGCTGGTCTACGAGACGGCGCCGGGCCTTCAGGTGACCTCGTCGGCGGTGACCACTCTGCCCGCCGTCGTTCACCGGCCGGACGACGTCCCGATCGCCGTCAGCGGATCACGGAGCCCAGGTCCGGCGTCATCAGCCTGCCGCCTGGCTCCTCTCGGTGGATCCGGGCTAACCCTCCAACCGTCGTCACATCCAGGGAATCCGCAGCTCACGGCGCGGGCGCGCGGCCGGCGTGCGACGGCAGCCGACCGGCATGGTGATCAAGTTGGTGCGGCTCCCGCGCGAGCCGAGGTTCCTGCGGGCCGGTTGACGCCGGTCGTCTCGGGGATGCTCGCTACGGGCTCGCGGGCTCCATGGTGAACACGGGCTCTTCGCCCTGCGGCAGGCCCGGCTCGATGCCGCGTGGCTGCCCAGCGCACGCCGGAAGTGCGTCCTCGGCGACCGTGCCGCTCCGCGCTTCGGGGTCGGCGGTGCTCGAGACGACGAGCGTGATCGTGCCAGTCGGGACCGTGCCCCGCGCGTTCACGATTGCCAGGTCCCACACCAGCGCGCCAGCGGGGGCGTCCCACGTCTGGCCGTTCATCGCCATCGCGCCCGCCTTGGTTCGCGCGGTCTCGTAGTCGGCGACCGAGATGGTGGTCGAGCCGCACGCCGGGATGACCAGCCCTGGTCCCACGGTCAGGATTGCGTCGGAGCGGTTGGCGATCGTGATCTGCGGAGGCGTTGGCGAACCGCATCCGGCAAGCAGGCCGGCGACCACGATCCCAAGAACGGCGACTGGCTTCGGACCCACGTGGTTCCCCCGGTGCGAGATCAACTCGAAGACCATCATCGGCGCGCGAGGATCGTCAAGCAGCGGTCCAACGGCCGTAGGCAGCTCGATATTGAGCACGAGAGTGGGGATTGGCTCCGGCGGTAGGATTCGAACCTACGACCAAGTGATTAACAGTCACCCGCTCTACCACTGAGCTACGCCGGAGCGGTGGTGCCGGGAGCGATGCCGCTCTCGCACCAGGGGCACCGTCGCGGCGCCGCGGGTGAGAATAGCAGGACCCCGCGCCACCCGGGGCTGAAATCGCGGACCAGGAGTCGCGGACCCGGAGGGGTCTCGGTCGTAGACTCGGAGCTGCGTGTCACCCTGTCGGATGTCCGGCGGCTTGGCTCATAGACTCGCTGCCCGCCGACGGGTGTGGCTGCTCATGGATCTGCCGGCCGCCGGACATGGATCGGACCGACCGGTGTGACTTGATAGGAGCTTGGCAACCGCCCCCACTCAGGCGTGTCCACCGGCCGGCCCGGCAGTCACCCTGAACAGGAGGGCGACCACGGAGATGATCGTCATCGGCATCAATTCGCACAAGCGCACGCACACCGCGGTGGCCGCCGACGGCAACGGCCGCAAGGTCGGAGAGACCACGGTCGTCGCGACCTCGGACGGCCACCTGGGCCTCGTCCGCTGGGCGAGCCGCTTCCCGGAGCGCCGGTTCGCGCTCGAGGACACCCGGCACCTGTCCCGCCGCCTGTCGGCCGACCTGCTGCGGGCCGGCGAGGCCGTCGCCTGGGTGCCGACGCGGCTCATGGCCGGCGCCCGCCGGCACGGCCGCGAGCAGGGCAAGAGCGATCCGATCGACGCCCTCGCCGTCGCCCGGGCGGCGCTCGCCAACCCCGGCCTCCCCGTCGCGACCCTTGAGGGCACGGAGCGCGAGCTGCGCCTCCTGGTCGACCATCGCGACGACCTCGTCGCCGAGCGGACCCGCGCGATGAACCGGCTGCGCTGGCACCTCCACGAGCTCGATCCCGGCAACGAGCCCGCTCCGCGCACCCTCGACCGCGTCGTCGTCCTGCGGGCCCTCGACGAGCGCCTGGCTGGCGTCCCGGGCACGGTCGCCCGGATCGCCCGCGAGCTCGTCGGCCGGATCCGCGAGCCGACCGGCACGATCAACGACCTCGAACGCGAGATCACGAGGCTCGTCCGCGACGTCGCCCCCAACCTCCTCGCGCTGTCGGGCTGCGGACCGCTCACCGCCGGCAAGCTCGTCGGCGAGGTCGCCGGCATCGGCCGGTTCACCTCCGCCGCCGCGTTCGCCCGCCACAACGGGTCGGCGCCGCTGCCGGTCTGGTCCGGCAACGCCGTGCGCCACCGCCTGTCGCGCAAGGGCAACCGCCAGGTCAACGCGGGGCTCCACCGGATCGCCATCACCCAGACGCGCCTGGGCGGCGCCGGCCAGGCCTACGTGGAGCACCGCACGACGGCTGGCGACAGCAAGACCGAGGCCATCCGGGCTCTCCGACGCCGGATCAGCGACGAGGTGTACCGCCGGATGCGGCACGATGAGCGCCTCCGGGCGACCCCGCAGGCAGCCCTTGCGGCGGCCGCTTGACATAGGAGCATCCATGAGCCTCATCGCCCCCGAGACCCTGCTCGAGCGCCTGGGCGCCCCGGACCTGCGCCTTGCCGATGTTCGCTGGTGGCTGTCGGATCCAGCGAAGGGCCGCCGCGACTTCGCCGCAGCCCACCTGCCGGGGGCCGCGTTCGTCGACCTGGACCAAGACCTGAGCGCATCCGGCGGACCGGGGCGTCACCCACTCCCCTCCCCGGGCGCCTTTGCCGCACGGATGGCCGGGCTCGGCATCGACGACGCGAGCGACGTGGTGGTCTACGACGACGCCGGCGGGACGGTCGCGGCACGGCTGTGGTGGATGCTCGACGATCTCGGCCATCCTCGCGTCAGCGTGCTGGACGGCGGGCTTGCCGCGTGGAACGAGATCGGTGGCCCGCTGACGTCGGTGGTGGACCGGTATCCCGGGGGAAGGCTCACCCTCCGCGACCGCTGGACGCGGACGATCGAGCGCCACGAGCTGGCCGCGCGGCTGGGGTCCGTGGGCCTCGTCGATGCGCGGGCGCCCGAGCGCTACCGCGGCGACATCGAGCCGGTGGACGCCGTCCCCGGCCACATCCCCACGGCCGTCAACCAGCCGACCTCGGGCAGCCTGGGACCCGACGGCCGCTTCCTCGCCCCGGAGGCCCTCCGGCGGCGGTTCGAGCCTCTGGGCAACGAGATCGTGTGCTACTGCGGGAGCGGCGTGAACGCCTGCCACAACGCGCTAGCGATGCGGGTGGCGGGGCTGCCCGACCCGCTGCTCTACCCGGGGTCGTACAGCGACTGGGCCGGGACCGGCATGCCGATCGCGACGGGCGACGAACCGGGGACCATGCCGCCCGCCCCCGGGTGATCGCGACCGCCCCGCGGCCCTTCAGCGGGAACCTTGCGCCGTCGGCTCCGGCAGGTGCTGGACGGCTCTCGTGCGGGCCCATCCGGCCAGGTACAGCCCGTCGCGCCAGACCCGGGCCAGGGCCTTGGGGGGGAGGTCGACCGGCACGCGTGCGGAAGCCTCGCCGCCGCTCGTGTTGAACGTCAGCACGACGGACGTCTTTCGGTCCGTGACGGTGATCCGCTTCAGGTCGTATCCGTCGGGGCCCAGGCGCCCATGCGCGCCCACCACATACCGGTCTCGGTACTTCCTGGGAGGGAGGATGGTCAGGTTGGGAGGGAAGATGGTCAGATCGCCGAGCTCTCCGTGCCCGCTGACCGCTCGCCACGGACGATCCGCCTGCTTGCGGTTCATGACTCACCCTCGAGGGCCCGATCCATCGCATCGGCGACCCGGCGCGAGCCCTCCGCGACCGCGTGCCCGTAGACGTCCAGAGTAATGCCTCCCGGCATCACGAATGGCCCGAGCGGGCCGCTCCTGCGCTGAGCACGCCGATCTGACGTCACGGAGGCTGCCAGCGTGCGGGCGGCACGCTATTCGAGGTAGTCCTTGAGCTTCCGGCTCCGGGACGGGTGGCGGAGCTTGCGGAGCGCCTTCGCCTCGATCTGGCGGATGCGCTCGCGGGTCACGTTGAACTCCTTGCCCACCTCCTCGAGCGTCCGGGCGCGCCCGTCCTCGAGGCCGAACCGGAGCTGGAGCACGCGCCGCTCGCGGCCGGTGAGGGAATCCAGCACCGCCTCCACCTGCTCCTTGAGCAGCTGGTGCGACGCCGCCTCGGCCGGGGCCAGGGCGCCGCGGTCCTCGATGAAGTCGCCGAGGTGCGAGTCCTCCTCCTCGCCGATCGGGGTCTCCAGCGACACCGGCTCCTGGCTGACCTTGATGATCTCGCGCACCTTCTCCGGGGTGACCACCACCTCCTGGCCCTTGGACATCGCCTCGGCGATCTCCTCGACCGTGGGCTCGCGGCCCAGCTCCTGGAGCAGCTGGCGGGAGACGCGGATCAGCCGGTTGATCGTCTCCACCATGTGGACCGGGATGCGGATCGTCCGCGCCTGGTCCGCGATGGCCCGGGTGATCGCCTGGCGGATCCACCACGTGGCGTAGGTGGAGAACTTGAAGCCCTTCTCGAAGTCGAACTTCTCGACCGCCCGGATGAGGCCGATGTTGCCCTCCTGGATGAGGTCCAGGAACGACATCCCGCGGCCGATGTACTTCTTCGCGATCGACACCACGAGCCGCAGGTTGGCCGAGGTCAGCTGCTCGCGGGCGTCGCGCCCGATCTTCACCACGTCGCCCTTGCGGTCGCGCATCTTGGTCTGGGGCGGGACCTCGGGGTCGAAGCCCATCCGCCGCAGCAGGTCCGAATCGTTGCCGGCCTCGATCCAGGCCTGGAGCGCCGGGAACGCGACCACGTCCCGCGACCAGTCGTAGATCGCCCGGAGGCCCGCGTTGTCGCGGGAGTCCAGGTCCCCGTTGTGCACGGACAGGTAGGACCAGTCGAGGATCTCGAGGAAGGCGGCGGGCGTGGGCGCCGCGTTGTAGCCGGCGACCAGGCTCTTGGCCACCTTGATCAGCGCCGTCGTGCCCTCGGTCTGCGCGTCCTTGCCGGCCTTGACGAGGTGGAAGTCCGGCGTCGCCGCGAGGAGGTCGGCAGCTCCCTCCCAGCCGATGGCGTCGGCCACCATCTTGTGGGTCTCGGGGCCGAACGGCAGCCGGTGCTGGGGCTTGCTGGTCCGGGTCTTGCGCTCGGTGTCGTGGAGGGTCCATTCGTGGAGCGAGACGATCGCCTTCCACGGCTCCACGATGATCTGCTCGCCCAGCTCGATCGCCTTGGCCAGGACGACCTCCTCCTCGGCCGTGAGGAGGGCGACCTTGCCGATCTCCTTGAGGTACATCCGGACCGGGTCGTCGATCCCGATCATGTCCGCGGCCAGCGCCTCGGCCTCCAGCTCCTCGGTGGAGGGCTCCTCGACCGAGGACGCCGAGAGCCTCGCGGGGACGTCCATGTCGGCGGGGATCGGGACGCCCTCGAGGGCCTCCTCCCCGATGATCTCGATGGACAGGATGGTCGTGTCCGGCACGTCGTCCTCGTCCTCGAGGTCCAGGTCCTCGTCGTCGGGGTCCTGGTCGTCGTCGGGATCCTCCGCGAGAACGGCGGCCACGTCGTCGGCCTTCTTCGGCCGCATCGTGGCGAGCTTCACGTCCTCCAGGTCGCGCCTGCTACGACGTGGGCGGGACGACAGCACGGCGTCGATCAGGAGCTTGTCCTGGAGCTTGTCCTCGGGATCAGTCATGGTCGCGGGTCCTCCGGGCGGATCGGGCGGTGCGATCGGGACGCTGGTGGTCGGTGGTCAACACGGTGGTCGGTTGGGGTCGGTCGTCGTCGGTTGGTCGTGGCCGGTGGTCGGTGTTCGGTCGGGCCGGAGGCTCAGCCGGTGCTCATGGTCGCGCGGGACAGGAGCCGGGTCTGGTCGCGCCGGCGGTCGAGCGACCGCCGTTGCTCGTTGAGGAGACGCCGCTCGAGCGTCAGCCGCTCCACGAGGTCGCGGTCGCCGCCGCGCTCGGCCTCCGCGGTGGCGTCCCGGTTGTAGGCGCTCCGATCGTGCCACTCGGTGTCGTCGAGCTCCAGCAACAGGCGCTCGATCTCGTACGCGAGCGCGCGATCCCCGAGATCCCGGGGGTTGGGGCCGGGGCGCGAGATCAGCGCCTGGCCCAGCGCGCGGCTCTCGTCGTCGAGCGAGTCCAGGATCGCGGAGAGCGAGAAGGCCGGGCGCAGGCCATGGTCGTCATGGGCGCGGGCCAGCACCACGGCCCGGTACAGCTCCCGGGCCACCTGGGACGGCAGGCGGTCCGGCCCGAGGACCTCGAGCAGGTCGTCGTGGGTCTCGGGGACGAGCAGCACCAGGCGCAGCAGCTCCTGCTCGGTGCGCGACACGCCGCGCAGGATCTCGGTGACGGGCAGCGCGTCGGGGGCGTTCGTCACCGCGGCGGCCGTGAACCGGTCGCTGCCCGCCCGCCCGTCGTGGCCATCGCGGCCGTCGGCGGCCCGCGCGTCGCGCCGGTGCATCGCCTCGAGCAGCGTCCGCTCCTCCACCCCGCTCACCTGGCGGACCCGGCCGAGGTACGCGTCCCGCAGCACGGGGTTGGGCAGGTTCCGGATGATCGGCAGCACCGCATCCACGAACCGCGCCTGCCCACCTGGCGTGCGCAGGTCGTGGGCGCGGGCGTGGACGTCGATCAGGTGGTCCACGATCGGCCGCGCCGTGCGGACCTCCTCGCGCCAGCGGTCCGGCTCGTCCCGGATCACCTCGTCGGGATCCCGGCCCTCGGGCAGGCGGACCACGCGGACGTCGTCCAGCTCCACGCCGGACTCGTCGCCGGCCAGCTGCCGGATCAGCTCCTCGAGCGCCGTCGCGCCGAAGGTGCCCGCCTTCTCGCCGGCCGCGTCCACGTCGTAGGCCAGCGCGATCCGCTTGGCGTACCGGGTGATCAGCGCCACCTGCCACGGGGTGAGCGCGGTGCCGAGGCTGGCGACCACGTTCTCGAAGCCCGCCTGGTGCGCCATGAGGGCATCGGTGTACCCCTCGACGATCACCGCCTGGCCGGTCTTGCGGATCGCCGTCTTCGCGCGGTCCACGAGGTACAGCGTGCGGCTCTTGTCGAACAGCGGGGTCGCGGGGGAGTTGAGGTACTTGGGGCCGCGGTCGACGCCCCTCTCGCCGTCAGTCTCGCCCTCCCTGCCCAGGATCCGGCCGCCGAGACCGACCGGGTGGCCGTTCGCATCCCGGATCGGGAAGATGACCCGCTCGCGGAAGCGGTCGTACACGCCGCCACCGCGCTGGCGCGGGCTCGCGAGGCCCACCTCCAGCAGCTCGGCCGGGGTCACCTGGCGCTTGCTCGCGAGCTGGCGCACGAGCTGGTCCCAGCCGCCGGGTGCCCAGCCCAGCTGGTGCTTCGCGATCGTCTCGTCCGTGAAGCCGCGGCCGCGCAGGTAGGCCAGCCCCGGCTCGCCGGTCTTCGAGCCGGTGAGCACCGCGTGGTAGAAGGCGATCGCGCCCTCGAGGACCTCGCGCAGGCGGGCGTTGCGGGCGTCCTCGCGCGAGGTCCGCTCGTCCAGCTCCACGCCCGCGCGCCCCGCCAGCTGCCGGAGCGCCTCGGGGAAGGCGAGCGAGTCCCGCTCCATCACGAACGTGAAGATGTCGCCGTGCTTGCCGCAGCCGAAGCAGTGCCACGTGTCGCGGGCGGGCGTGACGACGAAGGAGGGGGTCTTCTCGCCGTGGAACGGGCACAGGCCCTTGAGGGTCGTGCCGGCCTTCTTCAGCTGGACCGACTCCCCCACCACGTCAGCGACGGGGAGGCGGCCCTTGATCTCGGCAACCACGCCGACGGCCAATGCTGCTCCTGTCCCCGATGGCGATCGGGGTCTCCGGCGGACATGAGGGCGGGCCTGTCAAGTCTTGACAGGCCACCACGGGCCGAGGTTATCGCGGGTCAGGGGGCTTGACAAGAAACGCTGTCAAGGGGCTCTCGGGACGATTTGGCCTTGACCGACCGAGTGACCGTGCGGGACGGCCGGCGAGGACGGCCGGCTTGGCTCCTCTCCCTACCCGTCGAGGATCAGCCTGGCCCGCCGGAACCGCGCCATGGCCGCGGCGAGCAGCACCAGGTCGAGCAGGGCGATGGCGATCGCCAGGCCGACCGCGATGGTCGGCCAGTCGAGCCCGGCGAGCGTCTCGGCGAGCTGAAGGCGAAGATCCTCGGGCAGCGCCCGGAAGGCGAGCGCGGGAACGAAGATCAGAACGATGATCGCGAGGTTCATGTTCTGGACCGCCTGCCGGACGGTCGGCGCCCGGAGAGCGACCAGCGAGCCGCCGCAGGCGACGAGGCCGGCACCCAGGACACCGAAACCCGCGAGCATGGCGAGCGCCTCGGGCGAGTACAGCAGGATGCCGCCGCCGGCGTTGGCGACGTTGACGGTGATCAGCCCGACGAGCGCGCCGACGAACATGGAGCCGCAGCCGTAGATGATCGCGGCGACGACCTTCCCGATGAGGATGGACCGATCCGACAGGCGGCTCGCGAGCAGCGTCTCGAGCGTGTGGCGCTCGCGCTCGCCGGCGATCCCGTCGGCGACCATGCTGCTGGTCAGGAGGAGCGCCAGCACGACGAACGGCAGCATCGCGACGGGTTGCTCCACCAGGGCGGGACCGATCTGGATCGGGAGCACGACACCGAACACGACGAACATGATCAGCAGGCTGCGCATCGACCGCCGCAGCGTGCCCCCTGCAGGAGCATCTCGCGCACATCCTTGCGGGCGATCGTCAGGACGTCGCCGGTCACGCTGGCGCCTCCATCAGGGCGAGGAAGGCGTCCTCGAGGTCGGCACCGCCTTTGCGGACCTCGTCGATGTCCACCCCCTCGGAGGACGAGCCGGGCGACGAGCGGCGCGGAGTCGTGCCCGTCGCGCAGATGGAGGGTCAGGCGCCCCTCGCCGAGCTCGGCCGACTCGACCGCGGGGTCGGCTGCGAGCACCCCGGCGACGCGCTCGTCGAGGCCCCGGCCCGGTGATCTCCATGCGGTCCCGTCGGGCCTGGCTCCGGAGCTCGTCGGGACGTCCGACTGCGAGCAGCCGACCTGCCCGGATCACGGCGACCTGGTCGCACAGCTTCTCGGCCTCCGCCAGGTTGTGCGTGGTGAGGAAGACGGTGACGCCCTCCTGCCTGGCGAGCTCGGTCAGGTCGTCGCGAAGCGCGGCGGCGGCGATGGGATCGAGGCCGGCGGTCGGCTCGTCGAGGAACACGAGCGCTGGCCGGTGCAGCAGCGCGCGGGCGACCGCGAGCTTCTGCTTCATGCCCCGACTCCAGGTGCCGACGATCTCGCCGCGCCGGTCCCACAGGCCCAGGCCGTCGAGCAGCTCGCGGATGCGCCGCTCGCGATACGGAGCCCTGCGAGGTGCCACACGCGACCGTAGAACGACAAGGTTGCTCGTAGGCGGTCATGCGCTCGTACAGGCCGGCGAGGTCCACGGGTTCCTCGGCCCGAACGGCGCGGGCAAGACCACGACGATTCGCGTGCTGCTCGGCTTGCTTCGTGCGGACCCGGCGATGTCGAATTGCTGGGGATGGACCCGTGGCGCGACGCCGTCGAGCTGCATCGTCGGTTGGCGTACGTGCCCGGAGAGGTCAGCCTGTGGCCGAACCTGACCGGCGGTGAGGTGGTCGACCTCTTCGGTCGCCTGCGGGGCGACTTCAACCGGCGTCGCCGGGACGAGCTCTTCGAACGCTTCCGGCTCGACCCGACCAAGAAGATCGGCTCCTACTCGAAGGGAAACCGCCAGAAGGTCGCCCTGGTCGCGGCCCTGGCGTCGGACGCCGAGCTGCTCCTCCTCGACGAACCGAGCTCCGGACTCGACCCGCTGATGGAAGCGGTCTTCCAGGACTGCATCCGCGAGGTGAAGGCCCAGGGGCGCACGGTGCTTCTCTCCAGCCACATCCTGGCCGAGGTCGAGGCGTTGTGCGACCGGCTGAGCATCATCAGGCTGGGGCGGACCGTGGAGGGGGGCACGCTCGAGGAGCTGAGGCACCTCACCCGGACATCGATCACCGCGGAGACCGAGCACCCGGCGCAGGGTCTGGCCGACCTCGACGGTATCCACGACTTCGGGATCGACGGCGCCCACGTGCGTTTCGAGGTCGACTCTGATCACCTCGACGCCGCGGTGCGCCGGCTCGGTGAGCTCGGGGTCCGGAGCCTGGTCAGCCATCCACCCTCGCTCGAGGAGCTGTTCCTCCGCCACTACGGCGATGAGCTTGCACAAGAGCCCGAACGTATCGACCGGAAGAGCGATACGACACCCTTGCCGCGTCGATGACCTCGCTCACGGGAACCGTCGCCCTGACCCGCTTCATCCTGCGCCGGGACCGCATCCGGATCCTCGTCTGGATCGTCGCGATCGTCGCCCTGGCGGCTCTGACGACGGTCGGGATCGACGGTCTCTTCCCGACTCAGGCCGCCCTGGATCAGACGGCAGCCGCCACCGCGCACAACGCGGCGGCAATCGCGTTCAACGGAGCCCCCCAGGGCCTGGACACCGTCGGTGGGCAGGTGGCGTTCCAGTTCGGCGCGTTGGGAATGGTGCTGGTGGCCCTCATGAGCATCTTCATGGTCGGTCGGCAGACGCGCGGAGAAGAGGAGGCGGGCCGCCTCGAAGTCGTGCGCTCCCTGCCCGTCGGCATCCATGCCAACACGTTCGCCGCGGCGCTCATGGTGGCCGCCATGAACCTGGTCGTTGGTGTGCTCATCGCCGCCGTGCTGATCGCCCAGGGTCTGCCCGCCACCGGGTCGGTCGTCTTCGGGGTTTCGTTCATCCTGGTCGGTCTGGTCTTCGGCGGCGTCGCCCTGGTCGCGGCCCAGGTCACCGAGAGCACACGCGTCGTCTATGGCACCGCCGGGGCGGTGCTCGGGGCGGCCTACGTGCTGCGCGCCGTCGGCGACATCGGCGACGGAACGGTCTCCTGGTTCTCCCCGATCGGAGTGGCCCAGAAGGCGCGGCCGTTTGCCGATGAACGGTGGTGGCCCCTGTTGCTGCTGGCGGCGGTCACGGTGCTCCTGGTCGCCACGGCCGCCGCCCTGACGATCCGACGCGACCTCGGCGCCGGACTCGTCGCGCCGCGACCAGGCCCGCCGGGGGCAGCGCCGGGCCTCGGGAACCCGCTGGGTCTGGCCGTCCGGCTGCAGCGGGGATCGCTGTTCGGATGGGGCGCCGGCGTCCTGGTCATCGGCGTCGCCTACGGCTGGATCGGACCCTCCGTGGACACGTTCATCGGCCAGAACAAGGAACTCGCCGAGCTGCTTGCCGGGGCCGGAGGAGGGAACCTGACGGATTCCTACTTCGCTGCCTCCTTCCGATTGATGGCGCTTCTCGCCTCGGGTTTCGCCATCGGGTCCGCCCTGCGGGTGCGGGGCGAGGAAACGTCCATGCGCGCCGATCTGGTCCTGGCGACGCCCGTGTCGCGCTGGCGGTTCGCGGCGAGCCACCTCGCGGTGGCCTATGCGGGAAGCGTCATCCTGCTCGCGGTCGCCGGCCTGGCGACTGGCCTCACGTACGGCCTCGCGGGCGGCGGGATGCAAGACGTCCCACCCCTGTTCGTGGCCGCCCTCGTCTACGCGCCGGCGATGTGGATCATGGTGGGGCTCGCCATCGCCCTCGACGGGCTGGCACCGCGCTGGATCGGGGCGGTGTGGGCGATCCTTGCGGCGTGCGCGGTCGAGGGGTTGCTCGGCGCGGTCCTCGGTCTCCCAGGCTGGCTCTCGGACGTCTCTCCATTCGAGCGCGTGCCCCAACTGCCTGCTGCGAGCCTGACCCTGCTGCCGCTGGTCGTGATGTCGGCGGTGGCGGCCGGCCTCACGCTCATCGGGCTCACCGGACTGCGGCGGCGCGATATCGGCCGGTTCTGATCGCCGGCGTCGGCGCGGGCAACGGGTCCTGACCTGGACGGACGAGCTCCACCCGTGGGCTCTTCCCCATGAAGTGGCGATCGCGATGGGCACGTCGCCATCATGGCACCAACTCCAGGGCACGCCTCCGGGTCGTGCATGGAGTCCTGCGCCGAGGCCGGAACTGTTCGGACGCCGGAGCCTCCTTCACGCCGGTCCGATGGCGACCATCGGCCCTGTCCTCGGCTCGAGCGCGGTGACATCCTGCGGTTCCCTGCGGGAGGCAGCGTCGTGGGTCCGAACGCGGGCCGCCGGGCATCGCGCGGGGCCTGTGGCGGAAGTGCCCCGCCGTCAGCGTCAGTCACAGACGTCGCCATGTCTCACGAGTCCCAGAACGCCAACCGGGACACCTCGTCCATCCATCCCGCGCTCGCTTCCGCGGCGGTGCCCTGATGCGCGGCTGGGGGAACGCGCGGGACGGCGGCGGGAGGCTCGGACCCCCAGGCCGGTTCGACGCAGGTCCGCACCGGTCCCCCGCCACGTCCCCCACCGCCGGAGCCCATACCGCCAGCGCCCTGCGACAACGGCGCCGGCTCCGGGCCGGACGGCCGACCGGGGGCCCTGGAGCCGCGCGCGCGGTCGGGTTCATGCTCGTGGTCTTCCTGTGCGGCTCCGTGCTGTTCACGGCCGCGGCGGGCGGGACCGTCGCCCTCGCCGCCTACGCCTATTTCTCGAAGGACCTCCCGGACCCGCGCCAGGCGCTCGACGCGCTCGTGTTCACCCAGCAGACGAAGGTGTACGACCGCACGGGCGCCGTCCTGCTCGCGACGCTGGGAACGGACCGTCGCGTGCTGGCGACGTTCGGCGAGATCCCGCCGGAGCTCATCGACGCCACGACCTCGATCGAGGACAAGACCTTCTGGGACAATCCCGGCTTCGACCCGGCCGGGTTCGTGTCCGCGGCCATCGACACGCTGCAGGGCAACGATCGCGGCGGATCAACCATCACCCAGCAGCTGGTAAAGACCCGCCTCCTGCCCGCGAGCGCCTTCGTGAACGGCCCCTACGAGCGGAAGGTCAAGGAGATCATCCAGGCGATCCGCCTCACCGACGCCTACCCGGGGCGAGCCGGGAAGGAAGCGATCATCGAGGCCTACCTCAACAACAGCTTCTACGGGAATCGCAGCTACGGCGTGGCGGCGGCGGCGCAGAGCTACTTCGGCAAGAAGCTCAAGGACCTGACACTCGCCGAGTGCGCCCTGCTCGCCGGCATCCCGAAGTCCCCCACCACGTTCGACCTGGTCAGGAACGCCGTCGAGGAGACCTTCACCGACGCCAAGGGCGTGGAGCGGGTGCGGCTGGTGGTGCCGCCCGATGCCGCCGTGGTGCTCCGCCGGAACGTGATCCTGGACAAGATGAAGACGCTCAGGGTGCTCACGGCCGGCAAGTACACGGATGCGGACTTCGAGGCCGCGAAGACCGAACCCGTGATCCTCGGCTCGCAGGCGACGGCCCAGTGGCGCGCCGCGCACTTCGTGTGGCAGGTCCGGGACGAGCTGGGCCAGATCCTGTGCGGGTCCAGCGCCGACACCTGCGAGAAGATCGACACCGGCGGCTACCAGGTGATCACGACGCTCGACTACCGGATGCAGCGGATCGTCGAGAAGTGGGTCTACGCGGCGGCGATCATCCCCAACGCCAAGAGCCCGGACAGGCTGCTCAAGGATCGGGCCATCCCGCGTGGGGAATGGGGCTGGATCAAGGCGCTGCGCGGTCACAACATCCACAACGCAGCGGCGGCCGTCGTGGACTACCGGACCGGAGAGGTCCTCGCCTACGCCGGGTCGGCCTCCTACACGGCGAAGGGCAACAAGAAGTTCCAGCCCCAGTTCGACGTCCTCGCCGACGGCTGGCGGCAGCCGGGCTCGTCGATCAAGCCGCTCGGCTACCTGATCGGGATCGACGACAAGACGATGACCGCGGCCACGATGTTCATGGACGTGGTGACGAACTTCGCGCCGGCCGGAGCGAAGGCGTGGTACCCGATCCAGGCCGACCGTCTCGAGCGGGGCCCGGTCCGGCTCCGGAGCGCCCTGCAGTTCTCGCTCAACATCCCGGCGATCAAGGCCGGCTTCATCAACGGCCTCGCCCACCAGTTCGACCGGACCAAGGACTTCGGCCTGACCTACCCGAGAGGGGTGGCTCCGGTCCCCTCGGAGAGCATCGGGACGCTCGTGGTCCACCCGATCGACATGATCAGCGCGTTCGGGGTGATCGGGAACGGCGGCGTCCTCATGCCGCGCCACACCATCCTCAAGATCCTCGGCCCGGACGGGACGCAGGTCTGGCCACAGGGTGCAGTCAAGGGTACGCGCGTGGTCTCGAGCCAGGCGGCCTACATCATGACCGACATCCTCGCGGGCAACTCGGATCCGCGCGTCAACCCCTTCTGGGGCAAGTGGCGGATCACCGACGGCGTCACGGGCTCCAAGGTCCGCCCGGCCGCCTACAAGACCGGCACGACCAGCGACAACCGCGACGTGCTGGCGTTCGGCTACCTGGCCCCGCCCTCCAGCAAGACACTCCCTGCCCTCGTCGCGGGCGTCTGGATGGGCAACTCGGACAACTCGCCCAACGACGGCAAGCTCTCGCTCGACACGTCGGCCCCGCTGTGGAGCGCCATCCTGTCCGAGGTGTCCAAGGGCATGCCGATCGAGGGCTTCGCGCGGGTCAAGCCCAAGGGTCTCGTGACCAAGACCGTCGACGCCTTCACCGGGATGCTGCCCGGACGCTCCAGCCTCAGGACCGTCAAGGAGCTCTTCCTGCCCGGCACCGCCCCGACCAAGGCCTCGGCGATCGCGATCGCGGTGAACGTCGACGCCGCGAGCGGCCTTCGATGGCGGAACGGCTGCGCCGGGCCGGCGGTCACGAGGATGTTCGTCGACTTCTCGAAGGCCGAGGCCAGGTTCTCGCGCTGGCAGACCGCCGACAGGCTGTGGCAGGCCCGCGCCGCGCGCGGCCCGGGCGTGGCCGGCGGCCCCAAGAGCACGCGGACCGCCTACTTCTATGGTGGCGGGTTCTATCCGTTCGGACGGACCTGGGGCGGCTGGTTCGCGCCCGGGAGGCTGTGTCCGATCGCCACGCGACCGCCTGCGTGCGTCCCCGGAAATCCCGCGGCGCCCTGCCCTTCCCCGTCCGTGGGGCCGCCGGTCGCCTCGCCGCCGCCCGGCGGTGGTGGGTGATCATGGCCCGCAGCCGCGCGCGGCGAGCGGATCTCCCGCCCGAGGATCCTCTGGCCCGATCCCCCTATTTCGGCGGGTGCAACGAGATCCAGCCGGACCAGTTGCCGGCCGCGTCGCGGACGCGAAGGTAGAGGGTCGATGCCTTCGTGCGCCTCGTCAGCGGGTTCGACCAGGCCTTGGTGGTCCCGGGAGACGCCTTGCTGGTGCTCAGCCGGTAGCCGGTGAGCGGGGTCCCGGTGCCCGAGGCAGTCAGGTTGATCCGCACGGCTCGAGTCCCATCCGAGTAACGCGCCGTCACCCTCATGGAACTCACCGCGACCCTCGGCGCCTTCGCATCGAGCACGATCGCGTCGCTGTAGGTGACCGTCGCGGCGAGTGATCCACCGCCGAAGCGGACGTAGACCCGCTTGGATCCATCGCCACGCGTGAGCGTCCACGAGACGCTGCCCGCGAGGCTGCGGCTGGAGGCGGTGGCGAGCCCGGCGCTGCTGTTGGCGATCCGCATCCAGCCGGCGCCGGTCGGGGCGGTGATCGACAGCCTCACGAAGCGGCTGCGGGTCGCCGTCGCGCCCGCGTTGACGTTGACGGCACCCGTCCTGAACACGAACAGCCGCCCCGACGAGGCCGTGCCCGAGGCGCCGGCGGAGTCCGTGACCGTGACGCGGAAGCGCAGGCAGCGCCCTCCGGTCCCGACGCTCACGGTCTGCGCCGACCCGGCCACGGCGAGCGCGCCGCCCCACTTGCGGAACGCGACCGATGCGCAGGCTGCGGCCGAGCTCGCGGCGGCCTCGTCGGTGATGAGCGCCCGACCGGCCACCGAGCGCCCGGGCGAGGCACCGTCGGTCCAGGCGACCGTGAAGCTCGACCCCGCGACCACGGTCGCGGTGATCCCGGCGGCCGGGGCGGTGAAGACGGCCGTGGGCGGCGGGATCGGCGTGGGGGTCGGCGTCGGCGTGGGGGTCGGGGTCGGCGTGGGAGTCGGGGTCGGCGTGGGGGTCGGCGTCGGCGTGGGAGTCGGGGTCGGCGTCGGGGTCGGCGTCGGCGTGGGGGTCGGGGTCGGGGTCGGGGTCGGCGTCGGGGTCGGGGTCGGCGTCGGGGTCGGCACCGCGGCGACCACGGCGGCGGCGTTCACGATCCCGGCACCGCATCGAACGATCGGGCAACCCTGCGCGGAGGCGTCTGCCGCGAAGGCCGTGGCCGTCCCGGTGAGCAGCGTTCGCAGGGCGGTGACCGTGAGCGACGGGTTGACCGCGAGGGCCAGCGCCGCGACGCCCGCCACGTGCGGGGTGGCCATGCTCGTCCCCGAATAGGTGGCATACGTCTCGGCAACGGGTGCGTGCGTCCCCGTGTTGAGGGTCGAGAGGATCGAGCGACCCCGGGGCGGAGATCGTCACCCCGGCCCCGTAGTTGCTGAACGAGGATCGCTGGCCGGCCGACGTCGTCGAGCCGACGGCCACCACCCCGGCACAGTTGGCCGGCGTGGACCCCGACACGTCGGCGCCCGAGTTGCCCGCGGCCACGACGACCAGGGCGCCGAGGCCGACCGCGTCGGTGATCGCCGTCTGCATCGTGGCGTCGCAGGCACCCGATCCGCCGAGCGAGAGGTTGAGGATCTTGGCCGGGGTGGCGTTGACGGGGACGCCGGGCACGCTGCCGCCGGCCGCCCAGCGGATGGCGGCAGCGATGTCGCTCGTCCAGCCGCCGCACTTGCCGAGCACGCGGACGGGCTGGACCTTCGTCTCCCACGCGATGCCCGCGATGCCGACCCCGTTGTTGCCGCGGGCGGCGATGGTGCCGGCCACGTGCGTGCCGTGCCAGCTCGAGTTGCCGACCTGGCAGCCCGCGAAGTAACCCGAGGCGCTCTCGGCGCTCGTGATCCAGTCCCCCGGATCGGACGGGTCCGGGTCCCGGCCGTCACCGTCGTTCGCCGTCGCCGGGTCGGAGATGAAGTCGTAGCCGGGGACGATCTGACCGGCAAGCTCGCTGTGCACGGTGATCCCGGTGTCGATGACCGCGACGACGGTCCCGGCGCTGCCGGTGGTGGTGTCCCAGGCCGTCGTGGCGTGGACCCCGTAGCCCCCGCCCATATCCCATTGGAGGGAGAAGGAGGGATCGTTGGGCACCAGGTCCGCGGTGAGCCGCCGGTCGACGGCCACCTCGACGACGCCCGGCGTGGCGGCGATGTCGGCGAGGGTGGCCTGCAGGTCGGCGCCCGAGAGCGGCTCCGGCAGCCACCACGCCTCGGTGTCGCCCGAGACCACCGCGGCACGACGAGTGCCGGCCTGGGCCGAGGTCATGCGCATCGCCCGCGAGAGCCCTAGCTCGGTCCCGGCCGTGCTGGCCCAGCGCACGATCACCCGCTCGACCGGCCCGCTCCCGATCGTGTTCGTCGCGACCCGCCCCGGCACGGATCCGGAGCCGGCGGCGGCCGGCGCGCCTGGCAGTGACAGGAGCGCGACGAGGAGCAGGGAGATCGAGGTCGAACGGTGAAGCGCCATGCGGCTCCCAGTATGGGCACGAACGCGAACGCCGGAGGCCTGCGACCGTGCCGGTGGGTCAAAGCCTCGGAGTCCGCGCCCGATCGAGCCAGATGACGAAGGCACCGTCGGCCGCAGCCATTTGTCCCGGGTGGTGCGCGCAGGTCGTGTGCGGGGTCACCGGCGCCGGGTACGATCCCGCAACGCGTCATCACCACCGTCCCTGGGAGCGACCACCGGCCCATGCCCGACGCCTCCGCGATCCTGCCTGCGCTCCTGGTCGCCCTTGTCCCGTCGCTCGTCTACCTGGTCGTGCTCAACGCGATCGACCGGTACGAGCCGGAGCCGTGGACGATCCTCCTGGCCTGCATCGGGCTGGGAGCCGTGGTCGCTCCCCTGATCACCATCGCCATCTTCGTGCTCGCCGGTCGCGAGGCCACGCTGCCGCCGGCCTTCGCGCCGGGCCTCAGCCCGTCCGCGTTCATTGCGGTCGTCGAGACGGTGACCTGCGGCGTCCTGCTGATCCTGCTCGTCCGCTTCGTGCGCGACGAGTTCGACGACGTCCTCGACGGCGTGATCTACGGGGCGGCCATCGGGGCCGGGTTCGGCGCCACCGAGAGCTTCCTGTACGTCCTGGGCGGCACGGACATGCTGTCGGGCGAGACGGTGCTGGCGCTGGTCGTGGCCGGCCTCAACCATGCGTTCTACATGGCGGTCTTCGGCGCGATCCTCGGCTGGGCCCAGCCCCTCCCGACCGTCCAGCGCTGGGTCGTCACCCTCCTGGGCCTCGCCACCGCCGCCTGGCTGCACGCCTTCCACGACACGCTGCCGCTGGTCCTCTCCCGCGTGCTCGGCCAGCCCGACGCCGCGGTGGGCGCCCTCAGCCGCCTCGTCGCGGACCTGGTCAACTGGCTCGGCCTGCTGACCCTCGCGGTCGTCGTCGTCGTCGCCTGGGGGCGCGAGGCGCGGATCCTGAAGGTGCACCTGAAGGACGAGGTGACCGCGGGGGTGGTCAGCGAGTCCGACTACGCGACGATCACGTCCTTCGGCGGGCGTCTCGGCCGCGAGGCGGGGCAGCTCCGCACGGGCGGGCCGTCCGCGGCCATGCGCCTCCACGACCGCTACGCCGCGGAGGGCGAGCTGGCGTTCCACAAGTGGCGGCTCACGGTCCGCAACCGGAAGCCACCCCCCGCGGAACGCGGCGACGCGCTGCGGGCCCGGATCCGCCGGCTGGGCGACGAGATCCCGGGAGGTGCCGCATGACGCGCCCGACCATGGCGCGCCCGGGCCTGACGCGCCCGACCATGACGCGCCCGACCATGGCGCGCCCGGGCCTGACGCGCCCGGCTCTCCGCCGCCTGGCCGCGGCCGCCCTCGCGTTCGCCTTGTTCGCCGGCGCACCGGGCAGCATCGGGCCCGCAGCGAACGCCGCGCCCACGCTGCCGCCGTCGGTCGGCAACGCGGTCCTGTTCCACCTGCAGCTCGCCACCGACATCGACGGGGCCGGCAACCCGATCGGCCAGGGCAACGTGTTCCCCGAGGGAACCCCGCTGATCGTCGGCCTCCTCGGATGGAGCTACGTCCCGGCCGGCACGGAGCTCCGGCTCCGCCTGTTCCAGGGAGATCGCTTCGCCTACGAGGCGAGCCACGTGGTGATCAACGAGACGGGCGCCGACGGTGGCAGCGCCGGGTTCGTCTTCCCGTTCCACGCGTCGAGCGGCTTCCCCGCAGGCGGCTACTCGATCGAGGTCGACTACAACCGCGTCCCCGACGAGGTCGTGCCGTTCACCGTGGGCAGCGGCGCGCAACTCGACCCTGTCCTCGGTACCGGCACCGCGAGCGGCCCGATCCCGTACAAGGACCCGTCCGAGGTCCTGGTCGTGACCAGGGAATCGGTCTTGCGCTCGCGGCTGGGCTCCCGCGCGGACGAGGTGCTCGCGGCCGCGGCGAGGGTGGGCGACCTCCACGACCTGGACGCCGGCGGCGTCACGCGCAGCACGCCCGACGCGGCCGCGCAGGAGGTCCATCGCCTGCTGCGCCTGCGCCCGTACCGGTACCTGCTCATCCTGGGGAACGACGACGCGGTCCCGTACTTCCGCGTCGCGAACCCGCTCGCCGACTCCGAGAGCGCCGCGCTCGCAGACTGGGAGCTTCCGGCGGACTGGGTCGCCTCCGACAACGCCTACACGGACCTCGATGCGGACACCTACGGGGTCCCGGACCTCCCGATCGCCCGGATCCCGAGCAGCGACGACGCGGACCTCCTGCTCAAGCAGCTGGGCAACAACGTGCCGCCCGACGGCAGCGCGTTCGCCCTCGTCAACCAGGAGCGCAGGAGCCAGGCCGGGATCGTGGTCGCCCAGATCGCGAGCTCGGTCCAAGTCCGGTTGCAGTACGCGCCCCCCGAGGATGCCCGGACCTTCGCGAGCAACGCGGACGCCCAGGACGCGCGCTACCTGTACGTGCTGCTCCACGGCATCGGGGTGCTCACCAACGCCTGGTCGGCCAACACGGTGACCTGGCAGCCCTCGAGCCAGGACGACCCGCTCGGGACCGAATGGGCGCTGTCGGAGTCCTACCAGCAGGACGCGATCACGGCGGAGACGAACCCGACGAGCCGCGGCGTCGTCCAGATCGGCGCCTGCTACGGCGCCTGGACGATGGACACCAGGCAGGAGCCGGTCCACAAGACGGCCGACAACAACCTCGCGCTGCACTACCTCAAGGGCGGGTCCCGGGCATACATCGCCGACACCCACATCTCCTACAGCACGGTGATGGGCCCCGGCGACGCGCCCCACGGCCGGACCGGGTTCGAGCTGCTGTTCTGGCGGGGCATCGGCCAGGGCCTGGCGCCCATCGACGCCTTCCAGGCGGCCAAGGTGGGGATCGCTCAGGCAATCGACGTCCTCGTCCAGCAGGGTGACATCGATTCTGCCAAGGTCAACCTCAAGACCCTCAACTACATGGTCTACCTGGGGCGTCCCTGACGTGAACCGCTTCCCGATCCTTGCCGCGGCCTGGGCCGTCCTCCTCGTGGTCGGGTTCGCCGCCATCGTGGTCCTCGGGACGCCCGTCGCCAGCGCCGTTGACGAGCTGGAGGCGGCCATGCACCCCGCCGCTCCCGTCACCCAGGAGGCCGCCGAGGCTGCCGCCGCCACGATCGTGCGGCTGCAGTACCCGACGTTCGCCGGCACGACGAGGGCGGTCACCAAGGCAACCGACTTCGGCGTGGAGCACTGGGTCGTCGAGTACAGCGACACGACCGGCGCCGCACCCCGCGGGCTGCGCGTCTCGATCGTCGTGGGCACGGGCCACGTCGAGATCAGCACCTATCCCTGACCCGTCCGTGACCTCGCCGTGACCTCCCGCGACCGCACGCTCGCCGCCATCGTCGATACCTTCGTCCCGGCTGCGGAAGGGGCTCCCCTCGGCGAGCGAGCTCGGCGTCCACACGCGCCTGCTGGAGGAGGTCGCGGCGCTCGGCCGGCCCTCGCTGCAGGGCCAGCTGGACATGCTGCTGCGGGCCATGGGGACGCGCGCCGGCGGACTGGCGCTCACCGGCCGGCCCACGGCCTTCGCGGACCTCGGCCAGGACGCGCGCGAGGCCGCGATGAGGCGCCTGGCCGCCAGCCCGATCGCGTTGAAGCGGACGGCGTTCCAGGACCTCAAGCGCCTGACGCTGCTGCTCGCCTACGGCATCGAGACCTCGCCATGGCGGGCGCGGACGGGGTTCGTCGCCCCGCCACCGGATGCGCCCAGCCCCAGCCGCGTCACCGTCCGCACGCCACGGGCCGGCGAGACGATCGAGGCGGACGCGGCGGTCATCGGGTCCGGCGCCGGGGGCGGCGTGACGGCATCGATCCTGGCCGCCGCGGGGAAGCGGGTCGTGGTCCTCGAGCGTGCCGCCATGATCACGGAAGCGGGTTTCGGCGGGCCGGAGCTGGACGGCCTGGGAGCGCTGTTCCTCGACCGCGGGCTCGCGGCGACCACGGACCGCTGGATCTCGATCCGGGCGGGCTCCGCCGTGGGCGGGGGGACGGTCGTCAACTGGTCGTCCTCCTTTCGCGCGCCGGCAGCGGTCCGCGAAGAATGGCGCGAGGCCGGCATCGACGGCGACCTCGACGAGCACTACGCGGCGATCGAGGCGGAGATCGGCGTCACCAGCGAGGAGAGCGCCCGGAACGGGCCGAACGCGAAGCTCGCCGCGGGGCTGGACGCGCTCGGCCTGCCGCACGCCGTCATCCCTCGCGGCGTCCGGGGCTGCACGGACTGCGGGCCGTGCGCCGTCGGGTGCCGGGTCGGGGCCAAGCAGTCCTCCCTGCGGACGACGCTCGTGGCCGCCTGTGCGAACGGCGCCGAGATCCTGGACCGGTCCGAGGTCCGGCGCGTTCTGCTCGAAGACGGGCGGGCGGCCGGCGTGGTGGCCAGGGTCCCGGGCGGCGAGATCACGGTCCGCGCACCCCTCGTCGCCCTCGCCGGCGGCTCGATCCTCTCCCCCGCCGTCCTGCTCCGCTCGGGGATCGCCACGGCCACGGCCGGGCGGGGGCTGCACATCCACCCGGTGGCTGCCGTCGCCGGCGTCTACGACGAGTCGCTCTCGCCCTGGTCCGGCGTGCCCCAGAGCGTCATGAGCGATGCCTTCGGCGAGATCGACGGGCGCTGGGGCTTCCGCCTCGAAGCGGCTCCGACCCACCCGGGGCTGATCGCCACGGGCTTCCCGTGGTGGAACAGCCGGGACCATCGCGAGACGATGACGCGGTGCGACGGGATCGCCGCGTTCCTGGCCCTGGTCCGGGACCGCTCCGAGGGGCGGATCTCGCTGGCCCGGGACGGCGGAATCTCCATCCGCTACGCGCCGGGCCCGGAGGACCGGGCGCTGCTCCAGCGGGCGTCTCTCGAGATGGCGCGGATCCATCGAGCGGCGGGTGCGAAGCGGCTCATCCCCCTCGTCACGCCGCCGCACGACTGGCGTGACGGTGAGCCGTTCGAGCCGTGGCTGGACGCGCTGGCAGCCCGGTCGATCTCGGCCAACCGGATCCTGCTGTTCACGGCCCACCAGATGTCCTCGTGCAGGATCGGGATGGACCCGCGGCGTTCCGTGGCCGGGCCGGACGGACAGGTGCATGGCGTCCCGGGCCTCTACGTGACGGACGCCTCCGCGCTGCCCACGGCGACCGGCGTGAACCCGGTCCTCTCGCTGATGGCCCTGGCCCGGCGGACGGCCCTGGGGATGGCCGCACGGTAGAGGCGCTCTCGCCGGCTGTCGGTGGCCCCGCTCTTGTTCGCGCTCGTTGTCGCCGGCGTGTCGACTCCCAGGCGATGAAGTCAGGCATGGCGGCGCCGGAGTCGGGCGCTTGGGATGCAGATCGGCCCTCATGCCCGGGAGTGTCGCCGGCGAGTCGACGTTCCGGTCCGAAACGAGGCCGCGCGGTCCGAAACGAGGCCGCCAAGGATCCTCAGCCGGCTCGATGGGCGAATTCGTCGCCGCCAAGGCGACACCCGGAACGTGCGGCCGGCGCCACGTTGGCGTGCCGCGGGACGGCGCCGTTTGACGGCTAGCCCGATCACGGTCATCGTTCGCACATGGCGCCAAGCTGGCATTCCTGCGCGTGTCCCTGGCGGCGATGACGCCGCCGGAACTCGCAGCGGCCCGCGCCACGCGCGCCTGAGGCCCGCTCGAGCCCACGCCCCGGGTCCACGGCCCGCTCGCTGGACGCGATCCGCCGCCTCCCCGGCGCCCTCTCGCCGCTTCCCCCTTCCGGACCGATCACCGGTCCCCCCTGTCTGCAGCCCGGTGTCACCCATGTCCTCCCGAACCCACGCCAACGCCGGCCCACCCGTCAGCACACTGCCGGAGCTCGCCGCCCACATCGCCGCCGACGAGGCGGTCGCCTTCGACTCGCTCCCCGACCGCGATCTCGTGTCGGCCCTGGCGGACCGGGTCGTCTCGCTGCTGTTCCCCGACGGTCGGGGCCGGCCGCGATCCGCGGCCCAGGTGAGGGACGAGTTCGACGCGCTGCATGCGGCCTTCGTGCCCGTCCTGCGACCGCTCGAACCCGTGCTCCCCGACACGCCGCACGCGTTGTGCGACCGGTTCCTGGCGCAGCTGCCGGCCATCCACAACGCCCTGAGCCTGGACGTGGCGGCGATCGTGGCCGGGGACCCGGCGGCCCGCGGCCCGTCGGAGGTCGTGCTCGCCTACCCGGGATTCGCCGCCTTGGCGTTCCACCGGATCGCCCACGAGCTCCACCTTGAGGGGATCCCCCTCGTGCCTCGGATGATCTCGGAGGTGACCCACGGCCGGACCGGGATCGACATCCACCCGGGCGCCACCATCGGGCGCTCGTGCTGCATCGACCACGGCACCGGCGTCGTCATCGGCGAGACCGCGATCATCGGTGACAACGTGAAGCTCTACCAGGGCGTCACCCTGGGCGCGCTGTCCGTCAGCAAGGAGCTCGCCGGGAGCAAGCGGCACCCCACCATCGAGGACCGCGTGGTGATCTATGCGAACGCCACGGTCCTCGGCGGCGACACGGTGGTCGGCCATGACTCCGTCATCGGCGGCAACGTCTGGCTCACCAGCTCGGTCCAGCCCTACTCCCTCGTGTACCACCAGAGCCAGGTTCGCGTCCGCAGCGTCGCCGACGCGTTCGAACCCCTCGACTTCGTCATCTAGAAGGAATTCCGCAATGCCCTACTCGTCGGTCCTCGAGACCATCGGCAACACCCCCCACGTGCGCATCAACCGCCTGTTCGACCCGCGCGTCAGCGTCTGGGCGAAGCTGGAGCGCGCCAACCCTGGCGGCAGCATCAAGGACCGCATCGGCCTCGCGATGATCGAGGACGCCGAGGAGCGCGGGATTCTCGGCCCCGGGTCCGTGATCATCGAGCCGACCTCGGGCAACACCGGGATCGGCCTCGCCCTCGTCGCCGCGGTCAAGGGCTATCGCCTGATCCTGGTCATGCCGGAGTCGTTCAGCATGGAGCGGCGCAAGCTGATGCTGGCGTACGGCGCGGAGCTGGACCTGACGCCGCGCGAGCTGGGCATGAAGGGCGCCATCGCCCGCTCGCGGGAGCTGGTGGAACAGACGCCGGGCGCCTGGATGCCCATGCAGTTCGACAACCCCGCCAACCCGGCCGTCCACCGCCGGACGACCGCGGAAGAGGTCGCCCGAGACTTCCCGGACGGGCTCGACTACATCGTGACGGGCGTCGGCACCGGCGGCCACATCACGGGCGTCGCGGAGGCCCTCAAGCCCCGCTGGCCGAGCCTCAGGGTGTACGCGGTGGAGCCCACGCTGTCGCCCGTGCTCTCCGGCGGGACGCACTCGCCGCACCCTATCCAGGGCATCGGCGCAGGCTTCATCCCCGGCGTCATGCGCACCGAGCTGCTCGACGGGATCCTCCAGGTGGCGCCCGAGGACGCCATGGTCTACGCCCGGCGGGCCGCCCGCGAGGAGGGGCTGCTGGTCGGCGTCTCCTCGGGGGCGTCGCTGGCGGCGGTGGCGCAGCTGCTGCCGCAGGTGCCGGACGGGGCCCGGATCCTCGCCTTCACCTACGACACGGGGGAGCGGTACCTCTCGGTCGAGGCGCTGTTCGGTTAGGCCCCGCCGTCGAGGCCGGTCCAGTCCGCGGGGCTCGGCCGGCGTCTTGGCGTGCCGCGGGCCGGCCCGCGACCGGGCCCTGATCCCGAGACCCAGCGGTGGCCGAGGCCGCCGGCCCGGGGACCCCGGACCATCGGACCGCCTGCCCCCACCAACCGGGCGATGACGTCCGGGAAGGTCGTCTCCGATGATCGGGATGCCGAATCCATCCGCGTTCGCGCTCGCTCGGAGACCGCGCCACCGTGACCGCCAGCTGCATCCCGGAACCAGAGGGCTGGGAAGACCTCCTCACCGGCCTGGAGGGTCCCGACCTCTGGCAGCGTGTGCTCGTGACCGAGGTCACGCGTGCCAACCGGTATGGCCGGGCGCTCACCGTCGTCGTGGTCGAGATCGACGGCCTGCTCGAGCTGGGCGACCAGTGGGGCATCGAGATCGCCCGCCATTCGCTTCGCGAGCTGGGCCAGTGCCTGCGGCGCTTCACCCGGACCAGCGACTACTGCGCTCGCATCGGGCTGACGCGTTTCGGGGTGGTGCTGACCGAGACGAACGAGATCGAGGCGATCAACTTCGTGGAACGGGCGCGCGAGGAAGCGCCTACGATCCTGCCGCGCTCCGGTGACGGGCTGCGGCTCGCGTTCGGCTGGGCAAGCCCCAGGGCGGGAGAGTCGCCCGATGCGCTGGTGCAGCGGGCGGACCACCGCCTGATGAGGGAGCTGCTCAGCCGCTAGGTCCGCGCACCCGATTGCCCGCGATGCAGCGGTAAGCCCGTTGCGGCGAACGGATCGCTGGCGCACAATCTCCTCGTGATGCGGCACCTGCGCCGGGCTGCCTCGGGGACGGGGACCGACCTTGCCGTGCCGGACGCCCCGCGTCGCTACCGCACGATCATCGGCACGCGGGAAGACCTCACCTGCGCCGATTGGGGCGAGTTCCCGACCACCCACTGTGGTGAGCCGGCGACGCGGATCTTCCTCGGCGGCGGCGCGGTACCCATGTGCGAGGCTCACTGGCAGGAAGCGCTGCCGCACCTCGACTCAGGGTCCGGCTGCGTCGCGCGACGTGACGAGACCGGCCTCTGGCGGCCCACGGGCCAATTCGGTGAGGACCAGGCCGCCCCCTACGACTTCGACTGGTAACGCCCGACAGGGCCGGACCCGCGCCTGACAGTCCCGTGGCTTCACGAGTGACTTACCAACCGTCCTTGACGCACAAGGGGGTGCGGGGGTGCGCCGGCGTTGACAGGCCCACCGGCTTCCGGCCTGCCGGTCAGTGCGACGCGAACCGCTCGGCGAGGCTGCGCCCCGTCGGCGGCCGGCCGGTCCGCGCGGACCCCTCGTCCAGGCGCCCGATCGCCCACTGCGAGTACCGCACGCCGATCCAGCGGAACGGCTCGATCTCCCAGTCGGGCGACCGGTGGCCGATCAGCGGCAGCTCCGTGATCGGGCTGTGGGTCCCGGTGATGAGGTCCGCCAGCACGCGTCCCCCGAGGTTGGTCGTGGACACGCCGTGGCCGATGTACCCGCGCGAGGTGGCGATGCCCGAGCCGGGATCGTAGGACATCGTCGGATGCCAGTCCCGCGGCATGCCCAGCGGCCCACCCCATTCGTGCGTGAAGCGCACGTCACGCAGCACCGGGAACCACTCCCGCACGAACGCCTTGAGCCGCTCGTGCGTGGGCCCGTGCCGGTCGTACTCCGGGCGGATCGGTGACCCGTAGCGGTACGGCGCGCCGCGGCCGCCGAACAGGATGCGGCCGTCCTCCGTCCGGGACAGGTAGTCCACGGACAGCCGGGTCGAAGCCACGACCTCGCGGTTCGCCCAGCCGATCTCGGCCCACTGGTCGTCCGTCACCGGCTCCGTCAGCACGATCAGCGACCACAGCGGGACCAGCTGGCGGTGGAGGCGCGGCAGCCCGGAGAGGTAGGCCTCGCCGGCGAGCACGATCACCGGCGCCCGGACATCGCCCCTCGGCGTGACGAGGGTGGCGCGGCCGCTCGCATCCTTCGCCCGGAAGTCCGTGACGGTCGTCCGCTCGGCGATCCGCACGCCATCCTGCTCCGCGCGCCGGGCGAGCCCGCGGACGAGGCGCCCGGGATGGATGACGGCCGCGTCCTCCGACGCGAGCGCCCGCACCGCGCCCGCGACGCGGATCCGCTTCGAGAGCTGCGAGGCATCGAGGAGGCGGTAGCGGTCCCCGAAGCCGAACGCCTCGTACTCCCGGAGCGAGGACTCCAGCGCCGGGATGCCCTGCGGCCCGCGGGCCAGGATCAGCTCGCCGCCCTTGTGGAAGCCCGCATCGATCCCGGCCTCCGCGCACACGCGCCCGACCTCGTTGACGGCGTCGTAGGTCGCCTGCTGGGTCCGCTTCGCGGCGTCGACCCCGTGCAGCGTCGCGAGGCGGCTCATCGAGATGTTCAGGTCGGGCGCGCACCAGGCACCGTTCCGGCCGGACGCGCCGAACCCCGCGATCTCCCGGTCGACCACGACGATCTTCAGCGACGGATCGCGGCGCCGGAGGTAGAACGCGGTCCACAGCCCTGTCATGCCGGCCCCGAGGATCGCCACGTCGGCGTCCGTCGAGCCGTCGAGGCCGGGGCGGGCGGCCAGGTCCTCGTCGGCTGTCTCGAGCCAGTAGGAGACGGATGCGTCGCTGCTCATCGGCGGATCGTATGCGACCGGGTTGACCCCGCGGGGCCCGTTGCAGACCGGGCAACGGGACGACACGGCGCGATGGCAGCGCCGGAGGTAGGGTTGTGGCGATCACCCCGACCGAGGTTCGCCCCATGTCCGACGCACCGACCACCCTGGCCGAGCTGTTCCGTTCGCTCGGGCTGTCGCTCACCGTCCGCGCCGACGAGGCCGAGCCCGAGGCATGGGTCTGCACGCTGACCCGGCCGGACGGGACGACCCACGAGATCGAGTCGGTCTCGTTCTTCGACGTCGATCCGGATACCGGCGAGGAGTGGATCGTCGAGCCGACCCCGTCGAGGGTCCTGAGCGTTCTCGCGGGCGTCGACGCGGAGATCGAGGGCGGCGAGGAGGGGGACGAGGAGGCGGCGCTGGCCGACACCGAGGCTGCCGCTCGCCAGTTCCTGGGCGACGAGGCCTACGAGATCCTGCTCCTCCTCGACGCCGAGGGGCTGGAGTAGGCGCCGGGGGGCCAGGCACCGGGGGGCCAGGCGCGGGGTCCCGGGTCGCCGGAGGCCTTCAGGCCGGGGAGTCGATCGCCGCGGCCAGCTCCTCGTTCGAAGGCTCCACCAGCACGGTCCCACCCGGGACGAGCACCACCGGGATCGCGGGGTAGCCGGCCGCGATGAGCATGCCCCTCGCCGCCGTGTCGGCCGCGGTGTCCACCCAGGTGTAGGGCACCCCGGCCTGGTCGAGGAACCGCCTGGCCCGCCGGCAGTCGCCGCACCAGTCGGCGCCGTAGACGGTGAGGCGATCGACGACGGGGAGAGCGGCGGGATCCGGCATGGACCCATCTTCGGCCAAGCGGCCCGCTCGCGCGGCACCGGCGCGCGCGGCACGACGCCTGCCCAGCGGCACGACGCCTGCCCAGCGGCACGACGCCTGCCCTGGGGTCGCGCGCTCGGGTCTCGCCCGGCGGGCTCGGTGCCGCAGGCGCGGGTCGTCGTGGCCGGCCTGCAACCCGGTCGGCCGTGTAGAGTCCCATTGGCGCCCCACATCGCCCATCGACGAGGTCAGTTCCGTGTCGCTCCCGTCGCTCGCCCGCATCCCCGCACCGCCCGATCCGATCCTCGGCCTGGCCGAGGCGTTCCGCAACGACACCCGCGAGGGCAAGATAAACCTGTCCTCCGGCGTGTTCGTGGACGGGACCGGCAAGACGCCCGTTCTCGGCACCGTCATCGAGGCGGAGCGCCGCTTGGCCGAGGCGGCCGGGACGAAGCTCTACCGCCCCATCGACGGCGACCAGGCCTACCGTGACCTCGTCAGGAACCTGGTCCTGGGCGCGGACCACGAGGCGGTCACGTCCGGGCGTGCGCTGGCCACCCAGACGCCGGGCGGGACCGGCGGCCTCCGCGTCGCCGCCGACCTGCTGCGCCAGACCGGCTCGGGCGAGACGCTGTGGATGAGCGAGCCGACGTGGCCGAACCACCCGCAGATGTTCCTCGCGGCAGGGTTCAGGATCCGCACCTACCCCTACACGGACGAGACCGGCCGCCGGATCGACGAGGCGGCGATGCTCGACGCCCTGGGCCAGGCGTCGCCGGGCGACATCGTCCTGCTCCACGGTGCCTGCCACAACCCGACCGGCGTGGATCCGTCCCCGGGGCTGTGGAGGAAGATCGGCGACCTGGTCGAGGACCGGCGGCTGCTGCCCCTGGTGGACCTGGCCTACCAGGGCTTCGGCGACGGGCTGCGGGAGGATGCCGCAGGGCTGCTGGAGCTGGTCCGGCCGGGCACCGAGCTGCTCGTCTCGACATCGTTCAGCAAGACGTTCTCGCTCTACTCGGAGCGCGTGGGCGCGATGCTGCTGATCGCCCGGTCGCCCGCGGACGCGGCCGCGATCCAGAGCCACGTGAAGATCGCGATCCGGGTCAACTATTCCAACCCGCCGGCCCACGGTGCCGACATCGTCCGCACCGTCCTCGCGGACGCGGAGCTCCGGCCCCGCTGGGAGGAGGAGCTCGCGGCAATGCGCGGCCGGATCAAGGACAACCGGCGGGCGCTCGTGGCGGCCCTCGAGGCGCGGAGCATCCCGGGCGACTGGGCCGGCATCGCAACCCAGCGCGGCATGTTCGCGCTCCTTGGCCTGACGACCCACCAGGTGGCGCGGCTGCGGGACGAGCACGGCGTGTACGTGGTGGGCAGGGGCCGCATCAACGTGGCCGGCTTCACGGCCGCCACGATGGATCCGTTCGCGGACGCGCTCGCAGCGGTGATCGCCTCCTCGTAGCAAGGCGACGCAGGCCCGGCTGCACCTGGCCGGCCGGACGTCGACGGCCCCGTTCGCCGGCCTTAGTCACTTCGATGCCTGATGACTATCCGCGCATCACGGATGCCCTCGTGATGTGCGGAGCCTCCTCAAGACGGGAGTCGTGCCGCATACCCGTCACAGCTCGTGTCGGGGACGCCCCGGTGATGTGCGGAGCCTCATCACGGACGGGCGTGGTGTCCGGCCGGGACTCGCCACCCGGTCGAGCCTACCTCCGCCCGAGGATGCCCGTCACACGCGCCCACGCCCGCCGTCGCTCCTCGGGCGTCGTCAGCGGGATCACGCCCAGCAGCATCGACAGCGATCCGTACCACAGGGCGGGAAGGCACAGCATCGTGCCCACCGGCACCGTCCAGCGCTGGTTCCGCAAGGCGCCCCACGTGATCAGCGCCACGCCGATCGGGCCGCGGATCAGCAGGGGAACCGGCACGGCCGCCCAGGTCCCGCCCTTCCCCGCGTTCGCCCGCAGCAGGTCGATCCAGGCGCGCCACGCGTCGGGCAGGACCAGGAACGAGACCGCCACGATCCCCGCCGTCGCCCCGAGGGCGATCGCCAGGTTCCGCCACTCGCGCCGCAGCACGAACCAGAGGAGCCCGACCCCGGGCGTGATCTTCGTGAGCAGCACGAACGCCCAGGTCCACGGCCGGCGGAAGCCCGCCACGATCGCCAGCGTCAACAGCAACGAGATGTTCCCCCCGGCGATCTCCATGGCACCCACCACGAGGCCCACCAGGAACAGCTCCGGGCCGGTCAGGAGGTACACGGCCCCCACCAGGAGCGCCGTCCAGGCGGCGACGAACGCCGGCCACGGGAGCAGGCCGAGCGGGTAGACAAGCTGGGCGAATGCCGGCGAGTAGGGGTACGCGCCGATGGTGTTCCAGTCCGACCGGCCGGCATACAGGTCCGAGAGGTTCAGCCCGTAGTAGGAGCGGGCGTCCTGGGCCGTGACCCAGCCCGACAGCGGCTGGCTGACGTTCACGTTCGGGTCGGCCATGGCGATGGTCAGGGCCCAGAAGGCGACCGCGATGGCGATGCCCGCGACGTGGCGCCAGCGCAGGCGAGGGGCGGGTCGGGCGGTGGCGGTCGTCACGCGGGCCATTGTCGTGGATGGGGCCACCGGTGCGTGTCGCAGGCCGGCCGCACCTCCGCCTGCCGTACGATCCCGCCATGAAGATCGGCATGCTGCTCCCGATGAACGAGGCCGACGGGCCCGGCGCCACGTCCTGGCCTCACCTGCGCTCGATCGCGCGCCTCGGCGAGGAGGCCGGCCTCGACAGCCTGTGGGTCTACGACCACTTCATCTTCCGCATCCCGGACGAGCCCGAGGACGGGATCCACGAGGCCTGGACGCTGCTCTCGGCCGTCGCGGCGGTCACCGAGCGCGTGGAGCTCGGGACGATCGTGCTGGGGACGGGGTTCCGGCCCCCCGCGCTGCTGGCGAAGATGGCGGCGACGCTCGACGAGGTCGCCGGGGGCCGCCTGACCCTGGGGCTGGGCACCGGCTGGCACGAGCCGGAGTACGCGGCCTTCGGCTACCCGTTCGACCACCGGGCCGGCCGGTTCGAGGAGGCCCTCGGGATCATCGTGCCCCTGCTCCGCGGCGAGCGGGTGACGCTCCACGGACGCTGGCACGACGTTGACGACGCCGTGCTGATCCCTCCCCCACCCCGCCCCGCGCGCCTGCCGGGTCGGATCCCGATCCTCATCGCGGCCAGGGGCCCTCGGGTCCTGCGGCTGGTGGCCCGGCACGCCGATGCCTGGAACGCGGCCTGGTTCGGCCTCCCCGACGAGCGGTTCCTGCAACGGCACGCGGACCTGCTCGCCGCCTGCGAGGCCGAGGGCCGCGACCCCGCCAACCTCGAGGTCACCGTGGGCCTCACCGTGGACACCGAGCCCGGCGCGGGCGGGCGGCCCGTCGCCGCCGCTGCCCTGCCCTCCGACGTGGATGCGGTGGCGACGGCGTTCGACGCCTGGCGGGACCTCGGCGTCGGCCACGTCCAGGTTGACCTGCGGCCGATCGACGAGCGGACGATCGGGGTGCTGGCGGCCGCCCGCGCGAAGCACCGCGGAACCGCCTGACGGCGCCCGGAGCCGCCCGGCGGCGCGGGCGAGCCCGAGGCGACCGCCCGAGGCGCGGCGAGCCCGAGGCGACCGCCCGAGGCGGCAGCCCGAGGAGGGGTCCGTTCGGACCTTGCAACCCTGAGGCACGGACGGTCACGATCGCCTGCCGTACGTCGCCCGCGACTCGCCGCCCGTGGAGGATCCATCCGCATGTCCGAGGAAGCCCAGGCTGCCGCCCGTGCCGCAGCGCCCGTCGTCCTCGCGGCGAGCGACCTGCGCAAGCGCTACGGCGCCATCGAGGCGGTGCGGGGCGTAAGCCTGAAGATCCACGAGGGCGAGACCTACGGTCTCCTGGGCCCCAACGGCGCCGGCAAGACCACCACCATCTCGATGATCTGCGGGCTGCTGGCGCGCGACGGCGGGGAGGTCACGCTCGACGGCACCCCGATCGGGATCGGCGCGGTCGCCGCCAAGGCCGGGATCGGCTACGTGCCCCAGGACCTGGCCATCTACCCGGACCTCAGCGGTCGCGAGAACCTGCAGTTCTTCGGCCGCCTGTACGGCCTGTCCGGGGCCCTCCTCAAGACCCGCATCGGCGAGGTCCTCGAGACCGTCGGCCTGACGGCCCGGGCCGGCGACCGGACCGACAAGTACAGCGGCGGCATGCAGCGCCGGCTCAACATCGGCATCGGCCTGCTGCACCAGCCCCGCCTGCTGCTCCTGGACGAGCCGACGGTGGGCGTGGACCCGCAGAGCCGGAACGCGATCCTGGAGAGCATCGCCGCCCTCGGCCGCCAGGGCATGGCCATCCTGTACACCACCCACTACATGGAGGAGGCGGAACGCCTCTGCGACCGGGTGGGGATCATCGACGCCGGCGAGATCCGCGCGGAGGGGACCCAGCGGGAGCTCGTGGCGCTGGTCGGCGAGCAGGACACCGTCCGCCTCACCGTGACCGGGGACGTGGGCGGGGCGGCCGCGGACGTCGCGGCGGTCCCCGGCGTGGTCCGCGCCGACGCGAAGGGCAACACGATCGAGATCCTCGTGCCCGACGCACGACGGGCTCTGCCGCGGCTCATCGTCGCGGCCGAGGTCAAGGCGGACGTCAAGGGGGTCGACGTCGTGGAGCCGGACCTCGAGGCCGTCTTCCTCCACCTCACCGGGCGTGCCCTCCGGGACGCGGCCGAGTAACCGGGACGTCCGATGCGCATGGCGCTGCTCATCGCGGCCAAGGACCTGCGTCAACGGCTGCGAGACCGCTCGATCATCCTGTTCGCGGTCGTCGCCCCGCTGGGGCTCGCGCTCATCTTCAGCCTGCTGCTGCGCGGGGCGACCAGCTTCCACGCCAACTACGTGGTCGCGGACCTGGACGGCGGCTCGCTCGCGACAACCTTCACCGGGCAGGTGCTCGGCGGGCTCCGGGACGCGGGCGTGGCGACGATCGAGCCTCGCACCACCGAGGCCGAGGCGCGGCAGGCGGTCGCCGCCGCCAACATCGATGGCTGGAAGGCGGACGCCGCGTTCATCATCCCGGCCGGCTTCTCCGAGGCGATCGCGGCCGGCCAGCCCACGTCGATCCGGATCATCGGGTCGAGGGACGCCGGCCTCCAGACGGAGGTCGCCCGCTCGGTCGCCGCCCGGTTCGCGGACGGCGTCACGGGCGTCCAGCTCGCGGTGCTCACGCTCGGCGACCTCCGCGGGGCGCCGCCGGCAGGCGCGGACCTGGCGGCCATCGTGGCCTCGGCCCAGCAGCCCGCCATCGTGCTCGTGGACACCGGGACCCAGCTCCGCCAGCTCTCCTGGACGACGTACTTCTCCTCCGCGATGGCGATCCTGTTCCTGTTCTTCGCCGTCCAGTCCGGGATGCTCAGCCTGTTCGAGGAGCGGCGGCAGGGGACGCTCGCGCGCATCCTCGCCGGACCGATCCGGCCCGGGACGATCCTGGCCGGCAAGGCGCTCGGCAGCTTCGTGACCGGGGTGACGTCGCTGGTCGTCCTGATCGTGGCGACGACGCTGCTGCTGGGCGCGGACTGGGGCCCGCCGCTGGGCGTTGCGCTGATCGTGATCGCGGCCGTGACCAGCGCGATCGGGATCACGACCCTCGTCACGTCGTTCATGAGGACGTTCGACGGGGCGTCGGCTGCGAACGCCGCCGTGGCCATGACCCTGGGCATCCTGGGCGGCACGTTCTCGCCCACCGCCCAGGCACCGCAGGCGATGCAGACGCTGAGCCTGCTGACGCCGCACGCCTGGTTCCTGCGCGGCCTCGCTCAGATGCAGGGCGGCGGCACGATCGCGGACGCCCTGCCGGCGGTCGGGGTGCTGCTGACGGTGGGCCTCGTGACCGGGGCGATCGGCTTCGCCCGGGCCCGGCGGCTGGTGGCCGCTCGATGAGCGTCGGCGGCCTGGGCAAGGTCCTCCTCATCGGCCGGACGAACCTGCTCCGCCAGGTCCGCGACCGCGGGAACCTGTTCTTCATCCTCATCCTGCCCACGATCATCATCGTCGCCCTGGGCCTCCAGTTCGGCGGGGCGACATACGCCCGGCTGGGGGTTGTTGCGCCCGCCGGGGACGCGGCGGCCGACGCGCTCCTGGTCCGCATCCGCGAGGACTCGCCCGTGTTCACGATCCTCCGGTTCCCGGACGAGGCCTCGCTGCGGACCGCGGTGGAGAGCGGGACCGTGGAGGCCGGGATCGTGCTGCCCGCCGACTACGGGGTGCAGCTCGCCGGCTCGGGCGTCGTGGACGTCGCCTTCCTGGGCACGACCGAGACCGTCACCACCGGCTACCGGACCGCGGTCGAGGCGGCGGTGGCCGAGCAGCAGGCGCTGGTCTCTGCGGCCCGGACGGCGGCCGGCCTCGGCGCGGGCACCTACGACCAGGCCTATGCGGTCGCCGAGGCCAAGCGGCCGGACGTGGCCGGGGTCGCGGTCACGGTGGAGCAGGCAGGCACCGAGTCCGTGTTCCAGGGCTACAGCCAGTTCACCTTCGGCGCCCAGACCCAGCTGCTCCTGTTCACGTTCCTGACCTCGATGACGGCCGCCGGGCAGCTCGTGCTGACGAGGCGGCTCGGCGTCTCGCGGCGCATGGTGTCCACGCCGACGTCGATGACGACCATCATCCTCGGCGAGACGCTTGGCCGGTTCCTCGTCGCGCTGCTCCAGGCCCTGTTCATCGTCGTGATCACGGCCACCGTGTTCAACGTGACGTGGGGTGACCCGGTCGCGGCGGCGGCCATCATCCTGCTGTTCTGCCTCGTCTCGGCCGGGGCGGCCATGCTGATCGGGGCCTGGAGCCAGAACGCCGACCAGGCGTCCTCGCTGGGGGTGTTCGTGGGTCTCGCGCTGGGCGCGCTGGGCGGGTGCATGGTGCCGCTCGCGTTCATGCCCCAGGCGATGCAGACCGTGGCCAAGGCCATTCCCCATTCCTGGGGGATCACGGCCCTCAGCTCGCTCGTCCGCGACGGCGGCGGGATCGACACGGTGGCGACGAACCTGGTCGTGCTGGCCGGGTTCGCGGTCGTGCTGCTGGGGCTGGCCACGTGGCGGTTCCGGAAGGCGATCACCGGGTAGCCCGGCGCCGGCGGGCGGAGCTGCGCCGCACCGGCCCGCGCCGCTCCCTGAGTCGCGCTGGACAGGTTTCGCCCGGCGGAATATGCTTCATGCCACGTTGATCATCTACATCCCGCTAAGGGCCACCGCCAACCCGTGAACCGCCAGGCCGTCCTCGGCGAGCTCCTCGACGAGCTCTCTGCGCAGAGCCCCGTCGCCGCCATGCGCCACATGCGCCACTGGCCCGGTGGCGCGCTGAGCCTGATCCATCTCAACGTCGTCGCCGTCCTCGACGTCGACGGCCCGGTCCCGATGCGCAGCCTCGCCCAGACGCTCGACGTGTCCCAGGCGAGTGCCACCGGCATCGTGGACCGGATGGAGCAGCGTGGCCTCGTGGAGCGCCGACGCGATGACGACGACCGCCGGGTGGTCCGCGTGGCGCTCACGGACCAGGGTCGCAACCTCATCACGGGGTTGGCGACCGAGCGCCGCGCGCGCCTGGGGGTGATGCTCGACCACCTCGACGACGACGAGCTCGAGGGCTTCCTGAAGGGCGCCCGCGCCCTCCACCGGGCCCGCGCGCGCTTCCACCAGGACATTCCCGCCCAGGACGTTCCCACCCCACTCCCGGAGGCCGGCCGTTGATCCCGATCCTGCGCCGCTACCTGCCGCCCTACCGCTGGGCGATCGTGTTCGTGCTCATCCTCCTGCTGGTCCAGGCGATCGCGAACCTGTACCTCCCCGAGCTCAACGCCGACATCATCAACAACGGCGTCGCCAAGGGAGACGTCGCCTACATCGTGCGCGAGGGCGGCATCATGCTGGTGGTGACCTTCGCGCTGATGATCGCCGCGATCGTCGGCGTCTACTGGAGCGCCCGGATCGCCATGGGCTTCGGACGCGACGTGCGCAGCGGGATCTTCCGCAAGGTCGAGACGTTCAGCCAGGTCGAGGTCAACCAGTTCGGCCCGGCCAGCCTCATCACCCGCAACACCAACGACGTCCAGCAGGTCCAGCAGGTCGTGCTGCTGGCGCTGAACATGATGATCACAGCCCCCATCATGACCATCGGTGGCGTGATCATGGCGCTGCGCCAGGACGGGCCCCTCACCGCGATCCTGCTCGTGATCATCCCGATCATGATCGCCCTCATCGCGTTCGTGATGACCCGCGCGATCCCGTTGTTCCAGGCGATGCAGCGCAAGATCGACCGGATCAACCTCCTGATGCGCGAGACGCTCTCGGGCGTGCGCGTCATCCGGGCCTTCGTGCGGACCGGGCACGAGGAGGAGCGCTTCGACGTCGCCAGCCGGGACCTGATGGACACCGGCCTGCGTGTGAACCGGCTGTTCGCGATCACGATGCCCAGCCTCATGCTGATCATGAACCTGAGCACGGTGGCCGTCCTCTACCTCGGCGCCTACCGCGTGGACAGCGGCGCGATGCCGATCGGCAACCTGACCGCCTTCCTGCAGTACATCATGCAGATCCTGTTCGCGATCATGACCGCGGTGATCATGTTCATCATGGTCCCGCGCGCCGCCGTGTCGGGCGACCGGATCCAGCAGGTCCTGGCGACGGAGCCCTCCATCCGCGACCCCGAGGCCCCGGTGTCTCCCCCGCGGACCGGACGCCTCGTGTTCCGCAACGTCACGTTCGGCTACCCGGGCGCCGACGAGCCGGTCCTGTGCAACATCTCGTTCGAGGCGAACCCGGGAGAGACGACGGCGATCGTGGGTTCCACCGGCAGCGGCAAGTCCACGCTGATCAACCTGCTGCCGCGCTTCTACGACGCGACCGAGGGCAGCGTCGAGATCGACGGCGTGGACGTCCGGACGATGGACCGCCAGGACCTGTGGAGGCGCATCGGCGTCGTGCCCCAGCGCGCCTTCCTGTTCGCCGGCACGGTCGCGTCCAACCTCCGCTACGGGGACGAGGAGGCGACCGACGACGACCTGTGGCAAGCGCTCGACATCGCGCAGGCCCGCGAGTTCGTCGAGGAGATGGAGGAGCGCCTGGAGGCGCCGATCACCCAGGGCGGGACCAACGTCTCCGGCGGCCAGCGGCAACGGCTGGCGATCGCCCGGGCGCTCACCCACAAGCCCGACATCTACGTGTTCGATGACAGCTTCTCGGCGCTCGACTTCCGGACGGATGCCCGCCTCCGGGCGGCGTTGGCCAGGGAGCTGGGCGATGCCACCGTGATCATCGTCGCCCAGCGCGTGGGCACCATCCTCCACGCGGACCGGATCGTGGTGCTCGAGGACGGCGGCATCGCCGGCATCGGCACCCACGAGGAGCTGATGCGGACCTGCGACACCTACCGGGAGATCGTGCTGTCCCAGGTCACCGAGGAGGAGGCGGCATGAGCGGCCCGATGGGACGGCCCGGCGGAGCCGGTGCCGGTCGCGGGCCGGGCCGGATGGGCGGTGGCCCGCCGGGCATGGGCATGATGATGCCGGCCGAGAAGTCCAAGAACTTCGGGCCCTCGTTCCGGCGGCTGGTCGGCGAGCTCCGCCCGGAGCAGCTCAAGGTCTTCGCGGTCGTGGCGCTCGGCGTCGTGAGCGTCTTCTTCGCCATCCTCGGACCGAAGATGCTGGGCAACGCCACCGACATCATCTTCACGGGCGCGGTGGGCAACCAGCTCGGCGCGGCCGGGATGACCGGCGTCCCGATCGACCAGATCATCGCGGGGCTCAACGCCGCGGGCCAGACGAACCAGGCCGAGATGCTGGCGAGCATGCCCAACGTGGTGCCCGGCCAGGGCATCGACTTCGCGGCCCTCGCGACGATCCTGGCCAGGGTCGCCCTCATCTACATCCTGAGCTCGCTGTTCGCCTGGGCGCAGGCCTACATCATGGCCGGCGTCACCCAGCGGACCGTCTACCGGCTCCGCCAGCGCGTCGACCTCAAGCTCGGGCGGCTCCCCCTCGCCTACTTCGACGGTCACCCCCGCGGCGACATCCTGTCCCGCGTCACCAACGACATCGACAACATCAGCCAGACGCTCCAGCAGAGCCTGACCCAGCTGATCACGTCGGTGCTGACCGTGGTCGGGGTGCTGATCATGATGCTCACGATCAGCCCGCTCCTGACCGTGATCTCGGTGCTCGTGGTGCCGGCCTCGATCCTTGTGACCGTGGTCATCGCGTCCCGCTCGCAGAAGCAGTTCGCGGCCCAGTGGGAGCGGACGGGAACCCTCAACGGCCACGTCGAGGAGATGCACACCGGGCACGCGATCGTGAAGCTGTTCGGTCGCCAGGAGGAGGCGGTCGCCACATTCGACATGCAGAACGAGCAGCTCTACCAGGCGTCCTACCGGGCGCAGTTCATCTCCGGGATGATCCAGCCGGCGATGTCCTTCATCTCCAACCTCAACTACGTCGCGATCGCGGTCATCGGCGGCGCGCGGGTCGCGACCGGCCAGATGTCCTTGGGCGACGTGCAGGCGTTCATCCAGTACTCGCGCCAGTTCACGATGCCGATCATCCAGGCGGCCTCGATCGTCAACGTGCTGCAGAGCGCGGTGGCCTCGGCCGAGCGGGTGTTCGAGCTCCTGGACGAGGCCGAGGAGGTGCCCGATCCGGTGGCGCCCCGACTGCTCGAGGGGCCGGCGACGGGCCGCGTGGCCTTCGAGGACGTGGCCTTCCGGTACCTGCCGGACAAGCCGCTCATCGAGGAGCTGTCGCTGGTCGTGGAGCCGGGCCAGACGGTGGCCATCGTGGGACCGACCGGCGCGGGCAAGACCACGCTCGTGAACCTGCTGATGCGGTTCTACGACGTGGACCAGGGACGGATCACGGTGGACGGGATCGACACCCGCGAGATGACGCGGGACAGCCTGCGCCGCACCTTCGGGATGGTCCTCCAGGACGCCTGGCTGTTCAAGGGCACGATCAGGGAGAACGTCACCTACGGCGCGGACGGCGAGGTTGCCGAGGAACGGTTCCACGACGCGGTCGATGCCGCGCACGTGGACCATTTCGTGCGCACGCTGCCCGACGGGTACGAGACCGTCCTGGACGACGACGCGACCAACGTCTCGGCCGGCGAGAAGCAGCTCCTCACCATCGCCCGGGCGTTCCTCGCCGACCCGCCGATCCTGATCCTGGACGAGGCGACGTCGTCGGTGGACACGCGGACCGAGGTGCTGATCCAGCGCGCGATGAACCGGCTGATGGAGGGCCGGACGTCGTTCGTGATCGCTCACCGGCTGTCCACGATCCGCGACGCCGACGTGATCCTGGTGATGAACGAGGGTCGGATCCTGGAGCAGGGCACGCACGAGCAGCTGCTCGCGAGGCGTGGCTTCTACTACGACCTGTACGCGAGCCAGTTCGAGGAGGCGCTCGAGCCGGTGGCGTAGGAGAGCCACGTGGGGGCGTAGGACAACCACGGGCGGACCGGTCGCGTCGCGGTGGCCGGCCCGGCCCGGACGACCAGTCCGTTCCTGCCGCGTGCCCACCGCCGCGCCCGGCGGCTCGGCTGCGGATCACATCCGGGACGCCGCGCCCGACCGCCGTCGGGCCCCGTGACCCGTTCCATGGGGCCTCGCGGCCCTGTCGCGGAATTCTCGCCCGGGCACACGATCGGCTCGATCCACGACGGGTCCACCGCAGGGGGGCCCGCCGGAGCAGCGCGCGCCGGACGACGGGCGCGGCGGGACGGCGCGGCGGGCGCCGCAAGAGGGACGGACGCAGGCATGCCCAGGCTCGTCATCGAGGCAGTCGGCCTCACCAAGTTCTATGGCCCGCGCCGCGGCGTGGAGGACGTCACGTTCAGCGTCCCCGAGGGCGAGGCCTTCGGCTTCCTGGGCCCCAACGGCGCCGGCAAGACCACCACGATCCGCCTCCTGCTGGGCTTCCTGCGCGCGACCGGGGGCGAGGCCCGCCTGTTCGGCGGGGACGCCTTCCGCGATGCGGCGCAGCTCCACGCCCGCGTCGCGTACCTGGGCAGCGACCCGGGATACCTGGGCGAGCTGACCGGCGCCGAGCAGCTCGACTACCTGGCCGAGCTCCGCGGGCTGCCGCGCCGAGCGTGGTCCGTGCTGGCCGATCGCCTGGAGCTGGACCCCAGCGTCCGGATCAAGCGGCTGTCCCGTGGCAACCGGCAGAAGATCGGGGTCGTCGCCGCGTTCATGGGCCGCGAGCCGCTGCTCATCCTCGACGAGCCCACCAGTGGCCTGGACCCGCTGATGCAGCGAGAGTTCCTGGCCCTCGTCGCCGAGGCCCGGACCGACGGCCGCACGATGTTCCTCTCGAGCCACAACCTGGTCGAGGTCGAGCGCGCCTGCGACCGGGTGGCGATCATCCGTGACGGCCGGATCGTGGACGTCAGCACGGTGGGCGAGCTGCTGGGCTCGCACTGGCGGTCGATCAACCTGGTGCTCGCCGTGCCGCCGGCGGCGGACGCGTTCGACCTGCCCAACGTGGAGGTCGCGGCGATGACCGGCCGCGAGGTCCACCTGATGGTGCGTGGCGACGTCAACCCGCTGCTTGACCGCATCGCCGCCCACGATGTGCACGACATCGCGATCACGACGCCCGACGTGGAGGACCTCTTCCTCCGTCTCTACCGGGCCGGGACGGACGAGGGCGGGATCGGCGGGCGCGACACCGACCAGGACCGGACCGACGGGCACGGGACGGGCGGGCACGGGACGGGCGAGGACCGCGTGGACGAGGACCGCGCCCGGCAGGCCGAGGAGGTGCCGGCATGACCGCGCTCCGGCTGGAGCTTCGCCGCAACCGCAGCCTCGCGATCTGGCTGGGCACGGCCCTCGCCGGATACGCGGCGATCATGGGCGTCATGTACCCGTTCCTGAAGGAGAATGATGCCCTCGTCCAGCAGTACATGGCGGCGTTTCCCAAGGGGTTCATGGCCGCGTTCGGGATGACGGGCAGCCTGGCCGACCCCGGCGTGCTGTTCACCACCTACATCGCCAGCTGGATGTGGCCTGTGATCGCCGGCGCCGCCGGCATGATGATCGGGACACGGACCGTGGCCGCCGACCTCGACCGCGGGTTCCTCGACCTGCCGTTGTCGACCCGCATCACGCGGGTGGGCTACCTGGCCGCGTCGATCGCGGGTCAGGTCTTGATCATGGCCGTGCTCGCGGCGTGCGCCGTCCTCGGAATATGGATCACGGGGCGACTGGTCGGCGCCGATTTTGACCTCGGGCGGTTCGCGCTCGGCGGCGTGCTCTGCTTCGCGTTCGGATGCGCGATCGCAGGCCCGACGACGCTGCTGTCCGTCGTGACGCTGAGTCGCGGCATGGCCGCCGGTATCGTCGGCGGCGTGCTGTTCGCGATGTACGCGATCTTCGTGGTCGGCCAGTTGTCGAAGGACTGGGCGTGGCTCGGGCCGATCTCGGCTTGGAACCACTTCCCGACGACCGAGGTGATCGACAAGGGCACGTTCCCGACTGGCGATCTCATACTGTTCGCGGGGATCGCGGTCGGTGGCTGGGCGGCGGCCCTGTGGGCGTTCCGGCGGCGGGACCTCGCGGCCTGAGGCCCCCGCGACGGCCTGACTCGGCTCGGAGTCACCAGGCGGGCTGGCCAGCGTGGCTGAGGCCTCGAACCAGGCTTTCGACCCTCCAGCCACGCTCCGAGGAGGCGGATCTGACCCTGCACGGAGTCACGATCGGGTCGGCTCCGCCGGCGCCCCGGCCGGCCTCATGGCGATCAGCTTCGGCTCGCCCCGGCCGGCCTCATGGCGATCAGCTTCCGTCCGCGAGCGCCCGCGCCAGCACCTCGAGGATCTCGTCCCCGTACTTCTCGATCCGGGCGGGGCCCATGCCCTTGACGCGGGCCAGCCCCGAAAGCGTCCGGGGGCGAACGTCCGAAATGGCCTTGAGCGTGTCGTCATGCGCGATCACGTACGGCGGCACCGCATCGCTCCTGGCGCGGCCCGTGCGCCACTCGCGCAGCGCCGCGAACAGCGGGTCATCGGAGGCTCCCGGGCGCGGCGGGCGAACCTGGGGTGGCGGGCCGGGCAGCTGCCTGACACGGGTACCGGGCGGGACCGGGCGCGGCCGAACGTCCAGCAGGAACCGGCTCGGACGGCGCTTGCTCTCGCGGCCGCGGGTGTCCCGCCGCTCGGCCCAGGAGAGCACCAGGTGGAGCCGGGCGCGGGTGATCCCCACGTAGAGCAGCCGCCGCTCCTCCTCCAGGGAGGTCTCGTCGTCCACGGCCTGGCGGATGGGCATGGTCCCCTCCTCCAGCGCCGGGAGGAACACGGCGTCCCACTCGAGGCCCTTCGCCCGGTGGTACGTGAGCAGGTTGACGCCGTCCGCGGAACCCTCGCGCTCGTGCGCGGCCCGAGCCTCCAGCTCCGCCACGACGCCCGTCGCGTCGGCCGCCGGGTCCCCCTCCACCACGGCCTCGACGATCGCCAGCAGCGTCTCGAGCGATGCCTGCCGCTCCCGCCCCTCGTCGCCCTCGGACGCTGCGGGCTCCTCCTCGTAGCCGACCGCCTCGACCCAGCGCTCCAGGATCGCCGCCACCAGGTCGGCCCCCACCGCCTGGATCCGCGGGCGCCGCCGCAGGGCCTCCACCGCTCCGCGCACCTCCGGCCGGTCGTAGAAGCGGACGCCGCGCACCTGGTAGGCAATCCCGGCGCGCGTCAGCGCCTCCTCGATGGAGGCCAGCTGCGCGTTCATCCGGACCAGCACCGCGATCTCCGAGGGCGCGATCCCCTCGCCCAGGCGGACCCGGATCCAGGCCGCCAGCGCCTCGAGCTCCGCCTCCGCGGTGGCGTGCCTGGCGACCACCGGGGCGGGCCCGTCCGGGCGCACCGCCACCAGGCCCTTGTCCCGGCCGTCCGCCGCGATCAGCCGGTTCGCGAGCTCCAGGACCTGGGGTGTCGAACGGTAGTTGCGGACCAGCGCGACCTCGCGCGCCCCGGGCCAGCGACGCGCGAACGTGGTGAGGAACTCCGGCGAGGCGCCGGTGAACGAGTAGATCGTCTGGTCCTCGTCACCGACGACGCACACGTCGCGGCGCTCCCCAAGCCACAGCTCCAGCAGGCGCTCCTGGAGCGGGTTCGTGTCCTGGTACTCGTCCACGCTGAACCAGCTCTTTCGGGCGCGCACCGTGGCCGCGGCCTCCTCGTCGGTCTCGAGCAGCGCGACGGTCTCCACCAGCAGGTCGTCGAAGTCGATGCGGTTCGCCCGCAGCTTGGCGCGCTCGTAGCCCTCGTAGGTGCGCACGAACAGGTCCACCGGGACCGGCGGCTCCCGCTGCGCCGCGGCCGCGCCCGAGACGTAACCGCTGGGCGCGATGCGCCGGGACTTCGCCCATTCGATCTCGTCCGCGATGTCCTTGGACGGCGTGAAGCGGTAGTGGCCCGGGAGCTGCCGCGCGAGCCGTCCGATGATCGGCAGCTTGGAGTCCAGCAGCTCGGGGACCGGCGCCCCGTCGTGGCGGGACGGCCAGAAGTGACGGAGCTGGCTCAGCGCCTGGGCGTGGAACGTGCGGGCGGTGACGCCGGGCAGGCCCAGGATGCGCAGCCGCTCAACCATCTCGCCGGCCGCCTTCTCGGTGAAGGTGACCACCAGCACCTGGTCCGGCGCCACGACGTCGGTGGCGATCGCGTACGCCGTGCGGCGGCTGATGACCCGCGTCTTGCCGGTTCCGGCGCCCGCCAGGATGGCCACCGGGCCGCTCGTCGCGAGCACGGCCTCGCGCTGCTCGGGGTCCAGGTCGGCGAGGAGCGCGTCGGGATCGAGGCGTGGCACGTGTCGAGCCTAGCAGGGGTGGATCACGCGGGGCTCACCCGGAGCCGGACGGGCCAGCTCCGGCGGCCAGCGCCGCGGTCCTGGCCAGCCAGTCCGGCACGTCGGCCTCGTGGTAGCGACGCTCTGCGGGCTCGATGTGATCGAGGAAGTGCTGGTAGATCAGTGCCTGGCGGGCGGCGGCAACCGGGGCGACGAGCCGCGCCGCCTCGGCCGGATCCGAGCCTGGGCGATGCCGCCGCCACGCCTCCATCCAGTGGTCCCGCACGCTCGCCACGGCCCCCGCCGGCACCCGATCGAGGAACGCCGACAGGTCCAGCAGCGGGTTGCCGATGCCGCAGTCACCCCAGTCGAGCAGCGTCAGCGCGTGGTTCCCGGCCCCGGCACCCTCGTCGCCCCGCAGGTCTCCTCCGCCGCGCACGTTGCCCGGGTGGAAGTCGCCGTGGACGAGCGTGTCGGGCAGGCCGCAGGCGGCGATCGCGTCGAAGCGCGCCGGCAGTCCGGCGACGAAGGCGTCGAGCCCGGCCACGACGGCGGACGGCAGCGTCGCGCCCCGGCGCTCGACCACGCCGGCGATCCCGGCCGTCAACCCCGGGCCGCGCCAGTCGGGCAGGTCGATCGACCGCAGCTGGTCGATCCGCCCGATCCAGGCCGCCTGGAGGTCCACCAGCAGCGAGACCATCTCGAGCAGCTCGCCGAGGCCGGCGTCGTAGCGGTCGGAGCCCGCGATGTCGGCCAGCAGGATCCGTTCCCGGTCGTGACCCAGGAGCCTGGGAACCGGGCCGCCCTGCAGCCGGCGAAGGATGTCGCCCTCGTGGGCGAAGAACGGCGGCACGACCTTGAGCCACGCCGCGCCTTCCCGGAGCGGCAGCCGCCAGATGCTCGACAGGTTCCAGCTCCGGAGCTGTTCCGCGTGCCCGACGCGTTCGAGGCGCCGCCGACGGAGGACGCCCTCGGCCCAGGCGAGGTCGGCAGCGGGTCCACCGGGTGACGCCCACCCGAGACGCAGCGGCTGCTCGCCCAAATCGACGGTGAACGGGGCGAGGCCCAGGGCGATGCCGGGTGGGACATGGCCGCGAGGCTCGGCGAGATACGTCACGCCGCCGCCCTGGGGGTGCGGCAGCTCGGTGTCGAGCAGCCGCAGGACGACGATCTCCAGGCCGAAGCGGTCGCGCACGCCCTGGACCACCGGCTGCGCCTCCTGCCACCACGGCGTGGCGACGGGGAACTCCGGCAACCGCCCCAGCACCGTCCCGTTGCGCCCGACGAGCACGACGGACGCCCGCCGCCCGGGGATCGTCACGCGGCCGGATCGGGGTGCTGGCTCGGGTCCGGGTGGGCGCCCGGGCAGGTCAATGGTTCACGTTCGGCATCGCGTCATGGTATCGGGGGTCGGCCGATGACCCCACCGGGGCCGTCTGACCCAGCCGGGACAGGCGGTACCGGTGGATCCTGCGCCGGTCCCCGGCCCCGCGGTTCGTCCCCCGGCCCAGCCCCAGCGCAAGCGCAAGGAAGAAGAGCACCCAGATGGCCGACACCATGGCCGCGATCAGCGGCGCGGTGCCGACGTAGGTGCCCGTGAGCTGGCCGGCCCACGCGAACAGGATGAACGCCGGCTGCTCGAGGATGAGCAGCGCCCCGGCCAGGGCGCCCAGCGCCCACGCCCGCCGGGGCACCAGTCCGGCAGCGGACCCGGCCACCAGCCGGGCCCCGACCACGACCCAGACGGCGTAGCTCGCCACCGAGACGGCGAGCGAGACGACGTCCAGGATCCCGTTCCAGAAGACCTGGAGCCCATTTGTCGCGACGACCGGGACGAAGAACACCAGCTCCAGGGCGACGGCGGCCGCCACGATGAGGACGATCGCGGCGCGCCGCGGCCGCGCGCCGGCATCGGACAACCCGTCGGAGAGGGCCCAGACCCCGGCCAGGGACGCGACCGCGATCGCCAGCGACACCATCGTCATCGCCGCGTACAGGGGGTTGAAGCCCGCCGCGGACGGGTCCACCTGCTCGAAGACCCAGCCCTGGAGCGCGCGCAGCGCGGGCTGGGCGAGCTGCACCAGCGCGATGATGACCAGGCCACGAAACAGCCACGGGTTCCGGCGCCGCACGCCCGGGAACCCCAAGAGCAGTCCCGCCGGCAGCGCAAGCAGCGCCATGTCGCCCAGGGTGCGCACCACGAGCAGCGAGACATCGGAGATCGAGCGGAACGCGGTGTACTCCGTGATCGGCCGCAGCTCGACCACGGCCCAGGTGACGGCAAGTACCGTGAACACCCAGCCAACGGGGCCGAGGCGCTGCGCGGGGCTCAACGGCCGGCGGGCCCTGGCCTCCGCCGGGGTGAGGAAGCGCCGGCGGGCGACTCGGGCCATCGTCCCCCTCCGCGCCCAGCTCAGCGTCGTCCGGCGAAGGCCTGTGCCTCGGCCGACAGCCGTGCCACCTCGTCGTCGGAGAGAACCAGGTCGACCGCCGCTGCGTTCGACTCCAGCTGCTCGACGGTGCGGGCGCCGGGGATCGCGATCGTGTTCGGGTGCGCCAGCACCCAGGCCAGCGCCACCTGGGTGGGCGCCGCGTCGTGGCCGGCGGCAACCTCGCGGACGGCCGCGGCCAGGGGCTCGAAACCGTCTGCCCGCCAAGCGAGCCGCGACCTGCGCCGGAAGCCGCTGACCTCCGACCACGCCCGGTCCACGTTCATCAGCCCCTGCGCCAGCGGCGAGTACGCGACCACGAGCCGGCCATGCTCGGCCGCGTATGGCACGAGGTCCTGCGCGGGCGCCGGGCTGGCGAGGCTGAACCGCACCTGGTTCGCGATCACCGGGGCCCGCAGCGCGCGCTCCGCCTCCTGCCACTGGGCAACGGAGTAATTGCTCACCGCCACGCGACGGACGAGGCCGTCCGCGAGCAGCGGCCGGAGCGACTGCATGACGCGTCGCGGCGAAGTGAACGGGTTCGGCCAGTGGGCGTAGTAGAGATCGAGCGACTCCGCCTGCAGGCGACCCAGGCTGCCCGCGGCCTGCCGGGCGACGATGCGTTCGGCGGGAGCGATGGGCATGAACTTGGTCGCAACCGTCACGCCGGCGACATCCTGCTCCGGGGTTCCGGCGAGAGCCTCGCCGATGATCCGCTCCGAGCGACCGAAGGCATACATCTCGGCGGTGTCGATCATCGTGATGCCGAGCTCCAACGCCCGGCGGATCAGCGCCGGCGCGGTCTCCCGTGCGTACGTCTCGCCGTAGCCCCACTCGCGGCTACCGAACTGCCAGGTGCCAAGGCCGATCCGCGAGGTCCGGAGGCCGTCGATCTCGATGGTGCGCATGGCCGCAAGTCTAGGCGGCTTGCGGTTCGGGAGCCGGGTGGCGCTGGCGGACGGCCGGGCGGACGGGGCTGACGGCGCCCAACGCACCAGGACCGCCGTCGAAGCATCGTCATCCAACGCTTGCGTGAGGAACCAACGGATCGACGCCCTGCACGCCATCGGCCGCCCGACTAGGCTCGGGGCAGCCGTCACGTCCGGTCCGGGCCAGCGTCCCATAGGCCGACCGTGAACGGCCAGGCGCTCGCCCGTGACCGCCGTCGGCCATCGACCGGCGGCCACCGGAAGGTGGGGAATCCTTCACCTCCCGCCTGATTCCTGCAAGTGCGCCCATACTCGGGGCATCGGAGGCGGCACCGGAACCAGACGATTTAACCGCCTGCCGACCAGGCGTCTGCGGTGGCCCTCGGACGAGCGGGCTGCACTGCGGGCGGGGAAGGGAACACCTGATGCCAGCCAACGAGAATGCCGCGATCGCGCGCGAGCTGACCGACGCCTTCGATCGAGGGGACATGGCCGCCCTCGACCGCCTGACTGCCGACGACATCGTGTGGCACGAGATCGGCCGTGCGGAGCCTCGCCGTGGCAAGGATGCGTTGCGGGCCGCGGGGATGGGAACGGGCGCCGACTACGAGATCACGGGCACCATCCACGACGTCCTCGCAACTGACGATCACGCGGTGGTGATGATTGAGGCCACTGCCACCCGCGGCGGCAGGACCTTCAAATACCGGACGGCCGAGATCTACCACATTCGGGATGGCCAGGTCGTCGAGCGATGGGCGTTCTCGGACGACACGGCTGCCATCGCCTCGTTCTTCGCCTGATATCGGTCTCGTCCTCCGCGGGGTTGGCTGCGCGACCAGGAGCTGTCACCCCCCCCGGGGGGGCCTCGCCGGGGGGAGCCGAGCCCGCCGGCACTCGCCCCGCGGCACGGCCACGGCACGGGAGCTGGCGCGGACGCGAAAGGCGGAGCGGGGGCGCTGGCCTGTGGCGGGCGCGAGGATGCGCGTCTGGGCGCCGTGGCGGCCGCGGCAGCGGCCGCGGCAGGTGCGTGACGCACAGCTGTCACGACGGCCGCGCAGACTGCGCCCATGAGCTGGTTCAAGCGAACGCCCCACCCTCCGCCGACGATCCGGGCGCCGCACGCCCACCCGCGTCCCGGTGACGACCCGGTTGCCCTCGCCTTCGTGTGCTCCACCTGCGGCCGCACGGACCTGCCGGAGGCGGGCGGCTGGAATCCCCCGATCTGCCTCGAGTGCGATGCCGCGATCAACGAGGACGCGATCAACGAGGAGGTGGCGCACGACGCCGGGGACGACGGCTGGTAGCCCGACCGCCCGGGCTTCCGCCACCCACGCGGGCCAGCGGCCGTGCCCGGCTCAGGGACGGGCCTCGGTGGGACCCGGTCGGGGATGGCCCGTTCACTCCCCCCGGGGCACGGCCACGGCAAAGGCGAACGGCAGGACCGGCCGGAGCCGTGCTCGCGGAGCAGGGATCCGGCGACGGTCAGCGTCCAGCGCGTGTCCACGATGTCGTCCACCAGCAGGACCGGCCGGACCACACCCCCGGCCCAGCGATCCCGAGCTGCCGTTGAGCGTTCGCGGCCTGCTGCGCGCGGTTGGCCATCGCCCAGGAAGAGTGGATCGAGGCCGTTACAGGGCCGGGAGGGAGACCGTCGCGGGCCAGGGTCCGGGCCCTCGGCCATCCTGGGGACGGCCCAGGAGGTAGCCCTGGCCATATCCGATCGCGAGCGCCTGCACCGCCCTCAACTCCGCGAAGGTCTCGATCCCCTCCCCGACGAGCCGGAGCTTGCGCTTCACCGCGAAGTAGCTCATGCCGGCGAGCAGCGCCTGGCGGGCAGGATCGGCGTCGATCCCGCGGATGAGCCCGATGTCGAGCTTCACGATGTCAGGTGCCAGCTCGAGGATGTGGCGGAGACTGGCATACCCAGCGCCCGCATCGTCGACTGCAAGTCGGACGTTCGACCCGAGGGCAGTGAGCTCGCGGCGAAGCGCCGCATAGTCGTCGATGACGACATGCTCGGTGAGCTCCAGGACGTACGGGCGCTCGCGGCCGGCCAGGAGGTCCGGGAGCGCGTGCGCTGCGATGAGCTCAGGCGAGGCGTTCAGGCTCAGGTACGCGCCGGCCGGGAGGATCGCGGCTGCGTCGAGCGCGGCACGGATGGTCACCGCCTCGAGCTCCACCCCGAGCCCGGCCCGGACGGCCATCCTGAACACGATGTCCGGCGGAATGGCGTTCGCGAAGCGACTCAGGGCCTCATAGCCGACGACATCCCCGGTGTGCAGCGACACGATCGGCTGGAAGTACGGGGTGAAGGCCGCGGGATCCAGGATTGCCTGGACGTTCGCGCGGGCGTCGTCCTCGCGATGGCGTGACGAGACCCCGGGGGTGACGAGCGCCCCGACGATCGAGCCGAACGTCGCCAGGGCCGGCAGATGCTCGATGATCCGCCGCGTGCTCGCCGCCTCGTGGACGCCGAAGGCGATGACGCCGATGACACCATCCGGGCCCTTGAGCGGAGCGAAGGCCGCGCTGTGCAGGCCCGACGCGCTGAGCGCCTGGCCGTATGCGCCGTCCTCGGGCCGGGCCTGCCAGGTCTCGGACCACGGTCCCGTGGCGGCGCGCTCGCGGAGCTGGTCCGCCCTGGCGGCCGGAACGAGGGTCCCGGCGGCGAGCAACCGGCCGACGCGTCCCGCCGCGGCCAGGATCCGCCCGTGGTGGGGTCCGACCCCGATCACCCAGGCCGAATCGATGTCCGGGAGTCGTACGAGCTCCTCACACGCCGTCGCGGCGATCGCCTCGGGCGTGTCGCCGGGATCGATCCGGGCTAGAGAAGCCTCGATCATCCCCCGCTCGACCGCATCGCGCTCGAGGGCATGCTCAAGGGCACGCTCCCGGGTCACGTCGCGGTCCGTGTGCAGGTAGCCGATGATCCGGCCCGCGGCGTCCCGGATCCCCGAGATCACGGACTCGACCTCGAGCAGCGTGCCGTCCCTGCGCCGGTTGATGAGCGGGCCCGACCACGTCCCGCCCGACACCACCACGGCCTGGATCTCGGCCAGGAGGGCTAGCTCATCTCGGCCGCTCTCGTGGATCCGGGCATGCCGGCCGACGATCTCGTCCGACGCATAGCCGTAAGCCCTGGTGAACGACCGGTTGACGTAGGTCACGACGTGGTCGGCGTCCGAGGTCCACACCAGGTCGCCCGCCTGCTCGACCGCCGAGGCGAGCCGGGCTCGCACGTCGTCCGCCGCGACGCGCTCGCTGATGTCCTGGATCGTGCCGACGAACCGGAGCGGGGTGCCCGATGGGTCGAGGATGACCTCACCCTGCTCGTGGACGATCCGGACCGTGCCGTCCGGACGGACGATCCTGTAGTCGAGGTCATGCCGGCCGGTGCCGCTGATCGCCTCCCGCTCGGAGGCCTGCACGCGCCCCCGATCGTCGGGATGAACGTAGGCGAGGAACGTCGGGTTCGTCTCGGGCATCGCGCCGGGCTCGACCCCGAAGATCCGGTACGTCTCCTCGGATCGCTGGACCGTATCGGTCAGGATGTCCCATTCCCAGCTGCCCGTGCGGGCGATCCGCTGGGTCTCCGCGAGGTTGCGCTCGCTCTGGCGGAGTCCATCCACCGTGGCAACCTGGGCCCGGAGCGTCGTGATCCCGAACGCGAGTTCGTCGGCGAGACCGGCGAGCAGCTCCACGTCCTCCACGGAGAAGGCGTTCGGCTTCGTGGCGTAGATGGACAACGCGCCGAAGGTCCGATCATCTGCGCGCAGGGGCAGCGCGACCGACGAGGCAAAGCCGTGCTGGAGCGCCTCGTCCCGCCACGGGACAAGCTCGGGATCGGTGGGATAGCTCCGGCCGACGATGGGGCGGCCGGTCCGGATCGCCGTCCCCGTGGGGCCCCGACCCAGCACGGTGTCTCCCCATGAGACCTCGATCGAATCGAGGTAGCCCTCGTCATCGCCGGCCCGGGCGACCGGGTGCACGGTCCGCTCCGGGTCATGCTCGGCGAAGCCCACCCAGGCGAGCCGATAGCCGGCCTCCTCGACCGCGATCCGGCAGATCGAGTCGAGCAGCTCCGCCTCGACGCCGGCCCGAAGGAGGGCGCGCTGACCCGCGCGGAGAACTGCCAGCACACGGTTGGGGTCGGCCTCATCAACCCGGGATGAAGGTGCGCCTTCGTCCGGCGTCGGTGTTGGTCCCGGGATCGCCTTCATCGTCGTCCGATCCATCGCCGCTGGCCCGCGCGGCGTGCGTCTGCTCCCCGGCCCGCTCAAGCGACGCCCCACGCCTTGGGCACATTAACAGTCGCCGTGATTCCTTGCCCGAGCGCCAGTCCCAGACATACCGTCTTGCCCAGGACGCCGGATCCCCGGATTGGCACATCACGGGGGACACAGGCAGTCAGCCGGTCGGCGCCACGGTACGCTCAGCGGCTGCTCAGCCAGGCCTTCGGGGCGGTCTCCATCCCGGTCGGCCCCAGCCACACTGCGGCCTCCGGGGTCGCCGCGAGCTGCCACTCGACGACGAAGCCGAGATCGGGCTTGGCGGGGCCTCCCTCGACCGCGGCCGGGGCCCAGGTCGTGCCGTCGGCGCTCGTCCACAGGAGCTGCGGCCCGTCGGGCGCCGTGGCGAAATAGCGGTCACCGATCCACGTGATCGTGCGCAGATCGCCCGACTGCTCGAACGACTGCTGGGTCCACGTCTGGCCGTCTGGCGAGGTCACGATCAGAGCGGGGCAAGCGCCAGCCTGGCTCAGCGGACTCCCACTGCAACTCTGCGCCCCCACCGCGACGTACCCGGTCCCGGAGGTGGCGACCGCCTTGAGCACGCCGGGGACGTTCGGCACGTCAGCCGTGCGCTGCCAGGAGATCCCGTCCTTCGAGATCCAGGCCGCCGGCTGGCAGGCCGCGGGGTTGCTCTGGCAGACGGAGCCGACCGCAACGAGGCCTGCCTGGCCCGCGGTCACGCCCTGCATGCCGCCGGTCACCGGATCCTCCGTGGTGTCGATGAACCCGCCGACCTCGAAGACCGGGTCGTGCGGAACGCGGGTCCAGGTCCGGCCGTCCGGGGAGGTCCACACCGCTGCCCGGGCCTTCGCCATGGCCAGGGTCGTTCCGTCTCCGTTCCAGGTGCTCCGGTCCTCGCCCACGAGCACGAACTGCCGGCCGTCCCAGGTTATGGCGGTCACACGTGCCCCAAGCAGGCCCGAGGGTGACGCCGCCGGCGGCTCGAGCCCAAGCGGGATGCGCTCCCACGAGGCGCCGTCAAGCGAGAACCAGACCGTGGCCTGCAGGTCCGGACGTGCCGCGTATCCGATCGCCACGATTCCCGGCTCCCCCGCGGCGACGTCGAACATGCCGATCGCGGGCCCTGTCGTCGCGAAGTAGGCACCGATGTTGGTGGCATCGGACGCCGGCGCGCGCGTCCAGGCGCGCCCGTCGGTCGAGGTCCAGACGATCGCCTCGCAGGTGGGCATCTCGCCGACGCAACCCCGACCGACCGCAACGAAGCCGGGGCCGCCGGCGGTGACGGCGTTGATGGCATCGACCGGACGATTCGCAGTGGCGGGTACGGTGGACTGGGTCCAGGTCCGACCGACCGGCTCGACCGGGAGCCGAGGCGAGGCGCCCGGGCGGGGCGAGCCCTCCGGGCCGGGCGCGGGCCGGCTCTCGGGCACCCACCGCGGCTGCGTGACCGGTCCGGACCCGGTCTCGATCATCTGCCAGCCACCATCGACGGACGCGATGCCCACCCGTGCGTCAGCCTCGCCGCCGGAGCTGAACGCGATCCACGCGCCGTCGGGGGAGACCGCTAGCGCATCGCCGAACCAGTCCGCCCGGATCGACAGCCCCGTGGTGAGCCGCACGGGCTGGCTCGCGCCGGCATCGAGTCGCCAGAGATCGCCGGACATCACGAACACGATCCCTCCGTCGGGCAGCCACGCCGGCGCCGTCAACTCCGAGCTCGACGGTGCGACGTACCGGGATGCTATGTCGCCGGTCGCGACATCGACTGTGCGTAGCGACACACCCTGTTCGTCCACCAGCCCGTAGGCGATGGCACTCCCGGAAGGTGACCAGGCGGGGGTGTAGCCGGGCGCGAGCACCCGGAGCCCCGTGCCGTCCGCGCGGATGATCGCCACCTGGAGGCCTGCCGATTCCGGCTGGCCCAGGAGCCAGGCACCGTCCGGTGACCACTCCATGAACGCCCCGGCGGACAGAAGCGTGGGTCCCGACCCGTCGGCCGCCATGGTCCAGGTCTCACCGACGTCGACGGTCCCGCGATGAACCGCGATGGAGCCTCCGACGGGGGCGGGTGCGGCGCGGTCTCCCTCCGCGGCCAGGAGCTGGGTGGACCCCGAATGGTCCGGATCCACCGAGCATATGCCGGACAGGTTGAGGGAGAGATCCTTGCACGCGTAGACGATCAGGCCGGTGGACGACGTGGCCGGATCACCGCCCCGGGCAATCCGGGTCGTCGCCGACCCACCGGGCGCAACCAGCTCGATCCACGGGTCGGAACCAGTGGCGTCGGTGCGGGTGACGACCAGGCGGCCGGAAGGAATGTCCGCAGCTTGGCTCGCGTCCGGCCCGAGGCTGGCATCGGGCGCGAGCGTCGCGGTCGGCGCCGGGAGCACGAGCGAGAGGTCCTCCTCGGGGTTGCGCATGAGCTGGGCACCGACCGCGAGCGAGCCCAGGAGCAGCAGCCCGAGGAGGGCGGCGATGACGAGGAGCCGGAGCGGGTGGCGGACGGCGGCCGGGTGGAGGGCGGCGGCGAGGATCTCCGCCTCGCGGCGCTCGGGCAGGACCACCGCGGGCAGGTGCCCCAGGGCCAGGGCGTCGCCCCGGAAGGCCGAGGCCCGGCGCGCGCAGGCCGTGCACGAGGCGAGGTGCGCCTCGAGGCGGCTGCGGTCGGACGGCTCCAGCGAAAAGTCGATCGCGCTGGCCGCGAGTGTGAGGTAGGTGTCGTGCGGCTTCATGGGACGGCCTCCGCCGACTCGAGGCGGCTCCGGACCCGCATGCGGGTCCGGCACAGCAGGGTGCGGGTGGCGGCCTCAGACCGGCCGATCGCTGCGGCGATCTCGGCCCCGGAAAAGCCCTCGCTGGACAGGAGGAGCGCGGCCCGGGCAGCGGGGTCGAGGTCCGCGATGACGGCGACGAGGCTGGCCCGTCCCTCGCGCTGGAGGTAGCCCGCCTCGGGGGCGTCCTGGGTGCGCCCGGCCCCCGGCGCGTTGCCCAGGCGCACGACGGCGCGCAGCGCGGCCGAGATCCGCCTCCCCCGGCTGACCGCGAGGTTGGCGCCCACCCGGTACAGCCAGGCCCGGACGTTGTCGGGCGTCCGGCCGGCCCGGGCCTCGGTGGTCAGGCGCAGGTAGGCCTCCGACAGGAGGTCCTCGGCCACCTCTGGATCTCGGGTCGTCCGGACCAGGAACGCGAAGATCTCCCCGTGGTGGTCGGCCCAGGCAGCCACCACGATCGCGTCCGCCGCCGCTGTGCGCTGGGCGCCCGCGGCGTCGACGGCTTCGAGGGGAGCGGTCACCGGGTCCACGCCAGATGGGACGCTCTGCCCCTCCCGGTGTTTCAGGGCAGGGGCAACAGGCGTGAACGGGGCGGGCGAGGAGGGGCGAGGCCGGGCGGCGAGCCGATAGAACGGGGCCGACTGCCACATCCCGGGCTCCGGCCCCGACCTACCGGGCGTCCAACGGCTCGGAGTCGTCGGCTCCCACGGCCAGCCCGGTGCGGCGCCATGCCGCATAGGCAATGACGAGCGCGTCGTCGTCGACGGTCAGCTCGGCCGTGAACGATCCGCTCGCATAGCGATATGTGAACTCGTCGAGGCGCGTGTACGTCTGCGCCACGCGCTCGACGGCAACGCCGGGGAACGGGATCCACGCGGCGTTGATCGTCGCCGATGCCCCGACCGGGAGTCGCAGCCGTCGGATCGGTAGCGTGTTCGTGGACGGGCTGACGCCCAGGTCGACGTCTGTGCAGCCCCTGAGCGCGCGGAGCGGGATGCCGTCGCCCGTCCATGCGCCCTTCACGTCGCGGACCAGCGTCAGCGCGTGCTGCCCGAACCCACGCTGCTCGCGGACGTGGACCGCGGTGGTCAGGCCGGCCGCATCCGTGAGCACCCGGTACTCGATCCGCAGGGGGAGGCCGCCGTCGGCACCGAGCACCGTGCCCACGAGGCTCAGACCGCTGTCGCGGACCAGCAAGGCGCAGACCTCGTCCGTGGGCGTCTCGTCGACGCGCTGCCAGGACACGCGGCGGCTGGTCATGGGGTCGGATGGTGTTCGATGAGAGCGGGCATCACCTGCACGCCACGATCCTGACAGATTGTCGGCCGGCCAGTGGATCCCGCCAGTGGATCTCGGTGAAGCGGGCGAAGTCCGTGTCAGCGGAGATGATCTCCGCGCCGTGCTCGATGGCGAGGGCGGCGAGATGCGCGTCCAGCACGAGCTTCGCGGCGGGACGGTAGCGTCGGACGAGGTCGCCCAGGACCGCGGCATGGCGCTCCGTGGGGACGGGCACCCAGGCAAGTGCCGATGATGGTCTCGACCGCTTCTATGGCGCTTGTCCAGCCAGTTGGAGATAGCCGTTTGCGGCCCGAGAGCGCAGGGCCGATTGGTCCGGCGATCACGCGCACAGCCCTGAGCCGGCGGAAGCAGTCACGACACGCAGTCGACCATCGGCCCGGGAGCCTCCCCGACGCCGATTACGGAGCAGACATGCTTGACGTGTCGACTCCGTCGTCGAACGATGGCGTCATCGGCGAACGGGCGCCCTGGGAGCAGGCGATCGGATGTCCCTTCGAGACTGGATCCGGCGAATCGCCGCGGTGGAGGCGCCCTACAACGACCTTCCCTCTCGCCACGAGCGGCGGGAACAGGCGCGCGAGCGGCACGCGGCCGGCGGTCCCGCCTGGTCGTCAGAGGACCGCCACATCAACCCGGATGCACCCCACGAGGTTGCGGACGTGGCGCCGGGCACGCCCGGCCACGGGGTGTCACGGCGGACGATGGGGAGACGGTGAGTCCGGGCCGGCGCCTCGCCATTCAGCCGTGGCGTCCCGCCGGCCAGACCGTGTCCAGGTAGACCCGGGCGAGATCCACCAGCACCGGTGCCACCTCGCGGACAGCGAACGGCTGCCCCATCGCGATGGCCTGCTCCGCGGGCCACGCGCGCCAGACGTGGAGGACGTGCCACTCCGCGGGATCCAAGTCATTGAGACGGTCCAGCATTGCGTCCCAGCCGGCCCCAAGACGGGAGTCGTCGTGGAGGGAGCGCAGCACGAGGTCGCCATCCTCGAACCTGGCCCGGAACCCCGTCATCGGGCCCCTCGGGACGAAGCTGCCGCCGTGGTAGTTGCCGATCGACAGGTCGTGGCCGGCGACCACCGTCTCGAGCGCGGCGCGGCGCGCGGGGTCGGCGAGGAGCTCGAGGAACCGCGGCCAGTCCCAGAGCTCGCGGTTGACGGGGCCGAACTTCGGCGAGCCGTCACCCTTCTCGAGGTACCAGCCCGCGACTACGTGCCGCGGCCCCGAGCTCCACTCGACTGTGGGTCCGTTCGCGTACACGACGAGCTTCGAGGCGCGCCAGCCCTGGGCCGCATCACCGCCCTGCGTGTACCGGTCGCGGACGGCGAGATGCACCTCCGGGAGGCCGTAGATCGGCCAGCTCGAGAAGTAGGGGTCGATCTCGAGGAGCGGCCGGAGCACCAGCGGCACCATCGAGATGGGATCCGCGCGCCGGCGCCACGACGTGCCCACGGTCTGGCCGAAGTCAGAAGCCTGGAAGCCCGGCCAGTCCCAGCCGTCGCGGGTGTGCAGGCGCACGCGGGCCGGGCCAGCCGACGGCGTGGTCGACCTCGGCGCCAGCCGGCCGAGCGCGTCGTCGACGTCCCGGAGCACGGCCGCGGACGGTCCCAGCCGCCCGACCGACCGCAGGGCATCGACCGCCTCGGCCTTCGCCCCGTGGCCAGCCGCCGCCTCGATCACCCGGACCGCAAATGCGCCCATCTCCGGATCGGAGATCCAGGGCGCCACCGCCTCAACGGCCTCGGCGCCGTGCCGGGCGATCGGGTCACGCCACTCGATGCGCCTGAGGCGGTCGGCTGCCTCGGCGCCGGCGATCGCGTCGGCGAGCTGCTGGTCCATGCGCGGAGTATGGCGCCGAGCGGATGTCCTGCGAGCGTCGGCCGGAGCGCACCTGGTCAGGTTCTGCTGGTGCTCGAGGTTCGTGTCGCCGGTGACGAAGACATCGCAGGTGGCCGACAAAGCCATCAGCAAGTCGCCGTTCTTCATTCCCTTGAACCCGAGGTCCTCGACGTGCCGGACAACCAGCCCAGGGCCTCCGAACAGCGGCAAGAGCTCGCGCGGGATGTCCTCGTCGATGACGATCTGCACGCGCCCTACGCGGTGACCTCGAGGAGCTGTTCGACCTCTTCGAGCGCGGCGATGGCCTGCGTGCGAGACACCGAGGGGTAGTGCTGCACGAACGCGTCCACGGACTGGCCATCGGCGAGGTAGTCGAAGAGGACCTTCACGGGGATCCGGGTGCCGGTGAACACCGGGGCACCGCTGTGGGTCTCCGGGTCACGGGTGATCGGCGGCTTCGACTTCTTCGGCATTGCGGGTGGCCTCCACCCGTAGCCTACGCGCAAGTTCATCTCGAGTCACCGTGCAGAGGTGTTGACTCGTCGGCCTGCCCGTCACTCTATCGGTGGCGGCTTATCTGCGACTCACTCTGTCGTTCCCACCGAGGAGCGACCCTGCCTCGGCGACGACCCTACGCCGATAGCCTGGGTCCGGCGACGTGGCCGGTGCTTGTTCGCCGGGAACGTCCGAGGACCCCGTGATCAGCCGCGGTCGGACACTGGCCCGCGCCGCCCCCCGAATGGCCGGAGCACCACCCTCGTGTCGTCGCCGTCGGGCGGTTCCGTAAGGATGGTGATGCTGTAGCCGTCCGACACGGAGCTCGCCATCGGTCCGCCGGCCGTCGGCACAGGGTCGATGTCCTGTTCGGCGTACTCGATCACGACGCCCCATCGCCGCGGCGGCCGCTCGATCGCCGGGGGCCACGGGATGCACACGTCGGCAGGCACGATGATCTCGCGCCCCCACGGGTCCACGGCATAGCCGGCAGCGACCCTGACCTGCTTGCCGCCCGGTTCCTCCGAAACGGCCATGCCGGTCACGACCCCGGACCCGAGCGTCGCCAGGTTCTGCAGGTGGCGCCTGCTGTCCACGTACTCCTGCTCTCGCCGGAGATCCTCCGCCGTGAGGAACCGGCCGTCGAAGAACTTGGGACGGGCCCGCGCCTGCAAGACCGACGCGGGGATGACCAGTGGTCGATCGTTGAGGTCCTTCTTCGGTTCCATCTCGGGATGGTAACGGCCTCGCCAAGCCCCGCAGCGTCGTAGGACCCGGCCGAGCCCGCGGTCATCGGGGCCGCATTCCCCGCCAGATGACCCTTGTGCCGGCCGGGCCGATCGCGGTCACTGCCGTCATGGATGACCGACGGCTCGTGATCCTGCTCATTGCCGTGGCGCTCGGCGTGGCCGCCTGCGGCTCGACACCCGATCCGGGTGCGCCGGGCCAGACCGCGATCCCGACCGCGATCCCGACCGCGATCCTCCGACCGCCTCCGCCGAGCCTTCGGAGATGTCGCTGTTCGAGACCGGCGTGCAGCCGTTCGAGGTGGTCGAGTTCGACGCCGTCCACCAGCCGGTCGACGCAGGCGGCAACGCCGCGCTGATCTTCGGGGCACTGCCGGTGACACCCGCGGCCACCGGCACCCCGCCCGAGCTGGCGGCGTTCCTCGGCCGGTGGGAGGGATACGGCCTCGGCCCCCCGATCAGGCGCGACTGGCGATACGTGCTCGCGATCACGGCGATCACGCCCCGTGGCGGAAGAGGCTTCATCTGGGCGGGCACGAACACCCAGTACCCCTCGCGCATCGAACAGGTGCGCTTCCGGGTGACCGGCGAGGGAGCCGACACCACCCTCGAGTGGGACCAGACCGTCGGCGGGACGTACGTCGTCGTGCACGTCCGGCATGCGGCGGGAACCGACGCGCTCGAAGGGACCGCGACGCCAGGCGGCTCGACGACACCGGGCGAGACGGTGCGGATGACGCGGGGCACGACCGACGGCATCGTCTACCGCGACTATCCGGGCCACCTCGCGGACCTCGGCATCACCTGGCAGCCGCACGACGATGCGGCGCTGGTCGCGAGCGGGGCGGGGTCCCTCGTCTACCTGCCGCCGGGCTATGACGCCGATCCCTCCCGGCGCTGGCCGCTGATCCTGTTCCTCCACGGCGCGGGCGACCGTGGAGCCAACGGATACGTCATCGCCCAGAACAGCCCGTTCCGGTTCATCACGGGCGGACGGTCGCCCGATGCCATCATCGTGGCGCCCCTGCTCGCCGCCGGAATGCCCGCATTCCCGACGGCCTACCTGGAAGGCGCGCTCGACGAGGCGCTCGCGCGCTACCGCGTGGATCCCGCGCGGGTCACGCTGAGCGGGCTGAGCATGGGCGGCGAGGCGGCGTATCGCCTGGCCCGCCACCAGCCGGCGACGTTCGCCGGCGTCTCCGTCCTGGCCGGCTTCGACGCAGCGGTATTCCCGGACGCGCAGAAGTGGGGCTTCGAGCCGATCGCCGACCCGGCCGCTGCGCTGGTCGGCATCCCCGTGCAGGTGATCCACGGTCGGGACGACATGAACGTGCCGCTGAGCGCGGCGCAGGGAACGGTGGATGCCCTCGTCGCGGCCGGGGTCGATGTCACGTTCACGGTCCTGAATGGCTACGACCACGACGTGTGGTCCGACACGTATTCCGATCCGGCGTACTTCGATTGGCTGCTTGCGCAACGGCGAACCGCGCCCTGACGTGAGGCCGGTCAGGGAGGACGGTGTGACGACGCCACCCACGGTCGCAGGGCAGGCCGCGCTCTCCGGCCGAGGCGCACCGCCTCGGCCATCACGCTGGTCTCGTCGGCGGACGTGGTCCAGGTCAACGGGGTCGCGCCTCGCTCCAACGCGGGTGGCGTGATCCGGAGATCGCGGATCACCAGATCGGCGATGCCGCGAACGGCCGGATCATGCTCGACGGGTCGCTATCGGCAGCGCGAGACCACGCGCCCTTGACGGGGACGCCCATGATCAGGGCAAACTGAGCCTCCGCTCCGCAGCCGCACCCCTGGCAGGAGGACCCGCGATGCACCCGATGACGAGCGCCGAGATCGACACGATGTTCGATGTGCTGGTCGAGACCTGTGGCGCCGCCCCCGAGACGAGGTATGCGTTCGTCCAGAGCATCGAGCGGCAGCTCGCGACGGCGGCCGCGGGCTCGAGCGAGCCCGCCTCCTTCATGTTCGGCGGCTACCTGGGGCCCGGAGGCACGGTCGTCATCCACGACGACAGGATCACGGTCACCGCGATCGACGACAACGCGCGGGTGCACGCCGTGATCAAGCGCGCCAACGCATCGCTCGGCCGGTTGTACGCGAGCCTCGGGACGATACAGGCCGAGGCACCGGGGACGGGCGGTTAGCCGGCGTAGCCGAGACTACCGGCCCGAACCCGAGCCGAAGGACTCGCCCCGGCGCGACAGCCCCCGCTCCTCTTCCACGAGTGCGCGGAGGCGGTGGGACCGCTCCGCCACGGGAAGGTCCGCGATGGCGGTCACGCGATCTGCGGGATCCCGGCGAGCCTGGAGATGGGGGCGAGGTCCGCGCGCATCTTGAGCACCTCGATCGTCGCCCTGGCGATCCACTCGTCCTTCGGCAGACCTCGGAAGTCGACGTCGAGCGTGCTCGGCTCGTCGTCGGGTCCCGGAATGCGGCCAAGCAGGCCGTCGAGCATCGTGCGCAGGCTCATGTTGTGCCCCCCTCTCCTCCGTCGAGCCGGTTGGCCGCTCCTGATCGTCATCCTCGGGCGCGGGGATGGAGACGTCAACCTCCCGGTGGCCTCCTGCTCGCCGGACAAGTTCATTCACAGGCTCTGAGAGACACAAGGCCGATCGCCGCCCTAGGGTCGGGGTGCGCAATTCGCGGAGTTGGGCGAGCCGAAGGCAGCGCCACTGAGCTCGGCCAGGTCCCGCGTGCCGTTACGATGGTGCAGCCAATCGCTCGATCCCACCTGATCTGTTGCGAGTTGATGCGAGTCTTCGAGCTCTATCGCTACGTCAAGCCAAGTCCTGGGCCGGACATCGAGTTCATCGATAACGTCCGAAACATCTTCCATGCGACCCGGTGGCCCGCCTGGCCAGGCCTCGCGGGTGCCGGACGCGTTCAGCTTGACCACGGTATTGACTCCGTCAAGCAGATCAGGGCCGTCGACGGAATGTCGACCCGCGATCCTTATCGCCTCCAAACCGCATCGCGCCGGATCGGATTGGACCCCTTGGCACGACGAGCTGGATGCCGAACGGGGCCACGTCCGCTACTACGGCGACAACAAGGCGGACCTCGCCACTGATCCGCTCGGCCCGGCAGGGAACCGATCCGTAATCGATCAGTTCCCACTTCACCTGGGCATTACACGCGCTGATCGACTGCGTGCCGCCCCCCTTCTGTTCTTCGAGAGTCTCGTCCACGAAGGCAAGGCGAAGGGCTACTGGAGGTTCCTTGGCGTTGGACTCGTCGAACGAGTTGAACTTGTCACGCAGGTCGATCGTCGCAATCGACCGTTCGTGAACTACGTCTTCGATTGCATGCTCGTGGATCTGAGCGCCGAGGACCTCGGTATCGCGTGGGAATGGATCGCCGCTCGTCGCGACCCGACCAAGTCGCTTGAGGACTGTCTGGCGCTCGCGCCATCGGCCTGGCGACGGTGGGTTGACCTTGGGCCTGTGGTCAAGGAACGCATCCGTCAACACATGACGCGGAGCCGAAGCCTCAGCTCCGAGGATCAGCGGCCTGATGCCGGCACCCCTGCGGAAGATGCGTTGCGCCTGGTAGTGGAGCACTACAAGCGCCTCGGCCAATATCAAGGCGTTGGCGAGCACCGGTTTGAAGGACTCGCGTCTGAAGTCACGGGGAGTGTGCTTCGCGAAAGCGGCCAGTACCGGCCGGGCTGGATCACTAAGCGGGCCGGCGATGGCGGCATCGACTTCGTCAGCCGACTCGAGCTGGGATCCGGCGCAGGCTCGCTCAAGCTCGTGGTGCTCGGCCAGGCGAAATGTGTCGCGGGTGCCGCGCCGGTCACGAGTGGCCTCGACCTGGCACGTACAGTCGCGCGCCTCGATCGAGGGTGGGTAGGGGCGTTCGTTACAACCGGTTACTTCAGCGAGCAGGCCCAACGGGAAGTGGTGGCAGACCGGTTCCCATTACTGATGCTGAATGGCCGACACGTTGGTGAGGCTGTCGTTCGAGAGTCGATCTTGCGCAGGTGTCAGCGTCCCCGAGTACATCCGAGTGATCGACGCTGAGTACGACGCCCGACTGTCCAGCCGACTGCCTGCCGAAATCCTCGGAGACTGACCATGGTCTGCCTCCTGTGCTCGATCGAACCAGCCGCTGCTCGGAGCTAGGTTCGCACCTGAGTTGTCGCCAACTCGCGATTGGCGCCCAGGAGCCGTCAATTCTGACGACTCACGCCCGCTCCGGGCACATCGCCCGGTAGTCGCAGTACTGGCAGGTCTTGTAGCCGGGCGTGGCGGTGAACTCGCCGGCGCGGATCCGGGCCACCTGGGCCAGGATCTCCAGGCGCGCCGCGTCCAGCTGCTCGTCCGTCCGCACCGTGGACTTGCGCTGGGCGCTCTCGGTGAAGTAGAGGGTCACCCGCTCGGGGGTGCCGAGGCCAAGTGCGTCGCGGCTGGCCAGGGCGTAGATGGTGAGCTGGAGGTTCTCCTCGACCTTCTTCTGGGACGTGGTGCTGCCGGTCTTGTAGTCGATGACCTCGATGCCGCCGGACGGGAGCCGGTCGATGCGGTCGATGCCGCCGTAGATGCGGACGGGGGCGGAGCCGCCTTCGGGCACCAGGACCAGCTCGAACGGCTGCTCCTCGCACAGGGCCTCGCCCACGCCCTCCAGCTCCGAGGTCCAGAAGTTGTCCAGGAGGGACTCGGCGCGCCGCGCGTAGCCTGCCTCAGTGGTGGCGTCGCCGAACCCGGCCGGGACCCAGCGATCGGCGAAGAGCCGACCCAGGTCCTCGCGCGTGGGGGGCGCCTCTCCCCGCGCGATTCGCTCGCGGCGCATCCTGGTGAAGGCCTCGAACGCCTCGTGGGCCGTGTTGCCGAAGCTGAAGAAGGCCTGCGGCCGGTCCGGGCCCGGGATCCGGTAGACGTACTTGAGCGCGAACCGGAGCGGACACCGGGCGAAGGTGTCGAGGCTGCTGTAGGAGAAGCCGGACGGCGCGGGCGCGACGCGCAGCAGGTTGGCGCCGGCACCGGCGTCGAGCGCCACGGTGCGGAAGGTCAGGGGGTCCAGCCCCGCCGCCCGGGCCTCGTCGGCCGACATCGCCGCCGCACGCCCGATCTCCACCAGCCGTGCCTCGTATCCCGCGCGGGCTTCGGCCGCCTCCGGGTCCGACGCAGCCGACGCCTCCATCAGGCCGACCAGCTCCGCGGCCCGCAGGCGCAGAACCAGCCGGCGCTCACGGGCGGTCGGCAGGGGCATGACCCGGCGGGCGGCCGCCAGGGCCGCCGCGGTGGCCAGGGCCTCGGTGTCGTCCGCGTCGTCGGCGTCCGCGTCGTCGGCGCATTCGTCCAGCTCCCGCGCCAGCTCGTCGTCGGCAGCGGTTCCCTCGGCGGCCACGGCCGCCCCCGCTCCCCCGCCCTCCCCCGCCGCCAGCGTCCGGTCGGTGACCACCAGCTCGGCGCCGTGGTCCTGCAGCAGCTCGCCTACGAACTGGGACTGCCGCTTCTTCGCCGCCGGGCCCGCGTGCGTGGAGAGCAGCAGCCGCTCCTGCGCCCGGGTCATCGCCACGTACAGGAGCCGGCGCTCCTCGTCGGTGTGGAGGTTGCCGCCGGGGACCTGCTCGCGCAGGAGCTCGCGCGGGAACCAGCCGAAGCCCTGCTCCTTGACCGGCCACTCTCCGTCGAGCAAGTTCGGGACGACGACGACCGGGAACTCCAGGCCCTTGGCCTGGTAGAGGGTCATGAGGCGCACGCCCTCGACGTCCTCGGACAGCTCCACGGCCGTCGGAAGCTCGCCGCCCGCCGCGGTGTAGGCGTCCAGGTAGTCGACGAAGTCCGCGAGGGTCCCGGCCGGGTTCGCGCCCTGCCAGTCCGCGGCGAAGCGCAGGAAGCTCGCGATGTTGACGACGGAGCGCTTGGCCTCCAGGGTGCCGGCGGCCAGCAGGCTGAGCACGACGCCGGTGAGCTCGACGTATCGCTCGAGGATCGCGTACGGGCCGTCGCGCCAGGTCCGCGGGTTGAGCTCCTCGATGGCGGCGAGCAGGGTGCGCAGACGCGCCCGGGTCTCCGCCGGGACCGGCGCGGTCCGCGTGCGCTGGTCCCGGTCCCGGCCGGGGCCGTCCTCGCCGGCGGCGTCCTCGGTGCGCTCGCCACGCTCCACCATCCGCTCGACGGCGGCGATGACGTGGCTCCGGTCGAAGCGGGCGTCCCGGGTGACGGCCAGGATCTCCAGCGCGTCGAGGCGCCACGGGCCCGCGGTCATCATCCGCACGACTGCTGGGTCGTTGGTGGGGTCTGCGATGGCGCGCAGGGCCTGGTCCAGGTCCCGGACCTCGGGCGTCTCGAACAGCGACAGCCCGCCGACGACCGTGTACGGAATGTCCTCGGCCCGCAGCCGGTCCACGATGGCATCGCGGTGCTTGTGCTTGCGATACAGGATCGCGACATCGCCCCAGGGGCGCCCCGAGCCGGACCCGGTGACCCCCCGGATGGCGTCCACGATCGCGACGGCCTCGTCCTCGGGCCCGGCGCAGACCAGCAGCTCGATGGGGTGGCCGGGCTCCCGGTCCGTCCGCAGCGCCTTGTCGGGCGCGAAGCGGGTGTCGTTGCAGCGGATCAGCCGGTTGGCGCCGTCGAGCACGTGGCGCACGGAGCGGAAGTTCTGCTCGATGGCGAGGCCACGGGGCGCGCCGGGCGCGGGGCCGGCCGGATCGTGCGCGGGCGGGCGCGAGAACCGCTCCCGGAACTCGGCGAAGGCGGCGAAGGACGCCCCGCGGAAGCGATAGATGGACTGGTCGTCGTCGCCCACGACCATGACGTTGTCGGGCCGGTCCGGCGTGCGGCCGAGGAGCTCGATGAGCTCGATCTGGGCGACGTTGGCGTCCTGGAACTCGTCCACCAGGATGTAGCGGTACTGGCGCTGCCAGCGGCGCAGGACGTTGGGGCGCTCCTTGAACAAGCGCGTAACGAGGGCGATCTGCTCCCCGAAGTCCAGGGCGCCGCGGGCCGCCAGGGCCTCCTCGTAGGCACGGTAGACCCGGGCGAGCTCGTCGAGGCGGAGGATCTCGAAGGCGGCGCCGTCGCGCTCGTAGTTCGCGGCCAGCTGCCCGATGCGGTCCCGTTCATCCGCGTCGAAGTCCTTGATCCCGTGCGCATATCCGTCGCCGGCCACGAAGCGGCGGGCCTCGCGCTCCGCGATGGCGGCCGGGCGCGGCTTCTTCGGCGTCTTGCCCGGGGCCGTGGGCGGCAGGGTGCCGGCGTCCCGGGCGCGCTCCCACCGGCGCAGGCCGGCGTACTCCGCGCGTGAATCGTTGATCCCGCGGACGCCGCTGATGCCCCGAAGGCGTTCCTCGACCGCCTCGTAGGGCCCGTAACGCTCCTCGTAGATCGCCCGCTCCGTGTCCACCCAGGCCTCGAAGTCGTCCGGCGTGACCAGCTCGTCCTTCGCCCGGTTGATGAACGTGACGAAGTCGGCGTACGAGAAGTCCGAGTGGTAGCGCAGGTCCAGCGCGTCGCGCATGCCGCGCAGGAGCAGCAGCTGCCCGACGCCGTCGAGCACCTCGGGCGTGCTCGGGAGCCCGGCGTCCGCGCTGCTTTCGGTGAGGACGTGCTGGCAGAAGCTGTGGAAGTTGCTGACCGTCATCCGGGCGCGGGTCGCGGGACCCACGGCCGCGTCGATCCGGTCCTGGAGCTCCCGCGCCGCCTTGACGTTGTAGGTCAGGACCAGGATCTGCTCCGGGACGAGCGGGCCGTCGAAGGCGTTGCCGTGCCTGGGTTGGGGTTCGGCGGGGACGAAGGCGCCGGTCGTCGCGAGGCGCTCCCCCTTCGTCTCGAGGAGCCAGCGCACCCGCTCCACGATGACGCGGGTCTTCCCGGTCCCCGCCCCGGCGATGACCACCACGGGGCCGTCGCCCGTCTCCACGATGGCTCGCTGCTCGGGCGTGAGCTCCGGCGGCTTCGGCCCGATGTCGTCCTTGGGCGTGCGCATGCTGCCCGTCGAGGTCATTGCCCGTCCTGTCTCTAGTACCGGTACAGCGAGGCCACGAATGGCACCCGGTTGTAGATCAAGAGACCGAGAGGCAGCGTGATGATCAGCAGGATGAGCCCGTAGCCGACGAGCATGACGATGGCCGATGCCCACCAGCCGACGAACAGGAACCAGATGAACCGGATCCACCATTCGACCTGGCGGACGCCGACCTCCATGAGCGCATAGCCGCCGGCGGGATCCGCGACCCAGTAGGTCGTCTTCGTCCGCGGCCGGAGCGTCAGGTACGTGGGGACGTGGTTGACGAGGTAGATGCCCAGCGGCAGGCCGATGATCGTGACCATCGCGAACCAGGCGAGCACGGAGGCCGCCGCCGTCAGCCACCAGCCCACCAGCACGAACCACACGGCGCGCACCAGCAGCCCGGGCCCCCGCCGGATCTCGCTCGGCGGCGGGACCCGGTAGGGCGGCGGGATTTGGGCGGGCGGCGGGATCGGCCCGGGCGACGGCTGGAGCTGGCTCGTGCCCGGTGCCGGGATCTGCGGCGGCATCGATGGGTTCATGCGCAGCCCATCATGCGGTCTGGCTGTGACAGGTCGGGTGGCAATCGCGCCGGAGCGGCGGTCACTGCCCGATCCTCGCGGCCAGCGCCGGCGGCGCGATCACCACCAGGTGCGCCGTGGCGCGGGTGAAGGCCGTGTAGAGCAGCTGGTCCAGGCGCTCCGCCGTCTCGGGCAGCTCGCACAGGATGACCACCGGCCGCTCCAGGCCCTTGAACCGGCGGATGGTCTCGAACAGCACGATGCCGGCGTCGGGCGGCACGTCCGGGATCTCCTCGGCCGGCAGGCCACGCGAGGCCCCGGCGTCGTCGATCGCCCCGTTCCACAGCTCCACGTTGCCGAACCGGCGCTTCCTCCAGACCTCGCTCCTGGGGGCGGACGCGCCCGACAGCACCGCCACGTGCCACGGCCGGATCTCCTCGTCCTCGAGGAGACGGTGGAGCTGCTTGCGCACGGCCTCGACGGTGTCCCGACCGGGCTCCGCGACCACCACCACCGGCCGGCGGCCCTCCTCCGTCATGGCATACGGCTCCGTGGGGCCGTGGTAGAAGCGGCCCGCCAGCTCCGAGACCGGGGCGGGCGAGCGGTAGTCCTCGAACAGCTCCAGGCGGTCGAGGCCCAGCTCCGCAACGCGGTCGTCGCGGAAGAGGGCCTGGCCCGGATCGTGGAAGACCCACAGGACGTCGCCGGCGGGATCGTGGAGCAGGAACTCAAGCGAGGTCAGCCACGCGATCTCGAAGTCCTGGCCCTCGTCGATGACGATCGCGTGGAACCGCTCCTCGGGCAGCGCGTCGATCGCGGCGTCGAGCGCGCCGGGGAGCGTGACCTCCCACCAGTCCCGGGGGAGCGCGCCGGCGGGCTTCGGCGGCAGCGTGCCCGACCGCGTGCCCAGGCGCTCGCACAGGCCGTGGAACGTCGCGACGACCGGGCGACGGTCGGGCGGCTCGCCGTCCTCGTCGATCTCGCGCCCCACCGCGGTCGCCAGCGGCTGGTTGAAGCACACGAACAGGGTGCGGAAGCCGTCGCGCGCGAGGCGGCGGGCCCGCTCCACGGCCACGAGGCTCTTGCCGCTGCCGGCGGGTCCCACGACCTCCAGCCGCCGCTTGCACCGGTTCTGGTTGAGCACGATCTTCTGGGCGCGCGAGGCATCGACCAGGCGGTCGCGGCCGTCCTCGACGTCGCGCCGGACGAGCCGGTGCAGGGCGACGGTGGGGGCGAGGTACTCGTGGATGCGCTGCGCCTGGGCATCGGTCAGGCGGCGGCCCCGGGTGCCGTCGCCGGTCCACCAGGCCCAGGCGCGCTCCAGGGCCTTCCGGGTGGTCGTCGTGTCCGCCAGGGCGGCGGCGTCCAGGATGATCTCGGTGGCGGCGTCCGGCCCGAGGAGGACGTGGCCCGCGGGGAGGCTGGCGAGGTCGGCGTCCGGGAATGCCACGGCGTGACCGGCTCTCGGCCGATCCTCGCCGGTGACGCCCAGGAGCTCGCCGATCGCGCCGACCAGGTCGTGCTTGGCGTCCTCAGCCTGCTCGAACGGGCTGCGCGTCAGCTGGTGCCCGCCGATGAACCAGCGGTTCTGCCCGTCCCTCGACGGCTCGCCGCTCTTGACCTCGATCACCAGCAGGCCGTGCTCCGGGTGCACGATGACGAGGTCCGCCTCGCCGTCGTGGGCCGGTCCGGTGGGGCGCGTGCGCGCGACGAAGCGCACGTTCGCGTAGCACATGGCGTCAGGGGGCAGGGCGCCACGGATCCGCTCCTCGGCGATCCGTTCCGCTCGCTCTCCCAGGTCGCCCAAGCGTCGCACCCTCGCTGCAGCGGCTGCCCCGTGGCGGCGAACCCTACAGCGAGTGGCAGGCCCCGGTCCAGTCCGGACGGCCTGCCGGCATGGGTCTAGCGTCGGTTCCGGGTCGCGTGGAGTCGAGCGTGGGCGGTGGTCGTCCCGCCGCGGGACAGTCGGCTCAGCGGATCAGTGGGTCACGCAGGCGTTGATCCGCACGAGGTGGTCGTTGGCGTCGAACCGCAGCTCGAGCGATCCGTACGGCGCCGCCGGGTACATGTAGACGAGGGTCGGTGTCCCGTAGGCATCTGTGATCAGCCGAGGGTCGCCGAGTTCCTTCGTGACCTCGTCGATCCCCTCCTGCCACCGGAGGCCCTGCGGCAAGGGGCCCCGGTAGGCGTTGACAACGTCGTTCCCGTCGGCATACAGCGAGACGACCTGTGCCCGGTAGTCGAGCGAGGTGGTTGCGGACCAGTCATCGCAGAAGACGCTGTAACCGGAACCGATGGCCAGAGGCACCGTGGCGCATCCGGTCCGATCGAAGGTGGAACCGAGATTGCCGACCGGGTTCTCGGAGGGGTTCGCCGCGAACGCGACCGCCGGGTCGAACCGGACGCCGGAACCCCCGGGGAATCCCCCGGCCACGAGGAGGTCGATGCCCAGGACGGCCCCGACCAGCAACAGCCACGCCAGGTTCCGTCGTGCCGGGGGCGGCGGCATCGATCGATCGGTGATCGGGCTCTTGGTCATCGCAGGGCCTCGCGGGCACTCCTATTTGGGCAGGGTGATCATGTCCCGCCCGCGCGTCACGATCGAGTGCCCCTCGGACCACCCGGCACGGGCCGCGCCCGGGGCAGCCGAGCCACTCCGGAGCGAATGACGCCTGCGGAACGGCCCCGCTATGCGGGTTATGCGGCCCCGGACGAGCGCCGGTCCGGATCCTCGGCCCGACAACCGGGGAGATCGCCGCTACGGCCCAGGATCGCCCGCCCCAACGCCGATGCCCTGCCCATATCGAACACGCATCTTCCAGAGCCACTTGTCTCGTTCTGACCAGCAGGCGGCACAGGACCGGGGGCATCACTCGATGCGCGGTCATCCCCGGAGGCCCGGGGCAACCGGATGGGCTCGTGCGGCGTCTGCACCCCAGCGCGACCGGACGATGGGCTCCGCCGGTCCCCACCCAAGGCTTCCAGGGCCCGGATCGGGACGCCACCATGGACACCAACCCCAACCGCACCCGGTCGACGGCCGGCTGGATGTCGATCGCCGCCGTTGCCGCGCTCGCCGTCGGCCTCCTCGCCGGGCCGGCGCTCGCCGCCGTCGTCGCCCCGCGCACCTACGCGGTGACCCCAGGCGCCGCCACCGACGGCACGACAGACCACACGGTCTCGGTCACCGGCAGTGGCAAGGTCACGGTCATCCCGGACATGGCGACGATCAACCTCGGTGTCATCATCGAGCGCCCGACCGCCAAGGCCGCCCGCGAGGCCGCCGCCGCCGCGATGACCAGCGTGGTGGACGCCGTCCGCACCCTCGGCATCGCCGACAAGGACATCGCAACCGCGAACGTCTCGCTCAATCCCGTCTACGACTACCCGAACAACGCTGCCCCGAAGATCCGCGGCTACCAGCTCCAGAACACCATCACCATCACCGTCCGCGACCTGACCAAGCTCTCTGATCTGCTCGACAACAGCGTGATTGCCGGCGCCACCACCGTGAACGGGATCAGCTTCGACGTCGCCGACCGCACCGCCGCCGAGGCCCAGGCCCGCGAGGCTGCCGTCAAGGACGCGAAGACCAAGGCCGACACGCTGGCCAGCGGCCTGGGCGTGCGGATCACGGGCGTCGCCTCCATCGCCGAGTCCGTCTCGACCCCCGTCTGGTACGGCGCCAATCTCGCTCCCAGCGCAGCCGCCGGCGACAAGGCCGCCCAGACCCCGGTGCTGCCGGGCTCGACCGACGTGGTGATCACCGTCCAGGTGGCGTTCCTGATCCCGTAGGGACTGGCGGGGGCCGCGGGGTCCCGGTGGGCCGCAGGGTCCCGCTGGGTCTCCGTGGGTCCGGTTCGCGGCGGGTCCGTGGCGCGGCAGGTTGACGGCCGCAGGCTCACCGTCCGCTTCCACCGTCGTACGTGAGGACTATCCGCACATCACAGACAGCCGTGCCGATGACGGTCCGCTCGGCTCGGCGGGCGCTCGTCGCCAGGATCCCCAGATGCTCACCAGCAGAGCGTTCGCCAGCTCGTCACGGGGATCCCGTTCAGCACTGAGCGTAGGACGGTCCCAGGATTCCGCCATTTGCGGCGTTGTGACGGCATATGACGGCTCGGAGGTCGCGGATGCTCACCAGGACGACAGTTGAGGATTCGGCAAGGTGACATTGACACCGGCAGCGTCGTCCGGTCATTCGCGTCGCAGGGCAGCGAGGAACGGCCCCGGGAGAGCCCGGGGCCGTGTCTGACCGCGCCGCTCGGGCCATCCGCGCCGCTACGGCGTCGCAGGAGGCGGGGCCGGGAGAATGACTCCGTCGTCCGCAAACGAGAGGCCGGCGGTCCGGGTGTGCTTGTAGTAGGTGAGGCCCTTGTACGCGCCACTGCCGACGAGCCAGCAGGAGATGTCGTTTACGTCCCCGTTGCCCCACATCCCGCCGGTGCATGTGCCCTCCCAGGCCCCGTCGGCGTTCGTCGTGCTCATCGTCCCCCACTGGAACCCGACAACCCCGCAGACGGGGCCGTTGGTCGTGAACCTGGTCGTCCCCGCGACCCGCGGGTCATCCGTCGTCCCGGTGGCCTCGATGACGGCGCGCCGCTGGAGCGCAGCCTCGAGATCCAGGGCGTCCGCGCGGCCGGCCGGGTCGGGCTCGGCCGGATCGATGATGCCGAGCTCCGTCAGGCCGACGTCCAGGTGGACCACCCAGCGGGAGCGTTGGCGACGACAGAGCTGCCGCGCCTCGTTGGCAGCCACGGCGACGAGCCACGGCTTGAGCCGGTCCGGGTCGCGGAGCGAGTCCAGCTTGCGCCAGGCGATCGACCAGGCGGCCTGCACGGCGTCATCGGCGACATCCTGGTCACCGCCGGAGACGACGTAGGCGACACGGACCATGTCGGCGTGGTACGCGGCCACGATCCGGGCGAATGCGACCGCGTCGCCGGCGGCTGCCAGCTGCACGATCGAGGCTGCCATCGCGACGTCCCGCGCGAGCCCTTCCATGTCCAGTAGATGCCGGGACGCGGGCAGGGTGTTGGGGTTTGCTCTCGTCGGTGAGCAGTCTCGTTGACGACCCCGCCGCCGGCCAGTGCCGGAGCGCCCGCTGTGCCCCTACCCCTCCAGCGCCTGCGCGAGGTCCGCGATGAGGTCGTCCGGGTGCTCGCCGCCCACGGAGAACCGGATCAGCCCGGGTTCGATCCGCGCGACCGCCCGGCCCGCCTCGCCCTGCTGCTGGTGCGTGGAGACGGACGGAATGGTGGCGACGCTCTTGACCCGCCCGAGATCGGTCGCGCGGAACACCAGCCCCAGGCGGTCGAAGGCGCGTCGGGCGGCGGGCAGCCCTCCCTTGAGCGTGAACGCCAGGAGGGTCCCGTACCGGGCGACCGGGTTGCCATCGGCGTCGCCGTCCGCCAGGCTGAAGTCGCGGGCGGCGATCTCGTGCCCCGGGTGCGAAGCGAGGCCGGGGTAGCTCACCGATGCGACGGCCGGATGGGCCTCGTGGACGGCGATCGTGTCGAAGCGGCGGCCGCGGGCCTTCACGCGGGCGGCTGCGTCCGCGGCGGCGGCCTGCTGACCCCTGGCAACCCACGCATCGAGCCCCGCGAGCGGAATGGCAGGGTCGGCCGGATTGGCTGGGGACATCGGACGGCTTCCTCGGAGGGGGGCGCCGGGGTGGGCTTCACCACGGCGACGACGCTGGTCTGATCCGGGCGATCCCCGGGAGCGGGGCGAGCTTCTCGACCACGAATCGCTCGAGCGCCCGCCGATCTGCCACGCCCACCGTCATCGGGCTCGTGGTCGCCGGCCGCAACCACCCCCATTCGCGAGGGCGATCGGCACATCAGGGGCCGCATCGTCATCGGCGGTTGGCCGGAAGGAACGCTCCCTCCGTGAGGACGCTCGGCACATCATCACCGCCGCCCGCTTGATGTGCGGAGCCTCCTCGCGCGCTTCGGCGCCAACCATCGCGGACAGGCCGGTCGCCCGGGCGGCCTGCGCGCGAGCGGCCGGAGCGCGCTTGATGTGCGGAGCCTCCTCGCAAACGGGAGTGTCTCCCGGCGGCCGAACAGGAGTGGCTCCTGGCGGCCAAGAGGAACGCCAGGGCGATCGGCATCACCCGCGGTGACAACAGGGCATACCAATTGCGCTCTGCTGGGCCTACGATCGTCGGCGCCAGCAGCGCCCAGCCCGTGACCAGGAGTGGCCTCTCGCATGCGCCGGAACCTCGTCGCGTTCGTACTCGCCACCTTCGCGGCGCTCTGCGTGCTCGGCGTCCAGCCCACGCCCGCCTCCGCCGCCGACGGGTATGCCGAGACGGGTGCCACCACGTACCGGCTTGACCCGGCCAAGGGCCTCGTCCGCGTCACCGTCACGCTCCGGTTCACGAACCAGACCCCCGACGGACACGAGCCGTATGCCTGCACCCAGGACACCTTCGACTGGCTGTTCGGCTGGAGGACGACCCCCTCCACCTGCTACCGGACGACGCGGTACTTCTTCAACTCGACGCGGGTCTGGGTTGCGAACGGCGCGACCTCCGTCAAGGCCAGCTCCGACGGCAAGGCGCTCAAGGTCAAGCTCGGGGCCAAGAGCGACCTCTACCGGCCGGTGACCATCACCTTCCCGAACCTGTTCAACGGCGAGACGCGCGCGATCAAGGTCACCTACGTGGTGAAGGGCGGGGCGCCGCGCACGACCTCCGCAGTCCGCGCGATGCAGGCCTACGCGAGCTTCTGCACCATCGCGAACGGCGCCGACTCCGCCACCCTGAGCGTCCGCGTGCCCGTCGGGTTCACCTTCGCGACCACCGGCGCCACGATGTCCGTGCGGACGAGCGGCAAGGAGCGCGTGTACAGCAGCGGCACGATCGCGAACCCCGCCACGTTCTGGGTCTGCTTCGACGGCACGAACGACTCCGGCTACCGCACCGTGAACCTGACGGCGGCCGGCGGCCGCGACGTCACGCTGAAGGCATGGCCCGAGGATCCCGCCTGGGCCAAGGGGGTCCGCGCCGACCTGGCCTCCGGGCTGCCGGCGTTGGCCAAGCTGGTCGGCCGGCCGCTGTCGGGCACGGCACCGCTCGTCATCAGGGAGGCAATGACCGGCGGCGAGTACGCGGGCTTCTACGACGCGGATACGAGCACGATCACCGTGGACGAGGACTTCAAGCAGCCCTCGCTCGTGCAGCACGAGCTTGCGCACGTGTGGTTCAACGGGTCCACGTTTGCCGACACCTGGCTGAGCGAGGGTCACGCGGAGTGGGCTGGCCGGACGGTGAGCGGCGACGAGAAGCCCTGCACCCGGCCGTCGGGCGGCGGTTCCGGGGTTGGCCTTGCCACGTGGCGGTTCCTCTCGACCCGGGCCACCCAGGAGGAGCGGGCCGCCGTCCAGGCGCAGTACGACGCCGCCTGCTACGTCGTGACCCAGGTTGCCAAGGCGGCCGGGACACAGGGCATGACGACGGCGCTCACGGGTCTGCTGCAGCGTCGCGACCCGTATGCGGCGGACCCGACGGGCAAGCGCGCGGCCGTCGTGGCCACCTGGAAGGACTGGCTGGACGCCGTCGACGAGCTGGCGCTGGCGCCGGCCGGGGCAAAGGCGGACCTGGCGTCGAGCCTGCTCCTCGAGTACGGCGCCACGACCGACCGGGCCACGCTCGCGCGCCGGACGACGGCCCGGACCGCGTACCACGCGCTCGCGGCCGCGGTCGACGACTGGGTGGTGCCGCCGGCAGTCCGGGAGCCGCTGGCCACATGGGACTTCGGGACGGCGATGACGGCGGTCGCGGTCGCCGGGCAGACCTGGACCATCACCGGCGAGACGGACGAGACCTTGGCCGGCATCGATGCGCGCCATGGGCCAGCGGCCGACGCCTGGGCGGCTGCCACCACGATCGAGGAGCTGGACGCGGCCGCCGCGCTGGCCCGGACGCAGCTCGACGCCGCAGGAGACGTGGCGGACGCGGCGGCGCTGGTGAAGCAGCCGCTGGACTTCGTGGAGCAGGCGGGCCTGGCGGGTGGGCGGCTGCCGTCGCTGGACCCGGCCATCGAGGCCGTCCGCAACGCCGACCACGATGCGGCGGCACGGGTGACCGCCTCGGTGCGAGCGACGATCAGCGGGCTCCGGGAGAGCGGCCGCACCCGGATCGGGGCTGCGATCGCCATCCTGGTGACGGTCCTCAGCCTGGTCATCCTGCTGGTGATCCGGCAGGTGCGGGCCGGCTCGAGGCGGCGCACGTCGCCGGCGGCCGGCGCGGGGAGCCTCGAGCCCGCGCCGGGGCGCCGGTCCCTGGCGGCGGTGGGCTGGTCGGGAACCGATGCACTGGGAGCCGATGCACGGGGAGCCGGTGCGTCGGGAACGGGCGCGTCGGGAGCCGGCGCGTCGGGAGCCGGCGCGTCGAGGACCGCGTGGGGGACCGGCGCCGCTCCGGCCGGGGGCGGGGACGGGGCCGCACCGGCCGGGGGCGGGGACGGCGGCGCGTGGCAGCCCATCGCGGTCGGTACCGCTGGACCTGTGGTCGACGACTCTCCGACGCTGGCCTGGACGGTCCCCTTGGCCGCGCCGCCCGTGGCGCCGATCCCCGTGCGACCGGTCCCGGTTGCGCCGCCGCTTGAGGAGCGGCCGCCGGGCCCAGGTGGCCAATGACGCGGCCGCACGCAGGACCGCCGCGTGCCCGTGCCGGGTGGGTACGCCGGCGCGCCGAACCCGGCTCGCCACAGCCGAAACGCGAAATGCCCTACGACCCCCGGCGCGGCCAGAGTGACGTCGCCGCCACACCCGCGAGCATCAGGCCGAACGCGACCACGTCAGCCGGTCCGAGCTGCTCGCCCAGCACGATGGCCCCGGACACCAACCCGACCACCGGCACCGCGAGAAACCCGGTCGCGGACGCCTGTGGCCCCAGCGACCGCGTGATCGACTGGCTGGCGTAGTTGGCGAACACGGTGGCGAGCGGCCCGCTGTAGAGCAGCACAAGCACCGTCACGATCTGCCAGTCGACCACGGCGCCGGACTCGAAGACCAGTGCCATGACGAGGATCGGGACGAATGCGACCAGGAGCTGCCACGGCAGGAGGTCCAGCGGCGCGGAGGTCCAGCGGTGCCGCCGGATGTGGATCGTGACCGCCGCCCAGAGCACGGAGTTGACGAGCAGGGCCAGTGTCCCGGCCAGCTCCCCGGGCACGCTCCAGTCGATGACGGCCGGGTTGAGCAGCACCAGCAGGCCCCCGATCCCGAGCACCAGGCCCAGCAGCTCGTTCCGGCGCGGCCGCACGCCGAAGAAGATCGCCAGCAGGGCGGCGACCCACAGGGGCATCGTGTACAGGAGCACCGACGATCGCCCGGCCGGGATCACCTGCAGGGCGACGTTCTGGATCAGGATCCCCGCCGCGATCTGCACGAGGCCAATCGAGAGCACGATCGACATGTCGGCACGGGGTGGCAGCCGGAGCCGGCGCTGCCACGCGAGCAGGGCCACCACCGTCACCACTCCGGACCCGACGCGGAGCGCCGCGTAGGTGAACGGCGGCATGTAGCCGAGGCCGATCTTGACGACGACCCAGTGAAAGCCCCAGACGAGCGCGAGCAGGGCGAGCAGGACGACCGCCGCGCCGTGCGAGTGGACGGCGGGCGTGCCCTGATCCGGCGACGATCCGGCAGCCGGGACGGGAGGTTCGATGGCGGTCCCCTACCCCCGGAACCTGCGCATGGCGGCTCAGCCCGCGAGGAGCCGGCGGGCGAGGTCCACCGCCGCACCGGCGTCCTGGGCGAACCCGTCGGCACCGATCTGCTGGGCGAACTCCGGGGTGGTGGGGGCGCCGCCGACGACGACCAGGGAACCCAGTCCCGCCGCGTGGACCGCATCCACGACGCCGCGCATATTGGGCATCGTCGTGGTGAGAAGGGCGGACACGCCGACCAGCCGGGCGTCGTGCTCGCGCGCGGCATCCACGAACCTCGCCGCGGACACGTTGACGCCGAGGTCGACGACCTCGATCCCGGCGCCCTTCCACATCATGCCCACGAGGTTCTTGCCGATGTCGTGGAGGTCGCCCTCCACGGTGCCGATGACCGCGCGGTGCTCCGGCCGGACGCCCGCGTCCACGAGCACCGGCTCCAGGACGGCCATCCCCTCCTTCATGGCCCGGGCTGCGATCAGCATCTCGGGAACGAACAGCTCGCCGTCCTGGAACTTGCGCCCCACCACGTCCATGGCCGATGTCATCGCGCCCAGGACCTCCCGGGGATCCACGCCCTCGGCCAGGGCGGCGCGCGTCTCAGCGACCGCGGCCGTCCGGTTGCCGGCCTCGACTGCGGCGGTGAGGGCGGACAGGTCAGCCATGGTCGGGTGTCTCCTCGCGGTGGTCCTCGGCGTCGGCATCGGGACCGGTTGAGCTCGGGATCGTGAGAGGCTTCCGACGGCGTTGAGCTCTGCCGCCGTACGTCCTCCAGATTATCCGGTGGCGGAGGGAGCGACGCAGGGCCGCCTGATCCCGGGCAAGGACAACGCCAGATACCCCTTGACGACGGCACCGGCCAGCGTCAAGATCCGCGGTGTAATCGATTGCTGGCGACATCCGTCCCCGTCGTCGCCAACAGTCGACGGTCGGCCGGCGGGCCGCGCGCGCGTCGATCCGCGGGACAGGCATCGTCCGTACATCGAGGTCGTCCGACCTTGAATCCTGCCCGTGAATCGTGACTGCGGATGGCGTAACGTTCGTCCGGGGATGACCGAGATCGACCGGACCCACTCACGGGCACCGGGATTTTCGAGGAGGAGTGGCAGATGAAGTTGGCGAAGCTCACGCTAGGGCTCGCGGTGCTCGCGCTCGCGGCGTCCGCGTGTTCATCAACGTCCTCGACACCCGCGCCGAGCGGTGGCGGCGGCACCAGCGGATCGTCCGATCGGGCCGGGATCGACATCGAGGTCGTCACCCACGGCCAGGCCTCGGATCCGTTCTGGTCGATCTTCAAGAACGGCGTCGTGCAGGCCGGCAAGGACATGGGGGTCCAGGTCAACTACAGCGCCCCCGACACCTTCGACATGGTGAAGATGGCCCAGCTGATCGACGCCGCCTGCGCCAAGAAGCCGGCCGGCCTCGTGATCTCGCTCCCGGACGCCACGGCGCTCGGCCCCAGCGTGACCAAGTGCATCAGCTCGGGGATCCCGGTGATCTCCGCGAACTCCGGCTCCGACGCGTACGCGAAGCTCGGCATCCTGACCCACGTCGGGCAGGATGAGTCGATCGCGGGCAAGGCGGCGGGCGCGCGGATGGCGGCGGCCGGCGGCAAGAATGCGATCTGCGTCAACCAGGAGGTCGGCAACGCCGGCCTCGATGCCCGCTGCAACGGCTTCAAGGAAGGGTTCGGGCCGGGCAAGATGACCGTCCTGCAGGTCGACCTCAAGGATCCCGTGGCGGCGCAGCAGAAGATCGCCGCCGCCCTCACGGCCGACCCGACGATCGACACCGTCATGGCTCTCGGCCCGACCGGCTCCACGCCGACGATCGCCGCCCTGAAGCAGATGGGCAACACCTCGATCAAGGTCGGCACGTTCGACCTCTCGAAGGACGTCCTGGCCGCGATCTCCGACGGCTCGATGCTGTTCGCGATCGACCAGCAGCAGTACCTCCAGGGTTACCTGCCGATCGCGTTCCTCACCCTCTACAAGCTCTACGGCCTCATGCCGGGCGGCGGCCAGCCGGTCCTGACCGGTCCGGGCTTCGTGACCAAGGACAACGTCGCCACCGTCCAGGCGAACACCGGAACCACCCGGTAGCTCGTTCACGGCAACTGACCTCGCCAGGGGCCGGCGCCTGACCGGCCCCCGTTCGCGGCAACTGACCTCGCCAGGGGCCGGCGCATGACCGGCTCCTGGCGGCAACCTTTGTGAGGGTCGTGCATGACGACGGTCGAGGGCACCCCATCCGAGGCGACGCGGCTGCGTCGCGCCAGTCCCGTCCGCCAGCTCCTGACGAGACCCGAATTCGGGTCGATCGTCGGGGCGATCCTCATCTTCTTCGTCTTCTGGGCCCTGACCGGGTTCACCGTCGGCAAGGGCTTCATGTCCTGGCAGGGCTTCGCGGCCTACATCCAGGTGGCGGCCCAGATCGGGATCCTGGGCGCCACCGTCGCCCTCCTGATGATCGCCGGCGAGTTCGACCTGTCCATCGGCTCGATGGTGGGCGCCGCGGGCCTGATCCTCGGCCTGTCGATCACGCAGTACGGCCTGCCCCTGTGGCTCGGGCTCGTGATCACGTTCGCCTTCGCCCTGGCGGTCGGCGCCGCGAACGGCTACATCGTGGTCCGGACCGGCCTCCCGTCGTTCATCGTGACCCTCGGCTCGCTGTACATGCTCCGGGGTGCGGGGCTGGCCATGACCCGGCTCGTCACGGACGGCCAGACGATCGTCAGCGGGGTTGGTGCGGCCGCCGCGGACGACCCGCTCTCGAAGCTGTTCAACGCCACCCTGTTCACGATCGGAGGGGGCGACTTCAAGGTCGAGCTGCTGTGGTGGTTCGGCGTCGTCGCCGTCGCCACGTGGGTCCTGCTGCGGACGCGGTTCGGCAACTGGATCTTCGCGGTCGGCGGATCCAAGGAGGCCTCGCGGAACATCGGCGTGCCCGTCAACCGGGTGAAGATCCTGCTGTTCATGGCGACCGCAGCCTCGGCCGCGCTCTTCGCGTGCATCCAGGTCCTGGAGGTTGGCAACGCCGACGTCCTGCGCGGCACCGGCAAGGAGTTCGAGGCGATCATCACCGCGGTCATCGGCGGGACGCTGCTGACCGGCGGGTACGGCTCCGCGCTCGGCTCCGCGTTCGGCGCGTTCATCCTCGGCGTGACCCAGCTCGGCATCTTCTTCGTACCCGGGTTCAACTCCGACTGGTACGCGTTCGTCCTCGGCGCCCTCCTGCTGATCGCCGCACTGGTGAACAACTGGATCCTGCGCCGCGCCTCGGGAGCCCGATCATGACGACCGAACAGACCGCCCCCGCCGCCCCGCGACCGACGCCCTCGGGCGTCCCCGTCCTCGAGGCGAGAAGCATCTCGAAGACGTTCGGCCGGGTCATCGCCCTCAAGGACGTCTCGCTGTCCGTGAAGGCCGGCGAGGTGAACTGCCTCCTCGGCGACAACGGCGCCGGCAAGTCGACGCTGATCAAGACCCTGTCGGGCGTCCATCGCCCCGACGAGGGCCAACTGCTCATGGACGGCGAGCCCGTCACCCTCTCCTCGCCGCGCGATGCGCAGGCCCGCGGGATCGCGACCGTGTTCCAGGACCTCGCGGTCCTGCCGCTGATGAGCATCAGCCGGAACTTCTTCCTCGGCAACGAGCCCACCAGGGGCGCCGGCCCGTTCCGGCGGTTCGACATGGGCTACGCCGACCGTACGGCGCGCGAGAAGATGCGCGAGATCGGCATCGACGTCCGCGACACGGCGCAACTCGTCGGGACGCTGTCCGGCGGCGAGCGCCAGACGCTCGCGATCGCACGAGCGGAGTACTTCGGTGCGCGGGTGCTCATCCTCGACGAGCCGACGTCGGCGCTGGGCGTGAAGCAGGCGGCGATCGTCCTGCGCCACATCGTGAAGGCCCGGGCCCGCGGGCTGGCGGTCATCTTCATCACCCACAACGTCCAGCACGCCCTGCCGGTCGGCGACAAGTTCACGATCCTCAGCCACGGCCGCAGCGAGGGCGTGTTCAAGCGCGGCGAGATCAGCCTGGACCAGCTGCTGGGCCTGATGGGCGGCGGCGAGGAGCTGAGCGACCTCTCGCGGGAGCTCGAGCAGCTCCAGAACGAGATCACGACGGCGCAGGCGGCCGGCCCCGGGCCGGGCGTGCCGCCTGCGGGCTGAGGCGAGGAAGCGACCGGACGAGACGGTCCCTTCGACGGCCGGTCCTAGTCGGCGGGTTCCCGCACGGCCTCGAACGCCGCGACGATGTTCTCCGGCGGGACGCCCGACTGGATGTTGTGCACGGCGGCCCACACGAAGCCATCGGGCCCGAGGTCCCGGACGCGATGCCGCACCTCGGCCCGCACCTGGTCCGGCGTCCCGAAAGGGAGCACGTGCTGCGTGTCGACGCCCCCGCCCCAGAACACCACGTCCCTGCCGTAGGTGGCCTTGAGCCGGGCCGTGTCCATGCCCTGCGCCGACACCTGCACCGGGTTGATGACATCGACGCCGATGTCGATGAGGTGCGGGATGAGGTCGAAGACCGCGCCGCAGCCGTGGTAGAGGAGCCTCGCCGACGTCTTCGCCCTGATCGCGTCGAACAGCCGCTTCTGGCGCGGCTTGATGAGGCTCACGTAGGCCTCGGGGCTGATCATCCAGCCGAGCTGCGTCGCGACGTCGTCGCCGTACTGGTAGACGTCGAGGAGGTCGCCGACCTCGTCCAGGTAGCGCGTCGCGGACTCGATCGAGAACTCGGTGATGCCGTCGAGGAGGCGCTCGGCCAGCGGCCGGTCGGCCGCCAGCGCCATCATGAACTCCTCGGATCCGACGGTGAAGCAGCCCTGCTCGAAGATTCCCATCCCGACGATGCCGGTACCGGCGAGGGCGTAGTCCGTCGTCTCGTGGAGCCGGACGGCCTCTTCACGCACCAGGGCGAGGACCTCCGGCGAGTCGAGCTCCGGCCACTTGAACCCGCGGACCGCGTCCTCGGTGAAGTCCGGCATCGGGAACCCGACCCAGTCGAAGTAGAAGCCGCCCTGCTTGGGCATGCGCAGCCTGGCGCCCCAGCGGTTGATCCAGGCCCAGGACTCGCCCTCGTCGATCAGCACCGTGGGCGGGGCCTCGGATCGTGGCACCGTGACCGGGCGGGTGTCCACGCCCAGCCGTTCCAGCAGGTCCTCGCCGAGATACGGCAGCTGCTGCGGGATGTCCCAGATCGGCGCGTCGTCCACCGGCAGGCCGAGATGCGCCCGGAGGGGCCCACAGGCACCCGAGGTGATCGACGTGACGCAGGTCGAGCCGAGGTCGACCGGGACACGGTCCGGCTCACGGTGGGACAGGGCCGCCTGGACGCGTTCCCGCGAGTTCATCTCCGTGGGGTGCCCTCCCGGCGCCCGCCCGGCGCCTGCGACATCTGCCCGACGGCCTCCCGGTCAGTCACGGCTGAACGCGGCATCGGAACCTCTCGAGGGCGATCTCGTCGTCGCCGCTCGCGAACGACTCGAGGCCCACGACGCCCGTGTAGCCGATCCCCTCGAGGGCGCTCGCCACGGCGGGCCAGTTGACCTCGCCGGTGCCGGGCTCCATCCGCCCGGGCACGTCGGCCACCTGGACCTCGCCGATGAGCCGGCCGGCCCTGCGGACCAGCTCGATGAGGTTCCCCTCCCCGATCTGGGCGTGGTAAAGGTCGAGCATCATCCGCACGCCCGGCCGGTCGAGGGTGCCGACCAGCGTCATCGTGTCCTCGGCCCGTCCGAACGGCACGCCCGGGTGGTCGGTGACGAGGTTGAGGTTCTCGAGGCAGAACACGACCCCGTTGGCCTCGCCCAGGTCGGCGAGCTCGCCGAGGGTCCGGTAGGCGTTGAGCCACATCTGCCCGGTGGTGACCGCCTGGGGGCGGAACGGGAGGCCGTTGCGCGACCCGTCGAGCTCGGCGCCGTGGACGACCAGCCGGGGGCACCCGATCCTCTTCGCCGCCTCGACGGACAGCCTCGCCGTGCGCACCATCTCGCGACCGCCCTCGGCGTCGTAGAGGTCGCCGTGGATGTACCCGGTCATGGTGGACCAGGTCGCCCCGATCGCCGCCACGGCGTCGAGGTCCTTCACGGTCCAGTCCCACATCTCGACCTGGAAGCCCAGCTCGTGGATGCGCCGCACGCGGTCGAGGTACGGCAGGTCGCGGAACAGCATCTCGGTGGTGACGGCCAACGGGAACATCGGGGTGCTCATGCAGGCTTCCCTCCCAGACGGGATGCGTCGCGGCGGATGGGATGAGCCGCGACTGCCGGGGACCCGGCTCGCGGCCCGTGGCGGCTCGACCGACTGGAGTGTAATCGATTACCGCCGCGCACGCAGCCCAGGCGCGCAGCGACGCCGGCACCTTGCGGAGGCACTTGTGGACGCGTACCATGTAATCGGTTACCTGCGTCGTCCTGCGCTCCACCGACTCCCCTGCCGCGTCGCCGGTGAGGCCGGGGCGTCGCAGACGCGCCACCAGTGAACGGCCCGGCGACAGCGGGGCCGCCCCGTCTTCGGAAACCGCTTGGAGGCCTCACATGCTCCGCGTGGCACTGTTCGGAGCCGGCCGCATCGGCCAGGTTCATGCTCGCTCGATCACCGAGCACGGCGACGCGCGGCTCGCCTGGGTGTGCGACCCGATCGAGCAGGCGGCGACCGCGCTGGCGGGAGCGCACGGCGCGAAGTGGAGCCTCGACGCCCAGGATGCGCTCGAGGACCCGGGCGTCGATGCGGTCCTGATCGCCTCGGCGACGGCCACCCACACGGACCTCATCCGCCGCTCCGTCCTGGCCGGCAAGAAGGTCCTGTGCGAGAAGCCGATCGACCTCGACATGGGGAAGATCGACGCGTGCTGGAACGACATCGCGGGTCATGCACCGTTCGTGATGCTCGGCTTCAACCGCCGGTTCGACCCCTCGTTCCGCGAGGTTCGCGAGCGGGTCGCGGCCGGTGAGATCGGCACGGTCCGGGCTGTGCGCATCACGAGCCGCGACCCGCAGCCGCCGCCCGCGGCCTACCTGGGCGTGTCCGGCGGCATGTTCCGCGACATGACCGTCCACGACTTCGACATGGCCCGCTTCTTCCTGGGCGACATTGTGGAGGTCCAGGCGATGGCCTCCACCAACGGCCTCGAGATGTTCGCGGCCGCCCACGACCACGCGCAGGCCATGGTCGTCATGCGCGCGGCGTCCGGTGCCTTGTGCACCATCGTCAACAGCCGATCGTGCGCCTACGGCTACGACCAGCGCCTCGAGGCGTTCGGAGACCTCGGCTCGCTCGAGGCCGGCAACATGACCGCCACCACAGTGCGCGCCTTCAGCGCGAAGGAGACCGAGGCGGCGGGCCCCGTCGTCAACTTCTTCCTCGAGCGATACATGCCGGCTTATCGGGCCGAGTTCGACGAGTTCGTCACGGCGATCAGGGAGGACCGGGCGCCGTCGGTGGGCTTCGCCGACGGGCGCGCGGCCATCGTGCTCGCCGAGGCGGCCAACGAGAGCGTGGCGACGGGCAGGGTGGTCCCGGTCGCAGTCGGCTGACGCCACCGCGGCAGACGCCTGGCCGGGGTGGCTAGGCCGAACTTCCAGCGCCGGCGGGCATTCGAGCACGAACGGCTGGTGGCTGCGGCGCTCTGACTACACGCTGGAGGGGGACCCGATGAGCTCGAACGCGGGGTCTGGAGCGGCGTGGGCTCGGCAGCAGCTCGAAGGCTGCCCGCTCGTCCGCACGCGGGTACGACCGGTTGCGGGTGAGCGTGGCGAGCTCGCCATGAGGGTGGTGAAGCTGCCGACCCGCAGACCGTCGGGCGTCGCGGTGGTCGCGCTCCTTGGCGAGGGCCTCCGCGAGCGGGCCGAGGTGGCGCGACGGGATCGGTCCGCGGAGGCGGTGCCTCGTCCCGGAACAGGAGCGGCGCCCAGGCCTGCTCGAGGTGCCAGCGCACGTAGGCCGCGAGGAAGCACAGGAACAGGTGCGCCCGCACCCGGTCCTCCCGCCAGTGGAAGATCGGCCGGACGAGAAGGTCGTCGCCCTTGAGGGCCCGGAAGTCGCGCTCGACCGCCGAGAGGCGCTTGTACGTCTCGACGACGCCGGCGCGTCGAGCCGCTCGGGGGAGACGAGGTCCGCACCACGTACAACCCGCGAGGGCCGCCTCGGCGGCGATCGCGTCGGCTGACGCTGATAGGCGAAGACGCCGTCGGCGATCTCGAGCTCGAAGTGCTTGGCCACTTCTCGGTTCACCACCCGCCCCGCGCGCAGGCCGATCGCGGCGGCGGTCCGAGCCTGCCGGTCCACGCTCGCGGCGACCTTGCCGAGGGCGTCCTCGGTCGCGACAGGAGCGCCTCGCGCTTGCGGGCCCGCTCCGCGGCGAGGGCGGGTTGCGGCACACGACGAGGCGCTCGCCCGGGAACTCGGGGCTCGTGATCTCGCGAGGTTGCGCTCGTCGAACAGGCCCAGCTGCAGGTCGCCGCGTCGACGAGGCCCGGATGGCAGGAGCGCGCAGGCAGCTCACCCAGCCGATCCCGCCGACCTCGCGGAGGCGCTCGATCCGGGCGCTGGTGAGCATCCCCCGGTCGCCCACGAGGACGATGTCGGTGAGGCCGAAGCGCCCGCAGCTTCTCGACTGGGCCTCGAGGGTCGCGGGGTCGGCGGTGTTGCCCGGGAAGGCCTCGACGCGACCGGGCAGCCCCGCGCATCGGTGAGCAGGCCGAACTCGATCTGCGGCCGGTCGGGGCGGTGGTCGCGGGAGTGGCCATGGCGCGCGAGGGGGCAGTGGCTGCCCTCGACGTACACCGACGACAGGTCGTACAGCACGAGGGAGCCTGCGCGAGGTGGCGGGCCGCGAGCGAGCGCTCGACCCGTGCCTGGCGCGCGAGGAGCCAGTCCATCGCCCCGTACAGCTCGTTCTCGTCGGCGCCCTCGACCCCGCAGGCCGCGCCCAGGGTGCTCTGCCCCAGGAGCGCCGCCGTGGCGAGCTTGGACGCGGGCGCGATCAGGCGGGCGGCGACCAGGGCGACCGCGAGGTCCGGCTGCGCGACGGTCGACGGTCGAGGAGTGCCAGGCAGGCCCAGGGAGCGGGTCATCCCGAGCACCGCGGCGACATGGCCGTGGGGCAGGCTGCGCCGGATGGAGAGCGCCTCGCCGGCGGCGCAGGAAGCGCTCGCCGGCGAGCCAGGACAGATGAGCTCGATCAGCGGCTCGGGCAGATGGGACAGGTTGGCCAGGGTCTGCTTCTTGACCTTGCCGTCCTCACGGTACGAGTTGCGCAGCAGCGTGCTCGTGTACTCGCGGCCACCCTGGCGGCTCACCACCCTGACTACGTGCATGGCCGGTGTCTTCGGCGTCACCATGTCAGAAGCATGCACGTCGGAACCGGAATGTCAAGTTATTACTGACTACATCTCACACGCGTGCAACAACCAGCCGGACACGCGAGTTGAGATAGGAAGGGCTGCCTGGCCGGCCCGGGGGTGGCGGCTAGGCCGTGACCTCCTCGAGCCTGACGGGCCGGCCCTCGCGCCAGCTCATCGTGCACGCGAGCGCCAGCCGCAGCGTCTCCAGGGCGTCATCGGGCCCCGGTCCCACCGGGCGACCCGCGCCCAGGTTGTCGAAGAAGACCTCCAGCTCGCGGCGGTAGGCGACCTCGAACCGGTCCGGGAAGCTCTCGTAGAGGTCGCCCTCCCAGCCGAACTTGCGCAGGACCGTCGCCGGCGTCTTCTGCGCGCCGTCCACGACAACCTTGCCCACGGCACCCGCGACCTCGGTGCGGATGTCGTAGCCCCACTCGGAGTGCCGGGACGTTTCCACGACGCCCAGGGCTCCGTTGCGGAACTTGAGCATGATCACGGACGTGTCCCAGTCGTCCGCCTTCGCGAACCGGTCGTCGAACAGGACCGATGCCCAGGCGTGGACCTCCTCCACCTCGCCGACCAGGAACCGGGCAAGGTCCAGGTCGTGCGAGGACATGTCCAGGAACGAGCCTCCACAGGTGAGGAGGAACTCCAGGGGCGGCGGGAACGTGTCCCGCGACAGGGCGCGGAACTGCTCGATGCGGCCCAGCTCCCCGCCGTCGATCAGCTGCTTGGCGCGCTCGTAGCCCGGGTCGAACCGGCGCATGAAGCCCAGCTGCACCGGCACGCCGGAGGCGCGCCAGAGGTCCACGATCCGGGCCGTCTCAGCCATGTCCTGGGCGATGGGCTTCTCGCTCCAGACGGCCTTGCCGGCGCCCATGGCGGTCTCGATCAGGGTCGCGTGGGTGCTGGTCGGGGTGACGATGACAACGGCCTCGACGTCGGGGTCGAGGATGGCCTCCACCGGATCGGTCGAGGCGCGCCTGGCCCGGGCGAGGTCGCGCCCGCGTTCCGCCGCACCCGGGTCGGGGTCGGCGACGACGATCACGTTCGCGTTGGGGATCGCCCCCAGGTTGCGGACGTGGGTCTGGCCCATCCGGCCGGCACCGAGCACGGCCACCCCGATGTTGCCGGGATCCCTGAGCGTGAAGCTGCCCATCAGAACTCCTTGCGGGGCCTCGTGGCCCGTCACTCCGCGTTCAACACCTTCCGTACGCGCTCCGCGGTTCGCCCCGGATTGAGCCCGTGGCGCTCCGCGAGCCGGGTGCCGTCAGCCGCTCCCGACCCCGGCCAGGAGCGTCTCCAGGTACTCGCGATTGTCGCGGGCGACCTCCATCGGGCTGCCCCGGTTGGTGTCCTGCTCCAGGACGAACCACCCGTCATACCCGCGCGCGAGCAGGTGGGCCACCACCTCCGGGACCTGGGCGATCCCCTCGCCCAGCGGCGGGAAGATGTACGCCTTCAGGGCCTGGCCGAAGCTCCACCCCTCGGCCCTGGCCTGCGCGAGGATGTCGCCGTCCACGTCCTTGAGGTGGATGTGGGCGACGCGGTCGCCGTACTCCCCCAGCATCGCCAGGCTATTGCCGCCGCCGTAGGCCAGGTGGCCGACGTCGAGGCACCAGCCCACCCTGGCCGGGTCGGTCTCGTCCAGCAGCCGGGCCGTCTCCGCCGGCGTCTCGACGTACGTGCCCACGTGGTTGTGGAACACGACCTTCATGCCCAGGGGCGCGATGTTGTCCGCCAGGTCGTGGAGGCCCTTGGCCAGGTTCCGCCACTGCTCGTCGGTCAGGCCGCGGGCTTCGTCCACGTGGCCGGCCTCGCCCCGGCGCCGGTCGTCGCCGGCCTCCGCCGCGATCAGGTACCTGCCGCCCGTGGCGTGGAGGCGGCGGACGATCTCCATCGCCCGTGCCATCTCCGCGTCGTACCGGTCGGCATCCCGGAAGCCCAGGCCGACGAAGGCGCCGACCATCGTCAGGCCGCGCTCACGGAGAGCTGCGCCCAGCTCGACGGGATCCTCCGGCATGCCGGGACCCCACTCGGTGGCGTCGTAGCCCGCCTCCACGAACTCGTCCATCATCTGGCGGTACGGCAGCCAGGCCCGGTACTCCGGGACGTCCGGGTTGTTCCAGTTGACGGGCGCGGTTGCGATCCTCACAGGAGCTCCCTCCGCTGGTTTCCCACTGCCGTCTCGTAGCGCCCGCGCGCCGCATTGACGGTGTCTTGGTGCTCACGGCGCCGGCGGCACGTCCCACCAGCCTTCATAGCCCGGGGCCCGCTTGTCCGGCGACACCGCGACGTGGATGACCGTGATCCGGTCCGCCTCGCGGGCGGCGGCGAGGGCTGCCCGGATCTCGCCCTCGGTGCGCGCATAGAAGGCGAGGGCGCCCATCGATTCGGCGTGCTTCTTGAAGTCGACCGGCACGTAACCGCCGGTGAGACGGTTCCGCTTCGGGTCCCGGAACCGCAGCTCGTTGCCGAACTGGGCGATGCCGACGCTCGCGGCCAGGTCCTTGATGCACTGGAACCCGTGGTTGTCGAACACGACCACCGTGATCCGGATGCCCTCGGCGACCGCGGTCACGATCTCCGAGTTGAGCATCAGGTAGGTGCCGTCGCCGATGGCGACCACCACCTCGCGCTCCGGCTCGGCCATCTTGACCCCGATGCCGGCCGGGATCTCGTAGCCCATGCAGGAGTAGCCGTACTCGAGGTGGTACGCCTTCGAGTCCTCGGGCCGCCACAGCTTGAGCAGGTCGCCCGGGAGGCTGCCCGCGGCACAGACGACCGTCGCGTGTCCGCCCACCGCGTCGTTGACGATGCCGATGACCTCGGGCTGGGCCAGCTCCTCCGTCTCGCCGTTGGGCGTCCGGTGGTAGTCCACGCGCGCGTCCCACTCGGCCTTGAGATCCGTGACCCGCTGCCGGTACCCGGCGACGTGCCCGGGTGGTCCGTTCGGCGCCAGCGCGGCGGTGATGGCCGTCAGCGCCTCGCGCGCGTCCGCCACGACCGGGAGGGAGCGGAGCTTGGCCGCGTCGAACCCGTTGACGTTGATGCCCACGAAGACCGCGTCCGGGTCCTGGAACTGGGTCTTGGAGGCGGTGACGAAGTCCCCGAGCCGGGTGCCACGGCGATCACGAGGTCCGCGTCGTGCGCGAGCCGGTTGGCGGCGAGGCCGCCGGCGGCGCCGATGGGTCCCGCGTTCATCGGGTGGTTCCAGGGCAGGACGCCCTTGCCCGCCTGCGACTCGGTGACCGGGATGCCGTACATGGTCGCGAGCTCGTCGAGGGCCGCCTCCGCTCCGGAGTAGATGGCTCCGCCCCCCGCGATGATGATCGGCCGCTCGGCGGCGCGGATCAGGTCAACGACCTCGGCGACGACCTCGGTGTCCGGGCGCGGCCGCCGGATGCGCCAGACGCGGCGCTCGAAGAAACGCTCCGGCCAGTCGTAGACCTCGGACTGCACGTCCTCGGGCAGGGAAACCGTGACGGCACCGGTCTCGGCCGGATCCGTCAGGACGCGGAAGGCCTCCGGAAGGCTGGACAGCAGCTGCTCGGGACGGGAGATGCGGTCGAAGTAGCGGGAGACGGGACGGAAGGCGTCGGACGCGGAGACGTCGTGCTCCACCGGGTGCTCGATCTGCTGGAGCACGGGGTCCGGCAGGCGGTTCGCGAAGTAGTCGCTGGGGAACAGGAGGACCGGCAGCCGGTTGACCGTGGCGCCCGCCGCGGCCGTGACCATGTTCGTGGCGCCCGGGCCGATGGAACTCATGCAGGCGAAGGTCTGCAGCCGGTTCTTGTGCTTCGCGTAGGCCGCGGCGAGGTGGACCTGGGCCTGCTCGTTCTGCGGACGGTAGTACGGCATCTCGTACTCGTCGCCAAGCTCTTCGAGGGCCTGGCCGAGACCCGCCACGTTGCCGTGGCCGAAGATGCCCCACACGCCGGCGATGAACCGTGTCCGGACGCCATCCTGCTCGGTGTACTGCTCCGCCATGAAGCGGACGATCGCCTGTCCGACGGTCAGTCGAACCGTGCCCACAGATCGCTCCTCTCGACTCGCGCGCGCCTCCGGGGCGCCCTTGACCGGAGGTCCATCGTCGCATACGGTGCAATCGATTACAACCCCCACCTCCCGCCGGGTCCCCGAGACAGCCGTCGATCCGACCCGCGCCACGCGTAATTCGTCGCCGTCGGCCGCGGCTCCGGAGGCCGCGCCGACGGCTTCGGGGTCTTGCCGAGGCGGCTCCGAGGCGATGCGCCTAGGCTAAGCAATCGATTACGCGAGCCGGTTTCCAAGACCTGGCCGCCCGGCAGGGACAATCGTGGAGGCGTACATGCGGCACGCGGCACGCGGCGACAGAGAGGCTGCCGCTGCGCGCCGGGGTGGCCCGCGAGCCAGGCTCCGAAGGCGTGCGCCGTGACCGGCCCCAAGGGCCTCTGCGCATGACCGAGCGCTCCGCGCCCGCCACCATCCGTGACGTCGCTCTTCGCGCCGGCGTGTCCACGGCCACGGTCAGTCGCGTGCTGGCGGGCATCGGCAACCCCAGGCCGGACACCGCTGCGGCGGTTGCCGCTGCGGCCAACGAGCTCGGGTACCGGCCGTCCGGCGTAGCCCGGTCCCTGCGCATGAAGCGGACCCGGACCCTCGGCCTGATCGTGACCGACATCCAGAACCCGTTCTTCCCGGAGCTGGTCCAGGCCGCGGACATGGCGGCCCGTTCCCTCGGCTACTCGATCCTGCTCGGCAGCGCCGCGAACGACGAGCATCGCGCGATGCACTACCTCGACCTGATGGTGGATCGGCGCGTGGACGGGATGATCATCGCCTCCAGCCAGCTCTCCGATGACAGCTGGCAGTGGCTGCTCTCCTCTCCCGTCCCGGTCGTGGTGGTCAACTCGGAGCCGACGGGCCTCCCGGTCACGGTGATCACGAGCGACAACATCGGCGGTGCCCGGCAGGCCGTGGAGCACCTCGTGGGCCTCGGGCATCGCCGGATCGCCTACGTCCGTGGATCCGAGGCCTTCACGGCGGACGGACCGCGCCTCCTCGGCTTCCGGCAGGCCTGCCGCGCCGCCGGGCTGGATGGCGCCCGCTGCCCCGAACTGAGCGGCGATGCACAGGTCGATGGAGGCGAGCGCGCCGCGACGGAGATCCTCGATCGCGGCCTCGCCGTCACCGCGATCGCCTGCTACAACGACCTGACCGCGATCGGCGTGCTCCGGGCGCTGCGTGCCGCGAGGCGGCGGGTGCCCGAGAAGATGAGCGTCATCGGGTGCGACGACATCGCCGCGGCCTCCTGGGTCGTCCCGTCGCTCACGACCGTGGCCCAGCAGAAGTCCGAGATGGGCCGCCTGGCGGTGGAGCACCTGGCCGGGGCCCTGGGCGGCCTCGAGGATGCGGGCACGCCCCGGACGATCCTCCTGCCGATGGTGCTCCGCGAGCGAGAGTCCACCGGCCCGGCGCCGGTCGAGGACGGGAGCCAGGCCGCATGACCGCGATGACGCGGGGGACGGCGTGGAGGCGATGGCTCGAGCCGCCGCCGCGCGACCCTGGTTCCGGGAGGCCCCCGCGGTCCTGCGCGCCCGGGAAGCCATCGCACGGTTGCGGTTCCCGCCGCGCACCCACGGACGACAAGGAGTGACCACATGATCCGGGTCGCGAACGCCCCCTGCTCCTGGGGTGTCATCGAGGGCATCGAGGGCAGCCGGGACGGCTACCGCCGCGTCATCGACGACATGCACGAGACCGGCTACAGCGGCACGGAGCTGGGCGACTGGGGGTTCATGCCCACCGATCCAGCCGAGCTGCGCGGCGTGCTCGACGCTCGCGGTCTCGCGCTGATCGGCTCCTGGGTGAGCGTCAATCTCGAGGACGCCTCCAAGCACCAGGCCAGCGCGGACGATGCCGTCCGCACCGCCCGGCAGCTGGCGAGGGTCGGCGGTCCGAAGGCCGTCGTGGTCCTCGGCAACGACCCATACGGCAACCCGCACCGGACCCGGATCGCCGGTCGGGTGACACCCGGGGACGGCATGACCGACGAGCAGTGGCGGGTCTTCGCCGACGGCGCCAACCACGTTGCCCGCCGGGTGATGGCCGAGGCCGGGATCCGGACCGTCATCCACCAGCACATCGGCACCCTGATCGAGACGGAGGCGGAGGCGCGCCGCCTGTTCGAGATGACCGATCCGTCGGTCCTCGGCCTGTGCCTCGATACCGGCCACTGGACGTTCGGCGCCGGTGGCGACCCTGTTGCGGCCGTCCGCGAGTTCCGCGACCGCGTGTGGCACGTCCACTTCAAGGACTGCGACCCGGCCGTCATGGAAGCGTCCCGCGCCAACGGGTGGGACGGGCCGGCATCGGTGGGCCACGGGGTCTTCTGCGAGCTGGGCAAGGGCTGCGTGGACTTCGCAGGCATGCTCGACGCGCTCGAGGAAATCGGCTACGACGGCTGGATCGTCGTGGAGCAGGACGTCCTGCCCGGCACGGGCAACCCCCGCGAGAGCGCCCGTCGCAACCGCGAGTACCTCCGGTCGATCGGCGTCTGACGCTCGTTCCTGCCTCCCCCGCGCGCCGGGCGACACCCTGCCGCCCGGCGCGCTCCCATATCCTTGGCAGGCCGCCCTGTTGGCAGGGCGGTCATGGCAGGGCCGCCGGGCCGGCGCGATCGGGCCGCTGGCCGGCGCGATCGAGGAGCACCAGTTGAGCGAGAAGGTCCGGATCGGCGTGGTGGGCACCAGCTGGTGGGCCGACGCGATGTACCTGCCCGCCCTCACCAGGCACCCCCTCGCGGACGTGCGGGGCGTGGTGGGGGGCACCCGCCCGGAGCACACCCGGGAGTTCGCGGCGCGCTGGGGCGTCCCGGGGGCGTACGACACGCTCGACGAGCTGTTCGCGGCCGGGCCGCTGGACGCGCTGGTGATCCTGAGCCCCAACGCCCACCACTACCCCTACGCGATGGCGGCCGTCGGCCGCGGGCTCCACGTGCTGTGCGAGAAGCCCCTGGCGATGACCTCCACGGAGGCCCGGCGGATGGCCGAGGCCGCCGAGCGGGCCGGGGTGGTCACCATGACCCCCTTCACCTACCGGTTCATGCCCGTCAACCGCTACCTCAAGGAGCTCGTCGACGGGGGCTACATCGGCCGCCCGTACCACCTCAACCTGCGCTACTACACGGGCTACGGGCGGTCGGGCGAGTACAGCTGGCGCTTCGACCTCGACCAGGCGGGCGCCGGTGCCTCCGGCGACCTGGGGTCCCACTGGGTGTACCTCGCGCGCTGGTTCTTCGGCGAGATCACCGCCGTCACGGCGGTCTTCGGCCGCTCCGTGGCGCGGGCGCCGCGTCCCGACGGCCTCCCGTTCCGCGCCGCCGAGGACGGCGCCATGATCCTGCTGGAGTTCGAGAACGGTGCCACCGGATCGCTCCACGTGACCTCGGTGGCGTACCAGCCGGGCCCGTTCGGACAGCGCCACGAAGCGGAGCTGCATGGCAGCGGCGGCAGCCTGCACGCGGTCATGGACTGGGACACGGTCCAGCGGGTGGACGGCTGTCGGGCCGCCGAGCCGGCGATCCACGAGCTGCCGATCCCCGACCGCGTGTTCGGGACCGCGCGGCGCGACACGGTCGGCAACACCTACAGGGACACGTTCCGCGAGCAGGACAACATGGCCCGCGGGTTCGTCACGGCGATCGCGACGGGCACGTCAGCTTCGCCGGACTTCCGCGACGGGCTCGCCGTCCAGCGCGCCGTGGACGCGGCGGGACTGAGCAGCCGCGAGGGCCGGCGCGTGACGATCGCGGAGATCATCGCGGGCGAGGGCTGAACGGCTGCGGGCCGGCCCGGGGTTGCCGGTAGGCCGCCCGGACGATGGGCCGCCCGGACAATGGGCCGTCCGGACAATGGGCCGTCCCGGACATGAAGAACCGGCCCCGCACCGGAGCGACGGGGCCGGTCCTGTTCGAAACGCCTAGGAGTTGCCGGGGAAGACGAGGCTCAGGGGACCCTGCTTGCCGGGCTCGGGCCAGCGCTCGGTGACCATCTTCTGCTGGGTGAAGAAGCGGACGCCGTCCTCGCCGCGCATCGCCAGGTCGCCGATCGCCGACTCCTTGGCGCCCGAGAACGACATGTAGCCGGCCGGCACCGGGATCGGCACGTTGACGCCGATCATCGGGACGTCGACCTCGAGCTTGAACCGCCGGGCGGCGCCGCCGTCGGTGGTGAAGACCGCGGTGCCGTTGGCGTACTTGTGGTCGTTGATGAGCTTGAGGCCCTCGTCGAACGTGTCGGCGTACACGATGCCGAAGACGGGACCGAAGATCTCCTCCTGGTAGATCTTCATCTCGGGGGTCACGTGGTCGAACAGGGTGACGCCCAGGAAGAAGCCGTCCGGGTTGGGACCCTCGAACGTCCTGCCGTCGACCAGCAGCTCGGCGCCCTCGGCCTCGCCGATGCCGATCCACTTGATGATCGACTGGCGATGCTCGTCGGTGTAGATCGGGCCCATGTCCATGCCCGGCTCCATGCCGTTGCCGATCTTGAGCCGCGCGATCCGGTCCATGATCTTGGGCTTGAGACGCTCGCCGGTGTCGCCCACGGCGACCATCAGCGTCTGGGCCATGCAGCGCTCGCCGGCGGAACCGAAGCCGGAGGCGACCGCCGCGTCCGCGACGAGATCCATGTCGGCGTCGGGCAGGACGAGCATGGCGTTCTTGGCGCTGGTGTAGGAGCCGACGCGCTTGCCGCGCTTCGTGCCCTCCTCGTAGACGTACCGGCCGACGGCCGTGGAGCCGACGAACTGGATCGCCTTGATGTCCTTGTGCTCGACGATCGCCCTCACGGCCTCTTTGCCGCCGTAGACGACGTTGAAGGTGCCGTCCGGTCCGCCGGCCTGCGTCCACAGCTCGGCCTGGAGCTGGGTGGCGCCCGGGGTATGGGAGGACGGCTTGAGGATCACCGTGTTGCCGCACATCAGCGCGATCGGGTAGATCCACGTCGGGACCATCACCGGGAAGTTGAACGGCGTGATCGCCGCCACGACGCCGAGCGGAGCGCGCAGGGTGAACGCATCCACCTTGGTGGACACGTTGGGAGTCATCATGCCGCTGAGGTGGACCGGCAGCCCGCACGCGAAGTCGATGGTCTCGATGCCGCGGAGCACCTCGGCCAGGGCATCCGGGAAGGTCTTGCCGTGGTCGCGCGTGATCAACGCGGCCAACTCCTCGCGGTGCTCGAACATGAGGTTCCGGAACGCGAAGAAGATGTTGCTGCGTGCGATGAGGGCCATGTCGCGCCAGGCCGGGAAGGCGGCGTTGGCGGCGGCCACGGCCGCGTCCACCTCGGCCTGTCCACCGCGGGGGACGCGGGCGAAGACCTCGCCCGTTGCCGGGTTGGTGATGGGGCCGGTGTTCTCAGGAAGGACCTCGACGGCCGTGCCGTTGATCCAGTGGGACATGATCGGCAGGATCGCCGCCTTGTCGGGAGTCTCGATGGCCACGTGCTGTGCCTCCGCTGCGATTGGGGTCGAAGTCTGGCGTGTGCCGGTCAGGCCGGCTTGAGGTCGGGGTTCGGCAGGATGATGTCGCGCACGACGCCCTGCAGGTCATGGTACGACGCAACGAAACCGCGCAGCGTGCGCGCAGTCGCACCGAACGAATCGAACTCGGCCGGCGTCATCCCGTCCGGCTCGTAGGCGCGGACGAAGTCCGGGATCCGCCGCTGCAGGTCATCGATCATGGAGGGGTCCACGGGGACGTCGATCCGGCTGACCGGGTCGATGCCGCTGTTGTTGAACCGGACCTGCCACGCGTAGGGCATCGTGAGCACGACGTCCGCGCCGACGAGCTCGGTCCAGTGGAGGCGGTGCCGGTAGGCGGCCGCGAGCAGCCGGGTCCGGTAGCCGCGCTCGCGGTAGATGGCGTAGGCCCGCTTGAAGACCGCGATCCCTGCCCAGTTGGTGGCGTCCGGGTGAACGGCGATGTCGTCCCGCTCGACCAGGACCTTCATCCAGTCGTCGAGCCGGCCGATCATGATCGAGCAGACCGGGCTGAACCTGCCGGTGTCGCCGCCGCCCGCCTCGAAGCGGGCGAGGCCGCGCTCGACGGCCTCGGCCGCGGCGATCGCCTGGGGCACCGTGAACACGACCGTGATGTTGGCGACGACGCCCCGTGCGGTGGCGTCCTCGACGGCCTGGAGGCCGGCCGCCGTGCACGGGAACTTGACCTGGATGTTCGGCGCCAGGGTGCTGAAATGGACCGCCTGGTCCGCCATGCGGACCGGATCGCGGTAGTTGGCCGGGTTCGTCTGCAGCGAGAGCCGGCCCTTGTGGCCGTCCTCGTCCGCGAACACGGGCGCCAGGATGCCGGCCCCGCGCGCGCCCATCTCCTCGATCAGGGCCCAGGTCAGCTCGACCTCCGACCAGGTGGGGTTGGCGGCCGCCATCTCGCGGACGCGCGGAACCCAGTGGTCCTTCTCCTTCTTCATCACCTCGACGACGATCACCGGGTTCGATGTGGCGCCGGTCCCGCCGCGCTCCACGGCATAGGCGAGCTCGGCGACGGCGCAGGAGTCGTTCCAGAAGTCGGTGGGCGTGCGCTCCACCATGCGCGACAGCGGGCTGTCGACGGTGATCAGGGTCATCGGGCGGCGTCCTCCATGGCCGCGACGGGCGCGGCCGGATCCCAGTTCATCAACCAGGCGTGGTCGGGGTCAAGGGTGAAATGCCAGGCGCGGTTGGGGCCGGCCATCACGTTGAGGTAGTAGCAGTCATAGCCGTGTGGCGCGCCGACCGGGTGGTAGCCCTGGGGCACGACGACCAGGTCGCAATCGCCCGGGGTCATGGCCTCGTCGAGCGAGCGGTCCGCAGTGTAGACGCGGGCGAACGCGAAGCCCTGGGGCCTGGCGAAGCGGTACAGGTAGAGCTCCTCGAGGCGGGCCTCCACGGGCGGGTTCTCGGTGTCGTGCTTGTGCGGCGGGTAGCTGGACCAGTTGCCACCGGGCGTGAACACCTCGAACGCGATCAGGCGCCCGGCCTCCGCCGACGGCGGCAGCAGGTGGTGGATCCGGCGCGCCGTCTGCCCGGCTCCTCGGTTCTCGACGAGGATCTCCCCCGGCGCCACGAGCGCGGTTCGCCGGGCGGGCCCTCCCGGGGCGCTGGCCACGACCACGAGTGCGTCCGTCTCCGCCACGATGTCGACGGGCAGACCGGGTTCGAGCAGGATCACCGGGCAGGGCGGGCCGTCGAACACCGTGGTCCGCGAGCCGACGACACCGAAGTCCCTGTCCCCCGCCCTGACCGCGGCGCGACCCTCGAGGACCAGGACCAGGCGCTCCTGGTCGTCTTCAGACCGGGTGACGGGCTGGCCGGGCCGCAGCCGGTACAGGTGACAGGTCGTGTAGTCCCAGCCTGCCGATTGGGGGTCGATCCCGACCACGAGGCCGTCGGGGCCGGGGACGGCCGCGCGGTGGAGGAGGTCTCGCGCGGCCCCTCGTCGGTCAGTGCCCATTGCGGGTCCCGCCCGTATCAGGCCGACCGGGGTTCCTGGCGGAGCCGGCCGTCTCGCTGCCCATCGTCGCCTCCGAGGTTCACACCTTGACCGGGGCGACATCCCGCCGGCGGGCCATCTCCGCCGATCATGACCATCGCTCCGAGCCTGCCGCGCGCCGGCAGGCCATCCCAACAATCGATTATCGAGAATACCCGTCGCGGGCTCGGAGGTCAACCGGGGTCGAAGCCGGGCGCGCCGGGCTCTCCAAGCGGCAGCAATCGATTACATGGGTATCTTGACCCGCCACGGGCCGATCGTCAAGCGATCGTCGGTCGCCGCGACCAATGACGCCGCGCCCGCGGCGACCATGCCCGTTGTCGTCCGCGACCGGTCCGCCGCGCCGGGATGGCCGCTTCCACCGCTGACCGGGCACGCCGACGGATCCCGCCGATGACCACTTCCCCCGGTAAGGAGGCTCCCCGCATCACGAAGCCAGCTGCGAGGTGCCGATCGTCATCACGGACAGCAGCGGTTGCGGCCGTCCGAGCGGGGGCGGCCCGGCGAATGGGCCGCCAGTAGCCCGAAATGCCCGTGTCGAATGGGCCCCGCATCTGGCACCCTGACGACATGCGTCGGGTCATCGCCGCCCTGTTCCTCGCCGCCACCCTCGCGGTCCCCGCTCTCGCGCCCGCCACCGCGCGCGCCGCGGAGCCGGACTTCCCGACCTCGATGAGCGCCTACCACAACTGGCCCGAGCTTGTCGACGAGATCATGCAGGCGCAGAAGGACCATCCCGACATCGTCTCGATCTTCTCGATCGGCAAGAGCTACCAGGGCCGCGACATCTGGGTCGCCAAGGTCAGCGACAACGTGGCGACGGACGAGGCGCAGCCAGAGGTCCTGATCGACGCCCTCCACCACGCCCGCGAGCACCTGTCCACGGAGCAGGCGCTGGCCGTCCTGCGCTGGCTCACGGACGGCTACGGGTCGGACGGGACGGTGACCCGCCTCGTGAACTCACGCGAGATCTTCATCATCTTCGCCCTGAACCCCGACGGCCTCCGCTTCGACCTCACCGGCTCCCCGTTCCGGGCATGGCGCAAGAACCGCCAGCCGAACACCGGGTCGACGGCCGTGGGCACGGACCTCAACCGCAACTACGGGTATCGCTTCGGATGCTGCGGGGGTTCATCGGGCAACCCCAAGTCGACCACGTACCGCGGCGCGGCAGCGTTCTCGGCGCCCGAGACGCGAGCCCTGCGCGACTTCGTGAGCAGCCGCGTCATCGGCGGCGTCCAGCAGATCCGGACGCACATCACGCTCCACACCAACGGCAAGCTCATCCTGTGGCCGTACGGCTACACGAAGACCGACGTGCCGCCGGACATGACCGCGCTCGACCACAGCACGTTCGTCTCGATGGGCAAGGCGATGGCGGCGCTGAACGGCTACAAGGCCAAGCAATCGTCGGACCTCTACATCACCGACGGCGACCAGATCGACTGGATGTACGGGAAGTACCGGATCTTCAGCTACACGTTCGAGCTGTACCCGGCCGAGACCGGGGCGGTCCTGACCGACCACTACCCGCCCGCATCGGCGATCGGCCCCCAGACCGAGCGCAACCGGGCCGCGATCCTGCTGCTGATCGACCGGGCCGCATGCCCGTATGCCACCCTCGGAGCCACGGCCAGGAAGGCCAACTGCGGGCCCCTGTACGACGACCTGGAGATCAACCGTGGCTGGGTGCGCAACCCCTTCGGTACCGACACCGCGGTCCGCGGGCTGTGGGCCATCGGCCACCCGCAGGCGACGTCCTCGCACGGACCCAAGCAGCTCGGGACCACCGTCTCGGGCCAGGGCGCCCTCGTGACGGGCCTCGCCGCCGGTCCCAACCCGAGCTACGGGGACGTGGACGGTGGCCGGACGACCATGCGCAGCCGGGCGATCACCCTGCCCGCGGAGCCCGCCGCGTTCGGGAAGCTGACCTTCCGCTACTACCTCGCGCACGGCTCGAACTCGACGTCAGTGGACTACTTCCGGATGATCGTCGAGGCGGAGGATGGCACCCAGACGATCGTGCTCCAGGAGCTCGGCGCCCCGAACAACGACAACGCGTCGTGGGCGTCCGCCTCGGTGTCGATGGCCAGGTGGGCCGGCCAGACGATCCACCTGATCGTCGCGGCGAACGATGGCGGCTCGGCGAGCCTGGTCGAGGCGGCCGTGGACGATATCCGGATCCGCCTTCCGTAGCCTCTTGACCCGGCGGCGAGCCCCGGCCGGCCGCCGTCGTGTAGCCTCGCTGGAACACCAGCCGCTCGACCGGACGGTCGCGGTCAGGTGCCGGAGGCGGCATGGGCGACATCGGCGCGCTGCGCGGGGTCTGGAACATCGTCCCGACGCCGTTCACGCCGGACGGGGAGGTCGACGACGCGTCGATCCCCGGGCTGGTCGCGTTCGTCCGGGCAACCGGCGTCGACGGCATGACGATCCTGGGCGTTCTCGGCGAGGCGGGTCGCCTGGGCGACGCGGAGCGCTCGCTCGTCCTGCAGACGGCCCTGGAGGCCGCCGACGGCACGATCCCCGTCTGCGTCGGGGTGTCGCACGCCTCGACCGATCGCGCGATCGCGTTCGCCCGGGAGGCCGAGGAAGACGGGGCCCACTCGGTCATGCTGGCCCCGCCGTCCCTCACGCGTGCCACGGACGCGTCGCTTCGCCGCCACTACCTGGCAGTGGCCGGGGCGATCACGATCCCGATCGTGGTCCAGGACCATCCCGCCAGCTCAGGCGTCCAGATGACGTCGGAGTTCCTTCTCGCGCTGGCGGCCGAGGCGCCCCAGTGCCGCGTGATCAAGCTGGAGGAGGAGCCGACGCCGCCGAAGGCCGGGCGGCTCGTCTCGGGCTCGGCGGACGTGCGGGTGCTGGGCGGGCTCGGCGGCGAGATGCTGATCGAGGAGCTGGGCCGCGGAACCCACGGCACGATGACGGGCTTCGGGTTCCCCGAGGTGCTCGTGGCGGTGGTCCGGCGCTGGTTCGCCGGCGACCGCGAGGGTGCCGCCGCCGTCTTCGACCGCTACGCGACGCTGATCCGGTTCGAGAACCAGGCCCTCCTCAACCTGCCGATCCGCAAGCTGGTCTACCAGCGCCGCGGAGCCATCGCCCATGCCGCCGTCCGGGCGCCGGGCGTGCCGGCGGATCCGGCCACGGTCGAGGACCTGGAGGCCGTGCTGCGTCGCACGGGGCTGGACCGGCACCTCGTGGCGGGGTCCGTGCTGGCCGAGCTCCTCGGGTCCGTCCTGGACTCGGCGCCTGCCGGTGCGGAAGAAGGCCTGCGGAGCTGACCGGCGAGACGGAGGCACCCGGGGCCGTCGGCTGGACGGGCGCGGGGAGAATGCCGGGCGGGGGAGAATGCCGGGCGGGGGGAGAATGCCGGGCGGGGCCGTGGCCGTGCTTCGTGCGGGCCGGGACGCGGGTGGGCGCACGCCGCGAGCCAACTGCCCACCGCGTGCCGCCAGGTGATCGGGATCCTCCGCTGCATGGCGCGTCCGGGGCTCCCGCCGGCATTTCGTGACCGTGGGGCAGGGATGTGGGGCGGGTCCGGCGATCGTTCGCCGGATTCGACCCTCAGCGACCCGCCATCGGGGGATCGCGCGATCCGAGCCTCGAGACGCTCGTCGCCTTCGCCACGGCGATGGGCATGGAGCCAAGCGTCCGGTCATACCCAACCGACGGACCCCGCCTGTTCGACCGCATCCAGGCGCCCATCCTGGAGGCGCTCCTTCGAGGGCCTGTGGCCGAATCCTTCCGGCCTGACCCCCGGGCATCGCCGGCCCGAACCACCCGGTCGCGGGCCCGCGGCAACCGGGTTCTGACCCTAGTGTGGTTCAGCGGAGCCCTCATCGTGCACGGCTCAACCGTCGAAACCCGGGTTGAGCGTTCGAGCCGTGCGGCGAGCTCGTCGTCCTGAACCACCCGTGCATCACCGGCGCAGGATGCAAACCCTCGCGACGAATTCGGGAACGGCAGCCGCCTTTTCGAACCCGTGGGCGAGCCGGCGATAGCCCACTTGGAGGCTGCCACAGTCGACCACCATCACGACCTCCTGGGTCTCCCGGGCGACCGCGACCTCCCGGAAGCGCCCGTCGTGAAGGTCGAAACGAGGGTCCGTCGCCAGGGTGATGAGTGCCGCCGGCAGCTGCGGAGCGACCCCGGCGAGATGAGCCGAGTAGGCAGCGGCCCGTTCGCCCCAGTGCGGTGTCCTCGTTCGCGTCTGCCTCGTCCGCGAACCAGCCCATCAAGGGCCTCGCGGACTGGTCATCGGGTTCGGTGACTGCAATGGACCGGAGCCAGGTCACACCGCTACGGCACCGCGGATCGCTACGGCAGCGCGCGGATCATCCCCCCGTCCACCGGGACGATCGCGCCGGTCACGAACGACGCGGCCGGGGACAGCAGGAACGCCCCCACCCGTCCGATCTCGGCCACGTCCCCGTAGCGCCCGAGCGGGATCGTCGCCCGGGATCGCCTGGCGATCTCGTCGCGGGTGACGCCGGCCGCCTCGGCCCGCTTGCCGTCCAGGTACGCGACGCGGTCCGTGGCGATGCGCCCGGGCGCGAGCCCGTTGATCCGGATCGGGGCGATCTCCGCGGTCAGCGTCTTCACGAGGCCGGCGAGCCCCGGGCGCAGGACGTTGGACGTGGTGAGGGCCGGGATCGGCTCCCGGACGGACGACGAGAGGACGACGAGGATCGCGGGGTCCACGCCGGTGCGCAGGTGCGGCAGCGATGCCCGGATGAGCCGGAGCGTGGACTGGAGCGTGCCCGCGATCGCCGCCTCCCACTCGGCCTCGCCCAGCGTCTCGAACGTGCCGCCGGGAGGCCCGCCGGTGTTGACGACGACGAGGTCCAGGCCGCCGAGCTCGGCGACCGCGTGCTCGACCGCACCGCGCGGCCCGTCCGGCAGCGGAGAGGTCCGCGACGACGCCCACGCCGCCCAGGCGGGCTGCGGCGGCCTCGATCCGGTCGCGCGACCGGCCGATGAGCGCAACGCGCGCGCCTTCACCCGCCAGGGCCGAGGCGATCCCGCCGCCGATCCCCGATCCCCCGCCACCGACGAGCGCCCGCCGGCCGTTCAATCCCAGGTCCATCGAGCCCTCCGATCCGTTGGAGCGGCCAGCGTACCGGTCGTGGGCCAGATCAGGTGGTGCGCAAGCCGCACCTCGCGTCCTACCCTCGCGCCGCTCGCGCGCCCGCGCAACGACTTCGCAACCGGGCGTGACCCAATCGATCCCGCCCCGGTCCGTCGGCGCGCGCTGACCGTCCGGCATCACGACGCCAACCTCGCCCCACCACGCACCGGTCTCGGCCGGGCCGGCACACCGGGGCCGGCATACCGGGCCGGCACACAGGGAGGTGGATCGCGCGATGCGCTTCGGACGAAGGCTCCTCTTCGGCGGCACGGCGGCCGCCTTGCTCCTCGCGGCGCTGCCCGGCGTCGCCGCGGCGTCGGATGCGGGCACCATCGACACCGGCGACACGGCCTGGCTCCTCATGGCGACCGCCCTGGTCATGGTGATGCTCCCCGGCCTCGCCCTGTTCTACGGCGGCCTCGTCCGCCGCAAGAATGTCCTGTCGACGATCATGCACAGCTTCTTCGGGCTGGCCCTGGTCAGCATCGTGTGGGTCGCGGTCGGCTTCTCGCTGGCGTTCGGCAAGGACGTCGGCGGGCTCGGCCTCATCGGCGGCCTCGACTACGTCGGCCTCATCACCGTCGGCCTCACCCCCAACCCGGCCTATGGCCCGACGATCCCGTTCATCCTGTTCGCCGCCTTCCAGCTGATGTTCGCGGCCATCACCCCGGCCCTCATCACGGGCGCCTTCGCCGAGCGCAAGCGGTTCGGCGCCTTCGTGCTGTTCACCGTCCTCGTGGTCGGTTCTCGTCTACTCCCCGGTCGCCCACTGGGTGTGGTCCACCGACGGCTGGCTGTACAAGCTCGGCGCGCTCGACTTCGCGGGCGGGACCGTCGTCCATGCCACATCGGGCGTGTCGGCTCTGCTGGTCGCGATCATGATCGGGCGCCGCGCCCTCAACGGCGAGGGTGTCGAGCCGCACGACATCCCGATGACCGTTCTCGGCGCGGGGCTCCTGTGGTTCGGCTGGTTCGGCTTCAACGCCGGCTCGTCCCTGGGCGCCAACGGCCTCGCCGCCAACGCGCTCCTGGTCACCAACACCGCCGCCGCCGCGGCGACGATCACCTGGGTCCTCGCCAGCTACCTCCACAAGAGGAAGGTCAGCGTCGTCGGCGCGGCTGCGGGGGCCGTCGCCGGCCTCGTCGCCATCACCCCGGCCTCCGGCTTTGTGACGGCCGGCGGCGCCCTCGTCATCGGCCTCGTCGCCGGCGGGCTCTGCTACAGCGCCACGCTGCTCCGCGAGCGTGTCCACATCGACGACGCGCTCGACGTGTTCGCGGTCCACGGCGTCGGCGGCATGTTCGGGGCGGTGGCCACGGGCGTCTTCGCCACCACCGCGATCAACGCGGCCGGGAGCGGACTGATCGACGGCAACCCGGGCCAGGTCCTGGTCCAGCTCGTGGCCGTCGGGGCCACGATCACCTACGCGGTCGGCGCGACGTTCCTCATCGTCAAGCTGGTCGACTTCCTGCTCGGGATGCGGGTCGGGGCGCGCGAGGAGGAGATGGGCCTCGACCTTTCGGTCCACGGCGAGGTTGCCTACCAGGCCTGACCAGGGATTTGTCGTTCCGCAACCCAAACGCAACCGGCTCGTTGCCTCGCAGATGTCGCCGCCTCGCGACGCCCGGCGGAGGATTCAGGTTCGGGAAGGGGTATTCCCAGACCCGACAGCCCAACGGATCCTGTTCCGGTCCGTCCGACCTTTCCGGTGTCCGCCCCCGGGCGCTCGCCGGCCGTCGCCCGACACCGCTGTCGGGCAGCCTCGAACGGGAGGACGATGATGACATTTCCGGCTTACAACACCGACGGCCGCGCCGGCAGCGCGGAGAACGCGGGCGGGCCCGTGACCTGCTCTGCGTGCGGCTGCCGGCTGCAGCATGCCGCCGACCTCAACGGGTGGCTCCACTTCTCGCCGATGGCGGGCCGCGACGCTCGCGGCTGCAGCGTCCCCTGCGCCGACGAGGTGCACGACTCCCGGGGCCACGCCCTCTCCCGCTAGTGCCAGTGGAGCGGTGACGCTCCCACCACACCGAGGCGACCCCGGTCCAGTCCCCGGGGTCGTTTCGATTCCACCGGCAGCCAGGGCGCGAGCCGCTGGCTCACGCCGACCCTTCCGGCCCACCACCGCGACCTTCCCGACCCGGGGCGCCACCTCATGGAGCCCGGCGCGTGGCATCGGGTCGCGCGCCGCCAGGACGTCAGGTCGCCCAGCGCATGTTGGCCGCGTACTCGTCCGAGATGCTGCGCATGTCCCAGTAGAGCGCGGTCACGTCCTCGTCCGTCCAGGAATCGTCGAGGATGCAGACGGGCATGCCGATCACGTCGGGGGCCAGCATCTCCATCGAGGCGCGGAAGGACGAGAGCATCGCCTCGGGCGTCAGCTCGTTGTCCAGCACGACGTGGATCACGCCCCACCCGGCCAGGATCTCCCTGAGGGCCGGGAAGTCGCGATGCGAGTACTTGTAGGCGACGTGGAGGCCCTTAAGCCTCGGGTCGTGTTCGAGGTAGAGGTTCCGCGAGGGGTGCGGACCGCAGTTGTGCAGCACGCCGCTGCCCCACGGCCGCAGGAGGCGGCTGTTGTACGGCAGGCCGAACTCCCGGAACAGGTCCGGGCCGATGGTCGCGCACACGTCGTCGCCGACGAAGCCGCGGTATGGCTCGGGCGCCCACTCGGTGTTGAAGTCGACGCAGGTCATGCGCCCGGGACCACCCGCCGCCCCGACGACGGCCCGGTAGACGTCGAGCTGGACGTCGGTCACCAGGCCGAGCAGGTGGTGCATCGCCGCGGGGTGGTCGTAGAAGGCCGTGTAGAGCAGGTTCGTCTCCACCAGGTCCTTGCAGTTGTTGAGGGGCCCGCCGGCGTCGATCCCGGTCAGGGACACGTCCTCCGGGAGCGCCGCCGCGTGGCGGCGCAGGCGACGCAGGTTCTCCGGCATCAGGCCGGCACCCAGGTCCGGGCGCTCGAGCCCGAACACCTGGTCGATCTCGTGGACCAGGGGGGCGCTCACGCCCGGGGGCTGGGCGGGGTCATCCGCCCAGTGGACCTCCGCCCCGAACATCGTGGCGACGGTCATGTAGCCGCACCAGATCCGCGCCCAGGGAATGTAGTCGTCGGGGATGATCCGCAGGCTGCGCTCGATCCGCCGGATGTTGACCTCGAGTTGGATGTCGCCGTTCTCGGTCGCCTCACGTGGCGTGTAGCCGAAGGTCCATTCCGGCCAGAAGGCGACGGGGATGTGGTCCACCGGCCGGTATTCCCAGAGGTCCCTGCGGGCCTGCTTGCGCCGCTCGACCTGCCGGTGGTCGATCGCCAGGAACGGCAGACCGGTCCCCCGCGAGGTGGTCACGTCCGGCCCTCCCGGCCCGGCACGGCTGACGGGTCCCTCCTGGCTCGGCGGCCTCCCGTGGCTCGGCGGCCTCCCGTGGCTCGGCGGCCTCCCACGGGTCAGTGGCCTCGCATGCCGCAGGCGCGCGCGTACGCGTCGACGACGGTCCCGATGCCCGCCCGCATGTGGGCGCGTGGATCGTTCGGCAGGGCTCCCTCGCGGACCGCCTCGTACTGCCTGGGCAGGTACTGGCTCAGCAGGGTCAGCGGGATGGGACGTGCCGAGAGGTTGCCGACGAGGCGCTCGACGGCTGCCCGGACCTCGGCCTGCGGCCAGTAGTAGCGGGAGCGGTCGCTGAAGCTGAAGTCGCGGGCGAACCGCAGCTCGTCCTCGTCGCCGTGGAAGTATGGCTGCCAGTGCTGGGGGCGCTCCACCATCACCCGCTGGAGCGTCTCGCGGAGGCGCGACGGCACGACCAGGCCACGGCGGACCAGCCACTCGTCCTCGATCGCCTCCAGCGCGAACAGCGTCTCCCGCAGCGCGAAGGTGAGGCCCGGTCCGACCTTGAGGACCGCGAAGTGGTCGCGGACCATCCGGCCCAGCGCATCCTCCGTCTGGTAGTCCGTGGAATGCGCCTCGTAGACGAGCGGCGGCCCATCCGGCGTCCGGGTCGCGAGCGCCGCGGCGGCGAGGTCGTCGTATTCGAAGACCACCGCATCGCCGAATTCCACCCCGGGCTGCGTCACCAGGGCCAGCACCCGCTCCAGGGCATCGCCGACGCCATGCCCGGTGAACGCACGACGCGTCTCGTCCAGCGTCCGTTCGACGGCGTCGACGCCGGTCACGGCCGGGGCGGCCGAATCGGCCAGCTCGCCGCCCGGGATCGGGACCTCGCTCCCCACGACGTAGACGGGTCGCGGGGCGGCCGCGGGCAGGAGCGCCGCCGTCTCCTCCGCGACGGCGCACAGGGCGGCGGCGCGCTCGGCGACCGTCGCCTCGTCCAGCGGCCGGTCCATGGGGTCGCCGGCCAGCCGCATGCTGGCGTCGAGGTGGATCTTCGTGAACCCGGCCAGGACGTAGTCGCGGACGAGGTCGCGCGCGAGCGCCATCGCCTCGCTGCTGGGCCGCGACCTCCAGACGTGCGGGCCGAGGTGATCGCCGCCGAGCACGATCCGCGTCCACGGCAGGCCGATCTCGGCAGCGATCGAGTGCACGAACGCGCAGAAGTCGGGCGGCGTCATCCCGGTGTACCCGCCGAGCTGATTGACCTGGTTGGAGGTGGCCTCGATCAGCACGATGACGCCGTCCCGGCGGGCCTGGATCATCGCTGCCTGGAGGACGGACCGCTCCGCGGAGCAGACCGAGTAGATGCCGACCGGTTCGCCGGCCCGGTTCGCGCGGGCCAGGTCCAGCAGCTGCGACGTCGCGTCCCGGCCCGCGGCCCCGTCCGTCCACCACGTCATCGCACCCATCCCTCCAGCGCTGCCAGGGCCTCGTCCATCGTCGCCTGCCCGTCGATCCCGCCGAGCCGCTGGGTCGACAGCGCGCCCGACACCGCGCCCCAGCGAAGGCACTCCGGCAGGCTGGCGCCGTCGAGCCAGGCACGCAGGAAGCCCGCGTTGAACGAGTCGCCCGCACCGGTCGTGTCGAGTGGCTCGACGGGCATGGCCGGAACCCAGACAAGCGGCCCTTCGGCCCGGCAGGCGAGGGCGCCGGCGGCACCAAGCTTGACCGCGACGATGGGCCCGCCGTCGGCCCGCCCTGCGGCCCCGGTCCGTGCGAGGGCTCGCGCAGCCTCGTTCACGTCGTCCAGGCCGGCGATCCGGCGCGCCTCGGTCGCGTTCGGGAAGAAGACGTCGCAGGCCCGCAGCATCTCCGTCACCCCGCCGTCCCAGGCCCCCGTCGGGTCCCAGTTCGTATCGAAGGAGGTCGTGATCCCACGGGCGCGCGCCGACGCGAAGAAGCCCGGCAGCCGGTCGCGGCTCGTCTCCTGGAGGAAGAAGCAGCCCGAGTGAATGTGGCGTGCCCGGTCGACCAGCGACCCTGGGATGGCGTCCACGTCCATCGCCCCGATCGCGCCCATGTCGGTCAGGATGGCGCGATCCCGGCCGCTCGTGAGGATGACCGTCGACCCCGTCCGCAGGGCAGGATCCACCAGGCAGGCCGAGACGTCGATCCCCCGCCCCCGCATCGCGTCCAGCATGAACCGGCCGAACGCATCGTCCCCGACAACGCCGAAGTAGGCGACCCGCAGCTCGAGCCGGGCGGCCCCACAGGCGAAGATCGCCGACGAGCTCCCTACCGTCATGTGCACCAATTCGATGACCCGCTCGACCTCGTTGAAGGCCGGGACTGGATCGGGATCGGAGACGACGATGTCAGGGTTGATCTCGCCCACGACGAGAACGTCGATGTCCCTGCCCGGGCCGTGCATCCTCAATCCCCGCGGTCCCATGCCGCGCCCGGCGCCGGCACGGGGATCACCTGGCACCCCGTCGAGCGCATGGAACCTTGGTCACGGGTGTCTCCCTGTGCGGGCGTTGGTGTCTCCCTGTGCGGGCGTGGACGGTCCCGCGCCCTTCTCGTGCACGCCACCGAATGCGCGCTACCGAACTCTACAGCCCGACATGGGCGCCGACAAGCGCAGTGTGCGCAACCTCACGGCGATTGCACGCGCACAATTCGCAAGTCTCTTGACAGATCGCGCACAGCTTTGCCACGATATGTGCGTGACCGCCCCCGACCGCGACGAGCACCTCATCGGGTTCGTGCGTGCCAGTGGCACGGCGACCGTCGCGGCGCTGAGCCGCGAGATGGGCGTCGGGCCATCGACCATCCGGCGGGACCTGCAGCGCCTCGCCGGGGAGGGTCGCCTGGTCCGGACGTACGGCGGCGCCACGCTGGTCGAGCGGCCGGTCCAGGGCCCCACCCCCCAGTGGAGCCGCGCACGGGAGGAGAAGCGGCGGGTGGCCGTCGCCGCGGCGGGGCTGGTTCGGGACGGGCAGACCATCGCCGTCACCAGTGGCAGCACGGCCGTCGAGTTCGCCCACCAGCTGGTGGACCACCGTGACCTGACGGTGATCACGAACTCCCTCGACGTCGCCCAGGTCCTCCTCGACTGCGAGGGGATCCAGCTCGTCGTCCTGGGCGGTGTCATCCGCCCCCGGATGCACAGCCTCCTGGGACACCTTACCGAGCAGGCATGCCGCGAGATGCGGGCCGACACCCTGTTCATGGGCATCGGGGCCATCAGCCTCGAACGGGGGCTCATGAACGACTACATGCCGGAGATCCTGACCGACCGGGCGCTCCGCACGATGGCGACCTCGGTCGTGGTGATGGCGGACTCCGGGAAATTCGACCTCCTCGCCCCGGCGCTCGTGTTCGGCCTGGACGAGGTCGACGTCATCGTCACCGACAGCGGGGTGCGGCCAGAGGTCCTGGCGGACCTGGCGGCGCGCAAGATCCGGGTCATCGTCGCCTGAGGGTGACAGGAGGAACCGTGCCGATCGAAGGGACCATCCCCACCGAGATCCTGGAGGGACCCGCCGCGATCCGAGCGACCGTGGACGCGACCCGGGCGGGCGCCCGAGCCGTCGCCGATGCCCTGCGCGGCCAGGGGGTCAGGCGCATCTGGGTGATCGGCAACGGGACCTCGTACCACTCCAGCCTCCATGCCACCGGGCTCGCCCGCCGCCTGGCCGGGCCGGACGATCCGATCGCGATCCCGGTGACCGCCGGCGACTTCCGGACCTTCCGTCCGCTGCTCGGGCGGGGCGACGCGATCGTCGGGATCTCGGCATCCGGCGAGTTCCGCGATGTCCTGGGCGTGTTCGAGGACGTGCGCGGCACGATTCCGACGGTCGGCATCGTGCACGTGCCCGGGTCCAGCCTCACCCGCATCGCGGACCACGTCGTCATCTCGGCCGGTGGCGCGAGCCATGCGCCGGTCATGACCAAGACCTTCTCGTCAACCCTGTCGGCGACGATCATGGTGCTCGGCGCGATCCTCGGCGACGCGGTCGAGGCGGAAGTGACCGCCGGCCTCCTCCTCGCGGCCGACCACGCCGAGCAGGCCGTTGCCGATGCCTGGCCGGTCGTCGACGCGATCGCCGCCGCGATCGCCGACGCGGAGCACCTGTTCGTGGTCGGCGGTGGTCTCGCCTACCCGGCCGCGCTCGAGGCGGCGCTCAAGCTCAAGGAGATGGCCCTCGTCCATTCGGAAGCCTCGGAGACGTGGGAGATGGCGTCAGGGTCGGCGACGATTGTCGGTCCCGGAGCGGTGGTGATCTCGCTCGCCCCCGATGGACCCGGGCGCGCCGCGACCGACGACGTCGTCCGGCACTGCCGCGAGTGGGGCGCGCGGATCATCGAGGTCGCCCCGGGCCGCGCGGTCCCCGACTCCAGCCTCCTCGTCGTCCCCGCGGGCGTGGACGAGCGGCTCGCCCCGTTGACCGTGGTCCCGCCCGTCGCGCTCCTCGCCTACGTCCTCGCCGGCTTCCGCGGCGCGACCCCGGACCGGCCGTCCTGGACCGAGCGCTATCACAGCCAGGGCCTCACCCACATCGTGGGAGTCTGAGCTTGAGCGACGACCTCCATCGCAGGCGCACCGTGGCCGCCCTGGACCACCGCCCGGCCGGCCGGCTTCCGCAGGTCCTGGTCGAGGCCGGCGTGGGGGGGCATCAACCCCGTGCAGGACACCGTCCGCGGGCCGGAGGTGCCACCCGAGAACGTCGCCGCGCTATTCGAGGCCGCCGTGGAGTCTGACCGATATCGGTAAGGGAGTCGATGCTCGTCGTGAAATCCACGAAGCATGCGACTCCACGACCAGTGGACACAGGAGGAGGAATGCTCATGCACGGGTATCTGGCTCGACTTGGCGGCCTTGCGGTCGTCTCGTCGCTCATCCTCGGCGCCTGCGGGGGCTCGACGCCCACGACGGCGCCCACCGCTGCGGCCACGGCGGCGCCGGGTGCCTCCGCGGCCGCCCCGAGCGCAGCCGCCCCCAGCGCGGTGGCCCCGACCCCGGCCTCGACCGAGCCCGTCTCGCTCGAGTTCTGGTACTGGGCCGAGTCCGACGCCCCCGGCGCGGACAAGTGGATGGCCGACACGGTGGCCGCGTACAAGGCGGTCAAGCCGAACGTCACGGTCAACGTGGTCACCCAGGGAACGGACACCCTGATCAGCGCGTTCCAGACGGCCGCCGCCTCCAAGAGCGGCCCGGACATCGCCTCCCAGTGGGCCACGGGCCCGGTCCTGAGCTTCGTCTGGTCGGATTCGGTCGCCCCGATCAGCGATCTCGTCCCGGCCGACGAGATGAGCCACTGGCTCAACACGAACGAGAACACGTACAACGGCAAGGTCTGGGCCATGCCGCAGTACCTGCTGGGGATCGGCCTGGCCTACAACAAGGACCTGTTCGCGAAGGCCGGGGTCACCCCGCCAACCGGCGACCGCTGGACGTGGGACGAGTTCATGGCGGCGTCCGCCAAGCTCAAGGCAGCCGGGATCACCCCGTTCGTGGGTGGCGACAAGAACGGCTACCTCGGGGCCTGGTGGTTCGCCAACTTCGGGGGCCAGGAGCTGTCGTCGGTCCAGGACCTCGCGTCTGCCGTCGTGGGTAACGCGTCGTTCACGGATCCCAAGTACACCGGCTGGTACACGAAGCTGGACGAGTACGTCAAGGCGGGCTACGTCAACAACGACGTCATGTCGCTTGACCTCGACCAGGGTGTCAGGGCCTTCGGACAGGGCAAGGGCGCCATGACCTTCACGACCGACGGCATGCTCGCGACGGCGATGAAGGACCTGGGCGAGTCCAAGGTGGGCGTCATGCGCCCGCCCAAGTTGGGAACCGGAACGCTGGCCGACGCCGGCAACGCGACCCAGTCGATCTCCCACTTCGTGACGAGCTGGTCGGCGCACCCCCAGGAGGCCGCGGACTTCCTCCAGTTCATGCACACCCCCGACCGGCTGACGGCCTGGTACAAGGCGACGGGCGTCGTCCCGGCGGACGACCGCTTCGATGCCTCGCTCGTCACCGTCCCGCAGCTCCAGTCGATGGCCAAGGCGGAGACGACCGGACCGCAGGTCTGGCTCGAGAACTGGATTCCGCCGCAGATCGACGGCGACGCCGACCTGCCCGCCGGGCAGATGATCTTCTCCGGCTCGGGCACCCCGGCTGACGCCGCCGCGCTCTGGGATCGCACCGCCGCCACGTGGCGGAGCGCGCACCCGGACGAGCTCGCCAACTGGCAGCAGCTGGCCAAGTAGGAAGACGGCCTGCGGGGACGACCACCGCGTCCCCGGCCGAGATCGATGAGCGCGACGACACCAGCCATTCGGCGGCGGCGCCACCGCGACGTGACGCCCTATCTCCTCGTGGCGCCGGCCGTCGCGCTCATCCTCCTGATCTACGCCTACCCCATCGTCCGCGTCTTCATCGACAGCTTCCAGAGCCCGACGGCGACGCGGGGGACGTCGGTCGGACTCGCAAACTACGGGTTCGTCATCAACGACCCGGTCTTCTGGAAGTCGGCCGGGAACAACGTCTTCCTGCTGATCGGCGTCCCGATCATGACGGTCATCGCGCTGGTGGTCGCCGTGATCCTGTTCGACCAGATCCGCGGCTGGCGCCTGTACCGGACGCTCGTGTTCACGCCCTACATCATCGCGGTGCCGGTCATCGGGGTGACGTTCGTCTACCTCTACGGCTACAACGGGGTCGTGAACGAGATCCTCAGGGCGATCGGCCTGGACGGCCTCGCCCAGGACTGGCTCGGGAACCCGAAGCTGGTGATGCCTTCGATCCTGTCGGTCATCGTCTACCGAGAGCTCGGGTTCGGGGTCATGCTCTTCCTCGCCAGGATGGCCTCGATCCGCGAGGAGCTGTACGAGGCCGCGATGATCGACGGCGCCGGCTGGTGGGCGCGCCTCCGGTACATCACCGTCCCGCAGCTCCGGACGGTGATGAGCTTCTTCGTGGTGATCGAGCTGATCACGATGCTCAGCTGGGTGTTCGCCTACGTCTACTCGATGACCGGTGGCGGACCGGCGTTCGCATCCTCCGTGCTGGAGCTGTACATCTGGAAGTACGCCTTCGCCTACCGCGCCATCGGGATCGCCTCGGCGGTCGCGGTGCTGCTGCTCGTGGCCACGAGCGTCCTGATCGTGGTGCAGATGCTCGTCCGCGGTGACGAGACCGACACGGGCGAGGAGTGAGCACCGTGGGCCGCCTCTTCTCGCCGTCGGCGCTGTTCAAGCAGGCGCTGATGCTGTCGATGGCGGTCGCGGCCATCTACCCCGTCTACTACATGATCGAGACGAGCCTCAAGACGCGGCAGGCCTGGCTGACCGACCAGTTCGGCCTGCCGTTGCCACCCACGCTGGACAATTACGCCGCGCTGCTCCAGGACGGCCGGATCCCGATCTGGTTCATGAACAGCGTCATCGTCACGACCGCCTCGGTCGTCGTGGCCACCGTCGTGTCAACGCTGGCCGCCTACGCGATCGCCCGACTCTCGTTCCGGGGCCGGACGTTCCTGCTGCGCGTGCTGGTGGCGCTGATGGTGGTCCCGCCCGCGGTCCTTATCGTGCCGCTGTTCCTCGGACTCCAGCCGCTGGGCCTGACGAACACCTACCAGGGTGTCGTCCTGATCTACTCGGGCATGCTGGTGCCGTTCTCGGTCTACATGCTCTCGAGCTTCTTCCGGACCCTCCCGGGCGAGCTCTTCGAGGCGGCGCGCATCGACGGGGCCTCCACGCTTCGAATCCTGTGGAGCATCGTCGTGCCGCTCTCGGGCCCCGGCTTCGTCACCCTGATCGTGGTCAACGCGATGTGGGTCTGGAACGAGCTGCTGATCGCCCTCGTGTTCCTCCAGGACGACAAGCTGCGGACCCTGATGGCCGGCCTCACGACCCTGCGCGGCCGGTTCGCGGTCAACGAGCCGATGGTGATGGCGGGCATGTTCCTGGGGGCGCTGCCGATCCTGTTGCTGTTCCTGTTCGGCCAGCGCTACTTCGTCCGTGGACTGGTCGCTGGCGCCGTGAAGTAGGGACACGACCGGCGGGTCCCTCTCGACTGGCCTGGCCCGAGGCGTTCCCGGCGAGCCCGGCGACCCCGACCGGCGCGTCCCTCAGTCCTGACACGGCCGGGCCGGCGCCAGCTTCCGCGCAGCGACCAGGACCCCGGTCCAGCCCCCTCCGGCTTGTTCCAATTCCGGGCAGATCCGCCTTGGGCGCGTAGGATGCGCGTGGGTCGTCCGTCCGGCGCCCCGGCCGACGGGGGTCGCCCGCGGTCGTCACATCGGTGCAGCGACGCTCTGCTATCCGCCCTGGGGTTCGACATGCGGCGTCCCATCCTCCTCGCAGCGTTGACCGCGTCCATCGGCCTGGCCGCGTGCGGCGGCTCCGTCCCGCCGGCCGGACCGGGGTCGACGCAGGGACTCGGGCCTGCGACCGGCCCGGGGTCCGCGTCGGGCGCCACCACACCCTCCACCGTGTCCGGAGGCGACCAGTTCGGTGGCGACGTCTGCACGGCACTGACGAGGACCGAGATCGAGGCCGCCACCTACCCCCAGGGCGACGCGACCTTCGGCGGCACCGACACCCTGAACGACCCCGCCTCGGGCAAGGCGGTGGCCTGCCAGTACCTGGTGGCCTTTGACGACATCCGGACCGTTGTCGGCGTCACCGTCTCGCTCATGGACGACACCGAGTACGGCACCCGCACCAGCGCGTCACTGACCGCGCCGCCGGTGGCGCTCACCGGGATCGGGTCGGAGGCCTTCCTGATCCAGCCCGCGCCCGGGATCTACGAGGTGTGGGTGGCCGGGGCGCACGGCAAGTTCAAGCTTGGCGCCCAGTCGAAGGACACGGCGATCGCCCTCGCGACCATCGCGGCGTTGCGGGATTAGGGGCGCGGGAGCCGGGGGCGGCAGCGGCGCGGGAGCCGGGCGGGCAGTGGCGCGGTCGTGGCGTGGGGCGCCACGAAGTCCCGCGGATTCCCCCGCCGAGCCGGCTGACGGGCGATCTCGTGGCGTCATGGGCCCGGCCTCAGGCCGGCTCGTCCGCCTCGATGCGGTAGCCCACCGAGCGGACGGCGACGATGCGCGGTCCGCCGACGGCCTCGAGCTTCGAGCGCAGGCGGGCGAGGTGCGGCTTGAGCCACAGCAGGTCGGGATCCGGCTCGGCGGGCCACCCGGCGCGGGCCAGGCGGTGGTGCGCGACGAGATCGCCTCCCGCGCGGACGAGCGCCTCAAGTAGGCGGAACTCGGTGGGCGTGAGGCTCAGGCTGATCGCGCCCACCCGGGCCTCGTGGCGCGCGGGTTCCAGGGTCAGCGAGCCGGCGGTCAGGATGGCCTGCTGACCCTCGCCGGACCCTCCACCCAGGCCGGTCCCGGCCAGGTCCACACGACGCATGACCGCTGAGATCCGGGCCAGCAGCTCCTGCTTGCCGAACGGCTTGACCAGGTAGTCGTCCGCGCCGATGCCCAACGCCTTGACCTTCGCCGCCTCGGAGCTCTCGCCGGAGACCACGAGCACCGGCACGTTCCCGGATGCACGCATCTGGCCGATGACGGTGAACCCGTCGGGCCCCGGCATCGCGAGATCCAGCAGGACGAGATCCGGCCGCTCCTCCCGGTACCGCTTGACGGCCGTCAGCCCGTCGTAGGCCGTGATGACCTGGTGGCCTTCCGTCCCGACCAGGGCCGTGATCGCCCCGACCATGGCAGGGTCGTCGTCCACCACCAGGATCCGCAGGGGTCGCGTGCCGATCACCTCGTCCTCCTCAAGTGTTCTCGGTCAGACGGCGACGGCAGCCGGGAGGGCGAGCACGAAGCGCGCTCCTCCGGCGGGTGCGGGCTCACACCACAGCCGTCCGCCCATGGATTCGGCCAGCCGCCGCGCCGCGTAGAGCCCGATGCCGGACCCCCTCGCGGTCATCGTCTGGCGCCTGGCATACGGCTCGAAGATCTGCTCCCGCCACTCGGGCGGGATGCCGGGGCCATCGTCCGTGATCGCGAGCTGGACCACGCCCTCGGCGAGCGACCACCCCAGCTCCACCCGCGTGTCGGGCGGGGCGTACTTCACGGCGTTCTCCAGGAGGTGCTCAAGGACCTGCCGGAGACGTGCCTGATCGGCCAGGACGTAGAGCCGCGGCGAGCGCGTGATCACGGCAGGATGCCGCTGCAGCAGCGGCGCCAGCTCCCCTGCCACCTCGACGACGACCGCCTCCAGGTCGACCGGCGCCAGCTGCGCCGGCTGGTCCGGCACGACGCGCACGGACCCGAGGATGGTGTCCACCAGGCGGTCCAGCCGCTCGACCTGGTCCACCGTTCCCTTGTGCCACGAGGCCCGCATCGCGCGGCGCCCGGGATCCCGCGAGGTGCGCCCGTCGAGCGGCGGCTCCTCCGCGAGCAGGTCGGCGTAGGCACGAACGACGGCGAGCGGGGTCCGGAGCTCGTGGGTGACGAGCGCGATCAGCTCGGACCGCGCCTGGTCCAGGGCGCGGAGCTGGGCGACCTGCACCTCCGCCTCGCGCTGGAGCCGGCCCTTTTCCACGATGCCGGCCAGGAGATCCGCGATGGCCGAGAGCTGGGCGGCGTCGGCCGGGCTGAAGTCGCGACGCGTCTCGGTCTGGATGTTGAGGACGCCCACCACCTGGTCGCGCCAGGTCAGGGGGACCGAGAGCATCGAGGCGATGAAGCGCCGCTGGTCCAGGCCGCGGACCCAGAGGAACCTCGGGTCGTCCGCGATGTCGGGCACCGCGATGGGCTCCCGCGACGCGGCCACGCGCCCGGTGATGCCCTCTCCGAACGGGACGACGGCGCGCCCGATGTGGTGGCGGTCCAGCCCCGTCGTGGCGGCCAGCGTCAGCTGGAGGCCGCTGCGGTCGAGGAGGTAGAGCGACGAGACGCTCGCGTGGAGCGCGTCCCGCGTGCCGTCCACCACGGTCTCCAGGAGCTCCTCCCACGTGCGGGCCGTCGTCGCCAGCCGCAGGATCTCGTGGAGGAACCGGAGCTGGGCGACCGGGTCGTGGCCGGGCGGGGCGCCCGACGGCGTGGCCGGCTGCGGGGCGGGGACGGAGGCGATGGGGCCCTGCGGGGCGGGGGCAACCTGCGGCACAGCGACAGGCACGGCCACGGCGGTCGAGGCCGCGGCGAACGGGACGGACGGCTCGCCGTCTTCGCTGGACATCGGGGTCACCCCGCAAGCCTAAGCGCCATCGCTACCTTCGTCGGTTGTGGTGAGGTACCGGGACGGTGCCCTTGCAGTCGAACCGTAACCCGAAGCGGCTGGCGACGCACGGACGGAGCCTCCATCATCTTGCGCATGGCACCCCGCTCCCGGCGCACCACCCGGTCTTCCAGCCCCGTCGCTCATCCGCCGCCCGCAACCCGGCGTGCGGCGGGCGTCCGGTTCGCGGCCATCGCCGCGGAGCCTCGCGGTCCCGGCATCGGCCGCGGCCGCGATCCCCTCGCCCGCGAGGTGCGTCTCCTCGGAGCCCTGCTCGGACAGGTGATCGCGGAGCAGGGCGGGCCGGAGTTGTTCGCCCTCGTGGAGCGGATCCGTCGTGGCACGATCGCCCTCCGTCGCGGCGATTCCGCGGCGCAGCCGGAACGGGATCCCGGGGCACAGCCGGAACGGGATCGAGAGCGCGGGCGCCTGGCGTCCGAGATCGCGGCCCTGGACCTCGCGCGGGCCGCCGCCGTTGCCAGGGCCTTCACCCTGTACTTCCAGCTGGTCAACCTCGCCGAGGAGCGCGAGCGGATCCGCGTGCTCCGGACCCGCGCCCGGCGTGCGCGCGGCGGGGCGATCGACGACTCGGTCGGCGAGGCCGTCCAGCAGCTCGGCGCCTCCCGCGATGCCGCCGCCGTGCAGACCATCGTCGACCGGGTGATCGTCCACTCCGTGCTCACGGCCCATCCCACCGAGGCACGGCGCCGGACGCTCCTGGTCGCACTCCGACGGATCCGGCGCCTGCTCGACGAGCTCGATGCGCCGCTCACCACACCAGACGAGGACGCGGACCTGCGGCGGCGGATCCGCGAGGAGATCTCGCTGCTCTGGCACACGGGCGACCTGCGCGCGGTGGCCCCGACGCCTCTGGACGAGGTGCGGTCCGCGCTGGCGATCTTCGACGAGACCCTGTTCACGGTCGTGCCGCGGTTTCAGCGGGCGGTGGACCGCGCCATGGACGCCGCGCGCGGCGTCGCCCCGGGGCCCGGTGGGCCGGGGAGATCCGGGGGGGCCGGCGACCCCGCGTCCGGGCCGGCCTGGGCAACCGACGCCGGGCGGACCGGCACGCGCGCCGTGGCCGCGCCCGCGCTCCTGCGGTTCGGCTCCTGGATCGGCGCCGACCGGGACGGGCACCCGGGCGTGACCTCGGACGTGACCCTCGAGGCCGCCCGGCTCCAGGCCGAACACCTGCTCCGCGGGTACGAGTCCGTCGCCCTCCGCCTGATGCAGACCGTGGCGGCCCGCGTGCCGGCGGAGCGGCTCGACCGGGCGCTGGGCAGCCGCCTGGCCCGTGACGCCGAGGAGCTTCCCGAGACGATGCGCCAGCTGGTGCGCCGGTTCCCCGAGGAGCCGTACCGGCAGCGACTGGGAGCGATCGCGGAGCGCCTGCGGCGGACCCGGGCGACCCTCACCGGCGAGGCCGCCCCGCGGACTGGCGGCTACGCGGACGCGGCGGCCCTGGACGCCGAGCTCGCGGTCGTGCAGGACGCGCTCGCGGCGGACGGCCTCGCGCGTGTCGCGTACGGCCAGCTGGCCGACCTTCGCTGGCAGGTGGCGACATTCGGGTTCCACCTCGCCTCGCTCGAGGTACGCCAGCACGCCGAGGTCCACCGCGCGGCGGTCGAGGCGCTGGAGCGCGGGTCCGACCCGGATGTCGAGGTCGCGCCGGGGGTCACGCTCGGCGAGGTCCTGGCCACGTTCCGGGCCGTCGCGCGCCTCCAGGGGCGCTTCGGCGTGGAGGCCTGCCGCCGGTATGTCATCTCGTTCACGACCAGCCCGCAGGACGTCGCGACCGTGCTGGATCTCGCGGCCAGGGCCGCCCAACCGGATCCGTTCGGGGCGCCCGCGCCGGCCCTCGCGGACCTGCCGCCGGCGATCCCCGTCCTCGACGTCGTGCCGCTCCTGGAGTCCGCCGAGGCACTGGCCGGGGCCGGTCCCCTGCTGGACGCGCTGCTCTCGGACCCGGCCTACCGGGCGCACCTTCGCGGGCGCGGCGACGCCCAGGAGGTGATGCTCGGGTACTCGGACTCGTCCAAGGAGAACGGGTTCCTGGCCGCCAACTGGCTCCTCTACCGGGCCCAGGAGGCGCTCGTGGCGACGGCCCGGCGGCACGGCGTGGCCCTCACGCTGTTCCACGGGCGGGGCGGGGCGATCGGGCGCGGCGGCGGCCCGGCGAACCGCGCGATCCTGGCCCAGGCCCCGGGCTCGGTGAACGGGCACCTCAAGTTCACCGAGCAGGGCGAGGTGATCGCCGCCCACTACGCCGACCCGGCGATCGCGGAACGGCACCTCGAGCAGGTGACGGCCGCCACGCTGCTCGCCTCCACTCCCGAGCACGAGGCCGAGCTGGCCGGAGCCACGACGGCCGGCGCGGGCACGATGACGGAGCTGGCCGAGATCTCGCACACGGCCTACCGGTCGCTGGTGGATCGCCCCGCGTTCGCGTCCTTCTTCCGTGCGGTCACGCCGATCGACCTGATCGCGGGCCTCGGGCTCGGGTCGCGCCCGGCCGCGCGTCCGGGCGCCTCGCAGGCCGCGCGTCCGGGCGCCTCGCAGGTGGCCCTGCCCGCGGGCGGCGAGATCGAGTCCCTGCGCGCGATCCCGTGGGTCTTCGCCTGGTCACAGGCTCGGGCGAACCTGCCGGGCTGGTACGGCCTGGGGACGGCGCTCGAGGCCGTGACGGACCGGGGCGGGCGGCCGGTCGTGGAGCACCTCGCCGGCCTCTACCGCGGGTGGCCGTTCTTCGCCTCGGTCCTCGACAACGCGGAGCTGTCCCTCGCCAAGGCGGACGTCGGCACGTTCCGGCAGTACGCGGACCTCGCCCCGGGCGCGGAGGCGACCGCGATCCGCGGGCTGATCGAGGCGGAATACGCCCGTTCGGTCCGGATGCTGCTGCTCGTGACCGGCCGGGACCGGCTGCTGGCCGGACACCCGACGCTCGCGCGCTCGATTGAGCTGCGGAACCCGTACATCGACGCGCTGTCGGCGGTCCAGGTGGAGCTCCTCCGTCGGCTGCGCGATCCGTCGCTCGGCCCACGGGACGCGGCAGCCGTCCGGGCCGTCATCGGTGCGACCATCAACGGGATCGCCGCCGGCCTCCAGAACACCGGCTAGGGCGTGCGGGGAGGCAGGGCGAGAGCACATGGAGGGCGCGATGCGCGAGATCCAGGCAGCCGTCATCGAACGGGCCGGCCTGCCCGTGTCGATCGAGATGCTGTCGCTCTCGGATCCGGGACCCGGCGAGGTCCTCGTCCGGATGACGTCGGCCGGCGTCTGCCACTCCGACCTCCACGTGCGCGACGGCCACTGGGAGCGACCCGGGCCCATCGTGATGGGCCACGAGGGAGCGGGAGTCATCGAGGCCGTCGGGCCGGGGCTGGACCCCGCCCTCGTCGGCCGTGCCGCCGCGCTCTCCTGGTATGCACCGTGCCTGCGCTGCCGCGAGTGCCAGCGGGGGCGCCAGTGGCTCTGCTCGGGCTCCCCCTCCCTGCGTCACGCGCAGGCCGACGGCACCACGCGGCTCACCCGGGCCGACGGATCGCCGGTCCTCGCCTACCTCTCGATCGGCACCATGGCCTCGGCGGAGGTCGTGCCCGCGACCGCCGTCGTGCCGATGCCGGACGGCGTGCCGCCGGAGGTCGCCGCGCTCATCGGGTGCGGCGTCGCGACGGGGGTCGGGGCGGTGGTCAAGACAGCGGAGGTCCCGGCCGGCGCCACCGTCGCGGTCATCGGGCTCGGTGGCGTGGGCCTCTCGTGCGTCATGGGCGCGGCGCTCGCGGGCGCGGCGCGGATCATCGCGGTGGACGTCAGCCGGACCAAGATCGACCTCGCCGGCGGCCTCGGGGCGACGCATTGGGTCCACGCCGACACGTCGAACCCCGCGGCGGTGGTCGACGGGATCCGCACGGCGGCCGGCCATGGCGGCCCGGACTTCGTGTTCGAGGCGATCGGCCTCCCGGCCACGATCTCCCAGGCGATCGCGGCGCTGCCGCCCGGCGGCACGGCCGTCCTGGTCGGGCTGACGAAGTTCGGCCAGGGCGCCACCTTCGAGGCCTTCCCGTTCGTGGACGGCGGGCGCCGGATCCTCGGCTCCAACTACGGGTCCGCCGTGGCGGCCATCGACTTCCCGCGCTATGCGGAGGCGTACCTCGCCGGCCGTCTCCCGATCGACCGGCTGATCGACCGCCGTCTCCCGCTCGACGACCTGGAGGACGCCTTCGACCGGCTGCGCTCGGGAGGGGCGGTGCGCCAGATGGTGATGTTCGAGGGATAGGCGAGCACGGGAGGTCGAAGGGGACCCGGGTCGCGTCACCGGTTCGGGTGCGGTCGGGCTCGGGAAACGAGGGAACGGCCCTCCCGGGCAGGGAGGGCCGTTCCGCGTGGATCGCGTTCCGGGCGGGCGTCGCCCGTCCGGCGAGACCCTACCGGTCGTTCTCGGCGGCGTTGACCAGGATGGCCTGCGCGGCCGCGAGGCGGGCCACCGGGACCCGGAACGGCGAGCAGGACACGTAGTTGAGGCCGACCTTCTCGCACTTGTGGATCGACGCGGGGTCGCCACCGTGCTCCCCACAGATGCCGACCTTGAGGTTCGGGCGCGTCGAGCGACCCTTGTCCACGGCCATCTGCATCTCGTCGGCGATCACGTCGTCGAGGGTCTGGAACGGGTTGACCGGCAGGATGCCCTCCTCGACGTACTTGAGGAGGAAGCCCCCCTCGGCGTCGTCGCGGCTGTAGCCGAAGGTCATCTGGGTGAGGTCGTTGGTGCCGAAGCTGAAGAACTCGGCGTGCTCGGCGATCTTGTCCGCGACCCAGACGGCCCGCGGGATCTCGATCATGGTGCCGAACTTGAAGTCGATCTCCTCGCCGGCCGCGGCGACGACGGCATCGGCCTCGGCATCGAGCAGGGCGCGGGTGGCGATGAGCTCGTTCACGTGGCCGACGAGCGGGATCATGATCTCCGGCCGTGGATCCTTGCCGGCCTTCTTCACCGCCACGGCGGCGTTGAGGATGGCGCGGGTCTGGATCTTGACGAAGTCGGGGATCATCAGCCCCAGGCGGCAGCCGCGGAGCCCGAGCATCGGGTTCTGCTCGTGCATCGACCTGATGGTGGCGAGGAGCTCCTTGTCCTCGTCGGAGGCGCCGCCCTGCAGCTCGGCCCTGGTCACCTTGACCAGCTGCTCCTCGAGGTTCGGGAGGAACTCGTGGAGCGGCGGGTCGATGAGGCGGATCACGACCGGGAGGCCGGTCATCGCCGCGAGGATCCCCTCGAAGTCGCCCTGCTGGAGGACCTCGAGCTTCGCCATCGCCGCGTCGAACGTGGCCAGCGCGTCGGCCTCGTCGACCGAGAGGGCCTCCCCGGCGGCGACCTTGGCCTTGGCGCGGGTGGCGAGGTTCGCGACGAGGATCGCGCCGCGCACGATCTCGAGGCGCTCGCCCTCGCGGAACATGTGCTCGGTCCGGCACAGGCCGATGCCCTGGGCGCCGTAGCTGAGCGCCTGCGCGGCCTCCTCGGGCTTGTCGGCGTTCGCCCAGACCTGCATCCGGCGGATCTTGTCGGCCCAGCCCAGGATGGTCTGGAGTTCGGGCTGGTCCTCGAAGCGTGCCTCGACCGTCGGCAGCGCGGACAGGAAGACCTCCCCCGTGGAGCCGTCCACGCTGATCCAGTCGCCCTCGGCGAAGGACACGCCGGAGGTCGTGCTGCGGGCCGTCTTCGTGCCGTAGTCCACGACCAGCTCGGCGCATCCCGCGACACAGGGCTTGCCGATCTGGCGGGCGACAACCGCCGCGTGGCTGGTGGCGCCCCCGCGGGCGGTCAGGATGCCCTCGGCGACGGCCATGCCGTGGAAGTCGTCGGGCGACGTCTCGACCCGCACGAGGACGACCTTCTCGCCCCGCGCGACCCACTCGACCGCGACGTCCGCGTTGAACACGGCGCGCCCGACGGCCGCACCCGGCGAGGCGTTGAGGCCTTTCGCGACGCGCGCGGCGCCCTTGCGGGCCCTCGGGTCGAACTGGGCCCGGAGGAGCTGGTCCACCTGGTCCGTCTCGATCCGGGCGACGGCCTCGGCCTCCGTGATCAGGCCCTCGGCGACCATGTCGACCGCGATCTTCACGGCCGCCGCGGCGGTCCGCTTGGCGTCGCGGGTCTGGAGCATGTACAGCTTGCCGCGCTCGATCGTGAACTCGAGGTCCTGGACGTTGCGGTAGTGCCGCTCGAGCTGCTGGCCGATCCGGGTGAACTCCGCGTGGACGGCCGGCATGTCGACGGCCATCTGCGCGATCTCGGGCGCGGTGCGCACGCCGGCGACCACGTCCTCGCCCTGGGCGTTGGTCAGGTACTCGCCGTAGAGAACCTTCTCGCCCGTGTTCGGGTTCCGGGTGAACGCGACGCCGGTACCGGAGTCGTCGCCCATGTTGCCGAAGACCATCGTCACCACGTTGACGGCCGTGCCCAGGTCGTGGGCGATCTTCTGGCTGGTGCGGTAGTCGTTGGCACGCTTGCCGAACCAGGAGGCGAAGACGGCCTTGACGGCGAGGTCGAGCTGCTCGTAGACGTCGGTCGGGAACTCGCGGCCGGTCTGCTCGCGGACGATCACCTTGTACCTGGCGACGACCTCCTGGAGGGCAGCCGTATCGAGGTCGGTGTCCGACTTCGCACCGTGCGCGTGCTTGACCTCGTCGAGCGCATCGTCGAAGCGGTTGTACTCGGCGGTTGAGCCGTCGGGGTTGGTGACGACGCGCGGGGGCACGTCCATGACGATCCGGCCGAACATCGCGATGAAGCGGCGGTAGGCGTCCCAGCCGAAGCGCTCGTTGCCGGTGAGCGCGATCAGGCCCTGGAGGGTCTCCTCGTTGAGGCCGAGGTTGAGGACGGTGTCCATCATCCCCGGCATCGAGAACTTGGCGCCCGAGCGGACCGAGACGAGGAGCGGGTTCCTCGGATCGCCGAAGCCCTTGCCGGAGCGCTCCTCGACCTGCCTCATGGCGTCGAGGACGTCGTCCCAGAGCCCGGCCGGCAACTGCCTGCCGTTGGCGAAATAGTCGTTGCAGGCCTCGGTGGTGATCGTGAAGCCGGGAGGTGTCGGGAGGCCGGCGAGGGTCATCTCGGCGAGGCCCGCGCCCTTGCCGCCGAGGAGGTCCTTCATCTTGCCGTGGCCTTCGGCGGTGCCGGCGCCCCAGGCGTAGATGTAGCGCTTGGCGGCGACGTGCGGGCGGTCTGAGGCGGTCTGGCTCTGGGCCATCGTGGCAGGGCTCCTTGGCTGGCGGACGACGTGCACGGTTGTTGGCACGGGCCGCGGACTGACCTCTTGGGGATCCCGTGGATTGTACGCTGCACGCCCGGGACGCCCGGGTTTCGAGGAGATGGCCAACGCACGGGCCGGTGGTCCTCCGTGAATGGGCCGTTCGGCGGGCCGCGCGGGGGCCGAGCGGGGCTGGCCGCTGCGGCCACCGAAGCCGGCCCGTTCGCTCGTCCCGCTCGTCCGACTCGTCCCGGTCGTCCGAACTCGTCCCGGTCGAGCGTTTGGGCCGGTCGGGCCGTTGGGCCGGTCGGGCCGTTGGGCCGCTCGGGCCTTCGGACCGCTCGACCTCCGCGGCGGCCCTGCCGGTCAACGTGATCGTCTGATGTGCACGCCCGGCGTTCACGCCGCCGCAAGGTCCACCGGACGCCGTGCGCGACGGCTGCGCGCAGGGTTTCGGGCCCATCCCGCACATGGCGCGAGCATCGGCCCCGACAACGGTCGGAGTCCAAGGCGCAAACGGCCGCGGTCCACGGCGTAGGCGGCGACGAAGTGCGTGACGCGAACATGAAACGATCAGGTCTCAACGCAGCCGCGCCCGACCCGCCGGCCGATGAAGCCCGCGACCACCGCGCCGAGCGCCACCCGCTCCGAGGGTCGCCGGTGCGGGTCACTCGGCGCGGCCTCGGCGACTCCGTCGCCTGCAGCGACGGCGGGCCCGGCGATGCCTCGGGTGGGTGCCTCGGCGGTACACTCCTCGAGGCCCCCTCAGCAAGCCCGCGTCCGTCTGCGACCCCGTTCAGGAGCCGTTCCGTGATCGAGCCCGACCAGGATACCCGCGTCATCGAGCGGGACGCCGAGGCGTACAACGCGACGCTCGTGGCCCGCGAGGATCTCGGGGCGGACCTGGCCTACTTCCGCGTCAAGCTCGATGGTCCCGCTATCCCGTTCGAGCCCGGGCAGTACATGACGATCGGGGTGATCGCCGACGGCAAGCTCCTCCAGCGGCCCTACTCCGTGTCATCGCCGCCCGTCACCTCGGACACGGACGGTTACGAGTTCTTCGTCCGCCACGTGCCGGTGGTCCGGTTCACCACCGCGCTATGGCGGGTGCCCGTCGGCCAGCGGATGCGCATGATCGGCCCCAAGGGCAAGTTCATGCTGGAGCCGGCGGACGAGCGGACCCACCTGTACGTGTCCACGGGCACCGGAATCGCCCCGTTCATCGCCATGATCCGCGAGACGATGGCACAGGGCAGGCCTCGCACGACCGTGCTGCTCAACGGCGTCTCGTTCCGGGACGAGCTGGGCTACCGGCCCCAGCTTGAGGCCTGGCAGCGGGATCCGGCCTGCCGCCTGACCTACGTGCCGACAGTCTCGCGGCCCAACGACCAGCGGAACGCCGGCTGGACCGGCCGGGTCGGCCGCGCCGAGCAGGTGGTCAGCGACACCTGCGCGGACCTCGGGCTGGAGGCCGAGTCCACCGTCGTCTACATCTGCGGCAACCCCGAGATGATCCTCAACGCGGAGCAGGTCCTGATCGACCGCGGGTTCCCGGAGCCCCACGTGAAGAAGGAGCTGTACTGGCCGAAGGGGAAACCAGGCGCCGTGCAGGCCCCCGGGAACTGAACCCGAGCAGCCGGGCCGTTCGATCCCCGCAACTCCGGGCCGCCGCCCGCCACGCAACGATGCCGCCTGCAGCCGGCGCGAGCTCGACTGCGGGCAGCCACGGCGCAGAGATCGGGTGCAGGGGGCAAAATGGAGCCGCAAACGGCGCGTCCCACGGTCCTTGCGCGAGCAGACGGCCGGATGACCCGCCACCGACGTGACCTTCGGACCGCAGCGCGATGCCGACGGCAGGTAACACCATCGGCTGCCCTCGGGCGACGATCCGGCGGTCACGAAGCACCAGCGAGGTTCCATTGCACCAGGTCGTCGAGCGGGAGCAGCTCTCCCCGAATGTCGTCCGTCTCGTCGTCGAGGCGCCCCGGATCGCGAAGGTCCGGCGCCCCGGCCAGTTCGTCATCGTCCGAACGGCTCCGGGCGGCGAGCGGATCCCGCTGACCATCGCCGACAACGATGCCGGAGCCGGCACGATCACCCTGATGATCCAGGCGGTCGGCGTCAGCACCACGGAGCTGACGAACCTCCAGGTCGGTGACGCCATCCAGGATGTCGCCGGCCCGCTCGGCCAGGAGACGGACCTCATCGCGACCGGTCACGCCGTGTGCGTCGGCGGCGGCGTCGGCACCGCGGTGATCCTGCCGATCGCCCGCGAGCTCGCTCGGCGCGGGGTGCACGTGACCAGCGTGATCGGGGGCCGCTCCAGGGAGTGGGTCATCCTGGAGCCCGAGCTCCGTTCCTGCGGCGACGTCGTCGTCTGCACCGACGACGGCAGCTACGGCCGCCACGGCTTCGTCACCCAGGCCCTGAAGGACCTGCTGGACGCCGGCGGCATCGATGCGGTCTACGCGGTCGGCCCGGTGCCGATGATGCGGGCCGTGTCCGAGATGACCCTCCCCTACGACGTCGAGACCACGGTCTCGCTCAACGCGATCATGGTCGACGGCACGGGGATGTGCGGCGGCTGCCGGGTGACGATCGGTGGCGAGACCAAGTACGCATGCGTGGACGGACCCGAGTTCGACGCCCACAAGGTGAACTTCCAGGAGCTGGCAGACCGCCTGACCACCTACCGCTCCTTCGAACAGGCCGCGCTCCAGCGCCAGAAGGACGACGAAGAGGCGAAGGGCGCCTGCGCGACCACAGAGGTGAAGGCATGACCGTCCCCGCGTCCCCGGGGCCGGCGGAGGAGTCTCAGGACACACCCGCCAGGCCCGCGCTCAGCAACAAGCAGCGGATGACCATCGGCCGGGTGTCCATGCCCGAGCAGGAAGGCGAGGTCCGCGCCCGCAACTTCAGCGAGGTCAACCTCGGCCTCACCTACGAGCTGGCGATGCTCGAGGCGGAGCGCTGCATCCAGTGCCCCAAGCCGTTCTGTGTGGACGGCTGCCCGGTCCGGGTCAACGTCCCCCGGTTCATCAAGCTCATGCGCGAGGGCGACATGGCGTCGGCCGCGGAGAGCCTCCTCGGCGACAACGCCCTGCCCTGCGTCACCGGCCGCGTCTGCCCCCAGGAGACGCAGTGCGAGGGCGTCTGCATCCGGAACAAGAAGGGCGACTCCGTCGCCATCGGCTACCTCGAGCGGTTCGTGGCGGACTGGGCGATGCAGAACCCCGACGCGCTGCCGGCCCTGCATCCCACGAGCACCGGCAAGAGGATCGGGATCGTGGGCTCCGGCCCGGCCGGCCTGACCGCGGCCGGCGAGCTCGCCCGCAAGGGCCACGACGTCACGGTCTTCGAGGCGTTCCACGCCCCGGGTGGCGTCCTGATCTACGGCATCCCGGAGTTCCGGCTGCCCAAGGACATCGTCCAGTCCGAGGTGAACCGGCTGGTCCGCGATGGCGTCAAGCTCCAGGTCGACGCGATCATCGGCCGCACCTACACCGTCCCGGAGCTCCGCGAGGAGTTCGACGCGCTGTTCCTGGCGGTTGGCGCGGGCCTGCCCGTGTTCATGAACGTGCCCGGCGAGAACTTCAAGGGTGTCTACTCGGCCAACGAGTACCTGACCCGGGTCAACCTGATGGGCGCATGGAACCCGGATTCCAAGACCCCGATCCTCCACGGCCAGCGGGTCGTGGTGGTCGGTGGCGGCAACGTGGCCATGGACTCCGTCCGGACCGCGAAGCGCCTGGGCGCCGCCGAGGCGACCATCGTCTACCGCCGCTCCGCGGACGAGCTCCCGGCCAGGCAGGAGGAGGTCCACCACGCGATCGACGAGGGCGTGGTGTTCGACTACCTGACCGCACCGGTCGAGGTCCTCGCGGACGAGAACCGCTGGGTCACGGGCATCAAGTGCGTGAAGATGGAGCTCGGCGAGCCGGACCGGAGCGGCCGCCGGCGGCCGATCAGGATCGAGGGCTCCGAGTTCACCATCGACTGCGACCTCGTGGTCGTGGCCATCGGCACCAAGGCCAACCCGCTGCTCACCGGGAGCGCGCCGGAGCTCAAGGTCAACGAGTACGGCTACCTGCTCGCGGACGAGTACGGCATGACGAGCATGCCCGGCGTCTTCGCCGGCGGCGACATCGTGCGGGGTGCGGCGACGGTGATCCTCGCCATGGGCGACGGCAAGCGGTCGGCGTTCGCGATCGACTCCTGGCTCAACGGCGTCTGGCCGCCGGTCGGGGCCGACAAGGAGACCCCGCAGAAGGTGCCAGCTGCAGGCTGAGGGACGGGCGCCGGATCCCGGGCATGACCCGGTGATCCCGTGGCGGTCGTCAGCGGGCCGACCACGCGTGACTCCCCGGACATGGACGGACGCGGCCGCCCGGATCTTCATCGCGCGGCGACCGCGTCCCTGGTCCGGATGCTCGTGCGCGGGCGGATGACTCACCATGACCCGCTGGTCACGTCCCGGTGCGGGCCGGCACAGGACCGCCGTGCGGTGCGCGGCGGCACCGACGCCGGCCTTCGACCTCGCGCCGGCTGACCCGGCGCGAGACCCCGTCCGTGACCGCTACGGCCGGACGGCAGCCATCCGGTCCAGGATCAGGCGCTTGACGTCCTCGAGCGGCACCCGCTCCTGCGTCATCGAGTCGCGATCGCGGATCGTGACCGCGCCGTCCTCCAGCGAGTCCACGTCCACCGTCACGCACCACGGCGTGCCGATCTCGTCCTGGCGCCGGTAGAGCTTGCCGATGGCGGCGGTGTCGTCGTAGACGGCCATCATGTCGCGCTTGAGGTCGCCGAGGAGCCGGTGGCACATGTCCACGATCTCCGGGCGCTTCTTGAGCAGGGGCAGGACGGCCACCTTGTACGGCGCGAGGTCCGGGTGCAGCCCCAGGACCACGCGGGTCTCGCCGCGGACCTCCTCCTCCCGGTAGGCGTCGATCAGGAAGGTGAACGCCGCCCGGTCCGCGCCGGCCGCCGTCTCCACGATCCACGGGATGAAGTGCTCGCCCGAGGCCTGGTCGAAGTACTCGAGGTTCTCGCCCGACGACCGGGCGTGGTTGCCCAGGTCGAAGTCGCCGCGGTTGTGGATGCCCTCGAGCTCCTTCCAGCCGAAGGGGAAGCGGTACTCGACGTCGATCGCCTTCTTCGCGTAATGGGCCAGCTCGTCCGGGGCGTGCTCGCGGAAGCGGAGGCGGGACGGGGTCACGCCGTAGGCCTCGTACCAGGTCTTCCGCCTGGGCAGCCAGTACTCGAACGCCTCCGCCGCCCCCGCCTCGGGGCGCACGAAGTACTGCATCTCCATCTGCTCGAACTCGCGCATCCGGAACACGAAGTTGCCGGGCGAGATCTCGTTCCGGAACGACTTGCCGATCTGGGCGATGCCGAACGGGATCTTCTTGCGCGAGCTCTGCTGGACGTTCTTGAAGTTGACGTACGAGCCCTGCGCCGTCTCGGGCCGGAAGTAGACGATCGAGCCGTCGTCCTCCACGGGTCCCATGTGGGAGGTGAACATGAGGTTGAACCGGCGCGGGGCCGAGAGCGGGCCGCCGTCGTTGGGGCAGACGAGGCCGAGCCGGCCGACGATGGTCTCGTCGCGCAGGTCGGTGGCAGAGAGGTCCTCCGCGCCCGGCAGCTCGTCCAGGCGGTAGCGGCGGCGGCAGGTTGCGCACTCGACCAGCGGGTCGCTGAAGGAGCCGACGTGGCCGGACGTCACCCAGACCTGGGGGTGCATCAGGATGCCGGCGTCCAGGCCCACGATGTCGTCGCGGTCCTGGACCATCGCGCGCCACCAGGCGCGCTTGACGTTGTTCTTGAGCTCCACCCCCAGGGGCCCGTAGTCCCACACGGCGTTGATGCCGCCGTAGATCTCCGACGAGGGGAAGATGAAGCCGCGGCGCTTGCTGAGGCTGACGATGGTCTCGAGGTTCGCGACGGCGGGCGCGACCGCGTTCGGGTCGGCGGCGGGGTCTGTCACGGGGTTGGCTCCGAGGGCCCGCGGCCTTGGCATGGACACGGGCGGGCGATGGCTTGACGGGTCGCGGGCGATGCTAGCAGACGGCGGGTGCGCGCCCGTTCATGCGCGCCCGTTCATGCCTCCGCCCGTCACCCCGGCTTGAAGCGGTAGCCCAGCCCGTACTCGGTGACGACGAACGTCCGGCCGGGGGACGCGACGGCCAGCTTCGCCCGCAGGTTGCGCATCGTGACCCGCAGGACCTGCGTCTCCTCGCCGTAGGTGGGTCCCCAGACGCCGCGCAGCAGCTCCGCGTGGCTCCGGAGGACCCCCGGATGGCGCGCCATCGTGACCAGCAACCGGAACTCCGTGGGGGTGAGGTGGATCTCGGTCGCCTCGCCCACGACCCGGTGGGTGAGGGGCTCGATCAGCAGGCCCGGGTGCGCGATGGTGTCGTCCACGGGACGGCCGCCGGCGAAATGCACTCGGCGGAGGGCGGCGGTGATCCGGGCAACGAGCTCGGGCATCCGGACGGGCTTGGTCAGGTAGTCGTCGGCGCCGCTGACGAGGCCGCGCACGATGTCCGCCTCGGACCCGAGGGCCGTGACCATCAGGATCGGCACGGCGCTGACGCGCCGGATCCACTCGGTGACCTCCCAGCCGTCGATGAGCGGCAGGCTGAGGTCCAGGAGCACGAGGTCCGGCTCCTCCTCCTCGAACCTGCGCATCACCTCCAGGCCGTCGGCGGCCGTCGCGGTGCGCCAGCCATGACGGCTCACCCAGAGCTCCACGAGGTCCCGGAACTCGGGCTCGTCATCGACGATCAGCACCAGCTCGCCATGCCCCGGCTGCGGCCGCGGGGGGGTCGGGGGCGCCACCAGCCGCCGGCCGTCGGCGGGCCGGGATCCGGATTCGTCCACCTTCATGCCGGCTCCGGGCTGGGGGCACGCCTGCGCGGCGCGACCGGGACGCTGAACGAGATCGCGCTGCGGCCCACCTCCGGCTCGATCCAGATTCGACCGCCATGGGCCTCCACGAGACGGCGGCACACGTGGAGCCCGAGCCCGCTGCCCTCAGGGTGGGCGTCGCGTCCCCGAGGACCCCGGTAGAGACGGTCGAACACGCGCGTCCGGTCCTCCGGCGGGATGCCCGGACCGTCGTCCTCGACGGTGATCACGACGTTGTCCGGCAGCCGCCCGACGATGATCGTGATCGACCCGGGGCCGCCGTACCGGCGGGCGTTGTCCACGAGGTTGACCAGGACGTGCCCGATCCGGACGGCATCGACATCGACCTCGGGGATGTCGGGCGGGAGGTCGACGTGGATCGGCCGCATCCCCGGCCACTCGCCGAAACCCACGACGACGGTCTGCAGCAGCTCGCCCACCTCGACGTGGGACCGCCGGAGCGCGAGGCCGGCTTGCTCCGCCTGCGTGAGGTCGAGCAGCTCGTCGACGAGCTGGTTCAGGCGGGCGGCGGCAAACCCGATGCGCTCCACCGAACGGCGCTGGGCCGCGAAATCCAGCCCCAGGTCGAGCAGGCTGTCCACGTAGCCGGTGATCAGCGACAGCGGCGTGCGCAGCTCGTGGGAGATCGCGGCGAGGAAGCTCGCCCGGAGGTCCTCCGCGGCCCGCTCCGCCCGGAGGTCGCGGAGAACCACCACGGCGCCCCCCTCCGGGCCCGACATGCTGGAGAAGGAGGCGGCGACGGGGATCTCGGTCGCGTCCGGCGCACGGAGGCGCAGCTCGGTATCCACGATCCTCGTCGGGCCGGCCAGCACCTCCTCGAACTGGCATCGCGCCCCACAGCGCAGGGTCTCCCCGTCCTCGCAGCCGAGGACGGTCTCACAGGTGGCCGCCCCCGCCGGGACCCGGCCCCCGAGCAATGCCACCGCGGCGCGGTTGAGCCGGACCACGCGCCGCCGCTCGTCCACCGCGATGATGCCCTCGTTCGCGGCGTCGAGGATCGCGGCGAGGAGCGCCTGCTCCCCGGCGAGCGCCTGCCGCAGCTGGCCCGCATGGAATGCGATCGCCAGCTCGTGCCTGACGAGACCCAGCAGGCGAACCCTGTCCGGTGGCAGTTGCTCCCCGTCGCCCGGCCGCAGGGCCACGAACCCGACGACCCGGCTGGCAAGCTCGGTCTCGCCGAGATCCCGCCGCTCGTCCAGCGACACGCCGTGCCAGCCGTGCCGATGGGCCCAGGCCTCGGCGACGGCGGGCGTCGCGAACCCGGCTGGGACGACGCGACATGCCGGGTCGTCATCCGCCGCGCCCTCCTGGACCGGGTCGCCGCGCATCCAGCCGCCCGGGCCACCAGGGGACTCCTGGACCCGGGGCTCGGTCGCCACCAGCCGGAGCTCCCTGCCGGCGGGTGCCGCGAGCCACAGGGCGCCGATGACGGCGTCGCTCGCACGGACCAGCTCCCCGATCACGCTCGCCGCCATCAGCGGCAGGTCCCCTCCGAGCGCGACCAGCTGGCTCAGCTGGTACTGCGCGAAGACCGTGTCGGCCTGTCGCTGGGCGTCCTCGAGGAGTTGGCGGAGCTCGGCCGTCGTGAGGGTCGCGGGACCCGAGGCGGCGGCCATCAGGCCTGACCCCCGGCAGCGAGCAGCGAGCGCACCAGCAGGTAGCAGGATGTCGCCCCAGGGTCCTGGTGGCCACGGGACCGCTCTCCCAGCCGGAGGGCGAGCCCGCGCCGGGCGACGAGCGGCCGGGTGGCGCGCATGCCCGCCCGGGCGGCCCGAACCGCGGCGAGCGCGGCCTCTGCCTGGCCCGCTCCGGTCGCCACGGCCTCCCCGAAGGCGTCGGCCGCCGGCCGCAGCGCATCGTAGATCGTCTTGTCGCCGAGGCGACACCGGCCGCGCCGGGCGAGTCCCTCCGCGGCCGCGTCGAAGGCGCGTGCCGAGTCCTCCGGCCGCAGCGCGGTCAGCCCGGCGACCGCGATCCCGGCCTCGATGAACGCGGTCCCGTAGAGCGAGCCTCCGGCCCCGCCGACGCCCGCGACCAGGAGATGGCCCAGCCGCCGCATCAGGTCGCCCACGTCTCCCCACGCGTCCTCGGGCCTCACGGCACGCACCGCGTCACCGAACCCCACGCTCATGTTCTCGCCGTGGTCGCCGTCGCCCAGCTCGGCGTCGAGCCGGTCGAGGAGCGTCCTGTGGCGGACCAGGAGTCGCTCGGCACGGACCACAACCGTGACGAGGTCGGCGCCGGTGAAGGCGGCGGGCGCGGGACCGCGACCGGGACGGGTGCCCGGCCCGGGTCGCGGGGCGCGTGTGTCGTCGGCCGCGGCGCGGCCATCACCGATGCGGTTGCTCATGCGCCAGCGTAGTGTATGGCCCAGCGCCGCCCCCGGGACCCCGCCCGGTCCCACCAGGGGCGGGCCGGAGCGCCGCCGCAACGCCACGGCGCCGATCGGACGGAGCCTGAGCGTGGTCGGACTCGTGCTGGTGGCGCACAGCGAGGACCTGGTTCGCGGCCTGGCGGCCATGGTCGCGCAGGCCGCGCCAGCCGTGACCGTCGCCGGTGCGGGCGGCCTCCGCGGCGGCCGGCTGGGTACCGACGGCCTCGCGGTCGCCGACGCGCTCCGACTCGGGCTCGCGGCGACCGGAGGCGACGGCGTCCTGGTGCTGCTCGACCTGGGTAGCGCGTCCCTCGCCCTGGACATCGCGCTCGACGAGCTCGATCCCGGCGCGCGCGACCTGGTCCGGGTGACCGAGGCCCCCTTCGTCGAGGGCGCGATCCTGGCTGCGATCGAGGCGTCGCGCGGTGGCGGGCTCGAGGCCGTCGCGGCGGCGGCCGAGCGAGCCGGCGCGCTGCCCAAGCGGCCCAGGGACTGACGTGGCTCCCGGACCCACGACTCCCGGACCCACGACTCCCGGCCCGTCGGCCGGGGCAGGGGTGGTCGCCGGCGCGTGGCTGCGCCGGGCCGCGGCCGTGATCCATGAGCGCCGGACCTGGCTCACCGACCTGGACGCCGCGATCGGAGACGGCGACCATGGCATCAACCTCGACCGGGGATTCGCGGCGGTCGCGGCGGACCTCGAGACCGGTGCCATCGCCACGGACGACGTTGGCTCCCTGCTCACGGCTGCCGGCCGCCGGCTGCTCGGCCTGGTGGGGGGCGCGAGCGGCGCCCTGTACGGGCGCGCCCTCATGGCCGCGGGAAGCCGGGTCGCGGCGAGCGAGGGCGACCGGTCCGTCGCCACGTCGCGGCTCGCGGAGGCCGCGCTGGCCGCCGCCATCGACGGGATCGCCGCGCTGGGCCACGCCGCTCCCGGCGACAAGACCATGCTCGACGCCCTGGTCCCGGCGCTGAACGCGCTCCGCGGCGCGGCCCCGGGCGAGCCGCTCGGGTCCGTGCTGGCCCGGGCAGCAGAGGCGGCGGAGGCGGGCGCCACCGCGACGATCCCCCTGGTCGCCCGAAAGGGCCGCTCGAGCTACCTCGGCGAGCGCTCGGCCGGGCACCTCGACCCCGGCGCCGCCTCCAGCGCGATCCTGGTGCGCTGCCTGGCGGACGTCGTCGCAACCTCCCGCGGAGGCGGGGCGACCCCGGTGACGCCCGTCACCCCGCCGTAGCCCGACGCCCGCGCCGGAGCGTACGGCCGGCGTCCCGCCGAAGCGTGCGGCCCGGTATCGGAAAGGGTGCGGGAGGGATTCACTTTGTCTTGACATTCCGCGACGCCCGGGGCCCCTAGAGTCCGGGTATCCGCGCTTGCAGCGGTGGGTTGTCGTGCGACGCGATCGCCATGATCCACCGGCCGGGTTGCGAAAGGAGGCGCCACCGGAGGAGGTTGAGCCCGAGTACGGCCCGCCCGCGCCTCGCGAACCCGTTCGATGCCGGGCCGCAGGATGGGCTGAGGGATCGAGGAAACCCCGTGAGTGGGGTCAGCTCACAAGAGGGAGTGCATGGCATGGAGTTCAACGTCAACATCGTCATCGCGGAGATCTTCGGGACGGGCCTCCTGATCCTCCTGGGCGACGGGGTGGTGGCCGGCGTCCTGCTCGCGAAATCCAAGTCCAACAACGCGGGCTGGATCGTCATCACCGCCGCATGGGCATTCGCCGTGTTCGTCGGCGTCGTCGTCGCCGGCCCGATCAGCGGCGCGCACCTGAACCCGGCGGTCACGCTCGGCCTCGCCGTCTCCGGCGGCATCACCTGGGGCCAGGTGCCCGAGTACTGGATCGGTGAGTTCATCGGAGCGTTCATCGGCGCGATCCTCGTCACGATCCACTACTGGGATCACTTCAAGGCGACCGAGGACCAGGGCCTCAAGCTCGCTGTCTACAGCACCGGGCCGAACATCCGCAACTACCCGCTCAACTTCGTGTCCGAGGTCATCGGCACCTTCGTGCTGGTGTTCGTCGTCCTGGCGTTCGCGACCAACGGCAGCGGCGCTGGTGGCGCGGTGCAGATCGGCAAGGGCGGCCTCGCGGCCCTCGGCGCGCTGCCCGTGGCGCTCCTCGTGTTCTCGATCGGCATGTCGCTCGGCGGCACGACCGGGTACGCGATCAACCCGGCCCGTGACCTTGGCCCCCGCATCATCCACGCGATCCTGCCGGTCCCCGGCAAGGGCGGCTCGGACTGGGAGTACTCCTGGGTCCCGGTCGTCGGGCCGCTCGTCGGCGGCGTGCTGGCGGCGCTGGTCTACAACATCGTGTGGGTCAACATGATGACGCCGAAGGCGTGGGGGATGTAGCAAGACCTCAGGACTGACGCACGATCCGCCGGCCGTCGAGGTCCCTCCGGTCCTCGGCGGCCGGCCCTCCAAGGGCACCGGGAGAGCTCATGAAGAAGCTGATCAACGCACCTGACAACGTTGTCGACGAGGCGCTCGCCGGGATGCTCGCCGCCCACTCCGACCTCATCCGGGTCGAGGAGCCGAACATCGTCGTCCGCAAGGACGCCCCGCGCGCGGGCAAGGTCGGCGTCATCTCGGGTGGCGGGTCGGGGCACGAGCCCATGCACGGCGGCTTCGTCGGCATGGGCATGCTCGACGCGGCCTGCCCGGGCGCGGTCTTCACATCGCCCGTGCCGGACCAGATGCTCGCGGCCACCAAGGCCGTGGACGGCGGGGCCGGTGTGCTCCACATCGTCAAGAACTACACCGGCGACATCATGAACTTCGAGCTCGCGGCCGAGATGGCGCGCGCCGAGGGCCTGGAGGTGACCTCCGTGGTCATCGCCGACGACGTCGCGGTGAAGGACTCCCTGTACACGGCCGGCCGGCGCGGCGTCGGCGGCACGGTGCTCGCGGAGAAGATCGTCGGCGCGGCCGCGGAGGCGGGTGCGGATCTCGCGACCGTCACCGCGCTCTGCCAGAAGGTCCAGGACAACGTCCGCTCGATGGGCATGGCCCTGACGAGCTGCACGGTCCCGGCGGCCGGCAAGCCGACCTTCGAGATCGCGGACGACGAGATGGAGATCGGCGTCGGCATCCACGGGGAGCCGGGCCGGTCCCGCATGAAGCTCGCGACGGCCGACGAGATCACCGCGATGCTCGCGACACCGATCCTGGACGACCTGCCGTTCCAGCGTGGGGACAACGTCCTCGCGTTCGTGAACGGCCTCGGCGGCACCCCGCTCGTCGAGCTGTACATCGTCTACAACAAGCTCGCCATGATGTGCGCCGAGCGCGGCGTCACGATCACCCGCAACCTGGTCGGCAACTACATCACCTCGCTCGAGATGGCTGGCTGCTCGATCACCCTGCTCAGGCTCGACGACGAGCTGACGAAGTACTGGGATGCCCCGGTCAACACCCCCGGCCTGCGCTGGGGCGTCTGACCGAGCGCCCATCCGCAATTGCAGGAGAAGCACGAATGAGCGCCGCGTCACGGATCAGCTATGACGACGTGGTCGCATGGGTCCAGCTGGTCGCCGATCGAGTGCGCGCCCAGAAGGAATACCTCACGGAGCTCGACTCCGCGATCGGCGATGCCGACCATGGCATCAACATGGATCGCGGCTTCCAGGCCGTGGTGGTCAAGCTCCCGACGCTCCCCAAGGGAGACGTCGGAGCCCTCCTCAAGGGCGTCGGCATGACCCTCATCTCCACCGTCGGTGGGGCGAGCGGTCCGCTCTACGGCACGTTCTTCCTCCAGCTCGGGGGCGGGACCGCCGGCAAGGCCGAAGTCGAGCTGAGCGACTTCGCGACCGGGCTGGACGCCGGCATCGCCGGTATCCAGCGCCTGGGCAAGGCCGAACCGGGCGACAAGACCATGCTGGATGCGCTGATGCCGGCACGTGACGCGCTGCGGGCGGGCCTCGACCGGGGGGATACCCCCGCCGAGGCCCTGGCCGCCGCCGTCGCGGCGGCCGAGCAGGGCATGCTCGCCACCATTCCGCTCGTCGCCCACAGGGGTCGCGCGAGCTACCTGGGAGAGCGCAGCGCGGGTCACCAGGACCCGGGCGCAACCTCCTCGCATCTCCTGCTCAAAGCCGCTGCCGACACCTGGTTCCAGGCCTAGGCATCCACCATCCACCAACGGGAGCAAGACTCTATGAGCAAGTACGTCGGGGCCCTCGACCAGGGCACCACGAGCACCCGCTTCATGATCTTCGATCACGCCGGCGCCGTCGTCGCGATCGATCAGAAGGAGCACGAGCAGATCTACCCGAAGCCCGGGTGGGTCGAGCACGACGCGAACGAGATCTGGACGCGCAGCCAGGAAGTCATCAAGGGCGCCATGGCCAAGGCCGGCATCACCGCCGCCGACCTCGCCGCGGTGGGCATCACCAACCAGCGCGAGACCACCCTGGTCTGGGACAAGACGACGGGCAAGCCGGTCTTCAACGCCATCGTCTGGCAGGACACTCGTACCGACCTCCTCGTCAACGAGTTCGCCAAGAACGGCGGCCAGGACCGGTTCCGGGCCAAGGTCGGCCTCCCGCTGGCCACCTACTTCTCCGGCCCCAAGGTCCGCTGGATCCTGGACAACGTCCCCGGCGCTCGCGCGAAGGCCGAGGCCGGCGACCTGGTGTTCGGCAACATGGACACCTGGTGCATCTGGAACCTCACCGGCGGCGTCAACGGCGGCGTCCACGTCACGGACGTCTCGAACGCCAGCCGCACGATGCTCATGAACCTCGAGACCCTGTCCTGGGACGACGAGATCCTGGGCATCATGGGCATCCCGAAGTCCATGCTCCCGGCGATCAAGGCCTCGTCCGAGGTCTACGGCACCTGCGTCGGCGACCTCGCAGGCGTGCCCGTCGCGGGTGACCTGGGCGACCAGCAGGCAGCCCTCTTCGGCCAGACGTGCTTCTCCCCCGGCGAGGCGAAGAACACCTACGGCACCGGCTGCTTCATGCTCCTCAACACGGGCGAGAAGATCGTCCCGTCCAAGAGCGGTCTCCTCACGACCCTCGGCTACAAGATCGGCAACCAGCCGGCCGTGTACGCCCTCGAGGGCTCCATCGCCATCACCGGCGCCCTCGTGCAGTGGCTCCGAGACAACCTCGGCATGATCGAGAAGTCCTCGGACATCGAGGCGCTTGCGGCGACGGTCGAGGACAACGGCGGCGTGTACTTCGTCCCGGCGTTCTCGGGCCTGTTCGCCCCGTACTGGAAGAACGACGCCCGCGGCGTCATCGCCGGCCTGACCCGCTACGTCACCAAGGGTCATATCGGGCGCGCCGTCCTCGAGGCGACCGCCTGGCAGACCCGCGAGGTCCTGGACGCCATGAACGCCGACTCCGGCGTGCCGCTCACGGCCCTCAAGGTCGACGGCGGCATGGTGTTCAACAACCTGCTCATGCAGTTCCAGGCCGACGTCCTCGGCGTCCCGGTCATCCGGCCGGTCGTCGCCGAGACCACGGCCCTGGGCGCGGCCTACGCCGCCGGCCTCGCGGTCGGCTACTGGGCCGAGGTCGAGGACCTGCGCGAGAACTGGGCGCGCGACGCCGAGTGGGCCCCGGCGATGGATCCCGAGACCCGCGCGAAAGAGTACGCACAGTGGAAGAAGGCCGTCACGCGGACCTTCGCCTGGGTCGACTGACCCTCGATCCAGCCTGAACGGACACAGCCCCGGCGCCCATCGCGGGCGTCGGGGCTGTCACTTGGCAGGGAGGGGAGTAACCGTGGCCGCAGCACCTGGCGCCTGCGTCGGGCTCGTCGTCGTCTCGCACTCCAGCCGCATCGCCGAGGGGACGGCCGAGCTGGCCGGGCAGATGGCCGGGCCGGATGTCCGGATCGTGCCGGCGGGAGGCCTGGAGGACGGTTCGATCGGCACGGATGCGGCCCGCATCGCCGTCGCGCTCGGCGAGGCTGACGCGGGGGCGGGCGTCGTCGTGCTCGCCGACCTCGGCAGCGCGGTGCTGGCGACGCGGACGGCACTCGAGCTCCTGGGCAACCCCGGGAACGTGCGCCTGAGCCGCGGGCCGATCGTGGAGGGCGCCGTGATCGCTGCCGTCCAGGCAAGCACCGGCTCGGGGCTGGACGACGTCCTGGCGGCCGCCGAGGGAGCCTCGTCCCTGCCCAAGGGATAGAGTGAGGCCGGGCGCCGCCAGGGGCGGAGCCGACGAATGAGGCAGCCCGGGGCGCGGTGACCCGCGGGCACACAGCGAGGTGAACCACTATGGCGGTGCCGCATGCCGTCGACGTCCTCGTCATCGGGGGAGGCGCGACGGGCGCCGGGGTCCTCCGTGACCTGGCGCGGCGAGGGCTCAAGGCCCTGCTGGTGGAGCGCGGAGACTTCGGGACCGGGACCACGGGCCGCTTCCATGGCCTGCTCCACTCCGGCGGCCGCTACGTGGGCAAGGACAAGGTCGCGGCGCGCGAGTGCATCGTGGAGAACCGCATCCTCCGGCGGATCGCGCCGGCGAGCGTGGAGGACACTGGCGGCTATTTCGTCGCCACGCCGGACGACCCGGACGACTACGTGGAGGCCTTCGCCGAGAATTGCGCCCTGGCCGGCGTGGACTGCGACGAGGTCAGGGTCGCGGACCTCCTGGCGAGGGAGCCGGCGATCAACCCGAAGATCCGGCGTGCGTTCCGTGTCCCGGACGGCTCCATCGAACCGTGGCAGCTGATCGACGCGACCGTGACGGATGCACGCCGGCACGGCAGCGAGGCCCTCGCCTACCAGCGCGTGGTCGGCATGGCGGTCAGCGGCGGCCGGATCGCAGCCGTGACCCTGCGCGACGAGCGGACCGGAACCGTGTCTCGGGTGTGGACCCACTTCGTGGTCTCGGCGGCCGGCGCCTGGGCCGGCCGTATCGCCGCCTTCGCGAATGTCGCCATCGAGATGACGCCCGGCAAGGGCACGATGCTCATCTTCAACGACCGCATGACCGACGCGGTCGTCAACCGCTGCCACCGCTCCGCCGACGGCGACATCATGGTCCCGGTCCACACGGTGGCGATCCTGGGCACCACCGACATCAAGGTCCCCGATCCCGACGACTACGAGATCACGCCGGACGAGGTCCGGCGTCTCGTGGACGAGGGAACCAGGATGTTCCCGGACCTCCCCCGGATGCGCATCCTGCGTGCGTACGCGGGCGTCCGGCCGCTGTACCAGCCGCCGGCGGCCGCGGTGGCTGGAGCGGGCAACCGGGCGATCACCCGGGCCCACTCCATCCTCGACCACACCGACCAGGGCGTGGAGAACTTCGTCTCCATCGTGGGCGGCAAGCTGACCACCCACCGGCTGATGGCCGAGGAGACCGTCGACGCGGTCGCGGCGAGGATGGGCGTCACCGCACCCTGCACCACGGCCGACGAGGTCCTCCCGGACCAGGGTGACGGTCACACCTACTGGCTCGGCCACCGCCTCGCGGACCACGAGGAGGAGGGAGGCGGCGACGCCGACCTGCTGTGCGAGTGCGAGCTCGTCACCCGGAAGATGGTCGACGGCTACCTCGACCGGCACTGGCCGTGCTCCATCGACGACGTGCGGCGCGGCACGCGCGTCGGCATGGGCCCGTGCCAGGGCGCCTTCTGCACGTTCCGGGTGGCTGGCCTGGTCGCCGAGCGCCTGGACGCGCACACGGCCGACACGGGTCGCCCGGCGCCCGGCGCGCATGTCGTGGACGGGCATCACCCCGGGAGCGGTGCCCTGCACGCGGCCATCGCCGACCGGGCGCTCACCGGGTTCCTGCGGGAACGTTTCAAGGGCACCCGGCCCATCGCCGAGGGCCGCCAGCTCCAGGAGCTGATGATGACCAACGGGATCTACGTGGGCGTCCTCGGCCTCGAGTCGATGGTCTCCGCGCCGGTCCCGGCCCTCGACGAGGAGAGCCTCGATGCCGCACGCTGACGTCGTGGTCATCGGCGCCGGGCTCGCGGGCCTGGTCGCCGCCTCGCGGCTCGCCGAATCGGGCGCGGTCGTGACGCTGGTCGCCAAGGGTCACGCGAGGACCCACTGGGGCTCGGGCGGCCTAGACGTCGCCGCCCCGGTCGGAGCCGCGACCCCGGCCGAGGGCGTGGCGCGCCTCGCCCGGCTGGACCACCCCTACGCGTTCCTCGCTCCCGACGTCGCCCCGTCGATCGCCTGGCTCCTCGAGCGGCTGGAAGCCGGGGGCCTCCCCTACTCGGGGACGCTGGACACGCCGATCCGCCGCGTGCCAACTGCGATCGGCGGCACCCGGCGCGTCGCCATCGTGCCAGCCGCCCAGGCCGCGGCCCGGCGCCCCTGGAAGGATGACGAGGTGCTGGTCGTGGCCGGCCTCGCGGGCTTCAAGGACTTCTGGCCGGCCGCCATCGCGGACAGCCTGGAGCGCGAGGCCGTGTGGATGGGCGCGGACAGGCCCGCCCACGTCCGCGGCGTCGCCGTCGACCTGCCCGGCCTGGCGACCCGCAACAACCTCAACGCCCTCCTGATCGCGGGCCGCTTCGACGACCCGGCGCGCCGCAAGGATGACGTCGGCCGGATCGCCAAGGCGGTCGAGAAGGCCGCTGGCGGGCGCCCGGGTCGCGTCGCCCTGCCGGCGGTCTTCGGGCTGACGGACCACGCCGAGGTGTGGGCCGACCTCCGGGCGCGGCTGCCGCTGGAACCCTTCGAAGTGCCGCTCGTCCCGCCCAGCGTCCCGGGGATCCGCCTGTGGCGCCTCCTGCGCGAGCGGATTCGCGCCGCGGGCGGGCGCATCCAGATCGGCGAGGCCGTCGCGTCGATCCACGTCAGGGACGGACGCGTGACCGCCGTGGAGATGGAGGCGGCGACCCGGACCCACCTGATCCGGACCGAGGCGATCGTGCTGGCCACGGGCGGGATCTCCGGCGGTGGGCTGGTGGCGCACCGCGACGGGCGGCTCGTGGAGCCGCTGCTCGGCCTCCACGTCGACGTTCCCGAGCACGAGCACTGGCTCGTCAGGGACGCCCTGGACCCCGCGGGCCACCCGATCGAGTCCGCCGGCATCTCCACCGATGCCGGCCTTCGGCCACTCGGCCTGGACGGCCGGGTCTCGCACCCGAACGTCCTGGTCGCCGGCGCGCTCCTCACCCGGCAGCGGGGCCTGCGCGAGCGCTGCGGGGACGGCGTCGCCGTCGCGAGCGGCTGGCGCGCCGCCAATGAGCTGGCCGCGGAGGCGACCAGGCACCCGGTCGGCGTCGAGCCGGCCGTCACGAGGTCCGCCCAGTGAGCATCGCCGATCTTGTCCGCGAGGCGGCCGAGGACCGGCACGTGTCGTCCTCGGCCAACGAGTGCCTCAAGTGCAACGTCTGCAACACCGTCTGCCCGGTGCTGCGGGTCACGGACCTCTTCGCCGGTCCCAAGTACGAGGGCCCGCAGGCCCAGCGCTTCCGCCTGGCGGGTGGCCAGGTCATCCAGGGCCCGGGCTCGACCAATCCCCGCTCTCCCGACCACTCCGTCGACTACTGCTCCGGCTGCGGCTGGTGCACGACGGCGTGCCCGGCAGGCGTGAAGATCGCCGAGATGAACAACCAGGCCCGGGGGCGCCTGCGCGAGGGCAAGCGGCCCAGGCTGCGCGACTGGGGTCTCGGCCAGACCGACCTGACCGGGTCGCTGGGCGTGATGTTCTCCCCGATCGCGAACTTCGCCCTTCACAACCGCATCCTGCGGGCGGTGATGGAGGTCACCGTCGGCATCCACCGCAAGGCGCCGTTTCCGCAGTTCGCCAGGCGCACGTTCCAGTCAACGTGGAAGCGCCGCCAGGCGAAGCGCACCGGCGCCGGGACATCGCGGGTCCGGCCGGGCCCCGACAAGGCCGTCGTCTACTTCCACGGCTGCTCGGCGAACTACTACGAGCCGCACGTGGCCGAGGCCGCGATCTGGGTGCTCAAGCGGAACGGCTTCGAGACGATCGTCCCGGAGCAGGTCTGCTGCGGGCTCCCGCTGATCAGCAACGGACTCTACGACGACGCCCGGGAGCGCGCCTGCACGAACACGAAGGTGCTCGCCGAGTACGCCCGGGCCGGCTACCGGATCGTGGGCACCTCCACGTCCTGCACGCACACGCTCAAGGCCGAGTACGAGGAGATGCTCGACATGCGCGACGACGACACGAAGGCCGTGTCGCACGCCACGTGGGACATCTGCGAGTTCCTGCTGGACCTCCACGAGGAAGGGCGGCTCGACACGGGGTTCGGGAGGCTTGACGAGGACCTCCCCTACCACGCGCCGTGTCAGCTCCGGAGCCATGGCATCGGGCTGCCGGCGCTCGACCTGTTCGCGCTGGTGCCCGGGCTCCGCGCAAAGGACATGGACCACGACTGCTGCGGCATTGCGGGCACGTACGGGATGAAGAAGGAGAAGTACCCCATCGCGATGAAGGTCGGCGCCCCGCTGTTCGCGAAGGTCAAGGCCTCCGGCGCCACGATCGCCGCCTGCGACTCCGAGACCTGCCGCTGGCAGATCGAGACCGCGACCGGCGTGCGCACCCGGCACCCGGTGGAGATCCTCCAGGACGCCTATCTCGCGGCGGACAGGGTCAAGGGACCGGGCTCCGCCAGTTGACGGTTCATACGGCCCGGGAACGGCCCCTCGCGGACCCGGATCACGGTCAGAGCGGCCCTCGACACGATCCCTGCGCGATGCGAGCCTGCGCTCGGCAATGGATGCGAGGCGCGTCTCCCAGGTCGTGATCGTGGGCGGCGGAGGCACCGGTGGTGCCCTCGCCCATGACCTCACGCTGCGGGGGATCCGGGTCGTGCTCGTGGAGCGCCATGGGCTCACCTCGGGGACCACGGGACGCCATCACGGGTTGCTCCATTCCGGCGCCCGATACGCGGTCAACGACGCCGAATCCGCCGTCGAGTGCATCCGGGAGAACCTGATCCTCCGGCGCATCGCCCCCGGGTCATTCGAGCTCAACGACGGCCTGTTCGTGGCCCTCGACGACGTGGACATGGCCTACCGCGACAGCTTCATGCCCGCCTGCGAGGCATCGGGCATCCCGGCCCGCTGGCTGACGGCCAAGGAGGCGCTGCGGCTGGAGCCAAACCTGAACCCGGCGCTCCTCGGCGCCGCTCAGGTCCCCGACGGGACCATGGACGCGATGCGCCTGCCCCTCCGGTTCTTCGCAACCGCCCTGGCGAACGGCGCCGACATCCGCCCGTACACCGAGGTCACCGGCCTCAACGGGACGTCGACCTGCGTCACCGGCGTCCGGGTCCTGGACCGGATGACCGGGCGCGCGTACGCGATCGGCGGCGACCTGGTCGTCAACGCCGCGGGCCCCTGGGGCGGGCAGATCGGCCGCATGGCCGGCGTGGACGTCCCGGTGCGGCCCTCGCCCGGCGTGCTGGTCGCGATGCGCGGTCGCCAGTGCAACATGGTCGTCAGCCGGCTCCACAAGTCCTCCGACGGGGACATCGTGGTGCCGCAGCGAGCCCTCTCCATCATCGGCACCAGCTCCTGGCTGGCCGAGGACCCGGACGACCTGGGCGTTCCCGAGGATCACGTCCAGCGGATGCTGACCGAGGGCACGAAGCTGCTGCCGGTACTCGGGCACACCGAGCTCCGGGCTGCCTGGTCCGCGGCGCGGCCGCTCGTCGGCGACCGGGGCGGCGGCAGCGGCCGCGAGCTGAGTCGCACGTTCAAGTGCTTCGACCATGCGGCCGACGATGGCGTCGAGGGGTTCGTCACGATCTCCGGCGGCAAAGGCACGACGCTGCGCGGCATGGCGGAGCTGACCGCGGACGTCATCTGCCGCAAGCTCGGCATCGACGCCTTGTGCCGCACCGCCGACACGGTGCTCCTGCCCCACACCGCCTTCCACCGCGCCCCGGCGGCGGCCTGACATGACCGCAGCGATCGAACCCACGACCCAGGCGCCCGAGCCGGGCCCGGTGCCGGCGCCGGTGCACCACCGCGCGTTCCGGATCCTGCGTCACCACCGGGGCCGGCAGGCGCGATGGGACCACTTCCGGGCCCCTGTCGCCTCGGCCCGGACCACCGTCCTCGACGCCTTGACGTGGATCCGGGCCAACATCGACCCGACGCTCGACATCCGCCACTCCTGCTACCACGCGTCGTGCGGCACCTGCGGGATGCGGGTCAATGGGCGCGACGTGCTCGCCTGCGTGACGCGGCTGGCAGACCTCGGCGAGGGCGAGGTGACGGTCGAGCCGCTGCTCAACCAGCCGATCGTGAGCGACCTGGTCGTCGACATCGAAGCACTGTACGAGGCGTTCGAGCAGGTGGGCCTCCCGCCGCTGCGCTCGTCCGAGGCAATGCCCGGCGCCGTTCCGGCCGACGGCGTGGACCACCTGACCCGATTCGAGGACTGCATCGAGTGCGGGCTGTGCGTGTCGGCCTGCCCGGTCGAGGCCACCGACCCCGCCTACCTCGGCCCCGCGATCCTCGCGGCGGCCTGGCGGATCGTCGATGAGCCGCGCGACGCCGACCGGGACCGGGCCTTCGCGCTCGTGGACGGCGACCAAGGTGCCTGGCGCTGTCACCTGGCGTTCGAGTGCGGCGAGGCATGCCCGTCGGGGGCGCTCCCGGCCGAGCAGATCATGCACCTCCGGCGCGGGCTGCTCCGCCATCGGGTGCAGGCCATCCTCGGCCACCTCCACGGGGCAACGGAGGGCAGGACGTGACCCACGAGACGGACACGGGACGGGCGGACGCGCCGCGGCGGCGCGGCGTTGCGGGCTGGTTCGACCCGCGGCACCGGCGCCTCGGCGGCTGGGCGTTCGCCCTCAACCGCCTGGCCGGGCTCGGCGTCCTCGTCTACCTGTACCTGCACCTGGTGATCCTCTCGACCCTCGCCCGCGGGCCCGAGGCGTGGGACGGGTTCGTCAGCTTCGCGACCCACCCGGTGCTGCTCACCTTCGATGTCGTCCTGCTGGCCGGCCTGCTCGTCCACGGGCTCAACGGGATCCGGGTCACCCTGCTGGGCTTCGGTCTCGTCCTGAGCCGCCAGAAGGCGCTGTACGTGACGCTGATGGTCTTCGCCGCGCTCGTCCTCCTCGTCGGCGCGGTCCGCATCTTCGGGGTGGTGTGACATGTCCGTCTCCTCGCCGCCCGTCCCCGTCGCGCCCGACCGTCCCTGGACGCCACCCGCCACCCACGCGGAGGCCGGCCGCGACTGGGCCTGGGTCTGGCAGGCGGTCAGCGGGGTGCTCGTCCTCGGCCTCGTGACGATCCACATGATCGCCAACCACTTCGTCGTCCCGGGCGGCCTGCGGGACTTCGCGCAGGTCGTCGCGTACCTCTCCAGCCCGGTCATCGTGGTCCTCGAGGCCGCCTTCCTGATCGTCGTCACGTGGCATGCGATGCTGGGCGTCCGGGCCGTGCTGTTCGACTTCGGCTTCAGTGAGCGCGTGGAGCGGATGATCACGCGTGGGCTCGCGGTCGTCGGCGTCCTCACGGTCGGGTATGGTTTCTGGCTCACGACGGTGATCGTCCGCCAGACCTGATCGCCGCCCCCTGGAGGAGCGACGTGCCCAGCGAGCCCGCATCCGCGCGCGGGGGAACCCGCGGTTGAGCGTGTCAGCGGGACGTGCACGGGTGCTCGTCGTGGGCCCTGGTGCCGTCGGCTCGTTCCTGGGCGGGACGCTCGCTATGGCCGGGCACGACGTCACGCTGCTCGGTCGCCGGCCCGTTGACGGTGAGGACGCGACCCGCCTGGTGATCGAGGGATCGGACGGGCCGCGGACCGTGCCCGTCCACCGCGTGACGGACCCGGCCGCGGCGGGCACGCCGGACGTCATCCTCGTGGCGACCAGGATCTACGACCTCGACGCGGCGCTTGCCGCGGCCGCGCGCTGGCCGGCCGCCCTGCTCATGACCGCGCAGAACGGCATCGGGGCGGAGGAGGCGGCGCGGGCTGCCCGATCCTCGCCCCTCCTCGCCGGTTCCCTGACGACGGCCGTGGAACCCGTCCCGGGCGGGGTCCGGCGGCTCCGCACCGGGGGCCTGGGCATCGCGGTCGTCCCGGGCGATGGCACGGCCGCCGCCGGCGCCCTGGCCGGGCAGCTGGTCGCGTCCTGGACCGCCGGGGGCCTCCCCACCCGCATCTACCCGGATGCCGCAGCCATGAAGTGGTCCAAGCTGCTCGCCAACATCGTGGCCAACGCGACGAGCGCGATCCTGGACACGACACCGGGCGAGATCTACGCGGACCCCCGGACGTACCGGATCGAGCGCCGCCAGATCCGCGAGGCCGTGGCCGTGATGCGCGCCCTCGGCCTGCGTCCGGTCGCGCTGCCGGGCGCCCACGTTCAGGCGCTGCTGTGGGGGCTTGCCCTGCCCGAGGCCGTCGGCCGGCCGGTCGTCGCGCGTGCGATCGCCGGCGCTCGCGGCGGCAAGTCGCCTTCGCTGCGCCTGCACGTCGCGGGTGGAGGCGCCGGGCCCACGGAGGCACGCTGGCTCAACGGCGCGGTCGCGGCGACGGGGGCGCGGGTGGGTGTGCCCGCGCCGGTCAACGCCTGCCTCACGACCCTCGTCGACGAGGTCGCGGCCGACGCGGATCGGGCCGCCTGGTTTGCGCGAAGACCGGATCGCCTGGCGGAGGCCGTGGCCGCATCGCCAGCGGTCCCGTAGCCCCATCGCCGGAAGCCCCGTCATTGCATCGCCGGCAGCCCCGTCATCGCAGCCCCGTCATCGCGACGCCGGCATCCCCGTAGCCATCGCCGGAAACCCGTCATCGCCCGGAGGCAAGCCCCGGGACCGCGTGGCGGCCCGCCCCGCGGTCGCCGACCCGCGCCACCCTATACTCGCCCACCAATGGAACCCTTCGAGATCCTCCGGGCGGTCCTGATCGTGGTGGCCGCCTACTTCATCGGTGGGATCCCATGGGGCGTCATCGTGGCCAAGGTCACGGGTGGCCCCGACCCGCGCACGATGGGCAGCGGCAGGACCGGCGGCGCCAACGTGATGCGGGCCCTCGGGCCGCGTCTTGCGCTCACGTCGGGGCTTCTCGACATGCTCAAGGGGACCGCCGTCGTGCTCCTGGCGCGTGCCCTGGGGGCCGGGACGGGCGTCGAGGTCGTGGCGGCTCTGGCGGCGATCATCGGCCACAGCCGCTCGCCCTTCCTGGGCCTGGGCGGCGGACGGGGCGTCGCGCCGTCGTTCGGGGCGCTCCTCGCGTTGCAGCCGTGGCTCGCGGCGATCATCCTGCCGCTGTTCCTGATCGTCATCGCGATCACCCGCTACTCGTCGCTGGGCTCGCTCGTCGCGTCGGCGACGGCCGGGGTCCTGCTGGCGATCGCGACCAGCGTCGTCCCGCTCGACCCATGGCTCTACCTGTACGCGGTCGGCGGCACGACGCTCATCTGGGTGTTCCACTGGGACAACCTGCAGCGACTGCTGGCCGGCACCGAGCGCAAGATCGGCACGCCCCGGACCGACGGGTGACCCGGGGCAGCCCGGCCTCAGCCTGACGGCAACGCCGTCGCCAGGAGGCGGAGCACGTTCTCGCCCATCACGGCGCGGATCGCCGTCTCGTCCAGGCCCGCGTCCAGCAGCGCGTCCGTCAGGCGGACCACGTTGGCGGCGTCGAACGGCACCCGGACGGCTCCGTCCCAGTCCGAGCCCAGCGCAACGCGGTCGACGCCGATCCGGCCCACGGCGTAGGCGATGGACCGGGCGATGTCCGCCGGCCGCGGGCCCCCGCAGGCCGTCTCCCAGAACCCGATCCCGACGAGGCCGCCCGTCGCCGCGATCCCGTCGAGGTGCCGGTCGGCAAGGTTTCGCGCGTTGTCGCACACGCCCCGGACGCCCGTGTGGGAGGCCACCACCGGCCGGGTTGCGATCGCGAGCGCGTCGTCGATCGTCCGTGCGGAGGCGTGCGCCAAGTCGAGGATCACGCCGAGCGCCTCCATCCGGCGGACCATCTCGCGGCCCTTGGCCGTGAGACCGCCCTGCTCCACGCCGTGCGCGGAGCCGCCGAACGCGGTGTCGAAGAAGTGGGCCGGCGAGATCATGCGGATCCCCGCGGCCGCAACGGCCTCGACGTTCGCCGGGTCGTCGTCGAGGGCGTGGGCACCCTCGATCGAGAGCAGGCCGGCGGTCATGGCGGGGTTCGACCCCCGCTCGGCCAGGTAGGCCGCGAGGCCTGCCTGCGACCGGATGATCCGGAGCCGGCCGCCGGAGTCGTCCGCGAACCGCTGCGCCCGGGCGGCGAGGTGGAGGACGCGCGGCAGGAGGTGGCGCCAGGTCGCGGGCGGCCAGCGCTTCGCGAGCGCAATCAGGGTGACCTGGTCGGTCGCGTCCCTGTTGCGCTCGATGTTGAGGCCGCGCGGGGTCTTGACCGGCATCGACAGCACCTGGAGCACCACCCCGCCCTCGATCAGCCGCGGGACGTCCACGTGACCGCGATCCTCGCGGACGAGGAGGTCCCGGCCCCACAGCAGGCTGTCCGCGTGGAGGTCGGCAACGCGGAGGGTGGCGTGGAGCTCGCGAGCCTCCGCCGAGACCGGCTCGGACGGCTCGGGGTCCACCGGGTTCATGCCCCGCTCCACGCGTCCCACCAGCGCGTCCAGCAGGGGCCGGGCGGCGGCGAGGGCCCCGACGGCCATGGCTCCTGCGACGACGGCCGCCGTGCGCCGGGTGGTCACCCCTGGAACGCGCGGCCGCGCGTCGGCCGCACCCGGATCGGGACGCTATAGATGGTGGCGAACTCCTCGGCAGACGCGTAGCTCCGCGTGATCCAGTCGCCGTACTTGGCGAGGTAGGCCCGGTGCCCGGGGACGGGCGGCGTCGCATGGTCCACGCGGGCTTCGCCCTCGATGACCACCACGTCGCCGCCCCGGCCGTCGTCGTTGAGGTGGAGGCTGACCCGCGGGTTGCCGGCGATGTTCAGGTTCCGTTTGGCACGGCGGTCGGAGTAGATCAGCGCCTCCCCGTCCTCCCAGAGGAACCAGATCGGGAAGGTCTGGGGCTGGCCCTCCGGGGTCACCGTGGTGAGCCAGCCGATGATGTCCGTCGCCAGGCGCTCGAGGGCTCGGGCGTCGCTGTCGCTGCCGGTGTCGAAGACCACGGGTCTCTCCCTGTCCGTCAGGCCGGCGTCGGTCCGGCGGGTTTCGTGGCAGCGGCCGGGGCGCTGCCGGCCGATGTCGGGTCGGAGGGCGTCGGGCCCGCCGGCATCGGGCCGGCGGACGTCGGGCTGCCCGGGTCCGCTCGGGCGGCCGGCCGGGACCGGATCTCGTCCAGGAAGGCCAGCGATCGCGCGTCGCGTTCCAGCGCGATCCGCATGAAGTCGCGCATCGCGCCCTCGACCTCGCGCTCGGCGGCATCGGTCAGGCGCAGCGCGGCGATGGCCTCGATGTCCAGCCGCTGGTACGCCTTGAGCAGCTTGAGGGCCTCGAGCGACAGCCCCGCGCGGTCGGCCGGCGGACCGGGGCAGCGGTCGCACAGGACGCCGCCGAGGGGCGGGACCCAGCGGAACGTGCCCGTGGCCTCGAGCATCCTGTCGCACTCGACGCAGCGGTCCACCTCGGGACGCTGGCCCAGCTCGTCGGCCAGGTGCATCTCGTACCAGCGCGCCACGCGGCCGGGGGCCATGCCCGCGTCCAGCAGCTCGTACGCACGACGCAGGAGCGCGTACAGGGGCTCGGCCTCGTGCCGCTCCTCGAGGCTCCGGTCCGCCAGCTCCGCGATGTACCAGGCCGTAGCCGCGCTCTCCAGCCGGTCCCGGAGGTTCAGCCAGGCGTGGCCGACGCGGACCTCGGTCACGACGTCGAACGTGCGGCCCCGGGCAAGGGCCACGTTGAGCTCCGCGAACGGCTCGAGGGAGCCGCCGAGGCGGGACGTCGGGCGGCGGACGCCCTTGGCGATGATCCGGATCTTCCCGAGCTCCGGGGTGATCATCACCAGGACCCGGTCGGCCTCGCCCAGGTCGAACCGGGAGAGGACGATGCCGTCGGTGACGTAGCGGCGCGGGGCGGGCACGGGCCGACGGTAGCACCCGCGGCGGGCGACGTCAGGCGGCGGACGGGATGGGGCGACGGGGCGGGGCGAGCCCTGCCGGCGGGCGGCGCCGGGGCGAGAAGGGCACACCGGCGGGGCCGGCCCGAGAAGGGCGGGGCGGGTGGAGGCTGGGCGCCGCCCGACATTTCCCACGGACGCCCACCACCACGACATTCGCCGGTTCCTCGACGGGCAACCCGCCCGGTCCCGAGCGTGGAATGGTCCCGGGTTCCCGCCATCTGCGTCCTGGAGACGGCAATTGACGACGCGGCAGGCCAGAATGCCCACCACCACGACATCTGGTGGTTTCTGGTCGATGGGCGGGGGGCTCGGCAGGATCCCGGCGCCGCACGACTGGCGGCCGGGCTGGGTCCGGGCGGGGCGCGACGGCAGGCGGCCGGGCAGGGTCCGGGGGCGCGGCAGGGTCCGGGGGGCGCGGCAGGGTCCGGGGGGCGCGGCAGGGTCCGGGCGGCGCGACGACACGCGGCGCGACGGCCACCGGCATCGCTCACCCCTTGCGCGGAAGCGGCGCCTCCCGCGCCAGCCGGACCGCCTCGGCGGCACCGCCCCGGAACACGTCCCCGTGCCCCGGCAGCACCAGCGAGGCGTCCACGACCTCGAGGCGATCAAGGGACGCGAGAGCCTCCCCGGCGTCCGCCGAGAACGGCGCGACCTGCGGCCCCCGCCGCCCCGTCGAGACGGCGTAGGTGCACATCGCGTCGCCCACGAACAGCGCGTCGTGACCGGCGAAGTGGAGCGCCGCGCTCCCCGGCGTGTGCCCGGGGACCCGGATCACCCTCGGCGTGCCGGGCACGTCCAGCGTCGCGCCGTCGCCATAGGTGGCCACCTCGCCCAGGTGCGGGACGCGGAACAAGCCGTGGCGCAGGCCCCACAGGCCGAAGCGCAGCATCGGCCCCAACCGCATCGGGCCGCCGCCGGCCGCCGGGTTCGGCACCTCGCCGCGCGCCAGCGCCGCATCGACCTCGTGTACCCACACCGGCCAGCCGCGCTCCCGGCGCGCCCGCTCCGCGAACCCCACGTGATCGCTGTGGCCGTGCGTCAGCACCACGGCGCGGACGTCGGCCAGGCCGAGGCCCATTGCCGCCAGCTCCGGCACCACCTTCTTCCAGAGCCCGGGAGCCCCTGCGTCCACGATCGTGACCTCGCCACCGTCCTCGACCAGGTAGGCGTTCACGATGCTGGCGCCGCCCACGCGGCGGATTCGGGAGGCGATCTCTGCCATGCGCGGAGGATAGCGAAGGCGGATCAGCCCGACCGCGCAGCCCGATCACGGAGCCCCGCTGAACCTCTCCGCCAACAGGCTACTTTCGCCGAACACGTTTGGCGCCGGAGCCGGTACACTCCCTGACCATGACCGTCTCGAACGACATCGACCTCGCCCTGCTCCTCGCCGACACCGAGACCGAGATCCTGCGCGTCGTCGGCGACCGGGACGCGTCCACCGTCGGCGTGTACGAGATGATCCGGTACCACCTCGGGCTGGACGGGTCCGACGGGCCGCGCGGCAAGCGCATGCGGCCCCTGCTGGGCCTGCTCGCCTACGCGTCCATCACCGGGGACCACCACGCCGCCCTGCCGGGCGCAGCGGCCGTCGAGCTCGGCCACAACTTCAGCCTCGTCCACGACGACATCGAGGACGGCGACGTCGAGCGGCGGCACCGCGCCACGCTGTGGGCGATGCACGGCGTGCCCCAGGCCATCAACACGGGCGACCTGATCTTCAGCCTGTCGCGGGTCGCGCTCCACCGCCTCACGGACCTGGGCTTCAGCGACGCGAAGGTCCTCCGGCTCATGCGCCTGTACGACGAGACGTGCGTGATGCTGTGCGAGGGGCAGTACATCGACATCGCCACCTCTGTGTCCGACGAGCCGATGACGACTGAGCTGTACTTCGACATGATCGGGCGCAAGACGGCCGCACTGATCTCCGCCTCCATCGAGGCGGGCGCCCTGCTGGCGACCGACGACGAGGCGGTCATCTCGGGCTATCGCCGGTTCGGCTGGTCCCTGGGCCTCGCGTTCCAGCTCAACGATGACCTGCTCGGCATCTGGGGACAGGAGCAGAAGACGGGCAAGGTGCCCACGGATGTCGCCCGCCACAAGAAGACGCTGCCGGTGCTGTACGCGTTCGAGCACGCCACGCCGGCCGACCGCCAGCGGCTGGCGGAGCTGTACGCCAAGGCCGAGGCCGAGCCCGCCGAGATCGAGGAGATCGTCGCCATCCTGGAGCGCTCCGGCGCCCGGGTCTTCACCCGGTCCGAGGCGCATCGTCACCGGGACGCATGCCTTGCGGAGCTGGGCGACCTCGACGTCGTGGACGACGCCGCGCGCGCGCGGCTGGCGGGGATCATCGAGTCGGTGATCAGCGCCTGACGGCAGCCGCGGCACCGCGGGACCGGCCGCTCCTGTCTCTCGGCCTGGGGCCGGCTACTCGTCCCCGTCGTCGCCCGACTCGTCCTCCACCGGACGCTCGCGCACCACCAGCACCTTGCCCACGCGCCGGCCGTCGGTCGTCTCGACCGTCAGGTGCAGGCCCTCCAGGCGGATCTCGTCGCCCGGGACCGGCACGCCGCCGATGCGGTGGTAGACGAAGCCGCCCACCGTGTCGTACTCGTCCTCGTCCTCGAGGGTGAGCTTCAGGTCCCAGAGGTCGAGCAGGTCGTCGATGGACGCGCGCCCGTCCACCCGGACCCGGTCCGCATCCAGCATCTCGACCAGCGGCTCTTCCTCGTCGTACTCGTCCTGGATCTCGCCCACGATCTCCTCGAGGAGGTCCTCGATCGTGACCAGGCCCGCGGTGCCGCCGTACTCGTCCAGCACGATGGCGATGTGGACCTTGCGCCGCTGGAACTCGTGGAGCAGGTCGTCGATGGACATCGACTCGGGCACGAAGACTGGCGTGCGGAGCATCGCCCGCAAGCTGGACCGGGCGGCCGAATCGGACTTGAGGAACGGGAGCAGGTCCTTCGCGTACAGGATGCCGACGACCTCGTCCACCGACGACTCGTAGACCGGTACGCGCGAGTGGCCTTCCGCGATGATCCTGTCGATCGCGTCGTCGAAGGTGGTCGACGCGGGCAGCGCCACGATGGCGATGCGCGGGACCATGACCTCGTGGACGCGCCGGCCGCCGAGCTCGATGACCGCGTTGATCATTTGCTCCTCCTCGGCCTCGAGGATCCCCTGCTCGCCGCCGCGCTCGACGATGAGGCGCAGCTCCTCCGCGGTGATCTGGGCCTCGGAGTTGACATCGGCGCCGAGCGGCCGGGTGATGGCGCGGGTGATGGTCGTGAGCATCGCCACGAGCGGGCGCAGCAGGCGGCCGAGCAGGTCTAGCGGGGCCGAGAGCGTCAGCGCGAAGCGTTCCGGGTAGGCGAGCGCCAGCGTCTTGGGCACCAGCTCCGCGAACACGATCGTGAACAGGGCGAGGATCACGGTCACCACGATCAGGGCGACGCCGTGGGCGGCACCGGCGTCGAGCCCGAGGTCGGTGAGCAGGTGTGCCAGGCCGTCGGTGAGGCTGACCGCGGCGAACGCCGACGCGAGGAACCCGATCACGGTGAGGCCCAGCTGGCAGACGGCCAGGAAGCGGCCAGGATCCTGCAGCAGGTGCTGGACCCGCCGCGCGCCGGGACGGTCCTCGTCCACCAGCTGCTCGACGCGGCTGCGGCGGATCGAGACGAGCGCGATCTCCGCGCCCACGAACACGCCTTCGAGCAGGGTCAGGACGACCAGGAAGCCGATCTCGCCGACGGGCAGGTTCACCCGGCCTCGACCTCCGGCCCGGGCTCCGGCCCGCCGGACGGCTGATCGGCGGGTGCGTGATCGGCGGGCGCATGATCGGCCGTCGCGTGATCGGGCGTCGCGGGCTCGTCCGGCGCCGCGATCGGCCGGATGTCGCGGATCCGCGCCGGCACGCCCACCGCCAGCTTCCCGGCGGGCACGTCCCTCGTCACCACGGCCCCGGCGCCGGTCTTCGAATCGTCGCCCAGGGTGACCGGGGCCCGCAGCATCGTGTCCACGCCCAAGAAGACGCGCTCCCCGATCGTGGTCCGGTGCTTGCGCACGCCGTCGTAGTTGGCGGTGATCGTGCCCGCACCCACGTTGGTGTCGCGCCCGACGTCCGTGTCGCCGAGGTAGCTGTTGTGGTGCTGGCGGACGTGCTCGCCGAGGCGGCTGTTCTTGATCTCCGCGTAGTTGCCGATCTCGGACCGCGTCCCCACGTGGGCCCCCGGGCGGAGGTGCGAGAACGGCCCGATCGAGACGTCGTCCTCCACCGTGGACCGCTCGACGATGCTGGCCCAGACCGTGCACCGCTCCCCGATGACGGAGTCGATGATCTGCGACCCGCTGCCGATGCGGGACCCGGCGCCCACCGTCGTGCGGCCTCGCAGGATCACGTTCGGCTCCAGCACGACGTCCTCGGCCAGTGACACGGCGTGGTCGAGATACACCGTGGACGGGTCCATCATCGTGACCCCGGCCCGCATCCAGCGGTCGTTGGTCTCGACCCGCATGTCCCACTCGGCGCGGGCCAGCTGCGCGCGGTCGTTGATGCCCGTCAGGCGCCCGTCGTCGTCCACGTCCAGCGCCGCCACGAGACGCCCGTCCTCGCGGGCGAACGCGACGAGGTGGGTCAGGTAGAGCTCGCCCGTCGCCGGCGACGGGCGCAGGTCGCGGATCCGGCGCCGGAGCCAGGCGGCATCGATGGCGTACAGCCCGGCGTTGATCTCGCCGATCTGGAGCTCCTCCTCGGTGGCGTCCTTCTCCTCGACGATCCGCTCCACGGTCCCGCCGTCGTTGCGGACGACTCGGCCCAGGCCGCTCGGGTCGATGGCGGCGACCGAGACAAGGGCGATCGCGGCATGGTCCATGGACCGCGCCTCGAGCAGCGACGACAGGAGCTCCGCCTCCACCAGCGGCACGTCGCCGGAGACCACCAGGACCTCCTCGACCTCGTCACCGACCACCGCCAGGGCGGCCCGGAGCGCGTCCCCGGTGCCGCGCGGGACCTCCTGGAGGGCGGTGTCGGCCACGGCTTCGACAGCGTCCCGGACCCGCCCGGTGGCCGGGGAGTAGACGACCATCGGGCGCGTGCCCGTGGCCGCGATCGCGGCGTCCAGCACGTACCCGATCATCGGGCGGCCGCACAGGGGGTGCAGGACCTTGGGAACCGCGGACTTCATGCGGGTGCCGAGGCCCGCCGCGAGCACGATCGCGACGGTGCGTTTCGCGGGGGTGCCGGGATCCGAGGGGGTTCCGGGGTCTTGATCGGGAGTGGCGGGATCCTGACCGGACGTGGCTGGATCCTGACCGGGCGTGGCGGGATCGGAGGGGGTCACGGAGCGATCACCGGATCGGGCGCCGCAGGGATCGCGCCCGATCGACCGCAGGTGGAGCGGCGGCAGCGTCGCCCGTGGGGAGGTGCGTGGTCGTCATAGGGGGCGCGGCGATTCTGCGGGCGGCCGGTGGTGGTGTCAAACCGAAATCGCCGCGAAGTGACCCGATCCCCCGAATGTCGTCCTGGTGAGCATTCGGCACCTCAGGGGCGGCAGATGCCGTCGCCACGCGGCAAATGGCGGACGTCCGGGACATCCCGCGGACATCCCACGCTCAGAGCGGACCCGGGATCCCGGCGACGAGCTGGCGAATGCTCACCTGGTGGGCAATTGGGGATCCTGGCGACGAGCGTCTACCGATCCGGGGCGTAACGCCCGCTGGGCCTGGACGAGACACCGCGTCAGCCGGAACCACCCCATCCGTTGGCGGCAGCGTCCGGACCGGCAGACCCAGGCGACGGACCTCGCGATCGATGTCCGCGCGCGGAGCCCCCGACGGGTTCACGCCGCGATACCGCGAGATGTGCTCAACCCCAACCACGGAGCCGTTGGCGGCGTTGTCGATCCAGGTGCCGCGGTGCTGCTGTCGAGCACGGTGATCGCCGAACGGGGGCTTCAGGCGGAGATGCGGCCCACGCCATCCACGGCGTCGAGGTCGGCGTCGAACGAGACGATGGCCGGCGGCCCGACCTCGATCGCGACGGCCGCGAGATAGGCATCCGCGAAGTCGACCCTCGGCACGTCCCCGAAGAGGCGCAGGGCACGCAAGAGCGTTGGTCCCCCCACCAGCGCGATCCCGTCCGCCGTGAGCAGGGCGCCGAGCCGCTTACGCGATCAGCTCGTGCGTCCAGCCAAGGAGCGAGCGGGTCACGTAGACCAGCTCGGCAACGACGATCGGGTCACGATGAGGCCAAGCCGTCCGTCGGCGACACGCCGAAAGACACCCAGCGCAGGGTTGTGCAGCGGATGACCCGGGCCGACGAGCAGCGAGACGAGGATGTTCGTGTCCGCATAAGCGAAGCCCGGCCGCGCTCGCGGCCCACGCCTCGACGGCACGCTCACCGCGGCGTGGCGCGGGCGATCACGGCCTCGGACATCCCGTGGTCGATGACCGCGTCCAGCTCCTCGGCGGTGCCCGGGACCCTCGAGGCGGCGTCGGCGGCGATCCCAGCGAAATCGAGCACACTCGGCCGGGTGCGGACCTCCACGACGATCTCGTTGCCTCGCACCAGGAACACGATGTCATCGCCGGGTCGCGCGCCCAACGCCTCCCGCACGACCTTGGGAACGGTGATCTGCCCCTGGCTCGTGACCCGGGCGCGAGGATGCGTACCCGCGACCGACTCCGTTCTCGGCGAGGATCGTGGTTCGGCAGCGAAGTCAGGCGCGGCGATGGTTCAGCGGCGCAGTCGTGGTCGGCGGCGCGGTCTGGTTCAGCGCCGCGCGATGGCCTCGATCTCCACCAGGCCGCCCTTGGGGAGCGCGGCGACGGCCACGGTGGAGCGGGCCGGCGGCGGGTCCGGCATGAACCGGCCGTAGACCGCGTTGACGGCGGCGAAGTCGGCCATGTCGGCGAGGAAGATCGTCGTCTTCACGACGTCCGCCATGGTCAGCCCGGCTTCGGCCAGGACGGCTTTGAGGTTCTCCATCGAGCGCGCTGCCTGGGCCTCCACGCCCTCGACGAGGTTGCCTGTCGCCGGATCGAGGCCGAGCTGGCCGCTGCAGAAGACGAGGCAGTCCATGGCGATGGCCTGGCTGTACGGGCCGATCGCGGCCGGTGCGGCGGTGGTGGCGATGGCGTCGCGGGTCATGGGTCGCTCCTTCGGTTCGGGGGTTGCGATGGGTCGGCGGGTCCGGCGGGTTCGGCGGCGCCGGCGAGGATGCGGGCGGCCGCGACGAACGGTTCGCGCGGGCCCGGCGCGGAGATCGGGCCATCGGCGACGGCGACGCGCACTCGGTCGGCGGCCTCAGCCGCCTCGGCATGGGAAGCGTAGAGGGCCCAATGGGTCGGGCCGGAACCGGACAGGCCCACGGGCCGGCCGAGCAGCCGCAGCAGCGCCCGCTTGAACGGAACCAGTTGGGGCTCGACCGCGGCGGCGGCGGGCGCGAGGTCGTTGGCGGAGGCCAGGACGGAGGCCCGGGCCATGAGGTCAGCGACCCGGATGCCGCGCTGCAGCTCGTCGGCCAGGTGGGCCGAAGCCATCCTGGCCGCCCCCCGGTCACGCGGGCGCCGGCGTCCCAGGCCCGGAAGACGGCGGCGGTCGAGATACCGATCGAGGGGGTCACCAGGAGCAGGGCCGGGCCGTCGCGACCCGCCGATCCGGGCGCGTATCGGGTCGCGGACAGGTCTCCGGGCCCACCGCGGAGCCAGGCGAGGGGCGTCACGCGCTCGCCCCGACCCTCGACCAGGGCAGGGCCGCCGGCCAGGAAGAACGGGACGTCCGAGCCGAGCTCCGCCGCGAGTGTTCTGCGCGTTTCCGGGTCCAGTTCAATGCCCCATGCCTCCAGGGCGGCGTCGGCGGCGGCAGCGGCGTCGGACGAGCCCCCGGCAAGCCCCGCCGCGACGGGGATCCGCTTCTCGAGGCGCGCGGCGAGGGCGGGCGGCTGGTCGGGGCGGCGCCACTCGGCGTGGGCGTGGCGCCTTGCCGCCGCGATGGCCCGCAGGACGAGGTTGTCGGCGACGGGGCCGGGGTCGAAGCCGTCGACGTGGAGGGTGTCTACGGCCGTGGCGGCCGTGGCGGCCGTGACGGGCGCGGTGGCCGGCGGCAGGACGGCGACGGAGAGGCGGTCCGCGAGATCGAGCGGGACCATGATGCTGTGCAGCTCGTGGTACCCGTCCGGACGCGTCCCGAGCACGGCCAGCGTGAGGTTGACCTTCGCGGGCGCGAGCCGCACGACGGGCGCGAGGCGGCGGGTGGGGTCCTGGTCCTGCGGGGTGGTCACGGGGTGCGATCCTGCGGGGCGGCCATCGTGTTGATCAGGGTCGGGGCGCCGGGCGGGGCGCCGGGCGGGCCGCCGGTCCCGGGGATCCCCAGATGCTCACCAGGAGAGCATTCGCCAGCTTGCCGGCGGGTAATCGAGATGGTCCTTAGCGTGGGACGGCGCCAGGGTTCCGTCATCTGCAGCGCGGGGCGAGCATCTGACAGCGCGGAGGTCGCGAATGCCCACCAGGACGACATCTGGGGGTTTTCGATAACGCCACGGGGCGGCGGGACATCGGGTCCGGACATCGGGCTGCCATCGGGGGTCATCGGCCGCTCATCGGGCGTCATCGGGCTGTCATCGGGGGTCATCGGCCGCTCACCGGAGTCATCGGCCGCTCACCGGGTGTCATCGGTAGTCATCGGGCTGTCATCGGGGCTGTCATCGGGCCGCTCACCGGCGTGCTCACCGGGCGTCGGGGATGGGGCCGATGGCCTCGGCGAGCGCCAGCCACTCCCCCACTCCCAGGGTCTGCGGCCGGCGGTCGCCATCGATCCCGCAGGCCTCGAGGGCCGCGTCCACGCGCTCGCCGGGGATCGGCAGCTGCCGCGCCAGCACGTTGTGGAGCATCTTGCGCCGCTCGCGGAACCCGGCCTGGACGATGCGCCAGAGGTGGTCCTCGGCCTCGGCGTCCAGGCGGTCGTCCAGCGGGTACGGCTCGAGGACCAGCACCGCGGACTCCACCTTCGGCGCAGGCTCGAAGGCGTCGCGCGGCACGCGGAACGCCACCCGGGCACGGGCGTGGTACTGGACGAACACCGACAGGTACGACATGGCGCCGGGCGGCGCGGCGACCCGCTCGGCGACCTCGCGCTGGACCATCAGGACCAGGCGCCCGGCGCGGGGCGCCCGGCCCAGCAGCCGGTGCAGGATGGGGCTGGTGATGTGGTACGGCAGGTTGGCCACCACGTCGTACGGGGGCGGGACGAGGTTGACGAGGTCCTGGTCCAGGGCGTCGTCCTCGACCAGGCGGAAGACGCCGGCCTCCGCCTCGGCCGCGAACCGCTCCCGCAGCACCGCGGCCAGCCCGCGGTCCAACTCAACGGCCGTCACGTTCGCCCCGGCCGCCAGGAGCCCGCCGGTCAGGAACCCGAGGCCGGGCCCGATCTCCAGCACGCCGCGCCCCGGAGCCGGGTCCGCCTCGCGCAGGATCCCCTCCAGCACGTCCACGTCGGCGAGGAAGTTCTGCGAGAGGTTGTGGCGGGCGCGCAGGCCGGCCTGCCTCAGGGTCCGCTGGACGAACAGCGGGTCGAGCCGGAGGTCGGCGGCGGATCGGTGCCCGCTCATGGGGCGAGCGGCCGGGCGGGCGGCCGGGCGGGTGGGTCGACCGGCAGCGACGGTCGAACGAGCGGCAGCGACGGCCGCGCATCCAGGTCCAGGCCGGCCCGGACGCCCGCGGCGAACCGTCGAGCCCCCGCGGCCCCGATCATCGCGCCGTTGTCCGTGCACAGCCCCGGCCGCGGGATGACCATCGCGATGCCGCGGGCCGACGCCTCGCCGCTGATGCGGGCCCGGAGCGCGGCGTTGGCCGCCACTCCCCCACCCAGCACGATGCCATTCGCGCCGATCTCCTCGGCCGCCCGGATCGTCTTGGTCGCCAGCACGTCGGTCACCGAGTCCTGGAAGCCCCAGGCCAGCTCCGCGATGACCGCATCGGGCAGCGGCCCCTCCCGTTCGTCGGCCGGCAGGCCGGCCTCGGCACGGGCGACTCCAATGATCCGCCGCGCCGCCGTCTTGAGCCCCGAGAAGCTGACGTCGTAGGTGTCGCGCAGCCAGGCCCGCGGGAAGACCCGGTCCCTCGCCACGGCTGCCTCGGCCGCCATCGAGATCGCCGGGCCGCCCGGGTAGCCCAGGCCCAGCAGGCGCCCGACCTTGTCGAACGCCTCGCCGGCGGCGTCGTCGATCGTGCCGCCCAGATACCGGTAGTCGAGGTGGTCCCGCATCTCCACCAGGAACGTGTGCCCGCCCGAGACGACCAGCGCGACCAGCGGGAACGGCGGCAGGTCGCGCTCGGCCTCGCCCGGGTCCAGGAGCCAGCCCGCGTAGGCATGTCCCTCAAGGTGGTTGACGGGCACCAGCGGCTTGCCGTGCGCCCAGGCGATGGTCTTGGCGAAGTTGACGCCGACGAGCAGCGAGCCCGCGAGGCCGGGGCCGTACGTCACCGCCACGGCGTCGACATCCTTCACCGTCACGCCGGCGGTGGCGAGCGCCTCGTCGAGCACCGGCACGATCCAGCGCAGGTGCGCCCGGGCGGCGACCTCCGGCACGATCCCGCCGGTCGGGGCGTGGAGGGCAACCTGGCTCGCGATCACGTTCGCGTGGATCCGGCGCCCGTCCTCGACCAGCGCGATCGCGGTCTCGTCGCAGCTCGACTCGACGGCGAGCAGGAGCGGGCCGCTCACGCGGGCCCCGTCCGGCCGGGGGAGGCGGTCGGCGCACCGTCCCGCCGCGTCTCCGGTTTCGCGTCGGGCTCGGCGGACGGGGCCGGGGCGGCGTCCACGGCCGCGCGCAGTCGGGAGATCCGCTCGCGCATCGCCGGGGTGGTCAGCGGCTCGGTCGTCATGATCAGGGCGTCTTCCTGGTTGTCGCTGTAGTACCGGGGCCGGATGCCGACGGGCCGGAAGCCGTACTTCTCGTACAGGCGGCGGGCGGGCAGGTTGGAGAGGCGGACCTCGAGCGTCGCCTCCCGCGCCTGGCGGTCGCGGGCGAGGTCCAGAAGCGCGAGGAGCATCCGCTCGCCGATCCGGCGCCGCCGGTAGGCGGGGTGGACCGCGAAGGTGGTCACGTGTGCCTCGTCCACCATCAGCCAGATCCCGCCGTAGCCCACGATCTCGTCGCCGATCAGCGCCACGAGGTAGTGGGCCAGGCGGTTGGACTCCAGCTCCTGTCGATACGCCTGAGCCGGCCACGGGGTGGTGAAGGACGAACGCTCGATCGACTGGACGGCCGGCAGGTCGGCAGCCGTCATCGGGCGGACGCGCAGGACGGGCGTGCCGGGGGTGCCGGGGGGGTCGATCATCGCCGGGGAACCCCGCCGGTGACGTCGACGGCGCTGTCGGGCAGGGCCACGGGCACGCCACGCGGCAGCGTCACGTACTCGGGCACGAGCTCGGCCAGGTCGTCGGCATCCCCCGCGGCGAACCGCGCGGCACCCACCGCGAGCAGGGCCGCCGCAAGGCCGTCGCTTGCCGCGGCGCCCAGCGCGGACGCCTCCGCGGGCGCGCGGCCGTCGAGGTCCACGGCTACCAGGCGGTCACCGGGCCTGAGCTCCGGGTCCGTGCCGCCGGGCAGGATGCGGGGCGCGACCCCGGGTCGGCTCAGGACGCGATCGGACAGGCCGGCCGGCTGCAGCAGCACGAAGGCGGGGCGCTCGATGGGGATGCCATCGGCGGGAGCGGCGGAAGCGGCAGGAGCGGCAGCCTCGACCGCCGCGAGGGTGGCGGGGGCGGTCTCGGCAGGAGCGGCGGCGGTCTGGGCACGAGCGGCGGCCGCGGCGGCCGACAGGAGCGCCGCCCCGGTCGGGACACCCGCGATCGGCAGTCGGAGCGCATGCGCGAGGCCCTTTGCCGTCGCGATCCCCACCCGCAGACCCGTGAAGGCGCCAGGGCCCGTGCCCACCACGATCCCGCCCAGCGCCCCGGGCGCCTGGCCCCGGTCCGCGAGCAGCTGTTCGATCCGGCCCAACAGCTCCTCGCCGTGCCGGTAGCCGGCCACCCAGCCGCGCTCCTCGACGAGCGTGCCGTCGGGCTCGCCGAGCGCGACGACGGCGCGGGTGGTGGCGGTGTCGATCACCAGGATCCGGCCCGCCGTGCTCACGCGGCCGCCTCCAGGCCGCGGCGTCGTGCGGCCACACGCCGACTCCCGGTCATGCGGCGGCATCCAGGAACCGGCCGTAGGCCGGCTCCTCGGTTCGCAGCATGATGCGCCGAGGCTCATCACCGGTGCCGTCGATCAGCACGTCAAGGCGCGCGTCGGGCAACGCCGGCCCCAGCCGTTCACCCCACTCCACGAGGACCACGCCCTCGGACTGCCGCTCGTCCAGCAGCCCGCCGGCGAGCGCGTCCGCGGCGTCGTCCAACCGGTAGAGGTCGAGGTGGAACAGCGGGAGGCGCCCCTCGTACTCGGCCATCAGCACGAACGTCGGGGAGCTGACGGTGTCGGTGATCCCGAGGCCGACGGCGAAGCCCTTCGCGAACTGCGTCTTGCCCGCGCCGAGGTCGCCGACCAGGCACAGCAGGTCGCCCGGCCGGGCCACAGCGGCGAGCCGCTCGGCCAGGCCCCGGGTGCCGGCCGGATCGTAGGTGACGACGACGCGCTCGCCGCGCAGGGACGTGGACATCAGGCCGAGGGTAGCCGAAGCCGCGGACCGACGCGGCTGGGCTGACGCGGCTGGGCTGACGCGGCTGGGCACCGCCTTCCGCTTCGTTCCCGGCCACCTCGTGCCACAGGAACCCCAGCTGCTCATCACGGGAGCCTTCGCCAGCTCGCCGGCGGGACTCGTGGGCGGTCCGGAGCGTGGGATGGTCCGGGCTCTCCACCATCTGCAGCGTGGTGACGGCAACTGACGGCGCGGCGGGCCCGAATGCTCACCACGACGACATGTGGTGGTTGCGAGCGGCGGGGCGCGGGCGGCGGGGCGCAGGCGGGTCGTCGGCGGGGCGCGGGCGGCGGAGCGCGAGCGGCGGAGCGCGAGCGGGCCGGATCGTCGGCGGGCGCGCGCGGCGGGGCGCGAGCGGGACCCAGGACGCGATGCCCGCGGATCAGGCGTAGCGCTCGAGATCCCCCAGCGGGATCGCCATCGGGGGCTCGCCCTCGAGCTCCACGAACGCGGCCTCGAGCTGCACGCCTGCCGCGAAGCGCCAGAGCCCGGCCGACCCGAGGAGGCGGCCCTCGGCGCCGGCGTTCGGGCCGCCCCGGATCCGGACCCAGGCCGGGTCGATCTCCGCCGGTGCGGGATCGTCACCATCGAAGACCAGGGCGGGCGGATCCACGAGGAGCGCCACCTCCTGCCCGGCGAACCGCTCGAGGAGGGCCGTGACGGGACCCGGGATGGACCGCCGGATCGCGCCTTCCAGCACCAGGACCCCGAACGGAGGGATCGCGTGGAGCGCCGCGCGCTGGCGGCCCTCGGAGGCCTGGAAGTCGCGCAGCTCCTTGCCGGCCAGCGTGGCGACGACGATCCCGCGGACGCCCATCGCCCGGGCGCGCGTCAGCGCCTCCGCATCGATCCTCGACCCGACGACGAGGATGCTGCCCGCCCTCCCCACGTCGATCCCGCCGGGGCGCAGCTCCCCGAACGGATCCGTGGCGAGCTCGAGCGTGCCGCGAGCGGCGGACCCCGCCGCGAACGCCGCCCGCAGCGCCCGACCGTCCGGGCGCACGCGGATCTCGGCCCCGGGCCGGACCTCGGTCACCAGGCCGGCCACGGGGGACGGCACGATCACCCGGTGGTCGCCCGTGACCAGGCGCCAGCGGTCGCTCTTGCCGGGCAACGGGGCCAGGAGCTCCCCCTCGAGCACCCGGTCCCGGTGGCGCCGGCCCGGCACCGGGGCCCAGCGGCTGCCCGGCAGCGGGCGCGCGGCATCGCGGCCATGAACCACGACCTCGTCGATCCGCCGGTCGCGAACGTGCTCGAGCATCGGATCGCCCGGCAGGACCGCGGCCCCCGGTTCGACCAGCGGCCGGTCGCCCGGCGGCAGCGGGAAGCGGGTCTCGAGATCGTCCTCCAGGATGCAGCGGACCGGGATCTCGTCGAGCCAGCCCCCCGGCTCGCTGCGAGCCTTCGTGCCCCCGGCCTCCGCCGCGCCGCGGGCCTCCGCGGCGCCGCCGGCCTCCGCCGCGCCACGCGGCTCCTTCACCGGGCCACCGTCGCGCCCCGGCCTCCGCCGCGCCGCGGGCCTCCGCCGCGCCGCCGGCCTCAGTCATGGTCCTCGACCTCCGGCCACAGGGCGTCCTGCCACGACGCCAGCAGCTCGCGACGGCGCTCCAGGCGCTCCGGGAGCTGCAGCGGCACGTCACGCAGGTCGATGAGCAGTCCGCCGAGGCCGCCCGCGACCTCCATCGCCACGTGGCGCGTCCGCAGCCCGAGACGGACCTGGTCCCGGAGCCGCAGCTCCACCACGGCCCGCTCTCCGGGCGGCAGATCCACGAGCTCGAGGCCGCCGGCCACCAGGTCCAGCTCCGCCGGGCCACCCTGGCCGCGAACCACGAGGCGACCCGCGGACCGGCCCGAGCGCAACCCGGCGGGCATCACCACGCTGCCGAGCGGGACCAGGAGGTCGTCGCGAAGGTCGGCGAAGACAGCGCGCCGCTCCTCCGGATCCTCGATCGTCCCGAGCGGCGCCAGCAGCCGGGCATGGTCGAGCGCCGCGGCGCGCACACCCGGGCGACGCAGCACGTCTGCCAGGGCGAGCGCGACGGCCGGTCCCGGCGCCACGCTCCATGCTCCACCAGCCGCGACGACGAGGTCCGGGACCGGCAGCGAGTCGAAGTCCGGCGTCGCGACCACCAGCCGCGCGAGGGCGGCCCGGGCGGCCGCCAGTCGGAGGCGCGCCCCGTCGCCCGCGGCGTCGCCCCAGGGCGCGAGGGCGAGCTCCCGGAGCCGGTCGCGCACCCGAAGCCTGTCAAGCGGGATCGTGAGCCAGCCCATCACCGCGTCCAGGTGGGCCTCCGAGAAGGAACGCGGCAGGAGCGCGGCCTCGGGCACGATCGCGACGCGTGAGGTCGCGGCGGTGCCCGCCGTCCACGAGGAAGCGGTGCGGGTCGCACCCGCCTGGCCGATCTCGACCACCTCGATGCGCCGTTGCAGGACGTCGGCCAGGGTCCCGGTGGCCACGGACAGGGCGCGCCGGCCATCGTGTTCGCCGCCACGCAGCCCGTCGAGGAGGGCGCGCAGGGGCTCTCCGCCGCCGGCGGCGGGCGATGGGGCCAGCACGGTGGGTCCGGGCCGGTCGGGCCGGAACAGGCCCTCGGTCCGTCCGCCCGGCTCGGCGAGGCCGCCGGCAAGCACCGCCACGAGGTCCGGCCGTCGCTCGGTCGTCGCGGCCACCAGCGCCCCGAGATCCGCGATCAACGGGCGCTCGTCGGCCCCGGGCGGCTCGGACGCGCCCGCCAGGACCGCCTCCACCCCGGGATCGGCGAGCGCGGTCGCGACCGCGAGGATGTCGGCGCCGTCGAGGACCAGGGCGCGGACACGCCACCCGGCAGTCGAGGCGGCGACGACCAGCGGGTGAAGGACGCGCTCCGTGGCCGCCACGACGGCGATCTCGGGAGCGGGCGGCGTGGAGCAGGCGAGGCGCGGGGTCCCGGCGGCGGCGCCCGGGGACGCGAGACCGAGGCCCCCGGCAAGGGAGGCGTCCGCCGCCTCCAGCCGCCGTCGCAGGCGCTCCAGCAGCGCCTCTTCCGGCACGCCGGCCGGGCCGGCGGTGCTGCCGAGCAGCCGCCAGCGTGAGGCCACGCGCCCGACGAGGGCGACCGCGACGGTCGCCGTCCCACGGTCGACGGTAGCAAAGACCGGTTGCTCGTCGCTCACCCGGCCGATCCTACCAGCGGCGGGCGCCCGGACCCGGATGCCGGGGTCAGGCGTCCCAGCCGTCGGCCTCGTCCAGCTCCTCGAGCCGGTCGATCAGCGCCTCGATGCCGGCGTCGTCGCGCAGGAGCTCGGTGGCGGACGGGGTCTCCCCGCCGAACAGGTCCCGCAGGACCGGGTCGAAGAAGAGCATCGCGGGCGCGCCGAGCGGACGGTACGGACGGCTCGCCTCGAGGAAGTGGACGGCAGGACCGGTCAGGCCCCGCAGCCGGATCTCGCGCGCGACCGCCTCGACCAGGGCCTCGCGGCGCTCGTCGAATGGCTCTCCCGGGAAGCTCACGCGGGGTCCTCGGTGCTTCCGGCCGCTGTGCGTCGGGCAGGCGCCGCGGGGCGGGTGGAAGGGGTGCGCCCGGTCGCGGCACTCCCGGCAGACAGCGCGTCGCCGGGTCCGGCCGACGGCCGGCCCACCGGGGTGAGCATGGACCGGTTGGGCGCCGGGTCGCTCGAGGCTAGCGCGTGTGCGAACGCCTCGTAGGCCGCAGCGCCGCGGAGGGCGAAGATCACGTGCTCGATCGACGACGGCGTGGCCAGCTCGTCCCGCACCGCCCGGACCGCGATCGACGCGGCCTCGTCCAGCGGGAAGCCGCCGACGCCCGTCCCGAGCGCCGGGAACGCGAGGCTGGCCAGGCCGAGCTCGCGGGCGCGGGCCATCGCGCTGCGAGCGGCGCGGTCGATCGCCGGGCCGCTCGTGTGCCGGTCTCGCTCGAGGGAGACCGCGTGGATGACGAAGCGGGCCGCGAGCCGGCCGGCGGGCGTGACGACAGCCTCGCCCAGGCCCACGGGCGCCTGCCGGAGGGCCGCGAACTCGATCGCGTCGCCGCCGGTGCGCTTCAACTCGCCCGCGACCCCAGTCGACATCCACATCGACGTGGATGCCGGGCTCACGATGGCATCGACCTCGAGGTCGCAGATGTCGCCGTTCCAGAGCTCGATGCGTGCCACTCGGATCTCCCTCCCGCGAGCAGCCGGACCTCGACGGGCGAACCGGCGGCATGGTACACCCGCGGCAGGCGGCGGGACATCCCCGTGAGGATCTCGTAGCTGATCGTGCCACCGGTCGCGGCGAGCTCGAGGGCCGTGATCCGGTCCCGCGCCTGCGTGCCCAGGAGCACGAACTCGTCGTCCTCGTCGACCGGCGGGCCGGGCACGTCGGTCACGTCGACCATGACGGCGTCCATGGCCACGCGGCCGACGAGCGGCACCCGGACGCCGCGCACCAGGCCCGTGGAGCGGTCCGAGAGGAACCGCCGCCAGCCGTCGGCATAGCCGACCGGCAGGGTCGCGATCCGCGACGGGCGCGCGGTCACGAACGTCGGGCCGTACGAGACGCCGTGACCGGCCGGCAGGTTCGCCACCCGCACCGCACGGGCCTTGAGCGCCATGACCGGTCGCAGCCGCGTCGCGGCCCCGGCGGTCGACTCGGGCACCACGAGCGCGTCGGGGACCAGGCCGTAGACGGACAGCCCGACGCGCACCGCGTCCCAGCGCGCCACGTCGCCCCCGAGGATGCCGCCGCTCCCGGCCAGGTGGCGGCGAACGGACTCCGGGTCGGACCCGAAGCGCACCGCGCCCGGGGCCGGGGGCATGGCCGGGTCCATGGCCGGGTCCAGGCCCGGGTCCACGGCGCGTCCGAGGGTGCGTCCGAACCGCTCGTCCTGGGCCATGGCGCTGGCGGGGACATCGGCCGCCGCCAGGTGGGTCCAGACGCCGCCGAGGCGGACGCCCGGGGACGCCGCCACGCCCCGGATCGCCGAGGCGGCCTCGTCCGGGAGCGCTCCGCCGCGCCCGAGCCCCGTCTCGACCTCGACGTGGATCTCGAGGCGCGGCACGGCCGGGTCCCCGGCAACGGTTCGCGCGGCGGCCTCGAGGAGGCGGTCCAGCAGCCGGCCGGCGCCGACGCTCACCGCGATCCCGGCGCGCGCGGCGGCGGCCGCGTGCTCCGGTGGCACGGGGTAGATGACCAGCAGCGGCAGGGCGATCCCGGCCTCGCGCAGCTCGTACGCCTCGTCCAGGGTGGCCACCGACAGCCCGTCCGCGCCGGCCGCCTCGAGGGCCCGGGCAACGGGCACCGCGCCGTGACCGTACGCGTCCGCCTTGACGACGGGCTCGACCCGCACGCTCGGGCCCACGGTCTCCCGGATCACCGCCAGGTTGCCCCGGAGCGCGTCCAGGTCGATCTCCAGCCACGCGGTCCTCGGCAACGGCGCGAGGCCGGCCGCCCGAAGGCGGTCCTCGATCGGCCGCGTCCGCGGCCGGGACGTCGACGACGCCGCGTCCGTCATCCTCCGTCCCCGGCCGGCGTCTCGGGCCCACCGCTGCCGGGCACGTCGAGCACGCCGAAGCCGAGCCGGCGGCCCGATCGCTGCCGCTCGGCGATCTGGGCCAGGCGGCGGCGCCCCAGCGGCAGGGCCTCGGGCAGGTCCGACGCCAGGAGCCCCGCGTCGCCGATCCGCTCGCGGACGGCATCCCCGGCCAGGCCGTGGAGATAGACGCCCAGGCGGGCCGCGTCGTACGGCGACAGGCCCTGGGCGAGGAGCGCGCCGATCGTCCCCGCCAGGACGTCGCCGGTGCCACCGGACGCCATCGCCGGGTTCTCGAAGGGCGCGATCGAGACCGACCCGTCGGGCGCCGCGATCACGGTGTTGGCACCCTTGAGCACGACCACCTGCCGCCATTCGGACGCCGCGGACGCGGCGGACCGGACCCGGGCCCCGTCGTCCTCGTTCAGGTCGCCGTCCGCGCCCGGGTCGTGCTCGCTGCCGGTGCGGAGCCGGGCGAACTCTCCGGCATGCGGCGTGAGCACGCAGGGTCGCGTGACCAGCGTCCACCACTCGTCCACGGCCGCCAGCGTCCGCAGGGCCTCGGCGTCGAGCACGGCGGGGGCGCCGGCCGGTTCCTCGGGCACGGTCAGGATCAGCCGCAGCAGGTCGGCCGTCGCCAGGCCGGGCCGGAGCCCGGGCCCGATCACGAGCGCGTCGTGCTCGTGGTCCAGCACCTTGGCGAGGGCGGGCTCGGGGTCCACCTCCTCGACGTCGTCCTCGGGCAGCGCCATCGTGGTGGCCTCCACGACCTTCGCCGCGAACAGCGGCTGCAGCGTCTCGGGCACCGCCAGCGTCACGAGGCCCGCGCCCGCCCGGCCCGCCGCGCGGCAGACGAGCAGCGCGGCGCCCGCGTAGTCCAGCGATCCGGCGATCACGAGCAGCTTGCCGAAGGTTCCCTTGTGCCCGCGCTTCGGGCGATCCGGCAGCAGCCGGGCCATCGACTCGTCGTCGAGGCGGGCCGTGCCGTCGGGCAGCCCCGAACCGGCCGGCGCGTCGTCCTCCCCCCGCCGCCCGAAGCCCACCGGCCGGTCAGCCATCGCCTTCCTCCAAGCCGTCTCCCGGTCGCCCAGCCTCCGTCGCCGGGGACAGGGTGGAGGCGTGGAGCTCGCGCATGCGCTCGAGGCGGCGCAGCAGGACCCGCTCCCGCTCGTCCAGCCGGTCGTCGATGTCCAGCGGGAAGACGTAACGGCCGCCCGCCGTGCGGACACCGAACGCGATCGCAACGGCGTAGTCGGTCTCGTGGGTGATGGACAGGGCGATCCGTCCCATCCCCAGCTGTTCGGCACGCCCGGCGGCACGCCCGTGCAGCCGCACGGCCGGCTGTCCCGTCGGCAGCCGTTCGACCTCGATGTCCTTCCAGCCGATCCCCCGGACACCAAGACCGAGGACCTTGGACACCGCCTCCTTGGCCGCCCAGCGGCCGGCGAATGTCTCCGGGCGGTCACGGACGTAGCGCCGCTCGCGGTCCGTGAGCACCCGGCGCGAGAAGCGCTCGCCGAACCGGTCGATGGCCGCCCGGATCCGGTCGACCCTGATGATGTCGATGCCGAGCTCCGTGGTCCCCTCGGGCACCAGGCCCTCGGGCAGGCCCGCGTGGGGGCGCGGGTCGCCGTCCGGACCGGCGGGCGACATCCCCTACTCCACCGTCACGGACTTGGCCAGGTTCCGCGGCTGGTCCACGTCCGTGCCGCGCGCGACCGCCGTGTGGTACGCGAACAGCTGGAGCGGGATCACCGCGAGGACCGGCGACAGCGCCTCGTGGGTGTCGGGAACCCAGAACACGTCGTCCGCGAACCGCTCGATCGCGACGTCGCCCTCGGTGGCCACCGCGATCACCATCGCGTCGCGCGCGCGACCCTCCATGACGTTGCTGATCAGCTTGTCGTAGATGCGTCGACCTGGTGGCGATCGCCACCAGGGGACACTCGGCATCGAGCAGCGAGATCGGGCCGTGCTTGAGCTCCCCGGCGGCGTACCCCTCGGCGTGGATGTAGCTGATCTCCTTGAGCTTGAGCGCGCCCTCCAGGGCGCCGGCGAGGCCGTAGCCGCGCCCGATGAACATGAACCCGCCGGAGTTGACGTACCGCCGGGCGACGTCAGCGACGCCGGACGCGAGATCCAGCGTGCGCGCGGCCGCCTCCGGGAGCGCCCGCAGCGAGCGGCCCAGCTCCAGCTCCGTCCCGGCGTCCAGCGTTCCCCGGGCCTTCGCGATCGTGGCCGCGAGGATCACCAGCGTCGTCACCTGGGTCACGAACGTCTTCGAGGCCGCCACGGCGATCTCCGGGCCGGCCTGGAGGAGCATCACCGCGTCCGCCTCGCGGGTGATGGCGGAGCCGACGGTGTTGGTGACGGCCACGATCGGACAGCCCTGCTCGCGGGCCCAGCGGGTGGGGGCGATCGTGTCCGCGGTCTCGCCGGACTGAGTCACGGCGATCACCAGCGTGTTCGCGTCGAGCGGCGGCGGCGAGTAGCGGAACTCGGAGCCGACGGTGACCCGCGCCGGGATCCCGGTCCAGTCCTGGATCGCGGCCGCGCCCACCAGGGCCGCGTACGAGGCGGTGCCGCAGGCGACCAGCTCCACGCGGCCCACCCGCCGGAAGGCGTCGGCGAGGCCGTCCACCTCGGGGGCCTGGATCCGGCCCGCAGGGGTGACGCGTCCGGCGAGCGACTGGCGCAGGGCGACGGGCTGCTCGTAGATCTCCTTGATCATGAAGTGCTCGTAGCCGCCCTTCTCGGCGGCCTCCGGCGACCAGTCGATGATCGTCTCGGCCCGCTCGAGCCGGTTGCCGTCGAGGTCGGTCACCTCCACGCCGGTCGGCAGCACGTCGGCGACGTCGCCCTCCTCGAGGAAGATGACGCGGTTGGTGTGGCCGAGGATCGCCGCCACGTCGCTGGCGATGAAGCTCTCCTCTCCGTTGAGGCCCACGATCAGCGGCACGTTCCGGCGAGCCCCGACCAGGCGGCTGATCTCGCGCCGATGCATCGCCACCAGCGCATAGGCGCCCTCCACCCGGTGCAACGCGGCGCGGACCGCGTCCGCGAGATCACCCTGGTAGGCCGCCTCGACCAGGTGGGCGATGGCCTCCGTGTCCGTCTCCGACGTGAGCGTGTGGCCGGCGGCCTCCAGCTCGTCCCGGAGCTCGCGGAAGTTCTCGATGATCCCGTTGTGGATCACGCTGATGTCCCCGGAGCAGTCCTGGTGCGGGTGGGCGTTGACGTCGCTCGGCCGGCCGTGGGTGGCCCAGCGGGTGTGGGCGAGGCCGATCGCGGCGTGCGGCGTACGGTCCGCGATGGCCGCCCGGAGGTTGACCAGCTTGCCGGCCTTCTTCTCCACGAACAGCTCGCCGCCTTCGCCGACCAGCGCGATCCCGGCCGAATCGTAGCCGCGGTACTCGAGCCGGGCCAGCCCCTCCATGAGGATCGGTCCGGCCTCGCGGGGACCGGTGTAGCCGACGATGCCGCACATGAAGCTTCAGGTTCTCCTTGGGGGACGGCCGCGGCGTGCCGCGGCCGGGCTAGTGTAGACGCTCGCCCGCGAGGGCCGTGATCGCGTCGGCGATCGCGGCGACGTCCTCGGCGTCGGTGCCTTCGACCATCACCCGCAGCACCGGCTCGGTGCCCGAGGGGCGGACCAGGATCCGGCCAAGGGGTGCCAGCCTTGCCTCGGCCTCGGCGATGGCTCGCTGGAGGACGTCGTCCGCCTCCCACTGGTCCCGGTGGTGCACCCGGATGGCGCGCTGCTGCTGGGGCAGGAGCGGGATCGACACCGCCAGCTCGTCCAGCCCAGCCCGGGCGGTGGTCATCACCCGCAGCAGCTCGATCGCCGTCACGATCCCGTCCCCGGTCATCGCGTGCTCCCGGACGATCACGTGCCCGCTCTTCTCGCCGCCGAGGCCCGCGCCCGAGACCAGCATCGCGGCAAGGATGTGCTTGTCGCCTACCGGCGTCCGGACCAGCCGCCCGCCGGCCGCCTCCACGGCCTGCTGCAGGCCCCCGTTCGAGAGGACCGAGACGACCAGGCTCAGGTGGTCGAGCGCGCCGCGGGCGAGCCGCTCCAGCGCCAGGATCCCCAGGACCTGGTCGCCGTCCACGAGCCGGCCCGCGGCGTCGACGGCCACGCACCGGTCCGAGTCTCCGTCCAGGGCGAAGCCCACGTCCGCTCCATGTGCCAGCACCGCCTCCATCAGCGAGCCCGGCTGGGTCGCGCCACATCCGCGGTTGATGTTGTCGCCGTCGGGCGCATCGTGGATCACGGTGACGCGGGCCCCCGTGGCCCGCAGGATCGCCGGGGCCACGCTGGAGGCGGCCCCGTTCGCGGTGTCGAGAACGACGTGCATGCCGTTGGCGGCAACGGCCTGTGCGAGAGACGTCCGGTGGGCAACGTAGCGATCCAGGAGGGCGGCGGCGTTCACGGCCCTCCCGATCGCCGTGGGCGCGACGCCCGGCAGCTCGTCGGCTCGCAGCATCAGGGCCTCGAGCTCGTCCTCGAGGTCGTCATCCAGTTTGAGGCCGCCCGGGTCCAGCACCTTGAGCCCGTTGTCTTCGGCCGGGTTGTGCGAGGCCGAGACCATGATCCCCGCGGCGAACTCGCCCGCGGACGCGAGGTACGACAGCGCCGGCGTAGGCACGACCCCCACGTCGTGCACGTCGACGCCCATGCTGGTGGCCCCGGCCGTGATGGCGGCCACGAACATGTCGCCGGAGCGCCGGGTGTCCTTGCCCACGACCAGCGAGCCGCCGCCGCCGACGATGCGATGGGCGGTTGCCCGGCCGAGCGCGAAGGCCAGGGAGGGGCGAAGGTCGACGTTCGCGGCGCCGCGGATGCCGTCGGTGCCGAAGAGGCGGGTCATGCAGGATCCTCGTGGGCGGGTCGGGGGCGGGGCGGCTCAGGGCGCAGCCGACGGCGGGGGCGTCGCGGGTCCGACCGGCGTGACGGTCGAGGCCGGTGAGGGGGACGGACGCTGGGTGACCGTCACGGTGACGGTGTCCGGCGAGATGGCGGCGACGGTCACCGCGGAGGGCAGCGACGGGACCACCGGGACAGCGTGCACCCCGGGACCGAGGCTGGCGACGTTGAGGGCGATGACCAGCGGCGACGCGGAGAGGAGGTCGAGGTCCGCGGTCGAACCGAACAGCGTGAGGAGCACGCTGGTATCGGACGCCGCGTACTGCAACTCGGGCTGCCGTCCGTCCAGGCGGATACCCGCCACGAAGGTGCGGGTCTCGGTGACCGCCACGATGTGGACCACCACCTTCGCGGTCTGGTCCCCGATGGCGGAGACGCCGGTCGGCAGCGAGTATGCGACCTGGCTGGTGACGTCCCTCGTGGCGCCCGACACCGCCACCGGCGCGGTATCCGCGGCCACGAGGCCCTGCAGCTGGGCCAGGTCGCCCTCGACCGAGACGACGAGGGGATCGACCTGCACCGTCCCGATCCGGAACCCCGCCGCGGGTGTGCCGGTGACGATGGGGTTGACCGGCAGCGTGCGGTTCTGGAGGTTCGTGTACACGGGGATCGTGACGTGAACGAGGGCGGGATCCAGGTTGACCCCGGTGACGGCCGCGCCGGCGGCATCCACGGCAACGGGCGTGACGTCCCGGTCCACGTTGACGCCGCTGCCGTCGATGGTGGCGGTGACGCGGGCATTGACGACCTGGTTCACGGCGGCGGAGGGACCGGTGACCAGGACCGCTTGCGGTGTGACAGTAACCTCGCCCACCTGCAGGCCCGGCGGTGGATCGGACTGGGTCACGACGACCTTGACGGTCTTGCTCACCTTCTTGTCCAGGACGACCTGGATGAACCGCGGCCGGACATCAAGGATGACCACGCGCGGGTCCACGGCGGTGACGTTGACGCGCAGGCTCGCCGGGTTGCCGTCGGGATTGACGTTGGCGAGGTCCACGGTCGCCCGGAAGTCCTCGGCGCGGAGACGGCCCAGGTTGGCCGGGGCGATGTACTGGATCTGCTCGACGTCGCTCGGCTGGTTGGTGATAACCGTCCCGGCCGGCTGGTTGACCGGCGTGACCGCGATGGGACCCGGGTACGTGGCGCTGTCCTGCGAGGCGACGAGGCCCGCGTAGAGCAGGGTCGCCAGGACGATGGCCGCAACCTTCAGCGGCCAGTTGTGTACGACGGTCCGTCCTGCCCGCCGGACGACGCGGCCCGCGTTCACGCGTTCGACACGACGGCGGCCGTGCCCTCCTCGTCGGGCTGGTCCGCGGAGGGGGCGGGCGGCGTCTCACCGCGACTCCGGCGGCGCACGACACGGAGCCGGCCGGACCGTCGCCCGGCCGGACCACCGCGACCCAGGCGAGCCGGGGCAGTGGGCGACTCGAGCAGCGCGGTCAAGGCCCGCTCCAGCTGGGCCTCGCTCGGGACCCGGACGATCCGCGCCCGCTCGACCACGCTCATCTGGCCGTTCTCCTCGGACACCACCACGGCCACCGCGTCGGTGTCCTCTGTGATCCCGAGGGCGGCGCGATGACGTGTCCCGAAGCGCTCCGAGAGCGTCATCTCGGTCAGCGGAAGGAGGGCCGCGGCGGCCAGGACGGAATCGCCACGGATGATCACGGCGCCGTCGTGGAGCTCGGTGCGGGGCATGAAGATCGTGCACAGGAGCTCGTGCGACAGGTCGGCATGGATCATCACGCCGGTCTCGGCGATCTCCCCGAGGCCTGTCTCGCGCTCCAGCACGATCAGGGCGCCGTGCCCGTCACGCGACAGCATGCCCGCGGCCCGGGCGACCTCGTGGGCAACGTGTCCCACCTGTCGCTCGGCCGCGGGGGCGATCAGCCACCCGAGCGATCCGACCCGGCCGATCCGCTCCAGCGCCCGGCGCAACTCCGGCTGGAAGACGACCACCAGCGCGAACAGGCCCACGACGGCTCCGGCCTGCAGGATCTGGGTGAACAGGCGGAGCTCGAGAAACTGGGCGAGCGCGTAGATGCCGAACAGGATGGTGACGCCGAGGACCAGCGTGACGGCCCGGGTACCACGGATCAGGCTGAACACCCAGTAGATGAACAGCGCCGTGATCGAGATGTCGAGGACGACCGCCGGCGTGATCTGCCGGAGGAGTAATTCGACGAGCTGGGGCATCTTCCGGCGAGTGTAACACCGGGTTCCGGGGCCGCCTCCCGCCTGTCTCGTTGCCTGGCGTCCGCGCCCGGCCGCGCGCGGCGTATGGGGCTGGGCGGCGGGACCGGGGAACCGGTCAGCCCCGGGCGTTCCTCGCGGCGGCGATCCGCGCGATGCCGTCCGCGTCGCCGTCCAGCTCCGCCAGCTCCGCCATCAGGTCCAGCTTGTCCGTCGCGAGCGCGTCCCAGCCGCGCACGTCGTACAGCTCGACCAGCGCGAGATGGAGGCCTGCGTCGTCGGGGTCGATGGACAGGGCGACGTAGCAGGCGTCGAGCGCCGCATCGATCTGCCCGTGGCGCCGGTAGGCCGCGGCGAGGTCCATCAGGCTCTCGAGCGCGGGAGCCGGGATCCCTGCGTCGACGGCTGCGTCGGCGCGCACGGCCAGCGTCGCCACGTCCAGGCCGGGAGCAGGATCCCGGTCCAGGGCGCGGCGGAAGACCGGTTCGGGCTCCGGCTCGGGTCGGGGCTCGGGCTCGGGCGCGGGCGCAGATTCAGCCTCGGGCTCGGCGGCAGGCTCGAGCTGCGGCGCTCCGGCTCCGACTCCAGGCTCGAGCTGCGGCGCTCCGGCTCCGACTCCAGGCTCGGGCTGCGGCTCCGGCTCCGGCTCCGGCTCCGGCTCGAGCGCTGTGCTCGCCTCGGGCGACCCGGACTCGCCGGTAGCGCCGGCGCTCGGGCCCTCGTCCGCGACCGTCGCCTCGAGCCCCGGGACCGGAGTGACCGCCGTTCCCTCCAGGACCTGCAGGGCGCGCTCGAGGGCGATCCGCTCGGTGCCGCCCGGCTCGGCGTCCCGGAGCTGCCGGATCAGCCGCTCCAGGGTTCGGCGTCGGTCCCGCCCCTCCGCCAGCTCCAGGCCGCGCCGGGCGGCGTCCACGGCGTCGGCGACCCGCCCCGTGCCGGCGCGCGACTCGGCCAGCGCGTCGAACGCGTCGGCGGCCTCGGACCGTCGGTCGAGGGCGGCGAGGGCCTGCGCGCGGCCGAGCAGCGCGGCCTCGTCGTGGGGTGAGACCCGGAGGGCGAGCTCGAAGTGGCGCAGGGCGTCGGCCGGCCGCCCGCGGCGCAGCAGCGCCGTCCCGGCGCTCGTGTGCGGGGTGGAACGCTCGGGCGCGATGGAGGAAGCCTCGGCATACGCGGCGAGAGCCTCCTCGGTGCGCCCGCGCAGCGACGCGATGTGGCCGCGCTTCAGCGCGTCCTTGTAGCGCTCGTAGAGGGCCTCGCTGGTCATCCCGCCGTCGCCTCCGCCCGCCCCGCTCGTCGCGTCAGCCGCCCAGCAGCTCGACCAGCAGCGCCTTCTGTGCGTGGAGCCTGTTCTCCGACTGGTCGAAGATGATGCTCCTTCCGCCGTCCATCACGTCGGACGTGATCTCCTCGCCACGATGTGCCGGGAGGCAGTGCATCACCACCGCGTCGGGCGAGACCGCGAGCAGGTCCCTGTTCACCTGGAATGCGGCGAAGGCGTCTCGACGCTCCTCCGCCTCGGCCTCGTGGCCCATGGACGTCCAGGCGTCCGTGTACACGACGGCGGCGCCGTCCACGGCCTCGCGCGGGTCCGCCGTGAACCCGAGGCGCCCGCCGGAGGACGCCGCGATCTCCGTCGCCCGCGCGACGATCCGCTCGTTCGGGCCGTAGCCGACCGGGTGCGCGAGGCGGACCTCCATGCCGAGGGTGACGCCCATCAGCGACAGCGAGTGATAGACGTTGTTCCCGTCCCCGACGAAGGCGAGCACGACGCCCCGCAGCTCCCCGAACCGCTCGTGGAGCGTGAACAGGTCCGCCAGGGCCTGGCAGGGGTGCTCGCGGATCGTCAGCCCGTTGATGACCGGGATCGAGGCGCGTGCCGCCAGCTCGGTCACGACCTCGTGGGGGCCGGTCCGGGCCATGATCGCGTCGACGAACCGCTCCAGGTTCCGGGCCACGTCACCCACGGTCTCCCGGCCGCCGAGGACCACGCCCTCGGTGAGGTAGATCGCGTGGCCGCCGAGCTGCGTCATGCCGGCCTCGAACGTGACCCGCGTCCTCAGGCTGGGCTTCTGGAACAGCATGGCCAGCGTCCGTCGCTCCAGTGGCGGGTTCGCGTGGCGGCGCTCGAGCGCGTATTCGGCCTTGAGCGCGGTCGCCCGCTCGAACAGGGTGCGGATCTCCCCCGCCGACAGGTCGCCCGCGCTGACCAGGTCTCGTCCGCGAAGCGTGGCGGTCACAGGGTCGAACCCTCCTGCTCGGGAAACGCAGACGCCCGCGCGGCCGGCGGAGCCGGAGGCACGGGCGAGCTGGTCATTCGCCAGGCGGACGCGCCGTCAGCGCTTGGTGTACTGCGGGGCCTTGCGGGCTCGCTTGAGACCGTACTTCTTCCGCTCCTTCATCCGCGGGTCGCGGGTGAGCAGACCGGCCTGGCGCAGCGGGAGCCGGAACGAATCGGGGTCGGACTGGAGCAGCGCACGGGCGATGCCGTGGCGGATGGCCCCGGACTGGCCGGTGGTGCCGCCGCCCTCGACCTTGATCAGCGTGTTGTAGCGGCCCTCGGTCCCGGTGACCCGGAACGGGAGGAAGAGCTCCGCCTCGCCGAGGATGCCGCCGAAGTGCTCCTCGGGGGTTCGCCCGTTGATGACCATCTGGCCCTCACCGGGGATGAGGCGGACTCGGGCCACGGCCGTCTTGCGGCGGCCGGTGCCCCAGTAGAACGCGGGCGTCGACATCAGGGCTCCTCGATCAGGCGAGCGGCTCGGGCTTCTGGGCCTGGTGCGGGTGATCGTTCCCCGCATAGACCTTGAGCTTCCGAAGCATCTGGGTTCCCAGCCGGTTGTGCGGCAGCATCCCCTTGACGGTCCGTCGGATGACCTCCTCCGGGCGGCGGTTGAGGAGGTGGCCGAGCGTCTCCTCCTTGAACCCGCCGGGGTAGCCGCTGTGCCGGGCGTAGACCTTGGACGTCAGCTTGTCGCGCGTCACCGTGATCCGGGACGCGTTGAGCACGATGACGTGGTCGCCCGTGTCCAGGTGCGGGGCGTAGGTGGGCTTGTTCTTGCCCTCGAGAACGCGCGCGATCCGCGTCGCGAGGCGGCCGAGCGTCTCGTCCGTCGCGTCGACGACGTACCAGCGTCGCTCGATCTCGCTCTCCCGAGGCGTATAGGTCTTCGCGCTCATTCCTCGTCTTCCTTGTCGTCCATCGGTCGTCGCCCGAGGACGACGCGCCGGAGGCACAGTCCCTTGGCCGGGGCGGCTGCTCCATTGAGGGCCGGCTCCCGTGCGACCAGTGCCGCCCGGAGCCCTTGTTCATCCATCCTGCCGAGGCCGACCTCCAGGAGGCCTGCCACCATCCTTCGCACCTGCCCCCGGAGGAAGGCGTTCGCCCTGACGTCGATCGTCACCAGGCTCCCTGCCTTCCGGACCCGGACCGCGTCCACGGTCCGGACCGGCGACCGGTCCGTTCTGCCGAAGGCCGAGAAGTCGTGCCGGCCCAGGAAGGCCGACCCGGCGCCCGCCATGGCGTCGATGTCCAGCGGGTCCCGCAGCCAGAGCGCTGTCCGCTCGTGCAGCGGGCTTCGCGGCCCGTTCCAGACGGTGTAGCGATACTCCCGGTATCGCGCCGCATAGCGGGGACGAAAGCTCCCGGAGACAGGCCGGAGGTCGCGGATCGCGACGTCCCTCGGCAGCCGGGCGTTGATCGCCCGCTGGAGCTCCTCCCCCGTGAGCCTGCCCCGGAAGGTGAAGGCAATCACCTGGTCCGTGGCGTGGACCCCGGCATCGGTGCGTCCTGCCCCGTCGACTGCCACCCGTCCGCCTCCGGTGAGGCGGGCCAGCGCGGTCTCGAGCTCTCCCTGGACCGAGCGGGCGTTCAGTTGGTACTGGAAGCCCGCGAAGTCCGTCCCGTCGTATTCACACCGGGCGCGATAGCGCACGGCGCGCCCTCTCGGGCGCCGTTCCTGCTCATCACCGAGGCTCATCGGTCGCCCACCTGCCGGTGCTTCGCTGCGTTGGACCCTCTGCTCATCGCCTGCGCACGCTCGGGTGCGCCGGCTGCGGGGCTCGGGGTCCGCCTTGCGCCGCCTCCGGCAACTCGGCGAGGGATCAGCCTCCGTCAGACCAGCTCGATCTGCACGATCTCGGCGGCATCGCCCCTGCGCTGGCCGATGTGTACCAGGCGGGTGAACCCCGACTGTCGATCGGCGTACTTGGGGGCGATGACGTCGAACAGCTTGTCCACGACGAGCGGCTCGTTCGGGAGCTCCGACACGACCGTCCGCCGGGCCGCCAGGTCACCACGCTTCGCGAGCGTGATCATGCGCTCGACGTAGCCGCGGATCTCCTTGGCCTTGGCCTCGGTCGTCTGCACCCGCTCGTAGCGGAGCACCGAGACCGTCAGGTTCTTGTAGAGGGCGAGACGCGGGCCCCGCTTGCGCGAGAGCTTGCGCCCGTCGATTCGATGGGCCATCGCTCAGGCCTCCTCGTCGCCGTCGTCGAACGGCGCGTCGCCGTCGTCATCGACGGCGTCGGGATCCGCCTCGGTCTCGGGGAGGATGAAGCCGCGCATGCGAAGGCGCTCCTTCATCTCGTCCAGCGACTTCTTGCCGAAGTTGCGCATCCGGAGGAGGTCGTCGTCCTTGAGCTGCAGCAGCTGGCCGACCTTGACGATGTTGTTCCGCTTCAGCGAGTTGTAGGCCCGCATCGGCAGGTCGAGCTCCTCGATCGGCATGTCGAGCATGTTCGGGGGAAGCTGCGGGACGCCGGAGGCGGCCCGGTCCGGCGCTACGGCCTGGACCCCGATCGTCACGAACGGCTGGAACTGGCGCACGAGGATGTCCGCGGAGCGCGAGAGCGCCTCCTCGGGGGTGATCGTGCCGTCGGTCTCGATCTCGAGGGTGAGCTTGTCGAAGTTGGTCATCTGGCCGACGCGCGTGCTCTCGACCCAGTAGTTGACCTTGCGGACCGGCGTGAAGATCGCGTCGACCGCGATCACGCCGATCGGCAGCGCCTCGGACCGCTCGGCGGCGAGGTAGCCGACGCCGCGCTCGACGGTCAGGTCCATCTCGATCGTCACGTCGTCCGAGTCGATCGTCATGAGGACGAGCTCGGGGTTGACGATCTCGATGTCGGCGGATTCGGCGATGTCGGCGGCGATGACCGGGCCGGCTCCGCTCTTGATGAGCCGGAGCTGGACCGGGTGGGCGGCGAAGCTCTTGAGGCGGAGCTTCTTCACGTTCAGGACGATCTGGGTGACGTCTTCCTTGACGCCGGGGATCGTCGAGAACTCCTGGTAGACGTCACGGACCTGGATCGACGTCACGGCCGCGCCCTCGAGGGACGAGAGCAGCACGCGCCGGAGCGCGTTGCCAAGGGTGACGCCGTAGCCGGCCTGCAGCGGGCTGGCCTCGTACTTCGCGTACGTGCCGGCCTCCGCGACGGGCTCGATCTGCGGGGACTCGAGTTCGATCATGGAGGGCGGCTACCTCGAGTAGTACTCGACCACGAGCTGCTCGTTGAAGTCGAGCGGCATCTGGTCGCGACGCGGCATGGCCAGGACGGAGCCGGCGAGGTTCGCCGCGTCGAGGCTCAGCCAGTCGGGTGCCTGGTGGTTACGGAGCGTCTCCCTGGCGACCTTGAACAGCTCGCGCTCGCGATGCGACACGCGCACCTCGACCTTGTCGCCGACCCGGACGCGATAGGAGGGGATGTTCGTCGGGACGCCGTTCACCGAGAAGTGGCCGTGGGTGACCATCTGGCGGGCGGCCGGCCGCGACGGGGCGAACCCGAGGCGGAACACGACGTTGTCGAGACGCTGCTCGAGCGAGCGGAGCAGAGCCTCTCCGGTCACGCCGGACTGCTGGGTCGCCTCGACGAAGTAGTTGCGGAACTGCTTCTCGAGCACGCCGTAGACGCGGCGGACCTTCTGCTTCTCGCGCAGCTGGAGGCCGTAGTCGCCCACCTTGCGGCGGCGGACGCCGTGCTGTCCGGGCGGCGTGGGACGTCGCTCGAACGAGCACTTCTTGGTGTAGCAGCGGCTGCCCTTGAGGAAGAGCTTCAGCCCTTCGCGGCGGCAGAGCCGGCAGACGGGGTCGGTGTAACGGGCCATGGTCTCTCGGTGCTCAGACGCGGCGCCGCTTGGGCGGGCGGCATCCGTTGTGAGGGATGGGCGTGACGTCGGTGATCGCGCTCACCTCGAGCCCGGCGGCCTGGAGCGACCGGATGGCCTGCTCGCGACCGGCGCCGGGTCCCTTGACGTAGACCTCGACCTGGCGCATACCGTGCTCCATGGCGCGGCGGGCCGCGCCGTCCGCGGCGAGCGCGGCGGCATACGGCGTGCTCTTCCGGGAGCCCTTGAACCCGGCGATGCCAGCGGAACCCCACGAGATGACGTTCCCGGTGAGATCCGTGATCGTCACGATCGTGTTGTTGAAGCTCGCCAGAATGTGGACGTGTCCCTGCGGGACGTTCTTCCGCTCCCGGCGCCGCTGCTTGACGGCGCGCTTTCGATCGGCCATGCCTTAGCGGTTCCTCGTCACTTCGTCTTCTTCCGGGCGCCGACCGTCTTCTTCGGCCCCCGGCGCTGGCGGGCGTTGGTCTTGGTTCGCTGCCCCCGGACGGGGAGGTTGCGGCGGTGCCGCATGCCGCGGTACGACCCGATCTCGATCAGGCGCTTGATGTTCAGCGCCACCTCGCGACGGAGGTCGCCCTCGACCTTGTGGGTGCGGTCGATGACCTCGCGGAGGCGGTTGACCTGGTCCTCGGTGAGGTCCCGGACGCGCGTGTCCGGGTTGATGTTGGTCTGCTTGAGGATCTTCTGGCTGGAGGACAGCCCGATCCCGTAGATGTAGGTGAGGGCGATCTCCACGCGCTTCTCGCGCGGGATGTCGATGCCCGCAATACGTGCCATCGCGTCAGCCCTGCCGCTGCTTGTGCTTGGGATTCGCGCAGATGACCATCACGGTGCCGTGGCGCCGGATGACCTTGCAGTTGTCACACCGCGTCTTGACGGACGCTCTGACCTTCACCGGGTTCCTCGACTACTTCAAACGGTAGGTGATGCGACCCCGAGTGAGGTCGTAGGGAGACAGTTCGACACGGACCCGGTCCCCGGGCAGGATCCGGATGAAGTTCATCCGGAGCTTCCCGCTGATGTGCGCAAGGACGCGATGGCCGTTCTCGAGCTCCACCGCGAACATCGTGTTCGGCAGCGGTTCGATCACGGTTCCTTCGACTTCGATCGCGTCCTTCTTCGCCAACCTTGCTCCCTGGTCCTTCTCAGCACATGTGCCGGCCCTGCTGGGCCGACACACGAACGGTGAGGATATCAAACACGGCCGGATTCGACAACACCGGGCTCACCCCGCGACCGAGGTCAGGATCTGGGGCCCGTCGGCCGTGATCGCGATGGTGTGCTCGAAATGGGCGGCCAGCGACTTGTCGGTCGTCACGACCGTCCAGCGGTCCGCCAGGACGCGGGTGGCCTCGTTGCCCAGGACCAGCATCGGCTCGATCGCCAGGCAGTGGCCCGCGACCAGCCTCATCCCGTCATCGCGGGTGCGGTAGTTGAGGATGTGCGGCGGCTCGTGCATCGAGGTGCCGATGCCGTGCCCGCCCCACCCCCGGACGATTCCGAAGCCGCCGGCGACCGCCACGTCCTCGACCGCGGCCGAGATGTCGCCGATCCGGTTGCCCGGCCGGGCGGCCGCGATCCCGGCCATCAGCGAGAGGCGGGTGGTCCGGACCAGGCCGACCGCCGCCGCGCTGCCGGCCGCCTCGCCTCCGCAGATGAACGTCCGGGCGCCGTCGCCGTGCCAGCCGTCGTAGATGGCGCCAACGTCGATCGAGACGACCTGGCCCTGCCGGATCTCCCGGTCCCCGGGGATCCCGTGGACGATCTCGTGGTCGATGGAGACGCAGGTGGCGGCCGGGTAGGCGCGCGGGTTGCCCGGCTCGTAGGTCCCGGTCGCCGCGAGGTACCCGACGAAGGACGGGGTCGCCCCCGCTGCACGGATGTGTCGGTCGGCGAGGCGGTCCAGCTCCGCGGTGGAGATGCCCGGCCGGAGCGACTCCTCCATCAGGGCCAGGACCTCGGCCACGATCCGCCCGGCAGACCGCATCTTCGCGATCTGCTCCCTCGACTTGATCGTGACCTGCATCAGCCCGTCACGCGCCGCCCGACGTCCCGCCGGGCTCGATGCCCGCCGCCGCCAGCGCACCGTCGATGGCCTCCGCCACCAGCGCGATCTCCTGCAGCCCGTCAACAGTGCGCAGCAGGCCGGCCGCCCGGTAGTGGTCGATCACCTCGGCCAGGGCACCCAGCTGCTGGTCCATGCGGGCCCGGATCGTGTCGGGACGATCGTCGACGCGCTGGTAGAGCTCGGATCCGTCGAGGTCGCAGACGCCCGCGACCCGGGGCGGGCT
>CAWHHF010000023.1:0-368152 GCA_963829105.1 uncultured Chloroflexia bacterium
GGGTCGGGTGGCGGAAGGATGGGAAGGCGAACACCCACGAAGGCATCGACGCCGGCGGGTCGCAGGACGACGAGCCGCCGACTCACCCTCGTACAGCGCTGGGTGGTCGTCGCAGCGGCGCTCGTTGCTGCCATCGCCTCCCTCGCGCTCGGAGACGCCGCGACCCGAGACACTCACCTGGTCATGCTCGACGTCGGCCAGGGGGACGCGATCCTGGTCGAGAGCCGCGGTGGAGCGCGGATGCTGGTCGACGGCGGGCCGGACCCGGACCGGCTGCTCCTCGAGCTGGACGCCCGGATCCCCCCGTGGGATCGCCGCGTGGACATCGTGGTGCTGACCCACCCGCACGAGGACCACGTCGCGGGCCTGGCCCGGGTGCTGGAACGCTACCGGGTGGGCCGGGTGTACGAGCCCGGCATGCGCGGCCAGGGCCCCGGCTGGCACGCATGGGACGCGGCCCTGCGTCACGGTCCACCGCGGTCCACCATCGCCGCCGGCGCTTACATCCGCCTCGACGAGATCCGCCTCGCCGTCCTGTGGCCGGAGCCCGGCACGGTGCCGCTCGAGCCGGCCGCCACCGGGCGCGGCGTCAACGGCGCGTCGGTCGTGCTGCTGGGCGAGGTCGGCGGGAGCCGGTTCCTGCTCGCCGGTGATGCCGAGGACGATGTGGACCAGGCGCTGCTCGCCCGCGGCCTGCCGAAGCTGGACGTCCTGAAGGTCGCGCACCACGGCAGCGCGACGGCGACCTCGACCGCGCTGCTGGCGGCCACGCGGCCGGCGGTGGCGCTGGTATCGGTCGGAGCCGGCAACGACTACGGCCACCCCTCGGGCGCCACGCTCGGGCGCCTCCGGGACGCGGGCGCCCGCGTGTACCGCACCGACGTGGATGGCACGGTCGAGGTTGACCTCCGCCCGGATGGCGTCGCCGTGCAGACGAGCGGACCGAGGCGGACCGCCACCGTGCTGGCGCCCACCGCCGGAGTGTCCGCCGCCTCGATGGTGCCCGCCGGCGGAGTGTCCACCGCCCGCATGTCCCCCACCGGCTACGATCCTTCCGATGACGATCCCCTCGCGGTCCGAGGCCGCCAGCCTGCTGCGCTCGCTGGAGCCGCCAGAGTGGTTCCTCCGTCACGCGTGCGCCGTGGCAGACGTGGCGGCATGGCTGGCCCGGCGGGCTGCGGTCCGCGGCCTCGAGGTGAACACGATCCTCGCGGATACGGGCGCCCTCCTGCACGACGTGGACAAGCTGCCCGCCGCGGAGATCCGGTCGGTCGTGGGCCCCCGGCCGGCGATGCGCCACGGTGACGGATCCGCGGCCTGGCTCGTGAGCCATGGCTGGGGGGAGCTGGGGCCGGTGGTCCGCGACCACCCGGTGACGCGCCTCGCGGATCCCGGTTACGGATCGTGGGTCGCAACCGCCTCGCTCGAGGCCCTGATCGTGGCCTACGCGGACAAGCGCGCGGGCCAGCGACTGGGGCCGATGGCCGATCGATTCGCGTCGTGGGATCGCCGGTACCCGACCGGATCCCGCTGGGACGACGGCACGGCGGCGCTCATCGCGGCCCGCGCCGCGGAGCTCGAACGGGCGGTGTGCGCCGCCGCCGGCGCGGATCCGGGCGATGTGCGCCGGCTCCGCTGGTCCCGCCGCGCGCTCCAAGAGGCCGCCCCATGAGCCTGGACATGCCGGTCCTCGCCTACTTCTGGGGCGACGACGGCTGGGCCGTGGACCGGGCCGTGATCGGCATCGCCAAGGACCTGGAGCGTGACTCGGGCGCTGCGCCGGACCGCTGGCGCGTCGGCGGCAGGGAGACGACCCCGGACGCGATCGCGGAACACGTGACGACGGCCCCGATGTTCGGCGGCGGGACGCTGGCCGTCGTGACCGATCCCGGCCAGCTCCTCCGATCGAAGGCAGGCAAGGAGGCCGTGGAGCGGCTCCTGTCCACCGTTGCGGCCGGCAACGCGCTCGTGTTCGTGGAGGCCGGCGACGGTCGCAAGCGTTCCGCGACCCTCGTGTGGCTCGAGTCCGCCGTCCGGAAGGCCGGGGGCACGAGCCGGTCCTTCGCCGCCCCGAAGGCCGGCGAGCTCGTGGGCTGGCTCCAGGGGCGGGCGCGGACGATGGGCGTCACGCTCGATGACCCTGCCGCCCGGGAGCTGGCGACCAGGGTCGGCGCGTTCGTCACGGATGGCGACGTCGATCGCCGCTCGATGAGCGCGCTGGCGGTCTCGGAGCTCGAGAAGCTGTCGATCTACCGGCCCGCCGGGACCGTGACCACCGAGGACGTGGTCGCGCTCGTCCCGGAGGTGATCCCCAATTCGACGTGGGCGTTCCTGGACGCGGTCGCCGAGCGCCGGATCCGGATCGCGGCGCCCTTGCTCGACCGGCTCCTGGACACCGTCCCGGAACCTGTGCTCCTCGCCCAGCTCGGCCCGCGCGTCCGGGAGCTGCTGATGGCCGCGGACCACGCCGCCCGCCACGGGTCGCCGGCGGAGCTGGTCAAGCTCATGGGCGTCCATCCGTTCCGCGCGGAGAAGGCCGCCACGGCCGCCAGGAACTGGACCGTCGACGAGCTGGAGGCGGCGCTCGAGGGCGTGCTCGAGCTGGACGCGGCGGTCAAGGGCGTGGAGGGATCGTTTGCGACGGAGCGCCAGCGCCGGCTGGCCTTCGCGATATGGCTGCACGACCACGTCGCGGTGAGGGCGGGGGGGCCCCGAGGAGCTGCTCGCGGCTGATCGCGGCAGTAGGGTCGCGCGCCGGGCTGGAGCAGCCGGGTGGCCGGCTGGCGCAGCCGGGTGGCCGCCCCGCCGGATCGGCCGGACGTCAGTCGGCCGCGGACCAGGCCTCTTCCTGCAGGACGACGTCACTCTCGATCGCGAACACGCAGCGACCGTCGCCCAGGTCCAGCAGCTCGATCAGCTGGGGATCGACGTACAGCTGGTGGCAGTCCTCGCACAGCCCACCGGGGATCGCGAAGCACAGCCGCTCCGACCGGTCGGGCAGCCGGAAGGTCGTGTCGAAGCGGGTGATGACGAGGCGCCGGCTGCATCCGGGGCACCGATCGCGCAGGCCCGACATGGGGGCTACTCCGGTGGCATCGGCCCCATTGGCCGACGTCCTGCCCGGGATGCTAGGCGCCACCAACCGACCCGGACATGACCTAGCAGTACCTCCCCACGGGGTACCCGGCAGCCGGGCCGGACGACGGCCCGGCAGGGGCCGGGCGGCGCCCGGAAGGGGCGCGACACCAACCCGGCAGGGGCCGGACACCGACCCGGGATCCGGGGGATCGCCTGCTACTGCACCCGGATGACGGTCCTGGCCCCGGACCAGTGCTTCTCCAGGCCGTAGTAGTCGCGCTCCGGCGGCGTGAACACGTGGACGATCACGGACCCGTAGTCGAGCAGGACCCAGTGGGACTCGGGCGTTCCCTCGCGGCCGATGGGCTTGATGCTCTCGTCGCGCAGCTTCTCCGCGATGCCGTCGGCGATGGCCGCGATCTGGCGCTCCGACCCCCCGGAGCAGATCACGAACGCGTCCGCCAGGGTCGTGAGGTCGCCCAGGTCCAGCAGCACGATGTCGGCGGCCTTCTTGTCCTCCGCGAGCTCGACGATGCGCCGGGCGAGATCCATCGGAGCGAGGTCGGTCTTGGGCGCCGCGATCTCGCGGGCCGGCAGGCCGTCCGGGCGCGGAGCGGCGGAGGTGGTTGTGGGCTCGGTCACGTGGTCGGGATCCTCCAGGCGGGTTCGGTGTAGAGGGAATGGTCGGCGATGTAGCGGGCGACCGCGTCGGGGACGAGATAGCGGACGGAGCGGCCGGCGGCGGCCCGTCGACGCACCACGCTACCCGAGATGGGCAGGAGTGGCCCTGGGAGGAACGCGATGCGCTCCTCGCGACCCGGGAAGTGCTCGCGCGCCCAGGCGATGTCGAGCGTGTCGTGGTTCCCCCGCGGCACGACCGCGAGGCGGCAGAGCTCGAGGATCCGGTCGGGTCGGCGCCACGCCGGAAAGCCGGCCAGCGCCTCGGCCGACAGGATGAACCACGGGTCGGAGGTCCCGTCGCGCAGGAGGGCCTCGAGCGTGTCGACCGTGTACGACGGTCCGCCGCGCTCCACCTCGAGCCGGCCCACGGCGAAGGCCGGGTTGCCGGCGACCGCCAGGTCCGCCATCGCGAGACGATGCTCCGCCGCCGTGACCACGCGGTCCGGCTTGTGCGGCGGCGCCGAGGCCGGCACCAGCAGCACGCGCTCCAGCCCGAGCGCCTCGCGAGCCTCCTCCGCGATGACGAGGTGCCCGTGGTGGATCGGGTCGAACGTTCCCCCGAGGATCCCGACGGATCCGGGCACGATCGGGGCGGGCGGCAGGACCGCTTCACCCTCGATCACCGGTCGTCCTCGAGCGGCTCCCATTCCAGCTCGACAGCCGCGATCCGGACGGTGTCGCCGGGCCGGATCCCGGCCTTGCGCAGCGCGGCATCGACCCCGTTGCGGGCCAGCTCGCGCTGGAAGCGCTCGGCCGACTCCTCGACCTCGAAGTTCGTCTGCGTCACCAGGCGCTCCACCCGCTTGCCGCGGACGCGGTAGGCCGCATCCTCGCGCTCGACGGCGAAGCCGTCACCGGCCGCCTCGAGGCGATGAACGACGACGCCCGCGGGATCGGGCGGCTCGGCGAGCACGTCCGCGTCCGGCAGGAGGTCCGCCATGGCCGAGCGCAGCCGGTCCAGCCCCTCGCCCGTGCCGGCCGAGATCGCGAGCACCGGCACCCCAAGGCCGCGCAGCGAGGCGGCGAACACCGGCCACGCCTCGCGGGCCGCCTCCAGGTCCATCTTGTTGAAGGCGACCAGCATCGGCTTCGCCAGCAGCGCCGGATCGTGGGCCTGCAGCTCCTCGCGGATGACGTCGTGGTCCCACCGCGGGTCGCGCGCCGAGCCGTCAACGAGGTGGATCAGCACGCGCGTCCGTTCCACGTGGCGCAGGAACGCGTGGCCCAGGCCGGCACCGTCGGATGCGCCTTCGATCAGCCCGGGGACGTCGGCGATGGTCGGCCGCCGGCCGTCGTCGAGACCCAGGTCCATGACGCCCAGGTTGGGCTCCAGGGTGGTGAACGGGTAGGCCGCGATCTTCGGCGTGGCCGAGGTCAGTGCGGCGAGCAGAGTGGACTTGCCGGCGTTCGGCAGCCCGACGAGGCCGATGTCCGCGATCAGCCGGAGCTCCAGGCGAAGCTCGCGCTCTTCGCCGGGCTCGCCCTTCTGGGCGTGCCTGGGTGCCTGGTGGGTGGCCGTTGCGAAGTGGACGTTCCCGAGGCCGGCGCGCCCGCCACGGGCGACCATGGCCGTCTGGCCCACGGCAACGAGGTCCGCGACGAGCTCCCCACTGGCCACGTCGATGACACCCGTCCCGGGCGGGACGGCGAGGTAGAGGTCCTCTCCCGCCTTCCCGTGGCGCTTCGAGCGCTCGCCGCGCCCCCCGGAGGTGGCGGTGAAGTGGTGCTTGAAACGGAAGTCGTGGAGGGTGGTCTGGCCCGCGTCAACGCGCAGGTACACCGAGCCGCCGCGTCCCCCGTCGCCGCCATCGGGCCCGCCACGTGGGACGTGGGCCTCCCGTCGGAAGGTGGACGCTCCGTCGCCGCCGGCTCCGGCGCGCACGACGATGCGAACGTCATCGAGGAACATCGCGGGCATTGTCGCACGGGTTCCCGGGGCGGCCGGGAACCGGCAGCGCTGCGGCTTCCGAACACCGCCCGCCTGCCGGACCGCGCCCGCGGACCGGGCAGCGCCCGGCTGCGGGGCAGCGCCTAGAAATACGTCAGCGGGTTGACCCGCGCGCCGCCGCTCCAGATCGTGCCGTGCCACACCTCGAAGTGGAGGTGTGGGCCGGTCGCGTTGCCGGTGGCGCCGATGCGGCCGACCTGCTGGCCGCGCCCGACGCTCTGGCCGTTGCCGACGTTGAGCCCGGACATGTGGTTGTACGTGGTGTAGAGCCCGCCGCCGTGGGAGATCCAGACCTGCCAGCCGCCGCCGTTCGACTTCCATCCGGCGAAGATCACCTTGCCGCCGGCCGCGGCCACGACGCGGGACCCGTAGTCCGCCGCGATGTCCAGGCCGTAGTGGCCGGAGTGGTAGTACTGGCTGATGTAGTTGCCCCCGCCGACGACCGGCCACCGGAACGTGCCGCCGGAGTAATGGGCGGACACGCCACCGCTCGAACCCCCGCTGCTCGAGTGCCCGCTCGTGGCCACGCGAGGCTTGGCAGCCGGCTTGGCGACGGGCTTGGGGGTGGGCTTGGGGGTGGGGATCGCGGCGCCCTTGGCACCCGGCAGGATGATCACCTGGCCGACGACGAGCGTCGGATCGTCCAGCTGGTTCAGCTCGATGATCCTTGCCTCGGTCACGTGGTACTTCGCGGCCAGCGACTCGAGCGTGTCCGTGGCAGCCACCGTGACCACGAGCCCGTTGACCGAGGGGATGCGCAGCTGCTGACCGACGTGGAGCTCGTCCTTGGCCTTGAGCTTGTTGGCCCACCACAGGGTCATCATCGAGACCCCGTACTGGTGGGCGATGCCGACCAGGGTGTCCCCGGCCTTGACGCGGTAGACCTTGATCAGGTCCGAGCCGTCCTGGACGTCGGTGGTGGGAGCGTACCCGGTGAGCAGCGTGCCATCGGCCAGGAGCGGCGCGGGCTCAGCCGTGGACACCGCGGCGCCGGCCTCGGTCTTGATGTCGCGGGGGATCGTGACCGGCTGGAAGCTGACGCCGGCCGATCCGAGGCCCCCGCTGAGATCGGGCGCGGGATCGGTGCCCTCCACCGGGGCGACCGGGCCGGCCCCGCCGCCGATGGCGATCCGGAGGCTGGTGCCGCTGCCCTGGGTGCCGCCGACGGCGCCCTGCGGCGTGTTGGGCAGGACGGCGAGCAGCGACGCGACTGCGACGATCGCGGCGACGGCCAGGGGGAGGGCACGCTCCGCGGTTGCGAACGGCCGGATGGCCGCAGCCAACGCGGCGCTCAGCGAGCGGGCGGAGATGGCGGGACGACCCCGGAACCACCCCTGGAGCACGCGAGCGGCGCGGATGCTCCGGTGATTGACCCGGGCGGCTTGAGAGGTCGTTCGGCGGACTCGGCGCAGGTGAACGTCAGAGCGCTGCGCGCCGTCCGGGTGCTGCTGCAATACGGTCTCCTGGCGCGAAGATCGAATCCGGGACGCGGCGCCAGGTCGGCGCTTGCTCGATCTTCCGGGGTTGCGATTCGCTCGCTGAGTCGGGACCCCGCGGCCGACCCGGACGAACCGGGACAACCGTTAACTTGGCCGAACCCTACCAGACAGACGGACGGTCGCGCAAACCGGTGTCCCGCGTTTGAGGGGTGGCACCGGGCCAGAAGACGCGGGCCACTCGTCCCGAAACTGGGTGAATCGGCCCACCTCCGGTGGACCTTCGGCGACCGTCAACTGCCTCCGGCGCCGAGCCCGAGGGCCGGTGTGCCGGGGTCCGGAACGGGTGCGCCGATCTGCGCGAAACGCCTCAGACCGCGCTGGCGTTCTTGGTCAGCTGCGCCAGGAACTCGGCGTTCGTCTCGGACTTCGCGATCCGGTTGAGCAGCAGCTCGATCCCTTCGTTGGTCCCGACCGCGGACAGCATCCGTCGCATCGTCCAGACCATCTTGAGGGTGCCTTCCTCGAGGAGCAACTCCTCGCGACGGGTGCCCGAGCGCTGGACGTCGATCGACGGGAAGATGCGCTTCTCCGCCAGCTTGCGGTCCAGGATCAGCTCGCTGTTGCCGGTGCCCTTGAACTCCTCGTAGATGACGTCGTCCATGCGGGACCCCGTGTCGACGAGGCAGGTGGCGATGATCGTGAGAGAACCGCCCTCCTCGATCTTGCGCGCGGCACCGAAGAACCGCTTGGGCGGGTAGAGCGCGATCGGGTCGATGCCGCCCGACAGCGTCCGGCCGCTGGGAGGGAGCGCCAGGTTGTACGCGCGCGCGAGGCGGGTGATCGAGTCCAGCAGGATCACGACGTCCCGGCCGGTCTCGACCTGGCGCTTCGCGATCTCGAGGGCCATCTCCGCGACGTGCGTGTGGTTCTCGGTGGGCTCGTCGAAGGTCGAGCTGATGACCTCGCCGTGAACGGACCGGCGCATGTCCGTGACCTCCTCGGGGCGCTCGCCGATGAGGGCGACCATCAGGAGGATGTCGGGGTAGTTGGAGCTGATGCCGTTGGCGATGGCCTTGAGGAGCATCGTCTTGCCGGCCTTGGGCGGGCTGACGATCAGCGCACGCTGGCCCTTGCCGAGGGGGTTGACCAGGTTGACCAGCCGCTGGCTCAGGTTCTTCGGGTCGGACTCGAGGTTGATCAGCTCGATCGGGTGGATCGGCGTCAGGTCCCCGAAGTGCGGGCGGCGGCGGGCGGCGTCGGTATCGACCCCGTTGACGCTATCGACGCGGATCAGGCCCCAGAACTTCTCGTCCGCGCGCGGGGCGCGAACCGCCCCGGTGACACGATCGCCGATGCGGAGCCCGAAGCGGCGCACCTGGCTCGACGACACGTAGACGTCGTCGGCGCCCGGGAGCAGGCCGTGGCGGCGCATGAAGCCGTAGCCGTCGTCCACGATGTCGAGGATGCCGAAGGCATAGTCCAGCCCGGCTCGCTCGGTCTGAGCCTGGAGGATCTGGTCGACGAGCTCATCGCGGCGGTCAGCCGTGACGTCCATCTCGAGGCTCTTGACGACCTCGCGGAGCTCCTTGACCGACATCTCGCGCAGGTCGCGGATGTCGAGGTCGTTCCGCTCGCGGGCGGCCTCGAGCTCGGCTACCTCGTCCTGCTCGGTGACGGGCAGGCGGTTGGTGGACTGGGGGCGACGGCGCGGCCGGCGGTTGCGGCTGGGGCGCTGGTCGGGGCCGTTCGGCATGGGGTTGCGCGCACCTCGGAGGGCGGGGTCCCGTCGCCGGCGGGATCCGGCGGGGAAAGGATGGGTCGCGCCACGGGCCGTCCTCGCGCGGAATCGGAGTGCCGTCGCGCGCGGCCGGTGGGGATGGCGGGAGCATATCGGAATGCGCGGCCGGACGTCAATTCAGCGTTCAGCGGGTCGAGTGATGGGCGGTCATGTTGGCGGGCAATAGCGCCGGCCGGGCGATCGTCGTCATTTCGCCCGGGAGGTCGCGTCGCCCAGGGGGTCGCCCGAGCGCAATCGTCCGGATGCCTGACCTAGCCGCTGGTGTCGTCGCTGGGCCCCGCCCTGACCACGCGTCAGTGATCAGGCGTGTGCCCGATCCGAATCCGGGCCATCGGTCATGAACGGACTCGCTCGGGACACCCATCGACGGTCACGGCGGCCACGTTCGTGACGTGGGCGCACAACCCATGTTGCGCGCCGGCGACTTCATGGACGGCCAGTCACGACGCGTGCCGTCGCCCACCGGGTAGGGCGGCACCGGCCGGCTGTCCGACCGAACAGGGCCTTCGGCCCGATCCCGCCGTCGCCAGGACCGCACCGTTCGCGGCGATGTGGGGCGTGGCCTGAAGGCGCCCCCAGATGCCACAGGACTCACCCTTCGCGAGCCTCTGGGCCTGGGGGTCTCCGACGAGCCGACCCATCCGGCCAGCTCCCGCTGCGAGATCGGCAGGCCGATGGCCGAGATGACCTGCGCTGCCGTCTGCTCATCGGCACAGGACGTGGCTCAGGCGCCGGGCTTGATCGGACGGCTGACCGGACGACTCCGGGTGTCGACCGCGTACCATCAACCACGTGCGAGTACGCGACAACGGGCAGGAGATGGCGATGATCGCGCTCAGGGCCTCGAGCGATGTTGTGACGCGCGGCCTGCGCTCCGACGACGACTACGAAGCGATCGCCGCAATCAGCGACGCCTGCCGGATCGCCGACGGCTACGACACGTCGCGCATCGCGGACCAGTTCCGGGCCGGGGTGATGACCTGGCCCGGCTTCGAACCGTCCGAGGGGGTGCGCTTCGCCGTGGACGAGGGCCGGATCGTGGGTTACGCGTTCGGTGTCTGCGACGGCGACAGCCCCGACAGCGGCCGCATCCTGCATCACGGCGGCGGGGTCCTGCCGGCGTGGCGCGGCCGGGGGATCGGCCGCCGCCTGCTCGCGGAGGCCCAGGTCGCAGCGCGGCACCACGCGGCCCGGCGCCCGGGCCCGGCACCGCGGACCACCGTCTATCGCACGTACGTCGGCGAGTCCGATCTTGATGCCCGCCGGCTGCTCGAGGCCGACGGCTACGAGATCGTCCGCTACGGCTACTCGATGGTCCGGCCGACCCTCGCGGACCCGCCCTCACCGGACCTGCCGGTGGGCATCGAGGCGCGCCCTGCAACCCCCGCGAACGCGATGCAGATCGCCCGAGCCATGGCGGAGGCGTTTGCCGACCACTGGGGGTTCCCGCAGTACTCGGACGATGATCTGGCCGGCATGGTCGCGCACCCGCTGTGGGGGCAGCTCGACGTGTGGCAGGTCGCCTGGGACGGCGACGAGGTCGCCGGCGGCGTGCTCGGCTTCATCAACGAAGAGGAGAACAGCCAGTTGGGCCGTGCCCGCGGCTACACGGAGTGCATCTTCACGCGTCGCCCGTGGCGCGGGCGCGGAGTCGCGACGGCCCTCATCGGGCGGAACCTGCGGCTGCTCGCGGAGCGCGGGATGACCGAGGCGGCGCTCTCCGTGGACAGCCAGAGCCAGACCGGCGCGCTCGCGCTCTACGAGCGGGTGGGCTTCGAGCGGGTGCGGACCGACCTGTTCTACCAGCGGGCGGTCTGACGGACCGGGTCGGGTACCTGGCAGCGAGACGGGTCGGGTACCTGGGGGTGGTCCGAGGCCTGACGGACAGGGTAACGGCTGCCGTACCTGGCGACGCGCCTTCGAGCTGGTTCGCGGCCTGGTCGCCTGCCGTTCCATGCCGTCGGGCGTGGCGTCCACGTGATATGCGTGAGGACGAAGGGGCCGTCCCGGAGCTCGACGCTTGCTCCGAGCATGTCGAGGCGATCTCGCGCCCGAGCAGCGCGTAGTAGGGGTGGAGGAAGGCGCGGACGTCCTCCGGATCGAGCGCCTCGCTGCGTGATGTGAAGCCGGCGAGGTCCGCCGAGAGGACGGTGACCGTTCTTCGCTCCTGTCGCATCCCGGGCGGCGATGTCCCGCGCGGCGGCGTCCTGTGCGGCGGAATCCTCCGCAGCTCAGCCCGACAACCTCAGACCCACGTGCCCCCCGGTGCGGGGAAGACGACCATCGGCGTATCCAAGCCCGTCACCACGACGTAGTCGATGACCGTGGACCCCACGTTGCCCGCCACGTCGACAGCGTAGAACGCCGTGCGGTGGAACCCGGGGAACGTGGTGTCGAGCGTCGCCTGGACGGGGCACCAGCGGACGCCGGACCCGGAGTCGGTGCAGGTGAAGTCGACACGGACATCAGAACCCGCCGGGTACGGTCCCGCCATCGGGGCAACCAACGCCAGGATCTCTGGCGGGAGACGATCCAGCCGAACCTGGACGGCCGGCTGCGTGGCTGGCGCCTCGACGGACCAATCAGACCATGTGTCGATGTCGCGCCCGAACGGGTCGTCGATACGGTCGAGTGTGGGCCGCGCGACGGCCGCAACCGGGGCCGCGGATGCGAGCAGCAGGCAGGCCACCAAGGACCCGGCCAGCGTCTTCGTTCGCGACCATATCGTGGCACGACAAGCGATGTGCTGCCGCTGGTTCCCGTTCATCACGTCCGTCCTCCGGGCCTGGCGCCTGGCTGCGCGCCTGGGAGGACTGTCCGTCACTGGGGGTGGCCCGGGGAACGCGCGACGTCACGCTCTGCTTGGTATTCCGTCACAGCGAAGCTGCGTCCGGACGCCTTGCCGGCAGCTGGGCGCTCGCCGGCGCCCTCCAGTCCGACCCAGCCGGTTGTCGCCTGGGTGAGCCTGTCGCAGAAACCATCCGCCCGGACGGGTGGCGGCGAGCCGGCGCAGGGACGGACCCGCTGGCAACCGCGGACGGGATCTGGATCAGGTCCCGGATCGGGAGGCCTGCCTGTCCGCCGTTCAGCTCAGGTGGCCCGGCCCTCCGCCATCCGGCGCCGCCAGAGCTTGAGCAGGTTGTGGGTCATCGCCAGCAGCCGCCACTCGCTCGCGCAGGCGCGATAGCCGCGGCGCTGGAAGCGGCGGACACCGCGGACCTCCTTGAGCTGGCCGAACACCGGTTCGACGATCGCGCCGCGCCGCCGGTAGCGGGACCGGTTGGCGGGGTGGGCGAGCCGCCGCCGCATCCGGGCATGGCCGGGCAGCGGAGCCTGCCGCGACCCGTGCTTCCGCCCGCTGGTGGGCGCGATGAGGACCCGGATCCGGCGGCCCGCCTCGGCCGTCGCGAGGTTGGCCTCGCTCCAGTACCCCGCGTCGGCCACGAAGGTGCCCACCCGGCCGCGCAGCCCTGCCGACCGGATGTTCCCTTCGGTCGCCTCGAGCATCGGGACGAGCTGCGTCGCGTCCGACGACTGCTGGGTGAGCTCGGCGGCCAGGATCAGGCCGTCGCCGGCGACGGCGACCTGGCCGTTGTAACCCTGGATCCAGCCGTGCGGCCCGCGCAGCTTGCGGCTGTCGGGATCGGTCGTGTTCCGCTCGGCCCAGTACCGCCGGCGCACCGCGTCGGGCTTGGGGGGGCGGCCGGAGGGCCGGTGCCCCGTCTCGGCCTCGGCCGTGGCCCGCCGGGTCTGCCGGGCCTCCCAGTCCTGGTCTCGGGCTGTCTCGATCCCGGCCAGCTGGCGGCGCGCCTCGGTGAGCCTCGCGAGCCGGCTGTGGCGCTCCGCGAGCCCGGCCGGGAGCTCGTCCCCGCGGGCGGATCCGAGCTCGGCGTCCTCGGCCGCATCGACCGCGGCCGCCTCGGCGAGGATCGACCGGATCTGGGCGTCGAGCGCATCCGCATCCCGGTTCGCCCGCTCGGAGGCGGAGGCGGCGAGCCTGGTGCCGTCGAGGGCGACGAGGCCCAGCGAGCCGAGACCCGCCGCGGCGCACAGGCGCAGGACCTGGCCGAACAGGTCGCCCAGGGCGGCCTCGTGCTCGGCCCGGAAGCGGGCGATCGTGGCGTGGTCGGGGGCCGCGTTGGCGGCGATCACGCGGTACGCGACGTCGCGCCGGCAGCGGGCCTCGATCCGCCGGGAGGAACGCTCCCCGGTCGCGTAGGCGTACAGCAGGAGCGCCGTCATCATCGCCGGGTCGTACGCAGGGGCCCCGTGCCCGTCGGCCCGGTACCGGGCGCGGATCGCCGCGAGGTCGAACTGGTCGACCGCGTCCAGCACGACCCACGCGAGGTCGTCCTCGGGCAGCCAGTCGCGCAGCGAGGGCGGCATCAGGAACTGCTGGTCCCGCTCCACCGGCCGGAAGTTGTACCCCATCCCGCCCCGCCTCCATCTGGACAGACCGTCACCGGGAATCGTAGCTGCGTGGGCGTTCTCAAGGGGGGTTTATGCGACAGGCTCTGGGTGGCGACGAATTCGGTCATCCCGCGGTCGGTCACTGGCTGCGGGGCGTGCATGTCGCCTGGGTGGCGACAGACTCGGGCATCCCGCGGCCTCCTGCGCTTCGCGGTTGGCGCATGTCGCCCGGGTGGCGACACTTCCGAGCCCTCGCGACTGGATTTGGGCCGCCACTCGGCGGCCGGGCCGGAATTCATCGACCTGGAGGCGACACCGGGGCGACCGGGGCTGGTCGGGCCGCGGTCCGGTCGCCGGGACCGGATCCATCGCCATGGGTCCATCGCCTTGGGGATCGATCGCCTCGGAGGCCACACTCCGGGGACCTCGAGGCTGGGTTCGGGCCGCCACTCGTCGGCCGGGCCCGGGTTCATCACCTCGGGCGAGATAGGCTGGCGACCGAGGCCAGCCCGCCGCACCCTCAGGAGGCGGAGGCGGTCTCCTCAGGTGGGGGAGGCGGCCTCCACGGTCAGCTCGTGCACCGCGCTCTGCTCGTCCATGGACGGGCCCGGGCCGACAGCCGTCAGCCGTGGCTCGGTGCCGTTGCGCAGCGCGAGGGCGGTGGCCACGAACCCGTGGAACAGCGGGTGGGGGCGCTCGGGGCGCGACTTGAACTCCGGGTGGAACTGGCTGGCAACGAACCACGGGTGGTCCCGGAGCTCCACGATCTCCACCAGGCGCCCGTCCGGGGATGTGCCGCTGAGCAGCATGCCGGCGCCCTCGAGCACCGCACGGAAGCGGTTGTTGACCTCGAACCGGTGGCGGTGCCGCTCGTAGACGACCTCCTGGCCGTACACGGCACGCGCCTTGGACCCGGGCCGCAGCCGCGCCGGGTACAGGCCAAGACGCATCGTGCCGCCCTTGTCCTCCAGGTCGCGCTGATCGGGCATGAAGTCGATGACCGGGTTGGCGGTGAACATGTCGAACTCGGTGGAGTTGGCGTCCTTCGACCCCAGGACCTCACGAGCGAACTCGATCACCGCGCACTGGAGGCCCAGGCACAGGCCGAGGTACGGCAGCCCGTTGGTGCGGGCCCAGTGGGCGGCGAGCACCTTGCCCTCGATCCCGCGGTGGCCGAACCCGCCCGGGACCAGCACGCCGGCGGCACCGCCGAGCTCCGTCTCCAGGTTTCCGGGCGTCAGCGTCTCGGAGTTGACCCAGCGGATCCTCGCGTCCACGCCGTTCGCCCAGGCCGCATGGCGCAGCGCCTCGGACACGGAGAGGTAGGCGTCCGGCAGCTCGATGTACTTGCCGACCAGGGCGATCTCGAGGGCCGGCTTCGGCGCCTTGATCCGCTCGACGAGTGCCCGCCAGCCATCCAGGTCCGGCACGGCGTCCGGGTCGCCGAGGCCCAGCTCCCGCACGACGCGGCGGCCGAACCCGAACGCCTCGAACTGGAGGGGAACCTCGTAGATGGTGGACGCCGTGGGCGCGGGGATCACCGCCTCGACGTCCACGTCCGTGAACAGGGCGATCTTCTCGCGGATCTCGTCCGGCACGTCGCTATCCGAGCGCAGGACGATCACGTCCGGCTGGATGCCGATGCCGCGCAGCTCCTTGACGGAGTGCTGGGTGGGCTTGGTCTTGAGCTCGCCCGTGGCGGCGAGGGCCGGCAGGAGCGTCACGTGGACGTACAGGACGTTGTGGCGCCCCACGTCCTTGCGCATCTGGCGGATCGCCTCGAGGAACGGCAGGCTCTCGATGTCGCCCACGGTGCCACCGACCTCGACGATGACCACGTCCGGGTCCCCGTCACGCGACACGCGGGTGATCCGCTCCTTGATCTCGTTGGTGATGTGCGGGATGACCTGGACGGTGCCGCCGAGGTAGTCCCCTCGCCGCTCCTTGGCGATGACCGCGGAGTAGATGCGGCCGGTCGTGACGTTGGAGCCCTGGGTCAGGTTCTCGTCGATGAATCGCTCGTAGTGGCCGAGGTCCAGGTCCGTCTCGGCGCCGTCGTCGGTGACGAAGACCTCGCCGTGCTGGTAGGGCGACATCGTCCCCGGGTCCACGTTGATGTAGGGGTCGAGCTTGAGGATCGAGACCTTGAGGCCCCGCGCCTTGAGCAGGCGGCCGACGCTGGCGGCGGTGATGCCCTTGCCGAGCGAGGAGGTGACTCCTCCGGTCACAAAGACATACTTCGCCATGGGTGCTCGTCCTCCGGGGTTTTTCCAATGCTACCGAATCGGGAACCCCCGGACAAGGATTCCGGGGTTGCGATCCGGTGTCGATGGATGGTCGCCGCGCGTCGCGACCGGCTTGTGCCGTCGGGGTGCCCGGCGAGCGTGGAACCAGCACGGCGAGCCACGGCATCCCGAATAGGGCTCAGGCGCGTGCGATCAGCCTCGCCCGCAGGCTCGCGGGCAGCACCGTTCTCCGGCGCGTCAGGTACAGCCCCAGGATGATCACGGCGCCGCCGGCCACCTGGGCCGGGCGGATCGGCTCCGCCAGGAACAGCGCGCCCATGATGACCGCGCCCACCGGGACCAGGAGCTGGTTGACCGTTGCCCGGGTCGGCCCGATATACCGGATCGCGTTGAAGACCAGGACGTTGGCCGTTCCCGCCGCGAGGGCGCCCGAGTAGAGAATGGCCGCCATCGCCGTCCACGTCACCGCGACCGGGGGCGAGGTGAGGAGCTCCCAGCCGCCCAACGGGACCAGGAGCAGGGTCCCGCCCAGCACCGCCCAGGCGGTGGCCTGGAGCGGATCGACGACCCGAAGCATTCTCGTTCCGATGACCGTGTAGACCGCCCACAGGCAGGCTGCCAGGAGCGTCAACGCATCGCCGGCCAGCGAGGCCCCCAGCGCGAGATCGTGGCCGCCGGCGATCACGAGGGCGACCCCCGCGAACGCGATCAGGGCGCCGGCGAGCTTTGGCGTCGTCAGCCGGTCCATCCCGATGGCCCCGGCCAGCAGCGCCACCAGGACGGGTGAGGCCGCGATGATAAGCGCGGAGTCGCCCGCGGTGATCTGGGTGAGCCCCAGGGTCCAGGCGACCTGGTAGCACCCGAAGCCCAGCATGCCCAGGGCGATCAGCCGCAGGGTGAGCCCGGTGGGCCGGCGGATGACCCCCATGCGCCAGCGGACCAGCAGGAACAGCGTGACGCTGGCGACGACGTACCGGATGGCCGTGAAGGTCAGCGGGCCCAGGTCACCGATCGCCGCCTTGACGACGACGAAGTTGGCCGACCAGATGAGGACCGTGAGCAGGACGCCGGCCTCGGCCAGCCGCCGGTCACGCGCCGAGGCGCCGGCGACGCGGTCGGACGGGGCACCCGCGGGCGCAGACACGGAGACGCCCGCCGGAACGGCGGGCGTCGGACGAGGGTTCGAAGGTTCGGCAGGATCAGCGCCCGCCGGTGAGGGCGCGGCGATCAGGCGCCTTCCTGCTCGAGCTCCAGCGCCTCCTCGTCGTCCTCCTCGGTCAGCTTCAACCAGACGAACAGCCCGGCCAGCACGGTCAGGGGGATGACGATCAGTGCGCCCAGGGTGATCCCGAGCGCGACGGCAACGGTCCGAAGCGCCTTCATGGGCATGGGCCTCCTTGCTACGACGTGACAGCCATGATTGTGCCCGTTGCCGGGCGGCCTGTCACGAGCCGGGCTTGGGGGCAGGTGTCCGGAGCTTGGGGGCCTGGGTCACCAGGTTGACCACGTCGTCCCGGGTGAACTCGGCCAGCTGGTGGTGTGCGCCCGCCTGGCCCGCGACCAGGAGGCGGATCACGTATGACCCATCCTGCTCGAACAGGAAGACGTCCTTCGGCCGCTGCTCGTCCATCCAGCGCCCGATGACGCGGAGCGCGTGCTCGTAGGCGCTGGCCGCCGTGCCCATCACGGTCTCCGGCACCGCGCCGGAACCACGGCGCGCGGCTGCCTCCTCCATGAACTTCGCGATGTCGTCGTCGAGGAAGCTCAGCGTCTCCTTGGACACGGTCCCGACGGTGTCGGACCAGGCGCCGTGGGCGGCCCCCGCTGCGACGAGGCCCTGCACCACGAAGCCGTCGGGCACCTCGAGCAACAGGATGTCCCGCATGCCCCTCGCGTCCAGGAACACGCCGATCGACCGGAAGACCTCCTCGAAGTCCTGCCTCGGGCTGCCGTCGTAGATCCGCATGGCTGCTCCTCGCTGCGGCGCCCACCCCCGGGGCGACGACCGGGCCGCTGCGAGCCGGTGGTCCGGCCGAGCCGACCTCGATCCGTGGCGCGTCGTTCGCTGGACCGGAAGATCACGGTCGAAGCGAGTGTAGTGACCGCCCCGGCCACAGACAAGACGGCCGTGAACGCGATGTCGTCGGCCGCGATCGCAAACCCGTCCGTGGGCGCCGCTCCGGTGACGGCGGTCAACAGGGGAAGGGCGCGCCGGTCAGTCGGCGAGCGCGACCGCCAGCTCGCCCGCGACGCGCGCGTTGTTGACGATCAACGCCGTGTTGGCGGCGACGGACGCGCCGTTGGTGATGGCCGCCACACGCGCCAGCAGCCAGGGCGTCACGGCCGGACCGGTGATCCCCGCCATGTCCGCCTCGTGGACCGCCCGGGCGATGGCCTCGCGGGCGACGGCGTCGGGCAGGGCGTCCGCCTCCGGCACCGGGGCGCAGAGCAGGAGCCCGGAGCCCAGCCCCAGCGATTCATGCGCCCGCACGACGGCGGCGGCGGCCGCGACATCGGGCACGGACTGGGGCGCCCGGATGCCGCTCCCCCGCGAATAGAACCCGGGCAGCTCGTCGGTGCCGATGGCCAGCACCGGGACGCCGTGCGTCTCGAGGTACTCCAGCGTCAGCGGCACGTCGAGGATCGCCTTGGGGCCCGCGCACACCACCGTGACCGGGGTGCGGGCCAGCTCGCCGAGATCGGCGGAGATGTCGAAGGTGGGGTGTGCGCCGCCCAGCGCACCACGGTGAACCCCGCCGATGCCACCGGTTGCGAAGACCCGGATCCCGGCGGCGTGGGCGGCGATCATCGTGGCCGAGACCGTGGTGGCTCCCCAGCCGCCCGAAGCGATCGCCGCGCCCAGGCTCGGCCGCGCAACCTTGCGCACCGACCCGCGCGGGGCCGTCGCAAGCGCCTCCAACTCGTCCCCCGAGAGGCCGACCAGGATCCGGCCGTCGTGGATGGCCACGGTCGCGGGGACCCCGCCGGCGGACCGGACGGCGTCCTCCGAGGCGGTGGCGACCTCGATGTTGTGCGGGTACCCGAACCCGTGGGTGATGAGCGTGGACTCGAGGACGACGACCGGCCGGCCGTCGCGCAGGGCGTCGGCGACCTCGGGGGCGATGGCGATGCGGTCGGGGCTGAGCATTGGATGGAGGGTACGTCGGCGGCGACGCCGACGCGACGTGCATCCGGCGATCACGCGGTACCCGGGTGCATCCGGCGACGGCGCCATGCGCCGGCGCGGTAGGCTGCATCGCATGGCCGACCAGATGCGCCGGGCTCCCCGGCTTCCCACACCCGAGACGCTCCGCAGCCAGGTGGTCCTCGAGGAGCACGACCTCGCGCCCGACGGCTCGTTCGCCGTGGTCTCGCGGCGCATCGTGGAGGGCGACCACTACACGTCGGGCCTGTGGCTCGTGCCGATCTCGGCGCGTGACCGTGGCAGCGCCCTCCGCCGCCTGACCCGCGGCCACGTCCGCGACACCCGGCCCGCCATCTCCCCGGACGGCCGGCGCGTCGCGTTCGCCCGGGAGCCCGCCGGCGACGATGACGCCCCTACATCACTGCTGGTCATGGACCTCGACGGCGGGGAGCCGCTGGTGCTGCCGATCGGCGACCTGTCAGTGCGCGAGCTCGCGTGGTCGCCGGACGGCCGGCGGATCGCGTTCACCGCCAGGACCGACCCGCAGCGGTTCATCGTGGGACCGGTCCCGAAGGCCGGCGAGCCTCGCGCTCGCCGCATGACCACGCTCGACTACCGGTGGGACGAGACCGGCTACATCGACCGGGTGCGACAGGTGCACGTAGTGGCAGCGGGGGAGGTCGGACGAGCGCGTCGCCTGACGAGCCTCGAGGGCGGCGTCTCGGACATCGCGTGGCGTCCGGACGGCAGGGCCATCGCGTTCACCGCGGACCCTCGGGAGCACGCGGACCGCAAGCCGCGATCATCGATCTGGGAGGTGCCGCTCGCGGGCGGCGAGCCCCGCGAGATCCTGGCGCTGGCCGGCCCCGTCAGGTCAGCGGCCTACTCGCCGGACGGCCGCTGGATCGCGGGGATCGGCGTGGACGACCCGGACTTCTTCGACGACCTCTCCCCCACCCTGTACGTTGGCCCGGCGGACGGTTCCGCCGGGCCGGCCGCCCTGGCCCCTGACCTGGACCGGCCGGTGGGCAACTGGGCGGACACGGACCTGACGGGCTGGATGATCGACAGCCAGCCGGGACCCGCGTGGGACGGCTCGGACGCGGTGGTCGCCCTCGTCACGAACCACGGGCGGACCCACCCATGGCGCTTTCCCTTCGACCCGACGATCGGCCGGCCCGCCGGCGACGCCGTCCGTCTGGCGGGGGGCGACGTCATGTGCAACACCATGGCCGCCCGCGGGGGCACCGTTACGGTCACCGCGACCGTCGGACCGCGGCCACCAGAGCTGTGCCTGGTCACCGGCGGCGGCGAGGTCCGCACCCAGACCACATTGGGATCCTCCTGGATCGACCGCCTCGCCTGGCCGGAGATGCGCGTCGTGGATGCCCCCGGGGCGGGCGGGCCCATCGAGACATGGATCGCCTCCCCGGCCGGCGCACCGGACGAGCCGCTGCCCACGATCGTCGACGTGCACGGCGGGCCGCTCGGCGCGTGGTCTCCGGCTCCGAGCCTCGAGGTCGTGCTGCTCTGCGCCCGGGGCTACCGCGTCGTCCTCCCCAACATCCGCGGATCCGCCTCGTACGGTCGCGACTGGATCGCCCCGCAGCTGGGCGACTGGGGCGGCCCCGACGCGGATGACGTGCACTCGGCCCTGGACCACGTGGTCGCCCTCGGCCTGGCGGACCCGGACCGGCTGGGCGCGCTGGGCCTCTCGTACGGCGGCTTCATGGTCAACTGGCTGGTGGGGACGACGGAGCGGTTCCGGGCCGCGGTGTCCGAGAACGGCGTGACCAACCAGGTCTCCGCCTGGGCCCACAGCGACAGCGGCCCCGAGTACTGCCGTGCCGCCCGCATGGGCGACCCGACCACGCCCGAGGGCGTGGAGCAGCTGTGGCGCCAATCGCCGCTGCGGAACGTGGCCCAGGTCCGGACGCCGCTGCTCCTGCTCCAGTCCGAGGCCGACCGCCGCTGCCCGGCCGCGGACAACGAGCAGCTGTTCATGGCGCTCCGCTGGCTCGGCCGCGAGGTGGAGTACGTCCTGTACCCCGAGGAATTCCACGTGATCCAGGCGGCCGGCCGAATCGACCGCCGCATCGACCGGATGACCCGGATGCTCGACTGGTTCGACCGCTTCGTGCGTTCGTAGCGGCGAAGTGCCCGGCGAAGGAGACCCAGTCTCAGGCGAAGCTGATCTCGCCCGGCGGGTTGGACATGTGGCGGAGCGCGAGCCGGTTGCCCGCGACAGCGCCGCGCTGCAGGGCCGCCGGCTGCGCCAGCCCCCGGCGCCGAGCCTGGAGCCAGGCGGCCAGGAAGCCCGCGTCGAACGCGTCCCCGGCGCCCGTGGTGTCGGCCGCCTTGATCGGGGTGGTGGCCACCTCGAAACGGCGGCTCTCCTGGCCGTCGCGCACCAGGATGTTCGCCCCCTTCCGCCCGCGCTTGACGACCGCAATCGGCGCCAGGCCGAGGAGGCCGTCATCGCGCTTTGCGCCGATGAGCGCCTTGGCCTCGTCGCGGGTGGCGAACAGCAGGTCAGGAGCGGCCTCCCGGATCAGGGCGAGGGCCGCGCGACGGCCGCCGGCGAGGAGCGGCCCGCTGGAGGCCAGGTCGACGGTCACGAGGGCGCCCGCCTCACGGGCGAGGCGGATCGCCACCATGCCGGCCCGCCCGAGCGGCTGGTCGAGGAGCGAGTAGGCCGGAACGTGGACAGCCTCCGCGCCGGCGAACCAGTCCATTCGCAGGTCCTCCGGCCGGAGCCGCAGCGCCGCGCCGCGGTCCGTGACGAACGATCGCTCGCCGCTCGCCTCGACGAACACGCCGATCCGCCCGGTACGGACGCCCGCGATCCGGACGGCCCTGACCGTGACGCCGTCGGCGGTCAGCGAGGCCGCGAGCGCTCGCCCGACGGCATCCCGGCCGATCGAGCAGACCAGCGTGCTCCGCGCACCGATCCGTGCCAGCCAGCGGGCGGTGGACGCTGCCGAGCCGCCCTGCCGCAGGAGCACCCGCCCGGTGATGTCCGTGCCTCGCTCCAGATCCCGGTCCGCAGCGAGGACCACGTCCATCACCAGGTCGCCGACCACGACGATCCGCGGCCGGTGGACGGCGGGCGGAGGGACCGCGCGAGCGGCGGGGAGGGCGGCGGGGCCGTCTCGCGGCTCGGGGAGGGCGGGCATGCCGCAAGGGTACGTCACGCACCGCGGTACGATGGGCGCTCGCGGCCGAAGCCGCCGCGCCGAGCGCGCCGCCACGGGGACGCGCCGGCCCCAACCCGTGTCCCGCGCACCCGGAGACAGCGATGACCAGCCCCTCGGACCGCCTCGATTCGCTCGCGGTCAACACGATCCGCACCCTCTCGATCGACGGTGTCCAGAAGGCCAACTCCGGTCACCCCGGGGCCCCCATGGGCGCGGCGCCGATGGCCTACGCGCTCTGGACGCGCCACCTTCGCCATGCCCCGACACGGCCGGCATGGCCCGATCGTGACCGCTTCGTCCTCTCCGCGGGGCACGCGTCCATGCTCCTCTACTCTCTGCTCCACCTCACGGGGTACGCGGTCTCGCTGGACGATCTCGAGTCGTTCCGCCAGTGGGGCTCCATCACCCCGGGCCACCCCGAGCACGGCCTGACGCCGGGCGTCGAGGCCACCACCGGTCCCCTGGGCCAGGGGCTGGTGAACGCGGTCGGCATGGCCATCGCGGAGCGCCGGCTCGCGTTCGAGTTCAATCGCCCCGGCCACGACGTCGTGAACCACCGGACGTACGTCATCTGCTCCGACGGCGACCTCCAGGAGGGCATCAGCGCCGAGGCGAGCTCCCTCGCAGGCCACCTGAGGCTCGGCAAGCTCATCGCGCTCTACGACGACAACCGGATCCAGCTGGATGGCCCCACGGCCTGGGCCTTCACGGAGGATGTGCTCGCCCGCTACGCCGCCTACGGCTGGCACGTCCAGCGGGTCGAGGACGGCAACGACGTCGCGGCGATCTCGGCCGCCATCTCGGCCGCGGAGGCGGAGGACCGTCCCTCGATCATCGCCGTGCACACGCACATCGGCTTCGGCAGCCCCAACAAGCACGATTCGCAGAAGGCGCACGGAGCCCCGCTCGGCCCGGAGGAGGTCCGCCTCACCAAGGAGGCCTACGGCTGGGATCCGGACAAGACGTTCTTCGTGCCGGACGAGGCGGGCGAGCTGTTCCGCAGGGCCATCCGCGCGGGCGAGGCGCTGGTCGCGGACTGGGAGGGTCGCCTCGCCGCGTACGCCGCAGACTACCCGACCGAGGCCGCGGAGCTGCGCCGGCGCGTGTCGGGCTCCCTGCCGGCCGGCTGGGACGGGGCGCTGCCGGCCTACGAGACCGGCTCCGAGGTCGCGACCCGCAACGCCAGCCAGGACGCGATCCAGGCCCTGGCCGCCGCGCTGCCGGAGCTGTTCGGCGGGTCCGCGGACCTGTCCGAGTCCAACCTGACGGACGTGAAGGCCCTGGGGTACGACCACTTCTCCGCGGACCATGCCGGGCGGAACCTGCGATTCGGCGTCCGTGAGCACGCGATGGGTGGGATCGCCAACGGCATCGCGTACCACGGGGGCTTCCTCCCGTACGTGGCGACATTCCTGACGTTCAGCGACTACATGCGGGGCTCCGTGCGGCTCGCCGCCCTCTCCGGGCTCCACGTGACCTACGCCTGGACCCACGACTCCGTGGGTCTCGGCGAGGACGGCCCCACCCACCAGCCCGTCGAGCACTACGCGGCGCTGCGCGCGATCCCCAACCTGTGGTTCGTCCGCCCCGGCGACGGGAACGAGGCGATCGCGGCCTGGGCGCTGGCGGCGGAACGGCCGTCGCTGGCGGATGCCGCTCCCGGACCGGTGGCACTGGCCTTGACCCGCCAGAAGCTGCCGACGCTGCCCGGCACGAGGGAGGGCGCCCGCGACGGCGTCCGTCGTGGCGGGTACGTGCTGCGCGAGGCAGGCGGCGGGACACCGGCGCTCATCCTGGTCGGCACCGGGTCGGAGCTGGCCCTGTGTGCCGCGGCGGCCGATGCGCTCGAGGCGGACGGCATCGCGACCCGCGTCGTGAGCCTCCCGTGCTGGGAGCGCTTCGAGGCCCAGGATCAGGCGTACCGGGAGAGCGTGCTGCCGGCGGCGGTGCGGAAGCGCCTGACCGTCGAGGCGGGTGTCTCCCTCGGCTGGGAGCGCTGGGCCGGCGACGAGGGAGCGATCCTCGGCCTGGACCGGTTCGGGGCGAGCGCGCCCGCCGGGACGATCTTCAAGGCCTTCGGGTTCACGGTGGACAACGTGGTCGACGTGGGGCGCCGCGTGGTCCGGGACGGGCTGCACGGCCGCGTGGGCGCGTCCGATCCGTCCCTCGGCCACCCGCACCGACAGGACGGCCGAGGAGGCTGACATGCGCGTGGCGTTCGCGGCGGACCATGCAGGGGCCGCCCTCAAGGACGAGCTGCTGGCCAAGCTGGCGGTCCTGCTGCCCGGCGAGCACGATCTGCTCGACCTGGGCGGCGACGGCTCCGACCCCGAGGACGACTACCCGGACTTCGCCTGGCTGGTCGGGCAGGCCATCGAGGTCGGGCATGCGGACCGCGGGATCCTCATCTGCGGGTCCGGGGTCGGGGCATCGATCGCGGTCAACAAGATGCGCGGCGTCCGGGCGGGCATCTGCCACGACACGTATTCCGCGCACCAGGGCGTTGAGCACGACGACATGAACGTGCTGGTGCTCGGGGCGCGGGTGGTCGGGGTCGAGCCGGCGGCCGAGTGCGCGGTCGCATTCCTCGGTGCGCGCTTCTCCGGGGAGCCGCGCCACCGGCGGCGGCTGGACAAGGTGCTGGCGATCGAGGAGGCCTCGATGGGCGAGGCCGCGGTGAGCGAGGAAGGGTGAGCCAGCCGCCCGCTGACCGAGCCGACGCGGCGGCCGAGCACGCGGCGGCCGAGGACCTGGCGACCGCGTCGGCGCCACTGGCGCTTGAGTGGATCGATCCCGAGGAGCTCGAGCCGCCCGACGACCCGGTGGGCGTCGCGATCCGGGAGGCCGACGCCCGCTACGCCCGCGCCCTCGCGACCGCGGACGCCAGCGCCCTGGTGGCGCTGTTCGAGCCCGACGGCGCGATCATCGACGGCGACGGGCCGGACGCCCTGGGCCACGACGGCCTGCGGGAGATGGCCCACGCAGCCCGCGAGCGGTTCGCCGACCTCACCTTCGAGATCGACGTCGAGTGGACGAAGGTGGACGGCCTCGACCACGCCGTCGCGTACGCCGCGGGGGTCTGGCGGATGGGGTTCGTGACACGCGCGTCCCACGTCGGTGAGATCGGCCGGACCCGTGGCCGCTTCGCGCAGACCTGGCACCGCGGCGCCGACGGCGCCTGGCGCCTGCACCGGGACCTGACGCTGACCCGCGAGCCCGACGGGTAGGGGCCCAATGGCCCGTGCGGGACCGGACGCCACGAATCCGGGTATCCGCGGGGCGCCACGCCGCAACGCCGCCAGGACGCCACGCCGACGTGCCGGAACGCCGTCACGCCGCCAGGAACGAGGCGGGCAATCGTCCCGGGCCGGGCGAGCACGGACGGGAGCGGTCGCGGGCGCGCGGGCCTATGCTCTACGGGACCCTCGCAGCCAGTCGTGGTCGCCCAGCGGAGAGCAGTCCCATGCGTATCGGCTTCATCGGACTCGGACGGATGGGCGCGAACATGGTGCGACGCCTGCTTCGTGATGGTCACGAGGTCGTGGCCTACAACCGGACGTCCGAGAAGACCCGGGAGATCGCGACGGAGGGCGCCGAGGCCGCCTTCACGATCGCCGAGCTCGTGGGCAAGCTCGAGAAGCCGCGGGCGGTCTGGGTCATGGTCCCCGCGGGCGATGCGACCCAGGCCCAGATCGACGAGCTGATGGAGCACCTGGAACCCGGCGACACGATCATCGACGGCGGCAACACGAACTTCCGTGATGACGTCCGGCGCCACGCCGCGCTCAAGGGAAAGGGCATCAACTACGTCGATGCCGGCACGTCGGGCGGGATCTGGGGGCTCCAGGTCGGCTACTGCCTGATGACCGGCGGCGAGCCCGAGGCCGTGAAGCCGCTCGAGCCGATCTTCCTGTCGCTCGCTCCCGAGGGCGGCTACCTGCACGTCGGCGGGCCGGGTGCCGGCCACTACGTGAAGATGGTTCACAACGGGATCGAGTACGGCCTCATGCAGGCGTACGCCGAAGGCTTCGAGATCATGCACGCGTCGGACTACGACCTGGACCTCGGTGGCATCGCGGAGATGTGGAACCACGGCTCCGTCGTCCGGTCCTGGCTGCTGGAGCTGGCGGTGCGCGCGTTCGCCGCGCAGGGCAGAGACCTGGAGCACCTCAAGGGTTGGGTTGCCGACTCCGGCGAGGGCCGCTGGACCGTCCAGGAGGCGATCGACAGGGACGTCGCGGCGCCCGTGATCACGCTCAGCCTGCTGACCCGGTTCCGGTCGCGCCAGGACGACTCCTACGGCGCCAAGGTGCTGGCCGCGCTCCGCAACGAGTTCGGCGGCCACGCGGTGAAGACGGACTAGCCGTGGCGCCGCGTCGCGCCGCTCTCGGCGCACCTCCCGTCGCGCCCGCTGAGGCCAGCGCAACCGCGTCCGTTCCGGCCGAGGCCACGGAAACCGCGTCGGCCCCGACCGCGCAGGCGCGGGTCAACATGCCGACCACGCCCGCCGCGCCGACTCCTGCCCCCGTGGCTCCCCCGGTGAGGAAGGAGGCCCCGCGCACGATGCGTGACCTGCGCCTCGCCACCGAGAACCGACGGCGCGCCGTCGCCCCCAAGACCCTCGACAACCCGCTCCGCGAAGGCCTTCGGCTGGAGCGGGTCCCGGACCCGGCCGTCTTCGTCCTGTTCGGCGCCACCGGCGACCTCGCCCATCGCAAGGTCATCCCCGCGCTGTTCCAGCTCTGGCGCACGCACCTGCTCCCCCACGAGTTCACGCTCGTGGCCGTCGGCCGTCGCGCCTTCTCGGACGATGACTTCCGGGGTGAGCTCAAGCGGTCGCTGGACATGTTCTCGCGGGTTCAACCGGTGGATCGCGAGGCCTGGGACGACCTCGCCTCGCGGGTCTTCTACCACCGGGGCGACTTCGCGGATCCCGCGGCCTACGCGTCGCTGGCCGAGCGGCTGGACGGCATGGACCAGGAGCGCGGCACCCGCGGCAACCGGCTGTTCTACCTCGCCACCCAGCCGTCCCAGTTCGCCGAGATCGTCGCCCAGCTCGGCCGTGTGGGCCTTGACCACGAGCGCCACGAGGGGGGCTGGCGTCGTGTCGTCATCGAGAAGCCGTTCGGGCGGGACCTCGACTCCGCGATCCGCCTCAACCGCGAGGTCGGCAAGGTCTTCCGGGAGCGGCAGGTCTACCGGATCGACCACTACCTGGGCAAGGAGACGGTCAGGAACCTGCTGGTCTTCCGGTTCGGCAACGGCATCTTCGAGCCCATCTGGAACCGCCGGCATATCGATCACGTGCAGATCACGGTCGCGGAATCGATCGGGATCGAGAGCCGCGGCGCGTTCTACGAGGAGACCGGCGCCAGTCGCGACTTCCTCCAGAACCACCTGCTCCAGCTGCTGACCCTGGTGGCGATGGAGCCGCCGGCGACGTTCGAGGCGGACGCGCTCCGCGACGAGAAGGTGAAGGTCATCCGGGCCGTCGGCCGGCTCACCCCGGAGCAGGCGCGCCGCGACGTCGTGCGCGGGCAGTACGGTCCGGGATGGGTCTCCGCACGGCCGGTTCCGGGGTATCGGGCCGAGCCCGCCGTGGACCCGGCGTCCGAGACGGAGACCTTCATCGCGGCCCGCCTCACGATCGACGACTGGCGTTGGTCCGGGGTCCCGTTCTACCTGCGGATGGGCAAGCGCCTGCCGAAGCGTGCGACGGAGATCGCGATCCAGTTCAAGGAGGTCCCGCACCAGCTGTTCCGGGACAGCGCCACGGATCCCGAGCCCAACCTGCTGGCAATGCGGATCCAGCCCGACGAGGGGATCATGCTGCGCTTCGGCGCCAAGGTCCCGGGCCTGGGCATCGACGTCCGGAACGTGACCATGGACTTCACCTACGGCTCCGCGTTCCAGACGGACAGCCCGGACGCCTACGAGACGCTGATCCTGGACGCGCTCCTGGGCGACGCCTCGCTGTTCACCCGGGCGGACGAGGTGGAGGAGGCGTGGTCCATCGTGGACCCGGTCATCACCGCCTGGGCGGAGGAGCCCGCCCCCGACTTCCCGAACTACGAGGCGGGCAGCTGGGGTCCCGAGGCCGCGGACGACCTGCTCGCGCGAGAGGCTCGGCGGTGGCGGAGGATCTAGGCCGCCCCGTCGGGGCGCCGCAGCCGGGCGACATCATCGCCGTCGGGACGAGAGCGAGCGGCGACGGGCGGATCGAGCCGATCGAGGAGGCGCAACCCGGCGAGCCCATGCTCCGCTGGCTGTCGCACGCGCACACCATCGACGAGATCGAGAAGGAGCTGGGACGGATCTGGGCCCAGCCCAACCTGGTGGTCGACGGGGAGGGCGAGCCGCGCGGCCGCCACGTCGCAGCGCGGACGAGCGTGATGAACCTCGTGGTGCTGGCGCACCAGCCCGAGGTGGGCGAGAGCGCGGCCGAGGCGATCAGCCGCCTGACCGGCCGCCACCCGAGCCGGACGATGATCGTCCTGTCCGCGGACCCGGACGGGCCGCCCTGGCTGGACGCGCGGATCCAGGCTCACTGCGTGCTGCCCAGGCCGGACGCACCCGAGATCTGCTCCGAGCTGATCTACCTGACGGCCGGCGGGGAGACCGGCCGCCACCTGACCGCGCTCGTCGCTCCGCTGCTCATCCACGACCTGCCCGTGACGACATGGTGGCCGGGCGAGCCGTCCCTGGGATCTGAGCCGACGGACGACGTGCTGGAGCTCACGGACCGCCTGGTCGTGGATGGCTCCGGCTGGTCGGGCGACGGCCTGGCCCGTCTCCGCCAGCTGGCGCGCCTGTTCGACCTGCACGAGCGCATCGCGATCCGCGACTTCGCGTTGTCCCGCCAGTCGCGCTGGCGCGAGGCGATCGCCACCGTCTTCGACCTGCCCGACTTCCTGCCGTATCTCACGCACGTCCGCAGGATCGCGGTGACGTACGGCACGCACGACGAGACGGGAGCGCCGGGCACGACCAACGTGGTGAAGCCGCTCTACCACGCCGCCTGGCTGGCGTCCCGCCTGGGGATGCGGGTCGTCGCGCCGCTGGCGCCGGTCGAGGCGAAGGGCCGCGGCGGAGCGGTGGGCGGTCGGCTGCGGCCGGGGGAGAAGACGCCGCTTCACCGGGGCCTGGCGGCGCGCCTCCGGAGCGGATCCGCGGACGTGAGCGTGGTGATCCGGCCGATCGCCTCGACGATGCCCCCGGGCACGACGCTCCGGGTGGAGCTGCTCGCCGAACGGCGCGGCTCGGAGCTGCGCGCCGACGTCACGGCCCACGCCGAGGACGTCCACGTGCGCGCCTGGCTGGACGGCGTCGAGGCCCTCGACCGGACGTTCAAGGCGCCGCGCCGGAGCGAGGTTGACCTGCTCGCCGAGGCCCTGGAGGCGGGCGGGCGCGATCCGCTGGCCACCGAGACGATCCGGATGGCGGCCCGGCTGGCCGGTTCGGTCGCCGCGGGGCGAGCCCGGGCACCCGCCGATGACGGGGCCGCCGAGAGCGGCGCGCATCCCGATTGACCACCCCCCGGGACCGGCCCCGTCGACCGACCCGACACCCTGCCGAGGAGGCCCAGGAGGCCCGCACCCATGACCGCCGAGAAGACCCCCGATGATCGCCCGAGGAGGCCCGCACCGATGACCGTCCAGCGACCTCGCCGCCTGCCGATCGTGCGCGTCCTGCCGACCCCGGATGCCGCGTCCGAGGCTGCCGCCACGGAGATCGTCGGCGCCCTCGTCGCCGCGATCGGCGAGCGCGGCGTCGCCCATTGGTCAACCACGGGTGGCTCGGCATGCCCCGGGATCTACCGGCACCTCCGGGTGCCTCCGCTGCGCGACCTCGTGGACTGGTCGCGCGTCCACGTCTGGTGGAGCGACGACCGCTTCGTGCCGGCCGACGACCCGCTCTCGAACGTGCTGCCGCTTGAGGAGCTGCTGCTGGCGGCCGATGGCGACCGGGGTGAGACGCCGGCAGCCGCCGGCGACCTCGGCGGGATCCGGATCCCGGCCGCCAACCTGCACCCGGTGCCGGTCGCCGAGGCCATCGAGGCCGGCGAGGGTCCGGCCGGCGCGGCGGCGGCCTACGAGACGTCCCTGCTGCTCGAGGGTCCCGGGCGGAACGAGGACGGGGTGCCGGTGTTCGACATCCTCCTTTTGGGCGTTGGCCCCGATGGCCACGTGATGTCGGTCTTCCCCGGGTCGACGGCCTGGGACGAGGGCGCGCTCGTCCTCGCCGTCCCGGCCCCGACGCACGTGGAGCCCCACGTGGAGCGCGTGACCATGCACCCCGACGTGGTGGCTGCCGCGAGGTCCGTCCTGGTCGTGTCGACGGGAGCGTCGAAGGCCGCGGTCCTGGGGCGGGCCTGGGGCGGGGACGACGTCCGCGAGCTGCCGGTGCGCCTGACGATGGCGACGAACTCGACCTGGATCCTGGATGACGCGGCGGCGGCCGACCTCCCACGCGAGTAGGGGCGAGCAGCCGCGGGGAGCGGCCCACGGGGACCGGGCGAGACGGCTACCATCCGTCCATGACTGAGCCCGCCTCGGCGCCTGCCGACACCCGTCCCTATTCCCCCGGCCTCGAGGGCGTCATCGCCGGCGAGACCACCCTCTCCTTCATCGACGGCGAGGCCGGCCGCCTGCTCTACCGCGGATATCCCATCGGCGAGCTGGTCAAGGGCGGGTCCTACGCCGCGATCACCGAGCTCCTCTGGACCGGCGAGTGGAACCCGGCGGCGAAGCTCCCGTGTCTGCCGGTGCCGGACGCCGTGATGACCGCCCTCCGCGCGCTGCCGCACGACGCCAAGCCGATGGACGCGCTGCGCACCGCGGTCTCCGTCTGGGGCGCCGTGAACAGCCCTGCCTGGCCGCCGACGGCCGACCAGGCACGCGCGCTCACCGCCTTCTCCCCGTCTGCGCTCGCGGCGTTCGCCCGGATCCGCCAGGGCCTGGAGCCGGTGGCACCGGATCCTGACCTGGATCTCGTCGCGGGCTTCCTCTACCAGGTGAACGGCGAGAAGCCGGATGCCGCCACCGCCCGGGCGCTCGACGCCTACTTCATCGTCGGCGCCGAGCACGGTTTCAACGCCTCCACGTTCACCTGCCGGGTCATCACCTCCACCCGTTCCGACATCGCGTCCGCGGTGTGTGGCGCGATCGGTGCGATGAAGGGCCCGCTCCACGGCGGCGCGCCGTCCGAGGTCGTGGAGCAGATCCACCAGGTCGGCACGCCCGACAAGGCCGAGGCCTGGGTGCGCGACGCGATCGACCGCCGGGAGCGACTGATGGGGTTCGGCCATCGCGTCTACCGGGCATACGACCCGCGGGCGAAGGCGCTGCGGGAGGTCGCCGAGGGGATGGATCACCGGCCGGAATGGCTGGAGCTCGCCATCGCCGTGGAGGACGTCGCGCTCCGGGTGCTCGCCGAGAAGTACCCGGACCGTCCACTGATGACGAACGTCGAGTACTACGCCGCGCCCGTGCTGATGGGCGTGGGCCTGACGCCGGACCTGTTCCCGGCCACGTTCGCGCTCACGCGTCACGCCGGGTGGACCGCCCACGCCATCGAGCAGGGCGCCAACAACCGGCTCATCCGCCCGGACGTGAGGTACACCGGCTACCCGGAGCGCCACCTGCCGGTGGCGTAGCCGCTCGAGCCCCCTCGGGCAGGGTCGGGTGTCCTCGGCCGGGTCAGGTGTCCTCGGCCTGGAGCGCGGCGACACGTTCGCGCGCCGGGATGGCGCCCCCGGCACCACTCGCCCGGCCCAGCCGCTGTCGGGCCACGACGGCCGCCCCGACGAAGAACACCACGCCCCCGGCGATGAACGGCAGCGCCGGCCCGCCGACCGCGGCCATCGCCCCGCCGACCGCCGGCCCGATGATCCCCGCGACGTACAGCGGCAGGTACACCAGGTTCAGGGTCGCGGACCGGCGCTCCGGGGGCACCTCCGTGGCGAGCAGCGAGAACACCATCGCACCGGTCGTGGATGCCGCGAAAGACAGCGCGACGGCCGCCAGCGCCAGGGGGCCCAGCGCGGGCATCAGGGGCATCGTGATGCTCGCCACCCCGCCGATCGCGAGCGCGCCCAGCAGCACCCGCCGGAAGCCCCCGCGGTCGCCCAGCCAGCCCGCGCCCGGGGACGCGAGCGCGCCCACCAGCGACGCGACGCCCATGACCAGCCCGATCGCGGACGCCAGGCCCACTCCCGTCCCCACCAGGTCCTCCACCAGGATGGGCGTGTACGGCCGCGACACCTGGGTGGCGAGGAACACCACGCCGTACACCATGAACAGGCGCCGCACGTCCGGGTCGCCGAGCACGCCCCGCACCGCGCCGAACGCGAGACGGAGCACGGGCCCCACGGGAATGACCTCCGGGCGGACCTCGCGCGTGCCCAGCGACACCAGGAGCGCCGTCCCGATCGAGAAGACCGCCGAGAGGGCGAACACGCCCGAGACGGACCAGCCGGCCCCGTCGATGAGCACGGCCGCGAGCACCGGGCCGACCGCAAACCCGACGGGGCCTGCCGCGCCGAACAGGGCGATCGACGTCCCCACCCTGTGGCGCGGCACGGCGTCCCGGATCCCGGCCAGCATCACCCCCGTGTTCCCGAGCTGGAACCCGATCAGCAGCACCGCCACCGCCATCTGCCACGGCTCCCGGGCGAGCGCCGCCAGCCCGAACACCACCACCTCCACGAGGCAGCTGCGGACGATGACGACCTTGCGGCTGTACTTGTCGGCCCAGACCCCCCAGAGCGGGACGAGGGGCAGGCCGAGGACGAACACCAGCGACCCGAACAGGCCGACGAACGGGAGCCGGTCGGCTTCGGGGACGCCGAGCTCGCGCAGGTAGGTGGGCAGCAGCGCGAACACCTGGCTCACACCCATGCTCTCGACGAGCTGGGTGACCCAGAAGACCGCGAGGATGACGTGCCAGCGTGGGTCGGGTCGTCGGGCGGGAATCGTCACGCGGTCACCGTACACGAGCCGGCGGGTGGGGCGGCCCGCAGCCGGGTGGGGCGGCCCGCAGCCTGGTGGGGCGGCCCGCAGCCGACGGCGTCGGCACCGGAGCGGCCCCGCACGAAGTTTGCGCGATCCCACGACCGGCGGCATCCTAGCGGGCGATGCCTGACACCGATCCCGTCCTCCGGGACACTCCCGACGGGCCCGATCGGGCGCCCCGCCCCGCATCTGCCTCGCGGCTCTTCCTGCTCACGGCAGTCTGGCCGGGTCTCGGCCACCTCGCGGCCGGCCGCCGCCGCTTCGCCGCCATCCTGGGCCTGCCGCCGTTGATCGTGCTGCTCGTGATCGGCGGCGCGGCGCTCGTCGCCGTCCTGGCGGGCACGACGACCTCGTTCGCTGCCCGCCTGTTCGACCCCGCCCTCCTCGGGGCGCTGCTCGCGCTGCAGGCCGTCTTCCTGCTGTGGCGACTCGCGGCGCTCGGCCTGGTCGGCTCGATCGCGACCTTCCGGCCGGTGCTCGCCAGCTCGCTGGCGGTGATCGTGGCGGTCGTCATCGTGGTCGGGCCGCAGCTCTGGGCGGCGAACCTCACCGCGGACGCACGCGACGCCGCCCTGACCGTGTTCGAGCCGGTGGACTCGGGCGGCGCCTGGGTGCCGGACCAGTCCGCTCCGCCCGTCGAACCCAACGACCCGGACTTCGGCATCGAGGCCTCGCCGTCGCCCTCCACCTCCACGTCCGCCTCGGCATCGGCCTCCGCCTCGCCGTCCACGCTGCCGTCGGCCACGCCGGGAGTCCCCCGCGTCAACGTCCTGCTCATCGGCACGGACTCCGGCGTCGGGCGGAACACCGCGCTGACGGACACGATGATCGTCGCCTCGCTGGACCCCGTCGGCAAGACCGTGTCCATGGTCTCCGTCCCGCGCGACACGGTGGACGTGCCGCTCCCGGACGGTCGCACCTTCAAGGCCAAGATCAACAGCCTCGTGTCGTACGTCCGCTGGCATCCCGCCAAGTTCCCGGGTGCCAAGGACGGCCAGTCGGTGCTCACCGCCGCCCTCGGGGAGCTGCTCGGCCTCAAGATCGACATGTGGGCACAGGTGAACCTCGGCGGGTTCGTCCACCTCGTGGATTCCGTCGGGGGCGTCACCGTCAACGTCACCGACACGTTCTGCGACCCGACGTACCACGCGTACGGCGTCGACGGCTTCGGCGTCTCTCCCGGGCGCTACCACATGAACGGCAACCAGGCCCTCGCCTACGCCCGGATCCGGTATGCCGTGGGCGAGAGCGACTTCACCCGCGCCGCACGCCAGCAGGAGCTCATCGCGGCGCTGCGCGACCGGCTCGTGGCGGGCGCGTTCCTGGACCACCCGAGCGCGTTCCTCAAGTCGCTGGGCCAGACGATCTCGACCAACATCAAGCCGTCGTTCCTGGCGGACTACATCGACATCGCCGCTTCCGTCTCGCGCAAGGACGTCTTCCGCGTCGTGATCAACCACCCGCTGGTGAAGGGCACCACCGACGCGCGCGGCTCCATCCAGGTCCCGAACCTCAAGAGGATCAGGGACATGGCCGCCGACCTGTTCACCCCGACCGGGGTCCGGCCCAAGGGGTTCGACACGATGCCTTCGGCCGGGAGCGGCAGCACGAAGCGGGCCGCGTCGGCCACGAACTGCGGGGTCAAGGCGACACCGAAGCCGACGCCCAGGCCCACGGCCAAGCCGACCCCGAAGCCGACGCCGAAGCCGACCACCGGTCCCACGGCGGAGCCGACGCCCAAGCCGACGCCGAAACCCACGCCCAAGCCGGAGCCGACGCCGTCGGAGACACCGCCGCCCGACCAGGCGACGCCGTCTCCAGGGTGACCAGGGGCCGATCCTGGTCGGCCAAGCGGGGCGGAACCGGGAGCGTGACCTCATCCCGGATGCCTGGCCTCATGATGCTCAGATGGCCGGCCCCGTCCCGATAGCCCTCGCGGACCCCTGCCTCGTCGTACTCGTCGGGGCGGCCGGCTCCGGGAAGTCCACGTTCGCCGCCCGGCACTTCCCGCCGGGTGAGGTCCTCTCCTCGGATGCGTTCCGGGAGCAGATCTCGGGAAGCGCCGGCGACCAGCGTGCGACCGGCCCGGCCTTCGCTGCCCTCCACCGGACGCTCGAGGTCCGCCTCGGCGCCGGGCTCACGACCGTCGTGGATGCCACGAACGTGACGGCCAGGGCCCGCCGGGCGCTGGTGCGGCGGGCCCGCCGGGCAGGGATCCCCGCCGTCGCGATCATCCTGGACCTGCCGGACGGGACGGTGCGGGCCCGGAACCGCGCCCGGGGCGCGTCTGCCGTGCCGGAGCCCGCGGTCCGGCGACAGCTGGCGGAGCTGCGGGCGGCCCGCCCCGACGGGTCCCTCAAGATGGAGGGGTTCGCGCTCGTCGTCCGGCTGACGGAACCGGCGGAGGTGGACGCCGTCGTGGTCTCGCGCGGGGACGCCGGGCGGGAGGGCGCAGCGCCCTGACCGGCCTTGGCCCGGCGCCACGCGGGCCAACGTGCCCGGGGCCCCGTCCGGGTGGTGTCGGGCCGGGGAGCAACCCGGGTCAGAGGGTGGCCGTGCCGGCCGCGATCAGCGCGATCGCGAGCACCGTCAGCGCGATCCCCAGCAGGTGGCTGCGCGTGACGCGCTCCCTCAGGAAGGTGACCGCGAGCAGCACGGTCATCACCGGGTAGAGCGACGCGAGCACGGCCGCGATCGCCAGCATGCCCGTCTGCGTGGCCAGGATGAAGGCCGCGTTGCCCGCCATGTCCAGCAGCCCGATCGCCACGACCTTCGGGACGATCGCGCGGTCCAGGCGGTACGGCTGGCGCCAGGCGACGATGAGCACGCCCAGGATCAGGGTCTGGAGCAGCCGGATCACGACCAGTGGCCCGAACGCCCCGGCGGGAGAGATCTGGCCGATGCAGACGTTGAACACGCCGATCGCCACCCCGGCCGTGAGCGCCCAGCGGATGCCGGACGGCCGGCCGTCGCCGTGGCCCGGCGCCCGCGTGACGAGGACTACGGCCGCCAGCGCGAACGCGATCCCGAGCAGCGCGGACGCGGGCGGCAGGCCCTCGGTGCCGAGCCCCACGACCACGGGGATCACCGCCCCCACGACGCCCGTGGTCGGGGCGACGACCCCCATCCGTCCGACGGCGAGGCCGCGGTACAGCGCCGTCATGCCGATGACGCCCGCGACCCCGGTCGCCAGCGACCAGAGGAGGTCCGGGCCCTGCGGGACCGGCTCGTGGCGAGCGATTCCCAGCGCGAGCGCGGCGGCCATGCCCACCAGCTGCGTGACGGCCACGACGCCGAACAGCGGCGCCCGGCGGCTCAGCAGGCCTCCGCCGAAGTCCCCGGTCCCCCAGGTGATCGCGGACACGATGCCCAGCAGCACGACCGCGAGACCCGGCCCGGCCTCAGGCAGGCGGCACCCCTTCGGCCTGCACCCCGGTGTCCGCGGCCGCCGGTCCCGCCAGCTCCACGACGCTGTCGGCGAGGTGGTCGTAACGGTCCGACGTGGTGAGGTAGATCACCTGGAAGTCCGTGGCGAGCTCCCGCAGCAGCCCCAGGGCCAGCGAGGCCCGCGTGTCGTCGAGGGTCACGAACGGGTCGTCCAGGACGAGGGGCGGACGCCGGTCGCCCGTCACCAGGCGCACGAGCCCGAGGCGCGCGGCCAGGTAGACGATGTCGAGGGTGCCCTGGGACAGGTCCGTGACCGGCACCCAGTCGTTGCGCTCAGGGGCGAAGACCTCGATCCCGAGGTTCGTGTCGTCGACACGGACGCGCCGGTACCGGCCGCCGGTGATCCTCGCGATATCCCCGACCATGTGCCGCTCGAGGTACCGGGTGGCCCGCTGCATCGTCGCCTGCTCGGCCGCGTTGATCTCCTCGAGCGTCCGGGCGTACACACGCTCCCGCCGCACGAGCGCGGCCAGCTCCTCGGACCACGAGGCGAGGCGTTCGGCGAGACCGGCCACCTCCTCGGCATCGACGGGGTTCTGCTCGACGCGGGCACGGGCGGCCGCCTCATCATCGCGGGCGCGCTCCAGCGACCGCTCCGCGTCCGCGACCTCCACCTCGAGGCGCTCGCGCGCCCGCGGCTCACGGGCGATCGGGCCGAGGGCCTCGAGCGCCCCGGTCTTCTGCTCGATCTCCAGGGCGGCCGTGTCGCGACGGCCGGGCAGGACGTCGAGCGGCTCGTCGCCGATGAGCCCGCCCAGGCGCGCCCGGCGCTGGTCGATCTCGGCGACGTGCGCCTCCTCCAGGCGCAGGCGCTCCTCGGCCTCGGCGGTGCCCGGCAGCTCCAGGCGGGCGAGCAGCTCCTCGCGCCTGGCCCGGGCGCCGCGCAGCTCGTCCTCGATCTCGGAGCGGCCCCGCAGGCGGCGGTTGACCTCCTCCTCGCGGAGCTGCTTCTGCATCGTGTCGCCGCGGCGGAGCCAGATGGCCACCGCGGCCAGGATCAGCCCGGGCACGACGGCCACGACGCCGAGGATGACGGCCAGCGTGCGGGCGCTCTCGGAGAGGACGCCCAGGGCGACGAGCAGGGTCCCGATCGCGGCGAGGGCGACACCCAGGACGACGAGGCCGACGGCCGCACGCGAGAGCGGCCGCCAGCGGACCTCGGGCGCCACCTCGAAGCTCACCTGGACCTCGCCCGCGAGCATCGCCTCCAGCGTCCCGATCTGCGTGTCGGCCGCGCGCAGGCGCTCGACGTCCGTGCGCAGGATCGGCAGCGGGACGGGCGAGGGGTGGGTCCGGTCGAGCTCCTCCACCTCGTCGCGGAGGATGACGGCGGCCCGGTAGCGATCGAACCGCTCGCGGGCCGCGTCCCTGTCCGAGATGAGCCGCTCCGCCTGGCGAGCCTTCTCCAGCAGGGAGCGCCGCTCGGTGATGGCCTTGTCCGCCTCGGAACGGCGCTCGCGGGCCACGGACAGGGCGTCGCGATCGCGCTCGAGACGGGCCATGGCCTCCTCGCCCGCCCGGAGCCGGGCCGCCGTCTCCGCGACGGCATCCTCGGCGACCTTGAGGCGCCCCGGGTTCTTCGCCCCCCTGGCCTGGAGACCCTGGAGCGCGCGGTCGAGCTTCTTGCGAGCCTGGCTGGTGCCGCGGTCGGCGCCGCTGATCGACGCCTGGAGCCGGTCCCGGAGCGCGCCCTCGTCGCGCTGGAGGCCGGCCAGCTCGTGGTGGCGAACCGATGCCGTGGACCGGAAGAAGCCCTCGGTGGGGACGCCGGACAGGGCCGCCAGCTCATCGTCGGCGCGGGCCGGGTCGGTGATGACCTCGCCGCCGACCTCCAGGCGGACCTGGCCGCGCGCGCCACGGAACGACTTCTCGAGACGGCCTTCGTAGACGGCGCCGTCCTCGTCCTCGTAGCTGAACGTCATGGCGATGGCGGTCCGCGCCTCGGGATCCTCGCCCCATGGGGCGAGGCTCTCGATGTCGGCTGCGGCGCTGGTCACCCTGCGGGTCAGCGCGAGCTCGATGGCACGCTGGAGGGTGGACTTGCCGGCCTCGTTGGGGCCCCGGACGACCGTCAGGCCCGGCGCGAGGTCCAGGTCCGCCTCGCGGTACCGGCGCAGGTTCCGGAGGGAGAGGTGCGTGATCCTCACAGCGTCACCTCGTGGCCGGCCAGCAGCAGGCGGCCGAGCCGCAGCACGTCCCGCAGCTCGCCGGCCTCCAGCGCTGCGGGGTCGCCGCCCGAGGCCTCCAGGGCCGCGATTCGACCCTGGACACTGCGGATGAACGCGCCGGAGATGGTCTCGGCGGGAGGCAGGGCGCCCTCGCTGAGCGCCGGCCGGCTGAGGTCCCGCACGCGCACCCGGAGGAAGCTGGCGCCCAGGGCTCCCTCCACCTCCGCCGGCTCGACATCCAGGTCGTCTCGCCGGACCCCGATCAGCCGGACGTCCAGCACCAGGTCCGGGTCGGCCGACGCGAGCAGGCCCGCGACCAGCGCCGCCTGGGACTCGATCGTCGCCGCGTCGATCTCCCGGCGCTCGAAGGTCGTCCGGCCCACGGTCCGCTTCTCCACCGTCACGACCTTCCGGCCGTTGCGGCTGTCGAGCGTCACGAGGAGCACCTTGCCGGCCCGGTCCTGGTCCACTGCGACCGGCTCCGGGGCGCCGGCGTAGGCGTACGTCACGTCGCGGACCTTCGCGGTCTGCGCCGAGTGCCAGTGGCCGAGCGCGAGGTAGTCCAGGCCGCTCGCCGCGATCTCGTCCGTGGTGACGACGACCTCGTCGCCGTCCGTGCGGCCGGGGATCGCGATGGAGGCGTGCAGGAGGCCGATCCTCCACGTGGCAGGCGGTGTCTGCACGGCGGCCAGCTCCCGCAGCGGGCTGTGCGGGGCCCGCTTCGTCGCGAACACCGGGCCGTGCACGACGGTGTCGATGGCGGCGAGGTGGATCCACGGGTGGTCGGGGGTGAGCACCGTGACCAGGTCCTGGGCCGGGAGCGTGCCGGCAAGGGCGGCGAAGTCGTAGGCCCGGTACACCGACGAGCGGTCGTACACGTCGTGGGTGCCCGGGATGATCACCGTCCGGATGCGGGCCCGTGCGAGGCGGGCGAGCTCCGCCGCCACGCGATCCACCGACCGCCGGGGCTGGGTGTTGGAGTCGAACAGGTCCCCGGCGACCAGGAACAGGTCCACCTTCTCGGCCAGGGCCACGTCCACGCTGGCCCGGAACGCGGCGAACTGGCGCTCGCGTTGGGCGGCAGCCGCGGGGCCCAGGTCCGCGTGGCGGGCACCGAGGTGGATGTCCGCGGTGTGGAGGAGTCGCAGCATGCGGTGATCAGCCTCCCTGTCCCGCGCCCCGGCCGGCGCAGGCCGGGTCACGTGCGTGCGATGGCGCCGGCCTCGGGCGGGTGGCACCCGCGTTCGGCCGACCGGGACCCGCGTGCCGACCGGGTCCCGCGAGCAGCCGCACCGCACCCATCACCGCCACCCGATCGCTCGCGATCATGACAGCACCGAAGGGCCGGGCCGGTCGCTCCCGGGACCCGGTTGCGACCCGGGCGCCCCCATCGCTCCCGGCTCGCAACGCTGAGCCTCGAGGGTCATTGTGACAGGTCGGCTGTCACCGCCGGACCCCCGCCGGACCCCCTCGGATGCGGCTGCCGTGCATCCTGTCGGGAACCCGGTGTAGGCTGACCCGACCGAACCACCGGTGCGCCCCGATCTGGGACTACGAACACGGCACCCATGGTCGCGCGGCCCCGGCTGACTCCCCGTCGCGATCGCCGACCACGGGCGCTGCCCGGCCGGCCTCGCACCCACAGCGTCCTCGAGCGACCGGGAGGAGCCGCACCATGATCTACGTCGACCGGACCCTCACCTGCGTGGACTGCGGCGTGGAGTTCGTCCACTCGGCGGCCGACCAGGAGTACTACGCCGCGCAGGGGTTCACCTCGGACCCCAAGCGCTGTGCCTCGTGCCGGGCCTACCGGCGGACCACGCGGGACGGCACGGGCGCCGGGGGCGGTCCGGGCGCCGGTGACGGCGGCCGGGTCGTGGGCGGCCCGCGAGGCTACGAGCGCCCGGAGGACCGCGGACCGCGCGAGTACTTCGTCGCGATCTGCTCGTCCTGCGGGAACCAGGCCCAGGTGCCGTTCAAGCCGCGCATGGACAAGCCCGTCTACTGCTCGGACTGCTTCCGGGCGGTCAAGCCGGACTGACCCGCGCGCCCCTCCCACTTGGGCAGGCTCGGGGCAGATCCCGCCGCGAGCGTGGGCTGGACTCGCCTCATCGGCTGGACTCGCCTCATCGGCTGGGCTCGCCCCATCGGCTGGACTCGCCCCATCGGGCGCCCGGCAGCAGATCTGCTGCTCGGCGACCCTGGCGCCTCACAGCCGGAACGCGTCGCCCCTCCGGAACCGCTCCCGGTGCCGTCCGCGCCACACCGTCACCCGGCCCCGGCCGTGCACCTGCCAGGTCCCGTCGCGCCCGAGCGCCGCCGTCTCCTCGTCGATCCCGAGGACCACGCTCCCCCGCGGCGACTGCAGCGCCACCGACGCGGAGAACGGCTCCGGCCAGGCGTTGTAGTGGGGCAGCACCGCCACCCCGTCGACCAGCCCGAGTCCCGCCCGCCAGCGGATCGGGAACGGCAGCGGGATCCGCAGCCTGGGCACGGACCTGAAGCCCATCGTCAGGCCCACGATCGCCATCGCGCCCGCGGAGCAGCCCGCGATGACGGCGCCGCGCGAGTTCGCCGCCACGATCGCAGCGCCCAGGGGCGAGCCCAGGAGCACCCGCGCCAGGTGCTGCGGATTGCCGCCCGAGAGATAGACCAGATCGGCCTCGCCCACGGCCTGCAGGGCCGCCGCATCCCGGCCGGCGGCGACGTCCCGCACGAGGACCGGCTCGACCTCCGCGCCGAGGGCCGCGAAATGCTCCGTGCCCATCTCGGCCCAGACCTGGAACGTGGCCTCGCCGTCGGGCGCGGCGGCGGTGGGCAGGATCACGACGCGAGGTCGCAGCCGCCCCGTGGCCTCGAGCAGACCGCGGTCGAACTCGGCCATCGGGGCAAGGAACTCACCGGCGCCGACGAGCGCCACGGGTCCGGGCATCGGCTGCAGTCTAGTGCAGGTCCCCGATGGAGGACCCGGGACGCCATCGGGCACGACGCCCGGGAACGTCATCGTCGTCGACCAGCGAACTGGGTGCCACGCGCCAGCCCGGCAACACCCCGATGAAAGGCGAGACGATGCGCCGGATCAACCTCGGCGCGGAACCCGGAACGGACCCCCGTGGCCCGGGATCACGATGTCGGCCACCGAGAGCACTCGTGCCCGGCCGGCCTCGATCGCCGCCTGGTCCGCGCCCAGCGGGTCCACGTCGGGCGTGCGGTCCTCGCGCCACCAGAGGTGCGTCATCGCGTAGACGGCGTCGTCCGCGTCCACGACCAGCGTCGCGTCCTCCTCGGTATGGCCCGGCGTCAGCCACAGCTGGGTCTTCGGGGACAGACGGTAGCCGTCGCCGTCATGGTCCAGCCACAGGTCGTCCCTGTAGCGGGCCCAGAAGTCGACGACCTCGGCGTTCGGGAACAGCGCGATGTTGAGGGTGTGGTCCGGGTGGTGATGGGAGAGGAAGACGTGGGTGACGGCCTCCGGCGCGACGCCCAGCCCGGCGAGCGGCTCCAGCATGAGCGATCGCCGCGCAACCATCCCGGGGTCCACGACGATCAGCGCGTCCGCGTCGCGGACGAGGACGATGGACGAGCCCACGCGATCGCCCGCGTAGCCGGCGTGGAGCAGGTGGACGGTCGTCACCGGTGCAGCCTACAGCGGGCGCTGCCATGAGACCCCGCCCCGGGGTTCATGCCGAGAGCTCTCGCTCGTACCTGACCTCGTCCAGCTCGCCGCCCGGGCGCACCTCCGTCTTCGCCGCGCCATCCGCCCGCCAGCCCGCGATCTCGTAGAAGCGTCGGGCGCGGGCGTTCGAGTCGAGCACCCACAGCGACGCGCGCGTGAAGCCCTGCTCCGCGAGATCGTGGACGGCGCGCGCGAGGAGCGACCGCCCGGCACCCCGCCCGGCGAACTCGGGAAGGACGTAGAGCGCACTGACCTCGCCGGTCCCGGGGGTGGCATCCGCGTCGCGGCTGGGGTTCGTCAACGCGAAGCCCACGATCCTCGACCGGTGCATCGCCACCCACGTCGTGACTGTCGACCCGTCGCTGGCGATCTGGAGCCGCCGGCGCTCGCGCCGCTCGTCCTGCGTGGCGGCGAAGTCGTCGAGGACCCCGTCTGGGATCAGCCCGCGGTAGAACGCCTGCCACGAGCGAAGGTGGAGGTCGCAGATCGAGTCCACGTCCTCGACCGTCGCACGACGGATCACGAGATCTGCCACGTCAGCCATGAGCCGGACTATCCGCCACCGGTGAGCCGGGTGCAACTGACCAGAGCTCGACTCCGGGAGGCGGCCCGTGGAACGCCCCGGCGCACGCGAAGCAGGCGGTGGCATGCTCCGGGCGATGACCCATGCCGATCACGCCGATCTCGTCCTGACCGGGGGCCGCATCTTCACCGCCGATGCCGCGAAGACGTGGGCTGAGGCGCTCGCCGTGAAGGGCGGCCGGATCGTCGCGGTTGGCGGCGACCGCGACGTGCGGAGCCGCATCGGCCCGGGCACGCGCCACGTGGAGCTGCACGGCCGGACCGTCACGCCCGGCTTCCAGGACGCACATGTCCACCCGACCCACGGCGGGCTCGCGCGCCTCCGCTGCGAGCTCCACGACACCCGCGGCACAGAGGCATGCCTCGAGGTCGTCGCCGCCTATGCCGCGACCCACCCGGACGTGCCCTGGATCCAGGGCGGCGGCTGGACGCTCCCCGACTTCCCCGGCGGCCTGCCCCGCCGCGAGGACCTCGACCGCATCGTGGGGGACCGGCCCGTGTTCCTGGTCAACCGCGACGGCCACGACGCATGGGTCAACTCGAACGCGCTCGAGATCGCCGGCATCACCCGGGACACCCCGGACCCCCGCGACGGCCGGATTGCTCGCGACCCGGACGGAATCCCGATGGGCACCCTCCACGAGGGTGCGATGGAGCTCGTGAACCGCCACGTCCCGCCGACGACGGCAGCGGACCTCCGGCGCGCCATCCTGGAGAGCCAGCGGTTCCTCCACTCGCTGGGCATCACGGCCTGGCAGGACGCGTGGCTCACCCCAGCCGACCAGGGCGCCTACGTGGACCTTGCCGCGTCGGGCGAGCTGACAGCGCGCGTCGTCGGTGCCCTGTGGTGGGATCGCGATCGCGGCCTGGAGCAGATCGACGACCTGGTCGAGCGCCGCGCGAACGGGCGCGCCGGCCGGTTCGCCGCGACCAGCGTCAAGCTCATGACCGACGGCATCGTCGAGAACCAGACCGCCTCGATGACCCAGCCTTACCTCGACGTCCACGGCCAGGCCACCGACAACCGGGGCATGGACTTCATCGACCCGCAGGTCCTCCGCGAGGCCGTCGTCCGCATCGACGCCCTCGGGTTCCAGCCCCACTTCCACGCCCTCGGCGACCGTGCCGTCCGCCAGGCGCTGGACGCGGTCGAGGCGGCGCGGCGGGCCAACGGCTGGTCCGACACGCGGCCCCATCTCGCCCACCTCCAGGTCGTGCACCCGGACGACCTCGCGCGGTTCCGCCAGCTCGGTGCCCTCGCCAACGCCCAGCCGTACTGGGCCGTCCTCGAGGACCAGATGGAGGAGCTGACGCTCCCGGTCCTCGGCCCGGAGGTCGCCGAGCGACAGTACCCGTTCCGCTCGCTGCGGGCGAACGGCGCGACGCTGGTCATGGGCTCCGACTGGAGCGTCTCGACGCCGGATCCGTTCCTCCAGATGGAGGTCGCCGTCACCCGCGTCCACGACGGGTCCCGCGGCCTGCGGGAGCCGTTCCTGCCGCACGAGCGCCTGGAGCTCGTGGACATCCTGACCGCTGCCACGGCCGGGTCTGCCTACGCGAACCACCTCGACGAGACGGGCACGCTGGCGGTGGGGAAGCTCGCCGACCTCGCGATCCTGGACCGCGACCTGTTCGACCCGGGCGGGGGCGCGATCGGCGAGACGGCGGTGCTGGCGACGTTCATCGATGGGGTCGCGGTCCACGAGATCCCGGGCCTGGACGGGTAGCCGGCCGCGGCTGGGATGGTCAGCCTGCGACGGACCCAGGGCGAGGGCACGCCCTCCGCAGCGGCCGCCCTCGCCAGATCCCGGTCGAACGTCGCCAGCTCCCCGTCGACGTCGATCGCGAGCCAGAGGTACGTGGCGTCGTACACCGACAGCCGGTGGCGATCGGCCGGTGTCAACCGGGCTCGAGATCGGCCGGCGTGTCGATGTCGCGAAGGGTGGCGCCCGCGGGGTCCAGGGTGCGCCAGCTGTCGCCCGACAGGGTGGCCGAGGAAATCGCTTCCAGCAGAGCGAGGAGGCTGCGTCGGCCCCCGGTGGCGAGGATCGCGTCGATCGGGCGGCGGGCCGCGTCAGGACGGACGGCCATCGGGAGCGGCGCGGGGCCCGATGCGGCGAGCGTCATCGCGGCAAGGGACGGATCCGCGGCGAGGGTGCCGACCAGTAGCCTGAGCACCGCCGGGACAAGCATCGGCATGTCGCCACCCACGACGAGCGCGATGTGCGGAGCCTCATCACCCACCCGAGTGTCCACAGCTGCGAGCCCAGAGGCCAGCCCCGCCAGCGGTCCGCCGTGCGCAACCCGGTCACGGGCGAAGACCACGCGGCCGGCGAGCCCGTCCGGGACGGACGGCAACGGAGCGTCCGGCGCGATGACGACGACGACCGAGGAAGCGACGGCGGCAACGGCCTCCACGGCGTGGTGCAGAAGCGGCCGCCCGCCGAGATCCGCCGCCAGCTTGTCCGAGGCGAAGCGGGACGACGCGCCACCGGCGAGCACGATCGCCACCACGTCATGCGAGGAGGAGGTCACGAGCCGTCCGCCCTCGTGGGAGCGGCCGGGACCGCCCGGGCCTGCATGCGGGCGAGGGCCCTCGGTCCGAGGACGTGCCCCGCGTCCGTGCGCCGGAGGAGCCCGCGACGGTCGAGGTCCTCGAGGATGACGAGGACGAACCGGCGGCTGGTCCCGGTCGCGTCGCGGAACTCGGCGGGGCTGAGGGGCGCTGCGGCGGCCATGGCCAGGGCGCGCGTGACGAGCTCCCCGTAGGTGCCCGCCGCCCACGCCAGGTCGTCGTCGAGGCGGACGATGCGGCCCGCGGCTTCCAGCGCGCGCACGCCGTCGGGCGGGCAGCCCGCCGCGCGAGCCGCTTCGGCGAGGGACGGGGGCGCGGCGACGGAGAGGGCGATCTCGAGACGATCCATCGCGGCGAGCGTCGCGGGTGGCACGCCGGCGGCCCGGGTGGCGACCCGGATCCGGTCCCCGTCCCGGGCGAGGGCACCGGCTGAGATCACGTCGTCCACCACCTGCCGGGCGACCTCGTCGGCACCATCGCGACCAAGCGTGACCAGCCGCCGCGCGGAGATGGCCAGGACCTGGCGAAGGGCGGCGACGGAGATCCCCGGCGACGCCGGCTCGGCGGCATGGTGCTCCAGGACGAGCGCCCGCGCCCGATCCGCAAGCGCCGCGGCCACGTCCGGCGCGAGGTCCCATCGGCCGCCCGACCGCAGCGCCCCGTGCAGGTCGAGCCGTGCCTTCGCGTCGCCCACGGTGGCCGCCATCGCCGCCGCTCGCCCCGGCGTGAGACGGCGGCGGGAGACCCCACGCGGAGGCGCCGGATCAAGGATCACGCCGCCGCCGGCCGCCGAGCCCGGCGATGGTCTCCGCAGCGCGAAGCGGTCCCCCGCCGCGGCCGCGATGGGCGACTCCAGCCTGATGATCGCCGGGACCGACCCGTCCGGCAGGTCGATCGCCTCGCGGGGTCCGCGTACGACCAGGGCGGCCGCCTGGTCCGTCCCGAGGTGCAGCCTCACGCGCTCTCGGTCCACGGGCGCCGCGGGCGCGGCCCCCGCCGGGCCGCCCAGCCCGGCCGGCGGACGCATCGCCACCAGCACCCGCGACGTCGCGACCACGGCAAGGTCGGTCGTCAGCACCTGGCCGCGTCGCAGCTCCGCGGCCCCCACCCCGCCGACCAGCAGCGCCGTCCGCCCCCCGTCGGCGATGTCGACCGTCGCGCCACGCTCCTGGACCTCGCGCACGCGAACCTCGAAGCCGTCCGGCTGGAGCCGCAGCACGTCGCCCGCCGCCAACTGCCCGCCCCGCAGGCTCCCGGTCACGACGGTGCCCCGTCCCTTGACCGCGAACACCCGGTCGATCGCGAGGCGCGGCCCAGCGCCCGTGCGGGAACGAGCCATCACCCTGTCCCGCAACGCGAGGAGCTCACCCCGCAGCGCGTCCAGCCCGGCACCCGACACGGCGCTCACCACGACGACCCGCGCTCCGGCGAGGCTCGTCCGCCCGACCAGGTCCTCGACCTCCGCGACGACCTCGGCCGCCCGATCGGTCGATACGAGGTCGGCCTTCGTCACCGTGACCACGCCGTCCGGGATCCCGAGGGAATCGAGCAGCTCGAGATGCTCCAGCGTCTGGGCATTTGGACCGTCGTCGGCCGCCACCACGACCAGCGCCGCGTCGATCTCACCCGCGCCCACCAGCATGTTGCCGACCAGCCGGTCATGGCCCGGCACGTCCACGAAGTCCAGCACGGACCCGTCGGGCAGCTCGAGGTGCGCATACCCGACATCGATCGTCATCCCCCGCCGGCGCTCCTCCGGCAGCCGGTCCGCATCGATGCCCGTCAAGGCGCGAAGGAGCGTGGTCTTGCCGTGGTCGATGTGCCCGGCCGTCCCGACGACGACGCTCGGCCCGCTCCCTGCGCTCGGCCCGCTCCTCGCGCTCATGGTGTGCGGAGCCTCATCACGGGCGGATGCCCGCTGCGGCATGCGGGCGGGTGCGCGCTGCGGAACAGGGGCGACGTGCGGGCGACGTCACGATCGCGGCGCCGGAACATCCGCGAGCCGCCGGACGATGATGCCGTCGGCGGATGCGGGCACCGTCCGGAGGTCGAACACCACCGCACCGTCCACGATCCGCGCCAGGATGCGGTCCGGTCCGCGGCGCAGCGCGGCCGCCGCTCTCGACGGCGACGCCGCCGGCACCGACACCCCGAACGATGGCAGCACCTGCCCCGGCAGCGACCCCCCGCCGACCGGCGACTCGAGCGCCACCGTCTCCACGTCGCGTCGGCCCGGTGAGGCTTCGACCGCAGCCTCACGGATACCCTCCGCCCGCGCCCGCAGCGCGTCCGGCGGGACGGCGATCGTCTGCCACACCGGGATGTCGAGCGCGGCCCGCCCCGCCCGGTAGATGGCGAGCGTCGCGGCAACCCCCGCCAGGATCGCCTTGTCCGGGCGGATCACGCGCGCCATCGGGTCGCGTCGCAGCCGGGCCACCAGGTCCGCCCGTCCCACGATCAGCCCCGCCTGGGGCCCGCCCACCAGCTTGTCGCCGCTGAACAGGACGAGGTCCGCGCCGGCCGCGAGCCGCTCCGCCGGCGTCGGCTCGTGCGCGAGCCCGAATGCGGCCGTGTCCAGCAGCGCGCCCGAGCCCAGGTCGTCGATGACGATGGCGCCGCAGGCATGGGCGACAGCGGCGACCTCGGCGAGGTCTGCGCTCCCGGTGAACCCCGACTGCGAGAAGTTCGACGGGTGGACCCGCAACACGATCCTCGCCCGACCGTCGGCGAGCGCCGCCTCGAAATCCGCGGCCCGGCTGCGGTTCGTCGTCCCCACCTCGACCAGCCGCGCCCCCGCCCGGACCACGACCTCCGGGATCCGCACCCCGCCGCCGATCTCGACCAGCTCCCCGCGCGACACGATCACGGACCCGCGTCGGCCCGCCAGGCCCACGGCCAGCACCAGCGCGGCGGCGTTGTTCGTGACGACCATCGCGTCCTCGGCGCCGGTGAGCGCGACGAGGTGCTCCTCGGCCGCCCGGAACCGCGCCCCGCGACGGCCGGTCTCCTCGTCGAGCTCGAGGTACCCGTAGCTGCGCGCCGCGGCGAGGGCGGCGGCACGGGCGGCCCGCGGCCACGGTGCGCGGCCCAGGTTCGTGTGGAGCACGACGCCGGTCGCGTTGATGACGCGCGGCGGGATCGTCAGCGCGGGGTCGAGGAGGTCGTCGATGCGGCCGAGCACCGCAGCCGCCAGGTCGTCCTCGGCCGTTGGCGGCGCGCCCACCCCGAGTCGCCTGCGCTCCTCGTCAATGACCGACCGCACGATCTCGGTGAGCGCGGCGGGCTCGGATGCCTCCAACTCGTCCCGGACCATGGCGAGGACCCGCTCGACGCTCGGGGGGTGCGGAAGGTCCGCGGGGTGGCGGGGCTGCACCGGCATGGCGAGATGATGGCAGGCCGGCGCATGATGCGGGTCACGGGGCGCGGACACCACCACGCACCACGGGACTGGCGGGAGGCCCCAAGCATGACCGGAACGATTCAGATTTCGGGCGCGACCTTCAGCCTGACGCCCCCGCTGGAGCCGATCCGCACGACCCGGCGCGTCCGGTTCCTCGAGGACGAGCAGCTCGAACGGCTCCGGGAGGCGACCTTCCACGTGCTGGAGACCGTGGGGGTCCGGTTCCCGAACGGCCGGTCGCTGGAGATCCTGGGGGACCACGGGGCGCAGGTGGACACGGCCACCCAGGTCGTGAAGATCCCGCGGGACCTGGTCCGGAAGGCGATGGCGCTCGCCCCGCGGTCGTTCACCATGGCCGCCCGGAACCCGGCCTTCGATCTCGTGCTGGAGGAGGGCACCTCCTACTACACGACGGACGGCTGCGGAGTGGCCGCGATCGACCCGGACACCGGCCTCGAGCGGCCGTCTCGCAAGGAGGACGTCGCCCGGATGGCGCGGGCGGCGGACTACCTGCCGTCGATCGGCTTCATGTGGCCGACCGTCAGCGCCCAGGACATGGGCCGCACGTCGCAGCTCCACGAGATCGACGCCGCGTACAACAACACCGTCAAGCACTTCCAGGGCATGGTCATGGGCGACCAGGCGGCCCGCTTCGCCGTCGAGATGGCGACGGTCGTCGCCGGCAGCCGCGAGGCCCTCCGCTCCAGGCCGGTCTTCTCGAACCTGGTCTGCTCGATCGCGCCGCTCGCCCAGGACCACGCCGGCCTCGAGTCCGCGCTGGTCATGGCGGAGGCCGGGATCCCGGTGGGCTTCCTCTCCATGCCGACCCTCGGCACGACGGCGCCCTCCACCACGGCCGGGGCGCTCGTGGTCGGCGACGCCGAGGTGATCTCCGGCATCGTGCTGCTGCAGCTTGCCTGTCCCGGGGCGCCGGTGTTCCACTCGATCATGAAGGCGTGGGCCGATCCCCGGACCGGGAGCTACGTGGGCTACTCCCTCGACGGCCGCGCCCGCTACGCGCCGGTCGAGATGGCCCACCACTGGGGCGTCCCCTCGATGGCCGCGTGCTTCGGAACGGACTCAACCGCCGCGGGAACCTGGCTGGCGGCCTCCGATGTCGCGCTGGACCCCCTGCTCGGCGGCCTGTCGGGAGCGGAGTTGGTCACGGGCATGGGCCTCGACCGCACGTACACCCTGCTCTACCCAGAGGGGATCTTCCTCGACAACGAGCTGTACGAGCGGGCGCGCTACTCGCTCATGGCCGCCGACGTCAGCGATGAGACGCTGGCGCTGGACGTCATCGCGGCCGTGGGACCGGGCGGGCACTACCTGGCCGAGGAGCACACGCGGAAGCACATGAGGACGGCGCTCACCCGCGGCCTGGAGCACGAGCTGGCGGGCGGACGATACCGCGACCCGATCGAGGTGGCCCGCGAGAAGGCGGCCTGGGTCCGCGCGAACCACCACCCGGAGCCGCTGGGTTCCGCGGAGCAGGCGGAGCTGACCCGGATCCTCGACGCCGCGCGGCGGGCGATCGGGTGACCGGGGTTCGGGTGTTCGGGTGTTCGGGCGATCGGGTGACCGGGCGTTCGGGTGTTCGGGCGTTCGGATGACCGGGTGACCGGTCCGGCTCGGGTGACCGGTCCGGCTCGCGTCCGCAGGGCCGGCGTGCCCGGCGCGGTGGACGTCGTCGTCGTCGGTGGTGGGATCATCGGGACCTCCGCCGCCGCGTTCCTCTCGGCCGCCGGCGCCAGCGTCCTCCTGGTCGAGCGCGACGGGCTGGCCTCGGGCGCGTCCGGGGCCAACTCGGGGGTGGTCCAGCATCCGTTCGACCCGGTCCTGGCCGGGCTGTACCGGGACACCGTCGCGCTGTACCGAGAGCTGGCGGCCGTGTCCAACGGGTTCGCCATCGGCGAGCGGCCGGGGGGCCTGTTGTACATCTCTGGGGATGAAGCAGCCGCACGAGGCCAGGCGCGTTTGATCGGGGCGGCATTCCCGTCGCTGGGCATCGACGTCGTTGGCGGGGAAGAGCTCCGCCGCGTCGAGCCGGCCGCCGGGCCGGACCTGTGGGCGTGCCGGGTCGACATCGGCTACCCGGTCGTTCCGGGCGCTTCGACGTACGCGTACGCGACGCTGGCCGAGGCCCGGGGAACCGTCGTGCGGATGGGCCGGGCGGCCTCGCTGGCGATTGCCGGCGACGACGTGGTGGGGCTGCGAGTGAACGGAGAGCTCATCGGGGCCGGGGCGGTGCTGGTGGCCGCGGGGCCGTGGACGCCCGGGCTCCTGGACCCGTCCGGGCGCTGGGCGCCGGTCCGGGCTACCTGGGGCGTGGTGGTCGACGTGGAGCTCGCCGCCCCGCCCCGCCACGTGCTGGAGGAGGCGGGGATCGAGGCCGTGCTGGACGCGAGGGGTGGCGAGGACCGCGGGGCGCCGGTCGCGGTCCCGCAGGCGGGCGAGGGCGCGAACCGCGGCGGAGAGACCGGCTCGCACGCGGGCCAGGGCCAGCGCGACCGGGAGCGCAACCCGGAGCCGGCCGCCGACGGCGCCGGCGTCGAGTTCAGCATCGTCCCGACACCGGGCGTGGCCGCGGCCGTGGGATCAACGTTCCTGCCCGTCGAGCCCGACCCGGCCGCCTGGATCGAGGCGATCCTGGTCCGGGCATCCCGCTTCGTCCCCGGCGTCGCCGACGCCCCGATCCGCGGCGTCCGCGCCTGCGCACGGCCGCAGAGCGTCGACGCGCGGCCTCTGGTGGGGAGGGTTCCGGGCAGGCGGAACCTGTTCGTCTGCGCCGGGCACGGACCGTGGGGGATCTCCACGGGGCCGGCGTCGGCGCGCCTGGTCGCGGAGCTGATCCTCGGCCTGCAGCCCGACATCCCCGCGGAGCTGGATCCCGGACGCTTCGGCACGCCCGGCGGCTGAGGCTCTCGAGTCGCTCCGCGGGCCAGCGCCCACTGCGTGGACCCGACCGAGACGCATGGCGGGAGCGCATGGGAGTCGAACCCACCGCGCGACGCCGGGCGCCGCGCCACCGGTTTTGAAGACCGGGAGGCCCACCGGGACCCCACCGCTCCCGCGATGCCGGTCCCCTGGATCGGCAGGCCGCCAGCGTACCGCCCTCGCGAGTCCGGGACGGAGAGCCGCAAGGGAGGGCCGCCATCGGTCGCACCCGGCGCAGCCCGTCCGGCGGCCTATGATCCCGGGATGAGCGTGCGCCCCGACCCCCCTCGGATCCGCCTGACCGAGATGACCGACTGCGGCGGGTGCGCCGCGAAGCTGGGGGCGGACTTCCTGGCTCAGGCCCTCTCCGGGCTCGGCGCCGGCAGCATCCCTGACTCGAACCTGATCGCGGGCCTCGAGCCGCCGGACGACGCCGCCGCCTGGCGCATCTCGGACGACCTCGCGATCCTGGGCACCCTTGACTTCTTCCCGCCCCTGGTCGACGACCCCGTCGCCTACGGGGAGATCGCCGCGGCCAACGCGCTCTCGGACGTGTTCGCGATGGGCGGTCGGGTGCTGTTCGCGCTCTCGATCGCGGCCTTCCCGGAGGACTTCCCGACGGCCGCACTCGCCGCCGTGCTGGAGGCGGCCGCGACGAAGGTCCGCGAGGCGGGGGGCGTGCTCGCCGGCGGCCACACGATCCGGGACCCCGAGCCGAAGTACGGCCTGGCGGTGATCGGCGCGGCGCACCCGGACCGGCTGCTGCGCAAGGGAGGTGCGCGGCCGGGCGACGTGCTGCTGCTGACGAAGCGGCTCGGCACGGGGCTCCTCGTCAACGGCCGCCGGCAGGGCCGCACGTCGGACGCGGACCTTGATGCGGCGATCGACCAGATGCGGACCCTCAACCGAGCCGCGTCCGAGGTCCTCGTCCGGCATGGGATCCGCGGCGCCACCGACGTCACGGGCTTCGGGCTGCTGGGCCACGGGCTGGAGATGGCGCGGGCCTCCGGGACCCGGCTCCTGTTCGAGGCGGCAGCACTCCCGGCGCTGGGCGGTGCGTCGGACCTGGCCCGGGCCGGGGTGGAGACCGGCGGTGCGGGCCACAACCGGCGGTACACGACGCCGTCGCTGACGGTCGGACCCGACGTGGCCGCAGCCGGCATCGCGCTCGCGCATGACCCGCAGACCTCCGGTGGCCTGCTCGCGGCGGTGCCCCGGTCGGACGTCGCAGCGGTCGAGACCGGTTTCCGGGCCGCGGGCGTAGAAAGCTGGCGGGTGGGCGTCGTTGAGGCGATCGGGGACGGCGACGCGCCCGGCGTGGAGCTCCGCTGAAGGCCGGCCCTGCTTGGACGGGGTGGGCGGGTCAGCGGAGGCGGGCCCACGCCCCGGCGCACGTGGCGCCCGCGCCGATGACCGCCCAGAGCGCGGCGTTCGTCAGCGCCTGGCCCAGGCGGCGATCGCTGCCCGCGGACGCCCCGACCAGCGAGAGCAGGGTGGCGTTCGAGAGGCCGAACGCGACCAGCGCCCCGGCCACGATGCCGGCGAACACGACCACCAGCATCACCCGGCCGTGCTTGAAGCCGGTCACGCGCACGACGCCCTCGGCGATGAGGCGGCCGGCGAAGTAGCTGACGATGATCGAGAAGAAGCCGATCTGCGCCGCAACGAGGGCGGCCAGCAGCCCGCCGCCGGCCGAGACGGCCAGGCCGCCGACGGCCTCGACCGGCGTGAACGAGGTCAGGGGATCGAAGGCGGGCTTGCCGCAGTCGCGGCACCGGAAGCCGACCGGGCCCTGCACCGCGCACCTCGGGCAGATCGGACGGTCGCATCGGCCGCAGCGGACCCACGTCTCGCGATCCGGGTGCCGGTAGCAGAAGAGGCGCCCGCCGTCGGGCTCGGCGACGCCGTCCGTGCCGTCATCGGCCGGTCCGGTGAGCGCCTCTTCGCTGGTCATCGCTCGAGAGCGTGCCGGGGCGGCGAGCGGCCGTCAAATCGACCTGCCCCGGCGCACCGGCCGGGAGCCGTCAGGCGCCGTCGAACGTCCCGTCCATCCAGTCCGGGTCGTCCTCCAGCAGCGCGCGCAGCTCGAGGTACCGGTCGTTCTGCTCCGGGCTGTCGGCGTTGGCCTTGTAGGTGGCCTCGTCGTCGAACAGGGCGACCAGGAACACGGTCGGCCGCTCGTAGGGGTTCTTGTCGGGGCGGAAGAAGTAGCTGGAGCGGAAGCCCCGGACGCTGACGCGCTCCATCCGCCTGCCGTAGGCGAGGAGATCGTCGAGCCGGCCCGGCTTGGGGTGAAGTCGCGCGATCGTGCCGTACATGGTGGGGACGCACCTCCTGGCGGGAACTGGGATCCGGTCCGGGCCGGATCGGAGGTGGATTGTCCGCCAATCGGGCGATCGTCGCCGGATCGTCGCCGGGCTGCCGTCATGCCGCACCCGGGCCGACGCAGGCGGGACGTATCGACCCCGACTTATCCGGCCAGCGCCCGGTCCGCCTCCGCCAGGATCCGGTTGAGCTCCGCGACCGGGCGCCTGCTGCCGCGTGTGCAGCTCGTGCTGGCCGTGCTTGGAGCAGGACGAGAGCATCGCGCTGAACTCGTGCAGCGGCCGCGAGGCCACCGGCCGGTCCGACGCCGCGACCGGAGGCCAGGCGAGCACGCCCATGTCGGCGGCCTGGAAGACGCGCATCGCGTGCTCGATGTCGGCGCGCGTCCCGTATCGCCGCTCGCCCGTCTCGAAGTCACGCATGAACGCCGCCGTGCCGTCCATTGCGTAGCGGGAGACGGGGGACGGCAGCGGGTAGTCGAAGGCAGGGTTGCGCGCGCCGAGCACGAACGAGCGGGGCGCGCCGGCCACCGCAGCCTCGACGATGGCCCGCGGGATCCTGGCGATCCCGGTGACCTCGTCAACCTGCGCGCCTGCGTCGCGCAGGAGCGGGAGCGCCCGCTCCCCGTGGAACCGCAGGCCGACCTCGGCCAGGATGCGCAGGCTCCCCTCGTGGACGCGGGCCTGCTCGTCGGGGGACAGGAACGCCGCCTGGTAGCGCATCGCCTACCTCATCCCAGCGACGACGGGGCCGCCGCGCGGGCCCGCCGCTCCAGCCGGTCCAGCTCCTCGGCCACGCCATCGGCGAACGGGAGCGGCGCATGGCCGTCGATCGCCTTCCGGGCCACCTCGTGCGCCTGGTCCAGGACCAGGAGCTCCAGGAGCCACGCCGCGTCATCGGCCGTCGCGATCTCGTCCTGCACGTGCTTGGAGAACAGCCCGAAGGTCTTCGACCAGTGGGCGACCGCCGGTCCGGGCCCGCCCGGGCTCTCGATGCCGGAGCTGATCATCCGCCAGTAGGCGCCCACCTCGCCCATGGTGTCGACAAGCCGCGCGCGGCCCAGTCATCCCAGGTGGGGGCGCGGCGGACACCGGTGGCGGGGTCGTAGACCATCGTGCATTCGCCGTCCGGCATGAGCGTGCACTCGCTCGCGTTCATCGGCAGGGCGAAGCCAGGGCGGCGGCCGCCGAGCGAGAACCGCCGGGGCGCCGATGCCAGCGATGCCTCCACGAGCGTCCTCGGGAAGCGGACGCGGCGTTCGCCCTCGTCCACCCGGGCGCCGGCGTCCTCGAGGATCCGGCGGGCCCGCTCGGAGTCGATGCGCATGCCCGTCTTCTCCAGGACGGTCACGGACTGCTCGTGGATCGCGGCGACTTCGGCGTCGGAGAGGACGCGCAGGAGGGTCGGCATCGGGCGGCTCCGGTTCGTGGCAGCTGGGTGGGCGCATCCGTCCCGATGCGCCGTCGCCCCGTGACGTGACCTGACGTGACGTGACCTGACGTGGCGCGACGCTACCACCGGGCCCGTGTCCCTGGCCGGCCGGGTCCGCACGGCGCACCGCGTGCCATCCGGGGTCCGTGGGCGGCGACCGACCGGCGGCCGTTGCGGTGCGCTCGCCCGAGCCGCTCGGCGCCCGGCTCGACGCAGGCTCCGGCTGCACTACACTCTCGCGATCGGACCCCACCCTCGAGGTACGCCCGTGCCGAAGGAGTACGTCCGCCTGACCACGCCGCTCGTGCGCGACGGCGACCGACGCACCAGCCCCCTCCGCCCGGCCACCTGGGACGAGGCGCTGGACCGGACGGTCGCCGCGTTCCGGGCCTCTGGCGAGGCGCACGGCTCCAGGACCTTCGGGATCTTCTCCTGCAGCAAGTCGACCAACGAGGTCAACTACGCAGCCCAGAAGCTCTCCCGGGTCGTCCTGGGCAGCAACAACGTCGACAGCTGCAACCGCACCTGACACGCCCCCTCTGTCGCCGGTCTGGCGACCGTGTTCGGCGCCGGTGGCGGTACCAGCTCATATCGAGAGGCCGAGGAGACGGATCTCGTCCTCCTCTGGGGCAGCAACGCCCGGGAGACGCACCCGATCTTCTTCCACCACCTCCTGAAGGGGGTGCGGAACGGCGCGCGCCTGATCGCCGTGGATCCGCGCCGGACCTCGTCGGCGGAGTGGGCCGACCTGTGGCTGGGCCTGGACGTCGGCACCGACATCCTGATGGCCAACGCCATGGGCCGCGAGATCATCGCCGCCGGCCTCGTCAACGAGGAGTTCGTCCGCCGGGCGACCTCCGGCTTCGAGGCGTACCGGGCCGGCGTGGAGCCGTACACCCTGGAGCGGGCGGAGCGCGAGACCGGTGTCCCGACGGCCGCCATCCGCGAGGCGGCGCACGCCTACGCGCTTGCCAACAGGGCGATGATCTGCTGGACGCTGGGGATCACCGAGCACCACAACGGGGTCGACAACGTCCTGGCCCTCATCAACCTGGCGCTCCTGTGCGGGCATGTCGGGCGCTGGGGCAGTGGCCTCAACCCGCTCCGCGGCCAGAACAACGTCCAGGGGGGCGGCGACATGGGGGCCCTTCCGGACCGCCTGCCCGGCTTCCAGCACGTGGAGAACGACAGGCTCCGGGTGCCGTTCGAGAAGGCCTGGAACGCCACGATCCCGCCGAAGCGGGGCTGGAACCTCACGGCGATGTACGACGCCATGGAGCGCGGCGAGCTCACGGCCGTCTACTGCATCGGCGAGAACCCCGTCCGGTCCGAAGCGGACGTCTATCGCGTCAGGCGGCTCCTCGGCGGCCTGGAGTTCCTGGTCGTCCAGGACATCTCCCTCACGGCCACCGCGGAGATGGCCGACGTGGTCCTGCCTGCCGCCGCGGCCTGGGCCGAGACCGAGGGCACGGTCACCAACTCCGAGCGCCGCGTCCAGCGGGTGCGCAAGGCGCTGGATCCGCCGGGTGACGCGCGAGATGACCTCTGGATCATCTTCGAGATTGCGCGGCGGCTCGGTCACGACTGGGGTGAGGCGAGCGCCGAGGCCGTCTGGAACGAGCTCCGGACGCTCTCGCCCGTGCACCACGGCATGACCTACGCCCGCCTCGGGGCGGGGGACGGCCTCCAGTGGCCCTGTTACGACGAGACGCACCCGGGCGAGCCGTTCCTCCACTCGCGCCTCTGGGCGGACCCGGTCCCGGGCAACCGTGCGCCGTTTGTGCCCGTGGAGCACGACCCGCCGGTGGACCCGCTGAGCGATGACTTCCCGGTCCGCCTCACCACGGGCCGCCACCTGGACGCGTACAACACGGGCGTGCAGTCGGGCGGGTTCCGCTCCCCCAGGCGCCGCACCGAGACGCTCGACCTGTGCCCGGAAGACCTCGAGCGCTTCGGCCTGGCCGAGGGCGAGCTGGTGCGGGTCATCTCGCGCCGGGGCCAGGTCGAGGCGCCGGTGCGCGCCGATCGGGCCCTGCGCCCGGGCCTCGCGTTCATGACCTTCCACTACCAGGACGACGTCCAGGTCAACCTGCTCACCATCGACGCCACGGACCCGAAGTCCGGCACGGCCGAGTTCAAGGCGACGGCGATCCGGATCGAGAAGCTGGGCACCGCGTAGCCGGTCGCGCAGTCCGGTCGCGCAGGCATTCGCGTAACCTGCCAGCGTGGCGGGTCGCGCAGCCCGGTTTGGGTCTCGGGCCCCGGGGCTGGCGGAGCGTGACCACGTCATGGCCTGTCTGTGGTCGTCCGAGGTGCTGGACGCGATCCGTCTCCGGCGAGCCTCCTTCGCGGGCCTGTGCCCGGACCCGCCCGACGCCCTCAAGGCCTGGCTCCGCGGCGAGCCGCCGGTACCCGGCGTGACGAGCTTTCTGATCGTGCTCGACCCGCTGGTCCCGTTCGGATCCCGCCGCCGGACGATCGCTGCCGTCGATGAGCCGCCACGCCTCGATCCGCGCCACCGCGATCACGAAGACGCTGCCGAGGCGCTGCGCCGTGCGGGATGAGCCTTCAGGCCGGCCGCACCACCGGCAACCCAATCGCGCGAGCAGCCTCGGCCAGCCGGTCGTCATAGGTGACGAACGCGTCAAGCTCGGGCATCAGCGTCATCGCCGACGCGAGGTGGATCGCATCGAGCGTGCGAAGCGTGGGCGGCTCCAACGCGGCCGCGACCTTGGTGATGGCCCGGTCGACCTCGATCACCTCGACGTCACGGACGACGGCATCCCGGTGCTCCGCGTCGTGGTCGCGCCGCGAAGCGGCTCGCAGGGTCTCGATGACCCCGCTCCGGCTCGTCAGGACGCGCGTCGACTCGACGAACCAGCGGTTCATCGCCCCTGACTCCGGCTCCTCGACCACCAGCTTGACCAGCGCCGAGGCGTCCGCGTACGTCAGGCCGCTCATCGGTCGTCCTCGTCTCGCATCTCCTGCAGGATCGCGCTCAGAGGCCGTCCGGGAATCCTCGGTGGGGGCGGCAGGGTCCGATGGTCGCCCTCGGCTGGAGTGATCCGTCCCTCGGCGATCATCCGGTCCACGACCGACATCCGGACGGGCGGATTGGGCGTCAGGCGCGCCACCGGTTGCCCGTGCTCCGTGACCTCGAGCGTCTCGCCGGCCTTCACCCGGTCCAGGTAGACGGACAGGTTCTGCCGCAGCTCGCGCACGCCGACCCGCGCCGGCCGGTCACCAGTCTCGCTCATGTAGCACATGGTAGCACAATCTGCGATCTGTCCCGGCGGGGCCGTCCGGCGTGGTCCGTCCCGGCCGGGCCGACCCGCGGTCGTCTGCCCGGCGATCTGTCCCGACCGGGCCCGTCCCGGCTGGGCCGACCCACGGTCGTCTGCCCCGACACGCCTCAGCCAGGCCCGCCGTCACCGATCTCGATGTTCAGCACCGCCTCCGCGGCGAGCCGCAGGAGCAGGTCCCGGCCCGTATCGTGGCGCGCCCAGCCGCGCCCGTCCCAGGTCTCGCCGGACAGGTCATCGCCCGCATAGAGGATCTGGCCAAACGACACGCGTCGGAACCGCGCGACCGCGAAGAAGGCGGCGGCCTCCATCTCGACGGTGAGGCAACCCTCGGCGACTCGCCGAGCCACCTTCTCCCTGGTCTCGCGATAGAGCGCGTCCGTCGTCCAGGTCTTGCCCGCGACGTGCGGGATGCCGTGCCGGTCGAGCGTGGCGAGCACGGCGGCGATCGCGTCGTCCGTCGGGGCGACGTCCCGGGAAGCCGGCAGGTAGTGGTAGCTCGTGCCCTCGTCGCGGATCGCCGCCGTGGGGACGATCACGTGGCCCATCGCGAGATCCGGGACCAGCACACCGGCCCCACCGACGGCGACGAATGCCCGGCCGCCAAGCGCGATCAGCTCGTCCAGCCAGCCCGCCGCAAGGGGCGCGCCGACACCCGCCAGCGCGATCGCCAGCCGCCGGCCGTCGCAATCCACCTCGAACACGGGGTGCGATCCCATCTCCGAGGCGAGTCGTCCGATCTCCCGGCCACCCTGCTCGCCGACGAACGACGAGATCGCGTCCCGGAAGAAGCACAGCACCACGTGGGGCGGCAGGTCGAACGGCTCGATGGCGAGGGCGGGCTCGATCACGGCGTCTCGCGCCGGATCGAAATCGAGGATCGGTGCGTCGGGCGAGATCGCTACGTCCAGCGGATCGGGCAAGAGAGGAGCTCGGTATCGGCGGAATGGGCGGCTGTCGCTCTCGATGATGCGCTGCCGGACCGCGCGGCGCGTGGGGGTCGTACACTCGGTCGCCATGGATCTCCACGTCGTCGACATCGCTCCGACGTCCTCGGAGCGGGCCGCGATCGATGCGGTCCTCGACCCGGTCATCGGTCCCGCCAAGGGTGGATGGGATGGCGGCGAGCGGGACATCGAGCGGGACGGGCACGTCGCCCGCGGCGGTCACGAGGCACGCTCCCACCGGCATCTGCTGCTACCCGCGTTCCACGCGGCGCAGGACCGCGCGGGCTGGATCAGCCCCGGCGTCCTCGCCTACATCTGCCGCCGCCTGACGGTCCCACCCGCGGAAGCCTATGGCGTCGCATCCTTCTACGCGCTGCTGTCAACCTCCCCGAAGCCGCCCGCGGTCGCGCATGTCTGCGATGCCATGGCCTGCCGCCTGGCCGGTGCGGAGTCGGTGTGCGCGGACCTGGTGCGAGAGCTGGGGCCCGCCGGCCGACCCGCCCCGGGAGCGAACATGACCTGGATGCGGAGCCCGTGCCTGGGCCTCTGCGAGCAGGCGCCGGCCGCGCTGTTCACCGTCGCCGGCGACCCTCCCCTGCGGCGCGCCCTCGGCCCGGTTGATGCGCCGAGCGTCATCGCCCACCTGGATGCCGGCCTACGCGGCCGCGACAAGGTGGACGCCGGCCTCCGCGGCCGCGAGGATCCGGACGCCGGCCTCCGCGGCCGCGAACAGATGGATGCCGGCCTCCGCGGCCGCGAACACCCGGACACGCCCGCCGGGACCCCTGGCACCGTCCCCTCCTCCGAACGCATCGCAAGCCTTCGACGGTTCGTCCCCCAGGCCGGTGATCGCGGGCTCCGTCTTCTCGCGCGCGTCGGTCGCATCGACCCCACCAGCCTCACGGACTTCCTGGCCACCGGCGGCTACCGCGCCCTCCGGGCCGCCATCGACCACGGCCCGAGGCGGGTCATCGAGGAGGTCATCACCGCCGAGGTCCTGGGGCGCGGCGGCGCGGCGTTCCCCGCGGGCAGGAAGTGGGCGGCGGCGGCAGCGTCCCCCGGGGGCGGCAGGATCGTCGTCTGCAACGCGGACGAGGCAGAGCCCGGGACCTTCAAGGATCGCGCGATCCTCGAGGAGGACCCGTTCTCGCTGGTCGAGGCGATGACCATCGCCGGCTTCGCCACCGGAGCCGAGCGGGGGTTCCTGTACATCCGCGGCGAGTACCCGCTCGGCGAGGCACGCATGGCCAACGCGATTGCCCGGGCGCGGGAGCGTGGCCGGCTGGGCCCGGACGTGATGGACGCCGGCTTCGCGTTCGACATCGAGATCCGCCGCGGCGGTGGTGCCTACATCTGCGGCGAGGAGACGGCGCTGTTCGAGAGCATCGAGGGCAAGCGCGGCGAGCCCCGCAACAAGGGAGGCGACCGCCCGACGAGCGTCGGCCTGTTCGGGAGGCCCACGGTGGTCAACAACGTGGAGACCCTCGTCAACATCCCGGGGATCATCCTGGACGGCGTGGCCGAGTACGCGTCGCTGGGCACTGCCATGTCCCCCGGGCCGAAGCTGTTCAGCGTCTCCGGCCACATCGTCCGGCCCGGCGTCTACGAGACCGGGTTCGGGATCACGCTGCGAGACCTGATCGAGCTGGCGGGCGGCGTCCCGGGCGGGCGCGCGGTCAGGGCCGTCAACCTGGGCGGGGCGGCAGGCGCCTTCGTTGGACCGGACGCGATGCACATGCCGCTCACCTACGAGAACGCGAAGAAGCTGGGTGTCACGCTTGGCGCGGGCGCCGTGGTCGTGTTCGACGAGACCACCGACCTGCTGGACATCCTTCGGCGCATCGCCCAGTTCTTCCGCGACGAGTCGTGCGGGCAGTGTGTCCCGTGCCGCATCGGAACGGTCCGCCAGGAGGAGCTGCTGGCGCGCCTGATGGCCGGCGCGCCCCGCGGGTCCACGTCGGATGAGCTCGCGCTGCTCGATGATCTTGGGCGGGTCATGCGGGACGCGTCGATCTGCGGCCTGGGCCAGACCGCGAACGATGCGCTGGCCAGCGGCCTGCGACTCCCCGGGGTGCTCGCATGAACCCGGCGGGAGTCCCTGCATGACGGCGCCGAAGACCCCGTACACCGGTTCCGACCCCGTCATCTTCCTTGGCCAGCCGGCGCGCTCCCCCGTGCTCCCCGGCCCGCCGCCACGGCCCGAGCCGGAGCGGGTGAGGCTGACGATCGACGGCCGGCCGGTCACGGCCGGCGCCGGCACCACGATCCTGCAGGCCTGCCGCGCGCAGGGCATCGACATCCCCACGCTGTGTCACGGCGAGACCGTGGAGCCCGAGGGCGTCTGCCGGCTGTGCGTGGTGGACACCGGCGGCCGGGCGCTGACCCCGGCCTGCTCGGTGAGGGTCTCGCAGGGCCTGGACGTGCGGACCGACAACGAGCGCGTCCGCCACTCGCGGAAGCTCGTCCTGGAGCTGCTCGGCTCGTCGGTGAACGTGGACCTGGCGGGTCCCGCGCTGCCGGACGGGACCATCGACGGGTACATGGCCAGGTATGGGGCGGACCCGGCACGGTTCGGGCCGCCGGCACCGCCGGCCGCGGCGGGTGAGCGCGATGGTCGCGACGCCGGGCACCACCACGCCCCGGACGGGTCCTCGGCCGAGACCGTCGCCCAGCCCGTGAAGGTGGACAACAGCCTGTTCGTGCGCGACTACGCTCGCTGCATCCTCTGCTACAAGTGCGTCGAGGCCTGCGGCGTGGACGCCCAGAACTCGTTCGCGATCTCCGTCGCCGGGCGCGGGTTCGACGCCCGGATCTCCACCGAGTACGACATCCCGCTGGCCGAGGGCGCCTGTGTCTTCTGCGGCAACTGCATCAACGTCTGCCCTACCGGCGCGCTGATGTTCCGCTCCGAGTACGAGCTGCGCCTGGCGGGCACCTGGGACGAGGCCTCCCAGACCGTCACGCACACGATCTGCCCGTACTGCGGCGTGGGCTGCACGCTCCAGCTGCACGTCCAGGACAACCGCATCGTGAAGGTGCTCTCGCCGGCCGATTCCGAGCTGACCAGGGGCAACCTGTGCGTGAAGGGCCGCTTCGGGTTCGACTTCGTCCAGGATCGCCCGACGGGCGGGCGCGAGGAAGGGCCGCAGCCCTGAAGCGTCGCCGGATCCTGCCCACCTTCCTTGCCGCGATCACGGTGATCGTCCTGCTCGAGGTTGCCGTCAACGTCGTGCTGCGGCCGCAGGAGGGTCCGCCGGCGCTGGCGGCCGTGTTCGAGGGCTACCTGCTGGCGCTGGGCGCCGTGGCGGGGCTGCTGGCCATCCTGGCCTCGCTGGGATCCGGGACCGGGGGGGCCTGGATCCGCCTGGTCGGGGCGGTCATGATCGTGGTCGCGATCGTGCGCCTGGGGGGCGAATGGTGGTCTCCCAGCCCGACCGTGGCGACCGGCGCGAACCCGGCCCCGATCGAGCTCCAGGTCATGACCTGGAACCTGGCGATCGGGTCCCGGTCGACAGCCGAAACCGTGACCGGGATCATCGGGTCCGGGGCGGACCTCGTAGCGGTCCAGGAACTGGCGCCCGACGTGGCAGCGGCCATCGAGGCCGACCCAGCGCTGCGGGCGCGGTACCCGTACCGGATCCTCGAGCCATCGGAAGGGACGGCCGGGCTGGGGCTGCTGAGCCGGCTGCCGCTGGTGGTGGGCAGCTACGCGGCGGAGCCCCCCGTCCTGCAGGCCGGCCTGCTGCTCCCCGACGGCCGGACCGTCCAGGTGCTCGACGCGCACCCGATCGCCCCGGAGATCACCCACCTCGGTGGGGTGCCGTTCGGGCTGGACACGCGGCAGCGTGACGCCGAGCTCCAGGCGATCCGGGACACCGTCGCGGCGTTGCCCGATCCGGGCGCCGCCCTGGTCCTGGGGGACCTCAACCTCACGCCGTTCGAGCCCGGCTACGGCCTGCTGACCGGCGGGTCGCCCGGGCCCCCGCTCACCGACGCCCACGAGGCGGCCGGCACCGGCACGGGCTTCACCTGGCGGCCGACCGCGCTCGATCGCCTCCAGATCGGGCTGCTGCGCATCGATCACGTGCTGTCCGGCGCCTGGCTGAAACCGATCGCGGTGCGCGAGGACTGTGCCCTGCCCGGCGACCACTGCCGGCTGCTGGCCACGCTGGAGGCGGCCGGCGGCGGCTGAGCGGGGGCGGTCCCGCCCGGTACCCGGTACCCTTGGGGTCCACACGACCCAGGCGAGCAGGGGCCACCCGGCCCTGTCCCGGCCGATGTATCGAACGACACAGTCGGACGCACGAGCCATCCCGACGCATGAGCGCACTGGACGCATGAGCGAACCCCGCGGCAGCCGCGACCTCAACCGCCTCAAGTGGGCGACGATGGTGCTCCCCATCGTCTTTGTCTGGCTGTTCGAGCTGGGCCGGTTCCTCGTCCTCGACCCGAGGGTCACGGGTGACAACGGCCACGTCGCGTCCGCGATGATCATGGGCGGGGCGATCGTGGTCTTCGCCACCATCGTCTCCCTGTACCTGGACCGCGCCCAGAAACAGCTGGTCGCCCAGAACAAGGACCTCACCGTCACCCATGCCGTCAGCTCTGCCGTGCGCGGCGGCCTCTCGCTGCCGGACCTCCTGGAGCAGTCGCTGGACCGGCTGATGACCCAGACCGGCGCCCTGACCGGCATCGTCAGCGTCAGGGGCGCCGACGGCCAGGCCCTGGTCATCCGGCGCCCGGTCACCCTCCCGGCCGGCCTCACCTGGCTGACGCCCATCCTCAACGCCCAGCCGGACCCGGCCGTGGATGGCCCGCGGTACCTCGTCCAGTCCGGCGTGGACACCGGCGTCCTCGACCTGCCGCTGGTCCACGGCTCGGAGCGCATCGGCTACCTCCGCCTGGCGTTCCGCCCGCCCGTCCAGCCCGACATCTCGGACGCGGCCCTCGCGGACATCGCGGGCGAGATCGCCGGCGCCGTCCAGCTGGGGATCACGGTCTCCGACCTCCACCGGCGCGAGCTGGAGCGCGAGGCCCTGTACGCGGTCGCCCTCCAGCTCACGGGCCGCAACGACCTGCGCGACGTCCTCGACACCATCACCGCGCACGCCCGCGAGCTGCTGGGTGCCGAGCGGGCGGTGGTCTGCCTGAGCGACGCCCGCGACATGACCTCGCGCACCGCGATCAGCCGCGAGCGCCTGGCGATGGCCGACGACGGCGGGGTGTGCCTCGTCGCCCACGAGCAGAGCTCGGCCCAGCATGCGCGCAACCCTCTCTGCCCGCTCCTTGTCAGGGACGGCACGGACGCCTGGGCCGCCCGCCCGCTCCGCGGCCCCGACGGGATCCTCGGCGAGCTCTGCGTCGTCCGCTCGGGCGCCCCGTTCACCGCCCAGGAGCGGAACCTCCTCGGCGCCCTCGCGGACATGGCGTCGATCGCGGTGCGCACGGCCCGCCTCCACGAGGCCGAGGAGCAGTGGACCATCCACGCGGAGCGCGACCGGATCGCCCGCGAGCTCCACGACAGCCTCGCCCAGGTCCTGGGCGTCATCCACCTGCAGCTCCGGTCGCTCGAGGCCCGCGCCAAGGACGAGGCGAGCCTGGGCATCGCCGACGAGCTCTCGGCCCTCGCGGAGACGGCCGACGAGGCGTACAGCGACGTCCGGGAGGCGATCCTCGGGCTGCGCGAGACGGTCCGCGAGGACGACGGCCTCGAGGGCTCGCTGCGCGAGTACCTGCGCAAGTACAGCCGCCAGACCGGGATCGTGGCCACGCTCTCGTGCGAGGGCGACACCCGCCGGGCGCTCAGCCCGAGGTCGGAGGTCCAGCTCCTGCGGGTCGTCCAGGAGGCGCTCACCAATGCCCGCAAGCACTCGCAGGCGCACCGGGTGGCGGTGCGCATCGACTGCCTCGGGCAGGGGACGACGCTCACGGTCGAGGACGATGGCGTCGGCTTCGACCCGTCCTCGGTCGCGAGCTCCATGGAGGGCGGCTTCGGGCTGAAGTCCATGCGCGAGCGGGTCGAGCAGATCGGTGGCAGTATCGATGTGCATACCGCCCCGAACGAGGGGACGACGATCGTCGTCCGGCTCGACGCTGAGGACACGCGTGGGACACCTTCCCCCCAGACTCCGGGTGCTGCTCGTCGATGACCAGCCCCTGTTCCGCAGGGCGCTCGCGACGCTGATCAGCGCCCAGTTCGACATGACGGTCGTGGGCGAGGGCGAGAACGGCCGTGACGCCCTGGAGAAGGTCCGGGCGCTGCGTCCCGATCTCGTCGTCATGGACGTGAACATGCCCGTCGCCTCGGGCGTGGACGGCGTGATCGCGATCCGCGCGGCGGGCATCACGACCCCGATCGTCATGCTGACCGTGTCCGAGGACGACGACGACCTGTTCGAGTCGATCAAGGCGGGCGCCAACGGCTACCTGCTCAAGAACGTGCGCCCGGAGCAGCTGTTCGAGGACCTGCGCGGCATGATGCGCGGCGAGGCGCCGATCGCCCCGGCCGTCGCCGGCAGGCTCCTCGAGGCGCTGCGCACCGGCGGGATCCCCACCCGCGGACAGCCCGCCGCCTCTCCCCCGGACGCCGTCCTGACCCGTCGCGAGTCGGAGATCCTCCAGCTGGTCGCCGCCGGCATGTCCAACAAGGAGATCGCCAACGAGCTGACGATCACCGAGGGGACCGTCAAGAACCACGTCCACAACGCGCTGGAGAAGCTGCACCTCACGAACCGGGTGCAGGCCGCCGCGTACGCCGTCCGCCAGGGCTACGCGAACCAGGAGCCGAACCGGGACTGACCCGGGGCGGTGTGTCGCCGGAACTCGGCGGCCCCGCAGCACGCCCCGGCTACCGAGCAGGTCCGGCGGGCCCCGGCCCGGCGCCGCAGGAGACGACGCCTGGGCACAGGACGGCCGTCCCCCGTCGGATACACGCACAGCCACTCCCGGGTGTGCCGGGCGACGGATTGGAGCCGGTCCCACGTTCCCCTAGCATCCGGATCACGGGGCGCAGTCCAGCGACCCGCGCGCTCGAGGAAGCCCAACGTGTCGTCTGAACCGGTGCGCGTGCTGGTCCTCTACAGCCATCCCCTCATGGGGGAGGGACTGGGGAAGATGCTCGCCGCCGAGCCCGGGGTGATCGTCGACGCCGTGGACATCGGCCTCACGGAGGCGGTGGACGCCGCCATCGCCCGGGATCCGGACGTGATCGTGGTCGAGGAGGGCGGCGCGGTGGACGCGGCCGACGTCGTCCGCCGGTCGCGCTGCCCCGTGGTCCTGGACGTGGACATCACCACGACCCGTGCCTGGACGCTCCGCCGGGAGACCCTCTCGACGCGCCCCGACGACTTCCTGGCCACGATCCGCGCGGTCGTCGGCTGCTCCGGCCGGCCCGCGCCGGGCGCCGATCCCGACCGCGGCCTGCAGCCGGCGGTCGTTCCGGGCTAGGCTGATCGCCCATGGGTGACGACATCCGCCGTGCTGCCACCGCCCCGGCGTTCGATCCGCGAGCGACCCCCGTTCACCGCCGCCGCGTCCTGCTGTTGATCGGGGTGACCGCGCTCGCCGGCGGCAGCCTCGCCGCCCTGCTGGAGGGATGCGCCGGACCGCCTGTCCCGGTGGAGCTCGACGTCGACCCGGACACCCTGGTGCCGGGTACGCCTGTCGAGGTGCCGTTCACGGTCCAGCTCGGCGGCAACGCGGTCGCCGGGTCGGCCTGGCTGGTGAAGCAGGCGTCGGGGGAGATCATCGCGTTCGACCCGCGCTGCACCCACGCCCTGTGCTCCTACCGCTGGGAACCGGGTCCGGCAGACTTCTCGTGCAACTGCCACGACGGCAAGTTCAGGCTGGACGGGACCGTCATCTCGGGCAAGCCGCCCAAGCCGCTGAACCGCTTCCCGGTGCACGTGACGGGCACCGTGGTGGAGGTCGACGTGCCGGGGGACTTCGCCACCCCGAAGGCGTCCCTGCCGGCGTAGGAGGCGCTCCTGCCGCCGCTCCTGCCGCCGCTCCTACCGGCGCCCTGCCGCGGCCCCTGGCGGCGCGGTTGCGGGCTCCTTGGCACCCCCTTGCCGGGCCCTTCCGCACCCACCCGTGGGACCCACAGGGCCGGACGGTACAGGCGGCGTGGTGCGTCCTGGCGCCGCCCTGTACCGCAGTTCTATCCCCCGACGGATGCAAACGGCCTCGCGCGCACCCGATGATTGGCGTAGGTCGGATTCCGATTCCCGCCGGCCAAGGAGTACAGGTGCCATTCATGTCCCGGGTCACGTCCCTGACCTCGATGCCCGAAGCACAGCTGAACCGCTGGATCCGGCGGATCGGCCTGCTGCTGATCATCGGCATCGTCGCCTTCGTCGCGTTCTACGCCGTCGACCGCTTCCGCGCCCCGGCCGCCCCGCTCATCGACCGGGAGATGGCCGCGATGGAGGAGGCCGTGCGGGCCGATCCGACGGATATCGCCTCCCGGGGCAGGCTGGCGGACCTGTATCTCGCCGCCAACCGCTACGACGATGCCATCGCCCAGTACACCGAGATCATCAAGACAGGCAAGCAGGACGAGGCAGGCTACACGAGCCGGGGCCGGGCCTATGAGTTGAAGGGCGACCTGACTGCCGCGGCCGCCGACTACAACAAGGTCATCGAGATCGGTGCCCCGGGCGAGATGGCCAACGTGGACCCGATGATGGAGATCGCCTACTACGGTCTCGGCGCGATCGCGCTCAAGCAGGACCGGCCCGACGAGGCCGTCACGCAGCTCCTCAAGGCCCTCGCGATCAAGCGCACCGACGCCGACGCCATGAACCTGCTCGGGGCGGCCTACGTGAAGGCGGGAACGCCGGACAAGGCCGTGGAGCCGTTGCGGAAGGCGATCGAGTTCGTGCCGATCGGCTGGGCCGATCCCTACCAGACGCTGGCCGACGCGTACAAGGCGTCCGGTGACGCCGCTCTGGCCGAGTGGGCCGGCGCGATGGCCGCGGCCAACACCGGCGACGTCGCCGGCGCGGTCACCCGCCTCACGGCCATCGTGGACGGGCCGGCCGGGCTCGATGCGCGCGTCGGCCTCGGCCTGCTGGCGGAGATGCGCGCCGACGCGACCACGGCCGAGCAGTGGTACCGCAAGGCCCTCGAGCTCGATCCCGAGAGCACGTCCGCCAAGCTCGGCCTGGGCCGCGTGACCGGCACGACCGGAGGACACCCCTCGATCGCGCCGTCGCCCAGCTCCGGGAGCAACTGATGACCGCGTCCCCGTCCGCCGCCCAGTCGGTCGCTGGCGCCCCCGCACCCGACGTGTCGGCAACGCCGCCCGACGGTCCGGGCGCCGAGGTCGAGGAGGCGCCCCCCGAGAAGCGGCGTCGAAAGCTACTCCTCCTGCTGCTGCTCCTGGCCGGCTTCGTGCTGCTGCTCGCGCTCGCGATCTGGTACCTGCTGTTCCGCCAGCCGATCCCGGTCCCGACCATCCCTGGCGAGACGGTCATGCCCGGCTACGTCACCTCGATCTACGGTGCCTCCCGCCCGATGGGCGTCGCCGTGAACGCCGCCGGCGACCGCGTCTACGTGGGCGCGACCGCGGGCGACCAGACCGCGCTGGTCTTCGACGCCGGGGGCAACCAGGTGGCCAAGCTGCTGCCCCCGGTTTCGACCGGCGACAGCCACGTGCCGGTGTACCTGGCGGTGAACCCGCAGACGGGCGACATCCTCGTCTCAGACCGTCCCACGGCTTCCATCTACGTCTACGACGCCCAGGGCACTTTCCTTCGGACCCTGCAGCCGCCGGCCGAGATCAAGGGCTGGCAGCCGCTCGGCATGGCGTTCGACGCGGCCGGCAACCTGTACGTCACCGACGTCGGCCAGGTCCCGAACGTCGTCCGCGAGCTCGACCCGTCCGGCAAGCAGGTCCGCGTCCTCGGGGCGACCGCCGGGCTCACCTTCCCGAACGGTGTCGCCCTCGACAACGCCGGGTACGCCTACGTGACCGACTCCAACAACGGGCGGCTGCTCGTCTTCGCGCCGGATGGGACCGTCGTCGCCACGGTCAGCCGTGGGATCGGCAAGGGCAACCTCGGCCTGCCCCGCGGCGTGGCGATCGACCAGCAGGGTCGCGTGTACGTCGTGGACTCGAGCGCCGACTCGGTGTTCGTCTACGGCCAGTACAAGCAGGGCGCCACGGGACTCGACTTCCTCGGCACCTTCGGCACCGAGGGCGTCGCCAACGGAACATTCGCCTATCCCAACGACATCGCGGTCGACGCGCGTGGGCGGCTGTACGTCGCCGACTCGGCCAACGACCGGGTGGAGTTGTGGAGCTACTGAGCTGGCTTCAGCAAGGGAGGTGAGGAAGGGAAGCGCTTGCGCCGCCGCCAGGACCTGGCGGTCCATGTCAAGTCCACGTAGCTAAGAGAAAGGAGGTGAGGACAGTTTGAAACGACTGATGCTGCTCATAGCAGCCGGTAGTCTCTGGCTGTTCCTTGCCGCGGTTCCCGTCTTCGCAGACGGCGGACCGCATGTGGCTGCGAACAACAGCGGCGTCAACGGCATCACTGCCGATGGATGCGCCGGCTGTCACCGAGCCCACTCGGCGCAGGGCGATTTCCTGCTCATCGCGAGCTCCGGAACCACGCTCTGCCTGACCTGCCACGGGGCCACCGGTCTCGGCGCGACCACCGACGTCGAGTCCGGCGTCCAGTACACGCTGGGCACCACCGACGTCCGCGGCACCACCGTCCTCGGCTATCTCCGGGGCGGCGGCTTCGTCAACGCCCGGATCGGGTCCGGCCAGGCCGTCCGAGTCGCGTACCTGAGCGGTACCGAGGTTCGCTTCAACGGCAAGGTCCCGGTCCGGACCGCGGGCTCGCAGCCCGTCACCTCGGCCCACCTGCCGAACGCGGCCGGCGTGGTCGGAGCGGCGGACGGCGTCGCCTGGGGCAACGGCCCCAACAGCGCAACGCCGTTTGCCGGCCCCGCTGTCGAGGTCGAGTGCGGCACCTGCCACAACCCGCACGGCAACGGCCAGTACCGGATCCTCAATCCGATCCCTGACCCCGCCGCCACGGGCACGGACGTGTTCACCCCGGTCGCATCTCCCGGAGCCGTCGTCACCGACGCGGCCCTCCCGGGCGCCGGCGACAACCGCAACTACACCATCATCCAGACGAACGGCGGCACCGGGACGCTCACGGCGAACCAGGTCACCGCGCTCGCCCTGCCGGCAACGGCCGGCGACTACTTCCGCCGCAAGGTTCCGTGGAACGGGACGAGCGGCACGGCCAACGACGCGCCGAACGGCCTGTCCGCGACCTTCTTCACCCAGATCTCGACGTGGTGCCTGACATGCCATTCCCGCTACCTGAGCGCCGGGTATGACGTCAAGGAAGCCGACGCGATCTACACGTACCGGCACACGTCCAACGCGTCGTCCCGGAACTGCATCACGTGCCACGTGGCACACGGTTCCAACGCGCAGATGACGGGTCCCTACTCCGCCAACCTCAAGAACCCGGGCGGCTCCACCGCCACGGTCGGCGACAGCCGGCTGCTCAAGGTGGACAACCGCGGGACGTGCCAGATGTGCCACGACCCGACGGGGACGATCCCCGCCGGCCAGCAGTCCGGCCCGACGCCCAACCCGGTCCTTCCCTAGCACCATCGACCGCGTGGTGGCCGGCGACGCAAGTCCCGGCCACCCGCATCCTGCATCCGGGCCGAAGCCGCGCAGAAGAGCCGCCAACGGTCGTTTGACGTCTCCTCCGCAGGGCTCCCGCCCAGCTCCACCGGTGCCCCGCTCTACCGCCGAACCGGCCTGTCGATGGCCTCCACGGGTGAAACTCCAGCACCTCGCCATGATGAAGTCGACGCCAGCATGACCAGCCAGCAGCGACCCGCACGCCGACGGGCCGGCCCCCTGTTCGGGGTGCTGCTCGTCGTCGTGGGCACGGTGGGAGCCCTGACCCCGGCCGTGCCGGCGGTGCGCGCCCTGGATCCCACGCCGGCCCCCTCCGTCGACCCCACGCCGGCCCCGACGGCCGACCCGACGCCGGCCCCTACGTCGGATCCCACGCCCCCGCCCGACCCCACGCCGGCCCCTACGTCGGATCCCACGCCCCCGCCCGACCCCACGCCGGCCCCCACGTCGGATCCCACGCCCCCGCCGGATCCGACGGCGCCCCCTACCGAGGCGCCGTCACCGACCGCGGTTCCCTCGGGTGACCCTCTTCCGTCGGTGGAGCCCAGCGCGGCCCCCTCGGGTGACCCGGCGCCGTCCGTCCAGCCCAGCGCATCGCCGTCCCAGGCCCCCATCGGCACGCAGGTCGCGCACGCCTGGATCGACACCGTGAACCAGGACGGCACGGTGAGCGTCCCCGGCCTGGTCGACGCCCCGCTTGGCGCCGCGCAGCGGTTCACGGTCTACCGCGTCCGGTTCCAGCTCGTCAACGACGCCGACACGGACGCCACGCTGGTCCCCGTCATCGAGTTCTCGGGCGGCTCCGCGGACTGGGCGGCCCTGCCCATGGTCGACCCGGACCACGGCAAGGCGTTCTACGGCGCGTCCGACGACGGCCGCGTGTTCGACGCGCGCCGGACGACGATCGCGGCGGCCGACCTCCGTCTCGCCCAGGCCACCGATCCGCTCGCGAAGGCCGTGCCCGGCGAGGCCAGCGCGGGCTCGGTGCTCGCGACCCTGGACCTCCCCGCCCACAGCTTCACCGAGGTCGAGTTTGCCGTCCGGGCCACCGTGGACGCGAAGTGGGGGGCGGAGTACTCGTTCCGCCTCGTGGACGGCTCCACCGAGCTTCCCGGGGTGCGGGCAGCGCTGGTCATGGGCGCCAAGCCGGCCCTGGACCTGTCGCCCGGGCAGCGCAAGGGCGCGCCGGTGGATGACCCCGTGCCGCTCTACAAGCTGGATCCCTCGGTCGCCTCCACCGATCTGCCGCTGGCGACCTCGACCGGCAGCGGTCAGACGGCGACCTACGCGCTGGCGCGGCCCGTCGCGGCCCCTGCCGCCCAGGATTCGCCGCACGTCATCTCCGGGCTGGCCTCGGACGCGTGCGCCTCCTGCCACGTCGCACACGACGCGCAGGGCCTGTCGCTGCTTCGCCAGCCCGATCCCCAGTCGTCGACCTGCTTCACGTGCCACGACGGGACGGGCGCCTCCTCCGACGTCCAGAGCGACTGGTCGAGCTCGTCGATCCCCGCCAACGACCCGACGACGTCGGCCTGGTACTCCCACCCCGCCACGTCGTCCTCGGACCACACGTCGGCGCTGGCGAACGAGTTCGGGGGCACGCTCAACCGCCACTCCGCCTGCGCCGACTGCCACCAGCCGCACCTCGCCGACGGGATCAGGCCTGTCAACAGCGTCGGCGGCTGGTCGACCTCGGGCGCCATCGCGGGTGCGTCCGGCGTCTCCGTGGCCAACGGCGCGGCGGGCGTGGCCCCGACGTACACCCTGCAGACGACATCGACCTTTGAATACGAGCTCTGCTTCAAGTGCCACTCCGGCTTCACGCAGCTACCCGCGCAGGATCCTGCCCACCCGAGCCGGTGGGCGCTGGACAAGGGCATCGAGCTGAACCCGGCCAACGTCTCCTACCACCCCGTGGAGGCCGCGGGGAAGAACCAGACGAACGCCATGGCGCTGAGCCTCGCCGGGACCTCCCCCTACAAGCTCTGGGTCTTCGGGACCAACGACACGATCCGCTGCGCCAACTGCCACGCCGCCGGCACCGCCGCCACCCAGGTCCCCAAGCCGGCCGCGGACGCGACCCTCGCCGACCACTCCTCGTCGAACCGCGGCATCCTGATCGCCCAGTACAAGGATCGGACGCTCAAGCCCCGCGGGGCCTACTCCGCCCAGGAGTTCGCGCTGTGCTACGTCTGCCACGCGGAGGCTCCGATGGTCGACGATAGCGGTGACGTGCGCACCGACACCAACTTCAGCTGGCACGGCTATCACCTCGCCGACATCAGCGGCCACGGGCTCGGCGGCACGGACATCGACGTCCCCGGCGCAGGTCCCGGCAACGCCACCTGCGCCGAGTGCCACTTCCGGATCCACGGATCCGCGCTGGCCGTGAACGGCCAGGTGCCCGCCACGGGACTGGTGAACTTCGCGCCCAACGTCCAGACCATGCGCGGGGTCCTGAAGTTCGTCCCGGCGACGCCGACCTCGATGGGCACGTGCACCCTGACCTGTCACGGCAAGGCCCACGACGCCTACGGCTACGACTACCCGACGACTCCCTGACGCAGCGGCGCAGGTACCCCGCCCGCGCCTGCGCGCCTGACCCATGGGGGGCCGTTCGCGGATGCACCCCATGGTGGTCGCCGCGCCCGGCTGTATCGAGCGATACAGGCCCGATCCGATTCCTCCACCCAAGGGCCCGCCCCGATCCCGGCCGAAATGTGCGCCCCGACGGATGGGCGCATGGGGCCCGGTTCGGGACAATGGCAGCAGGTGTCAAGCCGCGGTCCCCCGCGGCATCGTATGAGGGTTCCACGATGTATCGCACGTCGGCGCGCGACGCAGGTCGCCCGCGCCTCGCAGGAGGCCGCGCGTGACCCGCGGTCTCCCCGCCACGGGTCACGAGGCCCAGGAGTCCGCGCTGCTGGCCCAGCTCGGTCTCCCGGCCAGCGCCTCCCCCGAGGATGTCGACAACCTCCACCAGGCCGCGAGCCAGTACCTCGCGTCCGCGCCTCCGGAGCTCCGCGGATGGGCCCATGCCCAGGCGTCGGCGCTGGACGAGGCGTACCTCCAATTGACCGACCCGGTCGGCCTCCAGGGCTCGGCCCTCAGGAGTCCGGCAAGGCCGCCCGCGGTCGTACCCGGCGGACCGGCGACACCTCCGGTCCGCCGGGGCTCCGTTCCCGCGGAAGCCCCGGTCCTCGTGGCCGCCGCGACCGGCGCGCCCATGGCGGACGCTGCCGTCGCCGATGCTTCGGCCGACGACGTGTTCGACGAGGACGTGATCGAGCCCGACGTCATCGAGCTTGACCCCGCGACACAGCCCGCAGTCGGAGAGCCCGATCTCGACGACCTGGCCGTCCTCTACGCCTCGGTCACCCCGAGCGCCCACCCGGACACGCTCCCGGCCGCCAAGCCGAAGGCCAACTCCCCGGCGCCCGCTCCCGCCCGCCGTCCTGCCCGTCCCGCGGCCGCGGCAGCCGCCGCCCCGCACGCCGCCGCCCCGCAGGCCGCCAACCCCTGGAAGCGGCTGGTCCTCAGCGCGGTCGCTGTGCTCGCGGTCGTCGCCGTCGTGTTCGGCGCCATGCAGGTGGCCGGCGCGGTCGGCGGATCGCCCGGGACGAGCGCCGACACGGCGGCGCAGGCTTCCGCCCCGGCCGTCGATCTCGCCAAGATCAGCACACTCATGACGGCGCTCGCGGCCAACCCCAACGACACCGCGACGCTGCTCGCCCTGGCCAACGAGTACTACGCGGGCGAGCAGTACACCGACGCCGGCAACTGGCTGGACAAGCTCCTCGCCCTCGAGCCCAACAACGTCGACGGTCTCCTGGCCCGCGGCGCCGTCAGCTTCAACCTCAACGACCTCCCGGCTGCCGAGACCACCTGGATGAAGGTCGTGGCCATCGACCCGAACAACGTCGAGGTCCACTACGACCTGGGCTTCCTCTACCTCAACCAGTCGACCCCGAACTGGGCCGGCGTCCAGAGCGAGTGGAACAAGGTCATCGCGCTCGATCCCACCTCGCAGCTCGCCCAGACCGTCAAGTCCCACCTCGACTCGCTGGTCGCGAACTCGATGATCCCGGCCTCCCCGGCCGGGGCCGGCGCGGCGCCGGGTGGCTCTCCGGCTGCTCCGGCCGGCGCCAGCGCGGCACCGGGCAGCTCCCCGGCGGCGTCTCCGGCGGCGTCGCCGGCCACCAGTGCGACCCCGGCGGCCACCCCGGCCCCCAGCCCCTCCCCGGCGGCGAGCGCCACGCCGTGAACGAGCTCGGCAGTGCGATCGGCATCGGCATCGCCTTCGTCGGCGGCGTCGTGTCGTTCGCGTCCCCCTGCTGCCTGCCGCTCGTGCCGGCATACCTGGCCTACATGATGGGCGCGACCGGTGAGGGCACCGCCGGTCGCCGCCCGGCCCTCATGCACGGGCTGTCGTTCGTGCTCGGCTTCTCGCTCGTGTTCGTCGCCTTCTACGCCGCCATCGGCGCCCTGGGCGCCTTCATCGACCGCCACGTGCTCAACATGATCGGCGGCGCGCTCCTCGTCTTCCTCGGCCTCCAGGTCGCGGGCATCATCAACGTCCGGGCCCTGTGGCGCGACACCCGCGCACTGCCCTCGATGGGCGGCGGGCTCGTGATGGCCGGCGGCACCGGGAGCGGCGGCGACGGCGGTCCCATCGGCGGCGGTCCGGCCGGCGGCGGCACCGGGAGCTCGGGCACCGGCGGCGGTCCGGCCGCCACAGCCGCCGCCACCGGCATCAGCACCGGCAGCATGGGCTTCGGTGCGATCGCCAGCCCCGGCGAGCGACCGGGCTACCCGCGGTCCTTCCTGTTCGGCCTGCTGTTCGCGGCGGGCTGGAGCCCCTGCATCGGCCCGATCCTGGGCGGGATCCTCGGCCTGGCCACCGCCACGTCCAGCGTCCTCCAGGGGACGGTCCTGCTGGTCGCCTACGCGGCCGGGCTCGCCATCCCGTTCCTCGCCGTGGCCCTGGGCGCGTCCTGGGTCGCCAGGCGGCTGACCGTGGTCGGCCGCCACCACCACGCCGTGTCCATGATCACGGGCCTCCTGCTCGTGACGGTCGGCGTGCTGATGCTCACCAACATGCTCGGCCGGCTGGCGACCCTCGGGTCGCCCTTCGGTCTCTGAGGAGGTAGTCGGACATGACCGAAGAGGTCCACACCCGGCCGCTTCCGCCGACTGGCGCTCCGGCCGCCGCGGCGGCCGGCCCCACGCTCATGGATCGCATCGACCGGTTGCTGGAAGGCCTGTGGCACTTCCTCACCTCGATGCGCGTGGCCATGATCCTGATGCTCCTGATCGCCGCGCTGGGCATCCTCGGCTCGCTCATCATCCAGGCACCTTCCGGGGTCCTGGGCGACGCCGAGGCCAAGGCCAGCTGGCTGGACGAGATCCGGCCGAAGTACGGCGGCTGGACCGGGATCCTGGACACCCTCCAGCTGTTCCAGATCTTCAACTCGCTCCTGTTCCGGGTTCTCGTGGCGGCGCTCACGATCAGCCTGATCGCCTGCTCCATCCACCGGATCCCGGGCATCTGGCGGACCACCACCAAGCCGCGCGTGGACGTGGGCCCGGCATTTTTCGAGCACGCCCCCCAGCACGAGGCCGTCGTCGTCCGGCACACCCCGGCCGAGACGCAGGCCATCGTGGAGAACGTCCTCCGCGGCCGGCGCTACCGAACCCTGTCCAGCGACGACGGCGCCATCCACATCTACGCCGACCGGAACCGGTGGGTCCCGTGGGCCGGCCTCGTGGCCCACGTCTCGATCATCGTCATCCTGATCGGCGCCATCGCCGGCACGCTCTGGGGCTACCGCGACGCGCAGTTCACGATCGCCGAGGGCGCCACGCTCCCGGTCGCCGCGGAGGCGGGCCTCACCCTCCAGCTCATCGACTTCACCGACAAGTACGACACGACGACGGGCGCGCCGATCGACTACGCCAGCCAGGTCGTCCTGTACAAGGACGGGCAGGAGATCGACCGCCACACGATCCGGGTCAACGACCCGCTCCGCTACGGCGACCTCACCTTCTACCAGGCGTTCTACGGGGCCGCCGCCGTGATGACCGTCAAGGACGCCTCGGGCAAGACGCTGATCTCGGAGGGCGTGCCGCTGGCCTGGCGGACGACGGCCGACAACCGGCCGATCGGCTCGTTCGCCATCCCGGGCTCGGACTACGTCGGCTGGGTGGTCGGCACCCTGGGCAATGGCGACACGACCGTCAAGCCCGGCCAGATGCAGGTCGAGCTGTACACGGCCGCCGACGGCACGCAGGTCGCCTCCAAGGTCATGGACCAGGGCGTGGCGACCGCGCTGGGCGACTACACCGTCACCTTCGACCGCGAGAGCCAGTTCACCGGCCTCAACGTCGCGCGCGACCCGGGCGTCATGCTCGTCTGGCTGGGTGCGTTCCTGCTGTTCGCGGGCTTCGCCATCCGGTTCACGATCCACCACAAGCGCGTGTGGGGGCGTATCGTTCCCCGGCCGAACGGCGGCGCGGTCCTGGGCATGGCCACTCTTGCCAACAAGGACGTCTCGCAGGCCACCGACTTCGAGAACCTCGTCACCGACATCCGTGCGGCGCTCCAGGCGCCGGCGCAGAGCTGAGGAAGGTCCCCATGGAAAAGCTCTCCGGCTACGCCTTCATCGCCGCGATGCTCAGCACCGCGCTCGCGACGGCCTTCTACCTGGCCTACGCCCTGTCCGGCCTGCGGGCCGCCCGGATGCAGACGGCCGGCGCGCCCATGACCACCACCGTCACGGGCTTCACCTCGGGGCCCCGCACGGCGGCCATCGGGCGCTACGCGACGATGCTCGGCTGGCTGGCGGTGTTCGCCCTCCTGGCCAGCCTCGTGTTCCGCACGATCGCGACCGGCCACGGCCCGTTCGCCAACATGTACGAGTTCTCGGCGGCGTTCGCCTTCGGGATCCTCACCGCCTACATGTGGTTCGAGCGCCGCTACCACCAGCGGATCCTCGCCCTCGTCGCCCTGCCGGTCGCGTTCGCGATGATGTTCTACGCGTCGACCATCCCGTCGGACATCGAGCCGCTCGTCCCGGCGCTGCAGAACAACCTCCTGCTCACCGTCCACGTCGCCGTCGCCATCGTCGCCTACGGCAGCTTCGCGATCGCCTTCGCCGCCTCGGTGCTGTACCTCGCGCAGCTGTTCATCGCCTGGGTGGGCAATCGCCCCGAGCCCGGCGGCTGGGGCCTGCCCCGGCTGGACGTCCTGGACGACATCGGCTACCGCGCGGTGATCGTCGGGTTCCCGTTCCTCACGCTCACGATCATCCTGGGCGCCATCTGGGCCGACACGGCCTGGGGCAGCTACTGGAGCTGGGACCCCAAGGAGACCGCGTCGCTGGTGACCTGGTTCATCTACGGCGCCTACCTGCACGCGCGCGTCATGCGCGGCTGGCGCGGCAAGCGGGCGGCCCTGCTGCTCGTGCTGGGCTTCGCGGCCACGCTGTTCACCTACTTCGGGAACCTGTTCTTCGGCGGGCTCCACAGCTACTCCGGCCTGGGCTGATCGGGCCCCGGACGCAGGAGTCACGACCATGAGCGCACCGGGAACCCCGGCCCAGCCCTCCGGGCGCGTCGCCGGCCGGCTGCAGACGAGCGCGATCATCGTCATCACCGTGGTGGTGCTCGGGGTGCTGGTCTACGCGGCCAGCGGCCAGGCACCCTCGGACGGCGTGACGAAGGTCGACCTGGGGGCGGGAGCGGCAGGCGCGGCTCCGGTCGTCGGCGCGGTGCCGCCCAACTTCACCGGGCTCACCTACGACGGCAAGACCGTGTCCCTCGCCGACTACGCGGGCAAGCCGGTCTGGCTGACCTTCGGGGCCTCCTGGTGCCCGGACTGCCGGACCGAGTCGGCCGACGTGGAGGCGACGTTCGAGGCGAACAAGGGCAAGGGGCTGAACGTCATCGCCGTGTTCATCCAGGAGCCGGCGGCGGACGTGAGCGGCTACGCCCAGCGGGCCGGCCTGACCTTCCCGATCGCGGTGGACGAGCAGGCGGCGATCGCCGACGCCTACCGGACGATGGGCATCCCCACCCATTTCTTCATCGGTCCGGACGGTAAGATCCGGGAAATCCGGATCGGCGCGCTCTCCAGGGAGGAGATGGATCGCGCTGTCGCGGCCATCCTGAACTGAGGCCATCTTGACCGACCCGGCGACGCCCGATGCCCTGCCGCCCGCCGATGCCACAGCGTCGGCGTCGGACGTCGGTTCGGAGCCGGCGGCCGCGGGTTCCGAGCCGGGAGCCGCGGGTGCCGAGCCGGTAGCCGCGGGTGCCGTGGCCGAGACGAATGCCGTGGCCGAGACCGGCCCCGCAGATGCCACGCCCGCGGTCGAGACCGGCGCCGATGCCGTGGCCGAGACCGGCGCCGCGCCCGCCGTCGAGGCCGTGCGTCATCGCCACCCGTTCTACCTGCGTGGCCGCCGGCTCCGCCTGCCAGCCTCCCGGCGCGGCCTGTTCGCGCTCCTCCTTGTCCTGTCTGCGATGGGCTTCGTCGGCATCTTCGCCGGGGTCTCCCTGATTCGCTGGACGGAGACCGCCGACTTCTGCGGGCGCTGCCACACGATGGCGCCCGAGCTGCAGGCCAACCAGGACGGGCGGCACGCCGAGGTGACCTGCGGCGAGTGTCACGTGGAACCCGGCATCGTGGGCTGGGTGAAGGCCAAGCTCAACGGGACGCGCCAGCTGGTCGACGTCGTGCTGGGCACCTACCCCACCCCCATCCCGCCGCCCAACCACGCGAGCCTGCCGGGGGCGACCGACACCTGCATGACGTGTCACGACGTCGAGGGCGGGGGGGCGATCACCGCCCTCAAGAGCTACACCCAGTTCAAGGAGGACGAGGCGAACACGCGCGAGTTCGTCGCGCTCCTGATCCGACCCGGCGGCGGCGATCCGCAGAACGTGGACCGCAGCGTCCACTGGCACGTCGTGCGCACCTTCACCTACAACACGCCCGACGAGAACGCGTCCACCATCGACTTCGTGACGTCCACGACGCCGGACGGGCAGGTCCAGGAGTGGATCGCCCTGGACAAGGTCAGCGACGCGGCGCACGTCCAGCCCGACATCGACGCGATCAAGGCCACCCAGCCCACCGTCACCCTGTCCTGCTACGACTGCCACAACCGCGTGGGGCACACGATGGCGAACCCGGGGACGGACATGGACTACGAGCTCTCCGTCGGCACCATCGACCCCTCGCTCCCGTATATCAAGCGGGAGGGCATGCGGATCCTCTGGGGCAGCTACCCGGACTACGCCTCCGCCGACGCCGAGATCGACAAGCTCAGGGACTTCTACGCGACCAACTACCCGCTCGTCGCGCAGACCAAGGCCGCGCAGGTCGACGGCGCGATCGAGCAGATCAAGCGGCTGTACCGCCTGTCGGCGAACCCGGACATGAAGGTCACCCCTGCGACCTACCCGGACAACCTCGGCCACAAGGACTTCCCCGGGTGCTTCCGGTGCCACGACGGCGGCCACTTCCTGGTCAAGGACGGCGCGGCCACCCACACGATGATCCCGTCCACCTGTGACACCTGCCACACCTTCCCCCAGATCGGGCCCACCATCGCCAGCCTGCCGCTGGGCGAGCCGCCGGCCACCCACAACGACGACCTGTGGGTGTTCGACCACAAGAACGTCGCCACGAACGTGGATCCGGGCGGCCAGAGCTGCGGCCAGTGCCATGCGCGCGACTACTGCGTGAACTGCCACGCCACGGGCGCGGTCACGGTCGACCACGACGTGATGGCCACCAACCACGCGAAGGTCATCCGGGACCAGGGCAACACCGCATGTGCCTACTGCCACCAGCCTGCGTTCTGCGCCCGCTGCCACGCCGAGCCCGTGCTGCCGGTCACCACGCCGTCCTCGGACAGTCCGACCACGGGTGCCCTGCCGGATCTCCCGGCCGGCGTGTCCTGGCCGCTGACCCCGAGGAGCTGACGAGGAGCCGACGAGGGGCGGTCTACGCCGGCCCCACCGCGATGCGGTCCGGGCGGGCATAGATGTTGAAGCCCTCTCCGCGTAGGAACCCGACGAGGGTCACGCCCAGCCGATGCGCCGCCTCGACGGCCAGGTCGCTGGGAGCCGATACCGCGGCCAGCACCGGGACGCCGGCGACCGCGGCCTTCTGGACCAGCTCGAAGCCGAGGCGGCCCGAGACCAGGACGATCCGATCGTGGAGCGGCAGCTCGCCGGCCAGGAACCGGCCGCCGATCAGCTTGTCGAGCGCGTTGTGGCGGCCGATGTCCTCCCGGAGGGTGATGAGCTCGCCGGTCGCCTCGAACAGGCCGGCCGCGTGGAGGCCCCCGGTCGCGTCGAAGACTGCCTGGGCCTCGCGGAGGCGCCCGGGAAGCGACAGCAGCGTCGCCGCGGACACGACCGGGCCGGCGGGGATGGGCGCGCAGCGCACGGCGATCTCGTCGATCGAGGCCCGGCCGCAGATCCCGCAGGACGCCGTGGCGACGAAGTGGCGTTCCGCCACGCGAGAAGCGTCGAACGGCCGGGTGAGGAGCACCGTGATCTCGTCGTCGGGCTGGGCGCTGCCCGCAGGGTCCCCGCGCCCGAAGCCGGTGACGTCCGCCTCGTCCTCGACGAGGCCCTCCGTGCGCAGGAAGCCGGCCGCGAGATCCGCCTCATGACCCGGGGTGCGCATGGTGATCGCGACGTCGACGGGTTCCTGGCCCGGGCCGGCAGCGCGGATCGCCAGGGGCTCCTCGCCGGCCAGGCGATCGTCGCGGATCTCGGCGATGCCGGCACGGTAGGCGGTGATCCGGGCGCGGGTGGAGCGGCGCTCGAGGGAGGGCTCGGGGGACCGGGCGGGCTGGGGCATCGTGTGCGGATGCTACCCGCTCACGCCCGTGATGGGCTGGGAGCGTCTGGCATTCGCCGGCCCAGCGGGATTCGTCGCGACCCGGGCACGCGATCCCTGCCCGGACCGGGAATGCATGCGTGGGGCGAACGGACTCTCGCGGGTGGCGCGGCTGCTAGGTGGCGCGGCTGCTAGGTGGATCCGACCCCGGCCAGGAACCCGAGCAGCGTCTCCGTGAACCACTCCGGGCGCTCGAGGTTGGGCAGGTGCGTCACCCCCGGCAGGTCGATCCGCCGCGCCCCCGCAACGCGATCCGCGAGTAGGCCACCGGCCTGGCGCACGCCCAGCGTGTCGAGCTCCCCGACGATCACCTGCATCGGCACCCGGACCTGGTGTAAGCGGCCGGCCGCGGGCGGATCGAGGACGATCGGCCGGCCCTCCGGCTTCTCCTGCACGAAGGTCTCCAGGCACATCCGGCGCACGAGCTCGCGCATCGGTGCCGGCGCCCGGCCCGCCGGCTGACCCACGCCGTCCACCCAGACGGCAACCGAGAGATCGGCGAGCGCCTCCCAGTCCTTCGCCGCCCACAGCTCCTCCATCCGCTCGCCCGCGGCGGTCTCGGCGGGCGTCTCGTCGGCCTCGATGCCGCCCAGGCCGCCGCACACCCAGACGAGCGCATCGACCCGGCCGGGGAACTCGAGCGCCGTGTCGATCGCGATCGAACCTCCCCGCGAGCAGCCCACGATCGTCGCGCGGTCCAGGCCGGCCGCGTCCATCACCGCCAGCACGTCGGCCCGGTCCGAGAACTCGATGTCGGCGGCTTCGGTCCGGCCGTAGCCGCGCGTGTCGTAGCGGACCACGCGGTGGCGTGCGGCAAGCGCGTCCCACTGCGGGTCCCACATCCGGGCATCGGCGATCCCCGCGTGCACGAGGACGACCCCCGTGCCCTCCCCCGCCGCCTCGGTCCAGATCCGCCCGCCGGGAACAACGACAAATCCCGCGAACGCCGCCGTCAAACTCCCACCTCCCTCTGCAGGTACACCGCCGTCCCCGTCGGCCGCAGGCAGTGCGTCATCGACATCGCCGCGAGGTAGCCGCCGGCGTTGAGGATGGCCACCGCGTCGCCCTCGGCCACGTCCGGGAACGGGTAGTCCTCGGCGAACACATCGCCCGCCTCGTTGATGTGCCCGGCGATCGTCACCAGCCGCGTGCGGTCCCGGAGCGGGTCACGCAGCGGCAGGATCTCCTGCGCGTACCGGTAGATGAAGTACGCGCAGTTGACGTTCCAGCCGATGTCGAGGCCGACATACGTCGTCCCGCCCCGGCGCTCCACGGTGACCACCTCGCCCAGGAGCACGCCCGCGTCCTTCATGACAAGGTCGCCCGGCTCGAATGCGACCGTCACCCCGTACGGCCCCAGGTGGCGGCGCACGGTCTGGGCGTAGGCATCGAGGTCGACAGGCCGCTCGCCGTCGCGGGCGACCACGCCGAGCCCGCCGCCGACGTTGACCTCGCGGATGGGGCAGCCGGCCTCCAGCAGCCGGTCGAGGAACCGGGCGGCGCTTCCCAGGGCTGCCTCGAAACCGTCGAGCTGGTCCCCCAGCCAGCCGGACCCGGCGTGGAAGTGCATCGTGTCGACGGTGAGCCGGTGGCGGCGCGTGGCGTCGATCGCATCGTCCAGCCGGTCCTCGGTCACGCCGAACTTCGTCGGCCGCTCGCCGGCGTAGGCGAGGTGCTCGGTATAGCCGGCGCCCGCGCCCGGGTTGATGCGGATCCCCACGGTCCGGCCGGGCGCCCGGCGACCCACCCGTTCGAGCTGGCTGACGCCGTCGAGGTTGAGCCGGATCGGATGCGCGAGCAGCACGTCCAGGTCTCGCTCGCTGACGTTGGTCCCGGTGTGGCTGATCGTCTCGGCGGGCCAGCCGTTCGCCAGCGCGTGCAGGACCTCGCCGGGTGAGCAGGCATCGATGCCGACGCCCTGCGGGGTGCCCGGGTCCCCCATGCCGAGCAGGACCTCGAGGATCCGCACGTCCGGGCAGGCCTTGAGCGCGAACCGCGTCACGTAGGGGACGCCGGCCCGCTCCAGCGCCGCCTGCAGGGCGCGCATGTTCTCCACGGGGCGGGCGAGGTCGTAAACGAACAGCGGGGCTCCGTGGCGGCGGACGAGGCCCTCGAGGTCCACGCCGTTGAGCGCCAGGCGGCCGTCGACGACGTCCAGGCCCTCCCGACGCCACCAGGTGGGTGCCGGAACCGGGAGCGCGGTGGGTGCCGGACCGCTCACGCTCGCACCCGCGCCGGGCCGCTCACGCGCGGGGCCGGCGCAGGGCCGCTCACGCGGGCACTCGCGCCGAAGGGCGACCGTCCAGGATCGCCCGGCGGGCGGCCGGGTCCGCGAACGGATCCGGTCCCTCGGCCACGTCGGTCCCGAGCGCGATCAGCAGTCGTTCGGTGGCCGCGGTGACCTCCTCGACGGCAGCCCGGAACGCGGCCTCGTTGCGCGCGGCGGGCGTCCGGTATCCGCTGATCTTGCGAACGTACTGGAGGGCGGCGGCGCTGGCCTCGCCCGTGGTGGCAGGGCCGGCGTCCCCGGCCCGCCGGAGCTGGCGGATGCTTCGACACATGCCCGCAGCGTACCTCGCGGCCGCGCGACACGGTATGGATGCATCGTCCCCGGTCAGGCGGGCACCGCCTCCGCCGGCTCCTCGTCCTCCTGCTCGTCCCCCTCCGCGCCCTGGAGCGCCACCGCTTCGAGGACGCGGTCCTTCGGCATCTCGGGCAGGAGCAGGGTGAGCACGACGCCGATGAGCACGAAGCCGCTGGCGACGAAGCCGGCCAGCCGGGTGGCGTCAACGAACGCGGACTCGATCGGGGCCACCGCCGCCGCGTACTGGGGTTCCGCCCGGATCACCACGATCGCCTGGCCCGCGGACTGCTCCATCGCGGTGGCAACCGCATCGACCGCCGCCGGCGGGATGCCGGGGATGGCCGACAGGTTCTGGTGGACACCGTTGCCGAGCGCCGTGAACAGGACCGTGCCGAGGATCGCGATGCCCAGCGCAGATCCGATCTGGCGCATCGTGGAGTTCGCCCCCGAGGCCAGGCCGGACCGCTCCGGCGGGATGTCGGACAGGACGATGCTCGTCAGCTGCGCCGTCGCCAGGCCCACGCCGATCCCGTACACGAACAGCGGCACCGCCAGCTGCAGGCCGGTCACGGTGGTGGAGATCAGCAGGGACGTGCTGATGATCCCGACGGCCTCGAGGAACATGCCCAGGGTCACCGCACGCCGCGGGCCGTACTTCTGAGCGAGGCGCGCGGACACGGGAGCGGCGAAGAACGACCCGACGGCCAGGGCGAGGAACACGAGCCCGGTCTCGAACGCGCTGTAGCCGATGACCCCCTGGAGGAAGAGCGGGAGCGCGAAGAGGAGGCCGAACTCGCCCAGGGACACGATCGTGCCGGCGAGGTTCCCGTAGCGGAACGCGGGGAACAGCCACAGGCCCACGTCAAACAGGAAGAACTTGCCCGCGCGGGACCGGCGGCTCTCGACGACCAGGAACACCGCCAGGGCGAGGAGGCCGCCCGCGAGGCAGAACGGGATGATCGACACCGAGTCGAGCGGCCAGGTCCAGCCGAAGATCTCGAACGGCTTGGTGGGCGTCCACCAGCCGTAGTTGCGACCCTCGATGAGACCGAAGATGAACAGGCTGAGGCCGCCCGTGATCAGCACGAAGCCGACCGGATCGAGCCCGGACTTCGCGTTCTCGTCCTTCGACTCACCGATGTAGTGGAGCGTCCCGAAGAACGCGATCAGCGCCACCGGGACGTTGATGAAGAACGCCCAGCGCCAGGACAGGTAGGTCGTCAGCCAGCCCCCGAGCAGCGGCCCGACCGCGGCCATGCCGCCGATGGTGGCGCCCCAGATGCCGAACGCGATCGCGCGGTCCCGCCCCCTGAAGTTCGTGTTCAGGATGGACTGCGTCGCCGGCAGGATCATCGCGCCGCCGACGCCCTGCAGGACGCGGGCGAGGATCAGCATCCCTCCCGACTGGGACAGGCCGGCCAGGACGGACGCGAACCCGAACACCACGAGGCCGACGAGATAGAGCTTCCGGCGGCCGAACAGGTCGCCGATGCGCCCGAGCGTGATCAGCAGCGAGGCGAAGACCAGCGCGTAGATCGTGTTGATCCACTCGGCCTCCGTGGAGTCCAGGTTCAGGTCCTTGATGATCGACGGGATAGCGACGTTCACGATCGTCGCGTCCACGATGATCATCGAGACGCCCAGGCTCAGCATCGCCAGCCCAAGCCAGCGGCCGCGGCCGGATTCGTGCATCGCCGCGGTCGCGGCCCCCGGTGACTCCACCGTCGTGTGCTCCTTGACTGCTCGGGATCGAAGCGGCGCCGGACGGGCGCCACCCACGGTTCGCGTGACGGCGCGCCGCGGATGTCTCGAGTTTCGCACGGGTGGCGCGCCCGGTCCCCGCCCGATGCGTCGCGCCCGACCGTCCGACGCTCGCGCCCGACCCGGCGCAACTGGACCTCTCACCGCAGCGGCACCGGCGTATCCTCCGGCGATGGATCGCTGGCAGACGATCATCGAACCGTTCCGGATCCACGCGGTCGAGCCGATCCGGCGGACCACGAGGGGCGAGCGCGAGCGCGCCCTCGAGGCCGCGGGCTGGAACCTGTTCAACCTGCACGCCGACGACGTGCTCATCGACCTGCTGACCGACTCCGGCACGGGCGCCATGAGCCGGGACCAGTGGGCGGCCATCCAGCACGGCGACGAGAGCTACGCGGGCAGCCCGTCCTGGTTCGTGTTCCTGGAGGCCGTGCAGGACCTGTTCTCGTTCAGGCACGTCATCCCCACCCACCAGGGACGCGCGGCCGAGAAGATCCTGTTCACGGCGATCGGCGGGCCGGGCATGGTCGTGCCCAACAACACCCACTTCGACACGACCCGCGCCAACGTGGAGTTCACCGGCGCCGAGGCCCTGGACCTCGTGATCGCGGAGGGACGCCAGCCCGCCCTGATCCACCCATTCAAGGGCAACATGGACATCGCGGCCCTCGAGGCGCTGCTGATCGCGCGCGGCGACGACGTCCCGGTCGTCGTCGTCACCATCACCAACAACTCCGGCGGCGGCCAGCCGGTCAGCCTCGAGAACCTGCGGGCCGTCCGCGCGGTCTGCGACCGATTCGGCAAGCCGCTGTTCCTGGACGGCTGCCGGTTCGCCGAGAACGCCTGGTTCATCAAGACCCGCGAGCCTGGCCAGGAGCACCGCCCGGTCGTGGACATCATCCGGGAGGTCGGGCGCCTGGCGGACGGCATGACCATGTCGGCCAAGAAAGATGGGCTCGCGAACATCGGCGGCTGGCTTGCGATGAACGACGACGCCCTGGCCGAGCGCTGCCGCAACCTCCTGATCCTGACGGAGGGCTTCCCGACCTACGGCGGCCTGGCCGGCCGGGACCTCGAGGCCATCGCCCAGGGCCTCAGGGAGGTCGTGAGCGAGGACTACTTGCGCTACCGGATCGAGTCCACGGCGTACCTGGGCGACGCGCTGGTCTCGGCCGGCATCCCCTGCGTGCAGCCGTTCGGCGGCCACGCGGTGTACCTGGACGCGCGCGCGATGCTCCCCCACATCCCGCCGCTGGAATACCCGGGCCAGTCGCTGGCGGTGGAGCTCTATCGGGCGGGCGGGATCCGGGGCTGCGAGATCGGGACCGTGATGTTCGGGCTGCACCCGGACGGGACCGAGACACCGGGCCCGATGGACCTGGTCCGCCTCGCGATCCCACGCCGGACGTACACGCAGAGCCATGTCGACTACGTGATCGAGGTGGCTCGCGACGTGGCGTCGCGATCGTCCAGCCTGCGCGGCTACCGGATCGCGAAGCAGCCGGCCCAGCTGCGGCACTTCACGGCGACGTTCTCGCCGCTCGGGCGGTAGGGTCGCTCGACATGTCAGGCCTGTCGGGTCCCGGTGGCGACCTCCTGACGTGGCTGGCCTCGCATGGCATCGCGATCGCGCTCATCGCCATCGCGCTGCTGTTCGCCTACCGCTGGGCGCGGCCGGCGATCCACCGCATGCTCGTCCGCGCGATGGCGGCACAGGCCCGGACGCTCGGCACGGATCCTTCGCACGCCGCGGAGATCGACAAGCGCGTCGCGACGCTCGAGGACCTGCTGGTCAAGCTCCTCCGGCTCGTCGTCCTGGCGGCGCTCGGCGCGGTCGTGCTCGGGCTGTTCGACCTGTGGTCCGTGCTTGCCGGCCTGGGCATCGTGTTCGCGGCGATCACGCTCGCCGGCCAGAGCATCGTCCTGGACTACCTGATGGGTCTGCTGATCCTGCTGGAAGGGCAGTACTTCAAGGGGGACGTCGTCCAGATCGGGACGGTCGAGGGGACCGTGGAGGAGGTCGGGCTCCGTCGGACGCTCGTCCGCGATCCCCGCGGCGTCCTGCACTCGATCTCGAACGGGACCGTCCGATCGTCCGCGAACCTGACCCGCACCTTCGCGGTCGCGATGGTGAACATCGACGGCGTCGCGGACCGGGACCTGGAGGCCGCCATCGCGGTGCTCGAAGCGGTCGGCCGGGACCTGGCGGTCGATCCGGCGCTGGCGGAGCTGTTCCTGGAGCCGCCCGCCTATGCCGGGATGACGAGCCTCACTGCGGCCGGGGCGACGATCCGGTTGTCCGGACGCGTCCGGCCCGAGAGCCGGATGAGGGTCGAGGTCGAGATGCGGCGTCGGGTGTCGACCGGCCTCGCCGCGCAAGGGATCGAGCTGATCAGGCCGGTGGCCGGGGCGGCGCCGAGGGCCTGAGGGCGGTGGTGGTCGGCGGGGTGCGCGGGGCCTGAGGGCGGAGGAGGCCTGGGCGCTCCCGCAGCCCGGCGTCCGGGGCGAGGGCGGTGGTGGTCGGGACGGATCCCCGCCTGACGGTTCGGCCCAAGCCCGGACCGGGCGACTACCCTCCGCAAGCCGAGCGGGAGACCGCGAAACGGTGGCCGGCATCGCGGTCCGGTCATCCTGTCGCTCGATGAAACGGACCCCCACATCAAGGGGGTGACGTACCCAGGTCGCGGTCACCGTCCCGCCCGCCGCGTCGAGCACGTGCACATTCACCTTCTGGCGCGACAGGTCCACTCCGGCGTACAACACGGTCTCGGGTCTCCTGTTGGCCTTGGTTCCGACGAGAACCCACGTTGCCGCCAGGGAGCCCGCTTCATGGCCGCTTCTTGACAGCCAGATGCTCACCACCAGAGCTTTCGCCAACCCGCGGGCAGGATCTGGGAAGGTGGCGAGCGTGGGAGCGTCCGGGATTCGCGCCATTTGCATCCTGGTGACGGCATTTGACGATGCGGCGTTGGCGAATGCCCACCACGACGGCAATTGGGGATTCTGGTGATCACGACCGGGCAGTGGGCGGAGGCGGGGGCAATCCAGGGTCCTCGCCACAGGCGGCTCGAGGACCGCGTTCGGGTCCGCGCCACAGGCGGCTCGAGGACCGCGTTCGGGTCCGCGCCACGGGCGGCTCGAGGACCGCGTTCGGGTCCGCGCCACGGGCGGCTCGAGGACCGCGTTCGGGTCCGCGCCACGGGCGGGGCGAGGACCGCGTCCGGGTCCGCGCCACGGGCGGGGCGAGGACCGCGTCCGGGTCCGCGCCACGGGCGGGGACGAGGACCGCGTCCGGGTCCGCGCCACGGGCGGCTCGAGGACCGCGTTCGGGTCCGCGCCACGGGCGGCTCGAGGACCGCGTTCGGGTCCGCGCCACGGGCGGCGCGAGGACCGCATTCGGGTCCGCGCCGCCGGCCAAGGACGGGATCCGGCCCGGCCTCGGCCGGCAGGTGTTCGCGATGTCGGCGATCCTGAGGGCTCGCCGTCAGCTACGCCGTGCCACCGTCCGCGTGCAGGACCAGCCCGTCCCGCCAGTCGACGCTCCGCAGGTCCGCCACGACCGCCGCCTGCCCCGGACCGGGCGCCCCGGTCCCGACGCGGATCACGGTCCCTGCCCCGGACGCGATGGCCGCCGCGATCCCGCCGTCGCTGTCCTCGAAGATCGCGACCCGCTCCGGCGCGACGCCGAGCCGTCGGATCGCCTGGGCATACCCCTCGGGGTCCGGCTTGCCTCGCGTCACGTCGTCTGAGGTCACCACGATGGCCGGCTCCGCGAGGCCGGCGGCGCGGAAGCGGGCAGTGAACAGGGCGCGCGACGCGGAGGTCACGACGGCCCAGCGGCCCGGCGGGATCGAGGCGAGGAGGGCGGCGGCCCCCGGCAGCGCCGCCACGGAGCCGACGTCCGCGAGCTCGTAGTCGTCGATGCGCCGGATGGCCTCCCCGACCTCCGCTGCCGGCACCAGCCTCGGAACGGTGTCACGGGTGGGCTGGCCATGGATCACGGCGAGCACCGCCTCCGGGTCCAGGCCATAGTCGACCGCCCAGCGGCGCCACGCCCGGTCCACGCTTCCGATCGAATCGACGAGCACGCCGTCGCAGTCGAACACGACCGCATCGACGGGGCCGCGCCCGGGCGAGGGACCACGCAGCGTCGGGCCGGGGCCAGGCGCGGCCGAGGGGCCGGGTGCGGCCGAGGGGCCGGGTGCGGCCGACGGGCCGGGCCGGAGCGAGGGGCCAGGCCGGAGCGAGAGGCCTGGCCGGAGCGAGGTCACAGCGCGACCGTCACGCACTTGGTCTGGGTGTAGTGGTGCAGCGCCTCGACGCCCTTCTCGCGGCCGTATCCGGACATCTTCGTGCCACCGAAGGGGGTCTGCACGCCGCCGGACCACCAGGAGTTGACGAACACCTGCCCCGCCTCGATCTCCGCGGCCACGCGCAGGGCCCGGGAGATGTCGCGGGTCCAGACGCCGGCCACCAGGCCGTACGGGGAGTCGTTGGCGATGGTGACCGCCTCCTCCTCGGTGTCGAACGGGATCACGGCGAGCACCGGGCCGAACACTTCCTCCCGGGCGATGCGCATCCCGTTGTGGACGCCGGTATAGACCGTGGGCGAGACGAACAGGCCCGGACCGTCGTCGACGATCGCAGTCGCGCCACCGATGACAGGGACGGCGCCCTCGCCCTCGGCGATCTCGAGGTAGCTGCGGATCGTCGTGAACTGCCCCGGGCTGATCACGGGGCCGATGGTCTCGCCCGGCCGGAGCGCAGATGCCCGCTCAGCCACCATGGCCACGAACCGGTCGTGGATGTCGCGCTGGACCAGGAGCCGCGTACCCGCCGAGCAGACCTGGCCGGCGTTGCTGGTGAAGGCCGTCGTTGCCCAGGTTGCGGCCTTGTCGAGATCCGCATCCGCGAACACGATGTTCGCGCTCTTGCCGCCGAGCTCGAGGGTGAGCGGGATCAGCCGGTCCGCGGCGAGGTGCGCCAGCTGCCTGCCAACCTCGACCGAGCCGGTGAACGCGACCTTGCGCACGTCCGGGTGGGTCACGATGGCCGGCCCGGTCGTCGAACCGCCACCGAGGAGCACGTTGTAGACGCCGTCCGGCAGGCCGGCCGCCGTGCACAGCTCGGCGAGGCGGATCGAGGTGGTGGACGTCAACGACGAGGGCTTGAGCACCACGGTGTTGCCGGCGGCGATCGCGGGAGCCACCGCTCGCGCGGCCTGGTTGATCGGCACGTTCCAGGGCGTGATCACGCCCACCACCCCCAACGGCTCGTTGCGGGTGAAGGAGTGATAGTCGCTGCCGAGGTCGATCGTCTCGCCGTTGATCGCGTTGATGACCTCGCCGTAGAACTCGAAGTACTGGGCGGCAACCTCGACGTCGGCGGCGGCCGTCGACCGCGGCTTACCGGTCTCCGCGATCTCCTCCGCCACCAGGGACCCGGCGGCCTCGCGAATGCGGCGTGCGACCTCGATCAGGAGGCGGCCGCGCACGGCGGCCGGGGTCCGACGCCAGGCGGGCAGGGCGCGCGCCGCCGACCCGACCGCCGCGTCCACGTCGTCGGCGCCCCCTTGGGCCACCCGGCACACGGGCGTGCCGTCCATCGGGCTGTTGCGCTCGAGATAGCGGCCGTTGGCGGGCGCACGGGCCGTGCCGTCGATCCAATGGTCCAGCGTCCAGGTCATGTCATCGCCCTCGCGTGCGCCTTGTGTCGCTCCACGACCGCGGTCGGGATGGGTGGCGTTTCGTGCGATGGTACGGCCGACACAGTCATTCGCACGCGGACCCGTCATCCGGTGCCTCATCGTTCGGACGAACGCGTCGACCGGGCGCCTCCGCGTCGCCGTGACATGGGCGCGGACGTGCTCAGGCGCGGAGGTTGATCGTCCCGGCCTGCTGGTTCACAACGATCGGCAGCTCCGGGAGCGGCGTGTTCGTCGGCCCGCCGAGCACTGCGCCGTGGTTCGCCGGGTCGAAGGCGGCCCCGTGACATGGACACAGGATCACGCTGTCCTGGGCGTCCCAGCCCACCGTGCAGCCGTTGTGGGTGCAGGTGGCGTCGTAGGCGACGTAGGTCCCGTCGTGGAGCTTGACGATGATCCCGGGATCACCCGCGGGATACGGGCTTGGGGCATCCGCGGGGATCTGGATGATGGCAGCGCCCTGCTGGTCGACGCTGGCGATCGTCGATAGCGTTACCCCCTGGGCGGCGGACGGCGTGGCCGCGGGGGCGGTGCCGGCAGTTGCGGGGGCGGTCCCACCCGGCTGCGGGGTGCCGGAAGCCGGGGAGGTGCCGGCCGGAGCGTCGGTGGGGGTGACGGTGCCGCCCCCGGTCAGGGCCGTCCGGTCGCCGGTGCCCGAAGGTCGCAGGATCCGGACCGGGGCGGCGAGCGCCGCGACGGCCAGGGCGGCGGCTCCCAGAACGCCCGCCTGGAGCACGAGGCGCCGCGAGGGCGAGGGCTCCTCGCCGAGCCCGGGGCCGTTGCGGGTCCGCGCGCCGGCACCCGCCCCGCGGGGACCCCACGAGCCCTGGTCCACCTTCCGGTTGCCCAGCTCCCGGATGGCCTTCGGGACGAGCAGCCCTCCGTGACCGGCAAGGGCGAGCGTCGCCCAGCCGAACGCATATGGCAGGTCCGCGCCGTAGTAGTACGGGTGGGTCGTCCACGAGGCCGTCAGCCAGAACAGCAGCGACAGCGCCGCGCCACCGGCCGCGGCCAGGCGGAAGGCGAGCCCGGTGAGGGCCCCCAGCCCGATGGCGATCTCGGCGAGGGCGATCAGCAGGCCCAGCGGGATCGCGAAGGGCTGGACCAGGTGCACGAGGGGCGCCAGCGGCGAGACGCGGGCGAAGGCGGCCAGCTGGCCCACGATCGAGGCCGAGGCCGACGCATCGAAGAACGCCGGGTCCACCAGCTTGTCGAGGCCCGCATAGACGAAGGTCACGCCGAAGAACATGCGGAGGGGGAGGAGCGCGCGAGCGGGGACGCTCGCGCGCTCCAGCTGCTCCCGGATACCGGGTTCGGAAGCAGGCTCGGATGGCCGTGCACCAGGCCGCGGCACCGGTTCCACGTTGCCGGCCGGCCGGGTACGGGCGCGCTGCACCTCGCGGTCCCGGCGTGTCATCGTCGGGTCACGTCTTGCATTCGCGCCAATCGGTCCTCCTTGGTTCAGGCGTCGGGAGGATACGACACCTCGTCCGGGACGGTATCGGCCCCGATCGGCGACGGGGATGTGTCCTACGTGAGCAATCTCACAGGTTCGGGCGGCGTCGGTGGGGCGGCCTAATGGCGGGCCGGGACAGGGCAAGGGCCTGGCCGCGTTGCGGGTCGCCGTCCGGCGAGAAGCACTACCCTGCTCGACCATGGGTCACGACCCGGGTCCGCCGATCGCCGAGCGTGAGCTGCCCCTGCCGGCGCAGTACAGCCTGCGCCTGACACTGGGCATCCACGCCCGGGGCCGCGGCGACCCGTCGCTGCGGTTCGAGGCCTCGGGCTCCGCCTGGCGGGCGACCCGAACGCTCGAAGGACCGGCGACGCTGTTCATCGAGCCGCTCGTCAGGGTCCTCCGCGCGAGGGCGTGGGGGCCCGGCGGCACCCGGGCGCTCGCCGGCCTCGAGGCGCTCCTGGGCTTCGATGACGATCCCCAGGCCCTCGTCCCGCGGCACCCGGCGGTGCAGGCGGCCGTGAAGCGGTCACCGGGCCTCCGGATCGGGCGCACCGGTGCGGTGCTGGAGGCCCTGGTTCCCGCGATCCTGGAGCAGAAGGTCACCGGCGACGAGGCGCGCCGGACCCTTCACGGGCTCGTCCGCTCGTACGGCGAGGACGCGCCCGGGCCGCCCGGCTTGCGTCTTCTCCCGACACCTGAGGTGCTCGCGCGGCTCCCCTACCATGCGTTTCACCCGCTCGGGCTGGAACGGCGGCGAGCGGACCTGGTCCGCGCCGTTTCCCGCGAGGCCGACCGCCTTGAGCGACTGGGCGAGGCCGCCGCCGGTCCGGATGCAGCCGTCGAGGCCCGTGAGACGGCGTATGCCGCCCTGCGGGCCTTCCCCGGGATCGGCCCATGGACCGCGGCCGAGGTGGGCATGCGGGCGTTCGGCGACCCGGACGCGGTGAGCGTCGGCGACTTCCACATCCCGAACATGGTCGCGTGGGCGCTGGCCGGCGAGCCTCGCGGCACCGATCAGCGGATGCTGGAGCTGCTGGAGCCGTACCGGGGCCAGCGCGGACGCGTGATCCGCCTCCTGGAGCTCGCCGGGTTCGCGGCGCCGCGCTACGGGCCACGCCTCTCCGCGCGGCGGATCGACCGAATCTGACGTGATCTGACGGGATCCGACGGGATCCGACCCAGCTGCGCGCCGCGCGGATCCGCCACCCAGGCCACGACCTCCCCCGGGGGGCGCCGCTTCGCCCTTGGCCGCGACCTCCCCCGGGGGGTGCCGCGTAGCCCGGGACCCGCCCGGAATCCGCCCCGGGATCCGCAAGAACCCCAGATGCCGCCCTGGTGGGCATTCTCCAACGTCGCGCGATCAAATGCCGTCGCCAGGATGCAATTGGCGGAGATCCCGGACCGTCCCGCGCTCACGAGCTCGCCCGCTCCCGCCGGCGAGCTGGCGAATGCTCAGGTGGTTGGCATTCGGGGATTCTGGGCGCCATGTTGGCGTGGCCGGGGGCGCGGCCGGCCCTGGCGCCACGTTGGCGCGGCCGGAATGGGCGGCCGGACCGGGCGCCATGTTGGCGCCGCCGGACCGGGCGCCGCCCGAATGGGCACCACCGCTCGAGATGCTCAGCCCGCGGGAGCGGGCTCCTCCCGCATCCCCCACGGGGACCCGTACTCAACCAGCAGGTCGAGGAACGGCTTCGGCTCGAAGGCCTCCGGTCCGAGGACGCCGGCGCCGGACCACGTACCGCGCGCCAGCAGCTCGAGGCCGACGATCGGGTTGATCGCCGTCTGCCAGACCACCGCCTGTGAGCCGTACTCGGCCATCGAGAAGTCGTTGTCCACCACGTGGTAGAGGTAGACGGCACGCGGCGCCCCGTCCTTGCCCCGGCCAGTGACCCAGGTCCCGGCACAGGTCTTGCCGTGCATCCGGTCGCCCAGGCCCGCCGGGTCCGGGAGGCAGGCGGCCACCACGTCCCGCGGCGACACCGCGGCACCCTTGACCATCACCGGGTCCGTGCGGTCGAGGCCGAGCGTGTGCAGCACCTTGAGCACGTTGATGAACTCGTCGCCCAAGCCGTACTTGAAGGTGACCCGCTTCGCCTTGACCCAGCGCGGGATGAGGAGCACTTCCTCGTGCTCCACGTTCACGCACTCCACCGGGCCGATCCCCTCCGGGAACTCGAACGTCTCGGGCTCGCTGAAGGGTGGCGTGGTGTACCAGCCCCGGCCCTCCTCCCAGATCACCGGCGGGTTGAGGCACTCCTCGATCGTCGTCCAGATCGAGAACGACGGCGCGAAGTCGTAGCCATCCACGGTCAGGTTGGCGCCGTCCCGCACGCCCGCCTCGTCGATCTCGCTGAACAGCTCGTCCTGGGCGTAGCGCGCGAAGATGTCGGACAGGCCGGGTTCCACGCCCAGGCCCACCAGCGCCAGGCGCCCGGCTGCCTCCCAGTCGCCGGCCTTCGCGAACTGGCGGTCGCCCAGCTTCTCGCCGGTCTCCTCGAAGGGTCGCTCCGGGTGCGGGTGCGAGAGCGACATCGCCATGTCCGTGTAGCCCACGCCGGCCGCCCCGCAGGCGTCGAAGATCGGCATGACGAAGCGCGGGTCCACGGCGTTGAGGACGTGGGTGATCCGCTGCTCGCGGATGAGCACGGACATGGCGTCCACGTTCGAGGCATCCACGCGGGCGCCCGAGAATCGGGCATCCCCCGCCACCTGGGCGAGCGCATGCTCGACCCGGGCGGCGTCGTAATCGGCCACCACCATGTGCTCGAAGAAGCCGCGGCGCGCGGCGATCGCCACCGCGGCCGTGCCGACGCCGCCGGCCCCGATCACCAGGATTCGCATCGTGTCACCTCTGTGCGGGCGGGGACGGTGGACGCAGGCCGGCGCCGGCCACCTTGAGGGATGCCCCCGAACCTGTCCTCATGATGTCAGCCGTCGAGGTCGGTCACCCGCTCTACGGGATGGCCGTCGCGGCAGGCGACACGGCTGCGTCCGCCGGGAGGGTCTCGGGGCGGTTGCGGAAGAATGCGGGCGACCTGATCCACCACACCACCATCAGCACGAACCCCAGGGCCAGCGACATCACGGTGATCGCCAGCGGCACGCCGACGCCGAACCAGGCGACCCCGGAATACGAGTTCGCCGGGTCCGCCAGGTCGATCACGGACCGGACGAAGGCCCAGGTGAGGACCACGGCCCCGAACAGCGGCACGATCCCCATGAACAGCAGGTTCTTCGCGCTCCGCAGCAGCCAGTGGCGGTAGTAGATCGCCGCGGCGTACCCGGTCAGCCCGTAGTAGAAGGCGATCATCAGGCCCAGCGCCCCCAGCGCGTCCGAGTAGATGTTCGCCGAGACGAGCTTGAGCGCCACGTAGAACGCGACCGAGAGGATCCCCATCCAGACCGTCGCGTTGGTCGGCGTCTGGAAGGTGGGGTGGACCTTGGCCCACATCGATGGGATGGCCCCCTTCGCTCCCATCGACAGCGCCGTGCGGGCCGTCGGCAGGATCGTGGTCTGAGTGGAGGCGGCCGCGGACGACAGGATCGCGATGATCAGAATCTTGTCCAGGGGTGAGCCGAGGACCTGGTTTGCCATCGAGGCGAAGATGTCGCTCTCGCCCGCCGCAGCGAGCTGGTCCACGCCGGCCCAGGCCTGCGCCGCGATCGTGACGATCACGTAGGTGGCCACGAGGATCAACGTGCTCACGATCGTGGCGCGCCCCGGCTGCTCGGTCGGGTTCGCGCTCTCCTCGTTGACCGTGGCGGTGGTGTCCCAGCCCCAGTAGATGAACAGGGCGATCACGAGGCCAGAGGCGAGGGCACCGCTGTCGAAGCTGCCGTCGGCACCCGTGATCGAGAGTGGGTTCAGCCATTCGAGGCTCGGCAGCATGGCACCCGCGGGCGGGTCCGTGTAGACGCGGAACAGGGCCACCGCGGCGAACACGCCCAGCGCCACGAGCTCCATCGCCAGCAGGACCACCTGCGTGCGCGCCGACAGCTCGATGCCGCGGTAGCAGATCCAGGTGAGGGCGGCGACGAAGGCGATGCCGAGGCCGACGACCGCGAGGTCGATGGTCTCGGCGCCCACCGTGACCGGGAGGACCGGGTTCGCGACGACGTCGATGCCGAACAGGCTGAAGGTGTACTGCGCCGCCACCTCGGCCAGGCTCGCCATGACGATCACGTCCGCGACGATGATCACCCAGCCCGTCATCCAGCCGAGGTGCGGTCCCATGGCCCGCGTCACCCAGGTGAAGCTGGTCCCGCAGTCGGGATCCGCCCGGTTCATGTAGTAGTAGGCGACCGCGATCCCGAACATGGGCAGGAAGGCGAGCCACATGATGGCCGGGGAGGCCATGCCGACCGCGACCGCGACCAGGCCCAGCGAGACGGCGAGGCTGTAGGCGGGCGCCGTGGACGCCACGCCGATGACGATGTTGGACACGAACCCCAGGGCTCCGGTCTTGAGGCCCTTGGTCCCGGGGGCGCCCTCCAGCGCCTCGGTAGCGACGCTCATGAACTGATCCCTCCTTGAGGGACGCCGCGGACGCGGCGCCATGGCACACCCGGAGCGTGCGCACCGCAAGGGCCGGGCGGCGTGCCGGCGGGTCCAGACGGCCCGTCGCGCTGCCCGGTGGCATCGGCGCGGGTGGCCAGGCAGGTCCATCGGGCGTTGTCTCGGGCGCGAGGCGGAGCACAGGCTTACACTCGCGCTCCGATGAGCGCCGGCGTACCGGTGCCTGGGCGGAGGCCGGTGATGCCGAAGTTCGAGAAGTCCCCACCGGAGCTGGTGGCCCGGTTCGAGGCGGCGGCCGCGCGCCACCCCGGAGCGCAGCGGCGCCAGATGTTCGGCTACCCGGCGCTGTTCGTGGGCGGGAACCTCGCTACGGGCCTGTTCGCGGACGGCTGGATGGTCAGGCTGGGCGAAGCGGACCTGGCGACGCTGCTGGCGCTTCCCGGCGCCGCACCGTTCTCGCCCATGGAGGGCCGAACGATGCGTGGCTATGCCACGCTGCCGGCGGACGTCGTGGCAGATGATGCCGCGCTGGACCGCTGGATCGGCCGGGCGATCGCCCTCGCGGGATCGCTGCCGGCGAAAGGCTGACGGCGATCCGGGGGCAAGGCGGCGCCAGTTGCGCCGGCCCCGTGCGGCTCGTGACCCGGCGACGGCGTAAGATCTGCGGGCGCCCCGGCTGCTATCCCCCCAGCGGTCGGGGCGCCCTGAGTGCGCGGCGATGAGCCCCACAGGAGGCCTCCGAAACAGCGGTGAGCGGCGATTCGCCGGGCCGCTCCGGGTGGGGGCCGGTCGGTCCTGGCAGGGCTATCCGGGCATCGCCCCGAGCTGGCGCATCATCCCCAGCTGGTCGTAGTGGTGCCAGTGCTCCACGATCCTGCCGTCCCGGATGCGGAAGATGTGGATCTCGCCGATCAAGTAGGACTTCCCGCTCGGGGGCAGGCCCATGAGCTCCCCGACCTGCGTCGCTCCGGCGGTGAGCCGCACGGCGACGCGATCGCCCTCCGCGATCATGTCCTCGACCGTGAAACGGGCATCGGTGAGGGCCGTCGCAAGGCGCTCGATCGCCCGCTTGAGATCGCCCTTGCCGTCACCGGTCGAGCGCCACGTGTGCGACACGAAGTCTTCGTCGACGAGCTCCTCGACGGCCTCCGACCGGCCCTGCACGAAGATCTCGTCGACGAAGCGGCGGACGAGCGCCTTGTTCTCCTTGAGCGTCATGTATCGCACCTTCCCGTGTCGGGATGCGCCGCCGTGCGGCAACCGCCGGCCTCGACGGGCTCAGCCTACGCGCTCGAGGCACGAACGAGTCGGCGCACCACGCGAAGGCCACGCGCGGACCCAGCGCGTCGTCGTGCGCGCGCCCACTGAGACCCGCCCGAGCGTTCCGTCGGAGGCTGGCGCTTTGGTGGACCGGTAGGCGGGCGAGGAACTCATCGTCCGTGAGGTCGAGGAGCCAGCCGCAGGCGGCGAAGCGGTCGTCTGCTCCGGAATCGTCGAAGAGGGCGCAGCCGACGACGTGGCCGGGCTTGAATGAAGATCGCGCCATGCGGCTGGGCACCTGAGGTTAGGGGCGAGGAGGCTCCTCGTCCGGGAGGTCAGCGGGCCAGCCGGAACCGGCGAAAACGGCAGCGTGGAGGACTGCGTGGGCGTGGGCGATCCAGGTGGGGCGCTCGCTGTAGAGGTCGGGCTACTCGATCGCGGTGCGCATCAACTCGCCGTTCGTCAAGCCTTTGATGCCGGCCTGCTGGACGGTCGTGACATCGTGGCCGGGAAGCAGGTCGGCCACGCCGGCCGGGAGCATCTCGTCGAGGAACAACTTCACGCGGGAGCGGCCTCCTCCCGGACGCGCCGGCGCGCCTGCTCATGCACGCCGACGGCCTGTCGGCGGGTAACGGTCGGGAACTGCCGCAGGAACTTCTCGAGGGTGTCGCCGGCCTCGAGGTACTCGAACAGGGTGTCAGCCGGGACGCGCGTGCCGGCGAACACGATCGCACCCCACGCACGGTCGTCGGACCGGGAGATCAGGGGCTTGCCCGTCGTCATGATCGGCACCTTCCTCGGGACGTTCCGCCAGGCCAGGAGTAGGCCTTCGACGTCCGGGTCGCCCCGCGCGGGAGGGCGCTCCAGGTTGAGGGCAGGGGGGCAGCAATTGACGGTCGGCCGACGGCTTGAGTCGCCGGGCACGCCGACAGGGAACGCGTCGCCGGTTCCGAGCCCCCACCGAAGCCCTCCCCGATGTCTCGGTCGCCCGCCGGGCTGGAATTCGTCGAGGCATACCCCGACCCTTCTCCTCCCGGCGCCGTGGTCCGCTGGGTGACCCAACGGTTCCGTCCCGCGCCGTCTCGGCCGCCGGATGCTCGGGTCGTTGCGCGGCGAGTGCCCGTCGAGTGACGAACGCCCCACGACGCGACCGGGCCGTTCCACCGTGGAACCGTTGGGTCACGGCCCGACCAGGACTGCCTGCCGCGACATCGCGGTCAGCCCGGGTGGCCTTGCTGGAGCACCATGCTCCCGTCAACGGTCAAGTGACCGAGGACGCACCCCTGGTGGACGCCGGATCACCGCCACGCTGCCTCGCCGCTCGACGGCCAGCCTGAGTTCCGCGGGGTCCGGCGGCACAGGGACATGGAGAGCCGCGATAGGGCTGCGCGCCGAGGAGCGCCGAACAGCAAGCGAACGGCCGGCCATGTCCCGAACACGAGGGTGCCCCCAGGCTGCTGGAACCAGCGAGGAGGCACGGGATGGATTGTCCCATCCGGTACGCGGGCGTCGACTGGGCGAGCCGCGCCCACGCCGTCTGCATTGTCGACGATCGCGGCATCGCGACGGAGCGCTTCGAGGTCGAGCACAGCGGGCCAGGCCTGCGGACGCTGGGGCAACGGCTGGCGAAGGCGGGGGTCGCAAGGGTGGCGATCGAGCGGCCCGACGGCCCGGTGATCGACGCCCTGTTCACCGCCGGGCTCGAGGTCGTCGTCATCGCCAGCCGCCACGTGAAGGCCCTGCGCACCCGGTACGGGACCGCGGGCAACAAGGACGACCGCGCCGACGCGTACCTGCTCGCCGACGTCCTGCGGACCGACGGCCAGCGTCTGCGGTCCCTGCAGCCCGACAGCCCCGAGACCGTCACCCTGCGCGCGACGGTCCGGGCCCGCAAGGACCTGGTGCAGACGCGTGTCCGGCTCAGGCAGCAGCTCCGCGCCCACCTCGAGCTCGTGTACCCGGGCGCGGTCGGCCTGTTCTGGGACCTCGACTCGCCGATCGCGCTGCGGTTCCTGCTCCGGTTCCCCTCGGCGGCGAAGGCGGCCTGGCTCTCCCCGAGGCGGATGGCGGCCTGGCTCAAGGCCGAGGGGTATCCCGGTCGCACCAGCCCCGGCGAGCTGTGCCGGCGCCTGGAGGCAGCACCGCTCGGGCTGACAGGTCCCGAGGCCGAGGCGCGGGCCGCGGTTACGCTCGCCTTTGTCCGCTCATTGCTGGCTGTCCGCGACCAGGTCGCCGAGCTCGAGGCCCGGATCGCGGAGCAGCTCGAGCTCCATCCCGACGGGGCGATCTTCCGCAGCCTGCCCCGGGCGGGACAGGTCCGGGCGGCCGCCCTGCTGGCCGAGATCGGCGATGTCCGCGAGCGGTTCCCGACGCCCGAGTCGCTCGCCTGCCTCGCCGGGGCGGCGCCGTCCACCCGCCAGTCGGGGCAGCACCACTCGGTCACCTTCCGGTTCGCCTGCGACAAGAAGCTCCGCGATGCCCTGATCGACTTCGCGGAGGACAGCCGGCTCGCCAACCCCTGGGCGGCCGAGGTGTACCGGCGGGCGATCGAGCGCAAGAAGACGCATCCCCACGCCGGGAGGATCCTCGCCCGGGCCTGGGTGTACGTCATCTGGCGCTGCTGGCAGGATGGCGTGCCGTACGACCCGGCCAAGCATCGCGCCCTACAGCAGGTCGTCCTCGCGCAGGCGGCTTGACATAGGGCTACTCAGGCGCGAGCACGCTCCAGGTTGAGGGCGAGGAGGCGGGCGAGTATCTCCTCGTCGGGGAGGTCCGTGGGCCAGCCGTAGGCGGCGAAGACGGCGGCGAGGGCCGAGTGCGCGTGCTGGTCCTCGGTGGGGCGCGGGAACCGCCCTGAGGTCCTTGCCCTTGCCCTTGTACCCCTGGGCGAAGAAGCCGCGCTTCCCGACGTCGGCGAAGCCCTCCCACCACCGAGCTTGCCGGCGCCCTTCTCAAACCGAACCACTCCCCGATGGGATCGGCCTCGTGGGGCGTGGGCTCGCCGAGCATCCGGCACAGGCCCATGAAGTGCGCCTGGGCCGATGCGCGCTCACCCGTGGAGATGCCGCGCCACGTGCGCGAACTCGGCCGGCGTGAGCTGCCGTTGGTCCCACGATCCCCCTCGTGCGCTGCCACGGTGCTGGCCGGAGGTGTAGCGACCCCTGCGGGCGGTTCGATGCCCCGCGCGACCGCCGGCGGGCCGCGTTCCACCCCGCGCCGGGCCGCGTCCGACCCCGGCCGCCGCCCACGTGCTCCGCGAGGCGTGCCTCGGACAGCAAGACGCGGCGCGGGCCCGAGGGCAGCCGCGCCGCGTCCGGCGTGGGATGGCAGGGCGGACCGGAGGTCAGCCCGGTGTCGAGGTCAGCCCGGAGTCGCCGAGGCAGCCGGCGATGGGCTGGGGGCCGCACCCTTGTTGGGGCCCCACGGACCGTGGCCGAAGCCGCCGGGGCCGAAGCCGCCGGGGCCGCCGCGGAACCCGCTGTTGACGACGGACGCATTGAGCGAGCCGTCGGTCCCGAGGGTGCCCTGCGCGACGACGTAGGCGCCGACCTTGATGTCGGACAGCGTTGCCGACGTCACGCCCTGGACCTGGTAGGTGGTGGTGGTGTCGACGTGGATCGTGGCGGCGGTGCCGTCGCGCTGGGTGACCGTGATGGTGTCGCTGCCAACGGCCGTGACCTGGCCAGCGATGCTCGGCAGGATCACCTGAATGGCGGTGATGGTGTAGCTGCCGTCGGCCTGCTTGGCCTCGCTGAAGACGATCTGGTCACCGACCGCCAGGTCCGCGACGGTGATCGTGGCGGCGCCCTTGGTGATCGTCGTAGTGCTGGTGACGGCGATCGTCCGGGTCCAGCCGTCGGCGGTGGCGAGCGACAGGTTCGAGCCGTCGATCGCGGTGATCTTGATGTCGTTGAACCCGATGCCGCCGAACTCGCCGCCGCGCATCATCCCGAACGCGTGCCCGCCCCAGGGGTTGGTCCCCGGCGTGCCGGGAGCCGCGCTGGCGCCCGGGGCCGTCGTCGGCGCGGGTGATGCTCCCATCGCGACGGCGGCGCCGAGGACGACGAGCAGCGCTGCGCCGACCACGACTCCGATCCGGACCGGGAGGGACGAGCCGCCCGGGCGGCCGCTTCCCGACGGCGTCCCACCCGGCTTTCGGAGGGGCTCGAGGAATTCGATCTCGTTGGTGTCGGCCACATGGACCTCCGTTGCTGGATTGCGTCGTAGACGGGTCATGGAGGCTGGCCCACGACCCGTCGACCCAATATGGCGGCCGATCCTCACAGGGTCCTGAGAAGCCCGACAGGTTCGACCCGGCTCGGGAACCGGTCCGCCGGGGGCGAAGCTCACCAAGCGGTCCGCCGGGGGCTGTGACGAGTGGTCATCCCCGGGTGGTGAGGCCCGCTCCGCGAGCGGCTCATCCCCGAGCGGTGCGGCGGCGGGGGGCTTGGACAGCGCGGCGGCGACCGTGTGCCCCCTGCGGAGCACTCCATCCAGCGGGCACCGTGCGTGGCAGACATAGCTTTCGTCCCGCCCGAGACCGGTCGTGCCCCCGGCGCACGTCCGTGGCGCCAAGCGCGGCCGGAATTGGCCCGATGGCGTCCCGATCGTGCGTCCCAGGCACGTCCGCGACCATCCCCGGTCCACGGCAGTGCCTGGGGAGCACGATGCCCGCGATCGGGCCGGGAGTCTATGCGCAACCTCGCACGCGCGGCTCTCTCAAGGGAGCACGCCACCCGGTCCCATCTCCCCCGGCGGACTCTCAGCCAGGTCCATGGCCGGCCGAGGACGCGGCGACTCGCCCGTCACCGACCGCCGGGAGCCAAGGCTCAGCGGGCGTCCATCTCCGGGTCCAGCCAGCCCTTCGTCTCGGCGATCCGCACGGCCTCGGCCCGGTTGTGCGCCTCGAGCTTCTGGATCGCCACCGACAGGTGGTTGCGCACGGTGCCCTCGGAGAGGTACAGCCGGGAGGCGATCTCCGCGATGGTCGCGACCTCGCGCGAGGCCGCCAGGACGTCGCGCTCGCGCGAGGTCAGCGGGTTGCCGCCCTCGCTGAGCGCGGACACCGCCAGGGTCGGATCGACGGTGCGCTTGCCTTCCATCGCCCGCCGGATCGCGGTCGCGAGGGTGTCGGCCGGGGCATCCTTCAGCACGTAGCCGATCGCCCCCGCCTCCATCGCCCGCCGCAGGTACCCCGGGCGACCGAAGGTCGTGAGCATGATCACCCGGATGCCGGGGATGCGGTCGCGCAGCATCGCGGCGGCGACCAGGCCGTCAATCCCCGGCAGCTCGATGTCCAGCAGCGCGACGTCGGGCAGCGCCTTCTCGGCGGCGGTCACGATTTGGTCGCCCCGGGCCACTTCCGCGACGACCTCGATGTCGCCCTCCAGCGCCAACAGGGCGCTGAGCGCGCCGCGGACCATCGTCTGGTCCTCGGCCAGGAGCACGCGGATCATGATGGCCCTCCGGCGTCGGGGGCGCCGGCGGCGTCGGCCCGGTACGCGCGCCCATCATCGCCGGTCGGGAGGGGGACGAACACGGCGAGCCGGTACCCCGAGCTGGCGATCGGGCCCGCCTCCATGCGACCGCCGATCGCGTCCACCCGCTCCCTGATCCCGGACAGCCCGCTCCCGATCCGCTCCGACCCGAGCAGGCGACCCTCCTCGCGCGCTCGGCCGTCGTCGAGGACCTCGAGCCACGCCTCCCGTCCAGGTGTCGAGATCCGGATCAGGCACCTCGTCCCCCCGCTGTGGCGGACGACGTTCGTCACCGCCTCGCGCACGACCCAGCCCAGGAGGCTGTCCGTCGCCGGATCGAGGATCTCCGCGGGCTGGTCGATCTCCACCGCCACGCCCGCCGCCGACAGCGCCATCCTCGCTCCGTCCAGCTCGGTGTCGAGGGTGACGCGGCGATAGCCGGCCACGGCCTCGCGAACGTCCCGGAGCGAGCTCCGCGTGACGGTCTCGACGTCCCGGAGCTCCTCCGCGGCCCGCTCCGGGTTCCGTTCCAGGAGACGCCCGGCGAGCTCGACCTTCAGCGCGATGACCGACAGGCTGTGGCCGAGCAGGTCGTGCACGTCGCGCGCGATCCTCAGCCGCTCGTCGGCGACGGCCAGGCGGGCCGCCTGCGCCTGGGCCCGCCGCAGCTCCTGGACCGCCTGCTCGAGCTGGCTGAAGGCGAGCACCAGAAGCCCGGCAAGGACGACCTCGAACCCCGACTCGAGGGCATCGATGGTCGGGGCGTCCGCAGCGAACAGCGTCAGCGACGCCAGGACGGCGATGATCGCGATCGCCGTCAGGGCGGTCCGGACGGACGGGATCCGGCCGGCGGCGGTGCCCGCGAAGATGAACAGCAGGGTCCAGTCGATCTGCGGCTGGGCGAGCGCGATCACGACGCTGATGAGGGCCAGGATGACCGTCGAGCGTTCGGGCCGCACCACCGCGTGCCCGGCCAGTTCGGCGGGAATCGCCCACACGTACAGCGTCACGAACGCAGCCACGCACGCGAACACGAACATCTCGTCGAGCACCGGCTGCCGCTCCTGGGCCAGGGCGGAGACGGGCCCGAGGAGGAAGACCATCACGCCGACGACCCCGCAGATCAGGAGCCAGCGCGAGCCCTGCTCCGCCGGGAGGGATGCGAGCGCATCGGCGACCCGCCGGCGCCGGGGCGCGCGACGGCCGCTCGACTCCAGGGGGAGCCGGGAGGGCTCCACGTCAGCGACCCAGGCGATTACGCGGGCCGGCAATTCCATGCGAGCAGCGACCCGAGTGCGAGCGATTCGGCCGCCAGGAGGGTGAGGTCATGGGCGCTTAGTCCTTGCCCGAGCAGGGCGCGCCAGCCGAGGTCGTCCACGACGAACGAGGGCAGCACACGCCCTATCGTAGCGAGGCCGATCGGCAGCCACCCGATGGGTTCGAGGAGCCCGCCGCCGACGGCCAGCCCCACGTAGAGCGCGAGCACGGCGGCGGCCGCCGCGCGGCGACCCAGCGACAGGCCGACCAGGACTCCGAGCATCGCGAACGGGAGAGTGCCGATCCAGAGCGACAGGATCAGCCCGGGCCAGCTCCCCGCGGCCAGCCGGCCGCCGTCCAGGAGGCCGCCCGCCCCGATGACGACGAGGATCGCCAGCCCCGCGGTGACGACGCCGGCGAGGACCCGCCCGGCCACAAGCGGCGACCGGGGGAGCGACCCCAGCATCAGTGTCCGGACCCAGCCGCTGTCGCGTTCCGCCGCGAGCCGGCTGCCACCGCAGGCAAGCCCCGCGCCCAGCGCGCCGAGGGTCGCCAGCGCCCCGAGGGTCGAGGTGCTCCGCGTGGCGTCTACCACCGCGGAATCCCCGGGCCCGCCGATGGAGGCGAGCAGGAACACGGCGTAGAGCCCGGCCGGCACGATGATTGCCAGCAGGAGGTACTGCCAGCTGCGGAGGCTCCGGACGATCTCGAGGCGCGCGTAGGCGAGCACGAGCGCGACCTGGCCCCGGGGCGACGACGGCCGCCCTGCGCCCGGGTCTCCGGGCGATCTGCCGGGTGTTCCGGCCGGTGCTCCGCCCGGACGCGGGGAGACTCGATCGGGGCTGCTCATGGGAGGCGGCCCGGCACGCCCGGCGGCGTTCCGTCGTACGGCCGGCCATGGTCCATGTGGAGCACCCGGTCCACCACCGGCTCGGCCGGGTCGACGCGCTCGGCCGCGATGAGAACCGTTCGCCCTTCGTCACGGAACCGCTGGAGGTTTGCCCGGATGACGGCCAGGGCCTGTGCGTCCAGGCCGGTGAACGGCTCGTCGAGCATGATGAGGTCGGGATCGCCCGCGACCGCAAGCGCCAGCCGCAGCTGCTGCGCCTGGCCCGGCGAGAGCCGGTTGGCCGGGCGGTCCAGGATGCCGGAAAGCCCGGTGCGCTCCACGAGGTCGTGCATTGGAAGCGGCGTGTCACGCACGGCGGAGGCGAAGCGAAGGAGGTCCTTCACGCGGGCACCATCCGGGAGACCGGCCGAGCCGAGCGCCACGCCGACCCGTCCGGATGCGACTGCGACCCTCGGGTCGAGCCCCAGGAGGCGGATCACGCCGCCGTTGACCTGGTAGACGCCGAGCGAGGCCTCGATGACGGTCGACTTCCCGGCGCCGGCCGGCCCTGTCAGGGCGACCGTCGACCCGCGGCGGACCGTGAACGACACGTCGTCGAGGATCCGCCGCCCGGCACGGACCACCGTGACGTGCGTGAAGCGGACCGCCGTGTCGGTACCCTCCACGGCGGCCGTCTCTTCGAGCTGTTCCTGTCGTACCTGCATGCGGGCTTGTCCCTGGCGCGGGGCTCCTGCCACCCGTGGGGTGAACGCCGTCACCGTAGGCGCACGGCGCCGGGCGGCAGAAGTCACGGGTGTCGGGGTGCGTCCGTGACGGATGTCATCCCGGCGGCGAGCTCGTTTCGCACCCGTGACAGGCGTCATGGATGTGCCCGGACGCAACTCATGGCTCGATCGCGACGGATGCGACTTGGGGTGGGGCGCCTGCGCGCATAGCGTCGACACCGTCGATGAACACCCGATGCAGGACACCAACCGATGCGTGAACCGTCACCCCCGGTCACGGACGACCAAGGAATGCGAGACCCGCGATGACGACACCGATGAACATGCCCGAGACTCCGGCACCCTGGGTCGACGACTTCGACCTCGGGCCCGTGGCGGGCGACGAGACGCCCCAGCGCCACCGCCGGTGGCGCTGGCTGGTCGTGCCGGTTGTCGTCGTCCTGATCGCGGGCGCGGTGCTGTGGGTCGTGAAGCCGCTCGGGACGACCGCGACGAGCCTCGTGACCGCCACGGCCACGACCGGCACGATCGTGAGCGACGTCAACCTCTCCGGCTCGGTCACGGCCTCGACCGTGGACGAGCTGTCGTTCACCTCGGGCGGAACGGTCACGGCCGTGAATGTCACGCCGGGGACCGCCGTGACGGCCGGCGAGGTCCTCGCCACGATCGACGACTCGTCGCTCCAGGCCCAGATCGCCACCGCCCAGGCGAACCTCATCGCCGCCCAGGCGCGCCTGGCGGCCGACAAGGCCGGCCCGACCAAGACGGCCAAGGCCGCCGCCCACAGCTCGGTCAGCCAGGCCAGCCTCCAGCTCTCGACGGCCCAGCAGGCGCTGAGCGACACGAACGCCAAGAACGCCCAGTCGATCTCGCAGGCGAACGCGGCAGTGGCGTCGGCGAAGGCCACCCTGGCCGCCGACAAGGCGGCCGTCCCGGTCGTTCCCGCCACGGTCGCCAAGGACCAGGCCGCGGTGACGAGCGCCCAGGCCGCCCTCGCCGCCGCGAGGCTCCAGGCGACCGTGGCCACCCACCAGGCGCAGGCCCAGGTGAACTCCGCCAGCCTCGGCGTGACATCGGCGAACAACAACTACAAGCAGCAGACGGCCGCCACGCCGGCCTCCCAGATCGACTCCGACAAGGCGTCGGTCGCGTCCGCCCAGCAGGCCCTCGTGTCACTGCAGCAGACCGGCGCCCAGATCGTCTCGCCGATCGCGGGCACCGTGACCGCGGTGAACATCAAGGTCGGCGACCAGGTCTCGGGCAACTCAGGCAATTCGGGCGCCTCGAGTTCCAGCAGCACGACGACGGCCGGGCAGATAGAGGTCATGGACCTCGCCCATCTGCAGGTCGCGGGTGAGGCGTCCGAGACCGACGTCCCTAAGCTCAAGATCGGCCAGCCCGCGACGATCTCCGCCGCTGGGCTGGGCACCGAGACCGCCGTGGGCACGGTCTGCTCGCTGAGCAACGTCGGCACCCAGATCTCGGGCGTGACGAGCTTTGCCGCCACCGTCTGTCTCGACGGGCCCAACCCGTCGCTGCTGGTCGGCATGAGCGCGACGGCCGCCGTCGTGACCGATAGGGCCGACAACGCCGTCCTGGTCCCGAGCCTCGCGGTCAAGACCGTCGGCGGCCAGCAGGTCGTCACGGTCCTCGGCGCCGACGGCACCACGCAGACGACCGTCCCGGTGACCACCGGGATCAGCAACGGCTCCCAGACCCAGATCGTGTCCGGGATCGCCGACGGCACGACCGTCGTGGAGTCACTCTCGACCACGGCCCGTCCTGCCGGTGGTGGTGGCGGTGGCGGTGGCGGCATCCGCATCGGCGGGGGTGGCTTCGGTGGCTGAGATCCCCGTCCCGGGGCCGGCCGCCAGCGGCCCCGCGGTCCCGGCGCCGGTCGCCACCGGCCCCGCCGCCGGCGACCCCGCCGTCCCGGGACGCGTCGCCAGCGGGCCGGCCTTCGCCGTCCCGGCCGCCGCCATCGCAGGCGTCGTCCCAGCCGCCGCCGCAAACCCCGGCAGCGCGCCCCTGGTCCTGATGGCCGGCATCGTCAAGCGCTACGGGGCCGCCGACGGATCGCTCGGAGCCGCCGGTTCCACCTCCGTCTACGCCCTGCGCGGCATCGACCTGCGGATCGACCGGGGCGAGTTCGTCGCCATCGTGGGGCCGTCGGGCTCTGGCAAGAGCACGCTGATGAACATCCTGGGCTGCCTGGACGTGGCCGACCGGGGCCGGTACGTCCTGGCCGGAGTCGACGTGTCCCGCCTCGACGACGACGCCCTGGCGATGGTCCGCAACCGGCACGTGGGCTTCGTGTTCCAGCAGTGGAACCTGCTCGCCCGGACGGCCGCTGTCGACAACGTCGCGCTCCCCCTCGCCTACCGCGGCGACGCCGACCGCAAGCGCAAGGCGATGGCGGCGCTCAACGCCGTCGGCCTGGCGCCCCGGGCACGCCACCGGCCGAACCAGCTCTCCGGCGGCGAGCAGCAGCGCGTCGCGATCGCCCGGGCGCTGGTCACCCAGCCGGCGATCCTGCTGGCCGACGAGCCGACGGGGAGCCTCGACTCCGCCGCCGGGGCCGGGATCATGCGCCTGTTCGGCCGCCTGCACGAGAGCGGCCGCACGGTCATCGTGGTCACTCACGATCCGCGCGTCGCGGACCTCGCCAACCGCCAGATCCACCTGCTCGACGGGCGGATCGTGCTCGATGCCACCACGGCCGAGGTGCGGGCGCGCGCCGGCCGCGACCCCTCCCCGTTCGACTCGTTCGGGGCATCAGAGCCGACCGAAGCCGCGCCGGCGTGGTCGGCACCCGGCGCAGGAAAGGCCGACTGAGATGCCGATCCTCGAAACGCTCCGGACGGCCATGGTGGCGACCGCCGCCAACAAGCTCCGGGCCGCGCTGACCATCCTGGGCATCCTCGTCGGCGTCGCCGCCGTCATCGGCATGGTGTCGGTCGGGGAGGGCGCGTCCGCGTCCATCTCGAGCACCCTCCAGGGCCTCGGTACCAACCTCGTCCTCGTGTCGCCGGGCGGCGTCTCGACCGGCCTCGTCCGGGGCGCGGGCGGCGGGGCCACGACCCTCACGCTCGAGGATGTCACCGCCCTCCAGGAGCCGGGCGCGGTGCCCGATGCCGCGGCCATCGACCCCGAGATGACCGGCCGCGTCCAGGTGATCGTCGGTGGGACCAACACCAACACGTCGGTCACCGGCACGACCCCCGACTTCCTGGCGGTCCGCAACTGGACGGTCGCCGACGGCGCGTTCTTCACCGCCGAGGACGTGTCGTCGGCCTCCTCGGTCGCGGTGATCGGGGCCACGACCGCGGCCAACCTGTTCAACGGCGCGGAGCCCGTGGGCCAGTACATCAACCTCAACTTCACGTCCGGCCGCAACGCCCCCGTCCGGACGGTCCGCCTCCAGGTCATCGGCGTGCTCGCGTCCAAGGGGAGCGCCGGGGGGTTCTTCAACCAGGACGACCAGGTCGTCGTGCCGGTCACGACCGCCGCCCAGCGGATCTTTGGCCGGAACAACGTCAACACGATCGCGATCAGCGCCACCAGCCAGGACACGATGGGCAACGCCCAGCTCGAGGCCACCGGGGTCCTGCTCGGGACGCACCACATCAGCGATCCGACCCAAGCCGACTTCACCGTCCAGACCCAGCAGGACCTCCTGGCCGCCGCGAGCTCCACGACCGCGACCTTCACCATCCTGCTCGCCGCGATCGGTGGCATCAGCCTCCTCGTCGGCGGGATCGGGATCATGAACATCATGCTGGTGTCGGTGACCGAGCGGACCCGCGAGATCGGGCTGCGCAAGGCCGTCGGCGCCCGGCGCAAGGACATCCTTGGCCAGTTCCTCGTCGAGGCCGTGTTCCTCACCACGCTCGGCGGCATCGCCGGCGCCGTGCTCGGGATCGGGGTCTCGGTCGCCATCGCCCACCTCACCCCGATCCCCGCGACCGTGACCCCCGCCTCGCTCGCCCTCGCCATCGGCGTGAGCGCCGCGGTCGGCCTCATCTTCGGCCTCTACCCGGCACGTCGGGCCGCACGCCTGCAGCCGATCGTCGCCCTGCGCACCGAGTGAGGGCAGTCAAGCCTTCAGACACTTCCCCGGCCCACCCGCCCCGACCCGGTGAGGGTCACCACCCAGGAGACACCCATGAACCAGAGCCCGAACCCGCAGAGCCCGAACCCGCAGAGCCCGAACCCGCAGAGCCCGTACCCGCAGAGCCCGTACCCACAGAGCCCGTACCCGCAGAGCCCGTACCCGCAGACCGAACCGGATCCCCAGGGCGCGATGCCGTACCCGCCCGCCACACGCCCGAAGCCCGGGGCCGCGCGGAGGGCGCTCCCGATCGCCGCCGCCGTGGTCCTCGCGGTGGTGGCCTTCGGCGGCGGGTACGCCGTTGCGAACGCAACCGCGACCAAGACGACCGGCAACGGCTTCACCCGTACCGGACAGGGGCCGAACGGCTCCGGTCGGCCGGGCTTCGGCGGCGGCACCTCGGGGACCGTCGGCTCGGTCGCGGCCGGCCAGATGACGATCTCGACCACCGCCGGCGGCTCGAAGATCGTGCTCCTGACGCCCACCACGACCGTGACCAAGGTCTCGTCCACGCCCGACACGGTCACCGACATCGCGAGCGGCAACCAGGTCACGGTCGTCGGCACCACCAACCCCGACGGCAGCGTGACCGCGACCAGCATCATCCTCGGCAACATCGCGGGCTTCGGCCGGGGCGGCGGTGGCGGGAACGAAGCCTCGCCGGCACCGAGCGCCACTCCGTAGCCCGGCTCCTCCCGGCTGGGCGAGCCACTCGGCTGCCCGGCCAAACCCGTCCCGACGCGATCACCAGGTCCCACGCCCAGCCTCTTCCGGGGGGCTGGGCGTCAATTCGTCCCCGCTCTCCGCTTGGGCCGGCTGCCTCTCCGCTGGGGCCGGCTGCCTCTCCGCTGGGGCCGGCGCGGCGATCGTCCGGCGCAATCGCCCGGCGCTTTCCGGCCGGTCGCCTGAAACTCACATTTGCGTAATCCTGTCGATGGCGTATGCTCGGCCAACGCCCCACCGTCGGGCGCCAGCCTAAGCACGGCAGACTCGATCCACCACCTCCCCGGGTTCCGCAGAGGCAGATCGCGGACACCGTCGCGCACGCCACGAGGAGTGGATCGTTCATGAACGTCGATAAGACGCTCACCTGTGCTGACTGCAGCCAGTCCTTCACCTTCACTGCCAGCGAGCAGGATTTCTTTGCGGAGCGCGGTTTCACCGAGCCCCGCCGCTGCCCGTCCTGCCGCGCCAGCCGCAAGGCGTCGCGCGGTGACAGCTCCGGTGGCAGCTACAGCTCCGGCGGCGGGTACAGCTCCGGCGGCGGGTACAGCTCCGGCGGCGGCTACGGCTCCGGCGGCGGCTACGGCTCCCGCAGCGGCGGTGGCGGCTCGCGCGGCCCGCGCGAGATGTTCGCGGCCACCTGCTCGGCCTGCGGCCAGCAGACCGAGGTCCCGTTCCGGCCGACCTCCGGCAAGCCCGTCTACTGCAGCGCGTGCTTCGCGCAGCGCCGGGCCTGAGCATAGATGACCGAGGTTCGGCGGCCCGGCAACGGGCTTCCGCCGCGGCGCCCGGCCTCTGAGCCGGACCCGCGCCGTCACGTCATCGCGGAATACCGCCACCGGGATCAGGAAGTGACCTGTATCTGCGGCTGGACCGGCAGCTCCGTGATGCCCGACGGGCGAACCTCGGACTGGAGCCGTCACGTGGCGGCTTCACGCACGGCGGCCGGGTAACACCGCCTCCCGCACACCGTCCCTCGAGATCGAAGGCCGCCGGCTCCGCCGGCGGCCTTCGACGTTCCCTCAGCCCTTGCCCTGGAGCAGGTCGAGCGCCTTGAGCACCTGGGCGTCCCCCGACGCAGCCAGCTGCGCGGCGGTCATGCCGTGCAGCACGGTCGGGACGAGCGGGTCAACGGAAGCGGGCAGCGCCACCGTCACGTCGGGCAAGAGGCCCTCGTGCCAGATCGGCCGGCCATTGCGCGTGAGCCAGCGCTCCAGGCCGATCCGGAGCGCCGAGCCATCGGCCAGGTCGAAGCGTCCGAGGACCGTCCCGGTCCCGAACGTCTGGACCCCCACGACGGTGGCCCGCTTCGCGTCCTGCAGGGCCCCGGTGACGATCTCTGCCGCACTCGCCGTCTGGCCGTCGGCGAGGACGACCATCGGGATGTCGGTGGCGAGACCACCGGGCTCGACGGGGACGCTGGTCTGCTTCCCGGACTTGTCCACGGTCTGGTAGATGGTGCCGTCGGCCAGGAACTGGCTGGCCACGCCCACGGCCTCGTTCACGTAGCCGCCGGGGTTGGACCGGAGGTCGAAGATGAGCGCCGTCGCGCCGGCCGCCTTCGCCTGGGTGATCGCATCCTGGATGGCCTTCGTGGACCCGGTCGCGAACTGCTCGAGCCGGATCATGGCGATGTTCCGTCCCGGGACCATGGTCCAGCTGACCAGCGGCAGGTCGAACTTGCGCCGGACGATCGTGACGTCGAAGTCGGGGGCGCCCGTTCGGCCGATCGTGAGCGTCACCGGCTGGCCCTCCGGCCCGCGGACCTGGGCGACGACCTGCTCCACCGTCTCGCCGGCCGTCGACGTGCCGTTCACGTCCTTGATCCAGTCACCGCGCTGGAGTCCCGCCGCCTCGGCCGGCGTTCCGGGAATGACGGTGCCGACGACGGGGTTGCTGTTGTCGGTCGCCAGCTGCACGCCGATCCCGACGAACGTGCCGGAGAGCGCCTGATCGGAGGCCTTGACCTCGGCGGCGGTCATGAACGAGGTGTGTCCCGAGTCGCCCACCGCGTCGGTCATGCCCCGGATCGCGGCGTAGGCGAGCGCCTGGTCGTCGAGGTTGTTGGCGTCGACGTAGTTGTTCTGGATGTCGCGCCACGCCTGGTCGATCAGGGCGAGCTCCGCGTCCGGTCCGGACACGGCCGCCGTCGGGGACGCCGACGCCGGCGTGGCGGCGAGGCCGACGTTCGCGAACAGGACGCCCGCCGAGAACATCACGACGGCGAGGACGGGGACAAGCACCGCGATGGCGGCGCGCGGGACGCGGCGACTCCGCGATGCGGGGGGCGACGTGGGCGGCGCGTCACCGGGCAGTGCCGCCGCAGGGGGCGGCGCGGGCGGCTCGAGGGCGGCCGTCGCGGAAGGCGGCGGCGCGAGAAGCGGAGGGGTCGTGGGGTGCGTGGCCACGGGGTCAGCCGACGCGTCGGCCGGCTGGCTGGGAAGGGCAATGAAGTCGGTCATTCGTCTATCGGGCGTCTTTCGGGCTCGCGGAACACGCCGATACAAGGTCGGCTCCCACAAGCATGACGCCTCCACCTTCAATGCGGGTAGAGGGCCGGTGAAGTTGCCTTACGCCGGTGGAACGGATGCGCGATCGATGGCGAGGCGACCGGTCGCGTCAGCGCCATGCCGGACGGCCCTGGTGCGCGATCGATGGCGAGGCGACCGGTCGCGTCAGCCCTCGCGTACCAGGCGTCGAGCCGCCCGCGTGGCGCGGACGAAGTGCCGCAGGTGGGCAACCGGCTTCACGTGGCTCGGAGCGCCAGCGTAGATCGTGGAGATCGGCACCCAGCCCAGCGTCCAGCCGCGCCGGATGCACACGGCGATCATCTCGACCTCGAACTCGAAGCCCGTCTCGCGGCTGTCGAGCATCGCGGTCATCAGCCGGCGGCCGAGAAGCCGGTACCCGGACTGGTTGTCGGGCACGGGCCGGCCGACAGCCCACGAGAACGTCGCCGTGCCGATGTTGTTCGACAGCCGTCGCACCGGGGGCATTCGCGAGAAGTCCCGGCAGCCGATGATCAGCTCGGGGCGCGGACCCGAGGCCCCGGGTGCCGCGAACGCCGCGAGGAACCGGGGGATCTCGTCGGGGTCGTGCTGGCCGTCGGCGTCGAGCGTGACGACCGCCTCGTAGCCGGCGTCGAGCGCGTGCCGGAACCCGGCCCTCAGCGCCGCGCCCTTGCCCTGGTTCGGGCGCTGGCGGATGACCTCGGCCCCGGCCCTCTCGGCCCTCGTGGCCGTGTCGTCGGTCGAGCCGTCGTCCACGACGAGCACCGGGAGATGCCGGAGGGCGGCCTCCACGACGTCGCCGATGCGCGGACCCTCCTCGTACCCCGGGACGAGGGCGAGCACGCCGGCGCCGGCGTCCGTCACCTCCGGCTCAGCTCTTCGCGAACTGCATGGACCGCACGATCGGCGCGGCGCTGCTGGCCAGGGCGTCGAACTGCGTCCCGTCGTACGCGTCAACGTCCACGATCACGGTCCCGCCGCCCGGCAGGTCCAGCACGTAGAAGCGCAACCGCTCGTTGCCCACGATGACCCAGTGGTATGCCGCCGTCTTGCTCGTGATCAGCGGCACGGTCGGGCTGCCGCCCGCAAACGGGCACGAGGCAGTCCAGCCCGCCTTGATGGCGACGTCGACCGAGACACCGCGCAACCCGCCGACGGTCACCATCAGCGGCGGCCCCACGTCCAGCCCGGGACGTCCGCGCAGCCAGGCGACGAGCTCCGTCGAGGTGCCGCCGACGCCCGGCTCGGGTGTCGCGGGACACGCGGGGTCCTGCGACGCGGCGACCGCGTCCCGGAAGAGATGGATCCCGAGGACCTCCGAGCCTGCCGGAATGAGCTGCAGGTACGGGGCCGAGTCCACCGGCTTCGCCCAGCCGTCGGGGACGGTGAAGGTGACCGCGGGCTGGAACCCCGACGACGTGTACGTGCCGGCCGGCATCGGGGACGGCGTGGGGCCGTCGCCCGCCGGAGCGGCCGGGGACCCGCCGCAGGCCGTGACGACCAGGACCAGGGCGAAGGACGCAAGGCCGCGGATCACGGCTGGGTGGCCTCCTGGAGGGACTGACGATGGCTCGCCGCGGCGGGCGTTGTCGCCGGACTCGGGCCCTATTGCGACCCGGGCCCTATTGTGACCCGACCGCGGCCGATGAGGCGGCGATCGCGGACAGGGCGGCGACCTGGTCGGGCGTCACCCGGCAGCAGCCGCCGACCAGCGTTGCGCCGGCGGCGCGCCAGCGGGCCGCGGCGGCCGCATCCACGCGCTCCTCCGGCTCGCCCGTCCAGCGCCGCGCCTCCGCGTCCCAGCCCTCGCCGCTGTTCGGATAGACCACGATCGGGAGCGTCGTCACGGCCCGCATCCGCGCGACGATCTCCTCGACGTAGACCGGCGGCGTGCAGTTGACCCCGACGGCCACGACGCCGGGCGACGCGGCAGCTGCCCTGACGGCCTCCTCCACCGTGACACCGCTGCGCAGCCGGCGGCCATCCTGGCAGGCCATGCTGATCCAGCCCGCGGCGTCCGGGCGTTCGGCCAGGAGGTCGGCGACCGCCTCGATCTCCTCCAGCTCCGGGATGGTCTCCACGGCCAGCACGTCGGCCGGCGTGCCGGCCAGCACGTCCAACCGGGCACGATGGAAGTCGCGCAGGTCCCCCACGGATCGCCCGTACCGGCCGCGGTACTCGGAGCCGTCGGCCAGCATCGCCCCGTACGGTCCCACGGAGGCCGCCACGAACAGCGGGCCCCGCGCGGGGAGCCCCGAGGTCCGCCGTTCGTCCTCATAGCGATCGCGCGCGGCGAGTGCGAGGTCGACGCTCCGGCGGAGCAGCGTCGCGGCTGCCTCCCGCTCGATCCCGCGAACCGCGAACCCCTCGAACGTGGCCTGGTAGCTGGCGGTGGTGGCGACCTGGGCGCCCGCGCGGTAGAAGGCTAGGTGCGCGGCCGTGATCGCCTGCGGCTCCTCGATCAGCAGCCGCGCCGACCAGAGGCTATCCGACAGGTCGGCACCCTGGGCCTCGATCTGGGTCGCCAGGCCCCCGTCGAGCACGATCGGGTCCCCGGAGGCGAGCGCGGCGCGGAAGAGCGTGGCATCCATGGCGATCCGATGGTGCCACCTTCCGCGGCGCGGCGCCGGGAACCATCCCCGCCGCTGCCGATGACAGCCAGCGGGCGCCGGCGAAGGCCTGCGGCCTGCCGGTTCCTGTAGTTGCGCAATTGCGCAACTAGGCGTACCGTGGCCATGGGCCACCCGGACGATCTCCCGACACCCAACCGACGACCCTCGGCCCACGCCGCGACCGACCATACCGGAGTCAGCAACCCATGTCCCTCAAGACCGCGATCGTCACCCTCGATGGCGACGGCCTCCGCTTCTCCGCCAGTTCCGGCAGCGGTCACTCGATCGTCCTCGACAATGGCGAGGGCGACACGGGCATGCGACCCGCCGAGCTCCTCCCCGTCGCCCTCGCTGGCTGCACGGGCATGGACGTGATCTCGATCCTGCGCAAGAAGCGCCAGGAAGTCAGCGGCTACCGGATCGAGGTTCGGGGCATACAGATGGACGCCTACCCGAACGCGTTCACGAGCATGGACGTCACCCACGTCGTGGAGGGCAACGGCGTGGATGTGGACGCTGTCGGCCGGGCGATCGAGCTGTCCGCCACGAAGTACTGCTCGGTGGGCGCGACGCTCGCGACGGGGATCGTCGAGATCCGCCACGGCTACCGCGTCATCGACACCGCGACGGGCGCCGAGCAGGCCGGCGACGTCCTGGTCGAGGGCCCCCACCGCGATCCCGCAACCGCCGTCACCCCGGCCTCCGGCTGAGCGCACGACACGTCCCCGAGTAGGTGGATCGCGCCCGGTCGGATACCCTGTCCCGGACAACAGCGAAGGGTTCCTGCCACCAGCGTCGTGGCCGCCATCCTGCGCGACGTTCCCGGCCATCGACCGTCGGCCACGGCGGGAGGGCCCGGGAGCGTGCGGCAGCAGCCGCTTTCATCCCCGTAGGGAGGTCCAACGACCGCAGTGCGCAAACGCAAGGTGAACTACCCGGTGGCGAAGACGGCCACGAAGGGCGCCCGGAACCCGCTGGTCCCCGGCGATCCCCGCGGCAATCGGACGCCGGCGACCACGATCGACATGACCGCCCTCGAGGGTCGCACCGACCTGACCGTGGGCGACCGGGTCCGGATCGGCGGGGGCGGCCTGTATGCCGGCGAGCTGGCGACGGTCATCGCGCTGACGACCGGGGTGATCCCGGCGGCGACCGTCCGCACGGACGAGGGGCGATCTCGCCGCGTCCGCGCCATCGACATCGAGCGCGTCCACCCGTGATACCGGGGGGACAGGCGTAGGGTCCGCGCCCGCGGCCTCGTCCCGCGTGTCCCGCACGCGCCCATACTTGTCGCCATGCGCCGCATGGACCGCCGTCGCCTCGTCCGCCCGGTCGCCACGGGCATCGCGTCACTGGCCCTGGCGACCGTCATCATCGCCCTGTTCCAGGACGCGGGCGTGCCCAACGCCTCGGTCGTGTACCTCGCCGCCGTGGTCGCGACGGCGTTCGTGGGCGGGACGATCGGTGCGATCGCCTCGGCGACCGCGGCCTTCATCCTGTACGACTTCCTGTTCGTCCAGCCGGTCCTGACGCTCACCGTCTCCGATCCCGGCGAGTGGCTGAACCTCGTGCTGCTCCTGTTCACAGGGATCGTGGTGGGACAGCTCGCGGCCCTCCAGCGCTCGCGCGCCGAACAGGCCCGGGAACGCGAGCGGGAGGCGATCGCGCTGTTCCGGGTGAGCCGCGAGCTGGCGACCCGGTCATCGACGCAGGGCGTGCTCCCGACCATCACGCGAACGCTCGTCGCGGAGACCGCGATGACCCGGGTCTGGGTGGCGCTCGGGCCGGATGACGCCCAGGAGCGGGTCGTGGCGGACTCGTCCCCCGGCCAGGGCCGACCGACCGTGCCGGGGCTGTACCAGGTCCTCCAGCGCCAGCCCGACGACCTCCCCGCGCGATGGGTCAGGGTCCACCAGCCATCGCCCGGGCGGGGCCGGTCGGCAACCTCGCTCGAGGCCCACCGCGTTCGGATCGAAGCCGGCGGACGAGCGCTGGGGTCGATCTGGGCCCTACGCGACCGTGCCGACGGGGAGCCTGATGGCACGGAGACGAGGCTGCTCTCCACGGCCGCGGACCAGGTGGGCCAGGCCGTGACGCTCGACGCGCTGGCGGCGGCCTCCCAGGCGGCCGAGATTGCCCGCCAGAGCGACGCCATCAAGTCGGCGCTGCTCCAGTCGGTGTCGCACGACCTTCGAACGCCGCTCGCCACCATCCGCGCCGCGGCCGGGACGCTCCGCCCCGGTGGCCACCTGGACGAGGAGGGCCGGCGCGAGAGCGCCGATGCGATCGACCGGGAGGTCGAGTACCTCAACCGGCTGGTCACCAACATGCTCGACCTGAGCCGGATCGAGGGCGGCGCCCTGAAGGCCGAGCGAGACGTCTTCGAGCTGGAGGACCTCGTCGGGCGCACGCTCGAGCGGTTCGGCCCTCGCCTCGTCGGACGCCCGGTTGAGGTGGCCCTGCAAGCGCCGCCGGTGGACGCCGACCCGGTCTTCCTGGACTCCGCGGTCACCAACGCGCTCGAGAACGCCCTCAAGTACACCCCGGCCGGCACGCGGATCCGGGTGACGGCCACGGCGATCCCCGACGAGCAGATGGTGCGGCTGACGGTGGAGGACGCCGGGCCCGGCGTCCCGCCGTCGGCGCTGCCCCGGTTGTTCGAGAAGTTCTATCGAGTGCCGGGGTCCGCGGGCGGGTCCCGCTCCGGGACCGGGGTCGGGCTGGCCGTCGTGAAGGGTCTCGTCGAGGCGACGGGCGGTCGGGTCGGTGCGCGCCGGAGCGAGCTGGGAGGCCTTGCGCTGGACATGGATCTGCCACGAGCCGCCGAGGCCGCCGGGACCGCCGACGAAGCCGCGGCCACCGAAGCCAGGACAACCGAAGCCGCGGCCACCGAATCCAGGACAACCGAAGCCGCGGCCGAGGCGGCGGCCGCACCGGGATGAGCCCAGGGATGAGTGCCGCGCGCCCGCCTGCGACCGGGCCGGTCGTCCTCATCGTCGAGGACGACCGCGAGACCCGCGAGGCGCTTGCGCGGGAGCTGGTCGGGCGCGGCTACCAGGTGGTCCAGGCCGAGGATGGACGGATGGCGCTCTCGCGCTGGGAGGCACGCCGTCCCGACGTCGTGCTCCTCGACCTCGGCCTGCCCGACATGGAGGGCCTGGACATCGTGCGCCGCATCCGGCGGGATGCGGCGACCCCGATCGTGATCCTGTCCGGGCGGTACGAGGAGCGGGAGAAGGTGGAGGCGCTCGAGCGCGGCGCCGACGACTACGTGACCAAGCCGTTCGGCGTCGACGAGCTCAACGCCCGCCTCCGGGTGGCGCTGAGGCGGGCGGCGGGGCCCGTGGCGACGGAGGACGGCCGGATCGAGACCGGCCCGCTCGTCTTCGATGCCGCCGGCCACCAGGTCCTGGTCAACGGCGCGCGGGTGGATCTCACGCCGCGCGAGTTCGAGATCCTGCGGGTCCTGCTGACCCACGCGGGCCGTCTCGTCACCAAGGGGCGGTTGCTGCGCGCCGTGTGGGGCGAGGCCTACGACGAGGAGAGCAGCTACGTCTACGTCCACGTGAGCCAGCTGCGGCGCAAGCTCGCGGCAGCCGACCCCGAGGGGATGCTCCGTGACCTCATCGTCACGGAGCCTGGCGTCGGGTATCGCGTCCGCGCCCTGCGCCAGACCGGACCTTAGACATTCTTTAGGGCAATCGACCCCGTCAACGGTCCCCGCCTCTTGGGCCCGGGTCGGACGATGGCGGCATGGAACCGACACAACCGGAGGACGACCGCACCCGGCTGCTCACTGGGCTGGCCATCGAGCGCGAGCTGACGACGATCCGGGGGGCCATCGAGATGGTCGCCGACGGGTCCTCGTCGCGCATCGTGCTCGGCGGGCTGCGGTTCGCCGAGGAGATCCTCCCCCAGGCCCGGGTGTTCGCCGCCGAGGCCGGTGTCCGCCTGATCCCCCTGTGGATGGCGGACGACGCGGGGACCGACCTCGCGATCGAGCGAATCGATGACTGACGGCGGCCGATCGATCCTCATGGTGGAGGACGACGAGAGCCTCCGGCGGATCGTCGCCCGACACCTGCGCGGCCTCGACTACGAGGTCGTCGAGGCGGCGTCCGCCGAAGCGGCCGATGCCGAGCTGCGGCGAGGGGTCCGCCCGGGCGTGGTGCTGCTCGACCTGAACCTGCCCGGCGACACCGGCTGGGACTTCCTGCGCGGACCCGAGCTGGCCGCCGCCGGGTCGCCTCCGGTCCTCATCACGAGTGCCACGACGGTCAGCCCGCGGCGCCTGGCGGAGTTCCGGGTCGCCGGCTATCTGCCCAAGCCGTTCCCGCTCGAGACCCTGGTGGCGACGGTCGACCGGCTGCTGCACAAGGAGGCAGCGGACACGTGACGGATATCCAGATCGCCCTGATCACCCTCGCCTGCACCGGCTTCTTCACCGGCCTGCTGGTCCTCTGCGACCGGGTCCGGCGATGAACGTGCTCGACGTGCTCGCGGCCATCGCCACGGTGTTCCTGTTCGTGTACCTCCTGTGGGCCCTCCTGCGGCCCGAGGACTTCTGACCATGCCGCTCAACGACCTCGCGACGCTCGTCCTGTTCGCCGCGATCATCCTGGTCATCACGCCGGTCCTCGGGCGCTACATCTACTCGGTCATGGAGGGCGAGCGGACACTCCTCAGCCCGGTGCTCCGGCCGGTCGAGCGCGGCATCTACCGCGTGTGCGGCATCGACGAGACGGTCGAGCAGGACTGGAAGGGCTACGCGGTCTCGGTCCTGCTGATGGCCCTGGTCGCCATCATCGTCGGCTACGTGGTCCTGCGGATCCAGGACGTGCTGCCGCTCAACCCGAACGCGGCCACCCCGATGACGCCCGACCTCGCCTTCAACACCTCGGTCAGCTTCGAGACCAACACCAACTGGCAGAACTACTCGGGCGAGACGGGCGCCAGCTACCTGAGCCAGATGGCGATCCTGGCGGTCCGCAACTTCACCTCGGCGGCGACCGGCATGGCGGTCGCGATCGCCCTCATCCGGGGGCTCACCCGCCGGACCTCGAAGACGATCGGCAACTACTGGGTCGACCTCACCCGGGGCATCCTGTACGTGCTCCTGCCGATCTCGGTGGTCGTGGCCGTCATCCTGGTCTGGCAGGGCGTGCCCCAGACCCTCAACGGCCCGGCCGGCGCCACGACGCTCCAGGGCGTCCAGCAGACGATCGCCATGGGGCCCATCGCCTCCCAGGAGGTGATCAAGGAGCTGGGCAACAACGGCGGGGGCTTCCTCAACGCCAACTCCGCCCACCCGTTCGAGAACCCGACGCCGCTGACCAACATCCTCGAGATGGTCCTGATGTTCGCCGTCCCGTTCTCCCTGACCTACACCTTCGGCCGGTACGCCAAGGACCGTCGCCAGGGATGGGCGATCTTCGGGGCGATGGCCACCGTCTTCCTGGTCGGCGCGGTGGTCGCGATGCACATCCAGGCGGTCGGCAACCCGCTCTTCCCGCCGGGCGTCGACCAGTCCCTGGGCAGCATGGAGGGCGCGGACGTCCGGAACGGGTCGGTCCTGGGCGCCCTGTTCGCGGCCATCACGACGAGCACCAGCACGGGCGCGGTCAACTTCGGGCACGACAGCCTCCAACCGATCGCAGGCCTGGTGCCGCTGTTCAACATCGAGCTGGGCGAGATCACACCAGGCGGGATCGGCGCGGGGATGTACGGGATGCTCGTGATCGGCGCGATCCTGGCCGTGTTCATCGCCGGCCTGATGGTCGGCCGCACCCCCGAGTTCCTGGGCAAGAAGGTCGAGAGCTTCGAGATCAAGATGGCGATGCTCGTCGCCCTGGTGCTGGGAGCCAGCATCCTGGGCTTCACGGCCCTCGCGACCGTCCTGCCCGAGGGGCTTGCGGGACCCCTCAACAGCGGGCCGCACGGCTTCAGCGAGATCCTGTACGCCTACTCGAGCCAGACCGGCAACAACGGCTCGGCGTTCGCCGGACTCTCGGGCAACACGCCCTTCTACAACATCACGGGCGCCTTCGCGATGCTCCTCGGCCGCTACGGGATGATCGTCCCGATCCTGGCCCTGGCGGGCTCGATGGCCGCCAAACGGCGGGTGGCGGCGTCGCTCGGCACGTTCCCGACCACCGGCGTGCTGTGGAGCGTCCTACTGGTCGGCGTCATCGTCATCGTCGGGGCTCTCACCTTCTTCCCTGCCCTGTCCCTCGGCCCCATCGTGGAACAGCTGCTCCAGAACGCGGGAAAGCTCTTCTGACCATGAGCATCATCACCCCCCTCCTGTCCATCGACCTGGGCCGCGGAACGCGCCGGTTCCAGCGCTTCGTCACCCTCCGCGGCAGCAAGCCGTCGGCCCAACCACCGCGCCCGCGCGGCGTCATGGACCCGGACCTCCTGAAGGCGGCCCTCCCCAACGCCGTCCGCAAGCTGGACCCGCGACTCCTCATCAAGAACCCGGTGATGTTCGTGGTGGAGCTCACCGCCGCCCTGGTGACCCTGATCGCCGTCGCGAATGCTACCGGCTGGCAGCCGACGAGCGGCCCGGCAGGCCTCGGGTTCCAGGTCCAGATCGCCGTCTGGCTGTGGTTCACCGTCCTGTTCGCAACCTATGCCGAGGCGGTGGCCGAGGCCCGCGGCCGGGCGCAGGCCGCCACCTTGCGACGGACGCGCTCGGTGACCAGCGCCCACCGCCGGCGCGCCGACGGCTCCCTCGAGGAGGTCGGCTCCGGCGAGCTGCGGCGGGGCGACGTCGTCGTGGTCGAGGAAGGCGAGACGATCCCCGGCGACGGCGACGTCATCGAGGGCGTCGGCCTGGTCAACGAGGCGGCGATCACCGGCGAGTCGGCCCCGGTGCTGAAGGAGCCCGGGACGGACATCCGGAGCTCGGTGACCGGGGGCACGACGCTCGTCAGCGACCGCCTCGCGATCGCGATCACGGCCGATCCGGGGGAGACGTTCCTGGACCGGATGATCGCCCTGGTCGAGGGCGCCAAGCGCCATCGGACCCCGAACGAGATCGCGCTGTCCATCCTTCTGGCCGGCCTCACGATCATCTTCCTGATGGCGACCGTCACCCTCCGGCCGTTCGGCCTCTACGCGGGCGCAACCGTGTCCACGGTCGCCCTGGTCGCCCTCCTTGTCTGCCTCATCCCGACCACGATCGGCGGCCTGCTGTCCGCGATCGGGATCGCGGGGATGGACCGCGTGGCGCGCTTCAACGTCCTGGCGATGAGCGGGCGGGCCGTCGAGGCGTCCGGCGACATCGACGTGATCCTGCTGGACAAGACCGGCACGATCACCTACGGCAACCGCCTGGCGTCCACGATCACGGCTGCCCCCGGGGTGTCCGAAGCCGAGGCGGTGACCGCCGCCCTCGTCTCGTCGATCGGCGACGAGACCCCGGAGGGGCGATCGGTGGTGACCCTGGCCCGGGCACGCCTCGCCGAGCTGGGCGCGCCGGCCGGCGACCAGGACAACGCCGGCTACGAGGCCCTTGCCGCGACCGTCGCCGAGGCGATCCCGTTCCGGGCCGAGACCCGCACCAGCGGCGTCCGGACCACGTCGGGCGACATGGTGCCCTGAAGGGCGCGGTCGACGCGATCGGGGCCGAGCTCGACGGCGGCATGCCGGCCGAGATCCTGACCGAGGCGGACCGGATCGCCGACCTGGGGGCCACGCCGCTGGCGCTCAGCGCGGGCGGCCGGGTCCTGGGCCTGATCGAGCTCAAGGACACCGTCAAGGAGGGCCTCGTCGAGCGGTTCGCCGAGTTCCGCAAGATGGGCATCCGCACGGTCATGGTCACCGGCGACAACCCCCGGACCGCGAAGACGATCGCGGGCGAGGCAGGCGTCGACGACTTCATCGCCCAGGCCAGGCCCGAGGACAAGATCGCGTTCATCCGCCGCGAGCAGGCGGAGGGCCACCTCGTCGCGATGACCGGGGACGGCACGAACGACGCCCCGGCCCTGGCCCAGGCGGACGTCGGCCTGGCGATGAACAGCGGCACGTCGGCGGCCAAGGAGGCGGCCAACATGGTCGACCTGGACTCCGATCCGACCAAGCTGCTCGAGGTCATCGCGATCGGCAAGCAGCTGCTCATCACCCGCGGCGCGATCACGACCTTCTCGATCGCCAACGACGTCGCCAAGTACTTCGCGATCCTGCCGGCGATGTTCGTGGTCGTCTATCCCGAGCTCAACGCCCTCAACATCATGGGCCTGTCCACACCCCAGAGCGCGATCCTCTCGGCGGTCATCTTCAACGCCCTGATCATCGTCGCCCTCATCCCGCTGGCCCTTCGCGGCGTCGCCTTCCGTGCCGCGCCGGCCAGCGAGCTTCTCCGGCGCAACCTCCTCGTCTACGGCCTCGGTGGGATCATTGCCCCGTTCCTCGGGATCAAGGCGATCGACCTCATCGTCACCGCCCTCCACCTCGCGTAGGGGACCCTCCGATGACCACCTTCCTGCGTCGCCAGCTCCGACCGGCGATCACGCTCCTGATCGTGCTGACGGTGATCACCGGGTTCGCGTATCCGGCCGCGATCCTCGCCGTCGCCCAGGTCGCCTTCCCGTCCCAGGCGAACGGCTCGCTCATCGTGGTCGACGGCCGGACGGTGGGTTCCAGCCTGATCGGCCAGGCCTTCGACCAGCCGAAGTACTTCTGGGGCCGGCTGTCTGCGGCGGGCGTCACGAACACCAACCCGAACGGCTACGACGCCAACGCCTCGAGCTTCTCCAACCTCGGGCCCACCAGCCAGACCCTCATCGACCGGGTCACCAAGCAGGTCGACCAGCTGCGCGCCGCCAACGGGAACGCGCCGATCCCGGTGGATCTCGTGACCACGTCGGCCTCCGGCCTCGACCCGGACATCAGCCCGGCCGCCGCCGAGTACCAGGTCGCCCGGGTAGCGGCCGCCCGGGGGATGAGCGTGGACGCCGTCCGACAGGCCGTGGCGCGTCACACGACGCAGCCCTTCCTCGGCTTCATCGGCGAGGCCCGCGTCAACGTCCTCGCCCTGAACCTCGACCTTGACGGGCTCCTCCGATGACCGACCCGGAGCGCGACGCGTTCGACGTCCGCCCCACGGCGGACGAGATGCTGGCCCGGGTCCGCGACGACTCCGGCACCGTCCCCGGGGCGCGCGGCCGGCTCCGCATCTACCTGGGCATGGCCCCCGGCGTCGGCAAGACGTTCCGGATGCTCGAGGAGGGGCACCGCCGGGTCGCCCGCGGCACCGATCTCGTGGTCGGATTCGCGGAGGATCACGGGCGGCCGCACACCACCGAGCTGCTGGCCGGGCTGGAGGTCGTGCCGCGCCGGCGGATCGAGTACAGCGGCGTCGTCGTGGAGGAGATGGACACGGATGCCGTGCTGCGGCGCCATCCGACCGTCGCGCTCGTCGACGAGCTCGCCCACACGAACGTCCCCGGCTCGGTGCGCGCCAAGCGCTGGGAGGACGTCGACGTGATCCGCGACGCCGGGATCCACGTCGTCACGACCATGAACGTCCAGCACCTCGACACCATCGCGGATGCCGTCGCGACGATCACCGGCGCGCCGGTCAACGAGCGCCTGCCCGACGAGGTGCTCGACGCGGCCGACGAGATCGAGCTCGTGGACATGAGCCCGCACGCCCTGCGGCAGCGCATGCGCCACGGCAACGTCTACCCGCCCGATCGGACGCAGGTCGCGCTCGACCGCTTCTTCACGGAGTCCAACCTCACGGCGCTCCGCGAGATCTCGCTGCGCCTCGTCGCCCGGCGCGTGGAGGGCCAGCTGGAGGACCGGCTCGTCGGACAGCTCGTCCCGCTGGTCTCGGAGCAGGTCCTGGTGCTGGTGGATGGCGGGCCGGCCTCCGCCCGCGCGGTCCGCCGCGCCGCCGCGCTCGCGAGCCGGCTCCACGGTGGCCTGATCGCGGTCGTGGCCGAGACCCCGGACATGGCCGGCGAGCCATTCGACCGGCGGCGGGACCGGCAGGAGGCCCTCGACGACGCGGTGGACCTCGGCGCGGAGGTCATCCGCGTGGAGACGACCGACGTGGTGGACGCGCTCGAGTACGTGGTCCGCGCCCGGGGTGCCACCCACGTCGTTCTCGCGCACGCGGAGCAGCCGGCCCTGCGGCGACTCACCCAGCGCCCTCTCGTGGACCGGATCGTCACCCGCATGCCGGACGTCGAGGTGCACGTCGTCGGGCCCGGCAGCCGCCCCTGATCGACCCGGCACTCGCCCGGCTCGAGGACCGGTCTTGAACCCGGGCGCCGGCCGGGCCGCCGGCCGGGCCGGGATCAGTCGAACTGGCGGAAGGGGACGTCCGCGACCAGGATCCCGGGGTGCCCGGTCAGCGCGTCGCGGATCCGGTGCGCGTTCTGGTTGTACAGGAAACGCTCCCACCAGTGGTCGATCACGCGCTCAGGCACGAGAACGATCGTCACCGCGTCCGCGTGGCGCGCCGAGGTGACCTCCAGGTACCGGATCAGGGGCTGGATCAGCTCCCGGTACGGGGACTCGACGATGACCAGCTCCACGTCCGGGACCTGGCGGTGGAACCGCTCACGCAGCTCCTCGGCCGCGGCGGTGTCGTCGGTGACGTGGACGGCGATGACCTCGTCGGACATCGTCAGCCCGAACTTGATCGCCTGGATCACGTCGCGCCGCATGTCCTGCATGGGCACGATGACCCGCTGCCGCCGGGTCGGTCTGCCGAGGACGGTGTCCTCGCGGACGTGGAGCTCCTGCTCTGCGCCCTGGTACTCGCGGTGGATGAGGAGCATCGCGATCACGAGCAGCGGCACGATGACGATCACGACCCATGCCCCGAGCCCGAACTTCGCGATGGCGAACACGACCGCGACGATCCCGGTGGCGACGGCCCCGACACCGTTGATCACCGCGCTCCGCCGCCAGCCTTCGTCGCGTCCCGTGAGCCAGTGCCGGACCATTCCGGCCTGGGACAGCGTGAACGCCGTGAACACGCCGATCGCATACAGCGGGATCAGGGCCTCGACCCGGCCACGGAACGCGACGACAACGACGATCGCGATCGCCGCCAGCGCAACGATCCCCGAGTTGAAGGCGAGGCGCTCGCCACGGAAGGCGAACTGGCGCGGCATGAACCCGTCACGCGCCAGGATCGAGGCAAGCCGCGGGAAGTCCGCGAAGCTCGTCTGGGCCGCGAGGACGAGGATCCCCATCGTGGAGAAGATCAGGACGTAGTAGATCGGTCCGGAGCCGAAGACCGCCTCGCCGATCTGCGACAGCACGGACACGTGTTCGCTCGGGACCGCCCCGCTCACGCCGGCCAGGTACGAGATCCCCAGGAACACGACCGCGAGGATCGTGGCCATCGCCACCATCGTCGTCTGGGCGTTCTTCCACTCCGGCGGCTTGAACGCAGGCGTGCCGTTGGAGATCGCCTCGGTCCCGGTCATCGCACTGCAGCCGTCTGCGAACGCCCGCATGAGAAGGAGCAGGCTCATGCTCTCGACCGGCACGGCCAGTGGCGTGACGCCGGTCACCGTGGGCGGATGGCCCAGCACGGTCCGCCCGATCCCGACGCCGACCAGGAGCAGGACGCTGCCCACGAAGATGTAGGTCGGCAGGGCGAAGATCGTCCCGCTCTCGCTGATCCCCCGGAGGTTGACCGCCATCACCACGAGGATCGCGCCCACGATCAGGGGAACGGTGACGTCCTGGAGCACCGGGAACGCCGAGGCGAGGTTGAACACGCCGCTCGAGACGCTGACCGCGACCGTGAGGACGTAGTCCGTCAGGAGCGCGCCGGCGGCGATCAGACCGGGCAGCACGCCGAGATTGGAGTGGGCGACGATGTAACTGCCGCCGCCGCCCGGGTACGCCCTGATCGTCTGACGATACGAGAACGTCACCAGGAACAGCAGCGCGACGATGAGGACCGAGATGGGCATGAGGTAGCTGAACGCAATCGTGCCCACGGCAAGCAGCGTGAACATGCTCGCCTCGGTTGCGTAGGCCACGGAGCTCATGACATCGCTCGAGAAGACGGCGAGCGCCTTCCACTTCGGCAGCCGCTGTTCCAGCTCCTCGTGGGAGGACAGCACCCTGCCGAACAGGACGCGACGCGCCCCGAACCCGACGCGCCCGGGCAGCGTCTGGGGCTCGATCGCGGCCGCCTTGGCCACCATCGTCCCTGCCGGCCCGTAGCGGAAATAGCGGGCCTCCGGCCGGGCCACCACGGCCCGGACGTCGCCCGGTTTGACGCCGCGCTTCAGCGACGGCGTGTCGGGTACCGGGTCTTCCTCGTTCACCGGCGACGCACGGCGAACCCGCGCACCCGCTCCTCGACCGCCTCGAGCGGCACCAGGGCGACACCTTCCGCGACGGCCAGGGCGTCCAGTTCGCCACCGATCGTGTCCGTCGGATCGATGTTGACGACGTCGACCTCCGGGTAGCGGCCACCCGCGACCAGCGATATGGCGGCCATCACCATGGCGTGCTCGAACGTGGACCGCCGCCCATGACGGTCCCCGCCCGCGGCTGCGGACGACGCGCGTCTCTCAGCTGCCAACATGCCACCACCCTTGCATGCCACCACCGTAGTCGCCGTTCCAAGAGGCGGCGATGGTGTCGGGGCGGTGCAAGGCTCAAGAGGTGCTCAAGATCGCAGCCGGAGCCACCGGCGCATCGGTGGCCCGAGGGTCAGTCGGGAGCCCTGTCCGGCTCTCCGATCCGGTAGCCCACGCCGGGCTCCGCCACGATGAGCCCGTTGACCTGCCCGCTGGGGTCCGCGGCCGCGAGCTTCCGGCGGAGCCGCGACACGTAAACGTGGAGGTAGTGGCTCTCGTCCGAGTAGGCGGTGCCCCACACCGCACGCAGGAGCCGTCCGCGGGTGATCAGCCGGCCCGGGTTCGCGAGCATCACCTTCAGGAGCTCGTACTCGTGGGGCGTCAGGTCGAGCGCCTCGCCGTGCACCGTCACGCGATGCCGGGCCACGTCGAGCGCCACCGGGCCGTTCGTCACGATCCCGGTCGGATCCGCGGCGGGCCCCGCCGCCCGGCGGAGAAGGGCGGCGATCCGTGCCCGGAGCTCGCCGACACCGAACGGCTTGGCCACGTAGTCGTCGGCGCCGGCCTCGAGGGCCCTGATCTTGTCCTCCTCGCGGTCGCGCGCCGACAGCACAAGGATGGGCGTGGTCGCGTCACGGCGGATCCGGGCGATGACGCCCGTCCCGTCCATGTCGGGCAGGCCGAGATCGAGGATGACGAGGTCCGGGCGTCCGGCCTCCCAGCGTCGCAGCGCGGTGGCCGCATCGCCCGCCTCGACCGCTCGGTAGCCGTGGGCCGACAGGTTGGCGAGGAGCGCGCGCCGCGTGGATTCGTCATCCTCGACGATCAGGACGACCGGCTCAGCCATTCGTGGCGTCCCGCGCCGCAGCCGCGGGGCCGACGCGGGGCTCCGGCCCGGGGCGCACGGCCGCCCGGAGGATCATCCTGACCGCGAGGCCGCCGAGCTCCGAGGAGGCCAGCTCCACCGTCCCGCCCATGGCCTCGACAAAGCCCCGCACGATCGTCATGCCGACGCCGAGGCCGTGCCGGGCGGGCTCACCGTCGGACGGCACGCGGTGGAACCGCTCGAACACGAGCGGCAGCTCGTCCGCCGGGACGCCCGGGCCACCGTCCTCCACGATGAGCTCGATGCCCTGGCCCGGCGACCCGCCCACCCCGCCCCCGTCGATCGGTCCAAGCGCGGCTCGGGCGCTGATCCTGATCGGGGCCGGGGGCGGCGCATACCGGGCCGCGTTGTCGAGGACGTTGCCCAGTGCGGCGTCGAACATGACGGCATCCACCAGGACGAGCGGGAGGTGATCCGCGAGCGCAACCTCGACGTGCCGTCCCGCGACCAGCGCGACGCGCGCGAGGGACCCGTCCACGAGCTCGCCGAGCTCGAACAGCTCCAGGTTCGGTCGCAGGGCACCCGCCTGGACGCGGCTGACGTCCAGCAGGCTGCGCACGAGCTCGCCGAGCCGCGCCGCCTCCTGGTCCACCGCCCGGGCCAGCTCCCGGCGCTCGGCCGGACCCGGCTCGGCGGCGGGGTCCATGAGGATGCCCGCGAGCGCGCGGATGCTGGCGAGCGGCGTCCGCAGGTCATGGGACACCGAGTCCAGCAGCGCCCCCTTGAGCCTGTCGCCCTCACGGTCGACCTCCGCCTGGATCACCTCGTCCCGCAGCTGCTCCCGCACCAGCGCCAGGCCCAGCTGGTCCGCGGCCGTGGCGAGGATGCGGCGGGCCCCCCGGCCGGGTCGCGGATCCTCGAGGTTGCGCGTCGCCCAGATCGACCCGGACTCCCCGGCGTCGGTCTCGATCCGGACGCGGTACAGGACGATCCCGGCGTCTTCCTCGCTCGGGGGACGTGCGACCGGCGTCGTCGTGCTGACACGCATCCACTCCGCCGCCTCGTCGCCTGGCCGGCGGAGCAGGACCCACGGCTCCGGGAGCGGCTCCGGGAGCGGCTCCGGCAGGAGTCCGCCGGCGTCCGCGAGCAGCAGCACGTCCTGCTCGCCGGCGTCACCGAGCGTGATCCAGACACGCGCCATCTCCGTGTCGCGCCGGAGACGCTCGACGATCTCGCGGGCGGCCTGCTCGATCGACAGCGCGGTGGCGATCTCGCGGCTGATTGCCGTCAGCGCAAGGGCTTCGCCGAGCCGCCTGTCCGCCGTCTCGGCGCGCTCGCGGAGGACTGCCGCAAGGCGGCCGATCACGACGGCGACCGCCAGGAACAGCAGGAGGCTGAGCCATTCCTGGGGGTCGGCCACGACCAGCGTCAGGCGCGGCTCGGTCAGCAGGAAGTCGTAGACAAGGACCGCAACGATCGACACGGCCACCCCGGGCCACGCCCCGTACAGGCCCGCGATCAGGACGACGGCGAGCAGGTAGACAGCTGACGCATCGGAGACCCCGAGGAGGTCTTCCAGGACGACCGCGGCAAGCGTGGCGAGCACGAGCGAGACGACGGCGATCGCAACCGGGAGGAGCACGGTGACGGCGGCACCGCCTCGATGCCTCGTCACCTGGACCCGCTGCCATGCCATCGTCCGATGCTACGCCTGCTCCGGACGCCGCGGCGGCGACGCGCGGCGACGCGCGGCGGCGCGCGGGGCGTCCTGCGATGCGGATAGACTCGCATCCGTGAGTGGCCGGCATGACTCCCTTCGCGCGGCCCTGGGCCGGATCGGTGTCTGGAGCTTCGGCCTGCAGGCGAACCGCGCCGCCGACGCGCAGGCGGGCATCGCGGCCTACGAGGGCCTCGGCTACGGCACGACCTGGTTCCCCGAGAGCATCGGGAGCAAGGAGGCGCTGTCACACGCGGCGCTGCTCCTCGCGGGAGGGTCGCGGATGGCCGTCGCCACCGGGATCGCGAGCATCTACGCCCGCGACGCGGCGGCCATGATCGGCGGCGCCAGGACGCTCGGGGAGGCCTACCCCGGCCGGTTCGTGCTCGGCATCGGCGTCAGCCACGCCCCGTCGGTCGCGCTCCGCGGCGGCACGTACGGGCGCCCGATCGAGGCCATGACGGCCTATCTCGACGCGATGGACGCGGCCGCCTGGAACGGGCCCGCCCTCCCCGACCGGCCGCCGGTCCTGCTCGCCGCGCTGGGACCGCGGATGCTGGAGCTCGCCGCGGAGCGGGCGGACGGCGCCCACCCCTACTTCGTGCCCGTCGAGCACACCCGCATCGCGCGCGAGCGGCTGGGCCGGGATCCCGTGCTCGCCGTGGAGGTCACGGCGGTCCTCGATGCGGATCCGGGCCGTGCCCGGGAGACCGCCCGAGCGTTCGCCGCACGGTATCTCGCGGCGGTGAACTACGCCAACAACCTGCGTCGCCTCGGCTGGTCGGACGAGGACATCGCGGGCGGCGGCAGCGACCGGCTGCTCGACGCCGTGGTGGTCCAGGGCGACGCCGGGGCGGTGGCAGACCGGGTCCGTGCGCACCTGGACGCAGGAGCCGACCACGTGTGCCTCCAGGTCCGCTCGAAGGACCCGGCGGACCTGTGCCTGGAAGCATACGCGGAGCTACGGGACGCGCTGGGCGAGGAACTCCCGGGCCGGTGACTCCCCCGGGGCGGGAGGCAGCACGGGGACGCGGCCTCCGGGGCCTCGCCGGACCTGGGTCAAAGGGAGGGGGCGGCCGAGACCCGTCCGTCCGCGCCCTCGACCAGCTGCGGCTCGCCGCGCTCGGCCCGCAGGCGGTTCGCGTACTCGAGGCTCCCCTTGGCGCCGGGAGCGACGTCCGTGCGCGAGGGCACGACCCGGTTGTTGTAGTCGCGATGCGCGACCGGCCCAAGGACGCAGCGGCCGTCCTCGAGCGCGTTCACGATCGCCTTGCTGAGCGCGCCCTCGGCCTGCCATCCCTCCCCGTTGTCGATCAGGTTCTGGAGGAACGCCACCGGGTAGTGGCTCAGCCCATCGCGCTCGGCTTCGAGCTCCGGATCGAACGTCATGAGGACCTCTCGTCTTGGCATCGGGCTCCTGCCGCGGCGTGGGCGGCTCGACCGCGCCGATTGTAGAACGGGCCGGGCGATGGCCCGCCGGTCCGGGGTAACCTCGTCGGCATGGTGGTTCGTTCACTTGCTGGCGGTCTGGCCGTGCGCGTCGCGCGTGTCCCGAAGGGCCGGGCCATGCTCGTCGCCCTCGGCGGGGTCGCGCTCCTAGGCGGCCTGGCCGGGGCGCTCGTGCTGCTGGGCACGTCGATGCCCGCCGAGGCCGGCCGGTTCGCGGTCGATCACGGGCGGCTCATGACGCTGGGGTTCCTCGGGACGGTCATCGCCCTCGAGCGGGCGGCGGCCCTCGGCCGGCCGGCCGGCTTCGCGGCGCCGGTGGCGTCGGGGGCCGGGGCCGCGGCCCTCGTCCTCGGGCTCCCGCCCGCGATCGGCGCGTGGCTCCTCGTCGCCGGGGGCCTGCTGCTGGTCGGGACGTACGCCGCGCTGGCGACCCGCGAGCAGTCTCTGCAGCTGGCCGTGCAGGCCGGGGGCGCCGGCGCCTGGCCCGTGGCCGCGCTGCTGCTCGTCGCCGGGCGGCCGGTGGCCGATGCCATCCCCTGGCTGGCGGCGTTCCTGGTGCTCACGATCGCCGGCGGCCGGCTCGCCCTGGCGAGCCTCGCCAGGCTCGCGGCTCCCGGGCGGCGCCGGTTCATCGTCGCGGCCTGGGTCGTCGTGGCCGGGGTCACCCTGACGCTGACGCTGCCCGACGCCGGGATGCGGATCGCGGGCATCGGGTTCCTCGCCCTCGCCGCCTGGCTCGCCACGCACGACGTCGCGCGGCGCACCGTCCGGGTCCCCGGTGCCGCCCGGTTCATCGCGCTGAGCCTGCTCGCCGGCTACGCGTGGCTGGCGGTCGCTGGGGCGGCCTGGCTGTTCACGGGGGCATCGCCCGGCGTCGCGGCCTACGACGTGCGCCTCCACGCCCTGCTCATCGGGTTCGTGATCTCGATGGTGTTCGGCCACGCGCCCGCGGCTGTGTCCGCGGTGCTCCGCGTGCCGCTGCCGTACTCGCCGGCGTTCTACGGGCACCTCTCCCTGCTGCACGCCGGTCTGCTGCTCCGGGTCGTCGGCGGGGACGTGCTGCTCCTGTCGTGGGCAGGGAGCCTGGGCGGCGTCATCTGCGTGGCCGCGGTGCTGCTGTTCGTGGCCGTGTCCGCCGTGGCCGCCCTGGCCGGGCTCACGCACCGTCTCCGGGTCGATCGGGGGCGAGGACAGCTTCGCCCCGCCTAGCCACGGAGCAGGAGGGCGTCGGGCGACGCCGCCCCACGATGGCGCGGGCGCGTTTGGCGGGTTCGTCAGGCCCGGGCCGGGCCCGCGATGGCGTGCATCGCCGCGATCGCCAGGTCGACCTCGCCGGACGTCGAGAAGGCACCCGGGCTGAAGCGGACGGCGCCCCGGTCGATCGTGCCGAGGTCGCGGTGGACGAGCGGCGCGCACTGGACGCCCACCCGGACGGCGATGCCGAAGTCCCCGTCCAGGATCGAGCCCACGTCCTGGGGGTGGATGCCGGCGACGTTGGCGGCGAGCACGGGCACCTGCCGGGCAGGGTCCGTGCCCGATTCCGCGGCGCCGTACAGCGTGATGCGGGGGTGGGCCGCGAGGCCGTCGCGCAGCCTGGCGAGCAGCGACATCTCGCGGGCGTGAAGCGCCTCCACCCCCTGCCGCTCCACGAACTCCATGCCCAGCGCGAGCCCGATCACGCCCAGCAGGTTGAGCGTGCCGGCCTCGAGCCGCTGCGGCCAGGACTGGCTGTGGGAGAGGCTGGCCGAGTCCATGCCCGTGCCGCCGAAGCGCGTGGTCGCGACATCCAGGCCGGGCGTCAGCACCAGCCCGCCGATGCCCGACGGTCCGTAGAGGGACTTGTGCCCGGTGAACGCGATGGCCGCGATCCCCTGGGCAACCATGTCGATCGGGACCAGGCCCGCGGTCTGGGCGGTATCCACGACCAGCGGCACGCCGCGCTCCGCGCAGCGCCGGGCGATCTCGCCGATCGGCTGGATCGTCCCCAGCACGTTGGAGGCGTGGGTCATGACCACCGCGCGCGTGTTGGGCCGCAGCAGCTCCGCCACCGCGTCCGGGTCCACGTACCCGCGACCGTCGAACGGCGCCAGGTCCCAGGTGATGATCCCCGTCTCCGCGAGGTGATTGAGCGGTCGCAGGACGGAGTTGTGGTCGAGCCGCGTGGCCACGACATGGTCGCCGGGCCGCACCAGCCCGCCGATCACGGTGTTGAGGGCATCGGTGGCGTTCGCGCCGAAGATCACCCGCGTGGGGTCCGGCGCGCCGAAGAAGCGGGCCACCCGCGCCCGCACCCCATCCACGAGATCGCCGGCCCGGGTCGCCAGGTCGTGGTTGCCACGGCCGGGCGAGACCCCGATCCGCGCGTAGGTCTCGGCCATCTCCGCGAGCAGGCCGGCCGGCTTGGGGAAGGTGGTGGCCGCGTTGTCGAGGTAGACGAGGCGCTCGGTCATGCTGCGGGTCTCCCCGGCCCTAGTCGAGGCACGTCTTGGGGTTCGGGAGCCCGGCCAGGCGCCGCGCCCCCAGCTTGATCCCGTCCGGGAAGAGCCGCTCCAGCTCGATCAGGCTCAGCTCCGTGCCGGCCTTGAGCTCGCGGTTCATGGGCGCCCTTCCCTGGCGGAGGTAGTAGCCGCGCAGGAACCTGAGGACGCACCAGCGAACCTCGCCCAGGTCCGCGATCCCGCTCTCGCGGGCGAGCTCCTCGGCCGCGGCCTCGGTCCAGTCGTCGGCGTCCCAGAAGAAGCCCTCGTCGTCGAAGTAGACCGACCGGCCCGCGACCGTGCGAAGGGAGCGGGAGCGGGCCGTGTCCGTCACCAGCCGGCCGTGGCTACGTCGCCGCGCCGATGGGCTCCGGGGCCGTTCCCGACGCCGCAGGCGCGAGGGCCGCCCTGACCCGCTCCGGGGTTGCCGGCAGCTCGTAGACCATCGCGCCGCAGGCGTCCCGGATCGCGTTGACGATCGCCGGCGCCGTGGACACCATGGCCATCTCGCCGATGCCGACCGAACCCAGCGTGCCGAGCTCACGGGGCGTCTCGACCAGGATCGTGTCCATGTCCACGGCGTGGCGGATGCTGGGGAACTTGAAGGAGACCCAGTCCTTCGTCCTGCCGGCGACGTACTCCTCGCGGAGCGCGAACCCCACGCCCATGTCCATGCCGCCGTGGAGCTGGCCCTCGACGTTGGCGGGGTGGATGATCCGGCCGGGGTCGGCTGCCGACGTCATCCGCAGGACGCGGACCTCGCCGGTCTCGATATTGACCTCCACCTCGGCCATCTGGACCGAGAACACCTGGACCTCGAACGAGGGGCCCAGGCCGGTCTCCGGGTCCATCGGTGCGGTCTCGATCGTGGTGCGCTTGCCCAGGTAGCGGACGGGAAGGCCGGCCGCCTCGAACGCAGCGTAGGTCCGGGCACCGAGTCCGTCCATCGCCGCGCGGAGCTGCTGGGCCGCGTCCACCGCAGCGCCGCCCAGCATGTAGGTCGCGCGGCTGCCCGACACCGGGCCGGACGCGGCCGTGTCCGCGGTGCTGCGGGTGCGCAGGCGGACCTTGTCCAGCCGCAGGTCGAGCACCGACGCCACGAGCTGGCTGATCATCGAGTCGTTGCCCTCGCCCGGGTCGCCGGCGGCGACATAGACCGTCACCCCGTCGTCGGGATCCAGCTCCACGAACCCGATCGACTTGTCGCCCGGCATCGCGATGCCGAAGGCGGCCGCGCCGAGCCCGACGCCCCTCCGGATGGGGCCGTCCGCCGGTTGCCGGGACGCGGCCGCAAGCGCGGCCTCGTACCTGCCCTCGATGGCGTCGCACAGCCCCGGGAACGGCCACTCCGTGACGACGTGCCCGGTCGCCTTGGCCTCGCCCGGCCTGAGCGAGTTGCGGCGCCGGAACTCGAGCGGGTCGATGCCCATCCGCTCGGCCAGCAGGTCCACGGCACACTCGAGCGCGTAGTGGGTCTGGGGCGGCCCGGCCCCTCGGGCGGCGCTGCCCCACGGGTTGTTGGTGTAGACGAGCCGGGATGTCACCGCCAGGTTCGGCACCAGGTAGGCGCTGGTGAGCATGTGGAGGGCCCGGTTGACGATGACCCGGCCCAGCGACATGTAGGCGCCGTTGTCCACGGTGATGTCCATCGCCATCGCCGTGAGGCGGCCGTCCGCGTCCGCGGCCAGCCGGGTCTCGATCTCGAACGGGTGGCGCTTGGAGGTGATGAGCATCGACTCGGCGAGGCTCGGGACGTAGCGGACCGCGCGGTTGAGGTGCAGGGCGGCGGCGCCCGCGATGCCCTCGGTGATGATCTCGACCTTGATGCCGAACTGGCCGCCGGCGAACGGCTCCTCGTAGCGGATGGCCTCCCAGCCGAGGGCCTCCTGGAGCGTCTGCATGTGGAGGTGGATGTTGATGCTCCGCCCGACGACGACCAGCTCCGCGTCCTCTCCCTCGCCCTCCATCCAGGCGAGGCTCACCTCTGGCTCCAGCGGCGCCTGGTGGACGATCTGGGTCCGGAAGCGGGCCGTCACCTCCGCCGCGGAGACGGCGAAGGCGGCCGCGGCATCGCCCTTGATGATCGGCTGGCTGTAGCACAGGTTCGGGGAGTCCTCGTGGACGCGCGGGGCGCCCTCGGCGAGCGCCGCGGCCGGCGAGTCCAGCACCGGGAGCGGCTCGTAGTCGACCACGACCGCGTCGGCCGCGGCCATCGCCTGCGCCTTCGTCTCCGCGGCGACGATCGCGACCGCGTCGCCCAGCGTGTGGACCTTCGTGTCGCACAGGATCGGGCGGTCCGCGGCCTGGTACTTGAGGCGGTTCGTGCCCCGGATGTCCTTGGCCGTCATGACGCCCGCGACGCCCGGCATCGAGGCCGCTGCCGCGGTGTCGATGTTGCGGATCCACGCGTGGGCGTGCGGGCTGCGCACCACCGCGATCTCGAGGGCGCCCGGCAGGCGGACGTCGGCGCCGAACAGCGCCGTGCCGGTGGCCTTGGCCATGGCGCTGGGGCGCACGAACGAGGTGCCGATCTTGGGCGCGTCCGGATCCGGCACCAGATCCGCGGGCGTGATCTCGCCACGGATGAAGCGTCCGGCGAGGATCACCGCGTCGATGATCTTCACGTAGCCCGTGCACCGGCAGAGGTTGCGCCGCAGTGCCCGCTTCACCTCGGCGCGGGACGGGTCCGGGTTGGCCGAGAGGAGCTCCTCGGCGGTCACGATCATGCCCGGGATGCAGAACCCGCACTGGACGGCACCGGCCAGCACGAACGCCTGCTGGACCAGGTTCGGGCGGTCCGGGGTCCCGAGGCCCTCGATCGTGGTGACCTCGGCGCCCTGCAGCGAGATCACCTTGGTGATGCACGACAGCACGGCCTTGCCGTCCACCAGGACCATGCACGTCCCGCACTGGCCCTTGCGGTCGCAGGACTGCTTGGTGCCCGTCAGGCCCAGGTCGTCGCGGATCACGTCGAGCAGGACCGTCCGGTTCTCGTCGGCGGCGACGTGCACCGGGCGAGCGTTGATGGTGAGACCGACGTTCTTCACGAGGCGCTCGTCCTCCGCGTCCTGGCGTGCCCGGCGATCCCTTCGCCGGCGCAGGCGGGATACCGCCCCGCCCCACGACCGCTGGCTCCGATCTTAGCCACTGTCGGGGTCGGCGGCATCCAGTCCGTCCGTCCGCCTGCCATCCGGGGCCCGCCCGGCCCCCGCCGCCTGCCGGCCGCTCGCCTGCCCCGCAGGCCCCCGCTCGCCTGGGAGGCAACCCGGGATCGCGGCATCAGCCGGCCGCCTCCGGCACCGTATCGCCGCCGGCGGGCGTGTAGTAGCGGCGGTACGCCCCGGGCGACATCGCGCAGGAGCGGTGGAAGACCTTGTAGAACTGGTGGAGGTTCGTGTAGCTGACCACCCTTGCGATGTCCGCGACCGAGAGGTCCGTGCCCAGCAGGAGCCGCTTCGCCTCCGCCACCCTCACCTGGGTCACGTACTCCTTGAAGCTCACGCCGGTCACGTCCTTGAACACGTGGCGGACGCGGGACGGGCTGACGTGGACGACTCCTGCCACGTCGTCCAGCGTGATGCTCTCGCGACAGTGACGGTCGACGTAGGCCAGCACCGGCCGTATCTGCTCGCGGCGATCGGCCGCGGACCGGACGGCCGCCGCCTTGCCGACGGCGCGCCGGTCCCGGTTGACCAGGGCGAGCGCCCGCCGCAGGGTCGCGTCGGCCAGGTGCCGCTCGGCCGCATCGTGCCGCTCCCAGATCCGGCGCAGCTCGAGCAGCACCGGGGCCACCTCCTCGGCAAGCGCGGTGCATCCGCCGATCCGCGGCGAGGCGACGCGCTCGTCCACGCGGAACGGTGCCAGGTACCCGAGGTCCAGCTCCCGGCAGCCGGGCCCGGCGATCAGCTCCGGCCGGAACAGCACCAGCAGCAGCCGCAGCGACGAGCCCGGGTCGGCGAGGGCCACGTGCGGCTGCGAGTTGTCGATGAGGAAGATGTCACCGGTCGAGGCCGGCATCGCCCGCCGCCCGAACAGGAATGCACCGCGGCCCTCGAGCACCAGGGCGATCTCCAGGTGGTCGTGCCAGTGCATCCGGTCGCCGTCGCCGTGGGCCGTGTACTCGAGCACGGCGAGCGGGAAGTCGGGCTCCAGGTCCTGCTGCCAGACATAGAGGGCCATGCGCGGAACGGTGGCGGCTCGCCAGCCGTATCGGACAGGGCCGTTTGGAGTGAATTCCTGGCGCCGGTGGGATCGGGCAGCCGCTTCTGCCACTTCATCGACCCGCTCTGGCATTGCCGCGCCGCCCTCCGGGGACGACGATCGAGGCCTCGAGATCTGCCTTGCACGCTCGAGATCTGCCCCGCACCCAGGAGACACCGGGTCATGGCCTTCCCGCACCTGTTCAGCCCCCTCCAGCTGGGGAACTTCGAGCTCCCCAACCGCATCGTCCACGTGCCCACGGACATCAGCTCCTCGCACGCCGACGGCGAGGTGAGCGAGCGCGACATCGCGCACCACGGCGACATCGCGCGCGGCGGCTCCGGGTTCATCATCGTGGGTGCCACGACCCCGGACATGAAGACCGGCCGGCCGACGGTGACCTGCCTCGTGGCCGACGGCGACAACTACGTCCCCGGCCTCGCCCGCCTGGCCGAGTCCATGCACCGCTACGGCGCGAGGTGCGCGGTCCAGCTCCAGCACCCGGGCCGCCAGTGCGCGATCCCCCGCTACAACACGCTGGGCGCCACGGACCGGATCCTCAAGCTGCCATGGTCGGCCGGTCACGAGATCATCTACGAGAACGCCGAGGAGAAGGGCAAGGAGATCCGCGAGGCGTCGATCGCCGAGATCCTGGAGCTGGTGGACCTGTTCAGCGAGGCGGCCTGGCGGGTGAAGCAGGCAGGGTTCGACGCCGTGGAGCTCCATGCGGCCCACGGCTACCTCCTGTCCGAGTTCATGAGCCCGTACCTCAACATGCGGACGGACCGGTTCGGCGGCAGCTTCGAGAACCGCATGCGCTTCCCGCTCGCGGTCATCGACTCGATCAGGAAGAAGTGCGGGAAGGGCTTCCCGATCCTCGTCCGCTACTCGTTCGAGGAGTGGTGTCCCGGCGGTCGCGGCATGGAGGAGGGCATCGAGACCGCGCGCGTGCTCGAGCAGGCCGGCTGCGCCGCCGTGGACCTCTCGCAGGGCATGCAGGAGAGCCCCGGCGCGGGCTTCGACCCCATGCACTACCCCCAGGGCTGGGCGACCTACGCCGCCGAGGCGGTCAAGAAGGTCGTCAGGATCCCGGTCATCACCAGCCACTCGCTGCGCGACCCCGAGTACTGCGAGCAGATCCTGGCGGAGGGCAAGACGGACCTGGTCGGGCTCGCCCGCCAGCTCCTGGCCGACCCGTACTGGCCGGTGAAGGCGCAGTACGGCAAGGTCAGGTCCATCCGCAGGTGCATCTCCTGCCTCGGCGGCTGCTGGCAGGAATCGCTGATGGCCAAGAAGGAGATCGCCTGCTCGATCAACGCGGCCTGCGGCAACCACGCCTACGCGGACATGCGGCCCGCCACCAGGCCCGTCAACGTCGCGGTGGTCGGCGGCGGGCCGGCCGGCATGGAGGCGGCGCGGATCGCGACCGAGCGCGGCCACCTCGTCACGCTGTTCGAGAAGCAGGCCGAGCTGGGCGGGGCGATGCTGTTCGTGTGCCTCGTCCCGGGCAAGGAGAAGATGCGCTGGTACCTGGACTGGATCCGGGACCAGCTCCTCGACCTCAACGTGGACATCCGCCTCAACCATGCGCCGACCGTCGACGAGCTGCGCGGTTTCGACATCGTGCTCAACGCCACGGGTGCCGCCTCGTACGTGCCCGAGGTCGCCGGGGACGCCTCCCGCGTGGTGCCCTTCGAGGAGGCGATGGCCTGCCCCAAGATCGCCTGCGAGTGCCACCCGGGCGGGCGGAAGATGCGCAAGCTCGGCGCTCGCGTCCTCCTCTGGGGCGACAGCTATGCCGCCACGGACACGGCCGCCTTCCTGGCGGACATCGGCAAGCAGGTCACGATCGTCACCGAGAACCGGGAGTTCGCGGCCGACTGCGAGGTCATCCACATGTACGTCCTGCGCAAGCGTTTCGGGCAGGGCGATGCGGAGGTGCTCTCGTCCCGCCCCTACAGGCATCCCGTGACGGTCATCACGAGCACGACCGTCGCGGAGGTGCGCTCCGGCGAGGTGGTCCTCCAGGGCGCGGACTTCGAGCGGACGACCATCGAGGTCGACGACGTGGTGACCTGCCACACGCGACCGGACGCGGCGCTCTTCGGGGAGCTGCGGGCGGCCGGCGTGCGGGTGCTGAACGTGGGCGATTCCGTGGCGCCCCGGAACCTGTACCACGCGGTCAAGGAGGGATCGGCATTCGGGCTGGCGGTCGATGAGCACCTGCTGTTCAACCCCAACGGCGCGATCCTCAACCAGCTGCCGGCGGACGTCCTGGCCCAGCTGACGCGGGACGAGGGCCCGTCGTACACGGCGAAGCGGATGGCGGAGCTGGCGGGCATCACCGCCAAGTAGCGTGATCCCGGCCTGCCCGCCGTCCTGGCGGCGGGCGAGCGTACTGCCCGAGGGCGGCCGCCTGCGGGAGTTCCGGCGGGCGGCCGCCCCCATGCCACCCGCGGTCGGCCGCCCCCATGCCGCCCGCGGTCTCCGGGTGACCCAACGGTTCGACGCTGCGCCGTTTCGGCCGCCGAGTGCCCGGTCCGCTACGCGGTCCGCGCCCGCCGGGTGACGAACCGTGCGCGACGGGGCTCGACCGTCTCGGCGCGGAACCGTTGAGTCATGGGCCGACCGGGACGGCGGGGCCACCCGGGGCGAGCGGCCGACGAACGTCAGTGCGAGCGGCCGTCGAGCGGGAGTGGCGGCGGGGGGCCGCCTGCCGGGAGTGGCGGGCGGGCGTCGTGTCCCGGCATCGGCCCCCGCAGGACACGACCGAGGCCGGCGTGGCGCCAGGCGCCACGAATACGCCGCCGACGGGGAATGGGCGGCTTGTTCCGGGGGTCATCTACCGGCTTCGTGACCTGGCAGGCCACGAACCGGGCGAGATCAGCCCGGACGGGCCCGTTTCGGCGCTCGGCGGGCGAGTCCGTAGCGCCACCCGCCACGCCCCGTGGCCGACCCCGGGGTGGCATCTTCGGATCCCCGGTCAGCGCGGCGCGGCGGCCCGGTCAGCGCAGGGCGGGAAGGCCTCAGCGCAGCGCGGGCAGGCTCGCCGCCGCCACGGCCTGGCCGTGGCGCTTCTGGCGTTCATCGGCGAGGTGGAACCGGATCCCCTCCGCGGCGACCGGATCCTCGGCCCCGAGCACGGCCCGCGCGGTCTCGATGATCACGTCCCCGCCGGCACCGGTCATGACCCGTCCGAGCAACAGCAGGTGGTCCATGTCGTAGTGATCCCGGTACGTCAGCAGCGCGTAGCCGAGGTAGGTGCCGACGGTCCGGTACACGAGCTCCGCGCGGGGATCCGCCGCCGCCATCAGCTCCTGCAGGTGGACCAGGCGCTCCGGCAGCGGCGCCGAGGCGTCGACGGCGATGCCGGCGGGCGCCATCAGGCGGGCCGTGGCCTGCTGGGAGAAGTACTGCACGCCGCAGCCCCGATCGCCGGACCACTCGTCGATCGGGGCACCGGGCGAGACATCGACCGGGGCGAACGCGAGCTCGTCGATGCGCGAGGTCAGCCGGCCATCCCGGTCCACGTAGCCGGCCGCCTGGCTGGAGCCCATGGCGATCCCCAGCAGAGCGCCCGATCCGGCCAGCATCGAACCCGCCAGAGCGGTCACCTCGCCGTCGTTCACGACCACGAACGGGATGTCCTCCCAGGCGTGCCGCAGCTCGTGGAACAGGCCCCGGACCCGCGCCTCGAAGGCCTCCGGCGGGACCGAGCGGAAGAGCGAGGCCGCCCGCACCTCGTTGTCCACGTAGGCGCCCGCCGAGCTGCCGCCGATGGCGTCCACCCGCGGCAGGTGGGCGCCGGCGCGGCGCAGCGAATCCATGACCTGGTCGAAGTGCCACTGGGGATCCGCGTGCCGCGAGGGGTCCCACAGGATCTCCTCGCTGAACACCACCTCGCCGTCGATCACGGCGGCAGCCTTGCGGTCGCTGGCGCCCAGGTCGAAGCCGATCCGGCAGCCGTCGAGATGGCGGCCCAGGGCGACAGCGGCCTCGCGCTCGGGCGGGAAGCCGGACTCCGGCGCCTCCACGACCTCGAACGGGACGCCGAACAGCCTCGGGCCCATGAAGTCCGCGTCGAAGACGCCCGCGGGGTCCGCGGCGTAGTGCCGGCGGAGGAACGCGACGAGGGACGCGGGACCGTCCACGTACAGTCGCGCGCCGCCCCGGGACCACAGCAGGAACTTGCACAGCCGCTCCACCGCACGGTACGAGGCGGCCTCGTCGGGATGGCCCGGCGGGCGCACCCACGCCTCCCGGTGCCACACGGAGCCTGCCGGCTGCTCGACGGCCAGCGCCACCCGGATCCCGCTGCCCCCTGCCGCGATGTCGGCCCGCAGCCCGGCCTCGGCGAGCGACATCGGCCGGAAGCCAGGATCGAGCGGCGGGGGCACCCTGGGCGACGTCATGGCCGCGCCGCCGCGTCGATCCAGCCAGCTCCCCGCGTGACCCGCCGGACCCGCAGGTCGTCGTCCAGCTCCACGAGGTGGGCCCGGCGACCGGCCTCGATCCGACCCCGGTCGGACGCCCCCAGGAGCGCCGCCGGGTTGGCCGAGGCGGCGGCGACCGCGACCGGGAGCGGGACGCCCTCGCGGGCGAGGTTGCGGACCGCCATGTCGATCGCGATGACCGAGCCGGCCAGGGTGTCGGTGCCCACCAGCGTCACGCGGCCGTCGTGGACCAGCACGTCCAGCCCTCCAATCGTCCCCGGGCCGTCGCCCATCCCGGCCAGGGACATCGCGTCGCTGACGAGCACCAGGCGGCCCGCCGGCTTGGTCCGCAGGATGATCGGCCACAGCGCCGGATGGACGTGGAACCCGTCCGCGACCAGCTCGACGTACGCCTCGTCGTCCGTGAGCGCCGCGACCGCGAGACCCGGCAGGCGGTGGTCCACGCCCGTCATCGCGTTGAACAGGTGGGTCGTGGTCCTGCCGCCGGCGCGATAGCCGGCCCGCGCCTCGTCCAGGGTCGCGGCGGAGTGGCCCATGGACGGCACGATCCCCAGCCCGGCCAGCCGTTCGATGAGCGCCAGCGCTCCCGGGAGCTCCGGGGCGATCGTCATGATGCGCAGGCCGTCGAGGGAGGCGTCCACGATCGCCGGGTCGATGGTCGCCGGCGTCCGCAGGAACCTGGGGTCGTGGGCACCCTTGCGGGCCGGGGCGATGAACGGCCCCTCCAGGTTGAAGCCCAGGGGCTCAGCCCCGTCCGCCGGCGCGGAGGACATCCAGTCGCGCACCCGGGACGCGAAGCGCGGGGTCTCGGACTCGGGCAGCGACGGGGCGGTGGGCAGGAACGAGGTCACCCCCCGCCGGAGCAGGGCCCGGGCCATCCCCGAGAGCGCGGCGGCGTCCCCGGTGGCATCGTGGCCGCCCCAGCCGTGGACGTGGACGTCGATGAGGCCGGGGGCGACCAGCGGACCGGCGAGGGCCACGGCATCGGCCGGCGCTGGGTCGACGGCGGTGATGAAGCCGTCCTCGATCGTGATTCGGCCGGGGACGACCGCATCGTCCAGGACGAGGCGTCCGGTGACGACCTCAGGTTGCATCCCGCACCTCCCAGAACGCGGACCACATGGCGGCGATGTTGTCCGCCGGCACGTTCGGCTGGATGTTGTGGACCGCGGCGAAGACGAACCCGCCGCCCTCCCGGAGGTCGGCGACGCGTCGCCGGACCTCCGCCCGGACCTCGTCGGGCGAGCCGGCCCCGAGGACCCGCTGGGTGTCGACGCCGCCGCCCCAGAAGACCAGGTCGCGCCCGAAGTCGCGCTTGAGGCCGGCGCTATCCATCCCCGTCGCGGAGACCTGGACGGGGTTGAGGATGTCCACGCCGATCTCGATCAGGTCGGGGACCAGCTCCCGGATTGCGCCGCAGCTGTGGAAGAAGACCTTCGCGGACGTTCGGGCGTGGATGAACGAGAACAGCTCCAGCTGCAGCGGCTTCACCAGCGACCGGTACGTCGCCGGCGAGAACAGCGTCCGGTCCTGGCCGCCGAGGTCGTCCGCCTCGCCGACGACGTCCACCAGGTCGCCCAGCTCCCGCAGGGCCCGGTCCCAGTAGGCGAGCTTGATCTCCAGGATCTTCTCCATCACCTGCCGGGCTCGCCCGGGCTCCGCGGCCAGGTCCATGTACCCGTCCTCGAAGCCGCGCATCTTGAACAGGCCCTCGGAGAGGCCGCCGCAGATGGATCCGGCGAAGACCGCGCGTCCCTCGCCCTCGGCGATCCGCCGCGCGGCGTCGGCCATGCCCAGGTACCGGCCCGGATCCGTCGCGTCGGGCCACGGGAACGCATCGATCGTCGCCGCATCCACCTCGCCTGCCAGCGGCGCTCCGAACGAGTCGTAGTACAGCCCGCCGTTGACCGGCATCCGCCGGCCCACGCCCCACTCGTCGCGGAACGAGCGGTAGCCGTCCCGTTCCACCACCTCGCGGCGGTACCCGGCGGCTGGTCGCGGGCCGACCGGCCTCACGTCGCAGCCGAGCAGGTCCATGGCATCCGTGTCGACCTCGGCGAGCTGCTGGGTGAGATCGCCCACGCGGATGTCCACCGGCGGCAGGTCGAGGGCGGCCCGGAGGGCGGCGTAGGCACGGACGTGGATGCCCGTCATCCGCGACCCGCCGAGGTCGTACGGGATGCGGTCCGGCTCGCGGTGGTCGAGCGTCGCGCGGATCCGCTCCCGGGACGCCCCGATCACGGCCGACCCTCCGGGGTGCCGTCGTCCATGTCGAAGCGGACGTCGAGGGCATAGCGATCGCCCGGGTAGCGCAATTCGGTCGCCTCGACCGGGCGACCCTGGACATCGGCGATGACGCGCCGTTCCACCAGCAGCGGCTCCCCGGCCGTCACCCCCAGCAGGCGCGCGTCCTCGCTCGTGGCCGCCTCGGCCATGATCGTGGCCTTTCCCCGCCGGAGCTGGAGCCCGGCCCGGCCGAGCGCCTCGTGCAGGGAACCGTCCTCGAGATCCGCCGCCATCACGACGTCCGCGGTGCGACGGACCAGGACCGCCGTCTCGATCGCCATCGGCACGGCATCGGCCAGGCGCACGCGGCGGACGACCACGACCGGGTCCCCGTGACGGAGCTCCAGCAGACGGGCCTCGGCGTCCGTCGCGGGGCGGATCTCGCGGACGAGCAGCCGCGACGCGGGGGTGCGGCCCTGCCGCTCCATCTCGTTGGAGAAGGCCATCAGGCGGTCCGCGAACCGGTGCGACGGCGGCTCGGCGACGAAGGTGCCGCGCCCCGGGATCCGCTGGACAAGGCCGTCCTCCGCGAGGCGCTGCATGGCGTTGCGGGCCGTCATCCGGCTCACGCCGAACTCCCGGCACAGGTCGCTGTCGGAGGGGAGCCGCTCGCCGGGGCGAAGCGTCGGGACACGCTCGCGCAGCGCCAGCTCGATCTGGCGGTAGTGAGGAAGCCACGTGGTCGGCGGCATCACGCGACGCCGGCCTGCTCGGCACCGTGCACGGCCGCCCCGATCGAGCCAGCCCAGGTGCCGAGCTCCGCCGCGACCAGCGTCACCGGCTCGAGCGAGGTGATGTAGACCCGGCGCCTGAGCTCCGTCCAGATTGGCTCGAACAGGAGGTCGAAGGCGGCGGAAACTCCCCCCCCGATCACCACCCGGTCGGGCGAGAGGACGACCACCAGGTTTCCGATCCCGATCCCCAGGTACCGCCCCACGTCGGCCAGGCCCGTCAGCGCCCGTGCATCGCCGGCCCGCGCGCGCACCACCGCCTCCTCGGCCGTCGCCGTCCCACAGCACGCGGCGATCTGGTCCGCCCGGGCGAAGGCCTCCATGCAGCCGCGGTTGCCGCAGCCGCACCAGGGCCCGTCCGGATCGATGGTCTGGTGCCCCAGCTCGCCGCCCGTTCCGTCGTGGCCCAGGTGCACGCGACCGTCGATCGCGAACACGCCGCCGACGCCGGTCCCCAGGGTCAGCCCGACCATGGACGACGCACCCCGGCCCGCGCCCAGCCGCAGCTCCGCGAGGCCGAACGCCCGGGCATCGTTGATCAGGAACACCGGCACGCCGGCCACCTCGGCCACGTGCGCGGTGACGGGATGGCCCGCCCACGGTCCGGGCACGTTGGGCAGGAAGCGTGTCGTGCCCAGCACCGGGTCGTAGAGGCCCGGGATCCCGATCCCGATGCTGGTGACGGGCCCCCAGGCCGCGGTCGCGGCAACGGCCACCTCGGCGAGCTGTCCGGTGATGCTCGCCGGGACGCCACCGGGATCGGCCACGAGCCGCGTCGGCACCTGGTCGCGCGCGACGGTTGCCCAGGCGCCTGCCGCGTGCTCCACCACGGCCCACTTGAGGTTCGTGGCGCCCAGGTCCAGGCCGAGGTGGCGGCTGGCAGGCACGCTGGGGCTCACGGCCGGTCAGGCCTCGCCGGTGACCCGGGTGTAGGCCGCCGCGACGGCCACGATGATCGACCCGAACACGATCTGCCGTGTCGGCTCCGGCAGGCCGAGCACCGTGAGAAGCGCCGTGAGGACGCTCAGGATGAGCGCGCCGACGAGCGTTCCCCCGTACCCGCCCCGACCGCCGAGGATCGAGGTCCCGCCGATCACGGCGGCCGCGACCGAGGGCAGGACCAGGGAGTCGGCAAGCGACACGCTCGCGGTGTTCGTGAGGCCCGACAGGAGCAGGCCGGCGACCCCGGCCAGGAGGGCCGAGAGCACGTAGAGGACGATCAGGACCTGCCACGAGCGCGCGCCCGACAGTCGTGCGGCGACGGGGTTGTCGCCGATCGCGTACAGGAGGCGACCGTACCCGGTGCGCCGGAGACCGATGAGGATCAGCAGCATCACCGGGATCAGGACCAGGAGGCCGTGGGGCACGAACCCGAACATCGTCCCCGTGCCGAGCATCGTCAGCACGTCCGGGACGCCTGCCCCCGTCTGGACCGACTGGAGCTGCCACACGTTGGCAAGGCCCAGGACGACGAAGCTCATGCCCAGGGTCATGATCAGCGGATGGACGCGGAAGACGCCGACGCCGATGCCGGTGAGGAGGCCGGCGAGCATCGCCGCGAGCAGCGCCACGACGATCCCCTCGGCCACGCCCCCGGGGCTGTGGACGAGCGTCGCGGTGACGAACCCCGCCATCGACGCGACGGCCCCGACCGACAGGTCGATGCCGCCGGTGAGCATCGTGAGCGTCTGACAACCGGCCAGGATCGCCAGGGGCACCGTCGTCCGGACGATGACGTTCGCCCACGACGGGCTGACGATCCCGGGGGAGGCGATCTCGATCACCACGACGAGGACGGCGAGCAACCCGATCAGCGGGATGATGGGTCGATCGCGGAACAGGCCTCGCCATGCGGCCACGCCGCGCCAGCGGCTGGCGCCGACCAACGCGCTCATCTGCGGCTCCGTTGCATCTCGATGACGCTGCCGAACATGACGACCGCGATGAGGATGACGCCCTGCGCCACCAGGGCGAGGTTCGTGTCGATGCTCAGGAAGGTCATGTCCGTCTGGATCAGCTGGAGGACGACGACGCCCACGATCGGGCCGAAGACGCCGCCCCGGCCGCCGGCCAGGCTGACACCACCCAGGACCACCGCGGCGACGCTCAGCAGCGTGTACGGCCCGGGCACCGGGGTTCCGATCCCCGTGCTGGCCGTCAGCGAGAGGCCCGCGAGCGCCGCGAACAGGCCCGTGATCGCGTAGGCGAGGAACTTCGTGCGGCCGACGGGGACGCCGCTCCGGAACGCGGCCAGGCGGTCGCTGCCGATCGCGTAGATCGACAGCCCCAACCGGGACCTCGACAGCGGTATCCAGATGACCGCCACCACCACCAGCATGACGACGGCCGCCTTCGGGATCCACTCGTTGCCGAGCGACCCGACGGCCAGGGCCTTGAGCCAGGTCGCCGCGCCGCCACCGGGTGCCGATCGGACGAGGAGCGCGAAGCCTGCCCACACGAACGACATCGCGAGCGTGACCACGATGTCCGGCACGCGGGTGATCACCACGACCGCACCGTTGATGCCGCCGAGCACGAGTCCGAGCCCGAGCACGGCCAGGACCGCCACGACACCGAACGCATCGGACTGGCCCTTCATGAGGGTCGCCGAGACGACGCTCGTCAGGGCCATCATCGACCCGATGGAGAGGTCGATCCCGCCGCCGATGACGATGACGGCCTGCGCGACGGCCGCCAGCGCGAGCGGCAGCACGGACGTCCCGAGCCCCTGGATCGGGATCGGCCCGTACCTCGGCTGGATGAGCTTGGTGAACGCCAGGAGCACGAACATGAGCGCGAGCAGGCTCAGGATCCAGGCACTGCGGCGTGCCCACCCCACGATCGCGTCGACGGGCCGGGTGCGGGCGTCCTCGATCGGCGCCGTCGCGGCGCTCATGGCTCGATCCCGGGCGTCGCGCCCGGCGTGTCCGCCGGTCCGGGTGAGCCGGCGTCAGCCTCGGCCGTCGCCGGCCCCGCGGCCCCATCCGCCAGACCGACGGCCTCCGCGACCGCGAGCCCGGCAGCGGTCTCCGGCAGCGCGGCATCGGCTCGCAGGTTGTACGCGGCGCGCAGCAGCGACCGCTCGTCTGCATCCGCGCCTGAGACCTCATCCACGATCCGGCCCCCGAAGATCACGATGGCCCGGTCGCAGACAAGCTGGACCTCCTTCAGCTCCGAGGTGTAGATGAGCACCGAGGCTCCGGCCTCCGCGAGGTCGCGCAGCAGGCGGTAGATCTGCTGCTTGGTGCCGATGTCGATCCCCCGCGTCGGGTCGAAGCACAGCATGGTGTGGACGCCTTCCGCCACCCACCGGGCGATCGTCACCTTCTGCTGGTTCCCGCCCGACAGGCGTCGCACCTCGCCGCCCGCGCGCGCATCGATCTGGAGCCGCTCCACGGCGGCGTCCACCTTGCGCCGCTCGCCGCCCAGGTCGATCCAACCCCAGCGCCTCATCCGCGAGACCAGGGGCAGCGCGATGTTCTCCCGCACGGACCGCTGCATGAGCAGGGCCTCCGCGCGATCGGCGGCCACGTAGACGAGGCCCGCCCGGATGGCGTCGGCCGGGTGGTGGAACGAGGCGGGCGAGCCGTCCACGAGCAGCTCGCCGCTGACGGGGCGCGCGGATCCGGCGAGGATGTCGAACAGCTCGTCCTGCCCCTGGCCCTCGAGGGCGACGACCCCGAGCACCTCGCCCGGGTAGAGGTCGAACGAGACCTCCTGCAGGTTCGATCGCGCCGTGAGGCCCCGGACCGAGAGACGCGACGGCGCATCCGCGGGTCGCGTCGCCGTGGCCCTGCGCTGCGCGGCCCCGGGCATGTCCCTGGCGATCTCGCCGAGCATGAGCTCGACGATCCGGTCCTCCGAGCCCTTTGTGACGTCGACGACGCCGACCGTCGCGCCTTCGCGCAGGACGGTGGCCCGGTCGCAGACGGCCGCGATCTCGATCATCCGGTGCGAGATGAAGATGACGGAGCGGTCGCCGCCCCGCTGTCGCCCCACGACCTCCAGGACTCGCTCGGTGAGGTCCGCCGGCAGGGCCGCGGTCATCTCGTCGAGCATCAGGACGTCGGGCTCGGCGGCCAGCGCCCGGGCGAGGTCGATGATCCGGAGCGACGCGAGCGGCAGGCGCCGCGCCTGGGTCGACAGGTCGAGATCGTGCAGGCCGAGCTCGCCGAGCCAGTGGCGGAACGGTCCCAGCGGCGTGTCGGTCAGCCGCAGGTTCTGGCGGATGTCGAGGTCCGGGATCAGCGCCGGCTCCTGGTACACCGAGATCAGCCCGCCGCGACGGGCCTCCCCGGGCGAGTGGACTGTGCGCTCTCTCCCGCGCACGGCAATCGTGCCGGCGTCCGGGTAGACCGCACCGGTCAGGATCTTGACGAGGGTGCTCTTGCCGGCGCCGTTGGCGCCCATCAGGGCATGGACCTCGCCGGGTCGTACGGCCAGGGACGCGGAGTCCAGCGCCACAACCGCGCCGTAGGTCTTGGAAACGCCGGTGGCCTCGAGCAGGAGGTCGGTCGTGGTGAGGGTCATGCGCTCCCTGGGATCGAGCGGGGGCACCGGCGGCGCCGGTGCCCCCGCGGGAAATGGACGGGGGGTCAGGGGCTAGGCGCCCTTGCAGCCCGACGGAACGGTGTTGGGATCGTAGGTGGTCCAGCCGTCGATGGACAGGCTGAGCGGCCACAGCGGATCCATCCCGGGGACGGACTGCCACGCCTTGAGCTGGGCCTTGCCCGCGTCGGTCAGGTTGTCGACGACGACCGGATCGAGCAGGACGGTGTTCGGGTGACCCGCGGCGGGGTCTGCGGTGACGGTCTCGCCGTTGAGCAGCTTGAGCGCCATCGTGATGCCGGCGCCGCCGACGGCGGCGGTGTTGGTGACGGCAGCGCCCTTGAGGTCGGGGAAGCCGACCGGATCCAGGAGCTGGGACACGAACCCGCCGATGTCAGCGTCCGCGATCGGGACGAACTTCTTGTTGTTCGCCTTGACCGCGTCGATGATCTGCTTGCCCATGCCTGACGCCCAGATCCCCTGGATCTGGTCGTACTGCCCGCTGGCGATGAAGTCGTTGGTCAGCTTGGTGGTCGTGGCCGGGTCCCAACCCGTGAACACGCCCTCGGGCGTCGGGACGACCTTGATGTTCGGGTAGTCCTTGAGGACGTTCTTGAACCCGGTGTCACGGTCGGAGTCGGCCGAGTTGCCGGCGATGCCGCGTGTGTACCAGACGTTGCCCTTGCCGCCCATCTGCTCGAACAGCCACTTGGCGCCGAGCTCGGCGTACTTCACCTGGTTGTTGTAGAGGTTCCAGGTGTTCGGATCGGTGACGTAGCTGTCGACCGCGACGGTCTTGATCCCAGCGGCGGCGGCCTCGGCGAGCGCCGGGTTGAGCGCCTCGGGATCGTTGGGGTTGAAGACGATCGCGTCGACGCCCTTGGCGATCAGGGTGCGGATGTCGGCCAGCTGGCCGGCGGCATCGGTGTTGCGGTGGATCACGGTGAGGTCGGAGACCGCACCCGACGCCTTGGCCTGCGCCTTGGCCGTGCAGACCTGCTCCTCGCGGAAGCCGTTACCGACGCCGCCACCGTTCGAGTAGCCGATCGTGTACTGCTTCGCGGCCGCGCTGGCCGGGGCCTGGCTGGCCGGAGCCGGCGTGGCCGCCGGAGCCGCCGTGGCCGGAGCCGGGGTGGCTGCCGGGGCCGCCGTCGCCGGAGCCGTGGTGGCGGTTGAACCGCTGCACGCCCCAACGAAGACCGCGATCGCCGCCAAGGCGACCAGGCCCCGGGTCTTGCCCAAGTGCTTCATGTACTGACTCTCCTCCTGCCGGCGGCCGGGCGCTCCATCGTGGAGCAAGGTCCGCCATGAACGTGGTGCGCTGCGTCGACTCGTTGGTCCGTCACCCACCTCCTGGCTGGTCGATCGCACAGGCGAGATGCCGCACATGCGCTCGATAGGCTTGTTCGAACAGGATCCCCGACCGCCCGGCCGCCACGGCGCCGGGGCGCGTGACAACCGTGAGCACTTCCCCGCGCTCCACGGGGAGCCCGGCGGTCCGGATCTTGATGGCGTTGACGGTGGCAAGGGTTCGGGTTCCGGCGGTCCGCCCCGGTCCAACCGGACCGTCCGGGCCACCGGTGGTCACCATAGCGTCCGCACCGGCTGCGTACACGCTGCGCACGCGGCCCACGGCCCTGCCGGGCCTCGCGCTGGGCCGCCCGACCTCGCGCGCGATCGGCCACCTGGCGGCACGCGTCACGCGCTCGCTCCGGTGGCCGGGGCGCCCGCCAGCAGGGCGTCATCCAGGGTCACGGGCTCCCAGTGTCCGCTGCGCATCGAGCGGTACGCGGCATCCAGGATCCCGTTCACCACGTAGCCGTCGCGGAACGTCTCGCCGGGGGCGTGGCCGGTTCGGAAGGCGTCGATCACGTCCGCCATCATCAGGTCGTGGCCGTGGACCCGTACCTCGTCCGGGACCGGGAACACCCAGCCCGTCTCGGCGTCCGCCTTTTCGACGAGGTAGCCCGCCGGCCGCTCCACGAAGGCCTTGAGCGAGCCCACGCTGATGTCCGTGATCAGCCGGCCGGCATCGCCGTACGCCTCGAAGCGGCCCTCGAGGCCGCCCTTGGAGGACCACGAGACGTCGATGGTGGCCGCCCGCCCGTCGGCGAAGCGCATCACCATCATCGCGTTGTCCTCGCCCGTGGTGCGGCTCCCGTGGACCAGCGTGGCGCCCCAGGCGAAGACGTCCGTCACGACCTGGTCCTTGCCGAACAGGAAGCGTGCGTACTCGGCGCCGTGCGAGGCCATGTCGAGCAGCGCGCCGCCGCCGGCGAGCTCCGCGTCCCAGAAGTGCTGGGCGTGCGGTCCGGAGTGACCCTCGCGGGCACGGACCGTCGTAAGCCGGCCGATGGACCCCGCGACGACCATGTCCCGCATCCGGAGCAGGTCCGGGTTGAAGATCACGTTCTCGAGGTAGGCGTTGAACACGCCGGCCTCGCCGACGGCGCGGAGCATGTCGGCGGCCTCCGCCGCGTTGCGACCGAGGGGCTTGGTGCAGGCGATCGCCTTGCCGGCGGCCGCCGCCGCCAGGACGGCCTCGCGGTGCAGGTGGTTGGGCAGCGACACGACGACGAGGTCCACGTCCGGGTCCGCGCACAGCTCCTCCACAGAGGCGTACGGGCGGCTCCCGAAGCGCCGGGCATACGCCTCGCGCCGCTCGGGGTTCGCGTCGCAGCTCGCGACGAGCTGTGCGTCCCGCACGTAGCGCAGCCCCAGGGCATGGAACTCGCCGATGAAGCCGCAGCCCAGCATCCCGATGCGCACCGGGCTGGTCATCAGTAGCCGCCCCCCTCGCCCGTCGGGGCGGCCGCAGGGGTCGGGGCGCCGCCGGCGTCGGGGCGGCCGCTGGGGTCGGGGCAGCCGCAGAGGCCCCGGCGGCCTTGCGCGCCCGGAAGTCGAGAATGATGGCCTCCGTGGCCGTGGCCCCGATCCGGGTCACGCCCAGCTCCATCACCGCCAGCAGCGCGTCGAGCGTCCGCACGCCGCCCGCGGCCTTGACCCGGATGTGCGGGCTCGTGTTCGCGCGCATCAGGCGCAGGTCGTCGTGGGTGGCGCCGGAGGGCGCGAAGCCGGTGCTGGTCTTGACGAAGTCGCCCCCGGCGGCCTCGGTCAGCCGGCAGGCGCGGACCTTCTCGTCGTCGTCGAGATAGGCGTTCTCGAAGATGACCTTGACGATCGCCCCGGCGGCGTGGGCCACCTCCACCACCGCCCGGATGTCGGCCTCCACGTCGGCGTCGCGACCGGACTTGAGCGCCCCGATCTGGAGCACCATGTCCAGCTCCGTGGCCCCGTCCGCGAGGGCGCGCCTCGCCTCGAAGACCTTCGTGTCGGTGGTGTGGTTGCCGTGCGGGAAGCCGATGGTCGTGCCCACCGCGACGTCGGTGCCGAGCAGGATCGCCTTCGCCCGCCTGACGTCGGCGGGCCGGACGCACACCGATGCGACGTCGTACTTCGCCGCCAGCACGCAGCCGGCCTCGACGAACGCGTCGTCCAGCTCGGGCCGCAGGAGCGAGTGGTCGATGGTCTTGGCGATGTCGCGCTCGGTGAGGCTGTCGATGGAGAGGGTCATGGGGCTCCTGGCGGGGATGGCGCTAGCGGCAGTAGGGGCGGAGGACGTCGCGCGCGATGAGGAAGCCCTGCTTCACCTTCTCGTCGGTGCCCTCGAAGCGCCGATCCTCGTGCTCGATGATGCAGTCGCCCTCGAAGCCCTGGCGGTACAGCTCGCTGAACACGACCGACCAGTCCACCTCGCCGAGGCCCGGGATGCGCGGGATCTGCCAGCCCATGCCCATCGAGAACACGCCGCGCTCGTAGAGCCCGTCGGTGTCGATCATCAGGTCCTTGGCCTGGAAGTGGAGGACGTGCGCCCCGAACTCCTTGAGGAACCGGCGCATGTCGATCATCTGCAGGACGAGGTGGCTGGGGTCGAAGTTGAGCCCGATCGTGCCGCCCCACTGCTCCAGGATCCGGCGCCACATCCGCGGCGTCGTGGCGATGTTGTGACCGCCCGGCCACTCGTCGTAGGAGAACAGCATCGGGCAGTTCTCGAGGGTGATCTTCCGCCCGTGGTCCTTGGCGAAGCTGACGATGTCGGGCCAGACCCCGAGGGCCTCCTCCCAGTTCTGGTCCTGGTTCTTCGCCCCGTCGCCGCCCATGAACGTGTTCACCAGCGGGACGTCCATCATCTCGGCGGCTTCGATGACCTTCTTGAGGTGCCCGATGACGGACGCCCGGTGAGCGGGATCCGGATGCAGCGGGTTGGGGTAGAAGCCGAGGCCGGAGATGGCCAGGCCCTTCGCCTCGAGCTCGCCGCGGATCTCTGTTGCCTGTGAGGCGGAGAGGTTGGCGACGTCGATGTGGCTCGTCCCGGCATACCTCCGGGTGGGGCCGGTGCTTCGCGGCCAGCAGGCGATCTCCAGGACCTCGAAGCCGCTGGCGGCCGCCCAGCCGGCCACCTCCATGAGGGGCGTCTCCGGGAACGGTGCGGTCAGGAAGCCGAGCTTCATCGCGGCTGCTCCTCTGCGTGACGATCCATCAGTCCCTCGCGACCCGGGCCCACGTCCCGGTCCTGGCGCTCTCGAGGACGGCGTCGCCGATGAGCATCTCCTCGTGCCCGTCGGCGAACGAGGCGTAGGTGTGGTTCGCAGACGGCGACCCGGCGGCGACGTCGTCGTAGATCGCGGAGAACACGGCGCCGAACGTGTCCGCGAAGCCCTCCACGTGGCCGCCCGGGAGCCGCGCCGCGGCGACGCCGGCCGGGTTCATCAGCGCCGGGTTCCGGAGCAGGAGCTCGTTGGGGCGGTCGCGGTGACCGATCCACAACTGCTCCGGTTGCTCCGAATCCCACGCGACGGCGGAGGAGGAACCGTCGATCTGGTAGGCGAGGCCGTTCTTGCGGCCCGGACTGAGCTGGGAGATCGCCACGCTGCCGCGCGCGCCGCCCTCGAAGCGCAGGAGGATCGTCGCCACGTCCTCGGTGTGGATCTCGACCGGGATCGTCTCGGCCGCCCGCTCGGTGGAGAAGGTCACCACCGGGCCCGCGGGCTTGCGGCGGACCGGGATGAACGTGGTCAGGTCCGCCATGACGGCCTCGACCCGGAGGCTCGTGAGGAAGGCCGTCAGGTCCAGCCAGTGCGAGCCGATGTCACCGACGGCGCGCAGCGCGCCGCCCTGGTCCCTCTCGAGGCGCCAGTTCCAGTCGGTGTCGTAGAGCAGCCAGTCCTGGAAGTAGCGCCCGGTGACCAGCCGGACGTCCCCCAGCCCGCCCTCGCGCACCAGCGAGGCGACGTGCTGGTTGAGCGGGTAGAAGCGGATGTTGAAGTTCACCGCGTTGACGAGGCCGGCTCGCCTTCGCGATCGCGACCAGCTCGGCGGACTCCTCCGAGGTCATCGCCAGGGGCTTCTCGCACACGATGTGCTTCCCGGCTGCCAGGATGGCCTTCGCCTGGGGGTGGTGCAGCTCGTTGGGCGAGGTGACGTGGACAACCCGGACCGCGTCGTCGGCCAGCACGTCGTCCAGGGTCGCGTACGCCTTCGGCAGGCCGATCTCCGCCGCGCGGCGTTCGCCCAGCTCCGGCGATGCCTCGAGGAGTCCGGCAACGCTGACACCGATCCGACGCAGCGCCTCGATGTGGACGGTGCCGATGAAGCCGCTGCCGATGACCGCCGTGCCGATATCGCTACGTCGGGTCATGACCGCGTGTCTCCTCCGTCAACGGGCCCGGACCACAATCGACCCGGAGCGGCCGCTCCCTTGCCGCAACCAGTCTATACATCTAGAACGTCCGACGCGTCAACAAGGAGCGCAATCATCGATGATCCATGGGCCGGCCGGCGGACCACGCCCCACCGGCGGTCTCCCGGCGACCGGGTCTCCCCCGGCGGCTCATCCAACCGCGCCCGGTCTCCCGGCGAGCCCGGTTCCCCGGCGCGCCCAGTCTCTCCCGGCGCGCCCAGTCTCTCCCGGCGCGCCCAGTCTCTCCCGGCACCTCATCCAACCGCGACCGGTCTCCCGGCGACCCAAGGGTTCCGTCCCGCGCCGGTCGGGTCGCCGGGCGCCCGGTCTGTTGCGGAGGTGCTGCCTGCCGGGTGACGAACGCTCCACCGCGCGACCGGATCGTGCGGGCGCGGAACCGTTGGGTCACGGCCTGGTGGAGACGTCATGGCCCAGCCCCGAGGTGATCGCCAGGTGAGCGGCGGGCGATCGCCCGGTGAGTGACAACCGCCATGATGCGCTCGTGACCACCCGACAGCGACCCGGCGATCTCGGCGCGGAGGAGGCGCGACGCCAGCTGCAGACGGCCGGCCGTGAGATCCGCTCGGCTCGGCGGATCCTCGGCATCAGCATCGCCGCCGCAGCCCGGCATGCCGGGACGTCCGCCTCCCAGCTCGGGCGGATCGAACGCGGCGTCCTCCGGCGCCCGTCCGTGGACCAGGTCTTCCGCGCGGCACGAGCCGTTGGTCTCGAGCCGGCGCTCCGGCTCCACCCGGTCGGGGCCAGGATCCGCGACAAGGCCCAACTCGGTGTGCTTGCCCGCTTCGAACGCCTCCTCTCCGCTCCGCTCCGGATGCATCGCGAGGTGCCGGTTCCCCGGCCCGGGGACCTTCGTGCGTGGGATGGGCGCGTCACCGACGGCACCGCCACCGCCTCGATCGAAGCCGAGTCCAAGCTCTGGGACGTCCAGGCCACGGAGCGCAGGATCGCGCTGAAGTCCCGCGACGACCCGGATGCCGGCATCGTGATCCTGGTACTGAACAGGACCGCGCACAACCGGCGTGTCCTGGCCGAGCACCGGGAGGCGCTGCGTGCGCGGTTCCCGCTGGACGGCGCCGCGATCGCTCGCGCGCTCCGTGCCGGGAAGCTGCCCTCGGCGGGCGGGATCATCCTTGTGTGAGCGTTGACCCCTGTGAACGCGGACCCCTGTGAGAGCGGCCCCACGGATTGTCAGGCCGGCTGGCGGTCGCCACGAATGAGGATGTGGCCGAACCGGGCGAGATTGCCCCGACTCCCCGGCGCGAGTTCAGCCCACCAGGACGGCACCCCCGCCGAGATCCGGCGCCTCCCCAACGAAAGGGACTGATCCGGAACTGTGCCGGTCCAGTTCGACGATCGGTCCCGGCATCGCAGAGACATCCCGGCATCGCCCAGATGTCGCCGTTCCCCGAATGTCGCGCCCTGGCAGGCGTTCCGGTCGGGCCAAGACCCAACGGTCGCGCGCTGCGCCGAGGTGACCGCGCGCGGCAAGGTTCGTCCCGCGAGCCAGCCTCCGGGCGCGACAAACCGTGCCCGGGACGGCCGAAGTGTCCCCGCCTGGAACCGTTGGGTCACCAAGGGGTTCGGCGGCATCACCAGGGCGTTCGGCGGCATCACAGGGGTTCGGCAGCCGGGCACGACGCTCCCGACGTTCCCGGGAGCCCGGCCGCTGCCTCGGCCGCGAAGACCGTCAGTCTCGGACGGCGGCGCCCTGCTTCACGGGCGCGAGGCGACGAGGACCTCCACCCTGAACGGTTCCGTGACGTACCCGGTCGGGTGCAGGTCGAGGATCGTCGCCCGCGCGTCCGCTGCAAACCGCTGGGCCCGATCGCCGAACATCGCCGGTGTCGAGAAGGAATAGGTGAATTGCAGGCCGACCGCCTCGTCCACCGTCAGCTGCCGCTCCCACTCCCACGTCAGCCCCTCGACAGCGGCGAACGGCGAGCCGGTCAGGATCTCGCGGTGGCTGATCGGCGCGTGCGTGTACGGGTCTGTCGCGTCGGTGTGGTCCGCGCCGAGGTAGTCGACGCGGAGTGTGTTGACGGCGTGGACCCAGTCGGGTTCGTCGGCCTCGTCCAGGTCATCGTTGATGGTCACGATGTGCGCCGCGGGATCGAGCAGACGATCGAGCACGCGGACGACCTGCGCACGGTCTGTCCAGTGAAACGAGGCTGCGAACGTGGCCAGGTGGACGCCGAACGGGACGAGCGCGTCCAGCTTGCTTGAGTCGCCCAGAAGCCATGTGATGTTGCGCCGCCCGGCTTCCTCGGCGTTCGCCTGGCCGATCGCGAGCATCCCCGGCAGCGGGTCGATGGCGATGACCGTCCCGGCGTGTTCAGCGAGCGGAATCGCCAGCTGCCCGCTGCCACACCCGATGTCGACCGCGGTCCGGGTCTGGTCGATGCCCACCAGGGCCGCCAGGCGTCTGACCTCGACCGTGGGGTAGCCGGTCCGATAGCGCGCGTACCCCGCGACGACCGAGGCGAAACGCTGGTGGGGCCTCATCGAGTTCGGAATCCGTTGACCTCGCGCCGGGGTTCAGTCGTCCCGGATGCGATTCCTGGCGGCATGGAGTCGGCCTGATCGATCTCGCGGCGCGAGAGCGCACCCGCGAGTCGGAATCCTACCCTTGCCGCAGGAGCGCCGCCGCCGCCTCGTCCGCGAAGACCGTCAGCCGCGGGTGGCGCCGCAGGTAGGACGCCGGACAGTCCGACCCCTCAGGCCCCTCGAGCGCACGCCGCAACGCCTGCGCCTTCCGGTCACCCGCGACCAGGAGCCAGACCTCGCCGCCGGCGAGGATGCGGTCCATGCCGATGGTGATCCCCGCGCTCGGCACGGACCGCGAGCCATACCGGGCGCGGGCGGAGTCGCGGGACGCTGCCGTCAGCGGCAGCACGCGGGTCGGGCTGTCCGGCACGGAGCCCGGCTCGTTGAAGCCGACGTGCCCGTTGGGGCCGAGCCCGAGGACCACGAGGTCCAGGTTCCGGGCCTCCTGGTCATGGCGCGCAGCGGCGGCCTCCGGCAACGGATCGTCGGCGTCGATCACGTGGACGACCGCCGGGGGCGCTGGAAGCCGGTCGATCAGCCCGGCACGGATGCGGGTGTCGCAGCGGGCCGGATCGCCCGGGGGGAGCCCGACCCATTCGTCCAGGAGCACCACCGTGGCGTCCTCGAACGAGCACGCGCCGTCCAGGGCCAGCGCGACGACCGCGTCATAGACCGGCACCGGCGTGTCCCCGGTCGGCAGGCAGACACGCAGCGACGGGTTCGCACGCAGGCGCTCAGCCAGGAGGCGGGCGACCCGGTCGGCCCAGGCTGGCGCCGCGAGGATCTCGAGGTCCACCGCTCAGCCCGTGATGATCCGGTCGACGTAGTCGCCGGTGGACGCCTCCTTGAGGATCAGCTTCTGGCGGCCGTCGGGCAGGGTCTCGCGCTTGATCACGACGTCGTCGCCCAGCATCTCCCGCTTCGCGGCGATCCGCGCCGTGGTGCCGCCCCGCCAGTTGAGTTCCACGGGCTCCCAGGCTCCGCTCGCCGCCGACCGGTACGCGGCGTCCATGACGGAGTTGACGACATACCCGTCGTAGAGGGTCTCCCGGGGTTCCGTGCCGCCGTCGATCGCGTTGAACATGTCGGTGAACATGTCCACGTAGCCGAGCTCGGACACCTCGTCCCCCACCGGGAACAGCCAGCCCTTCTCCGTCTCAGCCTTCTCGGCCACGTATCCGCCCCCGCCGCCCGCGGTGAACATCTCGTAGCCGGTCCGCAGGAAGTGGTTGAGCCAGATCGTGCCGTGGGTGCCGGCGACCTCGTCCCGCAGGTCCATGCCGCCCCTGAACGTCCAGCTGACCTCGAACTGGCCGATCGCCCCGGACTCGAACCTGATCAGCGCGATCGCGTTGTCCTCGTCGTCGATCGGGTGGACCAGGGTGTCCGTGGTGCACATCACGGACACCGGCCGGTTTCCCTTGCCGACGAAGCAGCGGATGATCTCGATGCAGTGGCAGCCGAGGTCGATGATGGCGCCGCCGCCCGTCAGGCGGCCGTCCCAGAACCAGGCGCTGTGCGGGCCGGGGTGCGTCTCGCGGGAGCGGACCCAGGTCACCTCACCCAGCGCGCCGGCCTCGACGGACTTGATCGCCTTGAGCGACTTCGGCGTATAGCACAGGTCCTCGAGGTAGCCGCCGAAGACGCCCGCCGCCTCGACTGCGTCGAGCATCCGTCTCGCCTCGGCGGCGTTCCGGCCGAGAGGCTTGGTGACGAGGACCGCCTTGCCGGCCGCCGCGACGGCCTTCACGGCCGCCTCGTGGAGATGGTTGGGCAGCGCCACCACCACCACGTCCGTCTCCGGATGGCGGATCGCCGCTTCCATGTCGATGGTGGACTCCGGGATGCTCCAGCGTTCGCTGAACGCCTGCCCACGCGTCTCGTTCCGGGAGTACACGACACGGACCCGGTCACGCCCGCGCTGTCCGTGCAACGTCATCGTGTAGAAGTCCCCGATGAGCCCCGTGCCGAGCATGGTGATCGAGTGGGCCTTCATGGGTGGCTCCTTGGGCTTGCGGCGCGGCGACCGGCGATCGCGGGGCGTCCGGGTTCGGATGACCGATCACCGGTCGGTCGGGATTGTATCGATGCTCCCGTCCGCCCGGCGGACGTCAGTACCCCACCGACGGCATCCAGGCGCCGGCGGGCTCCTGGTAGATGCCGATCGTCATCATGTTGGTGACGAAGAAGACGCGGAGCCCGTGGGCGAGGCACCAGCGGAACAGCTCCGTGTTCCGGAGCGGGACGAGGAAGCCCGGCGTGCCGAAGTCGGTCGCGGCGCCGATCATCGCCTTGAGGTCGTCGTTGGTCTCCGCGACCGAGTGGGCGAAGTACTGGATGCCGGCCGTGTAGCCCGTGATTCGCCCGAGGCGCTCCACCACCCGTGCGTCGCCCGCCTCGATCGCCTCGTGGACCTCGCCGTGCCGGTCGTGACCGTGGACGCGGAGGCAGAGGGCGTTGCAGGCCGCTTCGTCGCCCGGCGTCGCCACCCGGACGTCGTAGCCGGGCAACGCCAGGCCGAGCGGCGGCCCGTACATCGCGGCGAACGCTTCGCGGACGTCGAAGCCAAGCTTCGCGTACAGGCTGAGCGACCGGTTGTGGTACGAGATCTGAACCAGGCGGACGCCAGGGGCGTGACGCTCGGCGGCCCGGTCCAGCATGGCGGCCATCAGCACGCGACCGATCCGGTGGTCCTGGGCCCGGGGATCGACGCTGACCGGCCCGATCGCGAAGATCGTCGAGCGCTCGTCGAGGAAGCTGCTGCCCACGATCCGCCCGTCGGCCTCCGCCACGACGCCGTAGATGTCGGGGTGGTTGATGAGCCAGCGGATCGGCTCGGACGCCGCCGCGACCGTGGGGAAGTCATGCGGGAAGCCGTGGCGGTCCGCGACCGTCGCGAACGCCTCGTAGCAGATCCGGCCGGCCTCCACCCAGTCGGCGTCCACCGCCTCGCGAACCGTGACGTCCATTGCTTCTCCGATCGAGTCGCCGTGAGCCTGCCGCGGGCCCCATGGAAGGCCAGCCCACCAACCTGGCGATCGTTGGGCGGGAACGGCCCGGCCCGGTAGGGCCGAGGGACCCGGCGGGCGGGGTCGCAAGTCAACCAGCGACCCGGATCACCGAGCAGTGGCGCGGATCACCGGGGCCGGCCCGCGGCAGACCACCTGCGCCGGCGGGCCGGGCGTCCCTCAGCGCGTGAGCGTGATCTTCGAGATCGTGCGCGGCGCCTCCGTGTCGAGGCCCCGGGCGCGGGCCAGGTGGTAGGCGAACAGCTGCGCCGGCAGGATCGTGACGATCGGGGCCAGCCATTCCGGTGCTCCGGCCGGGACCGGGATCCCATCCCCGAGCGAGCGAAGCGCGGCGTCGTCGGACAGGACGAGGAGCCTGGCCCGGGCCGCGCTCAATCGCGCGAGCAGCGCCCGCATGTCCGCCAGCAGCGGTCCGGCCGTGGCCACGGCGAGCACCGGGAACCCGGCCTCCACGAGCGCGATCGGCCCATGCTCGAAGTCGGCGCCCGAGTAGGGGTCCGCCAGGACGTAGGCGAGCTCCTTGAGCTTGAGCGCCCACTCCCGGGCGGTGGCGTACTGGAATCCCCGGGCGAGGATGGCGCACCGGTCCTCGGCCGCCCATTCCCCGGCGAGCGCGACGACGACGTCCTCGACCTCGAGGGCCGTCCTCATCAGCCCGGGCAGCGCCCCGATGGCGGCGCTGGACGCATCGTCTCCGGAGATCGCAGCGGACAGCATCGCGAGGAGCGCCACCTCTGCGACGTAGGTCTTGGTCGCCGCCACGGCATGCTCCGGACCCGCCCCCAGCTCGATGACGTGGGCGGCCACACCCGCGAGCTCGGACGCGGGATCGTTGGTGAGCGCGACGGTCACCGCCCCCTGCCGGCGGGCGTCCTCGAGCACCGCAACCACGTCCGGCGAGCGGCCCGACTGCGAGATGCCGATGACGAGCGCGTTCGGCACCCGGGGCGAGCGGCCGTACACCGACGTGAGCGACGGGGCGGCCAGCGCCACCGGGAGGCCGTTGCGGGCGCCCAGGACGTACTGCGCGTAGATCGCGGCGTGGTCGGAGGTGCCGCGGGCCGCGATCAGCACCAGGTCGACATCGCGTTCGCGAACCAGCCGGGCGACGTCCGAGATCGGGCCCCCGGCGCGGTCCAGGAGCGTCGCGACGACGTCCGGCGCCTCGCCGAGCTCAGTGCGCATGCTCATCTCCTGAGCCTACCCGACACCTGTCCGGCGCGCTCGATCGTCAACCTGGATCGGCCTCCGGCGGCCACGGATCCCGAGCGCAATCCGCGACGTCGCTCCGGGCGTATGGGGAGCAACGACTCATCCGCCTGAACCGATGGAGACCGTCATGCGACCCTCCCGCGTTGTCCTCGCCGCCCTGTTCGCGCTCGTCGGGCTGGTCTGGATCGGCCAGGGCACCGGAGCCATCGGCGGAAGTGCGATGAGCGGCAGTCCGTTCTGGGCCGTCGTGGGGGCGGTGCTGATCGTCATCGCGGTGGCGATCCTCGTCCTCGAGCGGCGGCCGCACGCCCGGGGCTGATCCACCGGGCCGATCCTTCCGGTTGATGTTCCCCGGCTTCCCGGGGATGACGACGCCGGTCGACGCCCAGGGGGCCGGACCGCGCCCCGATCCGCGCGACGATCACGCGGGGTGCAAACTGGCACCTTGACCGTGCGGTCCCGGCCTTCGCCCGGGTCCGGCGCGGCCGATGACAGGTCCCGCCGTGCAGCGCAAGTGGCTCATCCTCACCGCGGTCTCGCTCGGCTCGCTCATGTCCACGCTGGACGGCAGCATCGTCAACATCGCGATGCCATCGATCCAGCGCGATTTCGGCATCGACCTGACGGCCGTCGAGTGGGTGTCCGTGGCCTACCTCCTGGTGGTCGGCAGCCTGCTGCTGCCCGTGGGCCGGCTCGGCGAGGTGCTCACGTTCAAGCGCGTGTATCTCGTGGGGTTCACGATCTTCACGCTGGCCAGCGTCTGCTGCGGCCTGTCGCCGACCCCGGCCGTGCTGGTCGCGTTCCGAGCCGTCCAGGGGGTGGGCGCGGCGATGATCATGGCCATGGGCCCCGCCATCGTGGCCCGGACCTTCGCGCCGTTCGAGCGGGGACGGGCCCTGGGCCTCAACGGCGTCAGCGTCTCGATCGGGCTCACCCTGGGACCGGTGCTCGGCGGGATCCTCACCCAGGTCGGGACATGGCGGGCGATCTTCCTGATCAACGTCCCGATCGGCGTGCTGGCCATCATCTGGGCGGCTCGCGTGCTCCCCGCGGAGGCATCGGGCAAGGGCCAGTCGTTCGACGTCCGGGGCGCCGTGCTCTCGGGGGGCGCGCTGTTCGCGCTCCTGCTGGCGCTCAGCGAAGGCCAGGACTGGGGGTGGACCAGCCCCGCGACGATCGGCCTCGTGGTCGCCTCGATCGTCCTGGGCCTGGCGCTCGTCGCCGTGGAGCGCGCGGCCCTGCAGCCGCTGATCGACCTGGCCCTGTTCCGGATCAGGGCGTTCGCGGCGGGCCTGGCCAGCGTCATCGTCGCCTTCGCCGGGCTGTTCACCGCGACCTTCCTGCTCCCGTTCCTGCTCCAGCAGGGCTCCGGCTTCTCCCCCATCGAGGCCGGCCTGCTATTGACGCCTGTGCCGATCACGATGGCGATCGTGGCGCCCTTCAGCGGGGCCGCGTCCGACCGGTTCGGGCCACGAGTGCTGGCCAGCGCGGGGATGGCCATCATGACCCTCGGGCTCCTGAGCCTGACCCAGCTGCCAGTGGACTTCGCGCTCCCGGACCTGGTCTGGCGGCTCGTCCTGCTGGGCCTCGGGCAGGGCCTGTTCATGAGCCCCAACAGCAGCGCGGTGCTCGGCTCCGTGCCGCGCGGTCGCATTGGCACCGCGTCGGGCACGCTGGCCCAGATGCGCGTCGTGGGCCAGGCGCTGGGGATCGCGCTCAGCGCCGCCGTCGTGGCCACGCGCCTCCCGGTCCACCTTGCGGAGTCCGGCCCCGGGACGCCGGCCGCCCAGGCGAGCGCGGCGCTCGCGGGCGCGATCCACGACGCGTTCGTGGTCGCCGCCGCCATCTGCTCCATCGGGATCGTGACCAGCCTGGTCCGCGGGTCGGGCCGGTCCAGCCGCGCGGAGGCGGAGCCGGTGCCGGTCGCCCTGGACGCCAGCGCCTAGCGAGGCATCGATGCAGGCCCATGTCGTCCTGGCCCACCCCGAACCGGCGTCGTTCAACGCCCACCTGGCGGCCATCGCGCGCCGGACGCTCGCGGACCGGACGGCCGCATCGTCACCGGCGCGCCGGTCTGCTCGCCGTTCATCCGGCGCATGGCGCGGCAGGAGCCGGAATAGGAGGGGTCCGGAGCCGGATCGGGAACCGCTGGCCCCGGAATCGGGAGCGGCCGGCCCCGGAATCGGGCGGTCGCCCGGGGCGACGATCCGCCGGGCGACCGCGTCCGGTCCCGGGTCAGGGGAAGCGGTTGAACCAGACTGCGGCGAGGCCGGCACCGGCCACGACCAGCAGGAGAGCTCCCGCGGCGAACCACTGGGTGACCTCCTGCTGCTCCTGGGTGTAGCCCACCTTCGATCCGAGGCTCTGGTAGATCGTCGCCAGGTCTGCCGCGGTGGGCGCCTGGAAGGAGCGCGCGCCGGTGGTCTCGGCGATCGAGGCCAGCGTCTCGGGATCGGGCGGGACCGACAGGTGGTGCATGACGCCCTGGTCGTCCGGCACGTCGACCACGCCGCTGGCGGTGCCGAGCGCGATGGTGTACACGGGCACGCCGGCGGCGGCGGCCATGGAGGCCGCCTGGAGCGGCTCGATGCGACCAGTGGAGTTCGCACCGTCCGAGAGGAGCACGGTCGCCGCGAGCGGGGGTTCCGTCGGCGTTGTCGTGCCGGGAGCCGGTGACGAACCCGGAGCCGGGACGGAGGCGGCCGGCGGGGACGAGGGGGCCGGCGGGGACGAGGAGGCCGGCCCGGTGGCGCCGGTGCCGGGGCCGTTCGACGTCCCGTCGGCCTTGGCGGCCTGGATGGACAGCGCGACGGCGTCCCCCAATGCGGTCCCGCCACCGGCCTGGAGGTTGTCGATGGCGCTGTGGACCTCGGCCCGGTCGCTGGTGGGCGCGAGGACGATCCGGGCCTCGGTCGAGAAGGCGACGAGACCCACCCGGAAGCCGGCCGGAAGCTGGTCGACGAACGTCGTCGCGGCGGCTTTGGCCGCGTCGAGGCGGCTGGGGCTGACGTCTGTCGCCTGCATCGAGCCGGAGACGTCCATGGTCAGGATCACGGTCGCCTCCTCGCGCGGCACGGCGACGATCATCGACGGCCGGGCCAGGGCGATGCCGAGCGCCGCGATGGCCGCCAGGTAGAGCGCCGGAGGCACGTGACGCCGCCAGCGTGGTGATCTCGGCACGATGTTCGCGAGCAGGTCCACGTTGGTGAACCGGACCGCATACCGCGAACGGCGGCGCTGGACGATCAGGTAGGCGAGGAGCGCCGCGGGCACGAGAAGCAGGGCGAGCAGCAGGAGCGGGCTGGCGAAGGTCATGCGACGAGCCCCCGGGTGCGCAGCTGGGCCGCGAGGGACCGCAGCCAGCTGCCCGACGTGGACAGCACGATGTGACGGGCGCCGAGCGCGCCGAGCTCGCGGACGAGCGTGGCCCGCTCCAGGGCCGCCTCGGCTGCGAAACGCGCGCGGAGGCGAGCGGACGAGGTGTCCACCCGGACCTCCCGGCCGGTCTCGCTGTCGACCAGGGTGAGGTCGCCCACGTCGGTGAGCTCGTCCTCGCGAGGATCGCGGATCTCGACCGTGAGCAGGTGATGGCGCGCCGCCACGGCGGCCAGCAGCGGATGCCAGTCCCGCGGGCCGCGGAAGTCGGAGACCAGGACGACCAGCCCACCGCGCGCGGCCCCGCCCGCCACGAACCGCAGGGCGGTCGCGGGCGACGAGACGGCGTGGGTTCCCGGCTCGGCGTCGCCGGGGCGCGTGGAGAGGGCGGCGAGCAGCCCGGCCCGGCCGCCACGCGGCGCCGTGCGCCGGTCGACGGGACCGCCGAAGGTCAGGACGCCCAACCGGTTGCCGTGACGCGTGGACAGGTGGCCGATCGCCATGGCCACGCCCTCGGCGACGTCGGCCTTGCGCCGGTCGGCCGTCCCGAACGTCATCGACGGCGACGCGTCCAGGAGCAGCCACGTCGTCAGCGACCGCTCCGGGACATGGACCCGTACGTGGGGGATCGCCATTCTCGCCGTGACGTTCCAGTCCATCCGGCGGATGTCGTCGCCCGGCTCGTAGGGGCGGACCTGCGCGAGCTCGGTGCCGCCGCCCAGCTCGTGGGCCCGGAACTCGCCGGGGACGAGGCCGTGGATCCGGCGCCCGATCGTGATGTCGAGGGCGCGGAGAAGGGCCGCAGGCGTCGGGCCCGGCCCGGGCCGCGCGGGTGACCGCACCGGCGTGAGGGTGGACAATGCCGGGCCCGTCACGCGGTGCGCTCCTCTGTCACCCGGCGCGGCGCCGGGACGGATGGAATGATCGCCTCGAGCAGGCGATCGGTTGAGACTTCCTCGGCCAGGGCGGTGAAGCTCGGGACGAGGCGATGGCGGAGCACGTCCGGGGCGAGCTCCGCGACATCGCTCGGCAGCACGTACCGGCGTCCGCGGATCAGCGCCAGGGCACGGGCCGCATGGATGAGGTTGATCGAGCCACGCGGGCTGGCGCCGAAGGCGATGTAGGGCTGAAGGTCGGGCAGGCCCACCCGTCCGGGCTCACGGGTGGCGTTGACGATCGCGACCGCGTAGGCCACGATGGCCGGGTCGACGTAGATGTGGGGAGCCGCAGCCTGGAGCTCGGCGAGGCCGTCCGCCGTCAGGACCGCCCGCACCTCGGGAGCCGGGCGCAGCGACCGCTCCACGACCGTCGCCTCCTCGGCGGACGTCGGGTAGCCCACGACGACCTTCATCATGAACCGGTCGACCTGCGCCTCCGGCAGCGGGTAGGTGCCCTCGGACTCGATGGGGTTCTGGGTGGCCATCACGAGGAACGGCCGCGGGACGGGATGGCTCTCGTGACCGATCGTGACCTGGCGCTCCTGCATCACCTCGAGCAGCGCCGACTGGACCTTGGCCGGCGCCCGGTTGATCTCGTCGGCGAGGAGGAAGTTGCAGAACACGGGGCCGAGCTCCGTGTCGAAGGTGCCCGAGTCGGGCCGGTAGATCCGCGTCCCCACCAGGTCGCCCGGGACCAGGTCGGGCGTGAACTGGATCCGGCGGAACGACGCGTCCATGGCGTCGGCGAGCGTCCGGATGGTCAGGGTCTTGGCCAGCCCGGGCACGCCCTCGAGCAGGAGGTGACCGCCGGACAGCAGCGCCACGAGGATTCGCTCGAGCATCGCATCCTGCCCGACGATCACGCGCCGGATCTCGAACAGGACGGCCTCGGCGGTGGTCCGGGGGTCGAGCGGAGCCGGCGGGACGGCGGGGCTCGGCGGGGCGACACGGCCCGGCACGGCGACGGGGCTCGGCGGGGCGACGGGGCTCGGCGGGGCGACGGGCGCGACGAACCCGCGGGGGGAGTCGGTCATGGGGTCTCCTGCGCCCGTGGGCCCGGGCTCGATTGCGGTGTCCCGAGCGGTCGGCACCCTCAGTGGACGCGGTCGGTCGAGTTGATCTTCACCGGCCACCATGAGAGTTGCATGAGGGCGACCGGCCGCGAGATGGAGCCGCCCCCCGGGACGAGCTGGGGCGGCCACCGGACAGACGAAGACGGGACCGTCGCTCGTCGACGGTCCCGTCCCGGGGTGCGGGTGATCGCGATTGGCTACTGGGTGGCCGGGCGGGTCCCGAGCGTCACCTTGACCTGGGTGGTCTGTCCGTTCCGGAGAACGTCAAGCGTGATCGTCTGACCGGGTGCGTTCTGGCTCATCACGAGGTCGAGCGGGTGCGTCGCATCAAGCGCCGTGCCGTTGACCGCGGTGATGATGTCTCCGGCCTGGAGTCCGGCCTGCGCCGCGGGGCTGCCGGCGACGATCGGATCCGTGGCCGGGACCGATCCGCCGGTCTGGCCCTGCGCGTTCGGGTTCTGGTTGAACGGAGCGAACGGGTTGGTTCCCTGGCCGCCCTGGGCGTTCGGGTCCTGGCCGGCGCTGCCCTGGGCGGAGAGCGCCGTCGCCGTGGGGATCCAGGCGCCGTTGTCGACGGGCAGGCTCGCATCGCTCTTGATGGTCGGGGTGATGGTCTCGAATCGGATTCCGAGCCATGGGCGGGCCAGCGCCTGCCCGGCCGAGGCCTGGGCGAGCAGCGGGCGCGCGATGTTGATCGGGATCGCGAAGCCGATGCCCTGGCTGGAGCTGGCGACGGCGGTGTTGATGCCGATGACGGCACCGGTCGGGTCGAGGAGCGGCCCGCCGCTGTTGCCCGGGTTGATCGCGGTGTCGGTCTGGATGAGGTTGGTCAGCTCGCCGGTGTCGACCGGGATGCTGCGCCCGATGGCGGAGATGATCCCGCTCGTGACGGAGTCCGTGAACTCGCCCAGCGGGCTGCCGATGGCGATGGCCTCCTGGCCGACCTGGATGGTGGACGAGTCGCCGATCGGGGCCGTCGGGAGGCCGGTCGCGTTGACCTTGACGATCGCGAGGTCGGTCAGGGTGTCGACGCCGTAGACGGTCGCGTCGAACGAGCGGCCGTCCTTGAGGTTGACGGTCAGCTTCGACGGGTTGCCAGCCACGACGTGGTGGTTGGTGAGGATCAGGCCCTTGGAGTCGAAGATGATGCCGGAGCCGGTCGCCGTCCCGACGCCGGTCTGCCCGGTGGTGGGATCAGTCTCGGTGACACCCTCGGCGACGATCGTGACGACGGCCGGGCTGACGGCCTTGACGATGTCGACGACCGAGGCCTGTCCGCCGGCCGGGGCCAGCGGGGCGGTGGTCGCGGCCGGCCCCTGCGTGCCGGGACCGGAGCCCGCGGCGGTCGTGGTGAACACCGGGGGCTGGGTCGCGGCCGTGTTGCCGAGGCCGGCGGCACTCATCGCGAGATAGGTCCCACCCGACGTGAGCACTGCCGTCGCGACGACCGCGGCGATCACGAGCCCGACGCCTGACGAGCGGCGCGCGGCGGGGGACTTCGGGGCGGACGCGGCCGGCTCCGGCAGGGCGAACGAAGGCTGGCCCCAGGTGGCGGTCCCGGGCCCGGTCGGGGGCTCCGGGGGAGCGTATGCGGGCTGCGACCAGGCCGCGGGCCGTGGGGCCACCGGGGGCGCGAAGGCCGCGGGGGCTGCCGGGGGCGCGAAGGTCGGGACCACCGGCTCGGTCGGCGACTCGGCCGGGTATGGGGCCACGGCAGGCGGGATTGCGGGCGCGAGCCCGTCCGGCGCTTGCTGCGGCGCGTCGGAGGACGAGGCGTTGGGATCGTGCATGCGTGGGTAACCTCTCGCCCGGGCGCCCACACCTGTCGGCGCGAATGATCACGGGCTGTCTGGAACCCACGCTCGCCGAACTGTCTGAGAGTCCGGTGATAGGTCGCGCGACCTTGCGATTCCTTATCCGGATCGCATCGTCCGGATCGCTTCTCCAAGTGACCCACGGCACACGGGACGCATCGGAGGGCTCAGGCGGCGAGGCGCCCCCGGGGGTGAGGCGCCCCGGTGCACCCGGAGGCCCCTGCGGACGCCATTCGCGCCTGCAGCGGCCTCCGGCCCCCTGGGTGGCTGGTTCGGGCCCGGGCGTCCTACTTGTAGACGAGCGTGCCCTGGTCCTGGAGGGTGATCGTCAGCTGGCTGTTGGCGATCGCGTAGGACGCGGTGTTGGTCAGCGCGAGGATGTACAGGTCGGAGTACGAGCCCTCGGCGCACGCGACCAGGGTCGTCGGGCCCGGCACGAGCGAGAGGTCGCCCGATGCCGCCGTCGGGTCGGTGGTGGTGTAGGTCCCGGCAACGGTGTTGCAGTCGGCCTTGGCCGAGAACGTGCCGTCGGTCTTGAACGTGATGGTGTAGTTGGCCTGCTGGTCCGGGGGCACGACGCCCTGGAACGCGGGGACCTTCTCCGTGATCGCGGTCAGCTGCCATCCCTTGCCGATGAGCCCGGTGACCGGGCTGGGCGCGGGGGTCGCACCCGGGGCCGTGGTGGGCTTGGCGGTCGGCTTGGCGGTGGGCTTGGCGGTGGGCTTGGCGGTCGGCTTGGCGGTCGGCTTGGCCGTCGGCGTGGCGGTCGCGGCTGCCGCCGAGGCAGTGGCCGCCGGGGTGGAGCCGGCCGCGACGCCGACCACGAACGTGAGGGTGCCCTCGTTGGAGAGGGTGATCGTGAGCGTGTCGTTCGCGATGTTCCAGCTGGCGGCCAGGGTGAGCGCGTGCACGAACAGCGTGTCGAACGAGCCGTCGGGGCAGAGCGCCATGGTCGTGGTGCCCGGGGTGATGGTGATCCTGTTCGAGCCGCTGGTCGTGTAGGTGCCGCCGATCTGGTTGCAGTCGGCGGTCCCGGTGAACGTGTTGTCGGTGTTGAACGTGATCTGGTACTTCTCCTGGTCCGCGGGCGGGATGACGCCCTGGAAGGCGGGCGTCTTCTCGGTGATCGCGGTCAGCTGCCAGTTCTTGCCGGTCAGGGCGCTGGCGCTGCTGCCACCGCAGGCCGCCAGGAGGGCGGTCGTGCCGATGGCGAGGGCGAAGAGCGTGAGTCGTCGCATGTGCTGGCTCCTGGGTGGGATGTCCGGTTGTGCAGGGGTGGACCCGGGGCGCTCTCGACGAGCGAGCTCGAGACAACGAGGTTACAGCCGCCGATGATCGGACGGCTGTGATCGGGCGGCATCGTCCGATCAGGATGACATCGCGGTGGGGCAGCGCAGCCCGCCAACAGGTCCGGTGAGCCACGTCGGTCCGGTGAGACGCGTCTCGAGACGCGCTGCCGGTTCGCGGCGACGCTACCCCGGCTCGGTCGTCTCCCAGCCCAGCACGATCCGGACGCGGTGCGCCGCGCCGTCGTCGGCGAGCGGGACGGCCGCCCCGGGACCCTCGAGGATCTGCCCGTCCAGCCACGCCGAGGCGATCCCGCCGCTCACGCCGTGCGGGTTCTCGACGACGATCTCGTAGCGGCTGGAGTGGTAGCGGAAGTCGATCTCGTAGCCCGGCCACGCCCGGGGGATGGCGGGCGAGACCAGGAGTGTGGTCCCCCGCACCCGAAAGCCGAGGATCGATCCGACGCCGGCCTGGTACATCCACCCGGCCGACCCGGTGTACCAGGTCCACCCGCCGCGGCCGACGTGCGAGGGCTCTGCGTACACGTCGGCGGCCATGACGTACGGCTCCACCTTGTAGCGGTGCACGCCGGCCCGCGTGCTGGCGTGGTTGATCGGGTTCAGGAGCGAGAACAGCTCCCCCGCCTTGTCGCCATCGCCGAGCTCGGCGAAGGCCAGCGCAGACCAGATGGCGGCGTGCGTGTACTGGCCCCCGTTCTCCCGGACGCCCGGCAGGTAGCCCTTGATGTACCCCGGGTCAACCTCGGACCGGTCGAACGGCGGGGCGAACAGCAGGAGGAGCCCATCGCCGCGGCGGACGAGGTACTCCTCGACGGCCGCCATCGCTCGACGAGCGCGATCCGGATCCCCGGCCCCGGACAGCACGCTCCAGGACTGGGCGATGGAGTCGATGCGGCACTCGGCGTTCAAGACGGACCCGAGCGGCGTGCCGTCATCGAAGAAGGCGCGGCGGTACCAGTCGCCATCCCACCCGTCCCGCTCCAGCGCCTCTCCGAGGGCCTGCGCATGTGCCTGCCAGCGGACAACCCGTTCCCGTTCACCGCGCGCCTCGGCGATGGGCACGAACTCGCCGATCACGACGTGCAGGAACCAGCCGAGCCACACGCTCTCGCCTCGACCCTCCTGGCCGACCCGGTTCATGCCGTCGTTCCAGTCACCCGACCCCATCAACGGCAGGCCATGCTCGCCCACGCCGAGGCTGACATCGATGGCCCTCGCGCAGTGCTCGAACAGGGACGCCGAACCGGCGGCAGCATCGGGCTGGAAGTACGCGTCCACCTGCCCGGCCGCGAGCCCTGGCCCCTCGATGAACGGCACCGTCTCGTCCAGGACCGCGGAATCGCCCGTCACGGCCAGGTAGCGGCTGGCCACGTACGGCAGCCACAGCCGGTCGTCCGAGATCCGCGTCCGGACGCCTCGACCGGACGGGGGATGCCACCAGTGCTGGACGTCGCCCTCGGGGAACTGGCGGGCCGCGGCCCGCAGGAGCTGCTCCCGCGGCAGGTCCGGCCGGGCCGTCGTCAGCGCCATGACGTCCTGGAGCTGGTCGCGGAACCCGTAGGCGCCCCCGGCCTGATACAGGGCCGTCCTCGCCCAGACCCGGCACGACAACGTCTGGTAGAGGAGCCAGGCGTTGAGCATGATGTCCATCGAACGGTCCGGGGTCCGGACCTGGACGTTGGCCACCAGGTCGTCCCAGCGAGTCCTCACCCTGTGCAGGGTCGCCGCATGATCGGCCGCTCGCGCGCGCCCGATCAATTCAACGGCGGCACCGGCGCTCATCGCCTCCCCGAGCAGGACCACCACCTGCGTCCGTCCGCCGTCCGCCAGCTCGAAGCCCGTCTGCAGGGCGGCGCAGGGATCCAGGCCGGCCCCCACGGAGCCCCGCAGCCGGTGGCCGCGCTCGAGCCCGGCCGGTCGGTCGAGGGCGCCGTTGCGCCCCAGGAACTCCGTCCGGTCGGCCGTCCAGGCGGTCTGGCGCCCGCCCAGGTCGAGGAACGCCACCCGGCCGGCGAACTCCGTGTTCCACGCGTTGCGGGCAAGGATGGCGCCGGTCGTCACGTCGATGCTGGTCACGACCTGCGGTGCGGCCCCGCCCCGTGCCGCGCCGAGCAGCCACTCCGCGTACGCGGTCACCGACAGCCGCCGGGAGCGGCCGGACCGGTTCTCGATGGTCAGCACCGAGACCTTGACCGGCTCGTCCGCTGGCACGAACTGCACCAGGTCGAGATGCACGCCGTCATGCTCATGCTCGAAACGGCTGTAGCCCATCCCGTGCCCGGCAAGGTAGGTCGACTCCTCGTCGCGGATCGGGAGAGCCGTGGCGGTCCACACCGAGCCGTCGTCGTCGTCGCGGATGTAGATCGCCTCCCCGGGCGGATCAGCCACCGGGTCGTTGGACCACGGGGTGAGCTGGTTCTCACGGCTGTTCCCGGACCACGTGTAGCCGGAGCCGGATTCCGAGACGGTGAACCCGAAGGACTCGTTCGCGACGACGTTGAGCCAGGGCGCCGGCGTGGATTGCCCGGGGCCGAGGACCGTCACGTATTCCCGGCCTCCGTCGGCGAACCCGCCGAGCCCGTTGAAGAACTCGAGCTCCGGACGCGGCGGCGTGACCGGCGGCTCGCGGCGCGCGGCGGCCGGCGCGGGTCGGGCGCGGAGCACCCTGGCCGGCCGCTCGAGCCGCAGCACCTGGTCGGCCAGGGAGCCGCCACGGCTCAGCAGGACCGCCCGTGCCGCCGCCTGCAGGAGCGTCCGATCGTCGGGTGTGAGGTGGTCCCCGCGCAGGATGAACACCCCGCCCCGGGCGTAGGCCTGGTCGGGGCGAACGGCGGACTGGCTCGTCCGGACCGCGGTCTCGAGCACGTCCTGGAGTTCCTGGGCGTACGAGAGCCCGTGCTCGTTGATGATCACGAGATCGACGTCCAGGAGCTTCAGCCGCCAGTACTCGTGCGCCCGCAACAGCTGGCGCACGATGTCGATGTCCTCGGCCTGGTCGATCCGGACGAGGACGATCGGCAGATCACCCGAGATGCCGTGCACCCACAGCCCCGGTGCACCCCGCTCGTTGCGGGCCAGCACGCTGGGCGCGGGTCGCAGGGTGAGGTCGGAGTACAGGACGCGGTTGGCGAGTCGCTGGAACAGGTGCGCCTCGTCCGCCTCGATGCCCAGGTGCCGGAGCTGGACCTGCGCCTGGGTCCAGGCAAGCGTCGCGGCGCGCTCGAAGGTGGCGCTCTCGCGGTACTTGTCCGCCAGGTCCAGGACGTCCTCGCGGGATTCCGCCACCACGGTCGAGAAGGTGACGTGCACGGTCGAGCCCGCGGCCACCGACACCCGGCAGCGGAGGCTGAAGATCGGGTCCAGCACGGCGCCGACCGTGTTCGACAACGGCCGGCCGTCCAGGACCGAGACGGGAGACCGCACGGTCCGGCCTCGCCCGAGGAAACGGGCCCGGTCCGTCTCGTACTGCAGGGCCGCCGGCGCCTGGTCCTCCACCACGAGGACGTGCGCGGCCCAGACCTGCCGCTCGTCCTTCGACCGCGGTCGCCTCGTGGCGAGGAGCGCGCCGATCTCGGGGACGTACTCCGTCTGGACGAACAGGTTCCCGAAGGCGGGATGGGCGACGTCCGCCGCAAGGGGCGCGAGGACGATCTCGGCGTACGAGGTGAGCTCGATCTCGCGGGCATGCGAGCCGACGTTGGTCAGCGACACGCGCCGGATCTCGGCATCGTTCTCCCCGGACACGACGATGGTCATGGCCGTCACGATCGAGCCGTCCCGGCGCGAGAACTCGGCGTGCTCCTCCGAATAGCTCACGTCGTAGCTGTCCGCCTCGACGCCCCGGGGCTGGTGACCCGCCGACCAGACGGCCCCGCTCCCCGTGTCCCGCAGGTAGAGGTAGCTGCCCCACGCGTCCCGGGTCACGTCCTCGCGCCAGCGGGTGACCGCGAGATCGCCCCACCGGCTGTAGCCCGATCCCGCGGCCGTCACCATGACGGCGTAGCGGCCGTTCGAGAGCAGGTGGGTTCGTGGCGTCTGGTCGTGGGGCGAGGTGAAGCGTCTCAGGACCGGCGGGACGAGGTCGCGCACCTCCGCGGCGCTCTTGACCTCGTCGGCGCGCGGGCGGGCAACGAGGACGTCGCGCGGCATCCGCTCCTGGAGCAGGAGCTCGGTCGCCTGGACGATCGGCGCGGCATGGAAGCGGCGGACCATCGCCCGGTCGTTGAGGACGTTGCCGATCGCGACCAGCATCATCCCCTGGTGGTGCGCCATGTAGCTCTTCACGACCGCGACCGACTCCCCCTCGGGCAACCGTCGCGCCGTGTAGTCGAGCGCCTCGTGGAGCCCGAACCGCCCGCCCGCCCCGGCGGCGCCCAGCCTGACCAGGTTCGCGACGGCAGCCTCGGGCTGGACCATGGCGGCGAGCGCCGTCGCGTACGGGGCGATGACGACGTCCTCGGCCAGACCGCGCTTCAGACCGAGCCCGGGGACGCCGAAGCTCGAGTACTGGTAGGTCTGGTCGAGGTCCCGCGCGTTGAGGGCCGACTCCGAGATCCCCCACGGCACGCCTCGCTCGGCCGCGTAGCTCACCTGGCGCGCCACGACGAGCCCGTAGGTCTGGTCGAGCAGGCTGCCGGCGGGCGCGTCCATGACCAGCGCGGGCATGAGGTACTCGAACATGCTCCCCGACCACGAGACGAGCGCCGAGCCCCGGCCCACGGGCGTGAGGGCTCGACCGAGGTGGAACCAGTGCTCGACCGGCACGTCGCCCTTGGCGATCGCGAGGAAGCTGGTGGTCCGGGCCTCCGATGCGAGCAGGTCGTAGTAGCTGGGATCCAGCGAGCCGTCGGCGACCCGGTACCCGATCGAGAACAGCTTCCGGGTCGGGTCGAACAGGAACCCGAACTCGGTCTCCGCGAACAGCTCCATCGCGCGACGGGAGATGGCCGCCAGCCGGCGGGCGACGACGCCGCCGACGCTCCCGTCGCCCCCCGTCCCGACGGGCTGCATGTCGAGCAGCTCGCCCAGCGTCGGGAACGCCGGGGAGGCGGCATCCCCGGGGTCGAGGTCCAAGGCCGGCCGCAGCAGCTCCATGTCCCGCACGTGACTCTCGACGGTCCGGCCGACGCTCCCGGCCCAAGTGTCGAACTCGCTCCCGGCGGGGTCGCCGCGCTCCGCCGTGAGCGCGGCCGCGACGTCGGCGAGGGTGCGCGCGTCCGCCCCCAGCCGGGTCAGCAGGTCCGCCCAGGCGGCGGGCGTCGCGGGGTCCGGCAGGTCCGCGAACGACGCGATCGCCTCGCCGACGTTGCGCAGACCAAGCGTCTGCGTCCGTCGCGCGTCGCCCATCGCCCCGGCCGCCTCGCCGGTGAGGTCCAGGGCGTCACGCACGCCGGCAAGGGCCCTTGCGACGGGGAGCGGCTGGTCCAGCATCTCGTAGCACCCGTTCGCGACCACCAGCAGCGCCGCACACAGGTTCCCGCTGTCGACCGACGAGACGTACGGCGGGTCGAGCGGGCGCAGGTCCCGGGTGTCATACCAGTTGTAGAGATGGCCCCGATGGCGCTCGAGCCGGCCGATGGTGGCCAGCGTCGCCTCCAGCCGCTCGACGGCCTCCGTCGTCCCGATCCATCCGAAGTCGCGAGCGGTCAGGATCGCCAGCAGGTACATGCCGATGTTCGTCGGCGACGTGCGGTGGGCGACGACCTCCTGCGGTTCCTCCTGGATGTTGTCCGGGGGAAGCGCGTGGTTCGCCGGTCCCACGAACTCCTCGAAGAACCGCCACGTCCGACGGCCCAGGAGCCGGAGGCCGTGGGCGTCGATCGTCGACACCTGGCGCCCCGGCGCGGCGGGGGGCGGCATGCTGACCCAGCGGGCAACGGCGGGCGAGAGCAGCCAGAGCACGACGAACGGGAGGGCAACCGGGAGGGCCGAGGGTTTCAGGAGCGCCACCACGAGACCGGTCAGGGTCGCAATCAGCACGCCCCCGGCCATCCGCCGGTAGAACCCCCGCAGGTCGAGATCGAGGCTGCGCCTGGTCTGCGACGCGGTCGTCCACTCCAGGAGGTTGCGCCGCGTGATCGCGAGCCGCAGCAGCGTGCGCACGATGGCGTCCATCATCAGCGCGGCCTGGGCGGCGAGGAGCGTGATGTCGAGGCCGACCTGCGTGGCCGCGACCGCCATGTCCGAGGCGACCGCGCGCACGTGGCTGCGTTTCGAGATGCTCTGCCGGCGAGGCAGCAGGCCTTCGGCCACGGGGAGCGCGGCGGGGATGATCAGGGCCCCGAGGACGAACGCCGTCCAGGCCGCGGCGGGCACGGATGGGACGGTCCACGCGACGAACAGGGTCGCGATCGTCAGGGGCGCAGACAGCGTCCGTCGCAGGTTGTCCAGCATCTTCCAGCGGGCAAGGCCGGGAACCCCACCCCGGGCGCGCGATCCGTCCGCGTCCCGGGCGCGCCCGAGGATCCAGGGCAGCAGCTGCCAGTCGCCGCGCGCCCAGCGGTGCTGGCGTGCCGCGGCCTCGAGGTAGTGGGACGGGAACTCGTCGAACAGCTCGACGTCGGTGACCAGCCCGGCGCGCGCGAATGTGCCCTCGAACAGGTCGTGGCTCAGGAGCGCGTTCTCGGGAACCCTGCCCTTGAGCGCCTGCTCGAACGCGTCGACCTCGTAGATGCCCTTGCCCGTGTAGCTCCCCTCGCCGAACAGGTCCTGGTACACGTCCGAGACGGCCGAGGAGTAGGGATCGATGCCGGCCGGCCCCGAGTAGACGCGCTGGAAGACCGAGGCGTCCCGCTCGGCCGGGAGGGTGGGCGTGATGCGCGGCTGGAGGATCCCGTACCCCTGCATGACCCGGCCTCGCGCCGGATCGAACCTGGGACGGTTCAGCGGGTGGGCGATGGTGCCCACGAGACGGCTCACGGCCCCGCGCGGCAGGCGCGTGTCGGCGTCGAGGGTCACGACGTACCGGACGCCCTCGGGCGGCGTGGAGGCTGCCCGCCCGGAGGTGAGGATGTCGGTCTCGCGGTAGCCGCGCAGCAGGGCGTTCAGATCGTGCAGCTTGCCGCGCTTGCGCTCCCAGCCCATCCAGCTGCCCTCGGCCTCGTTCCAGCGCCGCCGGCGGTGGAAGAGGAGGAACCGCGCCCCACCGCCCGGAGCCTCGCCGTGCCGGGCATTGAGACGGTCCACGGCGGCGGCCGCGGCGGAGAGCAGCTCCTCGTCGCCGTCCACGTGCTCGGTCGGGGCATCGAGCCAGTCCGACAGCAGGGCGAACCGGATGTCCCCGTCCGGGTTGCCCAGGAAGTGGATCTCGAGCCGGTGCACCTGTTCCTCGACGTCCGCCTCGCTCACCAGCAGCGTCGGGACCGCCACCAGCGTCCGCAGCTCCGTCGGGACGCCCTCCTTGAGCTCGAGCCGCGGCAACGCCGACGGGCCGAGCGTCCGGGTGACGATCCGGTTGACGAGCGCCACCGCGAGGTCCGAGGCGGGTCCGAGGGCCAGGATGCCGAGCAGGAGCATGGCCGGGCCGGTCCCTCCCGCACCCGCGAGCAGCGGCAAGGCCACGAGCAGGACCGTCCCCAGCACGACGGACGCCACGTAGGGTCGAGCCGAGGCGCCGAAGGCCCGCCGCACACGACCGCCCATCGGCTCCGGCGCGCCCAGCGACCGCGCGAATGCCGGACGTCCCTCGCCGATGAGGTAGTAGCCGGCATCTGACTCCCGCCCCTGGTCCGCGTCGGGCGGACGGACGGCACCGCCGGTGGCGAGCGGAGGCGCGCCTGCGGCGTCGGCGGCCCCTGCCGCACGGACGGCTGCGTCGGCGGCCCCTGCCGTACGGACGGCTGCGTCGACGACCCCTGCCGCACGGACGGCTGCGTCGGCGGCCTCTGCCGCCTGGACGGCTCCCACCGCAACCTCGACCTCGGACCGGCCGGAACTGCGCGCCAGCACCTCGACCGCATGGCGGTACCGGTCCCGGGTGGTGAAGTCCATCGCGGCGAACATGCCGTCGGAGCGGAGGGTCTCGTCCACCAGGCTGGTGCTCTCCACGAAGGTGGCCCAGTCGAACCACGAGAGCAGCCGCATGCTCGTGATCACGTTGCGCACCGTGACGTTCATCTCCGCCTGGCGCTGGTGCTCGCGGCGGACGGTCTCCTCGGCCGTCGTACCCTCGGCGAGGAGACGGTCCTCGAGCCAGCCCAGGGCGGGGGTCGTTGCCGGATCCTGGTCACGCAGCCGCTGGAAGAGCTGGACGCGGGCCGCCGTGGGGAGCCGGTCATCGGTGAGACGGGGCACCGCCCTGGACCCGTTGCGCCGCCCGTCGGCACCGAGGCCCAGCAGTCGGTCCGCCAGGTCGTCGGCCATCTCGCGTGCCGCCCGACCCCTGACGATCTGGTCGGCCGTGCGCCGGAGGTTCTCGACCAGGACGATCCGGAGGCTGATGGCGATCGCCCACAGCTCGCCGATCGTCAGCGGCTGGACGCGCTGGTAGGCAGCCACCATCCTGCGCAGGGTCTCGGCGTCAAAGCGGCTGTCGGTGTGCGCGACGTAGGCCCACGCGAGACCCAACACGCGCGGGTAGCCGGCGAGGTGGCCCTCGGCGAGCTTGGGGAGCTCCCGGTAGTAGGTGTTGGGGAGGTCGTCGCGGATCTCGCGGACCTGCTCCTCGACGATGTGGAAGTTGTCGACGAGCCATTCCGCGGCCGGCGTGATCGACCGCTCCTCGCGGATCGAGCCCGCCAGGGTGCGGTACGTCTCGAGCAGGACGCGCCCGTTGTCGGACAGCCGGGGGAGGATTGGACGGCCCCGGCTGGGGTCGTCCGTGACGGCCTGCGCCACGGCCAGCGATTCGGCGTGCTGCTCCAGGCGCTCGGCGCTGAACAGCTCCGCGACGATCGGCTCGTCGGCATCGCCGAGGGGGTCCGGCGCCTGCCTGGTCGGCCATCGAGCGCTCACGCGCCGGTCCGGGCGACCACTGGGGGGCTGCACCGGCGCCTCAGTGGGCGGCCGGGTCTCGCCGCCCCGCCGTCTCCATCTTCATGAGCGGATCATACAGGCGCCCACGAGCCCACCCCGATCCCCACCATGTCCGGGCCCCAGATGCACCGTCGCCCGACGCGTGCATGGGCCAGCCGGCACCCCGGGCGGGTCACGACCGGCACCCCCGACGGGTGACGCGCCGAGCCATCCCCGTCCGGATAGCCCTAGTGCGCGCCCCCGCAGAACCGCAGGCTGGGCGTGTCGCCGTGTGTCATGGGCCACGTCATCGCGGTCCGCAGGCACGGCTTCCGTCTTGAATTGGAGGGCTCGATGACCACGGCCGTCGTGGTGGCGCTGCCGCACCTGGAGAACCAGGACCTGGTCGACCGGATCATCGCCGATCAGGCCGGCCGGCCAGGCGCACTGCTCGGCATCCTCGAGAAGCTGCAGGACCAGAACCGCCACAAGTACCTGCCGATGCAGACGCTCGAGTACGTCGCGGCGCGCACGGGCATCCCGCAGTCGCAGGTCTACGGCGTCGCCACGTTCTACGCCCTGTTCAACCTCGAACCGCAGGGTACCCACACCGTGGCCATCTGCCGCGGCACCGCCTGCCACACCCGCGGATCCCGGGCGCTGCTCGAGCGTGTGAAGCTCCAGCTCGGCCTGCAGGAGACCCGTGACGGTGCCGACAAGCTGACGCTGACCACGCCCGACCGGCGCTTCACCATCCGCACCGTCGCCTGCTTCGGGCAGTGTGCCCTCGCCCCGGTGGTCGAGATCGACCACGCGGTCCGCGGGCACGTCAAGGAGCAGGCGCTGACGCGCGAGGTCGACGCCCTGCGCAAGGAGAGCGCGCGATGAGAATCCAGGACATCGCCGCGTTCGCCTCCGTGCGCGAGGCGGGCCTCGCGAAGCTGCTCCCGAGCAAGCCACGCATCGCCGTGGGCATGGGCACCTGCGGCTCCGGCAACGGCGCCGAGGCCGTGTTCAACGCCTTCTCCTCCGAGATCGATGCCCGCGGCCTCGCCGTGGAGCTGGTCCCGGTCGGCTGCTTCGGCTTCTGCGCCGAGGAGCCGCTCGTCAACGTGTGGATCCCGGGCCGCCCGTTGCTGATGCTGCACCGTGTCCAGCCCAACCACGTGGACGCCATCCTCAATGGCCTCGGCCAGGGCCTCCTGCCGCCGGCCGAGACCGTGCTGTGCAAGATCGAGGAGTGGGACCACATCACGGGCCACGTGAAGTACGGCTACGGCTACCCGGACGTGCCGAGCTGGAACGAGGTCCCGTTCTTCAGACGGTCAGGTCAAGATCGTCCTGCGCAACTGCGGGCTGATCAACCCCGACGACATCGAGGAGTACATCGCGATCGGCGGGTACCAGGCCCTGTACAAGGTCCTGATCGACCAGAACCCCGCCGGCGTGATCGAGCAGATCAAGGCCTCGAAGCTGCGCGGTCGTGGTGGCGCCGGCTACCTGACGGGCAACAAGTGGGAGTTCCTCCAGAAGGCCGCCGGGCCCGAGAAGTACCTCGTCTGCAACGCGGACGAGGGCGACCCGGGCGCGTACATGAACCGCAACGAGATCGAGTCCGACCCCCACGGGCTCCTCGAGGGCCTGCTGATCGCCGGTTTCGTCACCGGTGCGCCCAAGGGGATCATCTACGTACGAGCCGAGTACCCCCTCGCCGTGCTGCGGCTGGAGCGGGCGATCGAGCAGGCGCGCGCCTACGGCGTGATGGGCGAGAACGTGCTGGGCCGCGGCTACAGCTTCGACATCGAGCTCGTCGAGGGCGCCGGCGCCTTCGTGTGCGGCGAGGAGACAGCGCTGATCGCGTCCCTGGAGGGCCAGTCCGGCCGGCCGCGGACGCGCCCCCCGTTCCCGGCGCAGAAGGGCCTGTACGGGAAGCCCACCAACATCAACAACGTCGAGACCTGGTACAACGTCGCGCCGATCGTGTCCAAGGGGCCGGCCTGGTTCACCGAGACCGGCAGCGCCAAGAGCGCCGGCACGAAGGTCTTCTCGCTGGTCGGCAAGGTCCACAGCACGGGCCTGGTCGAGATGCCGCTCGGCACGCCGCTCGCGAAGTTCATCTACGACATCGGCGAGGGCGGCACCAACGGCCGCGACATCAAGGCCGTGCAGACGGGCGGGCCCTCGGGCGGCTGCATCCCGGCCGACATGTTCGACACGCCGGTCGACTACGAGACGCTCGCGCAGCTCGGTTCCATCATGGGCTCGGGCGGCATGGTCGTCATGGACCAGGACAACTGCATGGTGGACGTCGCCCGCTACTTCATCGAGTTCACCCACTCGGAGAGTTGCGGCAAGTGCGTCCCGTGCCGGGTCGGCCTCGACAAGGCCCTGCGCATGCTCAACCAGTTCACGCTGGGCACCGCCACGCACCAGGACATCGACACCCTCGACGAGCTGTGCCGCATGGTCCGCGACACCTCCCTGTGCGGCCTCGGCCAGAGCGCCCCGAACCCGGTGCTCACCAGCCTGCGCCACTTCCGCCACGAGTTCGAGGACCACATCGTGGCCAAGCGCTGTCGCGCCGGCGTGTGCGAGGACCTCGCGCTCTCGCCCTGCGAGAACTCCTGTCCGCTGCACATGAACATCCCGCGGTTCCTGCAGCTGTACAAGGAGGGGCGGGTCGAGGACGCGTTCCTGTCGGTGATCCTGGACAACCCGCTCCCGGCCTCCACGGGCCGGGTCTGCCAGCATCCCTGCGACAACCGCTGCCGCCGCGCCGGCATCGACGAGCCCGTGAACATGCGTGACGTGCACCGCCTGATCGCTGACGAGGTGCTGCTCTCCGACAGGTTCGAGACGGTCGTCGAGCGCGTCCGCGAGCGGCGGCTCGAACCGACCGGGCGCGAGGTCGCGATCGTGGGCGCCGGCCCGACCGGCCTGGCCTGCGCGTACTACCTGGCGCTGTTCGGCCACAGCGTGGTCATCTACGACTCCCGCCCGGCCGCGGGCGGCATGCTCCGCTACGCGCTGCCGGAGTACCGGCTTCCGAAGGCCGTGCTCGACAAGGAGATCGAGCTCATCGAGCGCATGGGCGTCCGCTTCCAGTTCAACGTCAACGTGGGCGGCGACGTCACGCTCAACGACCTGGCCCACCAGTACGACGCGGTCTTCCTCGCGATCGGGACCTGGAAGGAGGCGTGGGTCTACCTTCCGGGCACGGAGCTCGCGGGCGTGATCCCGGCGCTCCCGTTCCTGGAGGCCGTGTCGCGCGACGAGCAGGTGCCGGTCGGTCGGAACGTGGTCGTGATCGGCGGCGGCAACGCCGCCATCGACTCGGCGCGGACCGCCCGCCGGCTGGGAGCCGAGGTCACCGTCGTCTACCGCCGCGAGCGCAGGGACATGCCGGCGATCCCCGAGGAGATCGAGGCGGCCGAGCACGAGGGCGCGAAGATCGTCTACCTCGCCGCCCCGCACCGCATCGTGGGCGACAAGAACGGCCAAGTCCGTGCGCTGGAGGCGGTCCGGACGAGGCCCGGCGAGTTCGACACCTCCGGCCGCCGCCGGCCGGTGCCCACCGACGAGGTGATCCGCATCGAGTGCGACACCGTGATCCTCGCCGTGGGCGAGACGATCGACCCCGACTTCAGCAAGGCCTCGGGCCTGATGGTGAAGGAGAATGGCACGCTCGAGGTCGACCGCTACACGCTCGAGACCAGCCGGGAGCGCTTCTACGCCGGCGGTGACCTGATCAGCGGCGCCTCGAACGTCTCGAACGCGATGGGTTACGGGAAGAAGGCCGCCCGCAACATTGACAAGAAGCTGATGGGCCACAAGCGCTTCCCAAGCCTGATGCCCGAGTTCACCTACGAGATGGAGCCCCCCGAGACGCCCAGTGAGCTCGCCCGCCACGTCCCGGGCGAGAGGGCCGCGGCCGAGCGGGTGCGCTCGAACGTCGAGGTCTCGCTCGGCCTCACTCCGGTGGCGGCGATGGAGGAGACATCCCGCTGCCTGCGCTGCGACATCCGCAGCGGCGAGAGATAGGGAGATCGCCTTGACCGAGAAGGTGAAGGTCCGCATCGACGGCGAGGTGATCGCGGCCACGCCCGGCCAGACGATCCTCGAGGTCGCGCGCGCCAACAACAAGTACATCCCGGCCCTGTGCTACATGGAGGGCCTCAGCACCGTCGGTGCGTGCCGGCTGTGCATGGTCGAGGTCTCCGGCGTGGCGCGTTTGCTGCCCGCCTGCACCACCCCCGTTCACGAGGGCCAGGCGGTCGTCACCACGTCGGCGCAGCTCGAGTCCTATCGGAAGATCGCGCTCGAGCTCCTGTTCGCCGAGCGCAACCACGTCTGTGCGGTGTGCGTCTCCTCTGGGCACTGCGAGCTGCAGACGCTGGCCCAGGACCACGGGGTCACGAACGTCCGCTACCCGTACAGCTGTCCGCGCCTCCCCGTCGACACCACCCACCCGCGCTTCGTGCTCGATCACAACCGCTGCGTGCTGTGCTCGCGCTGCGTGCGGACGTGCGCCGAGATCGAGGGCGCGCACGTGTGGGACCTCGCCGGACGCGGCATCGGCTCCCGCCTCGTCTCGGAGTTGCAGCGACCCTGGGGCGAGGCCACGACCTGCACGAGCTGCGGCAAGTGCGTCCAGGCGTGCCCGACGGGCGCGATGGCCGAGAAGGGATGGGGGGTCGAGGAGATGACCAAGAAGCGCGCCTCGGTGAGCCGCCTGACCTCGATGCGCGAGGGCCTGTGATGGACAAGCTGAAGATCGCCACCTGCTGGCTCGACGGCTGCTCGGGCTGTCACATGTCACTGCTCGACATCGACGAGGCGATCGTCGCCGTGCTCCGGAAGGCCGACATCGTGTTCGGCCCGCTGGTCGACGCACAGGAGTGGCCCGAGGGCGTGGACGTGGCCCTGATCGAGGGTGCGGTCAGCAGCCAGGATGACCTCAAGCTCGTCCAGACCGCGCGGGCGCGCAGCAAGGTGGTGGTGGCGCTGGGCGACTGCGCGGTCACGGGGAACGTGCCGTCGCTCCGCAACGGCATCCCGGTCCGCAGGCTGCTCGAGCGCGTCTACATCGAGGGCGCGACCGCGACACCGGGCGTGCCGACGGATGGCGTGCCCGCGCTGCTCAAGCAGGCGGAGCCGCTGCGCTCGGCGGTCAAGGTCGACGTTCACGTCCCCGGCTGCCCGCCGAAGCCGAACGCGATCCTGATGGTGCTGAGCGAGCTGCTCGAAGGCCGCGAGCCGGACCTCGGCTCGAAGCTGCGGTTCGGGTAGGCCGGGCATGGCGACCAGGAAGACAACACCCGGGACCGTGAGGCGCGCGCCGCGCGCCGCCATGGGCCATGAGCCCGCCGCCGCCGCGCCCGTGGCGCAACCGGTGGAGGCCAGGAGACCAGTCATGAGCACGATCACGATCCCCCACGTGTCGCGGATCGAGGGTCACGCCAGGATCACGATCAAGCTCGACGACGAAGGGCACGTGACCGACACGCAGTTCCACGTCACCCAGATCCGCGGGTTCGAGAAGTTCATCGAGGGACGGCCGTACTACGAGATGCCGTCGATCACGGCGCGCATCTGCGGCATCTGCCCGGTGAGCCACCTGCTCGCCTCGTCGAAGGCCTGCGACGAGATCATGGCCGTCCGCATCCCGGTCGCCGCGGCCAGGCTTCGCGAGCTGCTCCACTGCGCGCAGTTCGTGCAGTCGCACGCGCTCTCCTTCTTCCATCTCTCGGCGCCCGACCTGCTGCTCGGCATGGACTACGACCCCGCCCGGCGCAACGTCGCGGGGCTGCTCGAGGAGCGCCCCGATGCGCTGCGTGACGGGATCGCGCTGCGCAAGTTCGGCCAGCAGGTGATCGAGCGGCTCGGCAAGGAGCGCATCCATCCCTCGTGGATCGTGCCCGGCGGCGTCAACGCCCCGCTCGACCCCGCCGCGCGCGACAAGACCCTCGCTGAGCTGCCCGGGGCCATCGCGATCGTGAAGCGCACGCTCGCGCTATGGAAGAAGACGCTCGACGGCTTCCCGGACGAGATCGAGGCCTTCTCCAACTTCCCGACGATGTACTGCGGCCTCGTGGGGCGGGACGGCTCGCTGCGGCTGTACGACGGCAACCTGCGCTTCGTCGGATCCGATGGCGCGATCGTGGCCGACCAGGTGACGCCCGACGACTACGCGAGCCACATCGGCGAGGCGAGCCTCACCGATTCCTACCTCAAGGCGCCGTACTACAAGCCGGCCGGCTACCCCGATGGCATCTACCGGGTGGGCCCCCTCGCCCGCCTCAACGTGGTTGACCGCTGTGGAACGCCGGAAGCCGACGTGGAGCTCGAGGAGTACCGCGGGCGCCTCGGCCGCATCGTCCAGAGCGGCTTCCACTACCACTACGCACGCCTGATCGAGGCCCTGTACGGCCTCGAGCGCATGCGCGAGCTGCTCGACGACCCGGCCATCCTCGGGACGAAGGTCCGTGCTCACGCGGGCGTCAACAACCTCGAGGGCACCGGCATCATCGAAGCCCCGCGCGGGACGCTCATCCACCACTACAAGGTGGACGACAACGGCGCCATGACCTGGGCCAACCTGATCGTCGCGACGGGCCACAACAACCTCGCCATAGGCCGGGGCGTCCTGCAGGTGGCCAGGCGCTTCGTCGACGGCAACAAGATCCAGGAGGGCGCCCTCAACCGCGTCTCCGCCCTTGTGCGTGCCTACGACCCCTGCCTCAGCTGCTCCACCCACGCCCTCGGCACGGCCGACGTGGTCCTGCAGCTGGTCGGGCCCGATGGCCAGCTGCTCGACCAGGTGCAGACGGGGTAGCGGCAGCCGGCGGGGCCGTGCATCCTCGAGCCGCCGCCCGGCCACGACCTCTCGGCCATCGTACGCTGCAACAGGCGGTGCGGAGAATCGTCTCCCCCCGTGAAGCAGGCCACTGATCTCGAAGCGATCGACGAGCCCGGAATTGCGAGCCCCGTGTTCGATGTGGCGGCGGTCACGTTCGGGGCCCGGACCGGAGAGGCATATCAGCAGCTGGCCCCGGAACTCCATGGCTTCCTGGTGCGTGTGACGCGGGATGTGGAAGCGGCGGCCGATCTCCTCGACGACGCCTTCACGAGGCTGCTCATCGAGGAGCGGAAGGGGCGCTGGCCGGACTCCCCACGCGCCTGGCTGTACCGGGTTGCGTTCAACCTCGCGACAACGCGGGGACGGCGCCTCCGCGTCGCGGCGCGCGTCGAGCAGTTCCTCCGGGGTCGCGACGGGGGGCGTACGGCCGACGGCCCGGAACGCGAGGTCCTGCGCCGCGAGCTCCGCGACGACCTGGGCACGGCGCTGGCCACGGTGGGGCCCGAGGCTCGCGCCGCACTCCTGCTCGCGGCACAGGGGTTCGACGGCGCCACCATCGCTTCGATGATCGGACGGTCGGAGTCGGCGACGAGGACGTTGATGTGCCGCGCCCGGATGCGACTCCGCGATCTCCTGAGGGAGGACGAGCGATGATCGGCCACGATCGCGCCCGCTCGCTCGCCGCCACGGCGATCGACTTCCCGCTGGACGCGCCGACAAGCGGCGAGCTCGAGCATCACCTGCGCGAGTGCGTCGCCTGCCGCACGGCCGCCGCGGACTACGCGGTCGACGCCCACCGCCTCGCGGTCCTGCCGCCGATCCCACCCACGGCGCTCGGCCTGGGCCGCACGCGGACGGCGGGGTCCGCACGCCTGGGCCTGCTCGTCGCGGTCTCGCTCCTCGTCGCGCTCGCGCTCGCGGCCATGGCGGTGGGCGGCGCGGTCATCGAGCGGACCCGCCATGACGGCGAACCGAGCCTCAGCGGGGTGGGCCTCGGGTGGCGCCCGGTCGACGATCCGGATCTCGTGTTCGACGCGGCCTGGTCGTTCATGGGGGGCGTGATCCCCGGCGGTCCCGGCGCGATCGCGTGGGGATCCGAGGTCGGGGGTCATCCAGTGATCCTCACGACCGCGGACGGCCTGGACTGGGTCCCGGCAACCGTGGAGCACGTCGGCGACACCTTCGACGTCCAGGCGCTTGGCGCCGGCGGCCCGGGCTACATCGCGGGCGGCACGTACAACTCGGGCTCGGCCGATGCGCCGTACCGTGCCGTCGCCTGGACATCGATCGACGGAGCGACCTGGACCCGCGTCCCGGACAGCCCGGACTTCGACAACGCCCAGATCGCGTGGGTGCTGGACCTCGGCGACGAGGTGCTGGCGGTCGGGTTCACCGGGAGCGATCCCCTCGAGTCGATCGTGTGGGTCTCGCCCGACGGAAAGGCGTGGAGCCCTGTGCCCGTGTCGCTCCCAGCGGGCATCGACCAGATCAGCGACCCGGTCGTCGCATCCGGGAGGGTGTGGGCCGCCGGCTGGCCGCCGCTCCCCGAGGCGGGCGGCACGTCCGGCTCACCCGTCCTCCTCACGTCCACGGATGGCCGCAGTTGGGTGCAGTCGGACACGCCGCTCATCGGATCACTGCACGTCGTCGGCAGCGGGCTCTACACGCTCGTGAACACGCCGTCGAACATCCAGGCGCTGTCCCTCCGCCGGTTCGAGCCGAGCGAGGCGGCCTCAAGCGGCGTGTACCGCCTCACCGAGTCGGGCGCGTGGCAACCCCTGTCATCTGGCCTGGACCAGGTCGGCCTGGACCTCGTCGACGTGGACGGCACGCTGGTGATGGTCGGTCAGAAGGGACCCTTCTCGATCGAGTGCGGTCCCGGGCCGACAACCGGCGATTGCCCCGTGAGCTCCGAGCCACAGGCGTGGCGCTCCACCGACCGCGGCCGGCACTGGGAGCCGGTCGCCGTCTCCGGCGGGCAGGGCTCGATGCTGGCGGCCGCGGGCCTCCGGGACGGCACGGTCGTCGCCGTGGGCAGCATCTGGTTCACGATCGCCAAGTACGACGCCAAGGCGTGGTTGTCCCAGCCGGTTCGCCCCGCGAGCACCGAGGCCACGACGTCGCCGGCACCCTCGCCGTCGCCGGCACCGGTCGCCTCCCCCGCGCCGACGCCGGGTCAAACCGCCGGGCAGGTTCTCCCGACCGCCGTGACGGTGACCTGCGGAGCCGGGGCCCCCCTCCTGAACACCAACCGCGTCCGGGCCTCCGCCGACGGGGTGCGGTTCGTCGTATCCGGCGGCGCCGGCTGGCAGTTCACCGTGCAGGACGTGAACGGGAATGATGGGACGCTGCTGGGCAGCGATCTGACGGGGCTCACCCTCCGCATCCCGCCCGGCGACGTGACGGTCGAGTGCACGGCCCCGGGGCCCAGTACCCCTTCCGCGACCCCGCTCCGCGTCGAGGATCCCGACGGGTGGTACCGCTCGGTCTCGCTCGATCCGGTCAGCGGCAGCTGCACCACCGCCGATGCGTTGCACGGGGAAGGCGCCCGGGGGCCAGCGAAGGATCCGGTCGAGTTCGCGAGGTCGATCGTGCGTGACCTGCAGCCAGGGGACACCGTCGAGCGCGGCGGCTATCCGGCGGACACCGGTCTGGTCCGGGTCGTCCGGTCGGGTCACGTCATCGGCGTCATCACCTTCGAGGCGGACGGGCAGGGCGGGTGGCTGCTGTCGGGTGCGAGCCTGTGCGGTGGCCTGAGCGCTGGGTAGCACGAGGGTGCCGCCGACACGAGTCGGTCGGGCGACCGGGCCTGCGGGGCTCCGTCATCGCCACGGACTTTCCCCGCCGCGCTCGCCGGACACGCTCGTCCGCCCGGACGGGTCAGCCGCTCCGGCCGCCCGCCTCGAACAGGCGCTCGATGACGCGGAGGTTGGCGACCGCGTCGCCGGGATCGACCGGCACCGGGTCGCCATCGAGCACCGCGGCGGCAAACCGGTCGGCCTGGACGCCGTAGGGATCCGCGGCGGCGAACTCCAGGATCTCGGTGGCCGGGGCGGCCGGCGGATCCCCGCCTGCGGTGACGAACACGCGCGACGGACGGTCCGGTGGGATGTTGAACGGGATCTCCACCTCGATCCGGCCGGCCGTGCCGTAGACGTTGACGCGCTGGTCCGGCTCGACCTGGGTGGCGCAGGTGAACGACGCGATACCGGCCGGGAAGGTCAGCAGCCCGCTTGACAGGATGTCCACGCCGCTCGCCGGGTCGCGGACGACGGACGCCGCGACCGCCGTGGGCTCGTCGCCGAACAGCATCCGGGACAGGTTGACCGAGTAGCAGCCGATGTCGTACAGGGCACCACCGCCGTAGACGCGGATGTTGCGGATGTTGGTCGGGTCGTCGAGGTAGTAGGAGAACCACGAGTCGACCGCCCGGAGCCGGCCGATGCGCCCGGACGCGACGAGGTCCCTGACCGCCACCCACGACGGGTGGAGGCGGTACATGAAGGCCTCCATCAGGATGACGCCCGCTTCCCGGCAGGCATCGACCATCCCCTGCGCCTCGGCGGCCGTCATCGCGAGCGGCTTCTCGCACAGGACGTGCTTGCCGGCGCGGGCCGCGGCGATGGTCCACGCCGCATGCAGGTGGTTGGGCAGCGGCACGTAGACGGCGTCGATTGCGGGGTCCGCCAGGAGCTCCGCGTACGAACCGTAGGCGCGGGGGATGCCGAGCTGGCGCGCGGATGCCTGCGCCCGCGCCAGGTCACGCGACGCGATCGCGTGCACCTCGCAGCGCGACGCGGTTCGAATTCCCGGAATGACCTTCTTCTCGGCGATGTCGGCCGTCGAGAGGACGCCCCAGCGCAGGATGCTCATCGTGGATCACCTCTTCCGGCTGCCTTCCGGGCCGCCCGACCTTCCGGGCCGCTCGACGTTCGGGTGGCCCGACCCGGGACGGACGGGCGTCATTGCCTCGTCGTTGGCAGCGCATAGCGTATGGCCTGGGGCGCGGTGTCGTCCGGCCCGGGGCTTGGCCGTGGATCAGGCGGGTGTCGCGATCTCGACCTGGCCGGTCGGCGCCGGCGGTGCCGGGATCCGGAGCACCACCAGCAGGCCCGTCGCGAGCAGGCCGAGGACGATCAGCCAGGCAGCCGGGACCCCAACGGCACCGGCCACGAACCCGAGCCCGAGCGGCGCGGCGAGGATGGCGACGCCCGATGCGGCCGTGAGGCGCGCGCTCGCCCGGACCGGGGCTCCGGGGGCATGGGCGAGGGCGAGGCTGGCACCCAGCGGATAGATCGCCGAGATCCCCAGCCCACCCAGCAGCAGGCCGAGACCGGCAACCGCGGGTTCTGTCGCCAGCAGGGTCACCACCGCGCCGACCACCGCGAGGGCGGCGCAGCAACGGAGCACGACGACGGACCGCGAGCCGTGCCCGAGACCCGCCGACAGCGCCAGCCGGCCCACAATCATGCCCAGCACGTAGACCGACGCGAGGCGCGTCGCCTCGACGTCGGAGACCCCGACGCGTGCGACGACGACCTGCGAGCCCCAGACGACGAACGAGAACTCCGCGCCGATGCACAGGGTCAGGAACAGCCAGGCCATCCAGTACAGGCGCGGCAGCCTCGCGCCGGCCTCGTTGGCCGCAGCCGGTCGATCCCGTGCCGGTGAGGCGGGCAGCATGAACATGAGCGCCACGAGGAACGGGACCGGGACGAGCGTTCCGAGCCACCACCCTGCGCTGACTGCCGCGACGGACAGGACCAGCGGTCCTGCGATGCCGCCCACGACGGACCACAGGTTCGCGCGCACCAGCAGGGTGCCGCCGCGGGGCCCGAGCCCGAGCGCGCTATTGACGTGGACCAGCATGCCGGCGACCGAGATGCCGAAGGCGAAGGCGCCGCAGAGGATCGGGACGATGCTGACCGGGATGGCCATCAGGACGCCGCCCATGGCCATCACGCCAGCCCACGTCCGCACGGCGGACCGGGGCCCGATCCGATCGTTGACCCTGCGCACGATCGCCCCGCCCGCGAGGAGCCCGACCGCCATCGCGGAGTTCGGCATGGCGGCGACCCACGGCTCCACGCCGAGGTCGTGCCGCAGGTAGGGCGTGATGAACCCGACGGCGTAGATCAGGTAGCCCTCGCAGGCCATCAGGAGGTACGCGGTCCAGGTCAGGATTCGCACGGTGACTCGGCCATCTCCCGGGTGGGACGCACGGATCGCTCGGCGGTCCAGTCTCGCAGGTTTCGAGGCCGCAGCCGCGGCTCTGGCGGTCGCCGCCGGCGGCCGCGGCTCGGCCGATCGCCCGCCGGCGGACGTGGCCGAGGGAGCAGGGGCCGATCCGACTCCGTAGACTTCGTGGATGACCGATTCACGTCCGACGCCTGCGGGCCTGACCCCACACGCGGCCCGGAACCGGGCCGCCTGGAACAGGACCAGCGACGAGTACCAGGAGCGCCACGGAGGCCAGCTCGCGGCCAGCGGCGGACTCGCCTGGGGGACCACCCAGATCCCGGAGGCGGAGCTGCAGGTCCTGGGGGACGTCGCCGGACGCGACATCCTCGAGCTCGGGTGCGGCGCGGGGCAATGGTCGATCGCGCTGGCGCGCCGTGGCGCCCACCCGGTGGGCCTCGACCTGTCCGAGCGCCAGCTGGAGCACGCCCGGCGCCTGATGGCGGAGGCCGGCGTGAGCTTTCCGCTCGTGCACGCGAGCGCGGAGGCGGTTCCGCTCCCCGATGCGTCGTTCGACATCGTGTTCTGCGACTTCGGGGCGATGACCTTCGCCGATCCGTATCGGACCGTCCCCGAGGTCGCCCGCCTGCTGCGGCCGGGCGGGTTGTTCGCGTTCAGCCACGAATCGCCGATCATGACCCTCTGCTGGCCGCTCGACGCCGACGAGGCGAGCGACCGCCTGGTCCTCGACTACTTCGGGATGCACGCCATCGACGAGGGCGAGACCATCAGCTTCCAGCTGCCCTTCGGGGAGTGGATCCGGCTGTTCCGTGCCAACGGCTTCACGGTCGAGGACTGCCTCGAGCCGCGCCCCGGGCCGGATGCCACGAGCACGTACCGCTCGGCGGGGATGCTGGCGTGGGCGCGCCGCTGGCCGGCCGAGACGATCTGGCGCCTCCGGCGTTGACGGCCGCCCACGCGGGCGGATTCGGAGACGTCAGGTGAGCCGGACCCCACGGAGCGGCGTCGATCCGGGGTCGCGGGAGTCACGGCCCGGGTCCGACTGTTCGTGCCGTGCCTCCTCCGTCCATGTGATGCGAGCGAGCCGTCCGGCGCGCGACCGCGCGTCGTGCTCCCCGTACCGGGGGATCAGGCGCTCGATGAGCCCGTGGCCCAGCTCCGACGCGAGCCCGTCGCCCAGGAACCCTCGCGCGCCGCCCGTTGCCATCTTCGCGCCGACCATCTGTCGGTCCTCCTCCATCCCCGCCCACAGGATCTCGATGTCAAGACTCTTGATCTCGAAATGATCGTTGGGAGGACAGTAGCGCCAAAGTCGTTTGATGTCAAGAGATATGATACAAAGAGTCTTGACATCGTGGTTGAATGGTGGATACTCGGCACATGTACGACGACCGGGAAGAGCACGACAGGCTCGACGAGTCGCTGGTCGTGTGGGCGCGCGAGATCCCGGATCTCAACTCGCTCACCGAGGGGATCGTGGAGCGCATCCAGATCCTGGCGAAGGCGTTCGATCGGTCCCTCGACGAGACGCTGGAGCAGTACGGGCTGGATCGACGGTCCTACCACCTGCTGGGCCGGCTCCGCAGCTACGGACCGCCGTACCGGCGCTCGCCGGGTCAGCTGGCGGCGGACATGCGCCTGTCCAGCGGCGCAATGACGAACCGCCTCGACCGCATGGAGGACGCCGGCCTGATCCGGCGCCTGCCCGACCCGGGGGACCGGCGCGGAACCCTGATCGAACCGACCGAGGCCGGCAACGCGACCTGGGATCGGACCACCGGGACACAGGCGCGGCGCGAGGCCATGATCGCGTCGGTCCTCGAGCCGGGCGAGCGCGAGGAACTCCACCGCCTCCTGCGGCGCCTGATGCGCGCGTTCCCCGACAGGGAGCACCCGGCCGACTGAGCAAGGCGATCGTGCCGACTCCGCACCGGCCCCGAGCGGGTCAGGGGCGCCGGGCTCGCCGCCTGGGGCTGGCCGCCTGGCTCGCCGCCTGGGGCTTGCCGCTACGGCCTCCCACCCGAGCCGAGGGCGCCGGGGCCACCGCCGTCGGCGGCCCTGCGCGCGGCGTCGCGGAGGTAGGCCAGCACCTTGGGGTCGATCCACCCGGGTGCGGCGGTCCGCTCCTCCAGGTTCTCGACGGCCATCCACGCCACGAGGCGATCCTGCCAGGCGGCGTCCCAGCCGTCCGGGAGGGGCCGCGGATCGCCCACGCTCGGGCGCTCCTGCTCGGGCTCGGCCTGGTCGGGCCACATCGGGACGTAGAGCGGGCTTCCGGCGGTCGCGGGGTCCCAGCCGAGGCGCCCCAGGTGCTCGCGGAGCTCGGTGGCCAGCGGCATGTCCAGGGCGACCAGCTCGGCCGGCGTGGGCCGCTGCAGGTAGAGGTGGGTGAGCTGGAGCAGCCGGGCGAGCTCCCCGACCGGGTCGGCGTGGTCATCCACGCGGAGGTCGATCCAGCGGTCGTTGCCCCCGCCGTACCCGGCGCCCTCCCGCACGACGAGGAGCGCCGCCGACTGCCGGCCGCGCCGGTCGCCGCCCGCGGCATCGGCGGCGGCGAGACAGGCGACGAGCAGCTCCGGGAACGGGACGCCCCCTGCCTCGAACCTGTCCGCCAGCGCGTCGACCACCGCCGCGCCGGCCAGGATGTTGCCCTGCGCCGCGTAACCCGGGCCGGTTCGTCCGCCGGCCCACGCGAAGCACGAGCGACCCGTGTGGCTGGCCGACCCGCCGTGCGCGTCCACGACGCCAGCCTGGCGCTGCGACCGGAGCTGATCCGCCTCCACGAGGGCCGCGAGGGTGTCTTTCGCGCTCGCCCCGCCGGCGAGGAGCGCCAGGCCGTCCGGCCCGTAGGCGACGTTGGCATACGACTGGGTGGCGATCGCTCCGACGCCCGCGCGCGCCCATGGGACCACGGATCCGACGGACAGGAACTTCGACTGGACCGCGACGCCCAGGTCACCGGTCCTGCCGTCACGGGCGACGATGGAATAGGTCACGATCGAGGCCTCCTCTCTTCCCGCCCGGCGGGTCGTCCGTCCCCTGGTGGCGGGGCGCCGCCGGCCGCGAGCGCCCGCGCCAGGATCGCTGTCACGACCCCCGTCTTCGCGTCCGCGTAGTGCTGGAGGTACTTCCAGTCGCGCCGCGCCAGGTCGAGCTTCGCCAGCTCGTAGAGGTGACGGTCGGCCTCGTCGGTCCGCAGCCAGTCACGGAACGCGAGCATCCGGTCGACCTCGGCGGCACCCGGCGAGAACACGTGGAGGTTGACGCTCGTGTCGGGCCCGCGGAACATCCGGTGCTCGAACCAGCCCCGCTCGCGGATCCGGAGCACGTACCCGGCTGCCTCGAGGCGCGGGACGTAGGCCGGCTCATCGCTCGAGTCGGGCACGACCAGCAGGATGTCGATGATCGGCTTGGCCGAAAGACCGGGCACGGACGTCGAGCCGACGTGCTCCAGCCGCATGACCGTGCCGCCAAGCGCAGACCGGATCCGCGCCTCCTCGCGGGCGTAGAGCGCCGGCCACTCCGGCTGGTAGGGAGCCAGATCGATCCGTCCGTTCAGCGGCCGCAGCTCGCCGACCGTGACCGCCCGGAGGTCTTCCTCGGCGGTCGGCTGCCGGCCCGGGTGCGTCGCCATTCCAAGCCTCCGTGCCCATGTGGTCAGGCCGTGCCCATGTGGTCAGGAAACGTACCAGACCGGCGTCGGGGCCCGGCCGCGAGGCTCGACGAGGTGACCGGGAGGCGTCATGAAGGATCGTCATGACGTTTCGATCCGCCCATCGCAGGATTACGTCTGGCCGTGCGAACGGCGATCCGACTGCCACCCGGCAGGCCCCGGGTCGCGGAGCCGCCCGGCCGAAGGAGCGCACGTGTCCCCGACCGCATCCGGCCGTCAGATCGCAGCGGCCCGGTTCCGGGACGCGGCTCCCGCGAGCGCCGGGTCCCCGGCCATGACGGTCTGGCGCACCCACGTGTTGACGATCCCGTGAGCGACGATGCCGAGCGGGCCGAGAGGCCGCCTGACCGCGATCTCCCGCGCCTCGCCTTCTTCGCGCTCGGGGCGGCGTTCTTCGGCCTCGCCATCCTGGACCGGGTCGTGGCGCTGTTCGTCGGCTTCAGCACGCTGCTGCTGACGGTCTTCCTCGCCTGGCTGCTCGCGTTCCTGATCGGCCCCCTGGTCGACGGCCTCGTTCACCGGTGGCACCTGCGGCGCGGGCTTGCCATCGCCGTGGCCTACGGCTCGGTGATCGGCGGCATCGCCGCGTTCGTCGCGGCGCTGGCGCAGACCGGCGTGCAGGAGGCGTCGGACCTGGCCGGCCGCATCGACCAGATCACGGGCTCGATCGCGACCATGGCCGGCAACCTGCAGCACACGTTGGGGATCGATCGGTCGGTCGTGGACCTGGCGGCGGTCGTGGAGGATGTCCAGCGCCGGACGCTGCCGGCCGTTGTCCAGGGGCTCGCCGATCAGACCCAGATGATCGGCGAAGGCATGCTGGCCGTCTTCGGTGCGCTGTTCATCATCGTCGTGCTCTCCCTGTACGCGGTCGCAGATCCGGGGTCGATCACCGGGATGATCCGCCGGATCGTGCCCAACCGGCACGCGGACACCCTGCTGCTCATCCAGCGCACGGTCGGGCGGTCGTTCCGGGGCTTCCTGCGCGCCCAGTTCGTGCTGGTGCTGGTCCAGGTGGGGCTCACGCTTGCCCTCGGCCTCGCCTTCGATCTGCCCTACCTGTTCCTGCTGACGGTGAGCACCGGGATGCTCATGTTCATCCCATTCTTCGGGCCGCCGCTCGCCCTGATCCCCGTCATCTTCGTTGCGCTGGCGTTCCGGCCCGACGTGGCGCTCCTGATCATCGCGATCCTCGTCGTCGCCCAGACGGTCCTGGTGAACGCGATCCAGCCACGGCTGCTCCGGCGGGAGGTGGGGCTCCACCCCATCCTCGTCATCGTCGCCCTCCTCGCCGGCTCGCAGGTCGCCGGCCTGTGGGGAGCGATCTTCAGCATCCCACTGGTCGCCATCGCCACGCTGCTGGTGCGCTACGTGATCGACGCCCGCGCGGTGAACGAGGTCGAGGGCATCGAGCTCGCGGACGCGGTGGCAGCGATCCAGGCTGAGCACCCGGAGATCGAGGTCGAGGAGGCCGTGGGGATCGCCGCCGACCAGGCCGAGGCGATGCTCGAGGCCGAGGCGGTCCTCGAGGCAGATCCGGTGGTGGCAGAACCGAGTGCTGCCTAGCAGCGCTCGGGGGACCATTTGACCGGTCCCACGGCGAGTAGCAGCATACGCGCGCCGCTCGCGAGCCGTCCCGCTCGCGCGGCCCGGTCGGAGGGCTTCACGATGCCTCGATCCGCTCCCCTTCCCGTCGTCTTCGTGCCCGGCGGCGTCACGCCCGTTGGCCCCTCGTACGCGCCGCTGCTCCAGGAGCTCGGAGGCGAGATCGACCCGCTGCTCAAGGATCTCGAGGTCTATGCCGCGGACGAGCCACCGGCCGACTACTCGATCCCGCTCGAGGCGGACGCCCTCGAGCGGGCCACCGACGACGCAGGCTTGGGCACGTTCCACCTCGTCGGGTACTCGGGCGGCGGCGCGGTCTGCCTCGCGTTCGCCGCCCTCCACCCCGGGCGGCTGCGGAGCCTGGCGATCTTCGAGCCGGCGAACATTCCGGGGCCGTGGGACCCCGGCGAACACCCCGAGCTGGTCGCGACCGACGAGGGCCTCGGGCCGGAGCAGATGCTTACGGAGTTCACGAGGCGGCAGCTCCGACCCGGCGTCGAGCCGCCATCCCAGCCGCCCGGTCCGCCCCCCGAGTGGATGGTGAAGCGGCCCGCCGGCCTGCGGGCGATGATGGCCGCCTTCGAGCAGGATCCGACCGACCGCGACGCCCTGCGGCGGTGCGCCTTCCCGGTCTATCTCGCCTACGGTCTCCTGACCGCGGAGCACATGGTCCGCCGGGTCCAGATCCTCGCCGGCGTGCTGCCGGACGTCTGGATCGAAGCCTATTCCGGCATCCACCACTTCGGACCGCCGCAGCGGACGCAGCCCGCCAGGTACGCGGCGGCACTCCGCCAGCTGTGGGAGCGGGCCGAGCGCGGGCGGGCCCGCTCCCGCACGGGGGGCGAGACCGGCTACGCAGCCTGATGTAGCTGCTGGTCGAGGCGGACGGCCAGACGCGCCAGTTTCCGGATGCCGCTCGTCAGGACCTGGTCAGCCGGCGTCGCGCCGCATCGCTGTCCGGCATCGGGTTGGCGTGCCGGCCGTCGCCGATCACCGCCGGTCGAGGAGGAGCTCCCCGAGCGGCCTGCGCTCCTTCGCGGGGCGGGACTCGGCTGGGTGGCCGAGCGGCGTGAATGCCCACGGGACGAGGCCCTCGGACAGGTCCAGCACGTCCCGTGCGGTGGCCGGGTCGAACGAGGCGATCCAGCAGGTCCCGAGACCCTCCTCGGCCGCGGCCAGCACCAGGTGGGTCATGGCGATCGTCGCGTCGACCCCCGCGGCGGACCAGCCATCGACCGCGCGCACCCAGCTCTCGTCCGGCACGGCGCACACGGCCAGCACGAGTGGCGCCGCGACGAACCAGTCACGGTCGTAGATCCGGAGCAGGTCGCGCTCCCGCCCCTCGGTCCGCACCACGACGATGCGGAAGGCCTGGCGGTTGGACGCCGTCGGCGCAAGGCGGACCGCCTCGAGGATCCGCGTCAGCGCGCCCTCGTCGACCGGCGCACGGTCGTACGCCCGGGCGCTGTACCTCGCCCTGACCAGCTCCTGGAATCCCATCGGTTCCATCACGCTCCCATCCGTCCCTCGTGCCGTCGCCCGCAGGGACCATCGGCTCGCGGACGCTGCCCGTAGCCTACGGAATGCGCGAGCGCCGGGCTGGCGCGAGGGGTCGTGCCCGCGCCAGCTGGTGCCCGCCATGCCCCCGACGGGGCGAATGACGGTATGGTCGATGTCGTGCGCCGTCTCGGGGCGCCGGAGCATTGGAGGTGATGGGATGACCCTGCTCGCCGACTTCGGCCCGGATGACCAGCGGCTGCTCCTGCAGGGCCTGGAGGCCGCCGCCGTGCTGGTCTCGACGGCGAGCCTCGGTCGCAGCGAGGAGACGGCGAGCGAGGGGTACGCGATGGCCGCCTACGTGCTGGACAGCGCCCGGGACCAGATCGCCCACCCGCTCCTGTCGTCGATCATCCAGGCCCTCAACGACCGGGTGGCGGGTGGCGGGGCGTTTCCCGACTACCTCAAGGTCGTGACGGCACCCGGTGCGCACGACCGGGCGACGGGAATCGTGCGGTCAGCGGCGGCCGTGGTCGACGCCGGGGCCACGCCCGACGAGGCCTCAGCCTACAAGGCCTGGCTCCTCGCGATCGCGACGGCCGTGGCGCAGGCCGGCAAGGAGGACCAGGGATTCCTCGGCCGTGGCGGGGTCATGGTCAACGACGCGGAACGGGCCGCGCTGCGCGAGCTGGCGGGGGTGCTCGGCCTCGAGCCACCCGCGGTCTGACCGACGAGCGTCCTCCGCGCGGCGGACGGGACATGGCGCACGGAGACCGCGAGGATGCCGGGGATTCGCCGCCGGCGCCGTTGCGGCCGAAGGTTCGGCAGGCGGCAGCCCAAAGTAGGGGGCACCGCCGGGACGGCTGGGAGGGTGTGCGGTCGCCGGCACGCCCGGTACCGTGCAGCCAGGCGGTGAGTGCCGTCCCAGCCAGGCGGCTGGCCCGAAAAAGGCAAACCCGGGGTGACCCGGGGACGCAAAGCCACGGGACTCGCGAGAGCGAGTCAGCCGGGCTGCCGAAGTCAGGAGGTTGGTGTGCCTCGCGGCCACCCGCGCCTTGACGCGCTGGTGCGCGTCTGTTCCATCGTGGCGCTCGCCATGGCGGGCCTCGCGACGGTCCGTCCCATCTAGCACGCGCGGGCTCACGCCCGCACCACGATCCACGACGCCCCGCCCGCACGATGTCCGGCCTCACGAGGCCCGGACCTCGAGGGACGGGGCGTCGTCGTGTCCGGGCTCCGGCCCGGGCGGCGGCCGGACCCCGGGGCGTGACCCCGGGGGCGCGACCCCCGGGGCCGTCCGTGTCGCGGGAGACCCGGCCCCGCCCGGCCTGCCTCGCGACCTACTTCGCGCCGAGGACCACCTGGGTGGCACCGGACGCGTCGCGCAGGGTCACGGTCGCTCCCGACGTCTCGACCTTCGTCGGCGTCTGGAGCGCGGCCAGGAACTGGGTCTCCTGGTCCATGGTCGCCTGGTCACAGGCCTTCATCGTCGTCGCGAGCGGGCCGACCGTCAGCGAGGTGCCGTCGAGCTTGTAGGAGCCGCTGTAGCTGTTGCAGCCCGCGCTGCCGCCGACCTGGCCGTCGGCCGTGAAGGTCGCAGTCAGCGTCGTGCCGGCGATCGGCGAGGTCACGGCCTGCTTGCCATTGTTGTAGCCGGTCACGTTCCACTCGCCCTCGAGCGGGTTGGCCGGCGCCGCGCCATAGACGAGCAGCTGCTTGGCCGAGCCGTCGAAGATCGTGAGGGTGTCCGCGGTCGCGGTGAACGTCGCGGCCTGGGCGAGGCTCGCGAGATACGCCGTCTCGACCCCGCTGACCGCCGGATCGCAGGCCATCGCGGTGGTCGCAAGCGGGCCGATCTTGAGCGTCGCCCCGGAGACGGTGGCCGACCCCGTGTAGACGTTGCAGCCGGCGAAGCCCGAGACGTTGCCGGTGGCGAACTTCGCATCGACGACCATGCCGGCGGGAACCGGGGTTGCGGTGCCGCTGACATCGTAGGTCTTCAGGGTCCAGGCGGTGCCGTCGAGCGTACCGCCGCTGCCGCCCGCGGCCGACGGCGAGCCACCTCCGGTCGACGAGCAGGCGGCCACGAGCAGGCCGATGGTCACGATGCCAAGTCCGATGAGCACGCGGCGCATGTTCGCTTCTCCCAGCAGGCGGTGGTTGTCGATCGTCAAACGGACGCGGACGCGCCCGTGGCTCACTCTAGCCCAAGCCGGACCAGTGGCCTCAATGAACCCGCTGGTCCAGGCCGAGCCAGAACGGCTCCCGCAGCTCCGCCTTCAGCACCTTGCCGGTGCCGCCCTTCGGGAGCGATTCCCGGAAGTGGATCTCGCGCGGCACCTTGAACCTGGCGAGGTGCTGCTTGCAGTACGTCTTGAGCTCGTTGGAGGTGGCGGACGCCCCGGGCTTGAGGACCACGATCGCGACCGGGGCCTCGCCGAACTTCTCGTCCGGCGCGGCAACCACGGCGCACTCCAGCACGGCCGGGTGAGCCGCCAGCGCGTTCTCGACGTCGACCGACGAGATGTTCTCGCCGCCCCGGATGATCAGGTCCTTGGAGCGATCCTTGATGATCACGTAGCCCGCGTCGTCGATCGTGGCCATGTCCCCCGTATGCAGCCAGCCGTCGCGGATCACGGCCGCTGTCCCATCCGGATCGCGGTAGTAGCCCTGCATTACGGTGTTGCCGCGGACGACGATCTCGCCGATCTGCTCGCCGTCCGGCCGGACGTCCGAACCGCCCGACGCCACGACCCGCATCGAGACCCCGGGGATCGGCCAGCCGGTCATCGCCTGGCGCTCGGGGCGACGATCCGGCGGCTCCTTCTCGGTGACCACCGCCCGCGGCTGCGCGAGCGTCAGGATCGGGCTGGTCTCGGTCATCCCGTAGCCGACGATCGCCTGGACGCCGAACTCCTCCTCCAGTGCCCGGATCAGCGCCGGTGACGAGGGTGATCCACCGACGATCAGCTGGCGCAGGCTCGAGAGGTCGAAGCCGGGCCGTTCGTGATGATGCAGGACCGCGTTGAAGATCGCCGGGACACCGAGGAGGCGGGTCACCCGGTGCTGCTCGACGTGCTGCATCAGCGCGACGGGATCGAAGCGGCGGAGCATGACGTGCCGCCCGCCGATCAGCGTGACGAAGTGGGGCACGCCCCACCCGTTGACGTGGAACATGGGGACGACGTGCAGCACGACGTCGTCCTCGTCGAAGCGGAGGGCGATCTGGGAGTTGAGGGCGTGGAGGTAGAGCGCGCGCTGGCTGAGCGCGACACCCTTGGGGAGGCCGGTCGAGCCGCTCGTGTAGAACAGCTCGGAGATGGCGTTCTCATCCACCTGCGGGTGACGCGGCTCCGCGGAGCCGCCGGCGATGAGGGCCTCGTACTCGTCGGTCGCAATGCCCTCACGGGGCCCGTCCATGATCACGAACCGCGGCCGCGTCGTCAGCTGCGGGATGATCGCCTCCACCAGCGGCGTGAAGTCCCGGTGGAAGAAGACGACGCGCGAGCCGGCGTCCTCCAGGATGTACGCGATCTCGTGCGGCGTGAGGCGGATGTTGATCGGGTTCAGCACCGCGCCCGCCTCGAGGACACCGTAGTAGCCCTCGAGCAGGTGGTGCGTGTTGTAGGTGATGAACGACACGCGATCGCCCGGCCCCACCCCGAGGTCCACGAGCGCATTGGCAAGCTGATGCGTCCGGCCGGCCCACGCGCGATAGGTCAGGGTCGTGTCGCCGTCGATGACGCCGACCTTGTCCCCGTAGTAGGTCGCCGCGCGGTCACGGAACTCGAGGACGGACAGGGGAACGAACACCGGAGACCTCCTGGCGCGCTGGTCGAAACCGTTGGGCCCAGTGTCGCGCAGCATGGCCGGAGGTGCCGGGCGGTTCGACCCGCCTCGGCCTACCCGCCACGGTCTGGGAGGGAGAGACGCGCTTCCGGTTATCCGCGGCCATCCCCGGCCTGGCCCGGTACCGGGAGGCCTGTGCCGCCGGGACGGGCCGGGGCAGGACGCGCATAGCGGGCCCGAAGCGCCTGGTACTCCGTCTCGTCGAGGATCTCGGCCCGGAAATCCCCGATGGCAAAGGCGCCGCGGACCGGGAAGGCGAATTCGCCGATCCTCGGCTCGGTTGCCGCGATGGTGGCGCTGCCGAGATCCCGCCCCTCGCGGGAGGCTCGAGACGCGGCGATCCCGTAGATCCGCCGGGGCATCAGGACGACCGGCATCCCGGCGGGCGCCGGGCCGGCCATCCGGACGTGGCCCATGCCGAGAGCCCAGCGAGCCATCCACTCCCGCGGCGCCCGCAGCATCCGCGGTCGCCAGCTCCAGGCCGGCATCGGCGCGCCGGCCAGGTTCATCAGCCGCTCCACGGGGCGTTCCTCGAGGGTCACGGTCCATTCCAGGGCCGGCCTGCCCATCGTCACCCTGAGCTCGTTGGGGCCGGGCCACTCGACCGCGATCGAGGCCAGGCTCGCCGACTGCAGCGCCGGCCCCCACCAGCGGGGACACCCGATCTCGAGCGAGGGACCGTCGACATACACCGCCCACGCACCGGCCGCGTCGCGGTGCCAGACCGACCGGAAGGGAGCGAAGTCACTGTGCAGGAAGACCCGCAGGCCGAGGATCTCCCCGCTGGTGAACGTGATGCCGAGGATCGAGTACCCCGTGAGCTGTTCGAAGCCTCGCCATCTCGACCGAGAGGCGTCCAGGCCGGCCGTGGCGGCCCGCAGGTCAGGCGGCATCACGAGCCCTCCACGACTTCCAGGACCTGGTCGGCGGCCAGTCCGTGAGAGGCCCGGTGGACCCTGTCGACCGCCTCGGCGCTGGGCCCCTCGGAGAGGCAGAAGACCTTCCCCGTGGCCGGGCTGAACCAGTGGCGCAGGTACGACACGCCGTGGGCGCCCTGGGCGGCGAGATCGGCCCGGTGGGCGGCCGCGACGTCGGCGGGCGTCGCACCCTCGATCCGATCGTGGATATCGATGAACGGCGGCATGTCGGCCTCCTTGGCGCGGGTCGCGAGACGTCGCGAACCGGGAAGACGCTAGGAGGCAGACCTTCCCGCCATCTTCCCGATCGACGCCAGGCTCGCGAGCCGGTCCGAGTCGGGCGCGGCCCCCAGCCGGGCGTAGATCGCCGATGCCCGTCGTTGCCTCGAGAGGTAGCGATCACCATGTCCGGCGGGATCGCGTCGGAGCGCGACCGCGAGCGCTTCGAGGCTCCGTGCCTCGTCGTAGGGCTGACCGAGCGCGGCGAAGGTCCGGCTGGCCGCATCCAGGTCCCGGACCGCGCCCGGGCCGTCCTGGTCGGCGATCGCCAGCAAGCCGCGGGCGTGGGCGGCGGCCGCCCTCCAGGCGCCGCTCTGGAACTCCGCCCCACTCTCCGTGGCCTGCTCCGCCGCGAGCCTGGCGAGGTCAGGCCTCCCGCCGGCGAGAGCCACCGGCACCGACACCGGGTGGAGCAGCGCGTCGCAGGTCAGGCAGGCGCCAACGTCGCGACGGACGGCCTGGGCCGATCGCACTGCCTCCACCGCCGCGTCGATCGCGCCTGCCTGCAGGCGGTTGCGGGCGAGCGTCGCGTATAGGCGCGTCCGGCTGTGGTGCCGCACCTGGGCGCTCGACGAGCGTTCGGCGCGTTCGATCGCGGTGTCCAGCCGGCGCAGGGCCGCCTCGTTGCGCCCGGCGGCCGTCTCGAGCAGCGCCAGCCGCTGCTGACCATGGACGACCGCCTGCTCGGCCTCCACCGACTCCGCGAGCCCGACGGCGCGCTCGAGCAATTCCGCGGCATCCGCCCATCGCCCGGTCAGGAACAGCACCGATCCCAGTGCCAGGAGCGCGAGTGCCATCGCCCGGCGGTTGCCGACGCGCTCGGCCTGGACCAGCGAGCGCCGGACCATCGCTTCGACACCCGGATACGGGACGTCGCCGTAGAGGTGGTACTCCCACAGACAGGCGTGACCCTCGAACGCCTCGTCGACGTCGAAGCCATCGCCCACCTCGAGCGCCTGGCGCGCCATCTCGGCGTCGAGCCCGCGACGCCAGTCGCCCAGCGCGTGGCACGCGAGCGCGAGCATCTCCAGGGCATATGCCTGCTCGGCGACCGGTCCGCCGCTTGCCGCGGCAACCGCGCGCTCGGCGGCCAGGAGGGCGTCCTTGAAGCGGCCCGAGTGCCAGCGGAGCTGGGCCAGCAGGAGGTAGGTGCGGGCCGTCACGTACGCCGGCAGCTCCGCGGTCAAGGAGCGCTGGATCTCGCCGATCAACTCCGCGCCCCCCGACAGGTCGCCGCTGAGGATCCGCGACAGGGCCGCCTTGCCGCGCAGTCGCATCGCGACCTCGCCGTCCAGGGACGGCCCACCCAGCTGGAGGGCGCGACCGTAGAGCGCCGCGCTGCTCGCGACCTCTCCCGTCCGGCGGTGCACGTCGGCGAGCTGCTCGACCACCTCCACCAGGTCCTCGGGGCGGCCTCCGCGGCTCGTCGCCGAAATCGACCTGGTCCTCGAGGATCCGGCGAGCCACGGCCTCGGTCTCCGGGCCGGGGTCCACCCCGAGCTCGGTGCGCAGTGCCTCCCGGCAGCTCCGGTACTGCTCCAGCGCCGCGTCGCGCCGGCCGGCCTCGAGGTGAAGCTCCATCAGCCGGCGGTGGGCGGCCTCGTCCCACGGCTGGCGGGCCACGATCTCGCCCAGCTGGGCGACGGCCTGCGCCTGGTCGCCCTGCGCCGCCAGGAGATCGGCGCGAATCCCGGCGAGTGACCGCCACAGCATCTGGAGCTCGTCGCGCGGGACGCTCGTCCATTCCTCGAGCCGGTCATCCGGCAGCAGCTCCCCGCCGTAGGCGTCGAGCGCGCCGGTCACCCGGCGCAGGTCACCGGGTCCGGCCAGGGCGGCCCGGGCTTCCCGCCGGAACCGATCGACGTCGACCTCGACGGACGGGTCCAACCGGACGATCTCGCCGGTGACCGTGACCAGCGATGCGTCCATGCCGCGTTCGCGGGCGGCGCGGCGCAGCCAGTGCAGGTTCTTGTACAGCTGGCTGGCGGCCGCGGGACCGGGAAGGTCGGGCCACAGGAGGCCCATCACCTCCTCCCGGTGCAGGGAGTGGCGATCGGCGAGCGCGAGCACCTTGAGGATCGCCGCCGCCCTCCGCCGCGACCAGCCGCCGTCGATCAACGGCACGCCGTCGGCGGTCAGCGCGAACGAGCCGAGCACGCCCAAACGGAACGTCGATCCGACCATGACCTGCACGAGTCTACGAGGAAGCTCCGGGGAAGGCGCTCCGTCTACCTTCGGCGTCATGGATACCAGCGACACGAACCCCAATCCGGCGACAGACGGCCCGACGACGATCTCCATCGCCGCGTCCTTCGTCCGGGCGCTTGCGAGACGCGACTTCGAGACCCTCGAGCGCCTGTTCGACGCCCGGGTCAGGTTTCGCGCGATCGTCCCCCGGGGCCTGCGCGAGGCCGCGACGGCGGAAGACGCCGTCGGCTGGCTGCGCACCTGGTTCGCCGACGCCGACTCGATGGAGCTCCTCGGCTCGGACACCGCCACGGTGGCGGATCGGACCTACCTGCGCTACCGCTTCCGGGTGCACAAGGCGGGACGGGTCACCCTCATCGAGCAGCATGGCTATGCCGACGTGGCGGACAGCCGGATCGTCGACCTCAGCCTCCTCTGCTCCGGCTTCCGCCCCGCGGACGAGTCGGCCGATCACCTCCACCACTACGACGCGGGTGATCTCGGCTGCGGCGACGGCCTGCCGCGCGAGTTCCGGGGGCAGATCGGGTCGATCCCGGTGGGTGACGTGCTCCGGGTCGTCGCTCGCGATCCGGCGGCGCGAGCCGACCTGCCCGCCCTCGCACGGCTCATGGGTCATCGGGTCCGGACAATCTCGGAGGCTCCCGACGGGGGCCTCGTCATCGACGTGGAGCGTGTTCAATGACCGATCGGATCATCTTCAACTGCACCCACGGGGCGGAGGACCCGGAACGGGCGATCCTGCCGTTCATCGCCGCGAACGTGGCCGCGACGGCGGGCAGGGAGTCGATCGTGGTGTGCACCATCGAGGCCGTGTGGCTGGGGACGACGGGCGGCGCCGAGGGCGTGGCCAAGGCCGGCTTCCCGGCGCTGTCGGACGTGCTCGCGGAGCTGGTCGCCAACGGCGGCAAGGTGTGGCTGTGCGGCGCCTGCACGAAGCCGCGCGGGATCACCGAGGACCGGGTCGTGCCCGGGGCCGCGATCGTGGGCGCGGCGCGAATCGTCGAGGAGATCGCCGGGGGCGCCACGCCCGTGTCCTTCGCCTGAACAGGCCGGCCGCCCGGCCGGGGCGCGGGCACGAGCCTCCCGGCGCGTCCTCCGGTCGGCCCGCGATCACCCGGGCGGTCTCGCGCGGGTACGCTTGGCCCCACGACGGAGAGGCACCGCTGGCGAGTGCCGCGCGACGGCCGCGTCACCCGGCGCCGGCTGCCTCTCCCGGGCGACCCTCGAGGGCAGCAGTCCATGGGCAGGCTCATCTACTCCATGTCGGTGTCGCTCGACGGATTCGTCGAGACGCCGAGCCGGTCGCTGGACTGGGTGCGGATCGACGAGGAGCTCCACTCGTTCTTCAACGACGAGGCGCGGGCGATGAGCGCGTTCCTGTACGGGCGGAGGATATACCAGCTGATGGCCGGCTACTGGCCCACGGCTGGGGCCGACCCGTCCGCGACGCCGGCGATGCTCGAGTTCGCCCGTATCTGGCGGGACAAGCCCAAGATCGTGTTCTCTGGGACGCTGGAGAGGGTCGACTGGAATGGCCGCCTGGTTCGCGATGACCCAGGCGCCGAGGTTGCCCGGCTCAAGGCGCGACCGGGGTTTGACATGGACGTCGGCGGCCCCACACTGGCCTCGACGTTGATGCGGCTCGGGCTGATCGACGAGTACCGCCTGTTCCTGCAGCCGGTGATCCTGGGTGCCGGCACCTCGTTCTTCCCGTCGCTGGACGATCGCATCGACCTGCGGCTGCTCGAGACGCGGACGTTCGGCTCCGGCGTTGTCTACCTCCGGTACGAGCCCGCCGCAGGCGCGCCACCCGGCGGCTGAAACGCGTCGACGCGGGTGGATCCCGCGGCTCGCCGGCTCGGGATCGTGTATAGTTGCGTGAGCAACTAACGATCAACGGGTACACCCATGGCAATCGAGACGTTCAACGAATCCTTCTCCGCTCCGGCCTCAGAGGCGGCCATCGAAGCGGTCGTGGCAGCACTGACGGTCAACAACATCGAGGCGATCGTGGTCGACTCCGGGGAGGAGGCCCGGGAGCGGGTTCTCGAGATGGTCCCCGAGGGCGCCGAGGTCAACTGGGCCAAGTCGAAGACCCTGGACGACCTCGGGCTCAGCGCCACCTTCCTCGAGTCCGGCCGCTACGACCCCATCCGCCCCCGGTACATGGCGATGGACCGTCAGACGCAGGGACGCGAGATCCGCAAGCTGATGGCCGCGCCGGACGTGATGCTCGGCAGCGTCCATGCCGTCACCCTCGACGGGGCGCTCCTGACCGTGAGCTTCTCCGGCAGCCAGATCGGGCCCTATGCCGCCAGCGCCGGCCGCGTCATCCTCGTCGTCGGCAGCCAGAAGATCGTTCCCGACCTCGACGCCGCACTGCGGCGGGCCCGGGAGCACGTGTTCCCGTACGAGGATGCGCGGCTGCGCGAGCAGCTCGGCGTCGGCACCCGGATGGCGAAGGCGCTGATCACGTTCCTGGAGTCACGGCCCGGCCGAACGACGGTCATCCTGGTACGGGAGCCCGTGGGCGTCTGAGACCCTGGGAGGTCCGACATGAGCACCAGCGGAAGAGGCTTCATCCGGCGGCTGCTGGGCTGGGTCGCTGACCTGCTTCCCGACGGCGGGATCGGGGATGAAGGCCCCGCGCCGGACATCGACGGCAGGCGGGACACGGACGCCGACTACCACCGGGCGGTGCTGCGCGCGAAGTCCCAGATGAGCTCCGGCGGGCAGGCCACGACGACCTACGAGCCGGTCGATAGAGGTTCGCTCCGCGATTGACCGGGCTGCCTCACCCGGTGGCCCTGGAGGCAGAGACCCTACGGACCGCGGAGGTCCTTCATCTGGTCGGCGAGCAAGCCGGCCGCCCGGAGGAAGCGGTGCCCCCCGGTTGCGGAATCCGAATGTCCCGCTAATCAGCGCACGTCTTGTTCCCGTTCCGAGCCAACGCGCATACTCGGCCGGCCGGCCGGGAGGCACGGGGCCTTCGAGTTTCCCGCCTGCGCGGCGTCCCCATGCGGTCGCCTCGACCGTCGCGCAGGGCCAATGGCGAGACCGACCCCGCCGCGATGGGCGTGCGAGCGCCCGGAAGGGGGTCGCCGTGACCACGTCAACGGACCAGAACAAGGCCGTCGTCCGCCGGTTCATGACCGAGGTCCTGGAGGGTCGCAATCTCGACGTCATCGACGACGTGCTTGCCCCCAACTACGTGAACCGGGGCATGGGGGATATCGACCTCGCGGGCTTCAAGGCGATGCTGCCCACGATGGGGACCGTCATGTCCGACATGCACTTCGACATCCTGGACCTGGTGGCCGAAGGCGACGCGGTCGTCGCCCGCTTCACCTCCGAGATGACCTTCGCGACGGGGAAGAAGGTCGCCGCCCGAGGCCTCACCTACTACGGACTCGCCAATGGCAAGATCGTCGAGGATGACCCGATCGAGACGCCGGACATGCTGCAGGAGCTTGGCGCCCTCATGGCTCCCGTCAGCGCCTAGCAGGCGCCTCCGGCAGGAGGCGCCTGGGGGTCCCGGCCGCCGGGCGTGGCTCAGCCGAACCAGAGCGACGCGTCGAAGCTCGTCGGCGCCGTGGGCCTGCGGCGATGGGTGAGCTCCGGCCACGACGGGAGGCGGCGCGCGCCCGCGGTCTCGAGATCGCGAATGGCAACGGCGACGCTGCGCGGGTCGTGGGCGAGCCGGGCGACTGCAGCGTGGAACGTCAACGGTGAAGGTGCGCCGGGCCCGTCGGCGGGTGCCTGGCCTGGGCCTCCGGGGTGGGGTTCGGCTCGGGCTCGCTCCACGGCGTCGGCGAAGGCCTGGGCCAGCCAGCGTGCGGGACGCTCGTCGTCCCGGGCGAGGAGGTGGGTGAGCGCAGCGGCCAGCACGCGAACCTCCGCGGCATCGGGCTGATCGACGGTGATCGGCGGGTTCGCGGTTCCGGCTGCGCTCATGACGGAATCCTCACGGCTTCGTGTTACCGGAGGTTGATCGGAGTGTGATCAGACGTGCCAACTGGCCATGACACCGGCTGGCCACCACGGACCGCGGTGGCGGGCGGCGCGAGCCGCGGCCGCTCGACCCGCGAGACGCGCCGGAGCTTCGCCGGCCTGCGATCATCATGCGATAACGAGTCGTTCACAATTGGCGGGCACGCTGGGTCGTCAATGAAGCCTTCCTTCCACCGGGTCAACACCAGTGCCCGATGCGAACGTACGATCGGGGGCGCACGGGGGATGCCGCGCCGGACGACCTCGCGAAGACGTGCGTGGACGACGTCGCGCGGCGCGGGTGTCCGTGATGCCGGGCTGGTGCGTGTCGGCCGGATGACCCTGCGGCGAGCGCTCTCCTCTTCGCGTTCGCGCTGCAGGCCGCGCCACCGCCCGACCCGCCGGCTGCGGTCCCGTCCCGAACGACATGCCGGCGGAGCCGGACCCCGGAGGCCCCGATGATGACCGAGCCCGCAACCGATACCGCTGAGCACCAGCGTCTCGCGGAGGCTCGCGATGCCGGTGTGCCATGGCGAGCCTGGGGCCCGTATCTGTCCGAGCGGCAATGGGGCACGGTACGCGAGGACTACAGCGAGGACGGCGACGCCTGGCACTACTTCTCGCACGACCAGGCCCGCTCCCGGGCGTATCGATGGGGCGAGGACGGCCTGGCGGGGATCTCGGACGACGAGCAGCGCCTGTGCTTCGCGCTCGCGCTCTGGAACGGCCGCGACCCGATCCTCAAGGAGCGCCTGTTCGGGCTGACGAACAGCGAGGGAAACCACGGCGAGGACGTCAAGGAGTACTACTTCTATCTCGACTCCACGCCCACGCACTCGTACATGCGCTACCTGTACAAGTACCCGCAGGCGGCGTATCCCTACGATGATCTGGTCTCGACCAACGGACGGCGCTCACGGAACGAGCTCGAGTACGAGCTGCTCGACACGGGCGTCTTCGCCGGGGACCGCTACTTCGACGTGTTCGTCGAGTACGCGAAGGCATCTCCGACCGACCTGCTCGTCCGCGTGACCGCCTGCAACCGGGGACCGGAACCGGCCCCGCTCCATCTCCTGCCCACGCTCTGGTTCCGCGACACGTGGACGCGGGGCGGTGACGGCCCGCGGCCTGGCCTGCGCCTCGCCGACGGAGAGCCCCTCGTGATCGAGGCGTCGCACCCGGATCTCGGGACCTGGGCGCTCGCGTGCGACGGGGCGGACGAGGTGCTGTTCACGGAGAACGAGACGAACCTGACGCGCCTGCTCGGGATCCCCAACCGGAGCCCGTATGTCAAGGACGCCTTCCACGAGTTCCTGGTCGGCGGGCATCCCGATGCCGTCAACCCGGCGCGAACCGGGACCAAGGCCGCCGCCCACTACTCGATCGTCGTCGACGCCGGGGGGTCGAGGACGATCCAGCTGCGGCTGCGTGCCAGCAGGCCCGCTCCCCGTACCGGCAACGCCGAGACGGAGGCCCCGGCCACGGGCGACGACTTTGACGCGGTGTTCGGGCAGCGGCGCCGCGAAGCCGACGAGTTCTACGCCACCGTCATCCCGTCGAGCCTGACCCCGGACGCGGCCTCCGTCATGCGCCAGGCGCTGGCCGGGATGCTGTGGTCCAAGCAGTACTACCACTACGACGTCGAGCGGTGGCTCGCCGAGCGCGGCTCCGACCCGTACCAGCCGCACCGCAAGGGCGCGCCGCGCAACGAGCACTGGCACCACATGTACAACGCCGACGTCATCTCGATGCCGGACAAGTGGGAGTACCCCTGGTACGCGGCGTGGGACCTCGCGTTCCACGTCATCGCCCTGACGCTCGTCGACGACGACTTCGGCAAGGCGCAGCTCGACCTGATGCTCCGCTCGCCGTACCTCCACCCGAACGGCCAGCTCCCCGCCTACGAGTGGAACTTCGGCGACGTCAACCCGCCGGTCCACGCCTGGTCCACGATCTACACCCACCGCCTGTCGACCGCCCACGGCCACCAGGACCTGGACTGGCTGGAACGCTCGTTCCAGAAGCTGCTGCTGAACTTCACCTGGTGGGTTAACCGCAAGGACCGAACCGGGAGCAACGTGTTCGAGGGCGGGTTCCTGGGCCTCGACAACATCGGCGTCTTCGACCGCAGCGCGCCGCTGCCCACGGGCGGCTACCTCGAGCAGGCCGACGGGACGGCATGGATGGCCCTGTACTGCCAGAACATGCTGGAGATCGCCGTGGAGCTGGCCGGCACGCGACCGGCGTACGCCGAGATGGCCGAGAAGTTCGTCGAGCACTTCCTGTGGATCGCGACCTCGATGATGCGCGGGGGCGGCGACACGGGGATGTGGGACGAGGAGGACGGCTTCTTCTACGACGTCCTCCGGACGCCCGACGGCGGTGCCCGGCGGCTGAAGGTGCGCTCCATGGTGGGCCTGCTCCCCCTGTGCGCGGTGACGGTGTTCGGGGGCGACTTCGTGGAGCGACACCCGCAGCTCGGCGCCCGGATGCTCCAGTTCCTGGGAAGCCGTCCCGAGCTCCGGCGGTTCATCCACGATCCGCTGGCGCGCGGCGAAGGCGGACGCCGGATGGCCTCGGTGCTCGACGAGACGAAGCTCCGCCGGGTGCTGACCAAGATGCTCGACGAGACGGAGTTCCTCGGGCCCCACGGGATCCGGTCGCTGTCGCGCTACCACGAGGACCACCCGTACGTGATCGAGGTCGAGGGCCACGAGTACCGGGTGAGCTATTCGCCGGCGGAATCGGACTCCGCGATGTTCGGAGGCAATTCCAACTGGCGGGGCCCTGTCTGGATGCCGGTCAACGCCGTCATCATCCGGGCCCTGCTCCAGTACCACAGCTACTACGGGGACGCGTTCACGATCGAGTGCCCCACGGGCTCCGGCCGGCAGATGACCCTGTTCCAGGTGGCCCAGGAGATCGGTCGACGTCTTGCGGCGATCTTCCTGCGCGACGACGCCGGCCGGCGTCCCGTCTACGGCGGCACGCGGACGTTCCAGGAGGACCCGCACTGGCGTGACCTCATCCTGTTCTACGAGTACTTCCACGGTGATAACGGCGCGGGGCTGGGCGCCAGCCACCAGACCGGCTGGACCGGCGTGATCGCGCGCGCCATCCACCTGTTCGCCACGACGACGTCCGATGACGTGCTCGAGCTGGGCAAGCTCGCGGCCTTCAAGGCGGACGAGTCGGGCCTGCCGGCGGATGCCATCCTCGGGCCGGCGGCATCCCGCGATTGAGCGCGTCTCCACCCGGTCCCGGATTGGACGAACGGTCCGATCCGGGGATCGCCGCGGCCCGGGGCAGGCCGGCCGACCCGCCGGTCACTCCGGGCGGGTCCCGGCCTCGCCCGACAGCGGCCGCCGGAACAGCATGGCGAGCAGGCTCCCGCCGACGATGAGCGCGAGGTAGTCGACCGAGATGGCCGCGACCTCGTAGCGGACGTCGAGGTCGGTCCCGAAGACGGCAGCGAGGACGGCCAGCCCGCCGACCGCGAGAATCCCGGCCACGAGGAAGACCCAGCGGATCGCCCGCTCGAGTCGGCCCACCGGGGCGACTGCCCCGACCACGGCCAGGAAGGCGAGGCCCATCACGAAGTAGCCGGCGTTCTCGAGCGCGATGAACACCCCGTGCGGGTTGTACATCGACAGGATCGTGACCAGCTCGCCCTCGCCCTTGGCCAGGCTCGGCATCACGACCATCAGGTGCACCGCGTAGTCGCCGGCCAGCAGGGCGGCCGCGAGTGTGGAGAACGCCAGCGCCACGAGCCCGGCGAGCCGTCCACCGGGTCGCGCGAGCTCGTGGAGGCTCGCCGTGACGACGACGAAGCCGAGCGCCATCACGATCGCCGGGTAGATCCAGATGGAGTCTGCCGCCACGAACGGCGCGGCGTCCGTGTACGGGTAGGCGATGCAGCCCGTCGTGCACAGGACGCCGCCGCGTGGCGGGGTGAACACCCCGATGCCGAGGCCCAGCGCCGCGGCGATCGCGGTGACGGCTGCCGCGGCGGCAGCGAACCGGCGCGTGCCCGTCAACGCGCGTGCCCCCGTGCCGTGAGGAGCGTGGCGTCGACCGGCTTCATGCCGCCGCCCGGGCGGCCGTCCGGGGCAGGTAGGAGAACCAGGCGATCGTCCACTTGACGACCATCACGGCGCCGACCCCGACGATCGCGGCACGCACGAGCGACGCCGACCCCGGGCCGCCGAGCGCATCGACGATCGGCTGCAGGAGCAGCGTCCAGCCGAACAGCCCCGACAGGACGAGGGCGGTCGCGAGGAGGCCGAGGGGCATGCCGACGACGTTCGCCCGGCCATAGCCGAAACGCTCGCGCATGGCGCTGATGCCGAGCGCGCACATCGCGCTGCCCAGGATCCAGAGCGCCACCAGCGCAGCCGCGCCATCGCCGACGACCGGGGCGCTCGTGCCGTTCGCGGCGGTCAGCACGATCACCGCCGCGGGGATCCCGAACATGGTGGCGGCCACGGGCTTCAGGCGGGAGGCAGGTGCGGAGCTGGGCTGCATGGGCGGGCCTCCGGTCACGGCAATGCTCGATCACGGTCGTCGATCCGCCGGCCGGCCGGCCGGACCGAGGCCGAACCTATGGCCCGCCGGTGGCGGGACCAAGTGCGCTTCGGGCCCCGGCGAGGGGCCGAGCGACCCGGAGCTTGCGTGGACCGGTCACTCGGCCGGTCGACACGACGCGCCTCGATGCCGGCCTCGCGCCCACGCCGGTCGGCGCGAAGTCAGGCCGCCGGGCCCGGACCGGCGTTGCCCTGCTCAGCGCGCGCCTTGATGCCGAGCATCTGCTTGCGGACCATCGCGAAGACGCCGAACCCCATCAGCGGGAGCGTGTACCTCGTCCAGGACCGACCGCCACCGCTGAAGTTGACCCGGAACCGTTCGATCAGCCGCGTCCGGTCGTCCCCGAGCGGCTCGATGACGAACGCCCAGCTGGCGGCGAACTCGGTCGGCTGGGCGGCACCCATGAGCGCTCCCGCAGCCTGGAGGTTGGGCGGCGTCGCTCCCTCGGCGCTCTCGCGCGCCACGTCAGCCTGTGATCCGACGAGGTCCGTATCGAGGTACAGGACCAGGGCACGCCCGGGTTCGATCGCCTTGACCTCGAACCCACCGCCCGGGTGCGTCGGCACGATGTCGCCGACGGCCAGCGTCCCGACATCGGGGAGGATGCGGTCGGCGCTCCGGCCTTTCATGTCGATCGCGTCGTAGCTGTACCAGCCGGCGCGCCCGAAGCCCATCTGGACCAGCCACGGCCAGACCGCCGCGGGCGGGGCGTCGATCGTGATCGCGCGGGTGTCGCTGATCGGTGCACCCGGCACGACGTCATCGCCCGGCAGCGCCGTCCCGGCCTCCGCCGGATCGACACCCCAGCGGTGCCACCACGGCCGGACGCCGAACCAGGCGACGGCCCCGCCGAGCGTCATGCCGGCGGCGACCATCGCCACGAGCCATCGGACCTTGCGCATGACGGTCACGCCCCTTCTCTCGCTTCGCCCAGTGTCATCGCGGGCCGGCCAACGACGGAGTCGCCAGCGGGAAGGTCACTCGCGCGGCGGTGCCGTCGAAGCGCTCATCGGGCGCCGCGTTCCCGGCGCGACCCTACCACGCCCGTCGGGAGGCGCGGCGCGGCTCCGAACGCTGCGTCAGCGAACCGGGCGGACCCGGCAACCACACCCGGCACGGGCCGGGCGCCCTCGCGCGGCACGCATGCCAACCGCCGTCCCGACGCGAGACGATCCCCCCGGTCAGAGGCGCGCGAGGGCGCGACCGAAACGCCGACGGTAGGCCGGATCGACGAGGCCTCGCCAGGTGGGCACGAACGTCCGCCGTGACTCCTCGACATCCTCGTCGAGCTCGCGGACGAAGCGCTCGATCGACTTCAGCTCATGGCCCGACAGCGTTCCCGACGCAGCGGTGAACTCGCGCGCGAGCGTCGCCGCGACGTGGAAGTCGTGCTGGGCTCCGAGCTGGTCCTGGAGCGCCACGACCGGGCTGATGAGCAGGCTCGCCTCGGGCTCGATCGCCTCCCTGACGAACTCCAGCGTGTAGCGCAGCCACTTGGCGGCGATCCGCAACTCGTGGAGCGTGGCGAGCTCGGCCTTCGACAGGTCGCCGTCGAAGGCCCACACCGCCTGGTACGCGGTCCACGCGGTCGCCGGCATCCGGGTCCGCACGAGCGCAGGGCGGTTCGGAGGCACGGGCACTGATGCCAGGCCCTTCGTCTCGGCGAATGCCTCGTACTCGGCGACGAAGCGGGCGAATGCGTCGGACTCGAGGACCGCCAGGAGCTCGACGCGGTGTGCCTCGCGATCAGCGTCCCAGGCCCGGAGGAGCGGCACCAGGCCGGCCCGGCCCCGCTCGCCGCGACGAGCACCGTGATGCGCCAGGATCTCGAGCAGGACATCGAGGTCGCGGACCGCGCCGAGCCGGGTCCCGATCGCCCGCAGGTCGCCCACGTACCGGCGACGCGCTTCCCGTTCGAACCCGTTACCGAACACGCGCCAGGCGGCACGCATCCGGCGCGCCGAAACGCGCATCGCGTGGACCTCCTCGGGGTCCTCGCCGGTGATCACGCCGGGCACGCGGGCGAGCATCCGCGCGAGGTGGAAGCGCAGCACCTTGCGCCCGGCCTCGGCCCACGGGTCGTCGCCGCGGACACCGGGCGTCCGGCCGACGGCCAGGCGCTCGATCACGGGCTGCGCGGCGTCGGGGCTGGAGGGATCACCGGGACCGATCCCGACGGGCGCGTCTTCGGGCGGGTCCGTCACGGTCGTCCCGGGATCGGTCGGGTCTGCGGAGCGCGCGGTCGCCTCGGTCATCGGGACACCGGGACGGGCAGGACCGGCGGCAGACGGAGCGGGATGCGCACCAGGATCCTCCTCCCCGCGCCGCGGCCGTGGCGGGCCGCAGCTTCGTTGTCCGACCGGCGGCGTCGGCGACGCGTCCTGCGGGATGGCTAGCCGTAGAAGCTCTTGAGCAGCTTGTAGACGAGCAGGGCCGGCCAGACGCTTGCCTTCGGGATGACAAGCAGGCGGTCCCGACCGGAAGCCGCCGACCCGAAGAAGTAGACCAGGGCTCCGATCATCCCCAGCCCGTAGACCGCGCCTCCGCCGGCGGGTGCGCCGGTCCCCATCCCGTACATCGCGCCCCCGGCGGTCGGCCGACCGGTCGGTCCGAATCGCCGCATCTTCTTCTCGATCGTTCCGTCCTCAGCCTGCAGCATGTCAGCTCCAGCCATTCCGTCCCCGCACCCGCGTCACGAAGGTGCCGTGTGGCGCCGCCTATGCTACGCCGCGGTGGCCACGGCGGCCTGCAGCGCCATCGCCAGCCGTCGTCCACGTCGCCCTCCTCGGTCCTGAGTCGCCCTCCTCGGTCCTGGATGAACTGTGCCATTGGAAACGCCGCACGATGGAGCGGGAGACAATGCGCCTCGCGTCGTCGCCGACTGGGCACGACTGGGTTCGACAGGAAGGGACCAGGGTCATGGCCATCGCGTTCGAGCACATCCCGCACCCGCGCGTCGCTGCGCGGAAGAAGACCGGGCCGCCCAAGACGACCGACGAGCACGTCGGCCTGAACGGGCGCATCGCGCTGACGCTCACGACGGTCGTCGGGACGATGTGGTGCGCCTATGTCTTCGCCGTCCTCGCGCTCATCGCCCTGCCCTCGGCGCTCGGGGGTGGCCTGTTCCCGCTGATTCAGTGGGTGAGCCAGACGTTCATCCAGCTGGTCATGCTCTCGGTCATCATGGTCGGCCAGAACATCCTCGGCCGCGCCGCCGACAAGCGCGCCGACATGACCTACCAGGACGCGGAGGCGATCCTCCACGAGGCCGGCCAGATCCAGGCCCACCTCAAGGCCCAGGACGAGGCGCTCAACGCGCTGCTCGACAGGGTCGAGGCGAAGCTTGCCGAGTCCTGACGGTCCCCTCTCCGCCGTGTGCGAACTGCCCGCTCACCAGACCCCCGGTGCCAGCCGGCGGCGAACGTGGCGGGCGTACTCCGTGTAGCCGGGCAGCTCGGCCAGCAGCATCCGGTCCTCGAACCGTGTTCGCGCCGCCATGAGCGCAGCGGCTGCCAGGGCGGGAAGCAGCGCCCAGGCGGAGCCGAGCAGGAGGGGCGATCCGATCGACTGGAGGATCGCCCCCGCATAGCCCGGGTGGCGGACGTGGCGATAGGGCCCGTCCAAGCAGACGGTCTGGCCGCGCTCGGGCTGGACCCTGGCGACCGTCGAGAAGTAGGCGTTCGCGATCATCGCCCACCCGAACAGCGCCAGGCCGGCCGCGAAGACGAGTGCCCCGGCAAGGTGCCACGCGACGCCGACCGGACCCGTCCACGCGAAGCGCACGTCGAGGCCGGCGACGAGCGGCAGGAGGACGAACTGCGCGAGGCTCCAGAGGCCGCCGAGGGCCTTGTCCCAGCCGGGCATCGCGCCGGGCTGGCCGCGCTCCGCGACGAGCTCGGGGGCACTGCGGAGGAACCACCCGTTCACGAGCGTGCTCGCGAGGTACATCCCGAGGTAGACCCAGCCCCAGAACCAGTCGAGCCGTCCGGCGGCGCCGAACAGGACGACGCCGATCACGATGAACACCACCCCGATCTGGACCACCCGTGCGGCGATCCCTCGGGCGACACCCTGGCGGGGCTGAGCCGGCGAGTCGTGCGCGACGCTCATGGCGCGAAGGCTGCCGTGACCAATCGTGGGCCGCCAGTGCCAACCCGCCTTCTGCCGTGGCTGGCGTCCCGCCGTGTCCCTGACCGCGCGTGGCGCGGCACGCCAACGCGCCGCGGCGCTCCTCTGGATACGGCGAGGCCGACGATCGGCGGTCCGACGGTCTCACGTTCGAAATGGATCGACAGGCCGATGAAGACGAGGCCGAACAGCATGACGGCCGCCCCGGCAGCCGCGACGAAGAAGTCGTGCCAGCGGGCGAGCTCGGTCCGCAAGATCCATCACCCAACTCGCCCGCGTCGCCGATCCGGCCGCGACCCACCGTCGCCGGCAGCTCCCGGGGTTCCGCCCTCGTCACCCGTCGACCCACTCCCTATCTCGGGAGCGAGGCCCGGACCCCGCCCATGAGCCCGATGAACCGGGCGGGTGCCTCGAGCAGGCCTCATCGGCGTCAAGCAGGCGCGCCCCATTCCCGGAGCCGGCCGACGCCGGCGACAACCGCCGCCGGCACGGCGGTGAGCATCGCGAGCGAGGTGAGGATCCGGCCGTTCGCCATGCGCGTTTCCCCGGGGTGTCCGTCGGACGTGGACCGAGGAAGTCTCCGGAGAATGGCGGCGGCGGTATAGGGCCGTTCGGGCTACTCGGAGTGATCCGCCTGGGCAGGCCCGCATCGAGCAACGCGGCGAAGCACCGTGTCTGCCCGTTCGTGCGCCGACCACGTCAGGTCGCGAACGGCGGGTCGGACACGACCTCGAGCAGCTCGACCTCGATGTAGGGCAGCCTCGTCCCGTCGGGCAAGGTCCAGACCGCGGCTCCCTTGACCGGCAGCCGCAGGCCCTCGAACTCGCCGTAGGCGTGCGTCGGGGCCGACCAGGGCCGCAGCTCGAAGTGGTCGCCGACCATCGCGTGGCGGTGCGATCGGAACTCGACGAGGCGCCCGTCGGGATCGATCTCGAGCGTTCCGGTGGCCCTGAGGTCGCCATCGACGAGCGAGACCCGCACATGCGCGTCGTCGATCGCCTCCCAGGTCACTCGCTCCCGGAGGAACGCGCTCGGAAACCACGGCATCTCGCTGAGGTGCCGCAGGAGCGACGCCTGGTCCATCTCGGGGCCGGAAGCGTCGACGATCGGGAAGATCGAGCCGGCCCGGATGGTCATCCGGCCCCGACCGTCGAGGTAGCCGTCGCGTCCGCGCACGACCGGGATGCCACCCAGCGCGACGGTCGCATCCCAGATGAACCCCGGCGGCTCGACCCGGTACCACTGCTCGGCGGCGATCGGGAACGAGACCCCGTTCGGGGCGGGCCGCATGCGGCATGCCTGGCGGATCCGGACGGCGTCGACCATCGGCCGTCCCACGACGCCCGCGTGCCGCAGGTAGCGCTGTGCGGGCGCCGGCAGGCCGGCCAGCATCTCCTCGGTCACGAGCGGAGCATTGGCAGGCCGCGGTCCTGACAGGAGCCGGCGCCGTTCGCCGGCGACCGATCGGTCGAACCGATGCGCCGCGACCACCAGCAGGCTGCCGATCCCGGCGACGGCAAACCCGACTGCGAGGACGACGCGAGTGAGCGGCCTGATCATGAGGACCTCCCGGCGACGCCCGGCCAGGACCGCTCGCCGTCGGCCAGCCCGGCCAGGTAGGCACCGAACCCCGTCACCCAGAGCACGATGGGATAGACGATCCATCGCTCGAGGCCCCCGATACCGAGGCCGGCCATGGGACTTGCGTCGCCGAGCGCGATATACGAGGCGAGCGTCAGCAGGGCAATCGCCCCGAGCGCGATCGATAGGTAGCGGAACGGACCGCTCGCGAGCCGGCCGCCCGTGATCGCGGCGGCGCCTCCGGACAGGAACGTCGTCATCGCACAGAGCGCGTGCGGAGATCCCGTGTTCCCAGGGAACAAGCCGACTCCGAGCGCGCCGGCGCCGAGGAGGGCGAGCGGGATGGTCACGGATCGGCGTCGGAACACCCGGTGCACGAGGGTGGAAGCCATGAGCACGAGCAGCCCGACCGCCACCATCGAGACGTCGAAGATCGTGGCCGCCGGCTGGAGGATGATGCTGCCCGGCGGCTCGGTCCCGCCGAGGTCGCTGATCTGGTTCACGCCCGTCGAGTAGGGGCCGGTGTAGAGCGCCTCGGCGGTGATGATCCCCAGCAGGATGACCGAGCCCGCCACGAACAGGAGCGAGCCACCGACGCGGAGATCGAAGGCCGACGCCCGGACCGCGCCGGCTTGGGCGGACGACGAGGCCGACCGCGATGCAACCGTCGAGCTCATCCCATCCCGCCCCCGCCGAGATCGAGGGGACGGGGTTCGACTCGGGACGTAGGCCCGGCCGGAGGGCGGACCGACAGGTAGAGGAGGGCACCCAGCAGGACGAGCTGCAGGACCTTGATCGCAACGCCCCAGACCTCGAATGGCGGCGTCCGGGTCGACGAAACGACCAGGTACATGACGATGACGCCGACCTGGAGCACCGACCCGACGAACCACAGGGCCCGCCGGTCGAACGCGACGAGCAGGGCGGCCCCGAGGACGTAGGCAGCTCCTGCGGCCAGCCCGAACGTGAGCAGGTCCGGGGCGTCGCCGGCGACTTCATCGACGACCGAGACGATCCCGAGACCGATGAGAACGTAGATGAATGCGGTCGCCGCCGACAGGCCCGCGGCGAGGTACCTGATCCGCCTGCGGCGGTCGCCTGACGCGTCCTCCAGTCCGATCGCAGCCGTCACGACAGATCCTCCCTTCCCCGCACCGGTGGCACGCTGGGCACGCCCCCCGGACATGGTCGTGCTCGGTGTCAGGCGCCCGCATGGGCCACGAGGGTGAAGCGGGAAGGACATGCGGGCCCCATTCCCCGGCGAGATAGCAGGGAGCCGTCGAGGATCTCCCGGCTCGATCGGCCGGTCGGACCGGTCGGGTGCGTCGGCCGACGATCGCAGGTCCGGGCGGTGGCGCGGTGGCAGACCGACTCGTCCGTTCGGCCTCGCTGCAACGTGCGCGTCGGCCCTGTGGCGCCGATCAGGGCCGGAGGCAGGCTGGGACAGGCGCATCGGACGCCGGTCTCGGCTGTCCGCGCCGTACCGGGGCAGTGTCTGATGATGACGACGGACGGGAGACTCGTCGCGAGGGCCGGTGGCGCCGGGATCCTGCTCGTGGCCGGGCTGCTGCTGCTCCGCGCCCCCACGTCCTCGGCGGACGGAGCCGGCAGCAACGTCGCGACGGACGCCTACGTCCGGGCCTCGATGGAAGCGTCATGGGTCCCGGGGATCGCCTACGCGGTCACCCGGGATGGCACGATCAGCCATGTTGCCGCGTTCGGAACGGCGGGTCCGGGAGACAGCCCGATGACCCCGGTCACGCCGGTCGTGATCGGCTCGGTCGGCAAGTCCATCACCGCGCTCGCCGTCCGGCAGCTTGTGTCGGCCGGACGGATCGACGTGGACGCTCCGGTGACCCGATACCTGCCGTGGTTCTCTCTCGCCGGTCCAGACGGTACCGAAGACCTGATCACCGTCCGATCACTGCTCGACCATACGAGCGGCCTCTCGACGGCAGACGGCCAGGACCCGCGCTGGTACGAGCCCGGCCGCACGCCGGGGGACGTGGTCCGCGGGCTCGCGGAGGTCGGCGCGACCGTCCCGGCGGGCACCTACGCATACTCGAACCTGAACTACGTCGTGCTGGGCGTGATCGTCGAGGCAGCCTCGGGCGAGGCGTATGGCGCCTACGTCCGCGATCACATCTTCGCGCCCCTCGGCATGACCAGCAGCTTCGCGAGCCTCGCCGACGCCGTGGCGAGCACCCCAGCCCAGGGTCACCGGTACCTGTTCGGCGTGCCCGTGCCATTCGACGAGCCCTACCCGACCGGCATGGTCGCGGCCGGATACCAGGTCTCCTCCGTGCAGGACCTGGCCTCCTTCGTCGCGGCCCTCTCGAATGGCGGCGTCCACGAAGGGATGGACATCGTCGACCCCGTCGGTCCGTCGGCGGTCCGCCGCGACTACGGCACGGATTGGCAGCCACTGGCTGCCGGCCAGGCAGGGGCCATCGTCAGCCAGAGCGGTTCAACGCTCACCTCGAATGCCGACATCCTGACGATGCCGAGCCGTGGGCTGGGTGTCGTCGTCCTGCTCAACGCGAACCCGACCCAGCTGTTGGGGCTGCCGTCGGGTGCGGCCAACATCGCGCTCGACGTCCTCCGCCTGTCGTCCGGCACCCGCGCGGCGTCGGCGGCTCCGACCGTCCGGACCGTCTACCTGGCCGTGGACCTCGCCCTCCTGGTCCTCGTGGCGCTGCTCGCGGCGCACGCGGTCCGGCTGCGGACCTGGCGGCGCCGGCTTGCCGGCGCTCGTCACCCGGGCCTCCTCGTCGGACGGACCATCCTGGCGGACCTCGTGCTGCCGGTCCTGGTCCTCATCGGGGTCCCCCTCTGGATCGGCTCCACGGGCTCGAGCCAGCCGGGCAACGTCCTTGCCGGATGGCGCTTCATGCTCTGGACGCTGCCTGACCTCGCCGTGGCGCTCCTCGTCCTGGCGTTCGGGGGGCTCGCGATCGGTGCCGCCAAGCTCGCCCTCGTGCGGGCCGCCCCGCCGAGAATGGATCCGCGGCCAACGCCATCAGGCACGTGATCCCGGATCCCGGCGCTAGTCGAGGTGCCTGATTCCCGGCCAGCTCTCCGACCACGGGGTCGTCACCTGCGGGCACACCCAGACGCCGACGCCCTGCTCCTGGTTGTCGAGGCCGAGCCCGTTGTCCACGTTCGCGACCCGTTGGCACGACCCGAGACCCCAATAGTGGGCAAAGTCCTCGTTGGTCGCATGGGTGACCACGATCGCCGCCGTCCTGTCGTCCGGGGGCGGCCCCCAGCGGGCGTAGGCGTTGTGACCCGAGTAGACCGGTGGCAGCCCTGAGCCGAGCAGATCGAGCGCCCCGGCCTCGCCGTAGTTGTCGGTGAGGATCGCCGTGCGGGCGCGCTGGTCCGCCGGAAGGTCCTCCGCGACCCGTGCGACGGAGGCGACGAGCTCGGGCCACCCGAGTTGCTCAGCGGACTCCTTGTAGAGGTCGGAGATGGGCGAAGCGGCGTACGCCGCCGGCGGGAGGACCGGCAGGACGAGGATTGCGGTGATCGCGAACGATGCTGCGCCAGCGAGCAGGAGCGCGCCCAGGCGCAGCGATGATCTTCCCCGGTCCAGCCAACGGTCCACGACGATGGCGCCCGCGGCCATGAGCGCCGCGAAGATCCCCGCCGCGTAGTAGCTCTTGCCGCCGGACACGAGGACCAGCGCGAGCAGGATCGCAGCCGCGAAGCCCACGGCCCGCCACGGTCTCGACGCCGGGTCCCTGATCAGCCACCAGGCCCCGGCGAGCGTGACCGGGAAGAGGAGCGGACCGGCGAGCAGCAGCAGCTCCGGGATCAGCTTGAGGCGGTTGTCCGAACCCCCTCCGATCCGTCCCGCCATCTCCAGCTGCGGGAACCCGTTGGCGACCTGCCAGGCGAGGTTGGGCGCCCAGAGCAGGACCGCGATGGCGAGTCCCGCCCAAGCCCAGGGCGACCTGAGCATATCCCAGCGCCGCGCCATGACGAACCCGCCGATCAGGCTGGCGCCGAGGAACAGCAGGATGTCCTTGTTCTCGAGCCCGACGCCGACGGTCACCCCCACGGCGAGCCACAGCCGGGCATCCGCGCCGTCGAGGAGGCGGACCACCAGCCACAGCACGACCGTCCACGCCAGAATGTCGTAGGTCGTGGTCGAGTCGAGGTGCCCGGCCGCGAGGTACCCGGAGGCCGCGAGGGTGGCCGCGGCGATCACCTGGGCGCGCCGGCCCCCGCCGAGATCGCGCGCGATGACACCCGCCAGCACGACGCATGCCCCGATCGCGAGCGCCGGGAGCACCCTCACGGCCGTCGGTGACAGGCCGAGGATCGCGACCGCCACGGCCGAGAGGAGCGGCGTCAACGGTCCCTGGTCGTCGTAACCGAACGCCGGGTGTCGCCCGGCCACGATGAAGTAGAGCTCGTCCCGGTGGAACCCGTAGAGGGGCGAGAGCAGGAGCAGGCCGACCACGACCAGACCCATGATCGCGAGCACCGGCACGCGGGCGAACGGGGACGCTCCGCCGGACCACTCCGGCGACATCGCGCTTCGATCCCCTCGGGTCCCTGCAGATGCCACGGGTCGAGCGGCTACCAGAGACGAAGCTGCCCGGTGTGGCGGAGCCAGAACAAGGCAATGAACCCGAGCGCGATCCCCGTCCCCAGGAACAGCCAGGTCAGGAACATGGTCTCCGGCAGCAGCAGGATCTCGACCAGGATCCAGATGATCAGCCCGACCCCGAGGGTCCCGGTCAGCCAGGGCGCAACCCAGTGCCGACGGAAGGTGAGGAACGCCAGGGCGAGCATGCCGAAGCCGTTCACGAACAGCAGGTACAGTCCCGGGACCACGTACGATCCGAAGACGGTCGCCTCGATCCAGCCGCGAGGAACCTGCACGAGCTGGCCGGAGGGATCCGCGAGGAACATCAGGCCCACCGGGATGGCCCCGATCGCCGTGAAGACCTCGAGGACGACCGCGATCCAGACATACGCCGGCCGATCGACGCGCCTGGTGTCCGGCATGAACTGGACCTGCATCTGGTGCCTCCGCTGGGTGGTGCTGGTGCCGACGACAGGACACGACACGAACGGTGCCCCGGTCGTGGTCCATTCGGACGGATCCGGAGGCCAGTCGTCACCATCGTTGATGGTTCGGGCAGCCCTTCACCGGTCGCGGCCACGAAGGAGCGGCCAGAGCGGGTTCGGGGCTTTCGTGGCAGGATGCCGCGGTCGGCAGCCCGGGGGAACGCGGGCCTCGCCAATCCGGAGACGCGGCGACACCGAACCGGTCGACGCAGCCGCCGTCAGGACAACGAAACGGGAGATGGATCGACCATGAGCGTCCGCAAGCTTGGCCTGGCGTCGGCGATTGCCGCCCTCGCGATCTCCCTCCTGGCGGGGACCATCGCGGCCGCCGACCCGGCCGCCGGTCAACCCGTGAACCAGTCGGCGACGCTCGCCGCCGCGACCGCCGCCAATTGGCCCGTGTACCACCGCAACGCGGCACGGACCGGGTACGACCCGGGCTTCCCGGCGCCCGGCACGCTCACCAAGGCCTGGTCGGCGAGCCTCGACGGTGCCGTCTACGGCCAGCCGATCGTCGTCGGCGGGAAGGTCTTCGCCGCGACCGAGAATGACACCGTCTATGCGCTCGACCCGGCGAGCGGCGCCGTCCTGTGGCAGCACCACCTGGGCACGCCGGTCCCGCTCTCGACGCTGCCGTGCGGCAACATCGACCCGCTCGGGATCACCAGCACCATGGCCTACGATGCGGCGACCGGCTCGATCTTCGCGTCCGCGGAGCTGGCCGGGCCGAAGCACACCCTGTTCGCGCTCGACCCGGCGACGGGCGCGGTCCGCTGGTCGCGAAGCCTCGACACCGTCGGCGCCTCGCCCCGGACCCTCCAGCAGCGCGGCGCCCTGGCGATCGGCAACGGCTACGTGTATGTGGGCTTCGGCGGCCTCGCGGGCGATTGCGGCCAGTACAAGGGCAATGTGATCGGCGTCCGGACGAACGGCACCGGGTCACGGATCATCTACCGCGTCCCCGTCGCGCGCGAGGGCGCGATCTGGTCGGCCGGCGGGCCGGTCATCGACAGCAAGGGCAACGTTTGGGTCTCCGTCGGCAACGGCAGCTCCACCACGACCTACGACGGAAGCGACTCGGTGCTCAAGCTGTCGCCGACGCTGAAGCTCAAGTCCCGGTTCGCCCCGTCGCGCTGGCGGACGGACAACGCCCACGACCAGGACCTTGGATCGCTGAGCCCGGTCCTGGTGCCCGGTGGCTGGGCGTTCATCGCCGGCAAGGCCGGCATCGGCTACGTCCTCAACCGGAGCGGCCTGGGCGGGATCGGAGGCCAGGTGTCGTCGAAGACCGTCTGCAAGGCGTTCGGGGGTGCGGCGCAGATCGGCGCCGTCCTGTTCATCCCCTGCACCACCGGCATCCAGCGGGTCACGATCAGCGCCAAGGGGAAGATCTCGCTCGGCTGGCACACCTCCACCGGCGCGAGCGCCCCGCCCGTGATCGGGAACGGCACGGTCTGGAGCCTTGCGCTCGCGACGGGCGAGCTCTACGCGCTCAACACGTCCTCGGGCGCGGTGCGGGCGCACATCACCGTCGGTGCGGTCCCCCACTTTGCCTCGCCGACCCTCTGGAACGGCCTCGTGCTGGTGGGAATGATGCACGGCGTGGTCGCGGTGCGCGTCGGGCCCTGACCGAGCCGCCCGTGAGCTCAGCCAGGGAGACCCCGACGTCCGCCGCCGACGAGCCTCTCGCCATTCCGTCGATCCCCAACCTGCGTGACGTCGGCGGTTGCGGGACCCGCTCCGGGCGCCGTGTCCGGACGGGCGTGCTGTACCGCTCGTCCGGCCTCGGGGCGCTCGACCAAACGGGCATCGAGGCCATCGCGCGGCTCGCCATCCGGACGGTCTACGACCTGCGGATGGCCCGCGAGCAGGCAGAGGCGCCCGACCGGCTCCCACTCGGGACCCGGCACTTGCCCGTGGACGTGCTTGCCGCGTGGACGGACGGCGGCCCGAGCCGGTTGTTCGCCTGGTTCGAGGACCCAGCGTCCGCTCGAGACGTGTTGGGCAACGGGGGCGCCGAGGCCCTCTGGGTGGAGCAGTACCGCGCATTCGTGCGGCTGCCGAGCGCACGCGCCGGTTTCGGGACGCTGTTCCGCGATCTCGCGGTCGAGTCGCACCGCCCGGCGCTCGTGCACTGCGCGACGGGGAAGGACCGCACGGGTTGGGCTGCCGCGGCCCTCCAGCTCCTGCTCGACGTTCCGGAGAACGTGGTCATGGACCATTTCCTGGAGAGCCGGCGGCACCTCGGGCCGCTGGTCGATTCCTTCCTGGCCTCGTTCGCGGAACGAGGCGGTGACCCCGAGATCCTGCGGCCCATCCTGGACGTCCGCCCGAGCTACCTCGAGGCCGCGCTGGCCGAGGTCCGGAGCGGGTACGGGTCGATCGAGCGCTACTTCGCCGACGGGCTGGGCGTCGACCAGTCGACCCAGGAGGCCTTGCGGACCGCATTCACCGGGTGATGCGGGCGGGCCGGCACCGGCGGAATCGGCGACCGTTGACGCCTGCGGCTCGACCCACCCGTGACGGGTGTCACGATCGCGAGACCGAGGTATCTCACCTCACGAACACGATGGCTGCGACTTCTCCGGGGGCCTTCGCGCACGTACGGTCCGGGTGCACGGAACCCGCTCCCGAGGTCTACTCACATGTTCCGCCAGCAAGCCCGTGGCGAGGGTCCCATCGCGCGGGACACGCGCACACGGGCCGGCTCCCTCGCCGCCCTGATCTCGGCCGTGGTCCTGGTCGCGGGCTGCGGCGGCGCGTCCGCGTCGGGTTCGACCCCGGCGGCCCTGCCATCGGGCTCGACGGTCGCGCTGGCCTCGGAGGCCCAGTCAGCGACGCCACCTTCGGCAGCCGCATCCCAGCCCACGGCCGGCCCGGCATCGCCCGCGACTGCCGGCACAGCCCTCGGGCTCCAGCAGGACTTCGTGACCGTGGTCGACACGATCAACCCGTCCGTGGTGGTCATCGAGACCCCGAGCGGGCTGGGCTCCGGGATCGTGTTCGACACCCAGGGCGACATCGTCACCAACGCGCACGTCACCGACGGCAGCACGACCTTCAAGGTCACCCTCGCCGACGGCCGGACCGTCGACGGCACCCTCGTCGGGTCATTCAAGGGCGATGATCTCGCCGTCGTCCACGTGACCGCGACGGGGCTCCGGCCGGCGACCTTCGCCGACTCCTCGACCCTCCAGGTCGGCGACATCGTCCTGGCCATCGGCAACCCGCTCGGTCTCCAGAGCAGCGTCACCGAGGGGATCGTCAGCGCCCTCGGACGGACCGTGTCCGAGGAGAACGGGGTGGCGCTGCCGAACACCATTCAGACCAGCGCCGCCATCAACCCGGGCAACAGCGGCGGGGCCCTCGTCGACCTGGCCGGCAGCGTCGTCGGCATCCCCACCCTCGCGGCGACCGACCCGCAGCTCGGCGGTGCCGCGACCGGCATCGGCTTCGCGATCTCAAGCAACATGGTCACCGACATCGCCCGCCAGCTCATCGCGACCGGCAAGGTCACCAACTCCCACCGGGCCTTCCTGGGGGTGACGACGGTCGATGCGATCGGGGCCCCTGGCGCCGTCGCCCACTCGGTCGTGGCCGGCGGCCCCGCGGCGAGCGCCGGCATCGCCCGGGGCGACGCGATCACGTCGATCGACGGCAAGGCCACCCCGGATTCGGCGACGCTCGCGGAGGTCCTCGCCGGTCTCGCGCCCGGCCAGGCCGTGCAGGTCGCCGTCGTCGCGCCGAATGGCGCGACCCGCACCCTCACGGTGACCCTCGGCCAGCTGCCCGGGTGACGCACCGGGACGCCATCTCTCTCGAGGCCGACGAGCGGCGCCCACGGCCCCCGCGAGCGCCGCTCGTCACGGTGTCAGGTCAGCTCACGAGCCCCTTGCACTGGCCGGTCGCCCGGCCGTGGACGGTGTTGAGGTTCCCCGCCGAGTCACCGACCTGCGGCGCCGGCGAGTTCCCCCAGCAGATGAGGTTGTGGCCGATCGTGTTCGACACGACCTCGTTGCCGTCCGGGTCGAGGACGACGTTGTTGACGAAGACCAGGTTGCCGTGCACCTTGGTCCGGATGACCCCGAGCCAGCACGAGCGCCAGCCGGTGATCGACAGGTTCCGGCCAACGGTGACGTCCTCGAACGTCGCGTAGGCAGGCGAGTCGAACGGCGTCGGAGCACAGGTGAGGCCACCGCCGCCGCCCTCGACGACGATGTTCCGCCCGACCCGGGTGTTGTGGACGATCAGGACCCAGGCCTTCTCAGCGGTCAGGCTGCCGCCGATCCATGCCTTCGCGGAGAGCGTTCCCGTCGGATCGTTAAAGCACGGGAAGGCGACCGGTTCGCAGCCGAGGGCGAGCGCGGCGTGCTTGTTGACGACGACGTTGCCCTTGACCGTGAGATCGGAGCCCGCGAACGCCGCTTCGAGCGCCCCATTCTTCGCGATCACCAGCGAACCCCAGACGGTCACGTCACCGAGGTCGAGATGGCAGACGCCGGTGACCGTGATCGACCGGTAGGTTCCGGCGGGGATCGAGCCGTCGGTGCACCGGTAGTTGCCACCACCGTGGTGGTCGCCTCCCCCGCCATTCGCCAGCACCGCTGCAGGCGTGGCTGCGATCAGGCTTGCCGCGAGGGCCGCCGAGACGACGATCCCGGTCAGCCTCAAGCCTCGTTTGGCCATGGCCAACTCCCTGGGACGCGCGAATGCGCGGGTCGGTCTCGCCAGTAGCTCGGCGCGGCCCCGGCGGGCACGTGTCTGGACCGCGCGTCATCGCTCCCCGCGACCTCCCCGATTTTCTCATCGGTGTAAAGGGGTGGACCTCGGTCGCGAGCGACCCCGCCTCCGGCATCAGCGAGCGTCGCGCGGTTTCGAAATCCGAACGCCTTGCTAATGCGCGCCGTCTTGTGGCGATTTAGGGCACACGCGCATACTCCGCCGACCGGCCGGGAGGCAGGGGCCTTCGGGCTCCACCAGCGCGGCGTCCCCATACGGTCGCTTCGACCGTCGCGCAGGGCCGAATGGCGAGACCGACCCGTCCGTGAGGGGCGAACGTGCGCCCGGAAGGAGGTCGCCGTGACGTCGGCAACCGTCCAGAAGCTGGATCACGCAGCGACAACGCGACGCCTGTACGACCTGATCAACGCCGGAGACATCGAAGGGTTCGGCAGACACCTGGCCAAGGACTTCATCGAGCACGAGCAGACGCCGGGCCTGGCCCCCACCTGGGACGGGGTCAAGGCGTTCTTCCGGATGCAGCTCGCGGCGTTCCCGGACCTGCACATGGAGGCGGAGGACGTCGTGGCCAACGGAGACAAGACCGTCGCTCGCGTCCGGTACAGCGGCACCAACCGGGGTGCGTTCATGGGCATGCCGGCAACCGGGAAGCGTGTCGATGTGCAGCTCATCGACATGTTCCGTTTCGGCGACGACGGCCTCGTGCACGAGCACTGGGGGGTCATGGACGCCCTGGCGATGATGCAGCAGCTCGGCGCCGTGCCGACGGGCGCTCCCGCCTAGATCGAGACAGCAAGGGGGCCACTGGAGTCCTCGAGATGGCCCCGGCGCCGGCCGGGGCCATCTCCGTTTGCCGCGCCTGTCCTTCGTCGAGGGCCGTCGGCGATCATCCGCAGGATCCCGGCACCCGCGTCGTCCGCCAGCAGTGATGCCCGGGCTGCCCGACGTCGTGCCGCGCTGACTCGACCGGCCTCCTCAGCGGAGGGTCGCGGCCGCCGGGCGTAGGTCGCCCTGGTCGGACCGCGACCGCAGGCGTAGGTCGCCCCTGGTCGGACCGCGACCGCAGGCCGGAGAGGGTGCCGGATGGCCCGCGAAGACAAGCCATCGGGCTCGCTGCTTCTATATGCTGATAGCATATAACTGCGTTGTACGGATACAGGCCCGGCACATCCGTCAACGGCCTGTCTCCAATCCGCGACTCGAACCGACTCCGCGCGTCCCGCCTCCACCCGCTTGCTTCCCGGCACAGGTGACCCATCCATGAGCGACACCCTGAACCTGGTCCTCTTCTCCGGCACGGCCGACAAGCTGCATGCTGCCGCGACGCTCGCCGCCGGCGCGGCCGCGATGGAGCGCCCCGTGAACATCCTGCTCCAGTACTGGGCACTCGACGCCTTCCGCACGGAGCGGCTGGACCAGAGCCACGGGCTCGCCTGGGACTCCACGGCCGACGGAACCAGCCGTCCGGTGAACGGGACGATGTCGATCCCGTGGCTTGAGACCTTCCGCATGGCCAAGGAGCTGGGGTCGATCTCGATCCTCGCCTGCTCGGGCTCGCTCGACGTGCTCGGCATTGACGTCACGACCCTCGATCCCCTCGTGGATGCGTCGGGCGGGATCGCCACGTTCCTGCTGGCTGCCGAGGACGGTCAGCTCGTCTTCATCTAGGTCAGTCCACGCTGCCGCAAGGAGAACCCATGGCGGACAACGAGAAGCTCGTGTTCATGGTCACCCACGGGCCGGACCGACCCGGAGCACGCGACGATCCCGTTCGTGATGGCGGTCGCCGCGCTCGCGTCCGACGTGCAGGTCGTGCATCGGGTTCCAGGCCGATGGCGTGGAGTTGATGCGGATCGGCGTCGCCGAGGCGGTCGAGGCGCCGAAGGTTCCCGCCCCTGGCCAAGCTCCTCGCCGACGTCCGCGAGCTGGGCGGCCTGCTGCTCGTCTGCAACCCGTGCATCAAGAGCCGTGGCATCGCGCCCGGCGATCTCGTCGACGGGGCCGAGGTGGTCGCCGCCGGCCGGTTCGTCGCCGAGATCACGTCCGCCACCAACTCCCTCGTCTACTAGGAGGTTCCACCGCCATGACCACGACCACTCGCCGAGCTCCAGGCCATCCAGGCCGCGGAGGTGATCGACGCGCGCGGATCCGCGTGCCCCGGCCCGCTGCTCGAGGCCAAGAAGGGGATGGCCGGCGTGCCGGTCGGCTCCGTCATCGAGATCTGGTCGACCGATCCCGCCACCAAGAACGACATCGGCGCGTGGTCGGCCAAGGTCGGCCACGAGTTCATGGGCGTGCTCGAGGCCGAGGGCTACGACCGCGTCTTCGTCACCCGCCGCAAGTAGCTCTCTCTCCACGTCGTCGCGGCGCGCCTCCACGGAGGGCGTCGCGACGGCCCCCTCCCTCGCAGGAGTCGCAGCGTCCATGACCGCACCCGTCACGACCGAGCCTCGGGCGCCGGGCGACACCTTCGTCCCGAGGATCCTCGTGTTCTCGACGAACAACATCTCCGATCCCGGCATCGACCTCGCCGGCAGCGCCCACATGCACTACTCACCGGGCGTGAACGTCATCGGCCTGCCGTGCACCAGCGGCATCCGCCCGTCGTGGATCCTGCACGCGTTCGAGTCCGGCTTCGACGGCGTGTTCGTGGCGTCCGACGGCGACGAGTGCGCCTACCTGCCGGACTGCGCCAAGCGCTCCAGCCGGATCATGGCCGTTGCGCAGAAGGGGATGAAGGAGCGAGGGATCGAAGGCACCCGCCTGCGGATGGCGGCCATCTGCTCGGTGTGCTCGGAGCCGTTCACGAGGCACATGACGACCTTCTCGGGCGCGCTCGCGCCCCTCGGCCCGGCACGGGCGGGATGACGACGATGACCGACACCTGCGTTCACCCGCGACGAGGCGCCCGGCAGCCACCGACTACGACGTGCTCGTCGTCGGGGCCGGCATCGGCGGCATGGAGTCCGCCCTCAAGCTCGGCGACATGGGCTACAAGGTCCTGCTGGTCGAGAAGGAGGCCAGCGTCGGCGGGAAGATGATCCTGCTGTCCAAGGTCTTCCCCACGCTCGACTGCGCCTCCTGCATCTCGACGCCGAAGATGGCGTCGACGATCCACCACCCGAACATCACGGCCGATGACGTACGGCCGGGTGGACCAGATCCGCACCCGGCGCCGACGGCACGTTCGCGGCCAAGGTCACCCAGAAGGCCCGCTTCGTCGACATCGACGCTTGCACCGGCTGCCAGAAGTGCGAGACGGCGTGCACCGTCGCCGTGCCCGACCAGTTCAACGCGGACCTCGTGGCGCGGCGCGCCGCGCACATCACGTTCCCCCAGGCCGTGCCGAAGAAGGCGGTCATCGACCGCGCCGGCAGCTCGCCCTGCTCCTTCGCGTGCCCGGCCGGGCATCCAGGCCCACGGCTACGTCAGCCTCATCCGCAGCGGCCTCGACGAGGAGGCCTACCGGCTGGTGCTGGAGGCCACGCCGTTCGTGGGCACGCTCGGGCGCGCCTGCTACGCCCCGTGCGAGGGCGACTGCACCCGCGGCTCGCTGGAGGGCACGCTCCCGATCCGCAGGCTGAAGCGCTACGCCTCCGACGCACACGACGCGAGCGGCGCGGGCAACGGCATCGAGCACCCGGAGCCCAACGGCAAGCACGTCGCCATCGTCGGCTCCGGTCCCACCGGCCTGACCGCCGCCTGGCAGCTCGCGCGCCTGGGCTACGCGGTCAAGGTCTTCGAGGCGGCACCGGTCGCGGGCGGCTTCCTGCGCCTGGGCATCCCGTCCTACCGGCTGCCCGAGGCCGTCGTGGAGCGCGACATCGAGAACGTCACGGACCTCGGCGTGGAGATCGCGACCGGCACGCCCGTCACCGACCCCGCCGCCCTCAGGGACGAGGGCTTCGACGCGGTCCTGGTCGCCACCGGCACCCACCGTTCGCTCGGCCTGGGCGTCCCGGGCGAGGACCGCCTCGGCGTGATCGGCGGCACGGACTTCCTGCGCAGGGTCAAGCTCGACGACCCGGTGGAGATCGCCGGCAGGCGCGTGATCGTGGTCGGGGGCGGGAACGTCGCGATGGACGCGGCTCGCACGGCTCGCCGCCTCGGCGCGGCCTCCGTGACCGTCGCCTACCGCCGCAGCCGCGACGAGATGCCGGCCCATCATGTCGAGGCTGCCGACGCCGAGAAGGAGGGCGTGACATTCCGCCTGCTCGTCGCCCCGGCCGAGGTGCTCGGCGACGCGCAGCGGCGCCGTCAGCGGCCTGCGCTGCCAGGAGATGCGCCTCGGCGATCCGGATGCCTCCGGGCGCAGGTCCGTGGAGCCGATCCCGGGCTCGGACACCACGATCCCGGCCGACGTCATCATCGCGGCCATCGGCATGCGTCCCGACACCAGCGCCTTCGGCGACCGCGTGGCCGTGACGAAGCAGGGCCGCCTGGCCTCCGATCCGGCGACGTGCCAGACCGGGACGGCGCACGTGTTCGCGGCCGGCGACGCGGTCAACGGCCCGACGGACATCACGCGGGCCGTGGGCGAAGGCCGCAAGGCCGCGCACATGATCGACCGCTGGCTCCAGGGCCAGCCGATGACCGACTGGGACACCCGACTTCCCGTCGTGGACAAGGCCGCGGTGCTCGCCCGCCAGAAGGCGTACACGGTCTCCGCCCCGACGCCGGACGGCTCGGCGCTCGAAGCCGCGCCCGTCGACTTCCGCGAGGTGGAGGCACCGCTCACCGAGGCCGAAGCACGCCGTGCGTCCGGCCGGTGCATCGACTGTGCCGTCTGCTCGGAGTGCAACGAGTGCGTCTCGGCCTGCCCGGTGGACGGGTGCATCGACCTGCGCGCCCGCGACGAACAGCGCGAGGTGCGCGTCGGCGCGGTCGTCGTCTCGACCGGCTTCAAGCTGTTCCCGGCGGACCTCAAGCCCGAGTACGGCTACGGCCGGTACAAGAACGTCATCACCGGCATGCAGATGGACCGCCTGCTCGCCCCGACGCGGCCGTTCAACACGATCCTGCGCCCGGGCGACGGCAAGGTCCCCGAGCGGATCGCCTACATCCTGTGCACCGGATCCCGCGACGAGACCGTGGGCAACCCGCTCTGCTCGCGGTTCTGCTGCATGTACTCCATCAAGCAGAACCAGCTTCTCATGGGCGCCCTGCCGCTGGCCGACATCACCGTCCACTACATGGACATCCGGGCGCCGGGCAAGCGCTACGACGAGTTCTACGAGCAGGCGAAGGCGATGGGCGCGAACTACGTGAAGGGCCGCGTCGCCGACGTCACCGAGACGCCGTCCGGCGACCTGGTCCTCACCTACGAGGACATCGAGAACGGCGGCGCCATCACGAAGACGGAATACGACCTGGTGGTCCTCGCCGTCGGAGTCCAGCCCAACCACGACGCCGAGCAGCTGTTCAACGTCGGGGAGCTGGCCACGGACACGTGGCAGTGGGTCGATGAACCCGAGGAGGACGTCAACCCGGGCCAGACGAGCATCCCGGGCGTCTACGTGGCAGGGGCCGCGTCGGGCGCCAAGGACATCGCGGACTCGATCCTGCACGCGGGTGCAGCGGCGGCGCAGGTAGCGGCCCACCTCGAGCGGACGAAGCCCCTGCCCCAGATCGAGCTGGTGCCGGCATGAACGAGCAGACGCCCCTTGCGCCCGCGCCCGAGGCCGAGACCGGCCGGCGCATCGGCGTGTATGTCTGCCACTGCGGCGGCAACATCAGCGACTACGTCGATGTCGAGAAGGTGATCGAGGGCATCCGGGACAACGGCGACGTCGTCGTCTCCAGGACCGCGATGTTCGCCTGCTCCGACGCCACGCAGTCGGACATCGTCGCCGACATCCAGGCGAACCAGCTCGACGGCCTCGTCGTCGCGTCGTGCTCGCCCAAGCTGCACACGTACACGTTCCGCGGGGTCGCTGCGCGAGCCGGCCTGAACCCGTACGAGTACACGCAGGTGAACATCCGGGAGCAGTGCTCCTGGGTCCACACCGACGACACTGCGGCTGCGACGGCCAAGGCCACGGCCCTCGTCGAGGCCGGGATCTCCCGGACCCGCAACACCGTGCCGCTCGTGCCGCTCGTCGTCGAGACGCTCCCCCACACGCTCGTCATCGGGGGCGGCATCGCCGGCCTCCGGGCCGCGGTCGGCCTGGCCGACATCGGCCTGCGGGTCACGCTCGTGGAGCGCGAGCTGGAGCTGGGTGGCTGGGTCCGCCGGTTCGGCCCGATGTACCCGCACGACCGCAAGGGCACCGAGCTCATCGAGCACCTGGTGGCCGAGGTCCGCAAGCGCCCGTCGATCACCGTGCTCACCAGCGCGGAGCTCGTCGGGAAGGCCGGCAGCTTCGGCAACTACCGCGTCAGCCTCCGCATCGGCGGCGAGGGCGCGGGGACGATCGAGGTTGCCGTCGGATCCATCGTCGTCGCCACCGGCTTCGACAGCTACCAGCCCGACGAGGGCGAGCTGGGCTACGGGATCGACGGCGTGGTCACGCTCCCGCGACTTCAAGGCGCTGGTGGACGGCGCCGCCGGCTCGAAGGGCGGCCTCGCCTGGAAGGGCCGACCGGTCCGCAGCGTCGCCTACGTCTACTGCGTCGGCAGCCGCAACACGGCGGGCTGCGCCAACGCGTACTGCTCGCGGTTCTGCTGCGCCGCCACCGTCCAGACGGCCGTCAGGTCTCCGGCCTCGACCCGTCCATCCGCCAGTTCCACCTCTACCGGGACATGCGGACGTACGGCAAGTTCGAGCCGCTCTACACCGAGGCCCGCAAGGCCGGCTCGGTCTTCCTCAAGTTCGACAACGACGAGCCGCCCGCGATCGCGCAAGGGCGCGGACGGCCGGCTGACGGTGACGGTGCGCGACCTGCTCACGGAGCGCACGGAGCTGGCACTCCCCGTCGACCTCGTGGTCCTCGTCACGGGCATGGTCCCGCGCGAGAACCAGGGCCTCGTGGACGTGCTCAAGCTGCCGGCCGGCAGCGACGGCTTCTTCAACGAGATCCACCCCAAGCTGCGCCCGGTCGAGACCGTGGTGGACGGCGTGCTCATCGCCGGCGCCTGCCAGGGTCCCAAGACCTCGGGCGAGAGCGTCATGTCCGGCCTCGCTGCCGTGACCCAGAGCGCGTCGGTCCTCAAGAAGGGCTACACGGAGCTGGATCCGCTGGTCGCGATCGTGGAACCCGAGGCCTGCACCGCCTGTGGGGACTGCCTCACGGCCTGCCCGTACGACGCGATCTCGATGGCCGAGGAGGGCGACCGGCACTTCGCGGTCATCAGCCCCACCGGCTGCAAGGGGTGCGGCGGCTGCGTGCCGATCTGCCCGGAGAACGCGATCGACCTGCTCGGCTACACCGACGCCGAGATCACCTCGATGATCGAAGCCCTCGTGGAGGTACCCGTCTGATGCCCGCCACCAACCGGGACCCCCGCGAGGTCATGCGCGAGGAGGCGGTCATGCGGCCGCGGATCCTGGCCGCGCTCGCCGACGGCCCGCTCACCGTGCCGGAGATCGCCGTCGCGATCGGTGCGCCGCCCCATGAGACCGTGTTCTGGGTCATGGGCCTGCGCCGCTACGGCTGGCTGGCAGAGATCAAGGGCAGCGACTCGGATGGCTACTTCCGCTACCAGCCGACCGGGCGGGTGTCCTGATGACCGCGACGACCATCCCCGCCGCCCCCGCCGTTCCCGCGCCCGTCCGGGTCGACCTCGGCCTCTATCCCGAGATCCAGAAGTTCGGCGCCGCCGACATCAGCGCCTGCTTCTCCTGCGGCACGTGCTCCGCGACCTGCCCGATGTCGCAGGCGGACGGGACCTTCCCGCGCCGCATCATCCGCTACGCGCAGCTGGGCATGAAGGACGCGCTCCTCGGCTCCAAGGAGCTGTGGACCTGCTACCAGTGCGGGGAGTGCGCCGAGACATGCCCCACCCAGGCCGACCCGTCCGAGTTCATGGCGGCGACCCGGCGCTACGCGATCGCCTCCTACGACAGGACGCACCTCGCCCGGACGATGTACACGCGCCCGATCGTGGCGACGATCCTCGCCGTCCTGATCGCGGCGTTCTTCGCCGCCTTCATGTACACGGCCCACGGGCCCATGTCGGGCGAGTCGCTCGCCATCTTCGAGTTCATCCCCGCCGAGCTCATCCACAGCATGGGCATCGTGGTGATGATCGTGGTGGTGCTGGCCGGGCTCCTCGGCGTGGGCACGATGGCCCGCGACATCGGCCGGCGCGAGGGTGTCTCCATGCGTGAGCGCGCTCGGATCCCGGTCGGCGCTCGGTCGCACCGGTCGGGCGTTGTGGTCCGCGATCGGGCGCGAGTCGCTGGGCCAGGTCCGGTTCCGCGAGGAGTGCGAGGCCGACGCCGTCGCCTCCGCCGTGCCCTGGTACCGGCGCCGCTGGCTGGTCCACGCGCTGGTCGTGTGGGGCTTCCTGGGCCTGCTCGCTGGCCACGGGCCTCGACTACGGCCTGGCGCTCGTCGGCATCAAGGAGACGGGGACGCCTGTCCCGATCTGGTACCCGGTGCGGCTGCTGGGCACCATCGCCGGTGCGGCACTGGTCTACGGCGCCACGATCCTGATCATCGACCGCTACCGGGCCGCCAACCGCTCCGTCGTCAAGTCCACGACCGCCGACTGGCTGTTGCTGGCCCTGCTGTGGGTGACGGCCGTGACCGGCTTCGCGATCGAGCTCGCCCTCTACCTGCCAAGCGCCCCGGCCTGGGGCTACTGGCTGTTCCTCGTCCACGTCGCGGTCGCGATGGAGCTCGTGCTTCTCGCCCCGTTCATGAAGCTCGCCCACGCGGTCTACCGACCCGTGGCCCTGTTCTTCGTGGCACTCGCCGCCCAGCCAGAGGAGACCCTTCGATGACCCAGTCGCTGCCCCAGGTGGCCCACGAGCACCACGAGCGCATCCTCGCGCACGTCAACCGCATGCCCGAGATGGCCGATGCCCTCCTGACCGATCGGGCGGACGCGATCCGCGATTCGGTGATCGCCACGGGCCAGTTCCTCGACGGCACCCTGCTGCCGCACATCGATGCCGCCGAGCGGACCCTCTATCCCGAGCTCGAGCGGATGTTCCAGAACCGGCACTCCATGGCGCCGATGCGCCGCGAGCATGACGAGGTTCGGCGCCTTGTGGCCGAGTACGGCAAGCTCGCCGGCGAGCTCAGCCAGGCCCGGGTGACCCTCGGGCGAAGCCTTGCGCTCCGTCGGGTGATCTTCCAGCTCTACGCGCTGCTCAAGGTGCATCTCGCCGAGGAGGACGCGTACCTGCGGATCATCGACCGGGGCGTCTCCGCGGATATCGGGGATCTCATCGCCGCGGCGATGGAACACCCGGTCGCGGTGGAGCACTCGGTCGCCGGCTGACCGTGCGCGCCCCGTCGCCCAGCCGCCAGGACGGGTAGCAGGCAAGATGGCAACCGCAAGGACGCCGGTACCCGCGCCAGGAGCCGCCATCGTGATGCCCGACCCGCCGGATCGGCCCACGCGGCCTGCCGTGCTCGACGAGCCCGACAGCGACGCGTTCGTCGCAGGCGATGAGGACACGCCTCCGGGGGGATCCGGCGCGCCGTCCCCGGGCCTGGGGATCGCGTCGACACGGGACGCCGCGGGGATCCCCGTCCACCGGGGCTGGGCGCCGACGGCCTCACACCACCGGTGGCTGGAGCCCTTCGTCCTCATGGCCCTCGCCGGAGGGTCTTCGCACGGCTACGCGATCGTCGGCATCCTGACCGAGACCGGGATCAGCCAGGGAGCCGTCGACGTCGGCCAGGTGTACCGCACGCTCCGGGACCTCGAACAGGCCGGCCAGGTCGTGTCCTCGTGGACCACCGGAACCGGCGCAGCACGCCGCGACTACACGATCACCGACGATGGATCACGGGCGCTCGACGAATGGGCGGCCGTCATGAAGGAGCGCCAGCGCCTCATCGCCGAGTTCGACGCGGTCTACCTTGCCTGGGTCGCAGAGCGCCGGCGGTCCAGGGAGCCCGGCTGAGCTATAGGCTCTCCGCCATGGCGTGCTCCAGGCTGCGCCCGAGGCGGTCCTTCTCGGCCTCGCTCAGGCTCCGATCGAGGACCTCGAGGTAGAGCTCCTCCTCGGCCAGGTGCACCTTGAGCAGCGCGTGCAGCCGGTAGAGTGCCCGTCGCAGCGCCATGCCCTCGACGGCGCTCCAGGTGCAGTCGTCGGCATGTGCCCGGTAGCGGCCGAGCTCCTCGACCAGCTTCTTCAGGCTGCGGTGCTCTTCCCGCATCGGCGCCATCGAATGGCGTCCGTCGAGCACTTCCTCGATCCTGCCGTAGAGCGCCCGCTCGATCGTATCCATGTGCGGGACGAGCTGGCCGACGACGAACCGGTACTCCTCCTCGAACAGCGCGTGCAGCGCCGAGCACTCGACGTGGCCGACCATCTCGGCCAGGGTCAGCAGCCGGTCGACGTGCGGCAGCAGTCGGGCATGGTGCTCCTCGCCGGTGGTCCGCAGGGAGACCAGCTCGTCGCCGGGTTCGCCGGGGGAGGTCATCATCAGGGTCGCGCCTAGCAGGGGATCGAAACCCAGCAACGCAACGAGGCGCGCTGTGCGTCGCCAATGCTGCCCTAGATGGCCGGTGGCTGCGCGGACACCAGGTCGGCAAGCGCTCAAGGTTCCGTCGCAGCGAGTATCGTAGTCATGACTACGATATGCACGACGACGAACCACGGGACCAGGGCACGGAATGCACATGGACAGACAACCCCCGGAACGACGGACTGCCAACAGCAGATCCGTCCCGGTCGAGGAACGACCGGACACGTCCCTCGAGGCCGGCCTCGGCTTCCGCCTCGGCCGCACCCACCGGGCGATCCGGGGCGCCTGGGAGGCGAGGATCGCCGACCTCGGCCTCCGAAGCCCGCAGGCGAGCGTCCTCCGAGCCGTCAGCGAGCAGCCCGGCACCAGCCTGCGCGAGCTCGCTCGCCGGCTCCGGACGGATCCGATGAATGCCAAGCGGCTCGCGGACGGGCTGGAGGACGCGGGGCTGCTCGTGTCGGCCGCTGACCCGGCCGATCGACGCCGCCGGGTCCTCCGCCCGACCGACGCCGGCCTCGTCCTCAGCCGGGAGATCCAGGGCCGCGCCCTCGAGTGGGGCGCGACGCTGGAGGCGATCATCGGTCCCGGCGACGCTGCGCGGCTCTCGTTGATCCTGGCCCGGATCGAGGACGGGGTCGCCGCTCTCCCGGACTTGCGGCCGCCCGCTGGCGAGGCAGACCGTGGCTGAGGTCGCGTCCCAGCATCCCCGGGACCGCGCCGGCGCTCGGCCGGTCGACGCTCGGCCAGGGCCGCCTTCGCCGTCCCGGCCTATCGGCGCTACTGGGCGAGCCAGCTCGTCTCGGGCATCGGGACCTGGGCCCAGTCGATCGCGCAGTCGTGGCTCGTCCTGCAGCTGACGCATTCGGCGGTGGCGCTCGGGACGATCACCATGCTCCAGTTCCTGCCGATGCTCGTCTTCCCGCTGATCGGCGGCGTCATCGCTGACCGCCTGCCACGCCGGCGTCTCCTCATCGCCACCCAGACCGCCGCCCTCGTCCAGGCGGTCATCCTCGGCTTGCTCGTCTGGTCGGGGACGGTCCAGTACTGGGAGGTCGGCGTCCTCGCGTTCGCGCTCGGGATGACCAACGCCTTCGGGAACCCCGCCCAGCAGGCGCTGGTCCCGGAGATCGTCGGCCGCGACCTCGTGGGGAACGCGATCGCCCTGAACAGCATCCAGTTCAACGTCGCCCGGCTCGTCGGCGGCGCGATCGGCGGCGTCATGGTGGCGACGCTCGGCATCGCCCCGACCCTGTTCCTCAACGCCGCGAGCTACCTGCCCGCGATCGCCGTCCTCGCGACGCTCCGTCCGGCGCACGCCCTGGCTGGCACACGCCCTCGCGCCCCCGGCGAGCAGCGTCCGGCGGTCTCCACGGAGATCGCGGCGGGCATCCGGTTCGCCCTCGGGACCCCGCGGATCCGCAAGACCCTGGCGCTGTTCGGGATCGTCGGCCTGCTCGGCTTCAACTGGGGCGTCGCGCTGCCGCTGCTGACGGTGGCGCTGGGCGCCGGTCCGACCGGGTTCGGGGCGCTCATGGCCTCCTTCGGCGCCGGCTCGCTCATCGCGGGCGTGCTGCTCATGCGCGCCCGGGAGGCGACCGAGCGTCGGCTCGCGGTCGGCGGGCTCGCGCTCGGCACGATCCTCGTCCTCCTCGGGCTCTCGTCGTGGTACGGCGGTGAGCCTTGCGCTCATGTTCGTCGCGGGGATCGCCGGGATCACCGCGACCGTCACGGCGAACACCCGGCTCCAGCTCCTGACGCCCGATGCGTACCGCGGTCGGGTCTCGAGCCTGTTCGTCCTCCTGATGGCAGGGACGACCCCGATCGGCGCGCTCCTCCTCGGCGGGATCGCAGAGCTCTGGAGCATCCAGGCCGGGCTCCTGGTCTTCGGCGTGCTGACGGTGCTCGGCCTCGTCGCCGTGCTCGCCCTCGACCGCGGCCACGATGCCGAGCCGGCCCCCGCAACGGCGCGGACCGCAGGCGACCCGCACCCGGCCGTCCCTGACCCGACTCCTGCCGGATCCGGGTGCCACCAGTACCGGTCCAGGGGGCCGCCGGGACCACCCTGTCAGGCGAGCGGTAGGACCATGCCCGTCTTCGTCGCCTTCGGCTCGTTCACGACGACGCTCCTCGGGGGGTGGGCGGCGCTCCACGTCCGGGATCGTCGCCATCTCGTCCTCGGCCTCGCCGCCGGGATCATGCTCGGGGTCGTCGGCTTCGACCTTCTGCCCGAAGCGCTCCGCCAGGCCCCGAGCCTGATCATGAGCGTCCAGGCTCCGCTCGTGACGTTCATCGGCGGGTTCCTCGTCCTGCACATGCTCGAGCGCTCGATCGCCGTCCACCGTGGGCACGAGGGCGAGTACACCGGCCACCATCACCAGCCCGCCGTCGGCCTGCTCGCGGGATCCGCCCTCGTCCTCCACAGCCTGATGGATGGGTTCGCGATCGGTGCCGCCTTCCAGGCCGGGACCGGGGTCGGGATCACCGTCGCGCTCGCCGTGATCGCCCACGACTTCGCGGACGGGTTCAACACCTACACCGTCACCGCGATGTACGGGAACGGCCGACGGCGCGCGCTGACGCTCCTGCTGCTCGACGCCGTCGCCCCGGTCGCCGGCGCGGCCCTCACGCTGCTGATCACGATCCCGCCGCTGGCGCTCGGGCTGTACCTCGGCTTCTTCGCCGGCTTCCTCCTCTACCTCGCGGTCTCGGACATCCTCCCCGAGGCCCACGCGTCGCATCCGACCGTCCTGACCATCGCCTGCACGGTGGTCGGCGTCGCCGCGATGTGGGTCGTCGTCAACCTCGCGGCCTGACGCCGCCCGTGGCGCCGGGCAGTCCAGGCCGGTGGCGGTGCGCTTTCCGTGGACCAGAACCCTCGCGATCTCCACGTCACGTCCACGGGGGATCCACCGAGGGCGAGGACGATGGGGCCAGCAACCGGCGCCTGGTTCCGGGAGCCTCCCACCGACAGGCGCCACGGCATCGAGGTATCAGCTCATGAAGAAGAATCGCCATCCCGGTCGCCGGCGCGGGCCTCGTCCTCCTTCTCGCCGCAGGTGCGGTCGCCGCCGCATCGCCGGCTCCGAGCGCCCCCGTGACGATCACCACCGCGGCGACGACCGCACCTGCCGCCACCCCGGCCCCCGTCCAGGCGACCGGCACCCTCGCCGCCATCTTCGGCCTGACCGATGCGCAGGTCATGGAGCTGCGCCGCGAGGGGCTGTCGCTGGCGCAGATCGCCGAGCGCCAGAAGGTCGACCCGCAGAAGCTGATCGACGCCCTCGTCGCCCAGTGGTCCGCGCGCATCGACGCCCGCCTCGCGGCGGGCGCCATCACCGCGGACCAGGCGAAGGCGCTCAGGGCCAACGTGGCTGCACAGGCCAAGGCGATGGTCAACCAGACCGCGCTCGGCGGCATGCGGGGTGCGGCCGTGGGTGCCGGCCCGAACGGGGTGGTGCGCGGAATGGGCGCAGGCGCGCGGCATGATGGGCGCCGGTCGCGGCGGCATGATGCGCGGAGCGGGCGCCGGGAACGGCACGTGCCCCCTGGCGAGCGCGGCCCCGTCGAGCTGATCACCGCTGCGCAGGGCGGGCGGCCTCAGGCCGCCCGCCCTGCGATGATGCACGCCATGAGCACGATCCTCGTCGTGGACGACGAACCCCACATCCGCGAGGTCGTGGGGTCCTACCTCGTGCGGGAGGGCCACGAGGTCCGGTACGCCGCCGACGGCGACGCGGCCCTGGCGTCGGCGCTCGATGACGAGCCCGACCTGATCGTCCTCGACGTCATGCTCCCCGGGCCGCTCCGGGTTCGACGTCCTGCGCGAGCTGCGCACCGCCGGGCGGCGGTCGGCGGTCATCCTCCTGACCGCCCGCGACGACGTCATCGACCGGGTCGCCGGCCTCGAGATCGGCGCCGACGACTACGTGACCAAGCCGTTCGAGCCGCGGGAGCTCGTCGCACGCGTGGGTGCCGTGCTCCGGCGCCTGTCGCCGCCGCCCGCGCCCGCGGGCACGCCGGCCGTGGCCGTCCGCGACACGCCGCTACCTCGACCTCGACATCGACGAGGCCGCGCGCGAGGTCCGCCGCGGTCGGGCCGACCTCGGCCTCACCCGGGCGGAGCTCGACCTGCTGCTCGCCCTCACCGAGATGCCGGGCGTCGCGTGGACCCGGGACCGGCTCGGCGACCGCGTGTTCGGCGAAGCCTACGACGCCTACGACCGGACGATCGACAGCCACGTCAAGAACCTGCGCCGCAAGCTCGGCGAGCGGACCGGGGGCCGCGAGTACGTCGAGACGGTCCGCGGCGTCGGCTATCGGGCGGCCCGCGAATGACGCGCGCGCTCCGCCTCGTGCCCCGCTGGCCTCGGTGCCCGCCTGGCCCTCGCGTTCGCGGCGGTGGCGATCGGGACGGCGGTGGCCGTGGCGATCGCCGCGCCGCCCATCGTGGGACGGGGCTTCGCAGCGATGCAGGCGGCGCAGCCCGGCATCCGTCCGCGGGCAACGGGCCCGGCCCGGGCCACGGCATGGGCCCGGGCGCGGGCATGGGGACGGCCCGGGGACATACCTCGCCCAGGCCCAGCAGGAGACGACGACCACCATCATCATCGGTCGCCGTGGTCGCGGCGGCGATCGCCTCGCTCCTCGGCGTGCTGCTGGCCCGCCGCATCGCCAGGCCGCTGCAGCAACTCGAGGCGGCCGCGGCGGCGGTGGCGCAGGGCGACCTGGCGGCCCGGTCGGGCCTGTCGGGCCGCGGCGGACGAGATCGGCTCGCTCGGCCGGTCGTTCGACGCCATGGCGACGGACCTGGAGCGCAACGATGCGTCGCGGCGCCGGTTCTTCCAGGATGCCGCCCACGAGATGAAGACGCCGCTGGCGGTCATCGAGGCCACCGCCGCGGCGGTGATGGACGGCGTCTACGAGCACGACGACCGGCACCTGGAGACGATCCGATCCCAGGCCCGCCTGCTCGGGCGCGTCGTGGACGACCTGCGCACGATCAGCCTCGCCGAGGCCGGCGCGCTCCCGCTGCGCCTCGAGCCCGTCCCGCTCGGGGACGTCCTGCCGTCGATCGCGCTCGGCGTTCGCGGCCCGGGCCGATGCCGCCGGCGTGACGCTGTCCACCGAGCCTCGCCGGGGGCGTCCCGCTCGTGGTGACCGCGGATCGGGAGCGCCTTGGCCAGGCCATGGCGGCCCTGGTCGACAACGCGATCCGGTTCGCGCCGTCGGGTGGCCACGTGCTCCTCCGGGGCGGTCCGTCGCCCCGGGGCCTCGAGCCTTGCCCGGGTCGAGGTGCTCGATGACGGCCCGGGCGTGCCCGCGGCCGACATGGCCTACGTCTTCGACCGCTTCTACCAGGCGGACCCGAGCCGGGACCGTGGCTCGGGCACCTCGGGGCTCGGTCTCGCGATCACGCGCGCGATCGTGGAGGCGCACGGGGGGAGCACGGGCATCGAGAGCCCTGCCGAGGGTGGCGCGCGGTTCTGGATCGACCTCCCGCTCGCGGGCCCCGTCAACCGACGGTCGTGACCTTCGGCCCGCGGAAACGTGCCCAATCGGCGATAAGTCTCTCAGTGGTGGCTGATACAGTCTCAACTGAGATGTTGATCCGAACCGTGTTCCCGGCCTCGCGCCGCGCGGTCGTTGCCTCCGCACACGGCACCCCCGCCGAGGTCCCCGATGTCGACTGAGCTCCCCGTCCTGCCGGACCTGCGCCTGGAGTACCGCGCCCCGGACGTGGAGACGCCGCTCACCGTCGCGGTCCTGCTGGCAGACCGGGCGCGCGCGAGCATCCTCGCCCTGCTGGCCGATGGGCCGCACTGCGTCTGCGAGATGGCGGCGGCACTCGGGGCTCGCGAGAACAACGTGAGCAACCACCTCGCGCGCCTCCGCGACGCCGGGCTCGTCCGGGCGAGCCGCCACGAGGGCGACTCGCGTCGCGTCTACTACGAGCGCGACGAGCGCGCGTGCGCGGCGGCCCTCAAGGCGCTCGACGAGGCCTCCTGCGGTGACAACGCTCGCCCTCCGGCGAACCCGGTTCCCCTTCTGGCTGGGCGTGGGGGCGGCCGTCGTCGGCTGGACCGTCGCCTGGTTCGCGGCGGCCCCGTTCGCCGCATGGCTCGCCTTCGACGTGCTGGGCCTGCAGGCCGGGACCCACCTCGGCGACGCGATCGCCTTCTTCCTCTACGACGTCCCGAAGGTGCTGCTGCTCCTCCTCGGGCATCGTGACCGTCGTCACGCTCATCCGGGGCTTCTTCCCGCCCGAGAAGGTCCGCGGCGCGCTCGCCGGGCGCGGGGAGTTCGTCGGGGGCGTGGGTGCGGCCGGCCTCGGGATCGTCACGCCGTTCTGCTCGTGCTCGGCGGTGCCGCTGTTCATCGGCTTCGTCGAGGCGGGCGTTCCCCTGGGTGTCACCTTCGCCTTTCTCATCAGCTCGACCGATGGTCAACGAGGTTGCCCTCGTGCTCCTCTGGGGCCTGTTCGGGCCCGGGATCGCCGCTCGTCTACATGGTCGCTGGCCTCACCGTCGCGATCGTCGGCGGCTTCGTGATCGGCAAGCTCCACATGGAGCGCTACGTCGAGGACTACGTGTGGGCGCTCCAGGGCACGGGCGGCGCGTCGATCGAGATCAGGCTGACCTGGGAGGATCGGGTCCGGGACGCCTGGACGTACACGAAGGACCTGGTACGGCGGATCCTCCCGTACATCCTCGTCGGTATCGGGATCGGCGCCTTCATCCACGGCTTCGTGCCGACCGACCTCGTGGTCGCGATTGGCGGCCCCGGCAACCCGCTCGCGGTCCCGCTCGTCGTCCTGATCGCGATCCCGCTCTACTCGAACGCTGCCGGAACGATCCCGATCGTGCAGGCGCTCCTCGGCAAGGGAATGGCGGTCGGCACGACCCTCGCCTTCATGATGGCGATGACCGCTATCAGCGTCCCCGAGTTCATCATCCTCAAGAAGGTCATCAAGACCCCGCTGATCGCCGCGTTCGCCACGATCGTCACGATCGGGATCCTGATGATCGGCTACCTCTTCAACTTCCTCATCTACTCGCCGTAAGGAGACCACGCCATGAGCACGATCGAAGTCCTGGGGTCCGGCTGCAACAACTGCAAGCGCCTCGAGGCGAATGCCCGCGAGGCCGTCGCCGCGGCCGGCGTCGAGGCCGAGATCATCAAGGTGACCGACTACGCCGCGATCATGGCCCGCGGGATCATGAGCACCCCGGGGCTCGTCATCGACGGCAAGGTCGTGAGCTACGGCCGGGTTCCCTCGGCCGCCGACATCGCGGTCTGGCTCGGCGAGTAGCGGGCGGCAGCGGTCGCCGCCGCGGCCGGGGTCGTCGCCGCGCTGGCGCGCAGCCCGGGCGCCCGCGCGGGTTCCATCCCGGCTGAGACGGCGCGATCAGGCTCCAGGCTCCAATGATCTCGTAACCATGGCGCAGCGATGGTCTACCGTGGGCGAAAGCGCAACGTGGTCATCTCGCTGCCCATCGTCGGGCACCGGATGGAGCGGGCCTGGGGGGAGCTACGCCCGCCTGACCAGGCTCGGCCGGATCCCCCGCCTGCCGGGCCAGCAACCGAGGCTCCAGCCGCCGTGAACCCCTTGTCGCGACAGGAGATGTGGGACGAACGCCATGCTGCCCGCGAACCCATCGAATCCCCGGAGCCGGACCCGACCCTCACGCGGCTCGCGGGCGAACAGGCCCCGGGGCGGGCCCTCGACCTGGCCGCCGGAGACGGGCGCAACGCGATCTGGCTCGCCACCCACGGGTGGGAGGTCACGGCGGTCGACTTCTCCGCCGTCGCGCTGGACCGCGCGCGCGCCTCGGCCACCGCGGCCGGGGTCACGGTCACCTGGGTGCTGGCCGATCTCCTGGGGTGGCGCCCCACGCCGCGCTCCTTCGACCTCGTCGCGGTGATGTTCCTGCATCTCCCGATGGACGAGCGACGCCCGGTGTACGCGGCCGCGGCCGCGGCCGTCGCACCCGGTGGCCGGCTCCTCGTGGTCGGCCATGACCGCTCGAACCTCACGGAGGGCCTCGGGGGACCGCAGGATCCGGGGGTCCTCTTCACGCCGGCAGAGATCGCCGCGGAGCTGGTCGATCTCACGGTCGAGACCGCCGAGACGGTGACGCGGGGAATCGGGGACGAGGTGCGCCCAATCGACGCCGTGGTGCTCGCCCGACGATCCCTGCCCTGAGAGCGTCTGGGTCATCCCGGTCGGCGCAGGCCCGGCAGGTCTCGGGCACGCCTGCCCGCGGGGCGGCCGCGCGAGACGCGGCGGTCACCCCGCGAGGATCGATCACCCCGCGATGGTGCTGTCCACCCGGATGACCGGTGGGTGCTCGAAGTGCTTCTTGACGGCGCATTGCTCGGCCGCGCGAACGACGGCGTCGGCGTACTTCGCCGGGAACCCCGCGGGCAGCTCGATCGTGACCTGGACGTCGCTGACGAGGCGGGTCACCGGGTTGGTCTCCATCCGCTGGACAAGGCGGATGCCGTCCGTGGGAATGCCCCGCTGCTGGCAGAAGCCGAGCACGTAGATGCCTGCGCACGTCCCGATCGTCGAGAGGAACGTGGCGAAGGGCGTCGGGGCCGAGCTCTGCCCGCCGCCCGACGGCGGCTGGTCGGTCGGCACGACGAAGCCTCCGAAATGCGCGTCGACTCGCGCGCCCCCCGGGAAATCGATGGTCATCTCCATGGCGCAGAACCTCTTCCCTCCGGGGCGTCCTGGCTATCCCAGGTCCCGCCGGCATGCTCACAAGGTGGGTCGCCAGCGTATCTGGAACTTGCGTATTTGCGCAAGGCCTCAAGATCGCTGTGAGGGTGCTCGATCTCCCGGCTGTGAGGTCTTTGACCCGGGAACGCGAACCGGCGGTCGATCGGATACATCCGACCGATGTATCCATCCGGCAATCCCTCGTCATCAGGGCAGGAACGGGCACTCGCCCGCCAGCATCTCGAGGACATCGCCATGAAGCTCACGACCAACAAATCGCCGATCGATCGGATCATCCGGATCGTCCTGGGGGTCGGCCTTGCCGGCCTCACTCTCGCCGGTGGCCTGGCCACCCCTCTCCTCTACGTCGCCTGGCTCGTCGCCGCGGTGCTCGTCGTCACGGGTATCGTTGGATTCTGCCCGCTGTACGCGGTGCTGCGCCTCAGCACCCGGCGAGCGGCGCGCTGACCGAGCGATCACAGGGGCGCCATGAGCGTGGGAGTCCACCAGGCCGAACCGGCGACCGACAGCATCCAGGACGCCGACGCGTTCGCCCAGGCGCTCATCGCCGAGCTGCCGCGCCTCGTCCGGCTCGCGACCCGCCTCGTGCGTGACGCCGACCAGGCCGAGGACTGCGCCCAGGAGACGATCGTCGGGGCGTGGCGCCGCCGGGACCAGCTGCGTGACCCGGCAGCGCTCTCGGCGTGGCTCCGGCGCAGCCTGGTCAACCGCGTCATCGACCGGTCGCGCGTCCATCATGACGAGCTCGACATCGACGCCGTCGAGGCCGATTGGCGGGACGACCGCTACTCGGTCGCGCCGGACCGGGTCGTGGAGCGTGCCGAGCTCCAACGATGAGCTCGAGGATGCGCTCGCCCGCCTGCCGGTCATCTACCGACTTCCGGTGGTCCTCCACGACGTCGTCGGCTGGACGGCGGCAGAGATCGCGCCGGGCGATGGACGCCGGGTTGCCGGCCACGAAACAACGTCTGCGGAGGGGCCGGATGATGCTGGTCAGCGCCCTCGCGGAGGGTGACGAGCGGCGGCTGGCGAGCCTCGCCCAGCCGCTGCGGTGCTGGCGTGCACGACAGCACGTCTCCGCCTATCTCGACGGCGAGCTCGACGCAGGCACCAGGTCGGCGGTCGAGGCTCACCTCGAGACGTGTCCGACGTGCCCGCCCCTGTACGCCGGGCTGGTCGGCGTGAAGGCCAGCCTCGGTGGCCTGCGTGATCCGGACTACCGTCGTCGAGGATGCGATCGCCGGGCGGATCCGCGAGCACCTCGACCAGCAGCCGGGACGGGCTCGGTCCTGAGCGATCGAACGGCGCTCGGACCATCCCGGGATATCCTTCCGGTCTTGTTCTGGCGGCCGGGTCCGCCCGACACCATCACCGGAGGGGATTCGTGTTCTCGTTCCTGAAGCGCCTCGGCGGTCCCGCAATCGACATCGCGGAGCTCGACGCGCTCTTGGCGAAGGGTGCCGTCCGCGTCCTCGATGTCCGCGAGGACTCGGAGTTCAGGGGCGGGCACCTGCCCGGGGCGATCAACATTCCCGTCAAGCGGCTGCCGGACCGCGTCGGGAAGCTCAAGCACGACAAGCCGTACGCGGTGATCTGTGCGTCGGGGAGCCGGAGCAGGAGCGCGACCAGCTACCTCCTTGACCAGGGGTTCGAGGGGAGCGTCTCGGTACGCGGTGGGACGGGCGCCTGGGCCCGGAGCGGCCGGCCGATCGTGCGGTGACCCGGCTGTCCTGGCGCCGAGGGGCCGCCCACCGTCGGGCCTCTCGGCCGGTACGACGATGTTCGAGTGCAGCACGTTTGGTCGAGGTCGGCACTGACCCGCGGCCTTCGTGACCGCCAGCATCCCTTCGAGGAGGCTGGTCCTGCCCACGATATGGCCAGGGTCATCGCGCCCGGTGGCGATCGGGAGCGGAGTCGTCATCTTCTGGCGCCGCAACCCCAGGGTCGGGTCGGGATTCGTCAACTCGGTAGAGAACCCACGGCTGCTGAGGCGAGCCATGGCCGGCGGCAGGGCTCCGAGATCGGCACCCCGAGCACGTCGGCCGAAAGTACGGCGCGCTCCGCCTGATCCCCCCCGCTCCACCCCGTGCCCGGCGTCAGGGCATTCGGATCGTCGAGCCGGTCGGCCCGAACTCGCACTGGGCACGCAACGTGCTGGCAGCCGGGCACTGCCGCCGCGGCTGCACGAGACCGTCCACGATCTCGGTGAGCCGCGATGATCCCTGCGAGCGACGCCGACGAACAGCCGGCGGTCGTCCGCGCGGCGATGGCGGGGCTCGGGTTCCAGTACCTGACGCTGCACACGTTCAGCGCTCGCCCCGGGAGCCTCGCGTCGGCGGGAGCAGGCGCGCCTCGCGACCAGGAGCTCGGCCGGTCCCCGCCGCGGAGGCTCTCGGCGACACGGTGTCGTCCGCGCGCTGACGAGAGCCCCCAGGGCGGTCGCGGCGGGGCCCGCCGCATGCGGTAAGGCGAAGACCGTCACGCGAACACCGTGAGGCGGACGCCGACGATGAGCAGGAAGATCCCGAACGCGCGCTGCGCCAGGATCGGGTCGAGCGAGGTCCCGATGCGGGCGCCGAAGTAGGCGCCCACGAGGAGGCCGACGGCGATGATGACCGCGGCGCGGACGTCGACCTGCCCGGCGCGGTAGTACTCGAGCGCGCCCAACAGGCCGACCGGAAGCAGCAGGGCGGCGAGTGACGTGCCGGCCGCCTTCGCGGCTGAGAAGCCCGCGAGGATGATCAGCCCGGGCACGATGACCAGGCCGCCGCCGATGCCGAACAGCCCGGACAGGATCCCGCCGGCGAGTCCGATGATCGCGATGAGCACGAGGGCGGGCATGGGCGTCTCCTGCTGTCTGGTCGTCCGGTCAATGATCGCGACTGCGATCGTCCTCGTGGCAGTGCCGGCGACAGGGGAGGCTCCGTTCAGGCGGGTTCGTCGATCCCCGCGCCGGACGGGCCGATCCGCCGTCCCTCCGCGGTCCGGCCGAACTTCGCGCAGAGCTCGGCGGACACGGCGTCGGCCACCTCATCCGCGGCGCCGTCGCGCTCCACCTCGTCCGACCAGCCGAATTCCGCGAGGTAGTCGTCGGTCCCCGCGAGGCCCTCGCGCATGGCGATCCGGCTGATCTCCTGCATGAACCAGCGCGGCATGGGCCGCTTCACCACGGCGCCCGTCGTGTCGGTAACCTCAACCTGGGTCGGGATCTCGCGCCAGGCGAGGACTCGATAGCGGCTCATCGGGCTCCTTGGGCCTCCGGACGGGCGGTTACTGCGTAGGGGCGCCGGCCGCCACCAGGTCCGCCATCGCGCCCCCGTCCACGATGTCCGTGAAGCCCGCCGCGGCCATCTGTGTCGCGGCGATCGCGCTGCGCCTGCCCGAGTGGCAGTAGACGAGGTACGGCGCCTTCTTGTCGAGCGAGGCGATCCGGGTGCCGAAGTCGGCGGCCTCGACGTCGATGTTCTGGGCGCCGGCGATGTGCCCGGCGGCGTACTCCGCGGGGGTCCGCACATCGATGACCGTCCGTGAGCCGAGCATGGCCACGGCCTTGGCTGCGTCGACCTTGGTGACGGCGGGCGAGGCCGACGAACCGCCGCACCCGGCGATGACGATCGCCGCCAGCATCACGAAGGCAAGGACGGCGAGGCGGGTCGAAAGGCGGTTCATGTGGCGACTCCTGTGCTGGGACCTCGGCGCGAGATGGAGCGCGTGCACATCTCGGAACGTGGGGTAAGGTCGATCAAAGCGGGCACGCCCCGCCCCGCGTGCGCAGCCGGAACCGCCAGGCGAGGGTGCCTGCAAGGAGCGCGAGCGAGGCCGCCCCGATGAGCGGCTGGAGCGGCGCGAATATCGTCATCGCGCCGCTGGTCCCGAGGAGGACCAGCGCGACCTTGTTGCAGACTGGGCAGCCGATCGCGAGGAAGGCGCCGAAGCTGGCCACGGTCCCGATGGCGGTCCCGTCACCACCGGCCATGGCCGCCGTCGGGCCGGCCGGGAGCGACACGGGCTCGGTCGCGGGGCCGGATGGCGCGGGCGCCGAGTAGGTCGCACCGAGCAGTCCCATCAAGGGCGCCGAGACCAGCCAGACGACGATCGCGAACGGCTCCGGCGGTACCTGCCGCCCGAAGACCGGGTTCGGGATGATCGCGGCGACCAGGCCGAACGTAAGGAGCGACGCGGCCGCCCAGAGCACGGCGTGGAGCAAGAACCGCCGGTCGATCGTCGCGAGGACCGCGGCGGCCGGGCAGCCGGCGGGAAGGGACAGGCCGGTCATGGCTCGAGGGCCGCGATCACGCGCCGCAGGCGAGCCGCCGCCTCCTCGGCGACGAGCCGGATCGCCGGCGAGTCGACGATCCCGAGCGCGGCCATCGGGTCCAGCGCCTCGACGACGGTCTCCGGGCCGTCCTCGCGCAGGACGACGTTGCACGGGAGGAGGGCGCCCACCGACGGGTCCGCCTCGATCGCCCGGTGGGCCAGCGGCGGGTTGCAGGCACCGAGGATCACGTATGGCGCCCGGTCCACGCCGAGCTTCGCCTTCATCGTGGCCTGGACGTCGATCTCGGTCAAAACACCGAACCCCTGGGCCCGGAGCGCCGCCTCGACGGCGGGGCGCACGCTGGCGAGGCTTCCCCGCAGACGCGTGGAGAACGTGAAGCTGGTCGAGATGGACATGTTCTTCACCCCTGGGTCGCGAGGATGGAGGCTTGGCAGTGGCACGGGCTGTGGAGCAGACGGCCTGCGCGAGTCGATGCCGCACAAGGGTAGATCAACTTGCGTACTTGCGCAAGTAACTGAAGTTGGCACCCGGCCATCCCCGGGGGCCGGCCGGGCCGGGACCCCAGGCCGGGACATCATGGCCCAGGCCGAGAGAGCCCAGCCTATGCCGGCGCGAGGAACCGGTAGCCGAGGCGACGCTCCGTCTGGATATAGCGGGGATGCTCCGGGTCGTCGCCCAGCTTCTCGCGCAGCCGGCGGATGTAGACCCGGACGTAGTCCACCTCGTCGACGTACTCCCGGCCCCAGACCTTGGCCAGCAGCGTCCCGTGCTGGAGCACGTGCCCCGCGTTGCGGACCAGGTGATAGAGGAGCTTGTACTCGGTAGGGGTGAGCTCGACCCGCAAGCCGCGCAGCCGCACCTCCTGCAGGGCGAAGTCCACCTCCAGGTCCCCGGACCGGAACGACGGCGCCCGGCTCGCAGGCGCGGGCATGTCGAGGCGTCGCAACACCGCCCTGACCCGGGCCATCAGCTCGAGGTGGTTGAAGGGCTTGGTCACATAGTCGTCCGCGCCCATCTCCAGGCCCTTGACCTTGCTCATCGCGTCGTCCCGAGCGGTCAGCATCACGACGGGGACATCGGAGAACGCGCGGAGCTCGCGCAGGACGGCGAACCCGTCCTTGTCGGGCAGCCCGACGTCGAGCAGGACGATGTCAGGGCGCTTCCGCTCGACGCTGTCCAACGCGGCCTCGCCGGTACCCGCACCGAGCACCTCCACGTCCCGCCATTGCAGCGTAAAACCCAGGCGGACCGACTCGACGACGTCCGGCTCGTCGTCCACGACCAGGATCCGCATCACTCATCGTCCTCGGGACCCGACGTCGGGACGATCAGCGCGAACGTGCTGCCGCGCCCGAGCGCGCTCCGGACACCGATCGTGCCGCCGTGCGCCTGCGCGATCGCCAGCGCCGTTGGCAGCCCCAGCCCCACGCCGTCGCGCGAGCCGGAGCGGTCGTTGCGACCCACGAAGAAGCGCTCGAACAGCCGGGCCTGATCCGCCTCCGAGATCCCGGGGCCATCGTCGGTCACGCTCCAGCTCGTGAACAGCCCGTGCTCCTCCACGCTCACCGAGACGACGCCGCCGTCGGGCGCGAAACGCTGCGCGTTGGAGACCAGGTTGAGCAGCGCCTGCTCCAGCCGCCGGTGGTCCCCGTAGACGCGATGATCGCCCGACGCGGAAAGGGACCAACCGGTGCGCTGCGACCGCTTCGCCGCGAGGGGCGCGATCACGGCCACCACAGACTCGGCCAGGGCACCCGCGCTGAACCGGCGGAGCTGCAGGCTGACGCTCCCGGACCGGAATCGTGACAGGTCGAGGATGTCACCCACGAGCCGCTGCATTCGCTCCCCGTTGCGCTCGATCGCCTCCAGCAGCGCCCGGCGCTGCTCCTCGGTGGGCTCGGAGGCCGGATCCAGCAGGAGGCCCGCGCTCGTGCGGACCGCCGTGAGCGGAGTCCGGAGCTCGTGGGCGATCGTGGACAGCAGGTCGGTGCGCAGGCCCTCCAACTCGGCGAGCGGGACGCTCGCCTGGCCCTCGAGGCCGGCGTCCACGTACCGGAGGCCCAGGGTCGTGGCCACCCACCGTGTGCCACGACCACTCCGCCGGCTCGCCCGGACGAGCCCAAGGTCGGCGAGGTCGGCGATCAGCCTGGCTGCCATCCGGGGGCGGAGGTCGGCGCCGCTCGCGGCGAACCGCTGTTCGAGCTCGGATGCGGTCACCGACGGTGGGACGAGTGCGAGCGCCGCGTGAAGCAGCGGCGACGGGCCCACCGAGGAGGCGGGATGGACCGGAAGCGAGACGTCCATCTCCGGCGGGGGCTTGGGTGGCATGCCTTGAGGATAGCGCGGCGCATCGCACGCTCATGAACACGGCATTCACGGGATCGAGCCCGATGTTCACGCGCCGTTCATGCAGGTCTCCGCCGACGTTCCCCGCCAGGGGCGAGCCTTGCGGTCAGGAGCAGACCACGCGGCTCCGCCTGGAGACCCACCAATGACCACGGACATCGCCCCGGTGACCACGAACCCCGCCAAGCCGGCCATCCTCGCCCCGGCCCGCGGCACCGCTGGGCAGAACGCCCTCGCCGCGGCACGTGCCCAGTTTGACGCCGCCGCCGAGCACCTCGAGGTCGAACCGGACCTCCGTGCGGTCCTCCGGGTGCCGCAGCGCGAGTACACCGTGAACTTCCCGGTGCACATGGATGACGGCTCCGTCCGGGTGTTCTCCGGCTACCGCGTCCAGCACAACGTGGCTCGCGGACCGGCCAAGGGCGGCCTGCGCTTCCATCCCCAGACCGACCTCGACGACGTCCGCGCGCTCGCCATGTGGATGACCTGGAAGTGCGCGCTCGTGGACGTCCCGTTCGGCGGCGCCAAGGGTGGCGTCACGTGCGACCCGACGAGCATGAGCGGGAGGGAGCTCGAGGCCCTCACGCGCCGCTTCACCACCGAGCTGCAGCCGATCGTAGGCCCGGATTCCGACATCCCGGCGCCCGACGTGGGGACAAACGCCCAGGTGATGGCATGGATCATGGACACCGTGTCGATGCACCGGGGGTATTCGGTGCCCGGCGTCGTCACCGGCAAGCCGACCTCGATCGGCGGATCCGTCGGCCGTTCGGATGCCACCGGCCAGGGCGTGGTCTACACGATCCGCGACGCGGCAGGTCGAATTGACCTGGAGATGGCCGGTGCCAGCGTCGCGATCCAGGGCTTCGGGAACGTGGGCGAGGCCACCGCGCGCCTCCTTCACGAGGCCGGGGCGAAGGTCGTCGCGGTCACGGATGTCGGCGGCGGCGCCTATGACCCGGATGGCCTCGACATCCCCGATCTCGCCCGGCGGTTCCGGGCGTATGGCACCGTGGCCGGCTCTGCCGGGACACAGCTGATCGACAACGAGACCCTGTTCGGCCTCGAGGTCGACGTGCTCGTCCTGGCCGCGCTCGAGGGCCAGATCACGGCTCGCAACGCCGGGCGCATCCGCGCCCGGATCCTCGCCGAGGGTGCGAACGGCCCCACCGACCCGTCGGCCGATCCGATCCTGTGGGACAACGGGGTCATGGTGATCCCCGACATCCTGTGCAACGCCGGCGGCGTGATCGTCAGCTACTTCGAGTGGACCCAGAACCGGTCGGCCCTCGCGTGGACGCGCGACGAGGTCAATGACCGACTGCAGCGCCAGATCCTCTCGGCCGCGGATGCGGTGTGGCACCGCGCCGCGGCCGATGGGATCCCACCCCGGCTCGCCGCCCATGCCATCGCCGTCGAGCGCGTCGCCACGGCCACGCGGCTCCGTGGGCTCTATCCCTGACGTCCCGCCCTGACCCTCGTCCCGGCCCGAAACCTATCGGAGGACCCGCATGCATACCTACGCCAGCCCCCGCCGCGGCTACTGCGCCTCGTGCGACGGCCTGATCACCGACCGGCCCGTCTACCGCATGGACGAGGCGTACTGCTGCCTCGGCTGCGCCCAGAACGGCCCGTGCATCTGCACCTACGAGCAGGATCTTGCCGACGACGGCGTCGACCGGCTCGGCCTGCCGTTCGCAATGGGCGTCCCGGTCGCCGCGACCGCGTCGCCTCGAGAGCGGGAGGCCGTCGCAGGGTAGTCACGGGACTCCCTCATCGCCGCGACCTCACCACCGCGACCGGCCCGGCGCAGGGCCGGCCGCGTGGCGTTTCGGGTCACTCGTACCGGAGCGCGGTGATGGGGTCGAGCCTGGCCGCCTGCCGGGCCGGCCAGACACCGAAGACCACGCCGACGGCGAGCGAGAACCCGACCGCCAGCAGGATCGTGGTCAGGCTGATCGTGAGACCCCAGCCAGCCAGGGTCCCGATCGCCGCCGAGGCTGCGACGCCGGCCACGATCCCGAGCAAGCCTCCGGCGAGCGACAGCACCAGGGCCTCGACCAGGAACTGGGCCATGATGTCCCGGCCCCGCGCCCCGATCGCCTTGCGGATGCCGATCTCCCGCGTCCGCTCCCGGACCGACACCAGCATGATGTTCATGATCCCGATGCCGCCCACGAGCAGGCTGATCGACGCGATGCCGGCGAGGAGCAGGGACAGCAGCCCGGTGATCGTCCCGAAGGCCGACAGCAGCTGCGCCTGGTCCACGATCGTGAAGTCGTTCGCGGCCCCGTCGGCGATCTTGTGGCGGGCACGGAGCAGCTCGGTGATGCGGAACTTGGTGAGCGGGATCTGGTCTGCGTGCACCGTGGACACGGACAGCGATTGCAGGGACTTGCCCGCCACGAAGTAGTCCCGCATGGCCGACAGCGGGATGTAGACCTGGTCGTCGAGGATGCCCTTGGGCTGGAGGATGCCCACCACGCGGAAGGGCACGCCGCCGACGTTGATGTCCGAGCCCAGCGCCGAGGCGCCGAGATTGAGGGCGTCGGCCGTGGCCGAGCCGAGCACGGCGACCCGCAGCCCGGCCGCGTACTCGGCCTCGGACACGAAGGTGCCGCGCCAGACCTCGTACGCACGCACGGGCATGAAGGCGGGGGTGATCCCGGACACGGTGGTCGTGGTGTTCGCGGAGCCGGCCACCACGACGGCCATCGTCGACACCTGCGGGGCGACCTGGGCGACCCCATCGACCTGGGCGATGGCCTGCGCATCCTCGATCGTCAGCGTGTCGGCCGACCCGCCGGCACCGCGCACGAAGCCGAACGTGTTGGCGCCGGGACTGATGCTGAGCAGGTTGGTGCCCAGGCCCTCGATGAGGTTGGTGATCCCGGACGTGGCGCCCTGCGCGACCGAGACCAGGGCGACGATGGACCCGACCCCGATGATCACCCCGAGCATGGTCAGCAGTGCCCGCAGGCGCGCCGCGGCGAGCCGCGAGATGGCGAGGGGGACGAGCTCTGCCCAGTTCATGCCGCGAGCCGCCCGTCACGGACCCGGACGCTTCGCTTGGCCGCCACCGCCACGTCGCTGTCGTGGGTGATGAGGACGATCGTCGTCCCGGCGTCGTTCAGCTCGTGGAGCAGGTCGAGCACGTCCCGGCCCGAGGCGGAGTCGAGGTTGCCGGTGGGCTCGTCGGCCAGGATGATCGCCGGCAGGCTCACGAGCGCCCGCGCGATCGCCACGCGCTGCTGCTGGCCCCCGGACAGCTCCGACGGCTCATGCGTCAGCCGGTCTCCGAGCCCCAGCCGAGCGAGGGCGTCGCGGGCACGCTGCAGCCGCTCCGACCGGCCGACGCCCGCGTACAGCAGCGGCATGGCCACGTTCTCGAGCGCCGTCGTCCGCGGCAGCAGGTTGAACGACTGGAACACGAACCCGATCGTGCGGTTGCGGACCCGCGCGAGCTGGTCGTCCGACAGGCCGGCCACGTCGGTGCCGGCGAGCCGGTAGCTGCCGGTCGTCGGGCGGTCCAGGCATCCGAGCAGGTTCATCAACGTGGACTTGCCGGACCCCGACGGGCCGACGATCGCCAGGAAGTCGCCCGGGGCGACGTCGAGGTCCACGCCCCGGAGGGCCTCGACCTCCAGGCGGCCAGAACGGTAGACCTTGCCGATCCCGCGCATCTCGATGACCGGCGTCTCGGGGACGGGCGTCTCGATGACCGGCGTCCGGACCGTCTCGTCCGTGGACTCCTCCGGTGCGGTCACGGCTGGGAGCCCGCCGGGACCGGCGCGGCGCTGGGGCGCGCTGAGGTTCCGGCGCCCCCGCCGGGGCCCGTGGGGAACGTGGTGACCAGGTCCTTGGCGGACGCCGTGCCCGTCACCACCACGGTGCCTTCGGAGATGCCCGACCGGATCTCGGCGAGCGTCGCCGTCAGCAGGCCGACCTCGACCGGGACGGTCCGCACCTGGCCCGGTGCATCCAGCACCTGGACCGTGTAGGCGCCGGGAGCGCCGCCGATCGCGGACACCGGCACCGCGAGCACCGAGGGTGCGCTGGCCGTGGTGATGACCACATCGGCCGTCATGCTCGGTGCGGCCTCGGCGAGGCCGGGGGACGGGTCGAGGGCGACGACGACGCCGTACGAGACGACGCCGGACGCGCTCTTCGTGGCGCCGGCGAGGTCGACCGAGTCCACCCGCCCGTGGACGTCGGCACTGAGCGCGGAGATCGTCACGTCGGCCGGCTGGCCGGCCCGGACCGACGGCAGGTCGGCCTCGGTGACCGCGGCTGCCACCTCCAGCGCCGTCCCCCGGAGCCGGATCACGGTGCCCGAGACCGAATCGCCGGGCTGGATGGTGACCGACGAGACCAGGCCGTCGATCGGCGCCGTCAGGGTGGCGTACCCGAGGGTCCGCTCCGCGTCGGCCACGGCCGATTCGGCCTGGGCCACGGCGGCCTGGTCGGCCGCGACGGCCGCAGCCGTGTCGACGTTGGTGGCACCCTTGTAGTTCAGGTTGGCCGACGTGACGCCCAGCTTGGCGGCAGCGACCTGGTTGGCCGCCTGCGTGTTCGCCGAGGCGGCCTGGCGCCTCGCCGTCGCGAGCGCCCGCGAGGCCTGCGTGACGGCGGCCTTGTCGGCCGTGATGACCGCAGTCGGCGCCCCGGCGGCCCGGTCGCTGGCCAGCTGCCTCCGCGCGTCGGTGAGCGCCGCCGATGCCTGGGAGACGGCCAGACTGCCGGACGCCTGCGTCTGGGACAGGACCCTCCTTGCCTGCGTGAGCTGGGAGTTGGCCTGCGTGACCCCCAGCTTCGCCTTCGCCTTCGTCGTCGACGAGACTGGGGTCTGGTCGGCCTTCAGCCGCGCCTGCGCGGCGGCGAGGTTTGCCTGGGCCGCGGTCAGGGCGAGCTCCGCGTCGGCCGTGTCCGCGGTTGCGAGCACGTCTCCGGCCTTGACCGCGTCGCCGGCCGCGACGTTCACGGTATCCACGGTCCAGGCGGGCGCTGTGGTCTGGCCGGTAGCGGTGGCCGCCGGCTTCGGCGACCGGTCGGGTGCCTCGCCGAACGCGAGGCCGTAGGACTCCACCGGCTCGAGGGATCCGGTGATCGACACGTTGTTGCGCACGTCCATGACGGATGCCGTGGCGGTCAGGTAGGTGACCTGGGGCGTCTTGCTGCCCAGGATGGCGCCGGCGGCGGCCATGCCGAGGAGCCCGACGCCGACCACCAACGCACCACCGATGACGAGTGCTCGCCTGCTCATGACCTCGTGCTCCTCGATGTCCCGCCCTGCGCCACCCGGGAGGTGAAGGCACGGGCCGGGACGGTGGACCTGGTGCGGCTCATGGACGGTCGCCGCCGTGGACGACCGCGGCGACCGGTCGGGGGGGCGTGCCGGCGGCCGCCAGGCGCGAGATGCCGCGGTCGAGCACGCCCAGGAAGCCACGGACCTGCTCGAGGTCCGCCTCGTCGAGCACTGCCAGCAGGGTTCGCACCTGCCGCGAGTTGAGGTCGCGGAAGCGGTCGAGCAGCTCCACGCCGGCGGGCGTGATGCCGACGAAGATCCGGCGGCGGTCCGCCGGGCTCGCGCGGCGAGCGATCAGCCCGCGTTCGACGAGACGATCGACGACGCCGCTCACCGACGGGCTGGTCACCCCCAGGCGGGCAACCAGCTCGGACATGTTGAGGTCTCCCGCCGCCAGGAGGTAGAGGACCTTCGCCTGGGGCATCGTGATGTCGACCTCCAGGAACTCCGGCGTGTGCGCGTCGGCGAGACGGGCGAGGCTCGCCTCGAAGCCCGCGACGACCTCCGCGATGAGGAACGCTCGCTCCTGCTCGTTGATGCCATTCCCCTTTGTGCTGTGTTGACTGTTAGGCTCTGGCTAACCATTAGGCTCGCACGATACACCTGCCGCTCAGGGCGTGCGGTCACCGCCCTCGCGCTTGACAGCGTCATGGGCGCGGACGTCATGATCCCGGTGACTCGCGAGCCGAACGCCAGGGAGTGGCGCGTGTCGCGATCGATGCCGGTCACGGGAGGTGCTCATGTCGACTCAAGGTGGCGTCGTCTGGCCGACGATCGAGGAGCTGGAGTCGCAGGAGCGCGACCTGGTCCTCCCGCAGGCCGACCTGGGATCGCTCCACAGGCTTGGGCACCTGATGTCGGAGGCTGCCCTCGCACGGAACCTGCCGATCCTGATCCAGATCCGGTCCGGGGGACGGCTCGTGTACGTGGCCGCGCTGCCGGGCAGCACGGCATCCAACGACGAGTGGGCGATGAGGAAGGCGCGCGTCGCGCAGCACTTCGAGCAGAGCTCGCTGCACGTGCGGCTGCGCCACGAGCGAGACGGCGAGGATGTCAACACGCGGCATGCGCTGTCCCGGGAGCTGTTCCTGGCCAACGGCGGCGCGTTTCCGCTGCGTGTCCACGGGGTGGGGGTGATCGGCACGGTCGTCGTCTCGGGGCTGCCGCAGGTCGACGACCACGCCTTCGTGGTGGAGCAGCTTCGGGCCTACCTCGGGAGCGGCTGACGACCGACGGGGCTCTCGCCAGGGCTCCTGCGGGGGTCCGGGACCGGTCGACGCGCATGGCCATCGCGGTCGTCAGCGCCCCCGTACCATTGCCCACGTGGTGATGATCGACTGCCCGCCCGAAGACCCGATCACCCGTCCTCGTCGAGTTGGACCGGAGGCGATCCGTGCCTGACGGCGGCATCGCGGGCGCCGCTCCCCTCCGTGCGGGCGCGAGCCAGCAGGCGCGGCTGGCAGCCGGCCTCGTCGCGTGCGTGACCCTCCTCGCCTGCGGCTGGACCGGGCTGCTCATCCCGTCGCTCATCCGTTCGATCGAGACGGCATTCGGGCAGACCGATGCGGGGATCGGCGTCGTCTACCTGGTCTACGCGGTGGCCTACGCGGCGGGGTCATTCTCGGGTGGTGCGGTGACCGAGCGCCTGGGTCGCCGCCCGGTCCTCGGCGGCGCCGTGCTGGTCACCGGGCTCGGCGCCGCCGGTCTCGGCCTGGCCCCGACCTGGGTCGTGTTCGTGCTGGCGGCGATGGCGATGGGCGCCGGCGCCGGCTGCCTCGACGGCGGTGCGAACGGCCTCGTCCTCGACGTATACCGCGAGGGCCGCGGACGGGCCATGAGCCTGCTGCACATGTCGTTCAGCGTCGGGGCTCTCGCCGCGCCGCTCGTCCTGGGGGCGCTCGTGGGTGGCGGGGTCCGATGGGAGGCGGTCGCCGTCGGCACCGGCGTGGTGGTTTCGCTCCTGGCGATGGCCTACGTCGTGGTCCCGATGCCCAGCGGGCGGAGGACGAGCGATCGGGCGGGCACGCGCTTGCCGGGTACGCCGGCCGATTCCGATGGCCGGGCATTGCTGGCGGGGCCGCTGTTCCTGCTCGGGATCGCGATCGCGGCGTATGTCGCGTCCGAGATCGGCGTGTCGAACTGGATCGTGAGGTTCCTGGAGGCGGCACCGCTGGCCACCGCGACGCTGGCGCTGTCGCTGTACTGGGCTGGGCTGACCGTCGGGCGCCTCGTCTCGTCGCTCATCGCGGACCGGTTCGACCACCTCCGGTTCACCATCGCCTGCGCGCTGGCGATGGCCGCTCTGATCGTCGTCGCGGTGCTCGTCCCGTCGCTGCCCCTCTCAATCGCCGCCTTCGCGGCCGCCGGAGTGGCGTCTGGTCCGGTGTTCCCGATGATCGTCGCGATCGGCGGTGACCGCTACCCGCAGCGCTCGGCCGCCATCGGCGGGTCGCTCGCCGGCATGGCGGTGATCGGCTCGATCGTCTACCCCCCGGCAATGGGCTTTATGTCCGTCACGGTCGGCCTGACGGTCGCCATGCTCGGCGGTGCGCTGCTGGCGATCGGGTGCGTGCTCGCGCTCGCGGCCTTCGGCAGGGCGACCAGACGCGGAACGTAGGCCCGCCCCGTCCAGGCCAGTCGACCAGCAGGGCGGCCGACAGGGGTCGTCGTCACCCGGCCAGCTGGGCCTCAGGGATCGTCGGGCTCGTGGAGTGGTTGATGGAGCGCGACGGGGTCGCCGAGCCACTGGGCGGCGGGCGTCGCCCAGTAGGTCGCCATGCCCACCAGCGGGGCCGAGTACGTCGCGCGGGCGGTCTGTAGCGCCACCCACGCCGCGTCGCGCGGCGCGAGCACATACCCGCATTGCTCGAGCCGGTCGCAAGCCGCCTCGAACGCCGACCGGTCCAGGCTGGTCGGGCTGCCGCTGCGGAACCCCAGGTTCGAGATGTCCTCGACCAGGTGCGACCCCATGCGCTTGAACAACTTGGCGTCGCCATGCGGGATGCCCTCGACCGTCGTGAGCACGAGGCTCGCGGCGTCGAGCACCGTCCCGAGGGCGCTGATCCATGACAGGTTGTCGTGGCTGGAGCGGAAGAACCCCAGCAGCGGGTAGGCCACGTGCGAGTCCAGGACCTCCGCCGCCCACTCCTGCCAGTCCCGGAAGAGCTCGGGGAGACGGTCGGTGAGCCCGAGCCATGCGTACGTCTCGAGCAGCGCGACCGCGGACGGGGGAGCTCCAGCGGACGCCTGGAGCATCACGACCCGCATCTCGCGGCGCTGGTACGACCCGTACAGCGAGAACAGGAAGGTCACGACCAGGGCCACCGCCCCCAGGCCGCTGATGGCGGCGACCGTGATGACGACGCGCGCCATGGTCCCGTACGCGACGATGTCCCCGAACCCGAGCGTCAGGACGGACGTCGCGGCGAAGTAGAGGGTGGTGCCCAGGTCGGCCGGTGGCGGGTGCAGCTCGTCGCGAATCGCGTAGAGGATGAGGCCGTACCCGAGGATCAGCGTCACGAGCCAGGCGGCCAGGAGGGCGACGGTCGCCGCGGGGGCGAACAGACCGAGCACGCGGTCGTAGGAACGTCCGGGTCGCCCGTCACGGAGGGCACGGAGGCCGCGCCAGGCGCCGCGCACCAGGTAGCGGCTGATCCGGAACCAGCCAGGCGTCGGCCTCGGCACGATCACCGTCTGGAACAGGTCCCAGAAGGTGAGTGCGAGCAGGAACACGCCGAGCGCAAAGGCGATGGCATCCATCGGAGCGGCATCATCCCATGAAGACCTCGGAGCCGCGCCGCGCCCGCTGTCCGGCTGATCCACCATAGGCGCATGAGGAAGCTCCTTCGCCACCTCCTGATCCTCGGTGCCCTGGCACCCGCGGCGTGCAGCGGCCAGTCCCCTACCGCAATGCCAACGCCGACCGCCCAGCCGACGTCCCGGGCGGCGGTTGCCTTGCCGTCCATCGCCACCCCGACCTCCGCGGCGAGTACGAGCACCACGCCGATCCCCGGAGCAGACGCGGCGAACATCGTCTGGCTGTGCATGCCGGGCGCGGCAGACAACCCGTGCACGTCCGACCTGAGCGTCACAACCATCGATCCGACCGGGCGGCGCACGGCATCGCAGCTGGTGCCGGCCGACGATCCGCCGATCGACTGCTTCTACGTCTATCCAACGACCAGCCGCCAGACGACGATCAACGCCGACCTCTCGATCGATCCGGAGGAACGAGCCGTGGCGTCGGCCCAGGCGGGGCCCTTCTCTCAGGTCTGCAGGGTCTACGCGCCGGTCTACCAACAGCTCACGATTGCCGCTCTTGGCTCGGGCAGGATCACCGGGGCCAACGTCCAGAAAGCGTACGACGGCGTCAAGGCAGCCTTCGACGACTACCTGGCCAGCTACAACCATGGACGGGGCGTGGTCGTCATCGGCCATTCACAGGGCGCGATGCTTCTCGCCGACCTGCTCCACTTCGAGATCGATCCGAACCCGAACGTGCGAAAGCTGCTGGTCTCGGCCCTGCTGATGGGTGGCAACGTGACCGTGACGCCCGGAAAGACGACGGGCGGCGACTTCGCGAACATACCCTCCTGTGGTTCGGTGAGCCAGGTTGGCTGTGTGGTCGCCTACTCGAGCTTTGCGGAGACGCCGCCGCCGGGCGCCGAGTTCGGGCGGGTCACGGGTGCCGCGGGCATGCTTCCCATCCCGCGAAGTGGGACCCAGCAGATCCTGTGCGTGAACCCGGCCGCACCGGGAGGGGTCGGAACGCTGCTCCCCTACTTCCCGACAACGGACGTGGTGAGGCTTGCCGACGGCCCGAGGCCGGCGCCGACGACCGCGTTCGTCTCGTATCCGGACGCGCTGACGGCGCGCTGCCAGACCAGCGGCGACGCCACCTGGCTGCAGGTCACGCGCGTGGCATCAGCGCCGGCGACACCCACCCTGACGGGTTCGGAGGGTCCGGCGTGGGGCCTCCACGACCTGGACGTCAGCCTGGCGCTCGGCAACCTGGTCGATCTGGTCCGGTCGGAGGCCGCTGCCGTCAGGCCATAGCGGGCGACCGCCAGGCGGCCGGCCAGTCTCGGTGCGATCGTCGCTCGCGTCTGCGGAGGCGGCGAGACTCCATCCTTGGCCGGATTCGCGAGTGCTACCCTCATCAAGCGTGGGAGAGCGCGACGCACCTGGACCTGCCGAGGTAGCGGCCGGTCGCCATCCGCGCGCGCTGATCGAGCCCGACGGCCAGTCGGCGCCTGGTGTTCAGGCGCACGTGGCCGGGGGCGCGATCCGGATGCGGGACATCGCGGACGCATCAGGGGTCTCCCAGAGCACCGTGTCCCGAGTGCTCAACAACGCCCCGTCCAAGGTGCCCATCGCGGAGGAGACGCGCACCCGGGTCCTCGCCACGGCCAGGGATCTCGGTTACCGGCCGAACCCGTTGGCGCGAGGCTTGCGTGGCGCGCCGACGATGCTCATCGGCGTCGTTGTGCGCGACTTCAGCGATCCGTTCAATGCCAGCGCCATCGAGGCATTGGCGGTCGAGGCGATGACCCGCAACTACAACATCGTGCTCGGGCATGCGCATGGCCAGACGGGCGAGCGCCTGCCGCTGTCCGCGGTTCTCGAGATCCGGCACTGCGATGCGGTCATCCTGCTCAGCGACATGCAGGACCAGCCCCGGCTGCTCGCAGACCTTCGGGCGTCGGTCGTGCCGGTCGTCGCCCTGTGGCAGGGGGCAAGCCCGCTCCAGTTCCCCACCGTCGATGTCGATGATCGAGCCGGGATCCTGGCCGGCGTCCAGCACCTGTTCGGGCTCGGGCATCGCCGGATCGGGTTCGTCAGCGGGCACCTGCCGGGTGACAACACGAAACGGGAGGACGCCTACCTCGAGGCGATGCACGACTGTGTCGGGACGATCCCGGACGGGTGGGTGCAGCGCGTCCCGAACAGCCTCGAAGGTGGGGAGTCGGCGCTGCGAGCGCTGCTCTCGATGCCGGGTGCTCCGACCGCGGTCGTAACCGCCACCGACCTGGTCGCCGTCGGTGTGCTGCATGCGGCTTACACCATGGGTCGCACCGTTCCGACGGAGCTCTCCGTCGTGGGCTTCGACGACCTTGTCCTGGCGGCCCACACCGTCCCGGCGCTGACCACCGTCCACATGCCCATCGAGGAGATCGTGGCGGCGGGCCTGGGGCGGGCGATCGACCTCGCGCGCGACCCGCTCCTGCCGCGCGATCCGACCGTCACCGTGTTCGAGCCGCGCCTGGTCGTCCGCCAGTCCACCGCCGGGCCCGCGGCCTCCTAGAACCTCGGCCCTCCCGAGCGGCGCGGTCGGCGACTCGGCTGCCGGCCAACCCGCCGCCGAGCCGGACCGCGGCCACGTTCGACGATCTCGGGCCGCGATCGGCGAGCACGGGCGATGGTCTGGTGCTGCATGCGCGTGCATGATCAGAAATCGAAGTACCGCATACGATTGCATGCACGAAACGGATGTGGTAGTGTCCCGCCTGCGCCGGTCGTGCAATGGACCCGATCCGTCATCGGACACTCCCGGCGCCGGGGAATCCCGATTGGAGGAGCACGCGATGGGCAGGTTCGTCAAGGTCCCGACGCTCGCGGTGGTGACATTGCTTGTCGCCGCTGCGTGCGGCAACACGGCGGCGCCGACGTCGAGCCCTGCGGCGGCCTCGGCTGCACCGGTGAGCACCCCTGCGGCCTCGGCTGCACCGGCGGCTACCGCTGCTGCCCCGGCCAGCGCCGCAGCGACTGGCAACGCAGGCATCGACGATGGCACCAAGCTGACGATGTGGACGCGCGCCGCGACGCAGGCGCGCTCACAGGCCCTGGTCGACGCCTACAACGCGTCCCACAAGAACCAGATCGAGCTGACGGTCGTCCCGACCGACGACTACCAGGCCAAGGTCGGCACCGCGGCCGGCGCCAACGGGCTGCCGGACCTGTTCTCCGCGGACGTCGTGTACATGCCGAACTGGACGTCGGCGGGCCTGTTCACCGATCTCACCTCCCGGATCGACGCGATGCCCAACATCGCCAACATCGCACCGGCGCACATCGCCAACGACACCTGGGACGGCAAGAAGTACGGCCTCCCGTTCGTCATGGACCTGTCGGTCTGGATGTACAACAAGAAGCTGTTCCGTGACGCCGGCCTCGATCCGGAGAAGCCGCCGACGACGCTGGCCGAATTTGCCACCGCGGCTCGCGCGATCGCGAAGCTCGGCAACGGCGTGAGCGGCACGTTCTTCGGCGGCAACTGCGGCGGCTGCGGGGTGTTCACCTGGTGGCCGATCGCCTGGGCCGATGGCCAGCAGGTGATGAGCGCCGACGGCACGCAGTCGCTGCTCAACAGCGACGAGAACAAGCAAGTCTACTCGACCTTCCGGAGCCTCGTCGAGGACGGCACCGCGCTGATGCCCGACTCCAAGACCGAGGCCGGGCCCACCTGGACCGGATACTTCCCCAAGGGCAACATCGGGATCATGCCGATGCCCGCCAGCCTGCAGGGCATGGCCAACGCCCAGCTCCAGGACGCGGACATCGGAGTCACCCCGATCGCCGGTCTCAAGGGTGGCCAGTCCACCTTCGTCGGCGGCGACAGCATCGGGATCTCCAAGGACACCAAGGTCACCGACCAGGCCTGGAACTTCCTGGACTGGGTGTTCAGCGACGAGGCGCAGGTCGAGGTCGTCGCCAAGGGCGGCAACGTCGTTGCGCGGACCGACCTCGCGAACAACAAGTACACCGCCAGCGATCCGCGGCTCGTCATGTTCAACGAGATCGCCGGCAAGGGGACGACCCCGTTCGCCCTCAAGTTCGGACAGACCTTCAACGATCCCCAGGGCCCGTGGCTCGTGCTGCTCCGTGACGCCGTCTTCGGCGATGCGAGCAAGATCGACGCGGACAACGAAGCGATCAACGCCTCCCTCAAGTAATCCCCCCAGTTCCCGGCGGTGCGGCGCCCGTGACCCGCACCGCCGGGATACTGATCCACCGTTCGAGGAGGAGCACGGTGACGACGACGCCGGTCATGCCCCGGTTTCAGGGCGGCCGTCGGGCGCCCGCATGGTCGTGGTGGCGACGGCGCCGGCTCATGGGCATCGCCTACGCGATGCCGACGGCGGTGTACGTCATCCTGTTCTTCGCCATCCCGCTCCTGCTCGTCACCCGGATGTCGGCGAGCGACTGGAGCCTCCTGACCGGAGACAAGGGGTTCAACCTCCCTGCCGACTACACGGCGGTCCAGGCGAACACCCTGTTCTGGCCGGCCGTGCTGTTCACGATCGAGTACACGGTGATCGTGACCGTCCTGCTGGTGGGCGCCGGGCTCGGGCTCGCGCTTCTCGTCCAGGAGGGGGCCCGGTGGGTCGCGTTCCTGCGCACGAGCTTCCTGGTCCCGACGGCCGTCGGCCTCGCCTCGGCCTCGCTCCTCTTCTGGGGGCTCTACTCCCCGTCGATCGGCCCCATCAGCCCACCGCTGCAGGCACTCCACCTGACGGACGGCCCGATCTCGTTCCTCGGCAGCTCGTTCTCCGCGCTGCTGTCGACGGTCTTCCTCATCGTCTGGAAGTTCGCCGGGTTCTACATGCTGATCCTGCTCGTCGGCCTGCAGGCCATCTCCCGCGACGTGTACGAGGCGGCCTCGATCGACGGCGCCGGTCGGTGGCAGACCCTGCGCACCATCACCATCCCCCTTCTGCGGCCGTCGCTCGCCCTGTGTCTGATCCTGTGCATCACCGGATCGCTGCTGGCCTTCGACCAGTTCTACATCCTGACCAAGGGCGGCCCCGACAACACCACGGTCACGGTGGTTCAGCTCATCTACCGCGAGGCGTTCCAGCGGCAGAACCTGGGCACCGCCGCCGCGATCTCGATGATCGTGCTGGCCGTCCTGCTGCTGCTCAACGTCGTCCAGTTCCGCGGGCTCCGCAACACGGACCAGGGTTGACGTCATGAACGCTGTGCTCGGGCGAACCTCCTACTACGTCCTCACCGGCGGCCTCGCGATCATCTTCCTGTTTCCGCTCCTGTGGAGCTTCGTCGCGTCGGTGAGCCCCCAGGCGGCCACGGGCCAGGTCATGGGGTACGGGCCGGGCAACTACACGACCCTGCTGGAGTACAACGCCGGCCTCGGCCAGTACCTGCTCAACAGCACCATCGTCGCCTGCATGACGGTCGCGATCACGCTCACCGTGTCCCTGTTCGGCGGCTATGCGTTCGCCCGGTTCACGTTTCCCGGGCGTGACCTGCTGTTCCTGGCGACGCTGGCGATCCTGATGGTCCCGTACGCGACGCTGCTGATCCCGCTGTACACCCTGCTCAGGACCCTGGGCATCCAGAACTCGCTGCTCGGCCTGAGCCTCGTGCTGGCGATGTTCCAACTGCCGTTCGCCACGTTCATGATGCGCATCTCGTTCGAGGCCGTGCCCAAGGAGCTCGAGGAATCCGCGCTCGTCGACGGCTGCGGCTCGTTCGGCGTCCTGCGCCGGGTGTTCCTCCCGGCCGTCATGCCGGGGCTCATCACGGTCGGGCTGTTCGCCTTCCTCGCCGCCTGGAACGACTTCATCGCGCCCCTCATCCTGATCAGCGACAGCAGCAAGGCGACGCTGCCCCTGGCCATCGCCACGCTGCGCCAGCAGACGATGGGCGTCATCGACTACGGGTCGACGGAGGCGGGCGTGGTCGTGATGGCCGTCCCCTGCATCCTGCTGTTCCTCCTTCTGCAGCGCTACTACGTCCGTGGCTTCATGAGCGGGGCGGTGAAGGGATGAGCACGCGCACGACGATCTCGCCCGTCGTCCCCTCGCCGGCGTCCGGGACGCGCCTGCAACCACTCGGGCTCGGGGCAAGCCGGATCGATGGCGGCCTGTGGCACGACCTCCGGCGGCGCAACCGGGAGGTCACCATCCCCCACGGCGCCGCACAGCTCGAGGCGGTGGGCAACCTGGCCAACTTCCGGCTCGCGGCGATGGGCGCCGAGGACGGCTATGCCGGGGGCGTGGACGACGCCGGCCGGCCGTTCCCCTTCCTCGACTCGGAAGTCTACAAGTGGCTCGAGGCGGTGGGCTGGGAGCTCGCAGCGGGTCCGGACGCCGAGCTGGCCCGGTTGGCCGACCCCGTGATCGACCTGGTGGGGCGTGCGCAGCGCCCGGACGGCTACCTCAACACATACTTCCAGGTCGCCGAGCGAGGCCGGGTGTTCACGGACCTCCACTGGGGACACGAGCTCTACACGGCTGGCCACCTCGTGCAGGCGGCGGTCGCCTGGCGGCGGAGCACCGGCGACGAGCGGCTGCTCCGGATCGCCGAGCGTGCGGTCGGTCGGATCGAGGCCGAGGTCGGTCCCGGGCGGCGCGACGGCATCGACGGGCATCCTGAGATCGAGATGGCGCTCGTGGAGCTGTACCGCCTCACGGGCGCCGAGCGACACCTCCGCCTGGCGCAGACGCTCGTCGAGCGACGCGGCCGGGGCCTGCTCGGACCCGGTCGGTACGGCGCTCGCTACTGGCAGGATCACGAGACGGTCCGGGCTGCCCGGGACCCTGCCGGACACGCCGTCCGTCAGGTCTACCTCGATTGCGGGGTGGTCGACGTCGCCATCGAGACCGGTGACGCCGACCTGCTCGACGCGGCTCTGGCGCGCTGGGGCTCGATGCAGGCCGCGTTCACCTACCTGACCGGTGCCCTCGGGTCCCGGCATCGCGATGAGGCGTTCGGCGAGCCCTTCGAGCTGCCGCCGGACCGCGCGTACGCGGAGACCTGCGCGGCGATCGGGAGCTCGATGCTCGCCTGGCGCCTCCTGCTCGCCACCGGCGAGACACGGTTCGCCGATGCCATCGAACGGACGGCCAGCAACGCCGTGCTGTCGGGCCTCGCGCTCGACGGGTGCCGCTTCTACTACTCCAGCCCGCTGCAGCGGCGCACCGGCAGCGCCATGGTGCGCGAGGGTGCCGCGACGACCGGGCGCGTGCCGTGGTACCCGTGCTCCTGCTGCCCGCCGAACCTCATGCGGTTCATCGCGACCTTCCCGGATCTCATCGCGACGCGGGCAGCCGGGGGGCTGCAGCTGCACCAGTACGCCACGGGTCAGGTCGAGGGGTCGGTCGCCGGTGGCGCCGCACGGGTGTCGATCGCCACGGGCTACCCGTGGTCCGGCGAGATCGGCATCACGATCGAGGCGACGCCGGCCGGGCGCTGGCCGCTCACCCTTCGCATCCCCGGCTGGTGTCATGACGCCCGGGTGACGGTCAACGGCGAGGACGTTCGCGACGATGGAGCCTCCCGTGGAACCCGCACGCTCGATCGACGGTGGGAGGCAGGCGACCTCGTCCGCCTCACGCTCGCGATGCCGCCACGGGTCACGGTCGCGGATCCGCGCATCGATGCCGTCCGCGGCACGATCGCGCTGGAGCGCGGACCCATCGTCTATGCCCTCGAGGAGCCGGACCTGCCCGCGGGCGTCGTCCTCGAGGCGATCGAGGTTTCGGCGGATCCCGAGCTCGGCGTCGTGCCCGGTGGAGCCGCGCTGCCCGACGGCTCGGTCGCGTTGACGTTGGACGCCCGGGTCAGGCGTGAGCCCGAGCGGGCCGCCTGGCCCTACGGCGCGACGGCGTCGTTTCTCCCGGCGTCGCCGGGCGAGCCTGTGCGGGTCCAGGCGGTCCCCTACTTCGCCACCGCGAACCGGGGTGGCACCGCGATGCGGGTCTGGCTGCCGGTCGCCAGCGCCGCGTCGCAGGCCGACGACCCTGGGCCCGAGGGCCCGCGCGAAGCGCCGGGTGACCGGGGGTCGTCTTGAAGGCGAAGGCCGCCGCCGGCGGGCGACGGCGCGTGACCATGAAGGACGTGGCAACGGCCGCGGGCGTGTCTCCAAGCACGGTGTCGCGGATCCTCAACGACGCGCCGCTCATGGTCCCCGTCACGGCGCAGACGAGGGCGCGGGTCATCGAGGCGGCGTCGCGCCTGGGGTACTCGTCCATCCGCCCGGATGGGAATCCCGGCCGGGTCCGCAGGATGCAGTTCGGCGCGATCGTCCCCGACATGGCGAACGCCGTGGTCGCCGGGCTCGTCGAGGCGATCGTCGCCGAGGCCCGTGCGCGCGGCTACAACGTCGTGCTGGGCCCCGGCGACACGCAGGCAGGCGACGGCCAGATGCTCCCGCCGCCGCTCGATTCCAGCCGGGTCGACGCGGTCTTCGTGCTCGGCGACCCCCGGTACGGGGGACGACCGCGCGGCGGGCTGCCCCACGGGGAGGTCCCCGTCGTCTCGCTCCGGCCGACGCCGGACCTTCCCGGCGCGTCGTCCGTGAGCGCGGACCAGCAGGCGGGGATCGAGGACGCGGTCGTGCATCTCGTCGGCCTCGGCCATCGCCGGATCGCGTTCATCGGCGGGGTATCGGCCGAGGCGCGCGTCCAGCGGGACGCCTTTCGCGCCGCGGTCGCGGAGGCGAAGCTCGGGTATCGATGCGCCCGGGACGCGGACGACACGGTTGCCGGCGGGTCCGAGGCCATCCACGCCCTCCTGGCCACGGCGCCGGCGCCGACGGCCGTCGTGGCATCCAGCGACATCATCGCCGCCGGCGTCGTGCGAGGCGCGGCCGAGCGAGGGGTCGCGGTGCCGGCCTCGCTCTCTGTCGTCGGGTTCGGCGACATCCAGCTCGCCGCGTCCCTCGTCCCGGCGCTGACCACCGTCCGGCTGCCGGTGGCCGCGATCGCCGCAGCCGCGGTCGAGATCGCGGTCGAGATGGCAGCGCAGCCCGGCCGCGCCGGTGTGCCGAGGAACGTGGTGTTCCGGCCGTGGCTCGTCGTCCGGGAGTCCACGGGTCCCGCCCGCCTGCCGTGAAGACGCAGCGACGAGGGCCCGCCGATGCCGGGCGCGTCGGCCCGTAGGGGGTCTTCCGCCCCGGACGTCCTCGGAGACCTGCGAGCCACTGTTGGCGACATGGCGCTTTTGCTACCGTGCCGATAGGCAGGGAGGGCACGAGATGAAGCTGGCCGTGGTCACCGGCGGCGCCAAGGGGATCGGGTTCGGCACGGCCCGCGAGCTGACGAACGATGGGTGGCGTTGCGTCGTATTCGACACGGACCCCGCCGGGCAGAAGGCCGCCGACAGCCTCGGCGGCGCGTTCATCCAGGTGGACGTCACCCGGCCCGAGGAGCTGCGCGAGGCGTTCGCCGACGTCGCCGGTCGGTTCGGGCCGCTCCACGGGCTCGTGAACAGTGCCGGGATCAACCGGACCGGCCCGTCGGCCGAGCTCCCGATCGAGGATTGGCAGCGGGTGATCGACATCGACCTCAGCGGCACGTTCTACGCCTGCCAGGCCGCCTACCCGCACCTGGCGCCGGGCGCCGCGATCGTCAACCTCGCTTCGGTCTTCGCCATGCGCGCGTTACCGGGTCGTGTCGCCTACGCCGCGGCGAAACACGGCGTGGTCGGGATCACCCGCGTGCTGGCCGTCGAGTGGGCGGACCGACCGATCCGGGTCAACGCCGTGGCACCGTCGTGGACCGACACCCCACTCATCGCCGACCAGGTCGCGGCCGGGACGATCGACCTCGCCGTGCTCGAGCACGTCCCGTTCCGCCGCCTGGCCCGGGTGGAGGACATCACGGGGACCATCGCCTTCCTCCTCGGCGAGAAGGCCTCGTTCATCACCGGCCAGACGCTCTACGTCGACGGCGGCTACACCTGGGCGGGATAGCGGCGGCACCCACCGCCCGGGAGTGAGGTCCGGCCCGATCGGCTCACTCGGTCGGTCCTCATTGTCGGCATCGAGCCGCCGGGTCCCGATCCTATGCCGTCATCGTCTCGGATCGACGTGGATCTTGGGTGCGTTTCCCCAACCCGGCTGGCGATGACCGGCGAGAACGCCGGCGACGTCCTCCAGCGATACCGTCGCGCCGACCAGCGGCCGCGGGTCGACGGCGCCGGAGGCGTACAGCTCGATGATGCCCTCGAGCCCGCCAGAGCCGCTGAGCACGCCGACGGCCGTCACGTCCTTGAGCGCCAGCGTTCGGGTGTCGATCAGGCTCGGCCGGCCGGCCAGGCCGATGTAGACGACGCGACAGCCGGGCTCCACGAGGTCGAGGGCGAGGGCCGGCAGCTCGGGCGAGTTGGAGGCATCGACGACGGCGTCGAAGGGCAGATCCGGCAGGGTGTCGCCAGTCCACACGCGGGCGAAGCCGAGCGCCCGGGCGAAGGCCCGCGACCGCTCGCTGCGACCGACGAGGTGCACCTCGATGCCCTCGGACGCGGCGATCTGGGCGACCAGCAGCCCGATCGTCCCGGGCCCCAGGACCAGCAGCCGCTCACCGGTCACCAGCCCAGCCCCACGGACCGCGCGGAGGGCGTTCCCGCCGGGTTCCACCAGGGCGCCCATCGACGCCTCCACCGCCGCCGGCAGCGGCACCAGCGCCCGGACGGGCACGGGGAGCTGCTCGGCGAGGGCGCCCGGCCAACCGTTGCGGACCCCGATCTCGTGGCGGTCGGCGCACAGGTGCTGGCGTCCGTGCAGGCACCGCGCGCAGGTGCCGCAGCCCAGCATCGTGTCGCCGGTCACCCGGCGCCCGACCCAGGACGGATCCACGCCCGGGCCGATCGCGGAGACCGCGCCCATCCACTCGTGGCCGATCCGGATCGGGTATGCGGCCTGCCCGGTGTGCAGGTAGGACATCTCGCCCGTGTAGAACTCGACGTCGGTGCCGCAGACGCCCGCCCGCTCGACGTCCACGACCACCTCGCCCGGGCGAGGTTCGGGACGGGGGAGGTCGCGCACCTCCGCCACGCCGGGACCGACGATCACGAACGCCCGCATCGGCACCATCTCCTGGCGAGGCCGAAACCCTGGCTGCCACGGATGGTAGCCGGGCCGTTGCGCGACGGGGCGGTCCTCGGGCTCAAGCCACGATGTGCCGGCGTCCGAAGCGGATGCCGCGGCAGCCGGCCACAACCCGGTCAGGTACGCGTCCCAATTGATGCCGATCCACAGATCGGTCCGCAAGCGGAAGGAGGTCTCGCATGAAACGCGTTCTTGCTGCGATGACCGCAGCAATCCTCATGGTCGCGCTGGGCTCCAGCGTCGCCCTCGCCGGTGGAGGAACCAACGCCGATACCAGGCTATGTGAGCACGGCGGGTATCGCGACAGCGCGGAGATCATCGGCGTCTTTGCCGGCACCGTCGGCCCCTTCAGGACGGAGGGCGCCTGCGTGCGCTACGCCGCCAGGGGCGGGGTGCTCTACGTGCCGATCGGCATCGTGCTCCCGCAGGCCTATGCCACGCGGCACCAGGGCCCGCTCGGCGATGCGCTCAAGGCGGCAGGCTACAGCGCGCAGATCCTGGTCAGCCCGGACTCCGCCACGGAGAAGAAGGACGTCGAGAGGCTGATCCAGCGCGGCATCAAGGTCCTGATCCTCGCGCCCCAGGACAGCGCGGCGGCCGCCACGGCCGCCCGCGAGGCCAGGGCCGCCGGCGTCAAGGTCATCGCCTACGACCGGCTGATCCTCTACACCGCCGCCGTCAACTACTACGTGACCTTCGACAACGCGGCGACGGGCGCGGCCCAGGCCCGGTACCTGGTCGACAAGGCCGGCGCGACCAAGGGCCACGACCTGTACCTGTATGCCGGCAATCCCGTCGACAACAACACCTTCGTGTTCCTCGAGGGCGCGTGGGAGAAGCTCCAGCCGAGGCTCGCCGACGGCACGTTCGTGATCAGGAACTCGAGCGAGGCAGTCGCCCTCCGGGCCAACCCGACCCTGACGCGCGAGCAGCAGGCCGCGATCATCGACCAGGTCACGACGCTCTGGAACTACGGCATCGCCTACGACCTGGCGGTGGCCAACGTGGCGGCGGCCCCCCCGACCAGCGGCACGGCCTTCATCCTGGCCCCGAACGACGACACCGCCGGGGCGATCTCGGGCGCGTTCGCCAACGGCGGCGTCGGCTCGTTGTTCGTGACCGGCCAGGACGCCGACCAGTCGTGGGTGCAGACCATCATCGACTTCGGGAATGGCGACAGGCAGGGGATGACCGTGTTCAAGGATCCCCGCACCCTCGCCAGGAACGCCGTCGCCGGGGCCGTCGCCTACCTGAGGGGCCACACGCCCGTCAAGACCACCACCTTCGACAACGGCCGGATCGATGTCCGGTCCAGGCTGGCCGAGCCGGTCGCGGTCACCATCGACAACATCCAGGCGGCCCTGATCGATACGGGCTACTACCAGGCGAGCGACTTCGACGGGTCGTGGCCGGGCAAGCCGTAGATCAGGAGCATGCAGGACACAGCCGCAAACAAGCAGGGATGGTGATGGCGCCGCCCGGAGCCATCTCCCCGCCCATCAACATCCCTGCTCCGTTCCCTCTGGTCGTTGAGTCGGCGTGGTCGAGCCCGTTGCGGGCAACGTGCCGTGGAGGGCCCCGGGTCAGCCCGGCAGGCGCGCCCGCAGCAGGCCGGCGAGGCGCGACATCCCGGTCACGATCCGCTCGTCGGAGACGCCCGAGAAGTTGACCCGCGCGTGGTTCGGCTCCTGGGTCACGGGGAAGAACGTCGCCCCGGGCACGAACGCGACCCTCGCCTTGGGGATCGCCTCGTCGCGCAGGAACGCGGCCGCGTCGAAGCTCTCGGGGAACGTGAGCCACGTGAACAGGCCGCCGTCCGGGCTCGTGTGGGCCACCGACGGCGGGAACAGCTCCTCGATCACCTCGAGCATCAGGTCCCGCTTCCGACGGTACGAGGACCGGATGGTCGCGATGTGGTCGTCGATGTCGTACCGGTCCAGGAACGCTGACGCGGCCGCCATGTTGAGCGTGCTGCACTGCGTGTCGGCGGCCAGCTTGAGCAGGCCCAGGCGCGCGGTCAGGTCCTCGCTCGCCACCGACCAGCCGAGCCGCATCCCCGGCGCGAGGATCTTGGAGAAGCTGCCCAGGTGCACCACGCGCCCCTCGGTGTCGAGGCTCCTGAGCGTCGGGACCGGCTCGCCGGAAAAGCGCAGCTCGCGGTACGGGCTGTCCTCGAGGACGAGCACGTCGTGGCGGTTCGCCAGCTCCAGCAGCCGGCGCCGGCGGGCCAGCGACAGGGTCACGCCGGTCGGGTTCTGGAAGTCGGGCACCGTGTAGATGAGCTTCGCCCGCGGGTTGGCGGCCAGGACGCGCGCCAGGTCGTCGGTGTCCATGCCGTCGTCGTCGGTCCGGACCGCCGCGTAGGCCGGCTGGTACGGGTTGAACGCGATCAGCGCGCCGAGGAACGTGGGGTTCTCGGTGATCACCACGTCGCCCGGGTCAAGGACCAGCTTCGCGGCGAGGTCCAGGCCCTGCTGCGCGCCCTGGAGGATCAGCACCTCCGACGCCGGGCACGCCACGCCATCGCGCGCCATGCGGACCGCGACCTGCTCGCGCAGGCGCGGGAGCCCGTCCGAGACCGTGTACTGGAGCACGGACGGGTCGCCGGCCAGCAGCCCGTCGAACACCTCGCGCATCCGGGCCATGGGGAACAGGTCCGGGTCGGGGTACCCGCCGCCGAACGAGATCAGCTCGGGGTCGGCGCCGAAGCGCAGCAGGTCCCGGATGGCCGACGGTCGGACCAGCTCCATCCGGTCCGCGAAGCGGACGGGCATCACGTCCTCCCGTCGGGTTCCGCCAGGCCGCGCACGAGCTCCTCGTACTCCTCGTCCTTCATCGTGAAGCCGTGCTCCGGGCCGGGGAACGTTCCCGCATGGACCTCGTCGATGTAGGCGGCGAGCCCCTCCCGGATGACGGCGCCGGCGTCGGCGAAGACCTTGGCCATGCGCGGGGTGAACCGCGGGTACAGCCCGAAGGCGTCGTGGAAGATCTGGAGCTGCCCGTGGGCGTGCGGCCCGGAGCCGAGGCCCATGATGATGCAGCCCCGTGCACGCTCGGTGATCAGCCGGCACAGGCGGTCCGGAACGAGCTCCATCACGATCGAGAAGGCGCCGGCATCCTCGAGCGCCCTGGCGTCGTCCAAGATCCGCCGCGCCTGCGCCGCGCCCTTGCCCTGCAGCCGGAAGCCACCGAGCGCGCTGGCGCTCTGGGGCGTCAGACCGAGGTGGCCCATGATCGGGATCCCGGCGCGCGCGATGCCCGCGACCCGGTCCGCCATCTCCGAGCCGCCCTCGAGCTTGACCGCGTCGCAGCCGGTCTCGGCCATCAGCCTGCCCGCGTTGCGGATCGCGGTCTCCACGCTGGGCTGGTAGCTCATGTACGGCATGTCGCCGATGACCCAGGCGTTGGGCGCTCCTCGCCGGACGGCCGCCGTGTGGCGGACCATGTCGTCCATCGTCACCGGCAGCGTGCTGTCGTAGCCCAGCACGGTCATGCCCAGGCTGTCGCCGACCAGGATCATGTCCACGCCGGCCTGGTCCTGCAGCACGGCCGTGGGGTAGTCGTAGCAGGTGAGCCACGTGATCGGCGTCCCGGCGGTCACCTTGGCGAACAGGGACGGCAGCGTGACCTTCTTGCGTTCGCCCATCGGCGAGCCTCCTAGCGGCCGGCCCCGGGCGGAACACGACCTCGGGCGTGATGGTATTCCCCGCGGGTATCCGCACGGCCGCGCTCGAACGGGTCCGGGGGTCCGAAGCGGGTGCGGTCAACCCGGCGCTCTGCCGCCGCTCGGTCCTGATGTAGCCTGACCTCCGACCGGTTGACCGCGACCCGGCACCGGCCGCACGCCATCGCACATCCCACGCTCAAGGACCAGTCCCGTGCCCAACATCCTGCAGAGCCTCCCGGTCGGGGAGCGGGTTGGCATCGCGTTCTCCGGTGGCCTCGACACGAGCGCCGCCCTGCACTGGATGCGCGCCCACGGCTCGATCCCGTACGCCTACACGGCCCACCTCGGCCAGCCCGACGAGGACGACTACGAGTCGATCCCGCGCAAGGCGATCGCCTACGGCGCCGAGAAGGCCCGCCTGATCGAGTGTCGCCCGCAGCTGGTCGCCGAGGGCATCGCCGCCCTGCAAGCCGGCGCCTTCCACATCTCGACGGCCGGGCAGCAGTACTTCAACACCACGCCGCTCGGCCGTGCGGTCACCGGGACGATGCTCGTTTCGGCGATGCAGGAGGACGGCGTCCACATCTGGGGCGACGGCAGCACGTACAAGGGCAACGACATCGAGCGGTTCTACCGGTATGGCCTGCTCGTCAACCCCGGGCTGCAGATCTACAAGGTGTGGCTCGACCAGAAGTTCATCGACGAGCTGGGAGGCCGGGCCGAGATGTCGGCCTACCTCGACGGCGCGGGCCTCGAGTACCGGATGAGCGCCGACAAGGCGTACTCCACGGACTCGAACATCCTGGGCGCCACCCACGAGGCGAAGGACCTCGAGTTCCTCGACCGGGGCGTCTCGATCGTCAACCCGATCATGGGCGTGGCCTCGTGGCGGGCCGACGTGGCGGTGGCACCGGAGACGGTCAGCGTCCGTTTCGAGGAGGGCGAGCCGGTCGCACTCAACGGCCAGACGTTCGAGACACCGCTCGCGCTGTTCACCGAGGCCAACACCATCGGCGGCCGCCACGGCCTCGGTGTCTCCGACCAGATCGAGAACCGGGTCATCGAGGCCAAGAGCCGGGGCGTCTACGAGGCGCCGGGCATGGCCCTGCTCCACGTCGCCTACGAGCGCCTGGTCACCGGTATCCACAACGAGGACACCATCGACCAGTACCGCAGCAACGGGCGGCGGCTGGGCCGGCTGCTCTACCAGGGGCGCTGGTTCGATCCGCAGGCGCTCATGCTCCGCGAGACGGCACAGCGCTGGGTGGCCCGGGTGATCACCGGCGAGGTGACCCTCGAGCTGCGGCGCGGGAGCGATTACTCGATCCTCGACACGACGAGCCCGAACCTGACCTACCACCCGGAGCGGCTCACGATGGAGAAGGGCGAGGAGGTCTTCTTCACGCCCCAGGACCGGATCGGCCAGCTGACAATGCGCAACCTCGACATCGCCGACACGCGCGAGAAGATCCGCGTCTACCACCAGGTGGGGCTGATGGGCACCACGCCGCACGACGGTCTGCCGCTGCTGCCCGCGGCCGTCCCGGAGCCGGGCCTCGCGGAATAGACGCCGCCGGCTTTGGCGTCACGAGCCGGCGGGGGTCCGGCGGGCGCCGGCATCGACGAGCGCCCGCATCGAGAGCGCCGGCATCGCCGTGCGCCCGTATCGAGGGGGACGCAGCACGGGCGTTTGACCGCGGGCCGCGGATGGAGGACGCTTCCCCGATGGCCCGCCGTGCGTCCCACGAGCCCCACGAGGTCCTCCGCGTCCGCCGCGGAGCGAGCCGTGGCGAGATCTCCCGGGCCTACCGTGCTCGCGCACGCCAGATCCACCCCGATGTCTCCGGTGCGGACACCACGACCCAGATGGCCGAGCTCTCGGCGGCACGGGACGCCCTGCTTGCACGCACGCCGCCCGACGTCGTGTCGCGCCGCGACGCCGTGCCCCGGGAGCGCCCGAACCGGTCCGCGGCGCACGAACCGTGGACCGACTACTGGGCAGCCTGGAACGAGCCGCGCCGCCGGGACCGGTGACCGTCCTTGGCCACGGTCAGCGGTTGACAGGTGCGGGATCCCGAGCAGATCGTTCGGTGATGTTCGATGAATGCCCCATGGCCGCAGACTGCCCCGGCTACGACCGCGACCGACGGATGTGTCCCCTGCGCCGGGAGGATTGCGAGTTCTCGCCCGCTGACGACCGGCCGTCCACGAGGCTCGAACCGCCTCACGGCCCGGGAAGCGGGCCCACGGTGGTCACCCAGGGATGGACCAGCAACTCGAACGTCGATCGCGGGATGAGCCTCCGGTAGCGCATCGCCATCCACACGTTCCAGATGGCGATCAGGCCGAGCCGGCCCGGCTCGCCGCTCCTCTCGATAGCCGCCGCGGCCTGCGACTCTCCCGGACGCGACCGGGGCACCAGCTGGCCGAGCAGGGCGCCGAGGCCCTGTGCCGGCGGGGCCGGCTCGACGGTCCGCAGGTCGCGCCCTGCCAGGACACCTGCGACAGTCAGCTCGAGCTCGGTGAACTCCCGGAACAGGGTGTCGACCTCCCGGCGCGGAAGCCGCACGCCGGAGCTCCATGCGAGGCCGAAGCCCTTGCCGATGTCTGCCGGTGAGCCCGCGGCCAGCATCTCGTTGACGAGGCGCCCGAGCAGCAGGATCTCGCCGGGCGTCAGCGTGGCGGCCCATCCGAACATCGCCTCTGGCCCGATGCTCTCCCGCTCCGACGCCGGCAGCGCCGCAGCACGGGCGAGGAGCGCGGATCTGGCCGGGACCGGGCGGGGGGTCCGCCGGACCTCCGTGGAGGGCAGGTCGGCACGGGAGGCGCCCCCGGGGTCGCCACTGCCGAGCGCCGCCGGATCGGCCCCCGCGCCGAGATCATCTCGAGCAGGTGGCGCGCCTCGGCTGGACGCTCCAGGCCGAGCCTCGCGCCGATGCCGAGCCAGCGGTAGTCCACGGCTTCGAGGCGGCGGCATCACCCTCGTCGGCCAGGCCGGCGAACGCCTCGTCCAGGGCACCTCCAAGCGCCTTGCGTCGCGCACCGGGTCGCCGTCGTCGGTCGGCATCGAACGCTCGCTCCTCCATTCGGGCGTCGTCGCCGAGCATACGGCCGAACGGGTCGCGTCCAACAACGGCTCAGCGGGCTTGACGACCCGCTCGAGCGTGCCGATCGGTCCGGGGAAGATCACTAATAGCACCGCCACTCGACGAGGCAGAAGGCGACGGCACGGCGGACGGCGCGGCGGCCGCACCCTGCCCGACGCCACCCGTGATGGGTCCGCCCTGCGCCGTCGATGCCGGTCCGACGAGGAACCAGACGTTCTTGAAGCCCTGTCCGTTGACGTCGCCCGCCTTGGCGTCCTTGGAGAAGTAGTAGAGAGGGATGCCGTTGTACGTGACCTGGGCCTTGCCGTCGTCGGTCCGCTTGATCGTGGCCAGCGCCCCGGTCACGCCATCGCCGGCCGTGACGCTCTCGTTCGGGCCGAGCTCGAAGGGGGGCCAAGGCCGTCGCGCAGGCGGCGGTGCAGGTCGCGGTGTTCATCGAGTCCCCGGTAAGCAGGTAGAGGGACTTCCCGTCTGCGCCCGTCGAGGTAGGCGCCGAGCTTCGGGTCCTGGGCGATTCACCCGCACCCGACGCGGCCGCGGCGCCGCTGGCTGCCGGGGCGGCTGCCGGTGCCGCGGTGGGTGCCGCGGTCGCGGCGGCGCCGCTGCAGGCGGCGAACAGGAAGGCTGCGGCGGCAACAAACGATGCCACGCGAAGGCTGGTGCTGGTTCGGTCGGTGCGTGTCATGGTCTCACGATCGCCTTTGCTGCCAGCCCCGAGGAGGGCTGCTGGGATGGATACGCTGGCGCCTCCGCAGCGGATCTCAAGCGGCCTCGACGTCGCCCGTGGCCCGATGGTTGCGCCGGCCCGTTCGCGGCCGCAGACTCGCCGATGCACGCACCTGCCTCAGCCCACCGACACGGAGACCGACATGCCTGACACCCAACCGACCTCGTGGCGTTCGATCGTGTACGGGACGCCAGTCCTGTCGAGCGACGGCGACCGCATGGGCGAGGTGCGAGAGGTGCTCGGGTCGGACGCCGAGGACATCTTCCATGGCTTGCGGGTGCGGCTCACCCACCAGCGACGAGACGTGATGATCGCTGCCGACGCGGTGACCGAGATCTCGGGTGCCAGCGTGCGGAGCAGCCTGCCGGCATCGGTGATCGAGGCGCTCGCCACCTACGACGAGACGGCGACGTACCACCTGGCCTCCGTCGGCTGGCTGCGCAAGCACCTCGGCTGGCAGCGGGACAGCAAGAGCGACGAGGAACCCGGTTGAGCAGCAGTCACCCCCGGCAGCACGCGCGGACGCGCGCCGGGATGGCGCCTACTGGCCGATCCCCTCGAGCAGGACCTCCGCCTGGAACAGGTTGATCCCGCTGTCGATGAGGTCGAGCAGCGCGGTCATGGTCCGCTCCTCCTCGACCTGCTCCTCGATGAACCACTGGACGAACTGGAGCGTCCTGTTGTCCTTCGCGTCGCGGGCGGCGTTGGCGAGCGCCTCGAACTGGGCCGTCACGCGCTGCTCGCTCGTGAGGGCTGTCATGACGGCATCGCGGGCGGAGCCGTACGTCGTCGGTGCGCCGCCCACCTGGGGCAGGCTGAACTCGACATCGTTGTCGATGAGGAAGGCGATGATCTTCCAGCCGTGACCGGCCTCCTCGGTCGCCTGGTCATGGAAGAACTTCGCCCAGCCCCTCAGGCTCTCGCGCTCGAAGTGCAGGGCGATCCCCAGGTACGTCTGGTGCGCCGACAGCTCGTGGGCCACCTGCGCGATGAGGAGCTGCTTGGGCTGCTCGCCGATCATGTCATCTGCCTCCAGGCGATGATGTCGATGGACAGCCCGCATTCCGGTTCACCTGGCCGCCTTCGGCTGCCCGCATCCGTCTGCTCCTCGCCGCAACGAGAACCGGGCGGAGTCACCGTCTCGGTGGATCGTAACCGCGGGCCTGCGGCTCCACAAACGGGCATGGACGCCTGCAGCCCGTCACCCTATCGTCGTGCCGAGCACGGTCCATATTCAAGCCTTGCCGGGCAAGCCTGCGACGGGAGAAGCGGACGAGGCGCATGAGGATCCGACGACCGCCGCCCCGACCGCAGATGACCCGGGATCAGCGTCGGTGACCGGCGGGGCCGTGACATGGCCGGGGCGGGTCGACGACCTCATCGACCGGGTCGAACGGTCCCGTTGGCGTGCCATGCTGGCCTGCGCAGCGGCATACCGCACCGTCTACGCGGACACCGGGGCGACCAGCCGGCAGCTCGCCGGGGGGATCGCAGCCTTCACCGAGACGGGCTCGCCGGTCAATCACCTCGCTGCTGCCGGCCTGACGGAGCCCGTCACGGACCAGGGGCTTGCCGACGTCGAACGCTTCTTCGCCGAGTTCGAGAGCGACTTCGAGGCCTGGGTGGCACCCGGGCGGGACCTGGCCCCGTTCGCGGCTCGCGGCTACCCGGGTCCGGCCCCGATCCGGGTCTTCGTCCGGCCTGCCGTGCCGGTCGATGCCGTCGCCGGCGCGATCAGCGTTCAACGGGTGACGCTCGGGTCGATCGCCGAGGCCGAGGGCTACGGACGCCTGGCCGCGGCGGCGTTCGGCTCCCCTGCTCCGGTCATGGTCCGCCTGTTCGCGGCACTCTCCGCCGTTCCCGGCACACGCCTGTATCGGGCAAGAATCGACGGCGCCGTCGCGGGGGTCGGACGGCTCGTGATCGACGACGACCTGGCCGAATTGGGCGGCGGCGCGACCCTCCCCGAGCTCCGCGGTCGCGGCGTCCAGCAGGCCATGCTCCGCCACCGGATCAACGAGGCATGCGCGGCAGGGTGTTCGCTCCTCGTCACGGAGGCCGAGCCGGGGACCGCATCCACGCGCAACATCCTTCGCGCCGGGTTCGAGGCCGCGTTCGACTACGCGGTCTTCGCGCGTCCGGCGATGCATCCGGCAGTCGGACGCTGAGCCGCGACGGACGCGCGCAGGCCCGTGCTCCGATTGGCTACTCTGCGGGGAGGTCGCCGCGGGGCGATCTCGACCTGGCGGACGGGAGCGACGGGTCACCGATGGCCATCGACGGCATCGCGAGAGACGGGATCGCAGTCGGCCACGGTCCGGCACGCGTTCACGAACGCTCGCGATGACGACCGCCGGCCGCCGGCGGGATGGATGCGTGGAGATGACCGATGCCTGACCTGCCCGACCTGCGCCACCTGCCCGATCTGCCACCGCCGCCGGCTTCGAACCGGGGGGGTGTGGACGCCTCCGGCACTGCCGTGGGCGCGTCCGGCACTGCCGTGGGCTCGTCCGGCACCGCCGCTACCGGCCCCCTGCCCGACCCCGCCTCATTCCCTGTGTTCCCGCCCGGCTTCGTCTGGGGCGCCGCAACCGCCAGCTACCAGGTCGAGGGCGCGGTCCACGAGGACGGGCGCGGCGCCTCCGTCTGGGACACCTTCAGCCACACGCCGGGCAGGGTCCTCAACGGCGACACCGGCGACGTCGCGTGCGACCACTACCACCGCTACCCCGAGGACGTCGAGCTCATGGCCGGCCTCGGCCTCGGCGCGTACCGGTTCTCCGTCGCGTGGCCGCGCATCCAGCCCGACGGCCGCGGCCCCGCGAACCAGCGCGGGCTCGACTTCTACCGGCGCCTCCTCGACGCGCTCGACGCCCGGGGGATCGCCGCCAACCTGACGCTGTTCCACTGGGACCTGCCGCAGGCCCTCGAGGACGAGGGCGGCTGGCTGATCCGCGAGACGGCGGAGCGGTTCGCGGACTACGCATCGATCGTCGGGCGGGCGCTCGGGGATCGCGTCGCGATGTGGGCGCCACTCAACGAGGCGTTCGTCCACTGGTCGCAGGGGTACGCGATCGGGACGCATGCCCCGGGCCGAACGCTCCTGCTCGACGCGTTCCCGGCGGCGCACCACCTGCTGCTCGGCCACGGCCTCGCGGTCGGGGCGCTCCGGGCGGCGGGCGTCACGGGCGCCGTCGGCTCGGTCAACAACTTCTCGGTCGTCCGCCCCGCGTCGCCGGACCCGGCCGACGTGGCGGCCGCCGCGACCTTCGACGTGCTCCGGAACTGGCTGTTCGCGGACCCGCTCCTCGTCGAGCGGTATCCAACGGAGATGGCCGCCGCCTTCCCGGGCATGGACCTGCCGTTCGTGCGCTCCGGTGACGCCGCGATCATCGGCGCCCCGCTCGACTTCCTCGGCGTCAACTTCTACAACCCCGAGGTCATCCGCGCCGTCGCGGACGGACCGCTCGGGTTCGACTGGGTCGAGCCCACCGGCGAGGTCACGGGCTTCGGCTGGGCCGTGGAGCCGGACGCGCTGCGCCGGCTGCTCGTCGGGCTGCGCGAGCGGTACGGCAAGGCGCTGCCGCCGGTCCACATCACCGAGAACGGCGCGGCGTACCCGGACCTGCGCGACGCGCAGGGACGCGTCGACGACCCGGACCGCATCCGATACCTGGACGGGCACCTCCGCGCCGTCCGCAGGGCCATGGACGAGGGTGTGGACGTGCGCGGCTACTTCTGCTGGTCACTGCTCGACAACTTCGAGTGGGCGGTCGGTTACTCGCAGCGGTTCGGGCTGGTGTACGTGGACTTCGAGACCCTGGCGCGAACACCGAAGGCCTCCTACGCGTGGTACCGCGACGCGATCGCGCGGACGGCCCGGTGACCGCCGCGATCCCGTCCGTCGCCGGCCTTCCCGAATCCCCGCTGCCGGCCGCCCTCCGCGAGCCGATCCGGCGCGTCGGGCCGGCGTTCGTCGCGCTGCTCTCCGTCGCGAGCCTCGGCCTGTGGAGCGCCTTCTTCACGCCGATCCAGGTGCTGCTGCCCGTACAGCTCCAGGCGCTTGATCCCGCGAACAAGATCGCCGACCTGTCGATCGTCACCGGCGTGGGCGCCCTCGTCGCCGTCGTCGCCAACCCGCTGTTCGGCGCGCTGTCGGACCGGACGACGTCACGTTTCGGGCGTCGCAACCCGTGGACCCTGGCCTGCGCCCTGATCGGCGCGGTCGCGCTGCTCGCGCTCTCGCAGGCGTCCACCCTGCTCGCCGTCCTCCTCGGCTGGTGCGTGGCGCAGGCGTTCCTCAACGGCATGCTCGCGACCGTGACGGCGATGGTCCCGGACCAAGTCCCCGTGGAGCAGCGCGGCACGGTGTCCGCGTGGGCCGGCATCCCGCAACCGCTCGGGCTTGTGATCGGGGTCGGCCTCGTGACCCTGGTCGCGACCGGCGTCGTCGACGGATATGTGCTCGTGGCGGCGTTCCTCGTCGTGACGGCGATCCCGCTCGTCAGGTTCGTCCGTGACGAGGCGCTGCCGAAGGCGTTTCGACCACGGTTTGCGTGGGGCGAGTTCCTCCGCGGCTTCTACGTCGACCCACGCAAGCACCCGGACTTCGGCTGGGCATGGATCACCCGCTTCCTTGTCGGCCTCGGCAACTCGATCGGGACCCTGTACCTGCTGTACTTCCTCCAGGACGCCGTGCACTACCCGAGCCCCGAGGACGGCCTGTTCGTCCTGATCCTGATCTACACCGCCTGCCTGCTCGTGACCGCCATCCTCGGCGGCATCTGGTCCGACCGGGTCAAGCGGCGGAAGGTGTTCGTCATGGTCGCCACCGTGATCATGGCCTGCGGCGCGCTCGTGCTCGCCTTCGTGCAGACCTGGGAGGCGGCGATGGTCGCGGCCGCGATCATGGGCGCCGGCTACGGGACCTACCTCGCCGTGGACCAGGCACTGATCACCCAGGTCCTGCCGACCGCAAGGGACCGCGCGAAGGACCTCGGGGTCATCAACATCGCCAACTCGCTGCCGCAGGTGCTCGGGCCGGCCCTCGCCGGACCGGTCATCGCCTACCTCGGCGGCTACTCGACGCTGTATGCGCTGACGGCCGTCGTGACGCTGCTGGGCGCGGTCCTCGTCCAGCCGATCCGGAGCGTGCGCTGATCGACGCCACCGCGGGACCTCGTCGGGGCGGGCCGGTGAGCCCGCCCAGCCTGGGCCCGCAGAGGCCCGAGCTCGTTGAGGGTGCTCGCGTCGTTGGCCTATCGCTCGTGGCCGCGGTCCCGCTCAAGCCAGTCGCCGACCCGCATCGGCCAATGATCCTCGTGGAACAGCGCGACTCGGCCCTCCGCGCTCGGATCATTCAGCCCGAGCATGGTCACGCCTTCGGCCTCCTGCCCAAGCACGACAGCCTGCCCGGACTCGATAGGACCCCCGCACACCTCGCATCTGGGTTGATCGTTCGCGGACACAAGCGCCTCCATCCGTGTCTTCCGGCCGCCCACGGGCGGCGGATCCATCTTAGGCCCGCCCGGCGTAGGCCTATCGACGACTCGACGCTGGGTGAATCGGGCGTCTTGACCGATGAGACTCCCGGGCGGAGGTTGGTCTCGCTCCACCGGACCTTGCGTCAGGCCACGCCGCGTGGGCCTGACGCACACCGATGCTGACCTGGTGACGTGGGCTCCACGGCACCCGCAACCGCACCCTGGGACCAATGACCTCTCGCCTTCGCCCCCGCGTCGCCCTCGCCGTGCTCGCCGCCGCGCTGCTGGTGACGTTCGTCGCTCCGACCGCGGACGCCCGCATGCCACGGGCGACGCGGTACCACGTCGGCGGCCCGATCACCCTCGATACGAACCTGCTGTCGAAGAGCGGGGTCTCGGCCTGGGCCATCGACGAGTACCTCAAGGCGAGGACGTCGCTCCCGGCGCTCGGGGTCGCCTTCATCCGCGCCGAGCAGAAGTACGGGATCAATGCCCGCTTCCTCCTGGCGGCCGCGCTCCACGAGTCCGCGTGGGGAACCGGCTACATCTCGCGCGTCAAGCACAACCTGTTCGGCTACAACGCCTACGACCGGGACCCGGTCCGCTACGCGACCTCCTTCGCCACGTACGCTGCGAACATCGATGCCACGGCGAAGTTCATCAAGGACTTCTACCTGACCCCGGGCGGTCGCTGGTGGGGCGGTCGGGCGACGCTGCGGAGCATGCAGCAGTACTGGTCCTCGTCCCACCGGTGGGGGGAGGGCGTGAGCCGGATCGCGACCTCGATCCACCTAGGATCGCTCGCCCGCCGGTCGATCACGTTCGCCGCTCCCGTCACCAGCGGCCCGCTGCACGGCGGCAGCAAGGCCACGGTCCGGATCGCGTGGTCCGGCGGCGCGATCCCTGCCGGAATCGAGTTCGTGGCGCGCTGGAAGCCGATCGAGCTCGACTCGGGGGTCATCGGGGCGACGAGCTCGCACGCCGTGGCCGCCGTCGTCGCACGCCGCGTCCGGACCAGGGCAAGGTCGATCACGCTCGCCGTGGCCGCGCCGTCCAAGCCCGGCAGCTACAGGCTCGATATCGAGATGCTCGACTCTGGCCGTCGCCCGCTCCCGGCCAAGGAACGGGTCGACATCCCGGCCGTCACGGTCCGGGTCTGGGGCAACCGGGCGGTCAGCTACGATCTCGCGCCGAGCGCCGATGGTACGGGTGCCGTGGTGCGGATCACCAACACCGGGCGCGAGGCGATCCCGGCCGCGCCGACCGTGGCGCTGCCCGCGCGGCGTGACCCCGAAGCCGGGGAAAGGCGCTCGATCCTCACCGTGACCGCTGCGGCCAGCGACCGCGTGGACCCGGCTCCGGTGACGCTCATCGCGGTGCCGCTCGTCGCCGACCTGCTTCCGGGTGCCTCGGTCAGCTTCGACGTGCCGGCGATAGGCGCGGCCACCGGCCGGACCGTCGACTGGCTGTCGGTCAGCCTGAGCGTCCTGGGCGACCCGGGCTGGCTCCCGGCAAACCGGCCGGCCGGTGCCTGGTTCTCCGATGAGGGGCTCAGCGCACGCGCACCCGGGTCGACGGGAGCCGCCGGACAGGCCAGGGTCGTGGCGTCCGGGAGTCCGACGACCGTGGCCCCGACGCTGAGGCCAACCCCTGCACCGACGCCAAGGCCCACCCCGGCCCCGACTCCCAGGCCCACGCCAACGCCCACGCCGAGGCCCACCGCGACGCCGGCCGCAACGCCGCGGCTGACGCCCAGCACAGTGCCGACGCCCAAGCCGACGTTCAAGCCGACGCCCGCCGCGACGCCCAAGCCCACGCCCAAGCCGACGCCCGCCGCGACGCCCAAGCCCACGCCCAAGCCGACGCCGGCCCCCCCGCGAGTCACACGGAGCTTCTCGGAGCGGAGTGGCGCGATCCGCTATCGCGGCGGCTGGGCCGGCGCGGCGAGCAGCGGCTACATCGGCGGCAGGGTCGCCTGGTCGAAGACACCCGGCTCGACGGCGACGTTCACGTTCACCGGCTCGTCGGTGAGCTGGATCGGCCCCGAGGGACCGACCCGGGGCCGCGCGCTCGTCCTTCTCGACGGCCGCGCCATCGCGCGCGTCGACATGTGGCGCTCGTCCTTCGCCCCGCGAGCTGTGCTCTTCAAGCGCTCCTTCCGCACCTCTGGTCGCCACACGCTCACGATCAAGGTGCTCGCGACACCGAGCCGACCGTACGTCGCGATCGACGGGTTCGTCGTCCGGTCCTGACGGCCGAACGCTCCGGGTCGGGCCACGATCCGCGATCCCGCGCCGTGCGTCGTGGTACGTTCGCGGAATGACCCCTCGAACCTACGACGCCCTGATCTTCGACATGGACGGCGTGCTGTGCGACTCGGAGCCGTACTGGGCCGCGGCCGTGGCCGAGATGCTGCGACGACGATACGGGCTCGCCGTGGCCCGGGACGACTTCGCGCCCTTCATCGGGGCCGGCGACGACCGGTTCATCAGCGGCGGCGCCGAGGCCCACGGGGTGACCGTCGACCTCGCGACCGACAGGGCGCTCGCCTACGAGATCTACGTCGAACTCATCCGGGGCACGATGCCGCCGATTGCCGGCGTGCGCGAGTTCCTGTCCGGCGCCCGTGACGCCGGGCTCCTCCTGGCAGTGGCCACGGGCTCGGGTCGCCCGAAGCTGGACGCCAACCTCGCGGAGATCGGGGTCCCCGAGCACACCTTCGACGTGGTCGTGTCCGCCGAGCAGATCGCGCGCAAGAAGCCCGACCCGGAGACGTTCCTGCTCGCCATCGAGCGCCTCGGGATCCCGGCCGCGCGCTGCCTCGTCGTCGAGGATGCCCGCAACGGCGTGCTCGCGGGCCGGGCCGCCGGGTGCGCGGTGTTCGGCATCACGTCGTCGCTGCCGGCGTCGGTGCTGCTGACGGCCGGTGCGTTCGCCGTCGCGGAGGACTTCACGGCGGTCCCGGGTGAGGTTCGGTCCGCCCTCGGGCTCGACTGAGCGCAGCCTCCGCGGCTTGCCTCCCTGCCCCGGGGCATGCCTCCCTGCCCCGGCCGCCGTCGGCTCACCCGCAGGGGGCTACAGCCCGATCGCCTCGATCGTCTCGCGCAGGAGGGCAGCCGAGCGTCGCAGACCGGACGCCTCCTCCGCCGAGAGCCCCAGCCGGAGCGTCCGCTCGACGCCCCGCCTTCCGACGACCGTCGGCAGCGACAGGTACAGGTCATCGATGCCGTAGTAGTCGTTGATCAGCGAGCTCACCGAGAGGATCGTCCGCTGGTCGCGCAGGATCGCCTCCACGATGCGGACGAGGCCGGCCGCGACCGCGTAGTACGTCGCACCCTTGCGCTCGATGATCTGGTAGGCCGCGTCGCGGGTACCCTCGAAGATCGCGCGGAGCGCACCGTCCTCGTGGGCGATGCCGGTTGAGACGGCGAAGTCCGCGATCGGCATGCCGGCGATGTTCGCCGACGACCAGACCGGCACCTCGGTGTCGCCGTGCTCGCCGACGATGTGGGCGTGCACCGAGCGCGGGTCCACGCCGTAGTGGTCCGCCAGGAGCATCCGGAAGCGTGCCGTGTCCAGGATCGTCCCCGAGCCGATCACGCGCTCCGCGGGAACACCGGCGATCCGGTACGTCAGGTACGCGAGCACGTCGACCGGGTTCGTCGCCACGAGGATGATCCCATCCGGGTTCGCCTCGGCGATCTGCGGGACCAGTTCGCGGAAGATCGAGGCGTTCTTCTGGACGAGGTCGATTCGCGACTCGCCGGGCTTCTGGGCCGCGCCGGCCGCGATCACCGTCACCGCCGCGCCGCGGCAGTCGGCGATGGGCCCCGCCCAAATCCGGCTGGTGGGGGCGAAGGGCACGGCGTGCAGGAGGTCCATCGCCTCGCCCTCGGCCTTGCGGGCGTTCGCGTCCGACAGGACGATCTCGGACGCCAGCCCCGACAGCAGCAGCCCGAAGGCGAACGTCGAGCCCACCGCGCCGGTGCCGACCACCGCGACGCGGGTGGGATGGGGCGGGGCGAGGGGATCGTCCATGGGCGGCGGCGCGGTCATGGGCGAACCCTACCCGAAACGGGTCGTCGCGGCGCGCGTGGCCGGGAAGGCCGAGCGGCCGGGGCCGGCGGGGACGCGCCGGTGAACCCGGGCTCCGCGATCACCGGGCTCCGACCGCTATCTGCCCGGGGACCGCGCCGCCTGGCCGCCACCGAGCGGTGGGGCGGCCACCCTCCGCGCGAGCTCGGTGCGCGAGCGGAGATCGAGCTTCCGGTAGATCTTCGCGAGATGGAACTCGATCGTCTTGGGGGTCAGGAAGAGGGCCGCCCCGGCCTCCCGGTTCGTGGCCCCGCCTGCGACGAGAAGGGCGACCTGCAGCTCCTGCGGCGTCAGGGCCTCGATCGGCTGCGTCCGCCGGGGCCCGACGGTCTCGCCGGTGGCCGCGAGCTCGGACCGGGCCCGATCCGACCACGGGGCGGCCGCCAGCTGCTCGAACGTGGCCAGCGCGGCGCGGAGGTGCACCCGGGCATCGATCCGGCGGCCGTGGCGCCGCAGCTGCTCGCCGAAGCACAGCTCGGTCCGGGCCAGCTCGAACGGCGTCGACGTCCACGCGTGCCAGGCGAGTGCCTCCTCGAAGGTGGCGTCGAGGTCGGCGGCGGAGGCCTCCAGGCCACGGCAGCGCGCGATCGCCGCGCGGGCGAGAGTGCAGGCGGTGGCGGGCCCCCCGGCCACGGGCTCGCGCACGCATGCCACGGCCTGGCGCTCCAGTTCGGCGAGGCTTCGCTCGGCCTCCGCCGGCTGGTCGTTCCGGACGAGCGCCTCGACCAGGTCGGCCTGCCACTCGAGCCGTCCCGGTTCCCGGAGCCCGATCCGCTTCCATGCCCTGGCCGTTGCCTCCAGGTGGAGGATGGCCTCGGCCAGACGGCCCTGCCCGAGCGCGAGCAGGCCGAGGGCCGAGTGGGCAAACGGCTCGGTCGACCCGAAGTTGGTGCGAGCGGCAAGCTCGAGCGCGCGGGCGACCCGCGCCCGGCAGGCGTCGTCCCTCCCCTGCGCCGCCTCCAGTCGCGCCAGGCGGGCCAGGTTGTAGGACAGCTGGCCCTCCTGTCCCGCCTCGCCCGCGAGGTGGACGGCCTCGCCGCCGTGGGCGGCCGACGCAGCCCAGCGACCGGTTCTGGCCTCGAGCTCGGCCAGGCCGCCGAGGCTGTAGGCAAGCAGCCCCAGCGCGTTCGCCGCCCGTTGGGCGGCAACCACCTCCAGGAGCACGCGCTCGGCAAGGGCGTACTCCTCGACGGTGAGGAGCGCCGGGGCTGCCTGGGCCAGTTGGACGCCCTCGGCCAGCACGTCGCTTCCGTCGAGCCGTCCGACCGCGCGGAGCAGCATCGGGTGGCCGGCGCGCACGTCGCCGGTGAGGATGAGCGCCTTGGCCAGCTGGAGCTCGGCGTGCACCTCGACGATGCCCCCAATCGGCGCGGCAACCTCGTGCGCGCGCCGGGCGGCGGCGAGGGCCGTCCGCAGGTCGCCGCCGGTGATGCCTGCCAGGGTGGCGTCCGAGAGCATGGCCGCACTCCGGCCGGGGGAGACCTCGCGCAGCTCTTCGGCCGCGGCACGGAGCCGGGCGCAGGCCGCGAGTGCGGGCCCCCGCCAGGTGTCGATCCGCGCCCGCTCGTGCTCGATGTCGGCGGCGAGCAGGCGATCGGCCGTGAGCGTCGCGGCCTCGTCGAGCAGGCTCATCGCCCGGTCGACGCGGTTGGCCATCTGCCACGCCCGGGCGGCGGCGACGAGGCGGCGCGCCCGCGCCTCATCCCCCACCGTGAGGCGCCCCGAGCGCTCGTACGTGCGTGCGGCGGCCGCGTACCCGCTCCGATGGCGCGCGGCCACGGCGGCCTGTTCGAGTGCCGCCGCCACCGCGTCGTCCTGGCCCACGGTCGCCGCGGCGAGGTGCCACGCCCGCCGCGCCGAGACCTCGTCCCCGCCGCCGACCAGGGCCCCGGCGAGCGCCCGGTGGGCGTCGCGCCGCCGCGCGGGATCGGCGCCGTGGTACACGCACGACCGGACAAGGGGATGCCGGAACTCCACGCGGTGCCCGTCGATCCTGATCAGGCCGCTGACCTCGGCGGCTTCCAGGTCGCGCATGTCGAGCCCCATCGACGGGAGGGCGCGGAGGACCGGCTCGACGTCGGCCGCGTCGTTCGCGGCCGCCAGGAGCAGCGCCGCCCGGCCGCCCGCCGGGAGCACCGCGACCTGGCGCTCGAACGCACCGGCGAGCCGCTCGCTCACCGGAAGCGGCTCGTCGTCGAGACCACCGACCCGGACCAGCAGGTCGCGCGGCACGAGACCGGGGGTCTCGAGCAGAGCCAGGGGGTTGCCGCCCGTCTCCACGAAGATGCGCTCGGCCACGTCGTCGGGAACGGGCTCCGCGACCGCCGTCGCCAGGAGCTCCAGGGAGGCCGCGCGATCGAGACCGGTGACGGTGCGAACCGGGAACCCGGGCGTCAGGTGGCGGACCGGCTCGCCATCGCGCTCGGCGAGGAGCATCGCGGCGGGCTCGGCATCGAGACGCCGGGCGGCGAACAGGAGCGCCTCCGCAGACGACGTGTCGACCCACTGGAGATCGTCCACGACCGTGACGACCGGAGCATCGGCCGCCGCGGCCGCGATGAGGCTGAGCGTGGCCGCGGCCACCGCGAAAGGACCGTCGCCGGTCGGCGGCCCCAGGGCGAGGGCGCCGGACAGCGCGGCGGCTTGCCGGGCGGGCAGGCCGGGGATCCGGTCGAGGAGAGGGCGGAGCAGCTCCGAGAGACCGGAGAACGGGATCTCCGACTCGGACTCGATGCCGCGCGCGGAGAGGACCGTCATCCCGGTCGCCCGGAGGTGCGCGTGCAGGAGAAGGGCCGTCTTGCCGATCCCGGCCTCTCCCCGCAGCAGGAGGGCACCACCACGGCCGGCGCGCGCGCGGTCGAGCATGTCCTCGATCTCGCGGCAATCCGCGGCTCTCCCGACGAGGTCGCGGTTGGGGTTCGGAGCAAGCACCGGCTGGTCCTTCCGCGTCGGGTGAGGGGTGAGCATAGCGTTCACCCGCGGACCATTGGAGGGCCGATCGGCCGGTGTACTCTTCCCGGGCGCGGGAGCCACGGGTGACCACGGGCATCACGCCGAAGACTCGGGCGAAACGGGCCGGGGCTGGGGTCGGGAACGCTGGGGTGGAGGACTAGGGATTCCACGGTCGCCGTCGTCCGACTCACCGCGCAGGCTGTGTGCGTGAAGCGGGATGGCAGCGACGCGCGGTCCAGGCCCGGGCCGCCGGGCAGCTCCGCCTCGACTCGTCGACCATGAAAGGAAAGCAGCCATGATCCTCGTCGTCGGAGCAACGGGCCTTGTCGGTGGCGATGTCTGTCGCCGGCTCACCGCCAGGGGCACCGCCGTCCGCGCCCTCGTCAGGGCGACGTCCGACCCCACCAGGGTCGCCGCGCTCGAGGCCCTCGGCGCGGAGACGGTGGTCGGTGACCTGCGCGATCCCGCGTCGCTGGCGGAGGCATGCCGGGACGCCTCCGCGATCATCTGCACGGCGTCCTCGATGCCGTTCGGCTACGAGCCGGGCGCCAACGACATCGCCTCGACCGACCTGGCCGGCGTCCTTCACCTCGTCGATGCCGCCGTGGCGTCCGGCGTCGTGCGCCACTTCGTCTACACGTCGCTGTCGCGCCACATGGATCTCGACTTCCCGCTGCGCAACGCGAAGCGCACGGTCGAGGCGCACCTGAAGCTCAGCGGCATGCCCTACACTATCCTGCGGCCGAGCTACTTCATGGAGGTCTGGCTCAGCGCGGCGGTCGGCTTCGACGCCGCCGGCGCGACGGCCACGATCTACGGCGACGGCACCGCCCCGATCAGCTGGATCGCCCTTGGTGACGTCGCGGAGTTCGCCATCCGGAGCCTCGACAGCCCGGCGGCACGCAACGCCGAGCTGGAGCTCGGCGGGCCCGATGCGCTGACCCCGCTTCAGGTGGTGGCGGCGTTCGAGCGGGCGCACGCGCGGCCGTTCGAGATCCAGCACGTGCCGGCCGAGGCACTCGCCGCCCAGCAGGCAGCGGCGACCGACCCGATGCAGCAGTCCTTCACCGGCCTCATGCGCTGCTACGCGGCCGGCGACGCGATCGACATGGGGCCGACCCTTCGCGACTTCCCGGTCGCGCTCACCACGGTCGAGGCGTACGCGGCGGCCAGCGCCCAGGTACCGGTCGCCGGGTAGGGATATCGACCCGACACCCCGGCTCGGGAGCACGACCGGAAGGCACGCTTCCGCCCGGTCGTGCTCGCCGTTCCAACCCAGGGAGGCCGCGGCCGCAGCCGATCAGCCCGATGCCGAGCGGATCCGGTCCGTGCTCTTCGGAATGGCGTGCTCGACCATCCGCCAGCCGCCGTCGCGCCAGACCTCGTACTCGCGGAAGGCGCACGGGACCCCATGCGCGGTCAGCGGGTCGGGGCCGTCCATGAGCTGGAAGTGGAGGTGGGGAGCCGTCGAGTTGCCCGTGTGCCCGACCCGTCCGAGCACGTCGCCGACCCGCACCTGCCGGCCGGCCTCGACCGCCACGGAACCGGGTGCCAGGTGGGCGAATCCGGCATAGACGTCGCCGCACCTGAGGATGACGTGGTTGCCAAGGACGCGATGCAGGTGCTGCTGGGTCGCGCGGAAGGTCAGGCCGCTCTTGAGCACTAGCACGAGCTCCCGGACGGGATGGATCCGGTTGCGCTCGCGGAGGCCGTCGAGGGCCGCGACCACCTCCCCGTCGAGCGGGGCTTGGACCGGCTCACCCCAGCCGTAGCACTCGTGCGTGGGAACGCCCACCAGCAGCGTCCGCAAGACGCCGGCGGGATGGTACCGGGAACCCTTCCCCGGATCGAGCCGGATGAGGTCGAACGCGTAGCGCTGGCCCAGCATGTCGGTGCCGTGGCTCGGGATCCGGCTCGCGGGGGTATGCACGGCCGTCCACTCGCCGCGCAGCGGGAAGTCGACGACGCGGGCACCCGCGAGTTCGGCCTCGATTGCAGGCGTTGCCATGCAGGGCATTATCCAGCTGTCGACATGGCGCCCTCAACCGGCGAGGAACAGCGCGTTGATCACCCCGAACGCGAGGAGTCCCGCGCACGCGAGGGGCACGAGCAGGGCGACGCCCACGAGCCGTTCACGAGCGTCGCGACCCAGCAGCACCGGGAGCGCGATCCCGACGACCACCTCCACCCAGCCGACCCGGGCGAGGTCCGGGATCGCGAGCAGCGTGTAGGCTCCCTCGGCGACGAAGACGGCCCCCAGGAGCGCGACCGCGAGGGCCCGGCTACCCCCTTCGCCCACCCCCCAACGGCGGCCCGCGAGCCCGTAGACTGGCCCGCCGACGAGCGCCGTACCGGACCAGACCACGAGCCCGGTCACGGAGATCGACGTGCCGACCATCCGAGCCGCGAGCTCGTACCCAATGAGGGCGAGCAGGAGGGTGGCGGCGCCGGCAACGACGGCCTCGCGGTCCGACGCCATCCGCGAGCCGACGACGAACGCGACCGCGAGCCAGATCGCCCCCGAGTTCGCGAGGCGGTTCCACTCCGCGTCCAGCACCGCCTGCCCGAGGAGGGTCAGTCCGCCCGTCGCGAGTCCCGCGCCGACCACCAGGAGCGAGCGGCTCGCGCGGCCCTTCGTGCCGCCCAACGCCCGTGGCGCCTTCATCTCGTCGATCACCACCCGAGCCTCGCGCATGCCCGCTCCGCGTCAGCGCCGCGACGACCAGGGCCGGACTCTGAGACCACCGGGCATCTCGTCGTGCGCCTCATCTGGTCAACGCGGATGGGACCGTGAAGCTCCTGGACGCTCGCGAACTGCGGCGCGCTCGGCTCGCTCGTTCGCGGAAGCGACGCCGCCGGCGGATGGGCGCAGGACGCGACCGAGGCGGTCACCGTCTTGCGACGAGGAACAGGATGCCCGCGACCACGAGCACTGCAATACCGGCGACGAAGACCCAGTCGCCCCACCAGAGGTCCATGTTGACGCGGCCGACAGCGATCAGGATCGCGGAGACCACCGCCATCAGGGTCAAGAATGGATGATCCCTCACACGAGACGGCATCCTGTTCCTCCGATAAGGCCGGCCCGAACGGGGCCGGAACGAGAAGATCGACAGCGGGCGCTACCCGCGGAACGCGTCCATGAACCGTACCCGGGTCCCGATGCGCATGGCCGCATTGGCGTAGACGCGGCCGGCCAGCCGGGTGAGCCCAGCGATGGCCGCGACGGTCAGCACCAGGGCGAGCCCGATCTGCCATGAGGGTACGTCGCCGCCGGCCATGCGCACGGGCATCAGGATCGGCGCGAACGGGGGCACCATCGAGGCGACCGCCACGATGGGGCTCGCCGGGTTGGCCAGGGCGAGGTAGGCGAGCAGGTAGGAGCCGATCTGGAACACAGCGACCGGGGCGATGGCGCCCTGGACCTCCTCGGGGCGCGAGACCAGCGCCGCCAGGGTCGCGTAGGCCGTCGCGTAGAGCAGGAAGCCGAGCAGAAACCAGAGGAGGTACCCGAGCACGGCCGCCGTCCCGAGGGCCGGCGTGGTGACCACGTTCGTCGCGGCGACCGCGGCCAGGGTCGCCGCCGCAACGATGCCGAGTTGCAGGAGGGCGACCAGCCCGATCCCGGTGACCTTGCCGGCCAGCAGCCGGCTCGGCCGGACGGTGGCGAGCAGGATCTCCATGATCCGGGTGGCCTTCTCCTCGACCACGCCCTGCGCCACCTGGCTCCCGTAGATGCCGAGCACGATGTACAGCAGGATGGCGACGCCGAGCCCGACCACCCGATCCTGCGTTGGCGCGGGCTTCGGTTGGAGGGCATCGACCGGGACCTCCAGCCCGCTCGTCACCGTCGACAGGACCCCCGGGGGAATGCCGAGAGCCGTGAAGCGGGCGGACAGCACCGCCCGCTGGAGGGCGGCCTGCACCGGAGCAGGGGCCGACTGCTTCACCACGGCGGTCGGCGCGGTCGCGGGGCCGGTCACCAGGACGTCGAGCGTGCCCGCAGACACCTGGGCCCTGCCCGTGGTCTCGTCGGTCACCGTGCTGATCGTGACGGGCTGTCCCATCGTCGCCGCCGCTGTGCTGAAGTCCTGCTCGAGCACCTCCGATCCGCCGGTGAACCCCACGTCGACGGTGGTGGTCCGGCCGCCGAGGAGGGAGTACCCGACGATCCCGATCACCACGAGGGCGACCATAACGGCGGTCCCGCCGAGGAAGACCCGGGAGCGCAGGCGGACGCGCATCTCGCGCCGGGCGACCAGGAGGACGATCGGCCACGCCGTCATTTGAGGCACCCCGACACGCCGGCCGCGACCAGCAGGCTCAAAGGGCAGACCGCCGCGCGGGGGTAGTAGGGCCCCATGACCGCTTCGGTGGCCGCCGGGTCGCCGCTCTGGGTCACGCGCCCCGGCGAGTAGGCGAAGTCCGGGTTCACCAGCATGTCGCGGAGCATGAGGAGGTGTGTCGTCGCGGGCTGCGCCGCCGAGAACGGCAGGAACGTGGTGTCCGCGACGCCCTCGATCGTGGCGCGCTGCGTTTCGGTTCCCAGCACGAACCCATACTCGCCGGCGGCATCGAGCCGCGTCTGGTCGTCGGTGCGACAGCCGGTGTCGATGCCGCCGGAGGGCGCCAGGTTCATCACCGTCGGGACGACGCCGGTCGCGAGCGCGATGCACATCGACCAGTAGCGGACGTCCTCGTTGGCGGCCGGCCAGACGGACGGATGGTCGCCGGTTGCGTGCGTCGGCGCCTTGGCCCGGATCACGACCACGTCGCCGGGTCCCGGCGGCGTGAGGTACGCGAGGAGATACGACGTGTCGACGTTTGGCGCCAGCGACTCCACGGTCTGCTCGAAGAACTGGAGCTGGCCTGGCCGTGCCGTTGGCGAGGGCGTCGGCGTCGGCGTCGCGGTCGGCGTCGCGGTCGGGACGGAGGAGGACGTCGATCCCGGAGCGCCCGGCGAGTTGAAGGTCGTGCACGGCGTGAGCCGCTCCGACTGGCCTCCCTGCTCCAGGGTCATCGTGGGCAGCCCGACCTGCGAGAAGTCGCCCAGTGCCGCGAGGTACACGCGGTACACGAGGAGGCCCTGCCCGCCGCTCGTGCCCTCCGGCGCGATCGGCATGGCGTTCGCCTGCCCGGGCGCGACGTCCTCGCGGAGCGTCACCGTGTAGTGTCCGCCGGGCGCGGCCTGCTGCTGCCACGGATTGACGCTGCCCTGGTCCGGGGCGATCTGATAGTCGGTCAGGGTGGATGCCACGCCGTTGCGCGTGAACGGGGTGCCGCCGGGCGCATAGACCTGGAGCGAAGCGTAGCGGGCGTCCGGGAACATGCCGGATAGGACGATCTGCAGGCCCGGGGCCATCGGGAAGAAGTCGATCCAGTAGACGGCGGCGGTGTCCGGGATCACGGTGTTGGCCGTGTAGGCGTCGATCCGGCGCGGCCAGGCGCACGACTGCGCGCCTGCCAGCCCGGCTGCTGCCGATGCGGGTGCACCGGGCGATGCCGTCGCAACGGGCGAGCACCCGACGACGAGGGCCAGCATGGCGAGCCCGAGCGGGAGGGTCGGCCTCCATCGCCGTGTGCGGCGGTCACCGGTCATCGATCCTCGACGGGTCATGTCGATCAGCGCCTGACCACGAGGCCAACCGCGAACGTGACCGCGAGCACTGCGTACCCGGCGACTGCGATCCAGTTGCCCCAGCGGCGGTGGTGGTTGACCCGGCCAACCACGATGAGGATCGCGGCGACCATCACCGGCAGGATCAGGACTGGGCTAGTCAAGGCCCGGCTCCTCCAGCGGCTGGCTCTCCCCGACGACGCCGCGGAACACCTCGACCAGGCTCGGCTCCGCGCGTCGGAACTCCTCCACCGGCCCGACCTCCAGGGCCGCTCGCAGGATCGCCTGGTCGTCGGCCCCATCGCCCAGCTCGAGCAGGACGCGGGTCCCGTCGACGCGCACGACGGTGGCACCCGGCAGGCGCTCTGCCCAGTCCGGAGGAGCGCCCGGCGCGTCGACCCACAGCCTCCTCGGGCCTTCCCGGCGCAGGTCGTCGACCGTTCCGCAGGCGACGAGGCGGCCCTGGTCGATGATCCCGACCCGGTCGCAGATCCGCTCGACGAGGTCGAGCTCGTGGCTCGAGAACACGACTGCCACGCCCGCATCGGCCCGCTCGCGCAGGACCCCGGTCATCACGTCGAGGGCGACCGGGTCGAGCCCGGAGAACGGCTCGTCGAGCACCAGGACCTCGGGCGCGCAGACCAGCGCCGCGGCGAGCTGCACCCGCTGCTGGTTGCCATGGCTGAGCGCCTGGAGCTCGTCATCGCGGCGGTCCCCGAGACCGAACCGCTCGAGCCAGCCCATGGCCGCCGTCCGCGCGTTGGCACCGGCCATCCCGTGGAGCTCCCCGAGGTAGGTGAGCTGCTCAAGGAGGCGCATCTTGGGGTACAGGCCGCGCTCCTCGGGCATGTACCCGATCCGGCGGCGGGCGGCGAAGTCCAGCGCGACGCCGCCCCAGCGGACCTCTCCCGCGTCCGCGCCCAGGACCCCGAGCACGATCCGCATCGTGGTCGTCTTGCCTGCGCCGTTGCGGCCGACGAACCCGAACAGCTCGCCGGCGCGAACGTCGAAGGTGAGGTTCTCGAGGGCGACGAGGTCGCCGTAGCGCTTCGAGACGCCGTCGATCTCAAGGGCTCGAGCGTCGCCGTCCATCTCACCTACCGAAGCGCCATGCTCGTGGATCGCCATTGACCACGGGGGCTGCTCACTCTGCGCCTGTGACGATACTGCCCCCGCTCGTCTGCTGCGCCGTCGCCTGCCTGCCGCATCTGGCCGGGGCGCCGCCGGCGAAACGGCCGGCGTCCTCGTGAGGCTGAGCGACGCTCATCCGGGAGGCGTCGGCCGTGTCCGGCCCGGCGGCGCGTTTCCGCTTCCGAGCAGCGTGCGGTAAGGTCGTCACCATGCTGCTTGTGTTTCTCGGCCGCGCTCACTCCCGGTGCCGACAGTGATCCACGCCGCGTTGAACGAGGACGTCGTCATCACCAGGCCCCGCTACGCGCTGCCCTCGACGATCTCCCTGCCGGCGGGCGACGGCCCCGCGCCGTGCGTCGTGTTCTTCGCCGGGAGCGGGCCGACCGACCGCGACTGGACGTCGCCGCTCCTGCCCGGCAGGAACGGCAGCGGCGCGCAGCTCGCGCTCGCGCTGCAGGCGCGCGGGGTCGGATCGATCCGCTTCGACAAGGTCGGCTCCGGCGTCAACATGCCCAGGAGCACTGCGCCGGCGGACCTGGAGATGCTCGACGTGCTGTCGCTGGCCCACTACGTCGACGAGGCCATCGCGGCGTTCGACGAGCTCGCGAGCCGGGAAAGGTGCGGCACCGTCTTCCTGCTCGGCCACAGCGAAGGATCGATCCACGCCTCGTCGGCGGCCATCGCGAAGCAGGCGGACCGGCGCTTCGGCGGCTTCATCAGCCTGTCCGGTCCCTCGCGCTCGCTCCTCGACACGGCGATCGAACAGCTCCGTGCCATGCGCATCAAGGCGGGGGCTGACGGGGACGAGGCGCTGCGGAGCTTCCGTGCCGCGATGGTGGACCCAGACGCGCCGGCACCCGACCTGTCCACGCTCCCCGAGGCAGCGGGCCTGTGGCAGGCGACCCACGCGCCGCAGCAACAGGAGGTCGCGCGCGAGCTGATCCTCGCGGAACCGCTCGCGGCGCTGCACGCCTACCGCGGTCGCGCACTCGTGGTCTCGGCCGCCAACGACGCCCAGGTGCCCGGGTCCGACGCGGACAGGATCTTCGCGGCCCTGGGGAGCGACCCGGCGGACAAGACGCGGGTGACGATCGCCGACGCCAACCACGTCTACAAGTCGGAGACCCGGGCACCGTCCACGATCAGCCAGGGCGAGATCCTCGCTGGCTACGCCGACGAGGACCACGCGCTTGCCGACGGCCTCGTCGACGCGATCATGGGCTTCGTCGCGTCGAGGTAACCGCGGCCCCGTGGAAGGGCGTGGCCTGCATCGGGAGCGTCGAGACCGGGGCAGACACGAGGACTCCCTGGAGACGTGCGGGCGGCGGGACGGCCCGAGGCTCCGGCGTGGGGTCAGCCGAACTCGGCGTCGACCGCGTCGGCGAACGCGGCCATCGACGGGAACTCCCAGTCGGGCGTGACCGGCGCCTGCGGGTCAGGCGTGGCACCCCAGCCTCGCTGGGCGTGCCGGCGGTTGATCCAGACGGTGGGCAGGCCCCTGGCCTTGGCCGGCACGTGGTCGTGGAAGAGGCTCTGCGCGACGTGCAGGAGCCGGCCCTCGGGGACGCCGAGCCGCTCCCGCTCGACCGCCAGTGCCTCGAAGTTCCGCGGCGAGGGCTTGTAGGAGCCGACGTCCTGTGCGGTCACGATGCCCGTGAACGTCACGCCGAGGCGCTCGGCCGAGCCCGCGAACGAGGTCCGGTCCACGTTGGACAGGATGATCAGCTTGTAGCGCCTCGCCAGCCGCTCGAGCGCCTCCCGGGAATCAGGGAACGCCGGCCAGTCGGGGACGGATGCGCCGAACGCCTCGGCCTCCCCGTCGCTCACGGGGACGCCGAGCTGCGTCCCGAGCGCCCGCATCGACCGGGCGAGGATCTCCGGGTAGAGGGCGGTCGGGTGCACGACCTCCGCCTCGGCCTCGTGCGTCGAGTAGGCGGTGAGAAGCTCCTCGTCGCTCATCGCGAGGCCGCGGGCGTCGGCCCAACGCCGAAGCACCGCGGCGATTCCGGCCTCCCAGTCGATGAGGGTGCCGTAGCAGTCGAACGAGAGGGCATCAAAGGCGGCGAGGTTCACGCTGTGCGCTCCTGGATGGGCGCGGTCCACCGCGCCGGTGTTCAGCAGCTCGTGGGAGCGATGAGCCGCGCGTAGTCGGTGCCGAGCGCCCGGCTGACCTCGGTGGCGACGACCGGAAGGAACGCCTTGACGTCGTTGGTGGCCCGCAGGTGGGCCATGATCACCTCGTTGGCCCGGACGTCGGCCTGGCACCGCCGAAGGGCCTCCGTGGACTCGGGCGGGGGCGTCTCGCCGCGCTTCTGGGTCGCGATGAAGACCTGCTGGACCGAGCGCAGTTCGGCCATCAGCGCCTGGGCGTCGGGGTCCGCGGCGAGCGCTTCCTCGGCCGCGCGGTAGGCGGACACGGCGGGTGACTGGCGGAGGGTGCGGCCAAACTCGACGGCCGCCTCGTGGATCTCGGTGATGAGCATGGTGTCCTCCTCAACCGCCGCAGCAGCCGCCAGAGCGGCTGTTGGCGGCGAAGTCGATCCCAATGAGACCGCTGATGACCGCCGATGTCTCGCGGCAGAGGTCCCCGAACGCGGCCGTGGCACCAACATAGGCCACCACCGAGGGCACGGCGTACATCGCGTCGAGCAGTCGGCCGAGCTCGTCGCTCTGCTCCTGGCTGAGCAGGTTCATCGCCGCCTCGACCCGGTAGTCCTCCTGCTTCTCGTTGAAGGCGCTGATGGCGGCCTGGGCGACCGGATCCGCTCCCATCGCGGCGGATGCCGCGAGCAGCGCGGTGAACTCCGGGGTCGCGCGAAGGCTGGCCCCGAAGGTCGCGCCGGCCGTGAGAGCATCGATCTCGGCGGCCTGGCTTGCGGCGGCGAGCGCGGGATCGTGGGTTGCTGTTGAAAGCATCGGTGCCTCCGGCTATGCGGGAACCGCGACCGGCCCCATGGCCGGCGCGAGAAGGTCGCTGAGTCGCTCGAGGCCGATGACCTCGCCGTCGAGGAGCGGCACCTCGAGCACGGGTGCCGTGAAGCGTCCCTCGATGTCACCGAGGTACGCCTGCTGCATCTGCCGGCGGGCCTGGGCGAACGGCGTCCGGCACGCGTCCTCGGGCAGGACCATGTTCGCCACGACCAGCCCCAGCGGGATGCCGAGCGACGCCAACTCCTCGATGGCGCGGCTGGCTTCGACGATCGGCGTCGCCTCGGGATACATGACAAAGGCGAAGGTGCTCCTCGCGGGGTCGCGCATCATGTCGATCACGCCCGCGAAGCGGGCCTTCGCCACATCGTCGGCCGCATCGCCATCGACCGATGCGAAGACCTTGACGTCGAGCTGGCGGCTCCAGTCGATGGGGAGCTCGAGCAGCCGCATGGTGTGGCCGGTGGGTGCCGTGTCGAAGATCGTGACGTCGAAGGTGTGCCGGCTGGCGAGCTCGATGAACTGGTCGAACGCCGCCATCTCCTCCGTGCACGGGGAGTCGAGCTCCTCGCGCATCGCTGCGATCGACTGGGGGCTGCGGCCCTTGACGACGGCGTCCGCGATAATCCGGTCGGTGTAGGCGATCGCCGCCGCCTTGGCATCGACGCGCGCCGCCCAGAGCCCGTCGACAGATGGGACCGGCGTCGGCTCGGTCTCGATGACCTCGCCCAGGACCTGGCCGATATGAGCCGCGGGGTCCGTGGTGACGAGCAGGGTCCGGTAGCCCTGGCGGGCGGACCAGACCGCGGTCGCGCAGGAGATCGCCGTCTTGCCGACGCCGCCCTTGCCCGCGAAGAAGACGGTGCGGGGACCGGCAGCCGGCCGCAGGGCCGCGATCGCGGCACCCGTATCGTGCGAGCGCCGTGGGGCGCCGTCCGCCGACAGGCCGAAGACCGGGCGGGCGGCGTGGGCATCGGCGAGGAGCGGCGCCATGGCCCGCAGCCGGGCGATGCCGCGCACCTCGCCGTCGAGCAGCGGCACCTGGCGGGTGGGCACGGGGAGCTGCCGGCGCGATCTCGGCGAGGTAGCGCTCCTGCATCGCGATGCGCGATGCGAAGAACGGTGTCGACGCCTCCTCGGCCGGGACGATCCCGTTGACGATCAGCTCGGTCGTTACGATGCCCAGGCGGGCGAGCTCTGCGCCGGCGCGCTTCGTCTCGGCGATCGCGGTCGCCTCGGGATGGAGGACGAACGCGAAGCGCGTGCGTACCGGATCCCGCAGCGCCGCCAGCGCCCGCTCGTACTTGACCTTGGCCTCGGCGATCGCGGCCGCCGGGCCGATGCACGTCTGGCCGGCGCCCGCCTCGGCCTCGGAGATGCTCTTGGACCAGGCCTCGGGCAGTTCGAGGAGGCGGACCGTGTGCCCGGTCGGTGCCGTGTCGAAGATCACCAGGTCGAAGGCATCGCCGCTGGTCGGGACCAGCGCCGGCGCCGTCGGATCGAGGAAGTCGGCGAAGCGGTCGAAGGCCGCGACCTCGGCGGTGCACGGCCCCGCGAGCTGCTCCTCCATGACCGCCACGATCTGCTCGGGGAAGATCTCGCGGATCGGCGCGAGCGTGCGGTCCGTGTACTCGGCGGTGGCCTTGTCGGGGTCGATCTCCATCGCCCACAGGCCGGGCACCCCGGCGATCGCGGTGATGGCGTGGCCGATGGGCTGCTCGAACACGTCGGCGAGGTTGGACGCCGGGTCGGTGGTGACGATCAGGACGCGTCGCCCGGCGTCGGCCTCGGCGACCGCGGTCGTGCAGGCCATCGTCGTCTTGCCGACGCCGCCCTTGCCCGAGAAGAAGAGGAACTTGGTCATCAGGTCGTGATCCTTCGGGGCGCGGTCAGGCGCCCGCGGCGAGCGCGGCGTGGAGCTCGTCGAGGCTGGGGTAGGCGGAGGTCTTGACGACCTGGCCGCGGACGACGGTGATCGGCAGCGCCTCGAGCTGGCGCGTCTTGATCAGGTCATAGACCGTCCGGTTGCGCATGAACGCCTGGGGATCGCTGGTCATCATGTGGCGGGCCACCGTGTGGCCCTCGGCGGTCAGCGTGCTCACCGCGTCAGCCAGGTCCACGAGCGTCGTGTCGAGCACCGGACCGCACAGGCCGGTCGGACAGCAGAGCGGCGGGTCGAAGATCTCGATGTCGAGCGTCGTCGTGCCCGCGGGCCGGTCAGTCATCGGAGGTCCATCCTTCGGCGTTCGGTGTTGGGCGGTCGGTTGCCTGCGTGGTCGGCTTGGACCGGCCGGAGACCGCAGCGCGGATGCGGGTGAAGAGCTGTTCCAGGAGCGGGGTCTCGAAGATCGGCCCGCAGGCGCCGGCGCAGCAGGCGGCGTCGGGAGGCGCCAGCAGAGCGTCGTCCACCGGCGCGGTGACCATCGGCTCAGCCATGGACGACGACCTCAGTCGGCGCGAAGGAGCCAGCCTGGAGGACGGCGGCAACCGCGCGCTCGATCGCCGATACGTTGAGCTTGCCGCCCGAGAACGAGATCGCGCCATCGACCACCACGACCGGCGGCATGAGGCTGTCCGCCGCGATGCGCGTCTCGACATCGGGGTGATCCGCCATCTCGGGACTGAACAGCTCCACGTACTCCACGTCGACCGAGGCCCCGAACCGGGCGTGGAGGCGCTGCCCGACGAAGCTCGCCGCGGAGCGCCAGGTCTTCTCGGGCGGGCACGTCGCGGCCGACGGGAGGCCGACGATCAGCACCCAGCATGTCATGCCTCTACCTCCGCGAGCACCACGCTCCCGGCCCGTCGCGCCGGGAGCGTCGGCAACGGCCCGCGCACCCCGCAGTCGGAGCACCGGCATGTCGTCGTCGCAGCCTCGCCCGGGCTGAGGAGCTCGGTCATGGCCCCCCGCAGGGCGTCGACCCGATCGATGTCGAGCGAGTAGTAGACCCAGCGCCCGGCGCGTCGCTCCCTTACGAGGCCCGACGTTCGGAGAGCCCGCAGGTGGTGCGAGACCAGCGCGGTGCTCAGGCCGAGCATCTCGCCCACGTCGCATACGCAGTGCTCGCCATGGCGCAGGAGCTCGAAGATCCGGGCGCGGTTCGGCTCGGCGAGCGCGGCGAGACCAGCGAGCGCGTCGGGCGGAAGGCTGGGCTCGGCGGCGTGAACGTGCGTGGGATCCATGCTCAGACTCTAACGCCCATTAGACAAACGCGGCTTTGACAAACGGCCGGGTCCGTAGGGCCAGTCGGCACCTGAACGGCCCGCTCGAGGTCGGGGCCCCTGCCCGGGTGGCGGGACCTGGGTCCGGCGGACGGCGAGCGTGGTCATCGGAGAATGTCGTCGAGCGCGGCTCGAGCGCGGCTGATGACAGCTTCATCGCGCTCGTAGTACTGGAAGCGGCCGTTGGTCTCGTGCCGGACGGCGTGCACGAGGCCCGCGTCGCGGAGCCGCGCGAGGTGGTTGGACACGTTGTTCTCGCGCTCGCCCAGCGCAGCCGCCATCTCGCAGACGCAATGGGGGCCGTCTCTCAGCATTCGCAGGACCGATGCCCGGGTGCGATCGGCGAGGAGGGACGCGGCGGCCTGCGCTGCCTCCACATCGGGTGCCGACAGGTTCATCCGGGGCTGGGCGACGACGGGGAGCTCGGTACGCATTGGGGAGACCTCTATGACACCAGGATCCAGGCGCGCTGCGCGGCCAGGAGGATGAGGGCGATGGCGAAGATCCGGGACAGGGTCGCGGACTTGACCTTGCCGGCGGTGAACCGTGCGCCAAGCCAGGAGCCGAGCACGGCGGCGATGGAGGTCACGATCACGGTCGGCCAGTCGAACGACGCGGTGCCGAGGTGCGAGAGGAAGGCCGAGAAGGACGGCAGGATGACGGCAACGGAGTTGGTGGCCGCAGCGAGCCGGGCGCTGTACCCGACGAGGGTGAGGGTCGGCATCAGGAGGAAGCCAGGCCCGACGCCAAGGAACCCCGCGAAGACCGAGATTGGTGCGGCCGCGACGGCCGCCTTGGCGCGTGACTCGTCCGTGATCTCGGCCACGACCTCGGTAGAGGCCCGCTTCGGCATCGCCATGCGGATGGCGAGGAAGACCAGCACCCCGACATAGAGCCACCAGACGAGATCGGTCGAGGCGAACTGGAGGAGCCACACGCCGATGGGTGCGCCGATGGTGGTGACGATGATCAGGATCAGCGCGCCCCGCTTGTCGACCATCCCGGCCTTCCAGAAGGCGATCGCGGCGCTGATGGCGGTGAGCCCGTTGAGCAGCAGGGCCCACGGCTGGATGACGTTGATCAGGTCGTAGCCGAACAAGCCGAGCACCGGGATCGCGATGAACGCCACGCCCAGGCCGAGCATCCCGGACAGGAAGCTGAGGCCGAACAGCAGGGGCGTGAGGAGAAGCAACATCTCAGCAGCCAATGTGTCAGGAACGGTTGAGATGTCCAAGGGGCCATCCGTCACGAATGATGCGCGATTGGGCCTCGCGGCCCGTTGGCCACCCTACCCACGCGCGAAGCAGCAAGGACCGGCACCGGACGGCACCCGACGTGCTGCGACCGCGGTCGGGCCTGAGCACCGGGCAACCGATCTGGGTCGGGAGACCGGCCGGCTGGGTTGTTGCGAACATGGTGAGTGACGGCCGTAATTTGTAGTATTCCTCGATGAAGAAGCTCGGGTTTCTCTCGTTCGGACACTGGTCTGCCTCGCCGTACTCGCAGGTGCGTTCCGCCTCGGACGCGCTGATGCAGTCGATCGACCTCGCCGAGGCGGTCGAGGATCTGGGCGCCGACGGTGCCTACTTCCGTGTTCACCACTTCGCCCAGCAGCTTGCGTCGCCGTTCCCGCTCCTGGCCGCGATCGGGGCCCGGACGAAGCGGATCGAAATCGGCACCGCGGTCATCGACATGCGCTACGAGAACCCGCTGTACATGGTCGAGGACGCCGGTGCGGCCGACCTCATCGCCGGCGGTCGCCTCCAGCTCGGCATCAGTCGCGGCTCGCCGGAGCAGGTCATCGACGGCTTCCGGTACTTCGGCCACGCGCCCGAGGAAGGCAAGACCGACGCCGACATGGCGCGCCAGCACACGGAGGTCTTCCTGCAGGCGCTCTCCGGGGTCGGGTTCGCCCAACCAAACCCCTCGCCGATGTTCCCCAACCCGCCCGGGCTGCTTCGCCCCGAGCCGCACTCGCCCGGCCTGCGCGAGCGCATCTGGTGGGGCGCCGGAACGCGCGCGACCGCCGAATGGACAGCGCAGCAGGGCATGAACCTCATGTCGTCGACGCTGCTGACCGAGGACGCCGGCCTGCCGTTCCACGAGCTCCAGGCAGAGCAGATCCGGATGTTCCGCGAGGCGTGGAAGGCCGCCGGTCACCTGCGCGAGCCGCGGGTGTCGGTCAGTCGGAGCATCTTCGCGCTGGTCGACGATCGGGACCGCGCCTACTTCGGCCGCGGCGGCGATGACACGGACAAGGTCGGCTACATCGATGCGCAGACGAAAGCGATCTTCGGGCGCTCGTACGCCGCCGAGCCGGACCTCCTCGTGAAGGAGCTCGCCGGGGACACCGCGATCCAGGCCGCCGACACGCTCCTGCTGACGGTCCCGAACCAGCTCGGCGTCGAGTACAACGCCCACGCCATCGAGAGCATCCTGAGGTTCGTGGCGCCGGAGCTCGGCTGGCGGTAATCGGTCCAGACCTGCCTTGTCGTGGCGACGCCGAGCCCGTGTGGCTCGATTCGCCGAGACGTTGGAGCGATTGCGACGCAGCGCCCATGTCCATCCTCGCCGTTGAGGTCGATCATCGAGCCGCCGTCGCAATGTCTGTCTTCGTACGAGGCGTATCCTCGTCAGCCCATCAGGGCCGTGGGTCGAGAAGGTCCGCCCTGGACGAAGGCGGGAGCGCCGGAGATCGTCGCCCGCGAGCGCGGGCGCCCTGGCGCTGAACGGCGTCGCCCGAGGCGTTGACACGGGACGGGACGAATCGAAGATGGACGAGAACGAGAACGAGATCGATCCTGCGATCGCACCGAGCGGCTCGGGCTGCGTCGAGTGCCTGGCATCGGGAGGTTGGTGGTTCCACCTCCGGCGCTGCGCGCACTGCGGCCACATCGGCTGTTGCGACTCGTCGCCATCCCAGCATGCCAGTCACCACGCCGCCGACATGCGCCACCCGGTCGTCCGCAGCTACGAGCCTGGTGAGGACTGGTTCTGGGACTATGCGACGGAGCAGTACCTCGACGGCCCGAGCCTGGCCCCTCCCCATCACCACCCGCTCGATCAGCCGGTGCCGGGCCCGGCCGGCAGCGTGCCGAGAGGCTGGGAGCGACAGTTGCACTGACCCGTCCGACGAGCAGGAGGCAGCACCATGCCGAGCTCGAAACGGCCCGTTGCGACCCGGGTGACGAGCGAGGTCGATCTCGCACCCGGCGCCCAGGTGGTGCTGCCCGCCCACGTTGACCGACTCGCGGAGATTGGCGAGGCTGCGGGCAAGACCGGTCAGCGCCGCCATCGAGTAGAAACGGAGTAGCCTTCCTGCGCTGAGGGCCGCCGCCGATGAACGCCGCTTCGGCGGACCCGGTGTGCGGCCTGCCCGGATGGAGGCGTGTCCCGTGTCCTTCAGCCGCTCGCGCTGGCTGGCGCCAGCCGCCATCCTCCTGGGTTTCGCCCTCGCTGCCTGCGGCAGCTCGAGCAGCCCACCCCCCGCGGCCAGCACGGCGGCGACCCCCGTCGCGACCACCGCGGCTACATCGGCAGCGAGCGCGACCAACGCCCCGGCGGCGAGCGCCGCGCCCATCTCCACCCCGACGACGACCATCGCGGCGGCGACCTGCCCGACCGCGGCCACCGTCGATGCCGCCCTCGGGACCTCCCTCCCGGCACCCGTCGGAATCACCACCGGCAGTGAACAGCTGCCGGCCGGGGCCACGGGGGTCGCCTGCGAGTATCACGCGAGCGCCTACAACGTGATCATCGAGCTGATCTCGAACATCGCGCCGTCATCCATCACGAACTTCACGAAGAACTTCCCGGCCCCGCCCACGGCCGTTCCGGGGGTCGGGGACCAGGCCTACTCGTTCATGCAGTCGCTCGGCGCGGGAAAGGTGAACGAGGGCGTCGTCGCGACGAAGGGATCGACACTCGTGTCGATCGGCGCCACCAACACTCCCGCGACGCTAGCGCAGGTCGAGGCGCTGGTGAACAGCCTCCTCTGATCGGGGGCACCGAGGGCGCCTCAGGCCGGGGGCCAGGCGTGGTGGCTGCACACGACCAGGCGGACGGCAATCCACGTCCGGCTCCCCCTTAGATCGTCAACGGGCGACCGCAATGACGGAGGGAGGTCGAGCTGAAAGCGCAATACCGGTCGGGGCGAGAGGAGTGACCTCGCGGAACCCACCCGTCGCCATCCGGCACAGCGTCTCCACGCCGTCCGCACAGCATCTGCACATCTCCTCCCGAGGATAGGCCGTGTCCGGCAGCGACCGCTGCCTCGGTACATGAGCCATCGGCTCAAGGAGATCGATGTGATCGAAAAGCGCGCCAGCGGGGGCCCGAGCGTCGGGCTGCTCCTGCTCATCCCAGCGGCATTGTTCGTGGCCAAAGCCGCGAAGCACCGCCGCATGGCCTGGGGCGAGACCGCCAGCCGTGATGGCCTCCGGCTGCCGCCGAGAGCCGAGCGGATGCTCGATGCGTGGCACACCCACGCGCACCAATCCGCCGGGCCGGCGGACGAGGGACCGGGCACTGCCGCCTCCGCCTGAAACGGCCCGGTCGGACACGAAGGAAGCCGGACCGCAGGGTCCGGCTTCTCCTGTCGTGAGATCTGGTCGGGGCGAGAGGCGTCGCGACGACGATCTCGATCATGGAACCCGGCACTCCTGACGCCTGGAGAGGTCCCGTCCTCGGAAGAGAAGACCAGTATTCCCGGCAGTACCGACCTCATCATGCCCAGTCTCTATGTGTCCTTCCCGAGCACCTCGACCCTACCGGGGAGCGCCGGCCAGCGGGCGTCCGTCGTGATGATGCGATCTGCGTCGAGCACGATGGCAGTGGCAACGACCAGGGCGTCCGGCAGGCGCAACGAAGGCCCGTGCGCGGCCCGGAGCGACGCGGCTGTCGCGCCGATGACGCGGGTCGCAGGCTCGACACGCGCGGGAAGGCCGTCGAGGAACCGGTCCACAGTGGCGATGGCCGCTTGCCCGATCCGGCTCGGGGAGACGAGGCACTCGGCATAGGCGGATACCGGGATGACGAACTCGTCGCCCCGATCGCGCGCTTCCGTCAGCGCCATCGCAGCGACCGCGTGGTGCACGTCGCCGGCGTCGAGGACCGCGATCACGACGCCCGCGTCGAGGACGGTCAGTCCCACTCGCCGCGCAGGTTGTCGAGCTCGCCGGGGGTGTAGACACCGGTCAGCGCGCCGGCGAACTGGGTCACGGGATCGACGTCCCGGACCAGGAGGACTTCCCCCGGGCCGCGTGCCTCGGCACGCAGGGTGTCACCAGTTCGGATACCAGCCCTCTGCAGGGCCTCCACCGGGAGCGTCACCTGGTGCTTCGCGCTCACCCTGGTATAGCCGCGGCGACGATGCTTGACTCTCGTTGTCATGAGTCAAGCATAGAGCAGGCGACCGGGCATGGCAACGGGCGCGACTCGACACCAATTGCGTGCGATCGTTGGCCTCGCTCGGCTCGATCGAGGCGACGGCGGGATTCGTCGGCCTCAGGCTGAGCGAACGTCGCGTCGGACGAAACCGGCGACGGCGAGCGCCACGAGGGCGACCGCTGGCAGGAGCAGCGCTGCAAACCGCCACGGCTCGGCCCCATTCACGAGCGGGTCGCCCCCGAGAGCCCATTTCCAGGGCGACAGACCGCTCAAGGGCTCGAGCGGATCGCTCAGGGGAAACAACGCCGCGACCAGGTATCCGCCGACCGCGACGGCGATGCCGACCGCCAGTACGAGCGACGGGCGAGGCAGCCAGCCCGCGACGGCCAGCGCCAGGGTCCCGAACAGGAGCGCGAGCAAGCCGCACAGCACGACGGTCGAGACGATCCGCGTCGCGTCGATCTGCAGAACGACCACGGCGTTGCCGACCAGTTGGACCAGCAGGATCGCCGACGTCAGGACCGAGACCCACACGACCAGGGCCACCACTCGGCCGATGAACACGGACTGCCGCGTGACGGGCTGGCTCAGGTACGTCTCCAATCGCCCCGCGTCCTCCTCCGCCGCCGTCAGGCCGTTCGCGGCGGCGACAGCCGCCACGGCCATGAGGAGCGGCACGATGAACTCGTAGAGGTTGCCGCGGAGGAAGCCGGCCGGCGTCCCGAACCCGGCCAGGCCGAACGCGTCGACAACGCCGGCTGGCAACTGGTCGATCGCCTCGCTGATCCCCGATGAGCCCCGGAAGGCGGGCCAGAACGCGACGGTCACCGCAACGAGCGCCCCGAGTCCGATCCCCCAGCCGAGGAGGGATCGTCGCATCTGTCGCAGGGGACCCGCGACAAGCTCGATCGCCGATGGGTTCACGAGTGGTCACCGTAGAGGTCGAGGAAGGCGTCCTCGAGGTTCGGCTCCTCGACCACGAGGCTCGCGAGGCGGTACCGTGCCAGCACCGCGACGACCGGGTCGATCGGGCCCGAGAGCGTCGCGGCCAGCCGCCTGCCGTCGAGCACGGGATCCCGGAGCCCGGGGATGGAGCGTGTCGCAGCGGCGTCGACGTCCTCGGCGAACCACACCTCGATGCGCTGTCGCGCCCGCCCGCGCAGCTCGTCGACCGTCCCCTGGGCCACGATCCGCCCGGCCCGGAGGACGGCGACCCGGTCGGCGGCCCGCTGGACCTCGCTGAGGACGTGCGACGAGAGGAAGACCGTGGCCCCCGCGGCGCGCGCCTCGGCGACCATGGCCAGGAACTCGTGCTGCATGAGCGGATCGAGCCCGCTCGTCGGCTCGTCGAGGATCAGCAGCTCCGGCCGCGGCGCGAACGCCAGGAGCACGGCCACCTTGCGGCGGTTGCCCGAGGAGAGGTCGCGGGTCGGGCGGTCGAGATCGATCTGCAGGCGGGCGGCGATCGAGTCCACCAAGGCCCCGTCAAGTCCGCCCCGGATGCGGCCGATCGACGTGACCAGCTGCCGCGATGTCATCCGCTCGGGAAGCCGCAGCTCACCGGGCACATAGCCGATCTGGTGGCGGACGCCAACGCCATCACGGCGCGGGGCCCGTCCGAGAACCTCGATCGAGCCGCTCGTCGGCCGGATCAGGTCGAGCAGGCACCGGATCGTGGTGCTCTTTCCGGCGCCGTTGGGCCCAACGAACCCGAAGACTTCCCCAGCTCGGACCTCGAGGTCGATGCCGCGCACCGCCTCGACGGCGCCGAAGTGCTTGACCAGGCCCGTGACGCGGATCGCAGCGCCGGCGGGCCGGGAAGCACCGAGCATCGGCGCGGCCAACGCCTCGCTCATTCGGCTTGGGCGATCCAGGCGATCGCGGCGTCCCGGTCCGCAAGCCCGAATTGCCTGAACTTGCCCGGGATCATCCATCCGAAGGCCGTCGACAGGTGGGCGACCCAGCCGAGGTCGCTGACGACCGCCGTCCGCTGCCACGCCTTGGTGTGAAGGACGAGGCCGGCGTCCTCCTTCATCGCCCCGGGTGAGTAGCCCGTGAAGCGGTCGCCGAGCACGAGGACGAGCCGCACGCCGCCTCCCCCCGCGCCGCGGGCGATGGCCGGCATGAGCACGTCCTCGTAGTCGGAGGCCTCGACCTTCCCCACGGCCTCGAATCCGATGACTCCCTCGGGGAGGCCGCCGATGGGCTCGAACACCGTGCGCTCCTTCCTGGGCCGGCTGCGACGTGCACGCCGGACCTGCTGCGTGCTGCCGGCTCTACGAGCGGATCACGGTCGCCGCCCTGAGATCGTGGGTGTCCGGCTGACCGCGGCAGCCTACGCCCGCGGGATCGCGCTCGCGCTGCCAGAGGCTGTCATGGCGCGCTCGACAGGTGCTGGACGCGCGATCACAACCTACACCATCCCGATCGAGGGTCGTGATGAGTCGCTTGCCGCAGCCGCGCGGCAGGCGAGCACGTCCTCCCCTACCGCGCCACCCAGCGCTCCGTGGGCTCGAGCAGGAAGCGCTCGAGCGGGATCCCGTCGCCGCCCACGAGCAGCGGCCGGATCGGGCCGAGCCTGGCGAACGCCGCGGTGAACGCGGCGATACCCGGCAGCGAGGCTGGCGCCCCGCCGCTCTTGACCTCGATCGCCGCGAGGCCGCCGGCTCCTGCCAGCACGAAGTCGACCTCGCGGTCCCCCTCGCGCCACCACGACAGCTCGAGCTCGCCGGTCGCCGCGGCATTGGCCAGGTGCGCGCCGACCGCGGACTCGACCAGGCGCCCCCAGGTCTCGCCGTCGGCCCGGGCATCGGCGAACGAGCGCCCCGACTGCGCGGTCGCGAGCGCCGTGTTGAGGACCTGGAGCTTGGGGCTCGACGCCCGGCGCCGGATGACGTTGCCCGAGAACTTGGGCAGACCCGTGAGCAGGCCGGCCCCGGCGAGCAGCTCGAGGTAGTGGGCGAGGGTCGTCGTGTTGCCGGCATCGTGGAGCTGGCCCAGCATCTTGGTGTAGCTGAGCTCCTGGCCGCTGTACCGGCAGCCGAGCTCGAACAGACGCCGCAGGAGCGCGGGCTTGTCCACCCGCGTGAGCAGCAGCACGTCGCGGCTGATCGTGGTCTCGATGAGCGCATCGAGGATGTAGCGCCGCCAGCGGCTCTCGTCGCCGATGAGGGGCGCGGCCCCCGGGTAGCCGCCGAAGAAGATGTACTCGTCGAGGGTGACCCCGAATGCGGCGCGCATCTCCGCGAGCGACCAGTGCGGGACGCGGATGACCTCGAACCGGCCGGCGAGGCTCTCGGCGAGGCCCTGCTCCACGAGCAGGGGCGCCCATCCCAGCAGGACCACCCGGAGTGGCAGCCCTCTGCGGCTGTCCTCGTCCCACAGGCGCTTGACCGACTCCGACCAGCCGGCGGCCTTCTGGACCTCGTCGATCACGAGGACGGCGCCCGCAGGGCCGGTCTCGAGGCGGGCCGCCTCCCACTGCGCCGCGATCCACTCTGGCCCGCGCAGCGCGGGCTCGTCGGCGCTCACGAAACGGACCGGCACCGGCAACGCCCCGACCGCCTGGGCGGCGAGCGTCGACTTGCCCGACTGCCGCGGCCCGGCGACCACCTGGATGAACCGCCGGGGCTCGGCAAGGCGCCGGGCCAGCTCGGCCGCCTGCGGGCGGCGGTACGGAGATGCAGGGACTGGACTACTCACCACGTTGAGTAGTCTTGCTCAGGATCGCGCGAAAGGCAAGATCCGCCGAACGGGCTGCCATTGCCGGCGACTGAACTCACTCCTATCGGGCACTCACGCCCGCAGACGCGCGCTATGCGACATAGGTGGATGCGGTCATCTATCTCGGACCCGACGCCTCGCTGACGCGATCGCTCCCCGAACCGGCGATCTACGACGACCCGGAGTACCGGGCGTTCCTCGCGCTTGGGTCCAATCATGTCAGCGGTCTATGGCGACACCGAGGACTGGCTGGGCGACGCGATCGCGGCTGCGCGCCGGCAGCTCACATTTCCTTCGTTGATGGTCCCATTCATTCGCGGGCCGGCGATGACCTCTCGATCGCAGCCAGTGTCGGGTGCGAAGTCCGACCCTGACAGCCACCGGGTTACGATCCGTGCGATGGACCAGCCGAGGTTCTGGTCGCCCAACGGATGAACGGAGACAGAATGGCGGCCGGAGCCAGCACGATCATCGGACTCGGAGCGAGAGTCCACCTGTTCGTCCAGCCCCAGGCGCGCGAAGCGTTCGCGGCACTCTTCCGCGACGTCCTCGGGTGTGGCGTCATCGAGCGAGAGTTCGGGCTCGCATATCCCATCCTCTTCGTTCAATTCCCCGACGGAAGCAGCTTCAGCGTCGAGTCAAGCGAACTCGCCCCAGCCGGACTCCCCGGCGACGCGCTTGATGACGCCCACGCCTTTCGCGGCGCATGGATCGAATTCCGGACACCGGACGTGGCCGGTCTCGTCGAGGCGTTGCGTCTGGCGGGTATCCCGGAGTTCCGACACCCGGGCAGCAACCACGCGTACTTCAGCGCGCCCGGTGGGCAGGTCTTCCGACTGCTCGACGTTGACGATCAGGGTCCGTAGCGGCCCGTGAGGCCTTGGGCCCCTGGGCGTGGGGCCCCTGGGCGTAGCACCCGAGGCGAATAGACCTCACCACCCTATCGACCACGCTGATCGCGATGTCGACAGGCGTGCAATCGAGCGTCACCACCATCAGATCCCGCTCGGCGGGCTCTCCGTGCGAACCGTGAAGGCGGTCACGTGACGCTCACGACCAGCCTCGACTGCGGCACCCCGTCGCGCGACTCACGGTGCGGCGTCCACACGGCGGAGCAAATGGCGTACAAGAACGCCGTCCACGGCGACCGTCCTACCGCGGCGCGCGGGCGGCCGTGCTGGGCCTGCCCTGCGAGCTGCGCCTGCCCGGCTGCACGGGCGCGGCCGATACGGCGGACCACGTGGTGCCCGTCAGCCGCGGCGGCGCGGGCCGCGGCCTCCGGCCGGCGTGCCTCTGCGCTGAACCCGTCTAGACTCGCGAGACCGGCTGACGGAAGGCATGGCGCGATGCGGAAACTGATCTACGGCATGAACCTGACACTGGATGGCTACGTCGCCGCGCCCGGCGACGACCTCGGGTGGAGCGGGCCGAGCGACAAGCTGTTCCAGTGGTGGCTCGATCAGGAGCGGGCGATCGGCCTGATGCTGTATGGGCGCAAGCTGTGGGAGGCCATGAGCTCCTACTGGCCGACCGGCGACCAGCAGCCCAATGCCACCCCGGCGGAGATCGAGTTCGCGCGGAACTGGCGGGACACGCCGAAGGTGGTGTTCTCCTCGGCGATGGTGAAGGTCGACTGGAATACCCGCCTGGTCACCGGCGACGCGGTCGCGGAGATCACCCGGCTCAAGGCTGAGGACGGTGAGCCGATGAGGGTTGGCGGTGCAACGCTCGCCGGGGCGGCCATGCGGGCCGGGCTGATCGACGAGTACACGATCGTGACCCATCCAGTCCTGGTGGGCGGCGGCACGCCGTTCTTCACCGCGCTGGATCGCTGGGTGAACCTGGACCTGGTGGAGACGCGGACGTTTCCCGGCGGGGTGGTTTTGACCAGGTACGAGACGAGGCGCTAGGCGCGTTTCCTCCACGCGGCCAAGGAAATGATGGGCCTCGGATGAGGCCAGGTGCCCTCGCTCGACCGCCAGGATGAAGCGCCGGCTCCCCCGGGTGGTCGTCCACGTCGGCGCGCACGGCGTTCCATACGCCGGGCACGAGCTGCCACTCGTCGACGAGGCGCGGCGTCTCGCCCGCCAGCAGGAGCGTGGGTCGACGATGCCGGCGCGGAGCGCCGCGGGGTCCCGGTCCAAGCGGACGGCGCTGCGCGCGGCGCGGAGCCCGGTCTCCGTCTTGCCGCAGGCGCGGGGGCCTTCGATGAGCACCGCCCCGTGGCGCGGAGACACGCGGCAAGCTCCGCGTCGGCGACGCGCGGCACGTAGTCGCGGAGGCGTCCGAGCTCGTCCGGGAGCGGTGACACACTCATCCAGAGCGATGACAGCCACTCAGAGGGAGTCCCGCAAGGCACTCACGCCGCCCGTGAGGGTGAACTCCGATTCGGGCCGCCGCCCGGTCGCATGGGCGAGATAGGAGGCGGGATGTCAGCGGTCGCCGCGGAGATCCCGACATAGGAAGGCGCCGGACTGGTGGCGAGACGCGGAGCCGGAGGACCGGCGCGCGCTCGCGGTCCCGCTGTTCGAGCGGATCGCGGTTCTGGGGGGTCGACCGCGCCTGGGTGGAGCCCAACCCGGAGGCCTGATACACGGCCTGACTGAGGCGTCTGGACCTGATGAGGTCGAAATGGTCGGGGCGAGAGGAGTCGCGCCGACGATATCCAACTGATCGTCCGGATCGATCGAGGGAACGCTCAGACGGCCCGTCGGCGAGCGACGGAGATCGCCTGACCACCCGCGCTCACGGCTGGAGATGCGATCGTCCCCTCGCGACTGATCGCGGACGGAGGCGTGGTGTTGGAACCGAGTCCGCGCCGCCTCAGCACCGTCCATCTTGAGGTTGCCGTCGGCGTCTCTTGCGACCACGTCGGGGACGTCGTAATCGCCACGAATGCTCGTGTTGCGGTTCTCGCATGCCGTGATGATCGGCGCTCCGCACGTGGAGCAGAACGCTTCCCTATGCTGCATCTCGGTAATAGCCGCCCGCTGACGACATGCCGGTTATGTCGTTGCATTCCGAAGTATGATTGCAGTTATGAACGACATTAGTGCGTCTCCAGATCACGAGGCGCTGTTCACCGTCGCCTCCGCGCAGGCGGGCTGCTTCACGACCTCACAGGCGGCCGCGCAGGGTTTCAGCTCCGCCCTGCTCAGCCATCACCTGCGGTCCGGCAGGTTCGTGCGCATCGCCCGGGGTCTCTACCGCTTTCGGGACTACCCCGCCCAGCCCGGCGACGAGATCGTCGCGGCGTGGCTCCGGCAGGCGCCCAACGCGGTCGTGTCCCACGAGTCCGCGCTCGAGGTCCTCGACCTTGCCGACACCATCGCTGACCGGGTGCACCTCACGGTGCCACGGAGCCGCCGTCGCCTCGTGCCGCAGGACGGCGTGGTCATCCACACGACGACGCATCCGCTCGGCGGCATTGACACCGTCTCGCGCCGCGGCATGCGGGTGACAGCACCCGCGCGCACGATCATCGACGTCGCCGCTGCGGGCGTCGCGCCCGACCAGGTCACGGCAGCGGTGCACACCGCCCTGGCGCGCGGGGTGACGACCCCGTCGCTCCTCCGCGAGGCCGCGAGGGCCCGCGGCCGACGGGTCCAGCGGCTGGTCGAGGCCGCGCTGTCGGTCGCTGGCGAATCTGGAGAATGAGGTACGCGTCTGCGCCCCCGTTCCGCCAGGCGCTGGAGGCGCGGCTGGGCTCTGCCAGCCGTGCCGGCGGGTCATCGCTGGCCCGGCTTCGCAAGGAGGTCGTCTTCGACAGGCTGCTCGCCCGCCTCGTGGCCGTGGCCCCGGAGCGCTGGATCCTCAAGGGCGCTCTCGCGCTCGACTACCGGTTCCGGGATCGAGCCCGGACGACCAGGGACGTCGATCTCGCCATGCGCGGCGACGAGGCCTCCGCGACCGCCGACCTGCTGGCGGCCCAGGCCCTGGACCTCGGTGACTTCTTCACCTTCGCCATCGAGCGCACGGGCACACTCGACCGGCTCGTCGATGGCGCCGCGGTCCGCTATCACGTGGTCGCCGAGCTCGCGGGTCGAACCTTCGACGAGTTCGTGCTGGATGTCGGATTCGACACGCCCACCGGCGTCGAGCCGGACCGGCTCCACGGGCCCGACCTGCTGGCCTTCGCCGGCATCGACCCTGTCGTGGTCCGGGCGCTCCCGCTCGAGTTCGCGGTCGCGGAGAAGGTCCACGCCTACACCCGCGCCTACGGAGATCGGATGCTCGCGAGCACCCGCGTCAAGGACCTTGTCGACCTCGTGCTGATCGCCGGCGAGGCCGCCCTCGACGCACGGCGCCTCCGGGCTGCACTCGACGTCACGTTCAAGCACCGGGCGACGCACCCGCTGCCGGCGGGGCTGCCCCGGCCTGCGGCCGACTGGCGCGTCCCCTACGGCCGCATGTGCCGTGATATCGGGCTCGATCCAGACCTGGGGGCCGGGCACGCGCTGGCGGTCCGCCTCGTCGATCCGGTGCTGGCGGGCGAGGTCGTCGCCGGGACGTGGGATCCTGCCGCGAGGGGTTGGCGGACGTGAGCACCGCACGCCTGAATACGCTGACCGCCACCGTCGGGCGCCACGACGCGGCGCTGGCGGACCGCATGCGCCTCGTTGCGGATGGGTTGACCGCCGGTGAGGGCGAGGAAGTGATCACGCAGGCGGGCCTCCAGCAGTTCCTCTGGTACGACCTTCCGAGACGGCATCCGGACGACGCGTGGCAGCCGCTCGCCGAGGCCGCGGCCGTCCTGCTGGCCCTCCTCGATCTCGATCGGTATGCGGCGATGGCGCGATCGACGACGACGGGCGCTGTCCTCGACGCGTGGGGGGAGGCGCCCGGGAAGGGGTTTGCCGCGTTCCGGGCCGCCTCCACTGCCTTGCTGGAGCCGCCCGACACGGAACTCCTCACCTGGGGCGAGGTCTACGGCCTGGAGGAGGCCGCTGCGCTGCACGCCGTCGAGGTGGCGCTTGAGCGGGCGATCGAGACAGGCGTTCTCCAGCCCGGCAGGGGGTCGTGGCGAGCGGTGGCGGCCCGGATCTGCGATGGCGTCCTTCAGGACCCCGCTGGCGATGCCGCGGTGACGCGCCTGCAGGCGGTCCTCGGCGAGCGGGTCGACACGTGGGTCCTGCACGGACATCTGGCGGAACTGCGGGCGTGGCGCGAGGAGGCGCGCGCCAGCATGGACCACCTCGACGCCGCGGACGTCGCTCCGTCCGAGGCTGCCGCAGCGATCGCCCCGATGCGCTGGCTCCTTGAGCGGTGTCGCGAGGGCGTGCCGCTCACGCAGGCGGGCTACCTGCCGCCCGCGCTGGTGCATGAGGCGGTCGTCCGGTTCGGCTGGTGGGAGTTCCCCGGACGGCCGCGGAGCGAGGCGGACGTCCCCCAGCTCGGTGTGCTCCGCAGCACCGCCACCCGGCTGCGCCTCGTCGGAAGGCGGTCGCTGCGACTCGCCGCGACACGGCGCGGCAAGGCGCTTGCGGACGATCCGGCAGCGCTCTTCCATCACGTCGCGACGACCCTTGCGTGCGAGGACGAGTACATCGCGATGCTCAGCGAACTGGTCGCACACCGCCTGCTCGCCGGCCCAGCAGTCGACCATGCCCTCGAACAGGCCGTCCGTCCGGTCATCGTGGCGCAGGGCTGGATGGCCGGCCGCGAGCCGGTCACCGCGGAGCAGGCCGGCTGGAGCGTCCACCGCGCGCTCTTCCACTGGCGCCTGTTCGGCCTTCTCGACGAGACGCGTCCGCGGTGGGAGGACGGGCGACAGGTGGAGCCTGCGGTCACGGCGCTGACCCCGGCTGGTCGGACGGCGGCGATCGCGCTCCTGCAAGCCCGGGCGACCGCGCCCGGACGCAGATCGTCCATCGGTCTTCGTTAGACCCGACGAGGGAGCAGCGTCGACGTGCCACTTGACCGTACACACCTCCATTGCGGCGACGCGCGGCGCGGGCGCACGGTCTGGGCATCTGGAGCGAGGGCACGGGCCCGGCAACAAGAAAGCCGGACCGCAGGAGTCCGGCTTCGACATGTCTTGAGATTTGGTCGGGGCGAGAGGGGTAGCCCCGCCACCAACGACCTTCCCGTCACGATGCGGCTCGCCGAGCCTCCCGAGCCGTGCGAGTGGTTGCGGAGCGCGTGACCAGACAGCCGTCCCGCCCCGCGGAGCGCGCCACTGACCGCGAGGTCGGCTTGGTAGCAGCGTTCCCCGTCAGATCGGAGAAGCCTCGCCGCAACCGGTCGGCCGGTCGCCCTCGAGCGTGAAGCACCACCTCCGCGAATGCTCGGTCCAAGGTGGGGGCCGCAACGACGGCGCAGCTCGTGTGGGATCCTCGTCTCGCGTCTGCCGGAGCCGGAAGCGCGGACGGACAGGTAGCGCCGGCGACGTCCGGCACTTCCGCGGCGACACATTCTCGATGCTGGCCCGGTCACGCCCATCACGGCGACTGCCACGTTTGGCGAGCGTCCGCCTCAGCTGGCTGGCGACACCGCGTACTCGAGGTCGATCGTGTCGGTCCGATCCCCGAACGCGAGCGTCAGTCGCCAGCACCCTGCGTCAGGGAGGTCGACGATCGAGGGCCCGAAGCCACCGTCGAGCCGACGCTCGACGGAGGCTCCCACAGGGGTTGCCCCAGCTATACGTTGCGCGCTGATATCGACCGGCGTGGCTGACCCCTCGCGCAGGACCCAGAGGATCTTGTTGTTCACCTGCGCCCGGGGCGGCGAGGACAGCGGGTACCCAAACAGGATCGCGACGATGTCGCCCGATCGACTCATGACGTGGGGCAAGGCGGGCTCTGGATCGCCGAACCCAGCCCGCGCCCAGGTCGGGAGGACGCCCTTGTCGACGAGCGATTGGCAAGGCCCGGTGGCAATCGGAACGGCGGCCGCTGTCGGGGACGGCATCGAAGCGCCGATCGTGGGCAGGACGGCGCTCCTTTCGCTGGGCACCGCGAAGCCACACCCAGCGAGGGCCACCGTGAGGAATGCATAACCCAGGAGCCGCATGGCACACTATACCGCTGGATGTCAGATCTGGAGTGTCGGGCGTTCCTGCGCACCGTATGGCCGACAACGACCAGAGCGCACCCCGACATCGGCTTGTGTCCGCCACTGTCACATCCCGCGCCGAGGACAAACGACCTCGGGGCAACGTCAGCTTGATCGAGACTGGGTCTGACCCCCGGTCCGCTCCCCCATCCGATCTCGACGGCCGGGCATCCGACATGTCGTCCGTCGGCGGTCCTTGCGGCCGGGTCGGAGACTGCGGGGCACCTGTATTGCTGTCCCGGATCGTGTGGGCGACCACGCTCGGGCGAAGCCTCGAGCTCGTCGACGACCTCGACCGCCGGATCGGGATCTGCGAGCCGAGCTGCGGGCGCTGGGCGCCGACCACCCGTACGTGCCGCTGCTCGTCACGGTGCCCGGGATCGGTGCGACGCTCGGGTACACGATCGCCTCCGAGATCGACGACATCGGCCGGTTTCCGAGCCCCAAGCACCTCGCCGGGTACACGGGTCTCTGCCCCCGCGTGTACCAGTCGGGCGAGACGGACCGCCGGGGATCGCTCACCAAGGCCGGCCCCAAGTGCCTCCGCTGGGCGCTCATCGAGGCCGCGATGCACGCGTCGAATCACGAGCGGTACGCGGCCAGGTACCAGCGCACCAAGCGCCGGCTCGGCAAGCAGCGGGGCGGCCGGATCGCCCGCGTCGAGCTCGCCCGCGAGCTCGCCAGCGTGATCTGGAACATGCTGTGCGACGTGGTCACGGTGTCGATCCTCGGGCCGCTCAGGTCCGTTCGTCGCCGTTTGTGAGACCCTATGCTCACACAACGCTCTAAGACTCCGAGGGACGGGATGACCTTCCCCAGTCCTGAGATGACCCTGACTCGACTCCTCGTCGTGTCCGATCTCGAACGTGCCAAGACTTGGTACCGGGACGTCTTGGGCGCCGAGGTGACCGGCGAATACGGCGGCACCTCGTGCGTCCTGCGCTTCCTGGACGCGTGGCTCCTGCTCGTGACCGGTGGCCCGCCCACGGCCGACAAGCCGAGCGTCACGTTCGCCGCACCGGTGGACCCTGACCGGGTCGGGGCCGAGCTGATCGTCGGAGTGCCTGACTGCCGCGGGGCCTACGAGGTCCTGACCGCTCGAGGAGCGTCGTTCCTCGCACCGCCGGTCGAGTACCCGTGGGAGATCCGGGCCTTCTTCCGCGACCCGGACGGGCACCTCTTCGAGATCAGCGAGCGACGAACCAGCTCGTAGTCTGGATCGGCGCACCGGACCGGCCACCGACCCGGCATCGTGTTGCTTTCTCCACCCGAGCGATTGATGGCGTCAACCCATGGCCAGGCGACCGGCCGATGCCGCCTCATTCGCTCCAGGGCGAAGCGCCCGCGGCCGCGGGCAAGGCCAAGTGTGCCGCCGCTGGGGCCGCGGGCATGGCCTCCTGGCGACCCGGGCGCAACAGGCCGGGGTAGGCTATCGGAATGGCCAGGTACACACCCGAGGACGCGGCGGACCGTGCCGGCGTCGAGCCCGGCTACCTTGCCCGGCTGGTTGGTCTCGGCATTCTCGCCCCAGAGGAGGGCGATCGATACTCACCGGGCGACGTGCGTCGCGTGGCGCTGGTCAAGTCGCTCGAGGACGCTGGCATTCCGCTCGACGGCGTGGCGACGACGATCCAGCGTGGCGCCCTCTCCCTCGCCTTCCTCGACGCTCCGGCCTACGAGCGATTCGCCGCCCTGGCCCCCGAGACGTTCCGGCAGGCGAGCGAGCGGACCGGCATTCCGCTCGACCTGCTCATGGTCGTGCGCGAGGCGATCGGCATGGCGCAGCCGTCACCCGACGATCGGCTGCGCGAGGACGAGATGGAGATCGTGCCGCACATCGAGCTGCAGGTCGCCCTGGGGTTTCGGCAGCTCGCGATCGAGCGCCTCCTGCGAGTCCAGGGCGAGAGCACGCGTCGAATCACCGAGCAGGAGGGCGCGTGGTGGTACTCGGAGGTGATCGCGCCGGCGATGGCCGCCGGACGGGGCGCCGAGGAGATCGCCGACGCCGACCTGGCCAATCGGAACGCACCGCTCGCCGAGCGGGCCGTCCTAGCCATGTACCACGCGCAGCAGGCGCGCGCCTGGACCGCCAACCTGATCGAGGGCTTCGAGGTGCTGCTGGCACAGGCGGGGCTTCACAGCCGACTCGAGCGCCCGCCGGCAATCTGCTTCCTGGATATCACCGGCTACACGCGCCTCACCCAGGAGCGCGGTGACGATGCCGCCGCCGACCTGGCGGGCACGCTCGCACGGCTGGTGGAGCGCAGCTCGGTGCGGCATGGCGGCAAGCCGATCAAGTGGCTGGGCGACGGCGTGATGTTCTACTTCCACGACCCGGGCCCGGGCGTGCTTGCCGCCCTCGAGATGGTGGACGGGCTCGCCGCCGCGGGGCTGCCGCCGGCGCACGTCGGCCTGCACGCGGGGCCCGTCCTCTTCCAGGCGGGCGACTACTTCGGCCAGACCGTCAACGTCAGCGCGCGCATCGCCGACTATGCGCGGCCGGGCGAGGTGCTGGTCAGCCAGGCGGTCGCCGACGCCTCCCAGGGGAGCGGGATCGCATTCGCGGACATCGGTCCGGTCGAGCTCAAGGGCGTCTCGGGCACGACCCACCTGCTGCGGGCCAACCTCGTCTGAGGAGGCACCGAGCCGTCCCGTCCTTGGGTGACGGGCCAGGGTCCGTGACGCGGGAGCTGGGTCGCGGGCCCGTCGCAGCCGAACCCAACGGACGAACAGCGGTTGCCGCACTGTCCGCCGCGTCCCTGGTCGAGCTGGACCTTGATTGCGTCCAGCCGCTCCTGGTCGCCGGATGCGAGGCCCCCCGCCCTCGGAGGCCCGCTCCCAAGCTGCGAGCCAGGCGTGGAGGGCTGGCATGAACGGTCGAGCGGGTGCCTCCGCGCCTCTGGGTGACGGCCATCGCAAATCCCCCGGGCTCGGTCGGCGTGGCCCCGTCGCCCGGGGCACAGATCGCTCCTCGGTATAGGACGTGACCAACCCACCCGATGTCATCGAGCGCCGGAGCGGCCGCAGTCTCGGCGAGACGCTGGCCTTGCTGCGTGCCGCGATCGACGGGGCCGGCCTGACGGTCTTCGCGACGATCGACCACGCCGCAGCCGCACGGAAGGCCGGGCTCGCGATGCCCCCGACCGTCGTGCTCGTCTACGGCCACGCCCGGGGCGGCACGCCGATCATGCAGGCCGCGCCGAACGCCGCGCTCGACCTGCCACTGCGGGTCCTCGTGCGCGAGGCTGCCGACGGCGTGCGCGTCGTCTATCACCCGGCGGCAGCGATGCTCGAGCAGGCCGGCGTCCCGGAGGAGCTCGCGGGGAGACTCGATGGCCTGCAGCGGCTCATCGACCTCGCCCTCGAAGGCGGCTGAGGCACCGGGGACCGGCCTCGGCGAAGGGAAGCCGCTCCCGGCGCAATGTGATTCCCTCCGAACTGAGTGGCGAACTCCGAACAGGGGGTGGACGCGGCCCCGTACTCTCCATCGCGCTTGGCGTACCACACTCGCGACGAGGCGCCCAAGGCCAGGGCGCGACTCGCCAAGTGTTTCGACCTCCAGGGCTGAGCTGTCCGACAGGGGTGTTGGCTCATGCGGGGGGGTCCATCGCTCGGGCCGGCGCCCGGGCTGCGATCCTGTCGCGTGCTCGCTCCTGAATGGTGTCGGCCGTGCCCGACGTCTCGTCCCGCGCGGGCGTCCCCGCGCCCGCGAGATCCCTCTGGCTCCGCTCCTTGACCCGGCGGGTCAGTGACCCGCGGCCCACCCGCCGTCGACGTGGATCGTCTCGCCGGTGACGAACGGGGCCCGTTCGAGATAGAGGACGGCCCCCACGACGTCGGGGACTCCACCCAGTCGGCCACTCGGGTTGGCGTGGGCAAGGCCCGCGTAGGACGCGGGATCGTGCTCCGGCGTCCGGATGACGCCGGGCGCGACCGCGTTGACCCGCACGCCACGCGACGCGAACTCGGTGGAGAGGGAGCGCGTGACGGCTGCGAGCCCGCCCTTGGTGAGCGACGCGAGCGCAGCGGGTCTGCTGCCGTCCGCGTGGTCGACGAGCGTCGTCGTGATGGTGACGACGTGGCCGTTGCCCTGGGTCACCATCTGGCCGATGGCGCGTTGCGTGATGTGGAAGAAGCCGGCCAGGTTCAGTGAGATGGTCGAGGCCAAATCGTCGGGCGTGTACTCCAGGAAGGGCTTGCCGACGAAGATCCCGGCGTTGTTGATGAGGCTGTCGATTTTCCCGAACCGCTCGAGCGTCCGATCCACGACCCGTTGGGCGGTGTCGACATCGGCGATGTCACCCGCCACGGTCAGGAACTGCCCGTCGTCGGACGGGCGGATCGAGCGCGAGGTGCCGACGACGGCATATCCGGCCTCGCGGAACGCGCCAACCAGCCCCGCGCCGATTCCACGTGACGCGCCGGTGACGATGACGACCTTCTGCGGATCGGGCATGGGAGGCGTCCTTCACGACGCGGGGTGCGTCTCTCCCCGCTCTCGGGCCTGGCGCCCCCATCCGTGGAAGCGCGACCTGTCACCTGCGTCCCAGGCTTCGCGGAGCCCGGACTTGCTGAGATTTACTTCATCGTCTCGGACGACGTCGAGCGCTCGCGGCGCTTCTACACCGAGGTACTCGGCGGCAGGGTGGTCTTCTCAGGCCCCGGAGGGCTGACTACGTCGCGCTCTCCAACACGTGGATGATCATCAATGTCGGCGGAGGCCCGACCGACGACAAGCCTGCGGTCACCCTCGAGACGCCGCGCGATCCCGACCGGGTCAGCAGCTTCCTCAACATCCGGGTCAGGGACATCGAGGCCGTGTACCACGAGTGGAGCGCCAGGGGTGCTCTGTTCCTGACCCCGCCGAAACAGCACCAGTACGAGATCCGCTGCTACCTCCGCGACCCGACGGTCACCTGATCGAGGTGGGGCAAACAACGGACCCGGACGGGGACTGGTCGCCCGATCACTGGCCACCGATCACCCCCGCCGGGCAATCCGACTGAACCGCCTATCCTCGGTGTCACGGGCCGGCCTGTAGCAGCGGCGTGCGGTTCGCGCGCTCATTCCACCAGGCGAGCCACGCGTTCGTTTCGCTGACGAGCGCTTTCGAACGCTCCCCTACCTCTGAAGCGATCAGGCCTCAGTGATCAATGAGCGCGCCTCTGCGGGGCCGACTACGAGATCGTGAAGGTCGCCGCCTACCTCGAGTCGGCCCGACTGGTCGAGCCCGCCGATCTTGACCGGCTCGAAGCCGGCCGTTCGGATCAACCGCTCGACTTCCTCGCCAGCACGGCCGTCGTCCGTCGCGTAGAAGAGGACCGTCGGCTCCGGTGACCGCCTGCTTGCGGACTCGAAGAGACCAGCCGATAGGGTTCCAAACGCCATGGCCAAGCGCGTCCCAGCTGGCAACCATCCGGCTACAACCTCGCCAGAGGATTGCCCCTCCGGCAGGAGACGCAAGACGTTTCCCTGGGCGTCGAGGGCGACTGGGTTGCTGGGAACGACCACGAGCTTGTCGGTTAGCGAATAGGTGATCTCGTCGATGACGCCCTTGAGCACCGCGAACCGCAGCGCGAGGACGACGGCATCGGCGTTCCGCAACGCGTCACGGTTGTCGACGGCGACGACCGCAGTTCGACCGATACCTGTAGCTAGCGTTCGTGCCGACTCACTGTCGGCGCTCGAGAGCCGCAAGGTCTCGCCGCCTGAGGCGAGTTGGCGGGCGATGACCGATCCGATCCCGCCAGTGCCGATCATGGCGGTGGTCATGAAGCACTCCTCTTGCTGACCTCCATCGTTGCATTGACTCAATGGTCGTGGCGTGCTTTGCGGCTGGGGTGCTTCTGGTCGCTCGCTTGCGGAGCCAACGGTTGCCGTGGCATCCGCCGTCGATGTCAGTCACAGACCGAGCACCAGGTCGTCGCGTGGTTGTGAGCAGCAGATGAGCGCGCTTCCCTCGGCAGGGGGTTCGACCGGCTCTGGGTCGTAGTCGACGTCGCCGACGATGAGAGTGGTCTCGCAGGTGTGGCAGACGCCGGTTCGGCATGACCAGCGGACGGGGACGTCGCATGCTTCGGCGAGTTCGAGCAGGCTGCCGTAGTCGCTGTCCCATGGGACGGCGACGTTGCTGCGTGCGAACTCGATCATGGGTCTGTCTCCGTGTTTGCCCGCGGGTGCATGAGGTGCCCGTGCGGGTGTTACTGCGATGCCCGGGGTCAGACCCGGCGTAGGGCCGAACGGTTCGGTGTGGATTTGCGAGGTGTCGATTCCGATTGCCGCCAAGCCGGCGCTGATCTCGTTCATGAAAGGGGCGGGCCCACACAGGTATGCCTCCGCTTCGCGACGTGGCTGGAGTTGGGCTAGCCCGGATCCGGTGAGACGGCCCGCGGTGTCGTAGTCGCGGCCGCGGACATCGTTTGGACCCGGGCGGCTGTAGTACACCTGCGCGCGTGCGTTCGGGAGCGAAGCGATGAGAGCGCGAGCCTCTGCGGCGAACGAGTGCTGTTGGTTGTTGCGTGCGGCGTGCAGGCACAAGATCTCGCGATCGGAATGCTGCTCCGCCAGCGCGTGAAGCATGGCGAGCACCGGGGTGGCTCCAATTCCGGCACTGATCAGCAGTACGGGTGCATTCGTCCGGTCGAGGATGAAGGTGCGCGCGGTGCTGCAATGTCGAGTTGGTCGCCGACGTTGAGTCGGGTGTGCAGATAGCCGCTGGCGACGCCACGGCGCTCGTGCTTGACGGTGATGCGGTAGTAGCTGGCCTCAGGCGGTCCGGAGAGGGAGTAGTTGCGGAGCACCGATCTGCGTTGCTTGTCGGGCTGGACTCGGAGTGTGAGGTACTGGCCTGGGCGCGCAGCCGGTAGTGGCGCGCTGTCGGGGGCCTCGAGCCTTATCGAGATCACCGCCTCGCTTTCGCGGGTGATCGCGGTGACGGTCAGCGGACGGAAGCCTGACCATGCGGGCGACGGGCTCGTCAGCGCGAGACCGGCGTTGCCGCTGCCGGGTTCTTCCTCGAGTAGAGCTCGGAACGAGGCCTGCCAGCCGGGGCTGAGCGCTGGGATCCGCAGCGCTCGGAGCAGTTGTTGGCGCGGGTGACCGGGTAGGTAAAGCAGCGCGTCGACCTCGGCGACTGGCATCTGTTCGGGGCCGGAGGCGAGCTTGACAATCTCGTCTCCCGCTTGGACGTCGCCTTCTTCGAGCACGCGGAAGTAGAAGCCCGGGCGGTGGTGCGAGACGAGCATCGCGGGGATGCGCGGGTCGTTCATCCGGATCCCGACGCGGTAGCACGTGACCGGGGTTGCGTGACCTCGAAGACGGCATCGCCGATCTGGTAGCGATCGCCGACGCATACCTCGTCATCGGCGAGTCCGTCTACGGTGAAGTTCTCGCCGAACTGACCGTGGACGAAGTCATTTCGGCTGAGCTCGCGTTCCCAGTATCGATACGAGTCGATCTGGTACACGAACACTGCGCGCTGTTCCCCGCCGTGCCGGCGAGATCGCCCTGACCGTCACCCTCGACGTTGAGCTTTCGGACGCGGCGCAGGCCGACCACGGGATCCTTGTAGACGCCGGTGAAGACCGTCTTCCCTCTCCAGTCCACATTCTTCGGCATGCCGACGTTGACCGACAGCAGCCGCCCGACATCGCGAGGTTCGCTGTCCGGCGTCAAAGGTTCATACGGAGCCGCTAGGCCCGAACGGTGCTTCCGTTGCCGCTCCGAGTCGCTCGGAGGTCGATGTCGCCGGCACCATCGCAACGAGTTCGGCCACGATTTCCGCAGCAGGTTGTGTCCGTTTGGCGAGCGCGACGCTCTGTCCGGCCCACATCGATAGCGGTTCGATCTCACCGGTCGTTCCAACCATCGGCGGCGCTGGTTCGTAGCGAACGATCGGTTCTCCGGAAGCGGAGTGCGCTATCACCTCGCCCTCTCGGGGTCGACTGCCCGGTGCCGGACGGCCCGCGACCTCCCACATCTCGGCCGTCGAGTTATGGATGGCACGGTGCGAAGCGTCCGGCCACCCCACCTCGTAGAGATTGGGTACCACACGGCTTCGGTCTCGGTCGCAGCTACCAGACGGCGCCGGTACTCCTCGTGGATCGGCATTTCATCGGCTAGCAGGAAGCGCGTGCCGAGCAAGGCGGCCTGCGCGCCGAGGGCGAGCACGGCCGCGACTCCTCGAGCGTCGCCGATCCCACCGGCGGCAATCACCGGCACCGGTGCCACGGCGTCGACAACCGCCGGCACCAGCGGGAGCGTTGCCACGCCACCCCAGACGTGCCCACCGGCCTCCCAACCCTGCGCCACGATGATGTCCACGCCACATCCGACTGCGCGCCGCGCTTCCTCGACGCTGCCAACGGTGTGCATGACAAGCCCTCCGCCGTCATGCACCAACTCGACGTAGTCCTGGGGGTCGCCCCAGAAGAGCGACACGACCCGCAGACCTGCCGAAAGGGCCTGATCGACTCGATGGTGCTGATCGAACGCGAGAACGAAGTTGCCGGCGAACGGCCGATCGGTGAGGCCTGCCGTTTCCCGAACCACGGCTCCCGCATCATCGGCCCACCCCAGCCCCAAGGTGCCGAGGCCGCCTGCGTTCGACACAGCAGCGGGCAGGCGAGGATCTGCAGACAGCGGCGCCTCGACGATCGGGAACTCGATCCCCAGCAGCTCGCACACCGGCGTTCGCTTGCGATCGGTTATGTCACCTCCCGCCGGCCGAGGACGGTGCTCAACACCCATGTGGGCCTCCGTTCAGTACGCGTCCGGTCGCTCTGCGGTTCGGACGAGCTGCTTGTTCCAGCCGTGGAACGGCGAGAGGTCGCCTGCCTCCCAGGCCTCGCGGAGCCCGGGTTTGCCAGGTCCCAGTCGGGGCGGATCTCGCTCGACGCCGCGCGCAGGTCGTGCCACAGGTCGTCCACCGACGGGCGACCCCAGAACCAGTAGCCGTTGTACACGCTGTGGATGACGAGCCCAGGCTTGAGCACGAGCGTGTGCGGGATCATCGGGTCGTGCTCCGGGTCGGTGTACTCCTGGATGTCGAGGTCCTTCTGGACGGTCCGGCCGGCGTCGGAGAGGAAGGTCCACTGCGCGCCGACCGAGGCGCGGAACTCCTGCAGCGTGTGGTGCTCGTCGGTTGCGATGGTCACGATCCGTGTGTACGCCACGGCGAGCTTCGGTTGGAGTGCCGCCAGCTCGAGATGCTGCTGGTGTTCCTTGGGGCAGTAGTGCCCGCGCGCCAGCGTGAGGATCATCGGGTCGTCACCCTGGAGCTCGCCGAGCGTGCGAACGACTCTCGCGTGATCGGGCAGCGCGTAGTCGGGGAACACGCCGCCTGGCCTGATGTCGGGACGCATCGGATGACTACCCTACGCTCTGGGATGACGCTGATGCTGCGTTCTGCTGGAGGCGAGCGCCGCGCACGATGAGCACCGGGCGCGTCGACGTTCGCAGCACGCCCAGCGAGACGCTGCCGAGCAGCGCGCTCGCGACCGTTCCGTGACCGCGAGACCCCACGATGACGAGGTCGGCGGCGCGCGACTCCACGAAGGCCACGGTCGCCTCGGCCGGGTAGCCCGCAAGCAAGGCCGTCTCGGCGACCACGCCTTTCTGGGCAGCGGTCGCGGCCGCCTCCTCGAGCAGTCCGTGGTCGTGCCCTGTCGGGGCATGCGGGACCGCGGGGCCGATCCTGTTCTCGAACGCGCCGTGGTGTTCTGCCGTCTCGTGCAGGAGCAGCGCCAGGTTCGCGACGTCCACGGCGGAGTCCTCCTGCGTTGGGTCGCTGCTCACCGACCGGGCAGCCGGGTCGTGATCTCCTGCAGCACCCACTCGTTGCCGTCGGGATCGGCGAAGGATGCGAAGGAGGCATACGTGGCGTGCTCCGGCGCCGGTCCCGGCACCCGCAAGCCGTGCTCGCCGGGCTCGCCGTACCGGCAGGCGAAGCCCAATTCGCAGTGGTACACGTCGCTGACCCTGATCCCGCGCGCCACGAGGTCGGCGCGAGCGGCCGCGATGTCGGTCACCGCGAGGTGCGTGGCCCGGGCGCTGCCGGGCGCCGCGGTCGTGAGACCGGCGCCGAACTGGATGGAGCACGGGGAGCCGGGTGGCGTCATCTGCACCAACCGGAAATCGTTGTCGGCGACGACGTCGGCGTCGAGGCGCCAACCCAGCCCCTTGTAGAACCCGCTGGCCCGGTCGACGTCGGAAATCGGAATGACGACGACTTCCAGCCTGTAATCCATGGCCGAACACTCCTTGCACTTTGCAATCGGCGCCCTACCGAGGCATACCACACCGGGCAAGATCACGCAGGAAGCGATGCGCCCGCCCGTCCGAGATCGGGGCACCTCCCTCCGTCCCGGCCGCCGACGCGACGGAATCGCCTGACGTGGCGGCCGTGGGAGACGACGCGGGCCTCACGCGGCGCGAGCTGCTCATGGAGCTGCGGGAGAGCGTCAAGGGCCTCAGGGCCACCGTCGACGCGATCGCCAAGGACCAGGCGTCTCGCCCGCGCGACGCAATTCTCGTCTGGCAGAGGCCGGCGCAGCGCCAAGCGGAACGTGCGGGTGGGGAAAGAGCGGAAGACCGGTCGGGGCGAGAGGAGTCGGCACCGCGGAACCTACCTCGTTGGCGCTCGGCGACTCGGCCGTCAGCCGCGGCCGAGCACGACGTCGATACCGGCCAGAACGAGCTCGGGGCTCGACGCGGAGAGGCGGCCAGCGCGCTCCGCAAGGGCCGAGCGGTCGGGGTCACGGGCCGAGACACGTTGGCGACCGACGGCTCCGGCAGCGCGTGCAAGAGGGCTGCGATCTCGCCAGCCGGGCGGGCGCTGTCGTGGTTGACGTCGGTGGCAGACTCTTCGGGTCGCAACCGTTGGAGGTGTCAGATGGCCGAGCTCCCGCCGCCCCCAGAGGGGATTGTGCTGGCCCACTTCATCGTCTCGGACGATGTCGAGCGCTCGCGGCGCTTCTACACCGAGGTACTCGGCGGCAGGGTGGTCTTCTCAGGCCCCGGAGGGCTCACCTACGTCGCGCTCTCCAACACGTGGATCATCATCAATGTCGGCGGAGGCCCGACCGACGACAAGCCTGCGGTCACCCTCGAGACGCCGCGCGATCCCGACCGGGTCAGCAGCTTCCTCAACATCCGGGTCAGGGACATCGAGGCCGTCTACCACGAGTGGAGCGCCAGGGGTGCTCTGTTCCTGACCCCGCCGAAACAGCACCAGTACGAGATCCGCTGCTACCTCCGCGATCCCGACGGTCACCTGATCGAGGTGGGGCAGACGACGGACCCGGACGGGGACTGGTCGCCCGACCACTGGCCCGCGAGCCCCTCCGGCGAGACGTCGGAGGGAATGCCGCGCTGACCGGCGAGGCGGGTCGCACGGGACCCGGCGCCCTGCGGCGCGCACCCGGACACCGTGGGCCGGTGTCCCGAGGGCTACAGGTGCGTGGCGAGGATCGCTAGGCGCGGACCCGCAGCACGACCTTGCCCCGCGGGTGCTCGCGCTGGGCGAACTCGTAGGCCTCCCGAGCCCGGCTCAGCGCAAACGTCCGTTCCACGATGACCCGGAGCCCGCCACGCTCGACGAGCGTCGCGAGCTGGGACGGCGAACATCCGGGGGACGACGTGCCCGTGGTGCTCGTGGCTGTTGATCTCGACCTTGACGCGCCTCTGAACGCCAGTCTCGGTCTCGAAGCGGAACGTGACCCTGGAGGTCGGTCTCCGACTTCCAGGCCGCCGAGTCGAGCTTCCTGCGCCTCTACGGGACGGCGTTCGCCATTCATCCGACCATCATCGACGCGGGCCAGGTCGACTTCGCCGCCAAGGGCGCGGGCTTCACATCCGTCGACGCCCTGCACTCTGCGCTCGTCACGGTCGATCGCGTCCCTGTTCGGGACAACTCGGCATGGGAGACATTCATCGTCGGGCTCGAGGCAGGCACGCCCAAGATCTGGCAGGTGCGCTGATCCGCCCTGTCTGCCCACGGCGCCGACCGTGGCATGACGGCGGCCTGACCCATCAGCCGTCACGCCCCGACAACCCGTCACTCGTCACGAACTGGGCGGGGATGCCGTTGAGCACGGCCCGTGCGGATAGGTCAGGGGCGCCACCCTGATCCTGGCCGATCCGGTGTGGCCTGCCGGGAAGTCCCCGGTTCCAAGCGGGTGACCTCCGCGGCACCTCTGACCCGGGAACCGTGCGAGCCACAGGCGGCACTCCGGCCTGCAGATCTGGGACGCACGGCTCCTGCCCGGCGGCGTAGCGCGTGGGAGCCTCGGACGAGTCTTCAGGGCGTTGGCAATGAGGGGATGCGAGCGTGGATGCCATTGTCGGGCTGGTCGTGGTCGTTGGACTCGCGGTCGTCGTGCTCTGGTTCGTCCTCTACCGGTGGAGTGGCGGCAGGGGGTCAGGCGCGGTCGCCGCGGGAGCCGAAGCCGCGGGAGCCGAGGAGTGGGGCGACTTCCTCGTTCGGACATACCGGGGGCACCAGCAGAGCGAGGCGATCGCGAGCTACGTGAGAGACGCGGAGACGCTCGCCCAACGCGGCTACGCGCCCGCGGGCCAGAGCTGGGGCGACGGGCAGTGGGATGGTGGCTACTTCCTCATCGCGTTGATCCTCTCCTTGTTCGGGATCGGCCTCATCCTGCTTGCCTACATGGCGATCATCAGACCTGACGGAACGCTGTGCGTCACCTACCGGCTCAGGGCCGCATAGCCCCACGCCCATGCGCCGGCGGAGCGTTCGACCCCGACGGGATCCGGTCAGCGGCGCGTGAGTTCGGCAGCGAAGTGACCGGCTTTAGGGCAAATCCATTGTTGGCAGGCCCAAGGACGTGGTTACCGAGAACGCGGTCGTCCGGCACGACACCACGGCGCCCGGCGACGCTTCCCCCGACAATGGCGGGGCTGCCAACGAACGTGGTGGAAGGATGCGGACCTCGACACCAGAGCAGGCCCGAGCGGCGCCCGGTGACGTGACACCCGGGACATCTGGTGTGGAGCCCGTTCGCGTCAGCGGGTCTGCGGCATCGGCGCTCGCAGCCCTCGTCATCGCGATCGTCGTCACGGCATGCGGCGCGAGGCCCGCGCCTGTCACCCCAACTATGGGGGGTGCCCGCCAGCACCCCACCGTCGGCGCTCGTCGCCCCCAGCCCGCCCGTCGCCGCGCCGACGCTGGCTTCGTTGGCGATGGATGCCACGGGCCTCGGTCCGTGCACGGAGCCGTGGTACATGACGTGCAACTACGGGATCCGCGTCGAGGGCCCCGGCGGCTACGACCACCGCGGCAACTTCGCTCTGGAATGGCTCTGACGCGGTCAACTTCAAACCGGTCCCCGGCGGCACACCGCGCTACGCGGAGGAGGACCCGTTCACCGCAGCCTGCTCGACGCACTTCGACACCGCGGACGTGGCGAGCGTGACGCTCCACGTCGCCTTCCAGGGGCCTGCCTGCACGGTCGTGACACAGATCGCGAGGGGGTAGCATGAACGAGCGCGTCGAAACAGGCGCAACCGTCTGGATCCTCGCCCCGCATCTGCACGAGCCCGAGGGCACGGCGCCGTCGGACGAGTAGCGGGGTCTGGCCGACGGCCCTTGAACCGAGGTTGGCCCGGCCAATAGGCTGCGGGCGGCGTAGGTGGGAGTGAGGGCAGCATGGCGCGGAAAGCGGCGGGGCGCTACGCATCCGCGCTCATGGCCGCGATGGCGCTGGCGGGGTGCATGGGGGTGCCCGGAGCCACCGACCCGGCCGCTGCACATCAGCGCGCGCAGGCTGTGCTCGCGAGATGGGCGGAGTCGGTGGCCGCCGTCGGTGCGCAGGCTGCGGTCACCCCGGTCGGCGAGCTGACAGGCCAGATCGGCGACTGGGAGGAGGTCGTGGGCGACAACAACAAGCGCGCGCTCATGGCCGGGATGGTCGCGTCCGTCAACCCGCTGTCCGAGGAGGCGCCGCCCGACGGCGACGTGGCGTGGCAGGACGGGACCACGACGAAGGTGCCCCTCATGCCGGCGCAGGAGGCCATCGTCGCGATCGAGTCCACCACGTCAGCGCCCTGCTCCGACTGCGCGATGCTCTTGGTGACGGACGCACGACTGACGTCCAGGCCGATCCAGACATCGCGCGGACCTGCGACAGCGCCCATCTGGGAGTTCACCCTGCAGGGCACGGCGGTCAAGCTGACGCGGGTCGCGATCGCCAATCCTGTCGTCGTCGCACCCGACGAAGTCGGCTCAGGGCTCGGGCTGGCGATCGACTCGGCCAGCGGGACGGTCGGCGGAACCGAGCTCACCGTCGCATTCGTCGGCGCGCCGGAACCAGGGGACAAGGCTTGCGGCGAGGACTACACGGCCGAAGCCGTCGAGTCCGATCTTGCGGTCGTGGTCATCGTCACGCGGCATCCCCATGCCGCGCCCTTCGGCGAGGCGTGCTCGGCCGTCGGGGCACGGCGCACGGCAACCGCCAGGATGGCCGCCCCTCTCGGCAACCGGGTCGTGCTCGACCTGCAGCAGGGAACCCCGGTCCCGGTCGTGCTCGCTCCCTAGAGGATCCGATGGCTCAGAGCCCGGGCCGATTGACCTCTCGAGACTCGTCGCAATCAAGCATCCTGAGGCGTCCCGATGGCATCCAGGGCGAACGAGGGGGACGTGCAATGGGTCGTCGCGGACGGATCCTGATCGGGATTGGGGCGGTTGTCGTCGTCGCCGTTCTCGCAGCGGTCCTCGTCGCACCGCGGGTCGGCAACGCGCTCGCGGGAGCTGACGGCATCCATGACGCCGCGGCTCTCCCGCGCCAGATCCAGCTCTGCGGCCGGTTCTGGCAGAGAGATGCCCTCGATCGGCGGTTCACCGCTGTCGCCGCCCGTGAGGCGTTCGGCGGAGTGGTCGTGGATCCCGGTCCGTTCGGGTCATGTCCTCCCGGCCCCTGCACCGATGTTGCCCGGTCCGGCGCGTGTGATGTCGTCATCTGGGTGCGTGTCGGCGAGGATGCCTACCTCGACTACTCCCTCCAGGGCGGGTCGTAAAGGCGGGTCGTAGCGCGCCAAGCCGCACAGACTCCCAGAACCCCGACCGAGCCCACGGCCCCGCGAGAGCATGGGCCTGGAGCACGAGTGCAGCCCCGCGGAACTGCCTCATCGAGCCTCGCCGACGACCCTCGCCTCGTAGGCCGTCAGCAGGTCGAACAGCTCGGTCGCCGCGTACTGGCGGTCGTAGGTGCCGCTGCTGATCTGGCGCAGGACGCCGGCCTCGGCGAGGGCCTTGAGGGCGACGAGCGTCTGCTGCTGGCTCACGCCGATGGCGCCCCGGGCGGTCGGCGCCGACAGGACCGGGAGTGCCGGCAGGAGCGCGATGAGGCGCGCGGCGGCGGAGTCGGACCTCGGGCGGCCGGCCCGCTCGCGCCACAGGGCCTGCAGCCCGGCGACCTGGTCTGCGAGCTCGATCGACACGGTCGCCGCCCGCGCGGCCGCCCCCGAGAAGGAGGCGACCCAGGCGGCGACCTGCCCCTCGCGGAAGGCGGTCAGGCCGTCGACGTAGGCGGTGGGGCGGGCGGCCAGGACGATGGAGACCGGCGGCACGAACCTGCTGGCCGCGCCCCTTCGCCGCAGGATCACGTGGACGAGCGCGCGGCCGACGCGGCCGTTGCCGTCGATGAAAGGGTGGATGGTCTCGAACTGCGCGTGTGCGATGGCCGCCTGGGCGACGGCCGGCAGGTCGTCGCGCGCCATGAACGCGATGAGGTCCTCGAGGAGGGGGGCGACGAGATTCTCGGGCGGCGGCACGAAGGCGGCGTCCGACGGGTTGCCGAGCCGCCCGCCGATCCAGTTCTGCTCCTCGCGCAGGCGTCCAGGCCGCGCGCGCTCGTCGCCCGCCATCAGCGTCGCGTGGATCGCGAGCAGGTCGTCGGTCCCGACCGGGCTCTCCCGATCGGCGATCGCGATTGCCTCCTCCATCGCGGAGACGTTCGCCGCGACCGTCCGGGCGCTTCCCCGTGCGGTCCGCGGGTCGACGAGGGCCCTGGCCAGGTTGAGCGACGACACGTCGTAGCCTTCGATGCGCGACGAGGCCACGGCCTCCGACCTCAGCAGCAGGGGGCCGATCGCCTCGAGCCCGCCGACGGTCGCCCGCTCGTTCAGGGCCCGGATCGCGGTCTCCGCGTCGGCCGCGGCGTCGGCGACCTCGAACGGGACGACGGGCGTGAGTCCGGCGATCGGGTCGGGGACGAACGCGCGGTACCGGAAGGACGCCCGGGCGCGGCGCCCGCCCATCGCGCCGGGGTCGCCCTCCCAAGTCCGCTCTGCGTATCGCGCCATGCCCCTGCCTCGCAACCCTTCACTCTCGTCATGAGATTGAAGGCCTAGACCGATGATGTCTCCCTATCCCTTCATTGTCAACCAGCGAACGAAGCGTTGTCGGGGTTGAAGGCCAACGCAGCCTTGATCGCGGACGTCGAGGGCGCCGTCGAGGATCGGCCTGACGCCATGCCGGACCAGTTCAGACTCGCCCGGATTCGTCGGGACCGGCAGCAAGCGACGCGGCGCCTTGAAACCGACAGGGACGCGGACGCATGGAAGGCAACGATGGAGCGCCTCGACCTCGAGGAGGCGGATGCACAGGTCGCCGACGCGCCCAGCCTGACGGCGCGCCAGATTGCCGAGTCCCTCGCCGATCTCCAGACGCTGTTCGCCGACGCCGAGCCCCTGACGCGGCACCGCATCGTGCAGGCGCTCTTCGAACAGGGCGAGGTCCTCGGCCCCACCGAGGTCTGGATCTACCCGTCCGTCGAGGCGGGAGGCGCGGGGCTGGGCTGCTGCCATGCACGGCACAACCAGCGCCGATGGTGCCGTCGTCCGGTTCGTCGGGCGCACAGAACAGGAGGCGCTCAGTCGGTCGGCGGCTTCGTAGCCTCTCGGGCGTATCGGCAAGCTTGGAAGGCGCCGGGGCCAGAACGGGCTAGGGTGTCGAGGCCGACGGGGCCGGGATCAGCGACGCCGCGACGAGCGAGTCCAGGTGGGACTTGACGGTCTGGGCGAGCTGCGAGGTGGGGTCAAGTTCGATGACCGTTTCCCATTCGCGCTGGACACCGGTCCAGTCCGGGGTCGCCAGGTTGAGGTACAGGAACCCGAGGTCGTAGTGCGCCTCGACGTTCTTCGGGTCGATGACCACGACCTTCTTCCAGGCGGTTTCGGCGGCCGGGAGGTCATCCAGGTTGAAGCTGACGGCGCCGCGGGCGAGAAGGGCGTCGACGTTCCCGGGCTCGATGGCGAGGAGCTTGTCCAGCCAGTTGGCCGCATCGGTGTACTGCTGGCCCGCGTAGTACTCGTTGGCGAGGGCGAGCAGCGTCGCCGTGTCGTTCGGGTTGGCCGCGAGCTTCTCCATGAGCCCGGCGATCTTGGCGGTATCGACGGCCGCTGAAGCGGGTGGCGCTTGCAGCGACGCGGGCGCCGTAGTGGGCAGCGTAGCGGGCGGCGCTTGCGGCGACTCGACCTGGATCTCCGTGCCAACCGTGGACAGGATCTGCGAGGTCTGGCTTCCCACGAAGATCAGCGAGACGATGAGCGAGAGGGCGATAGCGATGGACACCAACGGCCACAGGGCGAGGATCCAGAGACAGCCGATCCCCGCCGAGCTGGCGCGACGAACGGGCCCGCCGTACTCGGCCGCCCACGCTTCGTCGCTCTTGCGCAGGTAGGTGATCGCCTCGATCCAGGCCACGAGGGTGGGGATGCCTGTCCAGCAGAACACGATGTAGACGACGCCGAGCGCGACGCTGCCCAGGTAGAACTTGTGGATCCCCAGACCGCCAAGGAGCAGGGCGAGGAGGGCAGCGACGGCACGATCCTTGCCGGGTCCCGAGGCGAACGGCTGGCGAACACCGCATCTCGGACAGATCTCTGCCCGAGGATCAAGCGGAGAATCCGCACGCGTAGCAGAAGGTTGATGGGGCCAACGTCGGCGGGCCCGGCGGTGTCAGGTTCGGCGTCTCGTTCATGAGCGGCTCGGCAACAACGGATCTACCCTCACTCAATCGCGTGGGCCAAGACGGCTGACTCGTCTGGAAGTCGAGATCAACGCCGCAGCCAATGCATGCACCTGGACCCGCCGGATTGCGCGTCACCGCACACTTGACATCCGCAGGACCAGTGCCCACTCATGGAGAGAACCACCCTCGTCTCGCAGCCCGCCCGTCGCACGTCCGAGCCTCTTGGGTCGCCAACCGGGCGCGCAAGGGTCATCTGGCAGGTCCGGGCCGGGCAGGGAGAACGTTGCAGGAGCCACCCACGGAGACGGGCTGACGGCCTGTCGCTCGGCGCATACAGCCAACGTCCCCCCGCTCACCGAGCAGAGCGTCGCTGAGTCCCTCGCCGACCTGCAGTCCCTCTTCGCCGACGCCGAGCCTGTCACCCAGTACCGCATCGCGCTGGCGCTGTACAAGCCGGGCGAGGTGCTGGGTCACAACGAGGTCTGGCTCCACCCGAGCGTGAAAGCCGAGGGGCACGCGGCCGGGCAGCCGTGATGACCGGCGAGCTCCGGGTGGAAGTGCGTAAGACTGGTCGGGGCGAGAGGAGACACACCTCCACGACCGACCTCAATGTCCCGACAGCGTGGCGGCTGCCGGTCCAGATCATCTGCTGACCAGCCCCCTTGACTATCTGCCAGAGGGCCCCCTGTGGAATCTGCAGACAGATCCCCTGACAGTTGACGGACAGGCGACGAGAGCCCAGACTCGGCTCATGATGCCGACTCCGACCAGCATCCCCACGTATCGCCCGCGTGTCGTTGACAGCCAGTTGGCCCAGGCGCTAGAGGCGATCGGCGCCGTGGTGATCGAGGGTCCCAAGGCCTGCGGCAAGACCGAGACGGCGCGCCGCGCGGCTCGCAGCGAGATCCGGGTCGACACGCCCGCGGCAGCGCAGGCGTACGCCGTCGATTCGGCCCTCATCCTCGATGGCGAGACCCCGCACCTGCTCGACGAGTGGCAAGCCGAGCCAGATCTCTGGAACGACGTGCGGCACGCCGTCGACGACCGCCAGGCGACTGGACAGTTCATCCTCACGGGGTCCTCGGTGCCGCGCGACGACATCCGTCGCCACTCAGGAGCCGGCCGCTTCATCCACGTGCGGATGCGTCCGATGACCCTCGCGGAAGCCGGGTTCTCCTCGCGAAAGGTGTCACTCGCCGACCTGCTCGCGGGCGGACGCGTAGCGACCCCCGACCCCGGCCTCTCTGTCGGGGACCTGGCTGAGCGCATCGTGTGCGGTGGCTGGCCGGGACTCCTGGCGCTCACGCCTCCCCAGGCGATGCGCGCTGTCGAGGGCTATCTCGAGGACGTGTGCCGGATCGACGTCCAGCGCCTCGACGGCGTGCGCCGCGATCCGGCGGGGGTCCGCTCCCTGATCTCGTCGCTCGCGCGGAACACCGCGTGCCCGGTGACGATCGAAGGCCTCGCCGCTGACGCCGGCGGTGCCGAGCGCTCGATGAAGACCGAGACCGTACGGGCCTATCTCGCGGCCCTCGACCGGTTGATGGTCACCGACGACGTGCCCGCCTGGCGACCGGGACTGCGGAGCCGGACCCGCCTCCGAGGCCAGCCCGTCCGCCACCTGGCCGACCCGTCGCTCGCGACGGCCGCGCTCAACGCCGGTCCCGACCGCCTCCTCCACGACCTCAGCCTCATGGGCCTGCTGTTCGAGTCGCTCGTGGTACGCGACCTGCGCGTCGATGCCGAGGCGCTCGGGGGCCGCGTCTTCCACTACCGGGACAGCCTCGGCCTGGAGGCCGATGCGATCATCGAGCTGCCAGGCGGCGAGTGGGCCGCACTCGAGGTCAAGCTCGGCTCATCGCCTGCGGTCGTTGACGGTGCCGCCGCCAACCTCCTGCGGCTGCGGGACCGCGTGGCCCGCCCATCGCCGGTTGCGCTCGGCGTGATCACCGGCTCGGGATTCGGCTTCACACGGCCGGATGGGGTGCACGTTGTCCCGATCGGGGCGCTCACGGCCTGAACATTGCCCGGGCCGCACGGCTGTCGCGATGACTGGGCTTCCGGTCATCGTGGTTGCCGGGATGCGAGGGCTTCAGGCGTTGCGCGGGCGCACGCCGGCTGCCATCACCAGGCAATCGCGGCGAGCATGCTCGTGAAGTTGCGCTTGCGCCCGTGAGCGGCCCGAACCGCCGCGAGGTAGGCCGCGAACTCGTCCTCGGCGCCAAGCGCGACCATGAGCCCGCGAATGTGCCCTAGAAGCTCGACGGCGGCCTCGTAGCCGTCGTTCCGCTTCGTCCCGAGAAGCGCCTCGACCTCGCGCTGGAAGATGGGGATCGCGTCGGCCGGATGATCAGCTTCTCGCCGACGGGCGAGCTCCCGCCAAACCTGTTCGCTGCATCCCAGCGCTATCGCCACTTGCCAGGCAGCGTCGACGTCGCCCTCGCTGAGATACATCCGCGCCAGCGCTGATCCGTCCACGGGAAGGTCCCAGCGGAAGCGAGCGGGGCGTGCCGTCGCCTGCGCACAGACCACCGCCGCGCGCGCCGCATCGACCGCACGCTCCCGCCAGACCGGCCAGGCATCGATGCGCTGGGCGTGGGACTTGAGGAGGAGGAAGCCTTCGAGGGTGGGGCGGTCTCCGTACGCGGCCCAGATGAGGGCGACCGCCTCGTCATGGCGCGAGCGCTGGTGGTACAGCTCGGCCAAGAATGCCCGGAGCCGTCCATCGGGCGAGCCGGGATAGGCACGCATGCCACGCTCCGCCCAATCGAGGGCCTCGTCGGCACGCGCGGCATCCAGGCACACCCGGGCGATCTCGAGGAACGCGTACGGGCTGGAGAGGTCCCGGCTCATGATCGCCACGCGCTCGTCGACATCGCCGGCCACAGCGGCAAGCGACTCCATGATCGACGTGATCCGGAACCGGCGGTCCGCGAACGATCCCCCCGCGTCCGCCCCCGGGGTGAGTGGCGGCACCTTGGCCCACTCCACCTCCGCGCGGCGCCGGTACTCCGCCAGGCCGGCTGCCCCGAGCACATCGGTATACGTGAGCGCCGCGCCGGAGAATACGCCCCACTCGTCCCCGAGCTCCCACCCGAACAGGCGCGCAGCAAGCTCCACGGGATCCGGGCGGGCGGCCTCGCAGGCGACGAGATGCAGTTCCTGCAGGCGCTCGAGGAGCCCTCCCATCTCGCCGTCGGAGTCGTCAACATGCTCCATCGCTCGCTCGATGCACCCCAGGGCGTGCTCGCAGAGATCAATGGCAACGGCGGCCGAGCCGTCGTGCAGGGTGTCCTCTACGAGATCGATGGCGGCGTCGATTCCCCGCGCGTACGCGTAGGCGTCGGCGTAGCGGACGAAGTCCGGCGCGCGCACCGCCTGGTCGATCGCCCGCCGGACGAGGTCCGCTCCGGCGCCGTTCGCCTCGGCCATCGCGACCCGAAGCGCCAGGCGCTCGCGAAGACTGTCGTCCCGGTCGGCTTGGGCGACGACGAGTTCGACGAGAGCGGCGTGGTCCAAACCCTCGAGGTGTGTCCGGATGTCGCTGATGGTCACGCGTCGCGAGCGGGCTGGCCTGGGCCGCGGCACCCGATGCCCAGGCTCCGACGGCGGCGCCTCGTACCCATCGAGCCAGGCGAGCGCGAGGGCGACCATGTGCTTGCAGAAGACGCCGTCCTCACCAATGGGGCAGTCACATGAGGCGGCGAGCTCATCACCGTCGAGCCGGAGTCGGACCTCGTAGTCATCGGTGCCCGCGACCGTTCCGGAGAGATCGCCTCCCTCCTCGACCATGCCGGATACCCGGCCCTCGGCCGCATAGCGCTCCCCGCGGCGGAACGTGCGATCGCCGGCGCGACTCCGCAGCGCCTCGCGCTCGAGTAGGTCGCGCAGGCCGCTCACCACCACGGAGTCAGACCCGATCAGTGGAGACGCCGCGGTGCCGGCGGGCGACCATCCGAGACGGAGGCCGCCTCATCATCGACGAGCTCGATGTCCTCAATGATCAACCTGAAGCGCCAGCCCTCGAAGGGTTCGAGGGCTCGTCCGAACTGCTCCCACGACAGGCGGCGACCATCGACGATGACGTCGTATGGTCCGTCGTCCTCGTTCCACACCAGGCGACCCGCCAGGGCGTCGCCGGCCATGAGTGGACGCCCTCCCGGGCGATCTTCGAGGTCGAGATGGGCGACCTGCTCGTGGAGCCGGAGCCGGAGGCGAGCCAGCAGGACGTCGGTGTCGGCGTCGTGAGAACCCATGACGCTGGCCTGGTACCCCTCCCTGCCGGCGCAGCCGAGCTCGTCGGCCTCGGCGACGATCCCGGTCGGGGCCCGCCACAGCCGGTACGCGAAGCGGTGACTTCGTCCGTCGGGTCCGGTCAACGCCTCTTCGGCCGGAGGGCCAGGCAGCATAGGCAAGCCCATGCGGTCGGACACGCGGCGGTCGAAACATCGATCGCACAACTCGACCCCGCCGAGCGACACGCGCGACGGCAGGCCACAGTCGGCCCAGGAAAGTCCCGAGGAGCCGGAGCCAGACACCAAGCAAGGGTACATCGGGCACCGGCGCGTTCCCTGATCCGAGGTCCGGGAGGGAGGCTGGACTTCGAGAGCGAGCGAGGGCCTGGACCAGCGATTGGCTCGATGCTCCAAATCGCCCAAATCGAGGTGCGGCCGAACCACTGCCAGCTGCAGAGAGCGCAAAGGTCGTCTGCCGCCGCGCTCAGCGGGACGGGTCGACCTGATGAGGTCAGACTAGACCTGCGAGACCGGTCTCGCACCGTTGCGCCCGCCCGAATGTGTTCAATTCGGGACATAGAGGTCGGTCGGTGCAAGATGCCGAGTTACAGGCGGGAGCCAGCGGCCGAAATCCACGCACGAACCGGGTGCTGGAGGGATCTGGTCGGGGCGAGAGGGCTCGAGCCTCCGGTACCCGGCAGATCCGCGGCTGCCGCGTGACGGTGGATGGCCTCCAGGGGTCAGTGGACCTCTTCCTGACGGCCGGACCCCTCGCTGTACACCACGTCTGGGGACACGGTCTGCCACGCGATTGATGGAACAATTCCCGAGGATCACGGCTCATTATGGATAGCGCGGCCAGGAGGCCGCCCGCAACGAGCGTCCCGATGCAGCACGATCTCGTCATCCGAGCGAGAAACGGCGACCAGGAGGCCTTTGCCCTGCTGGCGAAGGCCGCGTTCGATCCGCTCTTCCGAACGGCGCGCCTGATCCTTCGCGACGACGAGAGCGCGCTTGACGCGGTGCAGGACGCGTTGCTGTCGGCGTGGCTGCACGTGCGGGCCGTCCGCGACCCGGACCGGTTCGAGGCGTGGCTCCGCCGGCTCCTGATCCACGCCTGCTACCGCGAGGCCCGTCGCACCGGCCGGCGTCGCGTCATGGAGATCCACGTCACGCCGCTGGAGACCCCTGCCACCGATGACGTCCAGCGGACGACCGCGATCCGGGACGAGCTCGAGCGCGGCTTTCGCCGTCTGAGCACCCAGCACCGCGCGGTCCTCGTCGTGCACCACTACCTCGGCCTCGCCGACGGCGACGCTGCCATGGTGCTCGACATCCCCGTGGGCACCTACAAGTCGCGCCTGAACCGGGCGACGGCCGCGCTCCGCGACGCGCTCGAGGCCGACGGCCAAGCGCCAGCACCTGTCCGGGAGTCGATCGCATGACCGGTCACGACCAGCTTGAGACCACCCTCGCCTCGTGGCTCCACGACGACGCGCGGCGCGCCATCCCCGACGAATCGCTCGCGGAGGCGCTCGCCCCCGTGGTCGGCCGACGGCCTCGGCCGGCGCGCCTGGCGACGCTCGGGAGCCACTGGATCGCCGACACGTGGCCCGCGCGGACGTGGCCGGCGCCGAGGGTCCCGGTGCTGGGCAAGGTTGTCGGCATCGGAGTCGCCGCGGCCGTCGTCGTTGCCGCGGCCGTCGGCTTCAACGCGCTCGCGGGACCGGGTGTCGGCGGCCCCGGTGGTGGCAGCCCGTCACCGACGGCGTCGCCATCGCCACTGGCGACCCCGCTGCTGCCGGGCACCATTGGGAGCCTCGCGCCGGCCACGCCGATCCGGACCGGTTCGCTGGCCCCCGGCAGGTACGAGTACGACGACGTCGACGGGCAGGGCTTCAACCTCCAGTTCACCGTCCCGGCCGGGTGGACGTGGAACGGCCGATACCTCAGCAAGGGCGGCGTCGGGCTGCCCGGCGGAGCCGCCATCTACTTCTTCGGCGGGCCACTGCAGGTCTACGCCGATCCGTGCCACTGGGCCGCCGTCCCATCGACTCGCCTGTTGGGCACGGCCGCCGACATCGTGGCCGCCCTCAGGGCCCAGCCCTCGCGGAACGCCGGCGCCCCGGTCGACCGCCCATTCGGTCCCTGGCCGGGGGCGGCGCTCGGGCTCAGCGTGCCGGACGACATGGTCCTCGCGACCTGCGACGCGGGGCAGTACCGGAGCTGGGGCCCCGAGGCCAATGCCCGGTCCCACCAAGGCCCGGGGCAGCGCGACCTCGTGTGGGCGATCGATATCCCGGGTGCCGGCGTGACCAATGCGCAGGGCTCGTTGATCGCGACCCCTGCGCCGGGCGGGCTCGTCATCGACGCCACCTCCTTCCCTGGCACACCGGCCGATGGGATGTCGGAGATCGAGGCCATCCTCGGATCGATCTACGTCGGCCATTGGGGCTGAGTCACTTGCGTTCGCGGTCATTCGGAGGGCATCCCATGCGCTCGATCGGCGTTGGCGGCACCGTGGGGCGACAACGAGCCGCGGTCGCCCTCCTCGTGGTCGTCGGGTTACTCAGCGGCGGCTGCACTGGATCCACACCGGCGTCGGCCGGCCCCACGTCGACACCCGTACCCGCGACCGAGGCTCCGGTGCAGGCGACCGCGAGCGTCGCTCCGTCGCCGCATCAATCGCCGGCTGCGCAGGGTTCGGACTGGATCGCCGTCGTGACGCCGAAGACGGATGGCAACCCCGGTTCCGACATCTCGCTTGCCAGGCCCGGCGGACCATTCCACGTAGTCGCGGGTGGCGAGGACATCGATCGCATCCATCGTGGATGCCCGTCGTTCTCGGGCGATGGAACACAGCTGGCCTTCGGTCAGGCGTCGTTGGCCGGGGGCATCCCGCAGGACGCCGCACTGGTCATCCAGCAGGTCGCCGCCGACGGCACTGTGTCCGCGCCGTGGATCTACCCGGTGACCGCCGGAGTCGGTGGGGCGGCCGGGTTCGCGCCACCCTGTGCGGTTTGGGCGCCACGACGCCCGCTCTTTGCCTTCGTGAACGCCACGCGGGACCCTACGGATCCGACCGGTCTTTCCGGCACCGTGGTCACAGTCGGCACCCTGTCGGGCGGCCGGATCACCACACAGCTCGACGCCAAGGTCATCGACCTGTCGTGGTCGCCCGAAGGTGACACGCTCGCCGTGTCGACTACCAATGGGATCGAGCTCGTCCCCACCGTGGATCGCACGCCGCAGTTCTTGGCCGGGACGGCGGGCGCGGGATGGCTGTCCTGGTCGCCTGACGGCAAGCGCATTGCATACCAGCGGCCCGCAGCGGGTGGCGGTGACGCGGTGGACCTGGTCGCGCGCACCGTGGGCCCTGCGAACCAGGAATCGGTCGTCGCCGCGGGCTATGCAGTCAACCACGGAATCGGGCCCCTGTGGTCCCCGGCGGGCGACGCGCTGCTCTACCAGCGCGTCTGCGCGGGGTGTCGTGAACAGCACGACGTGGTCGTGCTCACGCTCGACCCCGGGCAGACGACATGGACCGCCGACGCCGTTACCGAACGCGTCCTCGCGACGCCGCTAATCAATGGCTTCCGCTGGTACCCGGAGTGGACGGCGTGGTCACCGGATGGATCCGCGGTCCTCGAGTTTGCATGGCCCCAGGCCGATGTCGGGCCTTCCCCGAGCGAGCTCGGCCTCATCATCGTCTCGCGGCTAGGCAACGCCGACCCGGAGTTGCTCGCGGAGTACCGGCCCGATACGGGAACCCCCGATAGCCTTCCCGTGTCTGGGCTCCAGGTCGGAGCAAGCTCGGGCGTCCCAGGCGTAAGCCCGACGACGTGGGCGCATGTCCCTTGATGTGCGAGGTCGCCTGACCGGGACCCGGCTGCATTCACTCCCGGGGTCGTCGGCTCGCGGCCGGTGCGCGGGCGCAAGAATGCCCGGAACGGACAAGCAGCTCGGAAAGCACTGAGTCGACGAACGTGCGGAGTCAGGCGCCCAAACTGGCAGACGTGGCTCAAACGGCCCAAGTAGTCGTCCGCCCGCCGCTGCCCGACCCTTGGCGCATGACGGGGCGCCGGTCCGATCCACACCGTGCGTAGGCTCGACCCGCCTCGCGCGATGTGCGAGGGTCGAGTCAGGCGGCGGGTGGCCCGGATCCACACAGCCTCGCCCACCTGGGTGGTGGCCAGTGAGCCATCTGCCCCCGTCGCCGTGCTCGAGCGGGCCGGACGTGGCCTCATAGGAGCGTGGCTGGTACCTCAACGCACTGCTGCCCGCCCGGCCCGCGCCCATCGTAACGGCGCACGGGAGGACGGTCGATGGCAGCGGCGGCGATCGGGGTCGACACCCACAGGGACACGCTCGCAGCGTGCCTCGTGGACCAGCTGGGCCTGGCCCGCGAGGAGCGGGCGTTCGGCAATGAGCCGGCCGGGCACGCGGCATTCGCGGCCTGGGTGACGGGGCTCGCGGAGCCCGACGTGCGGATCGGGGTCGAGGGCTCCGCCTCGTACGGGGCGGTCCTCGCCCGGCATCTCGTCGCGGCGGGGCTCGATGTCGTCGAGGTCCCGCCGCAGCTGTCCCGCCGCGAGCGCGGCCGGACCCGGCGCCCGGGCAAGAGCGACCCCGGGGACGCGTTCGCGATCGCCCGGGTGACCCTGGCCGAGGCGGACCTGCCCCCGGTGCGCCTCGCCGACCGGACCCGGGATCTGCAGCTCCTGGCCGAGGCTCGCGCGACCGCGGTCGTCGCCCAGACCCGGGCCCGCAACCGGCTCCACGCGCACCTGCGCGTCCTCGTCGCGGGGTACAGCGCGACCGTTGCCCACCTGGTCACCGGGCGCGAGCTCGCGCAGGTCCGCCGGCTGCTGCGAGGGCACCACGGGATCGAAGCCGACCTCGCCCGTGCCGAGCTCGCCGAGGTCGTCCGGCTGGGACGGCGAGCCGATGCGCTCGAGCGGCAGATCCGCCCGCTCCTGGGCGACGACCCCCTGCTCGCCATCCCGGGCTGCGGGCTGCTCTCGGCCGCGGTCATCCGGGGCGAGGCGGGCGACGTCGCCCGCTTCCCCTCGCACGACGCCCTGGCCATGTTCGCGGGTGTCGCCCCGCTGCCGGCCTCGTCGGGGAAGACCTCCCGGGTCCGCTACAACCGGCGCGGGAACCGCCGGGTCAACCGGGCCATCTGGACGATCGCTGTCTGGCAGGCGAAGTTCGATCCCAGGGCTCGCGCCTACCTGGCCCGCAAGAAGGCCGAGGGCAAGCGCTCGAAGGAGGCGCTCCGGTGCCTCAAGCGGCACCTCGTCCGGCATGTCTTCGCGGCCCTGGTCGCCGGGCAGCTGCCAGCCGCGATCTGACCCCTTGACACCATAGGAGCATGGCTCCCGGCCCCCCGCCGGGTACCTCCTCGGTCAACTGACCGATACCCGGGCGGGCCGCGCGCGTCCACCCTCAGGGCGTGGTCCGCCTCCTCGCTCCGAGCCGCTCCGCTGCGGCGGGGCGTCGCCTACTGGTCGGCCGCACCCTCCCCAGTGCCGACCCGGCCGCCGGCCTCCGATATGGCCGGCACCTCCCCCGCCGCCTCGCGATGCGACGGCACCGCCCGACGACGGGCAGCCTGTGACGGGTGACGGCAGCGACGCGGTCGGCATCACGCAGCGCGAGCTGCTCCTCGAGATGCGGTCCGACCTCAAGAACCTGACCACGACCGTGGACGCGATCGCCAAGGACCAGGCGTTGGGGGCCGAACGCCGGGCGAACATGCAGCGCTCCGCTGACTCGATCTTCGCCCGCCTCGATGCCCACGACCGCGAGCTGGACGACCTCCGCCGCTGGCGCGACCGGGCCGACGGCGCCATGGTCCTCGCCCGCTGGGCGCTGGGCGCCTCGCTGATCTCGCTCACCGCGGTCGTCCTCCAGGTCGTCGCCGCGATCGCGAAAGCCATGAACCCGAGCCTGCCGTGAGGAGGACCTGAGCCATGAACCTCGTGACGGCGCTGCTGACCAACGGTGCCTACGGCTACCCCGCCGGTGCCGCGCGCCGGCGCAAGGCGACGATCCTCGCCTGCCTGCACCAGACCGCCAATACGGCGACCGCGATGGCGGAGCGCACCTACGCCAACAGGGCGCACAGCACCGGGCCGTCCGCGACCGCGTACATCGACCGCGACGGCTCCATCGTCCGCGCCATCCTGCCCGGCAAGTACGCCGCCTGGAGCCAGGGCGACGTTCGACCACCCGGACCTCAGCGATCCCGACGGTCAAGGCCGCGGTCGCGTCGGGCGTGAACATGAACGAGTGGGTCTACGAGAGCCTGGAGGTGTGCGGCCGCGGTGCTGAGCCGTTCTCGACGCAGCAGTTCGAGGCCGTCGCCCAGCTCGTCGCAGCCGCCAGCAGGGCGACCGGGATCAAGGTCAACCGATCGACGGTCATCGCCCACCGGGACGTGAACACGGTGAACCGCCCATCGGACCCGTGGCCGGCAGCGACCCGCGAGGCGCGCCTCAAGCGGGTCATCGACCGGGCGAACGCGATCCTGGAGCCGCCGATCGTGACGGTCACGGTCAAAGCGGGCGACAGCCTCAGCGCGATCGCTTCCACCCACGGGCTGACGCTCGCAGCCCTGCTCGCGTTCCCGGAGAACGCGAAGTACCGCGCCAACCCGGGGCTGATCCACCCGGGCGACATCGTCCGCGTGAAGTGACGGGAGGAGACATGGACACCCAGCCCGGCACGATCTTCGGCCGCGAGCCCGCGATGGTCCTCGCCCTCGTCCAGGCGGTGATCGCCCTGGTCGTGGCGTTCGGCCTCAGCCTCGCACCCGATCAGATTGGCGCCATCCTCGCCGTCACGGCGGTGATCCTCGGGCTGATCACGCGCAGCCGGGTGACCCCGGTGTCGTGAGAGACGGGTATCTCCGAGGCTCTCTCCCACGGAAGCCGACGGCGCGCCAGATCGACGTCCTCGCCGCCTTCGTCGCCGCTGGCGGCTGCGTGGCGGACGCCGCGGCCCTCGTCGGCGTCCGGCCGAGCACCGCGAAACGCCACCTGGCCGACCTGCGGGCACGCTCAGGCCTCAGCACCGAGCAGCTGATCTACCGCGGGCGGGCCGACGGCTGGCTGGTCGTCGGAGAGCTGGAGCCGAGCTCAGATCGTGAAGATCCCGCTGCCCTCTGAAGGCCGTCAAGTACCAGGTCGAGCCCGTACTCGAATTCGTCCCCGTAGTCGTAGCCGGGCCTCATCGCTGAGATGTAGGCGACGAGGTTGGGGTAGGCGTCGAGGGGGAACGCCCGGAGCGTGACCTGGCCCAACTCCGCAACCTCCTCCGAGGGATCGAATGGGAGGTTCGCCATGAACAGGGCGAAACCGTAGATGTAGCTGTCCAAGAGCGAGTACGCATGCGCGATCGTCGGCATGTCGAGGCCTGCCGACCGCAGACTGCCGATCACCGCGTCGTGGTGGCGCAGGTTCGCCGGCCCCGGCTTCCGCCGCGACTCCATCAGGCCAATTGCCCATCGGTGGCGCAGCAACACGTCACGTACCGAGATCGCCCGTTGACGCATGGCGGTCTTCCAGTCGGCTCCGCTGGCAGGCAGATCGATCTCGCTGAAGACGAGATCGACGATCCCGTCGATCACCTCCTCCTTGTTGGCGAAGTGGTAGTAGAGGGCCATCGCCTCGACACCGAGCTCCTGGCCGAGCTTCCGCATGCTGAGGGACTCGAGCCCACCCTGATCGGCGAGCTTGACCGCGGTGTCGAGCACCAGCTCCCGGCTCAGCGGGACGCGTCCCTGTGCTCGCTTGCTCGTCTGCGTCAATCGGCCTCCTCTGGGACTCGGTCAACCGAACGATTCCGGGGTTGACATCACCAACTTTACACCGTAAAGTCCGATGTGGCAACTTTACATCGTAAAGCCACAGGAGACCCCATCAATGCAGGCAATCGTTCAAGACACGTACGGCGCGGCGGAGGTCCTGGAGTCACGGGACATTGATCGGCCCGAGATCGGCGAGGGCGAGGTCCTGGTCCGTGTCCATGCCGCGTCCATCCACGTCGGTGACGTGATCGTCATGACGGGCTCGCCGTACCTCATGCGGATGGCAACTGGAATGCGCAAGCCGAAGAACCACGTCCCGGGCACAGACATTGCGGGGACGGTCGAGGCGGTCGGCAAGGACGTGAAGGGGCTCCGGCCGGGCGACGAGGTGTTCGGGTGGTGCACGGGCGCCTTCGCCGAGTACGCATCGGCAAGCGAAGACCACTTCGCGCTCAAGCCAGCCAACCTCACCTTCGAGCAGGCCGCAGCCGTCGGGGTGTCCGCGACCACTGCCCTGCAGCTCCTGCGCGACAGCGGACATGTCCAGCCCAGCGACAAGGTCCTGATCAATGGGGCATCAGGAGGCGTGGGCACGTTCGCCGTGCAAATCGCCAAGGCGTTCGGTGCCGAGGTGACCGGCGTGTGCAGCACCAAGAACCTGGAGCTGGTCCGCTCAATCGGGGCCGACCACGTCATCGACTACACCAAGGAGGATTTCAGGAAGGGTGGAGCGCGCTACGACCTCATCCTCGACAACGTGGGTGACCACTCGATGGCGGCGACCCGGCGGGCTCTCACGCCCAACGGCGTGCTGCTCTCCAACGGTGGCGGACACGCCGGCGGCGCGCTCGGCCGCGTGATCCGGCTCGCGATCGTGTCGATGTTTGTGCGCCAGCAGGGCAAACCGTCCCCCAAGTTCGAGAACCGAGCTGACCTGCTGGTCCTCAAGGACCTCGTCGAGGCGGGGAAGGTCAAACCGGTGATCGCCGGGACCTGGCCACTGCGAGAGGCGCCCAAGGCGATCGGGCATGTCGCAGCAGGACATGCGCGAGGGACGGTGGTCATCGCGATCGATCGGGCAGCGGCCTGAGGGGTGGCCGCATGAACGAGCCGATGCCGATGGGCAGACCCGTTCAGCGCTCACCGAGCCGGTCGATCGACCGGAGGCATGACGTTTCAACCCCAAAGCTCACTTGATCGAGAACGGAGCCGATCGATGCCAGAGGTCCAGATCAAGCTGTCAGCGCTGTGGGTAGCCCTGATGCTCACCTACCTGCTGGGGGACGTCTTGCGGTTCTGGAGCGGCGACGCCACCCCGGGCCAGTTCGGCAGCCTCAAGCAGGAGATGGTCCCGGCGGCGCTGATGTTCGTCGCCGTCCTGATGCTGATTCCTATCGTCATGGTCGTCTTGTCCGTGACGTTGTCCGGGCAGACGCTTCGCTGGGTCAGCGTCATCGCCGCGGTCGGTCTCTTCGCCTTCAACGTCATCGGCTTGCCGACGTACTCGGGGCTGTACGACAAGTTCCTCATCGTCGTCGGGCTAGGATGGAATGCTGCCACGGCCTGGTTCGCCTGGACCTCGTATCCGTAAGGCGGCCGTCAACCCACCTGCGCTCGCTGCCGACGAGCCGGCCGCGCGAACGATGCCCACGTCGGCGAGGCGCCCAGGAGGCGACGTCACGCGACGCAGAGGGCAGCAATCACGATGCGGCTCGCCGAGCCGCCCGAGCCCTGCGACCGGCTCCGGAGCGCAGGACCCGCCGCTTGTCCCGCCCGGCCGAGCGCGCCACCGACCGCGAGGTCGCCGCGGTCGCGGCGGTGCTCGTCGCCGGGTCGGAGAAAGCGGCCGCCCACCGCCCCGGCCTGTCGCACTCGACCGTCAAGCACCACCTCGCGCACGCGCGGTCGAAGGTGGGCGCGGCGACGACGGCGCAGCTGGTGTGGATCCTGGCGCCGCGGCTGCCCGAGCCGGAGGGCGAGGCGTAGGCGGACGAATAGAGGTCTGCTCGACGAGGTCGTTGGGCTACTGAGAGCCTGCCGCGGAAATGCGCCGCCGCGGCGCACTTCCAGCCCGACGCGATCAGGCCCGGCCCGAGTGCCTCTGTGATTGAAACCAGGCCGTCCCAACCTTGACGGCGACCGGGTAGTGCCGGAACCTGCGGTGGAACCCGTCGCGACCGACGGGCGTCGGGAGGGGGCAATGCTGAACCCCGTCCGCCTGTGGCTGCTCGCGGGCGCCCTGGCGATGTGCGCGGCGTGCTCGCTGGCTCCGACCGCACCCCCGGCGACACCGGTGTCGCCGACACCGACAGCCACCCCCACGCCGGTCGCCGCCTCGGCGACCCCATCGGCGACGAGCACCACCGTCCCAGGCAGCGCGGGCGGCATCACCTTCGAGCGCCCGTCATCGTGGGTCGTCTGGCAGCCCAACCAGCACATGCCCTGGACGGGCGGCCCGCTGGTCTATCTCTCGACGGACCCTCTCCTGGCGACCTGCGCGGTCGCCCCCGGGGCGTCGCCGAACCCACCGGACTCCTACGGCTCGGCCTGCCCGTGGCCGCTCCACGAACTGCAGCCGGGAGGCGTGCTCGTTGAGTGGGTCACCACCCGGATACTCCAGCCGATGCCGTCGGCCGGATTGGTGGTGGAGGTCAATGGCGCGAAGGCACGCTGGAAGGTCAGCAAGTCGGGTTCCTGCGCGCAGATCAAGGCGGACGAGACGATCTCCGTGCTCATTCCGATCGGGCAGCCGTCGCCGCTCTCGAACATCGCCCTCGTGGCGTGCCTGCGCGGGCCTGGCCTCGCCGCCTCCGAGGCGGCGGTCCGAGCGCTGCTTGCGAGCACCCGGGTCGGGCCGTAGCGGCTACGTCGGCTCGACGCGGAGCCGCGCGAACAGGTAGGCGAGGGCGGCGACGTCGAGCCACGCCCGCGCGCCCTTGGCCGACCGCTCGTATCAGCGCGGCAGCCGCCGCCAGCGGACCAGGCGAGCGAAGGCGAGCCCGGCCGTGTGGGGCGGCATGGTCGGCGTGAAGCCGCTCGAGCCCTTCGGCGGGGCCTTGATCGGGAGAAGGCGGCCGCCCACCGCCTCGACCTGTCGCACTCGACCGTGAAGCACCACCTGGCGAACGCGCGGTCGAAGGTGGGTGCGGAGACGACGGCGCAGCTTGTGTGGATCCTGGCCCCACCCGCGGCTGCCGGAGCCCGAGGGCGGAGCGCGGACCGACGAGTAGCGATCATCTCCAGGAGGCGGTGGAGCCAGGCGTGAAGCGACGAGCGAGACTCGTGTAGTCAGAGTGTGTCGCGATGGACCTCCGATCCACCCGGGCTGCGGTCGGGCGGGTGTTCACGCACCGTCGACAGATCGCGCCGACGATGCCCGGGATGAGGATGGTCGGGTTCATGGTGGGAGGTCAGACCGACCCGGACCCGGCAGGACGGGTCCGACGTCGAGATCGGGGCCTAGCGCCCATCGACAGGTGCAGGAGTGCCGCTCGCCGCGCGGGCGATGTGGACGCCCAGGCCGATCGTGACGATCGGCGCGACGACCATGCCGATCGCGAGACTCAGCAGGTTGCTGAGGGCGTCTGCGCCATCCACCTGGGACACGACGATCATGGCGACCAGGATCGCGGCCCCGGCGTACGCGACGACGCCCAGCCATCCGGGCAGGACGCCGCCGGACCTGCAGGCCCGACCCAGGTAGTACAGGGCGATGGCCAGCGCAGCGTACGACGCGAGGCCCGCCCATCGGCTCAACCCGTCCATCAGGTCCACGTCCCGTCCGACCGCGACCATGATCGCCGGCGGGACCTGCTCCCAGCCGGAGCTCCTCCAGTAGTCCACTTGGACGAAGGTCATGAAGGCGTTCATGCAGCCGAAGATCGCGGCGACGACGAAGAACGCGGCGGCCAGCTGCGGCGCGACACGACGGTGACCCGCCACCTCGCGAAGCCCGATGGCGAGCGCGATGAGCGCGAGGTAGGCGAAGAAGAAGAGCCCGTCGCGCAGCAGGTAGTCCCACACGACCTGCTGCTGATGCGCGAACGAGGCGGCGAAGAACTTCGCCTCGTCGGCCAGCTGCCCTGCCGCCGTCGGCGTGTAGTCGGGCGAGCTCCCGAGGAGGCCGGTCGCCTCGACCAGGAACACCGCCGTCGCGGTCGCGAACGCGATACCGGCGAAGATCCCCCATGCTCGTGCCGTTCGTCCCCACGCGGGATCGACGGCTGCCGGTGTCGACGGGATCGCCGTCGACGTCACGTCGTTCATGGTTCCTCCCACTGCTCGCGCTACGCCTGCTGACCCGCGGGCGGCTCGATCGGCTCGACCCACTCGGCGCGCCAGGCCGGGGGTTCCCACGAGTCCGAGACGTAGACCGTCTCGCGCACGACGAGACCGTCACGGAACTCCATGATCCCGACGACGTGGCTCGGGCGTCCGTCGTAGCGGATCGTGTATTGGTTCACCCACACGTCCCCGGCGCCCATCGTCCGAAGGTTCTCGAAGTCGAGTCGGGCCGGATAGGCGGTGCGCATCGCCTGGATGTTCGCCTTGCCCCGGATCCGCTCACCGCCCTGGGGAAACTCCAGGACCGCGTCGTCCGCGTAGATCCGCGATGCACGGGCTTCATCCCGTCCACCCCACGCGAGGTGGTCGCGAATGAGCTCTCGGGCTGCTGCTTCGTTCATTGACCGGAACCTCCAACTGCGGGCGACGGAACCTAAGGCGACGTGGGCGCGCCCTGCGGCGCTGGCGTCGCCAACGCCGGCGGCGGCGCGGGCCTAGGCTGCGCGCCCGCCATGAGAGTGCGCTCCCCGACCCGCGCCGGCCGAGAGGGACGCGATGAGCAGTGATGCCGCGAGGACTGAGCCGGAGACGACGACCATCAGGGCGGTCCTCGCGGGATCGAGCCAGCGTCCGGCGCTGAGGCGTGCCTCCGCGGACGAAATCCGGGATCCTGCGGGCGACCGCGTCGGTGCCGGTCGCTGCTGTCGTGGTCATCGTCCTCCCTCTCCTTCGATGGTCAACGGGGTCCGGCGCCGGGAACCGGGATCACGCCCAGCTGGAGCATCGCGCCGAGGTCGTCACGGGTCGCCCAGTGCTCGACGAGGCGGCCGTCCCGGACCCGATACCAGTGGCTCTGTCGGCCGGCAAACGCCCGGCCGGTCGGCGCGATGACCCCGTTGAGCGGCCCGAGGTTGGTGCCGGTGGCGGTCACGAGCACGGCGACGAGGTCGTCGTCGGCCACGATGGCGTCGATGGACATCCGCAGATCGGGGAACTGGGCGAGGAGCCACGCGACGGTCTCGCGCATGTGCCGCGGCCCGTCGCACGGCTCCCGGTGCCTCCCGGCCGAAAGGCGCGAGGGCGTGCTCGACGAAGTCGGCGGCGACGATCTCGTCCATCTAGCTCGTGTCGCCGGAGTTGAAGGCCGCCATCACGCGGCGAGCCTGGTCCTTGTTGCGTTCGAGGGTGCCTGTTCGGTCGTCCATGGCCGACACGCTATGGCCGGGCGCGCTCCCCGACCATCGTGGCAACCGCTGATCGCGGTACGTAAACGCTGGGCCTACGTACCGGCGCTCCCCGGCGTGCGAGCCGCGCCGTCCCCGGTCGCCCAGCTCGCGATCTGGGTGCGGGAGCGGAACCCGAGCTTGACCAGGATGTTCTGCACGTGCGTCTCGACCGTCCGCTCCGAGACGACCAGGGCGCCCGCGATCTCCCGGTTCGTCGCCCCACCGGCGATGAGGCTTGCGACCTCGTGCTCGCGGGGCGACAGGCGTCCCCGGGCCGCGAGGCGCTCGGCGAGCGCCCGGGCCTGCGGGAGCAGGCGCGCCATCCCGAGCTGTGCCGCGCCCACCGTCGCCAGCGTCGCCGCCTGGTACGCCCGGTCACGGTCGCCCGGCGCGTTGCGCAGGAGGAGGGCGTCGGCACACGCCAGCCGCGAGCGCTCGACCCAGGGCCGGAACGCGCCCCGCGCCGACTGGTCGAGGGCCGCCTCTGCATGCGCCACGGCCGCGTCATGCTCGCCGAGGAGTGCCTCGACGCGAGCGAGGAAGTACGCGACGGGGCCGACGGCACCCAGCGGCCTGGCGATCATCGAGCCGTCGAACGGGGCCAGCCGCGCCCGGAGCTCGGTCGCGGTGGGCACGTCGCCGAAGGCGACCGCGAGGTCGAGCAGGCCGAGCAGGGTCGGCAGCCGGCGTCGGTCGGTGGGGATCCCGGCCAGCCGCGGGCGAAGCGCCTCGAACGCAGCCCGCGCGCTGGCACGGTCGCCCATCTCGAGGTCGTACCGCGCAGTCATCGCAGTCGCGACCAGCGAGCCGCCGATCGCTGCCGCACGCACGGCCTCGATCTCGGGCGGGACCGAGCCTCGGTCGGTGGCGATGAGCATCAGTTGAGCGATGAACAGGGGCTCGGTCTGTGCCCCCTGGCTCGGCGGAAGCGCGCTGCGTGCCACCCGGGCGAGCTGCTCCGCCTCGTCGAAACGGCCGATCGCCTGGCTCAGCCCGGCGCGCGCGAGCGCGGCATTCCAGCGAGCGAGCGGCAGCGCGGTGCGCACGACCAGCACGTCGAGCGAGTCGATCTCGTGAGCCGCCTCGGTCGTCTCGCCCATGCGGATCAGGGCATCGACCCGCCAGGCCCGCGCGGTCAGCTCCGCGTCCGCCGAGCCCGCGGCGATGGAGGCGGCCAGCATGCCTTCGCTGAGCCGCAGGAGGCCCGGGCCGGGGTCGGCGCCCGCGATCGAGAGCAGCTCGGCATGAAGCGCCGCCGCGGTGGCGAGCGGTGCGCCCGAGGCATGCGCGAGCTCGAGCGCGAGCTCCACGTGCGACCGGGCCTCGTCGTATCGGTCGCGATGGTGCAGGGCGACGCCGAGCTGGGCGTGCAGACCGGCGCGTCCCGCGAGGTCGGCCGGGTCGATCGTCTCGAGGGCGAGGCGGCACATCCGCTCGACCGATGCAGCCGTGGCCGGGTCAGGAACGCCCCAGACGACCAGCGCGGCCGCGACGGCGAGGTCGCCGCGCCGATCGGCGTCCGCGAGCTCGGCGGCCCGGAGCGCGAGGTCCGCGCTGGACCGGATCTCCCCAGCACGGAAGGCGACGGCCGCCTCATCGAGGAGGCGTCGACACTCGCCGATGGACGCGGTCTCGTCGCTCGATCGATCGCTCACTCGGCGGATTGTCGCGCGAATGGGTTTGGCCGTGTCCCCAGACTCGTTGTGAGAGCGGGGGCGCCGGGCCGTCAGCAACAGGTTGACCGGCCCCGCATGGCCCAAACGGCCAAGTAGAAACCGCTGCCTGCGGCCCGCACGCTTGTGGGCATGACGGCGCGCTGGTCCGATCCACACTGGCTCCCGGGCCCCCCGGCCTGTTGCGACCCCGGGTACGCCCGCGCCGTCAACGATGGCACTCGACGATGAAGCACCACCTGGCGAATGCGCGGTCCAAGGTCGGGGCGGCGACCACGGCGCAGTTCGTGTGGATCCTGGGTCCGCGGCTGCCAGAGCCCGAGGGCGGAGCGCAGCCGAACGAGTAGGCAGGCTCGGACGGACGCCGACGAGCGTGCCAGTACGCCTGTTGGCCGTGGACCTGCCGTCTGCTGCGCCAGCCTTCCCCGCAATGCCCGCGCCTAGGAAGGGGGCTACGAGCTAGGCCCTGGCGGCTCGGGGGTTGACAGGTCCAGCGCGCAGAAGCGGCAAATCCGTGCCTTGCGTTTGATGGTCTCAGCGCACCGCGGGCACTCCATCGTCTCGGCCTGCTCGGAGGCCTTCCCGGGCAACACCGCCGATCCCGCGACCGTCGAGGCACAGATCTCGGCCAGGTTGCGCTCGTCGAACAGCCCCAGCTGGAGGCGCCTGAAACCGCGAGCTGTTCATCGTGGCCGGCGCGAACGCTCCAGGCCCGCGCGTTCGAGCTGATCGGGGTTGCTCCCTCGAGCGTGTAGTCAGAGCGCCGCAGCCTCACCAGCCGCTTTATATGCGTGGTTCATCGACGTCGTCCGCGAGGCCGTGCGCCTCGAGGCGGAGCGGTCGCCCTTGCCTGTCGCGCCGAGCAGAGCGAATGTGGTCGCCATGGACACGAAGCCGGAGGCGAGGGTCGCATGACCGCCCGCGCCCTGCCCCGATCGCTCGAGGACCTCCGCGGCCGCCGTGCCGCGCGCTGGATCCGCGAGTCGACGGCAGGGCAGGCGGACAACTTCGGGCCCGACGCCCAGCTGGAGCAGCAGACCCGCGCCATCGAGCGCTGGGGCCTGCTCGACACGGGCGGCGCCTGGCAGGTCGCCCACTCCGGGCGGACGATCGCGGCGACCGGCCAGTGGGCCGAGATGCTCGCCGGCGCCGGCGAGGACTGGGAGGTCCTCGTCGTCGGCTACGTGTCAGCCGCTTCGCCCGGGACCTGCGGACCGCGGTCAACGCCCGCCACGACCTCCACGCCCGGGGCGCGGTGATCCTGTTCGCCGACGAGCGGGTCCTCTCCTCCGACGAGGACGAGTGGGAGCGCTGGGCCAGAGAGGCGGTCGAGGCCGAGGCGTACAGCCGCAGGCTCGCGAAGCGGATCCGCGAGGGCTACGCCGCGAAGCGCCGGCGCCTCGGCGTCCCGGGCGGCAACAAGGCGCCGCTCGGGCACGGTCCGGGACGGGCGGTCGATCGCCGTCGACGAGGCCGCGCTCGCGATCGTCCGCCGCGCCTACGAGCTCGCGTCGGCGGGGCTGACCGACCGCGAGGTCGGGAAGGCCACGGGCCTCGCGCCGACGCATGTCGCGGAGGTGCTGACCAACCCGTTCTACGCGGGGCGCCTCCGGACCGGCGAGCCGTCCGCGCTGGGGCCGCTCGTCGACCTCGGCACCTGGGAGCACGTCCAGGCGATGCGCGCCCGGTACAGCCGGAGGCACCGCGGCGGGGTCAACCGGCGCCAGTACGGGCTCGCGGGGCTCCTGGCCTGCGCGGCCTGCGGCCGCCGGCTGACCGGGCACGTCGGGCGCTACCGGCACCTCGACGCCTGCGAGGCGTTCACGGCGGCGGCCCCGCGCCGGGTCCAGAGCGACGGGGCGACGATCGACCCGCGGGTCCGGGGCGAGTCGTACAAGGCCGAGGTGTACGAGGACGCGATCGGTCGGGCGTTCGAGCACGTCGCCGTCTCGTCGACGCTCAAGGCCAGCACCGTGGCGATGCGCCAGGCGACCGGATCCCGACGGCGGCGATGACCTCGCCCTGGCGCGGATCAGCCGGGAGCGCGACCAGGCGGCGCTGCGGTTCGCGAAGGATCGCGACCTCGGCCGGCTGGAGGCGACGATGGCGCGCCTCGACGCCGAGGCCGCAGGCGGCGGTGGTGCGCCCGTCACGCGATCCCGACGGCGGCCGAGGCGCGCGCCTACCTCGAGTCGCTGCCGGACCTGTGGGCGAAGACCTCGGACGCCGGGCGGCACGCGATCGCCGAGGCCGTGTTCGAGCGGATCGACGTCCTGGGGGTGACCGACTACACGTTCACGCTGACCGCCCAAGCGAGGGCCCGCGGATGGGACGCGGCCTTCGGGGCCGGCGTCGTCCGCGTGAAAGAAGGTCGATCTGGTCGGGG
>CAWHHF010000024.1:0-734420 GCA_963829105.1 uncultured Chloroflexia bacterium
GCGTCATCACCCCGGGTACCTCGGGCATCCTTGCGCTCGTCTCCGCCATGGATGCCGACGCCGTCGCCCAGAAGATGCCGAAGGCCGAACAGGTCAAGACGGTCCCGGTGGACGAGGAGACCGCCGAGGCGATCAAGGCTGCCGCGGCCGCGGCAGCGTCGCAGGACGCGCCCGCGACCTCAGCCTGAGCGGAGCGATCGGCAACCCGTCCGGCGAGGCGACCGGCGCCGGACCCAGGGAAGCAGGGTCGAAGGAGAGCAGGCGACATGGCAGACAAGCACGTGACCGGCCCGATCCAGGTGTTCGTGGTCGGGTTCGACAAGTTCGAGGCGACCGGCCGGATCATGGCCGAGCTGCGCCGGGTCGCGGAAGCGCGGCGTCATCCGCCTCGTCGACGTCATCTTCGTCCAGAAGGACAAGCACGGCGACATCGAGAACTCGATGCACCTGACCGACCTGTCCGAGAACGAGCGGATGCGCCTGGGCTCGATCGCCGGCGGGCTCATCGGGCTCCACGCGGGTGGCGTCAAGGGCATGGTCGAGGGCGAGGAGGTGGGCGCGCTGGCCGTCGCCGAGCGCGATGCCGGCCTCGGCGTGGACCGGATGCAGGAGCTCGCCGAGTCGATCCCCGCCGGCAGCGCCGCCGCGATCCTGGTCATCGAGCACCACTGGGCGGCCAGCCTGCGCGACGCGATCGTCGACGCCGGTGGCCGGACGCTCATGCAGGCGATGATCGCGCCCGACGCCCTCGCCCTCGTCGGCGACGAGCTGCGGGCAAAGATGGAGGCCGAGGACGCGATCGAGGCGGCCGAGGAGGTCAAGATGGCCGCCGCCATGGAGATCGCCCAGACCCTCGTCGAGGCCGAGCTCATCGAGGACGCCGCCATCGCCGAGGCGGCCGACGTCGTCGCCACCGCGCTCGCGGTCGAGGACGCCGCGGCCGAGGACGTGGTCGACACGCTGTTCGCGGCCGAGCTCATCGAGGAGGCCGCCAAGGAAGAGGCCGAGAACGTCGTGCGCATGTCGCTCGACGTCGAGGAGGCCGCGACCGAGGAGGCCGAGGACGCCGTCGCCGCAGCGGACGAGATCGAGGCGGCCGCCGCGCTGCGTGCGGTCCGCGCGCTCATCGCGGCCGACCTCATCGAGCGGGAGGCCGCCCAGGAGGCGGTCGACGCGCTCGTCGCAGCCGACATGATCGAGCAGGAGGCCGCCGACGAGGCGCTCGCGTCCGTCCTCGCCGCGGAGGAGGTCGAGGCCGAAGTCGAGCCGAACTGAGCGCGATCACCCACTCCTGGATCGCGGGCATATCGAAACGAAGGAGATCCCAGATGACAGACGAGACGAAGAACGCGGCGGCCACGCCGGATCAGCCGGTCGACGCGGCCGTGGTCGCCGTGGGCGACGACCTCGGCGTCCAGGCCGTGGCCGGCATCGCCGTCCAGGGCAACCAGGCGCTCATCGTGGCGCAGTTCGCCGACATGGACTCCGCCAAGAACGCCTACTACGCGCTGGTCGACGCCGAGGCCAAGCGGGCCATCGACATCGACGGCGTCCTGGTCGCCAACGCCGACTACCAGGGCAAGGTCAACATCCAGAAGATGACCGACCACAAGACCCGCAACGGGCTTCCTGTGGGGTGCCGTCGGCGGCGCGGTCATCGGCCTCATCTTCCCGCCCACGATCCTCGCCGGCGCCGTCTACGCCGGCGTGGCGGGCGCCGCCATCGGCAAGGCGCGCAACGTGATCATGAAGAGCGGCGTGGCCGACGAGCTGGCCGGCGTCATCGCCCCGGGCACCTCGGGCATCGTGGCGCTCGTGTCCATCACCGCGGTCGACGCCGTCGAGGCGACCATCCCAGACGCCAAGGTCGTCAAGTCGGCCCCGGTCGACGACGAGACCGCCGCGGCCGTCAAGGAGGCCGCCAAGGCCGCCGGCGACGCGTCGGCGGGCTGAGTTATCTGCGCTCCGCCGGGCGGAGCGTGACGAGTCGGGGGCGGGATGGGTTCGATGGAACCATCCCGCCCCTCTCTGTAAGTTCCGCATCCCGGCAAGCCCGCGGTCCACTGCTGATCCTGGGGCTCATCGCGGCGGTCGTCCGTGGGCCGCCCTCGGCTTCTACAACTCGGTCCCGGTGGCGATCGACTATGCGACTGGGACGCGTTCGCCGAGTCGGCCGCCCGCGCATGGCTCGGCTGGCCGCCCGGCGAAGAAGGCCGGCTCGCGGTCGCGTCGGGCGGAGCTCCGGGCGGGCCTACGAGACGCCCGTCGCCATCCGGCGCGCCGGCTGGCCTCGTGATCCCGATCCCGTTCGGCGATGCGACCCAGTGGATGCGCAACGTCCTCGTGGCGGGCGGCGCGTCGGTCCGCTGGCAGGAACCAGAACGCCGGGCCGGGAACCCGCGCGTCGTCGGATGGCCGGATGCGCCGGCGGACTTCAACCCCTTCCTGCGTGCGCTCGTTCCGGATGAATCGGGATTCAAGTCTCACCCGCCACGGCGTCATCGAGGGCCGCGATGGCGGCGCCGTCAATGTCGTGAGACTCCAGGGGCGCCTCCCAGGGAGGCCAGTTCGGCGGCGATACCTGGCGCACTCGTCTTGTCGGTGATCACCGCGAGCGCGGCCTTGCCGCCCTGCAAGCTCGTGACCGATCCGCTCTCGATCGCCTTTGGGAATGATCAGGCTCTTGTGGTGGAGCGCGCCGAGGATCCCGCCTCCGATGATCCCAATCGCCATGCCGATGGTGGTGAGCATCGCCAGGCCAGCCCGATGCCCGCGCCCGCCCTGATGCTTCGCGGGCCGAGCTCCTCGGTCTTGAGCTTGCCCTCCTCATCGAGCACGAGGAGCCCCCCATCGCCTGGATCTAATGGGTGTCGATCATCTTCGCGGCGGCATCGCGTCCCGCCCACCGGCTGAGCTCCTCGGCGGCAGCGTCCGCGGGCGCCTCGTCGGCGAAGATCGCCAGGACCAACCCTTCAACATTCCAAGCCTCCGTCGTTCGAGGTCACGTCGCTGGCGGCGGGCAGGCCGCTGGAGCAGGTTCGGCGGTCTCCGACTACTAGGCCGCGGCCAGCGCCGGCGTCCGGACCGGCTCCTCGTCCGTGCGGATCTTGAGCGCCTTCTTGACTTCCTCGACGACGATCAGCGACAGGGCCACGCCGATGCAGACGAGCCCACTGCTGGCCGGTCAGGCTGGTCATGCCGAGCACGTTCTTGAGGATGCCGAGCTCGGTCGCGAGCACGATGGTGACGATGGACAGCCCCGGTCCCTTGAGCAGCGCCGGGTTGCCGAGGACATAGCCGCTGAAGACCGACCGCGTCTCGTCCGCCGTCTCGAGGGACGAGGCGATGCGGAACAGCGAGAACGTGGTCACGCCCATCGTGCGCGCGATCGGTGTCGCTCCGGGAACGCGCCATTCGCCCAGGCGATCACGGCGAGCGTGCCGCCGCCCATCACCAGCCCCACGACGATGAGCCAGGCGGTCAGCGGGCGCGGCAGGATCTTCTGGTCCTTGGGCCGCGGCTTCTCCTCCATGAGGCCGTCCCTCGGCTTGCCGAACCCGAGGCCGAGCGCCTGGAACACGTTGACGGTGAAGTTGAGCCACATCGTCTGGAGCGGGAGGAACGGGACGCCGCCCAGGATGTTCAGCAGCGACGAGCCGAGGAACACCGTGATGTAGCCGTAGCAGGCCGCCATCTGGTAGCGGATGAAGCGCAGCAGGTTGTCGTAGACGTTGCGGCCGATGCTGATCGCCTTGATGATCGTGGCGTAGTTGTCGTCGGCGAGGATCATGTCGGCGGCGGCCTTGGTGACCGCCGTCCCGGTGATGCCCATCGCGATGCCGATGTCGGCCTTCTTGATGGCCGGCGCGTCGTTCACGCCGTCGCCGGTCATCGCGACGATGTGGCCCTGCTCCCGCAGGACGTCCACGAGGTGGACCTTGTCCTGGGGCGAGACCCGGCCGATGACCCCGATGCCGTCGACCTCCCTGAGCACCGTGTCGTGGTCCATCGCCTCGAACTCGGCGCCGGTGATCGCCTTGCCGGGGATCCCCAGCTGGGCGGCGACGACGGCGCCCGTGACGGCGGCGTCGCCCGTGATCATGCGGACGTGGACGCCGGCGGCCTGGGCGGTCGCGATGGCGGCCTTCGCGGCCGGCCGCGGCGGGTCGGTGATGCCGACGAGCGCGAGGAGCGTGAGGCCGTCGATCGCCTTGAGCAGGTCGCGCGCCCGGGTCGAACGTGGCCGCGTCGAAGTCCTTCCGGCCCGTGGCCATGAGCCGCAGGCCCTCCTTGCCCATCCGGTCGCTCTCGGCGAGGTAGGCGTCGCGCAGCTGCGCGATCGGGACCTCCGTCCCGTCGGGGCCATGGGCGGCCGCGGCGCGCGCCAGGAGCTGGTCCTGCGCGCCCTTGATGTAGGCGCGCACGACCTTGCTGCCGCTGTCGTCGGTCCAGTCGTGGAAGGTGGCCATGAGCTTGTAGGCCGCGTCGAACGGCAGGGTCGCCACCCGCGGGTACTGCGCGCGGGTCAGGTCGGCGTCGACACCGCCCTTGGCCGCGAGGACGACGAGCGACCCCTCGTTCGGGTCGCCGGTGAGGTCGCCGTCCTTGATCTCGGCGTCCGAGCAGAGGGCCATCGGCAGCAGGTAGGGCTCGAGCTTGAGCTCGGGCTGGCCGGCGGCCTGGGTGATCTGTCCCCTCGGTGGAGTAGCCGGTGCCGGAGATCGCGTAGCGCCGCCCGACGATGGCCATCTGGACGGCGGTCATCTGGTTCATCGTGAGCGTGCCGGTCTTGTCGGAGTTGAGCGCCGAGGTGGACCCGAGGGTCTCGACCGAGCGGAGCTGCTTCACGATGGCGCCCGCCGCGGCGAGCATCTGGGAGCCCTTGGACAGGATGGCCGTGTCGATCGCCGGGAGCGCCGTCGGGATGGCCGCGATCATGAACGCGACCGCGGTCAGGAACAGCTCCTGGAGCGGCACACCGCGGGCGATGCCCAGGAGGATCGACGCGGCCAGCGCGAAGCCGGCCAGGATCAGGATCTGGCGGGTCAGCGCGTTGATCTGCTTCGTCAGCGGCGTCTCCTCGGCCGCCGTGGCCGAGAGCATCCCGCTGATGTGGCCGACCTGGGTGCCCATGCCGGTCGTGACGACGAGGATGACGCCCGAGCCCCGAGTGACCTGGGTGTTCATGAACGCCATGTCCACGCGGTCCCCGAGCGCCGCGTCGGCGGCGACCGCGTCCACCTGCTTGGGGGTGGGCACGCTCTCGCCGGTGAGGGCGGACTCGTCGATCTCGAGGGTCGCGGCCGAGAGGATGCGGGCGTCGGCCGGGACCAGGTCGCCCGCCTGGAGGTTGACGACGTCGCCCGGGACGAGCTGGTCCATCGGCAGGTCGACGAGGTTGCCGTCCCGGCGGGTCTTGGCCGTGACGACCAGCGACTGGCTGAGGGCGTCGGCGGCCGACGAGGCCTTGCTCTCCTGGTTCAGGCCCATGACCGCGTTGCCCAGCGTCAGGAGCAGCAGCATCAGACCGGTGAAGAACTGCCCGGGCAGGAACAGGCACACGATGCCGGCGACGAGCAGCACGATCTGCATCGGGTCGGCGTACTGGGCCAGGAACTGCTGCGCCTTCGACGCCTTCTTGGCCGCGGTGAACGTGTTGGGGCCCACCTTGGCCCGGCGGGTGTCGGCCTCGGCCGACGTCAGGCCGTTGCCGACCTCGACGCCCTGCGCCCGCAGGGCCTCATCGGCAGTGAGGGCGTACCAAGCGGTCGTGCTCTCGCCCGCAGTGGGAGTCGGCGCGGTCGACGAAGCGGGAGCGGTCATGGCTTCTTCCCCTTCCCGGACTTGGGCTTGCCCGCGCCCTTCGACTTCTTCGCCGCCTTCTCCGTGAGCTCGGCCTCGATCGGGTCGGGCGCGGCGCCTTGCGGCGCCTGGCCCTCGAGGTCGGCCTTGGCGGCCTGGAGGGCCGCCTTCGCCTCCGCGCTCACCTTCGGGTACCGCGGGTCGATCTCGATCAGGGTGTGGGCCAGCACGGCGGCGGCGGCGACCCGCGCGAACGGCTTGTCGTCGGCCGGGATGACGTACCAGGGAGCCCACTCGGTGCTCGTGTTGCTCAGCACCTCGCTGAACGCCTTCTGGTAGTCGTCCCAGAACACCCGCTCCTTGGCGTCGTTGGCGCTGAACTTCCAGTTCTTCTCGGCCAGGTCGATCCGGGCCAGGAACCGCCGGCGCTGCTCCTCCTTGGAGACGTTGAGGAACAGCTTGGCGAACCGGAAGCCCTGGTCGGACAGGTAGTGCTCCCAGTCGTTGATCTCGCGGAAGCGGCGCTGCCAGATGTCGCCGCGCTTGGAGCGACGGCGGCATCTTCTGGCCGGCGAGGATCTCGCGGGTGGACGCGGACGACGAGGACCTCCTCGTAGTAGGAGCGGTTGAAGATGCCGATGTTGCCGCGCTCGGGCAGCTTCTTCGCGTAGCGCCACAGGTAGTCGTGGTCGAGGTCCTCGGAGGACGGGACCTTGAAGCTGCTGACCTGGACGCCCTGGGGGTTCACCCCGCTCATGACGTGGCGGATCGTGCCGTCCTTGCCCGCGGCGTCCATCGCCTGGAGGACCATGACCACGCCGTACGTGTCCTGGGCGGCGAGCCGCTCCTGGTACTCGGCGAGGAGCCCGACGCCCGGCCGCCAGGATCTCCTTCGCCTCGGCGTTGGACTGCTCCCGCGTCCCGGCCGGGTCGAAGTCCCGCGGCAGCCGGACCCGCCGCCCGGGCTCCACCCGGAACGGCTCGATGAACTCCGCGATCCGCTTGGGCGTGAGGTCAGCCATGAGGACTCATCCTTTCGATCCGCGATCGAGCGCGACGCAAGGTCACCGATGAGTCTCAGACGCTCGCCGTCCCGGCCCCTGGGTCGGAGCGACGGCCAAGAGGCCTCGCTCCGCGGGGACACTTGCCCTCCCCTCGGCGGCGGATGTGGGCCCTGATCAGCATCCCGTATTGCGTCAGTTCCCGCCGGCGGGATCATCCTCCTCTTCGGAGGAGAGACATCATCTCGCCAGTCGTCAGCCCCCGGAGGACACTCCCCTCGGTGGCGGCGCTCCTGAGACAGGAAGGAAGCTGGCCCGGGAACGTCGGGCGACGGCGACCACTCGCCGCCCACTGCCGCACGGCAGGCGGTCCAGAGCATCGTGGTCGGCAGAACGCCGGGCGTTCGCGGCGACGACGCGGGGGCAGAGGCCGGTCGCAAGGTCCTCCGCATCCACGTCGCGCGGAATCTAGCGGTTCGTCCGCGAGCTCGACGAGGGGGTCGAGCAGTCCAGACGCTCGTTCGGTCCTACGTGGTGAGCGATCCGTTCGCGACGCTCCGAGTCGCTCGACGAGCTCGCGCCGCGGACGATGTCTGGGCCGGAACCCCGCAAAGACGGTGAGCACGCAGAGACGCAGTTCGCTGTGGCAACTCATTACGAAACAGCTGCTCCCGTGATCATGCTCACGCTCAATCCGCGCGTGGGGGGTAATCGGCCCGGGGGGTGAATCGGGGGGCAATTCGGTCTTGGCGGGCCTGCGGCAGCTCAATCCGAAGGATCGTTCCGGACGGTGTGCTCGACTCGATCGCCAACTGACCCCCGTTCGCCTCAATGAGCTCACGCGCGACGGTGAGCCCGATCCCGGTGCCCCCGGGCCGGCCGGCCGGCCGTCCGCGGGCGGGATCGCCTCGATACAGCCGCTCGAACACGTGGGGCAGATCCGCGGGCGCGATTCCCGGGCCAGTGTCCTGAACCCGCACGATCGCCGCCGGGCCATCAGCCGTGATGGCCAGCGTCGTTGAGCCGCCGCGATCGGTGTAAGTCGCCGCGTTGGTCAGCAGGTTCACGATGGCTCTCGTCACCTGGCGCCCGTCGACCTCCACAACCACCGGCTCTACTCTGCGATCGTCGGCTACGTGAAGCGACACGCCTGCCTGGTCGAACAGGGCCTGGGTCGCCCCGGCTGCTCCCATTGCCAGCGCCTGAAGATCGACCCTCTCCACCTCTCGACGGAGGGATGCCCCTTCGGCCGCCGCCAGGTCCTGCAGGTCACCGACCAGTCGCCGGACCTCCTCGGCGGCATCGCGAGCCGCTGCCAGGTGCTCCGGATCAGGTGGGACGATGCCGTCGGCCAGCGCTTGCAGACGACCCGCGAGCACAGTGACCGGTGTCGCGAGTTCGTGGGCCAGGTCGCTTGCGGCTCGCCGGCGGAGCGCCTCCGACCGCTCGAGGCGCTCAGCCATGTCGTTGAACGCGACCGCGAGGTCGTGGCTCTCGACATCGGCTGGCACGGGGACGCGGACGGCGAGGTCGCCGCCCTCGATCCGTCTCGCCGCGACGGCGAGGGCACCAATCGGTCGGACCAGCCGACGGGCCACAAACACGGCGACAAGCATGGACGCCAACACGGCGAGGAGACCCCCGGCGAGGACAACGGCAGTCGCTGCGTTCCGGAAGGCAGACGGCGCCGGGGAACCAGCGCTATCCGGGCCTGCCAGCGGGACGATCTCGAGCGTCCCCTCGGGAACGCCATCCACGACGATCGGAATCGAGACAGGCGTCGCCGACGCGCCCCCCGGAGACCCTGCGCCGAGCCCTGGGATCTGGTTGAGGCTCGTGACTTCTGCACCCGTCGTATCGCGGATCGTGATCGTGCCGCCGGCCACGACCGCGAGCCGCCGCAGGTCCTGTTCTTGATGTCGAGCCCGCCGCGCTCGCGGACGAGGTCGGCGGCGAGCGACGCAACCTCGACGTAGCGGCCCGCGCGGACCTGCGCAAGATAGGAATCGAACTGGCCGATCACACCCACCGAGATGAGCACGCCAGCCGCCAGGATCACGACGGCCACCGCGCCCCCGGTCGCCATCGCGAACCGCGTCGCCAAGCCGAGGCGATGCTTCGATCCGGGACCGCTCACCGCGGTCGGTCCTTGCCGGCGCGCCGGGGCGCAGGCGGGTCGTCCCGGCTTGCGACCCACCGATAGCCAACATCCTGGATCGTCTCGATCACCCACGCGTTCGTCGCGTCGTCGCCGAGCTTCCGGCGAAGGTTCGCCACATGGACGTCGACGGTCCGAGTCGTCTCGCTCACCCCGCGCGTGATGGCGTAGAGCAGCCGTTCGCGGTCGAGCACCGCGCCGGGGACAGCGACAGCGCAAGGTAGAGACGCGTCTCGGTGGGCGTCAGGCGGCCCTCATGGCCCCCGACGACATACCGCCGGAGCGCTGGGTCGATGAAGAGGCGGCCGGAGGCATACGAGTGAGGCTGGATCTCGGTCTCCGCTGCCGGCGCGGCGCGGCGGAGGATGGCCTGGACGCGGGCGACGAGCTCGACAGGGTTGAACGGCTTCGTGACGTAATCGTCGGCGCCGAGTCGGAAGGCGGCCAGGCGATCGTCATCGGAGCGCTTCGCCGACGCCACGATGATCGGACAATCCGACATGTCGCGGATCGCCCCGATCAGTGCCTCGCCGGTCAATCCCGGGAGAAGCAGGTCGACGACGACGAGGTCCGGTGGATCGGCATCGAAGGCATCGAGGGCGGCCCGCCCGTCGTCCGCCTCGACAAGGTCGAACCCGGCCCGCCCCAGGTAGAGGCAGATCAACGCTCGAATGCGGGGCTCGTCCTCGACGACGAGGATGCGCGGACGCCGCTGGGCCACGGGCCCATAGCCGAGATCCGAGCGACCTCCCATCGACGCATCGTAGTCTCGACGCGTCAAGGATTCGTGAAGAGTTGACAGGGCGCACCGCCCTTGACGCGTTCTTCACACGCCGGGCGGAGGATCACCGCACGAGGCCGGAAAGAGGCTCGCTGCCGATTATCGATCCATCCAGGCACCTGGAGTGACCATCATGCGCACTGGAACCAAGCTGGCGGCCCTCCTGTGTGGCGGCGCGATCGTGCTGACGATGGTCGGCGTGGTCGTCGCCGCATCGCCCTCCCCCGATCCCTCGTCCAGCGCCGCGGCCTTCAGGAGCCCAGCGCCTCGGTGACGGTGTCACCGTCAGCCGAGCCGTCCGTGGCGCCTGCCGCTGCCCCGTCGGTGGCGCCGAAATCCGCAGCCACGCCCAAGCCCGCTAAGCCGACCGAGACGCCCGATGCCGCTGAGGTCATCACGACGCTGACCGGCACGCTCACCACGAAGACCGGCGCGGATGGCGACGTCGGCTACTACATCGGTGATGCTGAGCTGTCGGTGGGCCCGCCATGGTTCTGGGGCGACAAGCACCCCCTGAAGGGCCTAGTTGGCCAGACGATCACCGTGACCGGTCACGTGGAGACGGGCAACCCGGCAAAGGCCAACGCGAAGGCGAAGGACAGCGGCCCGGAGTTCGAGGTTCTGACCGTCAATGGGAAGACGATCCGAGAACCCGGCAAGCCGCCGTGGGCCGGGGGCCCCAAGGTCGTCGGGCCGAGCCATCCCGGCTACGCGGGCTGGTCCAAGAACCACGGGAACGGTAACGGCGCGAAGGCGTCGCCCAAGCCGTAGTCATCGCGACGAGAGGTCGCCCACCCCGGCGAGACCGCGCGAATTCTGGTCATCGCAACGACGAAACGGGCGCCGAGGGCGCCCGTTTCACGTTCAAGTCGCTGGAGCCGACACTCGGATTTGAACCGAGGACCTGCTGTTTACGAAACAGCTGCTCTACCGCTGAGCTATGTCGGCGCGGAGGGCATCTTGGCAGGCCCGCCACGCTCGGCATCCCCTTTGTCGGGATCCCCTTGGTCTCGAAGCCTCCATCGACTTCCGGGCGAGTCACCGTCGGTGTCACGCCGGCCGGGCTCGCGACCACGTGGCGCCCCCGATCACAGCTAGCGGATCGGGTCGCCGACTCGCGCGTGCTGGGCCAGCAGGTCGGACAGAGTCACGGTCTCGCCACGCTCCCCCAGGCGCGACATGCCGCACTCGGTCGCCACGGCGAACGGGCGCCCGGGGGCAGACGCAGCCGCCACGAGCCGGTCGATCCGTTCGCTGTCGTTCTCGTAGTCGATCACGCCGAGCGCCAGCTGCGGTATCGCCCGAAGGTCGGCGAGCGGCCCGAAGTAGCCGGGGAGGAGGCCGTTGTCCCGGTCGACCGGCATGTGGACGAAGTCGAGCCGAGCCTGCTCGTCAACCGCGTTGGCGAGTCGGACCAGGAGGCCGACGTCCTTGGGCGCGACGAAGTGGCGATGCCTGTAGTCGCCGTAGCAGAGGTGCAGCCCGACCTCGACGTTCGGCGGGACCGCGCGCACCGCGTCGACCAGCTCGGCCACGATGCGCTCGAACGTCGCGAGCTCCGGCTCGGGACGAAAGACGCCCTCGAGCACGCCGACCTCGACCGCGACGTCCCACTGGATCGCCAGGTCGTCGGCGGGGATCGCCCGGGCGATCGCCGCCATTTCGTCGAACATCGCGCGCCTGTACTCGGGGAACAGTCGCTCCTGGCCCCCCGGGTTGACCCAGGAGACGACGGACGCGTACGGGGTGGGGACGCTGACCTGGAAGCGCACGCCCGCGGGGACGACCCCGTCCTCGCGGAGGTCGCGGAACGTCGGGTACGAGCCGACCGCGGCGTCGGCGTAGCCGAGCGCGCCGGGCGGGATGCGCACGCCTTCGTCGACCTCAAGCCCGGGGAACACCGAGTAGTCCGGGTTGCCCGTCTCCGGGCTGACCTGCGGCTGCCCCATGCGGATCCCCGGTATGGCGGTCAGCCTGTCGATCTGCCACCAGATCCACTGGGCCCGCTCGGCGGTCTCGCCGTCGGTGAGGCGCCTGAGGTGGCGGCCCAGGACCGTCGCCGCCTGCGTCATCGCGGTCTTGGCATCCGGGGCCGCCATGCCGCCGACCAGGTGGGCGCCGCGCGCGAGGTTCATCGCTCACCCCCTCCCGGCGGTGTCGCCGGCGACTGCTCTCAGCCGGGCGACGACGCCCTGGAGAACGCCCCGATGCCGAGACTGGCCGCCGGCCGCCGGCGCGGGCTCGGTGCCCGGTGGGCGCCCGGGGCCTGGCTTTCGCCGAGCGGCTGGACCGCCGCGAGGACGCCGTCCCTGCCGACGGCGACGACCAGCCCGGGGATCCGCCGTGCCCGGTAGGCGAGCGTCAGGTTGATGACGCCGGGACGCTCCGCCTCCGCGGGCATGAGGATCGCCGCGGCCGAGGTGACGCCCACCGCCTCGGCGATGCCGGCGGGACCGGGCTGGCCCGACAGCCAGACGGCGACGTCGACGCCGCGCGCCCGGATGGCCGCCGCCTCCGCGATCAGCAGGTCCCGCCTGCGTGAGCCGTTGTGGGGCCGTCCCGCGCCGTCGGTGCCCGAGTCCGGCACGAACAGCCGCGGGGCCCGCGCCTCGGGCGACGACGCTCCGGCTGGAGTGTGGTGGAGCAGGACCAGCCCGCCCACGATGGCCGCGATCTCGGTCGCCGCGTCGCGGACCGCCGCGTAACGCGGGTCCGATCCGTCGTCGGTCACGGCCACGATCGTTCCCCGTTCCGGGATCAGGCGGGCGACGTCGGAGGTGGTCAGCGCGGTTGCGGTTGCCATCGTCGTACCTCGGGTCCGTGGTGCCGGAGGGGGCCCGGCCACCATGTCGACCGGTGTCGATGCGCCGAGTCTCGTGTCTCAACCTTTCGGTTCCATTACGAGGAGGGCCGGGAGCGCGGCCCCGTCCACCGCCCGATGGCCCGATCCGCCACTGGAATGCCTCGAACCAGGGCGCACGATGCGCATCCATCAGGCCGCACCGGGCGGCGTTGAACACGTCCGACACGCCCGCTGCGCACCCGGCACAATGCGATCGATCAGCCGCAGGAGAAGGCCATGGCCGAACCGCGCAAGAACAGGCTCAAGGGTTCCGGGTACGAGCTGTTCATCCTTTTCGTCGGCGTCCTGTCGATGGTCAACTTCTTCATCGTCCTCCTGGCGCCGCCGTCGGTGGCCCGGGACGTGGCCCTGGCCATCGACGTCATGCTGACGCCGCTATTCCTGTTCGACTTCCTGTACCGCCTCCGCTCGGCACCCTCCCGGAGCGGCTACGTCCTCCGGGACCAGGGCTGGGCGGACATGGTGGCGATCGTCCCGATGCTGCGCGTCTTCCGCGTGTTCCGGATCAGGTCCTTCGCCCGCCAGGTCCGGGCGATGGGCGGCAGGAGGCTGGCCCGCGAGCTCATCGCAACCAAGGTGAGCGCCACGTTCCTGATGACGATCTTCCTCGTCATCGCGGTCGTGGAGTTCGCCGGGATGGCGGTCTACTACGAGGAGCAGGGCGCGCCCGGGGCCAGCATCGTCAATGCCCAGGACGCGATCTGGTGGGGCCTGGTCACCATCACGACGGTCGGCTACGGGGACATGGTCCCGGTCACGACGGGCGGCCGGGTGGTGGGCGTCTTCCTGCTGTTCGCGGGCATCGCCCTGTTCTCCGTCCTCACCGGCTTCATCGCCAACTTCTTCCTCGCTCCGAGGTACGCAGCCCGAGGCGAGGATGCAGAGCCGGGGACGGTCGTCGCCGAGCTGGATGCGCTGCGTGGGCTCCTGGCAGACCAGGACGAGCGGGCCGCGCAGATCCGCGCCAAGCTGGTCGATCTCGAGCACGCCGTGGCCATGGGATCCACGGGTCTGGTCGGCTCCCCGCGCAAGCGGCCCTGACCGGGCGCTGCTCAGCGCCGGTCACGCCAGCTCTCGAACGCCTCCACCGCCACCGGTAGCGTCGGGTAGATCCGCTCCTCGTCGATGATGTCCATGAGCTCGCCGCGGACCAGCTGCCGCCGGAGGTCCTGCTTGACCCTCGCCATCGCGAACAGGACGCGGCGCTTCTCCAGGTCGGCGACCAGCTGGCGCATCGCGTCGACCGCCGTCATATCCAGCTCAACGATGGCCTCGGCGTTGAGCAGGAGCCACGCCACCGGCGCCGGTTGCGCGTCGACCGCGGCCAGGACGTGGGCCCGGAAGTCGTGCGCGTTCGCGAAGCACAGCGGCGCGTCGTAGCGGAAGACCAGGAGCCCCGGGATCTGCTCCGCGTCCGGGTAGTCGTTGATGTCGTGGAGGCCCGCGAGGCCCGGGACGCGCCCCAGGATCGCCGCCGGCGGCCGGGCGATGCGGACGAACAGGTCCGTCACCGACAGCCCGATCGCCACCACGATCCCGCCGAGGACGTCGAAGGCCAGCACGCCGACGACCGCGGTCAGCGCCAGGCCGAGCTCGGTGGACCGGAAGTGGGCCATCCGCCGGAGCTCGCCGACCCGGATGAGACGAAGGGCCGCGTAGATCACGACCCCGGCGAGGGCGGCCTGCGGGATGAGCGCGATGAGGCCGGGGGTGACCAGCACCACGACGAGCACGGTCACCGCGGCCACCAGCCCGGCGGCCTGGGTCCGGGCGCGCATGGCATCGATGATGGCGGTCCGGGAGCCCGAGGCGCTGAGGGCGAACCCGCCGGTGAGCCCCGCCGCGACGTTGGCGACGCCGAGGGCCAGGAACTCCCGGTTCGCGTCGATCTCCTCGCCGGTTCGCGCCGCGAAGGCGCGCCCCGTGAGCGCGACGTCCGTGTAGGAGACGAATGTGATCGCGGCTGCCGAGCCCGCCAGGGCCGTCATATCGCCGAGCTGGAGGCCTGGCAGGGCCGGGAGCGGCAGGCCACCGGGCACCGCGCCGACGAGCGTGACGTCCCGCCCCTCGAGCCCGAGCACGAGGACGACGACCGATGCGCCGATGACGGCCAGCAGCGTCCCGGGAGCGAGCGGCTTGAACCGGTGCAGGATCAGCAGGAACGCCACCACGGCCGCGCCCAGCGCCAGCGTCACCGGCCGGATCTCGCGGAGCCGCCCGACCAGCTCCGCCACCTTGTCCGGGGTGGTGTGCATCGCGAGCGAGATCCCGGTGATGGTGCCCAGCTGGGATCCGATCATGATCAGGGCAACGCCGGCCATGTACCCCACCAGGATCGGGCGGGAGAGGAGGTCGGCCAGGAACCCCATGCGCAGCGCCCAGGCCCCGATGCACAGGACGCCGACCATGACCGCCAACCCGGCCGACAGCGCGAGGTAGCGCGCCGGGTCCCCGGCTGCCAGCGGCGCCACCGCGGCGGCAACCATGATCGCCACGGCCAATTCCGGGCCCACCGACAGCTGCCGGGAGGTCCCGAGGAAGGCGTACAGGACCATCGCGATGACCGCGACCCACAGCCCGGTCACGGGCGGCGCTCCGGCGAGGCCCGAATAGGCGAGGCACTGGGGCACGAGATAGGCCGTGACCGTGACGCCGGCCAACGCGTCGGCGCGGAACCACCCGCGCTGGTAGCCACGGAACTGCGCGGCACCGGCCACGACCCCGTCATCCGGTCGTCCCGGTGCCCAGTTCTTCATCGCCCGCCCGCCGTCCCGGAGCAGGTCCTCAACGTCGGGACGTTCGGCCCTCCGCCCGGTGTGCCCATGGGTGGGATGGTACGGGCACGCGAGGCTCGCGGCCCGCTGGTACGAGCAGACCATCTGCCTGCTCCACACTGGCCGACCACCGATCCGGCAGACCCTCTGAGGCTCCGGATACCTGGAACCACCGGCCGACCGGAGCAATGGCCGGGCCGCGGGCCCGCTGTCCCTGTTCGGCTCCTTCTCCGTCTCCTTGTGTCCCGCCGCTTGTGTCCCGCCGCGCCCTCGCTCGTCGCATCGGCGCCCGTCGCGCTCGCGCAGGCTGTGGGCGTGGAACCGCCCGCCCGCCCCGCCCGTCATCGGGCCATGCGAACACCGAACGGCTTTCCCGGCGTCGTCCTCATGGCGCTCGTCCTCCTCGCCCCGACCTTGCTCGCCGCGTGCGGCGGGTCAGCCCCGGCTCCCACCCCAATCCCCACGCCTTCGACTCCGCCGGTCGGCACCCAGGAGCAGGCTGTGGCCGCCGTCCAGGCCCAGACCCCCCTGTTCGACTACTTCGGGCCGAAGCGAAGGGACATGGTTGGCCAGGCCCAATGGTGGGAGGCGCTGCCGCTCGACGGCTCTTTGCCACCCTCGGGTTGGACGGTCAGGTTCACCGCCGGTTGGGGCGACTGCCCGGCAGGCTGCATCGACCAGCACAGCTGGACGTGGACCGTGACCGGCGACGGCGCGGTGACGTTCGTGTCGGAGCAGGGCTCGGTCCTGGCCCCCGAGATCTTGGCCGGGCTCCATGCCAATCCGAAGGGCACCGGCGCGGGCGGCCGGGTGACCGCCGGTCCCACCTGCCCGGTGGAGCGCCCGGGCGACGCGGCCTGTGCGCCGCGGACGGTCGAGGGGGCCGTGCTGATCGTAAGCGACGGCGGCGGCAACGAGGTCGCACGCGTCACCACGGACGCGAGCGGCCTGTTCCGGTTCAGCATGCCGGCCGGGGACTACACGCTGGGGCCAGAGCCCGTGGAGGGCCTCATGGGGACAGCCCAGCCGATGCCGTTCACCGTCGCCAACGGCACCGTGACCTGGCTCGACGTGGCCTACGACACCGGCATCCGCTGATCTTGCGCTTCAGGCGGGCGGGGATGCGGCGCCAGCTCCGGGCCCTCCTCCGGGCCAGCCGGGCCGTCCGGGGTGTTGGCGTCCCCGTCGTCCCCGTCGAGCGCGTCGCTCTCGTCCAGCGCGCCAGCCTCGTCCAGCGCGTCGCTCTCGTCCAGCGCGCCGGCCTCGTCCACGTCGTCGGTGCCATCGTCCTCTCCGGCCGAGTCTTCGCGGGCCTCGGCCGAAGCATCCCTCGCGCTGGCCTCGACCTCCGTGGACTCCCCCTCCGCCGCCGGTTCACCGTCTGCCGCGGCGTTGTCCCGCTTGGCGGCCACCCTGCGCCGCCGCTTCGGAGCCTCGGTCGAGATCCACCAGTCGCAGGCGCACAGCCCCCGCGGGCAGCCCCGGTGCGGGAGGCGGGGCACGCGGATCTCGTCCGTGATGCGGAACGTCCGCCCGTCGTCCGCGCGGCAGGCGGCGCAGCAGCCGGCTCCGACCAGGTCGGCCTGTCGAGCGATGTCGGCCATCGCCCGGAGCGCAGCCGTCGCTCCCTCCTGGTGGAGCCGCACGATGTCCTCGGGGGGCGGCACGGGGGACCCGGCCTCCTCGAACAGCGCCGCGGCCTGCTCGCGGCGGAGGGCGGCCACGTCGCTCCATCGCCGCGCCCCGCGGGCCGTCCTCACCTCCCGTTCGACCGCCGAGAGGTAGAGGGTTCGCGCAGCGCGCACCGCTTCGGCGGACAGCGGCGCCCGCTCCACCCGCGCCCGGCGATCGGCGGGAACCTTGACGCCCTTCGCCAGGTGGAGCCAGCGGCGGCGCTCGGCGGTCCACCGGAGCTGGTCATCCGTCCGGCGTCGCTCGTTGTCGAAGACCGGCACGGCCGCCTCGGTGAGGTAGATCGCCCGCCCCGCCAGGTGCCGGACGACAATTCGCTGCCGGCACCGGGGGCACAGGCGACCGCGCGCAGGCGGCGGGTCGAGCAGGAAGGCGCAGTACGGGCACGACGGGAGCGCGATCGCGGCGGCCGGCGGCGTCGCGTCGGGCTCAGCCATGGGCGCCGGGCCCGCGTCCGGCGATGCCTGCTCCAGCGCGTCATCCCCGTGGGACGGAAAGCCAAGGAGCCGCTTGAGGAATCCGATGGTGACAACCCCGATCCTGTACCGCGCCTGCCTGCGCTCAGCGCATCGCTATCCCGTCTCGACCGCCGGTCCATCCGGCCCGACCCCGGACTTGTCGGCTGCGGCGATGGCGGTCATCTGCGTCCGGTTGATGAGCAGGAGGTCGAACCGGCTGACGACCCGCCGGTCGGCCAGCGATCGGGTCGTTGCCTGGGTCATCGGGATGAACCGGGGGTCCGGGGTATCGACGAAGTTCGAGAGCGTCATCTCCCGGTGGACGTGCATGGTCCCGGAGATCGAGTGGCCGGGCGTGAACACGACGTAGCGGTGCGCTTCCTTCTGGATCAGGGGCCGATCGCGATCGTCGTCCGACGGCCGCTGGTCGTCCTCGCCCGCGTGCATGACCGCGATGAACGTTATCTCGTCCTGGTTGACGTACAGCTCGGCGAGGACCAGCGGCGTCGGGTCGCCGTTACGCTTCAGCAGGCGCGCCTCGTTCATCAGGACGAACCCGCGGGTGTGGTTGACGCGGTCGCTGAGCCGACCGAAGCGCCCGAGCGAGACCTTGCCGCCGACACGGAGATGGGGGCCGACGAGCTCGACCTCGACCTGGGAGCCGCCGATGGAGGCTCCCATGATGTCGATGGATGCCTGTCCCGATCCCCACGGGTCCATGCTGTGCCTCCGATTGCGTCGCGCCGAACGTGCCGGATCCGGACGTCCTGATTATGTACCGGGCGCGGGCGTGTTCGCCGTCAGGTTGGCGATGACGCTGCGCCGGCTCAGGGCTCCTCGGCTCAGGATTCCTCGGCCGCCTCGCCGGGCAGGGTGACCGTGAACGCCGCGCCGTGGCCGGCGTTCGCCGGCTCGAGGACGAGGTCGCCGCTCATCGCCCGGCACAGCTCGCGCGAGACGTAGAGGCCGAGGCCCGAGCCTTCGCCGCTCGGCCGGCCGGCGCCTCGCTCGTAGCGTAGGAACAGGCGGTCCCGGTCGTCCTCGCCGATGCCGGCGCCATGATCCGCGATCCCGATCGACACCAGCTCGGTCCCCGGATCGACCGCGACGGTCGCCTCGATGGCCGTGCGCCCGCCGTAGCGCACCGCGTTGTCCAGGATGGCCCACAGGACCTGGTCCAGCTGGTCCGGGTCCGCGAGCGCCAGCCAGCCCGCGGAGCGGTCGTCCAGCGAGAAGGGGACATCCGCGGCTCCCAGGGCCTCCCAGGTCCGGCGGATCCGGGGCGCCGGAGCGAACACCTCGAGCCGCGGCCGCAGGGACCCGGACTCGATGCGGCTCACGATGAGGAGCTGGCGCACCATCCGTGACAGGCGGTCCGCCTGCTCCGTGATGATCCCGAGGCGTCGGTCCGGGGCCTCGGCGGCGAGTTGCTGAGCGTAGCCGCGAATGCTGGCGAGCGGGGTCTGGAGGTTGTGCGAGACGCCCCGCAGGAAGTCGTCCTTGGTCTCGTCCAGCGCCAGGAGGCGGCGGTTCTGGTCCTCGACCCGCGCGTACAGCTGGGCATTGCGGATGGCCGCGGAGACCTCGATGGCGAACAGCTCGAACAGGTCCTGGTCCGCGCGCTCCCAGCGATGGGTCGCCGGCAGGTGTCCCACCGCCACGCCGAGCACCTCGCCCGCCGCCGAGAGCTCCGCCCGGACGGGCACCGGGTCGCCGGGTACGGCCTCCTCGACCGGGATCTCCCGCGGGTCCACGAGCAGGATCTCGCAGTCGATCATCGCGAACGCTGCGCGCGCCCTGGCGCCCGCCTGGAGCGCCATCACCTCGGGCCTCTCCCGGAGGTTGATCGCCTCCAACGCGTCCAGGATCCGGCGCAGCTCCCGGTTCCGTCGCTCGAGGTTCCCGGCCAGCCGGTTGTGGCTCTCGGCCAGCCGGCTGAACTCGTCGTCGCCCGGCAGCTCCAGGCGGGTGGCCAGGTCGCCTGCCGAGACGCGCTCCACGGACGAGGCGATCGCCCGCAGCGGCGCCCCGAGGTCCGCGGCGAGGGCAGCCGCCAGCAGGACGGCGAACACGACGGCGATCGCGACGGCGAACAGGAGCACCCGGGTCAGGTTGGAGCTCGCGTCGTCGTCCGCCCCTGCGGCCCCGGCCGCGAGCAGCACGACGACCCCGAAGACGGCCACCGGCAGGACGGCCGCCACGATGAGACCGAGCGTAAGCCGCGTCCGGAAGCCCAGCCCCGCGCTGCGGTAGACCGGAAGACCGGGGGCGTCGATGCCGGTTCCGGGTGCCGTGCCGGAGCCGGTCGCCGTGCCGGTCCCGGGCGCCGTGCCGGAGCCGGTCGCCGTGCCGGAGCCGGGCGTCACGCCGGTCCCGCTCGCCGCGCCCGTCTCGCGCCCGCCGGTCACGAGCCGACGGGGTTGGCCGCGCCGATCAGCCGATACCCGATGCCGCGCACGGTCAACAGGTGGGCGGGCTTGTTCGGGTCCACCTCGACCTTCTGGCGGAGGCGCCGCATCGTCACCCAGACGTAGCTGGGGTCGGCGTCCTCGGTGTCGGCCCACCCGCGGGCGAGCAGCGTCTCCGTGGTCACCGTCTGGCCCAGGTTCGCGGCCAGCGCATAGAGGAGCCGGGACTCGGTGGGCGTGAGCGACACCACGTTGCCGCTGACGATCGCCTCGCGGCGATGGAGCTCCAGGGCGAGGTCCGGGCCCAGGTCCAGCCGCTGGCGTGGCACGCGATCACCCAGCCGCCGCAGCACCCTCTGGATCCGTGCCCGGAGTTCCGGGTAGTGGTAGGGCTTGGTGACGTAGTCCTCGGCCACCTCCTCCAGCAGGTCTGCCTTGGAGTCCGCCGTGTCGATCGCCGAAAGCACGATGATTGGCAGGTCGGCGCGCGCCTTGACCTCCCGTGCCAGCGTCAGCCCGTCCATGCGCGGCATGAGCATGTCGATGATCAGGAGGTCCGGCCAGGACTGGGCGAGCCTGCGCAGGGCCTCTTCGCCGTCGCGCGCGGTCTGGACCTCGTAGCCGTCGCCCTTGAGCTGCTCGGCGAGGATCACCAGCAGGTTCGGGTCGTCGTCCACGATGAGGATCCGCGGCGCCGCCACGCCGTAGGGGCCGGGTCCACCGTGCAGCATGGCGCGAGGATAACAGCGGGCGAGGCGGAATCGGGGCGCGGCGCGCCGCGCTCCTTGCAACCCCTTGCGCTGGCCCCGGCCCGGCTGCGCGGGTGCACCGGTCTGCATCACGTGCTCGGGCAGGGCAAGATGGTGCCACCGAAGGTCATCCGCCGCGTTGTGTGGGACGACCGGGCTGTGCGAGGCATGCGCGCGAGGCGCCACTCCGGGAGGTTCGACGAGATGGGCGACACGGCGCCGGTGGTGGGGATCGTCTGCGGCAGCCGCTCGGACTTTCCGATCCTCGAGAAGGCGCAGGCTCTGCTGAGCGAGTTCGACGTTGCCTGCGAGCTGCGGGTCGCGTCCGCGCACCGGGCCCCGGATCTCGTCTCGAGCTACGCCGAGACGGCGTCCGCACGCGGGCTCCGCGTCATCATCGCGGCCGCCGGCGGGGCGGCGCACCTCGCCGGCGTGATCGCGGCGAAGACGATCCTGCCGGTGATCGGCGTGCCGATCGCGACACCGAGCCTGGGCGGCCTCGACTCGCTGCTTTCGATCGTGCAGATGCCTCGTGGGATCCCGGTGGCGACCGTGGGAATCGGCAGCGCGGAGAATGCCGCCCTGCTGGCTGTCTCCATCCTGGCCCTCTCCGACCCGATGCTGGCCACCCTCCTGGTCGCCTATCGCACGGCCCAGACCGATGCGATCCTGGCCGACCCGTCCAACGCCGGGGCATTGGGCTAGGGCGCTCTCCCGACCGGCAGAGCACTCGGCAGCACCGCGTTGAGCCGCGAACCGCGCGGTTCCGTCCGCGCCGGCAGACGAAGCGGCACCTCACGGCCGGCGGCGATGTGCGGAGCCTCCTCGCGAACGATGGTGGTCGCTCCGGCGTGACCGCGACCATACCGGGCCTGGCATCGAGACAGGCCGTGGCAACGAGACAGGGCGTGGCCGCACGCGCGGCCGAAGCCGATAGACTCGGAGCATCCATGGACGACATCACCGGGAGCCCGACCGTGATCCCTGATCGTTCCCGAAGGCTCACGTGAGCGAGTCGAAGTGAGCGAGCGACGGCTCGACGACGACGAGCGGCGCGCGGCCGAGGCGCTGGGGCGTGGCCCGGACGGACGGTCCACGGACATCGGATCGGGCCACGGCGCTCCGGCCTGGCTGACCGGCTCGCTCCGCCATTGCGCCAGGTGTGGTGCGGAGCTGGCGCCCGCGATGCTGCCGGAGGAGAACCGCGAGCGTCTGGCCTGTACGGCCTGCGGGCACATCGCCTACATCAACCCACGGCTGGTGGTGACCACGCTCCCGGTGACGGAAGCGGGCGAGGTCGTGCTGCTGCGGCGGGGGATCGAGCCCGGGTACGGGGCGTGGGCTCAGCCGGGCGGCTTCCTCGAGGTGGACGAGACGGTGGCCGAGGCCGCGGTCCGCGAGACGCTCGAGGAGACTGGCCTCCTCGTCAGCCCCGGCGAGCTGGTCGGGATCTACTCGCGGCTCGAGGCGGCCGTCGTCGTCCTGGTGTTCGAGGCGTCCATCGTGGGCGGCATCGCCCGCACCACCCCGGAGGCGCTCGAGGTGCACCCGTTCGATGCGGGCACGATCCCCTGGGAGGGCATCGCCTTCAAGACGTCGTGGTGGGCGATCCGCGACTGGGTCCGGCTCCGGCACCCGGAGGCACCGCTGCCGGAGGCGTTTCGCGGCCGCGAGGACTTCTAGCCGCAGGGCATCCCGACCGGCCGCACGTCGGACGTCGATGAAGGTCCCGGGCGAACGGGCGAAAGGGCTCGGCGCGGCCCGCCGGACCGCTGCTAGGATCGGCCGATGGACCGTCCCACCGCGGTGGCTGATCCAGTCACGACGCGCATCCTCCATGCCGTCGAGGAGGCGGTCCGTGGGCGCCACGTCCGGGCCTGGATCGTCGCCGTCATCACCGTCACCGTGGTCGGGACCCTCGGCTACGTGCTGTTCTTCGGCTGGTCCGCGTCGGATGCGGTCTACATGACGGTGATCACGCTCACGACCGTGGGCTTCCGCGAGGTTCGCGCGCTGGATGCGTTCCCCGAGCGGCTGTGGACCATGCTCCTGTCGGTATCGGGCGTCGCGATCATCTTCGGATCAATCGGCATCGTGGCCGAGACCATCGTCAGCGAGGCCGCGAGCGGCCGGCGGGAGGCGAAGCGGATGCGAGAGGCCGTGGCGGCGCTGCGGGACCACTACGTCGTGTGCGGGTACGGCCGGGTCGGGTCGACCGTGGCGCGCGAGCTCGCCCATGCCGGGGAGCGCCTGGTCATCATCGACATCAATCCGGCCTCGCTCGATCGCGCGGCCCGCGATGGCCACCTGGTCGTCGAAGGTGACGCCACCGACGACGCGACGCTCCGTCTCGCGGGCCTGGGCGCGGCCCGCGGCCTGGTCACGACCATCGACTCCGACGCCAACAACGTCTACGTGACGCTGTCCGCCCGTGCGATCAGCGAGCGGCTGTTCATCGTCGCCCGCGCCAACCTCGAGGGCTCGGAGGCCAAGCTCCAGCACGCGGGCGCGAACCGGGTCGTCTCGCCGTACACCATGGCCGGGCGGCGCATCGCGGAGCTGGCCAGCCGGCCCAGGGTGGCGGACTTCATCGATGCCGCGCTGTCGCACGGGAACCTGTCCTTCTCCCTCGAGGAGGTCGAGGTCGACAGCGAGAGCCCGCTTCTCGGTGAGACCGTCGGCCAGCTCCGGGCAGGCGGCGTCGTGACGCTGGCGATCCTGCAGCAGGACGGCGCCTACGAGGCGAACCCCCCGGAATCGCGGGCTCTGCGCGAGGGCGAAAGCGTCATCGCATCCGGGTCCACGGAGGCACTGGCGGCGCTCCGCGCCCGCGCGTAGCGCCCGCGCGGTGGGGGAATGGGGCCGGCTCGGTGAGGCGCCCGCGAGCCCTCCCAGGTCGGGTCGGCCCGGCAGGCCGGGAGCGTCAGCGCACGTGCCGCTCGTGCCGCTCGTGCTCCGCGGCGGCCATCGCCGCGCCGACGATGCCCGCGTCGTTGCGCAGCTTCGCCGGCACCACCCGGGCCCGCACCGTCAGGCGCGGGATGAACAGGTCAGCGCGCTTGGACACGCCGCCCCCGATGATGAACAGGCGAGGCGAGAACAGCTTCTCGATCGCCAGCAGGTGCTCGTCGAGGTCCGCCGCCCATGCCTTCCACGAGAGACCGCGACGCGTGCGCGCCGCGGCGGCCGACCGGCGCTCGGCATCACGGCCTCGGATCTCCATGTGCCCCAGCTCGAGGTTGGGCACGAGCCGGCCGTTGTAGAACAGCGCGGACCCGGTCCCCGTGCCGAGGGTGATCAGGAACACCGTGCCCCGCTCGCCGACGCCCGCGCCGAAGCGCATCTCGGCCACGCCGGCCGCATCGGCATCGTTGACCATGTAGACCGGGCGCTTGAGGACCCGCTCCATGGCGCGGTCGGCGTCGAAGTCCATCCAGCCAGGGTCCACGTTCGCGGCGCTCCTGGTCACCCCGTCGATGACGATCGCGGGGAAGCCCACGCCCACGGGCACGTCGCCCCCGACCCTGACCTCGGACACGATCTTCTTGACCATCCGGGCGACCGAGGCCACGACCGCTGCGGGGGTGGAGGGCTGGGGGGTGGGCACGCGATGCCGGAGTCCGATCAGCTGGCCGGTGTCGAGATCCACGGCCGCGGCCTTGATCCCGCTGCCGCCGACGTCCACCCCCATGCCCACGCGGCGGCTGCCCGGATCCACTGGTGCCCCGACGGCGGCGGGAGCCTTGTCCTGGTCGTCCGCCACATGCGCCTCGGCAAGCGCAGCCGCCTTGTCCGCGATCGCGATGGTCGGATCGTCCCCGGACGTCGCGTCGTCCCGGGAAGGGGTGTCGTGGTCCACGGACAGGGCTCCTCGTGATTGCGCCCGGCGAGTGGGCCGCGGTTGGGGCCGCGGCCGCCGGCCGTGAGAATGGGACTGCGGCTGGACGTAGTGTTGACGACAGGGACCCGTTCGCGCCATCCCGGACCGGGGGTGGTTCGGCGTCGCCACGGGTACGTTGGTACCGGAGCCAGATTGCCGGTGCGAGCGTACAACGGTGAGGCCGCCGAACGGTGGCGGACCTCTCAGGGACGATTCTCGCCAGATGCGGACTCCCGTGACCTCGATGACGCGCCCGATCCGCACCAGCCTGGTGCGCTGGGCCGGCGCGTGCGCACTGCTCTGGATCGGTGCGGCGCTGTTGATCGTATGGCAGGCGAACCAGGAGCTCCGCTGGGCTCCGCTGCTGTGGCTGCCCGTCGTGATGGTGCTCAGCCTCCTGTCCGGGATGAGCCTCCAGCGGATCCTGGGCCAGATCGATCACTCCGATGAGGAGCAGGGTGGGCTGGAGGACGCCTACGATCGGGCCCGGCTGGACGCGTTGCACGACGGGCTGACCGGCCTCGGCAACCACCGCGCGTTCCAGGATGAGCTCGACCGACGGGTCGCCGGCGCCAGGGCCGAGTCGCGCTCGGTCGCGCTGCTGTACGTGGACCTCGACGACCTCAAGCAGATCAACGAGGCCCAGGGTCACGCCGCGGGTGACGACATCCTGCGCGCCACTGCCCGGATCATCCTGGGCAGCCTCCGCCGCTCGGACCGCGGATTCCGGATCGGCGGCGACGAGTTCGGGATCGTGCTCGTTGACAGCGGGCCGGACGAAGCGGTCGGCATCGCCCGGCGGATCCTCGCGGACGCGTTGAGCGGCGGCTCCGGGACGCTCGGTGTCGCCCCGTTCTCGTTGACCGTCGGGGTGTCCGCCTTGCCAGCGCTGGCCCGCGATCGCACGCAGCTGACCCACCAGGCGGACGCCGCGCTCTACTGGGGGAAGCGCCACGGCCGCACCGACGTGCAGCTGTTCGACCCCGCCCGGCACGGGATCGCGGACGACGGGCGGTCGCTCCCCGAGCTCGCCGCCGCCGTGGCCCGTGTCTCGGCGGAGCGGCTCCTCACGCCCGTGTACCAGCCGATCCACTGCCTGCGGACGGGACGCGTCCTCGGGTATGAGGGCCTCGTCCGCCCGAACGCCGACGCCGGGTTCGCCAACGCGAGCGCCCTGTTCATCGCCGCCGAGTCGACCGACCACACCGTCGAGCTCGACCTGGCCAGCCTCGACACCGTCCTCACGGGCGCGCGGTCGCTGGATGCGAACCTGTACCTGTCCGTCAACCTCTCGCCGCGGTCGCTCGAGTCCGACGCATTCCAGCCCCAGGAGTTCCTGGCGCTTGTCCGACGGCGTGGCTTCGACCCGAAACGCATCGTCCTGGAGCTGACCGAGCGTGAGGCCGTCGAGGATCTCGACCGCCTCCGCGACGCCATCGCGCTCCTTCGCCGGCAGGGCATGCGGATCGCGGCCGACGACGTGGGCGCCGGCAACGCCGGCCTGCGGCTGCTGCGGGAGATCGACTTCGACATCATGAAGATCGATCTTTCGCTGGTGCAGGCCGGGGCCCGGGACGACTCCTCCGGGGCCGTGGTGCGGGCCCTTCGCGAGCTCGCCCAGCGCCGCGACCAGACGATCGTCGCCGAGGGCGTGGAGACGCCGGACCAGCTCCTGGCCGTGATCGAGATGGGGTTCCATGCGGCCCAGGGCTACCTGCTGCACCGGCCGGGCCCAGCCCTCGACGCGAAGCAGATCGACCTGGCACGGGTTGCGTTCCCGCCGGACCCGACGCCCGCCGGGCTCCGGGTCGATCATCCTGCGCGCGCCTGAGCCGACACGGCGACGATTCGTCGCCAGGCCCCAGGTGGCCGCCGCCGGCGACCCGGCTGCCAACGGCCGTGGCCAGGCCCCGGGTGCGAACCCCTAGTAGATGAAGGTGGTGCCCGTCGGGAAGGAGAACTCGAGGGCCGAGGGCGGCAACGTGACGTCGGGTTCGTACGTGGTCGCCGTCGCGTCGCGGGTCACCGCGCCTCCCGTGGACTCCTCGAGCCGCAGGATCACGCCATCCGCGCGATCCACCGCGACTACGAACCGGTGGTCCGGGCGATCGGCGACCAGCTCCACGGCCCTCGGGTGATCGCACTCGATGACGATGGCCTCGCGTCCCGCGACCTGCGTCGTGCCCGTGATCCGGCAGTCACCCGTGGCGAGGACGTTCTGGCAGAAGCCGGCGGGATGGATGAACAGCTCGGGCAGGGTCTCGGCCTGGAGCGACGTCAGCGGGATGTAGACCATCGAGGTGCCCGGTAGGCCGCCGTCCCCGCCGCCGACACCCTTCACCATCGGGCGGACCGGCCGTCGTGTCCCGACCTTGCGGCCGGCGACATACGCCCTGACCGTCTTCCCGTCCGACGCCCAGACCTCGTAGTTGGCCGCGGTGCCCAGCGACGGCACGGATGACAGGACCTTCACCTCGCCGGGATGGCGGAGCGCCACCTCGATGATCGTCAGCTCCTCACCGCGGGTCGTCCAGGCCCGCTCCTCGATGCGCATCCGGAGCGTGTCGAACCGCAGCTCGGCATCGCGCATGAAGGTGAACAGTGCCTCGACCGACGGCAGCTCGCCGCGCAGGGCGGCGACCTCCGGCATCCGGCGATTGCCGGCGGGATCCCGGACGGCCGCGGCGCGGTCCCAGGCAGGGTTGGCAGACATCGGCGCGATTGTAGCGGGGCGCCGTGGCGCCGGACACGCCCTGTCCGCCGGGCACGCCCGATCTCGTCGCCGGACCGGCCCTCTCAGCCGCCGTTCGGTTGCCGATCAGGTCGCCGGCCTGCCCCCTCAGCCGCCACGCAGGCGCCGCTCAGCCGCCGCCGGGTCCCCCGCCGAGCCCGGGTTCCGTCATCTTCGCGGGATCCAGGAGCTCGTCAAGCCGGTCCGGCGCGATGCCCTTCTCGAGGGCCATCTCGCGGATCGTGCGCCCGGTCTTGAAGCCTTCCTTGGCCATCGCGGCCGCCGCGTCGTAGCCGATCTCGGGCGCCAGCGCCGTGGCCAGCATCAGCCCCTGCTCGACCAGCTTGGGCCCGCGGTCGGTGGCCTTCAGCCCCTCGACCAGCCTGATCCGGAAGTTGCGGGCGGAGGCGGCCAGCAGCCCGATCGACTCGAGCAGCGCCTGCGAGGTCACCGGGAGCATCACGTTGAGCTCCAGGAAGGACCCCGTCTGGCCGAAGGCGACGGTTGCGTCGTTGCCGATGACCCGGGCCACGACCATCGTGAGCGACTCCACGATGACCGGGTTCACCTTGCCGGGCATGATCGACGAGCCCGGCTGCGTCTCGGGCAGCGCCAGCTCCGCGAGGCCGGCCCGCGGGCCCATGCCCATGAACCGGATGTCCGACGCGATCTTCCACAGGCCGAGTGCGATCGCCCGCAGCCCGCCGTGCGCCGCGATCACCGCGTCCAGCGCCGCTTGGGCGTGGAAGTGGTTGGGTGTCTCGCGCACCTGGAGGCCGGTCAGCTCCGAGAGGCGGACGCAGGCCCGTGCCGCGTACTCGGGGTGGGCGTTGATCCCCGTCCCGACCGCGGTCCCGCCCAGCGGCACCGTGAGGAGCTCGTCCCGGGCGGCCTGGGCGCGCCGGATCGCCTCCTCCACCTGGCCCGCATAGCCCGCGAACTCCTGGCCCAGGCGGATCGGCGTGGCGTCCTGCAGGTGCGTGCGCCCGGTCTTGATGACGTCCCAGAACTCGGTCGACTTGGCGGCCAGCGAACGCTGGAGGTCGATGAGAGCCGGGATGAGCTCCTCCTCGATGGCGATGGCGCCCGAGAGCTGGAGCGCAGTGGGGATCGTGTCGTTGGAGCTCTGGCACTTGTTGACGTCGTCGTTGGGATGGACCCTGGCCCCGCCCAGGCGCGCCGACGCGAGGTGGCTGATCACCTCGTTCATGTTGGTGTTGGTCGACGTGGCCGAGCCCGTCTGGTAGATGTCGATCGGGAAGTGCTCCTCGTATCCGCCGTCGGCGACCGCCCTCGCCGCGAACGCGATGGCCGACGCCTTCCCGGCATCGAGCAGGCCCAGGCCGGCGTTCGTCTCGGCGGCAGCCAGCTTCACGAGGGCGAGGGCGCGCAGGAAGCGGCGCGGCATCCGCTGGCCGGAGATGGGGAAGTTGAGCACCGCCCGCTGGGTGGAGGCGCCGTACAGGGCGTCCGCAGGGACCTCCATCTCGCCCATGGAGTCCCGCTCAATTCGCGTGGCTGGGGTGACGTCAGGAGTCTCGGTATCCATGGCGCCATCGTACGGCGGCCCGGGCCGGCGGGTGATGGGCCGGATGGACCGGCCCGCGAGGTGCCGCCCGGCGCGACGACAGGCTCCCGGCGCGGCGCCCGGTCGAGGCCTCGATCCGCGTCAGGGCGCGATCAGGCCCGGCGCGCCGGGGCGTACCTCTCGAGCCACATCAGGCCGCGCGCGATCCAGTCGATGCGGGCGGGATAGGATCGGACGCCGTGCCCCTCCTCGGGGTAGACGACGAGCTCCGTCGGGACGCCCTGCTCCCGGAGGGCCCGGAACATCTCGACGGCCTGGCCGACCGGCGCGGCGCGGTCGCGGAGGCCCGCCGTGAGCAGCGTGGGAGTCCGCAGCCGGGTGCCCGCGAACACCGGCGACCGGTCGAGGTAGCGCTGCACGTGGTCGGTCGGCCGCCCCCCGACGTAGTCGCGGACGAAGGCGGTGAGGCTGGAGCCGTAATAGCTGGAGATCAGGTCCGTGAGCGGTGAGCCGACGACTGCCGCCGCGAACCGGTCGTCCATCGCGGGCAACAGGGCCGCCATGTACCCGCCGTAGCTCCCGCCGCGGACCGCCAGCCGGGCCGGGTCCGCGATCCCCAGCGAGACCAGGTGGTCGAGCCCCGCCAGCAGGTCGTACGATTCCTCGCCGCCCATGTCGCCCACCACGAAGGCGGCGAAGTCCCGCCCGCGCCCGATCGAACCGCGCGGGTTGGGCATGAGGACGGCATAGCCAGCCTCGACCAGCACGGCCAGGTCGGCCGACGGGAACGCCCAGCCAACGGCGGAGACCGGGCCGCCGTGGACCCAGAGCACGGTCGCGAACGGCGGCTCGCCGTGCGGGAGCACGAGCAGGCCCTCGATTCGCGTCCCGTCGCGGCTCGCCCACGCCTCCGCGTGGCGCTCCGCGATGCAGGCGCGCACGCGGTCCCGACCGGCATGCTCGCTGCCGATCACGGTCGTCTCGCGGCCCCCGCGCACGACGGCAACGCGGGAGGGTGCCTCGGGGCCGTCGAGGAGCGTGACGAAGTCGCCCCCGGTGCCGGCGGGCGAGACCATCGGGAACAGCGAGGCGCCCGCCGCGCGTGTCCGGAAGGTCTCGCGGACCAGGCCCGCTCGAAGGTCGATGGCGAGCCCCACGGTCTCCATCCCGGAAACGCCCAGCGCCAGCAGCCGTTCGCCATCCAGCCAGCGAGCGCTCGAGACGTCCACGCCCGGGGTGTCGACCGTGACGGCACCGCCGTCCGGCCCCAGGATGACGAGCGCGCCCGTGACGAAGTAGCGGTCGCTCGCCACGCCCTCGATGACGGCCGCCCGACGGCCGTCCGGCGCTCCCTCCACGAAGCCGAGCTGCCACTCCGGCGTCCAGAGCTCGGTGGCGGCTCCTGTGGCGGCGTCAAGCGTCACGACGCGGGCGTCGTACCACGCGTCCTCGGCCGGCCCGTCCGAGACGATCGCCACCACGCGGTCATCGCCCAGCCAGGCGGCCTCCCAGACGTTGAGCCCCACCGGCGATACCCGGCGGACATCGCCGGTCGCCGGGTCCAGGGTCCAAGCCGATCGCCCTTCGGCCTCGCCCGCGGATGTCTCGACCTGCGGGATCCAGGCCGGGCGGTCCGTGGCCGCGGCGTCCTGCCCCATCGTGCCCGACCCGAGGCCGTCTGCCTGCTCCGCCTGCTCGCCCGCCATGACGAGCAGGACCCGGCGTCCGTCCGGGGACCAGCGATGGTGCTCGGCGATGCCCGGGGGGGAGGCGAGCCGGCGCGGCTCACCCGCCGGCCCGTCAGCGCCGACACCCACGATCCACGGCGCGTGGCGGTGCCGGTCGTGGTGGTCGGCGAGAAAGCTGAGCGACCGCCCGTCGGGCGACCAGCGGGGATCCGCAGCGTCGCCGGCCGCCGTCGTGACCGTCCAGGTGTGGCGGCCGTCCGCCGTGACAATCGACAGCAGGGACCGTGGGTGACCCTCGAGGCGCTCGAACACGCGACCGGTGACGGCCACCAGCCGCCCGTCCGGCGATGCCTCGGCGGCATCGAAGGCGTGCGGCCGACCGATCCCGGGTTCGAGGATCGACCGGACCAGCGCCTCCACCTCGTGATACCGATCCGTGTCGCGAACGTCGCCCGCCATGACCTTCCTCCGATGCGCCCGTCGGAGTATGCGGTCCGGCGAGGCATCCGGTCCGGCGAGGCATCCGGTCCGGCGAGGTGGCCCGCTCACCGTATGCTGGCGCGTGTGAACGTCACGACCACCGATTTCCGCACCGTCATGGGCCAGTTCGTGACCGGGGTGACCGTGGTCACGGCGCTCGACGGCGAGCGTCCCCAGGGGATCACGGTCAACGCGCTCGCGTCGGTCAGCCTCGAGCCTGCGGTCGTGATGATCGCGCTGGACCGGCGGCGGTTCATCCTCCCGGCCATCGACGCCTCGCGCCGGTTCGCGGTCAACGTGCTGGCGGAGGACCAGCAGTGGCTGTCCGATTGCTTTGCCGGCGCCAACGTGACCCCCGGCCGGGACGCCTTCTGCGGCGCTGCGTGGCGCCCCGGGGCCACTGGCCTGCCGATCCTCATCGGGGCGCTCGCGGCACTGGAATGCGAGGTGCTGGACCGTTTCGCCGTCGGGGACCACTACCTCTACGTCGGCCGGGTCGAGGCTCTCGCGCTGGACGAGCCGGATGCGCCGCCGCTGCTCTACCACCGGCGCCGCTACCTCCGGATCGAGCGGGCGACGACGACGACGGTGGCCGGCAAGCCCGAGTCCCCGGCGGGCTGAGCAGCGGGCATGCCGGTGGTGCAGGCGATGCCGACGACGGGGCCGATCCGCACGCCCAGGCCGGCCGGGACGCCAGGGCGCATGCAGCGCGGGCCTGACACGCCGAACGGGCCTGACACGCCGAAGAGGTGGCCGATAGGCCGGCGGCAGCCGGCCGGGCCGGGGGACCTGGGCCAATGATGGAGGACGGCATGGGCGACGACCGACGGACGCTGGTCCGGGTGGACTTCCCCGCGGGCGACCCGCCGCTGGATCGTGTGGCGCTGGTCACGCTGGACCAGCGCGAGACGCTCAACGCCCTATCGTTCGGGCTCCTGGCACAGCTGGACGACCTGCTGGCCGTGCTCGACGATGACCCGGCCTGCCGCGCCATCGTGATCACCGGTGCCGGGACTCGAGCGTTTGCTGCCGGAGCCGACATCCGGGAGCTGGCCGCCGAGACGGAGGAATCCATCGGCGAGGGCGACCGGTTCGCGGCCATCGACCGCGTGGGACGTCTCCGGACGCCGGTCATCGCCGCGGTCCGCGGGTTCGCGCTCGGTGGTGGCGCCGAGCTGGCGATGGCGTGCGACATGCTGGTTGCTGGTGACGACGCCCAGTTCGGCCAGCCGGAGATCCGCATCGGCGTGATCCCGGGTGCCGGCGGGACGCAGCGCCTCGCGCGGGCGATCGGCCGGGCACGGGCGATGGAGCTGGTCCTGACGGGCCGCGGGATCGGTGCCGCCGAGGCGGACCGCCTGGGCCTGGTGACGATGGTGGTTCCGGCCGCGGAGACGGTCGCGCGGGCCCTGGAGCTGGCCGGCACGGTGGCAGCGATGCCGGCGCGCGCCGTCGAAGCGGCGAAGGCCGCGGTGAACGCCGCCCAGTCGCTGCCGCTGGACGAGGGCCTGCGCTACGAGCGCAGGCGCTTCGAGGAGCTGTTCGCCACCGAGGACCGGGACGAGGGGATGGTCGCGTTCCTGGAGAAGCGCGCGCCGGTCTGGCGTCACCGGTAGGGGCGATCCCCGGGGGACCATACCTGCCGGCGCCCGTGCCCGGGGCGGCTCCGGCGCGGTCCGCAGACCCCGCTCGAACCGCTCCGCCCCGCTCGGCCCCGCTCGAGTCCGCTCAACCCCTACCGGCCCCGTTCACCCCCGCTCCGCCCCGCTCCGACCCGCTCGCCCCGCTCTCATCCAGGTACCAAGGTACCGGTCGAAGTACCGTCGCACCCGCGCACCACCTATACGAAATGTAAGGGTGTCGGTCATGTCCGGGCATCGCTGCCGATCGGATAGTGGCGATGCCCCTGACGATCGGCCCACACCGGATGGGGTACGGAAGTACCGGCCCCTCGATCGTCGCCCACCTGAGCGGCCCACGCGCTCTTACAAGGGAGTCACATCGATGGTGCTCAATTCTTTCCAGTGGCCGAGACGCCGCCCGGCCGCCGCCCGGACGTTCGGGCGCCTCACGGCAATCATCGCAACCGCTGCACTCATTGCATTTCCTTCCCAGGCGGCAGCGACCACCGTCCGGCCCGCCCCCGGCCCCATCGCACCCGCATCCGCCGACGGCTGCGGCGCCCGTCCCCTCGACGTGATCATCGTCGTCGACCGGTCCACCAGCATGGACAGCGAGTCCCGCCTGGTCAACGCCAAGAAGGCGGCCAAGGACCTCGTCAACTCGCTCGACGACCACGGTGGCGTCGGCGGGTCGGGCCTCCACCATGTCGGCCTGACCAGCTTCGCCGGCACCGCGGCCTCGGTGAATGTCCACCTCGGCACCGCATCGGCGGCCACCGTGGACAACGCGATCGATCATCTCGACGCCAGCGGCAACACGCCCACCAAGCACGGGATGGCCGCCGCGGCCGGTGACATGTCCGCACCGTCGGTTCGTGACGGGCTGGACGTGAACCGCGTCATCATCTTCCTGTCCGACGGCGAACCCAATCCTTCGAGCGAGACCCCCAACGCGTCCGAGGTTTCGAGCTTCAAGGGATCCGCGGACGAGATCTTCACCATCGCACTCGGCGTCAGCGGAACCGGCGTTGGCGGCGTTGACCCGGCATTCATGGCCTCCCTCGCGAAGCCGAACGATGCCTCACACGCCTACTGGGCGAAGACCGCCGCCGGCCTCCCGGACATCTTCGATCTCATCTACGACACCATCGCCTGCACGCCTGACATCGCCGTCCACAAGTCCGCCAGCACGACGGACCTGCCGTTCGGCGGCGGCGACGTGACCTACACCTACAAGGTCACCAACCCCGGCAACGTCGCGCTCTCGAGCATCGACCTCAGCGACAACAAGTGCTCGCCCGTCAGCGACCCCACCGGCGACGGCAACTCCAACAAGAAGCTGGACGTCGGCGAGACCTGGACGTACACCTGCACCGCGACCCTCACCGAGACCACCAGGAACGTGGCGACCGCCACGGGCTCCTACGGTGACAAGACCGTCGAGGCCAAGGACGACGTGACCGTCAAGGTTGCCGAGCCGAAGGTCGGCATCGACGTCGAGAAGTCCGCCAGCACGACCGACCTGCCGTTCGGCGGCGGCGACGTGACCTACACGTATGAGGTCACCAACCCCGGCCAGGTCGCGCTCTCGAGCGTCGGTGTCGCGGACGACAAGTGCGACGCCCCGGCCTACGTCAGCGGCGACGCCAGCCCCAAGAACGACAAGCTGGACGTCGGCGAGACCTGGACCTACACGTGCACCGCGAACCTCGTCGAGACGACCAAGAACGTGGCGACCGCCTCCGGCTCCTACGGTGACAAGACCGTCGAGGCCAGGGACGACGTGACGGTCACGGTTGCCGAGCCGACGGTCGGCATCGGCGTCGAGAAGTCCGCCAGCACGACGGACCTCCCGGTGGGCGGCGGAGACGTCACCTACACGTACAAGGTCACCAACGCCGGCCAGGCCCCGCTCTCGAACGTCGCCGTGGTCGACGACAAGTGCGACGCTCCTGTCTACGTCAGCGGCGACGACAACTCCAACCACAAGCTGGATGTCGGCGAGACTTGGACGTACACCTGCGGCGCCACCCTCTCCGAGACGACGACCAACACCGCCACGGCCTCGGGCTCGTACGGCGACAAGACCGTCGAGTCCAAGGACGACGCGACCGTGACCGTCGCCCTGCCGCCGCTGACCCCCGCGATCCACGTCGAGAAGTCCGCCAGCACGACGGACCTGTCGAGCGACGGCGGCGACGTGACCTACACGTACAAGGTCACCAACACCGGCACCGTCCCGCTCTCGAACGTCGGCCTCTCCGATGACAAGTGCTCGCCCGTCACGCTCGTGGGCGGCGATGTCAACTCGAACGAGATGCTGGACCTCACCGAGACCTGGACGTACACCTGCGACGCGTCGCTCACCGAGACGACGACCAACGTCGCGACGGCCACGGGCTACTACGGCGAGACGAAGGTAGAAGCCAAGGATGACGCCACCGTGAGCGTCGCCGAGCCGGAGATCACCCCGAAGCCGAAGCCCTCGGGCACGGTTGCGGCCGAGACCGGCACCCCCGAGACCACCCTGCCCCCGACCGACGCCGTCTCCGGCGGCTCGACCGGGCCGGGTTCCCTCCCGCTGATCCTCGGCCTGCTCGCCGCGATCGCCCTCGTGGCGTCCGTCGTGCCGGCCGGCCTCCGCCGCCGCATGCGGTAGCGAAGGTCACCCAGGGGTCTCCCCGACCTCGGCGGGGCGCGATACGGTGTGGGCCCGTGTCGCGCCCCGCTCGTTTGTTCCGGGGCAGACGCCCCGTTCCGGGGCAGACGCCCCGTTCCGGGGCAGCCGCCCACGCCGGGGCCCTTACGGCGGCCGTCGCGGCCCTCACGCCGAGGTCAGCCCGGCGCGTCCGGCGCCGCTTCCCCCAGGCGGTACCCGCGTCCTCGAACGGTGTGGACGAACCTGGGCCTGCCCGGATCCGGTTCGAGCTTCCGGCGGAGCCGCCGCATGGTCACCCAGACGTAGACCGGATCGGCGCCGTCCGCGTCACCCCAGACGCGCGCGAGGATCCGCTCGGTCGACACCGGGACGCCCGGGTGAGGCGGCGAGGGTCGCCAGCACGCGGGACTCGGTCCGCGTCAGCATGATCCGCTCGCCGTCCACGATCGCCTCGCGCTGGCGGAGCCTGAGGACCAGTCCGCCCGCGACGGACAGCTCCTCCACCGGGACCCTGTCCACCATGCGGCGCAGGACCCGCTCGATGCGGGCCAGGAGCTCCGGGTAGTGGGCCGGCTTGGTCAGGTAGTCCTCCGCGAACTCGCGGATCGTCGCCGCCTTGACCGAGGCGTCCGCGATCGAGGACAGGACGATGATCGGCAGGTCTGCCCGGCGCTTGATCGCCGCCGCCACCTGCTCGCCGGGCATGTCCGGGAGCACCAGCTCGAGCACGACCAGGTCCGGCCAGCGCCCTTCGACGGCGCCGATCGCCTCCCCGCCCGTCGTCGCCACCGTGATCGCGTAGCCGTCCCGCTTGAGCCGTCCCTCGAGGACCTTCACCAGCCGGCGGTCGCCGTCCACCAGCAGCACCCTCGCCCCGACGTTCACCGGCCGGCCTCGCTGTCGGGCGCAGGCAGGCGACCGATGCGGGCCCGTTCGCCCGGCCGGTCCCGCTGGTCCGTTACGTCGATCGCCGCGTCCATCTTCCCGTCCTGGGCGCAGGGGGCACCGGCAGCGAACGGACGCGGCACGCTGCGCACGCCCCGGGTGGCCGGCGGCCACCACCGGATCCGCGGGTCCGCCATGGCCCCCGGGCTGGCAGCCCCGCCCAGAGTCTAGCCGACCGCCGGACCGCCCTTACAATCAACGACATGCCCCGAGACACGAACCGACCCCTCCGAGAGGCCTGGATCATCGACGCCGTCCGAACGCCCATCGGGCGATACGGCGGTGCCCTCGCCTCGGTCCGTCCCGACGACCTTGCCGCCATCGTCATCCGCGCATTGGTCGATCGGACGGGCCTCGATCCCGCCCTCGTGGAAGACGTGATCCTCGGCTGCGCCAACCAGGCCGGCGAGGACAACCGAAACGTGGCCCGCATGGCGGCGCTGCTCGCGGGCCTGCCGGTGGAGGTCGCCGGCCAGACGGTCAACCGCCTGTGCGGATCCGGCCTGCAGGCGGTCAACACGGCCGCCCACGCGATCGGCGCCGGTGACGGCGACGCCTTCATCGCCGGCGGCGTGGAATCGATGACCCGTGCGCCATACGTGCTGCTCAAGCCCGAGGCGGCCTACGACCGCGGCGCCCGGACGATGGAGGACACGACGCTCGGCTGGCGGTTCGTCAACCCGGCGATGCAGGCTGCCTACCCGCCGATCTCGCTGGGCGAGACCGCCGAGTGCGTCGCGGACCGGTGGGCGGTCTCGCGGGAACGGCAGGACGCCTTCGCGGCGGAGAGCCAGCGGCGTGCCGGGGCGGCGATCGAGGCGGGCCGGTTCGCCGGCCAGCTGGTCGCGGTGAGCGCGCCCGGCCGCAAGGGCGCGGTGACCGTGGTGGATCGCGACGAGCATCCCCGTCCCGGCACCGGCGCGGAGGCCCTTGCCGCGCTCAAGCCCGCGTTCCGTGCCGGCGGCACCGTCACCGCCGGCAACAGCTCCGGCATCAATGACGGCGCGGCGGCGGTGCTGCTGGTCGAGGCGGACCGGGCGCGGGCGCTGGGGCTGCGGCCGATGGCCCGCGTCGTGGCGACGGCGGTCGCCGGCGTCCACCCGGACGTCATGGGGATCGGCCCGATCCCGGCCGTCCACAAGGCGCTGGCACGGGCGGGGATCGCGGTCGCGGACCTCGACATCATCGAGATCAACGAGGCATTCGCCAGCCAGTCCGTCGCCTGCATCGACGAGCTCGGCCTGGATCCCGGGCGGGTCAACCCGAACGGAGGGGCGATCGCGCTCGGACATCCGCTGGGCGCTTCCGGGGCGCGCCTGCTCACGATGCTGGTCCACGAGCTGGCGCGCACGGGCGGGCGCTACGGCCTCGCGACGATGTGCATCGGCGTCGGGCAGGGGATCGCCACGGTCGTGGAGCGTGTCGAGGGCTGAAGGTCTCTGGGCTGGCGATTTCCGCGGGTGCGCTGGACGAAATCCGTTGACTTGCGTACGATCCGGTGAGAACGCGCCCGGATGGCCGTGATCCGCGCCCCTCCGAAGGAGATCCTTCCCATGATCGAGGCCCAGCCGACGATCGTTTCCCTCACCGATGCCGCCGCGTCGCGGCTCGCGGAGCTGACCAGGGACGAGACGAGTCCCGAGATCGGCCTGCGCGTCTACGTCTACTCGGGCGGCTGTTCCGGCTACCGCTACGGGATGATGCTCGAGGATCAGCCGGCGGTGGACGACAACGTCCTGTCCGCGAACGGCGTCCGCGTCTATATCGACGCCAACAGCGCGCCGCTCATCACGGGCAGCCAGATCGACTACGTCGACACGCTCATGGGCGCCGGCTTCACCGTCAACAACCCGAACGCGGTCGCGGCCTGTGGTTGCGGCTCGAGCTTCCGGACGGCCGATGACGCCGGCGAGGCGCGGAGCTGCTCGCACTGACGCCCGCCGCGGCGGAGCCGCAGCCTGCCGCCGGAACCTGACGCACCCGCGGGTCTCCCGCCACCGGCCGCGAAGGGCGCGCTTCCGCCTGCTCGTCCCGGCGGCCGTGCTGATCGTGTCATGTGCACGCCGCGGGCTGGACGGGCGACAGCATCTGCCGCATCCCGCTGCCGGGACACCGTGAGCCCGTTCCTGCACACCCAACGTGCAGCCCGGGTCACAAGTTGCCCGCGCCGACTCGCGAACCGCGGTGGGTGACCGGATGACGCCGGGCTTCTCCTGGCTGCGCACATGAAACGATCACGCCGGCGCCCTGGACCGGACCAGGCGGCTGAGTGAGTTCGCGCGCGCCCGGTGGTCTGCCCCCGCCCCGCGGAGGCCGCCCGCCAGGTTGGGAGCCTCCTGCCCGCTCGCCGAGGCCATCCCGGCTGTCGTTCGCCGGCGCTCGCCCGCGGGCTGGATCGGCCGCAGAATGGGTGCCATGAGGATCCGTGAGTTCGGCGTCGAGACGTGGATGAACCGGTGGGAGACGCGGTGCCGGTACAACCTGGCCGAGACCTGCGTTGAGTCCCTGACCGTGGACCAGCTCCTCGGGCTGGCGGGCATCGACGGGTCCTCGTTCCTCGCGGAGCTGCGGGGGCTCAAGCTCACCTACGGTGCCATCGAGGGCTCGGACCGCCTGCGGGATGCGATCGCGGCCCTGTATGACCGCGTTCCCCGTGAGCGCGTGGTCGTCGCGCACGGGGCGATCGGGGCGAACCACCTCGTGTACGAGGCGCTCGTCGAGCCCGGCGATCGCGTGATCTCGATCGTCCCCACCTACCAGCAGCACACCTCCATCCCGGAGAGCCTCGGGGCCGAGGTGGTGCCGCTGCCGCTGCGCGAAGCCGACGGCTGGAGACTCGACCTTGCCCGGCTGCGCCGGCTCGCGGCCGGGGGCGCCAGGCTCATCGCCTTCGCCAACCCCAACAACCCGACGGGCGCCCTCCTCGACGAGGCCGACCTGCGGGAGATCGCCGCGATCGCGGACGCCGCCGGCGCATGGGTCCTGTGCGACGAGGTCTACCGCGGGATCGACCAGGAGGGGAGCGGCACGACGACGTCCATCGTGGACGTGTACCCGCGCGGCATCGCCGTCGGCAGCATGTCGAAGGCGTACTCGCTGGCGGGGCTGCGGCTTGGCTGGATCGCCGCGCCGGTCGAGGTGACCCGGGCGGTGACGGTGCACCGTGACTACAACACGATCAGCGTGGGCATGGTGGACGACCTGCTGGCGGCGATCGCCCTGGAGCACCGGGACGCGATCCTGGCACGCAACCGGGCGATCGTGCGGGGGAACCTGGCCGCGCTCGACGCGTGGGTCGCCGGCGAGCGCTCGATCTCGTTCGTGCGCCCCCGGGGCGGTACCGTCGCGCTGCTCCGGTACGCGGTCGACCTGCCGTCCGAGGCGCTGTGCATCCGCCTCGTCGAACAGAGGGGCGTCATGTTGACGCCCGGCAGCGCGCTGGACATGGAGGGATACCTGCGGATCGGATATGCCAACAGCCCGCGGATCCTGGCGGACGGGCTGGCGGAGACGTCCGCGTTCCTCGCGTCGCTCGACGCCGGCGACTGACCCGCCGGACTCGCGCTGCCCGAGCAGGGGCCACCGCGTTCCGGCGCGGGTCCGGCCCCGGCCGGTTGACATCGGGCGGCTCAGGCGGCCGCGGGTTCGGGCTCCTCGTCCCGCAGGGCCGACCCGGCCGCGATCGCCAGCGTCACGAGCAGCGCCACCACCAGCCACGCGGTCAGCACGGCGGCGTCAATCGCCGGCGAAGATCCGCCACCGGTGATCGCGCCCCGGAAGGCGTCCACGGCGTAGGTCATCGGCACCAGGGTGTGGAGCGCGGCAACCAGCCCGTTCGACGTCGAGCCAGGGTAGAGGAAGCCCACGGCCGCCACTTGCACCACGAGGAACATCAGGGCGAGCAGCCAGCCCCGCGGGCCAAGCGGCGCCACGAGCGCCTGGACGACCGCGACGGACACCAGCGCGGTCAGCCCGGCGAAGAGCAGGAGCTCCGGCAGTTGCGCCACCTCGATGCCGACGAGCCGGAGCCCGACCACGGCCAGGGCGGCCCCGATGCCGACAAGCGCGGCCGCCGCCCCGAAGGCGGTCAGCGTCGCGCGGGTCCAGCGTCGTCCGCCCGCCCACCAGATCCCGGGCAGGACGAGGAACACCCCTAGGGCCCCCAGCCAGATCGCGAGCGCGAGGAAGAACGGTGCAAGGGCTCCGTTCGCGCCGCTCGTGGTGTTGAGGCGCTCGGCCTCGATCGCGACGGGGTCCGCCGCCAGCTCGCCCATGCGCTCGCGAGTGTCCGAGGCGTAGGAGTGCATGGAGCCGGCGGTCGCGTCGAGGTTCGAGGCGAGCTGCTGGGCGTCGGTCTTGAGCGTCGTCCCGTTGTCGGCGACGTTGCCGGCCTCGGCCTGCACCAGCCTTGCCGCGTCAACGCTCTGCTGCATGGCGGAGCTGAGCTGGCTGGCGCCTCCGGCCGCCTGGGCCGTGCCGGACGCGAGCTTCGTGGCGCCCGCGGCCGTGACCTTGGCGCCCGTGGCGAGCTGGTCCGCCCCCGACGCGAGGTCCCCAAGCCCGCTGGCCAGGCTCGTGGCGCCCGAGGAGACGCCCGCGGCACCGTCGGCGAGCTGGCTGATCCCCGAGCTGAGCGCCGGCGTGCCATCTGCGAGCAACCGAACGCCCTGCGCCTCCTTCGTCGCGAGGCCGGCGAGCTCCTTGGTCTGCGCAGCCAGCGCCGACGCGCCGTCCGATGCGTCGGCGATCCCGTGCTCGAGGTCGGGCGCACCCTTGTTGAGCTCGGCCGTGCCCGCGGCGAGCCCCGCGGCGAGCTTGGCAACCCCCGCCGACTGCGTCACGAGAGAGCCCGTGTACCCGGCGACCTTCCCCGCATCCGTCGCGACCTGCCCCGCGGGGCCGGTGAGGGTGTCGTTCGTGGCCGCCAGGTCCGTCAGCTGCGAGCACAGGGGATCGGCGGCGCCCAGGGTCGCGGTGCACTCGGCGGCGAGGGCGGTCACCCTCGACGTGTAGGTCGCGACGTCCCCGTCCAGGGTGCCGGCCTGCTTCGCCATCGGTCCGGCCACGCCGTCGGCCTGCTCGGCCAGGCCGTTCAGGCCCGTCACGCCCTTCGCGACATCACCCGCCGTCGTGTTCAACTGGTCGACGCCCGCGGCGTAGCCCTTCGTCTCGTCCGCCATCTTGGCAAGGCCGGCGGCGAGCGGCTCGGCGCCCTCGGTGGCGATTCCGCCGGCGAAGGTCGCGACGCCCTCGGCTCCCGTGGCCAGCTGGTCCGCCTGGGACGGGAGCCCCTTGGTCTGCGCCTCGAGAGCCGCCGCTCCGTCGGAGAGCTGCGAGGCCCCGGTCGCCAGCAGATCCGCGCCGTTGGCGGCCTTTCCGACTCCGGCGGCGAGCGCGTCCGCGCCCGAGGCGACCTTCCGTGTCCCGGTGGCCACGGCCGCGGTCCCGCTCACCAGCTTGTCGGTGCCACCCTGGGCCTTGGCCGCCCCGTCGGCCAGCTGCTGCAGGCCCGAGGCCAGCTCCGAGGCGACCGAGCCCACGCCGGCCGCGTCCGAGGCCAGGCTCGATGCGTTGTCGGCGACGCCCGTCGCGCTTCCCGCTGCACCCGCAATCCCGGCCTGGGTGTTCGTCACCGAGAGGAGGACGTCATCGACGTACGACGCGGTGATCCCCTGGGAGGCGGACCGGGTGATGGCCGCCGTGACGGCACGGGCCACCGTTCCCTGGGTGTACCCGGAGCTGTCGTCGGTGGCCAGGCGCAGCAAAGCCTGAGGCGCACGGCCGGTCGGATCGGAGCGCAACGCGGCCACGGACCGCGAGAAGTCGGCGGGAACGGTGAGCACGGCTGCGTAGCTCCCGTCGGCGAGACCCGATGCGGCATCCGCCGCGCTGGCCTCCTCCCACGTGAACCCGGTGCTGCCGCCCGGCGCAACCAGGGACGCCGCGAGATCGCTGCCCAGCTGCAGCGACTGCGCGGTCCCGTCGGCCGCGGTCAGGCTGCCGCCCTCGTCGAGGTTCACGACCGCCGCGCGGACCGCGGAGGGGTTGGCGGCCTGGTTGCCCATGGACCACGTCAGCAGGGCGGCCACGGTCACGGGCACGAGCACGACCAGCGCGAGCGCCCCGGCGAGCGCCCGCCGGGAGAGCCTGGCTCGGGCGAGGCCGGACGCGACGGCCGGCCGGGTGGCCAACGCGCCGGTCATCGCGCCCGGCTCGACGCCCGCCTCCGTCACTCCCCCCGTCACCAGCCCCGCCATTCCGCCCGCCGCCGCACCGGCGCCGGCGCCGGCCGGCACGCCCCAGCCGAGCGTACGGGCGAGGGACGACCCGGACGGCCACCAGGCGCGATCCCCGGCGAGGGTGGTGATCGCCGGCACCAGGATCGAGCGCACGACGAACGTGTCGATGAGGACGCCGATCGCCACGGCCACGCCGACCTGGAACAGGACGGTGAGGGGGGCGGTGGCCATGGACCCGAAGGTCCCGGCGAGGATGAGGCCGGCGGAGGTGATGACCGCCCCCGTGTGCCCGGACGCGATCCGGATCCCGTCCTTGATCGGCCGGTGCTCGCTCTCCTCGCGGACCCGGCTCATGAGGAAGATGTTGTAGTCGGAGCCCAGCGCCACCAGCAGCACGAACACCATCAGCGGCAGGTAGAAGGAGATGCCGGGCTGGTGCAGCACCTCCTGGAAGATGAACGCCGAGAGACCAACGGCGGAGGCGTACGAGATCAGGACGGTGCCGACGAGATAGAGCGGAGCGACGATCGCCCGGAGCAGCAGGATCAGCACGACGAGGATCCCGATGACCGTGATCACCCCGACGCGCTGGAAGTCCTTGGCGAGCGTGTCCTGGACGTCGGCGAACTGGGCCGTCGGACCGCCGATGTAGGCCGAGGCCACCGGCCCAAAGCCGGGCGCGGCCTGCGCGGCCACGGCCTGGGCCGAGCGCAGGATCGCGAACGCGCCGCCGGAATACGGGTCGTTGGAGCTGGTCAGGTAGAAGCGCGAGGCCGTCCGGTCCGTGGACACGAACGCGTCCACCGCGTCCTTGACCTTCTGGCCATCCGTGCCGGTGAGGGTGGTCGGGAGGTAGATGTCGTCGGGGCGGGCAGCGAAGACCGCGGCGAGCGCCGTGAACTGGTCGGGGAGCGCCTTGAACACGGTCTCGGCCTCGTGCTTGAGCTCGAGCGCGCTCGACGTGTTGGCGAGGCTCTTGGGGGACAGGGTCGCGTCCGGTCGGCTGTCGAAGTGGACGGCCAGCTGGTCGAACGCGGCCGAGAGGTCGAGGGCGGCCTGGATCGTCGCCTTCTTCTCGAGGCTCGCCGCGGCCTTGGTCGCGTTCGTGTAGGCCGGCAGCGAGCGGACCTCGGGGTAGGCCGCGGCCAGCTCGGCAAGGTAATCGCTCATGAGGGTCGGCGACGAGTCCGAGCTCGAGCCGGCCGCCGCAGTCGGCGACGTCACCGCGGCGGCCAGGGTCCGCAACTGGGTCGAGAGGACGCTCTGCTTCTGGACACGATCGATGATGTCCTTGGCGTGTGCGATGCCGCCCGTGACGGAGCGCAGCTGGGCCCCGGCGGCGACGTCCGGGTACGCCAGCGCGAGCCCGTCGACGTACGACAGCGCCGTGTTCAGCCCGTCGGAAACCTTCGGATCGAGCAGCGATGCCGAATCGGTCGCGGTTCCGCCGCCGGTGTCGCCGGACATGTTGCTGGCGATCGTTGCCAGCTGCTTCGACGGTTGGAAGCCATCCGGGACGACGCCGTCGCCGTCCGGCGTCACGAGGCTGGTCACGGTGGCGACCCCCGTCGTGGCGTGCAGCGTGGCCATCAGGTCCCGGAGCCGGGCGAGCGACGCGGGGGCGAGCATGTCACCGCCGCCACCCGCGTCCACCAGGCCGGTCGACTGGACGAGCTTGTCCTCGCCCAGGTGGTTGGCGATGGCCTCGTAGCCCGCTCGGGAGTCGGCGTTGGCCGGGAGCTCCGCCAGGAGGTCGAAGTTCGTCTTCACCTGCGGCAGGTAGGCGGTCGGGACCAGGAGCGCGATGAGCAGGGCGACGGTGACGATGCCCGGGTGGCGGGACACCGCGGCCGCGAGCCTGGCGAAGAAGCCGCCGGGCTCGCCCTCCGGGCGGGCCCGGGTGTGGAGCGGCCAGAACAGGTAGTGGCCGAAGATCGAGAGCAGCGCGGGCGCCAGGGTCAGGCCGGCGACGAGGGTCACGAAGATCGCCACGCCGATGGCCGGCCCGGTCGAGGAGATCATCTTGAACTCGCCGAAGGCCATCGATGCCATGCCCACGATGACGGTCGCGGCGCTCGCGGTGATGACCGCGCCGATGCGCTTCACCGTTGACCGGGCGGCGTCGTGCCAGTCGCCGCCGCCCGAGACCTCCTCGCGGTAGCGGGAGATCAGGAAGATCGCGTAGTCGGTCCCGACGCCGAACACCATCACGACGATGAACGTGTCCAGCAGCGACGAGACCTGCCAGCCCGCCGCGGCGAGGACCCCGAGGACGCCGCGCGAGACCACGAACGCGCTGCCGATCGTGGCCAGCGGCACCAGGGCGGCCAGGGGAGCGCGGTAGATCAGCAGCAGGATGAGCACCACCAGGAAGACGGTGACCATGGTCGTGCTTGCGGTGCCGGCCTCGATCGCGTCGAGGTAATCGCTGCTGATGGCAGCCGCGCCGGTGACGTGCGTCTCGAGGCCCGGGGGCGTGGTCGAGGCGAGGTGGTCGCGCACCTCCTTGACGACGAGCGCGCTCTCGTCGCCGCCGGTCGCCACGTTGAGGTTGACGACGAGCAGCTCGAGCTGGCCGTCGGGGCTGCTGAGCATCGACTTGAGCTCGGGGCGCGAGTTGGCGCTCTCCGTGCTCGTGACGGCGTCGCGCAGGGCGGCGGGCGCATCGGCGCTGGTGACCCAGGCTGCCAGCTGGTCACGATAGGCGCGGTCCGCGTCCGTCAGGCCGGACGGGCGTTCGAAGCTGATCGAGGCGGACGAGTTGGCCGTGCTGCCGGGGAACGCCCGCTCGAGGGCGTCCCTCGCGAGGACCGACGAGGCGGTGGGCGGCAGGAACGACGCCTGGTCGGTGGAGCCCGCGCCTGCGAGAGACGGCGCGAAGCGCGCGCACAGGACGGCCGCCACGATCCACGCGAGGACGATCAGGAAGCGGAAGCGGTAGGTCCAGGAGCCCAGGCGCTCGAACATTCGTAGCCTCCAGGGCGCGAGCGCGTGGCTCGGGCCCGACCGTTCAGCGGGAGCAGGGAGCTTGCAGGAGCAAGGGGTTGCAGGTGACGGCTGCGCTGGATAGGATACGAACACGTATCCGATACGTCAACGTATTGGATACGAAGGTGTATCGACTAACACGGGCGGTGACGATGGGGCGCGAGCTGCGACCGGGAGACTGGGCGGCCTGGATGGGCGCTCCTGCGCCGGCGACCCGCACGGGCTCGGCTCCGGCTCCCGGCGCGCCCGTCCCGGGACCCGAGCCCCTGCCGGAGGCAGATGCCGATCGCGACGGCGAGTCCACCGGCGAGCACGGCCGGTCGGCGCGCCGCGAGGCGACCCGCCAGCGCCTGCTCGATGCCGCCCGCGAGGTGTTCGCCGAGCGCGGGGTCATCGGCGGGACCGTGGAGGACATCTGCGAGCGCGCCGGCTACACGCGCGGCGCGTTCTACTCGAACTTCACCGACAAGGACGACGTGCTCCACGCGCTGGTCGAGCGCGAGCACGCCAAGCTGCTGGCGCACCTCGACGCGAGCCTCGCCCGGGTGGACCAGGAGCTCGCCGAGGCCCCGGACCTGGGCACCGCGGTGGCGTCGATCGTGGACCGGATCCTGCGCTCGGTGCCGGTGGACCGCCAGCTTTCGCTGGTGCAGACGGAGTTGGAGATCCACGCCGTGCGGCGCCCGGACCTCGGCCGCCCGTTCCTGGAAGCCAACCAGCGGTTCCGTTTCCGGATCGCCGTCTACCTCGAGGCCGCCATGGCGCGGAACGGGCTGGAGTTGACCGTGGGCCCGGTGGACGTGGTCGACGCTTCGGTCGCCGTCGTGGAGCGGAGCGTCCGGCGGGCGTTGCTGGCTGGCGCGGGCGCCGATCCCAACGAGATGGCCCGGGCCATCCTGCCCGCGATGCTCCTCGCCCTGTCGCGGCCCGTCGAGCGCTGATCGGCAGGTCTTGAGCGCCGCTCGGGCAGCTCGACACTACGGGCAGGTCCCGGGCCTCGGGTCCACGCGGTAGACCGGCAGGTCGAAGGCCGCGGTCGGCGCCAGCGCCCCCACCCGGACGGTAAGCACCTTGGTCACGTCGTAGAGCTTGCGCGTCGGGTCGAGGATCCCCGAGTTGACCGGCAGGATGAACACCGGCCGGGTGCAGATCAGGGACGCGATCCGCGCCTCGCGCGTGCCCCAGCCCTCGTACACGATGTTGGTGTCGTCCACGACCAGCACGTCCGGCCGCTCCCCGAGCACCAGCTGAGCGTGCCATAAGGGCGGCGACGGCCCCCAGAACGAGAGGATGGCCGCATTCTCCGGCAGCGCCCCGAACAGCGTGTCCACGAACACCTGCGCGGAGTTGTCGCCGCTCTTGTCCGCGGCCGGCAGGTTGAGCGCGATCAGCGCCACGGCGAGCGCGGCCCCGGCGATGGCCGCCGCGGGTCCCGCGATGGCGTCGGCGGGACGCGGCAGGTGGGCCCCGGCCGCCCGCGCGACACCCTCGAGCGTCACGGCCGTGCCGATACCCAGCAGCAGCCAGGGCACCAGCAGGTAGTGCTCGAGCTTCAGGTAGTTCGCCCAGACGTAGACCCCGGCCAGCAGGGCGCCCAGGCAGGCGAGCCCGAACGCCGGCCGGCGCGCGACGAGGATGCCGATGCCGGCAAGCCCCAGCACCGGCACGATCGCCGTCGCCCGTGACACTGCCGTCGGCCACAGGGCCGGCAGGCCGTCCATCATGACGCCGAGGCTTGCCGCCGTGAACAGGCCACCGTACTGGTTGCGGAACTGCTCCCCGGTCACCAGGAAGCGGAAGGCCTCGAAGCTCGTCGGGTGGTTGTAGGGGAGCGGCGGCGAGAGGCTCGCGGCGATAGGGATGTAGAGGTAAACGGCGAGGCCGGCCACGCCCGCGACCACCGGCACCAGGATCAGCCGCTTCCGATCCCACAGCGTCCAGCGTCCGGCCCACAGCGCGAACAGCACGAAGAACGGCGCCACGAACGCGGTCAGGACGTGGTTGCCGAGAGACAGGCCGACGAGCAGCCCGCCGAGCGCGAGATCGCGGGTGTGCCGCCCGTCCGCCCAGGCCAGCGAGCGGTCCACGATGAGCGCCATGAAGGCGAGATGGAGGGCGTTGACCTCCGCTACCACAGCCGACGCCCAGATGGTGCCGATGGCGCCGGTCGCGATCGCCACCGCGGCCGCGATCGTCGGGCGGACGCCCAGCCGGATGGTGGTGGACGTCATCGCCGCCAGCGCGACGGCCACGCAGACGGCGGCGAACAGGTTGGCGCGGAAGGCGATCGACCCGAACGGCAGCAGCTCGAACAGCCAGGCGGCGAGGATGTACGTCGGGTAGCCGGTCGGGTGCGCGATCCCGAGGACGTGGGGCACGGTCTGCATCTCGCCCCAGTCGTCGAACGCCATGCCGGGCAGGAGCGTCTGCAGGTAGACGACCAGCGAGACGACGAACACGAAGACCGGCGCGAGGCGCATCCCGGGCGACGGAGGGACAGACCGCTCCGCCACGGGATCCCAGCCCGGCGACGAGCCGAGCGGGGGCCGCGCCTGGTCTCGAAGCATCGGCTGGGGGTCCCTCGTGGCTGGTGGGCGCCGGTCGGCGCACCGCGGCGCCGGTTGGCGCACCGCGATGCTAGTCGACGGTGCGCCTGACCGCGCCTCCCCCGCGCGTGAACCCGCCAGCGACCGCTCTCGCGACGGCCGGGATCACAGCCGGCCCTGGTGGCGGAACCCGGCCCTAGTAGCGGAACCCGCCCCTAGTGGCGGAACCCGCTCCCGGTCTCCCGGTCGATCACCGGGACCGGCTGGCGCTCGAGACGGGGCAGCTGGCGCCTGAGGTCCTTGACGAACAGGCCCGCGACATCGTGCGTGAACCCGCGCTTGACCACGACCCGGAGCACCGCGAGGTCCTCGCGGTTGGCCGGGAACGTGTAGGCGGGCACCTGCCAGCCGCGCTCGCGGACCGCGTTCGACACGTCGAACACGTTGAAGTTCTCGATCCCGTCGCGGACCTTGAACGCGAACACGGGCAGGTCGTCACCGCGGGTGATCAGCTCGAACGGGCCAAGCTTCTCGATCTCGCCGGCGAGGTCCCGCGCCACGTCCCGGGCGTACTGCTGGACGTTCCGGTAGCCCTCGAACCCGAGCCGGATGAAGTTGTAGTACTGCGCCACGACCTGGGCACCCGGCCGGGAGAAGTTGAGGGCGAACGTGGGCATGATGTCGCCGAGGTAGTTGACCTCGAAGATCAGGTCCTCGGGGAGGTGCTCCTCGTCGCGCCAGATGATCCAGCCCACGCCCGGGGCCACCAGCCCGTACTTGTGCCCGGACGCGTTGATGGAGACGACCCGCTCGAGGCGGAAGTCCCAGGCCAGCTCCGGGTCCAGGAAGGGAGCCACGAAGCCGCCCGACGCCGCGTCCACGTGGACCGGGATGTCCAGTCCGGTCTCCTCCTGGAGACCGTCGAGCGCCCTGCAGATCTTCTCGACCGGTTCGTAGGAGCCGTCGTACGTTGACCCGAGGACGGCGATCACGCCGATCGTGTTCTCGTCGCACAGGGCCGCCGCCTCGGACGGGGAGAGGTGGAAGCGGTCGCCGTCCATCGGCACGGTGCGCGGCTCCACGTCCCAGTAGCGGGCGAACTTCTCCCAGCAGACCTGGACGTTGATCCCCATGACGATGTTCGGCCGGTCGATCGGCTTGCCCGCCGCCCTGCGCGCATCCTGCCAGCGGCGCTTCATGGCAAGCCCGCCCAGCATCGCGGCCTCGCTGCTGCCGGTCGTGGAGCAGCCCGGCGCCTGTTCCGGGTCGGGCGCGTTCCAGAGGTGGCTGATCATGTCGACGCAGCGCATCTCCATCTCGGCCGTCTGCGGGTACTCGTCCTTGTTGATCATGTTCTTGTCGAACGTCTCGGTCATCAGCCGCAGGGCCTGCGGCTCGACCCAGGTGCCCACGAAGGTGGCCAGGTTGAGCCGGGCGTTGCCGTCCAGCATCAGCTCGTCGTGGACGATCTGGTACGCGACCTCGGGATCCATCTCGTTGTCAGGCAGACGGTGGCGGGGCGCCCGCCCGACCTCCGCGAAGACGTCACCGATCGACTGCGACTTCGAGCGCCTCGTCCGCTTGACTGCCACCCTGTCGTCCTCCATGGACCCGCGGCACGCCCTTTTCGGCCGGGTGCGCCCGCACCGAAGCCTAGACGCCCGCCGGGCACCGCGCTGGACGCAGCGGGGCAGCGGCGCGGGTTGACCGGAGCCGCGCCGCCACGGAGCCGCGCTGCCCAATTCGAACCCGGGCGCAGCAGGGCCCGATGCGAACGCGTCTACACGCCGGAGGCCCTGGACCGGCTGCGCGCCGCCTCGCGGACGTACGATCCCGAGGGCATCCTCCTCGCCGGGAGGGGCCTCTTCGCGTAGGAGACCCTGATTGGACACCCCAGCTCGCCGCCACCTGCTCCGGGCTGCCTTCGCCACCTTCCTGCCGCTCGCGGTGCTCGCGACGCTGCTGGCCGGCCTTGTCTACGGCGTCGCCCAGCAGGGCCTCCGCTCGGGCGCGAACGACCCGCAGCGCCAGCTGGCGGAGGATGCGGCCCGAGCCCTGGACGCAGGGGCCGACCCGGCCAAGGTGGTCGGCCCCGGCCCGGTCGATGTCGCCGTCAGCCTCGCCCCCTTCGTGGTGGTGTACGACGCCACGGGCCGTGTCCTCGCGAGCAGCGGCGCTCTCGACGGCGCCAACCCGGTCCCGCCGGCCGGCGTCCTCGAGCACGCGACGGCCGACGAACCGAATGTCGTCACCTGGCAACCGCGGGACGGGGTTCGGGTCGCCACCGTGACCGCGCGCTGGGGCGGGGGCACCGTCATGGCGGGACGCTCGCTGCGGGAGGTGGAACGGCGCGAGGACCAGGTGCTGCTGCTCGTGGCGGCCGGCTGGGTCGTCACGCTGGCGGCTGTCGCCCTGGCGTCGATCGCCGCGGAGATCGTCCGTCGCCCGTAACCCTTTCGAAAGGTATGCGGAGGCATTCTTCGCTCACTCCTCCTCTCTCCGCGGTGCGGGGTCGGCTTTGACAGCCGGCCCCGTTCGCGTTTTCGGGCACCTCGGGACGTCGCCGGCCGGCAGGCGTGCCATGCTGGTGGACACGCATAGGGAGGACCCGATGACCTCTCCCATCGAGGCGACCGCACGCTGGACGGCCGCGGTCCGCGCGGCCGAGACCGCCCGCGATGACCGGCTGTTCGATGATCCATGGGCCGCAGCCCTGGCCGGGCCGCAGGGCGCCGCATGGATCCCGGAGCGGCCACCGGGGAGCACGCTCCCGATAGCCATCAGGACGCGGTTCTTCGACGACTGGCTTCATGCCGTCGCCATCGATGGCGGGATCCGCCAGGTCGTGCTGCTGGCGGCTGGGCTCGACACGCGGGCCTACCGCCTGCCGTGGGCGGTGGCCACGACCGTGTTCGAGCTGGACCGGGCGGCCGTGCTCGCCGAGAAGGAGCGGACGCTCGAGGCCGCGGGCGCGACGCCCGCCTGCAACCGGCGGGTCGTGGACGCCGACCTCGCCGGTGACTGGGTCACGGCGCTCCGGGACGCCGGCCTGGACGAGGCACGGCCGACGGCGTGGCTGCTCGAGGGGCTGCTGTTCTACCTGGCGCCGGAGGTGATCGCGCAGATCCTGGACGACGTCACCCGCATCGCGGCGCCCGGCAGCACGCTCGGGTTCGACATCCCCAACGGGCACGTCCTGACGTCACCGTGGACGAAGCCCTGGGTGGAGATGCAGGCGGCCGCCGGAGCCCCGTGGATCGGGACGATGGACGATCCGGCCGCCGAGCTGGCGGCGCGCGGCTGGCAGGCCGTCGTGACCCAGCCCGGCGCGCCCGGGGCGGACTACGGCCGCTGGACCCTGCCGGTGGTGCCCGCCGGGATGACGGACATGCCCCACAGCTGGTACGTCACTGCCGAACGCAGCGGCTGAGCCCGGGCAGCCGTCGGCGGGATCGACATGGACTGTGTCCGGGACGATGCGGCCGCTCCGTGTTGGGTTGGCGACCGATCCATCCCAGGGCGACGCCGATGAGCCGTCGGAAGGTCTCCAGGCCGTCGGCCCGACCTCGGCCCCCCGGGACGAGGGCCGCCCCTGATCCCGGCCAAACGTGGGACCCGCGTCGGGACCGGCGGCTCAGGCTCCTTCGGCGGCGGCCTCGAGCTCCGCGGCTTCGAGCTCCGCGACCCCGTCGGCCGCCGCCTCGAGCTCCGAGATCTCGATCCGCGACATCGCGAGCATCGCGTTCCTCGCGCGTGTCGCCCGACCGGGGTCCGGGTCGCCGAGCAGCTCCAGCAGCCGCCGCGGGACGATCTGCCACGAGAGGCCGAAGCGGTCCTTCAGCCAGCCGCACTGGCTCGGCTCCCCCCCGTCCGTGAGCCCGTCCCAGAGGCGGTCGACCTCCTCCTGGCCGTCCACGCTCACGAACAGCGAGATCGCCTCGGTGAACGGGAACAGGGGACCACCGTTGATCGCGAGCAGGTCCTGGCCGTGGATCCGGAACCGCGCCGAGAACAGCGGATCCGTGGCGGCCGGCCCCGTCCGGGACAGGTCCATCACCATCATGTCGTCGAATACCGTGGCGTAGAACGCCAGGGCTTCCTCGAGGTTGTCGTCGAACCAGAGGAACGGGGTGATCGTCGGCATCGGAGTCTGCCTCTTGCTGGCCGCGGGCGGTGCGCTTTGGACGATGGCGGCCGCCGGATCGCGAAGCCTACGACGGATCGCCCAGCAAGGCGTGGATGCCCTCCGGACATCGCGAAGAGGCCCGTCGGACCGTGGCCCGGCGACCGGGGGAGCCGCGCGCGTCGGCCAGCCACCCCGGGATGGGCGCGTCAGGCCTGAATGTCAACCCGCCCCGGAGCGAGATCGCAGCCGGAAGACCCGGCTGCCGGCTCGATCGCGATCCTCGAGCTCGGTCGTGGTCCGGACCTCGTAGGAGGCGATCTCGACCAGCGCACCGGCCGGCAGGTAGCGGCGACCCGGGTCACCGACCAGGACGTCCGAACCGCGGGCGCTCGCCCGCTGCAGCCAGGGCAGGACCCGGCTCGCCAGCCGCTCCTCGTACCAGCAGTCACCCGCCAGGATGACGTCGACGGCGGGCGGGTCCTCGTCGAGGACGTCCCGGCGGACGACGGCCAGGCGATGACCGTTGGCGCGCGCGTTGAGCTCGATCGCGGCGGCCGCGAAGGGATCGATGTCGGCTCCTGCCGCCGTGGCCGCGCCGGCCCGCATCGCCGCGATCGCACACAGGCCGGATCCGGAGGCGAGGTCGAAGACCCGTCTCCCGGCGACCGCCTCGGCGTGCTCGCGCAGGTACCGCGCGATCGCCAGCCCGCCGGCCCAGGCGAATGCCCAGTACGGCAGGGCCGCGTCCGGGTCGTCCGTCTCGACCTGGACGGCACGCCAGAGCGGCAGCACCTCGTCGGCCAGGTGGAGGCGGATCTCCTCCAGGCCCGGGACTGGCCGCAGGGTGGTGTGCCGGACGACGAAGGCGCGTGGCGAAGCGGCCATCCCCGGACTCTACGCGATGCCGCCCGGCCTGATCCGGAGATGTCCAAGGGACCCGGCGATCCGTTCACGAGCGCAACCTTCCCAGCGGAGCGGGGGGCAAGGGTCGAAGGGCGGACCGTCGCCCCAGCGTCGGCCGCAGGTGGCGGGTTGGCGAGCCCGTGACCCCGGTGGCGTCGATTCCCTGGCCAAGCGCTCCATCGTGCAAGATGATCTGGGTCCCAGCGGTCATCGCATCCGATCGCCGATCAGCTGGCAGCCCGCTCCGAAGGTGCCCGACATCATGAGCCGCAGGCGTCAGTCGAAGCCCACCGCGAGCACGGTCCGTGTGCAGAGGCCGCTGCTCTCCACGCTGCTCGGCGTCGCACTCGTCCTGTCGTCCGCGAGCGCCGCGCTCGGCTCGCCGATCGATGGGCCGGGGGCAACGGTGCCGGCGAATGCGTCCTCAGGGCCGGCGACGCTCGCGCAGCTCGTCGGCCAGAAGCTGGTGGTCGCCATGTCCGGCACGATCCCGGACGCTGACCTGCTTGGACGCATCCAGCGGGGTGAGGTCGGGGGCGTCATCCTCTTCGGCTCCAACATCACGACGGCCGGCAGCCTGTCGGCCCTCACCAGGAAGCTGAACGATGCTGCCGCCGCTGGCGGGCAGCCCCCGCTCCTGATCGCGACCGACCAGGAGGGCGGCTCTGTCAAGCGTGTTGGCTGGGCGCCGCCGTCCCTTTCACCGCCCGCGATGGGCGCCGATGGCAGGGCATCGACCGCGTATGCCCAGGGGAAGGCGACGGCCGTTGTGCTCGGTTGCGCGGGGATCAACACCAACTTCGCCCCGGTCGCCGACGTGCCGTCCTCCACGAGCTCGTTCATGTACCGGCAGGGCCGCACATGGTCGTTCAGCGCGTCGCTGACCGCGACGCTGTCGGACGCCTTTGCCTCAGGCCTCGAAGCTGGCCTCGACGTCCCGTCGATGAAGCACTTCCCGGGGATCGGGCTGGCATCTGCCAGCACCGATTCGAACGTCGTGACGATCACGACGTCCACGGCCGCGCTGAACGCGGGTCTCCTGCCGTATCGCCAGGCGATCGCGAACCACATCCCGCTCATCATGCTCTCGAACGCGACGTATACCGCGTACGACGCCGCCAACGGGGCAGGCTGGTCGACCGCCATCGGCGTCGGCCTGCTGCGGGACACGCTCGGGTTCACGGGGGTCACGATCACCGACTCCCTCACTGGATCCGCCGCGGCCCGAGGGGTGACGACGACCTCTCTCGCCCTCCTCGCGGCGCGAGCTGGAACGGACATGATCCTGCTCACAGGCTCGGAGGCGTCGACGCGGGCGACGTTCGCGAGCCTGCTCGCAGGCGCCGGGAAGGGGACCATCCCGCTGTCTGGCCTGCAGGCCTCCTACGACCGCATCCTGGCCCTCAAGGCCGCCCTCACCGATCCGCCCCCGGACACGACCGCTCCCGCGCCGAAGCAACCGGTGTCGCGGCTCGACGCGCCGGCGACCCTCGGCTCGACGACGACCCCGGTGAGGACCACGTGGTCCGCGAGCGATCCGTGCGCCATCTCCGCGTACAGCCTGCGCCGTCGGCTGAATGCCGACTCGTGGGCTGGTCAAGGCCTGCCTGCCATGCGGTCGACGGCGATCACGCAGGCACTGACCGTGGGCTCTGCGTACCGGTATGCGGCGGGGGCAACGGACGGTGCGGGCAACGTGAGCGGCTGGGCCAACGGGGCCTCCTTCAAGGTCTTGCGGACCCAGCAGTCGAGCCGCGGCATCGCCTATCGCGGGACCTGGCACACGGTTGCGAACCGGTATGCCACGGGCGGCAGCATCGCGTACTCGACCGCCTCAGGCGCGAGCGCCTCGTTCGGATTCACGGGCTACAGCGTGAGCTGGGTGGCCTACCGAGGCCCGACTCGCGGCTCGGCTGCCGTCTACGTCGATGGCGTCTACGAGGCGAAGGTCAGCCTCTACGCCACCGCTTACCATTCGAAGCAGATCGTGTACGCGGCGAGTTGGCCCAAGAGCGGGACGCATACGATCCGGATCGTCAACCTTGGAACGCGCGGCCACCCGCGGGTGGATGTCGACGCGTTCGTCCAGCTGTCCGCGTCATAGCGGCGCACGCCACTCCGCCGCCGCGACCAGCCCGCCCCACGAGTGACCCATGAGCGTGACGGGACCCAGGCCGACGACGCGCCGCCACGACTCGAAGAACGCCACGAATCTCGTGCCGGTCAGCGACCGCTTCCGCTGCCACGAGCAACGGCCCGTCCTGGACAGGTCCCTCAGAGGCGGGCGAGAGCCAGCTTCGCCAGGTCGATCGCCTTCTGCTGGTCCAGGCCGAAGGCAGCCAGCTGGAGCAGCGAGCCGTTCTTGATCGCCGTGACCATGCCCGCCGCGTAGATGGCGCCGTCGCCGAGCCCCGGGACCTCTGCGACGTCGCCGAATGCCTTGTACGCGAGCCTGGAGATGTCGAGCTGCTCTTAGGCCGTCGGGCTCGACGACGTCGCGACGCTGGCCGGCGCGCCGTAGTCGATGCTGAAGCGGACGGTCATGTCCTGGTTGTTCCACCAGCACTGGCCGGCGACCGAGTCCGCCCAGCCGCTGGTGCTCTCCACGGCCGCCGTGGTGTCCGCCCCCGTGACCTGCTTCACCTCGGCAGGGGTGAGCAGGGAGCAGGTATCCAGCGCGGCCCCGTTGGCTGGCGCCGGCGTGACCGCGGCCGCGGCGGTCTCTTGCGGCTGGGACGTTGCCGGATCGCCGGCCGTCGTCGGGGCGCCTGCGGTTGCGCCGGCGCCGCCACCGCAGGCGCCGAGCGCCATCACCCCACCGAGCGCCAGCGTGACCCGCCGCTTCGTTGCCATGGGTGTCTTGCCGGGGACGCATGACCAAGCGTGAAGACCGCGTCGGGCGCTGGTCGTCGACGAGCATAGCGCCGGAGGTGCACGACGCGAGGCGCCTCCGTTCGATGCGCCGCGACGGGCGCGAGAGGGGAGCCGGCGCCGTGTCCTGGCCGGGTCCATCTGGCCCTACGCGCCGCCCAAAGAGCTTGTCCTGGGCTGATCACGTGGGCTGCCGGAGTTGCCGGCCGGACTACTTGATGACGACGAAGGCGTCTCCCAGATCGAATCCAGGCTCGTCGCACGCCACTCTTCGACGACTCGCGCGATGCGGTCGAGCATGCGGGTCACCCGGTCGATCCGGCGGACGATGCGGCCCGTCACCTGGATCCCGTCGTACTCCTCATCGTCGCCGCTCAGCGCTCTGCGAACCGCTCCTCGCGCCACGGGTCCGCGTCGTTGTGGTAGCCGTAGCGCTCCCAGAACCCCTTCGAGTCGTGGTCGAGGAACTCCAGGCCACGGATCCACTTCGGACCCTTCCAGAAGTACCGCTTCGGGACGATGAGCCGCAGCGGGTAGCCGTGCTCGGGCTCCAGCGGCATCCCCTCGTACGTGTCGGCGAGGATGACGTCGTCATCGTCCAGCACCGAGAGCGGGACGTTGGCCGTGTAGCCCTGCTCGGCATGCCCGATCACGAACCGTGCCGTCGGCCGGACCTGCGCCATCTCGAGGACGGTCCGGATGGCGACGCCCTCCCAGTGAGTGTCCAGCTTGGACCAGCGGGTGACGCAGTGGATGTCCGTGGTCAGGACCGTGCGAGGGAGCGCCTCGAACTCGGCCCAGGTGAGTCGAAACGGGCTGTCGACCTCGCCGTAGACCCTGAAGTCCCAGGTCGCGAGGTCCACGCTCGGGACGCTGCCGTAGTGCAGGACCGGGAACTTCTCCGTGAGGTACTGGCCCGGAGGGACGCGGCCGGCGACGGCGGGATCGCCGCGGCGGTCGCCGAAGAGGCGTTCGAACATGGTTGTCTCCTGCGTGGGACGAGGCGCAGGCGCCAGCATGGCCGGAAACGCCCCGGGCTGCACGCGAGCCGAGTCCCGCGTACCTTGTAACCCGACATGCCCAGCCTGGCCTCTCGCGTCGTCATCGTCATGCCCGCGTACAACGCGGCAAGGACGCTCGAGCGAACGTATGCCGACATCCCCCACGACCTCGTCCACCACGTGATCCTCGTCGACGACGTGTCGAAGGACGAGACCGTCGGGATCGCGAAGCGGCTCGGCATCGAGGTCATCGTGCATCGCCAGAACCTCGGCTATGGCGGCAACCAGAAGACCTGCTACGACCGGGCGCTCGAGTGGGGCGCGGACGTGGTCGTCATGCTCCATCCCGACTACCAGTACGACGCCACGCGCATCCCGCAGCTCGTCGCCCCGATCATCGCCGGCGAGCGGGACCTGATGCTCGGCAGCCGCTTCCTTGGAGACCCGCTGGCGGGCGGCATGCCGCGCTGGAAGTTCATCTCCAACCGGTTCCTGACCGGCCTGGAGAACGCCGCCTTCGGCCTCCACCTGTCCGAGTACCACACGGGTCTGCGCGCCTACAGCCGCCGCCTCCTCGAGACGATCCCGTACCGCCTCAACTCCGACGACTTCGTGTTCGACCAGGAGCTGATCGCGCAGGTCGTGGCCGCCGGCGGCCTGCCGGTCGGCGAGATCGCGGTGCCCACTCGGTACTTCGACGAGGCGAGCTCGGTCGGGTTCCGGCGGAGCGTCGTGTACGGCCTGTCCACGCTGCGGGTCGTCGGCCGGTACCTGCTCCACCGGACCGGGCTGCGGCGATCCGCGAAGCTGCGGGCGCGACCCTCCTCCGGTGAGTCCGGCACGGCCTGAGATGCGGCTGCGTGGCCGCTTTGGACGGGCGGGGCTGGGGATCGGGATCTCCGTCGTCGCGCTCGCCCTCGTGGTCCGCTCGGTGGACCTGGCCGCGGCCGGAGACGCGCTCCGCAGCGCCGATCTCCGCTGGATGGCGGCGCTGGTCGCCTTCGTCGTCGCGGACGTGGTCCTGCGGGCGATCCGGTGGAAGGTCCTGCTGCGCCCCGTGGCCGACGTTCCCCTGGGGATGACGCTCAGCTCGCTCCTCGTGGGCTATCTCGCCAACAACATCCTGCCGGCCCGACTGGGCGAGGTGGTCCGCAGCCACGACCTGGGGGAGCGGACCGGGATCAGCCGGACGACGATCCTCGGGACCATCGTCGTCGAACGGGTGGTGGACACGGTGGTCGTGGTGTCGATCGCCGCGGTCGCGATCCTCGTGATGTCGGTCCGCGGCATCGTCGCCTCCGCGGTGCTGGTCGGTGCGGCGGTCTCGGCGCTGCTGGTCATGGCGATCGCGCTTGGGATCGTGGCCCACCGCCTGCCCGGCGCGGAGCGGATGACGGCGGTCATCTCGCGGAGGCCCCGGATCCACCTGATGCTGATCCGCCTGCGCACGGGCCTCGCCATCGCGGGTCACCTGCCGACGATGGTGATGGCCGTGGCGCTCACGATCGGGTCATGGTCGTGCACGGTGCTGGCGTTCGCCTCCGCCGCCCAGGCGGTCGGCATCGAGCCGACGCTCGGCCAGGCAGCCCTGCTGGCGGCCGGGACCAACCTTGCCACGGCGATCCCCGCGGCCCCCGGCTACGTGGGCACCTTCGAGCTGGCGACGGTGACCATCGCCGCCTCGGTGGGGATCCAGCGGGCGCCCGCGCTGGCGTTCGCGGTCCTGGTCCACGTGACGACCCTGCTGCTCACCTCCGTCGCGGGAGCGGTGGCGTTCGCGCGGGGGAGCCGGCGTCGCCACCGCGCCTCGGTCGCCGCGGTTGCCGCGGTCTCCACGGTTGCCGCGGCTGCCAACGTCGCCACCAGCTCCGAGACGTTCCCGAAAGGTGATCCTGGATGACTCACATGGCGCGTCCGTGGCCTGGCGACCTGGACTGGGGCGGCGACTGGCTGGTCGAGGCGGCGAACGAGCTGGCCCATCTCGGGTTCGTCCTGCGTGACGGCGGCCTGACCGGGACGACGCCCGGCCCACGGCTGCTCGTGGCGCTCCGTGACGCGCCCACCCTGGAACACTTCGACCCGGAGGAGGCGACGTTCTGGGAGGCACGAGGCGGCCGCGGCCGGCTCGCCTCCATCGACCGCAGGACCGTGCTGCCGGTGACCCGCCCGTACTCGTGGGGCCGCATCCAGATCGCCGACCGGATCCCCGTGTCCAACCAGTTCCTGGGGTTCGGCGGCACGCTGCTGGCCGACGCACGCGACGAACACGAGACGATCCTGGCGTTCGTCTCGCGTGCACCCATCGTCCGCTGGGCCGGCCACTCGCAGGGCGTGGACCCGCTCGCCGACGAGATCGGGTCCTTCTTCGCCCGGCTGATGGTGCCGATCGACTTCCAGGAAGGGGCCGAGGCGCGGATCGCGGAGGCCGACCCGGAGGTGCTGTACGGCGCCTTCCTCCAGCACGCGTCGGGTCGCCTGCGCCCGGGGGGCCTGCTCCGGGACACGTTTCCCGATCTCGCCCGGTACGTGGACCACGAGCGCCGCCGCCTGCTCGGGGACACGGCCGCCGCCTGGCATGCCGGCGAGGCGCTGCTCGCCTCGCTCGAGCTGGGGTGAGCGAGGGCAGCACCGGCCGTCGGCGTCCGCCCGGGCGCCCGTCGGCGTCCGCCAGCGCCCCGACCGCGCCGTCCCCGCGCCCCGGCGTCGTCCCCGGGCGGCGGCGCCGGCATCCCGTGCGATCGATCATCGTTTCGGACGCTGGCGGCAATCGTGAGGCCGGATGGCCCTTGGAGATGCCCGGAATCATGGCGAATCTGGGTATACGCCCCACCTCGCTCCGTCCGGCCCGTGAGCCGAGGGCATCGGTCGGGCGTGGAGGAGCCGCGATGATCGACCTTGAGTCCCCGCCCACCCTGACCTTGCGCTCGGCGACGGAGTCGAGCGCCACCGCCGGCTCCCGTTCCAGGCTCGCGCTCGAGCTGCGCGCCATCGCCGCGGATATGGCCGGTCGCGTGGATCGCGACGAGCTCACCTTCGCCGAGGAGATCGTGCTGGCCGACGCGCTCGAGGCGGCCGTGGCCACCGTCCTGCCACAGGTCGTGGAGGTCCTGGACGACGCCCTCACCCCGCGCATCGAGTCGCTGCCGCTCCACGCCCGGCTGGTGCTGGCTCGGGCCCGGGGTCGCCACGAGTACGGCGTCGGCTGACCATCGCGGCAGGGGTCGCTGGGGCACGCGTCGGCAGTCCGGTCGACGCCGCGTTCGAGGTGGGACCGCCTCGGCTCAGGTCAGGCGGGAAGGCGTCGGGCCTGAGCGGGCACCGCCCCGGCCTCGGCTTGGGGTCAGGCGTTGTCCAGCTCGCGCGAGATCGCACGGAGGATGAACCGCGCCGCCTCTGCGCTCTTGCCACCCAGCCGCTGGCCGTCGTCCTGCTCCAGTGCGCGGCCGAGGTCGCCCAGCATCAGGTCCAGCTCGGCCGTTCGCACCAGCACGCCCGCCGCGAATGCCGCCTCGAGGCCTGCCCCTGCGACGCGCGCGTTCTCGACCACGTGGCCCTTCGCCTCCGCCTGCTCCCGGAAGGCGGTCCGCGCCGCCGCCGCCGCGGGCCCCTCGCTCGCCACCGTCAGCCGCCCGAGCGCTGTGGCTCGGCGTCGCCGGCGTCGCCCTCCGCCAGGCGACCGTCACCCGCCACCGCGCGGCCGTCCGCGACTGCTCGCGCCTGCCATCGGGCCGCCCGCCAGTCAGGCTCCAGGACGCTCATGTGGATCTCGTCCCACCAGCGGCCGTCCCGCCAGATCGCCTCCCGCGCGCGGCCCTCGATCACGAACCCCACCCGCCGGTAGGCGCGGATGGCGCGCTCGTTGAAGGCGAACACGGACAGCGCGACGCGGTGCAGGCCAAGCGACCCGAACGCGTGGTCGACCATCAGTCGCGTCGCCTCGCCGCCGTACCCGTGCCCCCAGGCGTCGTGCTCGCCGATGGTGATGTGGAACAGCGTGGACCCGTTGTCCCCGTCCATCTGCGAGAACGCACACGACCCGATCAGACGGTTGTCGGCGCGGACGTGGATCCCCATGGCGAGGGCATCCGACCCGAGTGCGCGCATCGTGAAGAACCGCTCGATCTCCTCCGGGCGCATCGGGCCGTCCTGGTAGCGCGTCAGGCGCGCAACCTCCGGGTCCTGGTACCAGCGCATGAAGTCGCGCAGGTTGTCGCGCGTGTGCCGGCGCAGCACGACGAGATCGCCGTCAAGGTGGTCGGGGAACCATCGCCGGTGGAGCATCGCTGGAACCCTATACCATCGCCCGCATGCGGCGCTGGAGCGAGACGGCCGAGAACGTCGCGGCGACGTCCAGGACCGGCGAGAAGACCGCGATCCTCGCCGCCTACCTCGCCGGGCTGACCGTGGACGAGCTGCCAGTGGCGGCGGTGTTCGTGACGGGCCGCCCGTTCCCCGAGGCCGACCAGCGCTCGCTGGGCGTGGGCTGGTCCGGGCTGGCCGGGGCGGTGCTGCGGACGGCCGGGGCAGGTGGCGACGATCTGCGTGCCGCCTACGACCGGTCATCCGACATCTCGACCGCCGCCGTGGAGGTGCTCGAGGCGGCCGGGCACGCCCCGGATCCAGCCGCGGAGCCCACCCTCGTCGAGGTCCGTTCGGCCTTCGACGCGATCGAGGCCGCGACCGGCGCGGCCGCAAAGGCGGCGATCCTCGAAGCCCTGCTCGCCCGGGCGGCGCCCCGGACCGCGGGCGGGATCGTCAAGGTGGTCGCCGGCGAGCTGAGGATCGGTCTCCGGGAGGGCCTGCTGGAGGCGGCGATCGCGGAGGCGTTCGGACGGCCCCTGGACGCCGTCAAGCGGGCGGGGATGCTGACCGGGGACGCGGGCCGGACCGCGCTGCTCGCCCGCGACGACCGCCTCGCGGACGCCTCGCTGGCGCTGTTCCACCCGCTCAAGTTCATGCTCGCGTCACCCGCCGAGGACGCCGCGGAGATCATCGGGCGCCTCGGCCCGGTGGTCTGGGTGGAGGACAAGTACGACGGGATTCGCGCCCAGCTGCACCGATCGGGCAGGGAGGTGCGCCTGTTCTCGAGGGACCTGAACGACATCGGCGGCCAGTTCCCAGAGGTCGTGGACGGCGCCCGGGACCTGCCATGGGCGGGCATCCTGGACGGGGAGCTGCTGGCCTGGAAGGACGGTGTCGTGCTTCCGTTCCACCAGCTCCAGGCACGGCTCGGGCGGAAGTCCCCATCCGCCGCCATCCGGGCCGCGGTCCCGGTGATCTACGTGGCCTGGGACGCGCTCGCCCTGGACACGGCGGAGGACGGGTCCGTCCGGCCGCTTCTCGAGGCGCCTCTGGAGGAGCGACGGCGCCGGCTCGAGGGGCTCGCCCTCCCACTGGCCGCGGACGGCGGCCGGTTCGCTCTCAGCCACCTCGCCGCGGCGGACTCCGTGGAGGCGCTCGAGGCCGCGTTCGCGGAGGCTCGGGGACGCCGCAACGAGGGGCTCATGGTCAAGGATCCCGCGAGCCGGTACACGCCCGGCCGTCGCGGCCTCGGCTGGCTGAAGATGAAGAAGGCCCTCGCGACGCTCGACTGCGTGGTGGTCGGCGTGGAGCTCGGTCACGGCAAGCGCCACGGCGTGCTGTCGGACTACACGTTCGCCGTGCGCGACGAGGAGAGCGGCCGTCTCGTCACGATCGGCAAGGCGTACTCGGGGCTCACCGATGCCGAGATCGCGGAGATGACCAGCTGGTTCGAGGCCCACACGCTCAGCACGCACGGCCGCTACCGCGTGGTCGATCCGGTCGTCGTGGTCGAGATAGCGTTCGACGTGATCATGCGGTCGAGTCGCCACGTGTCCGGGTATGCGCTGCGGTTCCCGCGGATCGTCCGGATCCGCACGGACAAGCCCGCGGCCGAGGCGGACACCCTGGCCACGGTGGACGCGCTGTACGCCGGGCTCCAGCAGGGGGCCGAGCACCTGGTGGCGGCGAGCTCCGGGGCGGAGCGCTGAGAACCCCGGGAGCTGGCGGCGACGGGTCGTCGTTCTGGCCCGGCGTCGGCGGGCACGCCGGGTCGTATCCTGATCCCCGTGCCCACGCGATCGTGCGCCGGGGCCGGCAGGGAGATCCCACATGCAGGCGGCCTATCGCGAGGTCTCCGGGGTGGGGCTCACGCTCTACTCGGACGCGTTGATCACCCACGGCACGGTCCGCTCGAGCCAGAGGCGCGTGACCGACATCCTCAACATGGCCGAGGACCCGTTCCTCGTGCTGGAGGACGTGCTGGTGGAGGAGCTCGGCACGCGCGGTGAGCCGATCCGCGCGGGATACGCGCAGGTGAACCTCGACGCGATCCTGTTCGCCGTCGTCGACGAGCCTGCGGCGCCTGACCCGGAGCTGCGAACACCCAGGATCCAGGCGCAGGCGATCCTGTCGGTCCCACCCTTCAGCATCGTGGGCACGATCCACCTGCTGCCGGGCGGCGGGGACCTGCGGGAGGCGCTCACGCAGCTGACGGGCCGGTTCATCCCGGTCACGGACGCGATGTTCTGGTCCGACCGGGTCGGGGAGGCACGCCAGCAGGCGGAGCTCCTCGCGGTCAATCACCGCCGGACCCAGATCCTGGCGCAGTACAAGGCCGTCGACCCCTGGGCAGGCCTCAGCCGGCCGAGCTTCAGGCGGTCGTGAGCGGGACGCGCCGGGTCCGGGCCCGCAGCGTCTGACCCTACCGGTCCACCGGCAGGTCCAGGCGGTCGCCCCATTCGGCCCAGCCGCCGTCGTAGACCGCCACATCCTCGTGACCGAGCAGGGTCAGGACGTAGGCGAGCTTCGCCGCGGCGACGCCCGATCCGTCGTAGCAGACCAAGCGTCGCCCGCGGGTGACGTTCGCCTTGAGCAGGAGCGCCCGCAGCTCGCTCGCATCGCGCAGCCGCTGGGTTCCGGGCTGGTGCATCACCCCGACCGGCACGTTCACGGCCCCGGGGATGTGGCCCAGGCGCCGGACGTTGCCCTCGAACCCGCGGAACTCGGCCGGCCCGCGTGCGTCCACCAGGAGGACATCCGGGGCTCCGAGCAGCCCCCGGACGTCGGCGGTCGTGAGCCGCTGGCCGACCTGGGCCCGCGGCGTGAAGACGGCCGGGGCGATGTCGGGGACGCCGTTGACGACCGGCTTGTCCGCCTCCTGCCAGGCGGGATATCCGCCCTCGAGGATCCGGGCCGACTCGTAGCCGTATGCCCGGAGGCTCCACCAGACTCGCGAGGCGTAGTACGACAGCGTGTCGTCGTAGAGCACGGCCGAGGTCCCGTCGCCCACGCCGGCGCGCGACATGACCGTCGACAGCTGGTCCGGCGGGGCCAGGAGCAGCGCGTCGGACCCCTCGCTGGTTGCCGTCACGGCGAGGCGCCAGTCGAGGTGGACCGCTCCCGGGATGTGACCCGCGGCGTGCAGCGTGGCGGCCGTCGAGTCCGGGCGCCAGCGCAGGTCGAGGACCCGGAGGTCGGGACGGCCGAGGTTCTCGGCGAGCCACTCCGGTGTCGCGAGGAGCTCGGGACGAGCGAAGCCGGCCACGGTGCCTCCGAGCGGGATGACGGGCGCGAACCGCGCCGCCGATATCATACGGGCGTGGTGTCCCCGTTCATGCCCGACCCGGAGAAGATCGCGGCGGTCCGCCGGCAGTTGCCCGCCACCGCCGCCGGGATCTACCTGAACGCGGGGACCTGCGGGCCGATGCCGAGCGAGACGCAGCGGGCGATGGACGAGCGGTCCGCGCGCGAGCTCGCCGTCGGGCGCGCCCACCCGGACCAGTGGCCCGAAGTGCTCCAGCGCATGGAGGAGGCGCGGGCCGCAGTGGCGGCCACGCTGGTCGCGGACCCGGCGGATATCGCCCTCACGCACTCCACCACCGACGGCCTGAACCTGGCGGTCTCGGCGTTGCCCTGGGTGAGCGGGGACCGTGTCCTCACGTCGTCCCACGAGCACCCTGGCTGCCTCGGTCCGCTGTGGGCGCTGCGGGACCGGCTCGGCGTGGAGGTCGAGGTCGTCGACGTCGGGGACGGCGGTGAGGCGGATGCCGTGGTCACGGCATTCTCGCGGGCCCTCGAGCGGCCGGCCCGCGCCCTGGTCGTGAGCCACGTCCTGTGGACCACCGGAGCGGTCCTGCCCATCGCCCGTCTCGGCGCCCTGGCCCGGGACGCCGGCACCGTCAGCGTCGTCGACGGCGCCCAGTCGGCGGGGGCCATCCCGGTCGTGCTCGAGGACCTGGGCGTCGATGCGTACGCGGTTTCCGGCCAGAAGTGGCTCCTCGGCCCCGAGGGCATGGGTGCCCTGTGGGTCCGCCGCGGGCTCGCCGACGCCGTCACCCCGGCGACGGCCGGGTATCTCGCCTACGAGACCCCGGCGACCGGCGTTCTCCACCCGGGCGCGCGGCGGTTCGAGGCCACCGGCTTCCACGGTCCGTCGGTCACCGGCTTCGCGCGCAGCCTCGGCTGGCTCTCGATGTACGTCGGGCTGCCCTGGGCCCAGGCCCGGGCGACCGCCCTCGCCGCCGGCGCCTACGACCGGCTGGGCTCGATCCCGGGTGTCCGCATGGTCTCGCCCCGCTCGGCGCTCGGCACGCTGGTCACCTTCCGGATCGACGGCTGGAGCGCGGCCGCGGCGCTCCCGGAGCTCGGCTCACGCGCATTCGCGATCATCCGGGACCTGCCGGCGATCGATGCCCTGCGGATCTCCGTCGGCTTCTGGAACACCGAGGCGGAGCTCGACCGGTTCGCCGAGACGGTCGAGCTGCTGGCCCGGCACACGCCGGGCTCGATCCCGGCCCGGCGGACGCTGGCGGTCCTCGGTGGCGATGACAGCCCCCTCGGCTGACCGGCGCCCGCCCGCGGGGAGCCGCCGGCGGGGGTGGCTCGAGATCCGATGGCGCCAGCTGCGGCGGGCGCCGCGACCGATCGTGCGCGCCGTCGCCAGCGCCCTGATCGTGGCGCTCGCGCTGGGCATCGCGTTCCTCGCCTACGACATCGCCCTCGACCGTGGTGCCATCCTGCCGGGCGGCGACCTCCGGGTCGGGTTCCTGGCGCTCTACGTCATCGCCGTCGTCGTGGCCGGGTCCGTCGTCACCTGGCTGATCGTGCCGCTGCCCGCCCGTGGGGGCGGCGCCCGCTCCACGCGCACGGCGTGGAGCGCCGCGCTCGGCCTGCTCGCTGCCGTGCCGATCGCGTATCTCGTGCTCGTCGTGCTCCACGAGATCGTGAAGCCGCTGCTGGTCCCGTCGTAACCGGCAGGGACCTGGGTCCCTTCGGGCGCGACACCATTCGCACGCCTGACGGGCGCGGCCTATGATCGTCGCGGTCACCCCGGCCGATGCCCCCAAGGCGCTCGAGGATCTCGATGGGGAACGAAGATCACATCCACATGGCGCTGCCCAAGCTCTATGGCGCCCCCGCCTACTCGCGCCCGCCGGTCACGCCGGCCCGGCCCGTGGAACGGCCGTTCGATCCCGATGAGCTGCCGCTGTCCAGCGAGCTGAACGAGGAGGAGCGGGCGCTGGTCGAACAGCTCGTGGCGCGTCCGTACGACGGCGCGGCATCCTCCGGGGCCAGGCCGGCCTCGAACGCTGGACCGGCGATGCTGCGCGGTCGGCCGTTCCGCCTGCGGAGCATCGGGGCCCTGTTCAAGGGCAGCGACCGCGACAACGGGTCCGGCAAACGGAAGGCCGACGTGACCGTGCACCGGCCGGCCGACGCCTCCGACGCGGAACCGGGAACGGAGGATCCCCGACATGGCTGATCACCGGATGGTCCTCGGGATCTTCGCGGACGAGGACGCCGCCGACGCGGCGGCCACGTCGCTGATGGCCTGGGAGAAGGAGAACGATGTCGTTCCCCGCCCCGTCGGCGTGCTCGTCGCCGATGAGCAGGGCCGCATCAAGGAGCACAAGCTTGGTCAGCGAAGCGGCAAGGCCGGCGCCGGCATCGGGCTTGTGCTGGCCGTGATCGCGCCGCCGACCCTCCTCGCGGGGATGATCGGGGGCGGCATCCTGGGCCATTTCCACCACCAGGGCCTGGGGCTGACGGATGGCGACCGCGAGCGCATCGCCGCGGAGCTCACTGGCGGCAAGGCCGCGATCGGGGTCCTCGTGGAGCAGGACGTGGAAGCCGCGATGATCGCGCGCAAGCTCACCGATCTGGGCGGCATCGCCGAGGTCCACGAGGTGACCCAGGAGGCTCTCGACGCCGTCGCGGCAGCCGCGCCGGCGGAGGCCCGGGCGGAGCCCGCCGCAGCCGAGGCCCCGACGACCACGGCCTGACCGACGCGGCCCGACCACGGCCGGACAGCAGAGACGCCGCGGCCGTTCTTCAGGCGGCGGTGACCTCCTCCGGGTCGGCTGGCGGCTCCGGCATCGGCAACGGCGCCGCGGTCCCGTCCTTCCCGAACCGGTGGCCGAGGTGCCGCTCCGCCCAGCGACGGATCTGGCGGTAGACGGCCGGGGCGCCGACGAGCTCCTCGTCGAGCTCCCATTCGGCCGGGTGCATGATCAGCGGCAGCGTCTGCGGGCCGCCGAGACCCCCGTGCGAGCCGATGAGCTCCTCGAACGCCGCGACCTCCTCGAACTCGGGGTCGTACAGGCTGATCACCGAGAGGTCGGGCACATGGTCCATCCCGTCGAGCCGCAGGAACGCCTCGCGCGAGCGGCCGCCGTACTGGGCGACCGGGTCCACGCCTTCCACGCGGTTCTCCTCGAGGAAGTTGATCCCATCGCGACCGATGACGATCGAGCCGTGGACCTCGGACTTGATGAGCATCGCCCCGATGCCCTGGTGCCGGGCCAGCGTGTCGATGAGGCCCGGGTGCGCCTCGGCGAGCTGCTCGAGCGTCACCCGTCCGGGCATCCGCGGGAAGTAGACGAGGCCGAGGTTGCCCGACGCGATGGCGACGAGGTCGGGCCGCTCCGCGGGGGCCTCCCCCGGGGCCGGCGGGGCTTCGGGCTCCTCCTCTGCCGCAGGGTTCAGCTCGACGACGCCGTCCGAGGTCCGTGAGCGCAGGGCAGCCCGGGCGAGGCCGCCGGAGACGCCCTTCGTGCTCGTCAGGTCGGACAGGAAGGCGTTCGTCGGGCCCCACTCCTCGACGCGCGCGGTGGCCTCGGTCATCGTCGCGTCGCCCTTCATCAGCGCCTTGACCACGTCGCCGAGCGTCTTGCCGTAGCGCTGGAGGAACGTCGCGCCGAGCGTCTGGCCGTGGTCGGACACGATGACGAAGCGGTATGGCCGGGCCGCTGATGCGGCGGCCTTCTCCAGGGTGGCGATCGCCCGGTCCACGCCGTCGAGGGCGTCGAACGTCTCGGCCCGCTCGGGCCCGCTGTGGTGCGCGATCTCGTCGTAGTCGGTGTAGTCGACGTAGATGACCGGCGCGCCGCGGTACATCTCCTCGATGACGAGGGACGTGGACAGGTCGCGGAGGCCGACGTTGGTGGCGGCGCGGGCGACGGGGTAGGGCCGGCCGCGGTGCATCCGGGGGACGACGCCGGCCCGGATCTGGCGGCGCGCCTGGACGTTCTCCTTGATCATCTCGGCCACGAACCGCACGATGGTGCCGAGGTAGTTGTACGGGCTCGCGAAGAACGTCATGAAGGTCTGGCTCTGGCCCAGGCCCTGGCTCTTGTCCTTGATCGTGGCCATCGTGATGTAGGAGCGGGCGGCGTCGCCGGAGAACAGGTTCCCGACGCTGGCCCCGTCGTTCGAGCAGAGCCCCTCACCGTTGGAGATCCTGGTCGCGACCTCCATCGCGTCGACCGGGTGGTTGGCGACCATGATCCGGCCGGGACCCTTCTCGTACCAGCGGAAGGCCGGGATGCCGTCGTTGTTGCCGTGGAGGATCCCGGCCTGGCTGGCCGGGGTCGTCGGGGGCAGGAGCGCCTCCCAGCCCGACAGCCGGTAGCGGCCGGAGCGAACCCAGCCCGACAGGTGCGGGACACGGCCGGCCCGGATCTGGCGGGCCAGGATCGGATGGGCGAGCCCGTCGATCTGGACGACCACGAGCCCGGGCTGGTCCGTTCGCACCACGCCCGCCCGGCGGGCCGAGACCTGCTGCATGAGGATCGCGAAGAACGAGTCGTCGCTCGTGATCGAGAACACCGCGACGAGGATGGTGTTCACGGCCGCGTAGACGAACGACGCGATCAGCGCCGTCAGGATCCCGTTCACCTTCAGATCGTGGACGAACACCGGCAGGGCCAGGAACGTGGCGACCTGGAAGACGAGCGTGGCGATGACCACGGCGATCACGGAGATCCCCGCGAACAGGGCGAGGAACAGCGGCCGGACCAGCACGTTGAGCAGGGCCAGCACGATCGCCGCAAGCGTCAGGGTGCCGATGATCGGCGCGCCGGGGACGAGGTTGACGCCCGGCAGGATCACGACCACGCCGGCCAGCGACACGATGCTCACGATGAGCGTGGCCAGCAGGCGGCGGGCGCGGGAGCCGCCGCTCGGCTGCCAGGTGCGCATGACCTCGATCTGCAGGCGGTAGAAGTCGATCACCCGGCGCATGTGCTCTCCCCTTTCGTCAGCCGCGCCCGCGCGGTGATCTCCGCTACCACCGGAGCGTAACGCCCCCATTCACAAGCCGTCGTTCGGGCAGGCGGCTTGCCTCCCTCGCCGGCGTCGGCAGGCCGACTCCCAGCGAGACGGATGCCAGGGCTCGTCGGCGATCACAGCACCCCCGCGGACCCGTGGCATCGTCCGTTGCGTGTGAGAACGCCCGGCGCGCACCCGGACCTGTGGTAGGGGAGGGTGGACTCGAACCACCGACTTCCGAGGTATAAGCTCGGCGCCTCTGACCAACTGGGCTACTCCCCCGCCGGTCAGTCTATGCCCGCTCGTGCACAGGCGGAGCAAGCCGGTTGGGGACGATCGCCGACCACGGCCGCTGGCCCGGCGGATGGCCGCTTGCGGTCGCGTCCCCGGATCAGCGCGGAGCGGCCACCGAGCGAACCAGCTCGACGAGCTGCGAGCGCCGATCGGCCGTGAGGCCGCGCTGTGCCGGCAGGCTCTCCAGCCACGCGGCGAACTGGCCGGGTGCAACCACCGCGCAGTTGGCCGACCGCTCGAGCCGCCGGTCGTCGGTCACGATCGCGGCGTAGACGCGCACGAGGAAGTCGCGGTCGTACGTGCCGAGCCAGCCGCGGACACGCTCGGCGTCACGTGCCGCGCGGTCCAGCGGGGCCTCGACCGGGATCCACCGGTCGCGCTCGCCACGGATCTCCCAGCTCGTGCCGACGTGCCGGCTCACGGACGGAGGCGGGACGTCGCCCAGGACGACGATGCCGAACGGGCCGATGACCATCTCGTGGATCCAGCGGCCGCCGGGCAGGACCAGGTCGGCGGCCACGAGATGGCTGGGTCCGAGGGAGCGGGCCAGACGGTGCGTGATCGTCCTCGGATGCAGGTCCCTGACGGCCTCCACGGTGGCGGCGAACCGGAGGACGCCGATGAGCATGAGGGCGGCCGGGACGACGATCGCGAACGCCCAGGCGACCACCCCGGCCGCCGTCTGCATGGCGGACGGCCGGCCTCCGGGGATGAACGTGCTGATCAGCGGGGTGCGGAGGCACAGCATGGCGAGTGCCACGCCGGCGAGGATCAGCAGCACCGACACGAGCACCGAGCGCGCCACCGCCATCCGGTCGGCACGCGAGATAGGGCTGGGAGCGACGATGACCTGCATGACCGCATCGTCCCCGGCCGCGCGCTCGCGCGACGTGGCCGATTCGGGCTACGTAGGAGGATGCGACAGTCACCGTCCCTCCACCGAACCCCACCGATGTGACCGGTGGAACGGTGCCGCCACGCACCGTCGCTTGCCGCCACCCAGGCGTTGCCCCCCGGACCGTGCGCGACTTGCGGTGCTTCGACACCCGGACCCCCGTACCATTGCGGCCCGCCTGCCGGCTGACGATGCTCCTGTGAGGATCCCGCACGCGCTCCACTGGGGCGCACAGAGGAGGCGGTCGTCATAGTGGGACATCTGCCGAGGCGAGTCGTCGCGCCGGTCGTCGGCGTGTCCGGCTGGTTGTCGGTGCGGGCGCTGCTGGCCGCGGTGCTGCTGGTCGCGACGACTGTCGTGCCGGCGCTCGCGGCGGACGGGCCCACCACCCTGTTCGATCGCCCCGTGGCCACGCCCTTGCACGGGACCACCGCAACCACCATCACCTTCTCGGTGACCTACCTGAACGCCGATGGCCTGGCGCCTGACTACGTCCGCGTCGTTGCGGCGGGTTCCACGTTCAGGATGACCGCGACGACGTCATCCGAGAGCTGGCTCCGTGGCGTCCGCTTCTCCGTGTCGGTGAAGCTTCCGGCCGGGAGCTGGCGCACGAGGTACGAGGCGGCCGACGTCAATGGTGCCCCGGCCTCGGTCGGCGGGCCGACGATATCGATCACGCCTCCGCCCACCCCCGACCCGACGCCCACCCCGACCCCACACCCGACGCCGACGCCCACCCCACACCCGACCCCTCCACCGACCCCGACGCCGACCCCGCGCCCGACGGCGACCCCGACGCCGACCCCGACGCCGACTCCGCGCCCGACGGCGACGCCGACCCCGACCCCGCGCCCGACGGCACGCCGACCCCGACCCCGCGCCCGACGGCGACCCCTCGCCCGACGGCAACCCCCACCCCGACCCCTCGACCCGCACCGACCCCGACCCCGCGCCCGACGGCGACCCCGCGCCCGACGGCGACCCCCGCACCGACCCCGACCCCGCGCCCGACGGCGACCTCGACTCCTGCGCCACGCTCCGGACCGACCCCGACCCCGACCCCGACCCCACGCCACGCGCCACGGCGGCCCCGACGTCCGCGCCCACCGCTGATGCGACCCCGACGCCGCGGCCTTCCGCTGGAGGTGCGGGGACTGCGGGAGCCGGTGGCGCATCCTCCTCGAGTCCGGACCCCGGGAACGGTTCGGGCACGGCCGCCGATCCCGATCCTTCGCCGACCGGTGAACCCGGCGTGGCGATGGTGGCACCGGGCGGCTCGGGCGGCGGGTCCGGCACGGGGGGGGCGCTGAGCGGCGGGGCTGCGCCCGGGCGGCGGGCCGGCGGCAACGGCACCGCGACGTTGCCGGGCGGCTCGGGCCTCATGGCAGCCCTGGCCCGCCTGTTGCCCGTGGTGGTCGGGGTCACCGGCGTCGTGACCCTGATGATGGCGTTCCTGCTGTTCGGGAAGCGGCGCCGCGACCAGGAGCCGACCGCGTCCGACGAGGTGCTCGGCGCCGCCGCCGCAAGGGGCTACGGGATCGTCCCGGGCTCCGGGCTCATCGGCAGCCCCGCCCGGGTGGCTGCGGTCGCACCGACCACCGCCCCCGCGATGGCGACAGCGACGCTGGCCGCTTCCGCCGTGCAGGCCGCGGTCGCGATGGCGCCCGGGCCAGGCGACATGGACGCTCACCTGCCCCGCTGGCGACGCCCGTCGCTGATGGAGGCCCGCAAGACCGACCCACTCCGGTCCGCCTCCACCGCCGCGCATCTCACCTTCGACGGGTCCGTTGGGACGGCCGTTACCGGTCTCGAGCGGCGGTGGATCCGATACCGCCTGGTCAGCCTCCTGTCGCACCCCGACGAGGTCCGGGGCATGGAGATCGGCACCCTGGACGAGGGCGACCAGGTGGTCCTCCTGGAGAAGCGCGGCACGTTCTGGCGGGTCCTCTGCCCCGATGGGCGCGAGGGCTGGGTTCACAAGATGGTGCTGGGTGACGTCGTGAGCGAGACGCCTGCCGCGAACGCCGGCGCGCGGGGCACGGGTGACGAGGGCCCGGCGACCGGCAGCTTCGAGGACATGCTTCGCGCCTACTCGGAGAGGCGCCAGCAGTTCGGCGAGGCCTAGGAGACTGGTGTGAAACGAGCGTTCTAACCGGCTGACGAAAGAGCGCGGGCGCCAACGGCCAGCCTGGGTGTGAGAGCTGGGATCAGGCGGGCTGGGTTCGGCGGGTCTGGACGGTCGCTCCCGGGTGGACCGGAGGTGAGGGCTCGTCCCGTCCGCGTCAGGCGGTCCCGGTGGCCCAGCTCCCGCCTGAGGTGACGACTCCGAGAACGGCGAGCCGGGCGAGGTTGACCGCCGCGGCGAGGAGCGCGAAGTCGGCGCCGACCTTGAGCCTGCCCCGGACGCGCGCCCGCCTCCGCCGTGGCGGCGGCGCATGAGGTGGGCGAGCTTGCGCTCGACCAGCGGCCGGGTCGCCCGGTAGTCGGCGCGCCAGGCCGGGATCGCGCGTCGCGGCCCGACCGGCGGCGAGAAGCGCCTCGTGCGGGTCCGATCTCGATCCTGCGCCCGCGCGGCGAGGTCGTGCAGCGGCTCGCCAGCGGGCAGCGCGCCACAGGCCGGCCGAAGCGGCCATGGAGCTCCGGACGCCGTGCCCCGGAATCGGCGCAACCCGCCCGGCTGGGCAGGTGACGGTCCGGGCGGCGAGGTCGACCGCGAAGTCGGCCTTGGTGAAGTGGCCCGGCGAGCGCCGTGCGACGGCTGGACCTTGCAGCGGTTCACGGCGCCGGCTTCCTCGAGCGCCGCGAGGACCGCGCCCGTCCCGTAGGCGGCGTCGCCGTACACGGTGAGCGGCGGCTCGGCGCGGCTCGGCGCGGCGGCGGCGAGCTCGTCGGCGAGCAGGTCGAGCGACCACCGTCGCGTCGCCGGCGTTGCCGGGCGTGACGGCGGTCGCGGTCACGAGCTCGGCGTCCGGATCGAGCGCGAGGTGGCCCTTGTACCCGTCGAAGCTGTGGCGGTCCGTCTTGTGGCCGTGGCGGGCCTCGGGGTCGACCGTGGAGATGACCCGGTCGTGGCGCGACCCGCCGGGCGATCCGGATCCGCCCGTCGGGGCCGTCCTCGAGGTCCTGGCCGAGGACCGTGGCGAGGAGGGTCGCGGCCTGCGCCGAGCGGCGCCGGGAGCGGGCTCGCCCTCGAGCGCCTCGAGGAGGGCCTCGCCGTCCCGGGCGAGGGCGTCGACGAGCGCCGAGCCGCGCCTCGGCGTCCTCCCAGTCGCAGGCGGGCTTGCCGCCGTGCGGTAGTCGTCGTCGCGGCGGAGCAGCGGAGCGGAGCGCCGGCTCTCGCTCGCCGGCGGCCGCGAGCACGCCCCGGATCGCCGAGCGGACGAGGGTGACCGTGTCCATCGTGGCGACCGCGTCGTACAGCGGGCGTGGAGTCGAGCACCCGCCGGACGCCGACGAGGCCGGCCTCGCCGGCGCGACCTCGAGGGTGCGCTCGAAGATCCGGTTCGGGCGATCGGAGCGGGCAAGGCGCGCCCGCATGTCGACGAGCACCGTGTGGGCGAAGCCCGGATGGTCGAACGGCAGGCCGCCCGCGGCGTACTTCCAGCGGGCGTCGAAGGTGAAGCGCTCGACCGCCTCGCGGTCGGACAGGCCCTCGAGGCGCTGGAGGACCATCACGACCGCGACGATGAGCGGCGGGACCGAGCGGCGGCCGAGGTCGGCGAAGAGATCGGCGAACAGCGCGTCCGGGAAGAGGCTGAAGCACTCCCGGTGGAGCAGGGCATGGATCGAGTCGGGCCGGACCCGGGGCGCGCAGAACTCGGTCGTGCTCCGGAAGACGTCTCCCTGGCGGGGCGTGGATCCGAGCGACATGGGCGGCTCCTCGCGATCCTGCGGGCGGCCCATCCGTTCGCTCTCGGGCCCGTCCGCCCAGGGAATCGTAGCTGCGCCCGCGCCCTCCCGTCAGCCGGTCAGAACGCGCGTTTCACACCAGCCTCCTAGGCTCCCGGGAGCTCCGGGCGGCGTCGCCGCGCAGGCGGCCTGGGGGACGGAGGCTTGCGCAGGACCACGATGTGCTGGTGCGCGATGTTGGGCACGAAGGACCGGGGGTACCCGTAGGGCCGCAGCCTGGTGCCGGCCTGATACCACACGATGTCGCCCTTCGGGATCAGCCCGACCGCATCAGCCCGCGCCGCGAGGTCGGCCGCCGTGAACACGTAGCGCCCGTCCTGGTAGGCGTCACGCACGATGAGCACCGCGTAGCGACCCGGTCGGAGGACGCGGCGGACCTCCCCCAGCACGCCGCCCATTCATCGAGGTACGCGGCATAGTCCGGCAGGTTCGCGAGGTCACCCGCCAGATCCGAGACCATCGCATAGTCCGTGCGCCTGTTCGCGTGGGTCTCGGCCAGGCGCCCGCCTGCCATGGTCATCGGCAGCTGCACGTTGTACGGAGGGTCGGTCGCCACGAAGTCCACCGAGTCGGCGGCCAGCGCGGGCAGGACCAGCCGGGCGTCACCCCGGCGCAGCTCCAGGCCCGTCGGGTCGAAGCCGCGCGTGCCGCCCGGGTCGTTCTGGCCCAGGTCCGCGAGGCGGGGGCCGGTCCCGTCGTGCTCGGCCTGCAGGGCGGCGACCGTCTCAGCGAACACGGTCGCCCAGCGCTCGTCCAGCTCGATGCCGAGCGCGCGACGGGGACCGCGGGCAATCGCGGCACCGAGCAGCGTCCCGCCCACGCCGGCGAACGGGTCCAGGACCAGCTCGCCGGTCTTCGTGAAGAACTCGATCAGGCGCGCCATCAGGCGCGGCGGCTTGTTCGCCCCGTGGACCCTGCGGAGGGCGTGGCCCAGCTCCGACGGGTATGCCGTCGTCCAGACCGACTTCGTGAAGTAGAGCCACTCCTCGCCGGACAGCTCGTTCAGGTCGTTGGACGGGTGGGGCGGGCGGCGGGCTTGCACCCGCGGAGGGTACCGCCCGCGGCACCAGGGCGGCGAACGGCGCCGGTGGCACGTGACCACGAGCCGGGAGGGCGAACCTGGAATGCGGAGGCCCTGCAGAGACCCCGCCGGCGGTGGCCCTCCGACGGCGGTGACCCTCCTACAATGCGGCGGTGCCGGGGAGAATCGTCAGCCGCCGTTTTGTCGGGCGTGAGCATGATCTCGCGCTGGTCCAGGCAGCCGTGGCCGCCGCCGCGTCTGGTTCGGCCACCACCGTCATCGTCGCCGGTGGCGCCGGGATGGGCGCCAGCAGGCTCCTTGACGAGGCCATCGAGCGCGCCACGGCCGCATCGCCCGCCCCCATGGTCCTCCGCGGGCGGTGCCATGGTCCGGCCGACCCACCGTGGTCCGCGGTCCTGGACGCCCTTGCCCCGGCGGTCGCGGCCCGGCCTCGGGAGGAGCTCCGGGCACTGCTCCGTCGGGATGCCCGTCCGATCCTCGTCGGCCTGCCCGGGATGGCGGCCCTTGCCGCGGCGATGCCGGAGCCGCGATCGAGCGCCCTGGAGGATCCCGAGCATCGCCAGCCGCGCGCCCTCGAGGCCGTGCTCCGCTGGCTCGGGCGTCTCGCCGACGAGCGGCCGGTGGTGCTGGTTCTCGAGGACCTTCATCGCGCGGACGCCGCCACACGGGCTTTCGCGACGTTCGCGGCCCGGATCGCGCGGAACGAGCGGATCACCCTCGTGCTCACCTACCAGCCGGACCGCCTCACCCGGGAGCACCCGCTGCGCGAGAACCTTGCAGTCATCGAGGCCGGCCTCCGACCGCCGGTCCGCGTGGATCTCGCCCCGTTCTCCCGGCGCGAGATCGCCGGCCTGATCGAGGGGATCGAGGGGGAGCGGCCGTCAGCGTCGGTCGTCGTCCTGGTCGCGGAGCGGTCCGGCGGTGCTCCGCTGGTCGTGGAGGAGCTGGTCGCGGCGCGCCGCGAGCTGCGCAACACGTCGCTCACCGCCTCTTTGTCGGACCTCGTCGCCGCCCGCCTCGCGCGCCGCTCCCCGGAGTGCCGGCGCGTCCTGCGCCTGCTCGCGCCCGCCGAACGTCCGATGGACCGGCGGCGCCTCGGCCGTGCGGCCGTCGCGTACGAGGAGCTGCTCGCCGCCGAGCGTTTCGGCCGGTCCGGCGGCCTGCCGCCGCGTTCGGCCACCGGCCCGCGCCGGGCCACGGTCCACCTCGACCAGGATCTTGCTGCGGGTCTCGAGGAGGCGCTCGAGCATGGGCTGGTGAAGGCCGAGCCCGGCGAGCTTCTCCGGATCCGCCACGAGCTGGTGGCTCGGGCGGTCGTCGCGGACCTGCTCCCGCAACACGTGTCCAGGTACCACGCCGCGCTGGCACAGGCGTTCTCCGACGTGCCGATCGTGGCCGCGGTGCACTGGCGGGCCGCGTACCGCCCCGCCGAGGCGCGGAAGGCCGCGATCGAGGCCGGCCGCCTTGCGACGCGTCGGGGGGCGCCGCAGGACGCGCTCGCCGCGTTCGAGCTGGCGCTTGCGTTGCCTGTCCCCGCGCCGCCAGCCGTTGATGCGGCGTCCACACCGATCGCGGATGCCACCCCGGCGCCGCCGGCCGGCACGACCGCCGCCCCAGCCGGGCGACGCGACCACCGCGGAACCCGCGAACACCGTGAACCCGCGGGCGCCAGAACCCGCGACTGCCATGAACGACGCGACCGCCGTGGACCTCACGACCACCGCCAACGGGGCCGAGTCGGTCGCCGAGCTGGCGCAGCTGGCCGCGGAGGCCGCGTACGCCTCGCTCCGCCCGGCCCGGGCCGTGGCCTACGCGGAGAGCGCCCTTGCGGCGCTCGGCGAGCGGCGGGACCGCCTTGCCCATGCCGTGCTCGAAGGCCGCCTCGGCCGCTATCGTCTCGCGGCCGGCGACGGCCCGGGTGCCACGGCCGCGCTCCGGCGAGCTGCCGAGGCAGCTCCGCCCGGCCCGTCGATCGAGCGTGCCCGGATCCTCGCCCTGCTTGCCCAGGAGCGCATGATCGCCGGCGCCTTCCGGGATGCCGAACGCGCGGCCGTCGGTGCGCTGGAGATCGCGGCCGAGATCGGCGCCGATGCGGAGCCCGAGGCCATCCACGCGACCACGACACTGGCCGTGATCCGCGGCTGGGGCGAGCACCCGGAATTGGCCGTGCCGCTCCTGCGCGATGCCGTGGAACGAGCCCGGGCTCTCGGCCTGGTCGAGGAGTGGTGGCGCGCCGGCGTCAACATGGCGGTCGTGCTCGAGGTCCTGGGCCGGCCGGCCGAGGCCATCGAGGAGGCATTCCGCAGCATGGCCGAGGCCGATGCGAACGACCTTGGCGCCGTCTACGGGAACCTGATGGCCGGGAACATCGCCGGGATCCTGGTCGACGTCGGACGCTGGGCCGAGGCGCGGGCCTTGTGCCTCCGGGCGCTCGACTGGAGCCCGGCGGGGGTTCCGTTCGTCAACGCGATCCTGAACCTTGTCATCGTCGAGACCGAGTCGGAGGCAGGCGAGGAGGCGGGGCGCCTGCTGGGCCGGATCCTCGTGGAGCTCGAGACCGGCGGCGATCTCCAGTTCGCCGTCCCCGCCTACCAGGCGACGGCGTCTTACGCGATGTGGAGCGGCGACCTCGCCGACGCGCGGCGCGCGGCGGAGCGCGGCTGGGCGCGCCTCCGTGGCAGCGAAGACTGGGTCCTCGTCGCGCGGATGGCGGCAACGGCGCTCGAGGTGGAGGCGGCGATCATTGCCGAGGCCCTGGAGCGGCGTCGGATCGGCGACGTCGCGGCCTCGCGCGAGCGTGCGAACCGGATCCTCGCGGATGCCGAGGCCGCGGTCTCCCGGGCGCGGGCGGTCGACGGTGTCGCCGCGGCACGGGAGCCGGAGGCGAGCCTCGCCACCGCCCGGGCCTTCCACGCCCGGCTCCAGGGTCGTGACGATCCGGCCAACTGGGCAGCCCTGGCCGAGCGGCTGCACGAGGTCGGCGACCCGTACCGGGAGGCCCGTGCGCGGTGGCACCAGGCCGAGGCGATCCTCGGCGCGGCGATCCCGGGCGCCGGCGGGCCGCGTGACCGGACGGATGCCCGCCTGGTGCGCGCCGACGCGCGTGAGCCGCTCCTGGCGGCGGTCTCCCTGGCGCTCGGGCTCCGGGCCCGGCCCCTGCTGCGTCGCCTGCGCGACCTCGCCGGTCGCGCCCTGATCACGTTCCCCCCGGAGGCGGAGGCCCTGCTCGGCGAGCCCGTCGCGGCACCGCCCGGCCCCAGGACGGCGGTGAGCCCGGGGCCCGTGCCCGATGTGAACGTCCCGGAGACGGCGCAGGTCGCCGGACGGCTGCCGTCGGCCGGCGGGGACACGTTCGGGCTGTCCAAGCGAGAGCTGGAGGTGCTGGGGCTGATCGCCAAGGGACGGACCAACCGCGAGATCGGCGACCGTCTGTTCATCAGCCAGAAGACGGTGGGCGTTCACGTGGGGAACATCCTGTCCAAGCTCGGCGTGTCCGGGCGCGTGGAGGCCGCCGCGGTCGCGATCCGGCTCGGTCTCGAGGACGGCGGCGGGGCCCCGCGCGGCCGCTGAACCCGCGGGGTCCCGCGCCGCCGGCCGGTGCCGCGGGCGGACCCGACGTTCTCCGACAGGACCGCCCGGCATTGGGTAAGATTCGCAGGGTTCTACGTAGCCGGCATTCCGAGGTCCCCATGCGCCGCCCACTGGTTGCCATCGCCGCGCTCGCCGTCGCGCTTGCCCTGGGCGCCTGCTCCGGGTCGCCCGGACCGGGCTGGACCTACGCCGCGCCGACCCCGGCTCCCGCGGTCACGCCGGCCCCTTCGGGGACGGCCTCTGCCGCCCCCTCCGCCCTCCCCGCTTCCCCCGCCCCCTCCGCCCCCCCCGCCCTCACGGCTTCCCCCGCCCCCGTCGCCTCGGCTGGACCGACGCCGGTCGCGACCGTCGCGGCATCGTCTGCGGGCGGTGCCGGTGGCACCACGGTCGACATCTCCGCGCTGAACATGGCGTACGAGCAGACGGAGATCAGCGTCCCGGCGGACACTGCGTTCGTCATCCGGTTCGACAACAAGGACCCGGGCACCCTGCACAACGTCGAGATCCGGGACGCCTCCGGCAACCTGTGTTCAAGGGCGACATCATCACCGGGCCCGCCCAGGCGTTGTACCAGGTGCCGGCGTTGCCCGCCGGCACGTACCAGTTCGTGTGCACGGTCCACCCCATCATGGTCGGGACGCTCAGGGTCGGGAGCTGAGCCCGTGGCGGCGGTGCCCGCGCGATGACCCCGCGCGTCGACGAGGTCTGCTACCGGGATGCCTACGCGCGTTCCCTGGAGGCCCGCGTGCTGGACGTGTCGGCCGCGGAGGGCCCCCCGCTGGTCGTCCTCGACGCGACCGCGTTCTACCCGGGCGGCGGCGGCCAGCCATCGGACCGGGGCGTCATCCTGCGCGCGGCGGACGGGCGGTCATGGACGGTCGGGCCGCGCGGCAAGCGTCGGCGGCGAGATCGTGCACGAGCTGGAAGCCCCGGGTGACGGCGAGCTGCCGCGGCCGGGCGACACCGTCGCCGTCGACCTGGAGTGGGCGCGCCGGTATGCGCTGATGCGCACGCACACCGCGCTCCACGCCCTGTGCGGCGTCGTGTGGCGCGACTACGGGGCGCTGGTCACCGGCGGCAACATGGAGCCGGGTGCGGGTCGGATGGACTTCGAGTTCGAGCGGATGTCCGGCGACCTGGTGGGCGAGATCGAGGCGAAGGTCAACGCGGAGCTGCGCGGCCGCCCGGGACGTCCGCGTCAACGTCCTGCCGCGGGACGAGGCGTTCGCGATCCCGGACCTGATCCGGACGAAGGTCAACCTCCTGCCCGAGGGGATCGAGCGAGATCCGGACCATCGAGATCGTCGGCCTCGACCTGCAGGCCGACGGCGGCACGCACGTGGCGAACACCCGCGAGGTCGGCGGGATCCGGGTGACCGGCTACGAGTCCAAGGGCCGGATCAACAAGCGGATCCGCCTGGAGCTGACGGACCCCGCCGAGTAGCAGCCCGGCTCGGATGCCGGAGGCCAACTGCCCAGCGGAGTACCCAGCCAGCGGGGCGTGCCAGCCGCGGGGGCGGGGACGGCCACGGCCGCTTGGCCATGCCCGCCCGGGCCGGACGGTGACGCCCACCGCCACGAACGCGCCCACCCGGGCCACGACGCGCCCGCCCGATCCGGGCCGTGGCGCCACCGCCACGACCTAGCCCGAACTTCCAGCGCTCGACGGGCAGTTCAAGCACGAAACGGGCCTTGGGAGCTGCGGCGCTCTGTCTACACGCTGCCGGGTGAGACCCCGATCAGCTCGAACGCGCGGGCCTGGAGCGGCGTGGGCTCGGCCAGCACGTCGAACGCCGCCTCCTCGCCGAGCCCTGTCGGCACGACCCGGTTGCGGGTGAGCGTGGCGAGCTCGACCATGAGCGTGGTGAAGCTGCCGACCCGGAGGCCGTCGGGCGTCCGGTGGTCGCGCTCCTTGGCGAGGGCCCCCGATGAGCGGCTGCGGCGGCGCGACGGGATCGGTCCGCGCGGGCGGGGCCTCGTCCCGGAACAGCAGGGGTGCCCAGGCGGCCTCGAGGTGCCAGCGCACGTAGGCCGCGAGGAAGCACAGGAACAGGTGCGCCCGCACCCGGTCCTCCCGCCAGTGGAAGACCGGCCGGACGAGCAGGTCGTCGCCCTTGAGCGCCCGGAAGTCGCGCTCGACCGCACTCAGGCGCTTGTACGTCTCGACGACCGCCGGCGTGTCGAGCCGCTCGGGGCCGACGCTGGTCCGCACCACGTAGATCCCGTCGAGGGCCGCCTCCGCGGCGATCGCGTCGGTCCGCCGGTGATACGCGAAGACCCCGTCCGCGATCTCGAGCTCGAAGTGCTTGGCCATCTTCCTGGCGTTGACCACCCGTCCCGCGCGCAGGCCGATGGCGGCCGCTGTCCGCAGGCGGCCCTGCTCGACCGCCGCGCTGACCTTGGCGAGCGCCGCCTCGGTCGCGACCAGGAGCGCCTCGCGCTTGCGGGCCCGCTCCGCGGCGAGGGCAGGGTTGCGGCACACCACGAGGCGCTCGCCCGGGAACTCGGGGCTGGTGATCTCGGCCAGGTCCCGCTCGTCGAACAGCGAGAGCTGGAGGTCGCCCCCCTCGACCAGGCGGCGGATCGCGGGTGCCCGCAGGCAGCTCACCCAGCCGATCCCGCCCACCTCCCGCAGGCGCTCGATCCGGGCCGAGGTGAGCATCCCCCGGTCGCCCACGAGGACGATGTCCGACAGACCGAAGCGGACCCGCAGCTTGTCCACCTGGGCCTCCACCGTCGCCGGGTCGGCGGTGTTGCCCGGGAACGCCTCGACCGCGACCGGGCAGCCCCGACTGTCGGTCAGCAGGCCGAACTCGACCTGGGGCCGGTCGGGCCGGTGGTCGCGGGAGTGGCCATGGCGCGCCAGGGGGCAGTGGCTGCCCTCCATGTACACCGACGTGAGGTCGTACAGCACGAGCGAGCCTCCGGAGAGGTGGCGGGCCGCAAGGGCGCGCTCCACGCGGGCCTGGCGTGCGAGGAGCCAGTCCATCGCCCCGTACAGCTCGTTCTCGTCGGCGCCCTCCACCCCGCAGGCCGCCCCCAGGGTGGTCTGGCCGAGCAGCGCCGCCGTGGCGAGCTTGGACGCGGGAGCGATCAGGCGGGCGGCGACCAGGGCCGTCGCGAGGTCCCGCAGCCGCGACGGCCGGCGGTCGAGGAGTGCCGGGCAGGCCCAGGGTGCGGAGCATCCCGAGCACCGCCGCGACGTGGCCGTGGGGCAGGCTGCGCCGGATCGGGAGCGTCTCGCCCACGGCGAGGAAGCGCTCGCCCGCGAGCCAGGCCCGGATGAGCTCGATCAGGGGCTCGGGCAGGTGGGACAGGTTGGCGAGGGTCTGCTTCTTGACCTTGCCGTCCTCGCGGTACGAGTTGCGCAGCAGCGTGCTCGTGTACTCGCGGCCCCCCTGGCGGCTCACCACCCTGACTACGTGCATCGCTGGCGTCTTCGGCTTCACCATCCCTCAATCATGCACATCTCACGCCAGATGTCAAGCATATTACTGACTACATCTCACACGCGCGCAACGGAGCAGCCTGACACGCCAGAGTCCAAGATCAGGACAGCGCCACTGACCGGCCCCGATCAGGCCCGCCAGGCGCTGGAAGTTCGGCCTAGCCAGGATCGGGCGCCGCGATGGCTGAGCGAGCCCGACGACGGGATCTCGCGGCGCCCACCGCCAGAGGTGCCCACGGCAGACGAATGGCGGGCGCGACTCGCTGATGCGAGGCGCCTGGCGCCACGGCGCCGAGGCCGGGCTCGGCCGGCCGGCCGGGCCCTGAACCTACACTCCGCTCACGGCCGTGATGCGGCCGCTCTTGATGGCGGCGGTCAGCGCCGCGTGGTCTCGCTCGGTCTGATCGGCGTAGGCTTCCGCGAACGTCACCAACGCGACCTCGAACGCATCGTCGGTGCCGAGGTAGGCGCTGATCGTGGCGGGCTCCCCGGAGCGGGCATGCCCGCGCGCCAGGGCCCAGGCGCACAGCTCACCCCACGTCTCGAGGTCCGCCGCGGTCATCGACTCGATGACCGCGCTCCCCTTCTGGTCCTGGTGCTGGCGGACGTACCAGTGCCGGCCCTGCTCCCCGACCGCCCATCCGAGCAGGATGTCGCTCGCGGCTTGCAGGCGACGCTGCCCGTTGACCACGCGCTCGCCGTGGCTCGCCGCATGGCTCGGGCCAAGGTACCGCTCGTAGACCGACGCTTCGGCCTGTTTGACCTGGAGGAAGAGCGGGTCATCCTCCGTGCCGCCCATGAGCAGCGCGATGAAGGCGCCCAGCCCCACGCTGCCGACACCGACCACCTTGAGCGCGTAGTCGACCATCGTGTACCGATCGAGGAGCTGGCGCCGGTCCTCCTGGAGGGTCTCGCGATACTGCGCCATCGCGGCCGCGGCGAGGGGTGGCGTGACGTCGGCCCGGCGCACGATGGTCGGCGGATGTTCCACCAGCCGCCGCACGCCGTCGGTAACAGTGGTCAGCTTGGGCAGTTCGTGGACGGCGTCGTGATGGGCCGTGGACTTCACGGTGCCCTCGATCAGCGCCCGCTCGCGCTTGTCGACGTAGGCCAGGATCCCCGTGACATCGACGTGCGCGTAGTAGACGTCGATGGCGTGCATCGTCGCGTAGCCCGCCATCCGGTCGCGATAGGAGCGGATGGCCCGCCGGACGGTGTGCCGCGTGTCGTGCGCGCCGAGGCTGCGGGCACGCCCGGCGACGACGAGGCTGGCGGCCAGGCGCTTGAGGTCGAACTCGAACGGTCCGTGCAGGGTCTCGTCGAAGTCGTTGATGTCGAACAGCAGGTCGCGCTCGGGCGAGGCGAACAGGCCGAAGTTGGCGAGGTGCGCGTCGCCGCACAGCTGGGTGACGACGCCCGAGCTGGCACCCGCGCAGAGGTCTGCGGCCATCGGCAGCGCGGCGCCCCGCAGGAACGTGAACGGCGAGATCGCCATGCGGCCGTAACGGACGGGCACCAGCTCCGGGATCCGGGTCGTGGCCTGTTCCTCGAGGAGGGCGATCGGATCCGGGCGATCGGGGGCCGCCGCCCAGGGCCCGAGGGCGGCGGGTGGGCTCGCCACCCGGGCCGCCTCTCCGGCCGCCCGGCTCGCCGCCTGGCTTGTCCGCGTGGTCATCGTGATCGGTCTCAGGCCGACGCCGCCGGTGGATCCGTGACGGCCGTCCTCGCCCGGTGCGCCGCGACCGCCTCACCGATGGAGGCGAAGATGTTGGCGGGCCCGATCTTCTCGGTGAGCCCGTAGGCGTCGAGCTGGGCACGCACCGCCGGGCTGAGGTCGACGAGCACGAGCTTCACACCCTGGCGCGCCAGCTCCTCGTGGACCTGGCGTAGGGAGTCGGAGCCCGAGTAGTCGACGTCGGCCATCGCGGAACCCAGGAGAACCAGCGTGCTGAGCGGGGGATCGGCGTGCTCCACGAGACCCATGACCTCCTCGGTGAAGCGCGTCGCGTTCGCGTAGAACAGGCCGGCTCCGAACCGGTAGACGACGACACCAGGGGTGATCTGCCGGTTCGCCTCGAGGGCCACCGTCATGATCCCCTGCTCGGGGCTGTCCACCACCAGGGTGTCGTACGGGTGGTAGCTGTGGTAGATGTGCTCGAGGATGGACAGAGCCATCGCGAGCAGGATGCCCTGCTCGACGCCGACGACCACGACGACCGCGGCGGTGATCGCGGCAACCGCGAACTCGCCCTTGCGGAGGCGGTAGATGTCCGCCATGCCCTTGTAGTCGATCAGCCGCAGGCCGATGAGGAACACGACCGACGCGAGGACCGCGTTCGGCATGTAGGAAAGCGGACCGGTCAGGAACAGCAGGACGATCGCGACGACCGCAGCCGCCGTGAGCTGGCTGATCTGGGTGCGGCCGCCGGCGCTGTCGACCATCTCGGTCTTGGTGGGGCTGCCGTTGACGACGAACGTGCCGCTGAGGGCAGCGGCGAAGTTCGCCGAGCCGAGGCCGACGAGGTCGACGTTCTCGTTGAAGCTGTCCGCGTACTTCATCGCGTAGGCACGTGAGGTCGCTGCGCTCTGGGCGAGGATCACCACGACGAGCGAGATGACCGTCGGCAGCAGGGCCACGACGTTGTCAGCCGTCATCACCGCCGTGGGCAGGCCCAGCGTCGGCAGACCGCCGGGCACCGTGCCGAGGGACGTGACGCCCTTTGCCGCCAGGTCCAGCAAGTAGCTCGCGGCGATGGAGACCACCACGGCGATGAGCGCGCCGGGGATCTTCTTGTTCACCCGGTCCAGCCCGAGGATGGTGACCAGGACGAAGGCTGACACCGCGAGCGTCGCGAGGCTCGTCTCCGTGGGGATCAGCTTGAGGGTTTCGACGAACTTCTGGATCGTGCCGCCGCTCTGCCCGGGGATGCCGAACAGGCCGCCGAACTGGCCCATGGCGACCTGGATGCCGACGCCCGTCAGGAAGCCGATCAGGACGCTCCGCGACAGGAAGTTCGCGATGAAGCCCAGCCGCAGGATGCGGGCGAGCACGAGCAGGACTGCGCACATGAGGGCACACAGCGAGGCGAGCTCGACGTAGTTGGTGGAGTCGGCCACCGCGCCCATCGCCACCAGTCCCGTGGCCATGATCGCGGCGGTGGCGGAGTCCGCGCCCACCACGAGGTGTCGCGACGACCCGAGAATCGCGAAGAAGAGGATCGGCAGGAGGATCGTGTACAGGCCGGTGATGACCGGCATGCCGGCGATCTTCGTGTAGCCCATGACCTCGGGGATGGCCAGCGCCGCCAGGGTAGCGCCGGCGATGACGTCCACGCTGATCCGTGACGGATCGATCGGCAGGATGCCTTCGAGGATCGGCAGGGTCCGCATGCCCCGCTTCGCCTTCGCGGATGCCATCGAGGGTCCTCCACTGCGCCCGTTGACCGTTGGGTCCGCCACCCTGACTGGTAGGCGGATCGTCTCACAACCCGGGCGCGGACGTGCGCAGCGCAACCTCCCCCGCCGGCGACCCGACCACTCGCCTGCCGAGATGCCGCGGATTCGCCCTCTCGCGAGCCGGGAGCGTCGCCGAGACTGCCGCCATGGGATCGGCCCTTCTGGACATCCTGGCCCGCATGTCTCGGGCGATCACGACCCGACTGGAGCGCCTCTTCCTGTTCCTGCGCGACATCCTGTTCCCGGGCCGTGGGGACCTGTCGGTCCTGCCTTCCGGGGCGTGACCGACGACGTGGACGACTGCCTCAGGACGAGGCCGTCCAACGTGACGATCGGCCCGGACAAGGTCGCGACCCCCACCACCGTCACCTGGCGGGCGACGTTCAACGGGACAAGGGCCGCCGGCGTCGTGGCGCTGAAGCCACGGGCGGACTTCACGGCAACGATCGAGGACTGAACGCCGCCGTCCCTCGACGGGTCAACCTGCGGGCCGCGCCCAGGCCTTCGTCGAGCCACGTCCCGGCCCGGCGGCCGTCCGGGCATCATGTCGTGATGCCGACCTTCGACGACGTCCTCCGCTCCCTTGACGCCCGCTTCGGTTGCCTCCCCGACGAGGCCGGGATCCCCGGGGTCGCCTGGGGCGTTGTCCGTGACGGCGCCCTGGCGCATGCCGGCGGCGCCGGCACGACCCGCGTCGGCGAGGACCGCCGTCCTGATGCGGGCTCCGTGTTCCGCATCGCGTCCATGACCAAGTCCTTCACCGCGTCCACCGTGCTGCTCCTGCGGGACGAGGGACGTCTCCGCCTGGACGAGCCCGTTGCCGGGTACGTCCCGGAGCTCGCCGGCTGGAGCCTCGCGACCGCCGACAGCGCGCCGGTGACCGTCCGGCAGCTGCTGACGATGTCGGCCGGGCTCGCCACGGACGACCCGTGGGGCGACCGCCAACAGGGCCTTCCGCTGGACCAGTTCGCGGAGCTGCTATCGGCCGGTCCCTCCTTCGCCTGGCCGCCGGGCGCCGTCTTCGACTACTCCAACCTGGGCTACGGGATCCTGGGCCGCGTCATCACGAACGTCGCCGGGCGCGAGTACCGGGAGGTGGTCCGGGACCGGTTCCTGCTGCCGTTGGGCATGACCGCGACCGCCTACCTCGCCGATGATGTCCCGGAGGAGCGCCTCGCGCACGGATACGTCCGGCGCGGGGACGCCTGTGTCCGCGAGGGAACCGACCCGTATGGCGCGCTGGCCTCGATGGGCGGCGTCTTCTCGTCCGTCGAGGACCTGGCGCGCTGGGTGGCCGGCTTTGCCGACGCCTTCCCCGCGAGGGACGATCCCGAGGGCGGCCACCCGCTCCGCCGCAGCACCCGGCGCGAGATGCAGCAGGTCCACCGGGCCTTCGGGCCCGAGATCCCCGCGCACGCCCCGGACGCCGAGCCAGGGTTCACGGCCGGGGGGTACGGCTTCGGGCTGTTCGTGCTGGCGGACCCGGACACCGGGACCACCGTCAGCCACGCGGGCGGGTACCCGGGCTTCGGGTCCCACATGGCCTGGCACCCGGCGACCGGGCTCGGGGTGATCGGCCTGGGCAACGTCCGCTACGCGCCGCTGCGGCGGGTGGTGGCGGAGATGCTGGCGATGCTCGTCCGGGCGGAGGCTGCGCCCCGGCGGCGCATCCTCCCGGTCCCCGCCGTGGAACGGTTCCGTGGGGTTGCGGAGCGGCTGCTGGCCGCCTGGGACGACGCGGCCGCCGACGCGGCGTTCGCGATGAACATGGACCTCGACGAGCCACGGGACCTGCGGCGGGCCGCGATCGAGCGCGTGGCCGCGGACCTGGGGCCCTTCCGGCCGGACGACGGGATGCCGGCGTTCTCCGCCTCACCGGCCCACCTGCGCTGGTGGCTGCGGGGCGATCGGGGTCGCGTGGAGCTCGACCTGCAGGTCAGCCCGGAGCCGGATCCGCGGATCCAGGCGCTCCGGGTCACGGCGGTCGGCGATCCGGATCCGCGCCTGCGCGACGCGGCCGAGCGGATCCTGGGCCTGGCCGGTGACGCCGTCCCCGTGTGGCCGTCCGGGCTCCCGGCGTCCGACGCGCTGGACACGGGCGCGGTGGTTCGGGCCATCGGGGTGGGGGCGGCCCTGTTCGGTGCGATGACGCTCGGGTTCGCGACCGCCGGCGATGGCCGCACGACGTCCACCTGGCGGCTGGCGACGGACCGGGGGCAGGCGACGCTGCGGGTGGACATGGACCCGCGATCCGGCGAGATGACGGCCGTCGAGCTGCTGGCCGCGGCCCGGGAGATGGTGCCCGACGCCTGGTAGGGTCCGGGCGCCGGTCCGGCCGTCCGATCAGGTGGCCTGCAGGTTCGGGACGCGGAACCAGAACCAGGCGCCGCCGCCGGGCCGCTCGCGGTACCCGATGTGGCCTCCGAGCGCGCGGACCGCGGCATCCGCCACGGCCAGCCCCAGCCCGGCGCCGTCGTCCCGATCCGGAGGCTGCCCGAACGGCACGAACAGCATCCCGATGCGCGTCGGCTCCACCCCCGGGCCGCGGTCGAGGACGTCCACCTCGAGCACCGGCTGCGCACCGTCGGCCAGGTCCGTGTCGTCGGAGCGTCGGGCCCGGACGGTGACCGCGCCACCGGGCGGGCTGTGACGAACGGCGTTCAACACCAGGTTGGACAGCGCTTGCTCCAGGCGCATGCGGTCCGTGACGAGCATGCCTTCGTCAACCTCGAGATCCATCTCGACGCGGCGCTCGGGCTCGGCCGCGGTCGCGCGCCCCGCGATCGCGGCGACGAGCGGGCCGAGGTCGACGGGTTCCGCCGCCACGGGCCGGCCGGTATCCTCGACGGCGGCGAGGTCCAGGAGGTCGTCCGCCAGCCTGCCGAGCCGGCCGACGTCGCCGAGGGCATCCTCGATAGCCTCACGCAGCTGCTCGCCGGACGCACCCGGGCGCAGGGCGAGCTCGAGCTCGATGCGGAGCGCCGCGATCGGTGTCCGGAGGTCGTGCGACGCGGTCGCCACGAACGATCGCTGGCGCTGGATGCTGTGCTCGACGCGGCTGAGCATGTGGTTGAGCGTCGCGGCAAGGTGGCCGAGCTCATCGTCGGGGTTCGGGGTGTGCAGCCGCAGTCCCAGCGTCGGCGCGTTGTCGTGGATCAGGTCGGCCTCGTCCACCAGGACGCCCACCGGCGCCAGCGCCCGTCGCGCCAGCCACCAGCCGCCGGCCAGCGACGCCGCGGCCGCGATCCCGCCCACAAGGAACAGCAGGCCGGCGAGCCCGCGGAGCTGATCATCGATGCCCGCCAGCGAGCTGCCGGCGATCACCGTCCGTCCGTTGGTGGTGGGGGCGGCGTAGAGGGCGACGTTGGCCGTGCCCCCGGAGACCCACGTGGAGCCCTCGAATGGCACCTGACCGATCGTGGTGGGCGCGTTGTGCGAGCGTTCGATGATGTGGTTGGACCGGTCGAGGACCAGCGTGAAGATTCCCGGCCGTGCGGGATCCTCGCGGAGCGCGGGTTCCCAGCCGCCCCCCTTGATGGCCGCGCTCACGTCCGCGACCTGGACGGCGAGCGCTTCCTGCAGGCTCGAGCGCAGATCGTGCGAGTATTGGAACCAGACGATCACCGCCACCAGCGCGATCGTCGCGGCGATCGCGAAGCCGTACCACAGGGTGAGGCGCCGCCGGATCGTCATGGCGAGGCGGATCCCGGGCGGAGAACGTAGCCGGCCCCCCGGATCGTATCGATGACCGGTGCGTTCGGATGAGCAGCGAGCCGGGTGCGCAGCCCGTGCACGTGGACGTCCACGACGTTCGAGGCACCCTCGTATGCCCAGTCCCACACGTGCTCCAGGATGGTGCCGCGATCCAGGACCGTCCCGGCCCGGCGGGCGAGCAGCTCCAGCACGGCGTACTCCCGCGCCGGCACATCCACTCGCTCCCCGTCGACCGTGACCTCCCGCCCCGCGGGATCGATCCGGAGATGGCCGACCTCGATCACGGTCGGCCGGGGCACCGGGCCGCGCCGCACGATCGCCCGCATCCGTGCCAGGAGCTCCTCGAAGGCGAACGGCTTGACGAGGTAGTCGTCGGCACCGACATCGAGGCCACGGACACGGTCTGCCACGGCGTCCCGGGCGGTCAGCAGCAGGCAGGGCGTCCAGTCACCGGCCTCCCGCAGCTCGGCGCACAGGTCCAGGCCATCCCCGTCGGGCACGACGATGTCGAACACGAGGATGTCGTAGGGGTGCTCGTGGGCAAGCCACCGGGCGTCCTCGATGGTGGTGGCCGGATCCACGGCATGGCCCTCGGCCCGGAGGCCGCGGGTCACCAGCGGTCCGAGACGTCGGTCATCCTCGAGAAGCAGCACTCGCATGTCGGGATGGTGCACGCGAAGGCTGAAGGTCCGGTTGTGGGCCGAATGAGAATTCTTCTCACGAACCCCTCACCGGGGCTCCAGAGCGCAGACCGCGATGCTCCACCCAACCGACGGCTCGGACGATCCGCCAACTGCGCCCCCCTCCGCAGGCACCGCTGTCGCGCCGGCCGCTACCGCCAGAGGTCGGGAGCCGCGACCCGTGCCCCGATGCTCGCACCCAGCCGCTCGAGAACCGCGAACCAGTCGTAGCGGCTGGTGATCTCCGAGGCGCGGATCGTGACCAGCCGGTCCGCCGGCACGAGCTCCGGGATGACGCGGTCCAGGATCGCCTCGACCTCGTCGCGGAAGGCGTCGTTCGTGGATCGCACGCCGTCCGCCATGAGCGCGACGTCCGGCAGCAGGCGCACGACGAGGTCGTACGTGCGGGACCAGTTGCGGACGAGCGGCCCGGCGTCGAAGGCGTCCGTGCCGCCGCACGCGCGCAGGTAGTAGGCGTAGTTGTCCATGACGCCGCGGTCCGTGGCCAGGATGTCGGCCCTGCGGGCCAGCTCCAGCTCCTGACGGATCTGAGAGACCAGCACCCACAGCTGCGCCTCGCCGGTGGCACCCTCGTTGATTCCCAGGGGGTTGTCGCGCACGACTTCGCGTCCCAGCTCCACGGAGCGGCCGGCCCGCTGGACCTCCGCAGCGAAGGCCAGCAGGGCGGACGTCTTCCGGATCCCGTGGGAGCCGATGAAGGCGATCTTGGCCGGGCGCGGCCACGATGATGCGGTGGGCCGGGCGAGGGCGCCGGCGTCCGGGGCGGTGGCGGGGCGGGGTTTGCGAGGCATCTCACCGGCAACTATGCCCCACGGACCCGCTCCATGGCGCCCCACCGCGGGCTCGCCCTATCGATCCTCCTCGGGAAGGTCGGCGAGGCCCTTCCGGTAGGCCAGAAGCGCGGCCTCGACCCGGCTGCGCACGTGGAGCTTGCCCAGGATGTTGGTCATGTAGTGCTTGATCGTCTTCTCGGCCAGGTGGAGGCGTTCGCCGATCTCCAGGTTGGTGAACCCCTGCGCGACCAGCTCGAGCACCTCGCGCTCGCGCGCCGTCAGGTCGTCGAGGGGGTTGGCGTCGCGAGGCTTCGACATCTCGCGCAGCATCTGCCATGCGAGCGCCGGCGCAACGTAGACCTCTCCTGCGCTGACGGCGCGCAGGATGCCCACGAGCTCGGTCGCGCCTGCGCCCTTGAGCACGTAGCCTGACGCGCCCGCCTTCATCGCGGCGAGCAGGTCATCCTCGTCCTCCGAGACCGTCAGCATCACCACCCGGGTCGCCGGGCAGGCCGAGGTGATGTCTCGGGCGGCGGCCAGCCCGCTGCCGGGCATGTTGACGTCCAGGAGCGCGATGTCGGGCAGGTGCTCTCTCGCCAGCGCCAGTGCGCCGCGCGCATCGTCGGCCTGGCCCACCAGCTCGACGTCGTCCGCGGCGCCGAGCGATGCGGCGACGCCGGCGCGGAACATGGGGTGGTCATCGGCAAGGATGACGCGGATCGGCTCGTTCATGGACGCGCTGTCGCGGCGCCGGGGTGAACCGGCTGGAGCGGCCACCAGACACGCACGGTCGCACCCTGCCCCGGCGCCGAGCGGACCGAGAAGCCGCCGCCGAGCAGCTCGGCCTGCTCGCAGATGCCGGGCAAGCCGAGGCCCGGGCTCTCGGCCAGGCCGGCTGGGTCGAAGCCGGGTCCGCCGTCGGTGACATCGAGGCGGAGCGATCCACCGGCCACGTCCACCCGGGCCCGCACCTCCACGCCTCCCCCGTGCCGCACCGCGTTGGACAGGAGCTCCTGCAGCGCACGGGCGAAGGTGATCTTCACCGGCAGAGGCACGCTCGCCGGAACCCCGTCCAGCACGAGGTCGACGCGCGTCCCGGTGCGCCGCTCGTGATCCCCGACGATGCGAGCGGCCACGTCCTCGATGCCGAGCGGCGCCAGGTCCGGCAGCCGCAGGCCTGCGGCGATGGCGCGCATGTCCTTCATCGCGTCCCGCAGCGCGTCCTCCACCTCGCTCAGCTCGACGGTTCCGGGTGAATGCCCGGCGGCCGACCCGGCCCTCAACCCGTCGAGGCGCATCAGGGCCAGCGACAGCATCTGGCCGGGTCCGTCGTGGAGGTCTGCGCTGATCCGGCGCAACGCCCGCTCGTTGATCGTCGTGCCCCGCTCGGCGGCAGCATGCAGGCGCTCGGTCAGCGCCTCGTTCTGGCGCAGGAGCTCCGAGAGCTCGCCGACCTGCTGCGTCAGGGCGGTCTCCTGGCTGGTGATCGTGTCGCTGCCGCGCTTGACGATGCCGTAGAGCAGCAGGGCCGAGACCGCCATGGCTGCGGCGATCGCCGCCCATGAGCGCAAGCGTGCGTCCGCCACTTCGCGGTCGATCTCGTTGGGCAGCTCGAAGAAGTCGGCGACGGCGACGATGCGGTCGCTGGCAGGCTCACGGATCGGAACGTTGATCTCGAGCAGGTGGCTCCAGCGAGCCCGCTCGAACGCGTTCTCCGGGCCGGAGAGGTCGCTCATCTCGGCGCTGAGACGTCCGGCCCAGGCATCCGCACGGTGACCGGTGAGCGCGAACCGCTGGCCGACGAGACCCGCGACCTGGCTGTAGATGATGGTCCCGTCCGGGCCCCACAGCCGCAGCGAGACCACGCGCTGGCCCAGCGGGGTGTCACCCAGCAGCGCGTCGAGCTGGCGCGCCTCCGTCGAGCTGAGACGGCCGTCCTGGGACAGCGATGTCGAGCTCAGCGCGATCGAGCTCTCGACGTAAAGTGCCGTTATCGCCGCCGTCCGGTCGATGATGGCCCGCTCGAGCTGGCTGCCGACCCAGACGCCGATGATCAGCCCGCCCACCAGCAGGATGGCCAGGTTGGCCGCCAGGAAGCGGCCCGCGAGCGAGGTCGGCAGGCGCGACGAGAGGTGGGAGCGCGCGGTGTCGCGCGGGGGTGCCGCGGCTCCCTCGGACGCCGCCGCTGCCGGGTTCTGCGGGAGAGGCGCGACCTGCGCTTCAGGAGCCATCACGACCCATGGTACGAAGCCCGGCACCGGCTGACCATGGACCCTGGGGCATGAACCGGTCGGACCAAGGTCCGATGCACTTCCCGACCCGGGCCCGTTTCCAGCCCGGGGAGCGGGCGCCATCCTTGTGGTCACGATCACGTGACCGCGCGCGACGACCCCGGCTCCGCCGGCTCCCCGGTGTCCGCGCTCACGATGGGCCGTCGGGCGCCCTGGCAGAGGAGATCCACGATGACCGCGTTTCGCTCGCACCCGCGCCGCATGCTCGCCACCGGCTCCGTGCTCCTGGCGCTCGCGCTGCTCGCGGCCCCCACGACCGCGCTGGCCGGCGTCCGCACCGGGCACTGCAGCGGCACCGCCGACTGGGAGCTCGAGGTCTACCACGATGATGGCCGCATCGAGGTCGAGTTCGAGGTCGACCACAGCCGGAGCGGGGCAGCATGGACCTGGACGATGAGGAATGACGGGGTCCTGTTCGCGCACGGCAAGGCGACCATCAAGGCGCACCGCGACTCGTTCTCCGTGAGCCGCCTGAGCGCCAACGGCCCCGGCCATGACCACATCGTGGTGCGCGCGGTCAACGCCGCCACGGGCCAGGTGTGCCGGGCCACGGCCACCCTCTGACGCTGAAGGGACGGGATCATGACCGAACTCCGCACCGCGCCCTCGTTGACATGTCCGAAATGCATGGGACAGATGCGCTCCTACGAGCGCAGCGGCGTCCTGGTGGACCAGTGCGTCGAGTGCCGGGGGATCTTCCTCGACCGCGGCGAGCTCGAACGCCTCATCGACGCCGAGGGGAACGGGCTCGGCGCGGCCGCGGCGATCCCGGCGGCGGCCGCCGCCGGGACCCCGGCGATCCCGGCGGCCACGGCCGCCGGGACCCCGACGGCGGTGACGGCGGCACCGTGGGACGCCGCGCACCGGGACCACGACGAGGAGTGGCCTTCGCGGTCGGGCCCGGGCCACCGGTCACCCGGGTCCGCGGACCGCGAGGCCGACAAGACGCAACCCCGCCGTCGCGGCGGCCTGTTCGGCGACGTGTTCGACATGTTCGGTGGCGGTGAGTAGCGCTCAATCCAGGGCCTGCTGTCCCCGCACGGCTCAACGACGAGCTGGAGGCCAGATTCCATCTGCCTGCGACTCCGTCGGGCACTCGATCCCCGCCGGCAATCACCGCCATCGGGTGACCCAACGGTCCCGTGGTGAGCCAGATCAGCCGCCGCCGGACGTGATCGTCACGCAGCGGGGTGGCCGGGTGCAACGATCCATGCCTGGCGCGGTCGACCTGGTCTGGCGCGAGACCGTTAGGTCTTCGGGCGATCACCAGACCGTCGCCCGGCCGTCAACGGCCGGGCAGGCTCGATCGAGACGGCCCCGGCGTTTGCCGTCCGGCCGCCCTTCCGCGTCCCGCGAAAGGGCGGAGCCCTACAGGGCCTTGACCGCCGAGATCAGCTCCGCCACGCCCGCCTTCGCATCGGCGAACAGCATCCCCGTCTTCGGGTTCACGTACAGCTCGTTGTCGATCCCGGCGTAGCCCCGACCCATCGAGCGCTTGATCACGATGATGTTCTTCGCGTGGTCCACGTCCAGGATCGGCATCCCGGACACCGGCGAACCCGGACGCCGGGCGGCCGGGTTGGTGACGTCGTTGGCGCCGATGACCAGGGCGACGTCGCACCGGTCGAACTCCGGGTTGATGTCCTCCATCTCCCGCAGCTGGGGGTAGGGGACGTTGGCCTCCGCCAGGAGCACGTTCATGTGCCCCGGCATCCGGCCGGCCACGGGGTGGATCGCGTACTTCACGTCCACGCCCCGCCCCTCCAGCAGCTCCGCCAGCTCGCGCACGTTGTGCTGGGCCTGGGCGACCGCGAGGCCGTAGCCGGGGACGACGATGACCGAGGCCGCGTAGGCCAGCTGGATCGCGGCGTCGTCGATCGAGACCTCGCGGACGGAGCCGCCGGGACCCGCGGTGGCCGCCACCGCGCCGTCGCCGCCGCCGAAGCCGCCGAGCATGATGTTCAGCACGGAGCGGTTCATGGCGTCGGCCATGAGCTTGGTGAGGATCGCGCCGGACGCGCCGACGAGGGCGCCCGCGATGATCAGGAGCGGGTTGTTGAGCACGAAGCCGGCCATCGCGACCGCCGTGCCGGTGAACGAGTTCAGGAGGCTGATGACGACCGGCATGTCGGCGCCGCCGATCGGCAGCGTCATGGTGACGCCGAAGACCAGCGCGGCGGCGAGGATCGCCAGCATCACAGCCACGCTGTAGTTGCCGGCGAACAGGAACAGGCCACCCGCCACGACGACGATCGCCAGCGCGGCCGTCACGAGGCGCCCGCCGGGGATCATCACCGGCCGGGACGGGGTGAACCTCAGGCCCATCAGCTTGCCGGACGCGATCAGCGAGCCGGTGAAGGTGATCGAGCCGATGACGATGTCGAGCACGGTGGCGACGTTGTCCTGGAGGGCCGGTGCCCCCGTGCGGCGCAGGTACTCGTCGACCGCGATCAACGCCGCGGCGCCGCCGCCCACCGCGTTGAACAGCGACACCAGCTGGGGCATCGCGGTCATCTTCACCGTCCGGGCCGAATACAGCCCGTAGCCGCCGCCCACGGCGACGCCGGCCAGGATGACCAGCCAGCCGATGGGGTTGAACGAGCCCGTCGGCGGCAGCACCAGCAGCCAGACGACGGTCGCGCCGATGGCAAGGGTCATGCCGCCCGCCGAGATCCGGTTGCCCAGGCGGGCGGTGGCGGGCGAGTTCATCCGGCTGAGGCCGATCACGAACGCGACTGCGCCGGCGAGCCAGATGAGGCGGACGATCGGGTCGATGATCTGCGCGTCCACGGCTACCGCTCCGCCTTCGGGGCCTTGGGTGCCGCGGGCTTGCGCCGGAACATCTGGAGCATCCGGTCCGTGACGACGTACCCGCCCACCACGTTGAGGGACGCGAAGGCGACCGCCAGGAACGACAGGAGGTACGACAGCGGGTCGTTCGCCGAGACCGCGATGATCATGGCGCCGACGAGCACGATCCCGTGGATCGAGTTGGCGCCCGACATCAGCGGCGTGTGCAGCGTTGCCGGGACCTTCGAGATGACCGCGACCCCGCACAGGATCGCGAGCACGAAGATCGTGAACGCGAGGTCGATGGTCATGGGGTCGGTGGTCATGCGGTGCCTCCGGCCGGTGCGAGGAGCCTCTGGACGGCCTCGGAGACGACCTCGCCACCGTGGGTGATGACGGTGGCCCGGGTGACCTCTTCCTCGAAGTCCAGGCTGAGGGCACCGTCCTTGACCATGTCCAGGAGCAGGGATGAGATGTTGCGGGCGTAGAACTGCGACGCGGAGGCCGGCATCGAGGCCGGCAGGTTGTCCGGCGCGACGATCGTGACCCCGTTGTCCGTGATCGTGGTCTGGCCGGCCTGCGAGAGCTCGCAGTTGCCGCCGAGGGCGCTTGCCGCCATGTCGACGATCACCGAGCCGGAGCGCATGGCGCGCACCGCGTCCGCGGTCACGAGGACCGGGGGCTTGCGGCCGGGGACCTGGGCCGTGGTGATGACCACGTCCTGGCCGGCGATCACCTCGTTGAGCTCCGCCTGCTGGGCGGCGCGCTCGTCGGGCGTGAGCTCCCTGGCGTAGCCGCCTGCGCCGGTGGCGTCGATGGCGGTCCGCAGCGTCACGGACTTCGCGCCCAGGCTCTGGGCCTGCTCGGCGGTCTCGGGGCGAACGTCGTAGGCGGAGACCACGGCGCCCAGACGGCGCGCCGTGCCGATCGCCTGGAGGCCCGCCACGCCGATCCCGAGGATCAGCACGTTCGCGGGCTTCGCCGTGCCAGCGGCCGTCGTCAGCAGCGGAAAGTAGCGCCCATACGTGTTCGCCGCGATCAGGACGGCCTTGTAGCCGCCGGCGTTCGCCTGCGAGGACAGGGCGTCCATCGACTGGGCCCGGGACAGGGTCCTCGGGATGGCGTCCAGGCTGATCGCCGTCACGCCTGCGGAGGCCAGCGCCTGCATCAGCGACGGGTCGAGGAGCGGCGTCAGGAGGCCGATGACGGCCTGGCCGGGGCGCAGCCTCGCCGCCTCGCCGCCGGTCGGCTTCTGGACGCGAAGGATGACATCGCTGGCGAGGTACAGGTCCGCGGTGGTCACGACCGTCGCACCGGCGTCGGTGAACGCCTGGTCCGTGATCATGGCACCGGCGCCCGCGCCGGCCTCGACGAGGACTTCGAGCCCGGCAGCCGTCAGCTTGCCGAGCGCCTCAGGCACCAGGGCGACGCGCCGTTCCCCGGCCGCGGTCTCCCTGGCGACGCCGACCTTCATGGGGATCACCGTCTATCTGGGCCACGTGGTTGGTTCAACGATCGAGTGTAGCGGAGGGGTTGGGGCCGGATCACCGCCGCAGGCCGCCGGACGCTGACGGGCGGGCATCCGGCGGCACGAACCCGCGCGGTCGGCTCGGACCAAGGGCCATCGGGGCCAGCCGGGGTCGAGTCGTGTCATCCGTGCGAGCCCGCACGGCCCGGCCGCCATACCATGGCCGGGTGAACGACTCCGGCATCGATCCCACGTCACCCGGCGCGCCGCCGGACGAGCAGTCGCCCGAGCAGTCGCCCGCCGCCGACGCGACGGCGGAGACCGCGCCCGCCGCCGACACGACGGCGGAGACCGCGCCCGTCCCCGACCCGTGGGCCGACGATGCGGACACCGGCAGGTACCCGGACACCAGCCGCGGAGCCGACCACGGCCGTTCGGAGACCGTCCGGCGCCAGAACGGGATCGCGCTGTTCGCGACCGTGGTCATGCTGGTCGTGCTCGCCTTCGGCGGCGGCCTGGCCATCGGACGCGCGACCGCGCCCTCGGGCGGTGGAGGATCCGGGTCCGCCGGGGGTGACGGGACGACGATCTCGCCGCGGCCAATTCCCACCGCCGGGGCGTCGGCCGGGCCCGCGCTGCCGTCGGACGGCCCGCGTCTTGGCCGGGCCGACGCGAAGGTCACGGTCGATTACTGGGCGGACTTCCAGTGCCCCTTCTGTGCCAAGTTCGCCCAGGAGGTCATCCCGCAGCTCGACTCGCGCATCGCGGACGGCACCGTTGCGCTCGTCCACCGGGACTATGCGTTCCTGGGCGCGGAGTCCGTGGACGCCGCGGTTGCCGTTCAATGCGCCGGGCGCCAGGGCAAGTACTGGGCGATGCACGACGCCGTGTACGCGGCCCAGGCCGGGGAGAACCAGGGCGGCTTCGCGCCGGCGAGGCTCGCCCAGGTCGCCGCGTCCGTCGGGCTCGACCCGGCGGCATTCGCCGCGTGCGTGGGCGAGAAGGGGCCGCTCCTCGCGGTCCTCGAGAGCACGGCCGAGGGCGTCAGGAGCGGGGTCGTCTCCACGCCCACCATCGACGTGAACGGCAACCGCTTCTCGGGCGTGCCGGACGTCGGCAAGCTCCTCGCCGCGATCGATGCCGCGGCCGCCGGTGCCTCGCCCGCGCCGCTCCCCACCGCGCCTCCGACGGCGGATCCCTGGGCCGGGACCGTGACCGATGGTCGCGTCGCCGGCGCAGCCTCGGCGCCCGTCACGGTGGAGCTGTGGACGGACTACCAGTCGAAGGACTCGGCCGTCGTCACCGACAACCTCGAGCCGGAGCTTCGCACCCGCATCGCGTCCGGTGCCATCCGCGTCGTCCAGCGCGACCTCGCCGTCCTTGGTGACGAGTCTGTCGCCGCCGCGACCATGGTCCGCTGCGTCGCCACCCAAGGGGGCCCGGCCTGGTTCGTTCACGACATCCTGTCACTGTCGGCGCAGGGCGCCGGATCGGGGATCTACACGACCGAGAACCTGCTCCGGCTCGGCGCCCGGCTCGGCCTGGACATGGCCGCGCTCGACACGTGCCTCGCCGATCCCGCAGTCGCGGCCGAGGTGAAGGCCGAGACCGACCAGGGGACGGCGCTGGGGCTGACCGCGGCTCCGTCGGTGGTGATCCGCGCCGGCAACCGCGAGGTCGGCCGGTTCCTGAGCCCGCTCGACACCACGGCCGTGCTGAAGGCGATCGACGCCGCCAAGTGACGGTCCCTTCCGGCGGGGAGCTGTCACCGTGGCCCGCCCCGGGAGGTGGTGGGGCCGGAGCCGGCGGGCGGCGGCGCGCTACAGGTCGGCGGGGCTGATGATCCCGCGCCGGATCGCGAACTTGAGCAGCTCCACGCGGTCGTGGAAGCCGAGCTTCTCCATGATGTTCGCGCGGTAGTTGTGGACGGTCTGCTCCGACAGGTGGAAGACCTTCGCGATCTCGCGGTTCGTGTGTCCCACCGCGGCCAGGAGCAGGACCTCCTTCTCGCGATCCGAGAGCGACGCGTAGACGTCCTCGATCGGCGCGTCCGGGCTGCGGAGGACGTAGGTGTTCACCATGCGGGTCACGATCGACGGAGAGACGTAGGTCTGGCCGCGGCTCACCGAACGGAGGGCCGCGACGACATCGCTCGGCTCCGCCTCCCTGGTCAGGAACCCGTCTGCGCCCGCCTTCAGCGCGAGGCTGAACTGCTCGCTTCCGGTCCGGCACTCCAGGGCGAGGATCCGGACGCTCGGGGCCGCGGAGCGGATCTGCTCGATCGCCTCGTAGGTGCCGGAGCCCGGCGTGGTGAACGGCTGGCACTCGGCCAGGACGACATCGGGACGGAGACGCTCGATCGCATCCGGGAGCGACTCGCGATCCGGGACGGCACCGGCCACGTGCAGGTCGAGCTCGGCGTCGATGACCGTGCGATAGCCGGCGATGAGCATCGGGAACTCGAAGATCGCGAGAAGCACCGCGACCTTGCCGCCGGCTCCCTGCCCGTTCGTCTTCAACCCGTCCCTCTTGCCCGTGGCGTACGTGCGCGATCCTGCGAGGGGACCGCCTGACCACTGTGGCGGCTCGGGACCGCCACCAGAAGGGGCCATCGGTCGCGATGCGGGTCCTCGCTGGTCCGTCCTGTGCGGGACCCGCGGCCCGGCTGATCCGGGTCCTTCGGGACCGCAGCGGCGGGTCAGGCACGTGGTGACGGCCGCTGGCCGGGCGGTCACCGGGATTGGATCGCGGGTGACGGATATCCGGTCGAGAGCAACGGACGTCGGATTCGACGTGACGGCCGTCGTCCGAGCGTGGCAGGCGCCGGGCGCCCGCGGCGGGCCGGGCGCCCGCGGCGGCGCTGGCGCTACAGCGGGCGCCGCTTAGCATCGGGGGCCGCCGCTCAGCATCGGGCGCCGCGGCGCTACATCGGGCGCCGCTCAGCGTCGGGCGCCGCGGCTCAGCAGACGGCGAAGCCCTCGGCCTCGCCGCCGACGCGGGTCACCGTGTCGATGCCGCCGAACAGCACGAACGCGACCTCCGTGACGAGCTCTGCTCCCGGCTGCAGCACACGCGCCCGGCCGGCCTCAAGCGCTGCCCCGAGCTCCATCGGGTGGCTGGTCCACGCCTCCAGTGCCACGTGGTGGTGGCCGCGCCATCCGCCGTAGACCTGCCACAGCCAGGCGTGCGGGAACACCCGCCGGTCGAAGACGATCGCGACACCCCGCCGGGTGGCCGTGTCGGTGAGCGCGAGCCAGCCCTCCGGCAGGTCCAGGGCCCAGTGACCGCCGAAGACCCCGTCCTCCCGCGTTCGGACGAGGGAGGCATCCCGGGTGCCGCCCGGCATGCCGGGGTCGGGCAGGTGCGGCCATCCGTAGCGGCTTCCCTCCACCCCGAGGCTCGGGTCCGAGGAGACCCCGACCAGCATCTCCCGGCCGGGATGATGGATACGGTGCGCCGGGGTGACCGAGAAGGCCGGATGGATGCCCCACGTGAACGGCAGCGGCCGGACGTCCAGGCTCTCGATCCGGTAGTGCACCCGTAGCACCGGCTCGTCGGCCCGCAGCTCCAGCCGGCGCTCGAAACGCGCCGGCGCGATCGTCGTCTGGACCATCCCGTCGATCCACGCGGAATCGGGATCCCGTCCAAACCCGACCTCCCACGGCGTGCACCACAGCTCGCCCATGTAGGGGAGCTGCTCGCCGTGAAGCCGGCCCTGGTCGCCGCTGGGGAACACCTCGTCCCAGCCGCCGGACCACCAGTCGTCGAACCAGGCGCCGTAGGGCGCCGGCCTCGGGGTCAGCCTGGGGTTCCGCCACAGGAGATCGGCGCCCCCTTCGAGGTCGACGAGCTCCGCCACGTGCCCGCCGAGCTCGGGCACGACCGTCACACGCAGCGCCCCGTTGTCGAGCGTGATCGCGTCCAGGCCCGCCCACCGCGTGCGGCGGACGACAGGGGCGCTCACGCGAGGATCACCTCCACGCCGGCGGCCCGGATCTCGGCCACGCGCACGGGATCGGCGCCGTCATCCGTGACCAGGATGTCGATCGCGGTCAGCGGGACGATCGGCAGGAAGCCCTGGCGTCCGAGCTTGGAGGAATCGGCCACCGCGATGACGCGCCGCGCTCGGCTGGAGGCCGCCGCGCCCGTCTCGGCCACGAGAACGTGGGGCGTCGTCAGGCCGCTCTCCAGGGTGAGGCCGTCGCAGCCGAGGAAGATGACATCCGCGGTCAGCTCGCGCAGGCCGGCGATCGCCTGCGGACCGGCGAAGGCGCGGTACTCGGGGAGGTACAGGCCCCCGATGCAGACGAGGTGGGGCGACTCCCAGCTCCCGATCTCGTCGATCACGGGCAGCGAGTAGGTGACCACGGTGATGCCGCTGGGTCCCCGGAGCGACGCGGGAACCTGGGCCGCGACCTGCGCGACGGTGGTGCCCGAGTCGAACAGGATCACCTGTCCGGGCTGGAGCAGGCGCGCCGCCGCGGCCCCGATCCTCACCTTCTCGTCACGCCGGATCCTCAGTTGGGTGGCGTAGGCGCCGCCCGCCAGCCTGGCTGCGTGGCTGACGGCACCACCGTGAACGCGCCGCAGGCGGCCGGCACCCTCTAGCAGGATCAGGTCCCGGCGGATCGAGGCGTCGGTGACGCCGAAGCGGACCGTGAGATCGGCGACGCTGACCCGCTGGTCCTCCTCGACGAGCCGGGCGATCTGCTCGCGCCGCACGTGGGCGGACATGCCGCCCGGTTCGGCCCTGGGGTCCACGGACAGGCTCACTTGCTCACCCCCATCGTCAGGCCCTGGATCAGGTATCGCTGGAAGATCAGGAAGACGATGATCGCCGGGAGGGCGCTCACCAGCGACCCCGCCATGAGCACCGGGATGTTGACCACGCGGCCGTTCTGGAGCACCGCCAGGCCGACCGTGATCGTGCGCACGGCCGGCGTCTGGAGGAACAGGAGGCCGACCAGCAGGTCGTCCCAGATCTGGATGACCTGCAGGACCGCGACCGTGGTGATCGCCGGGATCGACAGCGGCAGCATCACCCTGCGGAAGATCTGCCAGTAGTTGGCGCCGTCCATCACGGACGCCTCCACGAGTTCGGTCGGGATGCTCCGGTAGTAGGTGGTCATCAGGTAGGTCGCGAACGGCGCGCCGAGCCCCGCGTACACCAGGATCGCGCCGGGGAACTGGTTGATGAGGTGGACCTTCGAGATGTTCACGAAGACCGGGATGATGATCGACTGCATCGGGATCATCATCCCCGCCAGGACGGCGAGCAGGACCATCGAGGAGCCCCTGAAGCCCAGCTTGGCGAAGGCGAAGCCGCCGGTGGTGCTGACGACCAGGATCAGCGCCACGCCGCCCACGGTCACGACCGCCGAGTTCCACAGCTCCTGGGCGACCGGCAGGAACGAGAACAGGGCCTGCCACGAGTCGAGCGAGAATCCGCTCCCGGCCACGTACTGGTCCTTTGACCGGAACGAGGTCACGACCATGAACACGAACGGGAACAGCATCACCACGACGACGCCGCACAGGATGATGAGCATCACCGCGCGCGAGATCCGGCGCCTCGGCCGCCCGGGCTTCGCCATCGCCGGCTCCTAGTCGAGCCGGCTGCGGAACAGCCGCAGCTGGGCGAGGCTGATCGCGAACACCACCACGAACAGCACCATGCCGATGGCGGCGGCGTAGCCGAATGCCCCCACCTGGAAACCCTGCTGATAGACGTAGAACTCGAGCGTCGTCGACCCGTAGCCAGGGCCGCCGCCGGTCATGATGAAGATGAGGCTGAACAGGGCGGTGAACGCCGTGATCAGCGTGAGGATGAACGCGAACTGGATGAACCGCATCAGCATCGGGATGGTGATCTTGCGGAACGTCGTGAAGCCAGTGGCGCCGTCCACGCGGGCCGCCTCATACACCTCGCGGTCGAGGGTCGCCATCCCGGTGATGAAGATGATCGTGTTGGTCCCGAACACGGACCAGATGAAGACGATCGCCACCGCCAGCATGGCGGAGTACTCGCCGCTCAGCATGTCCGTCTGGCCGCTGAGGCCGATTGCCTGCAGCAGGTGGTTGAGGATCCCCTCCACGGCGAAGAAGCGGATCGCGACCATGCCGATGACGACCCACGAGATCGCCGTCGGCAGGAAGTAGGCCGAGCGGAAGAACCGCCAGCCGAACACGTGCTCGTTGAGCAGGTAGGCGACGAGCAACGGGATCAGGATGGCGAACGGGACCGCGGCCAGCAGGATCACGTTGTTGAGCACGACCCGCCAGAAGTTCGGGTCCCCGAACAGCCGCTGGTAGTTGGCGAGGCCGATCCAGGTGGACTGGATGCCGTCCCAGCGGGTGAAGCTGTAGTACGCCGCCTGCGCGATGGGCACGGCGAGCAGCGCCAGCTCCAGCACGATCACCGGCAGGGCGAAGGCGATGCCGGCCCTGCGCTGCGAACGGCGCAGCCGGCCACGTGGGGCGCGCGGACGGACACCGTGAGTGGGCGCGGAGCCGTCGAGCGGGGTCACGGTCGGGGTCATGGGGAGTGGAGGCGGCCGGCGGCGGACGAGCCGCCGCCGGCCGCAGGTAGGTCAGCCGCCGGCGGCGGGAGCCGTGTACGTGGCGCCGCGCCGGTCTGCCGGCAGGGCACTGAGCGCGGCATCCATCGCCTTGGTCGCGTCCGCAGGCGTTGTCGTCCCGTTGAAGACGCCGTTGAGCAGCTTGGTGGCCACGTCCGTGACCTCGGGCTGGATCACGTTGTCGATCATCGGGTAGCGGGTGTAGCCCTGGTTGGCCGCGAAGTCGAGCATCGCGTTGGCCAGCGGCTCGGTGGCCGGTGTGCCGGGGACGACCGGGATGAGCCCGCCGGCGGCGATGATCTGCTGCGCTTCGGGGGTGGCCATCCAGGCGAGGAACGCGGCCGCCTCGGCCTTGTGCTGCGAGTAGCTCGTCACACCGAATCCGTCACCGGGGAACTCGACGACGCCCTTGGCCTGGGTGTCGGTGAACGGCGGGATGAAGACCCCGACGCTGGCGCCCATCTTGTCGTGGAACTCCTTGAAGTCCCATGAGCCCTCGAGCACCATGGCGGCCTGGCCGGCCTCGAACATGCCGACCGAATCGCCGTTGAGGACGTCGGAGTTCGTGTAGCCCTGGCTCTTGAGCGTCGCCCACTTGGTGAGTTGGGCCACGATCGCCGGATCGCTCCACGGGATCTGGCCGCTGTAGAGCTTCTGCCAGTCGGTGACCGGGAGGTACATCATCATGTAGCTCAGGTCGTAGTACGGGTAGAAGCCGGCGTTGAGGGCCTGGCCGCCCGGGCCGTAGGCCAACGGCAGGATGCCCGCCGCCTTGAGCTTGGCGCAGGCCGCCATGAACTCGGTCCAGTTGGTCGGGAACGAGGTGATCCCGGCCTTGGCGAACAGGTCCTTGTTGTAGAAGCCGTTGTAGTGCTGCATGTCGAGCGGCACGCAGATGGCGCCCTGGCTGAGCGAGAGGCCCTTGGAACACCAGTCGATGCCGTTGAACGACTTGAGCGTGTCGGCCGGGATGTACTGGTCGAGCGGTTCGAGGTAGGTCTGGTTCTGGAGGGCGAACAGGCCCGTCCACATCGTCATGAGGTCGGGGCCGGTCTGCGCGACCGCCGCGGCCTTGAGCAGGGCGAAGTAGTTGTCCGCCGGCTGGCTCACGACCTGGATCGTGACGTTCGGGTTCTTGGCCATGTAGGCCTTGACCAGGGCGTCGGTGACCGTTGCGTTGGCCTCGGTGCCGTAGTTGTGCCACAGCGTGAGGGTGACCGGCGCGGCGGCCGCGGACGGTGCTGCGGTCGGAGCCGTCGAGGCGGCCGTTGAGGCGGCCGTCGTGGCGGCCGGCTGCGAAGCGGCCGTCGTGGCCGCCGGCGAAGCCGTCGATGCCGACCCGCCGCAGGCCGCGCCCGCGAAGGCCACGGCCGCTACGAGCGATAGCAGCTTTCGATTCAAGCCCCTGTCTCCTTTCCTGGCGATCGATCCGTCCCCGCCGTTCCCGGCCGGGCGCGGACCTTCCAGAGCGTGACGCCGGCCGGCCCGAGCGGGCGGGCGAGCATGCCACTCTCCATGTGTGCGACTGTGCACGATCCTACGACCAAACGCACCGCATTCGCAATATGGATTGTGCAACAGGGCGAGATTCCGTGTCGGAATGGCCGCATGGCCATGCGCGGATCGCAACCGCACACCTTGACACTCGACACAAGTCGCATAGGATATGCGCATCAACCAGAACATAGATCCGGCGTACGCGCGACCCGGAAGGGTCTGCGGGGCGTCCGACGTGGAGGCGGTGCGGTGGCCACAGGCACAGAGGTCCGGCTCGCCCGGCTGTTCGACGGGGGCTCGAATGCGGTCGTGGCCGCGATCGACCATGGTCTGTACAACGGCCCACGCCCCGGCTTCGAGGACCTGTCGGCGATCGTCGGCCGGCTGGCCGGTGCAGATGCGATCCTGATCGCCCCCGGCGCCGCCCGCAGCGTCGCCCCGTCTTCAGCCGCCGCGGTGCCCCGGCCATGATGGTCCGGCTCAACTGGGGCACCCAGTACGCGACCCAGTGGGGTTACCGCGAGAGCCGGAGCGTCCCGATGATCTCGGCCGCGGATGCGATCTCGCTGGGCGCGGACATCGTGCTCGTCGGGATGAGCATCAAGACCGGCTCCGAGGCCGTCGATGCCGAGAACGTCGAGATGGTCGCGCGGTGCGTCGCGGAGGCCCGCCACGCGGGCGTGCCGATCGTCGGAGAGGTCTACCCGGCGGGCCACGAGGACATCACCCCCGAGCAGCGCCACGAGGTCATCTCCATCGGCTGCCGCATCGTCGCGGAGCTGGGCGTGGACCTCGTGAAGACCTTCCACACCGGCGAGCGCTTCGCGGAGATCACGCGGTCCACCCCGGTCCCGGTCCTCGCCCTGGGCGCCAAGAAGCTGCCCCGCGACCTGGACGCGCTCGAGCTGGCCGCGACGGCCGTCCGGGACGGGGCCCGAGGCGTCGTCTTCGGGCGGAACCTGGTCGGGGCGAGGAGCCCGGAGCGCTTCCTCGCTGCGCTGCAGGAGGTCGTCAGGAACGGTGCCGAGCCGGCGGCCGCGGTCGCGAAGCACGGCCTCGAGTAGCCCCCGAAGGCGTCCATGACGCTCCTCGTGGGTCTCGACATCGGGACCACCTCGGTCAAGGCCGGTGTCTTCGACGAGCACGGTCGCCAGCTGGCGGCGGACGGGCGCGAGTACCGGCTCGCCCATCCCGACCCGGACAGGGCCGAGATCGACGCGCAGACGTGGTGGAGTTCGGCAGTCGCCGCCGTTCGCGCGTCCCTCGCGAACAGCGGCGCGGATCCCGCGGCGGTCGCCGCCATCGCCGTTTCGAGCCAGGGTGAGACGGTCGTGGCCGTGGACGCAGGCGGCCGACCCCTGGGACCCGCGATCGTGTGGCTCGACAACCGGGCGACGGTCGAGGCGCGCGCCCTGGCGGAGCGATTCGACGAAGCCCTGATCTACGACCGGACGGGCGTGCCGGCGGTGAACCCCACCTGGACCGCGGCCAAGCTGCTCTGGTGGCGGGCCCACGAACCCGACCTGTTCCGGGACGCCGCCCGCTTCCTCCTGGCCGAGGACTTCGTGCTCCACCGGCTGACGGGCCGCTTCGTGACCGACGGCTCCGCGGCCTGCACCACGCTCCTCCTCGACATCCGGGGCGGTGGCTGGTGGCCGCCGATGCTGGATGTCGTCGGCATCGACGAGGCGCGACTGCCCGAGATCGCTTCGCCCGGGGAAGTGGTCGGGGCCCTGACCACGGCCGCGGCTTCCGAGCTGGGCCTGTCCCCGGGCATCCCGATCGTGGCTGGAGGCATGGACCAGGGTGCCGGCGCAGTCGGCGTGGGCAACGCGGTCCCGGGCGTGATCTCGGAGAGCACCGGCGGCGCCCTGACGGTCCAGGCGTCGGTGGACCACCACGGTGGGGACCCGAGCCGGCAGACCCCCGTCTATCTCCACTCGGCTCCGGGTCGCTACCTCTACTGCCCGGTCTGCCCCACCGGCGGCATGGCCCTCACCTGGTTCCGGGACCGTCTGGGCGAGACCGAGATGGCGGCAGCCGCGTTGTCCGGGCGGAGCGCCTACGACCTGCTCACCGAGCTGGCCGCGACCGCGCCTCCGGGTTGTGACGGCCTGACGATGCTGCCGCACCTGGCGGGTGCCTTCAGCCCCGAGTACGTGCCCGGAGCGCGCGGGGTCTTCGCCGGCCTGACGCTGGCCCATGGCCGGGCCCACATGGTCCGCGCGGTGCTCGAATCGGTGGCCTTCATGCTGCGCAGGAACCTCGAGCTCCTCGCGACCGCCGGTGCCCCTGCCGCGGAGATCCGGTCCCACGGTGGTGGTGCCCGGAGCCCGTTGTGGAACCAGATCAAGGCCGACGCCTGTGGCCTGCCGGTCGTCACCCTCGAGGGCGAGGACGCGGCCGTGCGGGGGGACGCGATGCTGGCGGGCGTGGCCGTCGGCGTGTTTCCCGACCTTGCCGCGGCCGGAGCGGCGATGATCCACCTGCTGGCGCGGTACGAGCCGGACCCGGCCACCCGGGCCGTCTACGACGGGGCCTACGACCGGTACGTGCGCTTGTTCGACGCCCTCCGGCCGCTGTTCGAGCGGCCCGGGCACCCAGCTTGACCCATTTCCCGGAGCGATCCGGACAGGCATAGACCAGGAGGCACCCAGTGGCGGTGAAGGCGAAGATCGGCATCCTCGTGATGGCGCTGCTCGAGGACGACTACAACAAGACGGCCCACATGCGACCCGCGGCCACGGCGGCCGCGCAGGAGATCGCGGACACCTTCGCCCAGTGGGGCGAGGTGGTCCACGCCGGCCTCGTCGAAGAGGAGTCGCAGGCCGCGGCGGCCGCGCGCCTGTTCAATGCCGCGGACGTCGACCTGATCGTGGCGATGGAGCTGGCCTACACCAAGGGCCTCGTTCCGGCGCGCGCGCTGCTCGACACCACCGCACCCGTCCTCGTGTGGAACGCCCAGAAGATCCGCCGCCTGGCCGAGGACGACGGCTTCGACGTCGTGATGCTCAACAGCGGCATGGCCGGCATGCCGGAGCTCACCGCGGTGCTACTCCGCACCGACCGGGAGTTCGCCCTCGTCACCTCCCCGTTCGACGACCCCGACGGCCGCCGCCGCGTCCGGGAGGTGATCGCTGCCGCCGCCGTCAGGCGGCGCCTGAGGGAGGCGCGGGTCGCGCTCGTCGGCCACCATTTCGAGGGCATGACGGACCTGATGTTCGACGGGCTGTCGATGCGCCAGGAGATCGGGCCGGTGGTCTGGCCCGTGGAGCCCGAGAAGTTCGCCGTCCGGTTCGGCGAGATCCCGCAGGCCGACGTGGACGCGCTCATGGCCGCCGAGCGGGCGCGCTACACGGTCGAGATGGAGCCCGCGCTGTTCGAGCGCTCCGTCCGGCTTGCGCTGGCTCTGGAGTCGGTGACGACGGAGCAGGGCTTCGACGCGTTCACCGCTTTCGACCAGGTCTGGCTGACCGACCCGCGCGTCGGGATCATCCCGAGCTACGGCACGGGTCGGCTGTGCGAGATCGGGATCCCGGCCGCGCCGGAGGGTGACGTCAACACGGCCGTCGCGCAGCTGATCCTCCAGGAGCTGGCGGGCCAGGCGACGACGCTCGAGAACTACGTCGTCGACTACGACACGAATGCCGTGATGTTCTCGCACGACGGCCACGGCAACCCGGCTCTCGGCACGCCCGGCGCGGTCAAGGTGAAGCACTCGATCTACTACTCGGGTGTCCACGGCTTCGGCGCCGGCTTCGAGTACGCGTACGAGCCCGGTCCGATCACCAACCTCGCGCTCGTCACCACTGGCTACGGCCAGTGGCGGTTCGTCATCTCCGAGGGCGAGCTGCTGCCGTTCCCACCGCGGTCGATCTCGGCGCCGCAGACCCTGTTCAGGCACGACACCCTGGACATCACGGCCTGGTGCGACGCGTGGCTGAGGGCCGGCGCGACCCACCACATGGGCGCCGCTCAAGGCCGCTGGACGCCGCAGCTCCTGCACCTGGCGCGGATGCTGGGCATCGAAGCCGTCGTCGTCTGACCGTGGGCACCGGTCATCCGATCCGGCCGCCGGTCTTCGAGATCGGTCTCAAGGGCTACTGCTGGGGCGCGGATGCCATCCGGCTGGCCGTCGAGGCCGACCTCCTGGCCGAGCGCCTGGGGGTGAGCATCGTGTTCGGCCCCCAGGCGGTGGACATCCCGGCGATCGCCTCGGCCACGCGCCACATCCTCGTGTACGCCCAGCACATGGACCCGGCGCCGCCGGGCCGGGGCGTGGGCGGGGTGCTGGCGGAGGCAATCCGTGATGCGGGCGCCGTCGGCACGCTGCTCAATCACTCCGAGAAGCGGATGACGCTCGGTGACCTGTCCCGTGCCGTGGCCCGGGCGCGCGACACCGGGCTCGGGACGCTGGTGTTCGCCGATTCCCCACGCGAGGCGGCGGCCGTGGCGCAGCTGGGTCCCGACATCATCCTCGCGGAGCCTCCGGACCTGATCGCCACCGGGCGCTCGGCCGGCGCGGTCATGGCCGGGTTCGTGGAGGAGACCGTCGCCGCCGTGCGAGCGATCGACCCGGCGATCCTGGTCATGAGCGGCGCGGGGGTGAATACCCCCGCGGACGTGGCCGGCATGGTCCGGCTCGGCCTGGACGGCACGGGCTCGTCCAGCGGGATCCTGAAGGCGGACGACCCCGTCCGCGTGATGCAAGAGATGCTGGAGGCGCTCGCCGGCGCCTGGGAGGAACGAACCCGATGACCGTCCACCACGCGACCGTCACCGTCCACAGCCCGCTTCACAAGCCCGGCTTTCACGACGTCACCGCGGATGCGATCGCGGCCGTGACGGAGGCGGGGATCACCACCGGGATTCTGAACGTGTACTCGCAGCACACCACGTGCTCCGTCCTGATCCAGGAGGAGTCGATGGACCAGACACTGGACGGCGTGGAACTCCTGCTCCAGGACATGGTCAACGCCCTCACCGGGCTGTTCCCCACCTGCCGCCACGAGGGCCAGTACCTGCACCCGGGTCCGAAGCACCTGGCCTACGCCACCGGCCACGGCGAGGAGGGCTGGTGGAGCCTGAACACCGACGCCCACCTGCGGTCGGTGCTGCTCGGACGGTCGGAGTCGATCCCCGTGGTGGACGGACGCCCGGAGCTCGGCGAGTTCGGGAGGATCTACTTCGCGGACTTCGACGGCGTGCGCCAGCGCGACAGGATCGTCCACTTCATGGTGATGGGGGAGTAGGGCCCTCCCCGCCTCGCTGCGGGACCTCGAGACCCCGCAGCGTGGCGTCCCGCGCCGTCTCGTCGGCGAGCGGCGTCAGCCGCTCGACCGCCATCTCGATCTGGCGCATGCACCGGTCCCGCCAGATGCCGCCGTCCATGAACGCCTGGTGGCCGGCTTCCGTGCGAAGGTCGGCGCCGATCAGCTCGCGGCAGGCCGAGGTACCGAACCGGGCCTCGAATGCGACCAGGAGATCGGCCGTCACGAGGCGCGCGGCCCGTTTCGCCTCGCCGTGGTCCGCGATGTGCCGCTCCGCGAGCATCCCCACGGCGAGCGCGGCACCCGTGATCGCGCCGCAGGTCCCGCCGCTGTAGGCGATGCCTCCGTTGAGCGCCATCGCGGCCGACGAGTCCTCCGCGTCGGGCAGGTCGAACGCCTCCTTGAGCACGATGAACGTCGTCTCGGCGCAGCCGCGCCGGTTGCGGTGGTCGAGGAACAGCTCGCGGGCCCGCCCGATGGCGACCTCCACCCCGGCCCCGGCGGTGCGGGCATTGTCCGGTGTCCGGTCGACAGTCATCGCCTGATTGTGACGGGTCACGCCGGGTCGGGTGCGTCTCGCGGTCGCGCGGGCCGGCGACGCCGAGCCTCGGCCCCCGGCCGGACGGCGACGCCGAGCCTCGGCCAGGTGGGTCGACCTCCCCATTCGGCCTGCCACCTTGGGGCCACCTGGCCCCAGGTCGTTGTTGGTCCGCAAACTCGCGGTCAACGTCCCGCTAACGGACCGGCAGCACTCTGGCCCCGTCCACGTCCCCGCCCCAGCCCAGGGCCGCACGGCCAGGAGAAGGCATCGCATGAACTACAGGAAGCGCACGACCATCCTCGGTCTGGCGGCCGCGGCGGCCATCGCTGCCGGCACGGTCTCCGGCGCGGTTGCCATGAACGACCACTCGCAGTCTGGCATCTGGCTGGCGGGTGACTTCCACAACCACACATGGCTCACCGACGGCAACAAGCCCGAAGCGGACGTGGCCGCCTACGCGTTCTCGTTCGGCCTCGACTGGTTCGCCAACTCGGAGCACGGCGGCGCGGGCGCCAACGACCCGTACGGCACGCCGTGGCCGACCAGCACGATCAAGCTGCCGACGACCACGGTCAACCCCAACGGTACCGTCTGGCGCTGGCAGAGCCTCAAGGACTACTCGTTCCCGATCATCCAGAACCTGCGCAAGCTCTACCCCTCGAAGTCGATCATCCAGGCCGTCGAGTGGAACGTCCCCACCCACGAGCACGCCTCGGTCGGCATCGTCGGCGCCGCCAACGAGCCCGCGGCGATCAGCGACTTCGAGTACATGTTCGATGCGAGCGACAAGGACACGAGCCAGTCGTCGCTCACCAAGGCCAACACGACCGCGGCCGACGCCATCGCCGGCGCTGCCTGGCTGCAGGCCAACTACCCGCTCAGCAGCTACTTCCTGCCCAATCACCCGTCGCGCGCGCTGAAGTACTCGGTCGCCGACTTCCGCGACTTCAACAACGCCGCGCCGACCGTTGCCTTCGGGCTCGAGGCGCTCCCGGGCCACCAGAAGGAAGCCGGTCGTGGCGGCTACAGCAACGCGACGCCGGCGCAGACCACCTACGGTGGCGCGGACATCATGATCGCCCAGGTCGGCGGGCTGATGGACAGCCTGTGGGGCGAAGGGCGCAACTACTGGGCCTTCACCAACTCCGACTTCCACAACACGACCGGCGACTTCTGGCCGGGTGAGTACTCGAAGAGCTACACCTTCGCCAAGGCGAACACCCCGCAGGCCATCGTCGACGGCATGCGCTCGGGCCTCTCGTTCGCGGTCGAGGGCGGCCTCATCAACGCGCTCGACTTCCAGGCCTCGTCCGGGAACGCCGACGCGACGATGGGCCAGACGCTCAAGGTCGAGAAGGGCCACGCCGTCACGATCGCGATCCGCTTCCAGACGCCCAAGGCGAGCGCGTGCCAGGCCTACGGCGCCGCCGCGCCGCGGGTGGACCACGTCGACCTCATCGCCGGTGACGTGACGGGCAAGGCCCAGCCGGGAACGGCGGCCTACGCGTCCGCTACCAACGCGTCGACCGCGGTCGTCGCCAGCTTCACCCGCTCCCAGATGAAGTCCAGCAACGGCTGGTACACGATGACCTACCGGGTCCCGAAGTCGGATCACGACCAGTACTTCCGCATTCGGGGCACGAACCAGGGCCTCGGCGTCACCAACCAGACCGACGCGCAGGGCAACCCGCTGGCGGACTCGCTGGTGGGCGCGAACACGCCGCAGGCCGCCTGCTCCGATCTCTGGTTCTACTCGAACCCCATCTTCGTGGCCGCGAGCGGCAACACCGGAAAGTAGCCGCATCCCCGGCCGTCGTTGCGTGGGCGGCATCCGCGGAGGGGAGGCCCGCCTTCCCTCCGCGCGGGATCTCACAGACGCCCCGGCCTTCGGCCGGGGCGCGGGCGTTCCAGGCCGGGGTCACTCGGCCCGGCTGACCGCCCTCATCCGCTCCGCGACGGCGCTGCGCTGCACCTTGCGGGTGTGGGTCCGGGGGAAGTCGGGCTCCGGGTAAGGGGCATGGGCGGCGATGCGCTGGTGGGCAGCGAGTCTGCGGTTCGCGGCCCTGACTGCCGCCGTCACCGCCGCGGGTTCGTCCTGCACCGGATCGACGAAGGCGGCTCCCGCGCGGTAGGCCATCGCGATCTTGCCGGGCTCGGCCTCGTAGACGACGGGCTCCACCAGCCCCTGCCCCGTCAGCTCCGCGTCCACATCCTCGGGGTGGACGTTCATCCCGTTCGGCAGGGCGATCAGGGCCCGGGTCCGGCCGATCAGCCGCAGTGCCCCGGCCGCGTCCACGGCACCGTAGTCGCCGGTGCGATACCAGCCGTCCCCGGTGAAGGCCGCCGCGGTCGAGACCGGATCGTGCCAGTAGCCCGCGAAGACCGACGGTCCCCGGACGACCACCTCGCCGTCCGCCTCGACCCGCAGCTCGAGCGGCGGCAGCACCCAGCCGACGCGATTGGGCGGCGTCCGTCCGAGGAAGTTGGCGGTGACCAGCCCCGCCTCGGTCGATCCGTAACCCTGGACCACCTCGATCCCCAGAGCCTCCCAGCCGCGCTGCAGGCTGGGCGACAGGTGCGCCGCGGAGCAGAGCACCAGCCGGAGCTCCCCGCCGAGCGCGGCGTGCACCTTCCGGAACAGCCTGCGCCGCATCGGGATCGGAAGCAGCGGCGCGATCCGGAGCGCCCGCCGGAACCTGGCGCCGCTTCCGCTCCGGTCCGCCTCGCGGCGGATGGCGTTGAACAAGAGCTCAAGGACCTGCGGCACCACGACCAGTGCGGTGGCCCGGTGGCCCTTGATCGCGGCCGCGATGACGTCCGGGCGGAGCGTGGTGATGTACTCCGTCTCGGCGCCGGCCGCCACCGCGTACAGCAGCCCCGCGACCTGTTCCATGATGTGCGAGAGGGGCAGGATGGAGACGAAGCGGTTGCCGCCGGGCGGGATGGTCGCCAGGCACCGGATCGTCGAGGCGAGCAGCATCGACTGCGTGACCGTCACGCCCTTCGGGTTGCCCGTGGAGCCCGACGTGCACAGGATCTCGAGGGGGGCGCCAGGGTCCGCGGGCCGGCGTGCGGCGAGGGCGACCACGGCCCCCGCCGGCGCGGGATCCACGAGGTCGTCGAGATCCAGGATGGGCAGGCCGGCCAGCCTCGGGATCGTCGCCGGCTCCACCGTCGAGCCGGACCCGAGCAGGATCGCGGATGGTTCCGTGAGGGCGGCGATGCGGTCGATGGTGTCCGGTGTCATCCGGACGTCGAGCGGGACCAGGACCACGTCGGCCCGCGCTGCGGCAAACAGGGCGGCAGCGAAGCCGGGACCGGGCGCGCCCTGGACCATGACCCGCGTCCGCGGCTCCAGGGCAATCGCGAGCCGGGCCGCGGCGTTCTCGACCGCCGTGTCGAAGGCGGACAGGGTCAGCGACGCCTCGCGCCGGGTGGATGTGCGGACACCGAGGAACGGGGCCGACCCGTGTCTGGCGACGGCCTCGGCGAGCAGGGCAGGGAGCGTCGGCGGAAGGCTGATCGAGGCGGGCGAAACGGACACGGGGCCTCGCGTGGGGACGGTCGCGCCGGTTCGGGCGCGCGGCGGGGGCATGTGGCCCGGCGAGCCGGGTGGCCGGCCCCGTCGGGGGAGGGCGTGAGCATACCGGACGCGGGCCGTGTGGCCGATCGATGCGGGCCGTGCGCGCCGGGCCGTGAGCGCCCTGAGCCGTGCGCGCGCCGGGCCGTGCGCGCTCGCGTCATGGCGCGAACCCGCGTACGATCACGCGACGCCCCACAGCCCGGGTCGGAATCGAATCGAGGCGACATGACCAAACATTCAAAGAGCGAGCGCGAGCGCCGCGCCGCCGAGTCGGCCCGGATGGTCGAGGTCCAGCGCGCCTGGGAGGGCAGCATCCCCGCGCCCGTCGCGGCCGAGTTCGCGGCAGCCGTCCGCGCCGTCCGCGAGCGTGGGCCGATCGCCCCCCAGCCCGACATGGCCCCCGGAACGCTCCCGCGCCCGCCTCGCCCGGGCCGCGAGCCGAAGCCCAAGAAGGAAGAGACGACGAGCCGTCGTCGCTACTAGCCGCGCCGTTGGTGGCATGACCCCGAGGCGCTGATCGGCGGGCCGAAGGGCCGCCCGGGCCGGAAGGGCCCCCGAGCCGTGACCGCCCGCCCCTGCTTCGCGCCCCGGCCGTGACCGTCGGCCCGGTCGTGGGTGCCGGAATCGCCCTAGCAGTGGAGGGGTCGGGCGCGCCAGCATCGCTTCACAGTCCGTGCAGCGAGAGGGTGGTCATGGCGCATGCCACGTCACGCGGCGCCTACGGGGCGTTGAGCGACCGGCTGAACCGCTTCCCACAGGGCGCCCCGCCGACCGACCTCCTGTACCGCATCCTCGCGATGCTGTTCACCGAGCGCGAGGCCGGCCTCGTGGCGCAGCTGCCGATCCGCCCGTTCACGGCCCGCGGGGCCGCGCGACGCTGGGGCATGCGCCAAGCGGAGGCGAGGGCCGTCCTGGACGCGCTCGCTTCGCGGGCGATCCTGCTGGACGTCGAAGGCCCCGGGGGAACCGTCTACGCGCTGCCGCCGCCGATGGCCGGCTTCTTCGAGTTCTCGATGATGCGCGTCCGCGACGACATCGACCAGCAGCTCCTCGCCGAGCTGTTCTACCAGTACATCACGGTCGAGGACGACTTCATCCTCGCCCTGTTCACGAACGGCGAGACGCAGCTCGGCCGCGTCTTCGTGAACGAGCCGGCGCTGGCCCGTGCCCGCCCCGCGAACCCTGCGCCGGCGAAGCCCGGGCCGGCCACTGGGGACGCCGGCGACGGTGTCCTGCATGTCCTGGACCACGAACGCGCCAGCGAGGTCATCCAGTCGGCGGAGCACATGGGGGTGGGCGTCTGCTACTGCCGTCACAAGGCGGAGCACGTCGGCCGGGCCTGCAAGGCGCCCATGAACATCTGCATGACGTTCGGCGGCACGGCGAACTCGCTCATCCGGCACGGGTACGCACGGCGCGTGGATGCGGCGGAAGGCATGGACCTGCTCGCCGAGGCACACGCGAACCGGCTGGTCCAGTTCGGCGAGAACGTGCAGCGGGACGTGGCGTTCATCTGCAACTGCTGCGGGTGCTGCTGCGAGGCCATGATCGCGGCCCGGCGGTTCGGGCGGCTGCACCCGGTCCACACCACGAACTTCCTCCCGCACGTGGACGGGGCAGCCTGCAACGGGTGCGCGAAGTGCGTCGACGTCTGCCCCGTCGAGGCGATGACCGTGGTCTCGGCCAACGACCCGCACAAGCCCCGGAAGCGTCGGGCCGAGGTGGACGCGGACCTGTGCCTCGGCTGTGGCGTCTGCACCGGGGTCTGCCCGACGGACGGGCTATGGCTCGAGCCGCGCCCGGAGCGCGTGATCACGCCGGTCGACACGCTGCACCGGACCGTCCTGATGGCGATCGAGCGGGGGAAGCTCCAGGACTGTATCTTCGACAACCGGGCGCTGTTCAGCCACCGCGCCATGGCGGCGGTCCTGGGCGCGATCCTCCGGCTGCCACCCGCCAAGCAGGTCCTGGCGACCGAGCAGATGCGGTCCCGGTACCTCGTCGGCCTGCTGGAGCACGTCAAGGTCTAGGCGCGGCGCATGGCCGACCGGCCGCCAGAAGACCGGCATGAAGTGGAGCGCCGGGCAGGACGCCGCGGGCACCCGGCCAGCCCCGGTCAGGTGACCTGGACGGCCGCCTTGTCGACGGGGAATTCGATGATCGTCCTGATCTGCGACGGTGGCGTCTCCGGCGGGCTCAGGTATACCTCGCGGGGCGGGCCCGCGACGACAAGATCGTGGTCGACGATCCAGCCCGTGATGGTGTCGTAGGCGCCCGCCACGGTGTCGTACGGCCCCACGTGGAGGAGCGTGACGAAGGTGCCGGCCGGGAGCTCCCGGGCCTGCCAGCCGGAGGGCGGATCCACGATCTGCGCCACCGGCGCGCAGACCTCGATGTCGAAGGGCTCATCGACCATCGGCACCTCGTGGTAGATGACGAACGGCGGCCCGTCACCCTCGATCCGCCGTGCCCCGAGGTGTCCGTACACCTCGCCGAACGCGGTCCCCAGGGCGCCGCCGATCTCCGACAGCCTGACCGGGAACCGCTTCGAGACCACCCGTACGGCCTCGCGCTCCCTGAGCATGACCCCGTGTTCCATGCGACGCCTCCTCGCCGGCCCATCCTCGTGAGCCTCCGGCCGGCCGCCAATCGTGGACGGACAGGCGCGCACCCGCCAGAGTCCTTCGATCCGAAACGCCTCGCGACGGTTACGTCGGGTCGGTGCCCAGGGAGCCCCGCAACGCCGCGATCTCGGCCCGCTGTCCGGCCACCTCGGCGCGAAGGCCTGCCAGCTCGGCGACGATCGCGTCGACCGACGTGGCGTCCGGGACCGCAGCGGCACCCGAGGCCTCTTGTGTCGCCGGCTCCTCGGGCGTCGACGGCGAGACCAGCAGGCTCGCGAGGATGCTCGCCAGGGCGCCGATGATCCCGATGCCCGCGAACATGACGAAGACGCCGGTGAGGCGTCCGAACGTCGTCACCGGGTAGTAGTCCCCGTAGCCGACCGTGGTGATCGTCACGAGGCCCCACCAGATGGCTTCACCCCCGGTCGTGATGTTGCCGTCGGGCGACCGGCTCTCAAACTCGAGGACGAGGATGCTGGCCGTCGAGAGCACGATCCCGGCCAGCAGGATGGTGATGAACGTCGCGTACTGCCCGCGGTTCTGGAGCACATCCTGGACCAGGTCCTTGCCGGCCTGGCCGCGGAGCAGGCGGGTGATCCGGGCCAGCCGGCTCAGGCGGGCCAGGCGGAACAGGGCGGTGAACGGGATGAAGCCGAAGGTCGGGATCGACCCGAGCAGGTCCAGCCAGCCCCGCTGGCCGATGAAGTACGCCCCCTTCGGCCTGGCGGCGGCCATGTTCATCCCGAAGTCGATCAGGAAGATGACGCAGACCGCGTTGTCGTACAGGGTCAGCAGGTCCCTCTCGGCCGGGGTGATCGGCAGCAGCAGCAGCACCATGATCACCAGCGAGAAGATCGTCAGGACCAGGATGAAGATGTTGTAGGCGTTGCCGGGCCTGCGCAGCACCGGTGCCGCTGCGGTCATGCCTGCTGAACCTCCAGACTCCGTGGACCCCGGTCGGGGGTTCCTGCCACCGCTTCGACTGTGATCTGCGATCACCGTGTGCGACCCGGACCGCCGGTGCCACGCAACACCCCCGCAGCATACGTGCGGTGCGGGCAGTCAGGAGGACCGCGATGACGCGTGGCGGACGTCGCCGAGGACGCCGAGGAGCCGACTCGCGGGATCGCATCCCGGCTCCCGAATGGAGATTGAACGCGACGGACGCGTGCTCGTCACCATGGGCTGCAGCACGGCAGCGGAGCTGTACGACCCTGCGACCGGCACGTTCACCCCGACGGGTTCCCTGGCGGAGGTGCGCGGCGGCCAGACCGCGACCCTGCTCCCGGACGGCCACGTCCTCATCGCCGGTGGCTACAACTGCGCGAGCGCAGGGAAGGACGGAGTCTGGGCCTCGGCCGAGCTGTACGACCCGGCGACGGGCTCCTTCAGCCCGACCGGCTCGATGAGCGCACCCCGCGAGTTCCACACCGCGACCCTGCTGCCCGATGGGCACGTGCTCATCACGGGAGGGATCAGCGGAGCGCCCCCGATCGCCTCCGGGTCGGTCGTGCTCGCCTCCTACCGGACCGCGGACACCTCCGCCAGCGTCCTCAAGTCCGCGGAGCTGTACGACCCGAAGACCGGCACCTTCAGTCGGACGGGCTCGATGAGCGCCATCCGCGACCATCACACCGCCACGCTGCTCCAGGACGGCCGCGTCCTGGTCGTCGGGGGCGGCGGCGAGGGGTACGCCAGCCAGACCTCGGCGGAGCTGTATGACCCTGCGAACGGCTCCTTCAGCCGGACGGGTTCCCTGAAGACCGGCCGCTGGCTGCACACCGCCACGCTGCTCCCCGACGGCCGCGTCCTCGTCGCCGGCGGCAGGTCTCCCAAGGACACGACCTACGCCAGCGCCGAGCTCTACAACCCCGGGACCGGCAGGTTCACCTCGACCGGCTCGATGAAGGCGAGCCGGCAGCAGCAGACCGCGACCCTGCTGCCCGATGGCCGCGTCCTGATTGCCGGTGGCCTCCAGCAGAGCGCATCCACGTGGGACCAGCTCTCCTCCACCGAGCTGTACGACCCCGGGACCGGGGCGTTCAGCCCGGCAGGCTCGATGGGCGACGCACGCGCGCACGGCACCGCGACGCTCCTGGGCGACGGCCGCGTCCTGATCGCGGGAGGCTCAGCCATCGGCTACAAGGGCAGTGTCGGTCTCACCTCGGCCGTCCTGTACCAGCCGTAGGCCGGAACGCACACTCGACCACGCTCGCGATTGCCAGGATCCGTGGCGGAGGCGTCGCGCTGGTGGCGCCGTGTCAGCAGTCGAACGCAAGCCAGCACAGCTCGTTGCGCAGCCGCTGATCGTCGAGGACGAGCTCCCGGATCTCGTCGGGGAGTCGGGCGCGCTGCCACCGGCACTCCAGGCGGCCGGCCGCCTCGCGCTCGTCCTCAGGCGCTGCCGCCCGGGCCGCCCTGATCGCATAGGCCGCGGCACCGAGCTCGTGGGCCGCCACGTGGCCCACGCAGCCGGCCTGACCGGCAGCGTACGCCGCAAGTCGAGCTGCCCCGGACAGGTCTCTCGCCGCAGCATTGGCATGGCCGCCCGCCGCGCGGGCGTCCCACCACGTGATCTCACCCCGCGCCCAGGCCCGCCCGAGGTCGATCGCGCGTCGCGGCCGGTCGTCGTCCGGCCGCTCCTGCACGAAGTGGTGGAGCACGTGCTCCGCGCAGTCGGCCGCCCAGATCGCGAGCAGACGATGATCGCGGTCGAGGAGGGACCCGCCGCGACGCACCGTGATGAACCGCGGATCGCGAACCTTGGGGAGGATCATCGTCAGGAGCCGAGCGCCAGCACCAGGAAGGCGAGCACGTCGGCGCGCTCGTTGATCCGCTTGTGCACGGGCTTGCCGTGGCCGTGGCCCGCGTCGGTCTCGATGCGGATGAGGATGGGCGCATCGCCGGCCTGCGCCGCCTGGAGCGCCGCCGCGAACTTGAACGAGTGGCCGGGGACGACCCGGTCGTCGTGGTCGCCGGTGGTCACCAGCGTCGCCGGGTATGTCGCCCCCGGGCGGATGTTGTGGAGCGGCGAGTAGCCGAGGAGGACGCGGAACTGCTCCGGGTCGTCAGCCGAGCCGTAGTCACTGGTCCAGCCCCAGCCGATGGTGAACCGCTCGAACCGCAGCATGTCCAGCACGCCAACGTCGGCCACCGCGGCGCCGAACAGCTCCGGGTGCTGGGTGAGGCAGGCGCCGACCAGCAGGCCCCCGTTGGAGCCGCCGCTGATCCCGATCCGCCCGGCCCTCGTCCAGCCCGATGCCGCCAGCCACCGGCCGCAGGCCGCGAGGTCGTCGAACACGTTCTGCTTGTTGGCCAGCCGCCCGGCGTCGTGCCAGGCCCGGCCGTACTCCCCGCCGCCACGCAGCGAGGCGACGGCCAGGAGGCCGCCGCGCTCCATCCAGGCCAGCCATTCCGGCCGGAACGTCGGGCCGATCGAGACCTGGAAGCCGCCGTACCCGTAGAGAAGGGTGGGGACTTCGCCGTCGGGCGCCACGCCGCGGCGGTGGGTGAGGAACAGCGGCACCCGTGTCCCGTCGGCCGAGGTGACGAAGACCTGCTCGCTCACGAAGTCGTCCGGGTCCCACGCGAGCGCCGGCCGACCCACGGCGCGCACGGCTCCGTCCGCCATGCGCACGGCCAAGGAGCGACGCCGGAGCGGCGAAGGTCATGAAGGTCAGGAACAGCTCGCCGTCTGGTCCGCCGCCCCGCCATGTCCAGGATCGTGCCGATCCCCGGCAGCGCCACCTCCGCAACGTGGCGTCCATCGAGCTCGAAGATGGCGAGCCGGTGGCTGGCGTGATGGAGACGGACGGCGGCCAACCGGTTCCCGGCCAGGCACACCCGCTCGAGCGCATCGTCGCCCTCGGGGATGATCTCCCGCTCATGCCCGGGGTCGCCGACGTCGACGGCGATGACGCGGCCGAGCGGGGCGTCGCGGTCCGTGAGCAGGTAGAGCGTCCCGTCGATGGCGGCGATGGGCTCGTAGCGCGCGTCGGCCGCATCCAGGAGCGGCCGCACGACCGCCGCCTCGACGCCGTCCGCGAGGTCGGCGACGTAGATCCGGTTCTCCGGGTCCGTGCCGCGCCAGACGCTGAGCACGAGGAGCCGGCCGTCCTCGGACACGGTCGGCTCGAAGCCCCAGTCCGGACGGTCCGGCGTTGAGAAGACGAGACGGTCCTGGGCCGGATCGCTGCCGATGCGGTGGTAGCGCAGCTCCATGTCCAGGTTCGGGGCGTCGTAGGCGGCCTCCGCCGCCGGCTCCGGATAGCGGCCGTAGAAGAAGCCGGCGTCGTCGTGGGTCCACGCCGCCGAGGAGAACTTGCTCCACGCGATCCGTTCGGGCAGATCCTCCCCGGTCGCGGTGCGTCGCACGCCCCAGGTGCGCCAGTCCGAGCCCGCCTCGCTGGTGGCGCAGGCCACGAGCTCCCCGCTCTCGGCCACCGCCAGGTCGGAGAGGGCGGTGGTGCCCTCCGCGCCCAGGAGGTTCGGGTCCAGGAGCACGGCGCCCGTCCCCTCGGGCCCGTCGGCCGTCCAGAGGACGTCCTGGTCCTGGAGGCCGGTGTTCCGGAGCTGGAACCAGCGGTCGCCTCGGCGCCATGGGGCGCCGGCGCGCGGGTAATCCCACAGCTCCGCCAGCCGGTCGCGGAGCGCCCGTCGCGCCGGGAACGCGTCGAGGACGCGCTCGGTCAGCTCGTTCTCGGCGGCGATCCACGCCCGGGTCGCCGGGGCGTCGCTGTCCTCGAGCGGCCGGTATGGATCGGCGATCGGGGTGCCGTGGTAATCGTCGACCTGGTCGCCGGTCGGGGGCGTGGGGTAGGCAAGCTTGGGCATCGACGCCATCCTACGGTGCCGTGCGCCAGGGGCGCCCGTCCGGGGCCGCCGTCCGCGCCGCGGCGTCAGGGCACGCCGCCCCCATCGGCCGTGCTCGCGCCCGCCGCCGCCGTCTCGGCGCGCGCCAGGCGGAGCGCTCCGGGGTCGATCCCGGCGAAGCGCGGCAGGTCCGCGAGGCTGGCGGTCCGGGCGAGGCGCTCGGTCATCGTGTCGCGGACCTGCTGGCTGAACTCGGGGACGGTCACGAGGAGTCGGAACGTCTCGGCCGGCACCTCGAGCAGCGTGCAGTCCTCCTGGGCCAGCACGTCCGCCGTGCGGGTCCCGCCCGTCAACGCGGTGATCTCGCCGAAGAAGTCGCCCGCGGCCATGGCCGACAGGGTCCGTCTCTCCTCGCCGTCTCGGAACAGGCCGGCAACGGCCCGGCCGCCCAGCAGGAAGAACGCGGTGTCGCTCGCGTCGCCGGCCCGGATGATCGCGGTTCCCGCCGCGGCATCGCGCACCCGTGCATGGGTCACGAACGACTCGCGGTCACGTGGCGGCAGGCCCGTGAGCGAGGGCAGGTACCCCAGGAGCAGCTCCAGGTCGGCCACGCTCGCGGGGCGTCCGTACGACATGCCCGGAGCGGAGCCGGCGCCACGCAGCAGCCCGATCGCACGCCGCCATTCGGCCGCCGGCTGTCCGAGGCCCGGCAAGAGGGCGGTGACGAGGCCCGCCACCACGATGACCATCGAGTTGGCCAGGAACAGGGTGCGAACGTCGATGACATCGGCGAGCCCGGCGAGGCCCATGCCGACCATGAACAGCACGGTGGCGATGACCCCCGACGTCGAGAACACGCGCCCGCGCATCTCGCGCGGGGTGTGGCGCTGGTTGACCAGGCGCATGGCGACGAACGAGGGCGCGTCCAGCGCCCCGGACAGGGCGATCAGGCCGATCGCGGCCCAGACCGACGACTGGAGCGCGTACAGGATGCCGAAGCAGCCCGTGCCGACCCAGCTCAGGACGAGCCACTGGCCCTCCCGGAGGCGATCTGAATACCGGGCCATGAGCAGGCTTCCGGCCACGAAGCCGACCGAGGTGAGGGCCTCCTGGATGCCGTACTCGAACTCGGTGGCCTGGAGGGCGGTGATGGCGAACGGCAGCAGGAGCACGTTCTGGAGACCGGAGCAGACCATGATCGGGCTCTTGACGATGTTGAGCGAGCGCAGGATCGGCGTCCGGAGGATGAACCCGGCCCCGAAGGTGAGGTTCCGGATCATCTCGCGCACCGTGGTCAGCTCCTCCACGATGAGCGGCGCGATGCGGACCAGGCTGATCATGATGGCCGAGAACACGAACGTGGCGGAGTCGATCCAGAACACGAGGTCGATCGACTGCGACGACGCCAGGAGCCCGGCGAGCGCGAACCCGACGGCAGTCGAGCCGAACTGGGCGATGGCCATGATCGAGTTCGCTGCCCCCAGCTCCTCCTCGGTGGCGACCTCGGGCAGGATCGAGTCGCTGGCCGGCGTGTAGAACTGGGTGATGGACGAGGAGACCACGACCGCAACGTACAGCCAGGCGACGTCGATGCCGACGAGGAACGGGATGGCAGCCACGACCGCGGCGCGCAGCAGGTCGGCGGCGATCATGATCCGCTTGCGGTCGTAGCGGTCCACGACCACGCCGGCCACGAGTCCGAACACGAGGGCCGGCACCGCCGACGCCATCAGCATCAGCCCCACGCTGAGCGCCGAGCCGGTCAGCCGGTAGACGATGATGCCTGCAGCCAGGCTGGTCAGCGCATCCCCGATCGTCGAGACGAGCTGAGCGCTCCAGACGTAGACGAACGCTCGCTTGCGCAGCACTGCGAACGGCGATGGCTGGACCGGCAGGGCCGCGGCGGTCATCCGGTCATCGGATTGTCGGATCCTCGCGGTGTCCAGCCGCGGTTCCGGTCGCGGTCGCGGCGAGGATCGCCTTCACCTCGAATGGGGTCGCGTCGGGGTGCTTCGCCCGGATGAGGGCCGCATACCCGGCCATGTGGGGCGCCGCGAAGCTGTTGCCCGTCGCGGTGATCCGGCTGCCATCCCGCCAGGCGACGTCCACGTCCAGCCCGTACGCCCCGAACTCGACGGGCGGGCGCGGGTTGTAGAACCAGGCGGCCGGATCCGGGAGGTCGTGGGCGGCGACCGAGATGACCGACGCGAACAGCGACGGGTAGCTGTTGCCGGGGACGTTATTGGCAGCACACACCAGGAGCGAGTTCGCGAAGTAGGCCCGGTCCGCGAGATCGTGGAAGGTGCCGAAGAGGGCTTCGCTCTTGGACGAGAGCGACAGGTTCATCACCGCGACGCCCTGGTCGATCGCCCAGTCGACGCCGGCTGCGAAGACGATCCCCTTGCCGCGGTTGTCCGGTCCCAGGACCCGCACGGACACGAGATCGGCGCCGGGTGCGATGGCGTGGATGATCCCGGCGCAGGCGGTCCCGTGCCCCACCACGTCAAGCGCCGCCTCGTCGTCGAGCACGACCGGGTCGTCGTCCGGGTTGGCGGCCAATTCCACCCTGACGCTCCGGACCAGCTTCCCGCCGACGGCGCGGTGATCCCGCTCCACGCCGGAGTCGATGATCGCAACCGTGATGCCGCTTCCGTCGGTGCCGCCGATCGCCCAGTCGCGGTCGAGGGCGCCGAAGGGCGGGAGGTGGCGCAGGGCGTCCCGCCGCGCGCCGGCGAACGGCTCGCTCCAGGCCGGAAGGAGCTGGTCGGTCATCCGCCCGGCGCGCGAAGGCGGCTGGCGCGCCGCCCCCGGCCGCGTTCGGCCTGCCGCACCAGGACGTCGAGCAGCGCGGCGAGCAGCTCTCGCTGCTCCGGCCCTGCACGGCGGAGCGCGGCGATCTGCTCGACGAGCGGCCAGAGCGGATCGTCAGGGTCGCCGACATCGGCGAGCGCGGCGGCCACGAGCGTTTCGATTCCGCCGTCGGGGGCGGGACCGTCGATGAGCGCGCCGATCGCGGCACGCAGCAGCATCGCGGTCTCGCGTTCGACTCGGCTGGCCCTGATGGCGACGGTCGCCTGGCGCGCGAAGACACCCGCGAGCTCGACGTCGCGGAGGGAGAAGCTCGCCTCGCTCCGCTTGTCGAGCACCTCGAGCACGCCGAGCGTGCCCCGTTCGTCCAGCAATGGCACCGCCACGATGCTGCGCGGCACATACTCCGTCCGCTCGGCGAAGCTCCGGCCGAAACGGGGATCTGCCCTGACGTCGGCGATCGCGAGCGCCTGCCCGCTCGAGAAGACGTATCCGACCAGGCCTCGGTCCGGCGGGATCTCGAGTCCGACCACCCCCTGGCCTTGCGCCCCCGCCGCGACACGGAAGACGAGCAGGTTGCGGGCCGGCTCGTAGAGAGCGATGGATGCCGCCTCAGCCTCGAACAGCGCAACCGCCGCTTCCACCACGGAGCGAAGGACGGCCTCGGCGCTCCCCAGCTCGAGCCGGCGCGCGATCTCCGCACGGCGTCCGATCGCCCCGAGGGCCGCACGCGCGTCCCGATCAAAGGCGACGGTGCGACGCGGCGGTGCGGCTCCTGCCTCGGTCATCGGATCGCGCCGCCGCCGCTCAACGTGCGGCCGCTCGCTCGAGGCGATCCAGGTCGGGCACGACGAGCGTGTCGCGCTCGATCCGGATCAGGCCCTCGGCCGTGAATTCGCCGAGGAGCCGGTTTACCGTCTGCCGCGTCCCGCCGATCATCCCCGCGAGCTCCGACTGGGAGAAGCTCCAGTCGAGCGTCACGGGCCCGGTGGGCGTGGGATCCACCTCGCGGGCCAGGCGCACGATCCTGCGCGCCAGCCTCCCGGGCAGGTCCAGGAAGCAGAGCTCCTCCACGTGGTGCGTGAGCCGGCGCAGCTCCGCGGCCAGGCCCGCCAGGAGCTCGTGGCGCAGTGCGGGGACCGTGTCGATGAGCTGGCCGAATGCGTCCCGGCGCAGGACGAGGGCGGTCGTCGCCTGGTGGGCGATCGCGGTGGCCGAGCGCTCGGCGCCGTCCAGCAGCGCGAGCTCGCCGAAGAAGTCACCTGGCCCCAGCGTGGCGATGATGGCTTCGCCTTCACCCTCGGGCGAGGGCAGCACGATCTTCACGGCACCCACCTCGATGATGTAGAGGGAGTCGCCTGGGTCGCCCTGGTGGAAGATCGTCTCGTTCCGCCGGTAGCGACGGGTCCGAAGCGAATCGACGCAGACGGCCAGCGCGCCTTCGTCCACCCGGGAGAAGAGCGCGCAGCGCCGCAGCGCCTCCACGGCGGTCGTCCGCGCGGTCGCTGTCACGTCTGGTCCATCCCCCTGCCCCCAGGAACCCAGGGTCGCCGCGCCGAATGCTAGCGGCGCGCCGACCGCGGCGCAATGGCCGCATGGGGTCGGTGGTGCGTTCGACGTGGAGGAACCCGGCATGGCGCGATCTCGGGCCTCGCGGCGCACTCCAGGGCGGGCGGGATAACGCCAAGACGGGCGGGGACTTGTGACCCCGCCCGTCTTCCGGACGACGAAAGCGCCTGAGGATCAGCCCTTCCGGCGCTTGATCACCAGCTTGGCGTCTCGGATGAGGGAGTTGCGGGACGCTTCCCGCTGGATCTCCCGCTCCCGGATCCGACGGACGTCACCGGCCAGCATCGGGCTCCCGTAGCCGATGTTGTGGCCCTCGACGTCGTCCTCGTCCGGGGTCGCGCCGGGGGCCTTCCTCATGTGGCCCTCGACGTCGTCCTCGTCCGGGGTCGCGCCGGGGGCCTTCCTCATGTGGCCCTCGACGTCGTCCTCGTCCGGGGTCGCGCCGGGGCGTCCCTTCTTGTGGCCCTCGACGTCGTCCTCGTCCGGGGTCGCGCGGGGCCCCTTTTGTGGCCCTCGACGTCGTCCTCGTCCGGGGTCGCGCCGGGGGCCTTCCTCATGTGGCCCTCGACGTCGTCCTCGTCCGGGGTCGCGCCGGGGGCCTTCCTCATGTGGCCCTCGACGTCGTCCTCGTCCGGGGTCGCGCCGGGGGCCTTCCTCATGTGGCCCTCGACGTCGTCCTCGTCCGGGGTCGCGCCGGGGGCCTTCCTCATGTGGCCCTCGACGTCGTCCTCGTCCGGGGTCGCGCCGGGGGCCTTCCTCATGTGGCCCTCGACGTCGTCCTCGTCCGGGGTCGCGCCGGGGCGTCCCTTCTTGTGGCCCTCGACGTCGTCCTCGTCGGGGGTCGCGCCGGGGGCCTTCCTCATGTGGCCCTCGACGTCGTCCCCGGTGCCGGCCGGTGGACGCATCGACTCGCCTTCTTCGGGGATCCTGCTGCTTGACACTGGAGCCTCCTCGTCGGCCTGGTGTTTCGACCTGGGTGGTCCGGGATCAGATGCTCGCCTCCCGTGCTGTGGAGGATGCGCCCCGCCGCGACCGGGGTAAAGGTCTGTCGCGACCCTCCAGGTGTCGTCTCGACGACACCGCGCGTGAACGCCGTGGGTCCGGAGCGCTCATGGGCCCGGGCCGGCGACCGCGTCATCCGGCGAGCCGACCTTCCGCGATGCCCACCCCCACGCGGCTGCCCTTCTGCCGGTAGAGAGCCAGGGCCTGCTGGAAGGCCGCCTCCGCCTCCGGGGCGCGGCCGGCGGAGCGCAGCGCGTCGCCTAGGGTCACCAGGGCCTCGGCATGGAACACGACCAGGTCCGTTCCAGTGAAGGCAGCCTCTGCCGCCCGAGCATCCGCCTCCGCCCGGTCCAGGTCGCCGGCCGCGGCACGGGCCAGGGCGACGACCCGCATTCGGTTGGCGTTCAGCCAGCCAATAGAGGTGGCGGCGCTCTCACTCAGGCGATCCACGTCAACTACCCGTCCTAGCGCAAGCCGCGATTGGGCCAGGCATCGCTCGAGCATCGGGTTTCGCCGACCCATGGCCGCGAACCGCTGGCACGCCTCCGTGGCGATCCGCTCTGCGGCCCCGTGGTCGCCGGCCAGGGACTCCACGTCCCACGCCGCCTCCGCAAGCTGTACCGAGTCGGCACGCTGCCCGCTCTCGGCGGCGATCTCCCGGGCTCGGGCCGCCAGCTGCCGCGCCAGGTCGAACTGCCCGAGGTGGGCGTGCAGGTGAGCGAGCGCGTGGTCCATCGCCATCTCGATCCCCCGGTCGTCCGGTGCGCGGGCGAGGATCTCGTGGCAGCGCCCTATGGCGTCCGGCACCGGCGTCGGGCCCTGGACAAGGACCACGCCCAAGCCGTAGATGATCTGCGCCTCGTCCCGGTGCGATTCCATCCTCCGGGCGTGCTCCAGGGCCCGGACGAGCCCGGTCTCGTGGTCCGCGGCCTTGCCCTCTGCCCACGAGGCTTCGGCGCGGAGCTGCCAGGCGATTGTCAGCCCGCGGTCGTCACCGAGACGCTCGAACAGCGCCTGGGACTCGTCGGCGACCCGCCGGTACTCGCTGGCCGACACTTCGTCGGCGCCATAGGTAAGCAGGCGCCTGAGCCGTGCATACGCCAGGGCCCGCTCGTCCCCGGCCGCCTCCGACAGTTGGGCCGCCTCGTCGAAGCAGGCCCCGGCGTCGTCGAGGCGGCCTGCCGAGTCGAGCGCGACGCCCAGGTCGGGCAGGATCGCGAGACGGGCAGGGTCGGACGGCTCAAGCAGCGCAGCCGCCCGGCCATACAGCGTCACCGTGGCTGCGATGTCCGATCGCTCGAGGGCCCGTGCACCGGCGGCGATCAGCCGCTGAGCCGCCCGGCGGGCCAGCTCGCGCGCCCGCTCATCGACCGGCGCCAGCTCCTCGCGATAGCGGAATGCTTGCTCGAGGTGGTAGCCGACCATCTCCTCGACCTCGCTCCGGCGATCACCCGCAGCCTGGTCCAGCCAGCCGGCGAACAGCTCGTGGAGCTCGGCACGCTCCGCCTTGGGCAGCCGCTCGTAGGCGGCGTCGCGGATGAGCATGTGCCGGAACCGGAAGGCGTCGCCCCGGGCGAGCCCCGAGCGATGGGGTCGGATGAGCTCCTTGCGCACGAGCCCCACGAGGCTGCGCGGGACCTGGGCGCGACCTTCGGAGGGGGACATCGCCAGGACCGACGCCTGTTCGAACACGCGGCCAGCGATCGACGCCCGCTCGGCCACCGTCCGCTCCTCTGGGGCCAGCCGGTCCAGGCGGGCCGCCAGCAGCGCCTCGATCGTTGGCGGTACGGCGATCGACGCGATGTCCCTCGAGGCCGTCCAGCCGTCGTCGCCCGGCACCAGCGCACCGTCGTCCATCAGCGTGCCGAGGAACTCCTCGACGTAGAGGGGATTGCCCTCGGCGGCCTCGGCGATCCGGAACCGAACCGCCGGCGGGAGCGCGCCGCCGGGTACCAGCGCGTCGATCAGGGCGAGTGCCGACCCCTCGGTCAGCGGCTCGAGCAGGATCGTCGTGGCGTTGAGCTTGCCGCCTCCCCAGGTCGGGCGGTCGTCGAGGAACTCGGGACGCGCCGGGCAGACGAACAGGATCGGCGAATCGCGTGCGAGGTCCGCGACCGACTCGATGAGGTCGAGCAGGGTGGGCTCGGCCCAGTGGATATCGTCGAGGAGGACGATGAGCGGCTTCTCGTCCGCGAGGTGCTCCAGGGCCCGGCGGAACGACCAGACGATCTCCTCCGGGGTCGCCGACGACTCGAGGCCGACGACCCCGACGAGGCCGCGCGCGATCGCCGGCCCCTCCGGCAGCCCCGCCACGAACGCATCGATCCGCCCACGCTCCGTCCCGGCGTCGTCGCCCTCCTCGATGCCGGCCGCCTGGCGGACGATCTCGGCGACGGCCAGGTAGGTGATGCCCTCCCCGTACGGGAGACACCGCCCCCGGACGACGCGGGCCCGGTCCCGCGCCTCGCGGAGGAACTCGGCCACGAGGCGGCTCTTGCCCACACCGGCGGCGCCGAGGACGGTGAACAGCTGGCACGACCCGGCCGAGGCCGCGCGCTCGAACGCCTGCCGGAGCGCGTCAAGCTCGCGCGCCCGCCCGACCATCGGCGCGTCGAGGCGCCGACGGTGCCCCTCGGCGCCCGGGGTGACGTGGTGCAGCCGGTACGCGACCACGGGCTCGGCCTTGCCCTTGAGCTCGATCGACTCGGGCGGTCCCACGTCCACCGCATCCCGGACGAGCGCGTGGGTCGTGCCGCCGATGACGATCTCGCCCGGCGCGGCGACCGCCTGCAGCCGCGCGGCGACGTTGACGGCGTCGCCGACCACGATCGCCTCGCCCGGCCCGCCCGGGCCGACGACGACCGGGCCGGTGTTGATGCCTGTCCTCGCCTCGAGGGTGACGCCGCGCTCGGCCCGCAGGGCGCCGTTGAGCCGTTCCAGTGCCTCGCGCATCTCGGCGCCGGCGCGCACGGCCCGCAGGGCGTCCTCGTCGTGCGCGACCGGGACCCCGAACACGGCCATCACCGCGTCGCCGATGTACTTCTCGACCGTCCCGCCGTGACGCTCGATGACCTCGCGCATGCTCGCGAAGTAGCGGCCCATCACGTCCCGCAGCGATTCCGGGTCGAGCCGCTCGCCGAGCGCCGTCGAGCCGGTCACGTCGGTGAACAGGACGGTCACCGTCTTGCGGGTCTCGCGCGCCCGGGGAGACGGGGCGAGCGCCGCGCCGCAATACCCGCACAGCCGGAAGCGTGCCGGGTTCTCCTCGCCGCACGACGGACAGCGGACCACCCGCGGAGTGTAGGGTCCGGCAACCGCGGAGGCGAGGCTTTGGCGCCGCGCGCTGACGATGCCACCGCGCTGCCGGGCGTCGGAGGCAGGCGCCGGACGCTCCTGGCCGAACCTCCTTCCCGGGGTCGACCGTCAGAACCGGCCTGTCAATCGCGCGATCTCCGCCGCCGTTTCCAGGAGGTTGCGCGCCGCGACCGTGTCCCCATCGTCCCACGCCTGCACGGCGGCCTCGACCGGCGAATGGAGGTCATCGGCCATCCGTTGCTGGGATGGATCGAGCAGGCCGCGCGCGAGATCGACCGCCGCCCCTGTGTCATCGCGTGACAGGGCCGCGCCGATCAGGGGCCAGAGGGCGGTCCATCGGAACGACGAGCTTGCGTGGACCGGTGGCCAGAGCTCGAGTGCGGCGCGGCCGCTGCGCTCGACCGCACCCAGGTCACCTTCACGCCAAGCGATCCACGCCTCGTTGGCGTGGGCGGTCGCGACGTATTCGGGCATGCCTGCCGCCGTTGCGGTCTCGAGGCTGCGGCCGGTCAGCGCCCGGGCCTCCTCGACCCGGCCGCGTTCACGACTGAGCACCGTCAGGTAGGTGAGGCAACGGACCTGAAGCGACACGTCGCCGGACTGCTCCGCGAGCACGAGCGCCTCGGTCAGCTGCTCCTCGGCTGCGTCCTGGTCGCCGTGCCACAGGAACGCGAACCCGACGACGAACCGGGCAAACGCGAGCAAACCCGGATCATCGGACTGCTCGCTCGCCGCCAGATAGGCCGTCCCGTGGTCGATGGCCTCGTCCGGCAGCAGGTAGCGATAGCGTCGGAAGTCGAGCATCAGGAGCGCCTGGAAGAACCCGGCCCGCTGGGCGGGCGTCGCGTAGCGCTCGACGGCAGGCCTCGCGCGCTGCACGAGCGCGTCGAGCTCCTCCACCCGTGCCTGCCAGTAGTAGGCGAGCATCCGGTCGTTCTGGACCGCGATCCATTCGCGCCACCAGTCGAGCCGGCCGTCGTTCGGGGCGCCGGTGCCTTCGAGGCGTCCGTCCCCGTCGGGCGCGGGACCGAGCGCCCGCTCGGCGCGCTGGAACGCAGCATCGACCTCCGCGAAGGCCCGATCCGCCACCCAGGCATTCGCGGTCTTGCGCAAGAGGCGTGCCCGGGCAAGGGGCTGGGCGTCCGCCAGGGCGGCGAGCGCCCCTCGGTAGGCGTCCCTGGCCGCCTCGTGCTGCCCCACCAGGTGCAGGACGTCGCCGAGTCCCTCGCCCAGCTCCGCGGCGAGCGTCGCGTCGCGTGGCGGGGCCTGCCCGTCGCCAGCGAGCTCCAGGGCCCGCCGGTAGAAGCGGATCGCCTCGTCGTTGGCGAACGTCGCGGTCGCGCGGGCTGCAGCGCGCGCCAGGTGGTCGGCAGCATCGGCGCTCCGCCCCGCCAGCTCCAGGTGAGACCCAACGAGCCCGGCGATCTCGTCCGCCCGGTCTCCCCCCGTCTCCACCAGCCAGTCCGCGACGGCACCGTGGTAGGTGCGGCGCTGCCGCCGGAGGAGACCCTCGTAGGCCACGTCCCGCAGGAGCGCGTGCTTGAACATGTACTCCCGGCAGCCTGCGAAGGTAGACACGTCGCGCTGGAAGACGAGCTCCTTGCGCTGGAGCGCGGCCAGGGTGGCGGAGATCCCTGCCTCGTCCGTCGCCCCAGAAATCTCGCCGAGCCGGGCGACGGCTCGATCCCAGAAGCGGCGCCCGACCACGGAGGCCTGCTGGACGAGGATCCGCTCATCCGGCTCGAGTCGATCCAGGCGGGCCTGGAGCACGCCGGTAAGGCTCGGCGGCACGCGGAACGCGGTCAGCCGGTCCGCCGCGATGTGCCACGGGCCGGCGCCGCCGGCCTGGAGCTGGATCACCCCATCGTCGAGGAGCATCTTGATCAGCTCCTCGGCGAAGAACGGGATCCCCTCCGCCGTCGCAACGACGAGGTCCCGGAGCGCATCGGGGACTTCGTCCGCCTTCTGCAGGATCTCGAGCACGAGCTCCTGGCTGGCGCGGACGGACAGGGGCCGCAGGTTCAGCCTGCGGAGCGACGGCCGCTCGCTGCCCCAGCCCGGACGGCGTTCGTCGAGGGCGGTGCGCGAGGTGCCCAGGAACAGGACGGGGCGATCGGCGACGGCATCGACGAGCTCGAGGAGCGTGTCGAGCGTGCTGTCGTCCGCCCAGTGCAGGTCCTCGAGGATGATCAGCGCCGGCCCTTCGGTCGCGAGCACCCGGAGGTAGTCGGCGAGGTAGGCGCGCGCCCGATCGTGGATCTGGCGTGGGTCGCCCATCAGGCCTCGCACGTGGGGGCTTTGGCCGAAGTCGTAGCCGATGAGCTGGCCGACGAGATGGGCGCGCATCGGGGCGGCCGCGTCGCCCCCGAAGGCGGCGACCATGGCCGCCTCGAACCTGTCGCGGGCGGTCGCGGCGCTGTCCGAGCCGAGGATCCCGAAACGCCGAGCGAACACGTCGCGCAGGAGGCCGTAGGGCGCAGCGACGGTCGCCGTCGTCGCTCGACCCAGCAGGATCTCCGGGTGCGTCGCATCCCGCTCGGCCCAGCGCTCGAATTCGCCCAGGAGCCGGGTCTTGCCGACACCGGCCTCGCCGACGACCACCAGGATCCGTGCGCCGGACCCGCTGGCGGTCGTCCGGAGGGCGGCCTGGAGCTGGCTCAGCTCGGCACTCCGGCCCACCATCCGGGTCTCGATCCCCTCGACGCCACGAGCCTCGGCCAGGAAGCCGCCCTCGCGGGGGCGTTCCACGAGGTACGTCTGCACCGGCTGCGCGTGCCCCTTCACGGACAGCGGCGGCTGCGGTGCCAGGTGGAAGGCATCCCGCACGTAGCGGTGGGTGGCCTCGGAGACGAGGATCCCACCGGGCGGCGCGTTCTGCTCCATCCGGGCCGCGAGGTTGATCGCGTCGCCGACCGCGGTGTACGCGACCCTCAGGTCGGTGCCGACTTCGCCCATGACCACGAGGCCGGTGTTGATGCCGACGCGGACCGAGAACCCCCTGATATCCCGCTCGCGCTCCAGCCGGGCGGCGTACCCGCGGATGCCGGCCTGGATGTCGAGGGCGGCCCGGACCGCCCGCTGCGGATCGTCCTCGTGCCCGATCGGGGCGCCGAAGAAGGCGAGGATCGCGTCGCCCAGGAGCTGCGCCAGCGTTCCCTCGTGGCGGTAGACGGGGGCGATGAGGTGCTCGAACGCCCCGTTCATGATCTCGAGGACATCCTCGGGGTCCAGGGCCTCGGACATCGAGGTGAAGCCCTTCACGTCGCAGAAGAGGATCGTGACGAGCCGCCGCTCCGCCTCGACGTGCCCGCGGCTGGCCCGGAGCCGCTCGGCGAACTCCTTGGGGACGAGACGCTCGAGACCCGCGGTCGGATCGTAGACGTGCGCCGGCGCCCCGGATGCCGGCGTCTCGGGGGCGGGCGCCTCGGATGCCGGCGTCTCGGGCGCTGCCAGCCGAGCCCCGCAGTCGCCGCAGAACCCCGCCCCAGTCTCATTCCTCGCACCGCACGCCGGGCAGACGAGCCAGAGCTCACGTCCGCAGGTCTGGCAGAACCGGCGTCCGGCCCGGTTCACGGCGGTGCAGCTCGGGCAGCGCATCTGGGCCATCTCGCCATGCTATCGTCGAAATCCAGGCCCGGTGCAATAGGCGCGAGCGCAGGCAGGTCGCCCGCGGTCTGCCCTCGAAGACCACCGACTCCGGTGGCCGGCACGATCGAGCAGGACCTGGACGATCAGCCCACCGAGCGAATGCCCGACCATCCGGGCGGAGCGATCGGTCGGCCAACCGGCAGCCACACGCCGCGCGGAGGCAGCCCATGACCGGACGGGAGCGGATCCTCGCGGCGCTCGACGGTCGCGAGCCTGACCGGGTCCCGCTCGCCCTCGCCTTCTACCACGTCGACGGCGCCGCGCTCGCGCCGGCCGGCGCATGGCGGGACGATCTCGTCGACATCACCTTCGTCGACTTCCCGGTCTCCGACGAGGAGGACGACCTCCGCCGGCGGGCGATGCCGCACGAGGGCAACACTCGCATCGGCAGCGTGTCGCAGGTTGCGCGATACGCGGCCTGGCAGTATCACCCGGAGACGCCGGAGGCCGGCAACCCGCTCGAGGCGGCCGCCAGCCTCGCGGACCTGGAGCGCTTCCGGTTCCCCGCGGTCGGCGGCCCGCGGGTCGTCGCCCGGCTCGCCCGCGACGTCGACCACCTGCACCGTCTGGGCCTGGCGGCCGGCGGCAACACCCCGCACCTGGGCGGCGAGCTGTTCGAGGCGGCGTGGCGCCTGCGCGGCTTGGAGAGCTTCCTCGTGGATCTCGTCGAGCGCAAGGAGATGGCCCACTTCCTGCTCGACCGCCTGGCCGAGCTGGCGCGCCGGAACGTGACCACGCTCGTGTCGGCAGGCATCGACGTCCTCGCGCTCGACGACGACGTCGGCATGCCGGGCACGATGATGATGAGCCCGGCGACCTGGCGCGAGTTCTTCAAGCCCCGCATGGCGGGGCTGGTCGCGACCGCCCGCGCGGTCAAGCCCGATATCCGCGTGATGTACCACTCGGACGGCCACATCGAGCCGATCCTCGACGACCTGGTCGAGATCGGCATCGCGGCCATCAACCCCGTCCAGCCGGAGCACATGGACGCCGTCCGCATCCGGCAACGCTTCGGCACCCGCCTGGCTCTGTGGGGCACGGTCGGCCGGCAGACGACCTTCGCCTTCGGCGACCCGGAGGCCATCCGCCACGAGGTGCGGACGCGCGTGGAGACGCTGGGGCGCGCGGGCCTCGTCCTGTGCCCGGCCTACGACGTCGACGAGCCCGACGTCCCGTGGGCGAACGTCGCGGCGTTCCTCGAGGCGGGTGCGGCCTTCGGGTGACGCACGCCGGAGACGCCGATCACCACCACGGGCGGAGCGGGAGCGGCGCCGGGCGACCGCCCTCGGGCTTCGCCAGGAGCAGCTGGAAGACGTCGGTGTCGCTCCGCCCGAAGCCCAGTCGGCTGGCGGACATGTAGAGGCGCCAGGCCCGGGCGACCTCCCTGGCGCCGGGTGCGCCGGATCTCGGCAGCCCGCCGGGTGGCACCGGTTCCGGAACCTGTCGTGCGAAACCTTCTCTCCGGTCGGCGCCTCATCGTGGTGAGACCAGCGGGTCCCGTCGGTCGTGACCGTCCCACCGACCGCGTCCCGTCGAGCGGAGCAGCCTTGATCGCGAACCCCACCGCCAACCGACTCCTCGCAGGCCCGCCGCTGGACGAGCCTGCAGAGCGCCTCCACCAGCACGTGGCGAGGCTCGGCCCGCTCCCCCGCGACGACGCCCGCCGGGACCTCATCGACAACCTCGAGTCGAGCGGCCTGCTCGGTCGCGGCGGCGCCGGGTTCCCCGTCGGGCGCAAGTGGCGCGCGATCGCGGAACGCAGCCACGGCCGGGCTGTCGTGGTCGCGAACGGCGCCGAGGGCGAGCCCGCGAGCTTCAAGGATCGCGTCCTGATGGCGAGCCGGCCGCACCTCGTGATCGACGGCGCGATCCTGGCGGCCGAGGCCATCGGCGCGGACGAGGTGATCTTCTACATCGGCGAGGAGCACCACTCCGCGGTCGTGGCGATGAGCGACGCCCTCGACGAGCGGAGGCACGACATCCTCCGCCCTGCCCGGATCGTGAAGGCACCGGTCAGCTACGTCGCCGGCGAGGCCACCGCGGCGGTCAACTGCATCAACACCGGTGACGCCAGGCCGATGTCCACCCCGCCGCGCATCTCGGAGCGGGGCGTGGGCGGCCACCCGACGCTCGTCCAGAACGTGGAGAGCCTGGCCTACGCGGCGCTGATCGCCCGGTTCGGCGAGGGCTGGTACCGGTCGGCCGGCCGGCTCATGTCGAAGGGAACGGCCCTGATCACGCTCTCCGGCGCGGTCCGGGATCCCGGCGTCCGCGAGATCGAGCTCGGGACCACGATCGGGGAGATCGCCACCGAGGCCGGCGCCGCGGCGACCGGGACCCGGGCCGTCGTGCTCGGAGGCTACTTCGGCACCTGGGCACCCGTTCGCGAGGTCTGGGGCCTGCCGCTCGATCCCGTGGTGATGCGGTCCGCCGGCCTGACGTTCGGGTGCGGGATCGTGGGGCTGCTGCCGGAGGATGTCTGCGGCGTGACCGCGACGGCCGGCATCATGCGGTTCCTCTCGGACGAGAGCGCGGGCCAGTGCGGACCGTGCCTGTACGGTTTGCAGGCTCTCGGCGAGGCCACCGACAGGGTGGCGAGCGGCCGGGCCGGCGCCGACGACCTCGGCCGCATCGAGCAGATGATGGGGCGGACCACCGGGCGAGGCGCCTGCCATCACCCGGATGGCGCCGTCCAGCTGATGGCCAGCGCCCTGAACGTCTTCGGTGACGAGTTCAGGCATCACGCCCGGACCGGACGGTGCTCCATCGCCGGGTCGCAACTCGAGGTGGCCTAGATGGACACGAGATCGATGGACACCAGGCTGCGGGTCGACTGGATCAAGTGCGACGGCTACGGACTGTGCGGAGACTTCCTGCCCGAGGTGATCGACCTCGACGAGTGGCGGTACCCGGTGGTCCAGGACGGACCGGTCGACCGCAGGTACCTGACCGAGGCCCAGCGGGCTGTCGACTGCTGTCCGATGAAGGCGCTCGTCCTGGAGCCGGTTCCCGTCGAGCGCCGGACGTAGAACCAGGCGGGGCGCCCGCGGGCGCCCCGCGAGTCATGACTGGGCGTTCGCGGGTCGCCGGCCGGCGGGACACGGTCGCGCGGCAGGCGGCATACGGCCGGACAGGCGGCATACGGGCGGACAGGTGGCATACGGGCGGGTCGTCGTTCGGCAACAATGGCGGCCCAGGTGAACCGTGCCGGCCACGGGCCAATCGCGTGCCGGCCTCGAGCCTGGGCGCATGTTCGAGGACCCCGCATGACCGACGTGACGATCGAGACACCCGCCGGCCGCATGCCCGCCTACGTGGCCCGGCCGGCCGGTGACGGGCCGTGGCCGGGCGTCGTCGTCATCCACGACGCGGGCGGCATGAGCCGCGACATCCGCAGGCAGGCCGACTGGCTGGCGGCCGCGGGCTACCTGGCGGCGGCGCCGGATCTCTTCTCGTGGGGCGGCCGCATGCGCTGCCTGTTCGCGACCATGGGCGACATCCGGGCGGGCCGAGGTCGAGCGTTCGACAATGTCGAGGCGACGCGCGCCTGGCTCACGGCGCAGCCCGGATGCACCGGCCGGATCGGCATCGTCGGGTTCTGCATGGGCGGCGGCTTCGCGCTGGCGCTCGCGCCCGGGCACGGGTTCGCGGCGGCTAGCGTCAGCTACGGGTCCATCCCGCCCGATCCGCTCGTGGCGCTCGAGGACTCCTGCCCGGTCGTTGGCAGCTACGGCGCGCGGGACCGGTCGCTGCGCGGGGCGGCGGCGCGGCTGGACGAGATCCTCACGGCCCTGGGCATCGACCACGACGTGAAGGAGTATCCCGGTGCGGGGCATTCCTTCATGAACGATCACCGGGACGAGCGGACGCCCCTGCTGTTCGCCGTGATGGGCCGGATGACGGGTGGCATCGCCTACAACGAGACGGCCACGACCGACGCCCGCGGGCGCATCACGGCGTTCTTCGACCGCCACTTGCGCACCGACCCCTGACCCTTTCGCCGAGGGACGTCCGGGGCCGGTGCACGACCGGCACCAGCTGGCTTTGGCGGGCCCTCGCCGGAGTGGTCGGCACGAACCCTCTCGCCCCGACCAGTCTTACGCACTTTCACCCTGAGCTCGCCGGTCATTACGGCTGCCCGGCCGCGGGCGTCGGCTTCGACGCTCGTGCGGATCCAGACGATGGCAGCGCCCCGCAACCGCTCAGGAGGCGGACCACGCCCTGAGGGTAGCGCGACCACCTCACGGACTGGCGGGAAGCGCCTGCCAATCACCCCAGTCGGAGCCGGCCACGACAAGCTGAGGGTCGGAGCCGTCGATGCGAACGGTCCAGAGCGAGTGAACGTCGTTGGCGTCCGCCTGCCAGAAGAGGACGCGATCACCCTCGGGCGAGAAGCTCAGCAGGTGGGACGGGCCGACCCCGCGGACGCCGGCGAGCCGTGTGACTTCGCCGCTGGCCACGTCGACGATGGCAATCTCGTCCGGTTCCGAGAGCGACGGCCCTGCGTCGAACGCGATCCGATCGCCCGTTGGCGACCAGATAGGCACCAGCCCTCCTTGGGTGACACCGGCCTGGACGAGCACCCGATCCTCCGAGCCATCGGCCGCGGCCAGGATGAGCGAGTCGCCCGTGACGTACGCGACGCGCGTTCCGTCGGGCGAGTACGCCCACTGCTCGTGCGATCGCGGGTCGTCCGCGGGGAGACGATGTGGTGTTTGACCGTCGATCGGCACCTCGCAGGGCCAGACCACGAGCGACCTGCCGTCGGGTGACCACCTGGGGTCGAAATCGCCTGGCAGCGCGCATCCGGATGGCACCGCAAGCAGCGCCTGGAGCCCACCGTGGGGACTGAAGATCCCGATCGTCTTGCCCAGCTCGACCCAGGTGGCAACGCGAGAGGAATCGGGCGACCACGTGACGAGCCAGCCAGTGCCGAGGAACGATGACACGGCCCCGGTCTCCAGATCGCTGATGACGACGGTGCCGGCGCAACGGTCGGCGGAGGCCGATCGGTAGGCGAAATAGCGCCCATCGGGTGACCACATCCGCCCCTCTCCCCAGTTGCCAAGGCACGCATTCGGACCGCCGCTGCTGGGAACGGGCGTGCCGTCCGCGATCTTGACCGGGTGCTTTCCGTCCCAGTCGGCCAGGTAGATGTCGCCGTCGAGGCCAAACGCAAGCTGGCCCAGGCGACCGGGCGGCGGCGGATGGTGGGTCAGGAGGGCGCCGACTACGATCGCACCGCCCACGAGGGCGGCGATGACGAGGAGCAACGCGAGCGCCGTCGACCAGCGCACACCAAAGCCCGGGAGCGACCGCACACCAAAGCCCAGACCGGCATGAGACTCCTCTCCTACCCAGTGGCTGCCGGGACCGGCGAGCCAGGCCGGCCGGGGCCTGCGGCGGCGCGTGACGTCCACGACCAGCTCGAGGGCACCGGCGGGCGCGGGCTCCAGCGCGTCGGCCTCGAGCCAGTCGGTCAGCAATCGGTCGAAGTCGTCGTGACCGGTCATGCGATCGACTCCTCGGCGCCGATGCCCGTGCGTTCGTCGGCCTCGAGGGCGGCGCGCAGGGCGGAGGAGGCGCGGTTCAGCCGGGACTTGAAGGTCCCGGTGGCGATGCCGAGGACGGTGGCCGCCTCGGCATCGGGCAGCCCGAGGTAGTGGTGGACGACGAGCACGGCGCGCTGCTCAGGCGTCAGGCGACGGAAGCCTCGCTCCAGCTGGTCGCGCATCGCGGTCCGTTCCTGGGCGTCGCCGCCGCCACGCGCCTCGGGTGCGGTCATGTGGATCTCCACGACCTCGCGATGCTTGACTCGCCGTGCTTCCCGGTAGCAGGCGTGCACGAGCAGTCGGTGGAGCCAGGCGTCGAAGCGGTCCGGGTCGCGCACCGCGCGGATGTGCAGCCAGGCGGCCATGAGCGCCTCCTGGACGGCGTCGGAGGCCAGCTCGTCGCTTCGCAGGATCAGCCGCGCGGTTCGGTGCAGGCGATCGAACGCAGCAGCGGCAAGCGCAGCGAAAGCGTCGTGGTCGCCGTTCCTGGCGCGAAGGACGAGGTCTCGCTGCATCGGGCGTCCGGCTGGTGTGGCGGCCGGGTGGCCGCACTCACCCACTATGAGTCGGGCCGCAACCGAGTCGTTCCCTCTTCCGTCGCGTGGCGATCGCGATGCATCCCCGATCGAAAGATGGAACGCCTTCAGATCTGCAGGACTCATACCGGGCGCAAGCGCCGGACGTGCCGGCACTCCGCGCGGAGGGCTCAGGCAGTGACCAGCACGCTCAAGATGATCTTCACCGCAGCGGCGGTCGTCGTGTCTACCACCGCTTGCAGTCCGGCTGTAAGCGCTCCGCCGTCGGTCGGCGCGCCGACCGCAGCCGCTCCGTCATCGGTGGTTCGCCCGACCGCAGCCGCTCCATCATCCGCCGTCGTTCCTTCGCCGCAGCCAAGCTCGAGCCAGGGCGCAGCACGCCTGACGGTCGCGGGCACTGATGTGAGCGGCTCTCCGCTCATGCTGACCGTGACCCTGCCATCGGGTTGGCAGTCGTTCCAGTTCGGCGCGGACCGTGGTACCTCGAACCCACCATCAGGCATGGCCTTCATCGTGAGCACGGTCGACAACACCTTCAAAGATCCGTGTAGGCACGTCGAACGGAGTCCGAAGATCGGGTCGACCGTCGCGGCCCTGGCGGCAGCACTCGGTGAAGTTCCCGATACGACCGCGACCAAACCTGTCCAGACGACGATCGCTGGGCGTCAGGCTACCTACATCGAGCTGGCGATCCCGGCATCGCTGCCGTGCCGACCGAGTGATTTCTATCTGTGGCAAGACTCCCCGAACGGCGACTGGTGGGTTCAGGGTCTAAACGAGACTGCTCGGGTCTGGATCCTCGAAGTTGGGGGTCAGCGAGTCGCGTTCCTCGCCCACTCGTATCCCGGTTCTGGGGACGGCGCCAAGGCCGAGTTTCAGAAGATCCTCGACTCGGTCGTGTTCGACGTCGGCTCTTGACGGCCTGAACGCACCTGGGAGGGGTTCCACGAAAGGGACGTGCCCTCGGGCTTGGGCAGCAGCGGCCCGAGGATCCACACGAGCTGCGCCGTCATCTCCGCGCGAACCCTCGAACGGGCGTTCGCCAGGTGGTGCTTGACGGTCGAGTGCGACAGGCCGAGGCGGTGGGCGCCGCCTTCTCCGAGCCGGCGGTCGATTGGGCCACGCCGTGCCGGGTACGGGCTGCCGCTCGGCACCAACAACCCCAGGGGAGCTGAGTCGTCGCGTGCGCCGCTCGAGGCGGCCTGTTTGGAAGGTCAAGCACAGCTTCTTCGCCGACTAACGAGCCAGACCGCTCCGGCCTCGGATTGGCTGGTTTCGTCAGCCGATCAGAGCGCCGGCGCCATCCCCGATCAGGACGACGCCGAGCAACACCAGGATCACGGTCACGACGGCGGTGTTGTTGGCCACCAGCCAAGTCTTCGAGCCATCGAGGGTCACCCGGGCTTCTTCGCCTCCGAGCAGCGAGTACAGGACAGGGAAGAGGATGGTCAGCGAACCGATGAGGACGAACTCGAGGACGGCGATCGCCTGTTCGCGAGCGGCGAGGTCGGCCTGGGCGATGGCGAGGCCGGGGGCGGCGATCAGGGCAAGGCTCTTGGGACTGACGCCCGTGTACAGGCGCCGATGAGGAACGCTCGACCCGGCTTGAGTGCGTCGATCGTGGCCATCCAGGTCGGCATCGGTGCATCCGTGCCCTGCCGCGGTCTGCCTCGCCGCGTCCTGACCCCGAGCGACAACAGCAACACACCGAAGGCAGTCACGATCACGGCTGGGACACTTCGACGGTTTCCGGTATCTACCTAGCGTGACCTACCTGACGATCGACGACGCGACCGCGCCCGACCCGACTGTCCGCCTCGCGGCTGACGGGGATCAGGCCGCGTTCGCCCACCTCGTGACCGAGCACCATGCGTCGATGGTCCGGGTCGCCTACGCGATCACCGGGGATGCGGAGGCTGCTGCCGACGCGGTCCAGATCGCCTGGTCCATCGCGTGGCGGCGTCTTGGATCGCTCCGGGACCACAGAACGATCCGCGCCTGGCTCGTCGCCATCGCCGCGAACGAGGCCCGAAAGGGCCTTCGCCGACAGCGGGGACGGCCCGTCCTGGACATCTCGACGATGCTCGAGGTCGGTGCAGGGGGCGACCCGGCCGACCGGATCACCACCGTGGACCTGGCCCGCGTCCTCCGCTCGCTCGCGCCGGACGACCGAACGTTGCTCGCGCTGCGGTTCGTCGCTGGGCTCGACTCAACCGAGATCGCGACTCAGCTGGGGATCTCAGCGTCAGGCGTGCGCAGCCGACTCGCCCGGCTTATCGAGCGTCTCCGAACGGAGCTCGACAATGTCTGACCAGACGCCCTTCGAAGCGCGTCTTACCGACGCCTACGTCCGCTACGTCGCAGCGGCCCCCGTTGAAGTGGACGCGCGCATGGTCGCAGCCACGCTCGCGACGGGCAGCGCGGGTCGCCCGCTGGGCTGGTCCAACGTCATCACTCCCGGTCGCCGCGTCGGGGTGCTGCTCGCGGTCGGTCTCGTGGCCCTGCTGCTGGCCGCCGCTGCGGCCCTGGTCGGAAGCCGCTTGATCGAGCGCCCGCCGACGGGTGGTCTGCTCGTCTACGCGATGAACGACGACATCTACCTGGCGGACCAGGATGGAGCGCACCCGAGGAAGGTGGCTGACGGCGTCCCGTGGGCCGACGACACCGGAGGAGGCCCGTCGTATGGGCTCGGGGATGGCGGACCTGCCTGGGCGCCGGACGGGCGTCACTTCCTCTTCTTCGACCAGCAGGGGGCCGCCCGCCAGCTGACCGGGCATATCGCCGATGCCAGTGGCCACGTCGTCGCATCCATCCCGAACATCTGGGTCGATGCCACATGGTCTCCCGACTCGACCCGCATCGAGGCCTGGACCGGCGGCTCCACGTCGCTCGGCTCGACGCAGATCAGCATCTTCGGGATCGATGGCGCCTTGCAGGGATCCATCCAATTGCCCGACGGCTACGTGCGACTGCAGGAGTCTTCTGGCTTCTGGGCCCCGGACGGCCGATCTATCTACGCCACGCTCGGCCAAGGGAACGGGACAACCCGCAGCGTGTGGCAGTTGCCGATCGATGGTTCGACGCCGCGCCATCTCGCCGCGGACGACCCACGTGCGAACGGTTCGTCGTTCACGCACGACGGCAGCCGGCTGGCCTTCGTGAGCGATTGGATCGTATCTCCCACGCTGTTCGTGTCGAACGCCGACGGGACCGATCCTCGTGCCCTGATCTCGGGCTCGGTGACCTTCACGTCGACGTTCGACGCCAACCACAAGACCACCGTTTGGCCTGGTGGCCCGACGTGGTCTCCCGACGACCGGCAGATCGCGTTCGACTGGGTCCGATCGAACCTCGAAACAACGCTGGGTTCCGAACTCCGGATCGTGGACGTGGCGACCGGCACCGTTCACACCGTGGTCGCCGATGAGCCGGACGACATCACTTATGTCGGGTGGTCAGCAGCCGGCGACGAGCTCCTCTACCAAACCCGGGACCAGGCCGGGCAGAGCACCCTCTGGACGGTCAATGTCGATGGGACACATCGGACCCTCGTCGACGGCGCGGACAACGGTGAGTGGCAACCGGTCCCCATCCCGTAGGCCGATCCACGGTCAGCGGCGGCCTCGGTTCACGCCGAATTGCAGGCCAGTCAGGCAAGGGTGCCAGGACCACCTACGCCGTCTCCGCTGACCGACCACTCAGCCTGCGTCGCGCAGGGCTTCGGCGAGCCAATCCGGGACCACGATGGGTGGTGTGGGTACTGGCGGTTCAAATCCTCTCGCCCCGACCGCCCTGACCTCATCATGTCCAAAGGCCTCGGCAAGGCCGTGGTCCAGCGCCTCCTACGTCGGCTCGACCTTCGCTGCGCTGACCCCGAGCACGCTGATCCGCTCGAATAGCGTGGTCGCGAGCGCCCGCCGATCCTCGGGGTCCGCATCCCGCCACCAGTCCGGCTCAACGATCGGTGTCAACCCTTAAGCACTGGATCGTTGTCAGGCAGAGTGAGCCCGCCCGCCCGGTAGTGCGCTGCACCCCGCAGCCGACGTCGCCGATCACGCTCGTGAGGTGTCAGGACCTCGTCAGCATTCCCGGCCTATCTTCGGCCAAGTCCTCGTCACGTCACGACGTCCGGCTCTCGGACCGCGGCCGGCGGGGACGCCAACCAGGTCCATCACCCGGCGGCCGGCCGAGCTGGCCGCCGCCATCCCGCAAGGAGTCGCCAGCATGGCTTCCGTCCTCTCCCGCGGCGCGACCGCGCTATGAGACGCCGATACGTGCTCATCAACGGCCTGCTGGTGCTCGCCCTCGTCGGCGCCGGAGCGACGGCCGTCCTCGCGGTCGGCGATCCGAGCCCGACGACCGCCGCCGCGACCCCGACCGCGACCGTCTCCCGGGGCACGGTGACGGCGACCGTGTCCGCCAGCGGCAACCTGTCCGCCGAGACCACGATCGGTGTCAACTTCCCCGCCAACAGCGGGACGGTGACGGCGATCTCCATCAAGGAAGGCGATACGGTCACGGCCGGGCAGGCGCTCGCCACGGCCGATGACACGAGTGCCAGGCTGTCGCTGGCGTCTGCCCAGGCCGGCCTCGCGTCGGCGAAGGCGCAGCTGGCCTCCACGACCCAGAAGCAGACAGCGAGAGAGAAGGCCAGCGCCGCAGCACAGGTGCGATCTGCGCAGGTGGCGGTCAACAACGCCAGCACATCCGTCAGGCAGGCACAGGCAACCTCTTCTCGTGACAAGACCACCCAGGACGCCCTCGTCAAGGCGGCTCAGGATGCGTACGACACTGCCGTCGACCCTGCCGCGAAGTCGACCGCGAAGTCGGCGCTGACCCAGGCCAAGAACACCCGCTCCAGCACGCTCCTCCGGGACAGCCAGGCAATCCAGACGGCCCGTGGCCAGGTGAGCTCGGCATCGGCGGCCCTCTCGAGCGCGAAGGCGTCCACGGCCGTGAACGCGCAAGGCGCGCGGGCGGGCAGCATCGCCTCCGCCAAGGCCCAGATCGCCGCGGCCCAGGTCCAGGTGGACCAGGCCCAGGTCGCCCTCGACCAGACCATCCTGCGGGCGCCCGTCGACGGGACCGTGGTCTCGATCGCGGGCACGGTTGGCGGACAGTCGTCCGCTGGCTCGGCCTCGAGCACCTCGTCGTCGACGTCGGGCTTCGTCGTCCTGAGCAGCATGTCCCACCTCCAGGTCACCTCGATGGTGGCCGAGGCCGATGCCGCCAAGGTGGCCCTCGGCCAGCCGGCCACGATCACGTTCTCGGCGCTCAACGAGACCGCACCGGGCACGGTGACCGCGATGGACCTCGCGTCCACGGTCAACAACAACGTCGTCGAGTACGGGGTGACGGTCAGCCTGGCCGACGCTCCGAAGGACCTCAGGCTCGGCCAGACCGCCTCGGTCAGCATCACGACCGGGACCAAGGCCGACGTCCTCAACGTCCCCTCGTCTGCGATCACCAAGGTCGGGCCCGTGACGACGGTCACGGTCCGCAAGGACGGCAAGGACACGCCGACTCCGGTGCAGACCGGGCTCGTCGGGGACAGCGGGACCGAGATCACGAGCGGCCTCTCCGAGGGCGACATCGTCGTCCTGTCCACGAGCAGCGGCGTCCCTGCAGGCTTCACCTTCCCCGGCGGCGGCCTTCCGGGCGGGATCTCGCGCGGGCTTGGGCAGTGAACGGCAGGCGACCGCCGGTGGTCGACCTCGCCGGCGTCACCAAGACCTACGGCGAGGGCGAGGCCGCAGTGCACGCCCTCGCCGGCGTGGACCTGGTGGTCGAGCGCGGCGAGTACGTGGCGATCATGGGCCACTCTGGCTCCGGCAAATCCACCCTGATGAACATCATCGGCGGCCTGGACGTGCAGACCCGCGGCCGCTACCGCCTCGACGGCATCGACGTGCGGCGACTGGACGAGAACCAGCTCTCCACCATCCGCAACCGCAAGATCGGCTTCGTGTTCCAGAGCTTCAACCTGCTGCCGCGGAGCACCGCGCTCGCCAACGTCGAGCTGCCCCTTGCCTACGCGGGCGTGCCGCTCGCCGAGCGGCGGGCCAGGGCGCTCGAGGCGCTCGACCTCGTGGGCCTCCACAACCGCGGGGACCACCGGCCTGCCCAGCTCTCGGGCGGCCAGCAGCAGAAGGTCGCGATCGCCCGCGCGATCGTGACCAACCCCGTGCTCCTCCTCGCCGACGAGCCGTCGGGCGCCCTCGACAGCCACAGCAGCGAGGAGGTCCTCGCCCTGTTCGACGGGCTGTCAGCGGCCGGCCGGACGATCGTCATGATCACGCACGAGGCCGACGTCGCGGCCCACGCCCATCGCCTGATCCGCGTGCGCGACGGGCTGATCGTCGGCGACGAACGGGGACAGCTCGCGGGGCGCCAGGCGCCGTCCGCCCCGGCGACGCCGATGCTGGCCGCGTCATGAACCTCCGCGAGAGCTCCAGGTTCGCCGTCGAGGGCGTCACCTCGAACAAGCTGCGCTCCGCGCTCACGACCCTCGGCATCCTCATCGGCGTCGCGGCGGTGATCATCCTCGTGGCGGTCGGCACCGGTTCCAGCGCGAGCGTCGAGGCCTCGATCAGCCGGCTGGGCAGCAACACCCTGACCGTCAGCTCCACCTCGACGGCGGGCGGCGGTCGCGGAGGCGGTGGGTTCGCGGCCATCGGCGCCCTGTTCGGTGGCGGCGCCCCCGCGACGACCAACGGGACCAAGACCAAGGCGCGGCAGCTGACCATGGACGACGCCCGGGCCCTGACCGACGCGACGCGGGCCCCGGACGTGCTGGGCGTCGCCCCGGTGGTCTCGGCGCAGTCCGTGACGGCCGCCTACGACGGCGCATCCCACACGGTCGGGACGTTCACGGGCACAACGCCTGCTTACCTGCTGATCGACAACGACACGGTGACCTCGGGCCAGGCATTCACCGACGCGGACTACGAGGCGCACCGCCGGGTCGCGCTTGTCGGCACGACGGTCGCCAAGAACCTCGCGGGCGGAGACGGGACCTCGATCGTCGGCCAGACCGTGACCTTCAACGGCAAGGAGTTCACCGTCATCGGCATCCTCGGCGCCAAGGGCAGCACCGGGCCCCAGGACCAGGACGACCGTGTGATCGCACCCGCGACCGCGGTCCAGGACACGCTCGCCGGCTACGGCGCGCTGTCGTCGATCTCGGTCAAGGCGAGCTCCGCGACGACGGCGACCCTGGCCCAGGACGAGGTCCAGTCGATCCTCGACGACCGTCATGGCGTCACGTCGTCCAGCCGCGACTACAGCGTGTTCAGCCCCTCGTCCATCATCTCCGCCGCCACGTCCTCGACCGAGACCCTGACCGTCCTGCTCGGCGTCGTGGCCGCGATCTCGCTGCTCGTCGGCGGCATCGGGGTCATGAACATCATGCTCGTGAGCGTCACCGAGCGGACGCGGGAAATCGGCATCCGCAAGGCGATCGGGGCGCGCCGCAGCGACATCGTGAGCCAGTTCCTGCTGGAGGCGGCGATGCTGACGCTGTTCGGCGGCCTGATCGGCGTCGTGGTGGGCGTGATCGGCGCACAGTTCACGATCCTCGGGGTCCAACCCGTGATCGCGCCCTATTCCGTTGCCCTGGCCTTCGGGGTCGCCATCGCCGTAGGCCTCGTCTTCGGCATCTACCCGGCCAACCGTGCCGCATCGCTGCGTCCCATCGACGCACTCCGCTTCAACCAGTGAGGACACCATGACCGAGATCGCTGCGACCGGACTCGTCGATCCGGACGACAGGCGCGACGAGCCGCTTCCGGCGGAGCCTGTCCGTCCCGCCGACCGGGTGCCGGATGACGATGCCGAGTTTGCTGAGCTGCCGCCGAAACGGCAGGTGCCGGCGCTGACGAAGCTGCTCGTCGTCGGCATCCTGGTGGCGATCTCGTTCGCCGGCGGCGTCCTCGTCCAGAAGCAGCACGACGCCAGCCAGACGAGCGCCCTCCCGACCTCCCCGGGTGGCGCTGTAGGCCTCCCGGCCTTCGTCACGGGAGCCGGGGCGACCGGCGGTGGCTCGTCGACAGGCCGCGGCTCGTCGACCGCCGCGAGCGGTCCCGTGCTGGTGGGGACGATCGAGAGCGTCTCGGGCGGAGATATCACCGTCAAGGACCTCGGGGGCAAGACGCACGCCGTCCACACCGGCGCAACGACCGGGTTCGCCGTGACCGGTGCTGACTGGTCAACGTCCCTACCGCCCGGAACGACCGTGAGCATCGAGGGGACGAAGGCGGACGACGGTACCGTGACGGCCACGACCATCACGCGCCGCTGATGCGTTCCGACGCGTCGCAGCGCCTCTACCCACATCGATCGACACTCCAGGAGACCCGAATGCCGACCCTCCGACGCATGCTCATCCCAGCCTTCGTCATCGCGGCAGCCATCGTCGCCGCTGGCTGCGGACCGAGTGGCGCCACCTCCGCTCCGGCCGCCTCCGCTCCGGCCGCCTCGGCTCCGGCCGCCTCCGCTCCGGCCGGCGCCCCGGACTCCGCGAAGATCCAGCAATGCCTGGCAGCGGCAGGGATCACGCTCCCGTCCGGCGGGTTCGGGCCGCTGCCGTCCGGCCTCGTTCCCCCGTCCGGCGGGTTCGGGCCGCTGCCGTCCGGCTTCGTTCCCCCGTCCGGCGGGTTCGGGCCGCTGCCGTCCGGCTTCGTTCCCCCGTCCGGCGGCTTCACCGGTGGCGCCAGGGACCCCGCGGTGGCCGCTGCCCTCGAGGCGTGCGGGATCACACTCCCGGCCGTTCCGAGCAACCCCTAGCCGAACGCGATCCCTCTCGGGGCGGTCAGGGGAAGGCAGGAACGGATGCGCGTTCTCGTCGTCGAGGATGACCCCAAGCTCGGGCGGCTGTTGCGACGGATGCTCGAACGCGACCTGCATGTCGTGGACCTCGCCGTCGACGCCGGTGCGGCCCTGGAGTTCGCCGAGATGACCAGGGAATTCGACGTGGTCATCCTCGATGTCGGGCTGCCGGACGGATCAGGCCTCGACGTTGCACGCCGTCTCCGTCGGATTGCCTATCCGGCTGGCATCCTCATGCTGACCGCCCGTGACACCGTGGCCGACCGGATCGCCGGACTCGACGCCGGCGCCGACGACTACCTGGTCAAGCCCTTCTCGTACGCCGAGCTCGTGGCGCGGCTGCGGGCCCTCGGCCGGCGACCGCGCTCGGCGAGCCGCGGTGACTCGGGCGCGCTGACCGTGGGGCCGATCGTGCTCGACGAGATCCGCCACGACGTTACCGTCGACGATCGCGCGATCACGCTCACTGCACAGGAGTTCGTGGTGCTCGAGACGCTGATGCGGCAGGCTGGTCGCGCAATGAGCCGCGACGAGCTGATGGACCGGGCGTGGCCGCTCGGCGCGGAGCTGACCCAGAACGCCGTCGAGGCGTACATCCACAGGCTGCGCGAGAAGCTCGGCGCCGCGGGCGAGCGCATCGAGACGGTGCGGGGCGTCGGCTACCGGCTGAGCGACCGATGACCAACCTGCCCGGGCCGTTCCAGCGGCGCCGCCAACCTCGATCGGTGGGTGGCGCTGAGCCGGATGCGCCGGCCCTGCGCCGGGTCCGCCTTCGCCTCCTGCTGTGGAGCGGCGGCTCGACGCTTGTCCTGCTGGTGGTGCTGGGCGTGACGCTCGCCGTCGTGACCGCCGACTCCCTCCGCCGGAGCAGCGAGCAGCAGCTCGCCGACCGCGCCAACCAGATATCGCACCTCATGAACTCGGGGCCGCCCATCGCGTTCCCGGACCTCCCGGTCGGCCCGGCCTTCGGCGGGCCCGAATCGGGGACCGTCGCGATCGTCGTCGAGTCCGACGGGAAGGCCCACGGCCTCGGCAACCTGCCCGCCGGCCTCCCGAACACCGACGCGGTCGACGCGGCGCGCCGCGCCGGCTCCGACCTCCGGACCGCGCAGGTGGCCGGCGTCCCGGTCAGGATCTTCACCGAGGTCGTCCAGGGCGCCCCGACCGCGCTCGTCGTCCAGGTGGTCGCGGACATCACGAACGAGGTCCGGACGGTCACGACGCTGGTGTCGATCTTGGTCGTTGGGGGCCTGCTGATCATGGCCGCCTCGCTCGCGCTGGGCTGGTTCTACGCCGGGCGGGCCCTGGTCCCGATCCGCGACTCGCTCCGGCGCCAGCGGGAGTTCGCCGCGGACGCGAGCCACGAGCTGCGGACGCCGCTCGCGATCATCCGAGCCACGGTTGACGACCTGCGCGCCGAGCCCGACGGGTCGCGACCCGCCGTCCACCTGGCGCTCGACGACATCGCCGAGGAGACCGACCACCTGGCTGGACTCGTGGGCGACCTCCTCGTTCTTTCGCGCGCTGACGCGGGCGCGATCGAGGTCGATCGGGCGCCCGTCGACCTCGCCGAGATCGCGGCGTCAGCCGTCGGCAACCTGGAACCGCTGGCGCGCGACCGCGGGGTCGAGCTGCGGTCGAGCACCGAGCCGGCTCGTATGGACGGCGATCCGGGGCGCCTTCGCCAGCTCGTCACGATCCTCGTCGACAATGCCATCCGCCACTCACCGCGCGGCGGTTCGGTCAGGGTGGCCGTCTCGCTTGCCGGCACCACGGTCCTGCTGCAGGTCGACGACGACGGTCTCGGCATCCCGCCCGACCACCGGGACCGGGTGTTCGATCGCTTCTGGCGCGGCACGTCCCGCAGCGGCTCCGGTTCGGGGCTCGGGCTCGCCATCGCCGCCTGGATCGTCGACCGGCACGATGGGTCCATCCGGGTCACGGACGCGGAGGCGGGCGGAGCCCGCTTCGAGGTGCACCTGCCCTGCACCACCGGCTGAAGGCAGCCACCAAGATGCTGGCCCAGCTCCACGATGCCGGCAATACGACGACCCTCGCCCACTACCTCGAGCTGCTCGCCGGGGCCGGCCTGCTCACGGGTCTGCCCAAGTTCTCGGGCAACGTCATCCGCCGGCGGGCGTCGAGCCCCAAGCTCCAGGTCCTCAACACGGCGCTCGCGACCGCGCAGTCGGGGCGCTCGTTCGCCGATGCCCGGGCCGACGGCGAGACCTGGGGGCGCCTGGTCGAGTCCGCGGTCGGCGCGCACCTGGCGAATGCCGCGGCGACCGGCGAGCTCGAGCTGTCGTGGTGGCGCGAGGGGGACCGCGAGGTCGACTTCGTGCTGGCAGGAGCCGGTGGCCTCGCGGCGATCGAGGTCAAGAGCGGGCGGGGAGGCAGCCTCGCTGCCGGGTATCGCCGCGTTCACCGCGGCGTTCGCCAGGCTCGGCCCGATCCGGCCGCTGCTCGTGGGCGGCGACGGGATCCCGCTCGAGCGCTTCCTGCTCGAGCCCGCGGAGCGCTGGGTGGCGCGGTAGGGGAGGTCGGCGGGTCAGCTTCGCCGAGCTCGGCGCCCTCGCTCGGCGCGCGGGCCAGCATCAATATCGTCGTCGCAAATCGTCTCGCCCCGACCATCTGTTCAAGTTCGACTCTGCTCGGGCGCGTCGGCGGTCGTGCGGCGCGGCTCATGTCGCCCGACATACTCAACGTCCCAGGGCCCCGCAACCAATGACAGATGCAACAGAAGGTCAACCCGATGCAGCTGAGGCTGAGCCCTGCGACCGGGTCCGCCCTCGCCACCGCAGCCGCGTGATGTGGACACATCGGTATGCTAACGTGTCTACATGGCCGATGTGGGGATCCGGGAGCTGAAGCAGCGTCTCTCCGAGTACCTGGACCGGGCCGAGCGCGGGGAGGTGCTCCGGGTCACGGACCGCGGTCGGCCGAAAGCGATTCTCGGACCGGTGCCGGGTCGCGCACGGATCGAAGATGGGATCCGCGCCGGCTGGATCACGCCGGGCACGGGGTCGCCGCTTGGTGCGGTGCACCGGTCGGCGGCGTCCCGGCGGGTGCTCGACGTGCTGGCCGAGGATCGCGGCGAGTGAGCACGTATGTCGATTCGAGCGCCCTGCTGAAGCGCTATGTGGAGGAGGCCGATTCGGCCGCTGCTGACGCGTTGCTGCGGGCCGATCGCGAGCTGCTGACGGCTCGCCACACGATCGTGGAGGTTCGCCGCAACCTCGCTCGCCTGCTGTCGGGACGCGACCTCGTGGCCGGGCGGCGCGCGTTCGCCGAGGATCTGCGTTCCTTCTCCATCGTCGAGCTCGACGAAGCGACCTGCGAGTTGGCCGCCACGATCGCGGAGACGACCGGCGTGCGAACGCACGACGCCCTTCATCTCGCGGCCGCGCAACGCGTCTCGGCGCCCGGGTTGGGCTTCCTGACCTTCGATCTGCGTCAAGCGCAAGCGGCCCGTTCGCTCGGCCTGACGGTCGTGACCGCCTGACCGAGACGAACGACTCAAGGGCTGGATTTCCGTCGCTCGGTCGCGAGGCGGGGCGGTCGCCCGGAAAGGGCGACCGCCGGCTTCGCGGCCTCGATGTTCCGTGGCTGGCGCCGCCGATGGCCCACCTCACGCCGCGGATTGTCCGCCCTGGCCTCGCTCGGTCAGGCCGCGCTCGGCGCCCGCAGACCCGGGCCCGAGTCGGCGAGCGGGGTCCCCTCGTGGCGCAGCATCCGCCACGCCGCCAGGAGCAGGGCTCCGGAGCCGAACAGGGTGGCGATCCCGGTCACGAAGGGAACGATCCCGGCGATGGCCAGGACGATGACTCCCAGCAAGGCCGCGCGGTAGGGGCGATCCGTCTCCGCGGCCCCGCGCATCCTAACCATGAGCCAGTCACCGATCCAGATCGCCGCCACGATCCAGGCGAGGAAGGCGATCCCCGGCAGCAGGACGAACAGCATGGCCAGGCCGATCGGGGCGCCGACCACGGTGGCGATCAACACGATCGCGAGCAGCGGCAGGGCGATCGCTCCCACGATGCCGGCGACCAGCACGGGACCCGGCTCCTGGCGGATGAGCGCCTCGGTGCCGCGGACCTGGCGCGCGCCGAGGGCGGCGACGAGCAGCGCGGCCGCGATCGTCGCGAGGACGAAGCCAATGAACAGCAGGATCAGCGCCGGGATGAGCAGGAGGCCGAACGCGGCCAGGAACGCCGCCAGGTCGCCGTTCAAGCTTCGGACCGACCCCAGGACCGTCGCGCCTGGCTGTTGGGTCACGACCCCGTCGAGCGTGCGCACGTTACCGGTCACGGTCGTGCCGGCCTGCAGGTCCGCGCTGCCGTTCACGACCACGAGTGTCCCGGCCGTCGCACCCGTGAGCGTCGCGGTGCCCCTGACCACGACGATGGTGCGCACGTCGCCGCTGATCCTGGCATCGCCACCGACCACGACGAGCGTGTCGATGTTGTCCCCGGCCGGGACGTCGATCGCGTGGTTCACGGACATCAGGACGCTCTCCGTCCGCGGGAGGGGATCCGCGGCGAGGACGGCGGGTGCGGTCAGGCCGAGGAGCATCGCGACCCCGGCCGCGATGAGGAGCAGGCGATTCATGGGTATCCCCTTTGGGCGGAGCTCGTTGTCGTGCTCGACGTGTTCGAGCTCGACTTGTCGCCTTCGACGGTAGCGCCGGGGTCTCCTGCGTCCAAGCCGGGCACCCGGTCATTCGGGGGTGGGGCTATCCCCACGGCGATCGAGTGACCGGCCCGTCAGGCGTGGGTGAACAGCAGCTGGAGCTCCATCGTGCCGTTGTCCGCGACCGACAGGACCGCGAACGATGACGGCGGCTGGATCCCGTAGTCGGCGAACGTGATCGGCAGCGAACCCGCGATGAGGATCACGCCGCCGGAGCGCTTCGCCTGGAGCGGCACCTGGACCGTCCGGGTCTGGCCGTGCAGCGTCAGCTGGCCCGTCGCCGTGGCCATGACGACCTGGCCGTCGGACGGCAGCGAGCCGAGCTCGACGGGCTGGCCGAGCACGAATGTGGCCGTGGGGTACGTGGCGGTCTGGAGGCCCTGCCGGCTGAGCTGCCCATCGCGCCCGGCCGAGTCGCTCTTGAGGCCCGTCAGGTCGGCGGTGATCGTGGCCGCCGTGACGGACGTTCCCTGCAGCGTGAATGTCCCGCTGACGGCGGATGTCCGGCCGACGGCGGTGTTCGCGCCGATGCTCGCGAGCTGCTCCTGGACGCGGTAGCCGACGAATGCGCCGACGGCGTCGGTGCCGATGGACGTGTTCACCGTCCACGTTCCGTCGAGGCTGGCCGGCGCGGATGTGGCCGGCAGGGTCAGTCCGCCGATGTTGACCGCCTCGGGGCCCGCCGGCCTGAGGAACAGGTACCAGCCCCCAAAGGCGGCGGCCGCGACCACGACCGCCATCGCCACGATGCCGATGATCAACAGCCGTGTGAAGCGCAGCGACCTGCCGGGTCTGTCGGTTTGACCTGTCTGCGAGAGCGACATTGACCGATTCCCTTGATTCCCGGCTTGGCTCCCCCGGTATCTCTACGTTGCGGCCTCTCGGCCGGATCTCGGCGTTGTGGCAGCAGGCCCCCGGCCGGCCCTTCACGCGCGAGACGCCCGGGCGGGGCCCAGGCGTCTCGCGCGGAGCTTCGAATGCGCGTGCGGTAGACCGTCCGAACAAGCGGCCCGGCGGCGGTCAAGCCGGAAGCACCTTCAGCAAGATCGCCGGGAACATCTTGTCCGTGTTGGTGGGCGTGCCGCACCCGACGAAGTAGGCGTTCCTGGTGATCGCGGTCGTCACGGACGTGGGGCTGTACCTGATCTCGGCGTAACCCGCCCCGGGAATATTCACCCAAGCCGGGGCCTGGGAGGCCGGGATCCTGCCCGTGTCCGCGACGACCTGGTCCCACGTCGTGCCGTCCACGACCGGCATGAGGTACACCATCGAGGCCTTCGCGTACGTGCTGGTCAGCGTGAGTGTGACCGCCGCGCCCATCGGAACGACAGCCGGGCCGGCGTAGGTGCACGCCTTGCCGTCGAAGGTGACCGAGGCCGAGATCGCCACCTGTGTCGCCGTCGCCTCCGGCGTACCCGGAACCGCGGTTGCCGGCGCCCGGGTCGCCGCGACCGGTGTCGCCGAGATGGGTGTGGACGTCGCTGGGGCCGCGGTCGAGGATGCGCTCCCGCCGCACGCCGCGACCACCAGGACCAGCACTCCGATGCAACTCGTGAATCGTCCCATGACGTACCGCCTTCTTCTCCTCGTCGCCCTGGTCTCCGTCCGCCCGGGCGTCGCCGAGAACCTTGGCCGGCCGCGGCTAGCGTCCGGTTAGGAACCGGCAAGGATGCGCGGCGCGCCGTCGCATTCCTACTTCGTCATCGACTGGCTTGCCTCGATGTCGCCGAGGATCGTTTCCAGCATCGGGGGTCCATACGCCAGGTACGTACCGACGCCGTCAGTGAGGGCCGCGGCAACCGAAGCCGGCATGAGATCGGAGGCGGAGACCCGGAACGTCCCGGTCTTCAGGGCACTCCGCAGCGAGGCGCCTTCTGATCGGGCGACCTCGTCTGATCCCACGGCGGTCTGGTCGGAACCCACCGGCCAGATCCCGGCCGGGACCAGGGACGTCGCTGCGCCTGCGGCAAGCCCGCCGCCCAGGAGGCGGTCCACCAGCCGGCGCACCTCGGGTCGGTCGTGGAAGACGACCACCATGAACGTCCGTCCTCGTACCACGTCGGAGTACGCCGGGTCGACGGCCGGGAAGGGGAAGGCCGCGAGCGCGGCGGACCCGCCCCTGGGCCACGACAGGCGATCCGTTCCGCCCGCGAGGTGGAGCCAGCACATCGGCGGGTCGACGAACATCGGCAACGCCGCGATGCCCGGCGGCGTGTGGAGGGCCGACGCCACGCCGCCGAGCACGTTGCCATCCCCGAACGCGAGGCGGCCGAACCGGTCGAAGGCCGTCCGAACGGACTGCGCCAGGAACGTCCCGTTGCCCGAGGCCCATGTGTCGTAGGCGTCGGGCCCGTCCGCGTGCAGCACGAGGTCCTCGATGAAGCCCGCGATGCCCGTACCGGAGCCGGTCCCGGGCTGGGCCCCCAGGCACCAGGGCGTCCGGCCGTCGGCAACGATCCGGTCGGTCAATGCGGTCAGCTCGTCCCATGTCCGGGGCACCTCGTAGCCCGCCCGTTCGAACGCGGCCTTCGGGTACCAGACGAGGCTCTCCGCCTCGGTCGCGAACGCCGCGCCGTACAGGCTGCCGTCGGCGGCGGGCCAGGCACCGTCCTTCCCGACGGTCCCGAGATTGACCAGGTAGTCCCCGGCGGTCGAGCGGAGCCCTCGCACGTCCACGATGCCGGACAGGTCCACGAGCAGCCCGGCCCGCGCCAGCTCGGCCACGAGGGCCGGCCGGGACACGATCGCCGCGTCCGGCAGGTTGCCCGCCTTGACGCGCGCGTCGAGGTCGGCGCCGGAGCCGCTCGCCAGGGCGACATCGACGCCGCTCCCTCCTGCGAGCCCGGTCAGGAGCGGCGTCGTGTCCGCGGGGATCTGCGACACGACGTCCACGCGCGTTCCGGCCAGCGACTGGCTCGCCAGGCTCTCGAGCGGGACGATCCCCGACGTCGTGTACACGTGCGCTACCCCCGCGCTCGACGCCACGGACGGCGCCGCGCACCCCGTGCGGTGGAGGTACGTTCGGCACTCCTCCGGCGAGAGCGCGCGACCGGCGGCGGCGTTGGCCGCCACCGCGAGGGCCATGAGCCGGTCCGGCGCCAGGAGCGGGACACCTCGATCCCCACCCGGGCCGGGCCGGACCGTGAACGGTGAGTCGCCCGACGGGTACGCGACGTGGGCCGCCTGCAGTGCCCAGTTCAGCGCGTCCATCGCCTGCTCGGTCACGTAGCCTCGAGCGGAGGTTGCGTCCGCAGCATGCCACGCGAGCAGCAGGCTCAATTGCGGGTCGGTGCCCAGGTTGCCGATCGAGGCGGCCGCGAGCTCCCGGGCGGTGGCGATCGAGCTCTGCTCGCGCGCCGCCTCCCCCTGGCCGAACACCACCACTGACAGGGACGTCGCGACGAGGGCAGCCGCCGCCAGCACCGCCACGAGGGCGAGGAGGCCCCTCCGCGCCCGACGCTCGAGCCCACGCTCGCGGGCGGCCTGGGCTTCGTCGGCTTCCTCCTGGCGCCTCCGTCCGGCAAGGCTGGCGTCGAGGAGCTCCCGCTCGGGCGCGTCCAGGCGCAGGTCCGTCGCCGTCGCCCAGGAGGCGAACAGGTCGAGGCGGCTCGCCGAGAGCAGGAACCCCGGATCGCGGCCGGCGCGGATCCAGTCGGCCGCCGCGTCGGCCAGGCGGCGACGCGTCCAGAGATCCTCGCGAGCATCTCCGATCCACCCGCCCAGGCGCGGCCATCGCGTCAGCAAGGCCTCGTGGGCGACCTGGACGGTCGGCGTGCCGGTCGCCGCGTCACGATCGAACGACAGCAGGCGACGACGGCCGAACTGGTCGATGACCTCCTCGACCCGTCGCGGGTCATCCGCCAGGGCCAGGAGCTCGGGGCGTGGAACCCGGCGCGCGGTTGGCTCGCCCGCCTCGCCCGGAGCCACCAGCCGCAGGAACGCCTGGCGGGCCACCTCCCGGCCGTCCACGTCGAAGCCGGCGTAGACGTCTTCCGCCCTGCGGCCCAGCGCCCCGAGCACGCCACCGACCGCCGCATACCCCTCGCGCGTCAATCGCCGGCCGTCGCTGCGGTCGAACAGCTCGGTGAGCGCGTACTGGAGGAGCGGGAGCTCCCCCGGCCGGCTGGCGACGTCGGCGATCACCTCCGTCGCGAGCCCCGGCTCGAGCCCGATCCCGACGGCATCCGCGGGTCGCACGATGGCACGCTCCAGCTCGTCCCGGGTGAGCGGCGTCACCATCTCCGACCCGGCGCGGACGAGCTCCCCGAGCCCCGGGTAGCGGAGCGGGCGGTCGAGGAAGTCCGCGCGCAGCGTCGCGACGACGAGCAGGCGCGAACCACGGGCCGAGAGCGCCTCGACCAGGCCCGTGACGAAGCGCGTCCGCTCCGTCTCGTCGTCCACGAGCGACCAGAGCTCCTCGAACTGGTCGACGACCAGGACCAGGTGGGCAGCGTCGTCGGTCAGCGCCCGGGCGACGGCACCGGCGATGTCCCCGTCGCGGTCCAGCCCCTCGGCGAGCCCCGGTGCGGCTCCGGGCCCGCCGCCGCCCGCCGCCCCGAGCGCCGCCGCGAGCTCCCGGAGCGGACGCGTCCCCGGCTGCATCACCGCGACCGGCCAGCGTCCGGAGCCCGGCAGGGCTCCGCCGCGGATCGCGGGGACGAGCCCGGCCCGCACGACGCTCGACTTCCCGCTCCCGCTCGGACCGACGACGAGGAGGAACCGGCCGGACCGGGCGACCTCACCGAACCGCTCGACCAGCCGCGCCACGAGTGCCTCGCGGCCGAAGAAGTCGGCGCAGTCCGCTTCTCCGAACGGCCGCAGGCCCTTGTACGGGTTGCGGACCGCGCGCCGGCCGGCGCGCGGCTCCAGCCGGGGATCCTGGCGCAGGATCCAGCCCTCGAGCTGCTGGAGCTCGGGGCCCGGATCGATGCCCAGCTCGTCCGCCAGCACCTGCCGGCCCTCGCCGTACGTTCGCAGCGCTTCGGCCTGGCGCCCGGCCCGGTAGAGGGCGACCATGAGCTGGCCCCGCAGGCGTTCACGGAGCGGCTGCTGCGCGACGAGCGCCTCGAGCTCTTCGATCACGTCCGCATGGCGGCCCAGCGCGAGGTCGGCGTCCAGCCTGTCCTCCAGCGCCCGCAGGCGCAGCTCCTCCAGCCGCCGGATCTCGGGCTGCGCGAAGGGCTGGTCGGATATGTCCGCGTAGGGGTCCCCGCGCCACAGGGCGAGTGCCTCCTCCAGGTGGGCGCTCGCCGCCGCTGGGTCGCCGGTGAGCAGGGCCCGCCCTTGCGAGGCCAGGCGCTCGAAGCGGGCGGCGTCGACCGACTCCGGGTCGGCCCGCAGGACATACCCGCCCGGCTCGGTCGCCAGGATCCCGTTCGACGAGCCCCGCGTTCGCCCCGGCTCGAGCGCGTCCCGCAGCCGCGAGACGTGGAAGGCGACGGTCTTCGCCCCGCTCTCGGGGGGCTCGTCCCCCCACAGCCCGTCGATGATCCGGTCCGCGGAGACGACGCGGTTGGCATGCACGAGCAGGAATGCGAGCAACGCCAGCTGCCGGCCCGAGGCGACCGGGAGCCGCCGGCCATCCCCGATGACCTCGACCGGACCCAGGACGCGGAACTCCACCGGCAGCTCCCCCTGCGCGTTCCGGGATGCTAGGCCATCGACGGGCGCCCCGGACATGGCCATTCGGACGGTTTCCACCCCTGGCGAGACGTGGAGGCGGGAAGGGGAATACCGTCATCCCGATCAGCGTGTGCGTCACGAGGCCCGGAGGAGAACCCATGCCGCAGGCAGAACGAGTCGTCGACATCCTCGCGGGCAGGACGGCCGTGGGCGGGCGTGCGACCGTTCGCGGCTGGATCCGGACGCGACGCGATTCGAAGGCCGGTCTCTCGTTCCTGGCGGTCCACGACGGGTCCTGCTTCGACGCCCTCCAGGTCGTCGCGCCCGCCACGCTCGGCAACTACCACGACGAGATCCTGCACCTGACGGCCGGCTGCGCCGTCACCGTCACCGGCACGGTCGCCGCCTCCCAGGGCAAGGGGCAGGCCGTCGAGCTTCTCGCCGAATCGATCGCCGTGATCGGGTGGGTGGACGATCCGGACACCTACCCCATCTCGCCCAAGCGGCACACCTTCGAGTACCTCCGCGAGGTCGCCCACCTGCGGGTGCGGACGAACACGTTCGGCGCGGTCGCCCGGGTCCGGCACCGTCTCGCCATGGCCATCCACCGCTACTTCGACGAGAACGGCTTCTACTGGGTCCACACGCCGATCCTGACCGCCAGCGATGCCGAGGGGGCGGGCGAGCTGTTCCGGGTCTCGACGCTCGACCTGGCCAACCTCCCGAGGACGCCCGAGGGTGGGGTCGACTATGCCCAGGACTTCTTCGGCAAGCCCGCCTTCCTCACCGTCTCGGGCCAGCTCAACATCGAGGCCTATTGCCTCGCGCTGACCAACGTCTACACCTTCGGACCCACCTTCCGCGCGGAGAACTCGAACACGAGCCGGCACCTATCCGAGTTCTGGATGGTGGAGCCGGAGATCGCGTTCGCCGACATCTCGGACAACGCCGACCTGGCCGAGAACCTGCTCAAGTACAGCTTCCGCGCGATCCTGGACGAGTGCGCCGACGACATGGCCTTCTTCGCGGACCGGATCGACCCGGAGGCGGTCAGCCGGCTGGAAGGCCTGGTCAACTCCAGCTTCGTGCGCATGGAGTACACCGAGGCGATCGAGGTCCTGGAGCGGGCCGGGCGCGCCTGGGAGTTCCCGGTCTCGTGGGGTGTCGCCCTGCAGGCCGAGCACGAGCGGTACCTGTGCGAGGAGTACGCGAAGCGGCCGGTGGTGGTCGTCAACTACCCCAAGGAGATCAAGGCGTTCTACATGCGCCTCAACGACGACGGGCGCACCGTGGCGGCGATGGACGTGCTCGCCCCCGGCATCGGCGAGATCGTCGGTGGCAGCCAGCGCGAGGAGCGGCTCGACGTGCTCGATGCCCGCATCCGCGAGACGGGGCTCGACCCGGCGGGGTACTGGTGGTATCGCGACCTGCGCCGGTACGGCACGGTGCCCCACGCCGGGTTCGGGCTGGGCTTCGACCGGTCGGTGGCCTACGCCACGGGGATGGCGAATGTCCGGGACGTCATCCCGTTCCCGCGCACGCCGGCCAGCGCCGACTTCTAGCGCCGATCCGGAAGGCACCACGTGGAGGTCAGCATGGACAGCGCCCGGCCCGTCATTCCGCGCGACGAGTTCCCCCGGCGATGGCGACGGGTCCAGGCGTTGATGCGGGCCGAGAGACTCGACCTCCTCATCGCCTACGGCAACGACCGCGCCGTGTTCGGCCCGGCGCACGTGCGCTGGCTGGCCGACATCCCGGTCCACTTCGAGCCGATGGCCGTCCTGGTGCCGCTCGCCGGCGACCCGGTCCTCGTCTGCGGGCCAGAGAGCGACCAGTACGCGCTGCGGGTGGGCGAGGTGAGGGATGTGCGCGTGCTCCGGGAGTTCACCCACCCGGACGAGGACTACCCGTTCAGCCGCATCGAGGCCCTGCCGGAGATCGTGGCCGGGCTGGCCGGCTCCACGGGACCGGTGCGCAGGCTCGGCATCGCGGGCCGGGGCCTCCTCGATGTCGACACGTCGGCTGCCCTGGAGGCGGCTCTGCCTGGCGCCGCATGGGTCGATGTCGAGCACGCGGTGTGCGGCCTGCGAGCCCGCAAGTCCCCCGCGGAGATCGCCGTCATTCGCCACGCGTACCGGCTCGCGGCGGCCGGGCTGGAGGCAGCCGTGGGCGCCATCCACCCGGGCGTGACCGAGAGCGCGGTCGCGGCCGAGGCCGAGGCGGCGATGCGCCGGGCGGGCGCCGAGGGCACGGGGATCGACACGATCGTGGCGTCGGGGCCGAACGCCGGGCCGATCCTCGGGCGGGCCACGTTCCGCGAGATCGGGCGCGACGACCTGGTGGTGCTGACGGTGGCCCCCCGGTACCAGGGCTACCACGGGGCCATCGGACGGCCGGTGTTCGTGGGCGAGCCGGCTCCCGAGGCCCGGGCGGCGCTCGATGCCGCGCGGCGTGCGCAGGACGCCTGCGCTGCCCTGATCAGGCCGGGGATCGAGGGCCGCGAGGTCGAGGCGGCCGGGCGTCGCGTGATGGAGGAGGCCGGCTTCGGGCCCAACTTCCTCTACTCCGGCATCCACAGCGTGGGCCTGATCGAGTTCGAGCCGCCGATCTTCGGGCCCAGCAGCACGGCCACCCTGGAGGAGGGGATGGTGGTGTCGGTCGACATCCCGGTCTTCAACGCACCCTGGGGCGGGCTGCGGCTGGAGGACGGGTTCCTCGTGACAGCGACCGGTGCGGAACGGCTGAACGAGACGCCGTACCTGCTCAGGCGATGACCCCGGGGACGTCGCGGTACAGCCCCTTCCGCCAGGTGCCGTCGAGCATGTCCCCCATGGCCCGGGTGGCGAGATCGGAGAACGCCTCGTCCAGGATGTGCATGTCCACGGCGATGACGTCGAGGTGGTCGTTCGCCCGGTCAACGCGTTCGTCGAGGATGGCCCGCATGAGGGTTGCCTTGCGGGACCACGTGGGGTGCGCCGGATCCGGCTCCCAGGTCGGGCCGTCGCCGTGCCCTTCCGACCAGCCCCGTTCCCGGCTCGCGAGCGCCTCGCGCTGGTCGTAGGCCGACCAGCCCTGCAGCGGCAGGAGGAACACCGCCGGCCCCGTCGTGCGGCTGAGCCGGTCGGCGATCATCCCGGAGACCGCGGCGACCTCATCAGGGGTGGGGATGATGATCGTGACGCTCGCGTTGTGGACGTACGGCAGGCCGGTGCCGTGGTAGCTCGCCCGCGTCCCGTCCTCGGTCTCGTCGAGGTATCGCCGCGGTACCTTCTCGAGGGCCCCGAGCGCCGCCTGGTCGAGGCCCCCCGGGGCGACGACCTGCGGGATGCCCGTGGCCCCCGCGGCCGTGAGCCGTTCGCCATCCCAGGCCGCCGGCGTCCCGTACACGCTGCCAAGCAGGGTGTTCATCAGCTCCGCGGGCGTGATGTCGATCACTGCCGTGATCAGCCCGGATCGGATGAGGTCCTCCATCGTGGCCCCGGGGACCCCCACGCCGTGGAAGGCGCCGACGTCCCAGCCACGGCTTTCCATGAAGGCGCTGCAGCGGAGGACCGCGGGCGTCGTCGAGCCGTACGAGGTGATCGCGCACAGGGGCCGCGATCCCACCGGCACGTCGGGAACCCGGGCCATGGCGACCACGGCGGCCGTGGCGTTCGCGACCATCCGGCGCGTCACGACGTTGACCCCCTGCTCGGCGGTCGGGTTGACGATGAAGATGTCCTTGTTCCCGAGCCACAGGCTGACGTCGCTGGGCGCCATGTCGGTCAGCATCACCTTCGGCACGCCGAACGGCAGCGCCCGCATCACCTGGGTCGCCGTCGTCGTCCCGACCGCCCCGGCCCACGAGATGATGCCGTCGCACCGGCCGGCCGCGTGGAGCTCCAGGATCTTGACGGCGCCGGCACGGCCCACGAGCTCGATGGCCGTCGCCCGTGGGGCCGCGTAGACGTCCTCGACCGGTGTCCCGGTGGCCGCCAGGACGTCGTGGAGCGAGACGTCGGCCCAGTCGACCGCGCCGCCGAGGCTGAGATCCATGATCAGCGGCGTTCCGCCGTGCGCCGCCACCTGCTCGGCGAGGAACCGGATCTCCACGCCCTTGGTGTTGCACATCCCGGTGACGACGATCGTGGGCGCGTCCTGCACGGTGTCTCCATGGGCGATCCTGGTTGCCCGCCACCCGACGGCAGCCGCCCGCCGTCGGCCCCATGATGCGGCCCCGGCTCTCGTCGCGCGCGCCGGCGGCGGAGTCACGGCCGATCCCGCCGCGCGCGTCGGACCTCCCGGGGCCCCGCGGCGCGCGCGCTACGGCACCGCGGGTTCCGGCGAAGGCGGGGTGGGCGAACCGGACGGGGTGGGGGTGATGGTCGGCGCCGGAGCCACGGTCGGCCTGGGGATCGGCGTCGGCATCGGCGTCGGCCTGGGGGTCATCGCTGGCGTCGGGGAAGGAGTCGTGGCCGGGAGGCTCGGTGCGGTGCCGGTGATCCTGAAGTCGATGGTCTGCTGGGAGTTCACCTCGTCCTCGACGCCGTAGAGGGGCTTGTACTCCACGTGGTACCGGTAGGCGCCCGGCGGCAGGCATCCGGTCAGGTCCGGCGACAGGCTTTCCTGGTGGGTCGTCCCCATGTCGCCGCCGGGTGGAATGGTGACCGGTACGTCGGACTTCTCGATCCACCCACCGGTCGCGTACCAGTCGTCCTTGCGGTCCGCCGTGGGAAGGCAGTAGATCTCGGGCCCGGGGCCCAGTCGCTCGATCCACGTCTGCATCGTGCCGGCCGCGTAGTACCGGTCTCCGTCGTCGACGAGCGGCAGGCTGACCGGTGACGACGACCGGTTGACCAGGTCGAACTCGAGGTCGATCCGGGCTCCCTGGGGGAAGGCCGTGGCGCCGGAGCTGGTTCGCAGCCCCTCCACGCGCAGGGCCTCGTAGACGAGGCTCAGCGGCGTCGGAGGAGGGTCGCCGACCAGCTCACCGGCGGCCGTGAGACGGATCGAGGTCGCGTCGAGACCGCCTCCACACATGTCGCTCGACAGCTGCACCGTGACCGTTCCCCCGGAGTCCAGGTCGAGCCAGGGCACCCGCCAGCCGTCCGGAACCCGGTACGGCCACCCGCCGACCGTACGGCCGCTCGCGTCGAGGGCGACGACCGTGGACCTGTTCCCATCCCACGGGGCGAGGTAGAGCGTGCCGTCGGGCGCCAGCTGGTAGAGCGGCGGATTGGACTCCGGGCCCGGGGTCTCGCAGACGGGCGCGAGGAGCGTCGAGTGCGTCTGATAGGGCCACCCTGGCGCCACCTGACCGCTCCCGTCGAGCACCACGACCTGTGATTCACCGACGAAGAGCAGCGCCCCGTCGGACCGGAGCGCGGGCGCGACCTTCCACGGCAGCTGGTACGGCCAGCCGTCGATGATCGCACCGGTGCGGTCGTGGCCCCAGGCCTTCCCGGTCGCGCTGGTGTAGTAGATGCTGCCGTCGCGCCCGACCACCGGCCCGGACGCCGCCCCCGTGGAGCCCTTGGGCCAGCCCGGGAGGGTATGGCCGTCCCGGCCGATCATGGTGAACACGGTCCGGCGCGCATCCAGTCCGACCGGGATCTCCTGCTCGACCACCCCCTCGTACCACCAGGCAACGACCGTGCCGTCCGGTGCCAGCGTGAACCCCTGCAATTCGCCCGCCAGCTCCAGCGGCCACCCCGGGCGCGCCGACCCGTCCGGAGCGAGGGCGTGGATCCTGTAACGTCCTGTGTCGTCGTTCGGGGTGACGGCCACGTAGACCGTCCCGTCGGGTCCGACCGCGGCCGAGATCCCACCGCCATAGGCGAAGTCGTTCCAGGTGCTGGATGCGACGCTGCCCGGCAGGCTCACGGGCCAGCCGGCCAGGGCCTTGCCGGTCTCGTCCAGCCCCGTGACGACCGCGTGCCCGTCGCGCGTGCAGGCCACGAAGGCCGAGTGCTGCGGCCCCACGACCACGTCGTCGTTGCACTCCCCTTGGATTGACACGGGCCAGCCGTCCCGCTCGCGGCCCGTGTCGTCGTAGAGGTGCAGCATGCAACCGGAGGGGGCGTCCATGGACTCCCAGTCGCAGGCCAGGTCGTAACGCCACCCGGCCGGCAGGGCCCACGCCGGGGGCACCGGCTGGACGGCCGGCGCCGACGACGCGCGCGGGCTTGCCGCCGGCCGCATGGTCGGGGCCAGCGGCGGCGGAGAGGACTCGGCACCATCGGATGGCGACGGGCTCGCGGACGGCATCAGGATGGCGGGCAGCGTGGGATCCGGCATCGGCTCACGGTTCACCATGCGTTCCGCCAGCACGCCTCCGGCGATCAGCCCCGCGAGCAGCAGGGTCGCCGCCACGAGCAGCGCGAGCCGCTCAGTCCGGCCCGGCGGCAGGCGGAGGCCGGCGGCAAGGCCCGGCCGCACCTGGCGGGTCTCCGCGACCCGGCGCATCGTCTCGTCCAGGAGCCAGCCCGGCGCGTCGACGCCCGCGCGCGCCCGGAGCATCCTGGTGAACAGCTCGTCGGTGGGGTCCTGCGTCGTCATTCGACCGTCTCCAGCGCGCGGAGCATCACGGCGCGCGCCTCGTGGAGCCGCCACTTCACGGTGCCCACCGGCATGTGCACGATCGAGGCGATCTCGGCCAGCGGGCGGTCCTCCAGGTAGTGGAGCACCACCAGAGCCCGGTCCTCGGCGTCGAGCCGCTCGAACGCCGCGTCGAGCACGGACACCGCCTCGGCGGTGTCGAACAGCGCCCGGGACCTGGTGTCCACCAGGTCGCCCACCCACGGGTCGGCATGGGCGTCGAGCGACACCTCCCGGACGCGACCCCGCCGGCGGATCGCCATCCGGCACTCGTTCACGAGGATCCTCCTGAACCAGGCGTCGAACCGGCCGGGGTCCCGGAGGCGGGGCAGCTCGCGCCAGGCCGCGACCAGCGCGTCCTGGATCGCATCAGCCGCCTCGGTCTCGTTGCCCAGGATCGCCGCGGCAAGCCGGAAGGCGCCCGGGATGCGGTTCCTCGCGATGACATCGAACGCGGCCATATCGCCGTCTCGCGCCCGATCGACGAGCGTCGTGTCGCTGGGGACGCCCACCTCCGTCACGGTGACGAGAACGGGCTGCATCGCCTGGTCCTTGTGTCGAGAAGGAACCCTGCCTACATGATGCCGGCGGGGTCGTTCCGGTTGGCAAGTGCCTCACGGCGCCTGCGCACGGGTTGCCCGGCGCAAGGCGCGACGTGAACGAGACCGCGCCTGCGTCAGGGACACGCCGCCAGCGTCGCGTTCGGCATCGATCCGCACTGCCGCGCACGGCAAGGTGGCGGTACCGATCGGCGCGAAGGCTCAGCCGAGGGTCTTGCGCATCATGACGTCCGTCTCGATGTAGCCGGACGACCGGTAGAGGTGACGCGCGACCCCGTTGTCACCGAACACGTGGAGCCCGATCGAGTCGTAGCCGCGGTCGCGGGCCATCGGCTCCAGTGCAACCAGGGCGGCCCGACCGTAGCCACGCCCACGCGCCTCCTCGAGTACCTCGATGTCCCAGATGAAGCATTCGCCCCGGCCGGCCTGGCGGAGGGGGCCGAACCAGATCATGCCGACCACCTCGCCCGCCTCGTTGACGATCGATCGCAACTCGTGGTCGGGCGTCGCCAGGCCCTGGGGCAGGAGGTCCGTGAACTCGCGATCTGCTCGAGCTTCCGCACCCTCCGCCGGCCAAGTGCCGGCGCGAACCTTGTCGGCCGCGTACCCGCGCACCGCCGCATCTCGCCAGCGTAGCCACGCTTCGACGGACATCGGCTCGAGGGTCACCATCGGCGGCAGGATATCGGATCCGATCACCGGCGGATCGCGGCGCTCGTGCCGGTGGTTGCGCGGGCGCACGCCCGGGACCGTTCACCGCCCCGGCTTCCCGGCTCACCGGCCTCCGGGGCAGCAGGGGGCCGCTAGTCGGCGCGATTCCGCTTGGCTTCGATCAGGGCGGCGTCGGCCCTCGCGGTGAGCTCGTCGAGGCTCTCGTTCGACGTGAGCTCGGCCAGCCCGGCCGTGATCCCGACGCCGGTGGCATTCCGCAGCGACTGGTCGATCACGCCGATGCGGTGCTGCACCTCGCCGGGGTCGATGGACGAGATGCCGCAAATGAACTCGTCGCCGCCGAACCGGACGATCGGGTCGTATGAGCGAAGGTTGGCACGCATGGTCGCCGCCAGCGTCCGGAGCACGCGATCGCCGGCCGCGTGTCCGTCCCGATCGTTGACGCCCTTGAGCCCATCGACGTCGATGAAGGCGATGACGAACTTGCCGTCGGCACGCCGTGCCCGCTCGATCTCGTTCCTGAGCGCCAGCCGCCCCATCTCGCGCCGGAAGGCCCCGGTCAGGGCGTCGAGGTGGGCGCGCTGGAGCTCGGCCTCCAGGCGGGCCCGTTCCAGCGCAGCGTCATCGACCTCCTCGGACGCGCCGTCCGTTCCGGCGGCGAGGCGCGACGGTGCGATGGCGTCGCGCTCGGTGGCGGTCCTGTCCCTCGTGTTCGCGATCGCGTCGCGCTCGGTGGCGGTCCTGTCCCTCGTGTTCGCGATCGCGTCGCGCTCGGCCGCCGCCTTCTCCCTTGCCTCGACGGCCGCGGCGCGCTCTGCGGCTGCCCTCTCCCTGGCCTCCGCCATCTCGCCGCGCGCCAGGGCAGCCCGGTACATGGCCTCTGCGATCTCGGCACGCTCGGCGGCGGCCTTGAACATCACCTCGGCGATCTCGGCACGCTCCGCGCCGTCGGAGTCATCGTCGCCGTCGGCGGCCGGCGCAGCGACGGAGGTGGACGTGTCGACCGGGGTGGACCTGTCCGCAGCGGCTGACGCGTCGGGCGCATCCATCGTCTCGGGCGCCACAAGGTCGTCGGGCGCCTCAACCTCGTCGAACGCTCTTATCGCGGCAGCCACGGCGTCTGCCTCCGACGCGATTCCGCCGGACGAATCCTGGTCGTCGTCCGCCGCGTACGTCCCGCCCGCGAACCCGGCGGGAGCGTCGCCCGCAGCCGAGCCGCCGGGAGCCGCCGCGGGGGCGACCTCCCGGGACTCCCGCGCCTTTGCCTTCTTCTTCCTCTTGCGCAGATCCACAGGAGACCTCAGATCGTCAGGATGAGTGCAGGGCCGCGCCAGAAGTACCCCGTTCGCGCGGCCAGAGGTCCCAAGTATCGCGCCACGTCCCGCCCCGATCTCATCCCATTCGGCCCCCAATATCCGAAACTGGTGCAGGGACGCGCCGTATTCTCGGGCCCGTGCGATCGGGCGGGGCGCCGGGCGATCTCGCGTCCGTCCGGCGCGAGACCGCGGACCGCGACGGCGTCGGCCGTCGAGCGTGACGTCGACGCCGAGGGAGGTCACCGCACGGCGTCCGACGGGCCGTTCGCCTCTGCTGTCAGGGCGGCGGGCCGGGGACACTGCTCGCGTGAAGCGGACGCGGATCCTGACCGGGGCCGGGTCGCTGGCAGTGGTCGGGGTTCTCGTGGGATCCCGCCTGTGGCGGCGCATGCAGGGACGGCGTGCGGACCTGGTCGGCCGGCAGGCCGCCGGCGACGCCGCCACCAGGGCCACCGGGACGACTGCCACGGCGATCGCGCCGGATGTGCACCACCTCGGGCCGTGGGGTCGGACCCAGACCAACGCCTACCTGGTCCGCGCCGGGTCGTCGTGGTTCCTGGTCGACGCCGGCTGGGAGAACGACGATCGGCGCATCCAGGCGGCGGTGGAGTCGCTGCTGGGACCTGGGCTGGCTCCCTCGGCGATCCTGCTGACCCACGCCCACCCTGATCACGAGGGCTCGGCCCACGAGCTGGCGAACGCCTGGGGATGCCCGGTCTTCGTCCACCCCGTCGAGATCCCGCTCGCCACCGGCGACTTCGCCGCCATGGTCCGCTTCGCTGGACCGCTGGACCGCTGGCTGATCCTGCCCCTCATGCGCGCCGTCGGCCGGAGGCGACGCAAGGCGATCCTCGACGGCTCGAGCCTGGCCGGGATCGTGCAGCCCCTCGAGCCCGGGGGCGCGATCCCGGGCATGGAGGGCTGGCAGTGGATCCACACGCCGGGACACACCCCGGGTCACGTCGCGTACGTCCGGACACTCGACCGGGTGGTCATCAGCGGCGACGCCATCCTGACCCTGGAGGTCAACGCCTGGTCGGGGATCCTGCGGCAGCAGCAGGGTCTCTCCGGTCCTCCCTGGTACACCACCTGGAACCGGGAGGCGGCGGCGGCCTCGATCGCGAGGATCGCCGACCTCGAGCCGTCCGTCCTCGCCGGTGGCCATGGCCTGCCGCTGACGGGTCCCGCGACGGCCGCCGCGGTCCGCGCCTTCGCCGGACGGACGTCGATGCGACCGTAGGGGCTTGCCCGGCCGCATCCTCTCAGGGCCGTCCGACGGCACCGGCTGGCGATCTCGCCGCTCACGAGCCTCGCGCTACGCCTCGGCGCCCTCGGCAAGCTCCCCGGCCGCCGCCCCGGCTCCGGGTGAGTTCGGCCGCCGTGTCGCCAGCGTCGATCCCGCGATCGCCAGGGCGAAGCCGGCGAGCATCGGCAGCGTCAGCGTCTCGTCGAGGACGAGCACGCCGAGGACGGCCGCGACCACCGGGTTCACGTAGGTGATGACGGTCGCGCGGACGGGCCCGATCTCGCGGATGAGCGCGGCGAAGACGAGGAACGCCGTGGCGGTGCAGACCACGGCGAGGATCGCGATCGATGCGAGGACGTCGCGGCCGGGCTGGCTTGCCGGCCAGCTCACCAGCGCCACCGGCGCGTAGACGAGCGCGGTCAGGGTGAGCGAGATCGCCATGATCCCGAGCGACGGCACGTCGACGAGCCGGCGCGACAGGATGAACGGACCGAGCGCGTAGCAGACGACGACGATCGCGACCTGGACGAGCGCTCGCGCGTTCTCGGCCTCGAAGTCGCCGCCGGCGATCACCGCGACGCCCCCGAACCCGAGGAGCAGGCCGGCGAGCTGGCGGCGCCCGACGCGATCCGGCCCGCCGATGATCGCCGCGATCGTGGCGCCGACCAGCGGGACGCCGGCAATGAGGAGGCCGGCGAGCGAGCTCGAGATCGTCTGCTCGGCGGCGCCGAGCATCAGCCACGGGATCGCGATCTCGATCGCCGCAAACGCGACGACCCATCGCCAGTGGCGCAGGACGGAACGGAGGTCGACGCGGAGGAGCGCGATCGGCAGGAGCAGCGCGGCCGCAATCGCCGTGCGCGCGAAGACGAGCACGGCCGGGCTGATCTCCGCGACGGTGATCCGGATCAGCAGGTAGGGGATGCCCCAGATGATCGACATCGCCGCGAACAGCAGGAGCCCGCGGCGGGTCATGGGCGGGGACCCGGGTCTGTGCGCACCGCGCGATGATGGCATGCCGGCGGTGGGTGTCGGGGGAACGGCAGCACGCCATCGCAGGGCGAGCGGGCCTGGGACGAGCCGGCCCGGGCGAGGGTCTCCCGCACGGTGCAGTAGCCTGCACGCGTGACCCACGAGTACACGATCCTCGTCGGCGGGACGGTCCTCCCGGGCGACCGCGCGGACGACGCCGCCGCCATCGCGTGGGCGGCCGGAACGGTCCTGGCGATCGGCACCGAGGCGGAGGTTCGAGCGATCTCGCGCGGCGATTCACGGGTAGTGGAGGTCCGCGGCTGCTTCGTGGTTCCAACGGGCGCCCCGCTCCAGGTCGGCGCCCCGGCCGACCTGGCCGTCCTCGGCGGCGATCCGCGCACGTTGGGGCCCTCGCCCTCGACGGTCGCCGTGGTGGCCGCCGGACGGCTGGTCGCGGGCCGGCTGCCGGAGCTCGATCGTGGCGACGACGTGGATCACCACGACCACGGGGACGACGAGGGCGACCGGGGTGATGGTCGCCCGCCGGCCGGCGCCTGGACCTGACCGGCACCACCCGCGGGCCCGGCGGCAACGCAGAAGCCGGTGCCTGGACGCACCAATCAGCAGGGCGCGACTGGACGAAGCAGCCTGACCGGGGATAGGGTCGCCCCGTCACCACCACACAGGAGGGTCTTCGACGATGCGCCTTCGCAGGTTCGGGCTGGCGGTCGCGGGCGCGACGCTGGCAGTCGCCACCATCGCGGCAACGGCGTCCGCGGTCCCGCCGACGACGGCTACCGTCTCGGTCGTGCACGGCATCCCCGGCGTCACCGTCAACGTCTGCCTCGACGGCAAGCGGGTCAAGTCCTCGCTCCACTACGGCGGCCAGTTCACCCTGGCGGCCGTGGCAGCCGGCAGCCATCGCGTCAAGCTCGTCCCGTGGAACCGCGGCTGCGGCGCCACGGCGCTGGCCGCCAAGACGGTCGCGCTGACCGGCGGCCTCAGCGCCACCATCGTCGCCAAGCCTGTCGGCAACCACCTCGGCCTCCAGGTCTTCACCAACGACCTGTCGATCTCGGCGCCCGGGAAGACCACCATCACCGTCCGTCACACCGCCATCGCCCCGTCGGTGGCCGTCTGGCTCAACGGCGGCACCGCCCCGGTCGTCGCCTCGCTCGCGCGCGGCGCGTCGACCGGCCCGGTCGAGCTGACACCCGGCGTGTACTCCTGGTGGGCATCGGCCGTCGGCGGCTTCAAGCCGGTCATCGGCCCCCGCGTGGCGTCCCTCGCCGGCAACAGGGCGTACCAGATCTACGCCGTCGGCACGAAAGCCGCCAACTACAGGTTCGTGGTCGTGTCCCGGCCGGCCGTCGCCCCGTAACAGGCACTCGCAGCGACTTGTGCAGGGGCCGGCCTTCGGGCCGGCCCTTCCCCGTTCACGCACGGCAGCATCGCGCCCGACCGCCGACGGACGGCGTGCCGCCCCGCCTGACCGCCGGTTCCGGTCGATCGTCGTCAAGCGGTGACCACTCGGGCTCGGCATCGGCCCACCACTCGGGCTCGGCGTGGGCACCGTCGGCTCGGTTCTCGCGGTGATCGGGTAGGGTGCGACCATGACCGGCACCTACGTCGCCCGCGGATGACAACGTCGCATGGGTGAGGGGAACTCGTTCTACGGGTCACCCGGGGCAGGTGGTCGGCGCGACATCCGCGCCGCGGCCCTGGTGATCGTCCTGCTCGTCGCCGGAGTCGGCATCGCCATCGCGAAACCGTGGGGCAGCCGACCCGAGCCGGTGCCGTCCAGCGGACTCCCGGAGGCCGTGGTCGCCTCACCTGCAGCCTCGATCGCGACGACCGCGACGGAGCTGCCGAGCGTCGCGCCGCCGGCCGGCGACGGCTTGCTCTCCTTCGGCTTCACGACGCCCCTTCCGCCCGCGTCGACGACATGGACGGGGCTCACGTGGCGCCGCCTCGCGCCCGACAACCCGCTCGGCCTCGTCAACTCCGTCGTGGGCTGGCACGGTGGGTACGTCGCGGTCGGCTGGGTTGGCCCGAGGCTCCCCACGACCCCGGTCTGGACGTCGACCGACGGCGCCCAGTGGCAGCCGGTGCTCTTCGACACCCCGACGACGTTTTGGCCCGGCACGCTCGTGCTCGACGTCGCCGAGGTGCCGGGCGGTCTCGTCGCCCTCACGGCGCAGGCGTGCGGGGGCGCATCGTGTTCGCAGGCGTTCCTGCCCACGGTCGACTCGTGGACATCGCCCGACGGTCGGTCATGGACGCCCCACGCCCCTATCGATGCGCTGGTGGCCCCGATGGAGAGCCCACCGCAGCTGGCGGTCGGACCGGCCGGAGTGGTGGCGGCCATGAGCGGCACCTCCGCCCACGTCGTGACCTCGGTCGACGGGATCGACTGGGGATCCCTGCCTGCCAGCACGCTCCCCGCGGGGTTCGCCCTCAATGACCTCCGGGGAACTGCGACGGGATACGTGGCGGCCGGTCAGATGACCAGCGGGAAGCACCCGGACGCCGCATCGCTGTGGTCCGCAGACGGCCGGCACTGGTCGCGGACACCGACGCTCCTGCCCGCGTCACCGGGCCCCGGTTCGGACGCCGGCTCCGCGGTGGTATCGCTCGTTGCGGGCCGGGACGGCATGGTCGCTATCGGGCACGCCGCCGCGACGCCCGGCGCGGCCCTGTGGTGGCAGTCGCCGGACGGCCGATGGTGGGCGGCGCTCCCGGCGTTCCCGCCGCTCGGGCCCACGACATGCACCGGCGAAGGCTGCGGCGTCCAGCCTAACGGCACGCTCGTCGGCGATGGCCAGCGGCTCGTTGCCGTCCGGGGCGGCGCCGATGCCCGGGCCTGGACCTCGACCGACGGTCTCGCGTGGACGCGACTCCACCTCGCGGGGGACCTCCCGGGCGAGCAGGCGACGAAGGCGGTCCTGCTGCCGGGCGGCGTGGTCATCTCGGATGGGACGACGACATGGTTCGGTGAAGCGCAGGGCCCGTAGGTCCGCGGAGCGCTCCGCGGACCTACGCCCTGTCCCGGATCCTGCGCCGATGACATGGTCAGCACTCGGCTACCGGGCGAAGGCATGGCGCGCCCTGCACGCCTCATGGTCCGTGGCCCAGCTCGGGTGCCTCGGCTACATCTGGGGGTGCGCCCTGACGGGTCGGCGAGATCGGCGCCTGTGGGCGAGCGTCGCCTTCCTGGCGCTCGAGGGAGCGGCGCTCGTGGTCGGTCGCGGGAATTGCCCGGTCGGGCGACTCCAGGCCGAGTGGGGCGATCCCGTGCCGTTCTTCGAGCTCGTGCTGCCACCGCGTGCGGCGAAGGCGGCGGTCCCGGCTCTCGCGATCGTGAGCATCGCCGGGGTTGGTGCCCTGGCCCTGAGACGGCCTGGGCTGGTCGGGTGCGCGACCCTGCGGAGAAGGTGACCGACGGCAGTACCGGTCCTCCCGGTCGGATGCGAAGGTCACCGGACGGTGGCTGAGGACGGAATGGCCCACGACGGAATGGCCCGCGGGGTTCGAATGGCGTCGCTGGCGCTGGCATTGGCCCTCGTGGCGGCCTGTGCCGGACCGGTTGCGCCACCCGTGACTGCCCCGCAGCCCTCCGCCGCGCCGGCGCCCGCGGCGACACGGGCGACGGCGAACCCGTGCTGGGGTGGCCTGACCTACATGGAGGCGTTCTCCCAGCGGCTGGCGGATGACCTCGCGGCGCTCCGGCCGCTCGTCACGGCCCGGGCCTTCGATTCTGCCGAGGCAATCGCGGGCATCCGCCGCGTGTCCGCGACCCTGACCGCGTTCAAGGGCCTCGACGAGCGGCTCCGCCCCTGTGCCGTGACGGCGGATCTCGCCATGCGAGTCCAGGCTCTGGTTGGCACGCTCGCCGGGAAGGTCTCGCGAGCCCTGTCGGCGCCGGTCACGGATGCCCGGGCGCAGCGGGACGCATCCGTCGCCCTGTTCGGACTGCTGCCGGAGGTGCTCGCCCTCTCCGCGACGGCGAAGGACATCGCGGACGGGCTCGCCCTGGACCTGGAGGTCGCCCAGGTGGAGGCCGGCGCCGATCGGCCCCTTGGCTCGCTTGCCCCGCTCCCGACACCCTCACCGCGACCGACGCCGAGGCCTACGCCGAAGCCGACGGCGACGCCGAAGGCACCGAAGGCGGCGACGATCCCTGCGTCGTTCTTCGGCTCGGGCGTGAAGGTCTCGACGTACCGGGTCACCGGCAGGACGCCCTACGACATCTCCACGTCGATCAATGCGAAGGGCCCCTATAGCGCGTGGCTCCATGGGCGCGCAGCGGGCGTGACCAAGGTGACCCCGTCCTACCGCTTCGTGCTCTCCTCCAACGCGTACGGCGGGTGCCGGATCGTCGTCACCAAGTCCCCCGCCATCGTGCTGAGGTACACGATCGTCCTGCCGCGCTGGATCGCGCCATCGGGGACCTCGGCGGCCACGATCCAGTGGTGGAATGCCGACCTCCGCGACATCGCGACGCACGAGAAGGTGCACGTCGGGATCTACAGGTCAACCGTCAAGCGCCTGAACTCGACCCTGGCCACGAGCACGTGTGCGAACGCCCAGCACAACCTGGACGCCGTGTGGGCCAAGGCGCAGCGGCAGAACTGCGAGTTCGACATGAAGGAATACGGGTCGGCGGCGGGCTTGTCCCTGAAGGCGTGCCTGGCGAGATGAGCGCTCCGGCATCCCTCCGGGCTCACGGAGATGCAAACAGGATCGCGACCCACGTGCGGCACCGGCCGGAATCCTACGGCCGCTCCCACGTGACCGTGAACGAGCGGCCGTCGCGGCCCGTCGCCGACACCGTCGCACGAGTGCGCCCGGAGGCCGTGACGAGCGTCGTCCTGGTGTGCGCGAAGCCTGCGGCATCGAGCGGTCCGTTGACGCCACCGATGGTGGTCGAGACGTCGGAGAAGGTCACCGTCCCGAAGTCCGGCAGCGACGCGATCGCGCAGTTCGAAGGGCAGCCGACGGTCGGGGCCTCCGTGATCCATTCGGCCGTCGTCGGGTCGACGGTCCGGTTCGTGGACACGACCGCGATCCTGGCGCCGGTCGTCAGGTTCTCGATGGTCATGGAGTAGGTGGAGCCGCCGATGGCGAGCACCTGGGTGTGAACGCGGTCTCCCACCGCGACGGCGAGATCGGCGGCGGTGGCGTAGGTCTCCTTGGGTAGCGACTGCGTCCAGGCACCGACCGTGGGTACCCCGTGATTGCAGACCGTCTGCGTGCCTGCCTGGACCAGGCCCGCCTGTCCGACGCCACCGATGCCGACCCAGAACGCGACCGCGGCCAGGCTCGTACCACGGCAGACGACGCTCGGCTGGGTCCAGGTGGCCTCGACGCACGTGAACGGCGTCGACGTGGACGACACCCCGTAGCCGGCCCAGTCGGTCGACTTGTCGGCGGCAGGAGTCCCCAGCGATCGCACCACCTCCACGGGGCCCGGACACACGAGGGCCTCGCCCGGCGAGCCTGTCGGATCGGCCGACGGCCCCTGCGAGCCGGCGGGAGCGGCCGGTCGATGGGTTGCCGCAGTCGGCTCCGTCTGCTTCGGCCCGGGCGTGTGGGCCGATGACGGAGCCGAAACGTCGGGAGCCGAGGAATCGAGGGACGCACCCCCTCCGCCGCAGGCGCAGACGAGGACCACCAGCACGAGCGGGAGGATCGACGGGTGCCTTGTCGGACCCGCCCGCAGGCTCATGGTCGCGTGACCCGGTCGATCCGGCCAAGCCCCTGGGGACGGGGCTGACAGCGCGCAGCTCCATCCCCCCGGGCCGGACGGAGCCGCATGAGCGTCACCCTCGAAGGGTCGGTTCGGCGTACGCGGCGTACGAGACGACGGTTCGAAAGCCCAGACGCTCGTAGATCGGGCGCCCCAGGTCGCTAGCCTGGAGCGCCGCGACGTCACAGCCTGCAGCCACGCCGTCTTCCATCACGTGTGCCGTCATTGCAGCCCCGTACCCCCGTCGCCGCGCCGACGTAAGCGTCGCGATGCTGTAGACGCCGATGGTTCGTCCGCTCCGCCAGCCCAGCCCGGAGGCGACGGGGACACCGCTCGCGTAGCCCACGTAGACGACGCACTCGGGCCGGTCGAGAAGGTCGGTGCACGCGGTTTCCCGGGCGACCGCAGGATCTGAGCCAAACCCCGCGGTCACGATCCCGCGGTGGACGTCGATGCCGGTGGCATCGGTCACGCGGCGGATCTCGAGGCCTGGAGCCGCATGCTCTCCGATGAGGTGGTGGTCGATCGGGAACGCGACCATGCCGGGCGTCAAGGTCTCCGGTCCGCCTCGTCCCAGTCCTGCCTCGGTCAGCGTCGGCACGAAACGATCGTCGACGCCTTCGCGCAGACGAACCACGAAGGCAGCCCGGCGTCGTCGCGCCTCGGCAACGCCGGCAAGGGCGTCAGGCGGTGTCGCCTCCGCTCGTTCGATCAGGACTTGGTTGAACCAATCGAACGGCAGGTCGGACAGGATCGCCACGACACCGCCGGCCCGAGTCACTCTGGCCTGGCCGCTGCAGCGCACGACGCCCGTCAGGTAGGCGATCCAGTTCTCGTGCTCCAGGGCGATCAGCTGGTCGTCATTCATGCCGGGAACGCTAGCCGCCCGAGAGCCGGACGTCCACCGCATGTCGCCGGCGGCTCGGATGGCCGCAATCTGGCGAGCGGGAGGGGCGCGCCGGGGGTGGCGCGCCAGCGATGACGGCCCGGAGGAACCGACACGGCCAATCGCGATCGCGCCCTCGAGTTCGCCGCGTCTTGCCGTGTCCCGTCAGGCCCCGGCCGCCTGGCCTCGGTGCCGACGGCGTCCCTGTGGGCTCCTATTCCTGGGCCGAGGTCGGGACCAACCGTGCGTCGTCGATCGACAGAAGGTTGCCGTCCGGGTCCCGGAACCAGGCGACCTTCTCATGGTCCGAAGTCGGCAATCCCGTCGACAGTCGTGATGCCCGGGAGGTCGTACTCCTCGAACACGACGCCCCTGTTGCGAAGCTGTCTGACGACCGCCTCGATGTCGTCGACGCCGCTGAACGTGCCCAGCGTGTGGCCGGCCTTGCCCGCGGCGTCGGTCTCGTAGATCCCGAAGAACGTGTTGCCGGCGCGGTAGATGAGCTCCCTCTCCTGGATCCTGATCGGCGTGACGCCGAGGATGTCCTCATAGAACCGGCGGGCGTCTGCCACGCTCTTGACCGGGATGTTGGCGCCGAAGCGAACGTCACCAAGCACGCCTTCCCTCCGACTTACGGTTGTCCGGATCGAAGTCTTGCTCCCCACTGCCCGTCGCGCAAGCCTCCGGCAGTCACGGCAACCGCGTTCAGGACGCGCCGTCGCCGGACGTCATGGCCGAATCCCATGCATGCCGGGTCCGCATCCAGACGTGGTCGGAGCCGTCCTGGTCGCCGGATCGGAGAAGACGGCCGCCCACCGCCTCGGGCCTGTCGCACTCGACCGTGGAAGAGCGAGAGACTGGTCGGGGCGAGAGGCATTGCCCCGCGATCACCGACCTTCCGACAACGATGCGGCTCGCCGAGCCGCCGGCGCCCCTCGAGGTGGCCCGCAGCGCATGACCCGCGGGCGTCCCGCTGCCCCGCCGAGCGCGCGACCGACCGTGAGGTCGGGGTGGCCGCCACGAGCTGTCCTCCACCGATGCGGGTCGCGGTGGCCGCGGCCGACGGAGTGAGGGACCGCCTCGAGACGGCAAAGAGTGCCGCTCAGTGCCGTCTCGTCGAGACTGTCGCTATGGCTGAAACGCGACCAGTAGGACGGCCTTGTCGGGGTGGACGGTTAGCGTTACATGGCCGTCACCGAGAACGGTCTGTCCTCCATGCGCCGCGTTCGCCTCGACCCACCCCGGCAGGCCAGCGGGCAAGTCCGGTGCGCGGCCCGCCTGCTCGCCGAGGTAGGAGGAGACCGCGTCCGTCCAGGACATCCCCTCGTAGCCGTTGCGGTCCAAGGTGACCTGCACGCTCATCAGGCGCTCCTGCTGAAGCACCAGTGAGGCACTCAGGGTGGCGTCGGTCGGACCGGGTTGTGCCATTGCACAATCGATGCGGGACCCGTCACCTGCCGGCACCGGATCGGAGCACGTCATGCCGTACTCCCCGAATCGGGCGATCGTGCCGGCGGCGGCGGCCGGCACGATTGGGGAGCGGTCAGGAGGGGGCGGCAGCCGCAGACCGCAGCCGGAAGCCACCAGGGCCGCGACGGCGAGGGCGGCGACTCGTCGGATCACCCGTTCATGCTCCGCAGGGGTAGACGGTTACCGGTCCGCGGCTCGCTGCCCACTCGTGCCCGGTCTGATTCCAGCTCACGCTGAAGTCCGCTTTTCCGATGCCGATTCCTGAAAGGGTCGCAGTGTGCCGGTCCGACTTCTCCACCTACAACAACATCGGCACGAACACGACGAAGCGCCCTTCGCCTGCATAGCGGTGATCGTGGCCTCGATTTGCGAGTGTAGTACGTGCCACTCTTGTCTTGGGCAACCCAGACTCAGGCGGACGCGTTGGGGCGAGCGCCGCCGTCACGCCCGGGCACATTCTGCGTTCAGGCGTGTCAACTCGTCACCATCGACGACTACCGGACCATCTTCACGCAATCCTGCCGGATCAGCGCCAAATAGCGCGGCCGCCAACACAAGCACCACCTGGCGAACGCGCGGTCCAAGGTCGGGGCGACCACGACCGCGCGGCTCGTGTGGATCCTGGCCCCGCGGCTTCCCGAGCCCACGTCCCCCCCGGGAGTCGAGAACCGGCGACGGCGCCCGCCGTAGGAATCGGGCCCCGGCTCGCTGGCCCCATTCTGCGACCCTCGGGCGATCAGGACAAGGCCGCCAGAAGCGCGATCGCCGCCAAAAGCAGCCGCGCGACGCCAGGCCATCTAGCTCGCCGGCAAGACAACGGAGAAGCTGTAGGGCAGGACGACCTCGTACTCCCGGCGATCGATGGCATATCGGATACGCAGTCCCTGGATGAGGCCACGCTTGCTTCCCTCGGCCAACTGGACCCCGATGAGGACCTCCAGTTCAGGACTCGTGCCGCCGCTTGGGCTCAGGACGCTGCCCTCGATCGGAAGGGTCGCGATGCCAGGGGGTGGATACCCGGGGACAGCAGCCACACCGCCGGCCGCCCGTGGGTTCGTCATCGTCAACCCGAGGATCGCCAGACCTTGCGGATTGATCGGCTCGACCGACTCTACGATGATGTCCGAGCGGGTTGGATTCAGCCACCCTCAGGGCGTGACCCGCCTCCATGCTCCCAGCCGCTCCGCTGCGGCGGGGCCCCGCCTACTGGTCGGCCGCACCCTCCACTGTGCCGACCCGGCCCGCCCCGTCCGAGATCGGGGCACCTCCCGCCCCGGCGCCCGACGCGACGGCACCCCCTGACGTGGCGGCCGCGGGAGACGACGCGACGGGCCTCACGCAGCGCGAGCTCCTCATGGAGGTGCGCGAGGACATCAGGGGGCTGAGGGCCACCGTGGACGCGATCGCCAAGGACCTGGCGCTCGGCGCCGAGCTCGTGTGCGAGGGGTCCGCACGGCGGGCTGGGCCGCCGGGAAAGGGCGAGAGACTGGTCGGGGCGAGAGGCATTGCCCCGCGACCACCGACCTTCCGACAACGATGAGGCTGGCCGAGCCGCCAGAGCCCCGCGGGTGGCCACGGAGTGCGTGACCGACTGTCGTCCTGCTACACCGACGGCGCCACCGTAAGGTGGGCGTGGTCGCGGCGGTCATGGTCGCTGAGTCGGAGACGCGCCAACGTCTCGTGGCGGAGGTCACCACGTTTGGTCGGCGCTGCAGCCGTCCCCCGTCGCACGGGAGGGATCGGGGTCACTGGCCCCCGGCCGACCCTTCTCAGGGATAGATGAGCCTGTGCTCGCGGCACATCGCCACGTACTTCTCGATCCGTGCGCGCCGGGTCACGGGCCTCTTCGCGTCGCCGATCCGGTAGAGGATCGCGTACCGGTTGCGGCTGTCGAGGGTGGCGAAGTACGCAGCCGCCTCCGCATCGGCATCGAGCGCCGCCTGGAGGTCATCGGGGACCGTGGCGGCACTCGATCCATCGTATGCGGCGTCCCATCGGCCATCGGCCATGGCCCGCTCCACCTCGGCCAGCCCACCCGGTCGCATCTGCCCGTGCTCGATGAGCTCGGTGGCGCGCCTGCGGTTGACCTGCGACCACCTGCTGCGGGCCGTGCGCGGGGTGAACCGCTGCAGCCAGTACCGGTCGTCAAAGGAGCCCTTCTGGCCGTCGATCCAGCCGAAGCACAGCGCGGCGTCGAGGGCCTCGTCGTAGGTGATGGAGGCCAGCCCGGAGTCCTTCCTGGCGATCTTGAGCCAGAGGCCGGCCGAGGCCAGGTCCCGCCCTTCCAGCCACGTCTCGAACAGCTGCTTCGACGCGAAGGCGATGACCGGCAGGTCGTGCGGGTCGGGCATCAGGAGACGCTCCCACGTGCGGGGTGATGGCCAGCGCACTGTACCCGGCGTTGCATCGTGACCAGTGGGCATCGTTCGCGCGGCCGGCTCACGACTCGTCCGCGCCGGGTCGGCGAGGCGCCCAGGAGGCGACGTCACGCGACGCAGAGGGCAGCAATCACGATGCGGCTCGCCGAGCCGCCCGAGCCCTGCGACCGGCTCCGGAGCGCGTGACGCGCCGGCCGTCCCGCCCCGCCGGGCGCGCCACCGACCGTGAGGTCGTCCCCGTCGCCGGGTGGGAGAAGCCTCCAGCCCGCCGCATCGGCCCGTCGCACTCGACCGTCGAGCACCACCTGGCGAACGCGGGCCAAGGTCGGGGCGGAGACGGCTGCGCAGCTCGTCTGGATCCTGGCGCCGCGGCTGCCCGAGCCGGAGGGCGAGGCGTAGGCGGACGAATAGCAGTCCGCCCCGCGGAGCCACTGAATCGTCCGGCGGGGCCGGATCGCGCCAAGCGCAGGATCGTCACCGCGGCCAATGCCACCCAGCCCAGGCGCGCGAGCATGCTCGCGCGGTTCGGCCAGCCGATCCGCCCGAGCGGCGACCCGACGCCGTCCGGCTGCGCGTAGCGGATCGTCGACCCAAGGAAGGCTTCGTTGTCCAGACGGGCGCTGGCGGACCGGCTCGCGAATGCGGCCCCTATCCGGCAATCGTGGCCTCAAACCGGCGAGAACCGGAGATCGCCCTACACTCTCGACATGAGCGGCGTGCTCTCCTGGGTGGCGAGTTCCGGCGTCGTGCAGGGCGTGATCATCGGTGTGACCCTGGCGTTCCTGACGACGATCCTGGTGCTGGACTCGGTGGCGAAGGCGGAGACGACCACCGTCAACGGTTGGAGTTCGATCCGCCGGGCTGGCCAGCCCGGCAACGGGCTGTTGGTGCGTGCCGCATTGCAGAAGGCGCTGCCGGTCGTCAACGTCTTCGAGGAGGCCGCGTACTGGACGACGGGCGTGGACAGCGCAGGCAAGAAGCTCAGTGGTGAGCACGTCTACCGCCTGCACTTCCCGCCAGGGCATCTCCCGCCGAACGACGCGTTCTGGTCGCTCACGGCGACGGACACGGTCGGGTACATGGTGAGCAGTCCGACCGGTCGGTCGAGCGTGGACGACCATTCGGGTCTCGTGACCAATCCGGATGGTTCGGTCGACGTCCTCCTCCAGCCGCAGGCGCCGAGCGGGCAGGCACACAACTGGCTGCCGACGCCGACTGGCAGGTTCAAGCTGATGCTCCGCGCCTACCTGCCCGGGGCGGCCATCCTGGACGGCAGCTACGACGTGCCGCCAGCCGTCAGGGTCTCGTGACGTGAATCGCCTGATCCTGAAGCACCCCTACCCTGTCACGGCGGTTATCCTGCTGATCTTCGCCTTGGTCGTCATCCAGCGGCTCGCTCGCGGCGTGGACGCGATCATCCCGCTCGCTCTGGCAGCCGTGGTCGTGTGGCCGCTCGGGACGTTCGTCTTCGTCTATCTCTGGCCGCGGATCACGGTCGGCGGATTCAAGCGGGCGATCCTCAGCCGCGGGTTCGGCGCCGGCCCGATCCCCGTCAACACCCTTTACGCCGTGCCGGAGCGACCCTCCGACTCTGCATCGAGCGGCAGCCTGATGGCGGTCGGCACCGACGACCTCCTCTACATCTGCGGCTGGCTCGACGCGCAGGCCGGACCGCGAGTGCTGCATGTGCCCGAGATGAACGGACGGTATTACAGCCTGCAACTCACCGATCCGGAGAGCGGCTCGAACTTCGCCTATGTCGGGAAGCGGACCACCGGGACGGACGCCGGCGAGTTCCTCGTCTGCGAGCGGACGTGGACCGGGAGCGTGCCCGACGGGATGACCCGGATCGACGTGCCGCACCGATCCGCCCTCGTCATCGGCCGCGTCTTCGCCGCCGATGACGACGATCGGCGCGCCGCCTATGCGGTCGCGACGCAGCTCCGGCTCGCACCGCTCGACAGCCAGGTGTGACCGTCAGGGTCCGGCGCCGGGCGTGTCGAAGTCGCTTCCCCCGCGCTCGGCGGCCTCCCGGCCTGCTGAGGCTGGATCGGTGACCGCCTCACGCTCGTAGCACATCAGTGCGAATCCCCGGATCGATGAGCTGGATCTGGAGTCGACCATCCGCGAGATCGTCAATCGCCAGCCCGCACGCCAACCATCCGACTGACGTCCCGCGCTCAGCCGATCCCTTCAGGTATCCCCGGCATCCTGATGACGGCCGTATCCAGGAGCCCTGCCTCGACCGCCTGCTCGATGGCGCCGCGACGGGACGAGACGCCCAGCTTCCCGTAGATCGCCATGGCCTGTGACTTGACGGTGTGCGTCGAGACAAAGAGTCGGTCGGCGATCTCGCGGAACGTCAGGTGGGTCGGCAGGTAGGCCAGCAACCGTAGCTCTGCCGTCGTCAGCGCCCACGGCCCGACCGACGTCGCGCGCATGGATTGAACGGCTCGGTCCAGCTCCGCGGCCTCGTCGACCAGCGCTCCCAGATCCGGACACTGGCGGAGGATGTCCTTGACCTCCAGCAGCAGTGTTCTCGCTGCCGAAGCCTCGCCCAACACGATGCAGGCTCGGATCGTCTCGAAGCGCATCTGCAGCGAAGGGATTGGGAGGGCCGCCGTCGCGAGCGGTCGCATGCGGTTCACGCGGGCGATCGCGAGACGCGCCTCGGACGGGGAGCCATTCGCCAACGCGACCCTGGCGGAGGCGGCATGGAGCGTCATGCTCGCGACGAACTCCTCCATGCTCGCGTCGCGAACGACCGCGAGGCCCGAATCGACATGCCTGGTCGCTGCCGCCACGTCGCCGCGACCGAGCGCGATGAGCGCTCGCCCGCCGAGCGCGAGTGAGATGCCAGGGATCGCACTCCGAGCTTCGGCCACCGACACGGCCTCGGCAAACAGAACATCGGCGGCTTCCGGTGCACCGTCGGCGATTGCTGCGAACCCGCCGAGGATCAGCGCCCCCTGACGAAATGGGCTCTCGTCCGGGATCCCGGCCAGCGCGATGCGCGCATCCGACGCGAGCGTCTCCAGGCCCGCGGGGGCCATGAAGCCGCGGAGCACTGCGACCCACGATGCCTTGGTTGCTCCGTCCGGCATCGGGCCGTCGTCGGCCGACTGCTCCGCGCTCGTGAGCCACCGTTTTGCCTCTCGCGTCCGTCCCTCCATCGCGTGGACCCAGCCCACGATCACCCCCAGCGCAGCGCGGCGCTCCCGCTCTCCGTCGCGGTCGAACCAGTCGAGCCACCGGCCGACGGTCGCGATGCGGCCGGACCAGTGCAAGGGAAAGGTGTACGCGAGGACGAGCCGGGCGACGAGGTCCATGTCGCCGGACGCGTAGGCGTAGTCCACTGCGTGCTCCCGCTCGCCGTTCTCGGCACACCAGGCGGCTGCGCGCGAACAGATCTCAGCGGTGGCGCCCGGCTCGTGCTCACCGAGCTCGTCGCGGAGGAGGTCGCGGAACAACCGGTGATACCGGTAGGCGCCGCGTTTGGCATCGAGTGCGACCACGAACAGGTTGTCTCGCTCGAGCCGCCGCAGCAGCGTCAGCGATCCCGTCGTTCCGAGTGCGGCGTCGCAGAGCGGTCCACTCATGGCGTCCAGCACGGATGAGCGGCGCAACCATGCCCGCGTGTCCACGTCAAGCGGCTCGAGCAGCTCCGACCGCATGTAGTCCGCGATCGACGCCTCCGTCCCCGTCAACTCATCCGCTCGGAGATCCTGAGCGCGGGCGGATCCCGCCAGACGCAGACCAAGGTAGGTCGCCGCCGGCCAACCCTCGGTCCTGGTCAGAAGGCCGGCGATCTGCTCAGGCGGGATCTCGACACCGATCGCCGTGGCCAGCGCGTGCGCGTCCGCTTCATTCAGTGCCAGCTCCCGCGGACCAACCTCCAGCAGGTGGCCCGCGGGGCGGAGTTGCGCGTAGGGCAGCGGTAGCATCCGACGCGCGGCGACTGCCAGTCGCAGGGTCGGCGGCAAGCGGAGCATCAGGAACGCGATCACGTCGAGTGGAGCCGGCTGGTCGAGATGATGCGCGTCATCGAGCATCAGAACGGTCGGCGTGCGCCGCGCCCAGATCGCCTCGACGAGCCCCGGCAGCAGCGTCGATTCGAGCGATCGTCCGGGCGAGGCGAGCAGCCGCAGCAGGGCGGGATCGAGCGGTTCCACCCGACCGAGGGCTGTCGCGATCCCCGAGATCAGCCCGACGGGGTCGTTGTCGCGATCTTCGAGGGCGACATACCCGACATTCGGCAGGCGGTTGGCCCACTGACGCAGCAGCGTGGTCTTGCCGTAGCCGGCTGGCGCCACGATCGACATGACGGTCGGGCCGTCGGCACCCGCGAGGAGATCCGTGAGCCTCGGGCGCGCCAGCATCGCCGCCGGCGCTGCCGGCAGCGCGAACTTCGAGCTGAGGACGGGCACTCGCGCCGATCGGCGCGTGGCTACCCGACCGTCCTCCCCCCCGATCCATGTCGCCATCGCCCAAGCATAGGGAAAGCGCCCGAAGGCCGACAAGCGCTCAGCGCTCAGCGCTCGCGCCCTTCGTCGCCTGGTTTGGAGCTACGCGATCGCCTCGCGTTACCAGCGACGACGACCCCGACCGATACGGCCGAGATCGAGGCGACGGTCGCACTCGGCCCGACGAACAGCTGGCGCGAGCTGCCGAAGGCCAGGTAGCCGAGTACCGCGAGTGGAACCGCATAGAGGCCGTACTGGACCGGGACCCCGGCGATGCCGGCATAGGCCATCGACTCGGGCACGACCAGGGCCCAGACCGTCAACCCGGCGATGACGTCGAGCGGGAGCCAGGTCCGGTCGTATCGCGGCAACCATGTGACGATCGGCACGAACCGTGCGAACCGGCTCATCGGGCAGCGCGCAGACGCTTCCGGAACCAGTAGGCGTCCGTCCCCGACGGAAAGTCCTCGACCCGACCGACGACTTCATATCCCGCCCGTTCGTAGAGGCGGCGTGCCTGGAACCCGTACGAGAAGTGGATGGTCTGCGTACATCCGCGAGCGGTCGCCTCGGCTTCGGCGGCAGCGATCAACCGCGGCGCGAGCCATCGACCTTTCAGGCTCGGATCTACCCAGAGGCTCAACATCTCGCAGCAATCGCCCCAGGTCCAGCCGCTGATGCCGGCGACGATCCTGTCGCCTTCACGCACGAAGATCGCCAGTTCGACCTCGTCACCGAGGTTCATGGCGAGCCTGGCCTCACGCCGGATCTGTACCTCGAGGAATTCGACGTCGAGCGGATCGGGTTCGCGCTCGACGTCGAAGTCCATGGGCCGGTCCTTGATCAGGCGCCGACGAGCTGTTCGATGAGCGAGATGTCGTCGAAGTAGGTCCGGAATGACCGGATCTTGCCATCGCGGAAGTCGGCCACGGTGGCGCCGGCCAGCTGGACGCGCCGACCAGTTGCCTCCAGGACCGAGTCCTCACTGAGGATGAACGGTCCTGTGTGATCTGCTTCGATGACCCATTCGGCGAACGCCTTGTTGCCGACTTCATCGAGTCCCCGGAACAGGATCACGACGTTGGAGAACGCTAGCTCGTGGATGACCTCCAACGCAGTGAGTGCCGTCAACCCCGAAACAGATGCGATGGGCGACCAGCCGACGACATCGTCGGTGAACAAGGTCCCGGGATCCACCGCCTCGCCACCGACCTCCGCCTCGAGCGCCCTTGCGAGCGTGTCCTTGCGCGATCTAGTCATTGCGGTCCTCTGCTCCAATCGTGATCATCCGTCCGAAGTCTCGGGCGACACCTGTCGCGCTCACGAGCCGAGGACCTTCGCCTTTTCGTTCGCGAACTCCTGGTCCGTCAGCGCACCCGAGGCATGCAACTGGGCGAGGTGCTCGATCTGGTCGTAGGGATCCGGCGGGGGTGGCGCAGGCGCGACTGGAGCGGCGGGCGCTTGATACTGCGGGGCGGGAGCGGCCTGCTCGGCATCGGCGACTCCTTGCTCATAGCCGGCCTGCTGCTGGTCCGCCGCCATGCTGCTGCGGTGGTGCGCAACCGCTGCTCCCGCAACAAGCGCACGGCGGCGCGTTCGTCGTCTCATACCCATGGGAAATCTCCATAGCCGAGGTGGTTCTGGCGATGGTCCCGACCTGTCACCGACCCTGCATCAGCCCGAAGGGCTGAAACGCGGCACTCGCCGTCAACCAGGGCGACCGGGCGATCCGCGAAGTTCCACGTCGGAGTACCGCCCTATAGTCGTCAGATGCGCACGCCGATCAGGATCTCGCCCGACCCGATGTATGCGGAGTTCGAGGTGCACCGGACGATGATCCGGGACCAGATTCGCACCGAGGCCTTCCAGCGGGCGATCGAGGCGGTCGTGCACCCGGGCGACGTCGTCCTCGACGTCGGCGCGGGGAGCGGCGTCCTGAGCATGTTCGCGGCCCGGGCGGGCGCCGCCCGCGTCTATGCCGTCGAGCAGACATCCATCGCGGTCCTGGCTCAGGAGCTCGTCGCCGCGAACCGACTCTCCGACGTCATCGAGGTGATCCAGGGAGACGTGGTGGACATCGAGCCGCCGGAGCGGGTCGATGTGATCGTCTCCGAATGGCTCGGAGGCTTCGGGATCGACGAGGGGATGCTCGTTCCGGTCATCGCCGCCCGAGATCGCTGGCTCAAGCCGGGCGGCGTCATGGTCCCCGGCTCGGTGACGGCCTGGACCGCGCTGGTGCGTGACCGCTACCTAGAGGAGATGATCGAGTTCCTGCGGGCCAACCCGTACGGAATCGACCTCGAGGACCTGATCGAGAAGACGGTCAACGAGATCTCCTACTCGGGCTCCTTCCGTCACCTTGCGGCGGATGACACTCGCTCAGCGCCGGGCCGCCTGTGGACGACGGACACGCGCGAGATCCCGCTCCACGATGCCCAGTCCCCGTTCGAAGCCGAGGTCGAGCTGCTCGTCCGGGACCACGGGGCCGCCAACGCGCTGGCGCTCTGGTTCAGCGCCAGTCTCGCGCCCGGCATCGAGCTGTCCATCGGCCCTGGCGACCCGGCGACGCACTGGGGGATGACCACTGCCCCGCTGCGTTCGCCCGTGGACCTCGCGCCCGGCGTGGTCGTCCGTGCCCGGATCCGGACGGCGCCGGCTCGACCCGTGGGGACATGGACGCGCTGGGCCATCGCGCTGCCGGGGTCAGAGTGGGAAGAGCATGACGAGCAGTCGATCTGGGAGGAGGTCGACGACTAAGGAACCCCTGCCGCCTCGTGGGAGACGTCTCGAAGCCTTTTCAGCCGCTCAGGCTGATGCGGGAGGTCTCCGGCGAACGTTCACTTGGCGTGCTCGTCGATGACGCGCACATGGAAGAGGCAGGGGTGCCGGGATGCTGTCGTCGTCGCAGGCCGCGATGTACCGGAGGTTGACGCTCGGCGACGATTCGCTGATGACCTCGCTGTTCTCGGCCCACGGCGGAGCATCGGCCGTGCTCGACGATCGAACTGCGGCGCTGGTCCGACTCGCTGCCCTCATTGCGGTTGATGCGGACACGCCTGCCTACCAGGGCGAGGTCAGTGCCGCGATTTCCGCTGGCGCGTCGCCGGAGCAGATCACGGACGTGCTGGTCGTCATCGCACGCGTTACCGGTTCGTCGCTGGTGATGTCCGCCGCACCCAAGCTGGCGCTGGCCATGGGCTATGACGTCGACGATGGGCTGGAGAACGCCAGCTCACACGAAGGTGAGCAATAGCGGCGCATTGCCACCCTGATCTCGTCACTCGAGAGCACCGTCCAGCAGGTCATCGGTCAGATCCTCCCGCTCGCGGGCAACCCGACCGTTTGTCCGCCGCCTCCCCTCCCGGCTGGGGTCGCACGTCACAGTCGACGACGATCCCACGGCCCAGGCGCCTTATGCCTTCATCTTCGCCGAGGCGTCGGCGAGGGCGGCTTTGACGGCTTTCACGTGGCTGTCGGTGGCCTCGCCGACCACCTGCTTGATGGCTCGCGTGACCGCGGCCTCGATGGTCTCCGCGTGCTCGTGGTCGTAGACCACGATCAACCCGGCACCGCCGATCGGGATAGTCTCCTCGGCCTGGGCCTCGAGCGCGCTCTCGACCTTCCGGTGGGCGATCTTGCCGACGCCCGCGCCGACGACCGCCCCGACGGCCGTCGCGACGAGGAGCGGTGGCGCGAAGAGGCCGACGACGAATCCGGCCCCGCCGAGGGCCACCGCGCCCTCCTTGACGATGTGGTCGTGCTGCTCGATCTCCATCGAGCCGTCGAGGCCTTTGCTGACGACGACCAACCCGAGCAGCGGGGCACCACACGCCTGGACGGCCTCGAAGTCCTCGCGCGCAGCGTCCTTGGACAGGTAGCCGCCCATCAGGACGTCAACGGTCTGCTTGGGCATCAGAGTCTTCTCCTGCTGATTTGGTTACTCGCTCAGCGCGTGCGCGGCATGCGCTCGCTGCGCCGCCTCGTGCAGATCGGCTTCCTCGTGCCCGAGGTGCGGCTTGATGTCGAACACGACCTTGCGAACCGTCCCGGTGAACGGGAAGGGCGCCTTCCCGGCGTAGCTCCGGTCCACGACGCCGCCGTTGTCGCGGCCGATGTCCATGCCGGCGTAGCCCGAGAAGCGCATGGGGACCGTGTGGTCCATCCGGCCCCCGCCGACCGCCTCGTCGTTGACGTAGAGGGTGACCTGGCCGCCCGTGGCCGGCTTGGGCGCATCGGCGGCGAACTCCATGCGCACGGTGACCTCGCCGGCCGGCAGCGGCTCCGTCGCCTGCTGGCGGAAGATGAAGACACCCATCATCGAATAGGTGTGGGTCAACCTGCCGTCCTGGACGAACAGCGAGAAGCCGCCGAGATGGTCCGCCTCGGCAACGATGACACCCTCGACGCCGCCCTCGGGCACGACAAGGTCCGCGCTGATCGTGTAGGAGTGGTTGTAGATCCGCGGGATCATGCCGGACAGGACGTTCTGGACATCGCCGCGGAACTCGAGCTTCGTGTTCGCGGGCATCGGCGGCAGCTGGCCGAAGAACGACGAGAGCGTGGCCAGGAGCGGCAGCACCTGGTAGTGCTCGGCCTCCTGCCAGAAGAGCTCCCTGAGCTCCGTCACCTTGTCGGGGTGCTCAGCAGCCAGGTCGTGCGCCTGGCTGAAGTCGTCGGGCAGGTAGTAGAGCTCGGTCGGATCGGCGTCGGGGTCCCAGACGCCCGGCGCGTAGGGCATGATCGCCTGCGGCGTCAGCACCCACGGAATGCGGGCCGTGCGCATGGACAGCCACCAGCCGTCCTTGTACATCGACCGGTTGCCCACGGACTCGAAGTACTGCTGCGTGTGCAGCTCCGGCGCATCGGCCGTCGTCAGGCTGTCCGTGAACGCGACCCCGTGCAGCGGTTGCTGGTCGATCCCGTCGACCGAGGCCGGGGCCGGGATGCCGGCGATGTCGAGGATCGTCGGCGCGATGTCGATGACGTGGGTGAACTGCGACCGGAGCCCGCCACCCGAGGCCACGTGATCCGGCCAATGGATGACCATCGGGTTGCGCGTCCCGCCGAGGTGCGAACCCACCTGCTTGCCCCACTGGAAGGGGGTGTTGCCGGCCCAGGCCCAGGCCGCCCCGTAGTGCGGGGCCATGATCTCGGCACCCCAGGCCTCCAGCCCGCCGTAGCGCTCGGAGAGCTGGAGCTGCATCTCGTCGGTCAGGGGGATGCCGTTCTGCATCGTCAGCTCGTTGAACGAGCCGGTGATCGTGCCCTCCATGCTCGCGCCGTTGTCGCCCCAGATCCAGATGACGAGCGTGTTGTCGAGCTCCCCAAGCTCCTCGATGGCATCGATGACCCGGCCGACGTTGTGATCGGCGTTCTCCGAGAAGCCGGCGTAGACCTCCATCTGGCGGGCGTAGAACGGCTTGAGCTTGTCCGGCACGTCGTCCCAGGCCGGGAAGGCGTCGTTGCGCGGCGTGAGCTCTGCCGCGGGCGGCACCACCCCGAGTGCCTGCTGGCGCCTAAAGGTCTCCTCGCGCAGACGGTCCCAGCCCTGGTCGAACTTGCCCTTGTACTTCGCCGCCCAGGACTCGGCGACGTGGTGCGGGGCATGGCTGCAGCCCGTCGAGAAATAGGCGAAGAACGGCTTCTTCGCGTCCTGGGCCCGGATCCCGTGAAGCCACTCGATGGTCTTGTCCGCCATCGCGTCCGGCAGGTAGTACGGCTCCGTCTCATCGCCGTACCGGGGATCGACGCCGATGATCTTCTGGTTCTCGGCGAGGACCGTGTCCCACTGCCCGGCGCCGCCACCGAGGAACCCGTAGAAGTACTCGAAGCCCCAGCCGGTGGGCCACCGGTCGAAGGGTCCACCCGGTCCCTGCTGTCCGTCAGGTGTGAGGTGCCACTTGCCGAAGGCGGCCGTGTTGTACCCGTTGTCCCGCAGAATGCGCGGCAGCGGTGCGCAGTCGCGGGGCAGGGTGGCCGAATAGCCCGGATAGCCCCCGGCGAACTCCCCGACGGAGCCGAAGCCGACCGCGTGGCTATTTCGACCCGTGAGCAGCGCAGCCCGCGTGGGCGAGCAGATGGCCGTCACATGGAAGCGGTTGTAGCGGACGCCGCCCTCGGCCATCCGGGTGAAGTTCGGCGTCTGGATCGGGCCGCCGAACGTGCTCGGGTTCCCGAAGCCGGCATCGTCGATCAGTACGAGCAGGACGTTTGGCGCGCCATCGGGCGGCGTCGGATGACCGATGAGGTTCCAGTCCGGCTGCGATCCGGCGAGGGTCCGGTTGACCGTGCCTCCGAATGGCGGACGGCGGATGGGCAGATGGCTCCGATCGACGTCAGGCATCAGTGAGATCTCCTCCTTGGTCGTCGGGACCCGGGCCGAGCCACCAGGCCGTCTCGACGAAGCGGCACTCGGCTGTTGCCGAGTTGCACCTGGACGCCGACGGCTCACCTCTGGTGCGGCGTGCCCTTCCATCTGGGCATCGATCCCAGTACGAGTATCCGAACGGAAGGGCGGCGGGCATCATCCTATCGACCTGAAACCGCGGCGCGTCGTGGGTGTCATTCGGGAGCGTCTATCAACCGGAACGGCTGATGTCTCGCCCGGGCATGACCGCCACGATTCGTCCGAGGGACGTCTGGTCTCTCGCCGCAGCCAGTCGACTGCGATAGGCCTCATGCGAGGAGAGGGAAACGTGAAACGACCGTTCGGGATCACGCTCTTGGCGATCATTTTCGCGGTCGCCGGCCTGTCATACATGATGCTGGGCTTCCAGATGACCACGGCCGTCACGTTCGGACCGCTGCCCAGCGGCCAGGGCACGTGGATCTGGGGCTGGATCGTCGTGCTGACGGGCCTGGCGTTCTGGGCGGCCGGACTGGCGGCATGGCGCCTGCAGCCCTGGGGCTGGATGCTGGGCCACATCCTGGCGATCTTCGGGATCATCGAGGCGATCTTCGCGCTCCTCGGCACCGGCAGCCTGAACTACGCCCTGGCCACGACCGCCTTCCCGTTCATCCTGCTCTGGTACCTGAATCGACCGTCCGTCAAGACGGCGTTCGGCCTCGTCAACGAGTGACCTGAGCTCGCCGGACGCCAGGGTGGCCGTGGGCGTCCTCGCCGGGGGCGACCGGCCGCGAGCGTCTTGGCCCAGCTCTCGAGGGTCGGCGGACGGCAGAGTCCCACGCTGTGTCCGAGTCCCACGCTGTGTCCGACGAGGCCCCTGACCCACGGGTGACCGACGGTCGACCCCGGGTTGCCCAGCAGGGCTCCCGGGGTCACACGCCGCCGCTGACGACGCCCTGTTGTCCAGCGGTCCAGGGTGTCGGGGCGTGACTCAGCTACCTGTTGCGGCCGTGACCCGGCCTGACTTGATTGCCAGGAGCAGAGCCGCGTGGTCCTTCTCGTTCTGGTCGGCGTAGGCTGCGGCGAAGTCGGCCAAGGCGTGGTCGACCGCGTTGTCGTCGCCCAGATAGGCGGCGATCGCGACCGGATCTCCCGACCGGGCGTGACCGCGTGCCAGCGCCCAGCCGCACAGCCGGCCCCAGGTGACCAGGTCCTCCTGGGTCATGGCCTCGATCACGGCGCTGCCCTTCTGGTCCTGGAGCTGACGGATGTAGAAGTGGCGCCCGGCCGGCCCGACCGCCCAGCCAAGCAGGACGTCGCTGGCCGCCTGGAGGATCCGTTGACCGGACACGACCCGCTCTCCGCTCGTGGCGAACGAGCTTGGCCCGAGGAGGCGCTCGAACACTGACGCCTGGGCCTCCTTGATCTGGAGGAAGACCGGGTCCTCGTCGGCGCCCTCGTCCAGGAGGACGACGATAGCCGCCAGGCCGACGCTCCCGACCCCGACCACCTTGAGGGCCAGATCGACGATCTGGTAGCGGTCGAACAGCGCCCGCCGCTCGACCAGGAGGGATTCCCGGTAGGCCGCCAGCCCGATCTTCAGGGCCACGCCGGTCAGGTCGGGCCGATGGACCAGGGTCGGGGGGCGGTCACGGATGCGTCGGCGGCCGTCCGGGCCGATCTCGGTCAGCTTGGGCAGCTCGTGCAGGCTGTCGTGCTTGGACGTCGAACGGACGGTCGACTGGAGGAACGGCATGGCGCGCTTGTTGACATAGGCGCTGATCGCCGCGACGTCCACGCGCGAGTAGAACACCTCGAGGGCCGACATCTCGGCGAACTCGGCCATTCGCTGGCGGTAGCTGTGGACGGCAGCGTGGACCGTGTGGGCGTTCACCGTCCGGTCGAACCCGAGCTGGCGGCCGGCCACGACCAGGCTCGCCACCAGGCGCTTGAGGTCCCACTCCCACGGCCCAGGCAGCGTCTCGTCGAAGTCGTTGATATCGAACAGGAGGTTGCGCTCGGGCGAGGCGAACAGCCCGAAGTTGGACAGGTGGGCGTCGCCGCAGGCTTGGACGGTCAGGCCGCTGACCGGCGTCGGCGCCAGGTCGACCGCCATCGGCAGCGCGGCACCGCGGAAGAACGTGAACGGCGACGCTGCCATCCGCCCATACCGGATGGGCACCAGCTCCTGGACACGGGTCATCGCCTGCGCCTCGAGCAGGGCGATCGGATCGGGTCGGTCGGCTGCCGGTGTCCACCCGCGGTGCATGGACGCCGGGACCCTCGTCCGCGCGGCCCGGCCCAACTGCGCCCGTTCTTCGCGGCTCGGGAGCGTAGCCATGGGCGCCTCTGTCATCAGGTCACCACCATCAGTCCGCCGCCGGGGCCAGCCTCGAATATGCCGTCATGACGTCGATCGGTCGGTCGAAGATGTGCTCGGAACCGATCTTGTCGGTCAGGCCATAGGCGTCGAGCAGCCTCCGCACGGCCGGATCGACCGCGCACAGGACCAGCGTGGCCTCCCGGCCGACCAGCTCGTTCTGGATCTGGCGGACGGAGTCGGCGCCCGAGAAGTCGATGTCGCCGATCGCCGCGGCGTTGATCGCCAGCCACCTGAGCGGCGGGTCGGCGCTCTCGACGATGTCCATGATCTCTTCGGTGAAGCGGGTCGCGTTGGCGTAGAACAGCTCCGCGCCGAAGTCGTAGATGGCGAGCCCCGGGGCCGCCTGGACCGGCTGCCCGACCGGGTTCATCACCGGCTCACCTTCTGGGCTGAACGACAGGACGCGGTCGTGCGGCCTGTAGACATGCATCAGGACGAGGACCAGCGACAGGATGATCGCGAGGATGATCCCCTGCTCGACGCCGACCACGACGACCACCACGGCGGTGATCGCGGCGACCACGAACTCGTCCCTGCGCAGGCCGTAGATGCCGCGCATCCCGAGGTAGTCGACCAGCTTGATCCCGATCAGGAAAACGACCGCCGACAGGACGGCGTTGGGCATGTACGACAGTGGGACGGTCAGGAGCAGCAGGACCACCACCACCACCGCGCCGGTCGCCAGCATGGCCAGCTGGCTGCGGCCGCCGGCGTTGTCGACCATCTCGGTCTTGGTCGGCGAGCCGTTGACCACGAAGGTGCCACTGAGGCCGGCTGCCGCGTTGGCCAGCCCCAGCCCGATCAGGTCGACGTTCTCGTTGAAGCTGTCGTCGTACTTCATGGCGTAGGCGCGAGATGTGGCGGCGCTCTGGGCCAGGATCAGGATGAACATCGAGAAGACGATCGGCAGGAGGGCCACGATGTCACTGGCCCACTCGCCGGCAGGGATGGCCGGCAGACCGATCGGTGGCAGACCGGCGGGGACGGTGCCGACCGTGGTGATCCCGCGAGACGCGAAATCGAAGACGTAGCTCAGGACGATCGCACCGACCACGGCGATGAGCGCTCCGGGGATCTTCTTGTTGACCCGCTCCAGACCGACGATCGTCACCAGGACCGCGATGGACACGACGAGGGTTGGGGCGCTGGTGTCTCCGGCCGCGATGGCCCTGAGCGTGTTGGCGAACTTCTCGAGCGTCGTCCCGCTCCCGTCACTGACCCCGAACATCCCGGCGACCTGGCCCATCGCGACCTGGATCCCGACACCCGTCAGGAAGCCGATCAGGACACTGTGCGACAGGAAGTTGGCGATGAACCCGAGCCGGATGATCCGGCCCACGATCATGAACACCGCGCACATCAGGGCGGCCAGGCTGCCCATCGCAATCCAGCTCACCGATCCGGGTGCCCCAGCGGCTGCGATGCCAGCCAGCCCGGTCGCGAGGACCGCCGCGGTGGCCGAGTCTGCTCCGACCACAAGGTGACGGGACGAGCCGAAGAAGGCGAAGGCGGCCATCGGCAGGACCAGGGTGTACAGACCGAGGACCACCGGCATCTGGGCGATCTTGGCGTAGCCCATCACCTCGGGCATCGCCAGGGCGGCCAGGGTGAGGCCGGCGATGACCTCGGTCGGCACCCGGGCCATGTCGATCGGCAGGACACCCTCGAGGATCGGGAACGGTTTCCTGGTCTTCGCCGCGCGGGTGCCAGCCTTGGCCGTCATGGGTTTCCCTCACCTGAACAACGCGGGGCTCGTCCGATCGTCGAGCGGACCCCGAGCCTATGCCTTCGCGATCGCCGTGACATCAGCCGGTTCGGCTGACACGTCAGAGGCTGGGGACGCCAGCCAGCCCGGCCCGGGTCGTGGCGCCCGGCCCATCGGCACCGGATCAGGGCGTCCAGACGGGAGTCACGGGCGTTGTCCCTGGACGACCGCCCGCCGGTGCCTCCCAAGGCGGACACCGACTGTGGAGGGCGGGGATGACGCGCCCGCGCTGGGTTCACCCGACCGACCGGCCGGTCTCGACCGAGCCAGGATCGAACGCCAGATGCGCGACCTCGCCCTGGACCACGTTGCGGAACGGATCGACGACTCGGCCTCCTCGAACGTCTGGGCAGGCCCGCACGGACCTTGCGACGATGAAACGGACCTTGCGACGATGGATTCGACCCCGCGCGGGAGCTGGCGGCGCAGCGGGCGGTGGAGTGGCTACGGGTGCTGGCGGACACGTGGGTCAACGCCGACGTCCCGGAAGCCAGGGCGGACTGCTCCACGCGATCCACGACCGCATCGTCGTCGAGGGACGGTCGGTCGTGGCCGCTCGCCTGACGCCGGCGGCCTACTCGAACGGCCTGGCCCTCGCTCTGCCTCAGGTTGGCATGGCGCGCCCGGAGGGATCCGGACGCACGCCACCAACCATCGTGATTGAGGGCGTGGGGGAGTTGGTGGCGGCTCTGTTGGCTGCATGATCGGCCCACGAGCGAAGCCAGAGGCACGGGCCAGAGCGGACCGAGGATGCGGCTCGATCACCGGTCGCGAACGCGGCGCGGGGGTCAGGGTCGGTCATGAACGCTCCGGTGGGTTCGCGCGGGTGAGAACCTCCACGCAGGCGATCCTGCGGCGACGCACTGTTCCACAGGCGGACAACGAGGTACATCGCGCCGTCTCGCTGCGGATTGCCCGCCGGTATGGCGGCGTCGACTCGGCTTCTCGCCTCGATCAGGTAGGGTGCGACGATGACCGGCATCGACGTCGCCCTCGGATGACACCGTCCAATGAGTGACGGCAGTTCGTTCTACGGTTCGCCCATGACCGGGGGCCGGCGCGACCTATGGGTCGTGGCGCTGGTGATCGTCCTGCTCGTCGCGGGGATCGGCATCGCCATCGCGAAACCGTGGGCCAACCAGGCCGAGCCCGCGCCACCGAGCGGACTCCCACAGGCCGTTGTCACCTCACCCACGGCCTCATCCCCGACGATCGCGCCGCAGATGCCGAGCGCGTTTCCGTCAGCCAGCGTCGGACCGTCCCACGACGCGTTCACGACGGCGCTGCCGCCCGCGTCCGCTGCGTGGACAGGGCTCACGTGGCGGCGCCTCGCGCCCGACGACCCGCTCAACCTCGTCACCTCCGTCGTGCGCTGGCACGGCGGGTACATCGCGCTCGGGTGGGATGGGACGAGCCTCCCGAGGACGCCGGTCTGGACGTCGACAGACGGTGCCACTTGGGACCCGCTCCCCTTCAACACCTCGAGGACGTTCTGGCCGGGCACCCTCGTGCTCGCTGTCGCCGAGGTGTCGGGCGGTCTGGTCGCCCTCACGGAGACGGCGAAGGAATGCGGCGCCGCGTCGTGCCCGTTGACGCTCGTTCCGCCGGTTGTCTCGTGGACGTCGCCCGACGGTCGAGAGTGGACGCCCGGCGCCCCCATCGACTGGCTGACGAACCCGACGGGCGGCCAACCATTGGTCGCGGTCGGACCGGCCGGATTGGTCGCCGCATCGAGCGGCCCCTCGGCCCACCTCGCGACCTCCGCCGACGGGATCGACTGGCAGGCCCTGCCGGCCAGCACCCTCCCGGCGACGTTCTGGCTCGACGACCTCCGAGGTACAGGGACCGGCTACGTGGTGGTCGGCCATCAGGTGACCAGCGACACGCACCCGGACGCCGCATCGATGTGGTCCGCAGGCGGCCGGCACTGGTCGCGGACGCCGACGCTCCTGCCGATACCAGGCCTCGCTTCGGGCGCCGGCTCGACGGTGCTGTCGCTCGTCGCGGGCCGGGACGGGGTCGTCGGCGTCGGGCGCGATGTCGGCGAGCGGGGCGCCTTCCTCTGGTGGCAATCATCGGACGGCCGGCGCTGGACGTCCCTCCCGACGTTTCAGCCCCTCGGGCCGACGACATGCAGTGGCGAGGGCTGCGGCGTCCAGCCCAACGGGACGCTCGTCGGCGACGGCCATCGCATGGTCGCCGTGCGCGGCGGCGCCGACGCGGCCGCCTGGACCTCGACCGACGGCCTCACGTGGGGTCGACTTCACGTCGCGGGGGACCTCCCGGGCGAGCAGGCGACGAAGGCGGTCCTGCTGCCGGGCGGCGTGGTCCTATCGGATGGGACGACCTCTTGGTACGGCGAGGCGCAGGGCAATAGCGCGGCCTTGGCCGGGGCACACCCGGGAGAACTCCTTCGCCGCCTCGCCCTCCTGGTCTGTTCGTCGAGGTGCGGATCCGGGACGTCCGCATCGTCGCCGCGACCCCGGCCCGCGACGAGTACCTGTTGCTGATCGCTTCGGCGACCGCTCGCGCTCAGGTTGGCATGGCGCGCCCGGAGGGATTCGAGCGCGCACGAACAACACGCGCCGCGGCGTGGCGAACCCTTCGGTTCCCGAATGCCGATCCGCACCCGCCGACCTGCCGATGGCAGCACCGCGGAGCAGTCCGATGCTGCCTGCTTCACCCCCTCTGGCACTGGTCGCGTCTGCCGGCGTCGGTCCCAATTGTCTGCCGCAGGGAGCGCTCGGTGGTGCGTGGCGCCCGAGCAACCAGCCTGAGCGAGGAGGCCAGATGGCTGCCGTTGTCGTGGCGGGATTGTGCAAGGAGTACGGCAGTCTGTGCGCCGTCGACGGGCTGTCGTTCACGATCGAGACGGGCGAGATCTTCGCACTGCTGGGGCCGAATGGCGCAGGCAAGACGACGACGGTCGAGATCCTCGAGGGGCACCGTCAGCGGACTGCGGGTACCGTTTCGGTGCTCGGCTTCGACCCGCAGACGGCCGGTCGCGAATTTCGCGAGCGAATCGGCATCGTGCTCCAGGAAGCGGGCTTCGACGAGGACTTCACGCCCCGAGAGGTCCTTACCCTCTATCGCCGGATGTACCCCCGCCGGCTGGAGGTGGACCACGTTCTGGAGCTGGTGGGGCTGGAAGACAAGGCCGATGCGCGGGTCAAGACGCTCTCGGGCGGCCAGCGTCGTCGGCTCGACCTGGCCCTGGGACTGATCGGCGACCCCGACCTCCTGTTCCTTGACGAACCGACCACTGGCTTCGACCCGGAGGCGCGGCGTCGGGCGTGGGATCTCGTGGAGGCGCTGCGTGGCCTGGGCAAGACCGTGCTCCTCACGACCCACTACATGGACGAGGCCCAGCACCTCGCCGACCGCGTCGCGGTGATCGTCCACGGCCGGCTGGTGGCCATCGGCCGACCCGAGGAGTTGGCCGGCGACAGTGCGACCTCCATCGTGTCCTTCCGGCTCCCGTCTGGACTCAGCCAGGCGGACCTGCCCAACCTCGACGGCACGGTCTCGCAAGTTGGAACCGACTGGCATCTCGAGACGGCCCACCCGACGCGGTCGCTGCTCGACCTCACTTCCTGGGCGGTGGCTCACGGCGTCGAGGTGCCGTCTCTCTCGGTCGGTCGGCCGTCGCTCGAGGACACCTACCTCGCGCTCGTGGCAGCCCACGCTGATCCGACCGATCGCGCGCTCGAGACCGCGGCGCCATGACCGTCCTCGCCCGCCTGGTCCCGCCTCGATCGTTGGACCACCATCCCACAACGGCGGGCATGATCCTCGACCAGACGCGTTACGCGGTCCGCGAGATCCTGCGCTCGCGCACGGTCCTGATCTTCACGTTCCTCGTGCCGGTGATGTGGCTCGTGCTGATCGGGATCCTGGTAGGCAACGCGGCGGTGGACGCCACGACCGGCGTCCGCGTGATGCAGTTCGCCACGCCGACCGCGGCGGTCCTTGGCGTGCTCTTCGCCGCCTACTCACCGGTCGCGTACAGCCTCGCGCTCGCCCGAGAGCGGAAGCTTGCCAAGCGCCTGCGCGGGACACCAACGCCCCAGTGGACGTACCTCCTCGGCCGGGTTGCGGCGGCCGCGGTCATCAGCACAGCCGCAGTCGTCGTCATGCTCGCGATCGGCGTCGTGGCGTTCGACGTCCAGATCCAGTGGCGCACCGCCTTCGCGAGTCTGGTGACGCTCTTCGCGGGCGTGGGTTGCCTGGCCGCGATCGGCCTTGCCATCGGCGGGCTGGCGTCGTCGGCCGCCGCGGCGCAGACGTTCGCGCTCGGCTCGGTCCTGATCCTGGCCTTCCTCTCCGGCCTGTTCACGACCGGCGGCGCGCCGGTGGGCTGGATGGCCACCCTCGGGTCGATCTTCCCGGTTCGCCCGCTCGTCGTGTCACTTCAGGATCAGTTCGATCCGTTCGTGAGCGGCGACGGTTGGAACGTGGCCACCCTGGCGGTGCTGGCCGTCTGGGGTTTCGCGGGCGTCTTCGTCGCGACGTGGGCGCTGCGGCGTGAGCCAAAGGCGTTGGCCGGCCCTATTGTCGTTCGCCGCGCACCGATCGCGCTCGATGGCGCGCGCGAGGTCGCGCGTGGCCGCCCGAGGGCTGTGGCGCTCGTCCTTGACCAGACGCGCTGGGCGAACACCGGGGCGCGCCGAAACATCTCCCTCGTCGGGTTCGCGGTGGCGATGCCGGTCGGGCTGTACGCGCTCATGGCCGCCCAGTACGGCGACCAGCCGTTCTCGGTGGCAGGCGTGCCGTTCGTCCTGTACTTCGCAGCGGCGATGGCCGCTTATGGCGCCTCGGTTACCGCGTTCGTCAACCGGCCGGCATCGGTGGCTCGGGCACGCGATGCGGGACTCCTCAAGCGCCTGCGCGGGACACCTCTGCCGTCCGCGCATTACCTCACTGGCGAGACGCTATCCGCGCTGTGGATCGCCCTGCTGACCGCCGTTCTCATCCTGGCGTGCGGCGTCGTGTTCTTCCACGTGACGATCGCCCCCGACGGTCTGCTGATCGGCCTGGCAGTGCTGTTGTTCGGCACCCTCACTGTGGCCGCATGCGGGTACGCTGTCGCTGCGCTCGCACCAACCGGCAACGCAACGGGCATTGTCGCGCTCGGGATCCTCCTTCCGCTCTCGTTCGTCTCGGGCGTCCTCTTCGTCGGCGACGCGCCGGACTGGATGGCAGCAATCGGCTCATTCTTCCCGTTGCGACACATGGTGCTCGCGCTGACCGCTGCGCTCGATCCCGCCGGAAGCTCGGTGGCGTGGCCGAACCTCGCGGTCCTGGCAGCCTGGCTGGTCGTTGGGTCGCTGATCGCGGTCGGCCGGTTTCGCTGGGAGCCAGGCGGGTCCTCGCATCCGATCACCGGCTTCGACCGACGCCGTCATCGAGCGCCGGGGGAACTCGGGAGGCGTCAGCGACGGAAGGTGCCGCTGATCCTGCCATCGGATCCCGACATCGGGACCGCCACGCCGACCGACGACCCGACCACTCGCGATGCCCGCGACGGGCCAGAGGTCTCGCGCCTTCGGAGGCAGCGCCGATTCAAGATCCGACTCATCGCCTTCGCGGCCGTGGCCGCCTCGCTCATGTTCTTCAACGTGCCGCTGATCATTGCCGGCCGAAACCTGACCGATCAGCTGCGGCCACTGCTGGCGGTCGTGCTGTGCGTGTGGTTCGCCGCGATCCTGCTGAATGGCTACTCGGCCTACCGTCGGAAGGGGTAGTCGGAGCCGGTCTCCTCAACCTTGGCGCCAGCAGACGGCGATGCCCCGGGACCAGCGGGGGAGTCCAGGACCTCCATTGGATGCAATCGAGGCGACTGATGCTGCGGGACGCTGGTGTCAACCAGCCGTCGGTGGTCGCGAGCCCGTTCAATCTGACCGGCAGCCCGGCCGTGGTGCTTCCGATCGGTCGGACGAATTCGAGACTGCCCATCGGCCTGCAGCTCGTCGGGGCTCGCTGGGCGGATATGCGACCGTTGGCGGTTGCCCAGTCCATCTCGGACCTGCTCGCGGTGCGCTCTGCGCTGCCCGGCGGGAGGTGACGTTGCGGGCGCAGCATGGCGACAGTAGCCGGCACGCCAGGCTCGACGCGGTTTGGGGCGGGACAGCCGTCGCGGCCCGCTGGCGCGCCCGGAGGTGTCTGAGCGCGCCCGGAGGGCGTCGGGCGCGCAGGAACAACAAGATCGGAGCCCTTGCCGGTCTGATCCTCGCTGGGATGCCCATCCCTATGGATCCGGATCGCCAGGAGCCACGGTGAGTCGAGGATCACGCCCGCGCGATGCCGCCGACCTATGGGCACTCTACGGCCGACAAGCGGCACTGGTCCTCAGCCATGGGCCGGCCGTGGCCTCGCTGCATCTGCCGGCTTCGTTCGCCGTGCTGTCGGGGCGGATCGGCGGCCCGCGCGGCCGGGTTCCGGCGAATGGCGGAGCGGGAGCTGCTGTTCGCGATGGACGGGGTGCCGGAGGCCGCCGGCGAGGTGTTCGAGGTGCGACCGATGGCCACCGCAGCGGAACAGCGGACGCGATCGGCGCGGACGTCCAGCCGCCCACCCTCGTGACCCGCCGGGGTCACGCTGAGCGCGACCGGCACGGCGCGTCGGCGCCCGTCAGCCCGGCAACGCGGGGCGGCCATGGCGCCCGGGACGGCGACGGCGTTAGCGGCCGTGCCGGCGACGATCGCATCATCGCTCGGTCGGCCCCGCCGAATCGCGCTGGCAGCTGGAACGGCCCGAAGGCCTGCGGGCCCGACCACCCGGCCCTACCGGAGCGCTCCCGCGCGATTGAACAATGGGCAGGGCAATCCAGTCATATGTGGTGTGTTCGGCACCTATGCGCAATCCGAGGACCCCGACGTGCAACAGCTGACCGCTGCACTGCGCGGCACGCCCGAGGAGCGGAGGGCCGCGTTCGGTCGGATGCTGGACACGACCCTGGACCGGGAGTTCCGCCTTGCGGCGGTGATCCTCGGCGACCGTGACGACGCCGAGGATGCGGTCAGCGACGCGGCGCTGCGGGCCTGGCAGCACATCGGCTCGCTGCGCGACCCCGCCAAATTCGAAGCCTGGTTCACGCGGATCGTGGTCAACGTCTGCCGTGATCAGCTCCATCGGCGCCGTCCGACCGGGTCCGTCACCGCTGCGGCGCCGAGGCAGACCGATGCGTTCGCCGAGTCGGACGAACGCTCGGCCCTGATGGACGCGCTTGGGCTCCTCACGCCCGACCAGCGGGCGGTGATCGCCCTCCATTACCTCGAGGGGCTGACCATCGAGCGCGTGGCCGAGGTCCTCGAGATACGGGTGGGGACCGCCAAGTCCCGCCTCCACTACGGCCTGACGCAGATGCGCGCGGCCTACGAAGCCGCGGCGCGGGACGCGGCGGGGACCAGGCCATGAGCGACGAGCGCTTCGAGCGGGACCTGAAGCTCGTCCTCCGCGAGATCGCAGGGGAGCCTTCGATGTCCCTTCGCCACCGCATCGCCGAGACCACGGTTCAGGCGCCCATCGGCCGCCGCGGCTGGTTCTCGCCGCCGATCCGCCTCGCAATCGCCACCGTCGGGGCCGTTGCCGTGCTGGCCTTGGCCTTCAGTCTCGTCCCGCACCAGGGCGTCGGTCCCCCGGTGACCGCCAGTCCAAGCCCGAGCGGATCGAGTCAGAGCCCGGAGCCCAGCCCATCGACCACCCCGGAGACCTCGCCGAGCACACTGGCGCCGAGCACAGATGCGCCGACTACACCTGCCCCGACCATCGAACCGACCGCCGAACCCACCACACCTCCGACACCCGAGCCGACGATCAGGCCGACACCGGTCTCGCCCCCGTGGACCTCCCTGACGTGGACCCATCCGGCCGTCCCGTTCCCGTATCAGCCGCCGGTCGATGCCGGCCAGCTTGGAACCACGGTCACGATCAACGACGTGACCGGGTGGAACGGCGGCTTTGTGGGGGTCGGAACGATCGACGGCGACGGCAGCTGCGTCGAGGCGGGTTTCTTCCAGTCGACCGACGGGCTGCACTGGGACCTCGTCCAACGGGCGAGTTCCGGCGACGACCGGACGCCGATGATGTGCCCGCAGTTCGTTGCCCGGCTCGGAGATGGGCTCATCGCGCTCGGCCAGGCGCGCGTCTGGCGCTCCACGGACGGCGTTCGATGGACCGAGCTTGACAGCGCGAGCCTGCGCTCTGTCTGGACGTCGCAGGCTCCAGAGCTGGTCGCGATGGCCGCAGGCCCAAGCGGGATCGTCGCGATCGGGCAGCCAGCGGACACGTTCGACTCGGTTGCCGCCTTCTCGCCCGACGGCCAGCGGTGGACGCCGATCGCCCTTCCTGCTCGCAAGACGGCCATCGCCTGGGACGTGGCGTTGGGTTCCAGCGGGTTCGTGATCGTGGGCAGGGATGGACAGGCCGACACGGCCTGGATCAACACCATTGCCGGCGTCGGGTCACCGGCGGCCTGGTACTCGGCCGACGGCGCGACATGGACGGAGGCGCATGTCCCGGGCGCCTCCGTCAAGGGTGGCGTGCTGACTCGGGTCCTGGCCGGGGCCGGCGGCCTGTTCGCCATCGGCAACGACGTGGGCATCACCCACTATGAGGATCTCGATGCCAACCGCATCGGCGCATGGACCTCGCCCGACGGGCGGTCGTGGCAGAAGGCCGGCAGCCTCGACAGCCTCGTGCCCCGGACAGCCATGCTCGCGTCGGATGGAACCAGCATCGTGGCAATGCGGAATGACACGGGGTTGTCGATCTCGACTGACGGCCGGGATTGGTCGCCGGTGACCGAGACGGGCGACCTCCAGGTGACCAGTTCCTTCATTGGCCCCCTCACGGTGCGCGAGGCCTCACCGACGAACGAATACGACTTCAGGCTCTGGGTCGGCAAAGGCGGGCTGATCGGCAGTTACGCCGTCGATTCGCCGGAAGGGTTCGCGGTCAAGGCGCTGCAGCTGGGCACTGCCGTCACTCCGTGACGGACCTGGCGGCCCCTGGCTGCCTCTCGGAGCCAGTCCGGCACGGACGCCGACCGCCGCTCGCGCTCGCCGGAGGCGAGGCCACCCGCGCGGACGGATGCCGCTCGCACTGCCGGAATGGCTGCAATGGCGCGCCCGGAGGGCGTCGGGCGCGGAGGAACAAGACGATAACCGCGGCCCACCTGTTGCGGGTGATCACGCGTTCGCCCGTCGACGCTGGCGAGCCGCCACGAACGTGGGCGGACGCTCGGAAGATCGTGCCTTGTGGTCCACGCTCCGGCTTCAACCCGGCCTGCGACACTTGCCCTCGGCGATAGTCTCCCGAACCAGTTCGCACATTGAAGGCGTAGAGCAGACTGATGACCGAGCCACCCTCATTTCGGCACGTTGTGGACGACGGTGGTATCCGGCGTCGCCGCGTCGAGGTCTCGGTCGCGGTGCTCGTGTGCGCGCTCATCGGCATCGCCATCGCGAAGCCGTGGAGCACACCCGTCGCGTCGCCTACCGATGCGGTTGGGTCGTCAGCCGCCACCGTCGCGTCGGCGCTCGCCGGCATGAGCGCTCTACCCTCGGCCACGGCCCCGGATCGAGCCGTCCACCTGGGTGGGACTCCAACACCCGGTGCGCTGCTACCCGCTGCCTTCACGCTTCCGTCTCCGCCCCTTGCAGCGGCCTCGTGGACTGGCATCCGGTGGCGCCGCCTTGCGATGGACGATCAGCTAACGGCCGTCCGATCAACGCTGCGCTGGCGTGGCGGGTTCGTCGCGCTCGGGCCGGATGTCCCTGGTGCGACGCCGGTCTGGGCATCGATCGATGGAGCACGCTGGGAGCCAGTGGCGGTCAACACCACGACCAGGTCCTGGCCAGGCCTCCGGCTTCTCGGCGTCTTCGAACTGCCCCAGGGCCTCGTGGCGATCACCGATCTGGCTGAGGCATCCGACTGCCCGGGCGGGCTCGGATGCATGGCGTTCATGTCGTGGACGTCGTCTGACGGCCGGGCGTGGACGCCCCTGAGCGTCTTCGGCCGCGAGCAGCCGAACACGACCGTCACGGCGCAACTCGTCGCTGTCGGGCCGGCCGGGCTCATGGTCGTGTCGACTGGCGCACCGAGCCATGTGGTGACGTCGAAGGACGGCGTCGCATGGACTGACCTACCCGACGGCACGTTCCCGACGGGCTACGTGATCAACGATCTCCGGGGCACGGCGACTGGCTATGTCGTTGGAGGCTTCAGGGTCACCGACGGCAGCCACTGGGACGCGGTCACTCTCTGGTCGACCGATGGCCACGCCTGGACCCCGACGGAGGAGTTGCGCCCAGCGGACGATCCCAGCGCGACGACCACCCCGAGCGGCATACGATCGACGCTTGTCATGTCGATCGTGCCCGGTCGCAGCGGGATGATCGCGATCGGTCGGGAGCTGGCGCCGCCCGGAGCGGGCCTCTGGTGGCAGTCATCGGACGGCCGGGCGTGGCACCCATTGCCCGGCTTCCCGCCGCTCGGGTCCGTCCCCTGCACGCCCAATGGCTGCGGAGGGCAGGCGAACGGGCTCCTCGCCAGCGACGGGCAGCGGATGCTCGCCGTCCGCGGCGGTTCCGACGCCCAGGTCTCGACCTCGTTCGATGGGATCGCGTGGCAGTCGCTTCCGGTGACGGGTGACCATCCGACTGATCAGGCCACCCGCGCGGTCGCCCTACCGGGCGGCCTGCTGCTCTTCGACGGGACGACGACCTGGTTCGGCGAGGCAATCGCGCGCTGACGCTGTCGTCGGACGCCCGGTCCCTGACGAGCCCCTCGTGTGCTGAGCTGGGCCGCGCGCCGGGGGAGGGTCATGCTGGTCGAGCGTCCTCGTGGTCCTCGGAACGGCACGCCCCGTCCGGCACCTGATCAGGGAGCGCCGCCCGGATCTCCGGGACCGTGCCCTCGCCCGAGCGGTCAGACGGGGCAGCTGCCGCGGCTGGACGCGTCGAGCCGCTGTGTGGCTCCGGTCGGAACGACAGATGTCACGATGGGAGTCTGCCCGGCATCCCCGGCCCGATCGACATCATCGTTGTGTGATCGATGCGTGTTGTTCTGGCGCGCCCGGAGGTGTCCGAGTCCACGACATGGGTGACACCTGATGGGGCACAGGCGACTATTCTCAGCCAGATCAAACAGGGGGTGGCGCGCCCGACAGGTGTCCGAGTTCACGACATAGGTGACACCTGATAGGCGACAGGTGAGTCGGGACATGGGTGACAGTCCCGGCCATGTCGAAGCACCGGGTGGCCGTCCTCAAGGTCGTCACAGCACAGCTGTCCGTCACCGCCTCGGCGGCGCAGTACGGGATCAGCCGCCAGTACCTGCACCGTCTCCTCGCCCGGTACCGGGAGGGCGGTCTCGACGACCTCGAGCCGCGGTCCCGGCGGCCGCACGCCAGCCCGCAGGGGACGTCCGGCATCGTCCGTGACCGGATCACCGCCTTGCGCGGGGAGCTCACGGCAGGCGGCCTCGACGCGGGTCCCTCCACCATCGCCTGGCACCTCGAGCGGGAGGGCCTGCCCGCCCCGTCGACGTCGACCATCCGACGCATCCTCCATGCCGCCGGCCTCGTCGTGCCCGAGCCGCGCAAGCGCCCGCGCAGCTCCTGGATCCGCTTCGAGGCCGCGGAGCCCAACGAGCTGTGGCAGTCGGACTTCACCCACTGGCGGCTCGCGGACGGCACCGAGGTCGAGATCGTCAGCTGGCTCGATGACCACTCCCGCTACCTGCTCGGATGCACGGCCTGCCATCGGGTCGCTGGCGACGACGTGGTCGCCACCTTCACCGCGGCCGGCGATGCCCACGGCTGGCCTGCCGCCACGCTCACCGACAACGGGGCGGTCTACACGTCGCGCTTCACCGGGGGCCGCAACAGCCTCGAGTACCTGCTCGCCTGGCTCGGGGTCCGCCAGAAGAACGGGGCGCCGGGCCACCCGCAGACCCAGGGCAAGGTCGAGCGCTTCCAGCAGACGCTCAAGCGCTGGCTCGGCCGGCAGCCGGCGGCACGCGATCTCGCGGGGCTCCAGGCCCAGCTCGACACCTTCCGTCCGCTCTACAACGAGCAGCGCCCGCACCGGGCGATTGGGCGCCGCACGCCGGCAGCGGCCTATGCTGCTCGGCCCAAGGCCCATCCCGCCGGCCGCGGTGCGCCCGGCCACTTCCGGCTCCGCTACGACGTCACCGACGGCAAGGGCGCCATCACCCTCCGCCGAGGTGGCCGCCTGCACCACCTCAAGGTGGGCACCGTCCACGCCCGTCGGCGCGTGCTGGCGATCGTCGACGAGCAGGAGGTCACCGTCGTCGCCCTCGACACCGGCGAGCTCCTCTCGGTCCACCGGATCGATCCCGACAAGGGGTACTGGCGCAACCAACGACGAGACCCCGGCCGATGGCCGGGGTCCGGGAAGACCGGCTGATCACAGATGTCGCCGATGTCGCGACTCATGTGTCACCGATGTCGCGACTCATGACAATGGCGCGCCCGGAGGGATTCGAACCCCCGACACTCGGTTCCGAAGACCGATGCTCTGGTCCACTGAGCTACGGGCGCGCGGCCCGGGCATGATACCGCCGCCGCGCTCCTCGCCGGCGAGCAGTCTTGCCCCTCGGCGAGGGAGACTTGCGCGATCGCCTTGCCGCACGCGCTCCGGTACGGCACACTCCGCCGGTGCCCCGCAACCAGCGATTCCCCCACGCGAGCCGCCGAAGCCGCCTCCTCGGGCGTCGCGCGGCCATCGCCCTGGTGGGTGCGTTCGCGATCCTGCTCGCATGGCCCAGCAGCGGCCCCACGGGCCAGGTCCTCGACCTGATCGGCAGCGAGGGCGGCGATGCGGCAGCGATCGGCCAGCAGCCGGCCCCCGCCGGGACCCCGGCGCCCGCCGCAGTCGCGCCGATACCTTCCACGCTCGCGCCGATACCTTCCACGCTCGCGCCGATACCCTCGGTCGTCGCGCCCGTGCCTTCCGCCGCCATGACCGGCGCCACGCCGGTGGCTTCCGACGCGGCCACCCTTCCCTGGCCTACGCCCACACCCACACCGACACCCACGCCCACGCCCACGCCCACGGCCCCGCCGGCGCTGCTGCCGGCCATCAACGGCCCCACCTCGATCCTGCGCTTCGGCGAGAACCTGGGGACCAAGGCCCCTCCGGTGGCGGGTCTCGTGGGCTACGTCTGGCCCCTCGCTCACTCCCGCCTCACCCTTCCCTTCGGCCCCACCGTCCTGGGCTCGCGATGGGTGAATGGCGAGAGCTTCCACGACGGCGCGGACCTCGCCACCTTCTGCGGGGACAGGATCGTGGCGGCGCACACCGGCCGGGTGCTCGCCGCGAGCCGCCACTACGACGCGTACATGGGCTGGATCGGCGACATCCAGCCGTACCTCAAGCGGCTCGACAGGCTGCACCTCTGGATGACGCTGCCGATCGTCGTCGTCATCGACGACGGCAACGGCTATCGGAGCGTCTACGCGCACTTCAGCCGGGTCGTCGTCAAGCCCGGACAGCAGGTGAAGGCCGGCCAGCTCATCGGCTACGAGGGAATGACCGGCCGCGCCACTGGCTGCCACCTCCACTACGGCCTCTTCTCGCCGTGGGAGCAGGCGCCGATGGCGATCCGGTCGGACGTGGCGAAGCGCATGAAGCTGCCCAAGGCGGAGGTCGCCCGGATCGATCCGCTGCCGGTGCTGCCGCCCAGGGCCGGGATCAACGCCCCCGCCAAGCCGAAGGCGTCCACCGCCGCGAAGGTGACCGCGACCCCCAAGCCCGATCGCTGAGGGACGCAGCCGCATCCCCGGCGCCGACCTGCCCGGGGATCGCGGCCCGGCGGTGCAGAACCCGGACGAGTCCAGGACCCGGATCAGTCGATGCGACGGTACCGGCGCCCGACCAGGGACCAGGCGGGCAGCCGTGCGAGCGCCTCCTCCAGGGACGGGCCCGGGCCCCCGTCGCGCCGCTCGATCGCCAGCGTCGCGGGGCTTCCGGCACCAGGCCTCGCGTCGACGCCGGTCAGGTCGATGATCACGCGCCCGGGCTCGGCCTCGCCCAGCTCCGCCAGCAGGCCCGGCGGCCAGTCCGGGGCTGCCGACTCCGCGTGGACCTCGCGCTCGGCGCGCCAGCGCGGCCGCCGGAGCAGGATCGCCCGCCAGCCATCGGCCACCTCGGGCGTCGCGCAGCCGTCCCCGGCCACCGGTGCCGTGGAGATCCGCTCGCCGCGGGCCCAGAGCGCGGCCTGGTGCAGCAGCGCGTACTCGTCCAGGTCCGCGAACGCGGAGAGCCGCTCCGCCGGCGAGCCGTCCCCGAACACGGCCCGGATCGCGGGCGCGAAGACCTCGGCCAGGTCCAGGTCAATGGCGCGCACGGTCCGGTGCAGGTAGACGTGCTGGTACATGAACAGGCGAGCCGTGAGGAACATCTCCAGCGCCCCGATGCCGGACTCGTACAGGGTCAGCCCGCGCTCCGAGATGAACGTGTAGCGGCGGAGGCGCTCGGCGTCCACGGGGCCCATGGAGACGCCGGTGAGGTACGCGTCCCGGCGGACGTAGTCCAGGTTGTCCACCGTGAACACGCCCGACAGCAGCGGCTGGAGCGTCCGGACCCAGCCGGGCATGGACGCGTCCACCAGCGGTGGCTTGGAGATGAGGAACGAGACCCATCGGGGGTCGATGGCCTCGCCGTCGGAGAACCCGTCCCGCTCCGCGACGGCACCCGGCGCCCGCCGGAGGCCGCGGATGAGCGGTCCCAGCTCGTGCTCCACGATGAGCTGCGAGAGGTCCTCGTGGGACAGGGTCTTGGCGCCCGGGCGGCGCGGGTCCGCCGGGGCCGGGAAGCCGGCCAGGAACCGGTCGTCGAAGAAGTGGGCGAACGGCCCGTGGCCCACGTCATGCAGGAGCCCGGCGACCCGCAGCGTCTCGGTCACCAGGCCTTCGGACGGGACGGGCTCGCCCGGGGCCAGGATCGGCAGGGACACGCGCAGGGTGGGGTAGAGCGACCGGGCCCACAGGCCGGCCTCGTGCATGACACCCAGACCGTGCGTGAACCGGGAGTGCTCGGCGGTGGGGAACACCCAGCGGGCGCTCTGGAGCTGGCTGATCCGGCGCAGGCGCTGGACCCAGGCCGTGTCCAGCAGGTCGTCCTCGGCCACGTCCTCCTCCCGGAGGCCCGCGGCACGCGCGTCAGCCGGGAGGAGGCGCTTGGACAGCTCGACGTACCCGTGGATCGGGTCGCTGATGAGGTTGACGGCGGCGAACGGGAGACGCCGCCGGGCCCGATCGGCCGTACCGGCGGCTACGGCACCCGGATCCTGACCTCGCTCGTCCACTTGGAGAGGTTACCGCGCCGGTCGGCCGCCTGGACCCGGAACGAGTACCAGTGGCCGCGCGGGCGGCTCGACAGGGAGATCCTGGTCGCCGTCGTGTCGTTCCGGATCGTCCGCCACGTCCCGGCGTCCACCCGGTACTGGAGGTCGAACGAGCGCAGGCCGGCGGTGTGCGTCTGGAGACGCGGGTCCGAGCCGGACCATGCGAACGTGATCGTGGTACCGCTCAGGGACAGCGCTCCGTTGTGCGCCACGGGCGCGGTGTGGTCCACGGACTCGGCGAACACGACGGACGCGTATGTCGTCCTCGACGACGACCGGTACGCGAAGCCGATGCCCACGTAGTTGTACCTGGCGCTGAACATGATCGGGCGGTGCGTGGGGCTGGCCTTCCAGAGACCGTAGATGTTGCCGGCCGCCTGACTGCCCCACGGGTAGGTGCTGGCGCCGATGATCTCGCCGTAGCCGTACCACTGGATGTGACGGGCCGTGAGCGCCGTGCCCACGTTGCCACCCGCCGCCGCGTGCGACAGGGTGTGCGTCGCGGCCATGCGGGTCGCCCGGTCGGTGGCGAGCGAGGTGAGGGCAGACCAGCTGCGGAGCGACACCAGGCCCTTGGCCGCGCGGTCACGGTTGAGCCAGCTGAGCACCGAGGCGGCCATGGAGGTCGCGGTCGAGGACGGGGTGGCGGTCGCGGTCGCGGTGGGCGTGCTGGCCGCGGCGGCCTGCCCGGGCAGGGTTCCGAGCAGGGCGACGAGAGCGAGGGATGCGACGAGCAACGCGGTGAGCCGGCGCCGTGCGCGCGACCTGGGGGCGCTCGGGGCGCCGGGGATGGGAAGGATGGAGGCGGCGGCGATAACGGATCTCCCGTGCGGCACGCACATGCAAGGGGGACGCCGCGTGGGTGCCTAACCCTACCAAACCTCTCCGGACCCTGTCCCCCGGCGGGTCAGGTCGTCGCGTATCGCGCGACCGCCCGGGCGTGGGTCGCGGCCACCTCCGCCCGCAGCGCCGGCGGCTCGAGCACCTCCACGTCGTCGCCCCAGGCGAGAATCCAGAGCCGGATCTCCACCGTGCCGGACACCCTGGCCCGCCACTCCAGCGACCCGTCCGCCATTTCGGTGACCGACTGACTGGGGTGCCAGGTCGCCTCGCGAACGCGAGCCGAGACGGACGGCGCGAACCGCAGGACCACCTTGACCTCGGGCTGGTCGGCAATGATGTCCCAGGCACGGCGGAGCGTCTCCGACACCGCCGCCTCGGGGGCCTCGAAGGTCCTTGCGGTCAGGGAGAGGTCGAGGATCCGCTCCACCTTGAACGTCCGCATCGCGCCCCGGGTCTCGTCGAGCCCGATGAGGTAGAGCGCGTGGGTCTGGAGCGACGGCTCCACGAGATACGGGTGGACCTCGCGCCAGCTCGGCTCACGGTCACCGCCGTCGTACGCCGCCGGCGCGTAGCGGAACCGCACGACACGGCGCTGCGCCCACGCCCGGGTGAGGTCCTCGACGTGCCGGTTGAACGCGGGGTCCACGGGTCGCAGGGCCAGGTCGCGCAACGTTCGCTCGACGTGCTCTCGGAGCGCGTCCGGGAGCGCGGCCGCCAGCTTCTGGAACGCGGAGGCGAGGTTCGCATCGTACTTGTCCGCGTAGCGCGTGACCACGCGGGCGGCGAGGAAGACCGCCGTCGCCTCGTGCTGGGTCAGCTGCAGGGGCGGCAGGAAGGCGCCCTTCCCGACGCCCCACAGCCCGCCCTCGCTCCACAGGGGGATCTTCAGCTCCTGCTCCAGGGCGCGCAAGTCGCGGTAGGCGCTCCGCTTCGACATGTTCGTCCGGCGCGCGATCTCCTCGACCCGGATCCCGTTGTCGCCGCTGCCCTGGAGGATTCCGAGCACGTTGAGCAGGCGCGCGGTCCGGTCACGCTTGCCGTCGGGCCGTACCTCGTCGGTCGGGTCCGCGCCGTCGGTGTCGTAGGTCATGCGACGTGGCTCCTCGTCAGGGTCCCGGGGGCAGCACCGAGATGGGCTGCCCCCGGTCGACCGCGGTCATCCGGAAGCGGAGGCCGGCGACGAGCGCATCCTCCGACAGGTCGAGCGCCGGCCCGGAGATCCGTCCGTCCACCTGGCCCAGCTGGCCGTCGGCGAAGACCCAGAAGTCCAGGTCACCGCGCCACCGCGAGATGTCGGTGTTGCCCACGAGCAGCTCCACCTGCGGCAGCGCATCCCGGATCATCGTGCCGTTGGCGGCGATCCGGCAGTGGCGAGCACGGGCACCCTCGATGAACGAGGTCCCGTGATCCTCGGCCACGGCCCGGTTGGCGGGGGTGAGCGCCACCAGCAGCATCGTACGGTCCAGGTCCTGCTGCAGGCCGCCTCCAAGCGCCGCCGGCGCCCAGGCGTGCCCGGGCGACAGCTCCCAGCTGCGGCCGCCGACCTGCGTCATGCCGTACTGGCCCAGCGCCATGCGCGTTGCGGCGAACCCGATCCACTGGACGTCCGTTCCATCCCGGATGCCGCTGATCCCCACCTGCCCGGCGAACTGGCCGTCGAGCGACGAGTCCAGGCGGAGGTTCACGACCGCGCTCGGGCCGTAGAGGATCACCCCGTTGCAGAGGGGAGGCTCCAGGTCGGGGTCCGTCGGCCCGAACCGTGATGCGATGGCGGGCCGGTCGCCCAGGGCGAGCTCGTTGACGATCGCGGCCGCCGAGAACAGGCCCCCGGCGGCCAGGACCATCGCCAGGCCGAGCACGATCCCCAGCACGAGGCGCCTCCGTCGCAGCGATGTGTCGCCCAGGCGCCGGCGGGCGATGCCGAGGCCCGCGAAGACCCCGGTCGCGACGAGCGCACAGAGCCAGGGATAGGCCGCCTCGAGCGACGGCAGCAGCGTCTGGGGACCGCGGCCGGTGAGCTGGGTCACGAGCCCGCCGAGGGACGGGATCAGCAGGAGCATCGCCCCGAGCGCGAGCCACGCGATCAGGGCGAAGGCCCGGTCGCCGCGGGCGACGGGCGGCCAGAGCAGCGCGGCGACGGCGATCAGGATCGGGCCGGCGGCCGCGACGCCCACCAGGATGTCCACGGGCCCGCCGGGGCGATACCCGACCACGATCAGTCCGAACGCCGCCAGCCAGAGGCCGGTCAGCGCCGCCGCCAGGATCCGCGTCTCGATCGTCCGCACACGCACGGTACCGAGTCTAGCGATCCGCGGGCCGCTGGCCCCGGCATCCCTCTCGCGCTCCGCAATCGACCCGGAAAGTACCTGGCCGGGCAGGACTGCCGGGCCATCGTCCACCGGGACCATCTCGCCCCATAGTTGCCCTGTTGCACCACCGCGGGGCGGTCCCCGCGAGTCGAATACCGCGCCGGTGGCGGCGGTTCTCCCTCCTCCCTCCGCCCCGGTCGACCCTTCGAAGCGACGCCGTTCCTCCCGGCGTCGCTTCGGTGTCTGCGGCCGTCCAGACCGGTACACTTCGCGCCGGAAGCGCACAGAGGAGGAGAACGATCACCATGCGCACGGTCAGGGGCGTCACCGCCCTCGTCTTCGTCGCCGCGCTCGCCGCGGCCTGCTCGAGCGGCGCCGCGTCGCCGTCGCCCGTCCCGTCGGCTGCGGCCCCGTCGGCTGCGGCCCCGACCGCTGCCCCGACGGCGGCTCCGACCACCGCCCCCACCGCCGCCACCGCGGCGCCGACCCTGGACGCCTGCGCGCCGGCGAACCTCACCCTCAAGACCCCCGGCAAGCTCACGTTCGGCACGGACAACCCGGCCTATCCGCCCTACTTCGATCCGCCCGCCTCGGGTGAGCCGAAGGTCGACCCGTGGGAGCTTGGCAACCCGACCAACGGCCGCGGCTTCGAGAGCGCGGTCGCCTACGCGGTGGCCGACAAGCTCGGCTTCGCGAAGGGCGACGTCACCTGGGTCTACGTCCCATTCGACAGCTCGTATGCGCCGGGCCCGAAGGCCTTCGACATGGACATCAACCAGGTCTCGTACACCGCCGACCGCGCCAAGGCGGTGGACATGTCGGACGGCTATTACACGGTGAACCAGGCGCTCGTCGCCAACGCGGGCACGCCCATCACCAAGGTGACCACGGTCAGCGGGCTGAAGGACTTCCCGCTCGGCGCCCAGCAGGGCACCACGAGCTACCAGTTCATCGTCGACTCGATCAAGCCGACCACCGAGGCCTCCGTCTACAACGACAACACCGCGGCGATCGCCGCGCTCAATGCCACGCAGATCGAAGGCATCGTCGTGGACCTGCCCACCGCGTTCTACATCACCGCGGCCCAGATGGACCATGGCGTGATCGTCGGCCAGTTCCCCGCCCCGACGGGCGCGGACGCCGAGCACTTCAGCATCGTGCTCGGGAAGGGGAGTGCCCTGACCGCGTGCGTCAACCGGGCGATCGCCGCCCTCAAGACGGACGGCACGCTCGAAGCCCTGACCAAGACGTGGCTGTCGGACAAGGCGAGCGCGCCGGTCCTCCAGCCCTGACCCTGGCATGACCGTCGGGGGGCCGCCGGACACGGGCATCGACCCGCAGCCCCGCGTCCGCGGCCCCCGGCTGTCGTCCGGCTCCGGCAGCCGTTCGACCCTCGTCGCCGTCGTCTCGACGGTTGCCGTCTTCGGCGTCCTCGCGCTGGTCATCACGAACGCTCCCGGTTGGGCGGCCTTCCAGGAGCAGTTCCTCAACGCGCAGATCTTCTGGTATTCGCTCCCACTCGTCGCCGGCAAGTTCTGGGTCAACGTCCGGCTGTTCCTCACCGCCGAGGTGCTGATCCTCGTCTGGGGCCTGGGGCTGGCCGTGATGCGCAGCCTGCCGGGCCCCGTGTTCACGCCGGTGCGCCTGCTCGCGACCGCGTACGTCGACGTGTTCCGTGCGTTGCCTGGCCTGCTGGTGATCTACCTGCTCGGGTTCGGCATCCCCGGCCTCGGCATCCCGGGCGTCCCCAACGACACGTTCTTCTGGGGGGTCGTGGCGCTGACCCTTCTCTACTCGGCCTACGTCTCGGAGGTCTACCGCGCCGGGATCGACTCGATCCACCCGAGCCAGGCTGCCGCAGCCCGGTCCCTCGGCCTGTCGGAGTTCCAGGCGATGCGGTACGTCGTCGTGCCCCAGGCGATCCGGCGCGTGATCCCGCCTCTCCTGAACGACTTCATCGGGCTCCAGAAGGACACCGTCCTGGTATCCAGCATCGGCGTCGTCGAGATCTTCCGCGAGAGCACGATCATCCAGCAGGCGAAGTTCAACTACACGCCGCTGCTCGCCACGGCACTGGTCTTCCTGCTGGTGACGATCCCGCTGGCGCGCTTCACCGACTGGCTGCTGCGACGCGAGAAGGCCCGCAGGCAGGGAGGCGGTGCGATCCCCGCGGGCAACCGGCGGTCCCGGCTGCTCGCGTTCCGCGCGTGACGGGTCCTGCCCTGTCGATCCAGGGCCTCCACAAGTCGTTCGGAACGCTCGAGGTGCTCCGCGGGATCGACCTCGATGTCGCCGAGCACGAGGTCATCGCGCTCATCGGCGCCTCGGGCAGCGGCAAGTCCACGCTCCTGCGCTGCGTGAACCTGATCGAGCCCATCGACGCCGGCCGGATCCTGATCGAGGGCGAGGAGATCACGGCCAAGGGCGTGGACGTGGATCGCATCCGGCGACGCGTGGGGATCGTGTTCCAGTCGTTCAACCTGTTCCCGCACATGCGCGTGATCGACAACGTCACCCTCGGGCCGCGCAAGGCCCTGCGCCGTCCGCCCCGCCAGGCGGACGAGGCCGCGATGGCGCTGCTCGAGCGGTTCGGCCTGGCCGAGAAGGCCGGCGACTACCCCGACCGGCTCTCCGGCGGGCAGCAGCAGCGGGTTGCCATCGTCCGCGCGCTGGCGATGCAGCCGGACCTGCTGTTGCTCGATGAGGTCACGTCCGCCCTGGACCCGGAGCTGGTGGCCGAGGTGCTCAACGTCGTCCGGGAGCTCGCCGCCGGAGGGATGACGATGCTGATCGCCACCCACGAGATGGCCTTCGCCCGCGACATCGCGAACCGGGTCTGCTTCCTGGACGGCGGCCGGATCCTGGAGCAGGGACCCCCCGCGCAGATCTTCGCCGAGCCCCGCGAGGCCCGGACGCGCCAGTTCCTGAACCGGATCATCGAGGCGGGACGGCTCCAGGTCTGATGGCGGCATCGTGGACCGGCGGCGCGCCACCGTCGACGGGCCGTCGGCGGTCAGCGGTCCAGGAGCGGCCCCCGGCACGCATCCACGAAGAACGAGAACAGCCGCTCGAATGCCCTGGGCGTGGATTCCGTGCGTTCCGGGTGGCACTGCAGCGCCATCCGGAACGGCCCATCGCGACCCTCGAATGCCTCCACCAGGTCCCCGGCCGGGCTGGGCGAGAGCCCGGCCGCGACGTAGCGTGGCGAAAGGTCCGACGGCCGCACGGCCTGGTGGTGGTAGCTGTTGACCATCAGCACGCCGCCGACGCCGGGCGAGGCGAGGATCCTCGACAGCCGCGTGCCTGGAACCAGGCGCATCGGGTGGGTGAGCGCGGGCCCGTGGCCCCAGCCCGCCCCGGTGTGCCCGTCCACGTGCTGGAGCAGGGTGCCGCCGCTGAACGCGTTCATGACCTGGAGCCCGCGGCAGATGCCCAGGACGGGGATTCCCCGTTCCTCGGCCGTGGCCCAGGCGGCCGCCTCGAGCTCGTCGCGGTCCGGATCGATCTCCACGGAGCCCAGGTTCGCGGCGCCGTACCGGGACGGCTCGAGGTCCGCACCACCGGTCAGCAGGAGCCCGTCCATCGACGCCAAGGCCGCGGCCCGGTCCGCCGGCGGGGACGCGGGATCGATGGCGATCGCCGCCGCCCCGTGTCGCACCACCGAGTCCAGGTAGAGCGCGTTCTTGCGGGCGGCAGTTCCGGGGTCCGCCTGGTCGGCGGCCGTCATGAGCGTGACGACGATCTGGGGCGCGCGCCCCGCTGCAGGCGACATGCGGGCAAGGATAGCGGCCCGGCGGAGCGTCGCCCCGCGGGCGGCCCACCGGAGCGTGGCCCCGCGGGCGGCCCGGCGGAGCGTGACGGCGCAGTCAGCCCGGGTCAGTCCCCCGCGCTCGCCCCGGGCGAGGGGCCTCCGGTGTCGTACTCGCCGTCGTCGCTGGGCACGGGCGTGACCTCCACCCCGCTCTCCCCGCTCTCGGGCGGCGGCACGTACTCCTGGCCCTGCAGGATCTTGAGGACCCATCCGGCCTGGAGCAGGTCCGGCCGGTACGAGGCGGACTCCGGGTCGAGCGACGGGTAGGCCGCCCGGTTCCAGTACGCGATGCTTCTCCCCGAGGTCTTGAACCTGCGCGCGATCTTCACCAGCGAGTCGCCACGGACCACGGTGTAGAGCATGAACGTGGGAGCGGGAGTGGGCGTCGGCGGGCCAGGGGTCGGCGTCGGCGCCGGCGTCGGCGTCGGTGCGGGCGTGGGGGTGGGCGTGGGCGCGGGCGTCGGCCGGATGGCCGCGGGCAGGCACCCGCCGACTGCCACGAGACAGACGAGCACGCCGATGACGATGGATGCGGGGCGGCGACGGGAACGGTGTGACGGGTGCACGGCGAACCTCCGCGAGCCCGAGTGTGACGCACCGCGCAGCGACGCGGTGATCGCCGGGGGCGCCCCTTTCCTGGAGCCGGCCTGGATAGGAGGGCGGATCATCCGCCATCGCTGCCCTGACACGGTCGGCGTCTCGACCGCTAGGCCGGGACGACCGTCGGCGGATCGACCGGGGTCGGCTCGGAGAGCGTGAACTCCGCGGCCAGGGCCATTCCCTCCTCGGCCGTCGCCACGCGTCCGCGTCCCCGGCGCTTGGCGACGAAGCAGGCACGGTCGGCGGCGAGAAGGACCTCCTCCGGGGTGATGCCGTCGACCGGGTACGCGGCGGTACCGATCGAGGCGGAGACGTGCAGCCCTTCGGCCGCCCACATCGTGCCCGGCCCGCCCACGCCGGCGACCGAGCCCCGCATGCGTTCGGCGACGGTGGCGATGCCCGTGGCGTCGCTCCGGGGCAGGATCACCACGAACTCGTCGCCGCCGTACCGGAACACCGCGTCGGTGTCGCGGGCCGACCCGAGGATGGCAACGGCGATCTCGCGCAGGAGTCGGTCGCCCGCCTGGTGGCCGAGCGCATTGTTGATCTCGCGGAACTCGTCGAGGTCGATGATCACGAGGCCGAACGGGTCGCGGGAGGCCACGCTGCGGGACAGCCTGCGCTTGAACGTGCCGTGGTTGAGCAGCCCGGTCAGGTCGTCGGTCCGGGCCCGGACCTCGGCCGCCTCGAAGACCTCCGCGTTGCGGAGCGCGATCGAGACCTGCGCCGCGTACAGCTTGACGAGCTCGAACTCCTCCTGGTCGAAGCGCACGGCGGTTCCCAGGCGCTCCAGGGTCAGCACGCCGGCGGCGCCCGACGGGCCGAGCAGCGGCACCACGATCAGGCTGCCGTCGATCCGGCCGGTCTGACGGAAGTGGTTGACGCGTGGGTCATGGCGCTCGTCCTCGACCAGCACGGGCTGGTTGCGGTCCACGACCCAGGTCGCGATCCCGGTCTCGCCCGGCTCCCAGGGTGCCATGAAGCTCTCGGCGTCGACCCCCCGGGCGGTGAGCGGTACCAGGAGCCCGGTCGAGCGCTCCACCACCTCGATGGCGATGTTGTCGTACCGGATGAGGGTGCCCAGGCTGTCGGTGATCCCCTCCAGGACGGCCCGCTGGTCCAGCGTCGTCAGGATCGACTCGGTGACCCTGAGCAGCTCGTGCTGGGCGCGCAGGCGTCGCTCGAGGGCGCCCGACTGCTCGCGCAGCCTGGCCGTGGCGTCCGCGCTCGCCATGGCCTGGCCGGCAAAGGACGCGTAGATCACCAGCAGCCGCAGGTCGTCCTCGGTGAACTGGCGAAGGCCCTGGCGCGACAGCACCACCACCCCCAGGCAGACACCCTCCTGGATCATCGGTGCAAGCAGCATCGACTCGTCCGCATCGGGCGGCGTCCCCGGGATCGTGATCGCGCGCGGGTCGTTGGCGGTGTCGTCCACGAGCTGCGGGACGCGAAAGCGGGCCACCCATCCGGTGATCCCCTCGCCGACGGCGACCGTCAGCTTCTCGACCGTCTCGTCGGAGTACACGGCGCCGTGTCCCAGCATCGCCACGGGCACCAGGTCCTGGCCCCGCACCCGGTAGACGCGCACGTTGTCGTACTCGATCAGCTGGCGGAGCTCGGTGGCAATGGCATGGCCGATGGCACCCACGTCCGACAGGCCCGACAGCCGGCCGCCAAGCCGCTGGATCGACTGGAGCTGGGCCGCCCAGGCCGCCATCCGTCCGAAGGTCCGTGCCGAGCGGACGGCGATCGACGCGTCGCCGGCCAGGGCCTCGGCGGCGTCGAGGTCGGCCTCGCGCCAGCGGTAGGCGCGGTCGTGGGCGAGGTAGAGCATGCCGTTCAGGTCGTGGCCGTCCACCAGCGGCACCGCCACCAGCACCTCGATCCCTTCCTGGAGGGCCGCCGCTCTGACGGGGCCGCCGGCGCGCGGGGCGTCTGCCCCTAGCAGGATCTCGGGCCGTCGCAGGGGGATGTCCCGCTGCCCGGTGCGGGCCTCCTCCTGCCCGCGCGCCAGCTCCAGGAACCGGGTGGAGAACCCGACGCCACCCGGCGACGAGACCCGGCCCTCGGGATCACGGAGGACCACCGCCACCCGGTCCGCCCCGAACAGGACCCGGGCGTGGTCGCTGAGGTCACGCACGACATCGCCCACGTCGAGCCTCGACGCGAGGTCCGTGGCGACGCGTCGCAACGCCTCGGACCGGCGCAGGCGCGCCGATGCCTGCTCTGCGGCCGTGGCGCCCCGGATGAGGACCCCCAGCGTTCGCGCGATCGCGCCCGCCAGGCGACGTCCGTCGTCCTGGCCGAGCTGCATGGCGCCCGCCAGGACCAGGAGGCCCCAGGGCGTCTCGCCGCCCGGGATCCGGACGACCAGCTCGTCGGTGCCCAGGCCCAGGACCGGTGCCGGGCCGGGGAGCCCGGGCCGGGCGTGGACCGGGGTGGGGGAGTCGATGGCGAGCGAGAACAGGCCGCGGCCGGGCGCCACGGCGCGGGCCGTGGTCATTCCTCCGTCCTCGGCGTCGACGGCACGGGGCACGAGCCCTCCCGGGCGGCGTTCCCAGATGCCGACGAGGGCCGCACCAGTGGCCTGGCGGATCCGCCTGCAGGCCTCGTCGAGGGCGGGGTCCAGCCCGGAGGGGACCGACGCGATCTCCGCGAGGTCGGCCAGCAGGTCCAGCCCGGCGGGCGTTTCGCTGAGCATCGAGGTGTCGGTGAGCATCGACGAGGAGGTCGCGCCCCGCCGGAGCGGGCGAGCCCCGGCCTGTTCGGGCTCCTGCGCCGGCGCCCCGGAGGCGGCCGCGGCGAGGAACCGCTGCAGGTCGGCCTGCCGGTAGCGCCGGTCGCCGCGGTCGTTGATCCGGTAGTAGCGGAGCCGCCCGGCGTCGCTCCAGGCGCGCACCGTGTTCGGGTGGACCCCCAGCACGCGCGCCGCCTTCGTGACCGACAGCGTCGCATCTCCCGGACGGGGCGTTCGAGCGGTTGGTCGAGGCATGGAGGATTTGGGAGGCATCGGTGTTGCGGAGACTGTCCTCGACTTCACAGGAATTGCCAATAGGACAAAGTTCCCACCTCCCGCGGGTGTGCCACGGTCCCGCGGGTGTCGCCACGGCCGCGCCCGGGTCCGTCACCGCGGGAGCACGCCGTCACCCACTCATCACGGCGCCCGCGACGGCCCAGGCCAGGCCGCCCCCGACGGCGAGCAGCCCCCCCGCCAGCAGGGCCGAGATCGCGATCGTGGCCCTGCGCCGGCCGGACGCCAGGAGGCGCATGGCCTCCGCGGGCTCGAGCGTCGTCAGCACCAGCGGCCGGCCGAGCCCGGGCCGCAGGATCGGACCCCGGTCCGGGTCGATGTCCGGGACGCCCAGGACCAGGGCGTGGTCGATCGTGCTCAGGTGCTGGACGCGCAGGCGGACGGGCGTGGCGGGATCGGTGCCCGCGGGCACGCGGTCAGGGATCTCGGCAGCCGTCCCCTCGGACCAGCGCGTGACCGTGACGAGGCCCTCGTCCAGGTCGTCGGCATCGACGGCCATCGACTCGAGGCCGCCGGCGATCGTGAACGGAACCGCCTCCCGGCGATCCTCCACGGCATCCCATCCGGAGCCACGGCGCAGCTCGAGCCGCGTCCGGCGGAACACCAGCGGTCGCCCCGCGTCGTCCTCGAACGTCGTCGCGGCATCGATGCGGCCGCCCACGCCGACGTAACGTGGTCCACGGCCGCTCGCCAGCGCGATCGCACGCCCGACGGGCACGACGGGGGTGGCGGCAAGGATCCGCCCCACGCGTGCCCCGGAGCCGAGCCGCCGCATGAGCAACCACCCGGCGGCGAGCGCGGCGAGGCCGGCGACGAGGAGGACGGCGGGGGTCACGACGCGATGATAAGCGCCGGGATGCAGGGGACCCGCGCATCGGCTCGACGGGGAATCGAGAGCCCGAAGGAACCTACTCGACGCGTGGGCCTTGATGTCATCTCGGCCGCTAGCATCGCTCAGCACCTTCGGGCTGGATTCAACGCTACGCGCTCCCGTCGGGCAGGGTCAACGCACTTATCCACCCTTCTCCGCCCGATCGCCCCCGAGTTGTCCACCGCATGTCCACGATCGTGTCGAGGGACGGGCAGCGCCGGTCAGCGGGCGTCCCGACCGGTCCCCGGATCCATGGCGCGCACCTGCCCGGAGACGCTCGAGAGGACGAGGTGCCCGCCGACCAGCTCCGCGCCGGCAACCACGTCCGAGTGGGCGACCCTCCACGCGACCTCGCCGTCGGGCTCGAGCGCGAACGTCTCGATCTCGGCCTGGAGAAGCAGGTGGGGCAGCCGGGACGACCCGAGCAGCGCCACGATCGGAGACGCGGAGCGGTGGCTCCAGCGCAGCGCACCGGTCCGCGCCTCGAACGCGTAGGCATGGAACCCGTACGCGATCACGAGCAGTCCTTCCGAGTCCCAGAGCAGCCCCTCCGGCTCGTCGCTGATCGTGGATGCGAGGCGCACCGTCCAGGGACCCGATGGCGTCTCCACCCGCACCTCGGCGCGGCAGCGGGCGTCCGGGTCCGGGCCGGACAGCTCGCCGAGGTCCGCCAGCGGGCCGCCCTGCTCGGTCAGGGCGAAGACTGCCGCCCCCTGGCCACTGCCCGCCCACCGGTAGGCGGCCCGGATCCCGCCCGGATAGGCGACCACCGCGCGCCGCGGCTCCACCGTCATCCGGACGCGGCAGGTTCAGGCGCCGGCGTTCTGCGCCGCGCCGGAAGGTCCGACGAGTCCCGCGCCCTCGGCCAGGATGTCGGCCCGGCGGCGCTCCTCGCAGATCGGCGCGACGTGCGCGTTGGACAGCATCCGCAGGGTCGCCGGCGGCACCGGGAACACCGCCGTGGGCGTGCCGGCCGCGGCCCACACGATCTGGAAGCGACCGAGGTCGGGGTCCATGACGACGCGGATCGGGCGCCCATGGCCGAAGGGCGGAATGCCGCCGATGGCGAAGCCCGTGAGCTCTTTCGCCTCGTTCGCGTTCGCCCGCCTCACGTCGGACGCCCCGGTCACCGCCGCCAGCCGCGCCAGGTCCACGCGGTTCGGCCCGGAGACCAGGCACAGGATCGGCTCGAGGCCGCCAGCCTGGGTCGGCGTGACGAACACCAGCGACTTGACGATCTGGCCGAGATCGGCGCCGACCGTGGCCGCCGCCTCCTCCGCGGTGTGGGTCGACTCCGCGAACAGGTGGATGTCGAGCGTCACGCCCTTGCGGGCGGCGGCATCGACGACACGCTGCGTCGGCGCGGGGAGGGGAGAGTCGGGCACGGCCGCGAGTCTACACGACCGGCGCCCTCCGGAGGTGGCCGGCGACCCGGTACGATCGCCCGGATGAGCACCACGGCCGCCCTCCATGGGGGAACCCAGGCCGACCGTCACGCCCTGGTCGTGGCGGACGGCGACGTCCCCGCGCACGCCGCGCTCGATGCCGCCTGGCCGGGCTGGGACGCGGGGGTGGCCGACGTCGTCGCGGCGGACGGCGGCCTCGCGAGGGCCCGGGCCCTCGGCGTGCGGCCCGACGTCCTGGTTGGCGACCTCGATTCGCTGGCCCCGGCGCTCGCCGCCCAGGCCGAGGCCGACGGGATCCCGGCTCGTCGCGCCCGTCCCGACAAGGACGAGTCGGACGCCGAGCTGGCCCTTCTCGAGGCGATCGCCCGGGGAGCGACGCGGATCACGATGCTGGGAGCGTTCGGCGGCCCGCGGCTGGACCATGCGCTCGCCAACGTGTGGCTCCTCGCCCACCCTGCGCTCGCGTCGGCTGCCATCGTCCTGCTCGATGCGCGCTCGCGCGTGTTCCTCGTCCAGGCGCCCGGGCACGACGGTGGTCCGGTGACCCGCGCCCTCCCGGGTCGAGGTGGCGCGACGATCACCCTGCTGCCGTTCGGCGGCGACGTGGCAGGAGTGACCACGCGCGGCCTCGTCTACCCGCTCCGCGATGAGCCGCTGACGGTCGGCCCCGCCCGCGGCCTGTCGAACGTCCGCGAGTCCACGGAGGCCTCGGTCACGATCCGGTCCGGACGGCTCCTGGTCGTGGAATCCGCGCTCGCGCCGGCGAGGCTATCCTCCGGGGTATGAGCATGCCAGTTGCCGGCGACCGGGCTCCCGAGGTCGCACTCCACGACGAACACGGGACGGTCCACCGCCTGGCCGACCGCCGCGGTTCGTGGACCGTCGTCTACTTCTACCCCAAGGACAACACGTCCGGCTGCACCACGGAGGCCTGTGAGTTCCGCGACCTCCACACCGACATCACCGGACTCGACGCCGCCGTCTGGGGCGTGAGCCCGGACGGCTCCGGCAGCCATGCCGCCTTCCGGGCCAAGTTCGGTCTCCCGTTCACGCTCCTCTCCGACGAGGACCACGCGGTGGCGGAGGCGTACGGCGTCTGGCAGGAGAAGACCAAGTACGGCAGGACGTACATGGGGGTCGTCCGGTCGAGCTTCCTCGTGGGGCCCGACGGACGCGTCGCCGCCGCCTGGCCGAACGTGAAGCCGGAGGGTCACGCGGCCCAGGTGCTCGCGGCCATCCGCGAGGCGCAGGCGGCGGCAGGGGCCTGAGCCGGCCGCGAAGAAAGGCTTCGCCCGTGGGGGGAGACGAGCGAAGCCTCGTCCTCGAATGTAGCACAAGGTTGCGCCCCGGCCTCGACGCCGGACACCGTCCACCACCACTGGCCACCAGCCCGCGAGGTCCCCACGATGCCCGAGACAGCCGTCCGCCAGGCCCACGCGTGGCGCCCCGAACGGTTCATGGTGATCGTTGCCCACCCCGACGACGCCGACTTCGGGCCGGCTGCCACCGCGGCCCGGTGGATCGACGAAGGCTCCGCCGGCTGGCTCGTCTGTTGCACCAGCGGGGACGCCGGTTCGGATGACTGGCGCACGGATCCCCTCGAGCTCGCGGCGGTCCGCGAGGCCGAGCAGCGGGCTGCCGCCGCGATCGTGGGCTACGGGGGCGTGAGCTTCCTCCACCAGCCCGATGGCGCCCTGGCGAACGACCTCGCCCTCCGCGAGCTCCTCGTGCGGGAGATCCGCACCTTCCGACCCGACGCCGTCCTCGCCGTCGATCCCGAGACGCTGTTCCACGGGGACGGTGGCGTCAACCACGCCGACCACCGGGCCGCCGGTATCGCCGCGGTCGATGCGGTCTATCCGGCGGCGCGCAATGCGCTGGCCTTCCCGTGGCTGGCCCGAGACGGGCTGGCGCCGCATGTCGTCCGACGGCTCTACCTCTTCTGGTCCAACCATGCCTCAGTGCAGGTCGACGTCGGCGCCACCCTCGAGCGCAAGCTCGCGGCGCTGCGCGCGCACGCCACCCAGATCCGGGACCCGGAGCGGCTCGAGTCGCGGATTCGAGGCTGGGCGCGCGAGGAGGGCGAGCCGATCGGCGCGGACGCGGCCGAGGCGTTCCGGGTCATCGTGATCGAGGCCGACGACGAGGAAGGCCCCGTCCAGGAGACCCCGCCGGGAACCGGGGCGACCCAACCCGAGACCGGGAACGCGGAGACCCAGGGCGGCTGATCCCCGGGTCGGGCGCGGCATCTGCCCGCCGGGATTGCCCGGGTCGGCCCGACACGGGAGTCGGCCCGACACGGGTGTCGGCCGCAGCTCCGGTGCGCCGGGTCAGTCCGTGGCCAGCAGCGCCGGGCGGATCCGTCCCCAGGCGTCCCAGATCGCGCTCAGTCCCGCCGCACGCGATCCCAGGGCGCTCATCAGGGAGCCGAGCTCGAGGTCGCGCGCCGCCCAGACCAGCCATTCGTCGGCGGCCACCGCCGCCCGCGAGTAGAGCGACGTGATCTCGGCCTCCCGCGGCCAGGTCCGGATCCGCATCCGGTCCAGCCCCGCGTAGCCGACCGCCAGCGACAGGTCGCGGGTCGCCGGCACGCGGTCGTCCGCGAACCCGCCCAGGCCGTCGAAGCGGAACCCGAGTGCCGCGAGCGCCTCGACGATCTCGCGCCGCTCCGGGTCCGAGAACAGCCCCCAGAACGCATCGTCATCGGGCAGGACCAGGTAGCCGGCCTCGATCGCGCGCGCCACGATCGCGTCGGACAGGGCCGTGATCCGGATCTGCCAGGTCGCGGCGGCAGCGGGGTCGGAGCCGGCGACCGTGGCCACCACGCGGTCCCGGGCAGCCCGATCGCCGCGCACCAGCCGGAGGATGGCGGACTGGCCCGCGAGCGCGTCGGCGGGCGTGTCCTGGGGCGAGCGGAACGGCGTCAGGTCCTGCTGCGTCGGCCAGATCCCGGCGAATGGGTGCTGGTCCTCCGGGGCTGGGACGGGCGTCGTGGCGGCGACGTGCTCCTCGCACCGAGCCAGCTCCTCGCGCGCGATCCGGCATGCCTCGTCCGCCCGATCCGCGAGGATCCGCGCCGCATCCGCCTCCCGGGCGAGACGCTCCACGGTGACGAGGCGCTCGCGCAGCTCCGCCGTTCCCGTCTCCACCAGGAGCCGGGCCGAACGGACGTCGCGGTTGGCCTGGCTGATGCCGTGCAGCCACCGCCGGGCGGCCGCCTCCGAGTCGTCCGGGGTCGCGGCCGCGGCGTCCTCCTTCCGGAACTGGTCCCGCAGCGCGGCCTTGGCCGCGACGACCGCCTTCGGATCGGACAGCGCCTGCGCGCGGTCGACCTGCTCCTGGAGCGCATCGAACGTGCGCTTGGCATCGCGGGCGGCGGCCGCCGCGGCCAGGGATCGTTCACGCGCGGTGGTCGCGGCGGCACATCGCTCGTGAGCGGCGGCGCGCTGGTTCGAGCAGGGGTCGGCCGTCGCATCCGCCGACGCCGATGGAAGGGCACCGGCCTGGGCCGGGACGGGCGTGGCATCCGGCTCGCCCGGGCCGACCGCCTCCGCCGCACCCACCGCTCCGGCGGCTTCGGCGGCTCCGGACCCGGTGACCGTGAGCCCCACCGCGGTGCCTGCGAGGGTCGGCCGGGCCGGCTCGACGGGGAGGCGTGGGCGGACCAGCCGTTCCGGCGATGCGCCGACGTCCAGCATGGCGGTCATCGCCCGGGTCACGGGGACCGCGACGCATGCAGGCTTCACCGCGACCGCCACCGAGGACCCCGCAGGCGTGGCCGTGGCCGATGCCGGGGCGGGACCGGGGCCGTGGAACGGGTCGTCCGGGAGGCCTCTGGCGGTCGCCCAATGGCCCCCGTCGACCGCAACCGCCGCCACGATGGCGAGACCCAGGCCGGGCGCCTCTGGAACGCGTGTTCGCATTGACGGGGCGGGGACGGCCGTGGGTGCTGCACCGGCCTGTCCGGACGGAGACGACGTGGGCGCACGCTCCGGCCAGGCTGCGTCGTCGGGCGAGCCGGGGAACGGACGGTGCTCCCGGGACAGCGACGGGTTGGCCAGCGTGAGGGCCCGGCGGGCCGTGATCGAGTTCGGCGAGATCGTGACCCGGACCTCGCGTCGGGGCGCCGGCCAGGACCGGACGGCCGCCAGGAACGCCGCGCCGAGCGCGCCGCCGAGGATGAGGCCGAAGGCCAGGAACGTCATCTCCGACGCGTTCACGGTTCTCCCATGCGGACCCGGGATCGGATCGACGATGCGCGCCAGCGTAGCTGCGCCCAACCCCCACGTCAACTCTCCGTGGGCAGATCTGGCGCATGGACGGGCTTCCCGGCGTGGTGGCTTGTTCCTGGCGCGGTGGCTTGCCTCCCCGGCCTCACGACCCTGGATGTACTCCAGGCGCACGACAGGTTCTGGATGGTGCATGCGGGAGGTCGCTGAACCGGGGCGATTGCCGCACACGGACGGCCCCCGGCGGGGTAGATTCCCCGCGTCGGCGGCGACAGCGGCCGGCGACGGCCCGTGGCCCTTTCGCGCACCTGCACCAGAGGCGTCTCCCCCTCGTGACCCTCGACAACGCCCAGGAGTTCCTCGTCCAGCCGGTCGACGCCTCCTGGCTCCAGTGCAATATCGAGTGCCAGGAGGCATGCCCCGTCGGCACCAACTGCCGGGGCTATCTCAACCTCGCCGCCGAAGGGCGGTTCGAGGAGGGATACATCCTCTCCCGCGAGCCGAACCCGGTCGCCGCGATGTGCTCCTACGTCTGCTCCGCCCCGTGCGAGCGAGCCTGCCGTCGAGGCGACATCGACCGCCCGCTCGCGATCCGCGCCATGAAGCGGTTCCTCGTCGAGTGGCACGAGGCGTCGGGCATTCCCGACGTCATGCCCGCGATCGCGCCCCGTGCGGAGCGGGTCGCCGTGATCGGCGCCGGGCCGGCTGGGCTGTCCGTCTCGCGGGAGCTGGCGACGCGCGGCTACCAGGTCACGGTCTACGACAGCCTGCCGTACGGCGGCGGGACGATGCTCATCGGCGTGCCGGCGTTCCGGCTGCCGCGCGAGGCGATCGAGATGGACGTCCGCCTCGTCGAGCGGCTGGGCGTCACCTTCCGGTTCGACACCACGATCGGCGTCGACATCCCGTTCGCGGATCTCCAGCGGGACTTCGACGCGATCGCGATCAGCGCGGGCGCCATGAACCCGGTGTACCTGGACCTGCCCGGCGCGGACCTCGAGGGCGTCCAGTACGGCATCGACTTCATGAAGAAGGCCAACCTCGGCCAGGAGCTGTCGGTCGGCCGCAACGTCGTCGTGATCGGCGGCGGGTATACGGCCATGGACTGCTCCCGGACCAGCCTCCGCCACGGCGCCGAGCACGTCACGATCGCCTACCGGCGCACGCGATCCGAGCTGGTGGTGGACGAGGAGGAGCTTGGCGAGACCGAGCGCGAGGGCGTGGCCCTCGACTTCCTGGTCAGCCCGATCGAGCTGATCGGCGAGGACGGCCGGCTCACCGGCGTGAGGTTCATCCGCAACCGGCTGGGCGAGCCTGACGCCTCGGGCCGCCGCTCCCCGGTTCCGATCCCGGGCTCCGAGTTCGTCGTGCCGGCGGAGACCGTGATCCCGGCGGTCTCCCAGGCGGCCGACCTCTCGTTCCTCCCGGTGGAGGCGAGCTTCGAGGTCAATCGCGGGCGGCTCAAGGTGGACGCGGCAACCTATGCCACCAACATCCGCGGCGTGTTCGCCTGCGGCGACTTCGTGACCGGTCCGACGACGCTGATCGAGTCCGCCGGGCACGGCAAGAAGGCCGCCTACGCGATCGACCGGTACCTGGCCGGCCGGACCGACGTGACCGTCACCCCGAATGTGAGGATCACGGGCTCCTGGCGCCACGACATGCCGGAGTTCTACGACGTCCTCCCGCGCCAGTACATCCCGATGGAGGACCTCGCGGCCCGGATGCCCTCCACCGACCCGGCGGTCAACTTCAGCACCCCGGTGGAGCTGGGGTACGACGCCACGGCGGCGGTGGCCGAGTCCACGCGCTGCCTGATGTGCAACTACAACATCTGGTTCGACCCGTTCCGCTGCGTGCTCTGCGGCGCCTGCGCCGACGTGTGCCCGGAGGGCGTCATCCACATGGTGGACGTGAACCAGCTCAAGACCGAGGGGCCGCTGCCGGAGATCGAGGAGGCCTACGGCTGGTCGCAGGGTGCGGCGATGATCCTCGACGAGGAGCTGTGCATCCGGTGCGCCGTTTGCGTGAAACGCTGCCCCTTCGATGCCATCACAATGGAGCGCTTCGAGCTCCAGGAGATCTCGAGCGACGGGCGGCTCTACAAGGAGTCGTACCGTGACGCCCAACTCGCCGGGATGGCCGGCGTGGCAGGAGGAGCCCGGTGAGTTTCCTCGAGCGGGTGGACCAGTCCATCAGGCGGAGCCCCGTCTGGCGGTCGATCTTCCGCAACCCCTACCCCGACGACGAGCGGTCCCGCGCGTACGCGGTCATGAACAACGTCTTCCTCCACCTGCACCCCGTCCGGATCCGGGAGCACGGCGCGAAGTTCGCCTACACGTTCTGCCTGGGCGGGCTGTCCTTCTTCCTGTTCCTGGTGCTGACGGTCACGGGCGTGTACCTGATGTTCTTCTACGTCCCGTCGGCCACGCAGGCGTACACCAACATCCTGGACATCCAGAGCCAGGTGGCCTTCGGCCAGCTGACCCGGAACATGCACCGCTGGACCGCCCACATGATGGTGTTCTTCGTCTTCCTGCACATGATGCGGGTGTTCTACCACGGCGTGTACAAGCCGCCCCGCGAGTTCAACTGGGTTGTCGGCGTGGTGCTGCTGTTCCTGACCATCATGCTCAGCTTCACCGGCTACCTGCTGCCGTGGGACCAGATCGCGTACTGGGCGATCACCATCGGCACCAACATGGCCGGCTACGCGCCGCTGTTCAACACCCCGTCCAAGTTCCTGCTCCTGGGCGGGATCGAGGTCGGCCAGAACACGCTGCTGCGGTTCTACGTGCTCCACATCATCGTGCTCCCCCTCGTCGCCACGATCTTCCTGGCCGTCCACTTCTGGCGGATCCGGAAGGACGGCGGGATCAGCGGCCCGCTGTGAGCCGAGGAACGACGACCCATGGCTGACACCGAGAGCAAGGCGCCGCCCGAGGGCCGTGTGGTCGTGCCCGTCGACCCCTCCCGGCGCACGGAGATCGACAAGCAGCGGGTGCCGATGTCGGCGCGCCCGTACAGGTTGCTGGCGCTGGTCAAGCAGGATGCCGTCGTCCGGGTCCAGAAGGAACCCGACGACACCGTCATGACCTGGCCCCACCTGCTCGCGATCGAGTTCCTGGCCGCCTCGCTGGTGACGGTCTTCCTGCTCCTGATGAGCCTGTTCGTCAACGCGCCCCTCGAGGATCTCGCCAACGGCAACATCACGCCCGCCGTGGCCAAGGCGCCGTGGTACTTCCTCGGGCTCCAGGAGCTGCTGGCCTACTTCCACCCGACCGTCGCCGGGGTCCTGGTGCCAACCTTCGTGCTCGTCGGCGCAGCCCTGATCCCGTACGTGGACCGGGGCAACCTCCTCGCGATCCGGCCGTCGGACCGGAAGACCGCCGTCGTGCTGTTCTCGCTGTTCGCCGGCCTGGGCCTGTTCGTGACCTTCGTGGGGATCTTCTTCCGGGGCCCCGGCTACTCGTTCGTCATCCCGTACCTCGAGTTCTTCTCGATCGGGACGCCGGGCTTTCACTTCGCCCTCTGATCGGAAGGATCCGAGCGCATGAGCAACTACCACCCCGAGCAAAAGGACAAGCCGAAGGCATTGACCGCGGAGGCCATCAAGGCGCTCCGCCACGATCAGGTGCAGGGGATCTCCCGGCGGCAGCTGATCCGGGGCTCGCTCGCCGCGGGCATCGGCCTGTGGCTGCTGGAGGCCAGCGCCGGCACGATCGGGTTCCTCTGGCCCAACCTGTCGGGCCAGTTCGGCGGGCTGGTCCGGATCGGCACCTACGACGACGTGAAGCTCGCGAACTCGACCCTGCCGATCAACCAGGGGTTCCCCGCCTACGTCCAGGCCGCCAAGGCATTCGTGATCCTCGTCGATCCCTCGCAGCAGCGTTACGTCCCCGGCACGGACATGGCGGGGGACGGCACGGCGCTCAACGTCCGGGCGCTGTACCAGCGTTGCCCTCACCTCGGCTGCAAGCCCAACCCGTGCCAGAAGAACTTCTGGTTCGAGTGCCCGTGCCACGGGTCCCGCTACGACCGCCTGGGGATCAAGGCCCTCGGCCCGCAGTACGGGCCGGCCCCCCGGAGCATGGACCGCTTCGCCATCACGGTGGACGACTCCGGTGTGCTGACGGTCAATACCGGCAAGATCACCCTCGGGCCGCTGCCCATCGCGGTCGGCCAGCCCGGGATCATCCCGCCGCTCACCCCGACCGGCTGCATCTGACCCGCCCATGACCCGCACGCCGCCCCTTCGAGGAGACCGATGACCGACCAGACCGGCCGCCCGCCCGAGGAGCGGCCGTCCGCCCCGAGGCCGTCGCCCGCCCCGGTCGCGGCCGAGCGCTTCTCGGCGCCGCCCTCGGCCCACCGGACCGACCTGACGCCCGAGCGCGCCGCGAGGATCGTCCGCCAGTCCGCCAGTGCGCGCTCCGTGGGCTTCCTCGCCGTGATGTTCATCGCGTTGTTCGTCATCGGGTACTACTTCTACGAGATCGGCCTGCCGGCCGGGCTGTCCGTGGCCCGCCTGGACGCTGCCGCCCAGCAGCAGCAGGTCACCGCCGTCGAGCGGGGCTACAACGTCTTCCAGGCCAACTGCGCCCAGTGCCACGGCGCGAACGGCGAGGGAGGCAAGGGGCCGGCGCTCCACCGCCAGGACAAGCTGTTCGCGCACCTGAACCCGGGCTACATCCACAACATGCTCCAGGCTGGCGGCCGGTACGCCTGCGGCAACCCGCAGAGCATCATGCCGGTCTGGGCAGACACCGGGAACCCTCCCGGCCCCCTCAACTACATCCAGGTCAACAACGTGGTCGCGTTCATCCGGTCCGACCAGGCGACCACCTACCGGGTCCTGGATCCCAACCTGTTCGAGCCGGTGACCGACCCGGTGACGGGCCACCCGCTCACGTTCCGGGGCTGGGTCGACCCGGCCTACAAGCCCGCCCCGGGGGCCACGCCGTTCCCGGCCTGCTGGTCGGACGAGTTCAAGACGCCCGCGGCGTCCACCTCGCCGGGCACCTCGGGCGCTCCCGGCGCCTCCGGCGCCCCTGGATCCTCCGGCGCTCCGGGCGGCTCCGCGGCTCCCGGCGGCTCGGCAGCCCCGGGCGGCACGGTCCTCCAGCAGAGCGCGCTCAACATGGAATTCGAGGTGACCAACCTCACGGCGCCGGCGGGGGCACCGTTCCAGATCGTGTTCGACAACAAGGACCCCGGCACCCAGCACAACATCTACATCCGGGACGGGGACGGGATGACCGTCTTCTCGGGGGACATCATCACCGGGCCGGCGACGATCACCTACAACGTGCCGGCGCTCCCGGCCGGCAGCTACACCATGAACTGCATCGTCCACGCGAACATGAACGCCGCGCTCACGGTGGGGGGCTGACCTCGTGACGAACACCGCAGTCCCTGCGCCCCGCCCCGTCCCGGCCGCCGGCCGGCGCGCCCTGTTCGGCCTGCTCGATGCGAACGGCTGGCCCTGGGCGATCGTCAAGGCGCTGGGGTGGTTCGTCGTGATCATCACGATGCTCGGCTACATTCCGGACCGCGCCTACTACTTCACGGTCCAGCAGACCGTCGACCTGTGGCCGCTGGCGCCCTACCTCAAGTGGGCGCCGGTGAACTTCTGCCCCCCACAGAACGAGACGCTGCCCTGTCCCGCGCCGGGCGGCGCGACGCTCCCCTGGCACCCGGCGCCGTCCGAGATCCAGCTGCCCGCCGGACGCACCGACGGAGCCGTCGCCGTCATCGGGACGACCTACCTGTACGCCGGCGGCAACGATGGCAAGGCGGCCGTGGCGAACACGTTCGTCTCGCACGCGGTCGGCCTCGGCAACCTCGACAAGTGGAGTGAGGGCCCCGCGCTCCCGGAGGCCCGGTCGGACCCGGCCTACGTGGTATCCGGCAACACGCTCTACGTCATCGGCGGCTACGGCCCCGACGGCGCGCCAACCACCACCGCGTTCAGCCTCACGGTCGGTACCGACGGGGCACTCGGCCAGTGGAAGGCCGAGCCGGCGCTGGCGCTGCCCGAGGCCCGCGCCGGAGGGAGCGCGGTGGCCATCCCCGACGGCCTCGTGGTCATGGGTGGGACGGACGGCAAGGCGCCCACGCGCAGCGTGTGGAAGAGCCAGCAGGCCGTTTCCGGCGCGATGCAGGCATGGGTGGCCCAGCAGCCGCTGTTCGAGGAGAACGTGGGCGGTGTCGCGATCCACGTCGGCGACGTCATCTTCGTCATCGGCGGCCGGAACCTCTCCGGCAATCCGGTTGCCACGGTCCAGCAGGGGCTCGTGGGCGGTGGTCCCAACGCCACGGCCAAGAACCCCAACGTGATCGACGTGTGGCGCGCCAGCGCGCAGACGAACCTCCCGGTCGCGCGAACGAACATGTCCGGCTTCACCGCGAACGGCGGGCTCTACGTCCAGGGTGGCTCGGATGCCTCGGGCCCCCAGGCGCAGACCTGGTGGGCCGTCCCCGATGCCAACGGCCTGATCGCCGGGTGGAACAACCTGCCCGAGCTGGACCTGGGCCAGGGAATCGAGGGCGCCGGCGCGATCGCCACCGGGTCGTACGCGTTCATGCTCGGCGGGCAGGTCGCGGGCGCGCCGACGCCGGGGATCGCGCGCACCTACCTGGCGCCGATGGCGCCCTTCTTCCAGCTGGGCATCCTCGGGGCGACGATCCCTGGGCTCAAGCTGGACGGAGAGATCGGCCAGCAGATCGGCTATCTCGCGGCGGCCGGCGTGGGCACCATCAACTTCATCCTGCTCCTGCTCATCGGATGGGCGGTCGCGCACCCGGCCCGGGTCCGCGAGATCGTGGCCAAGCGGCGGCACCGGAACCGCAGGGACCCCGCGACCTGAGGGCGCAGGTCCCGCCCGGCCGGGCACGGCGGCCGGGTTCCCCGGTGGCCCCTTGTGCGCGCTGCCCGTCCGGTCAGAAGGTCCCCACCAGCGCCGGCATGCCGGCTCCACCACCGGCGGCCGGCTCCATGCTGACCGTGAACGTGTCGCCCGGGGCGGGCGGCCAGCCCCATGAGGCGAGGCTCCCTGCCCAGTAAGCGGTGGAGCCGCTGAACTGCATCTCGCCGACCGGAACGCGCGTCCCGTCCTGCTGGAGCCAGCAGCGGTAGACCTGCCCGGCGGGAGGGGCCTGGAGCGCCGTGCTGAGAACCGCCACCGCTCCATTCGAGGCGCTCCACGACACGCTCCCCGCGGGCGCCCCCGCGGGCGTCTTGAGCCCGACCACCTGGTGGCCCGGGTCCTGGAGGATGGTGTCGAGGGCGGCGGTCAACCCGGCGAGCGCCGCGGTGTCCGCCCGCGCCAGGTCAAGCTGCCGGGTCCGGTCGAGGACGATTGCGGCTCCGCCGACGAACAGGACCAGGGCGGCAGCCATCGCCAGCCACGTCGCCGGCCGCAGCCATCGCCGGGGCGTCCCGACTCGACGGATCGGCACCGGCGTCCCGCCCCCGGCGGCCGCGAGGGTTCGCGCGCGGAGCCCGACGGGCGGCATCACGGCGCCGGCCGACGCGGCGAGCTCACCCAAGGTCAGCGCACGACCAGCGCCATCGTTCGGCTCGCCGTGGAGGGCCGCGTCGATCGCGCCATACGTGGCACCCCACGTCCCGAGGTCGGCACGGCAGTCGGCGCAGGCCGTGACGTGCCCGCGAAGCCCCGTCGCCGTGGGGCTCGGATCGACGTCCAGCCCCCGAAGCAACCCCGGTTCCAGCGCGAGATCGAGCAGGTGTTCGCGGGCCTCAGCGTGGTCCATGCGGCCCTCCGTCCTCGTCCCGATCCGCGCGCCGGTCCGCGGCGCCCGGGGGGTGTGCGCCCCAGGGCCCGACGTCCGGCACGCTCTCGAGCATCGAGCGCAGCCGCATCAGGCCGCGCCGGGTTCTCGTCTTGACCGTGCCCAGTGGCAGACCGAGCCGCTGGGCGATCTCGGATTGGGTCAGGCCATCGTCGTAAGCGAGCTCCACCGCCTGGCGCTCCGGTGCAGGCATCCCGTCGATCGCGGTCCGGAGCACGGCCTGGACCCACCGGCGCTCGGCGACGTCGGGCGGCTGATCGATGGTCACGGAGGAGCCGACCGGGCGCCCGAGCGCCATCAGCCGCTCGCCGTCGCTCTCTCCCCCGTCCTGCGAGCCCGGAGCGAGCCCGACGACCACCGGATGCCGGGACGCGGCCCGGAGCCGATCGATCGCGCGGTGGCGGGCGATCGCGAGCAGCCAGCCGACGAGCGAGCCGGCCTCGGCGGCGTAGCTGTCGGGCTGGGTCCACATCGCGAGGAACGTCTCCTGTGCCACGTCTTCGGCGGCCCCCGGGTCCCGGAGATAGCGCATGACGGTCCCGTAGATGGCGTGCACGTGGCGGTCGTACAGCTCCGCAAACGCCTGCTGGTCTCCGGCGGCGACGGAGGCCATGAGCTCGGCATCGGTCGCGGTTGCCGCGACGTCGTGCGTCATGTCATGCGCCTGCGCCGGGCCGGCGGCATCACGAGGCGCGGCGGAACCGGGCCGGCCGATCGCCAGGGGCGCACGGACGGCCATGGTCCTGCACGCAGCCAGAGAGCCGGTCACGCGGCAAGATCCCGGAACGGCTGCACGAGGGAACGGCTCCTCTCTGCATGAGCGCATCGTGGCGCTTCCGCCCGGCTGTCTGTCAAGCGGTGACGCTGGAGGTACGCGCCGGCCCTGCGATCGGTTCTCGGCGAGCGTCGGCCGGGTGAAACCGCGGCCGACCGGGTGGCGTACCTCCGTCCACAGGGGTGACCTCGACCCCGGCAGACAGGGAGACCAGAACCATGACCGAAAGCGTCCCGAGACTGCGCTGGGCGCACCGGGGGGCGATGACGACGATCCTGGTGCTCGTGGCCGCCGCGCTCAGCGCCGCGCCGGCCGCCGCCGGCGGGTCATACAGCTACGGCTCGCCTGCCCCGGCCGCCACGTCCGCCCCGGCCGGCACGCCTGCCCCGGCAGCCACGTCCGGGGCTCCAGCGAGCGTCCAGGTCGGCACGGTGTCCACGTCGGCGCTCGGCGAGGTCCTGACGGGCCCGACCGGGATGACCCTGTACACCCTCTCGTCGGATCCGACCAACGGCAGCGTCTGCACCGCGAAGTGCCTCTCGTTCTGGCCGCCGCTCCTGGTCGCCCCGGGCGGCACGGTCAGCGGTCCGTCGGGAAGCAGCCTGACGTTCTCCTCCTTCACCCGGCCTGACGACGGCACGACCCAGGTCACCGCCGATGGGCATGCCCTGTACTACTTTGCGAACGACACCGCGCCCGGCCAGGTCAACGGCGACGGGGTCAAGGGCGCCGGGGGCGTCTGGCATGCCGCCAGCCAGGCCGCCATCAGCGCCTCCGCGCCACCGGCGTCGGCCGCTCCCGGATCAGCCGTCCCCGTGACCGGCGCGGCCGGTGCCTTGCCCGGGTCGTCCCCGGCCCCGGCCTCGACACGCTCGCCGGTGGCGGACAACTCCGGCATCATGCCGATCGGGCTGTTCGGGGTCGTCCTCGTCCTGGCGATCATCGCCGTCGCCTGGGTCGGGGTTCGACGAATGCGCGGGGCCGGGAACCGCTGATATACCGCCCTGCGGCGCACCGGCCGGAACCCGAGGCATGGCAGAAGGAGGCGCACGGCATGGGGCCGCGCGCCTCCTGCGTGCGCGCCCGGTCAGCCCGACGCCTGTCCCTCACCCGGAGTCACGGGACCACGCTTGACCGGCAGGCCCATCCGCTCCCAGGTGGCGATGCCGCCGGCGACGGAGCCGACGTCCTCCCAGCCCGCGGACAGCAGGTACGCCGTCGCGCTCGCCGACCGGCTGCCCGTGGCGCAGATGACCAGGATCGGCCGGTCCCGGGGGATGTCCTGGAGGCGTGCGCCCAACTGGGACATCGGCACGAGGAGCGAGCCCTCGATCCGGACGGACAGGAACTCGTCGCGCTCGCGGACGTCGAGCATCACCGCGGGACGGACGGGATCGCGGCGGCGGATGTCGGCGTAGAGCGGGTCCAGGGCGGGGATCGCCTGGGGGCGGTTCACAGCGGCTCGAGCCTCCGGATGACGGGCGCGGTGGGGGCGAGGTCCGGACGTTCGAGGCGGGCGTCGAGGTCGACCAGCAGACCCGCGACATCGACGCCCCAGGCGGCGCCCGCGGGCCCGGCGAGCGCGAGATGGCGGCGGGCTCCGGCGAGGTTCTTGGCGATCCCCGCGGGGTTGCGCCGGACGGCGTGGACGTAGGCCGCGGCCACCTTGATCAGGCCCTGGTGGAGGGCGCGCTCCGGGAGGTCGTTCGTGCCCATCCAGGCCGGCTCGAGGTCCTCGTGACACGCGAAGAAGTCGCCGCGGGCGTAGGCGGCCAGGGCGGCCTCGAAAGCGGCCCGGCGCGCGGAGAGCGGCAGCGGACGGTAGGCCTTGTCGCGATCACCCTGCCGGATCAATCCGGGTCGCGGGTCATTCGGCAGGCCTGGCGGCGGTCCGGGTCGCGGGTCACCCTGCACGGGCGCGGTCATGGGCTGCAGGGCATCCGCCGCCTCACTCCGGCCGGGTGCACCGCTCCCGTCGGCGGTGACGGCTCGGCCGGGTGCACCGCTCCCGTCTGCGGCACCGGTCTGGTCAGGCGCGGGCCGGGTCATCGGGCAGCGCCGCGATCGGACGACGACCGGCGACACCCTCGTCGGTCCGATGCCACCAGCCCACGCGCTCCTCGCCGAGGCGCCAGCACAGCCAGGCTTGTTGCCCGCTGACCACGGCCGGGAAGTCGAGCAGACCGGTGGGAATGTCGCGAAGGACGAGGCCCCGCTCGTCCAGCCAGGCGACGTCGGCCTGCATCTGGTCGACCAGGCCGCGCATCCGGAGGCGCAGCAGGCGGAGTTCGGGGTCGTCGGCGCTTTCGGAGGGCTGCTCGGCGATCAGATCCTCGATCAGGGAGCCCTCCCGGTCCCGGTAGGCATCCCTGAGGCCGACCAGCTCGGAGCGCTGGTCGCGGAGCCGGGCGGTCACCTCGGCGAGATCCGGGACCAGCGCGTTGGCGTCATCGAGCGAGTAGAAGCGGGACACGCAGCGATTGTACCGACGCCCGTCACGGCGGTCCCGGGCGGGCCTCGCCCCGGTCGGTGCCGCGCCTGCGGCGCCGTGCCTGCCGGTGCCGTGCTGCCGGTGCCGTTCCTGCTGCGTGCCGTGCCTCCGGCGCGCCGATGCCGGACCAACGCCGGATCCGGTGCGCGGCCGGGCTACAATGGACGAGCCACGGCGAAGGGGTCGGGCGCCGGTCGCCCTTGGCGCCGGCATGGCTCCATCCGCCCATGGTCGATGGCCCCATGGGGCCATGGACCGCGACGGGTCGAGGGTGGAGGCTGGTCCTCACGCCAGCCCGGAGGTCGATCACCCATGTCCACCAGCCGCTCGCCGCACCTCGCCGCGACGGCAGTCGCCGTCCGGCCCGCCCCGGTCCCCGGCATGCGAGCGACCTTGTTGCGCTCCTCGTGGCCGTGACGCTCGTGCTCACGGCCGCCTGGGCTCCGGCCCGTCACCGGCCCTGGCGGCCACGACCCTCCAGGCGAAGTGCGCGGCCAACCTGCGAACCAGCGCCTCCACGGCGGCCCGGCTGCGGGTCACGATCCCGGCCGGTACCCGCGTCGTCGCGACGACCACCGTGACCGGCGGCCGATGGGCGACGAGCTGTGGGGGCGGCGCCAGGGGGACTCGCTGGTACCGGATCTCGTCGGTCAACGGGGTATCCGTCAAGGCGCGCTACGGGGTCAGTCCTACGCGGCATCCGGCCTGTTCCGCACCTACGTCGCACCGGTCAAGCTCGCCGCGGCCTGCAGCGGCGTGAACCTCCGGACCAGCGCCTGCCACGACGGCGACCGCGAAGGCGCGACTCGCCGCCGGCACCTGGTCGTCGCGAGCGGCACGGTCACCGGCAAGGCCTGGAGCGCGACATGCGGTTCCGCGCCGCGTCGGGCACGGCGTGGTACCGGATCACCTCCATCAACGGGCAAGACCGTCAAGACCCTGTACGGCGTGGCCGCCGTGTACGGGGCCAAGGGCCTGTTCCGGGTGGCCGCTGCCCCCCCACGCCGACGCCGACGCCGACACCGACCCCCCGAAGCCACCCCGACCCCCACGCCTGCGCCGACGCCGACGCCGAAGCCGACCGCGACCCCAGCGCCGGGGACCGAAGACAGAGGCCGAGAAGCCAACCCGACACCAACACCGAAGCCGACCCCACTCCCGCCCCCACCCCCTCGCCCACGCCGGCACCCACGTGGGTCGAGGGGATCGACGTCAGCCACTGGCAGGGGACCATCGACTGGTCGCTCGTGGCCAAGGCCGGCAAGCGGTTCGCCTTCCTCAAGGCCTCGGATCCACGGACTCCGTGGACAGCCTACCTACCCCACCAACCGGGCGCGGGCGAAGGCCGCCGGGATCCTCGTGGGCGCCTACCACTTCGCGCGGCCGGACGTCCACCGCCCGGCGACGCGGTCGCCGAGGCCGACCACTTCGTCGACACCGCAGCGCCGGCGAAGGGGGACCTGCTCCCCGTGCTCGACCTCGAGATCACCGGGGGCCTCACGACGCCACCCCTCCAGGCCTGGGTCCAGACTTCCTCGACCGCGTCTACGAGCGCACGGGGATCCGCGCTGCGATCTACGTCTCGCCCTCGTTCTGGTCGACGTACATGGGCAACACGACGTCGTTCGCCCTGGACAGGCTACCCGGTCCTCTGGATCGCGCACTGGACGACCGCGTCGCAGCCGACGATGCCCGCCTCGAACTGGGCCGGCGAGGGCTGGACATTCTGGCAGTACACGTCCGACGGCACCGTGCCCGGGATCAGCGGCCGCGTGGACCTCGACCGCTACCGCTACAAGGACCTCACGCCGGTCCTGGTGCCGTAGCCCGGAAGGGCGCACGGGTCCATCCGCTACGGATGAAAGTGTCAAGCCCCGGACGGCGTTGTACGTCTGAGTGGACGCGGTCGATCGCGTGGCGAAGGGCGGGGTCATGGGGATCGTGCCCGCCGCGCAGCCTTGCCCGACCCTGGTCGTGGCTGGAACTAGTCGCTCCCCGATGCGACGGCCGCGTCCCTGACCGCCCGCCATGCGGTCGAGCTGCACGGTGCTTGAAGGCCGTCCGGGCCTGGATGGCGCGAACCGGCAGTCCTGGTCCTTGGTGAGCAGGTGCCGACGAGCACGGCGAGCTTGCGGGCTGTGGCGACGATCGCGACGCCGGCTCCCCGTCGCGCCTTGAGCCGGGCATGGAAGCCCGCGAGCGGCCCGGGGAGCGGACCGCGGAGTGGGCGCCTCGCACAGCAGGCCCGGGCTGGCCTGGCCCGCCGGCTGATGTGGCCGCGCATGGCCGGACGGTCGCCCGACTGGCGGACCCGCGGTCGAGGCCGAGATAGGACACGAGCTTGGCCGGCCGGTCGAAGCGGCGATGTCGCCACGACCGCGAGGATCGAGGCCGCGATGACGAGGCCGATGCCCGGGATCGTGAGCGGCCGGCGCACCGGGATCGTCGACGACGGCTGGCGATCGCCCGCTCGGCTGCCGCCACTGCTCGCACAGGACGGCGTCGATGCGCACGGCCGCGTCGACGGTCAGCCGCTCGTCGGGCGGCAGCTCCAGCGCTGCAGCCAGGCTCGTCCGCGGAGCCGAACACGTCGGTCACGGGGCCGATGAGGTGTAGCGCGAGGACGCGGCACGGTGCGCACGGCCGTCCGGTCGCGGATGAGTCGGCCAGGTGGAGTCAGCCGGGCAGCCGGGTTCACCTCGTCGGGCTGCACATCGGGCGCAGGTAGAGGCGGCAAGTGAGTAGGGAGTGTGGCGCGTGATGTGTGGTTTGCGCTTGGCGAGGCGATGCCTTGTGCGCAGGGGGTGGACACGAGAACGACGGCATGGCGGCAGCAGGTAGGTGAGGGCCAGGTGTGGTCGATGCCCGAGAGCGACCGTGCCGTCCGGGCCAGGCTGGCCGCGAACGACCGGATGTTGTTCTCCAGAGAGTCGGCATGACGGGCGGTCCCGCGCGTTCGACGACAGCGACGTGGGCGCAGCCGCGGCCGACGTCGAGCCGTTGACGGGATGGCGCGCTCTCGCGACGCTGACACCAGCCGGGCGACACGATGCCTACGGATCCGCGCTCAGCAAGGCGCAACCGGTCAAGTCGCAGGGGCGGCCACATAGACTGTCGGACTCTCACGTCCACTAGGCGAACGGCCTGCCCGTCGCTGGTGTCCCTCGATGCCCCTCGTCCGGTGAGCGCACGCTACGCCCCCGCGAGAGTCAACACGTTCATAGCCTAGACTGCTCGGCACGATGGAGCCGACCGCCGATCCGCCCCCGAACCCGCGACCGCCCACCCGCATCGCCACGACGGCGACCGCCCCGGCCCGAACGCGCTCGTCGAGCTGATCCGCGCCTCGGTCATCGGCGAGGACGAGGCGGTCGCCGGCCCGTACGGCATGCGGCGCGTGACCTACGCCGACTACACCGCGTCCGGCCGCAGCCTGTCGTTCATCGAGGACTACATCCGCGAGGCGGTGCTGCCGCTGTACGCGAACACCCACACCGAGTCGTCGGGCACGGGCCTCCAGACCACGCGGTTCCGCGAGGAGGCCCGCCGGCTCGTCCTGCGACGGCGTGGGCGGCGACCGGCGCGCACGCCGTGATCTTCTGCGGCTCCGGCTCCACGGCCGCGATCAACCGCCTCGTGGACGTGCTCCACCTGCGGCTGCCGGCCGACCTCGACGACCGCTGGGACCTCCGCAGGCACATCCCGGCCGACCGAGCGGCCGGTCGTGTTCATCGGCCCCTACGAGCACCACACCAACGAGCTGCCGTGGCGGGAGTCGATCGCCGACGTCGTCACCATCCGCGAGGATCGCGACGGCCAGATCGACCTGGCGCAGCTCGCCGACGAGCTCGCGCGGTACGCCGAGCGCCCGCTCAGGATCGGCAGCTTCTCGGCCGCCTCCAACGTCACCGGCATCGTCTCGAACACGGCGCGCGATCTCGCGGCTGCTCCACGAGCACGGCGCGCTGTCCTTCTGCGACTTCGCCGCCGCCGCGCCGTACGTCGCGATCGAGATGGACCCGCGCGGACGACCCGCTCGCGTACAAGGACGCGGTGTTCATCAGCCCCCACAAGTTCATCGGCGGGCCGGGCACGCCGGGCGTCCTCGTCGCCCGCCGCGAGCTGTTCCGCAACCGCGTCCCGTCGATGCCCGGCGGCGGCACCGTCGCCTACGTCAACCCGATCGAGCACGTCTACCTCGCCGACATCGAGCATCGCGAGGAGGGCGGCACGCCCGGCGATCGTGGAGTCGATCCGCGCCGGGCCTCGTGTTCCAGCTCAAGGCGGCCGTGGGCGTGGACGCGATCCGGGAGCGCGAGGAGGACTTCATCCACCGCGCCCTCCACCGCTGGGAGGCCAACCCCGCCATCGAGATCCTCGGCAGCCACCAGGCGGAGCGGCTGTCGATCGTCTCGTTCGTCGTCCGGCACGGGCGGCCGGTACCTCCACCACAACTTCGTGGTCGCGCTGCTCAACGACCTGTTCGGCATCCAGTCGCGCGGCGGCTGCTCGTGCGCCGGGCCGTACGGCCACCGGCTGCTGGGCATCGACCTCGAGACCACGCCACGAGTTCGAGCGCGAGATCACCCGCGGCTGCGAGGGGATCAAGCCCGGCTGGGTGCGGGTCAACTTCAACTACTTCATCAGCGAGGCGGTGTTCGAGTTCATCCTCGACGCGGTGGACCTCGTCGCGTCCGAGGGCTGGCGGCTGCTGCCGGACTACGCGTTCGACGCGGCGACGGGGCTGTGGCGCCATCGCGCCGGCCGGCCGGAGCCGCCGCTCTCGCCTGCACGACATCCGCTACGACGGCGGGTCGATGGCCTGGCCCTCGCACCGCCATCGCGAGCCCGAGTCGCAGGCTGGCGGCCTACCTCGACGAGGCCCGGGACCTGCTCGCGCGGCCGCCGGCGCCCGTCGGTGCGCCGACGATCCCGGACGGCGCGGTCGGCCCCGACTTCGAGACCCTCCGCTGGTTCCTCCTCCCGGAGGACGTGTCCCCGATCCGGGCGGATGCGCTCGATGCGGGCGCGCTCGATGAGGGTGCGCTCGGAGGGGGGCCGCCCGGTGGCTGACCGGATCCCGGCGGTCCTGGGGCTGGACGTCGGGACCACCGAGGCGAAGGCGGCGCTCGTCGGGCTCGATGGGCGGCTGCTGGGCCTGGGCCGCGCCGGGTACCCGACCGACCTGGGGCCGGGACGGCCGCGCGGAGCAGGATCCTCGCGACTGGTGGGCGGCGATCGCATCGGCGGTCCGCGAAGCCGTGGCGGGGGCCGGGTCACCGGGCGGCGACCAGCGGCGGGTGGAGATGCTCGCGATCTGCTGCGTGGCGCAGGGCCCGACGCTGGTGGCCGTGGACGCGGCCGGCGACCCGGTGCGGCCCGCGATCACGTGGCAGGACCGGCGGGCGGGCGGGACCGGGTTCGGGCTGCTGCCGAAGATGGCCTGGCTGGCCCGCGAGGACCCGGAGGCTGCGGCGCGCGCCGCGTGGCTGCTGCCCGCGTGGGATGCCGTGGGGCTGTGGCTGAGCGGCGAGGCCGCCTCGTCCCTCCAGGGGCACGAGACGGTGCCGGGCGAGGCGGAGCTGGCGGCTGCCGGGGTCCGGGCGTCACGGCTGCCCGCGGCGCAGCCGTTCGGGTCGCGCCTGGGCGTGCTGTCTCCGGCCGCGGCCGGCGCGCTCGGGCTGCCCGCGGGGATCCCGGTGATCGCCGGCGTCAACGACGGGGCGGCCAGCATGCTGGGCGCCGGCCTGCGGCTCCCCGGCGACGCCGTGGACACCGGTGGCGCGTCCGGCGGGATCGCGATCTACGTGGATCGCCCGGTGACGCTGCCGGTCGCGGGCCTGTACCAGGCGCCCGCGCCGATCCCCGGCCGCTGGGTCGTGGGCGGGGCGATGGCGGCGCTCGGTGCGTCCGTCGACTGGCTGCGGAGCGCGGTGCTCGGCGACCGGTGGACCGCCGAGGAGCTGTTCGCCGAGGCGGCGTCGGTGCCGGCCGGGGCGGAGGGCCTCGTGTTCCTGCCGTACCTGGCGGGGGAGCGCGCCCCGATCTTCGACGAGGGGGCCCGCGGGGCGTTCGTCGGCCTCACGCTCGCGCACGGGCGGGCGCACCTGGCTCGCGCCGTGCTGGAGGGCGCGGCGTTCGCGATGCGCGACGTCGCGGAGCCGCTGGCGGCGGCCGGCGCGCCGGCCCGGGAGCTCCGCATGGCGGGACGGCCCAGCCCCGGCGACCTCTGGGCGCGGATCAAGGCGGACGTCCTGGGCGTGCCGGCCGCCATCCCCGTGGTCGGCGAGACGGCGGTGCTGGGCGCGGCGATCATCGCCGCCGCGGGCGTCGGGGCGGTGCCGAGCCTGGAGGCAGGGGTGGCCGCGATGACGGCCATGGCGCGGCGGCTGGAGCCGGACCCCGCGGCACGGGCGACCTACGACGAGGCGTTCGGGGTCTACCGGACGCTGTACCCGGCGCTCCGGCCGCTGTGGTGGAACGGGGCGGGCGGCTGAGGCTCGGCGCCGGGGGGAGCGGACGCTCGAACCCGCACGGCCAACGATGGCATGCCGGATCCCGGTCGTCGGTGCCAGCCACGGGCGCGGGACGGGGCCACGGGCTTGGGACGGGGCGGGGAGCTGGCTCGGGACGGGGACATGGGCGGGGGCGGAGCCGGCCGCTCTCAGCGGACCCTACCCGGGGGGAGTGGTAGATTCCCCGATAGAGCCTTCGGGGCAGGGTGCGATTCCCGACCGGTGGTAGGGTCCCGCGACGCGGGACGAGCCCACGAGCGGCGCAGCGGCAACAGGTCCGCGGCGCGCAGCAGATCCGAGGACGAGGTCCGCCTCGTCCGCCGGAGCCGACGGTACAGTCCGGATGAGAGAAGGCCAGGGCCGTCACGACCCTCCCGGGTTCGTGTGCGTGCGCCTCCTGCCCCGTGCCGCTCCATGCAGGTACGGAGGTGGTCGATGGCGACGCAGGAGGGCCCGGCGACGGGAGCGCCTCCGCTCGCACGCGCCCGTCCCCCGGTGGAGCCCGCCGGCATCAGCCTCGCCGGTGTCTCGCTCACGTTCCGCGGCGCCCGCACGACGCACGTCCTCGACGGCATCGACCTGGCCATCCGGCCGCGCGAGGTGGTGGCGCTCATCGGTCCCAACGGCTGCGGCAAGAGCACGCTCCTGCGGGTCCTGGCGGGCTGATCCCGGCCGACGCCGGCGTCGTGACCATCGACGGAGATCCCGTGACGGGACCGGACCCGAGGGTGGGGCTCGTGTTCCAGGAGCCGCGGCTGCTGGCGTGGCGGTCGGCGGAGGACAACGTCCGCTTCCCGATGGAGCTCGCCGGCTGGTCGAAGGCGCGCCAGGCGGCACGGGCGGACGACCTCCTCGGCCTGGTGGGCCTGCGCGAGTTCGCCGGCGCCCGGCCCGCCACCCTCTCCGGCGGAACCCGCCAGCGTGTCGCGATCGCCCGCGCGCTCGCCCTCGAGCCCAGCCTGCTGCTCCTCGACGAGCCGTTCAGCGCCCTGGACGCCCTGACCCGCGAGCGCTTCAACGCCGAGCTGCTGCGCCTCTGGGAGCGCACCGGGACCACGATCGTCCTGGTCACGCACAGCATCCCCGAGGCCGTCTTCGTCGCCGACCGCGTCGTGGTCCTCTCGCCGCGACCAGGCCGGATCGTCGCCGAGATCCCGGTCGACCTGCCCCGTCCGCGGCGGGTCGCGGACCTCGACTCCGCGTTCGTGTCGCACCTGGCGGCGGAGGTCCGGACCCACCTCGTGGACACCACCGACGACAGCATCGCGATGGAGGAGGCCCGGATCGCGGCGCAGGGCGGCGCGGCGCCTGCCGCGCGAACCAGCCACGCGGAGACGGCGCCCGGGACCCCGGCCTGGTTCGACCCGTTCCGCCCGGAGGACGAGCCATGAGGCGGCGGGCCGGCTTCGTGCTCCCGGTCGTCGCCAGCCTCGTCGTGTTCGTCCTCGTCTGGCAGCTGGTCGTGTTCGTCACCGGCTACCGGTCGTTCATCCTGCCCGGGCCGTACACCGTGGCCGAGAGGTTCGTACAGGCCTGGGCCGACGGCACGATGTGGCCGCACACCCGGACGACGCTGGTCGAGGTCCTGCTGGGCTTCGCGATCGGCGCGACCATCGGCGTGGTCAGCGGCATCGGCCTGGCGCGGTCGCACCTGGCCGAGCGGCTGCTCAGCCCCTACCTCGTCGCGGCCCAGGCGACGCCCGTCCTGGTCCTGGCGCCGCTCATCGTCCTCTGGTTCGGCAGCGGGCTGCCGTCCAAGCTCGTCATCTGCACGCTGATCGTCTTCTTCCCGGTCGCCGTGGCGACCATGGTCGGCATCCGGTCCGTGGACCCGCGCCTGCTCGAGATGGCGAGGAGCTTCCGCGCCAGCGACTGGCAGACGATCAGCCGGGTCGAGGTCCCCGCCGCGCTGCCCGCGATCCTCGGCGGCCTGCGCGTCGGCATCACGCTGGCGGTCATCGGCGCCATCGTGGGCGAGTGGGCCGGCGGCGACAGCGGCCTCGGCGTCCTGATCAACATCGCCCGCGGTTCCCTGTTCGACATCCCGCTCATGTTCGCCGCCCTGCTCACGCTCGCGCTGGTCGGGGTGGCGCTGTATCTCGTCATGGTCCTCATCGAGCGCCGGCTGGTCGGCGAGCGATGAGCGCGCTCACCGTCGCCCGGAGGTTCCTTCGCCCATGAACCCGTTCCCATCCCGCCCCGCGCTGCGCTGGCTCGCTGCGCTGGCGGCCGCGGCCGCTCTCCTCGTCGCGGCCTGTGGCGGGGGAGCCGCCGCGCCGTCTGCGCCCGGACCGGCCTCGCCGTCAGCGCCCGGATCGGCCGCGCCGGCGACATCCACCGGTGGCGCGAGCGCTCCCGCCAGCGCTCCGGCCACGGCGGCTGCCGCTCCCGTCGACCTCACGGTGGGCCTGGGCTACATCCCCAGCGTCCAGTTCGCGCAGTTCTACCTCGCCCAGCAGGCCGGCTACTACGCGGACGCGGGCCTCAACGTGATGCTCCAGAACAAGATCGACCCGGACCTCATCACGCTGGTCGGCCAGGGCGCCGTGGACATCGGCGTCGGAGACGGCACCTCGGTCATCCCCGCCGTGAGCCAGGGCATCCCGATCGTCTACACGGCCACGGTCTACGGCACCTTCCCGGCGATCGTGGTCGCGAATGCTGCCAGCGGCATCCGGACCGCGGCGGACCTCAAGGGCAAGAAGATCGGCATCCCCGGCAAGTACGGCACGAGCTGGATCCAGCTCCAGGCCCTGCTCGAAGTCCGCCGGCCTGACCACGAACGACGTCCAGCTGGTGCTCTTCCCGGACTACGGCCAGACGGCGGCGCTGCAGCAGGGCGCGGTCGATGCCGCGACCGGCTTCATCAACAACGAGCCGATCGTGCTGAAGCGGGCGGGCATCGAGCCCGTCGTCCTGGGGAGCGACGCCGCCATCCCGCTGCCGGGACCCGGCCTGGTGACCGGGACGGCCACCCTGGCCTCGAAGCACGACGCCCTCGCCGCCTTCACCGCGGCCACGCTCCGGGCGATGGCGGACATCACGGCCGACCCGCAGAAGGGCCTTGACGCGACCTTCGCGGCCGTCCCCGACCTCGCCCAGGACCCCACCCTCCAGCGGGAGATCCTGGATGCGACGATCGCCACCTGGAAGAACACCCGCACCGGCGGTCCGCTGGGCTCCATCGACCGCGCCGGCTGGCAGCAGTCGCTGGACTTCATGACCGGCCTGGGCCTGGTGCCCAACCCGGTCACGGTGGACCAGCTCGTCAACGAGTCGCTGCTGCCGTGACGACCGACGCGGTCGCAGGCGGATCGCTGAAGGTCACCGTGGTGGTCCCGGTGTACAACCCCGGGGCCGCCCTCGAGCGGTCGGTCGCGTCCGTCCTCGCCCAGACGATGCCCCCCGATTCCTTCGAGGCGATCTTCGTGGACGACGGGTCCACGGACGGCAGCGCACGGCGTCTCGACGAGCTGGCCGCTGCGCACCGGCACATCTCGGTGGTTCATATCGCCGCCTCGGGCGGACCGGGTCGTCCGCGCAACATCGGCCTCGAGCGGGCGCGCGGCGAGTACGTGCAGTTCCTCGACGCCGATGATCGCCTCGGCGACCGGGCCCTGGACATGCTGTACGACATGGGCCGGCGGAACGGCTCGGACATCGTGATCGGCAAGCTCGTCAGCAACTGGAAGGGCGTCCATTGGGGCATCTTCCAGCGCAGCTACGAGTCCTGCACCATCGCGACGGCGCCGCTGATCGAGAACCTGACGGTCAGCAAGATGTTCCGGACCGCGTTCATCCGCGAGAACCGGATCGTGTTCCCGGAGGGATTGCGCCTGACCGAGGACCAGCACTTCGTCGTCCAGGCGTACCTGCGGGCGAAGGTCGTGTCGGTCCTCGCCGACGAACCCTGCTACTTCTACTGCGAGCGCGACGACGGGGGCAACCTGAGCTCCGAGCCGCTCCGCCCCGCCGCGTACTGCGGCAACCTCCTGCGGATCCTGGACCTGGTGATCGACGAGGTCGAGCCGGGCGACCTCCGCTCGAGGCTGCTGCGCCGCTTCTACCGGATCGAGATGCTGTCGAGGCTGGCGGGGGCATCGTTCGTGGACAGCGATCCGTCGTACCGTCGCGAGCTGTTCGAGGCGATCCGCGGTCTCGCCCTCGACCGGATCGACGACGCCGTCCACGACGGCCTCGGGCCCGTCAACCGGCTGCGTTCGACGCTGCTGCGCGCTGGCCGGCTCGATGATCTCGTCGAGCTCGCCCGCCGCGAGCTCCGTGTCGAGCTGCGCTGCCGGGTCGGCGCCGTCGGCTGGGCCCATGGCCGCCTCCGCATTCCCTTCGACGCGGACTATGTCTGGGCATGGCCGCAGGGATGATGTGCCACCCGGCGTGAACCGACGACGCGGGCCCCTCGCGCCTGGACCCGGCATCGCGTCGCCCGGCCTACCGAACGCCGTCCCTGCCCGCGCGCCCGGTGTCCGGTGGTGACCCCGAGACCCGATCGTGAGCGTGATAGCGTCGCCCGGAGGGCCCGTAGCTCAGCGGTAGAGCAGGGGACTTTTAATCCCTTGGTCCTGGGTTCGAATCCCAGCGGGCTCACCACCTCGTTCCCGCCCGACTCGATGGGGCGCGGGCCTACGGTCCCATCCGCCTGATGGTTGCGGACCAGCTCGGGCAGCCGGATTCCACGCGCACGGTGGCCTTGCCCTCCGGGACAAAGGAGTCGCTCTCGGCGTCGCGCACGGTCTCGTCGACCGGGTAGGCGGAGGCCATGAGGAGGTCGAGCCCGTCGGAGGCGGTCAGGTAGAGGGCCCATGGGCAGCTGTCGCCGGCCGGGGAGGAGACGACGTAGCTCACCTCGTAGCGGCCGCCCTCCAGGGTGACGGTGATGCCTTCGTGGTCGCCTGCGCCCGACAGCGCGACAACGGCATCCGTGGGTGGCGGGACGTGGGTCGTGCCCGGTGTCGGCACGAGCCCGGCCGTCCCGGTCGCCGCAGACCCTGCGACCGATGGCCCCGCCGGAAGGCTCGCATCCGTGGGCAGGACGGCGGAGCCGCCCGGTGGCGTGACCTCGACCTCCACCGACCCGCCCACGGCACCGCCCATCACCGCGAGGCTGCCGAGCACGACGATGACCGCGAGCGAACCGGCGGCCACGAGGATCACGCGTCGACGGTCGTTCCAGCGACGCCGGTCTCCCCAGGCGGGAACCGCGTGGGCCTGCCGCTGCCTCGCCCGGACCGGCTTCGGCGAGGAGGACGGTCTGGCTCTCACCGGTTTGGCCACCGTCGGGCGGGTCGTGGCGGGTCGGGCCGGCGGTGCATCGACGCCCCCGACGCCAGCGTCACGCCGGGCATTGCGGCTCCGGGCACGCAGCTCCTCGTCGTAGCGGGTCCGCCGGGCGGGATCGGTGAGCCAGTCGTGGGCGATGTTGAGCCGGACCGTGCGCCCCGCGGCGCGCTCCCCGCCGACGTCCGGGTGGTTGCGCTTCATCAGCGACTTCCAGGCGGCATCGATGGTTGGCGTCGTGGCGCTCGGGCTGACCTCGAGCTCCGCGTACAGATCGAAGGTCGGTACCGGCTCCAATCGACTCGGGCCTCCTGGCGATCCGCGCTCGGGTCGCGATGCTTGGGCGACCGGGTTGGCAGTGCCTGCGAAGGCGGCATCGACCAGGCGATCCCCGGAACGGCCCACGGCTGACGCGCTTCTGCAATCCTGCCACGTCAGCCTACCGCCGCCACGGGCCCTCGGCTCCGGGAGCGACCAGAGGCCGCGTCGGGCGCCCTTTTGGTGCCGTGACCCGCGTTGGTGTACGGTGCGTCGTGGAAGATCGCAGCGGACGGCGATCGGCGTCCCCGGCCCGGCGGCAGCCGTGCGAAGACGAATCCGCGCCAGTCACTACCCGGCGAGCCCGGTGGGCCGCCGGAACCCGGAGGACGTGAGCGATGACGGAGCCGACCAAGCCGGCGCGACGGGCCAAGCCGCCCGTCCAGAACAAGACCACGGCGGAGGCCATGGACGCGGCGTGGCACGTGGAGGCTCCGGCCGGCATCGAGTGGACGGCGCGGCCGTGGGTCAACCCCACCGAGCGCGCCGCCGCGGGCAAGGCCGCCCGGAAGCGCGTCCCGCGGGCCAGCCACGCCGCCTTCGAGCCGGCCCCCGGTCGTGACCCCATCGCGATCCTGGCGGCCCAGGAGGAGGACCGGCTCCAGCAGCTCGTGCCGCTCCGCCACGAGCGGATGGCCGAGTCCGCCTTCGCCTACTACCGCGGCACTCCGGCCGTGATGGCCTTCGACCTCGCGTCCACCCCCCGCTCCGACATCTTCGTCCAGGCGAGCGGCGACGCCCATATCAGCAACTTCGGGCTGTTCGCGTCGCCCGAGCGGACCCTCGTCTTCGATACGAACGACTTCGACGAGACGCTCCCGGGGCCGTGGGAGTGGGACGTCAAGCGGATGGCGGCGAGCGTCGTCATCGCCGGGCGCGCGCTCGGTTTCAGCGCCGAGGCGATCCGCACCGCGACGATGGGGGGCGTCGCCAGCTACCGCCAGTGGATGGACCGCTACGCCGGGATGCGCCTGCTCGAGGTCTGGTACGCCTCGATCACCGACGTGGACATCCGGGAGGCGGCCGAGGCCTCCGGATGGCTCACGGGCAAGGACGCAGGCTTCCGGCGCCAGCGACTCGAGGCGCTGTTCACCAAGGCGCGCCGCCGCGACGGGATGCGCGCGTTCGAGTCGCTCACGGGGGTCGTGGACGGGCGACGGGTCATCCTGGAGGACCCGCCGGTGATGACCCACGTGGAGTTCGAGGGCGGCCCCGCGATGCTCGAGAAGGTCTTCACCGACTATCGGGCGACGATGCCCGAGAACCGGCGTGACTTCCTCGAGCGGTACCGCTTCGTCGACGTCGCCCTCAAGGTCGTGGGGGTCGGCAGCGTCGGGACCCGCTGCTTCGTCATCGTCCTCGAGGGCCGCGACGAGAACGACCCGCTCATCCTCCAGGCCAAGGAGGCCACGGCCTCGGTCATGGAGCCGTACCTCCAGGCGAGCGAGCACGCCAGCCACGGCCAGCGCGTCGTGGTCGGCCAGCAGCTCATGCAGGCGACGTCCGACATCTTCCTGGGCTGGACCCGGGGGCCCGGCGGCCGCGACTTCTACCTGCGCCAGCTGTGGGACATGAAGGGCTCGGTGGACATCGCGACGCTCCAGCTCCCGGGCTTCAATCTGTATCCCAAGATCTGCGGGTGGGCGCTGGCGCGGGCTCACGCGCGCACGGGCGATGCGGCGGCGATCTCCGCCTATCTCGGCACCTCGGATACGTTCGACGGGGCGATCGCCGACTTCTCGGAGGCCTACGCCGACGTCAACGACCGCGACCACGCCGCGTACCTGGCGGCGATCAAGGCGGGCCGCGTGTCCACGATCACGTCGGAAGAGGTCGACATGGCGGTCGTCGTCGGGGCGGATGCCTCCAAGCTCGCTTCCGGCCCGAAGGCCGAGGCCGAGAAGGCGTCCAAGGTGCCGGCACCGAGCGCCAAGGCTGCCAAGGGCAAGAGCACGCCCAGGAAGTAGCCGGGAGGGCGCCGGCCGGGGCTCCCTGCGCCGGGTGGCGACCTGCGCCGGGTGGCGACCCGCCCTCGCCGGTCGCCGCCCGCGCGTCGTTGGCCGAACGGCTCGACCACGCCCTCCGCCGGCGAGAACCGCTTCCTGGTCCTACCTCGCCTCGATCGAGCGCTTGGACAGCCCCACGAAGAAGCCCTCGATGGCCGTCTTCGGTGCGTCGTCAGGTCTGGCCGCGGCGCCCAGCGTCACGAACAGCGGCGCGAGGTGCTCCACCGTCGGGTGTGCCCAGGGCATCCCGGGTGCCTTCTCGCGGAACGCGAACAGGGTGTCCAGGTCACCGCGCGCCAGCGCCTCGGCGGCCCACCGGTCGAACTCGATCGACCACTGCGGCGCACCGGGCTTGCCCGCGAAGTACTCGCCGATGTACGGCAGGCCGTGGGTCATGAACCCCGACCCGATGATGAGCACGCCCTCGTCGCGCAGGGGCGCCAGGCGGCGCCCGATCTCGAACAGGTGCGCGGGGTCGAGGTCCGGCATCGACATCTGGAGGACCGGGACGTCTGCCCCGGGGTACATGGGGATCAGAGGGACCCAGGCGCCGTGGTCCAGGCCGCGGGCCGGGCGGTCCAGCACGGGCTCGCCGGCCGGCATGAGGCCCTTGACCCTGGCCGCCAGGCCGGGGGCGCCCGGGGCCGGGTATCGGAGGTCGTAGAAGCGCTGCGGGAAGCCGTAGAAGTCGTAGACGAGCGGGACCGTCGTGGTAGCGCCGATGGCCATCGGCGCGGTCTGCCAGTGCGCGCTCACGATGAGGATGGCCTCGGGGCGGGGGAGCGCGGCCGACCAGCCCGCGAGCTCGCGCATCCAGAGGGGATCGTCCAGGAGCGGCGGTGCGCCGTGACCGAGGTACAGGGCAGGCAGCGGGCCGGCACCGTCGGCCGCCGGGGCGGGGGCGAGCGCCGCCGCGGCGGGATCGGCGGCCGATTGCGGTTCCGTCATCGGAAGGACTTCCTGGGGGAGTGGGACGCTGGGGGAACGGTAGACGGAGTCACCGGAGGACGCAACGGTGGCGCCACCCGGTGACTCGTGGGCGGTCAGGGGCAGTGGGGGCGGTGTCGGCGGTCAGGCCCCGGCGCAGGAGGCCCTGCGGGCCTTTGGGCGGCCGGGTCAGGCTGGGCCGCCGGGTCAGCCGGCGTTCGCGGCCTCAGGCGGCCTTCGCGGCCTCCGGCGGCGCGATCAGCACGTAGGCGGTCTGCCAGCTGCCGTTGGTGAGCAGCTGCAGCCGGATGTTGAGCCAGGCCATGGCCTCCAGCTCGCGGGCCGCGGCCAGCGGGCCGACATACACCGGGCGGAACCCGATCGACGACGCGAGCTCGGCGAAGGTCGCGCGCGCGTCGGCATCGTCCGTGGCGAAGAGGGCGTCGAGGGTCGTGCCCTGGGCGCCCGGGTTGCCCTGGTTGGTCGCGAACACGGTGTTGAACGCCTTGACGACGCGGGCTCCGGGGAGGAGCGCGGCCAGCAGCTCGGCCCCGGACGGCCCGTCACCGGTGGCAAGGCCGGAGTAGTCGGGCCTTATCGGGTTGGTGGCGTCGATGACGACCTTGCCGGCGCTGACCGGCGCGATCTCGCCGGCCACGGACGCCATGGCGCCGTACGGCACGGCCATGACGACGACCTCGGCGCCGCCGACCGCCTCTTCGGCCGACCCGGCGGCCTGGACGCCGATGGACCTCGCGGCCTCGGCGGACTTCGCGGCCTCGCGGGCCGCGAACACGACCTGGTGGCCGGCGGCTGCGAACGAGGTGCCCAGCGCCCGGCCCACGTTGCCGGTGCCGATGACGGCGATCTTCATGGTTCGGTTCTCCCTGCGGCCCGCCCCGCGGGCCGTACTTGACGTTTTGATGCCAGCAAAGCAGGATTGCTGATGAGCGAACTCTGCCACGAGTTCGACCAGGAGTCAAGTACCTTGTCTGTAGAGAAACTCCAGTCGCGCGTCGTGCCCGGCGGGCCCGGTGTCGGCCGCGACGTCGGGCCCGCTGCCGCGGCGGTCACCGCGTCTCCGGCGACGCGGTTCAACGTCGGGCGCGAGACCAGGCGCTGGCGCCATTCGCGCGGCCTGACCCTCGCCCAGGTCGGCGAGCGGAGCGGCCTCAACATCGGGTACCTGTCCCAGATCGAGAACGAGAAGTCGGTCCCGTCGCTCGAGGCGCTCGCCGCGATCGCTGGCGCCCTCGGCGTCCCGGCGGCGTGGCTCCTGCTCGACGCGTCCGCACCGCCCCGGGTCGTGCGTGCCGTCGATCGTCCATCCACCGAGGGCCCGGGAGGGTCGCTGATCGCCGAGGTGGACGGGGGCACCAGCCGCGACGTGTGCATCCTGGAGGTGAGCGTGCCCTCGGGCGCGGCGACCGGGGCGCATGCCCACCAGGGCGACGAGCACCACGTGATCCTGTCCGGCCGGTGGCGCATGACGCAGGGGGACCACACCGTGGAGCTCGGGGCCGGCGACTACCTCGCCTGGGACCCCACCGTCCCCCACGACGTCCAGAACGTCGGTGCCGGCGAAGGGCGGATGTTGATCATCTATCCCCGCCATGGCCGGGAGCGCCAGGGGTCCGCTACGGGGGGCCAGGCGCCGGAAGTCGGCGCGGGTTCCTGAGCGCCGGTCCGGGGCTACCCGCGCCGGAGTCGGCCCAGCAGCGAGCGCGGCGAGGACGCCGCCCGAAGGCGCTTCGCGAGGGATGCCGCCAGGACGTCGTACTCCTCGGGCCGGTTGTACCGCTGGGCCGACACCCGGAGGATCACCGTGGACGGCGAGCCGCCTTCTTCGAGTGCCGCCGGCACCGGGAACGGGTAGACCGGCACCTCGATCCGGTCCTCGTCGAACAGGGCCGCCTGGAGCGCCTGCGCCGCGGCCGGGGTGGGCGCGATGCCCGGGAGCGGGACGGCGGCCATCGACCCCAGCATCGCGTCGGGGGCGGGCGGCTCGATCCCGAGCGCGGCGCAGAGCCGGTCCCGGGCCCGCAGGGCGAGGGCGGCATTCGCCGCCATGAGGCCCTGCCACCCGTCGGGGTCCAGGCCGCCGACATAGCGGATGGCTGCGGGAACCGAGAGCCACGGCGTGGGGTCCGGTGTCCCCGTCCAGTCGAACGCGAGCCGGAACCGGGAGCGATCGTGCCGGTCGTCGTTTGCGCCGTGGGACGTCACCAGCGGGCGGATCGAGGGCCGCACATCGGCGCGCACGTGGAGCATCGCCGCTCCCTTCGGGGCACACAGCCACTTGTGGGCGTTCCCGGTCCAGTAGGCGGCTCCCAGCGACTCCAGGTCCACGGGCACCATGCCCGGGGCGTGCGCCCCGTCCACCAGGGTGTCGATGCCCCGTCGGTCCAGCTCCCGGACCACGGCCGCAACGGGCAGCACGAGTGCCGTCGGAGATGTGACCTGGCTCACCAGGGCGAACCGGGTCCGCGGCGTCACGGCGTCCAGGTAGGCCTCCACGACCTGCGCGGGATCGTGGATGGGGAATGGGAGACGGACGAGGACCACGGTGGCGCCGTCCCGCTCCGCTGCGCCCCGGAGCGCGTTGAGCGTGGCGTTGTACTCGTGGTCGGAGGCCAGCAGCTCGTCGCCGGGCTCGAACCGGACCGATCCGAGGACCGTGGACACGCCCGTCGTGGCATTGGCGACGAAGGCGAGGCCGTCGGGGTCTGCCCCCAGGAGTGCTGCGACATCCCTTCGCGCCTGGTCCAGGTGGCCCTCCAGCTCGCGGTCCAGGAACCGGGCCGGCTCCCGCTCCATCCGCTCCCGCCAGGCGCGCTGGGCCTCCAGCACCGGCTCCGGGCAGGCCCCGAACGAGCCGTGGTTGAGGAACGAGATGTCCGGCTCCAGGAGCCATGGCGAGCGGTCGAACGTGCGATTGGCCACGTCCGGACGATAGCGGACGGCGCGGCCCGCCGGAGCCCGGGCAGGAGCCCTATTGGACGAAGAGCACTCCCGTTCGGCGCCGCCGGATACGGTCCCGATGGAGACGCCGGGGCCGGTCGTGAGGGGCGACGGCCCGCTCAGCGGTCGCCGTCCGGATCGTCGTCCGAGTCCGGTTCGTCCGGGGACACGGTTCGCGGTGGCGCGGGACGCGGCGCTGCGTCCGCCGACGGCTCGCGCCGCGGCTCGGGCAATCCCGGCGCGGGTCGCGGGGTGACGTCGATGATCACGCCCCGCTCCGGCTGGCGCCCGCGGAGGAGGTGGGTCAGGCGCTCCGGCCCGGCCACGAACGGAGCCACGTAGGCGACGATGATGATCGGCACCAGGAGCCGGAGCGTCCCTGGGAACCGCATCGCCGCGAAGATCCCGAGCGAGTAGAGCACCCACGCCGTGACCAGGTGCCTGACCGGCCAGCCGGCACGGTGAAGGCGCCAGACCGGCAGCAGCGCGAGCAGGCCGGCGACGAGGCCGATGAGGAGCAGGACGGCCGACATGGCCCGACGATCATAGGCCCCGCCCCTGCGAACGGTCCCGGGCCTGATCCCCGGGGAGCGGAGCGGGACCACGTGTCCGCTACGATGGCGGTTCCGGAACCGCCGCATGCCCGTGATCCCGTGACGCACCGCCTCCGCGCCTGGCTCGACCGCTGGGGCCCGATCCTGCCGCTCCTCATCGCCGAGTGCACCATCTGGCTCGGCTTCGGGGCGCTCCTGCCGATCCTGCCGATCTACTTCACCAGGCACGGCGTCGACCTGCCAACGCTCGGCATCGTGGTCGCCGCCTGGCCGGCCGCCCGACTGGTGGGGGAGCCGTTCTTCGGGTGGGTGGCCGACCGGTCGTCGCGCAAGAAGATGATGGTCGTTGGCCTGGCGCTGGCGGCCGTGGTCGCCGTCCTGCCGCTGTTCGTCGTCGGGCCGATCGCATTCGTCACGTTCCGCGCGCTCGCGGGCCTGTGCGCCTCGATCTACGACCCGGCTGCCCGCGGATACCTCGTGGACGCGAACCCGCCCGAGCGCCAGGGCGAGACGTTCGGGTACTACGGGGCCGCGCAGATGAGCGGGTTCATGATCGGGCCGGCCATCGGGGGGATCGCCGCGGCGATCACCGGCGAGCCCACAGTGGTGTTCTGGGTGGCGGGCGTCGCGCTCGTCGTCTCGGCGCTCCTGGTGGCGGGGCGGGTCCGGGACATCGCCCATGTCCCGCACGTCCGTTCCGCGGGGGTCGCCGCGACAGCCGGCTCGACCACCGACTCGGCAGCCGGCTCGACCACCAGCTCGACCGCCCCTGGTGCCGCCGATGCCACCGCGTCCCCATCCGGCGGCAGGCTCCTCAACCGGCTCCTGGTGGCCGCCATCGCCTTCAACGTCGGCAGCTTCTTCGCCGGCGGCAGCTACGAGGTCGTCTGGAGCCTCTACCTGACCAGCCTCGGGGCCGGGCTCGATGCCGTCGGGCTGAGCTTCGCCACCTTCTCGCTGCCCGTCGTGCTGCTGTCCCCGTTCACCGGCCGCTACGTCGACCGGAGGGGCGGGTTCATCGCGCTCGTCGCCGGGATGGCCGGGGTCGCATGCTGCGGGGCGCTGTACCCGATGATCCCTTCGGTCCTGTTCGTGGTCCTGCTCGGCCTGGTCGAGGGGACCGCGTTCGCGTTCGCGTCGCCGGCGCTCTACCTGCTCGTCGCGCGCGCCTCGCCGCCCGGCCGCAGCTCGACGGCCCAGGGCCTGTTCGGCGCCGCGGGGACGGTCGGGACGATCGTCGCGTCGCTGGGGGCCGGCATTCTGGCGCAGCAGGACCTGCGGTACCCGTTCTACGCGGCCGGCATCGGTACCGGCGCCGCTCTCCTGCTGGGGCTCGCCATCGGCAGGCGGCGCCTCTGGGACGCGATGCAGCCCAGCCACCTGGATCCCATCCCGGCCACCGTGCCGGTCCTCGAGGAGGTGTCCGCATGACCGCCGAACCCTCTCCGCCCGCCGCGCCCCGACCGCCCGCCTGGGCGGAGGCGGTCCTGGCCGGTCGGCCGCCCGCACCCACGATCCTCGTGCTGGGCGGGTTCCTGACCTCGCCGCCCGTCTACCGGCCATTCGTCCGCCGCCTCCTGGAGCGTGGCGCGGCGGAGGTCGTGGTCGGCGGCGTCTGGACGCCGGACTGGCTCCTGGCGGCGAAGCGCGGCCTGGGACCCATCCTCACGCGGTCCGGCCGGGCCCTCCGCGCGGCGTCGGACCGGTCCGCTGCGGTCAGCCTCGGAGCGCCGTTGCTGGTCATCGGCCACTCAGCTGGGGGAATGTCGGCGCGACTCCTGACGTCGCCCGTGCCGTTCGCGGGCCGGAGGCTCAACGCCTCGGGCCGGATGGGGGCGATCGTCACGCTCGGCACCCCCCACGTGGTCACCATCGGGGGCGAGATGGGCAACCGCGTCGGTGCCGAGGCGGCCGCCTTCGCCAACCGCGAGGTCCCGGGGCCGTGCTTTGCGCCACGGGTCGGGTACCTGGCCGTGGCATCCACGGTGAGCACCGGGCTGCGGGGTGGCACGAGGACGGAGCGTGGCGACTGGCGGATGTACCAACGGCTGCTGCCGGACCCCGCCGTCGAGGTGGTCGAGGGCGACGGGCTCATCCCGCTCGGGTCCGCCCTGCTGCCGGGGGCGCCGTCGCTGGTCCTGGACGATGCGAACCACGGCCAGTGGCCCGGCCGCGACTGGTATGGATCCGACGGCCCGATGGATCGCTGGTGGCCCGTGGCCCTCGAGACCTGGCGCGCGGCGCTGCGCGCGAGAGCGGGGTTGGCGGCCGGGGCGGTCGGCGGGGGCGACGACCCAGGCGACGACCGCGGCGCCGATACCGACGACACAGCCTGATCAGCAGCCGGGTGGTTCCTGGAGTCGGCCAGATCCCCGACGCTATCCGCGCTCGGCCACCGACCAGGCCCTTCGCGCCGGAAGACCGCGGACGTCGCCACCCAGCCAGGTCGCGGCACGGCGTGCGGAGCCGGCCACCGCCACTCAGTGGATGACGAACACCTTGAGCACGACGACGATGAAACCGAGGGCGCAATCGACGGCGGCCACGCCCAGGGCAAAGAGCCAGCCCCGGTTGGCGACCCGCCCGACGGCGAGGCCCCAAACGAACAGTTGGCCGATGCTCGCGAGCAGCGCTACGTCGAGCGCCCTGTTGTTCGGCGTGCCGAGGACCCATGCGACCCCCAGCAGCACCACCGGCAGGATGGCAGCCGCCAGCATCGGCGCCTCTCCTGCCCCGATGTCGACGAGGTCGGCTTGGCTGATCGCACCGTGAAGCCGCCGGTTGACGATGCCCGACCAGACGTGAGTCAGCCAGAACACCAGGATCGAGATCGCGATGGAGAGGCCGACGAAGGTGACCGAGGCGTCGGAGCTCCATTGGGCGGCGATCAGGGTGGTGACGAGGAGCGACCCGTACACGGCCGGCGTGTAGTCGCGTTCGGGGCCATCTCCGGCCTGCGCGTCGCGGGTCGCGGATCGTTCATCGCCGAGGGTGGCGGCCATCTCTTCTACCTGCGGGCGCGGGACCCCAGGAGACACGGTCGGCTCTCGGCGAAGGCATTCCTGAGGCTCCCTGCTGGTCTGGTCGACCCCGACTTGTGCTGGGCATCCGAGCCCAGATCACGTCGAGCCCGATGCGCAGTCCCAAGATGCCCGGCGCCGACACGGGAGCCTCCTGAGCCTGCCCGTCCTCGTCCTGGCGACGGTCGGGACCACCCTCCCGGCGAGAAAGGATGGGCTTCGCGACCCCGCCTTCCGGACGCTCCGAGATCGCCGGGTTCCGCCACGGCACCCCGAACTCGGCGGGTCGATCCGGGCGATCCACGCTGACGACCCTCTCGGTGACGCACAATCTACGACTGGGTTACTGTACGTGAATCGGGGCGGTCCACGCCTCCAACTCAGCCGGAAGGAGCTTGCACATGGCCGCCAAGTCGGTCGTTCTGGCGTTCTTCAAGGACGAGGCCGCCGCAGACGACGCAGCCGAGTCGCTGAAGGCCTGGTACAAGGCCAACGGCGACGTCAAGATGAGCGCGATCGGCGTCCTGGCCCTCGACGACAAGGGCAAGCTCAAGACCCACAAGCTCGGCAAGCGCAGCGTCGGCAAGGGCGCCGGCATCGGCCTGCTCCTGGCCGTCATCGCCCCGCCGACCCTGCTCGCCGGTGTCATCGGCGGCGGGCTCCTGGGCGCCTTCCACCACAAGGGTCTCGGTCTGAAGGGCGAGGACCGCGATCGGATCGCGGCCCAGCTCGCCGGTGGCAAGGCCGCCGTGGGCGTGCTCGCCAGCGAGTCGGAGACGCCGGCCGTCGTCGCCAAGCTCGCGGAGCTCGGCGGGACGTCGGAGGCCTTCACGGTGACCGAGGAGGCCGTTGCCGAGGTCGAGGAGGCGGTCCCCGCCGTCGAGGCTGCCGAGGTGGCTGCCGGTGACGACCTGACGATCATCGACGGCATCGGCCCGGTGACCTCCGATGCGCTGCGCGCGGGCGGCGTCACGACGTTCGCCCAGCTCGGAGCGATGGAGCCCGAGGCCATCGAGGAGCAGCTGGACAAGGCGAACGCGCCGCTCATCGCGGGGCACCACGCCGACTCGTGGCCGCGCCAGGCGAGGCTCGCCGCCGCGGGCGACTGGGCTGGACTGCGGCGCTACATCGCGTCGACCAAGGAGGCCACGGCCTGAACCGCCGCCGGCCGATCGGCCGGCCGACACACACACATCGACGCCCCCGGTCATCGCGACAGGGGGCGTCGCATTTCTTCCTGCCCTGAGCATGTGGCGCACCCCGCGGCGCACTGGAAGGGGACCCCGGAGATCTATGCTCTCGTAGATGCAAGCAGCCGTGGTCAACCCATGGACCCGCCGATGGATGACAGCTGCCAGGGTGCGAGATGGACTTGAACGAGACGCTCCGCTGGATCCTCGGCAAGGGCGTCGGCCTGCTGATCGGCACGGTGGTGCTGCTGTTGATCTACCGCGTCGGGGCCGCTGCGGTCCACCGGCTTGTCCCGGCTGTCATCAACGCCCAGGCGGCGCACCTCCCGTCCGGGTCGAGTTCGGGCGACGAGGTGGGGAAGCGGATCGGGACGATCGAGGACCTGCTGCTCAAGCTTCTCCGCATGGGAGTACTGGCTGGCTTCCTGATCATGGTCCTGGCCGTGTTCGAACTGTGGGGCGTCCTCGCCGCCATCGTCCTGATCGTGGTGGCCATCGTTTTCGCCACCCGGGACGTCGTCCTGGACTACGTGATGGGGTTCCTGATCCTCATCGAGGGCCCGTTCTTCAAGGGCGACTACGTGGTCGTCGGCGGGCACCCGGGCTTCGAGGGAGTGGTCGAGGAGATCGGCCTGCGCCGGACCATGCTCCGCGACGGGATCGGTTCCTCGCACGCGGTCTCGAACGGGCTCATCCGGCTGTCGTCCAACCAGACCCGCCTGTTCTCCATGGCGGTGGTGGATTTCCATGTCCTCCACGCGGGCGATCTTGACGCCGCGCTGGCAACCTCGGCCCGGGTCGCGGGCGAGATGCGTGCGGAGGCCGCGTGGTCGGACCAGTTCCTGACCGATGCAGCGACGGACGTCTGGGTCACCGGGATCGGCATGGACGGCGCGTCGATCAGGCTCCAGCAGCGCGTCCCCACGGGTGCGCAGGCCCCCGTCGCGAGCGAGCTCCGACGACGCCTGGCGTCGGCAATGGTTGCCGCGTCGATCGGGACCGGGCGGTGGGACACGGCCCTGCCGATCATGAGCAGGCCCACGACGTAGACGTCCGACGCACGGACGGCCGCAAGTGCATCGGATCGGCAAGCCCGCGATGCCGGCCCAGGCATCGGGCTCCCGGCGGTCCGGGGCCCCCGCACCCGTAGAACGGCCTTTCGAGTACGATCCCCACCTTCGATGGGTCGCCAGCATCCCGGAGGGTTGCGCCGGCTCACCCTGGTGCCGCGACGAGGCTCGTCTACGTGTCTGCCAAACCAGTGCGCCGCGATCGTGTCACGGGGGTCGTCGCGCTTGTCGCCACCGTCTCCTTCGCGGTCGCGGCTTGCGGGGGAACGGTGCCGCTTCCGTCCATCGCCCTGCCATCAGTCGCGCTCCCGTCCATCGCGCTCCCGTCCATCGCGCTCCCGTCCATCGCGCCCCCGTCGATCGCGCCCCCGTCGCTGCCACCGAAGCCGACGAAACCTCCGCAACCGACCCCGACGGCCACGCCCAGGCCGACGCCGACACCGACCGAAGCACCGACGGCCACGCCGAAGCCCAGCTCACCCCCGACGGCTGCGCCCGCGGCAACGCCGACGCCCAACCCGACCCCGGCTCCGACGCCCAAGCCGACCGCGGCCCCCACGGTCGCGCCTACCCCGGCTCCGACGCCCAAGCCGACCCCGGCCCCCACGCCCGCGCCGACCCCGGCTCCGACGCCCAAGCCGACCCCGGCCCCCACGCCCGCGCCGACCCCGCAGCCGACCGCTGTCGCCACGCCCGCGCCGACCCCGGCTCCGACGCCCAAGCCGACGCCTTCGCCCCAACCCACGGTGACGCCGTCTGCCCAGCTGTCGACCACGCCCGGGTCGAGCGCCGCGCCCGCTCCGACCTCGACCGCACCGACCCCGGCCGCCTCGCCGGGCACCGCCACGGGCAACACCGGAAGTGGTGGGCCGGCACTCCTGCTGCTCGTCATCCTCGCGGTGGTCGGTGGCGGGCTCGTCGCCTACGCATGGATGCGCTCACAGGGTCGGACGCCGCCCGCCGGGCCGCCGTCTGCCGGGCCGCCGCCTGCCGAGCCGCCGCCTGCCGGGCCGCCGCCCGCCGAGCCGCCGCCCGCCGGGCCGCCGCAGGACGACGCCGCAGCCGTGGAGCCGCCGCCCCTCGGCCCGCCGCCGCCACCCGCCTGACGGCTGCGGAGCCCCACAACGAACGAGGTCGCGGGCGTCCTCCCCATGTCGAGCAGGGCCATCCCCTCGAACGACGCCGGCGACGACGAGGGCTGATGCCTCGGGCGAGTCACCCCGATCCGGGCGCGTGACCGTTCGACTTCAGTGGCAGGTGCCGGTGCCCTGGTCACGCACCGTCCCGTCGACGTCGATGAAGCGGAACGACCAGCCGTCGGCGTAGAGCGTGAGCTCCACCACCCCGTAGGCGTCGTTGATCCTGACCAGCGAGTTCGCCCGGGCATCCTTGAACGCCTCGAGCTCGGCACCGCCCGTGCCGGCGACGATCTCGGTGATGCCGCGCGCGGGGTCTGCCGTGCCGTTGGGATCCTGGGGGGCGAACCGTTCGTAGTCGTGGTCGTGACCGTCGAGCACCAGTTCGGCACCGGCCGCGTACAGGGCGTCCCACAGCGGGCGGACCGCCGTTGTCGTTCCCGTGCTGGCCGCTGCTGAACCGCGGCTGGTGCAGCAGGGCGATCGTGCACCGGGCAGTGCTTGCGGCCAGGTCGTCGCGGAGCCACCGTGCCTGGTCCGAATTGGCGCTGCAGAGGCGACCCACGAGGCCGCAGTTCCCGTCGAGGACGATGACGTGCCAGGCCCCGAGGCTGTCCGAGAACCAGGTCCGTCCATCCCGCGCCGCCGCGCTCCCCATGTAATCCTGGAGCGGCTCACCGCCGTCGGTGTGGATGTCGTGGTTGCCGGTGACCGCGAACCGGATCCGATCCTTCACGACCCCCCACGATCCGCCGAAGCAGTCCTCTAGCTCCTCTGGCGTCCCATCCTCGTAGGCCGTGTCGCCGAGCGTCGCCACCACGCCGGGCAGGCTTGCCGCCAGCGCCCCCGTCGCATCGTCGTGGGTCGAGTCGCAGCGACCGATGTCGCCGGCCGCGATCAGCGTTGCTCCCGTGCCTTCCGTCGTGGCCGAGGTCGGTTGCGCCGACGCCGCGCCGGTCGCCGGGCTCGCGGCCTGGCTCGGGGCCACGACACCGGGCGCCTGCGTGACCACGGGCGGCTGGGGCGACGCGACCTGCATTGCGCAGCCCGCGAGGAGTGCCATGACCGTGACGAGCGCCATGGCGAGGACGAGTGCCGAAGACCGCGACCCGAAGCGCTGCTGGTTCAGGCGTCCGCCCATCGCGATGTGTCCTCGTTGCTGAACGGTGCTGCTTGCCGTGGCCTCGTGAGGAGGGCCGTTCGATCGCCGTCACGTGGCGGGTCGGCGGGGCATGTATGGCGGAAGCCTACGCGTGAAGCGGACGCCTGCCAACGGAAATCGACCCCATCGGTCGGCTGGTGCAGGCAGTGGAAGCCGCGGTGGCCTGCGGCATCTCACGGCGTGGCGGAGATGCGAGAGAATGGCGCTCGTCCGCCTGATCGTCGGCGTGTGTCGAGCCGACCGACGGAATGAAGCGATCGGAGGGCTGCGATGACCGAAGCGCCGTACCGGCGGGTGCACGTGGTGATCAATCCCGCGTCGGGGAAGGATGAGCCCATCCTCAACACCCTGAACGACGTCTTCCGGCAGCACGATGTCGCGTGGGACATCAGCCTGACCCACAAGTACGGCGATGCCACCGACCAGGCCCTGGCGGCCATCGCGGCGGGGGTGGACCTGGTGGTCGGGTACGGCGGCGACGGCACGCAGCATGAGATCGCGAACGCGTGCCTGCGAGCCGCAGCAGCGTCCGGACGGCAGACGCCGATGGGCATCCTCCCGGGCGGCACCGGCAACGGCTTCTGCCGCGAGATGGGCGTGCCCGGAACGCTGCGGGAAGCGGCGGTCCTGCTGTGCACGAGCACGCACACTCGCTCCATCGACGTCGCTCGCCTGGTCCATATCGAGCAGGCCCAGGCCCAGGACCGCTACTTCATCCAGCGGCTCTACGTCGGCGTCGAGCCCGAGGAGCAGACGAGCCGCGAGCTCAAGGAGAAGTACGGGGTCTTTGCCTACGCGGTCAACATGGCCGGACACGCGAAGACGCAGCATCGCTACCACTACCGGGCCGAGGTCGACGGCGAGCACCGCGAGTTCGAGGCGTCCAAGGTCTACCTGGTGAACTCGGGGATGATGGGGACGGGCCTCCGGATCACCCACAGCTACGCCATCGACGACGGGTTGCTGGACTGCTTCGCGATCGACCAGCAGACCCACGACACCATGGTCGCCGCCGCCGCGCGGTTCCTCGACGTGCATACCGCGAGCGCCGGCAGGTACTACCTGCAGGCGCGGGCCATCACGGTCGATGCGGAGCCGGACCAGCCCGTGTGGGCGGACGGCGAGTACGTCGGGCGGACGCCGGTCAGCGTGGACGTCATGGCCCGGGCGCTGGCCGTTGTCGTCCCCTGAGCCGGCGCCCCGGCTGGGCCTGTTCCATCGCGGGTTCGACAAGCTCTACCCGGCGATCCGGTTCACCTACGAGCGGCTCATGGGGCACGTCTGGTTCACGCAGATCACGCCCCGGCTGTGGCTCGGTGGCGCGCCGACCTACGAGCGGGACTTCGACGCCCTGCTGACGCTCGGGATCACGGCCGTGGTCGACATGCGCGCGGAGCGGACGGCGGAGCCCGCATTCTTCGAGGAGCACGGCATCGCACACCGGCAGTACCGCGTGCCGGACGTGACCGTTCCCGACGAGGATGTCCTGGACGACGCGGTGCCCTGGATCGCCGCCCGGCTGGCGGAGGATCGCACCGTGCTGATCCACTGTGCGAAGGGACGTGGTCGCTCGGCGACCGTGCTCGCCGCCTACCTGATGCAGGCCGATGGGATGAGCTTCGACGACGTGGACGAGCTCCTCACGTCCAAGCGCAAGCTCGTGAAGCTGGACGACCGGCATCGCAGGGTCCTGGAGTCGTGGATCGCCAGGCAGCGGGGGACCGGCGCCGCTTTTGACGGATCGGCCGATCGTCGGTAGGCTAGGCAGTCGCGGGGTGGAGCAGCGGCAGCTCGTCGGGCTCATAACCCGAAGGTCGGAGGTTCGAATCCTTCCCCCGCAACCAATACGCTTCTCCCTGAACCCCGGGACTCGACCACCCCGGGGTTCTTCCTTGTCCGTGATGCGCGGCGCCGGCGGCCGCTGACAGAGGGGAAGGTCCCGGTCAGGCCGCGGCGGCGCTCGCGTTCGGCGTGGCCGGCCGAGGGTCGCGGCGGGCCAGCGCGACGGCGACGAGGACCGCGACGAGGATCGCCCCGAGACCGGCCGCCATGGCAACGGGTGCGACGGCGGTTTCCTTGACCACGATGCCCGCGTAGGCCCACACGATGACCAGGCCGTAGGCAACATCCCGGAATCGGACCATGAACGTCGCCGCGATGGCCGTACCGACGAGGAGCACCGCGGACGCGATGAGCGCGGGATCGATCCCTCCGCCGTTGAACCCGAGCGCCGCGCCCGCCTGGGCGACGTTGGCGATCGTGGCCACGGTGATCCAGCCGAGGTAGACCGACCACGGTGCCCGGACGGTCCAGTACGTCGTGCCGTGGATGGCGTCTCGATGCGCCCAGAGTCGGAGATGGATCGCGATCAGGGTGACCAGGAGCGCCACGATGACGGGGACCGTGAGGACGAACACCTCGTACTGGAACAGGAGCAGCCAGGCGGCGTTGAGCACGCCGGACAGGGCGGGGAGATACCCGAGCGATCGGAGCGTCGCGTCCTGGCGGTTGCGGGGGAGCGCCTGCCAGACGGTGAACGCTGCGAGCAGGACGTAGATCACGCCCCAGATCGAGAACACGTAGCCGGCCGGGATGACGTACACGTGGAAGCGGTCGCTGATCGCGGACGTCAGCTGGCCGTTGATCGGGAGGGCATTGGCCGCGGCGTTGACAATCAGCGTCAGCAGGAACGACAGCACGGTGACCAGCTGTCGGGTCGAATCGGAGCGCATGGGTGACCTCTCGGAAAGGTAGTCGCCCCCTGTTCGCAGCCCGACCGCCGGCGGATCAGTCCGGGCGGTCGATCCCGGCGGAGGGGGCGGATCGGCTCGCGGGAGGCAGCTTGTGGACGCCGCGGCTGGTCGGCCCGGCGGTCGCGAACCGGAACACGATCCATGCCGTCGTCAGGAGCACGATCAGGGCGAGGCCGACCGGGATCAGCGCGACCAGCGCCCCCCAGTCGGGCACGATGAACTGCCCCAGGAAGGCGAGCAGCGAGGTCCAGAGGTCCTGGATCATCGGTGAGGGCTCAGCTCCGGCTCAGGCTGGGCGACGGGCCGCGCTCCAAGATCGGCGTGACGGCTCCCAGTGCGATGTGCATCGTAATGCCGGGGAAGCCGCGGCGTGAGCGGCTAGCCCTCCGCCGGGACCGGCGCCTCGAGGTACTCCAGGTAGCGGTCCGGGTCCACGTTCCCGCCCGAGACCACGCCGACGATCGGTCCATCGACACCGGTCAAGCCCGCCTCTCCGGCATGGAACCGCATCGCCGCGATCGGCAGCGCCCCGGACGGCTCCACCACCAGCCGCGCCTCCTCGGCGCCCAGGCGGACGGCGGCGGCGATCTCCGCCTCCGTCACGGTCACCACCGCGTCCAGCTGCGCCCGCAGGTGCGCAAAGTTGAGCCGCCCGATCGACTGCGTCCGGGTCCCGTCCGCGATCGTCCGGCTCACCTGCTCGGCGTCCCAGCGCACGATGCGGTCCAGCGCGAGCGACTCGCGCGCGTCGGCGGCCAGCTCCGGTTCCACGCCGATCAGCCGCGCGCCAGGGGCCAGCGTCGTGATCGCGGCGGCGACTCCGGCCGCCAGCCCGCCGCCGCCCACCGGTACCAGGACGGCCGCCACGTCGGGCATGTCCTCGGCGATCTCCAGCCCGGCCGTGCCCTGCCCGGCCACGATCCGCCGGTCGTCGTAGGGCGGGATGATCGCGAGGCCGCGGGCGGCTGCGATCTCCTCGGCCACCCGCTTTCGCTCCTCGGACGCGGTCCCCACGACGACGACCTCGGCTCCATCGGCCTCGACACGTGCCCGCTTGAGCGCGGGAGCGTCGGACGGCATGACGATCACCGCCGGGACGCCGAACAGCCGGGCCGCCCGCGCCACGCCCTGCGCGTGGTTGCCGGACGAGTAGGTGATGAGGCCGCGTGCCCGCTCGTCCGGCGTCAGCATTGCGGCCGCGACGTACGCGCCGCGCAGCTTGAACGCGCCGATCGGCTGGAGGGACTCGGCCTTGAGCCAGTGTCGGCGCTCCGGGCGCCCGAACGGGACGAGCGGCGTGCGGACCGTGATCCCGCGGAGGATCGCTGCTGCTGCCCGGATCTCGCCGATCGTGACCAGCTCGGGCAGGCTCCCGTCGTTCCCGGGCTCGCTCGTGGGACCGCCCTCGCCCGTGGAGGCCTCCACCGAGGAATGCTCCTGTCTCACCGGCGCCCCTTCGTACGCTGGCAGTCGATGCACAGCGCGGCGGCGGGGAGGGCGGCGAGGCGCTCGGCACCGATCGCGCGACCGCACGAGGTGCACGAACCGAAGGTGCCGGCGTCGAGGCGCGCGAGGGCGGCGTCGATCGCGGCGACGGCGGTCCGGGTGTGCTCGCGCAGGGCGAGGTCGCGCTGCTGCTCGAAGACCTGGCTGGCGGCTGCCGCCTGGGAGCCGTAGGTCATGGGCTCGGGCGCGCGGATCGCGATCTCCTCCAGCTCGGCCAGCAGCTGGGCCCGCTGCTCGAGCAGGATGGCGCGCGGGTCGCCGGGGGCGTCGGGTCGGTCCATGGGTCCGGATCGTACGCCTCCGAGAGCGCCCCGTGGTCCCGGCGGGCAGGGTGCGCTAGCCTCGGGCCAGCACAGCCGCGAGCCTCGGGTCTCGTCCGGAGCGGCGCTGGTGAAGGAGTTGATCGATGGCAATCGTCAAGGATCCCGTGTGCGGGATGGACGTCGACACCGAGACGTCGAAGCTCTCGCTCGAGCACAACGGCGAGACCTACTGGTTCTGCGGCAAGGGCTGCCTGCTCGAGTTCAAGGACGATCCCGACACGTACCTGGACCCGGCGTACGTGCCCGAGGGCATGTGACCGGCGAGCCCCCGCTCGCCAAGGCGCCCGGCATCGACACGCAGGAGCTCCGACCACGGGCGACTGCTCCCGGTCGAGCGTCGATCACGCCGTGCCGGAGGGCCAGATCCCGCGGCTCAACGGGGACGGCTGATTGCTCCCGCCCGGCCCGGGGCCGGTGAGCCAACGTGCGGCGCTCTCGGGGGTGACCCTGACCGGGAAGCCCGGAGCGGTAACGGAGATCGACCCGGCGCAGGAATCCCCACGTGCCCGCCAGTTGAGCATTCGCCAGCACGGCGGGGGGTGACTGGGACCGCGCCAAGCTTGGGGCCGTGCTGACATTCCGCCGTATGCATCGTGGTGGCCGCAGATGACGGCGCGAAGGTGGCGAATGCTCACCACGACGACACTTGGGGGTCCCGGAGACTGGGGGGGTTTGCGGGGCGCGGCCTGGGTTGCGCGGGGCCATGTCGGGTTCAGGGGGCGCGTCCGGGTCCGGGTTCCGGGGGCACGACGGCGGTGTGTGGGCTCGCCGGGTCCGGGATAAGCCGCAGATAAGTGGCTGTCGCCACACTGCGGCTCCCGCACGGTCGATCGGGCATGCACGGAGGGATCGACGCGCGGCTTGTGCCCGGCATGGCCGGGCGAGGAGGTTCCCGATGGGTACGCGCGCGCGGCGCCTGGTTGCCGCGATCACGCCGCTGCTCCCCGCATTCGCGCTGGTGGTGGCCGCCGTGTCGAACGGGGCCAAGCGATGGTCCTGATGGTGGAACCCTGGCCAGGTCCCTGCGAGCACGCGCGGCGCTGGTAATCCATCCCGATCCAGGCAGGCGGGCCCGGAGGCCGGCTCGGGGTTCGTCCGCCCGCATGGCGTAGCCGGGCCGACCTGTCCGTCCGCCGAAGCCGGCGACGCCGGCGCGGCCAGCGTGCCCCTCGGAACCATGGACGTGCCGGCTGGGCGCGCCCGCGCCAGAGCGTTCCCCGAGGGATCGCGCGGGCTCGTGCTCTGGTACGCTCTTGCACGGCGCGCGGGCGGCCGCGAGCCCCCGGTTCGCTATCCCGATCAGGAGACCCCAAGACCATGGCGTACGTCATCGCCGAGCCCTGCGTCGACGTGATGGACACCGCGTGTGTGTCCGTCTGCCCGGTGGATTGCATCCACCTCGAAGAAGGGGTCGACCGCAAGCTCTACATCGATCCCAACGAGTGCATCGACTGTGGCGCGTGCGAGCCCGAGTGCCCCGTGAATGCCATCTTCCCGGAGGAGAGCCTGCCGGCCGAGTGGGCCGCGTATGCCCCCCTCGAGGCGCTCTGGTTCAACGACAAGGCCGCGGCCCGCGCGACCCTCGAGACGCTCAAGCCCGCCTGACCTCTCACGGACCCGGCCCTCGGGCCGGAGCCACGATCACGTCCGGCCCCGCATTCCTGCGGGGCCGTTTCGTGCGTCTCGGCGTTGCTCCCGCGCCCTGATCGTCGTCCCGGTTGGTCGGCGAGGTTTCGATGCCGCTGCCCGTCGCCCGCTGACCGTGGCCAGGGGGCAGGACCTCGCTGCCCCTCGCGGCCCGGCCCTCGCGGCCGGTCGCCCGGCCCGGCTCCCGCGGCCCGGCCCTCGCGGCCCGTAGACTGACCACGTGCGTATCGTGTCGCTGCTCCCCGCCGCCACCGAGATCGTGTTCGCGCTGGGGTTGGGCGACGAGCTCGTCGGAGTCACCGACGCCTGCGAGCTCCCGCTCGAGGCGCGGGACCTCCCGATCGTGGCGCGCACGACGAAGGATCCCCGCGACGGGAAGGCGCCGGCGTCCCGTCTCGTCATCGATGACGACGCCCTTGACGCCGCCGACCCGGACCTTGTCATCGCGGGCGGTGCCCCGGGCGTGGGCTCGGTCGGCTACCGCGAGGCGAGCGAAGCCGCGGTCCGGCTCGGCCTCGAGACCGAGGTCATCCGGCTCGACCCGACCTCGATCGAGGGCGTCCTGAACGCGATCCAGGCCGTGGGCGCCATGACCGAGACCGAGGACGAGGCCATGGACGTCGCCCTGGGCCTGCGGGAACGGCTCCGCTCGCTGGAGAGGATCGTCCTCGGCCGGCGTGAGCACGGGTTCGAGCCGCCTCGCGTCATCGTGCTCGAAGGGCTCGAGCCGCCGGTCGCCGTCGGGCGATGGGTCCCCGAGCAGGTCCGTCTTGCGGGTGGCTGGGAGCTGCTGGGCCGCGAGGGCGAGCCGCCGGCGCCGACGTCCTGGGACGCCGTGTGCGAGATGGAACCGGAGGTCCTGGTCCTGGCGCTCCGGGGACTCGACCTGGGGGCCGTCCGCGAGGTGTGGGATCGGACGCCGCGCCCAACGGGGTGGGAAGCACTGCCGGCCGTCGTCGCCGGCCGGGTCTTCGCCGTGGACGGCCCGGCCTGCTTCGACCACCCCGGGCCGCGCGTCATCGACGGGATCGAGGTGCTGGCGGAGCTGATAGACCCCGCCGCGTTCGACGGGATGGCACCGCCCGACACCTGGGCCCGGCTGGCCTGACCGCGCCGCGGCCGGCGGGCCTCACCTCGCCACGGCCGTTGACCGCCAGCCCTTCCCGGGGGGAGGCCCGCTTCCCGGGGGAGGCCCGTCCGGCGGGACCGTCCGGCCGGGACCGTCCGGCCGGGCACTCGAATCCCGGTGCTATCCTCGCTGCCTGATGTCTCCCCTTGCGAACAGCACCATTGCCACCGTCGGCTCCGGGGTCATGGCCGAGGCCATGATCGCGGGCCTGCTCCGTGGCAACCTCGTCCCGCCTGACCAGGTCGTGGCGAGCCACCCGCGCGCAGAGCGCCGTGCCGAGCTGGCGGCGACCCACGGGATCCGGGTCGTCGCCTCGAACACCGAGGCCGTGACCGGGGCCGACGTGGTCATCCTCGCGGTCAAGCCCCAGATGCTCGCCAAGGTCGGCCGGGAGATCGGCCCCGCCCTGCGCCCCGGCCAGCTCGTCTTGTCGGTTCTCGCCGGCCCGACGACCAGGGCGCTGGTGGCCACGCTCGGCCATGACCGGGTCGTCCGGGCGATGCCCAACACGCCGGCCCGGATCGGCAACGGGATGACCGTCTGGTACGCGACGCCCGCCACCACCGCGGACCAGCGGGCCCAGGCGAAGGCCCTGCTGGGCACGCTCGGCGCGGAGCTCGAGGTCGAGGACGAGAAGTGGGTCGCGATGGCGACCGCCGTCTCGGGGACCGGGCCCGCCTACGTGTTCCTCGTCATGGAGGCGCTCATCGACGCCGCGGTCCACCTCGGCTTCCCTCGCCACGTCGCGCACGACCTCGTCATCGAGACGCTCGAGGGGAGCACGCGCTTCGCCAAGCAGTCCGGCGACCACCCGGCCGTGCTCCGGAACATGGTCACCTCGCCCGCCGGGACCAGCGCGGCGGCCCTCCACGAGCTGGAGTCCGGGCGCCTGCGCACCGTGCTCTCCGAGGCCGTCTGGGCGGCCTTCAGGCGGACCGTGGAGCTTGGCGACGAGCTCGATGCGCAATTGGGTGCGGCGCCGGCCAAGTACGCGAACGTGGACCGCCCGCTGCGCTGATCACGGACCCGACCGGGCGGGCCGCGGCGGCTGCCGAGCCTCCCTGTCGCCCCGGGTCCGCCGCGATATCCTCGGGATCAATGACCGGTCACCTCGTCCATGCCGGTCGTCCGGCGGTGGACGACCCCGCGGAGTCGCACCTGCTCACCGAACCTGAGGTCGGCGACCAACTCGCGCCGGATCCGGCCGCCTCCTGAACCGCCCAATCCCTCTCCCCATCGAGGCCCCAATGTCCAGCCGATCGACCGCCGGCGACGTCGCCGAAGGCGCGATGCGCTCCACGCTCCTGGTGTTGTCCCATCGCAAGTCGCTCGGCCGGCTCGCCACCCGCGTGCCGGTCACCCGTCCGATGGTCCGCCGGTTCGTGGCCGGTGAGACGCTGGAGGAGGTCCTGCCGGCGATCGAACGTCTGCACGAGGCCGGGATGGGCACCACGGTGGACGTGCTCGGCGAATCGGTCACGGCCCAGGAGGACGCTCGCGCCGCCGCCTCCCGCTACCTCGCCGTGCTGGATGCCCTGGCCGCCGGCGGCCTCGACCGCAACGTCTCGCTCAAGCCCAGCCAGATGGGACTCAAGATCGACACGGCGCTGGCCCGCGAGAACATCGCGGCCGTCGTGACCAAGGCCGTCGAGACCGGCGCCTTCGTCCGGATCGACATGGAGGACCACACAGTCACGGACGAGACCCTGGACCTGTGGCGGGGCGTCCGCCCCCCGGGATGGTCGGACGGCGGCCCCGATGTGGGGGTGGTGGTGCAGGCGGCCCTGCGCCGGAGCGACGCCGACGTCGAGGCGATCATCGAGGAGGGTGGGCGCGTCCGTCTGTGCAAGGGTGCCTACAAGGAGCCCGCCTCGGATGCCTACCAGGACAAGGTCGAGGTGGACGAGGCCTACGAGCGGCTGATGCTGCGCCTGATGCGGGCCGGCCGGTATCCCGCGCTCGCCACACACGACGTGCGGCTGATCAAGCGGGCGATCGACGTGGCCAGGGCCGAGGGGATCGCCCGCGACTCGTTCGAGTTCCAGATGCTCTACGGTGTCCGGCGGGACCTGCAGGAGCAGCTGGCGGGAGCGGGATGGCGGGTCCGCGTGTACGTCCCGTTCGGCGGCCAGTGGTATCCGTACTTCATGCGACGGCTCGCCGAGCGGCCCGCGAACGTGTCGTTCCTGCTGCGCAACATGTGGCGGGAGCGCGGCCGGGCCTGATCCACCGCCCGCGCACCCGGGCCCCGGAATCCAAGAGCCGCCGGTGGGCCCCGGCGGCTCTGGCTCGGCGGTTGAGTGGTCAGCTGGCCGTTACCAGCGCTTGGCTCCCTCGACCACGAAGGCGAATGCTGCGAGCGTCCCGAGGAACATCGTCGCGCGCTGGGCGTACCACTTGAGCGTCTTCATGGTCCCGCTTCCTGTCTCGTGCCGGCGAGGCTGGGCTCCTCGCCTGGGGGACCACGAACGTAGCCGCAGGGACGCGTGATCGGGAATGGCCCGAAGGTACTGGTACCCGACCTCCTTAAGGTGCAGTTGCCGGTGCGCACCACCCCCCCGGGGCGAGGCGTTCCGAGGCGCGGACCGCGCTTTTGACGATGGTCACGCGGCGTTGGGCCACGCGGCTTGGACGGCCGCATTCGACGCTCGACACGCCGCGCCCAATCGAGCACCCCGCCGGGGACGGTGGGTGGCCGGCGCGTATCCTTCGGCCGTGCAGCTCGAGCGCTTCCCCGACCCCGCCAGGATCCCGCCGCTCCCGGCCGGCATCGACACCCCGGCGCTCGTCGTGTTCGTCGATCGCGTCGCCTCGAACGTCGATCGATTGCAGCGGAGCCTGGACCTGCGGGGCGTCCGGCTCCGTCCCCACGCCAAGACCCACAAGAGCGTCCGCATCGCGAGGCTGCAGGTCGAGGGTGGGGCGTCCGGGCTGACGACCGGCACGCTGGGCGAGGCGGAGGTGTTCGCGCTTGCGGGGATCCGGGACCTGTTCATCGCCTACCCGGTGTGGGCGGAGGGCCCCAAGGCGAGCCGGCTGCGCGCCCTCCACGATGCGGCGGACCTCAGGGTGGGGGTGGACTCCGTGGCCGGGGCGGAGCGGCTCGCGGCGGCCGTCTCCGGGGCCCGTCGCCCGCTGCGCGTCCTCGTGGAACTTGACTCGGGCGGCCACCGCACCGGCGTCGCGACGCCCGGAGGCGCGGTGGAGGTCGCGAGCACGGCGCGCCGTCTCGGCCTCGATCTCGAGGGCGTGTTCACGCACGGTGGTCACGGCTACCGGCCCGGCGCGGCGGCCACGGCCGCACTGGACGAGGTATCGACGCTCGATGCCGGAGCCCGGGCCCTGGAGGCGGCCGGGTTCGAGGTGCGGACGATCAGCGCGGGCTCGACCCCGACCCGTGAGCTGGCGGCCCAGGAGAGGGTCAACGAGATCCGGGCCGGGACCTACGTCCTGGGTGATCGCCAGCAACTGGTCCTCGGGGCGATCGAGGTCGAGGAGATCGCCGCCGTGGTCGCGGCCACGGTCGTCTCGGTGGCGTCCGACCGCTTCGTCGTGGATGCCGGCGCGAAGGCCTTGACGAAGGACATGCCGGACTTCGTCACGGGATACGGCCTCGTGCCCCGGTGGCCGGCCGCCGTCATCGAGCGGGTCTACGACTACCACGGCGTGGCGTCGCTGCCGGGTGGGTCGGCCGGCCCCGGCCCTGGAGACGTCATCGCGATCGTGCCGAACCACATCTGCCCGGTCGTGGACCTCGTCGGGTCATTCGTCGCCGTCCTCCCGGGGGGCCGCACGGAGTCATGGCCCGTGGACGCGCGCGGCCGTAGCGGCTGACCCGGGCGAACCTCGGACCACCGGGCGGCCGGCCATGGGGGCGCCGCCGGGCCGTCGTCGAAACGGGGCATCCGGCATGATCTGTCCATGACGACCCCGACCGATCCGACCCAGGTCCCGCCCCGCTCCGATCTCCGGCGCCGCGTGCTGGCCGGGGAGCCCACGATCGGGCTGTTCGTCAACCTCGCCTCCGCCGTGTCCGCGGAGATCGTCGCCCGCTCCGGGTACGACTGGACCGTCGTGGACCTCGAGCACGGTCCGGGCACAGAGGCCGATCTCCTGGGCCAGCTGCTGGCGATCCAGGCGACCCCGACCGCCGCCGTCGTGCGCGTGGTATCGGCCGAGCGGATGCGCGTGGCCCGGGTGCTCGACCTCGGCGCGGACGGGCTCATGATCCCGCGGCTCGAGACCGTCGCGGACGTCGCGGAGACGGTCTCGTGGATGCGCTACCCGCCGGCCGGGATCCGCGGCGTGGCGGGCGGCACGCGCGGCGCCGGGTACGGGACCGTCGACCATCCGCAGATCCAGGCCCTCAACGAGCGGATCATCGGCGTGTTCCAGGTGGAGTCGCCGGCCGCCGTCGAGGCGGCGGACGAGATCGCGGCCATCGACGGCGTGGACGTCCTGTTCGTCGGCCCTGCGGACCTGTCGCACTCGATGGGCATCCCGGGTGCGTTCGACGACCCGGGGTTCACGGCGGCGCTGGATCGCGTCGCTGCCGCCGCCAGCGCTCACGGCAAGGGCGCGGGGATCCTGCTGCGGGACGCGTCCGAGGTGCCGGCCTACCGGGCGCGCGGCTACGACTTCATCGGGATCGGCTCCGACAGCGGGCTGGTGGCGTCGGGCGCACGGTCCCAGCTGGCGGCGGCACGGGCCGCGCTCGCCTGACCGGAGGCCACGCCCGGAGCCCCGACCCGCGCTCGTCGTGACCGCGGAGGCCGGAGGCGGCGCTACTCCTCGCCCAGTCGGACCATCGGCTGGGGGAGCGGCGACTCGTCGGGGTCGAGGCGGCCCGGCCCTCCTGCCCGGGCCGCGGCCGGCCACGCGTCTGCGACAGCAGCACGCCGAGCAGGATCAAGGCGCCGCCCGCGAGCTGGACCGGCTGCAGACGCTCGCCGTACAGCAGCGCCGCGGCCACGATCGTCCACAGCGGCTCCACCGTGGAGATGAGCGAGGCCTGGGCGGCGCCCACGCGCTGGGCGCCGGCGTAGAACGCCTGCATCGGGACGAAGCCCGCGATCAGGGCCACGGCCACGATCCCCGGCCAGGCCGCGCCCGGGATGTCGGGCGGCAACACCGGGTGGTCGATAGCCAGGTTGACGACCCAGTAGACGGCGGCGGTCGAGGTGAGCATGACCGCCCCGATCACCGACGTGGACGGCCCGTCGTCCGCCTCGTGGCCCGTGCGATCGCTCCGCTCGCCCCCGTGCCGGGCGGCCATGATGATCCACACGGAGTAGAACAGCGGCGCCGCGATGATCAGCAGCAGCCCCTCGAGGGGTGGGGCGGTGGCGGCATCGATCCCGCCCACGGCCAGCACCACGCCCGCCACCGCGATCACGAGCGCGGTCCAGGCGCGACGGCCCTCCAGCGGCCGGCCCAGGCGGAGCGCCAGCACCGCGACGACGGGCGGGTAGATGTAGACGATCAGCGCCGCCAGCCCGAGCGGGACGGTGGTGATCCCGGCGTAGTACGTGGCCGTGTTCGTGACGTAGAAGGCGCCCAGGCCGATGGATACGAGCAGCGTCCGGCGCGGGAGGGCGAGCAGCGCCCGACGAGCCCGGGGCCGGGCCAGGAGCAGCGCCCAGGCGAGGACCGCCGCGATCCCGAACCGCCACGCCATGAGCGTGAGCCAGTCCACGCCGGTCCCGTACACGGGCCGCGCGAACAGGCCACCGGAGCCGAATGCGATGGCGCTGATGACGACGAGGGAGATGCCGGTGAGGCGGGCGCGATCCACGGAGGCGAGGGTATCGGAGGTGGGGAAGGCCGGGTCCGGCTGCTGCGCCCCACAGCGCCCCGGATCGAGCTCCATGATCGCGAACGCCCGACTCCGCACGACCCCGGCCCCGTCCGTTCCGCGTCCCCAACTCACCAACGGACCATCCGCGGCAGGCAACATGGCCTGCCCGATCCGGCGTCTCCGCGTACACTTCGCCCGTGGCTGACCTGACCGAGCGCGCCGTCGTGGCGCGCGTTTCCACCCTTCTCCTGCAACCCCTGATGGTCGTGGGCCGACGGCTCCCGGTGTCGATGTCGCCCGGCACGTCGATCGGGGACTGCCTGCTGGCCATCCAGCGCGCCGGGACCGGCGACTCCGTGTTCATCACGGACGAGGACGGCCGGCTGGTCGGCGTCCTCACGGAGCGCGACATCTTCGGCCGCCTGGTGGGTCCGGATGTCGGCCAGGGGGTGGATGTCGATGCGCCCGTCGAGGCGTTCATGACGACGGACCCGAACATCCTGCACCTCGAGCAGACGGTCCTCGACGCGCTGACGCTCATGCAATCGGGCCGCTACCGGAACGTCCCCGTCGTGGATGCGAACCGGCACCTCGTCGGGGTCGTGCGCCAGGTCGACATCCTCAAGTACCTCGCGGAGTCCTTCCCCGAGGAGCTGCTGAACCTCCCACCCCGACCGCATCAGCGCATGGAGCAGGCCGAAGGCGGATGACGACGACACCTGAACGGATCGAGCGCGAGAGCCAGCTGCTCGATCGAGTCACCATCCGGTTCGCCGGGGACTCCGGCGACGGGATGCAGCTGACGGGGACCCAGTTCACCAGGACCGCGGCCGTCTTCGGCAACGACATCAGCACCTTCCCGGACTACCCCGCCGAGATCCGCGCCCCCGCCGGATCGCTGCCCGGCGTCTCGGGGTTCCAGATCAGCTTCTCCGCGTCGGACATCCACACCCCGGGTGACGCGCCGGACGTGCTGGTCGCCATGAACCCGGCGGCGCTCAAGACGAACCTCCCGGACCTTCCCGCGGGTGGCGCCGTGATCGTCAACTCCGACGCCTTCACTGCCTCGAACCTGGCCAAGGCCGCGTACGCCGCGAACCCGCTCACCGACGACTCGCTGAAGTCCTACCGGGTCTTCGAGATCCCGATCGGCTCGCTCAACGCCCGGGCGCTCGAGGGCCTGGACATGACCAGCAAGCAGGTCGACCTGACGAAGAACTTCTTCGCCCTCGGCCTGATGTTCTGGCTCTACGAGCGGTCGATGGATCCCACGACCACGTGGATCGACCAGAAGTTCGGCGGCCGGCCGGTCATCGCGGAGGCGAACAAGCGGGCGCTGAAGGCGGGCTACGCCTTCGGCGAGACCACCGAGATGTTCCACACCACGTACCGGGTGCCGAAGGCGAAGCTGCCGCCCGGGACGTACCGCAACATCACCGGCAACGAGGCGACGGCCCTGGGCTTCCTCGCTGCCGCGCATGCCGCCAGGCGGGACCTGTTCTACGGCTCGTACCCGATCACGCCGGCCACGGACATCCTCCAGCAGCTGGCCGGCTACAAGTCGTTCGGCGTCCGGACCTTCCAGGCCGAGGACGAGATCGCCGCGATGGGCTCGACGATCGGCGCGGCCTACGGCGGCGCGCTCGCCCTGACCGGGACGTCCGGTCCGGGCGTCGCCCTCAAGTCGGAGGCCATGGGCCTGGCCGTGATGACCGAGCTGCCGATGGTCATCGTCAACGTCCAGCGCGCCGGTCCCTCGACCGGTCTGCCGACCAAGGTCGAGCAGGCGGACCTCCTGCAGGTCCTCTACGGCCGCAACGGAGAGTCGCCGATGCCGGTGCTCGCTCCGGCCACGCCGGCCGAATGCTTCAGCCTGGCCATCGAGGCGTCGCGAATCGCGCTCAAGTACATGACCCCGGTGGCGTACCTCTCGGACGCGTTCGTCGGCAACGGCGCGGAACCTTGGAAGGTCCCGGACGTCAGCGAGCTCCCCGACATCTCCGTCCCGAACTCCGTGAAGGGCGACGGACCGTTCCTGCCGTACGGCCGTGATCCCGAGACCCTCTCGCGGCCCTGGGCGATCCCGGGCACGCCCGGCCTCGAGCACCGCATCGGCGGCCTGGAGAAGCTGGACGGTCTCGGCACGGTCAACTACGAGGCCGAGAACCACCACCGGATGTGCCTCCTCCGCGCGGCCAAAGTCGCGGGCATCGCCAGGGACATCCCGTCGCTCGAGACGTTCGGCGTGGACGAGGGCGAGCTGCTCATCCTCGGCTGGGGCTCCACGTACGGCGCCCTCCGCAGCGCCACCGAGCTGATGCTGGACCAGGGCAAGTCCGTGGCGCACGCGCACCTCCGCTACCTCAACCCGTTCCCCGCGAACACGGGCGATGTCCTCAAGCGCTACCGGACCGTGCTGGTGCCGGAGCTCAACCTCGGCCAGCTCTGGTTCGTCATCCGAGGCACCTACCTGGTGGACGCCGTGGGCTACGGCCGGGTCCGCGGCAAGCCGTTCCGGATCGCCGAGATCGTCGCCGAGGCGGAGCGAATCCTGGCGGAACGGGGAGTGGCCCGATGACCGAGACGACCATGGGCCAGGCGCCGATCGAAGGCGGCCTGGTCAAGCTCACGCGCAAGGACTTCGTCGCCGAGCAGGAGGTCCGCTGGTGCCCGGGTTGCGGCGACTACTCGATCCTCGCCCAGACCCAGAAGGTGATGCCCGACTTCGGCGTGCCGAAGGAGAACATCGTCTTCATCTCCGGCATCGGCTGCTCCGGCCGGCTGCCGTACTACATGAACACGTACGGCTTCCACTCGATCCACGGCCGCGCCCCGACGCTCGCCACGGGGCTCAAGACCGCCCGCCCGGACCTCATGGTCTGGGTGATCACGGGCGACGGTGACGCGCTGTCGATCGGCGGCAACCACTTCCTGCACTCGATGCGCCGGAACGTGGACTTCACCATGATCATGCACAACAACCGGATCTACGGCCTGACCAAGGGCCAGACCTCGCCCACCTCGGAGTTCGGGAAGCGGACGAAGTCGACGCCGATGGGGTCCATCGATCGTCCGGTCATGCCGCTGACCCTCGCGCTGGCGGCCGAGTCGACCTTCGTGGCGCGAACCGTCGACACCCACACGGAGCACCTGGCCCGGACGCTCGAGGCGGGCGGGCGCCACCGTGGTGCCGCGTTCATCGAGGTCCTCCAGAACTGCAACATCTTCAACGATGGCGCCTGGCGCGACTTCACCGAGCGGGACGTGCGGGACGACCGGATGCTCGTCCTGGAGCACGGCAAGCCGCTCATCTTCGGCAAGGATCGTGACAAGGGAATCCGCCTGCGGGGCCTCCACCCGGAGGTCGTGACGATCGGGGAGGATGGGATCACTGAGGCGGACCTGCTGGTCCACGACCAGCACGCCGAGGACCCGTACCTCGCGCTGATCCTGTCGCGGATGTTCTGGCCCGAGTACCCCGTGCCCGTGGGCATCCTCCGCCAGGTGGACCGCCCCACCCACTCTGACCTCGTGGATGCCCAGATCGAGGCCGCCGTCGCCAAGTCCGGACCCGGCGACCTGCGAACGGCGCTGATGGCCGGCGAGACCTGGACCGTGGAGTAGCCGATGCTCTGCCCCAACTGCCGCTACGACAACTTCGAGGGGGACGACAGCTGCTTCCACTGCGGCGCGGACCTGTCCCTGTCCGACACGCCACAGGCCCTCGCGGACTACCAGGACACGATCCTCGGCGATCACCTCGATGCGCTCGGCATCGGATCGCCGACGCTCGTCGAGCCCACGATGGCGGCCGCCGCGGCCATCCAGCTGATGCACGAGAGCGGGACGGACTGCCTCCTCGTCTGTGACGAGGGGCGCGTGGTCGGGATCTTCACGGACCGCGACGCGGCGGTCAAGGCGGTCGACAAGCGGCTGGGCCTTTACCGGATCCGGGACTTCATGACGCCCGACCCCGTGGTGCTCCGCCGCGACGACACGCTCGCCGTGGCCATCCACAAGATGGCGGTCGGCGAGTTCCGCCACATCCCGATCGTGGACGACGGACGGCCGATCGGCGTGGTCTCCGCCCCGGACGTCTTCCGGCACCTCGTCGCCTCGCTCGCGTGACCCCGGATCCGCGCGGGGCCCCGCCGCGGATCCCTGTCGAGCGGTACGGGATCCGGCTGGGCGCCGTCCGGCGGGCGGCCTCGGCGGCCGGACTCGACGCGCTGCTGATCGGCGTGGGGGCGGACCTGCGGTACCTGGCGGGGTACGAGGCCATGCCGCTGGAGCGCCTGACGCTGCTGGTGATCCCGGCTGCCGATGGCACGCCCGTCACGCTCGTCGCCCCCCGCCTCGAGGCGGCACCCGCGCGGGCGTGCCCGGCCGTGGCATCGGGAGAGGTGGTGGTCGCCACCTGGGAGGAGACCGAGGATCCGATGGCGCTGGTCGGGGCCCTCGTCGCGGAGGCAATCGGGAACGATGCCTCCCATCCGGCAGCCGTGGCGGTCTCTGACGGGTTGCGGGCGGCGTTCGTGCTGGGGCTCCAGCGGGCGCTGCCGGGTGCGCGGTTCTCGCTGGCGTCGGCGGTGCTGCGAACGCTGCGGATGCGCAAGGACGCCGACGAGGTCGCGCTGCTGCGCGCTGCCGCCCTCGCGGCGGACCGCGTGCTGGCCGCGGTCGCGGCGGGGACGCTGGTGGGGCGCACGGAGGCCGGGGTCGCGCGCGAGATCCGGGAGCGGCTCGTGACCGAGGGTCATGATCACGCGGCATTCGCGATCGTGGCCTCGGGGCCCAACAGCGCGTCGCCGCACCACGAGCCCGGCGAGCGGGTCATCGCGGCAGGGGAGCCGATCGTCATCGACATCGGCGGGGCGCTCGGCGGCTACGGGAGCGACATCACCCGAACGGTCTGGGTCACCGGCACCGATCCCGCGCTGGGCCCGGACGCGGAGTTCCTGCGCCTCTACGGGGTGCTCCAGGGGGCCCAGGCCGCGGCGACGGCCGCGGTCCTCCCGGGCGTGGCCTGCGAGCGGATCGATGCGGTGGCGCGCGGGATCATCCACGCCGCGGGCTACGGGCCGAGCTTCATCCACCGGACGGGACACGGCATCGGCCTCGAGGAGCACGAGGAGCCGTACCTGGTGGCGGGAAGCACCGAGCCGTTGGCGCCGGGGATGGCGTTCAGCGTGGAGCCGGGCATCTACCTCGAGGGCCGCTACGGGGCCCGGATCGAGGACATCGTGGTCTGCGGCGACACCGGTCCGGTGACGCTCAACCGGCTGGCCCGGGACCTGCTGGTCGTTCCCGGCTGACTCCTTCCGGGTGCCTCGGCGTGACGCCACCTCGGCCCGCCGACGCACCCGCCGGACTGCGCCCGACTGCATCTGGGGGCTTGACACCCGCGACGTCATCTGGGAAGGTGACATTCGGACCGGAACGAGCAGGCCATATGGCCCCCAACGGTCGGGCGGTCGAGCACCGGGGCCCGCCCCCGATCTTCCGTGTCCTGGTCGGCGGCCAGCGTCCCGCTGGCGTCGGTCGACCCGCCATCGGGAGGCGCCCCATGTGGCAGATCTATGCCTTGACCGCGCTCGAGATCGTCAGGGAGCGGCAACGGGAGGAAGCGGCCCTGGCAGCCCATCGCCGGCTGCTTGACGGACTTGGCGACGAGGCAGACAGCAACCGGGACGGGCGCGCGCCGTCGGGCAAATCGGCAATGGCCCGCCTCGCAGCCGCATTCCGGAGGAGCCGGCCGGACGATCACTCGATGACGGACTACCCGTGTCGCCTCCCCGACGGGACTCTGGGCAGGGTCGCGGTCGTGGCGCAGGATGGAGACTGGAACCTCGTTTGCAGGCGCTCCTGAGAGTGGTTCCGGGCGGACGGCGGAGCCGCCCCTCGTCCCGACGGCGTGACGCCGGTCGGGGTCGGGGAGACCGGACGACCCCCGGTGCACGGGCCGGTCCTCCCGGAAGCCGACGGGGCTGACCATCGGCAACGAGGTGGCTCACCCGCGGACTCGGGCGACGCGGGGTATGATCCTGCGATCGGTCGAGCTCCCCTGCGACCGACGCGAGAGCCACCATGACAACCCTATCCGCGTGGGCCAAGCACCCGCGCCGCCCCGACCGATGAGCCGGCGCGCCCGGCACGGCCGTAATCCGCACCAGCATCCATCCGCGCGCCCGGCTCGTCCCGGGACGCAGTCGGTCGATGCCGTCCAGGGACCGGCCGCCGGATCGGTGATGCCGGCCGGGAGGCCCGCAGCTGCGCTCGTCGAGGGACTCGACGCGGCCGGCGAGCCCGTCCCGGTCCCCGGGCGCGTGCCGGTCCCCGCGACCAGGATCGCGCCTGCTCGCGTCCCGGCCCCGGCGCCGGTCGTCGCTTCCGCTCCGGTCAGCCCGCCCGCGCCGGTCGTCGCACCCGTGATCGCGCCCGCGCCCGTAAGCGCCACCGGGCCGTCCCGCGCCAGCGAGCAGGCCCCCACCACCGGACCGGTCCCCGCCGGCGAGACGGTCCGCGCCACCGACCAGGCCCACGCCATCGGTCCGTCGCCCGCCCCGGAGCGCCCCGCCGTCGGCGTCGTCGAGCCCACCCACCCGACCTGCACCCAGGCCCAGCTGCGCCGGTTCATCAAGAGCCGGCCGTGGGTCCCCATGCACGAGCTGCGCCGGCGGTTCGGCATCTCCGGTGAGGACGATGACGTCTCGCCGATCCGCGTCGGCGACCGGACCCTGTACATCGGGCTGCCGTCCGCGGAGGGCTGGATGATGGGCGAGCTCCTGAACGCTGGCGACGTGGGCTGCGAGCTCTCGCTGGACCCCGTGTCGCCGGTGGTCATCGGCGTCTACCCGATGCGGCCCGTCCCCCGGTCCTGACCCGTCGGCATCGCGGCCGCTCGTTTCAGGCGACCCCCTCGAGGGCCAGCAGCCCCCGCTTGACGGCGAGCGCCGCCTCGCGCCCGCCGTATGCCGCCACGCCGTAGCCGCCGAGCGACCCGTCGCCGGCGATCACGCGGTGGCACGGGATCAGCAGCCCGACCGGGTTGCGGCCCACCGCGCCGCCCACCGCGCGCGCCGCGCCGGTTCGCCCGATCCGACGCGCGACCTCGCCGTAGGAGGCCGTCTCGCCGCGCGGGATCGCGCGCACGGCACCCAGGACCAGGCGGTCCCACGCGGAGCAGTCGGACAGGTCCACGGGGATCGACTCCAGCGGCACCGGCTCGCCCGCAAGCGCCGTCGTCACCAGGTCGCGCGCCCGCGCGCACAACCCGGCGGCGGCGCACGACGCGCGGTGCGCCTCGAGCGGCAGCAGCGGCTTCGGAGGCCCGAGGTGCCGCCGGGCCAGGCCGGCCTCGAACGACTCGGCGGTGCCCAGGAGTTCGACCGCGACCACGCCGCGGGTGCCGGCGGCGATGCGGACCGGACCCCACGGTCCATCGGCAACCGCTGCCGTGATGCACCCTTCCCAGCAGTCCATGGAACCATGGTTGCATGCTCCGCGGATATGCGGCACAATCCGCCGGTCATGTCGCACCTCTACGTCAGCGTCGACGCCAAGAAGAAGCCGTTGCGGCCCAGCCGGGAGGCTCGGGCCCTGGGGCTCTGAAGGCGCGCGAGCGACGAACCTTGGAGCCTCCGGGACCGGAGGCGCCGAAGGGGCCGCGGACACCACAGACGGTGCCGCGGCCTTCGTGATTCTCGGACCTCCGAACCCGTGCTCCTCCACACGGAAGGGACACGTTCGAGATGCAAGTCCTCATCTATGGACCGGGCCGCCTCGGCGGCGCCATCGCCACGGCAGCCGCCGACGCGGGCTGGGCCTCCGAAGTCCTCGGCCGGCCCGCCGCCGGCGGCCGGCGAACCCGGGCCCCCGCCGCCGACGTCGTCGTCGACGCGTCGGTCGGGACCGCGGTCGCGGCCAACGTGGAGCACGCCCTGGCCGCCGGCAACCGCGCGTTCATCCTCGCGACGACCGGCTGGGACGCCGACGTGCCGAGGGTGCGGGCGATGCTGCTCGACCACGGGTCCTCAGCCGTGGTCGCGGCGAACCTCTCCCTCGGCGCGGCGCTGTTCCTCCGCCTTGCCGAAACGGCGGCCGGCTGGTACGCGCGGGCCGGCGCATTCGAGCCGTCCATCGTGGAGTGGCACCGCCGCGGCAAGGCGGACCGCCCGTCCGGGACGGCGCGGGCGATCGCCCGGAGGATCGTCGCGGCCGACCCGCGCTGGACCGGCCCCGACACCACGGATGCCCAAGCCGCCGGCGGTTCCGCTGACGGCCGCCCCGCCCTGGAGATCTCGGGGATCCGGGCCGGTGCCGCTCCTGGCACCCATCTCGTGACCTTCGACGGCCCGGGCGAGTCCGTGGAGCTGAGGCTCACCGCCCGCGACCGCACCGCCTACGCCGACGGCGCCCTCGCGGCCGCCCGCTGGCTCGTCCGGGAGCCTCGCGCCCCCGGGATCCACCCGTTCGATGCCGTCGTGGACGACCTCCTCGCGGCCTCTCCCATCGCCGTCGCCGTGTGACGCCGTTGCACGCGATATCGACCCCATCGATCCATTCAACCCCGACAGTCCAAGGGAGACCTCAATGGCCCGCATCACCCGCTCCGCCCACCATCGAACCCCGCGCCTGCGAGGCGCCTTCACCGCGCTGGTGACCCCGTTCACCGCCGACGGCGCCCTCGACGAGACCGCCTACCGCCGCCTCGTCGCGTGGCAGGTCACGTCCGGCATCGACGGCCTCGTCCCGGTGGGCACCACCGGCGAGTCGCCGACGCTCAGTCAGCAGGAGCGCGAACGCTGCATCGAGATCGCCGTCGGAACCGTAGCGGAGCGCCCGTCGCGTCTCCGGATCCCGGTCATCGCCGGCACCGGCACCAACGACACCCGCGCGTCGATCGAGGCCACTCGCCGCGCCGCCGCGCTGGGGGCCGACGCCGCGCTCATCGTCACCCCGTACTACAACAAGCCCGACCAGCGGATGCTCGAGGCCCACTTCCGCGCGATCGCGGACGAGGGCGGCCTGCCGATCGTCGTCTACAACGTGCCCGGCCGGACCGGCGCCAACGTGGAGGCGGACACCTTCCTGCGGCTCGCCGAGCACCCGCGCGTGGTCGCGGTCAAGGAGGCCAGCGCCAACATCGAGCAGATCGCGGTGATCTGCCGGGACCGGCCGCGGGACGTGGCCGTGCTCTCGGGCGACGACGCGGCGACGCTCGCGGTCCTCGCGATGGGTGGAGACGGCGTGATCTCCGTCGCCGGCAACCAGATCCCGGGCGAGATGTCCGCTCTCTGCCATGCCGCATTCGCGGGTGACTTCGAGGGTGCGCGCCGGATCCACGACCGCTGGCTGCCGCTCCTGCGCGCGAACTTCCAGGGCGCCCCGAACCCGGTGCCGGCGAAGGCCGCGATGCTGGCGATGGGCCTGCTCGAGCGCGACGACCTCCGCGCCCCGCTGCTGCCGCTGGCCGACGCCCCGCGCGAGCGGCTGGCCGGGATCCTGCGAGGGCTGGGCCTGCAGCCCGCGGGTGCCGGCGCCGTGGCTGTCGAGGCGACGCCAACGGCCCATCCGACCGGTCACGGGGTGGCGGCATGACGACAGCCGAGCCCTCTCCTGCCGCGGCCGCACCCGTAACCGCCGCACCCGTAACCGGGACCCGCACTGCGACCGCGACCATGACGGCAACGACGACCATGACGGCGTCCACGACGACGGCCTCGACGGTCGCCCCGACGGAGGCCTCGACGCCGGCGACGACCTCGGTCCTCGACGACCTCGACGCCGGCCGCCGCCGGGCCGCCGTCCCGGACCCCTCGGCCCCCGGCGGCTGGCGGGCGGATCCCGAGGTCAAGGCGGCGATCCTCGCCTGCTTCCGGGACCGGGAGACGGCCACCTGGGACCTGGGCGAGGTTCTCCGCTTCCGGGATCGCGTCGGCCTGCCGCCGAAGGCGCTCCTCGCGGGCCCGGAGGCGGACGCGGCCCTCGCGGCCGGCCGCCCGTGGCGCATCGTGCCGGGCGGGACCAGCATCCGGGCAGGGGTCTATCTCGGACCGGGCGTGGTCGTGATGCCGCCCTCGTTCGTCAACGTGGGCGCGTGGATCGGCGAGGACACGATGGTGGACTCTCACGTGCTCGTGGGCTCCTGCGCCCAGATCGGCGCGCGGGTCCACCTGTCCGCGGGAGTGTCGATTGGCGGGGTCCTGGAGCCGGCGGGCGCGCGGCCGGTGATCGTGGAGGACGGGGTCTTCGTCGGCGCGGGGTCGTCCCTGCTGGAGGGCGTGCTGGTTGGGGAGGACGCGGTCATCGGGGCCGGGGTGACCCTCACCGGGACGTCGCGGCTGTACGACCTGGTCCGCGGCCGCGTGCACACGGGCACGCCCGGTGAACCACTGGCGATCCCGGCGCGCGCCGTCGTGGTGCCGGGGTCGCGTGCCCTCGGCGGCGACTTCGCGGCGGCCAACGGGCTGTCCGTGTCGGTCGCGCTGCTGGTCAAGGACCGCGACGCCGGCACGGACGCACGGGTCGCCCTCGAGGACGCGCTGCGATGAGCGTCGTCCGCGAGCCCGGCCCGCCGGCGGCGCCCGCCTCTCGCCCTGCGACCGCGAGCCGCGGCCGCCCGCCCGCCCGGGACGAGATCCTGCGCAACGGCCGGCTCGGCGGGCTGGACCCGGCCGTCCTCGCGGATCGCTTCGGGACCCCGTTCTACGCCTACGACCTGGACGTGGTCTCGCGGCAGGTGGCGGCGCTCCGGGCCGCGATGCCCGATGTATTCGACCTCGCGTACGCGGTCAAGGCCAACCCGAACCTTGCGGTGCTCCGTCACTTGCAGAACCTCGGTCTCGGGGCGGACGTGGCGTCGGGCGGCGAGCTGCGGCACGTCCTGCGCGCCGGCTTCGATGCCGGGCAGGTCGTGTTCACCGGCCCCGGCAAGCGGGACGAGGAGCTGGCCGCGGCCGTCGAGGCACGCGTCCGCGTCGTCACCGTTGAGTCGCCGCGAGAGCTGCGGCGCCTCGCGCTGATCGCCGAGGGCCTCGGCCGCCGCCAGCCGATCCTGCTCCGGGCAGCCGTCTCCGAGGCCGCGCGCCTCGAGCGGGTCCGCCTGGTCGGCGATGGCGGGGCCGGCAAGTTCGGGATGGACGGCGCTGACCTCCGGGCGTCGGCGGCCGAGGCCGTCGCGTCGCCGTGGCTGGAGCCGGTGGGCCTGCATGCGTTCGGGGCCTCCAACGTGCTCGACGCCGGGGCGCTCGCGGCGCACGTCGAGGCCACGGTAGAGGCTGCCCGCGAGCTCGCGGCCGGCGCCGGCTTCCCGCTGCGTCTGGTCGATGCCGGCGGCGGCCTCGGTATCCCGTATGCGACCGATGAGGACGCCCTCGACGTGGGCGGACTCAGGGCGCGTCTCGTCGCGATGGCCGCGAGCCTGGCAGCGGACCCGGCGACACGGGTCACGCGCGTCCTGCTGGAGCCCGGCCGGTTCCTCGTCGGCGCGTCGGGCGCGTACGTGTCGCGCGTCACGGATCGCAAGTCCGTTGGCGGCCACCACGTCGTCATCCTCGACGGCGGGATCCACCACGTGCTCCGGCCGGCCCTGGTCGGCCAGGAGCACCGCATCCGGGTCCTCACCGGCGCCGCTTCCACGTCGGACGCAGCCTCCACATCCGCGCCCGGCGCGGCCTCCACGTCCGGCACCCAGCGCTTCCCGGTGACCGTCGCGGGCCCGCTCTGCTCGGGCCTGGACGTCTTCGCCCAGGCGGCCGTCATGGCACTCCCGGACCCGGGCGACCTGGTCGCGGTGCTGGATGTCGGGGCCTACGGCGCCACGGAGTCGATGCCGTTCTTCCTGTCCCACCCGCTCCCGCCGGAGATCGCGCTGCGAGGCGGCGAGTCCTGGGTCGTCCGCCCACGGGTGGACCCGGACACCTGGCTCGGGTGGCAGGTGGGGGAGCCGCCCGGGAGCTGATCGCCCGTCCGGCCGGGAGCCGGCCTCCCGCTCGCCCGAGGGGGCCCGACGCCCGGGGGGCGATGCACGGGGTGGCGCACAATGGGTGGGTGAGCGTGCGCCGCGAACGACAGCCCCCGTCGATCGCCGTGTCGCGCGCCCAGCGGCGGCAGGGCGGCTGATGCGTCGCTACCGGATGCGCCTCCGCCGTTCGCTACCCCGGGACTCGCGTACCCCGGTCCTGCTGCCATCGCACAGCGCCCGGCGTCTGGCGCTGCTCGGGCTGGGTGCGGGTGCGCTGGTTGTCCCGATCTGGGCGTGGACCACGCTGACCGTCGAGGGTCAGCAAATCGCCGACCTCGTCCTGTACGGCCGTGTGCTGGCGACGCCGGCGGCCCTGGGGGCCGCCTCGGAGACGCTGGCGACGGTCAGCCTGGCGTCGGGGATGATCGCGGTGCTCGGGCTCGTGCTGATCGGGCTCGCCCGGGGCGGGTTCGGGTTGGCGACGGCGACCTTCGTGCTGATCGCAGGGGCAAACGTGACCTCGCAGGCGCTGCAGGTGCTCCTGGACCGCCCGAACCTGCTGGGCCACCACGCCTATGCCGTCGGCAACAGCTTCCCCAGCGGGCACGTCACCCTCGTCGCGTCGCTGGGGTTCGCGTGCATCCTGGTCGTCCCCCGCCGGCTGCGGACGCCGGTGGTCATCCTGGTCCCGGTGATCGTCGCCGCGGTCGGCGTCAGCACGATCACGGCCGGCTGGCATCGCCTGGCGGACGTGGTGGGCGCGATCCTGATCGCACTGGCCTGGGCCGCGATCGTCACGGCGGCTCTCGTGCGCGCCCAGGGGTGGATGCCCAGGCGGACGTGGGGCATGGGGCATGGCGGCTGGGCGACGAGGCTCGCGGGCCTGGCCGGGGCCGGCGTCATCGTCGCGGGCATCGTCAGCCTGGTTGGGGCCGGGCTGGATCCGGCTCCGCTCGGCGGTGCGACGGCTGCCGGTGGGATCGAGCCCCGGACGTTCGTCGCCGCGCTGGTGGTCACGTTCGGGTCCGCGCTGGTCGCCTGCGCCGCGTACGAGTGGGCGATGCGTGGCGTCGCGCTCGAGGCTCCGCGCTGACGCTTCCCTCCTTCGGCACGTTCGATCTGCCGTGAGGCCCCGCTGGTATACTCCCCCTGAGTATGACGACCCGTCTTCCGGACAACCTCCAGCCCATCGAGATCGTCCTCCCCATCGAGGGCATGACCTGCGCGTCCTGTGTCAACCGGATCGAGCGGTTCCTCAAGAAGACGCCGGGGGTGGAGACCGCGAGCGTCAACCTCGCCACGGAGCGCGCAACGGTCCTCGTGGACCCGGGAACGGCGGGCCGCGACGAGCTGGTGAGGGCCGTGGAGGCCGCCGGCTACGAGGTCAGGGCCGAGGCCGTCGCCGCCGTGGGCGCCGCCGCCCCATCCCTCGAGGACGAGGTCTCCGCCGACGATGCCGATCGCGAACGCGAGCAGCGCCACACGCTCGTGCAGGCGCTGGTCTCGATCGGTGCGGCCGTCGTGTTCATGGTCCTGATGTTCGTGCCCCAGACCGCGGTGCCGATGACGGAGCTCAACAAGCTGATCCTGTGGCCGGCCACGTTCATCCAGTTCTGGGCGGGCGGTCGCTTCTATCGCGCAGCCTGGCGGGCCGGCCGGCACGGTGGCGCCACGATGGACACGCTCGTGGCCGTCGGCACCAGCGCGGCCTGGGGGTACAGCGTGTTCGTGACGATGTGGCCCGAGGTGGTCCACGCGGCGGGGCTGCAGCCCGAGACCTACTTCGACTCCGCCACGATCATCCTGGGCCTGATCCTGCTGGGCAAGTGGCTGGAGAACCGCGCGAAGGGCAACACGACCGGCGCCATCCGCCGCCTCGTCGGGCTGCAGGCGACCACCGCCCGCCGGATCCGCAACGGCGTCGACGAGGACATCGCGCTCGCGGATGTCATCGCCGGCGACCTGCTCCGCGTCCGCCCCGGCGACAGGGTGCCGGTGGACGGCATCGTGGTCGAGGGCATCTCCGCGGTCGACGAGTCGATGCTCACCGGCGAGCCGATCCCGTCGACCAAGCAGACGGGCGACGAGGTGATCGGCGCCACGCTCAACACCACTGGCTCGTTCGTCATGCGCGCCACGCGCGTCGGCCGGGACACGGCGCTCGCCCGGATCGTGGAGCTGGTCCAGCGCGCCCAGGGGTCCAAGGCGCCGATCCAGCGCATGGCCGACCGCGTCAGCGAGATCTTCGTGCCGGCCGTGCTGCTGACCGCGGCCGTGACCTTCGTCGTCTGGTTCGTCCTGGGACCCGAGCCGCGGTTCACCCTCGCGCTGACCGCGTTCATCGGCGTCGTCATCATCGCCTGCCCGTGCGCCATGGGCCTCGCCACGCCGACCGCGATCATGGTCGGCACAGGGAAGGGCGCGGAGGCCGGGATCCTCGTCCGCGGCGGGGAGGCGCTGGAGGCCGCGGGCCGCATCGACACCGTCGTCATGGACAAGACCGGGACGCTCACGCTCGGCAAGCCGGCGGTGGTCTCCGTGGTGGCGGCGGACGGGTTCACCGAGGCCGGCGTGCTGGACCTGGCGGCCTCGCTGGAGACCGGGTCGGAGCACCCGCTGGGCGAGGCGATCGTGCGCCGGGCCCGCGAGACGGAGATGGGCTTCGCGAAGGCCGAGGCGTTCGAGGCGATCGTCGGGCGCGGTGTGCTCGGACGGATCGACGGGGCCGAGGTGGTCGTCGGCTCCCGGCGGCTGATGACGGAGCGCGGGGTCGATCTCTTCACGCTCGCGGCAGGCGGCCGATGCCGGCGGCGGCCGAGGGCGGGACGGTGGTGTTCGTTTCGGTCGACGGCGCGGCTGCCGGTCTGGTGGCGATCTCGGACCCGGTCAAGGCGGAGTCCGCGGAGGCGGTGCGGGACCTGCGGGCCGCGGGCATGGACGTGTGGCTGCTCACCGGCGACGCGCGCATCACCGCCGAGACGGTCGCGCGCAGGGTGGGGATCGCCCCGGACCACGTGATCGCGGAGGTGCTGCCGGGCGCCAAGGATGCGACGATCGAGCGGCTGCAGGCAGAGGGACATCGGGTGGCGATGGTCGGCGACGGCATCAACGACGCGCCGGCGCTGGCCCGAGCGGACCTGGGCGTGGCGATCGGGACCGGCGCGGACGTGGCGATCGAGGCGTCCGACATCACCTTGGTCGGCGGGGATCCGCGGCTTGTCGGCTCAGCGATCGCCCTGTCGCGATCCACCATCCGGGTCATCCGCCAGAACCTGTTCTGGGCGTTCGCCTACAACGTGCTGCTGATCCCGATCGCGATGGGGGTGCTGTACCCGGCCTTCGGCGTCACGCTCAATCCGGCGATGGCCGCGGGAGCGATGGCGCTCTCGTCGGTGAGCGTCGTGACCAACTCGCTGCGGCTGCGCAAGGTGGACGTCCGGCCCGGGCAGGTGGCGCACCCGCGGCGTGGGCCGCTGGGCGTGGTCCGGGACGGGGCATTCCTGCTGGTCGTGGCTCTCTTGGGCCTGGCGCTGGCCGGCGGCGTGCTGGCGGCTGACCGGGCGGTGAGCGCCTCGCTGCCGCACGTGGTCGTCACGGTGAGGGACGGCGTGTACACGCCTGCGGACGTCAGCGTGGGCGCCGGCGCGTGGACGGTCATCGAGCTGGTGAACCGGGACGACGTCGTCCGGGACTGGATGGTCGATGGTGTCGCGAACATGGACATCGTCACGCGGCCGGGCCAGACGGCCGACCTGCGATTCGTGCTCGATGCGCCGGGGACGTACATGGTAATGACCGGCGGTTCGGCGACGGGCGCCGGCCCAGGGATGGCCGGGTCGCTGGTTGTCCGGCAGCGGTAGGCACCTCCGGGGGTTCGCCGGGCGGTCGCCGGGCGGTGGCAGGGGGGTCGGAGCCACGTCGTGTCGCCTCCAAGGCGATGAATCCGGGCACGGATCGCCGAGACCGTCTGAGTTGCCGGGGAATGTCGCCACGGAGGCGACGAATTGGGGCGAAGCAGCGGGTTTGTCTCGGTGCCGCCCGACTTCGTCGCCTCCGTGGCGACGGTCCCGGGGTCCACATCGCGTCCGGTGACCCGGTCATGCGGATTCATCGCCTTGGAGGCGACACGACGCCGGGCGGCGGCAGGACCGCCAGCAACACCACGCCGGGCGACGGCACCGTCCGGTGACACGACACCATGCCGCCCCACCACACCATGCCCCGACGGGCTGCCTTGCGTGGGTAGACTCGTCCCGTGAACGAGCAATCTGCGGTCCGCCCGTCCGCGTCCCGCATCCATGTCCCCGACGATCCGCGTGACCTGCCCGGCACGTTCCCGCACCGGTACGTCGTGGAGACGCGGTTCGGCGACACGGACGCGATGGGCCACATCAACAACTCGCGGTTTCTCACGTTCTGCGAGTCGGCCCGGATCGCTTACTGGGAGTCGGCGACGGGCGAGCCCTTCGGCCTGGTGACCCACGGCGCCGAGGAGTCCCTGATCCTCGCCGACGTGCGGGTGACCTTCCGGTCCCCCTCGTACTTCGGGGAGGTGCTGACCGTGGAGTCGCGGCTGGCGAGGGTGGGGCGGACCTCGTTCGCGCTCGAGCACCGGATCACGGCGGCGGACTCCGCGCGTGGCCGGGCGCGGCTCGTGGCGACGGCCGAGGACGTGCTGGTCCTGTACGACTACGCGACGGAGCGGCCGCGGGTCATCCCGGACTGTGACGATCGCGCGCCTGGAGGCGTTCGAGGGGCGGCCGCTGCGGGGCTGACCGGCGCCCAGACAACAACGACGCCCCGTAGCGCGTCTCAGCCGCGGCGTCCCCGATCGAGGAGGGCGTGGATCATGACCGGATGGTCGCGGCTGGCCGGGCTCGTCCTGACATCGGCGCTCGCCGCCTGTTCTCCGGCCGGATCGCTCGTCGCGTCCGGTGCGCCTGCATCGAGCCCGCCGCTGGAGAGCCAGGCCTCCCGCCCGTCTGCATCGATCCCCGTGCCGACGCCCTTACCGGCCGCGAGCCCGTCACCGTCCCTCGTTGCGCCGGCCAGGACCGCCGCGGCCACGCCATCGCCGTCGTCCATCGCGAGCACCAAGGTTCCCCCGGTGAGCTTCAAGACGGGCGACATCGCGGTCGTCGTCGCGGACGCTGTCCGGATGAGGTCCAAGCCCAGCGTGACCACGGACTCCGCGATGTACGAGCCGATGGTGCTCAACGGAACGGAGGTGTACGTCCTGGAGGGGCCCGAGAACGGCTCCGGCTTCCCCTGGTACCGGGTGTCGCCGATCGGGACGAGCAAGCCGAGCCCGTGGGGCTGGGTCGCTGCCGCGAGCCGTGTGGGAGAGGCCTGGCTCGCGCCGGGCAATGCGACCTGTCCACCGAAGCCCACCGACGTCAGAACGGTCGCCTCGCTCGACTTCGGAACGGCGGTCGCCTGTTTCGGCGGTGAGCCGATCACCTTCGACGCCCGCGTCCTGCCGCTGAACGGAAGCATCGACCCGGGCGAGAACATCCGGCCCGCCATGTTCCAGTACCGCTACGCCCCCGAGAGCGGTGCCGCGGTTGCTGGAGGTGGCCCGCTCCTCCTGGCACCCAGGGGAACGGCTCCGGGGACGGGATCGGTGCGCGCGGACCTGCTCCTGAGGGTCGCGGAGAAGGCACCCGGGTCCAACCCGCTGCCGATCGGGGACGATGTGATCGTCACGGGCATGTTCGACCACCCTGCGGCCGCCGACTGTCGCGCCGACGAGGACTACGACGGCGATCGCGAGCCGTCGCCGGTCTGTCGCGGCCTCTTCCTCGTGACCTCGATCGAGTAGGGCCGGGAACCCGGGCGCTACGCCTCGAAGCGCCGGAAGATCGTCACCGCGTTCTGGCCGCCGAAGCCGAACCCGTTGATCGCCACGGTGTCCACCTTCGCCCTGCGCGCGACCAGCGGCACGTAGTCCAGGTCGCACTCCGGATCCGGCGTGCGGAGATTCGCGGTCGGGGAGATGACCCCGTCGCGGATCCCGCCGATGGCCGCCAGGGCGGACGCGATCCCAGCGGCGCCCACGAGGTGTCCGGTCATCGACTTGGGCGACGAGATCGCCCGGGATGCGGCCGCCGACCCGTAGGCAACCTTGATCGCGTGCGTCTCGGTCGAGTCGTTGAGCGACGTGGCCGTCCCGTGGGCCACGATCCAGTCGATCTCGTCCGGCGCCACGCCCGAGTTGCGCATCGCGTTCGTCATCGCGCGGGCCTGCCCGCGGCCGGTGGGATCCGGCGCGGAGATGTGGAACGCATCCGCGGTCAGGGCGCCACCCAGGATCTCGGCCAGCGGCGTGGCACCGCGCGCGAGGGCATGCTCGGCCGACTCCACGACGCAGACGCCCGCGCCTTCGCCCAGGACGAACCCGTCGCGGGTCGCGTCGAACGGGCGCGAGGCCGTCTCCGGCGTGTCGTTGCGCTTCGACAGCGCGGTCATGTTGGACAGCGCGGCCACGCCCATGGGCACGATCGCCGCCTCCGAGCCGCCGGCGAGGACCACGTCGCATTCACCCGTCGCGATGAGCCGCAGCGCGTCGTGGAACGCGATCACCGAGGTGGCGCAGGCGGCCACCTGGGTCATGACCGGACCGGTCAGGCCGTGCTCCATCGAGATCATGCAGCCGGCCATCGACGCGGACATGGCCGGCACCGCGAACGCGGACACGAACCGCGGCCCCTTGGTGTCGTGGACGTGGGTGCCGTCGATGATCGACTCGACCCCGCCGCCGCCGGTGTTGATGACGACGCCGACGCGGTCCCGCTGTTCGATGGTCATGGCCGCGAAGTCCAGCCCGGACGAGGCGATCGCCTCCTTGCCGGCGCCCATCGCGAGGTGGATGAAGCGGCTCATCCGCCGGGCCATCTTCGGATCCATGGCCGTGGCCGGGTCGAAGTCGAGCACCTCGGCGGCGATCCGGACCTCGAACGCGCTCGCGTCGAACGAGGTGATGAGGCGGGTGCCGGTCACGCCGGCCTGGAGGTTGCTCCAGTAGGTCTCGAAGTCGTTGCCGTTCGGCATGACCGCCCCGAGACCGGTGACGACGGCACGGCGCGCGAGGTCGGACGAGGGCACGATTCACACCTTCCTGGTGACGGGCGCGGGCGGCGATGGCTGGGCAGGATTGTAGCGAAGGCCCCGGACCGGCCTCGGGTGCACGCCCGGCCTCGGGTGCACGCCCGGCCCCGCGTGCACGCCCAGCCCCGCGTGCCCCGGCCGGCCCGCCGGCGGCCCTCCCGGCCGCCGGGTCATCAGCGGCCGTCCCAGCGCTTGAAGATGATGGCGCCGTTATGGCCGCCGAGGCCGATGTTGTTCGACAGCGCGTAGCGGATCGGGCGCTCGACGACCTCGGGGTCACCCAGACGTCGGCATCCGGGTCCGCCTCGCGGAAGTTGATGGTCGGCGGGGCGGTCTGCTCGGCGACGGTCATGACCGTGGCGAAGGCCTCGAACGAGCCGGCGGCGCCCATCATGTGCCCGGTCATCGACTTGGTGGCGGTGACGAGCAGCGACTCGCGGCTGCGTGCCGTGCGGTCGCCGAACACGGCCCAGATCGCGTCGGCCTCGCGCTTGTCGCCGACCGGCGTGGACGTGCCGTGGGGGTTGATCACGTCCACCTCGTCGGCCGGCACGCCGCGCCGCTCGAGCGCGATCCTCATGGCACGCGCGGAGCCGGCGCCGCCCTCGATCGGCTGGACCATGTCGTGGCCGTCGGCGGTGGAGCCGTAGCCGACGACCTCCGCGTAGATCCGGGCGCCGCGCGCCATCGCGTACTCGAGGTCCTCGAGGATCAGGGCGCCCGCGCCCTCGCCCAGGACGAAGCCGTCGCGGGTCCGGTCGAAGGGGCGGCTGGTATCGGCGATGGGCTCGCCGGGCCGCGGGGAGCCCAGGCCGCGCATGTTGCCGAAGCCCGCGTGCGCAACCTCGAGGAGCGGCATCTCGGTGGAGCCCGCGATCACGGTGTGGACGTCGCCGCGGCGGATGAGCTCGGCGCCCTCGCCCACGCAGTTGGTGCCGGTGGAGCAGGCCGTGACGATGCACAGGTTGTGGCCGATCGCGCCGGTCTCGATCGCGATCATCCCGGACGCGGAGTCCACGAGGCCGTTGGCGATGAAGGTCGGCGCCACGCGCCCCGGGCCCTTGTCCTGGAGCACGTGCCAGTTGTCGATCATGAGCTGCTGGCCGCCCGCCCCGGAGCCGAAGATGACGCCGATGTCCTCGCGGTTCGCGTCCGTGATCTCGAGGCCGGCGTCCGCGATGGCCTGCTTGGCGGCCGCCACGCCGTACCACGTGGCGGACTCGCCGCGCCGGATCGCCTTGTGGTCCATCCACCGCGAGGGGTCGAAGCCGTGGACCTCGCCGGCGGCCTTCTGCGCGTACCGGCTCGCGTCGAACTTCGTGATCACGCCGAGGCCCGAGACGCCGTTGAGCAGGTTGTTCCAGGCGGTGTCCTTGTCGTTGCCGACGGGGCTGACGACCCCGAGGCCGGTGACGACGACGCGGCGGGTGTAATCGGGCTGGCGCACGGGGCTCCTTCGATGGGGTCTGGTTCGATGTTCGAGCGGGGCTTCGGGGTTCGAGCGGGGTCAGGCGGGCTTCGGACGCCGGGTCAGGCGCCGTCGGCCGCAGCGGTATCGGCGAACGGGATCGAGAGGCGGCCGCTCGCGGCCGGGTCGTCGAGGGCGAGCGTGACGACGTCGGAGGCGATGCGCCGGATCAGGCCGGTGAGGACGCGCCCGGGGCCGATCTCGATGAAGGTGGTGACGCCGCGGTCGTGCATCGCCCGCACCGCGCCGACCCAGTCGACGCCGGTGGTGAGGTGATCCACCAGCTCCGCGCGACAGCCGTCGGCGGTGGTGATGAGGTGCGCGTCCGCGTTCGCAAGGAGCGCCGGCGTCGGGTCGCGGAAGGTGATGTCCTCCAGGACCGTGCGCATGCCATCGGCCGCCTCGGCCATGAGCGGGGAATGGGCGGCGACGGAGACTGGGAGCTCGATCGCGCGCCTGGCGCCGAGCGTCCTGGCGATGACCAGGGCGGCCTCCACGGCCCGGCGCTCGCCGGAGACCACGACCTGGCCGGGCGAGTTGCGGTTCGCGACGCCGAAGACGCCGTGCTCTGACGCCTGGGCGACGAGGTCCGGCAGCAGCGCGTCGTCGAGACCGATGATCGCGGCCATCCGGCCTTCCCGACCCGTGCCGGATGCCTGCATCAGGCGGCCGCGGGTGCGCACGAGACGGACCGCGTCGGCGAGGTCCAGCGCGCCGGCCGCGACGAGGGCCGAGTACTGGCCCATCGAGTGGCCGGCGGCGAAGGCCGGGTCCGGGATGTCGACGGACAGGGCGTTCCACTGCTCGCGGACGGCCTCGAGGTAGGCGATCGAGGCGGCGAGGAGCGCCGGCTGCGCGTTCTCCGTGCGGTTGAGCTCCTCCTCGGGGCCCTCCCAGGCGAGGCGGGAGATGGGCTCGCCGAGCGCCTCGTCGGCGGCGGCGAAGACGGCGGCGGCCGCGGGAGATGTCTCGGCGAGCGACCGGCCCATGCCGACGGACTGGCTGCCCTGGCCGGGGAAGACGAAGGCGATCTGGTGCATCGCCTGGGATGGTAGCCGGGCGAGCGTCGTCCAGCGGCCAATTCCATGCACGGTTGCAGGAATATCCGGGCGAGCCCTACGCTCGGACGGTGAGGATCCACGCGTGACCGAGCCCGAATCGTGACCGAGCCCGAATCCTCCTCGGCGCCGCCGGCGCCGCCGCGCCCGGTGCGCGTCCGGCGAACCCCTGCCTCCGACCCGGCCGCCGGCCCCGCCCTGCCCGAGGCGCTCGTCCGCCCTCGCCGGCGCGGTGCCCCGAGCCGCGTCATCGCCCGCACCTTCGAGGCGGACCTGTCGGCCCCGGTCGTCGCGGCCGGGGCGCGGATCCAGAACGTTCGCCAGATCTCGGAGCGCGTGGCGATGGGCCGCGCGCTGTGGCGCGAGCTGGTGGTCGGGTTCGCCTACCAGCTGGGCGAGCTCAAGCTCGGGTTCACGCAGCTCGCCGCGCTCTACGTGCTGGCGGAGGGCGCGACGACCACCGTGGCGGACCTCGCGGACGCCATCGGCCGGTCGCCGTCGGCCACGTCCCGCCTGGTGGACGGGCTGGTCAAGCGGCGCCTGGTCGAGCGCCGGCGCGAGGAGGACGACGGCCGGCTGCGCTCCGTGTGGCTCACGCCGCGCGGCCACGCGATGCTGCGACGGGTCGATCGCGCGCGGGCCGAGCAGTTCCTGTCCGCGGTGCGGCCGATGCCGCGCGGGAGCGGGCGCTGATCGCCATGGGCGTCGCCGCGCTGGCGACCCACGCGATCAGCCGGCGCGGGCGCCTGGTGCGTGGCGGCGGCTGAGGTTCGCGCTCCTCGGCTCAGGCTCGCGCTCGGCGGCTGAGCCTCGCGCTCGGCGGCCTGCAGCGTTCCGGCGGCGGCATCGCCCGGCGGGGCCGGCCGGGTCGCGGGGGTAGGGCGTGGCGCGTGGCGCCACGAAGCCCGGTCTCAGCGCCGGCACGCGGCCAATCTGGCGATACCGTGGTCCGTGAGTCCGCGTTGACAGGCGCAATGGAGGATTGGCCGTCATCCGGACGCTTCCGACCCGGTTTCGGGGCCTGGGGCGCCACGCAGGGTCGGGCAGGCGTCCGACCCCCGCGGAGCGCGGTCAGCCGCAGTAGCGAAGGACGACGTCGTAGAGGACGGGCAGGCCCCAGCGGAGCGCCTCGACGCCGACCCGCTCGTCGGTGCCGTGGAACCGCTCGAGGAACCGCTCCCCGGGCTCGAGGCGCAGCGGCGAGAAGCCGTAGGTGGGAACGCCCAGCTTGACGGTGGACTTCGCGTCGGTGGCGAACGGGGCCATCACCGCGACGGGATGCCGTCCGGATCGTGGGCGCGGATGGTGGCCGCGAGGATGTCGTACAGGTCGCCGCTCGCGGGCGCCTCGACCGGCGGTGCTCCGATGAGGTGCTCCACCGTGCAGTGCGGGGCGAGGTCGCCCAGGCGGGCCGTCGACCTCCTCGCGCATGTCGCCCTCGGTGGTCCCGGGCAGCGTGCGGCAGTCGATCTCGATCGTGGCGACGCCGGGGATGACGTTGTACTTGATCCCGGCGTGGATGACATCGGGGCTGATGCTGTCCCGGAGCAGCGCCCGCAGGGCCCGGGCGTACATCTCGTCGCACAGCGTGCGCACGGCGGCGTCCGAGCGGTGCGGGTCGTCATCGCCGATCGACCTCGCGAGGCCGGCGGCGTCGGGCGGCAGCGAGACCGCCAGCTCGTCCAGCAGGCGGCGCATGACCGGCGTCACCCGCGGCTCGCCGGGGACGGCCAGGCGGCGGATCGACCTCGGCGGCCATGACGGCGGCGTTGTCGTCGCGTGGCATGGAGCCGTGGCCCCACGTGCCGTGGACGGTGATCCGGTAGACCTCGTAGCCCTTCTCGGCCACCTGGATCGGGTAGAAGCGCTTGCCCGCCAGCTCCATCGAGACGCCGCCGGCCTCGTTGAGGGCGCCGGCCGCCCGGAGCGTGTCCGGCCGTGTTCGCGACCAGCCACTGGCGCCGTCGGCGCCACCGGCCTCCTCGTCGGCGCTGCAGCGTGAAGAGCACGTCGCGGCGCAGGCCGGGGATCGGGTCGCTCGCCGGGTCAGGCCGGCGTCGCGGGCGCGACGGGCCAGGAGGACCAGCACCAGCGTCTCCATCGCGACCATGGCCTTCATGTCGACCGCCCCGCGACCCCAGACGTAGCCGTCCGCGACATCGGCCGCGAACGGAGCGTGCGTCCAGAGCGCCGGGTCGGCGGGCACGACGTCGAGGTGCGACAGCAGGAGCAGCGGCTCGCCGCCGGTGCCGTCGCCGTGGAGGCGGACGGTGACCGTGCCGCGGCCGGGAACGGGCTCGATGATCTCGGGCTCCAGGCCCTCGGCCCGCAGCTCGGCGGCGATCCGGTGCGCCGCGACCGTCTCGGGTCCGGGCGGGTCCGGCGGGTTGATCGACCGGATGCCGATCAGGTCCCGCAGCAGCCCGACCAGCTGGCCGTGGGCCGCGTCCCAGGTGGTGGCGTGGACGGCGGCCGACGGCAGGTCCGGGCGCGCGGCCGGCAGGCGGCGGGCGGCGGGCGTCGGCGTCGGCGGCCGACGGCAGGTCCGGGCGCGCGGCGGCAGGCGGCGGCGCGGGCGACGGCGTCGGCATGCTCACCCTGGCCACGATGCCCCGTCCAGGAGGTGGCGCCCAACCTGCCCTGAGTCAGCCCTCGTCGAACAGCACCTGGATCGCGGCCGCGTCCGTGACACCGGCAGCGAGGGCGAGGCGGAGGAGGATCCGGGCCTTCCAGGGCTGGAGGTCGTCCGAGGCCACCCATCCGCGCGCTGCCAGCGACGGGACCCGCGGCACCCGTCCGGAGCCCACCCGGGACGACTGGCACACGACGACGCCGGCGGCGGAGGCCAGCTCGAGCGCCCGGACCTCGCCCGGGGTCGGATAGCCGGCGCCGGTCCCCGCGCTAACGATCCCCACGGCGCCGGCGGCGCCGGCGGCTTCGACCAGCGCACCGTCCGCGCCCTGATGGGAGACGACGATGTCGACCCGGGGCAGCGTCCGCAGGTCCGCCCCGGCGAAGGCGCCGTGCAGCGCGATCCCTCGCGCGGGTCGATGGGCGAAGACCACGCGGCCGTCGCCGTCCACCCGGCCGAGCGGACCGGCCGACCCGTCCGCGAACGCGTTCGTGCGCAGCGTGTTCGCCTTCGTGACGTCCCTGGCACCGTGGATGGCGTCGTCCATCACCACCATCACGCCCAGGCCACGCGCGGCAGGGGAGGCGGCTACGCGAACGGCGTTGACCAGGTTCAGCGGGCCGTCGGCGGATAGCGCCGAGGCAGGCCGCATCGCGCCCGTGATGACGACCGGCACATCACCCGGAACGACGAGCTGGAGGAGCCAGGCCGTCTCCTCGAGCGTGTTCGTCCCGTGCGTGATGACGATGCCCGCGGCCTCGCCTCCCTCGACGAGGCCGCGGACGAGCTCGGCCACGTCCGCGAGGTCCGCGTCCGTCATCGCGTGGGCGCGGAGGCGGCGGAACGGGACCTCGGTGACCTCTGCGATGGTCGCCAGCTCGGCCACGATCCCGGCCAGGAGCAGGCCCGGCTCCAGGCGCCGGCCCGTCTCGAGGTAGGCGGCGAGGTCCAGGCGGTCCGTGCCCAGCGAGTCGATGGTGCCGCCGGTCGTGACGACGGCGATACGCGGCAGGCTCATGCGAGGTCGGGCGATGCCGGGAGGTCCGGCGATGCCGCGAGGCCGGGCGATGCCGCGAAGCCGGGCGATCCGTCGGCCGGCGCGGCGGACGCGAGGGGCCGCGGGACCATCATCGGCGCGGGTGCGCCATCACCGGGCGGGCCGGCGGGGACCTCGCCAGGCGTTCCGCCAGGCACCTCGGCGGGTCGCCAGTGCGGTGCCGCGGCCGGCGGCGTGAACCGCGCGACCCGCCCGATCAGCCGCCGGATCCGCAGGCCCTCGATCGGGCCAAGCGCGTACATCGGCATCGGCGCCAGCCACGCCGCGCTGCCCAGCGAGACCGCGTCGGCGCCCGCCCAGAAGTATTCGCGGCAGTCGTCGAAGTCGCGGATGCCGCCGTTTGCGATGATCGGCAGCCGGAAGCCGGCGTCGCGCAGCTCCGCGACCACCCGCAGCCCGATGGGCTTGATCGCCCGCCCGGACACGGCCCCGTACCGGTTCCGCAGGTACGGCTCGCCCGTGTCGGGGCGCAGCCGCAGGCCCTTCACGGTGTTGATCGCGGTGATCGCGGCGCACCCGTAGCGGGTCGCCAGGTCTGCCTGCCAGCGGTAGTCGTCGTCGGGCGAGACCTTGAGGATCACCGGGTGCCGGCTCCTGGGGACCGCGCGCCGGAGGGCCTCCTCGAGGATCGTCGCGAACGGGAAGTTCACGTTGTGGCAGGAGGCGTTGAGCTCGACCGCCGCGATCTCGCCCGGCCTCGCCCGCTCGTTCACGGTCTCGATCAGCTCCTCGATCTCGTCGGCGCTGAAGCCGCCCACGGACACGATCCGGTTGAGGTTCGCCGTCCGGCCGTAGTACTCGTCGAAGTAGCGCTCGATCCCGATGTTCGACCAGCCGAAGGCGTTGAGCCAGCCGGCGTCCACCCGGTGGAGCGCGCGGCCGTACAGCCGGAGCATCTCCGGGAGGTCGCGCAGGCCCCAGTCCTCGCGGAGCGTGAAGTGGCCCTCGCGCGGCTGGAGCGTGACCGTCCTGGTGGTCACGGCGCCGAAGCGCTCCAGCGGGACCCACTGGGCGATGGGGGAGAGGCCGTACAGGATCAGCCGGCTCCGGGACGCACCGTAGCCGAGGAGGCTGGCCGACGTGACGAGCCGGTTCCGGAGGCGGACGCCGTTGAGGTCGATGGTGGCCACGGCCCAAGTATGCCCTCAGCCCGCGCCCTGGGGCTGCTGCCACCGGTGGGCCCCCACCCACGGAACCGCGTGGCAGCGTGCGCAGGGGTTGCCTTGCGGGCGCATCGAGAAGGGGATCCGCGCACGAGGTCGGCCGGCGGGAGATCATCGACGGCCTGAACGAGCCGCACCGGCGGGATTCAGCGCGGCGGCGCGAGCGGACCCTGCAGGCCGATGAGGTCCGGCATCGGCGCATAGCCCAGCGCCGCGTTCACGGCGCGCATCGGGGCGTTGTTGACGTCGTTGCTCGTCTCGAGGGCCGCGAGCCCATGCCCGATCGCCCAGGCGATCGTGGCGCGCTTGAGCGCCGTCGCGATCCCCCGGCCCCGGTACGCCGGCCGGACGGCGGTCATCGCGTGGTAGGCCACCGTCGTGCTGCCCGGGGTGAGGACGAGGCTCGCGTAACCGACCGCCGCACCCGCCGCCTCGTCCAGCGCGACGAAGAACGCGTCCCCCGGGACGTCGGGTCGCTCGACCTCGCGGGCCACGAACTCGTCGAGCGTGCCGGCGTCCATGGGCTCGCTGCCGGTCGGGATGGTCGGGAACGTCTCCACCCCGACGTCGTACACCGCGGACACCAGGTCCGGCCGCTCCTCGAGCGTGACGAGCGCGATTCCCGCCGGCGGGACGACCGGCGGTGCCACCCGGCCGAGCAGGTCCAGCCGGACCTGGCGCATCCGGTCGACCTCCACGAAGCCACGCGCTCCCAGGAAGCGAAGACCCTCGGCGTGGACCTCGGACAGCATCGTCATGAGGCCGGTCTTGCCGGCCGCCCGGGCCGCGTCGCTGAGCGCCGACAGGAGCGCCGACCCGATGCCTGCCCGTCGAGCCTCGGGCACCACCCAGATGCCGAACCAGTACCGCTCGAACCCCGGTCCGTGCATGTGGACCCGCCCGGCCACCGCCGTGCCGACCAACTCGCCGCCACGCTGCGCCAGGAACCGGTGGATGTCGCCCGGGTAGGTGGCGTCCTCCCAGGCGATGCGCTCCGGCGAGTCCGGGCTGTCCGGCATGACCGCCCGGCGGATCCGGAGGTAGGCGGCGAGGCCGTCCTCGTCGGACGGGTCGACGCGGCGGATCGTCGCGCTCATCTCCACGCCTCCCGCCCGTGCTCCGCCCGCAGCGGCAGGAGCACGTCGCGGTGCGCATCCTCCAGTGCCCGCGGACCCAGGCCGGCGGGCACGCCGATGATCATCTCCGTCGCGCCGGCCGCGACGATGGCCCGCGCCTGATCGAGTGCCCGCGCCCGGGAGGCGGCGTCCACACCCGTGTGCACCTGCCCCACGATCTCGAAGCCGGCCGGGTCACGCCGCTCGGCCTCCAGCGCGCGCAGGATGGCCTCGCGCCGGTCCGCGAAGTAGGCCACGTCACCGGCCTCGGTCCCGGTGAGCAGCCAGCCCGCCGCCCGGCGCGCCGCCAGCGCGATGCCACGCGGCCGCTGCCCGCCCAGGAACACGGGCGGGCCGCCGGGGGTGAGCGGCGCGGGCGTGTTGACGGCGCCGCTGAGCGGGTAGAAGGGGTCGGCCCGCGTCACGCCCGGCGCCGATGCGGCCGCGGGTGAGAACAGCAGCGACAGCACCTCGACGGCCGAGGTCAGCCGGTCGATCCGCTCGCCGATCGGCGGCAGCGGGATCCCGAACGGCTCGTGCTCGCCCTCGAACCAGCCGGCGCCCAGGCCCAGGACGAAGCGCCCGCCGCCGCCCGTCGCGTGGTCCAGCACGGTCGCCGCCTTCGCCAGCAGGACGGGGTGGCGGAACGTGTTGGACAGCACGGCGTGGCCCACCCGCAGCCCCGGCACGTGGTGGACCAGGGTCGCCATCAGCGTCAGCGACTCGAGGGACGGCCCCGGGCTGGCGGGATCCATGTCCGTGAGGTGGTCGTTCATCCAGGCGCCGTCCCACCCGCCCTGCAGGCCGGCCAGGGCCCAGGTCGCGTCGAGCGTCGCCCAGTCGACGTGTTGCGGCGACGTCTTGAACGAGATGCGCAGGGGCATCGGCGCCGTCCCTCCTTCGCGCGGGTCAGACGTCGGTCTGTCCGCGCTCAGCCCTCGCTGCGCGTGGCCAGCGCCCTCCGCAGCCGGGCGCCGCTCGTGATCGCGCCCTCGGAGGCGGACGAGACGAGCGCCGCGTACTTCGCCATGACGCCGGTCGTGTAGTTCGGTGCGGGGGGAGTCCACCGGGCGCGCCGCTCGGCCAGGACGGCGGCGTCCACCTCGAGGTTGAGCTCCTTCGCGTCGGCGTCCACGGTGATCATGTCGCCTTCCTCGACCAGCGCGATCGGGCCGCCCACCGCCGCCTCCGGGGCCACGTGGCCGATCATCAGGCCGTGGGTCCCGCCCGAGAACCGCCCGTCCGTGAGCAGCGCGACGTGCTCGCCGAGCCCCTCGCCCACGAGCGCGCCGGTGACGCTCAGCATCTCCTGCATGCCCGGACCGCCGATCGGGCCCTCGTACCGGATGACCACGACGTCGCCCTCGTGGATCTTCCGCTCGCGAACGGCCGCGAAGCACGCGACCTCGGAATCGAACACCCGCGCCGGCCCGCGGTGGTGGCGTCGCTCGTGGCCGGCCAGCTTCACGACACAGCCCTCCGGGGCCAGCGATCCCTTCAGGATCGTGAGCCCGCCGAACGGCTTGATGGGCGTCTCGATCGGCCGCACGACGGGCTGGCCGGCCGTCTCCACGGTGTCGGCGGCGATCCGCGCGATCGTCCGCCCGTCCACGGTCCGCTCGTCGCCGTGAAGGTGGCCGCCCTTGAGCAATTCCCGCATGACCAGGCCCATGCCGCCGGCGTGGTAGAGGTCCGCGGCCAGGTACGGGCCGCCGGGGCGCATGTCCGCGATCAGGGGCGTGCGGTCCGCGACGGCCGCGAAGTCGTCCATCGTGAGCGGGATCCCGAACTCGGCCGCGATCGCCGGCATGTGCAGCACGGCATTGGTGCTGCCGCCGGTTGCGGCCACGGAGGCGATCGCGTTCTCGAGCGCGTTGCGGGTGACGATGTCCTTGGGCCGGATGTCGTGGTGGACGAGGGTCATGATCAGCTCGCCCGTCCGACGCGCAGCCTCGTCCTTGTCCGGGTCCTCGGCGGGGATGCCGTTGAGGCCGGCCGGGGAGAGGCCCAGGAACTCCATGACGGTGGACATCGTGTTGGCGGTGAACTGGCCGCCGCAGGCGCCGGCACCGGGGCAGGCGCCGTTCTCGGCCTCGTACAGGTCGTCCAGCGTGATCGTCCCGGCCCGGTAGGCGCCGATCGCCTCGAACACCGTGACCACGTCCGCGGGCTTGCCCTTGTAGGTGCCGGGCAGGATCGTGCCGTTGTAGAGGACGAGGCCCGGGATGTCGAGGCGCCCCAGGGCCATCGCCGCCGCCGGGATCGTCTTGTCGCAGCCGACGAGGCACACGAGGCCGTCGAACAGGTGGCCCCGCGCGACGAGCTCGATCGAGTCCGCGATGACCTCGCGGCTGACCAGCGACGTCTTCATGCCCTCCGTGCCCATCGACACGCCGTCCGAGATGGAGATCGTGTTGAACTCCATCGGCGTGCCGCCCGCCGCGCGGATCCCCTGCTTGACGAGCTCCGCCAGCCGCCGCTGGTTGAGGTTGCAGGGCATCGTCTCGATCCAGGTCGTCGCGACGCCGATGATCGGCTGGGCCAGGTCCTCGTCCGTGAACCCGACGGCCTTGAGCATCGCCCGGGCCGCGGCGCGGTCGGGACCGTCCGTCAGCGCGTGGCTGTGGCGCTTGCCCGGGTCGGTGGGGCGGTCGTACGGGAGCGGGCGGTCGGCGGCCATGGGGTCCTCGCGGGGCATCGGGGGCGGAGGGTGTGTGCCGTCAAGTATGGCCCGGACGCGGCGGCCGGTACCCTCGCTCAGGTGGGCGGCAGGCGGCCCGAGGTCCACGCCTCCACCACGCCCCGCAACGTCGGCAGTGGGAGGGCGCCATTGCCAAGCACGGCGTCGTGGAAGTCGCGGATGTCGAACGCCGCGCCCAGCCGCATCTCGGTCTCGGAGCGAAGGCGGAGGATCTCGAGCTGGCCCGTCTTGTACGCCAGCGCCTGGCCGGGCATCACGATGTAGCGGTCGACCTCGTTGGCGATGTTGTCGGACGCGAGCGCGGTGTGCTGGTGCATGAACGCGATCGCCCGGTCGCGCGGCCAGCCCAGGGCGTGCATCCCCGTGTCGACGACCAGGCGGGCGGCGCGCCAGGCGTCGAACGAGAGGACGCCGATGCGGTCGAGGTCGCCGCCGTAGAGTCCCATCTCGTCGGCCAGGCGCTCCGCGTACAGGCCCCAGCCCTCGAAGAACGCGGTGGGCCCGAGGTGCCGCCGGAACTCCGGGAGGTGCGGGAGCTCCTGCCCGATGGCGATCTGGAGATGGTGGCCGGGGATCGACTCGTGGTACGCGAGCGCCTCCGCCTCGTAGCGCGGCTTGGTCCGGGGGGAGGAGGTGTTGACGTGGTACTGGCCGGGACGCGAGCCGTCGGCCGCCGGCTGGCGGTAGTAGGCGATGGTCGAGTGGACCTCCTCGTGGGGACCCATCCGGACGACCCGGCAGGGGGCCTTCGGCAGCCGGCCGAACCAGCCGGGGATCGCCTCCGTGGCGCGGTCGAGGCTGGACGCGGCCTTGTCGTGGACCTCGTCGCGGGTCGCGAAGTGGAGGGCCGGGTCTCCTCGCAGGGCCGCCAGCGCGTCCCCGAGGGACTCCGTGCCCAGCACCCGAGCGGCCAGCGCACCGAGCTCCGCGTCGATCCGGGCGATCTCTGCGAGGCCGGTGCGGTGGATCTCCTCGGGGTCGAGGTCGAGCGAGGTGTGGACGCGGACGAGCCGGCGGTAGCCCTCGCGCCCTCCGTCCACGTGGCACATGCCGGGCCGTTCCGCGGGCCGAGCGGCCGGCAGGATCTCGGTCACGAGGGCGTCGTGGAGGCGGGCGAAGGCCGGCCGGACCTCGGTCTCGACGGCGACACGGAGTGCGGCGGCGAACCGCTCGCGCTCCGCGGTGGACCAGCCCGGCAGGGCACCCAGCCCCGCAAGCGGAGCGAGCAGCGTCCAGTCCTCCGTGGGGGTGCCGAGGGCATCGGCCAGGATGTCCGCCGTCCGCTCCGCCGGTGCGCGGCAGGCGACCCGGCCATCGGCAAGGCTGCGCCGGAGCGAGGCGAGGTGCGCGTCCGTGTAGCCCGCCATCGCGCGCCAGCGAGCGACCATGTTGCGGCCGTCCTCGGGCGTCTCGAGCCGCTGGTAGTCGGGGACGTTGAGGAAGTCCGTCGGCACGCCGTCGAGCGGGTCCACGTTCCAGGCGAGGAGCCCGGCATCCAGCTCGGCGACATCGGCCGACGCGGACTCCCGGAGGGCGTCGCGCGTGATGCGCGCCTCGGCGTCGAGCACCGGGCCGGCCGCGTCCGCGTCCGGCGCGTCGCCGCGTCGGCGTGCCCGCGTCCGGCGCGTCCGCGTCCGGCGCGTCCGGCGCGTCCGGCGCGTCCGCGTCGAGCGCGTCGAGCTCGGCGAGCAGGCTCGCGAACCGCGCCCGGGCCGCCGCGACGCCCGCATCCGTCGGGTCGGCGAGGCGGTCGTCATGGCGCCGGTCGCCGACGGCCGTGGCGAACAGGGGGTGGGTCTCGAGGTAGGTCTCCCAGTAGGCGGCGGCCAGCGCGTCGAGGCGGGCGGGGGGCGTGACGTCAGCCACGGCGGCTCACCGGCGTCTCACCGGATACAGGGGCCGGTGCTGGTCTCGCCCTGACGGCCGATGGCGGGCGCGACGCGATCGGCGACGGCCGATGGCGCGAGGGCGTAGCCGACGGCAGGGTCCGTCTTCGACTCCGCGAACACGAGCCCGCCGATCGTGCCGTCCGCCAGCACCAGCGGTCCCCCGGAATCACCTGGCTCCACGGCCGCCCGCAGCTCCAGGATCTGGCGGGTGATCCGGGTCTTGTCGTAGATGTCCCGGCCGGTCGCGGGATAGGAGCCCGAGACCGCCGCCGGGAGGGCGACCAGCGGGCCGCCGCCGGCATACCCGAGGGCCGCCCCAACGACCCCCCGGCCCGGATCCGTCGCGGCGAACCGCAGCGGCTTCCCGGCAAGGTCGGGCGCGTAGAGCAGGGCCACGTCCAGGGCGGGGTCGAACAGGACGGGCGTCGCATCGGCCACGTTGGAGCCGATCGTGACCCGGATGACGGTGGCACCCGCGACCACGTGCGCGTTCGTGACCAGGTACCCGTTCGCGATGATGGCGCCGGTCCCCGTCACCTGGATTCCACAGGCCGAGGTGGTGACCCGGGCCGTGCTGGCCTCCGCCGCGCGGGCGATCCGCTCGGTCTCGGTCCGCGTGGGCGTGTCCACCGGCGTCAGCGGCAGCGGCTCGAGGCCGACGAAGACGTCCGGCAGCCCCGAGCTGTCGATCACGCCCGCGATCTCGCCCACGACCTCCGTCGGGGGCGGCAGGTACGCGTCGAACAGGCGGGCCGAGAAGGACTGTGTCGCCGCTCGGGCGAGGGTGGGGAAGGGCCCGATCGCGAGCAGCCCGCCCACCAGCCAGATGATCAGGATCGCCTGGGCGCCGCCGATGAGGCCGCCGAAGAACCGGTCCGCGCCGGTGAGGACGCCCCCGGAGATGCGGTCCGACAGCATCCGTCCGAGGGCGGACCCGACCGTCTCGCCCACGACCACGGCGGCCAGGACGGCCCCCAGCACCACCAGCGCGCGCGGGATGGGCTCGAGGCCCCGGGTGACGTCGAGCAGCCACGGGGCGAGGTTGAACATGAGCACGAGCCCGAGGATCGCGCCGGAGATGCCCCCGACCTGGGGCAGGGCCCCGGTGCGGATGCCCGCGATGACGGCGAGCACGAGGACGCCGAGAGCGAGCGCGTCGAACAGGTTCACGGGGCGAGTATCGGCGAGGCGCACCGATCCCGCCGGAAGCACCCGCGCGGCGGGCGAGCGTCAGCGGGCGGTCGTCCATTCGGGCGACCCGGCGACGGGGCTCACCGTCAGCCGGCGACCGTCACCTCGACCGGCGGGGCGTCGCCGAACGCGTTGATCGTGTACGTGCCGGGGTCGAGCTCGCCCAGGTCCACGACCGCCGCCTTGTACATCGCGATCTCGATGCACACCCTGTCCGGCGGGGCCGCGCTGCCCTCGTTCACCGTGAGCAGATACTTATTGCCGTCGCGGGCGACGGTGATGCCGGCCAGCGCGTTGCACGGCTCGACGCCGCTCCACCAGGCGACCCGGACCGCGACGTTGCGGCCGTTGACGGCCGCCTCGAGCTTCGCCGCCGCGACCGGGTGGACCCCGGTCAGGCCGGTCACCGGGGTGACCATGGTCGGTGCCGGCACGGCGGGAACGCCCCCACCCGTACCCGGGTCGATTGGGACGGGCACGCCGGCACCGGGGTTGCCCGGCTCGGAGCCGCCGCCCTGGCCCACGCCCGGGTCGCCGGAGGTGCCGGGAACGGGCGTGGGCTCCGCGACGGACGGCGCGGGGGTGACGCTCGCGCCGCCGCCCCGACCCGGGGAGGGGGGCGCGGTGGTGGGCGCGGATGCTCCGCCACAGGCGGCGCTGACGAGGGCGAGTGCCAGGAGCGCGCCGGCCAACCGGTGGGGGAGGGTAGTCATCGGCGTCATGGGCGGCAGACGGAGGCGTGGAGCGTCCGGTTCCCGGCGGCCGCTACACGTGCCTCAGCCGGCGAGCGTCGTGCCGATCCGGGTGTCCACCCGCGCCGGATGGGCTCCCTCCCAGGCGGCGATCTCCGCCTCCTTCGCCAGGACATAGCCGATCTCGTCCGTGCCGGCCATGAGCATCATCTTGCTGAACGGATCGACCTCGAAGTCCAGCGTCGTCCCGTCCGGGAGCAGGATGCCCTGCTCCGCGAGGTCAACCCGGATCTCGGCGTCCTCGTCCGCCGCGACCATCTCGAACAGGCGGGCGTGGGTGGCCGGATCGACCACGATCGGCAGCACGCTGTTCTTGAGCGCGTTGCTCCTGAAGATGTCGGCGAACGAGGTCGACAGGATGGCCGAGATGCCCCACGAGCGGAGCGCCCATGGCGCGTGCTCGCGGGAGCTGCCGGCGCCGAAGTTGTCCCCCACCAGGAGGATCCGGCGACCGGCCATCTCTGGCCGGTCCAGGATGAACGGCGGGTCCTTCTTCGTCCCGTCCTCGTTGAAGCGGTGGTCGCGGAACAGCGCGTCCGCCAGGCCCACCTTGTCGGTGACCTTGAGGTAGCGCGCCGGGACGATCTGGTCGGTGTCGACGTTCTCGGCGGTCATCGGGATGACCCGCGAGGTGAAGGAGCGGAAGCCCTCGGCCATGTCTCTCAGTACCCTCCGCCCACGGTGACGAGCTCCGCGACGCCGGGCAGCGTCCTCGGATCGGTGACGACGCCGCTGATCGCCGAAGCTGCCGCGGTCAGCGGCGAGGCGAGGAGCGTGCGGCCGCCCTTCCCCTGGCGGCCCTCGAAGTTGCGGTTCGAGGTGCTGATCGCATACTGGCCGGGCGAGAGCTGGTCCCCGTTCATGGCGATGCACATCGAGCAGCCTGCCTCGCGCCACTCCGCGCCGGCCGCCCTGAAGATCGCGTCGAGGCCCTCGCGCTCGGCCTGGGCCTTCACCTGCTGGGAGCCGGGGACGATCATGACGCGCGTTCCCTGGTGCACGCGACGGTCCTTGAGCACGCTCGCGGCGAGGCGCAGGTCGCTGATCCGGCTGTTCGTGCACGAGCCGATGAACACGACGTCCACCGGCTGGCCGGCGATCGACTGCCCCGGCTCCAGGCCCATGTACTCGAGCGCCCGCTCCAGGCCGCGCCGGGCGCCCGGATCCGTCGTGTCCTCGGGCCGGGGCACGCGGCCGGTCACCGGGATGCCCATGCCGGGGTTGTTGCCGTAGGTGATCATGGGCTCCAGCGCGGACGAGTCCAGTGCGATGGACTTGTCGAACACGGCGCCCTCGTCGGTGGGGAGCGTGCGCCAGCGGGCCACGGCCTCGTCCCAGGCGGCGCCCTGCGGGGCGTGCCGGCGGCCGCGGAGGTAGTCGAAGGTCGTCTCGTCCGGCGCGATCAGGCCGGCCCGTGCGCCGCCCTCGATGCTCATGTTGCAGACGGTCATCCGCTGCTCCATGTTCAGGGCGGTGATGCCCTCGCCCCGGAACTCGAAGACGTGGCCGGTGCCGCCGCCGATCCCGATCCGGGCGATCAGGGCGAGGATGATGTCCTTGGCGCTGACGCCGGGGCCGAGGCGACCGTCCACGCGGACCTCGTAGGTCAGCGGCCTGCGCTGGAGCAGTGCCTGGGTGGCGAGGACCATCTCGACCTCGCTGGTCCCGATGCCGAACGCCAGGGCCCCGAACGCCCCGTGCGTGGCCGTGTGCGAGTCCCCGCACACGATCGTCATGCCCGGCTGGGTCAGCCCCAGCTCCGGCCCGATGACGTGGACGATGCCCTGGGTGTCGCTGCCGAACGCGTGGATCGGGATGCCGAAGTCGGCGCAGTTCGTCTCGAGCTGGCGGATCTGGGCCGCCGCCAGCAGGTCGACCATCGGGAGGCCGCGCGGCGTGGTGGGCGTGCCGTGGTCCGCCGTGGCAACGGTCTTGTCCGGGCGGCGCACCCCGATGCCGCGGTTGCGGAGCCCGGTGAAGGCCTGGGGGCTGGTGACCTCGTGGACGAGGTGGAGGTCGATGGCGAGGACGGCGGGGGCGCCCGGGTCCTCGAAGACGACGTGATCGTCCCAGATCTTGTCGACGAGGGTTCGCGGTCCGGTCATCTCTTGCGTCTGCTCTGCTGCGGCTGCTGGGGCGCACAAGCGTAACAGCGGACGTCAGCGATGGCCCACGAGGCCTCTCGTCGGCTGGCCAGGCCACCCTCGCGGTCCCCAGGGTCGATCACCTCCCTGGGACGAACCTCGCTCCGCGTGCGTCCAGCGCGACCCAGACGAGCGCGGCGCCGGGCCACGGGCTGGTGCCCTTGAGCGAGGCGAGGGCGTCGTCGGGGTGGGCGGGGTAGGCGACCCGGAGCTGGGCCGCGTACTCGGCGGCCACGGCCCGGGTTGCGCGGGTGCGCCTCACGAGGAGCAGGCGGCTGACCGTGGGTGCCTCGCCCAGGCGGTCCCAGCCCTGCCAGGACGGAAGGGCGTCGGCCTTGGCTCCCTGCCAGCGGATGAGCTGCTCCAGGCGGCGAAGCTCCGACTGCAGCTCGCTGGCGACCGCCAGGCGCTCACGCGGCTCGTGCAGGACCACGTCGATCCAGCCCCGGCTGGGGCGGCGCACGGCGACCTCGGTGTACGGCCGCCAACGCGGGTGGCGCTCGCGCAGGAGCAGCTCCAGCGTCGGCGCCTGGTGGCGATCCCGGATCGCGGGGCCGGTGTTCGGATACGCGCGCATGGCAAGATCGGCGCCCAGCGCCACGGCCAGCCCCGCGCACGTCTCGACCGATGGCCGTTCGTCGTCGTTGAGGATCCGGTGCAGGTACCCGGGATCCACTCCCGACGCCCGCGCGAGCTCCGCGACGGACCAGCCCGCGTCGAGGCGCAGGTGATCGACGTCGTCCCGGAACGACGCGCGCGACCGCCGTGCGGCGATGGCCGATGCACGTCGGATGGTCCTCTGGTCCACACCCAGAGTGAAGCGGGTGGCCCTTGTCCGGCGCTTATCCGGCGCTCGCCCCGCGGCCACCGGCGCTCACCCGCCCACGCCCCGGCGCCGCCCCGCCCGCGTCGTGACTGGCAGTCGATGGATTCGCCGGCCCGCGACCCTGGTCATGCGCCCCGGTCACGAACGTGACCGTCGCGACCGCCGATGGTTGTCCTGAGCGAGTCTGTTCATGACCGGTGGGTCGGTTTCGGATCGGGCACCCGCGAGACCATTGACTGGCGGTCACGGCGCGGCCCAGCACGGCGCGGCCCAGCCACGAAACCAGGGCATCGCCGGGGATCGGGAGCGATGGCGCCTGGGCCAGCGGTGGTGGTCAACGTCACAAGACCCGAGTGGTTGCGCCCTTGCGCATTCTGCGGCTATCCTTCGCGCACCCGCCGCATGGCGGGCTCCGAGGAGTCGGGTCACTTGGACTTCTTCCAGGGTCGTAACCGCAAGACCGTCGTCGTCGTCGTGACGGCCGACGGGCGGCGCGTCAACGTGCCCCTGCGCGACCTCGCTCCCCGGGGCGTATCCCTTCTCGATCTTCTTCGCTCGCTCCAGCTCCGGCTTGAGGGCCTTCTCGGCCTCCTCATTACCGGCTCCCGGCGGGAGAACGGAGGAACGCGGAGGGACGGCAGCCACTGAGGCGCCGGCCACCGAGAACCAAAGGGACCCTCGCCGGGGTGGCGAGGGTCTTTGTATGTCCGGGGGTCGCGGGACCCGACGGACGGAGAGGGACCCACGGATGACGATGACGAAGGGCGAACCGCCGGCCGGGCAGGCCGACGGGACGCCGACGCGTCGGAGCCACGTGCCGGGGGACGGTACCGCGGCCGCGGAGGCCGTCGAGCAGGCCCGCCGGCAGATGCTCCACGACGTCCGCAGCCGGAAGCGGACCCGCATCGGCGCCGACGCGCTCATGGAGGCGCTGATCCGCCAGGGCGCGGACACGCTGTTCTCCTACCCGGGCGGGGTCATCCTCCCGATCTACGACGTCCTCGGCGACTACCCGGAGATCCGGCACATCCTCGTCCGGCACGAGCAGGGTGGCGCGCACGCGGCAGACGGCTACGCCCGTGCCAGCGGCAAGGTGGGCGTGTGCATGGGCACCAGCGGGCCGGGTGCCACCAACCTGGTCACCGGCATCGGCACCGCCCAGCTGGACTCCGTGCCGATCGTCGCGATCACAGGCAACGTGCCCAGCTCCCTCATCGGCAAGGATGCGTTCCAGGAGATCGACATCACCGGCATCACCCTGCCGATGACCAAGCACAACTACCTGGTCCGCAGCGCCGACGACATCCCGCGGGTCATCGCGGAGGCCTTCTACATCGCGAAGCACGGGCGTCCCGGGCCCGTGCACGTGGACATCACCAAGGACGCCCTGCAGCAGGAGACGCGCGCCGAGCACCCCTCTCTCGAGGACGTGATCGCCGGTCTGCCGGGCTTCCGCCCCAACACCGAGGGCCACCCCAGGCAGCTCAAGCTGGCGGCGAAGGAGATCGCACAGGCGAGGCGGCCGCTGATCCTCGCCGGGCACGGCGTCCTGATCGCCGAGGCCTGGGACGAGCTGAGGGCATTCGCGGAGAAGACGCAGATCCCGGTCGCATGGTCGCTCCTGGGCATCGGCGCGATGAACGAGGAGCACCCGCTCGCCTACGGCTACATGGGGATGCACGGCTGGAAGCACGTCAACCGCGCGATCCAGTCGGCCGACCTCCTGATCGCCATCGGGATGCGGTTCGACGACCGCGTCACCGGCTCCGTGCGCACCTACGCCCCGTACGCGCGGATCATCCACGCGGACATCGACCCGGCCGAGATCGGCAAGAACGTGGCCGTCGAGGTCCCGATCGTGGGCGACGCGAAGAACGTCCTCGCCGGCCTGATCCGGATGGTCCCGCACGTGGACCCGGCGACCCGCAGGGAGTACCTCGACCAGCTCGCCGGGTGGCGGATCGAGTCCGAGGGCTCGTCCTGGCACGGATCGGGCGCCTGGCAGAGCGGCATGCTCTCGGCCGACTTCGTGGTCGAGCGCATCGGCGAGCTGACGGACCACGTGGCCACCTACGTCGCGGACGTGGGCCAGAACCAGATGTGGCTGGCCCGCTACGCCGGGTTCCGCCGGCCCCACAGCCACATCAGCTCGGGCGGCCTGGGCACGATGGGCTATGCCGTCCCGGCCGCGATGGGCGCCGCGCTCGGCCACCCGTCCGCCGAGACGTGGGCGATCTGCGGCGACGGCGGCTTCCAGATGACCAGCCAGGAGCTGATGACCCTCGCGGCGGACCGGATCCCGGTGAAGATCGCGATCCTCGACAACAAGAAGCTGGGCATGATCCGCCAGTGGCAGGAGATCTTCTACGCGGAGAACTACCACTCCTCGCACCTGCCGGGCCCCGACTTCGCCAAGCTGGCCGATGCCTACGGGATCCCGGCCTTCAAGGTGACCACGACCGACGAGGTGGACGGCGCGATCAGGTCCGCCCAGGCGGTCGATGGCCCGGCGCTGATCTGGTTCGAGACCGAACAGGAGCAGAACGTGTTCCCGATCATGCCCGCGGGCAAGGGCCTGTCCGACCTGATCGAGACCTGGGGAGGGCCCGAGGAATGAGCCCCGATCCGACAGCCACCGCCCGGCCGGGTGCCGCCCAACCACCCGCCACCCCGGCACCGGACGCCGCCGCCACATCGGCCGCCGCTCCCGCACCCGACGCCCCGCCCGCGCCGGCCGCGCACACCGTCCCTCCGCCGCGGGCCATCCCCGGCACCGGCGAGGCCGGCCGCCACATCCTCGTCGTGCTCGTCATGGACAAGCCCGGCGTCCTGAACCGGGTCGCCAGCCTGATGCGCGCGCGCAACTTCAACATCGACTCCCTGGCGGTCTCCCGGACCGACAAGGATCACATCAGCCGGATGACCCTCACCCTCCACGGCGACGACGTCGCGGTGGAGCAGGCCGCCAAGCAGCTCTACCGGCTGATCGACGTGCTCAAGGTGCAGGACGTCACCGCGGACCAGGTCGTCGAGCACGAGCTCGCGCTGCTCAAGGTCCGCGCGACCGACGGCAACCGGGCCGAGGTGATCAAGATCGTCGAGCTCTACAAGGGCCGGATCGTGGACATCGCCCCGGACTCGGTCATCGTCGAGGCGAGCGGCACGGAGGCCGAGATCGACGCCCTCGTCGCGCTGGTGCGCGGCTACGGGATCAAGGAGCTTGTCCGGACCGGCGCGGTCGTCATGCTGCGCGGCGCCGGGTCCATCGAGGAGGCACTCAGGCTGTGACCGCAAGGATGTACTACGACGCCGATGCCGATCCCGCGGCGCTCGACGGGCAGACGGTCGCGATCATCGGCTACGGGAGCCAGGGCCACGCCCATGCGCTCAACCTGCGCGACAGTGGCGTGTCCGTCGTCGTCGGCCTGGCCGCCGGCTCCAGGAGCCGCCCGCTCGCCGAGGCCGCGGGCTTTCGCGTGCTCGACACCGCGGAGGCCGTGAAGGTCGCCGACGTGGTGATGATCGCCGTGCCGGACACCGCCCAGAAGGCCGTGTACGACACCGACATCGCCCCCAACCTGAAGCCCGGCGCGCTCCTGATGTTCGCCCACGGCTTCAACATCCGGTTCGGCCGGATCCGGCCCGGCGCCGGCGTGGACGTGGGCATGGTCGCGCCGAAGGGGCCGGGCCACCTCCTGCGGTCGGTCTACGTGCAGGGTGGCGGCGTGCCGGCCCTGTTCGCGGTCGAGCAGGAGGGCACCGGCACGGCTCGGGCACGCACGCTCGCCTACGCCCGGGGCATCGGCTCCACCCGGGCAGGCGTCCTCGAGACGACCTTCAAGGAGGAGACCGAGACCGACCTGTTCGGCGAGCAGGCCCTCCTCTGCGGCGGCGTGTCCGCCATGGTGAAGGCCGCGTTCGAGACGCTGGTCGAGGCCGGCTACCAGCCGGAGCTCGCCTACTTCGAGACGATGCACGAGCTCAAGCTGATCGTGGACCTCATGTACCGCGGCGGCCTCAACTACATGCGCTTCAGCGTCAGCGACACCGCCGAGTTCGGCGACTACGTGTCCGGCCCGCGCGTGACCGAGGGCGCCAAGGCCGCCATGAAGGACGTCCTGACCGACATCCAGTCCGGCGCCTTCGCGACCCGCTGGATCGCGGTCCAGGAGGCCGGCGGCGGCGAGTTCCGCGAGCTGCGGGAGCGTGACCGCCACCACCAGATCGAGCAGGTGGGCGCGGACCTCCGGTCCCGGATGCCGTTCCTCGATCCCGTCGTGGTCGAGGCCGGCGCGGCCCAGGCGTCCACCAGCGCAGTACCCGGGGAGGCCCGCAAATGACGTTCGAGGCCACGCATCCACGGTTCGGCGGCGGCGTGGCCGCCGGGTCCGTCCGCATCTTCGACACCACCCTCCGCGATGGCGAGCAGGCGCCCGGCGCCGGCCTGACCGCCGCGGAGAAGCTCGAGGTCGCGCGCCAGCTCGCGCGGCTCAAGGTGGACGTGATCGAGGCCGGCTTCCCGTCCGCGTCGCCCGGGGACTTCGAGGCGGTCCGGCGGATCGCCCAGGAGACCCGGGGCGGGATCGCCGTCGCGGCGCTCGCCCGGTGCAAGGACGGCGACCCCCAGCGGGCCGTGGAGGCGATCGGCATCGCCGAGCGCCCGCACCTGCACCTGTTCATCGCCACCAGCGATATCCACCTCAAGCACAAGCTGCGCATCTCCCGCGAGCAGGCCCTCGACGAGGCGCGCCGCTGGGTCGGCTGGGCGCGCAGGACGCTGGGTCCGGACGCGGAGATCGAGTTCTCCGCCGAGGACGCCTCGCGCACCGAGGACGCGTTCCTGCTCGACGTGTACGAGGCCGTCGTGGAGGCCGGCGCCTCAACGGTCAACATCCCCGACACCGTGGGCTACGCGATCCCCGCCGAGTTCGGCGCGCTGGTTGGCCGCGTCGTGCACCGGGTCGGCCGCGACGCCACGGTCAGCGTCCACTGCCACAACGACCTTGGCCTCGCCACGGCGAACACGCTGGCCGCGGTGCAGGCGGGCGCCCGCCAGGTCGAGGTCACGATCAACGGCCTGGGCGAGCGCGCCGGGAACGCCTCCCTGGAGGAGGTCGTCATGGCGCTCCGGACCCGGCCCGGGCAGTTCCCGGACCTGGCCGCGGCGGTCCAGACCGAGCAGATCACCCCCGCGTCGCGCCTCGTCAGCTACCTGACCGGGTTCACGATCCAGCCCAACAAGGCGATCGTCGGCGCCAACGCGTTCGCGCACGAGTCCGGCATCCACCAGGACGGCTTCCTCAAGAACCCGCTGACCTACGAGATCATGACCCCGCAGTCGGTCGGGCTGTCCGGGAGCACCCTGTCGATCGGCAAGCTGTCCGGCCGGCGAGGGCTCCAGGGCAAGCTCCGGGAGCTGGGCCACGAGGTGGAGGGAGACCAGCTCGATTCGATCTACCGGGCCGCGATCGCGCTGGCCGACACGAAGAAGGAGGTCACCGACAACGACCTGCTGGCGCTCGTCCAGGAGCAGCAGTCCGACGTGCCGCGCTCCATCGAGCTGCTGGGCTGGAGCATCAGCTCCTCGTCCGGCGGGCATTCGGTGGGCAGCATCTCGCTCGTGGTCGCCGGCGAGGCGAAGGCGGGCGATGCCACCGGCAACGGCCCGGTCAACGCGCTGTTCAAGGCCGCCGACGAGGCCATCCGCCCGGTCCTGGGCTGGGTCCCGGTCCTCTCCGAGTACGAGATCAAGGCCGTCTCGGGCGGCGAGGACGCGCAGGGCCAGGTCCTGGTCCGCTGCCGCCGCTCGTCCGACGAGGGCCCGGGGGCGCTGGTGGTCACGGGCCACGGCCTGTCCACGAACATCATCGAGGCCTCGCTGGAGGCGTACCTCGTGGCTGCCAACAAGCTCCACGGCGCCGAGATCAGCGGGGCGGAGGTGGCGTTCGTCGGCCGGCGCATCGCCGAGGAGCTTCCGTGACGATCGGTGCCGGCGACCCGGCGCTCACCGCGGTCGTGCACCCGGCGGCCCTCGGCCCGATCGGCGGCCGGGCATGACCGCCGACACCGGCCTCACCTTCCGGATCGCGCTCATCCCGGGCGACGGGGTGGGTCGCGAGGTCATCGCGGGGGCCGTCTCGGTCCTCGAGGCAGCGGGCCGGCGGTTCGGGTTCGGCTTCGCCTGGCATGAGCTGATCGTGGGCGGGGCGGGGATCGACGCGTACGGCGTCGCCATCCGGCCGGAGGACGTGGACGCCTGCCGCGATGCCGACGCGGTCCTGCTGGGGGCCGTCGGCGGCCCGAAGTGGGACGACCCGGACGCGGCCGTCCGCCCCGAGCAGGCGCTGTTCGCCCTCCGAGGCGGCCTGGGCCTGTTCGCCAACCTGCGGCCGATCACCGTCAACCCGTCGCTCATCTCCGCTTCGCCGCTCAAGCCGGAGCTCCTCGAGGGCGTGGACTGCCTCATCGTCCGGGAGCTCACCTCCGGGCTCTATTTCGGCAGGCCGTCCGAGCAGCGGATCACGCCCGGGGGTGAACGGGCCGCCATCGACACCCTGTGGTACACGGAGGGCGAGATCCGGCGGATCGTCACCCTGGCCTTCGAGCTGGCCCGCGGCCGGCGCCGGAAGCTGACCCAGGTGGACAAGGCCAACGTCCTCGCGACCAGCAGGCTGTGGCGCAAGGTCACCGACGAGGTCCACGCGGGCTTCCCGGACGTGGCCCTGGACCACCGCCTGGTGGACTCCGCGGCCATGGTCCTCGCCAGCCGGCCGGCCTGGTTCGACGTCCTCGTGACCGAGAACCTGTTCGGCGACATCCTCTCGGACGAGGGGGCGGTCGTCGCGGGCTCGCTGGGGATGCTGCCGTCCGCGTCGCTCGGGAGCCGGACCACCGCGTTCGGCCGCTTCGGCCTCTACGAGCCGATCCACGGCTCGGCGCCGGACATCGCGGGCCGGGACATCGCCAACCCGCTGGGCACGATCCTGTCGGCGGCGATGATGCTGCGCTGGTCGCTGGGCCGGGCCGAGGCGGCGGACGCCATCGAGGCGGCGGTCAGGGGCGTGCTGGCGGACGGGTTCCGGACGAGGGACCTGGTGCCGTCGGACCCGGCGGCCGCCGGTGGCCTGGTCGCGGTCGGCACCCGCGGCATGACCGACGCGGTGATCGCGCGGATCGGCGAGCCGCCGGCCGGACACGGGTCGCCGGCGGAGGATCTCGACGCCGCGACGATGGTGGCAACCGACACGCTCCTGGGGCTGCTGTGATGTCCGAACCGACACCCGCGACCGGCCGCGACGCCGCGGTCATCCTCTACGACACGACCCTCCGGGACGGCACCCAGGGCGAGAACATCACGCTCTCGCTCGCGGACAAGCTGCGCGTCGCCCGCATGCTCGACGAGTACGGCTTCCCGTTCATCGAGGGCGGCTGGCCCGGCTCCAACCCGAAGGACATCGAGTTCTTCGCCGCGGCCCGGACGATCCGCTGGGAGCACGCGAAGCTGGCCGCCTTCGGCAGCACCCGCCACCGCTCCAACAAGCCCGGCGACGACCCGAACCTGCGCGAGCTGGTCGCGGCCGAGACCCCGGTCGTCACGATCTTCGGCAAGAGCTGGCTGCTCCACGTGGTCGAGGTCCTGGGCGCCACGCCGGCCGAGAACCTGGACATGATCGCGGACTCGATCGGGTTCATCGCAGACCACGGGCGCGAGGCCGTCTACGACGCCGAGCACTTCTTCGACGGCTACCGGGCGGACCGCGACTACGCGCTGGCGACGCTGCGGGCGGCGCGTGGCGCAGGAGCGCGGAGCCTGGTCCTGTGCGACACGAACGGCGGCACCCTGACCGACGAGCTCGTGCGGATCCTGGGCGACGTCCGGGGATCGCTCGAGGGCGACCCGGGCGCGCCCGCGGTCACCTGGGGCATCCACACCCACAACGACGCCGAGCTGGCCGTGGCGAACTCGATCGCGGCCGTCCAGGCCGGCGTCCGCCATGTCCAGGCGACGATCAACGGCTACGGCGAGCGCTGCGGCAACGCCAACATGGTGTCGATCCTGGCCAATCTCGCTCTCAAGACGCCGAACGAGCTGAGCCCGATGGGCGGCGGCGACCTGGCCGCGCTGACGGAGCTGTCGCGCTCGGTGGCCGAGATCGCCAACGTCAACCCCAACGACTACCAGCCCTACGTCGGCCGGTCCGCGTTCGCCCACAAGGGCGGGGTGCACGGTGCGGCGGTGGCGAAGGTCGAGCGCAGCTACCAGCACGTGGACCCGAAGGCCGTGGGCAACGAGGGCAGGCTCGTGGTCTCCGAGCTGGGCGGCAGGGCGAACACCGAGATCCGGGCGCGCCAGCTGGGCCACGAGCTCGCGGGCGTCGTGGACCCGAGGGAGCTCAGCCGGATCATCAAGCGGCTCGAGAACGAGGGCCTGGCCTTCGAGGGCGCCGAGGCGTCCTTCGAGCTGCTGATCCGCCGCCAGGCCAAGGACTACGCGCCGCCGTTCCGGATCGTGGACTACACGTGCCTCGTGGAGCAGCGATCCGGCCGGGAGCTCCTGGCGGAGGCCACCGTCAAGGTGGAGGTGGCCGGCGAGACCCTCCACACGGCCGCCGACGGCAACGGCCCCGTCAATGCCCTCGACGGCGCGCTGCGCAAGGCCCTGGGCGCGTTCTACCCGGTGCTGGACAGGGTCCACCTGGTGGACTACAAGGTGCGCATCCTGGACGGGGCCACCGCCACGGCCGCCCGCACGCGCGTCATCATCGACTCGCAGGACGGCTCTCTCACCTGGAGCACGATGGGCAGCGACACGAACATCATCGCGGCCTCGGCACAGGCGCTCGCGGACTCGCTGGAGTACGCGATCTGGAAGTCCGGCGCAGAGCTCCGGCGCCGGGACGAGCGCCACTTCACCACGACGAACGGCAGCCCGACTGCAAGCCTTGGCCCGACGGCAGGCCTGGGACCGACCGCGAACGCGGGCCTGACCGCGAACGCGGGCCCGGGGGCGACCGCGAACCCCGGCCCGGCCGCAGGCGAGCCAGGAGGTCCCGCATGAGCGACGCTGCCCCCGGATCCGTGACCGGCGCCGGGTCCGGTGCCGCACCGGGCCCCATCCGGCTGCAGCGCTGGACCGTGACGTCGGGGAGCAACGTCAACAGCCGGGCCGCGGTCGTGCTGCATGCCGGCCGCCACGACTGGAAGGCGTCCGCGGAGGGGAACGGCGCGGTGGACGCGCTGCTGCGGGCCGTGGACGGGGCGCTGGCCGACGTGCTCGGCGGGCACCCGGTCCTGATCGCCTATGACGTGCACGCCCTGGCCGAGGGTCCCGACGCGGAGGGGCGAGTGACGGTCCGGATCGCGCCACCGGCCGCCGCCGAAGGGGCACGCTCGGATGGGCGCTACACGGGCGAGGTCGCGAGCACGAACATCGTCGCGGCCTCGGTCGAGGCGTACGTGGAGGCGCTCAACGCGATGCTCGGCGATCCTTCGTGGGCCGGGGCGGCGGACGCCGCCGGGCTGCGCCGGGGCCGCGGGCGGGGAGTCGAGCCGGGCGGCCAGGCCGGCGCCGAGTTCGACGACGACGCCCGCCCCATCGACACGACCGAGTGGTTCAACCTGTAGCGGACGGTCCCGGAGCCACGCCGGCTCGCGGGCCCGCCGGTCCACCGCCCATCGACGCCGGCTTGCGGACGACGCCGTGACCCCGCCGGGGAGCGACGGGCGCCCGTTCCGGGTCGCCTACACCGGCGAGCCCGGCGCCTTCGCCGAGGAGGCGGTGCTGCGGTTCTTCGCCTCGCCCGATGCCGTGCCCCTCTCGTCGTTCCGCGCCGTGTTCGAGGCGGTGAGCGGCGGCGAGGCCGAGGCGGGCGTCGTCCCGGTGGAGAGCTCGCTGCTGGGGACGATCCGCGAGAACCTGGACCTCCTGTACGAGTTCGACCTCCCGGTCGCCGGCGAGGTCACGGTGCCGGTGCGCCTCGCGCTGCTGGCGCTGCCGGGCGAGCGGCTGGAGACCATCGAGCGCGTCTATTCGATCTCCGCGGCGCTCGCCCAGGCGGACGAGTTCCTCCGGTCGCGCCCGTGGACGATCCAGACCACGTACAACACCGCGGGCGCGGCGAAGCAGATCGCCGACCGCGGCGAGCGGGCCGCGGCCGCGGTCGCTTCGGCCAGGGTCGCCCCGATCTACGGTCTCGAGGTCCTCGCCGACGGGATCCAGACCGGCGACGCCAACCGGACCCGGTTCGGCGTGGTGGCACGGCCGGGCGAGGTCGGGCTCGTGCAGGCGGCCGCCCGGCCCGACGCCGTGGCCGGGCCGCCCCGGACCTCGCTGGTGTTCGCCGTGCGCAACGTGCCCGGATCGCTCCACCGCTCGCTGGGGGCGTTCGCGACCCGCGGGCTCAACCTGTCGCGCCTCGAGTCCCGTCCCTGGACCGGGCGCGGCTCACGCTGGGAGTACCTGTTCTGGGTGGATCTTGACGCGGACGCGGCGTCGCCGGCCTGCGCCAGCGCCCTGTCCGAGCTGCGCGCCGAGACCGAGGTGGTCCGGATCCTGGGCACCTACCCGCGGGCGCCCGAGGACTGAGACTCTGGGCTCCTGGGTGGAGGCGGCAGGGTCCCGCGGCAACGCATCCTGCCCTTGACGATGCGATCCCGTCGGCCTTAGCATCTCCGATCATGCTAAGTGTCAAGGTCAGCACCAAGCACCAGATCGTCGTGCCAAGCGAAGTGCGGTCCCGCCTCGGGATCGAGGCCGGGGATCGCCTCGAGGTCGTCGTCACGGGTGACACGATCGTGATGCGCAAGCGGCCGCCCCGCGCTTCGGACCGGCTTCGGGGGCTGGGGGCCGGCAAGGGCTGGTACGAACCGGACCCCGACACCTATCTCCGCCGACTCCGAGATGAGCTGGAGGCGAACCTGGATGAGCGGGAGAAGTTGGTCCATCGCGACGCTGGTGGCGCTCCACAACCGGATCGCAGTTGACGCGAACGTGGTGATCTACCTGGTCGAGAACGCCGAGGCTCACGTTGCCAGGGCCGCTGCCGTGATCGACGCGATCGACGCGCATGGGCTGCGGGCCACGATGGCGACGCTCGGCCAGGTTGAGATCCTGACGGGGTCTGCCCGATCTGGAGACCAGATGGTCTTCGAGCGCGTAGCTGAGGAAATCCGGTCGATGGACCTTCGCTTCGAACCGCTCACCGAGGCCATCGCGGAGGATGCGGCGTGGGTCCGCGGCCAGGGACGGCTCAAGCTCGCGGATGCCATCCACGTTGCGAGCGCTCGGGCCTCGGGGGCGACGGCATTCATCACGAATGACCGTCGCATCGGCGCACAAGCAGGGCTTGAGGTGTTCTACCTGGACGATCTCACCCTCGACCTCGAGCTCGACCAGCCACGGCCCTGACCCTTCGTGGCCTCGTGGGACGGGACGGCCCAGCGTGCCGCCACGATCCCACGGGCCGGTCTCGCATCTCGCTGGGGCTCGGTGTGGTCCCTGGCGCCACGAAACCGGGCTGAGGACGCTTCTCTGTAGCCACCGTGGGCGGCGGGGGCCGAGAACGTGGCCGGACAGACCACGAGACCGCGCAGACGATCCATCCAGGAGATCGCCAGCCCGGAACCGTGGCGCGATAGGCCACGAACCGCCGCCAGGGTTCGTGGACGCGCGTCGGCCAGCCTGATTTCGTAGCGCCTCGCGCCACGGCTACGGCCCGGCGTCCCGCGTCCTCGCCCCGCGTCCGTCTCGTGCGCTCGGGCCCCGCCTCCGGCGCCCCGCGGCGAAGAGCGGCACACTGCGCGTCATGGACCCGACCCTCACTCCCGGGCAGCGCGAGCTCCGCGACCGGGCGCGCGCCTTCGTCCTCGACGTCCTCCAGCCCCACGAGGCCGAGCTCGAGCGGAACCGCGGCACCCTCCCGCCCGAGGCGATCCGCGATATCAAGCGACGTGCCATCGAGGCGGGCCTGCACGGCGGGAACCTTGCGCAGGCCGTCGGCGGCCAGGGCTGGGGCGCCCTGGAGCAGGTCCTCGTCCACGAGCAGCTGGGCCAGGCGACGGGCGGCCTGTGGGAGCTCATTCCCGGCGGCTACAACGCCCTCGCCCACTGCTCGCCGGAGCAGCGGGCGCGGTACCTGGACCCGTGCCTCCGGGGCGAGCGCAGCGGAAGCTATGCGACCACGGAGCCGGGCCAGGGCTCCGACACCCGGACGCTGGCGTCCACCGCGGTCCGCGACGCCGCCACCGGCGCGTACGTCCTCAACGGCGAGAAGTGGTTCGTCACCGGCGCGCCGGACACGGACTTCATGATCTTCCACTGCCACCTGCTCGATGGCGACCGACGCCTGCCGACGCTGTTCCTCGTGGACTACGACACGCCGGGCGTCGTCCGGAGCCATGACCCCGACTACGCCCACACGTTCGCGGGCCGTCACCCGCAGTTCATCCTGGCGGACGTCCGCGTCCCGGCGAGCGCCATCCTGGGCTGGATCGGCGAGGGGGACGTCATGACCGACCGGTGGCTGATGGAGGAGCGGCTGCACATCGGGGCACGGTGCACGGGCGCGATGGAGCGGCTGCTCGCGCTGGCGGTCGAATGGGCGACGGGCCGGATCCAGTTCGGCGAGCGGATCTACGACTTCGAGGGTGTGAGCTTCCCGCTGGCCGACTCGGCCGCCGACGCCTCCGCCGCGCGCCTCCTCACCCGCGAGGCCGCCTGGATGCTGGACCACGGGCGAGATCCCAAGGTCGTCCATGCGCGGGCGTCGGTGGCCAAGCTGTTCGCGTCCGAGGCCGCGTTCCGCTGCGCCGACCGCGTGGTCCAGGTCTTCGGCGGGCGCGGCTACATGCGCGAGTTCCCGGCCGAGCGGTACCTGCGCGAGCTGCGCCTGGACCGGCTCTGGGAGGGCACCTCCGAGATCCAGCGGCTGGTGATCGCGCGGGCGCTGGAGCAGCGCGGCGTGGATGCCGTGATCGGCTGATCCGAGTCCATCGCCAGCCGCTGCTCACGTCGACCCTGGGGCACCGCGCGTCGCAGGTCCAGCCCGGGTCAGCCGGCAGCTGCCGGCGGCGTCCCGCGGCGGGGGGGGACGCCGACCCCGAGGACGAGGACGCTGGCGGGAAGGGCGAGATCCCGCAGGCTGTTCCGGCCGTCGAGGAGCACCTCCAGGTCCGGGAACCAGGCGGGGTCGAGGTCACGGAAGACCGGGTCGGCCGTCTGGACCACGATCGCCCGCGCGTCGCTCGCGGTCCCCCAGGCCCACGGCGTGGTCCCGCAGCGCTCGACCTCCCCCGCAGTGAGCAGGGGATCCCAGGCGGCAACACGCGCGCCGCGGGATGCCAGGCGGCCGATGAGCGGGAGCGCCCGCGAGTAGGCGAGCTCCTTCACGCCCTCGCGGTAGGTCAGGCCGAGCACGAGGACGGGCACGTCCCGGAGCGGGCCGAGCGCCGCCTCGAGAGCCTCCACGGCGAGGTCCACCTGGCCGTCGTTGACCCGCCTCGCCAGCTCGACCAGCTCCATCTCGGGCGCCCGCGACAGGAGGAAGTGCGGGTAGACGGGGATGCAGTGGCCGCCCACGCCCAGGCCCGGCTGGTGGATGTGGCTGTAGGGCTGGCTGTTCGCCGCGCGGATGACCTCCAGGACGTCCACCCCGATCCGGTCCGCGTACCGGGCCAGCTCGTTGGCGAACGCGATGTTGAGGTCGCGGTACGTGGTGTCGGCGAGCTTGCTCAACTCTGCCGCCTCGGCTGAGCTCATCGCCACCACCTCGGCGTCGAGCACGGACGCGTAGAACGCCGCCGCCCGGTCCCTCGCGGCCGGGCCGGTCCCCCCGACCAGCTTGGGGTACGTCGCGAGGTTCCGGAACACCGCGCCCGTGAACAGGCGCTCGGGCGAGAACGCCACGAACAGGTTCCGCTCCGAGACCAGGCCGGACGCCGTCTCGAGCAGCGGCACGTACCGGTTGCGGGTGTCGCCGGCCGGCAGGGTCGTCTCGAAGATGACGGTCGTGCCGGCCCGCAGGCCGGGGGCGATCGACCCGGCCGCGGCGTCCATGTGCCGGTAGTCGGGCTGGTGCTGGTCGTCGAGCATGACGGGGACGATGAGCACGACGACGTCGGACGCCCGCGCGGCCGCGGCCCCGTCCGTCGTCGCGCGCAGGCGCCCGGCCGAGTGGGCCTCCGCGACGCGCCCGGCGAGCAGCGGCTCCTCCGCGACGTGGGCCCGCCCCTCGTTGATCGCGTCGACGACCGCGGGGCTCACGTCCACCGCGACGACCGACCACCCGTGCGAGGCGAACTGAGCCGCGAGCGGGAGCCCCATCTTCCCGGCGCCGACCACCGTGACCGTGCCGGCCGTCCCGGGCTCGCCGGTCCAGGGCGACACGGTCCGGGCCGGACCATGCCCGCAGGGGTTCTCGGGCAGGCTGATCGTGCCTCCCAGCAGGCTCGCGGAGCTCGAGGGCCGGTCCGTGATCGTCATCGCTCGGGGATCCGCCGGGCGAAGTCCCCGAGGTCCACCGGCCGGCCCTCGGCCGCCGCCTCCAGGAGGCCCGATGCGATCGCGAGCGCCCACAGGCCGTCCTCGCCGTCCACCACCGGGCGCCCGCCGGACCGGGCGACCGCGAGGAACGCGTCCAGCTCGGCGGCGAGGGGCTCCCGGCTGGCGACCTCGATGACCACGACGTTGCCCTCGAAGGTGGTCGCATAGCCGTCGATGATGGTGGGGCTGCCGACGTCGGCGCTCGTGAACGTCAGCCGCTGGGTCAGGTAGTCGAGCTCGAACATGCCGGATTCGCCCACGACGGATAGCTGCCGCCGCTTCGCGGGCGTCAGCCAGTTGACGTCGAGCATGCCGGTCGCGCCCGACGGGAAGTGGAGCAGGCCGAACAGCAGGTCCTCGTTGCTCACGTGCTGCCGCTGCGCCGTCTCGGCGTAGACGCGCGTCGGGCGTTCGCCGGCGACCCAGGACAGGATGTCCGCGTCGTGGGTCGCGAGGTCGATCGTCACGCCGACGTCGCGGATCCGGGCCGGGAAGGGTCCGGCGCGCCGACTCGTGATGGAGTAGAGGGTCCCGACCCAGCCCTTGGCGATCCGGCGACCGAGCTCCAGCACGGCCGGGTTGAACCGCTCCACGTGCCCGACCTGGAGGGCGACCCCGCGGGCGCGCGCCGCAGAGACCAGCTCGATCCCCTCCGCGACCGTCGCGGCCAGCGGCTTCTCGACCAGGACCGGCAGGCCGCGCTCGATCGCGGCGAGCGCGAGGGGGGCGTGCGCCGTCGTGGGCGCGGCGATCACGACCGCATCGAGGGCCGCCTCGTCGATCATCGCGAGGGCGTCGGCGTAGCCGGCCGCCCCCGTCTTGGCGACCGCATCCGCGACCAGCTCCGGGGCCGGATCGGCAACGGCGGCGAGGTCGCAGTCCTGGCGGGTGGACAGGTGACGGAGGTGGTTGCGGCCCATCGAGCCGAGGCCCGCGAGGCCCACGCGCAGCGGATCGCTCATCGGGCGGTGTCCATGGCCGACTCGGCCGGCTCGACTCGCTCGCCCGGCTCGACCGGCTGAACCGGGGTGGCAACCTCGCGGACGGCGTCGATCACGGCCTGGAGCTCCTCTTCAGCAAGGTTCGGTCGCACGGGGATCGACAGCACCTCGTCGGACAGCCGGTTCGTGACCGGCAGGTCGAGGGCGGCGGCGCCGGGAACGAAGGCCTGCAGATAGGCCTGCCGGTGGACCGGAACGGGGTAGTAGATGAGCGTCCCGATGCCGCGCTCCGCCAGGCCGTCGACGACCCGCTGGCGCTCCCCGGGGAAGCGCATCGTGTACTGGTGCCAGACGTGCTCGCGGCCCTCGGGGACCCCGGGCGTCAGGTAGCCGCGGAGACCTTCGGTCAGGCGGGCGGCGTTCCGCCGGCGCTGCTCGGTGCGCTCGTCCAGCCGGGCCAGCTGGGCCAGCCCGAGCGCGGCCGCGAGGTCGGTGGGCTTGAAGTTGGTGCCCAGCGACTCGTGGTGGTATCGCACCCGCATCCCGTGGTTGCGGAAGAGGCGGATCCGGTCCGCCAGCGCGTCGTCGTCGGTCGTGGCGAAGCCACCCTCGCCGGTCATCAGGTTCTTGGTGGCGTAGAGGCTGAACATGGCGGGCCCGAACTGCCCGGCCCGTCGGCCCCTGTACGCGGCGCCGTGCGCCTGGGCGGCATCCTCCACGATCGGGATCCCGTGGCGCTGGGCGATCGCCGCGAGCGGGTCCATGTCGGCCATGAGGCCGTAGAGGTGGACCGGCATGATCGCCTTCGTCCGCGGCGTGATGGCGGCCTCGACGCGGTCGGGATCCAGGCAGAACTCCTCGGCCCGGATGTCCACGAAGACGGGGCGGGCGCCGGTCCGGAGAATGGCGCTGGCCGTCGCGTTGAACGTGAAGCTGGCGGTGATCACCTCGTCGCCCGGGCCGATCCCGAGCGCCTCCAGGACCGCCTCGAGGGCCACCGTCCCGTTGGCCATGAACACGGCGTGCCTCACGCCGCAGTAGGAGGCCCATGCCTCCTCGAACTCGGCCGTCCGGCGGCCCATCGCGAGCATGCCGGAGCGGAGCACCTCGAGGACCGCCTGTTCCTCGTCCGGCCCGAGGTCCGGCCTGGAGATCGGGATCACGATGGACCCTCCGTGGTACGGGGGACGCAGCTGTCGGTGTCGATGTCGTAGCCGGCGCGGCAGGCGGGGCAGGACGCGACGCCGGACCCGTCGGCGGCGAAGGAGCGGCCCGCCGGGTCCACCAGGCGCCGGCCGCAGGCGCACACCCAGCCGAGCCGTCGCGCCGGGTTCCCCGCGACGAGCGCGAAGTCCGGGACGTCGCGGGTGACGACCGCCCCGGCGCCCACGGTGGCGAAGCGTCCGACGTCGTGGCCGGCCACGACCACCGCCCCCGCCCCGATCGAGGATCCGGTCCGAAGGCGGATCGGGCTCACGACCCAGTCGTCGGCGCGCGCGAGCCCGCCGTCCGCGGTGATGGCGCGGGGGAACCGGTCGTTGGTGAGGATCGCGTTCGGCCCGATGAACACGCCGTCCTCCACGGTCACGCCGTGATAGACGAGGGCCGCGTTCTGGATCTTCACCCGGTCGCCGATGACGACGCCCTCGTCGATGAAGGCGTCCCGGCCGATCACGCACTCGGCACCGATGCGGGCGCCCCTCCGGACCTGGGCGCGGTTCCAGATCGACGTCCGCGGTCCGACGGCGACGTCCGCCTCGAGGTCCGCGGTCTCGTGCACGCGCGCGCTTGAGTCGATCACGTGACGCCGGCACCCCCATGCTGCGACGCTCGGCCGGACGGCCGCCTGCGCCTCCACGATAGCAGGGTGCCGCTCGGCGCCGGCCGCCGCAAGATCACCGGGCCGGTGCGGTAGCGCACCATCTGATTGCCGACTTGGGGGCCGAAAGTACTATCAATCGGCCGCCTCCGAGCGTAGGATCCAGCGTGTCGTGGCGTCGGCTTTTCGCCGGTGTATGACTTGGACGCGTCCCGAGACCCTGGATCGGCAGGTCTCCGCGCCCGAGAGCAGCCCGCGATGATGGGAGAGAACGCAATGAGGGCCCGGACTCGATTGATCGCCGGCCTGGCGGCCGGTGTCATGCTGCTGACGGCGACCGTGACCGCGATGGGGTACTCGGGTCAGGTCGATGCGATCGTCGGTGTCGCCGCGCAGGGAACCATCACGTGCGGCGAGCCCTTCACGATGACCGCCACCGTCCTCGACGCGAACGGTGCCCCCGTCGCCGGCGCGTCGGTCGCCTGGTCGTTCGTGACGACGCAATCCTCGTCGGACAAGATCCACAAGACGCCCACCATCACCAACTCCAAGGGCGTGGCCACGACGACGGTGACGCTGGGGGCCGTCAGCGGCGACCGGCAGATCCGCGCCACCACGACCGTGGGCGAGAGCGGCGCGACGAGCGAGGTGAGCGCGACGGGCGTCGTGAGCCAGGCGTGCGGCGGCCTGCCGCGGACGGACACGCTCGCGCCGGCGATCCCGCAGGGCGGAAGCCCCCTCGCGGCCATCCTCGTCCTTGCCCTCGCCTTCGCCGTCGGCGGCTCGCTGACGCTGCGACGACTTGCGGCGAAGAGCAACTGAGAGGGCGACCGGGACCAGGTTCGCCTGGCCGTGAGGCCAGCGCGGCCCGCGCCTCGATGACGAGCCGGCGGCCGCGTTCCGGCCCGCCCGGTTCGCGGCGAGGTGCGGGCCTCCTCGCGGCCGCCGTCGTCGTCGCGCTCGCGGCCGGCGTGACGATCACGGCATGTGCTGGCCCTGACACGGCGTCGCCGATCCCGACGCCGGTTGCCGGCCAGGCAACCTCGCCCGCCTTCTCGGACCTGCCCCTCGTCCCGGTTCCCCCGACCGCCACGGCGGCCGCGCCGACATCCGCGGCCACCGTGGCGCCGACGGTCGGCTCGGCGTCCGCGAGCCCTTCGGCCGACTCCTCGACCACCGCCACCCCGGCCAAGTCCACAGGCATCCGCGCCAACCGCATCCGGATCGCCCGGCTGGACATCGACCTCAAGATCATCGAAGGCGACGGGATCGACGCCCCGATCGGTAAGGCGGCCCATTACCCCGGCTCCGCCTGGCCCGACGGCGGTTCGAACATCTACATCTACGGCCACGCCCGGGTGGGGATGTTCCTCAACCTGTGGGACGCGCGCGTGGGTGACGTCGTCGAGCTGGACCTCGTCGACGGGACGACGCGGACGTACGTCGTGGACAAGGTCCTCCCGAAGGTTCCGTGGGACGCGGTGAAGTACGTCAAGCCGACGGCAACCGAGCAGCTGACGCTGCAGACGTCCACCTCGTACCACCCGACCTCACCCCGGTTCATCGTCATCGCGCACCCCGCGCCGTGAGCGAGGGTGGCGATCCGGTCGCGACGGCCCGGCCGGGGCGGCCGCGGCCCAGGCGACGGGTGGTGCTGGGCGGGATCGCCGCTTGTCGTCCTGCTCCTCGTGGTCGCGGGTGCCGCCCTGGCTGCCTTCCGCTACCTGCCGGCGCTCGACGAGGCGCGCGCGCTGCGGACCGACCTGGAGACGATGGTCGACCGGGTCCGCGAGGCCGGCCTTGGGATCGACGGCGCAACGATGGATGCGCTCGACGCCGACCTGCTTGCCGCCCGCGGGCGCTTCGACCGTCTCCAGGGTCTCCTCGCGAACGATCCGCTCGTGGCGCTCGCCCGGGGACTCCCGCCCACCGCCGCCAACGTCCGGGGCGCGGACAACGTCGTCGCGGCCGCCGGGAACCTGCTCGACGCCGTCGGCGACGGGCTGGTCATCGGCCGCCGGTTCGTCGACATCCGGGAGGCGCAGGACGCCGACCCGGCGGGCGCCTCCGCGCTCTCGGAGCTCGTGGAGCTGATGGCCACGACCCGTGACAGCGCCGTCGCCGCCGCCGCCTCCATCGCGAGCCGCCCGGCAGCACCTGGCCGCGGTGCCGGACGGCCTGGTCGGCCAGGTGGAGAGCGTCCGCGACGCGATGAAGACGCGGATCGACACCTACGGACCGCTGCTCGACACGTACGTGGACGTCAGCGCGCGGCTGCCGTCCATCCTGGGCTGGGACGGGCCCCGCCGCTACCTGGTCCTCACGCAGGATCCCGCCGAGCTGCGCCCGACGCGGCGGGTTCATCGGCAGCTACGGGATCATCGCGTTCGACCGGGGGCGCATCACGGAGCGCCGCTTCCAGGACGTACCGGCCCCTGGACTTCCCTTGGGACTACCCGTGCATCGAGCCGCCGCAGGAGCTGGCGGACTACCTGCTTGGGCCGAAGCAGCCGTGGCAGTTCGCGGACGCCAACTGGTCTCCGGACTTCCCGACGAGCGCACAGGACGCGATCCGGCTGTACACGAACGAGTCCGGCGACGCGCGGCATCGACGGCGTCCTCGGCATCACGACGTACACGATCGACCAGCTGCTGAAGGTGACCGGGCCGATCGCCGTCCCGGACTACGACGTGACGATCGCGTCCGGCGAGACGACCCTCAAGGTGCTCCAGCTGACGCGGGCCGCGCCCGAGGGAGTGGACCGGAAGGCCTTCCTGTCGGCGTTCGCGGACCAGTTGCTCGCCTCGCTTGTCGCCCTGCCGCCCGGGAGGTGGGGCGACGTCCTCGGCGCGGCCGCCGCGTTCGGCCAGGGCCACCTGCTGGAGGCCTGGTTCCGCGATGCGGCGGACCAGGACCTCGTCGCCCGGAGCGGCTTCGACGGGGCCGTGCGGCAGGACCCAGGGGACTACCTCTACCCGGTCGACGCTAACGTGGCGCCGGCGACGAAGCTCAACGCGCTGGACGACGCGGGCCACTGGATCTCGACGTGCAGATCGACGCCGTCGGCAACGCCCGGAACACCCTCGCGGTGACCTGGGACAACCGCGTGGACACGCCGGATGGAGCGACGTACCGGGCGATGACCAACGTCGGCGGGCGCATCCTGGGGATGTACTTCCGGCGTCCTCGTCCCGGAGCGAAGCCGCGTCGAGGCGGTCTCCGGTGGGACCCTCTCGCCGGTGACCAACCCGGCTGTCGTCGAGGATGAAGCGGGCAGGACGGCGATCGGGACCTACCTCAAGGTTCCGCCTGGCCAGACGAGCCTCCGGTACACGTGGACCAGCCCGTACGCCGCCGACGCGACCAGCGGGACCTACCGGCTCACGATCCAGGCGCAGCCCGGCATGCTGCCCGGTCCGCTGACCCTCACGATCCGGGCGCCGGACGGGAACCGGATCACGGCAGCCAGCCCGGAGCTTGCGGTGAGCGGGGCTCGGCGACCATGTCGGTGACGTTCGACCGGGACATCGTCGTCGGCGTCCAGTACGGGCCGTGAGCGGCCGGGGCCCGGATCCCCAGCCACCAGCGCGAATTAGGCCTGGCCAGGATCCGGATCATCCCGGGCGACTGCAGACGCGGCATCGGGACCCGGAAGGGGAAACCCCAGCGCGAGATCCTCGGTCGCGGTCACGCCCTGGCGCCTGATCACCTGTGCCATCGTCATCACCAGGATCCGGAGGTCGAGCCGGAGGCTCCAGTGATCGACGTACCACCCGTCGAGTGCGAGCCGGTCCTCGAAGCGCAGGAGGTTGCGCCCGTTGACCACGGCCCAGCCCGTGATCCCAGGGCGCATGTCGTGCCTTCGGCGCTGCTCGGGCGTGTACTCGGCCAGGTACTCCATCAACAGGGGACGGGGGCCGACGAGGCTCATGTCGCCCCGGAGCACGTTCCAGAACTCGGGCAGCTCGTCGAGGCTCGTCGACGCGCAGGAACCGCCCGATGCGCGTGAGACGCTCCTCGTCGGTCAGGTACCAGACCTCTCCCGTTCGCGGAGCGCGCATCGTCCGGAACTTCACGATCGCGAACGGCGCGCCGCCGAGACCCGGACGCTGCTGTCGGAACAGGATGGGCAGGCCCTGCGTGGCCACCACGAGCAGCGCCACCCACGCGAGCACGGGCGACAGAACCAGCAGGGCCGCCCCCGCCCCCGTGATGTCGAGCGCTCGCTTGACCGCAAGCCGCATCCGGAGGGATCTCATCCGAGCGATTGTTGACCGCGGGACGACGCCACTAGTGCCGGACCGCCCAGCTGACCAGGACGGCCCCCATGCCAAGGGACTGCCCGATCCGCCAGAGCGGCCGCAGGACGGGGCGGCTCTGCGCCCGGGCCATGTTGTGAGACGTCACGTAGCGCCAGTCGGTCGGCCTCGTCGTGAACGTGCCCACGGGCGTCAGCCCTGCCCGGGACATCGTCCGAACCAGAGTGGCCGGATCGAAGGAGTGGAGGTGATGCGGCGGCGGGACGGTCGCCACGAGGGCAGGGCGGCGCCGGAGGGCGACGCGCGTGCGGGTGGCCAGACCACCCTCATTCGGGGTCACGAACAGCGCGACACCACCTGGCGCGAGCAGCTCGCCGACCCTTGCCAGAATTGCGAGCGGGTTGGGCAGGTGCTCGACGACGTCGCGGAGCTTGACGAAGTCGAAGCCGCCATCTGGAAGGCCGCTCTCGAGGATCGAGACACACCGCAGGTCCACGCCCAGGGTCTCCTTGCCCTCGCGAATGAGCACCGGATCGATGTCGACCCCGACCGCGTCCCAACCGAGGTCTGTCGCCGCTCGTACCGACGCACCCGATCCGCAGCCCAGGTCCAGGAAGCGCAGCCGTCCTCCCGATGACGGCGGCGTCGGCGAGAGGCGGGCGAGCTCGCCAGCGTTGGCGAGCAGCTGTCGTCGCTCGAACGTCGAGGATGCCCGGAGTGACGGGCTGGTGCATGTACTCCGTGTATTCGAACTCGCGCGAGATGTCGGAGAACGCTTCGGTGGGTTCGAAGAATGCCGACGGATTGACGTAGACGAGGCCACATGCGGCGCAGCGTCCGATCGTCCACCCGTCCACCGAGGACAGGGGCTCGAAACGGTCGACCCCGCACGCGTTGCACGCGATAGGCCTCGACTCGACTGTCATGCTACGTCTCCCCTCACTTGAGCTTGTTGTGCCCGGGACGATCCGCCACGCGCCGGTGCCCCGATCGCCGTTCGTGCCGTCGCGCCGGAGTTCCGGGCCAGGTAGCCGAGGCGAGCCCAGAACGGGCCCATGTCGTTCCGATCCAAGATCGCATCGCAGTGCCGCCGCGCGTACGGGGCAAGGTAGTCGGGGAGCCGGTAGCGCTCCCGTCTGCAGGTACGCGAGGCTGTACCCGACGTCCCGGAACACGTCCGTCCAGTAGACGCCGGCCCGGTACGGGACGGCCGCGGGCACGACGCCATCGGCCAGGTGCCGGTAGTGCAGGAGCGGGAAGTTGACGCCCGCTGCGGACGGCGAGCAGGCCGGAGAGGTTGTGCCGGCCGTTGACCTCCATGAGCTTGTAGATGCCGTCGCGGCTGTCGCGCTTGAACTCGGTGCAGGCGAAGCCCTCGAACTCGATGCGCCGCGAGGATCCTCCTGCCCGGCTCGATCACCTCCGGGATCCGCTCGCTGACCGCCACACGCGGGGACCCGAGCGCGGGTGGCGCCTTGCGGAGCTGGCGCGCGGTGAACTCGACGAGGGGCCGGCCGTCCAGGAAATAGGCGTTGTAGTTCACGACGGCGCGCGTCGTCGCCCGGGAATGATCTCCTGGACCATCACCGCAGCCCCGCCTCGACGGCCGCCCGGTAGGCGTCCACCAGTCCGACTCGTGTCGGCGCGGACCATCTTCCGCCTGAACCGCTCGTAGAACAGGTGGCTCTCGGCGGGCTTCAGGAGCACGGGAAACCCGATCCTCCGGCCTGCCTCCAGCGAGGTCCGCCTCGGAAGTCGGGACGGCGGTTCGCGGTGCCGGCACGCCGTGAGCTCGCCGCGAGCGCGTACGTCCGCGACTTGTCGATGAAGCGCTCCGTGACCTCCCAGTCGGGGCAGGCAACGCTGTAGTGCTCCGCGAGCAGTGCTTGTTGCGGGACACCGCGACGGTGCTCTCGTCCGAGACCGGGAAGAGCACGGAGCCGCCGAACTCGCGACCGCGGGTCACGAGCGCGTCCACGAACCCGGCCTCGTCCGTCATGGGGTGCGGGCACGCGGATCGCGGCGATCGACGTAGCGCGACGCCTGGGCGAAGTCGCGAGCGTCGTAATGCAGGACCACGACCGGCACGCCCGCCTCGCCGAGGGCCCGCACGACGGCCAGGGCCATCGTGTGACCGGAGACGACGAGTGCCGGCGTCCGCGCGACTGGCGTCACTCCACGGACTCCCGCAGTGCCGCCGCCACGTAGCGGACGTCGTCGTCCGCCAGCCGGCTGGAGAATGGCAGGGCCAGCGTGGACGCGGCGACGCGCTCAGTGATCGGGAAGTCGCCCGGCTTGAAGCCGAACGTCGCGCGGTAGAACGGCTGCAGGTGGAGCGGCGCGAAGTACGGCCGCGACGGGACTCCCCGCTCGGCCAGCCGGCCGATCAGCCGGTCGCGGTCGATCTCCGGGTGGAGCCGGACGACGTAGACGAACCAGTCCACGCCCTCGTCGGCGCCGGCCTGCGGCAGCGTGACCCAGTCGCGCCCGCCGAGCGCGCGCTCGTACGCGGCCGCGACACGTGCGCGCCCGGCGCGCAGCTCGCTCGAGACGCTCGAGCTGCGCCACGCCGATCGCGGCCGACATCTCGTCCAGGCGGTAGTTGTAGCCGAGGCGAACGTGACGAAGCCAGGTCCCGTCCGCGTCCCGGCCCTGGTTGCGCAGGCTGCGCATCGTCTCCGCCAGCGACGGGTCATCGGTGACCACCATGCCACCCTCGCCGGTCGTGATCTGCTTGTTCGGGTAGAAGGCGAAGACGGCGACGTCGCCGAAGCTCCCCACCGGCCGGCCGCCGACGGAGGAGCCGAGGGCCTCGCAGGCGTCCTCGATGACGGACCAGCCGCGCCGCCGGGCGATGGACATGATCGGGTCGATCCGGCACGGCCGGCCGAAGACGTGCACCGGCAGGATGGCCCGCGTCCGGCTCGATGGCCGCCGCCTCGACCAGGTCGGGATCGAGACCCAGGCTGTCCTCCTCGATGTCCACGAACCGGGGCACGGCGCGCTCGTAGAGCAGGCAGTTGGCCGAGGCGACGAAGCTGAACGGGCGTCGTGATGACCTCGTCGCCCTCGCCGATCTCCAGGGCGCGCACCCCGAGGTGAAGGCCCGCCGTGCCGCTCGAGCAGGCGACGCCCTCCGCGCGACCGGCGACGGCGGCGATCGCCTGCCTCGAAGCGCTGCCCGAAGGGCCCATCGCGAGGACGTCGCTCGCGAGCACCTCGGCGACGAGCTCGCGTTCGCGCGGGCCGATGTCGGGCCTCGCCAAGCGGGACGTTTCGGTATGGGAGCCCCGGCGTCGAGGTCATGACGTCTCCGGCCTGACCGGATGGCATCGGTCACCGCGATACGCCTCCCCGCAGGCAGCTCTGACGGTATCACGCGGCCTCGATACCGAATGGCCGGCAGACGAGCCCTCGCGGTGTCCGTTCGTCCAGTCGAGCATGACCGGATCGTGACTGGACGTGCATCGAGTCGTGGACTCGTGTACGATGAACGATGGACCGCCATCGGCACCACTCCGGCCCTCGAGCTCGAGGCGGACTCGAGCGGCCCCCGATCCCGAGCTGGCGACGACGCTTGCCGCCTTCGCGGACCTCGACTACCGCGACCTGTTCTGGCCGCGGACGGCGTTACGAGGACCAGTGCGACCGGATCGCGCTCCGGGCGCTCCTGCCGCCCGCACGGCGATCGGCTCATCGAGGTCGGGGCTGGCTTCGGTCGCCTCGCCAGCGAGTACGGCGGTTTCCGGGAGGTCGTGTTGCTCGACCCATCGGACGCCATGCTGGGCGGTGCTAGCGAGCAGGTCGGAGACGATCCGAGGTTCAGAGCTGGTCCTCGGGGGACGCCCAGCGCATCCCATTCCCCGACCGGAGCTTCGACGCCGTCGTCTGCGTGCGGGTGCTGCATCATTTCCAGGATCCTCGTCCGCGCTTGCCGAGTTCGCGAGAGTGCTCCGTCCCGGCGGCGTCCTCGTTCTGGAGTCGGCAAACAAGCGCAATTTGAAGGCGGTCCTCGCCTACCTAACCCGCCGCCAGCGCTCGTCACCCCTCGGACGTGGATCTCGTCGCTATGTGGGTGTGCAGATGCTCCCAAGCCGCGGTCAAATCGTCGGCCGCGCCCCCGACAGCGGGCTGGCGGGCAACGAGACTCAGATGCGAGCCTGGTCCTCGACGACCTCGTATGTGCACGCCCCAAGGGACCTTCGGAGCTGGCTGGGGGCGTCGGGTTCGCGGTCGGCCGAACGAGGAGCGTAGGTCTCCTGCGCCCGGCGTTCGTCACCGCGCATCTGCCGGTCGGGCTGCTCGCCGGCCTGGAACGCATCCTGCAGCCCGGCCTCGCCGCCCTCACGGCCGGGCCGTCCTTGTTCATTCGGGCCGTGCGCCAGCCAGGCCAAGGTGATGTCACCGGCATGTCCCGCCGGGGGGCAAGGCTTGAGCAGCGAGTTCCGGGTCGTGGGCCCGGGCGATGAAGTGCTGCCTCGCCGATGTCTTCGCGGACATCGACGAGACCTACTTCCGCCCGCACCCGTTCACGCACGACGAAGCCCGCCGGATCACCGGCGAAGGCGGTCGCGATGTCTACGCCGTTCTCGTCGAGGACGGCCGGGCGGTCGCGTACGGCATGCTCCGCGGTTGGGACGAGGGATACCGGGTGCCGTCCTTGGGGATCGCCGTGCGGACGAGCGCCCAAGGGCGGGGACTTGGCCGGGCAATGATGGCGGCATCTTCATGCCGAGGCCGGCCGACGAGGCGCCACCGTGGTCAGGCTCCGCGTGCATCCCGAGAACATCCGGGCCCGTCGCCTGTACGAGTCGCTCGGCTACGCGTACGCAGGCGAGGACCGCGGCGAGCTCGTCATGTTGCTTGACATCGCGCAGGGAGAGGGGCGCATCGCGGGTAGCCCTCGACCTGCGTCGCCACTGTCGGGAGCCCTGCTCGATGTCGATGCGCCCGAGTGGGAGGCGGTGCTCCGCGAGGCGCGCCACGACTTCTACCACCTGCCGGCCTATGTGGCACTGTGCGCCACCCAGGAGGGAGGGACAGCCCTGCGCGCTGCGCGTGACGGACGGCACCAGGACGATGCTCTTGCCTCTCCTGATCCGGCGCATCCCGGGCGGCGGGTTCGACGCCACCTCGCCCTATGGCTACCCCGGGCCGATTGGGAAGGGGGTCGAGGACCCCGGATTCCTGCGGCTCGCGATGGTCGCCGGGCTCCAGGTCCTGCGAGACGCGGGTCTCGTGACGGTCTTTGCCCGACTTCACCCGTTGCTGAACCCGGTGCCGCCCGAGGGCGTCGGCTCGATTGTCCCGCACGGCGAAACAGTGAGCGTGGACCTGACGCTTGCCGACGACGTGCTGTGGGCCCAGACGCGGATGAACCACCGCCGCGACATCCTTCGCGCTGGTCGGCTCGGCTACGACGCGCATATGGACGCGGAGTGGACGCACCTCGAGACGTTCAAGCGCCAGTATCGGGAGACGATGGAGCGCCGTTCGGCGCTGCCGTTCTACCGGTTCGAGGACGACTACTTCGACGGCCTGCGGGATGCCCTGGGTGGTCGAGCTCCACCTCTGCGTCGTGGAGAAGGCGGGTGTCGTGGCCGCCACTGGGCTCTTCGTCGAGACCGATGGCATCGTGCAGTACCACCTCTCGGGAACGGGCGGCGACTTCCGCGACATCCAGCCGACGAAGCTGATGATGCACTTCGCCCGGGCCTGGGCCCGGGAGCGGGGCGACTACGTCCTCCACCTCGGCGGCGGCGTTGGGGGTGCAGCGGACTCGCTGATGCACTTCAAGACTGGCTTCTCTCCGCTTCGCCATGTCTTCACGACCCTTCGGGTCGTCATCGACGAGGAGGAGTACCACCGCCTCGTCGTCGGCCCGCCATCCGGACCTGGATTCACGCGAGCGATCCGGCTTCTTCCCGATGTACCGCCAGATGTGACCATGTCGCGGGCGGGATGACGACGGTCAGGTCGACCGGAACCCGCACCCGGCTGGCGTTGTCGGACCGCACCGTCTCTGGACCGCGTGGTGGACTGCGGTGCGGTGACGAACGGTCGCCGTGACCCGTGGGCGGGACCATCGCCCCATAGGCCGGACGCCAGCGCCCCACCGATACTGCTGGGGCGGTGGCCGCGACCGGTCGACCGACGCACTCACGAAATGGCACACCCGTCGCGAGGCGGGGCCGCAAAGCCACGGGACTCCCTGAGTCAGCCGGGTTGCCGAATGAAGGTGTACGACCATGTTCTGGGATGGAGAGCGCTGGCTCCCGGATGACGGGCAGCCGCAAGCACAGCCCCGCAAGCCTTCCAACCGTCGCTTCCGCAGCCGGCTCTCCGTCGTCGTCATGGCGCTCGCGCTCGTGGGCCTTCTCCTGCCCGTCACGGGCATCGCGGGTGTCGCGGACGTCGCGGCGACGACGACATCCGGCCAGGACGCTCCTCGCCAAGTGGTCGGCGGACTCCACCGTGGACGTCTACCAGGAGACCAACAGCAAGATCAGCTACCGGGGCACTTGGGCCACCGCACGCAACGCGGACTACCTCGGTGGCGCGGCCCGGGCAGCGAAGGCCAGCAAGGCCAAGGCCTCGCTCAAGTTCCGCGGGGCAGCCGTGTCCTGGGTGGGGCCGGTCGGTCCAACCCGGGGCAAGGCCAGGGTCTACATCGACGGCAAGCTTGCTGCAGACCGTGAACACCTGGGCGTCCACCTTCCGCCCGACGCGTGTGCTGTTCCAGAAGTCATGGAACGCCGTGGGAACGCACCGGATCACCGTCGTCGTGCTGGGCACCGCTCGGCATCCGGTCGGTCGCCGTCGACGCGTTCCTCGTCCGCCTCGACACCGCAGGCACGGCGACCGCGGACCGGGCCCGGACTGAGTCACGCCGAAGCCCAAGCTGAAGGTCGCGCCGACTCCCACGCCCACGCCGACCGACGCGCCCACGCCGGCGCCGACCGACCCAACGCCCACGGCCGACCCAACGCCCACGGCCGACCCAACGCCCACGGCCGACCCAACGCCCACGGCCGACCCGACGCCCACGGCCGACCCCACGCCCACTCTGACGCCAACCCCGGCCCCGACGCCCACCGCGACACCCACCCCGGCACCGACGGCCACCCCGACACCCACCCCGGCCCCGACACCCAACCCGGCCCCAACGGCCACCCCAACGCCCAGCCGGACACCTACCCCGGCCCCAACGGCGACCCCGACACCCCCCCCGACCCCGACGGGGACCAGTGCGTACGGTTCCGCCCAGGGTGACTCTCGGAACAACCATCAGATCGGGTCGTCCAACCGAGCCAGACTGTCATACCGTTTCCGGGCAAGCACGACCTCGGCGGCCAAGACTATCCGCGTGCAACAGCGGGGCATGGGCGGGGGTACCACCTACTCTGGCGGCACTGGGGGAACGATCAGGATCACCATCCAGACCGACAACGGCGGCGCGCCCTCGGGAACGGTTCTCTCGTCTCTGACCTTCGCCCCGGGGAACCCGTCCGGGAATTGGGAGAACTGGAACCTCTTGACCTTCCCGACGCCGACCACCTTGAACGCGGGCCAGATCTACCACGTCGTGTTCGACAACGTGGACGCGGCTCCCACGGCTAACTGGATCTCGCTGAATGATCTGTACTACTGGGGAGGTCCGTCCACGCCGCGGCAGCCGACATTCAGCAACGACTTCGCTGTCCTCTATGCGACACCAACGGCATGGACCGTCCAACCCAACGACACTCCCATCATGGATATTGCGTACGCGGATGGAACGCACGACGGCATGAGCTATATCGGGTCGATGGCCCAGTACTACGGCTCTGTGTCGGGTCCCGCGAGCATGACCCGCGAGCATTTCACCGTTTCGGGGGGTAGCCGCACCGTTACGTCGGCAAGCGTCAAGGTCAAGAGGATCAGCGGCTCGAGTCCGCTGACGATCCGGCTGGAGAAGGGCGACGGCACCTTGATCGAGGCCGTCGATATCCCCGCAAGCAGCATCGCGATCGGCGGCCTGCCGGCAGGGGAGTCGAACCTGAACGGGAACACCTGGGCGATTGCCAACTTCCGGACAGCGCACGTTCTGGCGAACGGCGCAACCTATAACTTGGTGCTCGTGTCTGCAGCCGGTACCACCTATATCGCGGTTCCGGTCCAAGAGGGGACTACCAAAGGAATGGTCTCGCGCTGCTTCACCGACGGCGACGGCCAGCGCACGACCGACGGAGGATCGACGTGGTCGTACCTCTACCCCTACCTTGATAATGCCCGGCAGGATCTGCAGTTCTACTTCCATTGACCGAACGCCAGGAAGGCCCTGGTTGCGAGCCTACCTGACTTCGCGGGCCTGCCCGCTTCGCCCGGTTGCCTGAGGTCGCCAACGGCGTCAACCGGTTTCAGGACGAACATGGGACAGTACGGACGTCGCCGACCCTTGGCTGGGTCGGCGACGCCGCTCCTCACGCGCACCCGGGGCGGGTATAGTCGGCTCACAGACGCGATCGAGTACGCCGCGAGAGATGTGCAAGGAGCAATGCTCGATGCTGGCTACGACCCAAGCCGTCGCGCGGAGCGCCGCCACGGCGATCGGATCGACTCACCGCGCCTGAAGGCCGAAGCCCCGTGCGCATCGCATATTTCGCCCACGTAAACGGCGGCAGCCGGCCCGGTGTCCTCCGCAAGATCGCCGGCCAGATTGGTCAGTGGCGAGCCGAAGGCCACGTCGTGCGCATGTTTGCCCTGACCCGGGACGAGGCGGCTGAGTGGCAGTCGGCGATCAGGGATGTTGTTGTCGGCCGGTACGTTGTGGCGACGTCGCGCTTGAGCGCAGTGACGACGCTGGTGCGTGCCATGCGCCGGTTCGGGCCTGCGATCGTCCACCTGCGCCGGGATCTCTTCTGCCCGCAGACGCTGCTGCTTCCAGCCAAGGCGGCTCTGATCGTGGAAGTCAACGAGGACGATCTGAGCGAATACGCACTCGGATCGCGGTTACGTGCCTGGTGCAACGCCCGCACGCGCGGCATCATCCTTCGTCGCGCCCGCGCGCTCGTGTTCGTCACCAATGAGCTAAGCGTCCACTCCGCATTTCATTCCTACTGCGCTATGCGTGCTGTCGTGACGAACGGGATCGACCTCAATTCCTACCCATCCTTTCCCTCCCCATGGGTGAGTATCCTCGGCTCGTCTTCATCGGCACCGCGGGGCAACCCTGGCACGGCGTCGACAAGCTGATGACATTGGCGCTCATGCGCAGCGACTGGCGCTTTGACATCGTGGGAATGCACAACAATAGGGGCAGTTCGCCGGCCAACATCGAGTGGCATGGGCCGTTGGGACGGGCAGAGGCACTCGGCATCCTCGCAAACGCCGACGTCGGGGTTGGCCCTTTGGCGATGCACAGGAAGGCGCTGAGCGAAGCAAGTTCCCTGAAGGTACGCGAATGCCTTGCTGTCGGTCTGCCAGTGCTCTACGCGGGCCGGGATGTCGACGCAGATGCACGCGGGCCATATGCGCTGCGGATCGCCAACGCGGAGTCAAGCGTCGTCGACGAGTTGCCGCGGATCGTGGAGTCTGTTGAGCACTCCCGTGGACGGCGGGTACCGCGCTCGAGCGTCGCGCACCTTGACGTCAGAACGAAGGAGCGGCTGCGCCTCTCGCTCTTCGAGGAAGTCCTCTGTGGCTAGAGGCCAAGCCGTGGTCCCGGGTCGAAGGGCCCTGTTCGTTGTCGCAGCTGGCGGCGTGGGAGCGATGGTCGCCGTGCTGCCTTCGCTCGTGATGCAGTTGGCGGTCGTAGTTGGAGCGTTCGCCGTCATGGCGGGCGTCGTGATCGCGCGAGCGGGGCGAGTCTTGAACCCCGCCTGGCTGATCGTGGCCTGGCTTTACCTCCTCGGGCCCATTGGGAGCCTCTTGAATCAGTTCGGCATCGGTCTATCGGCGGCCGCGTTGGTGCTCCTTGCCCCTGCACCATTCGTCGCCGCCGCCGTGTTCGCACGGCCACAGGTCCTCGGGCGAACGGTCGTCCTCGCGCCCCTGGCTCTCCTCCTCGCGCTGGCCTCAGTCTCGCTCTGGTGGTCTCCCGACGCATCGTATGGCATCGAGAAGCTCACGCTCTGGACCCTGACCGGGTTTCTGCCCGCCGCGTTCATCGTCTTGCTGGCAGACGCACGCTCTGGCGTCGACTGGAGGCTGATCGCCGGCGCGGCGCTGCTGTACGCGCTCGGGGTCCTAGTGTTCGGTGCTGGGACGCCACTGACCTCAGGCCGGGCGACCCTCTTCGGTGCGAACCCCATCTGGGTAGCGCGTGCCACCTTCATTGGCGCGCTGGTCGTCCTGTTCGGGCCGTTTCCACGGTTCGTCAAGTTGACGATCGCGCCGGTCATGATCGTCGCCGGCATCACCACGGTCTCGCTGGGGCCGGCGATCGGCCTTGTCGTGGGCGCTTGGGCGGGCGCCGCAGAGGCCCTGCGGTGTGCCGGGCGCCACGACCGCCGGGTCGCTGTTGGATGGGCATGTCTACTCATCGTCGCTGTGCTCGCGGTCGAGGTGGCCTTGAGTGGCGCGCTCGATCCAATGCTGACCATCGTGGCTACCGACCCGAACACAACCTCAAGGCAGTTGTTCCTGGTGGCGTCAGGTCAGCTGTTCCTGCAGGCCCCGGTCTTCGGCGTCGGTTTCGGCGGCTTCGCTGTGTCTGGCCTCGACGTCTATCCCCACAACGTGATCGCCGAGACCGCTAGCGAGCTAGGAACGATCGGGGTTCTCCTCCTTCTGGCTTGGGTCATCCTCGCACTGCGCGGAGCTGCGCGATCCCCGATCATGGTGTCACTCGTCGTCGCCACCATTGTGTTCTCACTGTTCAGTGGCAACATCCCGGGCAACGCCGAGTTCTGGTTGTTCTCGGCATTGGCGGTTGCGATGGCTCCAGGGGTGCGCAACCATGCCGCCCGGGACGCGCAGAAGGCCACCGGCGGGTCCAGCTTCGCTCCAACGAGGCAGGTTCAGCCATCGTGAGTCGGACCAAAGCATAGCCGTGCCTGGCGCCGAATTCCTCGTCGAGATTCCACCTCAGTGGCGGAGCGAGCGCGAGTATGCGCTCACAGTGCTGCTCGCGGACTGGCTGGGGGTGGCGTACTCCGTTCACGTCCGCGAGGATCTCGCCGAGACGCGCATTCGCATGGCAGCTGAGCCGGGCGACGTCACGATCGCGATCCCCGACGCCCTCCTCGCGCGCTCGACCGAGTGGCTTTCGCCCGGCAGTCTCCCGCCCGTGCACCTGCCTACCATTCACGTACCAACGTGGACAGAGTTCGAGGGAGAGCTCCCAGTCCTATACGGCAGCGTTGAGCGTTCGAACGGGCTCGTGACTCGCGACGGGTCGCGATTCGTCCTCAACCTCGACCTGCTTGGCAGCCTCCTGTTCATGCTCACCGGGTACGAGGCGCGCGTGGAGCCGCGTCGCCGAGACGAGCATGGGCGATTCCCCGCGAATGCATCTGCGCTCGGATCCGCCGGTTGGCTGCAGTGGCCCGTCCTGGACATGTACCTCCATGTCTTCGTGTCGCTGGTCCGACTCGCCTGGCCGCGGGTCAAGCTCGCGCCGCGCCACGGCCCAGGGATGATCATCGGACACGACGTCGACCACCCTTCGTCATCGATGCGGTGGCACGGCCGCGAGCGCCTGAGGAAGTTGGGAGGCGACCTCCTGGTCCGTCACGACCCGGGCCTCGCTCTCGGCCGTGCCAGCTCGTTCCTCCCCCGTGCCGGGGCCGTATCGCGCCTCGATCCTTACAACACGTACTCGTTTCTCATGCAGGCAAGCGAACTGGCCGGGATCAGGAGCACGTTCTTCTTTCTCACCAAGGACACGGACGTCCCGTACGGCTCGAGGTACCGACTCGACGATCGATGGGCCGGACTGCTGATGGGCGAGATCGCTGGACGCGGCCACCACATCGGCCTCCATGGCAGCTACAACAGCTCAACTGACGGCAAGCGGCTAAGGGAGGAGTGGAACCTCCTGGAAGGTACCTGCCGCCGTCTACCGCAGGGCACCCTTCGCCGGACGGTTCGCCAGCACTACCTCCGGCAACAACCGGGAGACACGTGGCGGGCGCAGGTCGAGGCGGGCCTCGATGAGGACGAGAGCCTTGGTTTCGCGGACGCGATCGGCTATCGGGCGGGCACGGCGCGCAGTTTCCAGGCCTATGATCTCGACAACCACTGCCCGCTGCCCCTGCGCATCAAGCCGCTTCACGTGATGGATGTGACCCTGCTGGGCTACATGTCACTGCAGGATGCAGACGCCGTTTCGATGGTTGCCGCGATGGCCAGCAGGACGCGGGCGTTCGGTGGGGACTTCTCGCTCCTCTGGCACAACAGCTCACTCGAGACGCATCGATCCAGGGAACGCTATCGGGAGGTCTTGGCCTCGATCACGACGCAGCTGGGGCCCGTGCATGGGTAGCCACCCGGAGCCTCGCCTGACACTGGGCGCAAACGTGTGGCCGCAGCCGAATATCCTAGGGTCCATGGCACTTGCATGGGTGGACACGTGGTGACGAACCCCAGGCCGCTGCGGACCCCCCGGGAGCATCGCTTCTACTTGGCTGCCGATCTCGCGTCCCACGATCTGGAGCAGTGGCGCTGGTTCGACCGGTACCGCGATCCGATTGTTCATTTCCAGCGCCTGCTGAGGCATGTTGAATATCTGGATGGGCGGAGCGGGGTGGCCCGGGTGATCAGGATCATCCAACTCTGGCGGCTCAAGCAGCTGGGCATGAAGCTCGGCTTCACCGTCCCGCGCCACGTGTTCGGACCCGGCCTCTCTCTCGCACACTACGGCAGCATCGTGGTCAACGGGAACGCGCGAGTTGGCCGCAATGCGCGGGTTCATTCCTGCGTGAACATCGGAGAGATGTATGGGAAGGCGCCATGGATTGGTGACAACGTCTACTTCGCGCCGGGAGCCAAGCTTTTCGGTGGCATCACGGTGGGCGATGGAGCCGTCGTCGGCGCGAACGCCGTTGTCAATCGCGATGTTCCCCCCCATGCAATCGTCGCCGGCGTCCCCGCCAGAGTCATCCGCGAGGCGAATGCGGACTCACCGATGGTGATCGACGGCTGCGCCGTGGCGACGCGGCGCCTCGGGTACTCGATTCAACCCTGACTCCACCTATGGGCCGGAGCTGTCCTGGGCAGCGGTCCCGGGTGCCGCGGCCAGCCGCCCATCGACCCGCGGGGAACGACCACCCGCAGCGGCAGGCGATCGAGAGGCGCATCGGCGCGACGAACATTCGAAACCCGCAGAGGAAGCAGATGGGCTCAGATCGGGCTACCCGCCGTCTCCCTCATCCTCGCCCCGCAGGTCGTGATCGGCGGTTCCCGCGGCCCGCGGGTGATAGGTCCTCAGTGCATGCCACGAGATCAACCCATATAGCAGATACATGAGACAGCCCGCGGCGCTCATCGCTCCGACTGCACCAACGGGCGTGAAGTGCAGGACGCCCGCGACAAGGACGCTTCCGCCTAGGAGCGTGATCCGCAGGATCTCGCGCACGAGTTGCAGGCCCTGCCGTTCGACGACGTAGAGGATGTCGCCGGTCGACGTGAGCACGAATGACAGGTAGAACATCGGGGCCATGATCGCGACAAAGAGGCCGGCTTCCTGCCACTGCTGGCCAAACACCAGACCGGTGAGGAACGGAGCCGCGAGGGCGAGGATGGTGGCCGGCCCGATAGCGATTCGGGCGAGGTTCCACGTCGTCCGCCTGAAGAGGTCTCGCAGGTCACTCGGCTGCCCGTGGGCAAGACGCGCACCGTGCGCGATGAATACTTGCCCCACGGAGCCCGCCACGAGCGTGACCGGGAGGAGGCAGAGGCGCTGAGCGAGCGCGTACTGGCCGCCGACCTCAGGCCCGTAGAAGGCGACGAGCAGGAGCAGCGGTGTCTGAACACCGAGTTGGGCGAGGAGGGCCGACCAGCTCGAGAAGATGGGGAAGCGACGGTACCTGACCGCCGCGGCCCGGATCCCGCCCCAGGTGACGCGTCGAAAATCCGGTCCATTCGTTCGCCAGGCCGCTCTGGCCAAGCGGAGGGAGCCAGCGAAGCCACCCGCGACGGTTCCTACCATCAGGCCGGGCGCGCCGAGACCGGCGAGGCCCAGCCCAACCTGCACGCCGACCAGGGCACTGCTCTGGTAGAGGCGGTTGACGCCGATCTCGGAGAAGTCCTTCGTACGGATCGCCCAGTTGGTGAAGGCGGATACGAAGCCTGCCGAGGCCTGGGCAATCGCGAGGAGGGCGACATACGGCCCAAGGCTTGAGGCGCCGAAGAGGCCAAGTAGCCATTCGCCGAACACGAAGAGGATGACGGCGGTCGCGATGCTCATCCCGAGGTTCGCCAGGAGGGACAGGCCAAGAAGGTTGGCCGCGACGACGTCGTCCTTGGGGAGGGGGATCGCGAAGTCGTAGCGAAGGCAGGTCACGACCGAGAGGATGAGGATCGACACCGCGACCGAGTAGATGCCGTAGTCAGCCGGCGAGTAGATCCTCGTGAGCACGGGGTGCGGCGATGATAGTAATGAGCTGGGCGGCCCCCGTGCCAGCCACAATCGCCATCGTCGCCTTAGAGAACTCGCCCCGAGGCACGAGGGTGCGCAGGCGCGCGACCGGCCTCACGTTCGAATCATGTCCGAGGGGATCACGCGCCGGCGTCCGCTAGTCTGTCGTCGTCGGGGATCAGGTGGCTCGCCCCTCTCGATACGCAGGCAACCGTCCGGGCGATCCCTTCCCCAAAAGGCACGAGAACCTCGTAGCCAAGGTCTCGGCGGGCGACCGCGATATCGGCCTGGGAATGGCGGATGTCGCCCGGACGCGGCGGGACCGAATACCGGGCTGACCTGTCGACCGACCGCGTCGCAGATAGCCTGCAGCAGCTCGAGAAGGCTGTAACGAGATCCGCAAGCGACGTTGCAGGTGATCGGCGCCACGATCGAGGCGCGGGCAGCCAGGAGGTTCGCCTCGACAACGTTGTCGACATACGTGAAGTCGCGAGAGATGTCGCCGCTGCCATGGATCGTGGGGCTGCGCCCGTCCAGGATTGCGGTCACGAACCGAGGGACGACAGCAGCGTACTCGGACGCAGGGTCCTGACCTGGACCGAAGACGTTGAAGTAGCGGAGCACGACCGTCTCGATGCCGTGGATCTGGCCGAGCGTGTGGAGGTAGTGCTCCGCCGCGAGCTTGCTCGCGCCGTACGGGGACTGCGGGTCGGCTCGGAAGGTCTCGCGGCAGGGCAGCTCCGCCGGGATCCCGTACACGGAGGACGATCCGGCAAGGACGACCCGCCTGACGCCATGCCGGGCAGCGGCGAGCATGACCCCGATGGTCCCTGTGACATTGACCTCGTTCGTCAGCAAAGGCGCGACCAGAGACCGTGCTACTGACGGGATGGCGGCTTCGTGCAGGATGACGTCGCAACCCGCGGCTGCCTCGTCGAGGGCCGCGGGATCGAGGATGCTGCCCTCGGTGAGGTGATCCGTCCACGGAACGCAAGCAGGCGCGATCGATCGCCGGTCGAGAAATCGTCGATGACCCGGACGGTGTCACCCCGCGCAAGGAGGCCGCGTACGAGGTGATGACCGATGAACCCCGCGCCGCCGGTCACAAGCACCTTCATCGACCAGATCTCCAGATCATTGTTCGCGGGATCCGGTAGACCGTACCGGGGTGGAATGCTCAGGAGAATACCGGGTCCCAGGCGTGCGAATTGGTTTGGCCGAGCCTCCGTGTGGGATCGCTCCGCAAGCACCTGCTGGGGCTCGGCTTGGCACTTGGTCGCTGCGGTACGGAGACGAGCGCCTGATCCTCAGCCGCTCGACCTTTGCGCGCGAGTTCATGAGCGGCTCGGAAGCCGCGATCGCGGAGCTCGTCGCCGACAGAGAGTTGGCCGCGATGGCGCCTGATGGGCGTCTTCGGCACCGACGAGTCCTCTACCGCTCCGTGGGTGCGATCGACCGTCATTCGCCCGCCAGGACTCGCAACGCGGTGATGTGAAGGCGGCCGAGCGTCCGTCTCGCGTTCTCACGACCCTGGCTCGCGGAGGACCACCAGCGGTCGATGAACCAGACACGCCCCTGCGTACCGGCGGAAAGCCGATCTCGGCTCTCGAGGCTGCTCGCTTGGCCCACCGTCGCCGCTTCCTCGTCGGAAGTCGCGATCATCGTCGGCCCGGGTGGCTCGCTGACCCCCAGCTACCTCGCCTGGGGCCGCGCAGCCGCCGCCGAGGCGGACGGCGACACTCGCACCGAACGCCGTGGTGGTGCTCGGGCGCGGCCGGGCCTTCCCTCCTCGTACAGCGGCAGCCTCGCGCCGGCCACCGAGGATGGTTTCGGGCTGACCCCGCTGTCCGGTCACGGCAACTCGACGACCAGGCTCAACGGCGAGAAGGGCATCCTCGACGACGTTCGATGTGTATCGCCGCGCCTGTTCACGCCTCGAGCGACGTGGAGCCGCGCAAAGGCGGCGATGACCGGGGCATCGGTCGTCGTGTACATCTCCCGGCTCGCCTATGCCTCGGGCAACAGCGAGGATGGAAAGCCCGCGCCGAACCTCGCCACCGCACGCCGGCGCGTCGCCAACTACGCGGCAGGGTTCCTGGCCGCCGGCGCCGCGGCGGTCATCGCGGACTGGCACTACAGCTCGGCGCACTACGTCCGTGCGATCTTCACCACGAGTGCCACGCTCTCCCTGGTCTGGCGGGCCGCACCATCCGCCCGGGGCACAGTCGTGAATGTCACCCCCGTGCGCGGACACGGCTACACCGGGATGGTCCGCAGGGAGACGTGGCAGGGCGCGTCCGGCTACTTCCGATCAATCGTGGGACATCCGGCCATGGGCACCGTGAGTACCCGGGCCGACCTCCCGGTGGCTACGCCGCCACCGCCGGCAGCCCCCAAGCCGCCGGTCAATCTACCGAAGCCGAACCCGCCGACATCCCGAGCCCCGGCTCGGCCCTCGTCTACGGGGCGCCGATCAACGCCGACACCAACGCGCAGATCCAGGTCGGCGGCGTGAACAGCAGCAGCTCGAACGTGCGGATGTCGCACCGGTTCCGGGCAAGCACAACGTCCGCCATCGTCGCCCAGCGTGGCGGGTCGGGCTACTCGGCCGGCGCCGGCGGCACGATGCGCGAGCGTCCAGGCAGACGACGGTTTCGGCCGGCCGTCCGGCACGGACCCCGCGTCGGTCGACTACGCGGCCACGAACCCATCCGGGTCCTGGAACCGCTACGACATGTGACCTTCCCGTCGCCGGCCACGGTGACCAAGAGCAAGCTCTACCACATCGAGTTCACCAACCTGAAACTCGGCACCGCGGTCGAACTACATCACGGTCAACGAGACGTTGACGGCAAACGTCCTCCCCGCGCCAGCCGGAGTCTCCCGACAGCGACTATGCCGTCCTGACCACGGACAGCGGTTCCTGGGGCGTCCAGGGACGCTACACCGCCGACATGGACGTCGCCTACGCCAACGGAATGCATGACGGCGAGATGTGCGGGACGATCTCGGGCTCCTCGAACATGATCCGCGAGCGCTTCACCGTCAGTGGCAGCAACCGGATCATCTCCAACATGGCCGTCCGAATGCGTCGCTCGAGTGGCTCGAGCCCGCTCGTCCTCACCCTCCAGTCGTGCAGCGGGGCGGTCATCGACACGGCGAGCGTCGCCGCAAGCACCGTTGCCGCGTCCACCCGGGTGGCGACAACGGTGGCCAGGTCTGGGCCACCGTGTCGTTCAGCGGCGCACATACCCTGGCGAACGGATCCACGAACAACCTCGTCCTCTCGACCGCGAGCGGGACGACGTACACCGCCACGCCCATCCGGGAGGCGTCGGACCTGGGTTTCGGTTCGTTGGTCTTCAGCGACGGCTCGGCCCAGAAGACGACCAACGGTTCGTCGTGGACGGACAGCTACCAGTGGGGCGCCCTCGACCTACAGTTCTACTTCTGGTAGACGAGCGGGCGCCCAGCAGGCGCTGAACAGCACGGTCGCTGTCGACACGGCGACCAGTCCATCGTGGCCGGGCCATCCGCCCGGCCACGATCCATGTGTGCCCCGGTATCCTTAGCCCTCGGGCGTCCACGGATGGGCACGATCCTGGCGCCAGTCGCCGATGGAGGACCACCTGGACGCCCCCGCTCCGAAACCGCCGATCCCCCCGGAGCCGCCGCGCGCGCAGGCGGGTCTCCGGCGCCGGCTGCCGGTGGTCCTGGCCGCGGGCGTGGCCGTCGTGGCGGCCGCGATCGGCTTCGTGATCCTCCGATCGCCACCCGCACCCACCTTCTCGCCAGGTCCCACCGACTCCCAGCCACCGACACTGACCGGCCTCTACGGATCGGCCATCGGCGCGGACACCAAGGCGAACCTCCAGGTCGGCTGGACGGACGGTGTCCGCGTCGCCCACCGGTTCCTCGCCAATACCACGTCCAGGATCACGGGCGTCCGCTTCGCCCAGCGTGGCGGCCAGACCTACTCGGGCGGCACGGGCGGCACGATGCGGATCACGATCCAGACCGATGCGGCCGGGTTCCCGTCCGGCGCCGTCCTCGGCAGCGCCACGTACCAGCCGGGCAACCCCGGTGGCGCATGGGCCAAGTTCGATGCCGTCCCGATCTCGGCGCCGGTCACGATGGGCCAGCGCTACCACGTCGTGTTCGAGGATGTCGGACCCGATCCGGCCGACAACTACATCAGCGTCAACGAGCTGTTCGTCTACGGGCCCACGGTCATCCCCCGCCAGCCGGCGTTCACCGATGCGGACTATGCCGTCCTGTCCGCCAAGGCCGGGACCTGGAAGGTGGCGGACAACTACACCGCGGACATGGACGTCTCGTACGCCGACGGCACGCACGACGGAATGGCATACATCCAGAACATGATCGAGTACTACGGGACGATCTCCGGCGCGTCGGCCGTGCGCGAGCACTTCACCCTGTCGGGCGGGGCCCGGTCGGTCTCGAGCGCCTCGGTCCGGGTCCGCCGCGCGAACGGCGGCGACCCGCTCGTGATCTCGCTGCTCCAGGGCGACACGGTTCTGGCCCGGGGCTCGGTCGCCGCGGCCGACATCGCGCAGAGCGAGGCGGGTGGCGACACCGGCGGTTCGGTCTGGGCGCCCATCACGTTCCCGGCGGTGACACTGGCGGACAAGACCACGTACGACCTGGTCCTGACGACCGCACCGACAAGCACGTACACGGCCGCCCCGCTCCGCGAAGGGACGGACGTGGGGCTCCTCTCCTGGGCCTTCCGAGACGGCAGCGGGCAGCGTTCCTCGAACGGATCGAACTGGTCGAACCTCTTCGAAAAGAGCCCGGTGGACCTCCAGTTCTACTTCCGCTGAGGCGCCCCACGCGGACCACCCGCGCCTCCGGTTCCGGTAAGGTTCGATGCTGACCATGAAGATCGCGTACTACGCCCACGTCAACGACGCGCGCCGGTCCGGCGTCCTCCTCAAGATCGCCGGCCAGGTCCGCGAATGGCGGGCGGCCGGTCACGAGGTGCGGCTGTTCGTCCTGACCCGTGACGCGGACGACCCGTGGACGGAGGCCGCCGGCGACGTGGCGATCCGCCGGTATGCCAGCGCGCTGTCCCGGATCCGGGCCGTCGCGGCCCTTGTCGAGGCCGTCCGGGCCTACGGGCCCCGCCTCGTCTACCTGCGCTGGGAGCTCTTCTACCCGCCGATGATCCGATTCCCCGGCCGCGCGCCACTCGTCTTGGAGATCAACACGGACGACAAGGGCGAGGACGCGTGGGCCGGCCGCGGCCGGCGCGCGTACCAGGCCCTCACCCGCTGGATCCTCATGCGCATGGCGCAGGGTTTCGTGTTCGTCACGACGGAGCTCGGCAACAGCCGCAGCTTCGCCGGGTTCCGCGCCCGTCGCCGGGTGGTGACGAACGGGGTGGACCTGGCCGCATACCCGGTCCTGCCGCCCGCGACCGGGTCGGAACCGCGACTGGTGTTCGTTGGTACGGCCGGCCAGCCCTGGCACGGCGTGGACAAGTTGCTCCGGTTCGCGCCGCTCCGGCCGGACTGGCGCTTCGACATCGTGGGCATGGACTACGACATCATGGATCCCGGTGCCGTGGTACCGCCGAACGTCGCCTTCCACGGCGCGCTCGACCGGGCCGGGGTCGTGGACATGGTGTCCCGGGCGGACGTCGGTGTCGGCACGCTCGCCCTCCACCGCAAGTCGATGGACGAGGCCTGCCCGCTCAAGGTCCGCGCGTACCTGGCCATGGGCCTCCCGGTACTCTACGGCTGTGCAGATCCCGATCTGGACGGCCTCGGCACGTACGTCCTGCGCATCCCGAACACCGAGACGAACCTCACTGACGCCATCGACGCGATCGATGCCTTCGTGACCCGCTCGCGCGGGGTGCGCGTGCCGCGCGAGGCGGTCGCCCACATCGATGTCCGAGTCAAGGAGGGACAGCGCCTGGCGCTGTTCGATGACCTTGTCCGGCAGTAACGGCACCGGTCCCGCCGCCTCGGTCGTGGCGGCGGTCGGCGCGCGCCCACCGCGGCTGCTCTTCCTCATCACGTCGCTCGGACGCGGCGGCGCGGAGCGCCAGATCGTGGACCTCACCACGCGCTTCCGGCGTCGCGGTTGGGAGGTGGCGGTGGTCTCCATGCTCGAGCCGGCGGACCACCTCGAAGCGCTTGCGGCGGCCGGCGCCGACGTGATGACGCTCAACATGGCCCGTGCCCGCCCGACGCCCGGCGCGCTCATGCAGTACGTCCGCTTCGTGCGGAAGTGGAAGCCGGACGTCATCCACAGCCACATGGTCCATGCCAATCTGCTCGCCCGCGTCGGGCGGATCTTCAACTGGCGCGTGCCGGTGGTGTGCACGGTCCACGCCGTGAACGAGGGTCCGCGCTGGCGGGAGATCGCGTACCGGCTCACGGACCGGGCGGCCAGCCGGACGACCGCCGTTTCGAGCGTCATCGCCGAGCGGTACGTCCAGGTCCACGCGGCGCCGAAGGGCCGGATCTTCGCCGTTCCCAACGGCATCGACCTGGCCGGCGAGGCGGTTCCGGCCGAGACGCGCGAGGCCACGCGCCGGGAGCTCGGCGGCCCGGACGGGTTCGTCTGGATCTGCGTCGGACGGCTTGTGCCGGAGAAGGGCCACGCGATGCTCGTCGAGGCATTCGACGTCGTCCGCGGCAAGCACCCCGAGGCGCGGCTCGCGATCGTCGGCTACGGCATGGAAGAGGCGCACGTTGCCCAGGTCGTGGCGGAACGCGGGCTCGGTGACGTCGCCTACCAGCTCGGCGAGCGGCACGATGTGGCCGCGCTGCTCGCGGCATCCGATGCCTTCGTCATGGCCTCCCACTGGGAAGGCCTGCCGATGGTTCTCCTCGAGGCGGGCTCCCAGGCGCTGCCGATCGTGTCCACGGATGTCGGCGGCAACCGCGATATAGCACGGGCGGATCTCGGCGCGATCCTGTGCGAGCCGACCGTCCCCTCGATCTCGGCGGCGATGATCGAGCTGATGGACAAGACCCTGGAGGAACGGGCCACGATCGGGGCTGCCCTCCAGGCGAACGTCCGCTCGGACTTCGACCTCGAGCGGGTGGCGGACCGCTGGGAGGAGATCTACGGCGGCGTCATGAAGCACCGGGCCCGCTGACCGGCCTGCGGCTTCGATGCGGCACGGCGACATCGATGTGCTGCTCGACGACCTGTTCTGGGTTCGTGACCGCATCCTCACCGCGACGGAGCCGTGGACGGCGGACGAGTTCCGGTCGCGCGACACCTTGGTCACCCGGGACCTGCGTGCGACGCTAGTACACCAGCTCGAGAACGAATGGGCATGGCGGGTGAGCTCACCAGCGGCGCCTTTGCCGACGGCGGCCTGGATCCGGCCGACTTCCCGGCCCCTGCCCGGGGACATCGACGACCTGCCGCTGTGGCGATACGTGGCGTACGTGGTGACCCACGGTGTCCAGCTGTACTCGGAAGCCGCCGTGCTGCTGACCCGCCTCGGCCACTCGCCCGGCGAGGTCGGCTTCCTCGAATTCAGCTCGAGGCGTCGGGCGCCGTCCTGACGGTAAGGACTCGCGCTACGACCGATGCTCGCGGTACCAGGCGACCGTCCGTGCGATCCCCTCGTTGAACTGCACGAGGGGCTCATAGCCGAGTTCGCGCCGGGCGACGGCGATGTCCGCCTCGGAGTCGCGGATGTCGCCCTTCCGGGGCGGACCGAAGATCGGGTCCATCGTCACGCCGGCAGCAGCGCCGATCGCATCGAGCAACTGGAGGAGGCTGAACCGGGTGCCACACGCCACGTTGCACGTGAGCCAGGTCGGACCGCGGTCCAGGGTGGCGAGGAGATTGGCCGAGACGACGTTGTCGATGAAGGTGAAGTCGCGCGAGATCTCGCCCGTCCCGTTCACCGTCGGCCGATCGCCCGTCAGCGCGGCGGTCACGAACTTGGGCACCACCGCCGCGTACTCGGACGCGGGATCCTGGCCGGGCCCGAACACGTTGAAGTAGCGCAGCACCACCGTCTGGATGCCGTGGATGGCACCGAGCGTGTGGAGGAACCCTTCCGCGGCGAGCTTGCTAACGCCGTACGGCGAGAGCGGATCCGGCTTCATCGTCTCGCGGCAGGGCAGCGTGTCCGGGATCCCGTAGACGGACGATGACCCGGCATAGACCACGCGACGCACGCCGTGTCGGGCGGCGGCGAGCATCACCTGGATCGTCCCGCCGGCGTTGACCGCGTTCGACAACTCCGGCCGCAGGAGCGACCTCGCGACGGACGGGATGGCGGCCTCGTGAAGGATGACCTCGGCCCCGGCCACCGCCCGGTCGAGCGCGTCCTGGTCGAGGATGCTGCCTTCCACGAATGCGATCGAATCGCGGACCACGTCGAGCCGGCTGGCGAACCCCGTGGACAGGTCATCGATGACCGCGACCTCGTCGCCCCGGGCGAGAAGGCCGCGGACGAGATAGTGACCGATGAACCCGGCTCCGCCGGTGACAAGCACCTTCACGATGATCTCCGCACTGGATCAAGGACGGCGCCGGCGCGAGCCGTCATCGTACGATACGTCACGCACTGATCCGCGGCGGGGATCTCCCGCCGTGCATCCTGGCTCGCGGCCCCAGGTCATCGGAGACGTTGCTCGTGTGTGGATTCGCTGGACTCGTCGGCACCCCCGGAGACCCGTCGGCGCGGGCCGCCCTGGCCGACCGGATGGCCGCCACGCTCGCTCACCGCGGCCCGGACGACTCCGGCTCGTGGTCGGACCCGGAAGGCATCGTCGGCCTAGGCTCGCGCCGCCTCGCGATCATCGACGTCTCGCCGCTGGGGCACCAGCCGATGACCTCCGCTGATGGCCGCTACACCGTGGCCTACAACGGCGAGATCTACGACTTCGAGGCGATCCGCGCGGAGCTGGAGGCGGCCGGCTGCACGTTCCGCGGGTACTCGGACACGGAGGTGATGCTCGCGGCTCTCAGCCTGTGGGGCATCGAGGCGGCGCTGCCCCGCTTCTGGGGCATGTTCGCGTTCGGCGTGTGGGACGCCACGGAGCGCGTCCTCCACCTGGTCCGCGATCGGCTCGGCAAGAAGCCGCTCTACTACGGCTGGCAGGATGGGACCCTCCTGTTCGGGTCGGAGCTGAAGGCGCTTCGGGCCCATCCGTCGTTCGCCGCGCCGGTCGACCGCGACGCGCTCGCAGCGTACCTGCGGTTCTGCTACATCCCGGCGCCCAGGTCGATCCACGTCGGGATCCATAAGCTGCCGCCGGGCACGTGGATCACCATCTCGCCCGACCGTCCCGGCGAGCTGCCGACGCCGAAGCTGTACTGGGATCCGGTTGCCGTGGCCGAGGGCGGCCGGGCCGCGCAGTCGACGCTCGGCGACGCGGACGCGGTCAACGAGCTCGAGACGCTCCTGAGCGACGCCGTCCGGCTCCGAATGATCTCGGACGTGCCGCTCGGCGCGTTCCTGTCCGGCGGCATCGACTCGTCGGCGGTCGTGGCGCTCATGCAGGCGCAGAGTTCTCGCCGCGTCCAGACGTTCACGATCGGCTACGACTCGTCCCAATACGACGAGTCGCCGCATGCCGCGGCAGTGGCCGCCCATCTCGGCACGGACCACACGGAGCTGCGAGTGACGCCGGAGGACATGCGGGCGGTCATTCCGTGCCTGCCCGACCTGTATGACGAGCCCTTCGCCGACGCCTCGCAGATCCCCACGTTCCTCGTGTCGCAGCTCGCCCGGAAGACCGTGACCGTGGCCCTTTCCGGTGACGGCGGTGACGAGGTCTTCGGCGGGTACAACCGCTACGTGACCGGGATGCGGACCTGGAAGCGCCTGTCCCGGGTCCCTCGGCCGGCACGCCGTGGCGCGGCGAGGGTGATGGAGGGGATCACGCCGCGGATGTGGGATCGTGCCGGCGGTATTGCCGACCGGTTCCTGCCCGCGCGGAACCGTGGCCTGATCACCGGCAACAAGGTCTACAAGCTCGCGACCGTCGTCGGCCTCGATTCGGTCGACGCGCTTTACACGCGACTGGTCTCCACGTGGCCGGTCCCGAACGGCATGGTCCGCGGCGGGAGCGAGCCGCCGCTACCCTCGAGCCTGCTCCACACGACGCTCACGGACCCGGCCGAACGGATGATGCTGTTCGATCTCACCGGGTACCTGCCCGACGACATTCTGGCCAAGGTGGACCGGGCCAGCATGGGCGCCAGCCTCGAGGCGCGGGCGCCGATGCTCGACCACCGGGTGGTGGAGTTCGCCTGGCGCCTGCCGCTCAACCAGCGGATCCGCGGCGGCGAGAGCAAGTGGATCCTCCGCCAGCTCCTGGACCGGCACGTTCCGCGGGCACTCATCGACCGGCCCAAGGCCGGCTTCGGGGTGCCCATCGACACGTGGCTCCGTGGACCGCTCCGCGCCTGGGCCACCGACCTCCTGTCAGAGGACCGCCTCAAGCGGGAGGGCTTCTTCGACCCGAAGCCGATCACGGCCGCGCTGCGCGACCACCTGGCCGGCCGGCGCAACGTCCAGTACCACCTATGGGTGATCCTCATGTTCGAGGCGTGGCTCGACCGGCAGGCGAACGCGGGATCAGGGTCATGAGCGGCCTGCCGTATGTACGGCACCCTGACAACCAGATGACCGCTGTGCTCAACTCGATGAGGCTCGCCATGACGCCATCCGACTCGGAGGAGTCGTTTGATCAGGATCCCATTCGTGCGTTCTCGTCATGAGGGTCGCAGTCGTCGGCGTGTTCGCGGAGTCGCTCCTGCTGTTCCGAGGCGAGATGCTTCGCGCAATGGCTGACAAGGGTCACGAGGTGCTCGCTCTTGCACCTGAAGACGATATGCAGGTCCGGATGGCTCTCGGGGACATGGGCGTCGATTATGCAACCGTGCCTCTCCATCGAACCGGCATGAGCCCATTTCGGGACTTCGCCACAGTCGTCTCGCTCACGAGGACGTTTCGCCGGTTCCGGCCAGACGCGGTGCTGGTCTATGCGGCGAAGCCGGTCATCTATGGATCGATTGCGGCGCGCCTCGCCGGCGTACCGATGCGCGCCGCGATGATCACAGGCGTCGGGTCCGCGCTCGGCGGAGGGTCAGGGATGCGCAGGCGCGCGCTCGCCTGGCTGATGCGAAGGCTCTACTCGGTTGCGCTCAACGGGATACACGTCGTCTTCTTCCAGAATCCCGACGATGAGCAGTCCTTTCGCACCTCAGGGCTGGTCGGACGTCGCGCGCACGTAGTCCGGATAGGCGGCTCTGGTGTCGATCTTGTCCGGTTTGCACCGGAACCACTGCCGCCACCTCCGATCACGTTTCTCATGATCGGGCGCCTGATCCGCGACAAAGGTGTCCTCGAGTACGTGGATGCCGCCCGCCGCGTGCGCCGCGTCCACCCAGAGGTGCGTTTCAAGTTGCTTGGAGCCCTCGACGGCAACCCTTCGGCAATCTCACCTGGGGATCTCGAAGAGTGGCGCGAGGAGGGCGAAATTGAGTACCTGGGCACGACCCTGGACGTTCGTCCGTTCCTGGCAGACGCCCACGTCTACGTCCTGCCATCGTATGGCGAGGGGATGCCACGCTCTGTCCTGGAAGCGATGGCGATGGGGCGAGCAGTGCTCACCACGCTGGTGCCAGGGTGCCGGGAGACGGTCGTTCCCGGGCGCAACGGGCTCCTCGTCCCGGCACGCGACGCCACCGCTCTCGCCGACGGGATGCTGCAGATGCTCGCCCAATCGAGTCAGCTCGAGACTATGGGGCGTGAGAGCCGGGTGATTGCGGAAGAACGCTTCGATGTGCGCGAGGTGAACCGCGCCATACTGGCCGGGATGGGCCTTGACTAGACGTTGCCGCTCCCGATGGCGCCAAGACTGGAGACAAGCATGGTCGAGACGGTAGCGGTCGTCGGGCTCGGTTACGTGGGATTGCCTGTAGCCTTGGCGTTCGCTCGCCACTTCCCTGGGACTGTCGGATTCGACAGCAGCGAGCGAAGGGTCCAGGAGTTGCTCCGAGGCCATGATCGGACACGCGAGCAGGACGAAGACACGCTGCGACGGACCAGTCTCCGCGTGACATCGGACCCCGCCGACCTGAGCGGCTGCACCTTCTTTGTCGTCGCAGTCCCGACGCCCGTGGACCAGGACAACCGGCCTGATCTGTCGCGGGTCGCGCTCGCTTCTGCCACGGTCGGTCGGGTCCTGTCGGTCGGCGCGGTCGTCGTCTATGAGTCGACCGTCTATCCGGGCGTCACTGAGGACGTTTGCGGCCCGATCCTCGAACGCGAATCCGGATTGCGAGCCGGCGTCGACTTCACGCTCGGCTACTCGCCAGAACGCATCAACCCCGGCGATCGAGCGCACGCCCTCGAGCGCATCACTAAGGTCGTCTCCGGTCAGGACGCCAAAACGCTCGATCGGGTGGCGGAGGCCTATGGCCGGGTCGTGGCGGCTGGCGTTCACCGGGCCCCGTCGATCCAAGTTGCCGAGGCTGCCAAGGTCATCGAGAACACCCAGCGGGACTTGAACATCGCGTTGATGAACGAGATCGCGCTGATCTGCGACCGACTGGGCATCCGCACCGCAGACGTACTCGCGGCGGCGAGGACCAAATGGAACTTCTTGCCCTTCACCCCTGGCCTCGTGGGAGGGCATTGCATCGGCGTGGACCCCTACTACCTCACCACGAAGGCCGAGCAGCTCGGGTACCAGCCGGAAGTCATCCTGGCAGGGCGGCGGATCAACAACCGAATGGGGGAGTTCATCGCGGGTAAGCTGGTGAAGCTGCTCCTGAACGCCGACCTTTCGGTGAAGAGCGCGCGCGTCGGAATCCTTGGCCTGACCTTCAAGGAGGATGTGTCTGACCTCCGCAACAGCAGGGTGCCGGACATCGTGCGAGAGCTCGGCCAATTCGGGATCATCCCTCTCGTCCACGACCCCCTCGCCTCGCCCGAGGAAGCCATGGTCGAGTACGGGATCATCCTCTGCCCGCTCGAGGAGCTGACGGACCTTGACGGTCTCATCGTCGCGGTCCCGCATCGGCAGTTCTTGGATCATGGCGCGACGCGCATGACCGAGCGGGTCAAACCGGGCGGAGTGCTCGTGGACGTGAAGTCGGTGATTCCGCCTGGATCGGTGCCGGGTGACCGCCTGCTGTGGAGCCTATGAGGCAGATTCGGTGGGAGCCTGGCCGGTGGCCGAACAGGCAGCGGACCGAGACTTGCCCAGTTCACACTGGCAGGTGTGGCGAGTAGCCCGGCAACTCGGCTGACGAGATCAGGCACCACCGCCCCCGCCCCCGCGTCCTTGGACTCGTAGTAGCCGCCGTAGTCGGCGTGCGCTCGCGCAGGTACCCCATTGAGAACGACTCCAAGCAAATTGGCCCCCGCCCTCTCGAGGGTCTCCCGGGCCAAGCGCACGGTGCGTCGCCGGCTTCGCTTGGCGTCGATCACGAAGAGCGTGCCATCCAGGAACGAGCTCAGGACGGCCGAGTCGGTGACCGCCTGGAGCGGCGGGCTGTCGAAGATGACCAGGTCGGCCGCGGCTTGGAGACGCGTCGAGGATCGTCCGCATGCGCTGCGAACCCAGGAGCTCGGCCGGGTTGGGTGGCAGGGGGCCCGTCGTGAGGACGCGCAGGTTCTCCTGCTCGGTCGCGTTGGACCAAGGAGTCGAGGCTGGCCTCGTCTCTGCGCAGAAGGGTCGTCAGGCCCGTCAGCGTTGGGCAGATTGAAGACGCGAGGTTGACGCCCGGCTTCCGCAGATCTGCATCCACCAGGAGGACCTCGCGGCCGGCTTGGGCGAATACGACGGCAAGGTTGGCAGCGGTGACGGTCTTCCCCTCGCCCGGGACTGAGCTCGTGACGAGGAGGGTCCGGATCGGCACATCGACCGATGCGAACTCGATGTTGGCTCGAAGCGTCCGATAGGCTTCGGCGACGCGCTGAGCGTGGGTAGAGCAGGGTGGCCAGCCGGTAGATCTCGCTCCGATCCCGGCCGCCCTTCATCCGCGCGATGCCGCCCAGCGTGCTCAGCCCGACGGCCTCCTGGACGGCGTCGGCAGTCCTTGATCGAGTCATCGAGGTACTCGGCGACGAACACGATTCCGACCCGCGATGAGCAGGCCGAGGATGGCCGCGAGGAGCGTGTTCAGGAGCGGGCGTGGCGAGACCGGCGCGATGGGTGCCACGGCGGGCTCGACGACGCTGAGAAGGTTGGCGTCTCGGCCCGAGTGCGAACGAGAGGAGCGTCGCATACGTCGAGCGGAGGCTGACCAGGCTGCTTTCGCAGCGTCTGCAGGTCTTGCAGTCCTGCTCCGCCGTCCGTTTGGTCAACCCGCTCAGGATGTCTGCCTGGGCCTGGGTCGCGTCGATCTGGGCTTGCGTCGCGTTCAGCTCCGCGTCGATCGAACGCCTGGAACTCGGCCTCGCGGCCCTGGATGGATGGCGAGGCCGCGATGAGCTGCTCCGCCATCGCGTTCGCGATGGCGGCGGCGCGCGCGTTGGATCGGCGTCTTGCGCGGTGATCGTCAGCAGCGTGCTGTCGAGCGGGGCGTCAGCCCGGACATTCGCGGCGAGCTCGTCGGATGTCATGTGCAGATTGAGCTGCGCGATGACGCGTCGAGCATCGGCCGTTTCGTGGCGACGGCGGCGTACGTCGTGGACAAGCGCTGTGACACGAGGAGCTGGTCGTAGTCGGGGTTGGCGGCCGAGAGCGACTGCCCGACGATCAGGGTGGCCTTCGCCTCGTACGTCTTCGGCAGCACCAGGCTGATGGCGAATGCCGCGCCGGCAGCCAGCACCATGCACACGACGAGCAGCGGGAACCATGTCCGAACGATGGCGATCTGGCGACGGAGGTCCAAGAGAGGTCTGCCTCGGTGTGTCGGGTAGGCGGGGCGCACGATGAGCGGCGGAGCGTGGTCCGATGATCGACGCCGCGCCGGGTCCCGTCAATGTGACGTATCGCCCATGGCGGCGCCAGAACGGCCCCTACGGCGCCGGACCCGGGCGGCCGTCGTGGTGCGTCGGTGCAACACGAACTGCAAGGATCGTCCCGGAGGGCTCATCGGCACTGCAGCGCGGCAGGCCGGCCTGCTACTGTCGCTGGTCCGGGGGCGCTCTTGGCCGCACCCAATTGTGGCCAGTCGATATGCGGGGGTTCCATTGGCGGTCCGCCAGCTCAATAGGTGGTCTGGCTCCCCGCGCGCCGTGCTGTCCCGGATGCGCCGGGGGAGCCGGCGCCCGGACCCTTTGACGCTGGCGCACCACGAGACCGCGGCTCCGTTTGCCGGCCGACAGCGGGGACGCTATCTCTTCGCCCTCGACCTGGTCGGGATCGTCGTCGCCTCGTATGTCGCCCTGGCGCTCCGCTTCGACCGGATCAGCGGCCCCCTGTCCGTCCCGGCGTTTCCCGCGGTGGTGGTGCTGCTCCTCGCGACCCGCACCATCGTCAACATCAACCTCGGCCTCTACAGCCGCCGGTGGCGCAACGCGAGCGTCCCCGATCTCGAGCGGATCGTCCTCGCCGTGGTCCTTGGATCGCTGATCAGCATCGTCATCTTCTACGGCGCCTCGACGGTCGCATCCAGCCAGCTGGCCACCGGGTTTCCGCGTTCGTTCTGGCCCATCGAGGCCATGCTGAGCGTCGCGATGCTGGGCGGCCTGAGGTTCGGGATCCGGGCCGCCTCCGAGCATGCTCACTCGGCCACTGGTGGCGCGTCGTCCAACGGCCGTGCTGCGCTGCTCTATGGCGCCGGCCAGACCGGGGCCCTGCTGGCCCGCTCGGCCATGCGACATCCCGGGGCGGGTGTCAAGCCGGTCGGGTTCCTCGACGACGACCCCGGCCTCGCGGGCGGCTACGTCGCCGGCCTGCGGGTGTTCGGTGGGCTCTCGTCGCTGGAGCGTGCCGTCGCCGAGACGGGCGCGAGGAACCTGCTGATCTCGATGCCGAGCGCGCCCGGGAGCGCCGTGCGCCGGGTCGTGGAGGCCGCCCTGGAGCTCCAGCTCGACGTCCGCACCGTTCCGTCGGTCGAGGACCTGCTCGACGGCAGCGTCGACGCCTACCGCGTGCGACGCGTCCGCGTCGAGGACCTCCTCCGCCGCCCGATGGTCACCGAGCATGCGGCCGGGGTGGAGGACCTCATCCGCGACCGGACCGTCCTGATCACCGGCGGCGGCGGCTCCATCGGTTCCGAGCTGGCACGCCAGGTGTTCGCGATCGGACCGCGCAGGCTGATCCTCGTGGATCGCGCCGAGAGCCCGCTGTACATGCTCAAGCGCGAGCTCGAGTCACGGCGTCGCCGGGGGCACGGGAGCGGCGACATCGTCATCCACCTCGCGAACGTGGCCAGCCGGGCCGAGATGGAGCGGTTCGTCGCCCACGAGGCGCCCAGCGTCATCTTCCACGCGGCCGCGTACAAGCACGTGCCGCTGATGGAGGAGCATCCGTCCGACGCGACCCACGTGAACATCGGCGGCACCATGGTGATGCTCGACGCTGCGATCGCGGCGGGCGTGGAGCGCTTCGTGTTCGTCTCGACCGACAAGGCCGTGCGCCCGTCGAGCGTCATGGGCGCCAGCAAGCGGATCGCCGAGATGCTGGTGGCCGAGGCCGCGCAGCGGAGCGGCCGTCCCTACGTGTCGGTCCGCTTCGGGAACGTGCTCGGGCTCGAACGGCAGCGTCATCCCGATCTTCCAGGAGCAGCTGGAGAACGGAGAGCCGCTCACGATCACGCACCCCGACATGACCCGCTACTTCATGGCGATCCCGGAGGCCGCCTGGCTGATCCTCGACGCGGCCGCCCTCGGCCGCGACGGGGACCTGTTCGTGCTGGACATGGGCGAGCCGGTCCGGGTGATGGACCTCGCCCGGGATCTCGTCCGCCTCTCGGGCCGCGATCCCGACAGCCAGCCGATCGAGACCGTCGGCCTGCGGCCCGGCGAGAAGCTCCACGAGGAGCTGTTCTACGACGCCGAGCACGTGGAGCCGACCTCGAGCGCCAAGGTGCTGCGGGCGCAGGCGACGCCGCCGCGGGTGACCGTCCGCGAGGATGCGCGTCTCATGCTGGCGATGGCGAGCGGGGCGGACGAGCCCGCCCTGCGCCTGGCGCTCCTCGACTACGTCCGGGACGTCGAGGCCGCCGCACCGGTCGCGCGGCCCGTCCAGACGACGTGGCTCGTGCCCGGCGGGAACCGGCGTCTCGAGCTGGTCCCGGTGACGCTGGAGGCCGGCGCGGGCTGACCCGGGCGGCGCGGGCTGACCCGGTCGGCGCCCAGGCCCGACAATGGCCCGCATGTCCCCGGTGCGATCGTGATCTGGTGGGTGTGGCCACTGCCCTGGCTCGTTCCCGGCTGCGTGCTCGCGTTCGTGGTCAGCACGCTGGCCAGCGGCCCCGTGGCGCGATGGCTGGGCGTCCGGCGGCCCGTCGCCTGGGTGCTGCTCATGAGCGTGGGCGTCATCCTGGCGGGCACCATGTCACCGCTCGGCGCCGGGCGCGGGCTTGATCCTTCCCACCCCGGATCCTGCGACCTGTCGCGGATCGGGCTGCCGGCCTTGGCTCAGCTTCGCTGGCCCAGCGACGTCGTGGGCAACATTCTCATGTTCATTCCGCTGGGCTTCGCGATCGCGCTGGTTCCGCGGTCACGCCGCAAGGCTGCGGTCCTGGCCGCCGCGGTGGCCCTCCCGTTCCTGATCGAGGCGACGCAGCTGGTCGTGGTGTCCCTCGGCCGGGCCTGCGAGAGCGCGGACATCGTGGACAACCTGACCGGGCTCGTCATCGGGCTGGCCGCCGGCGCCGTCGTCGCGTGGCTCGTGCCGAGGGTGCGCCGGCCTGTCCAACCCGGGGGCTGATGGGTGGCGTCGTCGCTACCCTGTGACCCCGAACATGTCCGGTGAAGCGATTGCGTGCCTGCGGTGGGCCGGACGGGGCCAGGGCCATGTCCGGCAGGAGGTGTTGTGGGGAATGGCGTCACTCGGTGTCGCGGCGTCGCCCATTGCTTGACGTGCGCGGCGGCCGAGCGTAGCCTGCACGTGATGTGCAGAACTGTGCAGGGGACTGAGAGTGACGGACGATCGAACTAGCCGGTTCAACGTCCAACTGGACGACGAGCATGCCGCCAAGCTGCTCGCAATTGCGGAACGGGTCTACGTCCAGCCAGGCACGATCGCGCGATCTCTGCTGTCGACGGCGCTCGATCAGGCGGATCCCGACGCGACCAGCATCACCGACATCCTCGATGCCATTCCAGGCGCATGGGAGCGAGCCCAGGAGGGCTTGGCAGCTGCACGCGCTGGTCGATTCGTGCCGCTCGACGAGCTGTAGGCGCGAATGGCGACCGTCATCGTTGCGGAACCGGCACGTCAGGATCTCGCGGACCTCGTCCGGGTCCTCAGCCTTCCGCCCTCGACACGCGGCCGCGTTCGCCGGCTGATTGAGCCACTCGGCGCATTCCCCCTTCTGGGCCCAGCCCTCGAGGGCCGGTGGTCGGGATTCCGCTTCATCCTCGGCCCTTGGCCTTGGATGCTGATCGTCTATGCCTTCGACGAGGACGCCGGTCTTGTGATCGTCGCCACGATCCAGGATGCGCGCTCTGGAGGCTCGCCGCGCTCTGTGCGCTGAGCCCTGCAGGACGGCTGTGCGCCGCCCAGTGTCGTCTCGATAGCCCCGTCCGGCCTCAGCGGATCGTGTCGCCCGGCGCCCAGGCGTGGACCTCCGCCCCCAGCCCGCGGGCGTGCATCGCCGCCTGGAGCTGGGCCGGCGTCCCGGCCAGCGCCGGGAACGTGCCCCAGTGGATCGGCGCCACGTGGGTCACGCCCAGCAGCTCCACGGCCATGGCGGCCGCCACCGGGTCCATCGTGTAGTGCCCGCCGATCGGCAGCAGGGCGAGGTCCGGCCGGTACAGCTCCCGGATGAGCGCCATGTCGCCGAACAGCGCCGTGTCGCCGGCGTGGTAGATGCGGAACCCGTTCTCCATCTCCACCACGAACCCGGCCGGCTCGCCCAGGTAGAGCGTGGTCTCGGCGCCGGCGTTCCAGTCGCCCGCCGAGTGGTCCGCCCCGGTCATCGACACGCGCAGGCCGGCCACCTCGACGGTCCCGCCCTTGTTCATGCCCATGACCTGGTCCGCGCCGCCCGGGAGCCGGCGGGAGAGCCACAGGCTCATCTCGTGGATGCACGGCCACGCCGGCCGGAGCCGGGAGGCGAGGGCGATGGCATCGCCCATGTGGTCCCCGTGCCCGTGGGTGACGAGCAGGAGGTCGCACCGGTCCACGGTGTCGGCGGACCTCGGGCTCTTCGGGTTGCCCAGCCACGGGTCGATCAGCACCCGCTTGCCGCCCGGCGTCGTGATCTCGACCGCCGCATGTCCCAGCCAGGTGATCGAGGTGTCCCGTCCGATCGACATCGAAACCTCCTGCCGCCGTCCGGCGGCGATCCCGCTGCACAGGCCTGGACGCCCATTATCCGCGATCCGCCGAACGGCTCTGTGCGACAGGGTAGGGACCGTGGAGAGGCGTCGTTCCCGGCAGGGGGACGACGGCTGGCGCGGCTACTGCGGCGGAGTGACCTGCAGGTCGGGCCCGAGAATCCACGGAAGTAGGTGGCGCAGTTGCCCCGGCGCGGCATCCGGGCCATCCGGCGCTGTTGTCGCCGCACCCTGGCATTTCCACCAGATGTCAACCACGTGGGCATTCGCCAGCCCACCAGGGTGAACCTGGACGGTCGTGAGCGTGGAACGGTCCTGTCTCTCCGTCATTTGCGTCGTGCGGACGACAATTGGCAGCGAAGCGGGTGCGAATGCCCATCACCACAGCAATTGGGGATCCCTCATGGACGAGGATCCGGGCGGAGTCGCGGGCGGCGGAAGAGGTCCGATCCCGCGTCGGGCACAAGGTCCGATCCCGCGTCGGGCACCAGGTCCGCGGTGCCCGGGTGCCGATGGGCTCGAGGACCCCGGGTGATCCCGGCGACTGGTGATCCCGGCGACTGGTGATCCGGCGCCTGGGCGGAGGCGGCTACACTGCCGCCGTGCACGCACCGCAGGTCGTCGACAACCACCCGCCGGTCGACCGGACGGTCCTGAGCGGCCTCGCGGTCGAACCGTCCGCCCTGAGTCCAGCCGCCGGCGTGCTCGTCCGATGACCGTCCTGCTAGTCCGATGACCGGCGTGCCCGCCTGATGGCCGTCCTGCCGCCCTTGCGGATCCGGGTCCGGCTGTTCGCGATGCAGCGCGAGGCGGCGGGCATGAAGGAGATCCGGCTCGAGGTTCCGCTGGGGTCGACCGTGGACGACGCCTGGAACGCCGTGGTGGTCACCGTGCCCGCCCTCGCGCCGGGCCGGGCGTTCCTGCGCTTCGCGGTGAACGGCGTGTACGCGGACCCGGAGACGCCCCTGGCCGACGGTGACGAGGTGGCCTGCATCCCGCCGGTGAGCGGGGGGTCGGGCGACGAGGCGGGCGACGAGGCATACCAGGCCGACGATGACGTTGGCGACGGTGTGAGTGATGCCGACGACACGAGCGATGACGACGATGACGCCGATGCTGAGGTCGAGGCCGGCCACCGGCGGATCCTCGAGATCCGGGCCGAGCCGTTCGCGCCTGACCTCCTGCCGGCGCTGGTCGAGCGGCTCGCCACGGACGAGGACGGTGGCGTGGTCGCGTTCATCGGCCGCACCCGCGTGACCCCCGGGACGCCGGCCCCCGGGCAGGAGCCCGCCGCGGCGCTGCTGCGGGGCAGGTTGGTAGAGGGCCTGGAGTACGAGGCGTTCGAGCCCATGGCGCTGGGGGTGCTGGCCCGGATCGCGGACGAGATCGAGGCGCGCTGGGGCGTGACCCACCTCGCGATCGTCCACCGGACGGGCGGCGTGCCCCTGGGCGAGGCATCGGTGGCCGTGGTCGCGGCCGCACCCCACCGGGACGCGGCGTTCGCGGCGGCGCGGTACGCGATCGACGAGACGAAGGCCCGGGCACCGATCTGGAAGGCCGAGCGCTTCGCGGACGGGCACGTGTGGGTCGGGGACCCGCCGCGGACCGGGCCGGCGGAGCCGCCTGGCCCCGTCGACTCGGGCCCCGCCGATTCTGCCGATCCCGCCGATCCGGCCCACCCCGCCTGATCGGCCCGCGTCCCGCCCGTCCGGCCCTCCATACTGGTCCCATGCAGCCGTTCGGGGGTGGCCTGGATCTCGATGCCCTGCGCGGGCGGGCAGAGGTGCTGGCCGCCGCGTGGGCCGCGGCCGCCGCCCACCGCACGACGGTCGGGCAGGAACGGGCCATCCTGCGCCTCTTCGGCGTCAGCGGCGTGGATCGAACGGGCCGGCCACTCGCAGCCGAGGTCGTGGAGCGGTACCTCTCCGCGGACCCGAGCCGGCTGGGCGGCGGCATCGCCCTCCCGTTCGCGATCGCCATGGCCGAGTACGACCTGCCGCCGATGGACCTGGCGCTCGAGGTCGCCGCGGGCAACGTGGACCTCGGCCTCGAGGCGGAGCTGCTCGACGATCCCGGCCGGCGTGCCGGAGCCGTGGTCAACGCGACGAGGCTGGCGCACACCGCCCTGGAGCGCGTCGACGCCAACCGGACGGCCCGTCGGGAGCTCCTGGCGCTTCTCGGTGACGGGCCCCGGCCGTGGCTCGGCTCGGTGCTGGTCGCCCCGGCGATCATCGACGCCCTGGACGAGGCGGCGGCCGCGATCGAGGCGGGGGCCTCGGTGCTGCGCGTGGACGTGCCGCCCAGCCGGGAGCTGGCGGAGCACGTGGAACGGGTCGGCGGCAGGCTGGACCCGTGGCGCGCCGAGCCGTCGTCGCGCGGGGGCCTGCACGCCTGGGACCCCTCGGGCGAGCCCATCCCCAGCGGGGCCCAGCGGGCGCTCTCGGTGCTGCGCCGCGCGGTCGACGAAGCCGCGGCGCGCCGTCGCGGCTACGTCCGGCTGGTGACCGAGGCCCCGGCCCTCGCCGCTCCCGACCAGGCGATCGTGGCGGCCTTCGAGCGCATCGACGGGGTGATCGCGGACCCGATCCGGGAGATCGTCACCCGCGGTGTCGATCCGGACCGTGCCCTGGCCGACCACGCGTTCGCGCACCGCATCCTGGCGCGTGCCGGGACGCGGCTCCTGGTTCCCGCCGGGCCGCTGCTGGTCGCGCCGGATTTCGCGACCGGCGTCCCATCGGATGCGGCGACCCGGTCCGGTCGGGCCCTCGCCCTCCAGATGCTCGCCGTGGCGCTCGCCCGGCACGACGGGCTCCCGGCCGCCTCCGATCTGCGTGAGCGCCCTGCCCGACTGGACGATCGACGAGCGGCGAGCGCCGGCCCGGGCCGCCGCCGAGATCGCGCTCCGGCGGGCCGTCTTCCCCGAGCACGCGCTCGCCTTCATCGAGCCGGCCCTCGCCCCGGATGCGACCGTGACCTGGCATGCGATCGTCTCGGCGCTGCTGGCCGATGCCGGCGAGGTGGACATCATCCTGCGACGCGCCGCCAATCCGGGCGCGCCGTCGCTGGGCATGACCCGCCGGGCCGCCAACGTGGCGGCCGCCCTGCGCAGGTCACGCGTCCCGCCCGTCATCTCGGGCGCGGCCGCCGATCATGCCCAGCGTGCGATCGAGGCCGCGGAGGCGACCCTGGCGTCGCTCGAGGCGCACGGCTGGCGCGCGATCGTGGACGAGCCCATGGGGATGGACGCCGTGCCCGCGGGTGGCCTCGCGGTCGCCGAGCGGACCGAGGCGTTCGACCCGCTCGTGGCCGCCGAGCCCGCCGGCTGACCGATCTCGCGGCCGACCAGCTCAGGAACGGCTCGCAGATCGTGCAGGGTCGGACCGCGGCAGCTCCTCGCGCGGATCGCCGGGTTCGCCAGGGGCCGGCGTCTCGAGGAGCCTCGGGCCGAGTCGATACCAGCGATCGCGGGTGGTACCCATCGGGACGAGGTACCCGAGCTTGGCCGCCGTGCCGAGATCACGCGTCGTCGTCGGCGCGGTCCGGCCCGTGACCTGCTGGTATTCACCGGCCCGCAGGCTCCGATTGATGAACGCGTAGGCGAGTCCATCGAGCATCGCGGGCGGCAACGTGCCGTCGATGACGTCTCGCCGGACCCTGATCTGGACCTCACCGAGACCGCGGAGCCGCGATCAGCAGGCGTCAGCGGAGCTGCGGTCGAGCCAGGAAGAAGTGCACGATCGCCGCTGGCGTCATAGCGCCGGCTCCGCAGCCCGCCGAGCCGGAGCGGCCCGGCGAGGAGCGCCTCGACGAGGAGCAGGCTCCAGCGATCGACCCACCCGGTCGAGGGCGGCGGCCGAGGGCAGCCGGGAGGCGAGCGGGCGGTTCGACGGGTTGCCGTCGTCGGCGGGTGAATGGCGGCGTGATCATCGCGGGCAATGGTAGGGGAGGGGCTTGCGCGGCGTCGGGATCGAGAGTAGATTGCAGATCGCAAGTAACAACTGACCCGCGCCGACCGATCCTCGATCGGACCGGCGGCCGGGTCCCCAGCGAGGTCTTCGTCGTCCCATGTCCGTGCTCAGCGAGCTCCAGGAAGCCGTCGCGGCGGTCGCCGTCGCCGTCGGCCCGTCGGTCGTCGGGATCGGTTCCCGCCTCCGTGGCTCCGGCGTCGTCATCGCCGAGGGCCGGGTCCTCACCAACGCCCACAACCTCCGCGGTGCCGAGGTCACCGTACGCTTCGCCGACGGCCGCACCACCCGCGGCGCCGTCAAGGGCGTGGACTGGGACGGCGACCTGGCGGTCGTCGAGGCCGATACGGCCGGCGTCCCGGCGATCCCGTGGACGTCCGCCACGGCCACGATCGGATCCGCCGTGTTCGCCGCGGCCGCCACGCCGACGGGCGGCGCGCGCGTCTCGTTCGGGTTCGTCTCGTCCGTGGAGCGGGCGTTCCGCGGGCCGGGCGGCCGGCTCATCTCCGGGTCGCTGGAGCACACGGCGCCGCTCGCGCCCGGCTCGTCCGGGAGCCCGCTGCTCGACGCGGACGGAGCGCTGGTCGGGCTCAACACCAACCGGGTCGGGGAGGGGTTCTACCTCGCCCTGCCGGCGGACGCCTCGCTCCGCTCACGAGTCGACGCCCTCGCCCGCGGCGAGTCGAAGGACCGCCCGCGGCTGGGGATCGCGGTGGCGCCGGCGCACGTTGCCCGGCGCCTGCGCCGGTCCGTCGGGCTACCGGAGCGCGACGGGATCCTGGTCCGGGGCGTGGAGGAAGGCTCTCCGGCCGAGGCCGCGGGGATCGTCGAGGGCGACCTCCTGGTCGCGGCGGCTGGCCGGCCGATCGCCGATGTCGATGCGCTGCACGAGGTCCTGCGCGACGCCGGGTTCCCGCTCGAGCTGACGCTCGTGCGCGGGACGGAGGAGCGGGTGGTGAAGGTGCAGGAGCCGGCCGAGGCGTAGCTGCCGTCCCAGCGCGTGGGCCGCGCCGCGCCGCGCGGGCCCGCTGCATCGCCGCCCGTGGCGCGTGACGCCACGAACGCCGATCGAAGCGTCGAAACGGGCCCTGCTGGGCCCGTTCGTTCGTCGAGTCGCGACCGAGGCGCCGTGACGCATGGACACGCTGACGGAGGCTCGAACAGGCCGGCGAAGGACGATGCTTGACCGTGAGCGTGGCGCGTCGACGCGACGAAGGCGCCCAAGGACGCCCGGGACGGGCCGGTGAGGGAGGCGTCGCCTGGCCGCGAGCGTGGCGCGTCACGCCAGCGAAGGCGCCCGCAGGCGCTGCTGCGACGCCGGCCGGCGACGGAGTTCTTGCCCGCGAGCGTGGCGCGGGACGCCACGAAGGCGCCTGCCGGAGCCCCGAGACGCCGTCGCGTGGGCCGCGCAGCGACGGCTTCGTGGCGCGTGACGCCACGAATCCGCCGACGAATCTCGAACGGGCCCCGCCGGGCCCGTTTCGTTCGACTCGTGGCGCGTGACGGGCAAGTGCCACGCGGCTCGGCGTCTGCCCGGGCCGACCCCCGGAGACGCCATCCGGACGGCGCGGCCCGCGGCGAGTACCCTCCGGTCAACAACCCGGGCGGCCGGGTGGCGCGTCGTTCCGGGAAGTCCGGCCAAGTCACGGAGAACCGGCCGGCGCCTCGTCCGCTCACCGCCCCACGCGTCCCGTCGCGCCCTCGACACCGCGACACAAGGCAGAGGAGACCCATGCCCGGGAACCCGCTCCACACCATGGGGCAGCAGCACGGCCGCCGCAGCTGGGCCGAGCCGTGGAAGATCAAGATGGTCGAGCCGCTCAGGATGACCAGCCGCGAACAGCGCCAGGCCGCCCTCGACGAGGCCGGCTACAACACGTTCCTGATCAGGTCGGACGACGTCTACATCGACCTGCTCACGGACTCCGGCACCTCCGCGATGAGCGACCGGCAGTGGGCCGGGATGATGCTCGGGGACGAATCGTATGCCGGCAGCCGCAACTTCTACCACCTCGAGGCGGCGATCCAGAAGTTCTACGGGTACCAGCACATCGTGCCGACGCACCAGGGGCGCGGCGCGGAGCACCTGGTCAGCCAGGTCATGATCGAGGCCGGGGACCACATCCCGGGGAACATGTACTTCACCACCACCCGCGAGCACCAGGAGATGGCGGGCGGCACGTTCCACGACGTGATCGTCGACGAGGCGCACGACCCGCAGGCCATCCTGCCGTTCAAGGGCAACGTGGACCTGGCCAAGCTCCAGGCCCTGATCGACGAGGTCGGGGCGGACAAGATCCCGTACGTCTCGCTGGCGGGCACGGTCAACATGGCCGGCGGCCAGCCGGTCTCGATGGCCAACGTGAAGGCCATCCGCGCCATCTGCGAGCCGCTGGGCATCAAGGTGATGCTCGACGCGACGCGCATGGTCGAGAATGCGCTGTTCATCCAGGAGCGCGAGGAGGGCTACGCGGAGCAGGTCCATCGCGGAGATCCTGCTCGAGTTCTGCTCGTACACGGACGGCGCCTGGATGAGCGCCAAGAAGGACAACCTCGTCAACATCGGCGGCTGGCTGGCCGTCAACGACTGGGACGTCTTCGAGGAGATCCGGAACCTCGTGGTCGTGTTCGAAGGCCTGCACACGTACGGCGGACTGGCCGGACGCGACATGGAGGCGCTCGCCCTCGGCATCGAGGAGGCGGTCCAGGACGAGCACGTCCGCTCGCGCGTCGGCCAGGTCCGGTACCTCGGCGAGCTGCTCCAGGAGTGGGACATCCCGATCGTGGAGCCCATCGGCGGGCACGCGATCTTCCTCGATGCGCGGCGGTTCTACCCGCATCTGGCGCAGGACGTGTTCCCGGGCCAGACGCTCGCGGCCGAGCTGTACCTGGACTCCGGCATCCGGTCGATGGAGCGCGGGATCGTGTCCGCCGGGCGCGACCCGAAGACCGGCGACCACAAGCGCCCCAAGCTGGAGCTGACCCGGCTCACGATCCCGCGGCGCGTGTACACGCAGGCGCACATGGACGTCGTGGCCGAGTCCGTGAAGGCCTGCTTCGACGCCCGGGACTCGGCCCGCGGCCTGCGCATGGTCTACGAGCCGAAGTACCTGCGGTTCTTCCAGGCGAGGTTCGAGCCGCTCTGAACCCGTCGGAACGTCCGGGGCGGCTGATGGACGGCGCTGGTAGCATCCGTGCGATGGCCCGCCCTCCGCTCCCGTCCGTCATCGGCGACCTGCTCGTCGGATCGCCGCGCGGCCAGCGCGCTCCTCGCGAGCATCGCCGCGCTGTTCGCGGCGGGGATGGATCCCAAGGTCCTGGCGCCCACGGCCACGAGCACCCAGGCGGCCATCCGCGCCCAGCCCGACATCGAGGGCCTGATCCTCCTGGTGTCGGTGGTCACGGCGCTCCTGCTGCTCGTCGGCGGGGCGCTCGGCGACATGACGCGGGCGCGACCGATCATCCAGGGCGGCCTCGCGGCCTCCCTGGTGTGCGCGATCCTGGCCCTGATCGCGTACCTGCTGGTCGGCAACGGGACGGTCGCCTTCAACGTCGTGCGATTCGTGGGCATCGCGTCAGCGGCGTTCGTGATGCCGGTTGCGCTCGCGTTGGCCGCCACCTCCTACACGGGCATCGCGCGGGCCACCGCGATCGGCATCGCGTACGCCGGCTACGGGCTGGGCCAGGGGCTCTCGCCCACGCTCGTCTCGCTGATCCCGGGCAACTATCTGCCCGCCTTCATCGGCTCGATCGTCGCCTGTGGCCTCGCGCTGCTCGTCGTGCGTGGCCGGATCCCGGACCTCGTGCGGCCCAACCGCGCGGAGCGCCCCCTGGTTGCGGGCAACGCGCTGTGGGCAGGCGCCGTCGTGCTCGTGTCCTCGGGGTTGCTCTGGGTTGGCTCGGGCTGGAACAACCCGCTGCGATGGGCCCTGATCCTGGGTGGCGTGGCCCTGATCGTCGTCTTCTTCATCTGGGAACGGCGCCGCCGTATGGAACAGGCCGAGCCGCCGTGCGCGTGGAGCGGCGCCCGGTCACGATCGCGCTCTTCGTGGGCCTGGTCATCGCGATCGCGCAGATCGTGCCCATGTCGCAGCTGCCGATGTACTTCGGCGTCGGGATAGGAGTACGGACCGGTCTTCGGCATGGTGGCCCTGGCGCCGCTGTTCGTGGCGCTCGTCCTCGCGGGCCCGATCGCCGGCTTCCTGCTCGCCCGCTTCCAGCCGCGGGGGCTCATCGCCGGCGGCATCCTCGCCATCGGGATCGGGGACATCCTGGTGGCGGCGGTCATCGGTCCGACCACGACCTACCTCGCCTTCGTGATCCCGCTGATCCTCGTGGGTGGCGGGTTCGTGGTGGCCACGACGGTGCGCACGGCGATCATCTTCGCGAGCGTGCCCCGGGGCCTGCCCGCCACGGCGGCCGCGCTCAACGAGGCCTCGATCGAGGTCGGCACGCGCGCCGGCATCGTGGCCGTCACGGCCCTGCTGGCCAACGTGGCGATGTCCGTCTACACCGGCTCGCTCGCCGGCCGGCCGCAGGCCGAGGTCGACGCCATGACGGCCACCTTCCAGGGCGTCCTGACCGCGCTGGGCACGCCGTCCTTCGCGGCGATCGCGCGGGCCATCCCAGCAGGGGGATATCGACCCGTACAAGGTCGCGTACTTCGCCGGGGTCCAGGTCGCCCTGCTCGCGGGCGGCGGTATCGCGCTGATCGGCAGCGCCATCGCCTGGCTCACGCTCGGCCAGCGCAATCCGCTGCAACGGTCTACGAGCACAGCGACGAGCGGGTCCCCGCCGCCGAGCAGGTGACCGCAGCCGGCTGAAATGCGCAAGCCGGCAGAGCGAGGCGATCGGCGCCGCGCGTTCTCCCAGGTCAGGCGACCGCGCGTGATCCGGCCGCGACGTCGTCGGGGCAGGGGGCGTCCACGTTCGCACAGGCCACCATGTGGCCCGGCTCGATCTCGGCCATGGCCGCCCCGCCGGGATGGCCGGACGCCGCGGGCGCTGTGTGGTATCGGCAGGTCGCCCCAGAAACGGCAACCGTCGCGGTGCCCCACTTCTCGTGGAGCCGGGGCACGGCGGCGATCAGCTGCTGGGTGTAGGGGTGGAGCGGGTTCTCGAAGACGAGGCTGGTCGGCCCGATCTCCACCGCCCGGCCGCGCCGCAGGATGACGGCCCGCTCGCTGATGTAGTTGGCGAGCGACAGGTCGTGGGTGATGAACAGGATGCCCAGGCCGCGGGCCTTGAGGTCGCCCAGGAGATTGAGGACGTCGATCCGGGTCGAGGCATCGAGCATGCTGATGACCTCGTCGGCGACGAGCATCTTCGTCTCGAGCAGGAGGGCCCGCGCGATGAGCAGGCGCTGCAGCTGTCCGCCGCTCAGCTGGTGCGGGTACTTGTGGAGCAGCTGCCCCCCCTCGAGCCCGACGCTCTCCAGCGCCTCCTCGACCCGCTCGTTCCAGGTGCCGCGGGCCGTGCTGCCGCCCGTGCTACCCGCGGTGCTCCCGGCCATGCCCCCGCCCGTGCCCCTGCCGAGGGTCCCGCGCAGCATGTCGAACACGTGGCTGACCTTGAACACCGGGTTGAACGAGCTGAACGGGTCCTGGAACACGCCCGTGACGCTCCGGTAGTAGGCGTTCAGCCCCGGTCCCCGGAGCGTCGAGATGTCCGTCCCGTCGAACAGGATCCGGCCGCCGTTGACCGCGATCAGCCGCAGGATCATCCGGCCGATCGTGGACTTGCCGCTGCCGCTCTCGCCGATCAGCGAGACGACCTCGCCCGGCGCGACCGAGAAGTCGACCTCGCGGACGGCGGTCAGGCTCCCCCCGCCGAAGGCACCGACCTTGTAGACCTTGGAGACGTGCTCGAGCGTCAGCATCAGGTCACCTTCCAGCACGCCACGGCGTGCCCTGTCGCGACGTCGACCATCGGCGGCTGGTCCTCGCACTGCGCATCGGCGAGCGGACAGCGGGCCCGGAAGCGGCAGCCCGTCGGCGGGTTGAGGAGCGACGGAGGGGTCCCCGGGATCCCCTTCAGCCGCTTGTCGGCAAACCGGGATCCCATCTCGGGAAGGGCCGAGATCAGCAGCCGCGTGTACGGGTGAAGCGCCGCCTCCATCAGCACCTCCGTCGGTGCCTTCTCGGCCAGCCGGCCCGCGTACATGATCGCGAGGGTGTCCGAGATCTGGTACAGGATCGAGACGTCGTGGGTGACCACGATCATGCTCCGCACGAACTCGCGGTCGCGGAACTCGACCAGGGTCTGGGCGACGGCCTTCTGGCTCGAGACGTCCAGGGCCGAGGTGATCTCGTCCGCGATCAGCAGCGACGGGTCGAGGAGCGTCGAGATCACCATGACGAGCCGCTGCTTCATGCCGCCCGAGAGCTCGATCGGGTAGCGGTCGAGGATGTCCGCGCTCAGCCCGACCAGGACCAGGCGCCGCTCGAGCTCGACGCGCAGCTCCCTGTAGTGCCGCCCCCGGGACCGCAGGAGCTCGTCCACCATGCGCCCGATCTTGCGGGTCGGGTTCAGTGCGCTCATCGAGTACTGGGGGATGATCGAGACCTCGCGCCAGCGCAGCTCCTGCATCGCCGCGTAGTCCGCGATGGGCAGCGGCATGCCGTCGAGAACGACCTCGCCCCCGATGTACTTCATCCGTCCGTCGAGCATGACGAGACTGTTGCCGAGGGTCGTCTTGCCGCAGCCGGACTCGCCGGCGAGACCCATGATCTCGCCGTCGGCGATCTCGAGGCTGACGCCGTCGAGCGCCTTCACGTCGCCGGCGAGCGTGCGGTAGTAGACCCGCAGGTCGGAGATCTTGAGGCTCACCTCACATCTCCCGGAGCCGCGGGTTGAAGATCTCGTCGAGCCCCACGTTCATCACGTAGAGCGAGCCGACGACCGCGGTGATGCCGATCCCCGGGGGCAGGAACCACCACCACATGCCCAGCGGGAGCGCGCCCCAGGCCACGGCGTTGTACATCATCAGGCCGAGCGACACGCCCTCCGTGGGCCCGAGGCCGATGAAGTCCAGCGAGGCGGCGATCAGGATCGCGCCACCGAACAGCAGGATGAAGGTGAGGAACAGGTACGAGCTCATGTTCGGCGCGATCTCGGAGAAGATGACCCGCCGCGAGGGCACCCCGCTGATTCGCGCGAGATCCACGAACTCGCGGCTGGCCAGGGAGAACGTCTGCGCCCGGATGGCGCGTGCCGCCCAGGGCCACGAGGTCAGGCCGATGAACAGCGCCTCCACGACGATCCCGCGCGCCGAGAGGTAGGCGGTGATGACCATCAGCAGGGCCAGGGTCGGGATCACGAACACGATGTTCGTGATCATGTTGAGGATCTCGTCCACGACCCCGCCGGTGTAGCCCGCCACGAAGCCCACGATCATCCCGATCAGCGCGGCGATGCTTCCGCCGAGGAACCCCGCCAGGAACGTCGCCCGCACCCCGTAGGCGAACTGGGCGAACACGTCCTGGCCGAAGGTCGTCGTGCCGAACCAGTAGGTGCTGTCGGGCGGCGAGGCGAGCGGGCCGACGAAGGCGTTCGGGTCGCCGGGCCGGATGATGGGTCCGATGATCCCGATGGCCAGGAACACGAGGATGATCGTCCCCGACACCAGCACCTTCGGGCGCCGGATCGCGAAGTAGATGAACTCGCGGCGCCGGCCGACGGATTCGGTGACTGCGGGCGCATTCGTGACCGCGGCGGCGTTCGTCATGCCGCACCACCGCGCATGCCGACCCGCGTCCGTGGGTCGACGTAGACGTAGGCGATGTCGACCAGGAAGTTGGCGATCAGGACGCCGACGATGATGAACAGGAAGATGCCCTGGAGCAGGAAGTAGTCCTGGTTCTGCACCGCGGACAGCAGCAGCTTGCCGATCCCCGGGTAGCCGAACACGATCTCGGTGACGAGCGCGCCGGCGACGATGACGCCGAGCTGGAGGGCGAGGCCCGTCACCTGCGGCAGCAGGGCGTTGCGGTAGGCATACCGGCGGACCAGCCCCGAGGGTGCCCCGAGCGAGCCGAGGTAGCGCGAGTAGTCGGCGTCGAGCTCGTAGATGATCACGTTGCGCATGCCGATCGCCCAGCCGCCGAACATGACCAGGAACAGCGACATGAAGGGCATGATCCAGTGGCCGGCGAGGCTCCCAAGGAAGGCGAACGTGAGGCTCGGCTCCATCGAGTAGCTGTACCCACCCGAGATCGGGAAGATGCCGAGCACCGAGCCGAACACCCAGGCAACGATGATCGCGAGCCACATGTAGGGCATCGCGGTGAGGATGTAGCCGATGGGGAGGAAGACGTTGTCGAGCACCTTCCGGCGGGCGGCGATGGCACCGAACTTGTTGCCGGCCCACCAGCTGAGGAGGATGGCCGGGACGAGGAGCGCCAGCGTGTAGGGCAGGGCGCCCATGATCACGTCCGTGACGGCCGTTCCGGACAGGTAGACGCTGCGGCCGAGATCGCCGTGGAGCAGCGCCGCCCAGAAGTTCGCGTACTGGGCCCAGATGGGCTTGTCGAGCCCGAACAGGTTCTCGTAGTACGCCTGGAGGGCGGGCAGCGCCTCCGGCTGGACGTGGTTGCGGGAGAGGAGGCTCTGGACCGGGTCGCCGGGCATGAACCGCGGGATCATCCAGTCGATGCTGGCGGCGACGAAGAACGTCAGCGCGTAGATGAGCAGCTTGCGCCCGAAGTACCGGCCCACGCGATCTCCTGGTCGACCGTCGGATGACCGCTCCCCCTCCGCCCGGCGGGCGGAGGGGGAGCGGGGAGGAGCGGAATCGTTCCTGCTACTTGGTGACCGGCTTGATCTGGGTGAGCATGTCGATCGCGCTCATCTGCCAGTAGCCATTCCAGGTCACGGGGTAGACCTGGGTGCCGCCCTCGGCGGGGAACCCGGTCCAGGCGACGGGGCTGACCTGCGACCAGGCCCCGTTGTACCAGAGCGGGATGATCGGCATGTCGGTCAGGCTGATCTTCTGGAGCTTGGACGTGATGGCCTGCATCGCGGCCGTGTCCGCCACCGGCGTCTTGTCGAGCTGCTGGGTCAGCGACCAGGCCTCGGCGTTGGAGTAGGAGCCGTAGTTGCGGTTCTTGGCTGCAGGATCCTGCAGCGGCTGGCGGAACATGAAGTCGTAGTAAGTCCAGGGGGTGCTGCCGAGCTGCACGTCGTTGACGACGGCGAGGTCGAAGTCGCCCTTCTGGAGAGCGGCGGTCCTGGTGTTGTAGTCCGCGATCTGGGCCTCGGCGTTGATGCCGACGGCCTTCAGGCTCGCGATGATGACGTCACGGGCGGCCTCCCAGTCGGACCACCCGGTCGGGACGACGACCGTCAGCTTGATCGGGGAGCCGTCCTTGTTGGTGTAGAACCCGTCGCCGCCCTTCTTGTAGCCGGCGGCGTCGAGGATGGATGCGGCCTTCTTGGGGTCGTACTTGAAGCCGAGCTGGTCCACCTGGGCCTTGTCGATGTACTTGTCCCAGGTCGGCAGCAGGCCGGTCGGGTTCGCGGCCGCGACGATGTTGCCGTACACCTTGTTGACGACGTCGGGCACGTTGATCGACCAGGCGATGGCCTGGCGGAAGGCCGCGTCGTCCATCGGCTTCTTGATGTCGTTCGTGGCGAGCCACGCGGTGTTCGCCGACAGCATGTACGGCGCCTGCTTGTAGTAGGTGCCGACGTAGCCCTTGTCGACCAGCGTGGCCACACCCGGCAGGAAGTTGTTCGACAGGTCGATGCCGCCCTGCATCAGCTCACCGAGCGCGACGTTGTTGGCGCCGTTCACGATGTCGACGATGTACTTCGGGGCGACGGGATGGCCGGCCGCGATTCCCCACCAGTTGTCGTTCTTGACGTAGACCATGCGGTCCTGCGCGGCCGTCTTGTACATGTACGGGCCGGTGCCGACGCCGTTGGGGTTCTTGTCCTTGAGGATGTCCTCGGTGGCCTTGGACGCCCAGATGTGCTCCGGCAGGATCGGGCTGTTGTAGGTCCACTGGGCCCACTGCTGGTAGGCGGGGTTGTTGAACTTGACGACGACCGTCGAGTCATCGGTGGCCGTCGCGTCTGTCACGTAGGTCCAGATGTTGGAGCCGACGGCCTTGAGCTTTGCCAGCCCGATCGTGAAGGCGACGTCCTTGGCCGTGAACGGCGTGCCGTCGCTCCAGGTGACGCCGGACCGCGTCTTGATCGTGAAGGTCGTGGGATCGGTCCACGTCGCGCTCTCGGCGAGCCACGGCGTGAACTTGTCGGCGATCGGGTCGTACAGGAACAGCGTCTCGTAGACGAGACCGACCGTGCCCATCTCGGGGTTCGGGTCGAGCGGGTTGTAGCTGGCGTCGGACGGCGGGCCCCACATCGTGCCCGTCGTGTACAGCGTCTCGTTGCGCGGATACGTGTCGGAGCTGGCCGCCGTCGGGGCCGGGGTGGCCGCCGGGGCCGGCGTGGCCGCGGGCGCCTGCGTGGCCGCCGGGGCCGCGGTGGCCGCCGGGCTCGGCGTGGAAGCGGTCGAGCTGCAGGCGCCGACCACGATACCCGCCACCGCGAGCAGCACGGCCAGTCGTTTGGTGTTTGCCATGCGCGTGTCTCCTCCAAGGTTGAATTGACGACCCGCCGCACTCGCGGAGGCGTTCCTGGACATCAGCTGCGCGGCCCACCTCCCACGGTCGACTGGCGGATGACGAGCTCCGTCGGCAGCAGCACGCGTCGCGGCGACCCGTCACGATCGGCGATCAGCTGGAACAGGTTGCCCACGGCCTCCGCGCCCTGCTGCCGGACTCCCTGGCGGATGGTCGTGAGGGGCGGATCGAGCCGGGCGGCGAACTCGAGGTCGTCGAAGCCGGCGAGGGCAACGTCTTCCGGGACCCGGAGGGCGCGGGCACGGATCGTCTCGAGCGCCCCGAGCGCGGTCGCGTCGTTGGCACAGAAGATCGCGTCCACGCCGCGGTCGAGCAGCGTCGCGGCACCGGCGACGCCGGAGGGAGCGTTGAAGTCGCCTTCGACGATGAGGTCGTCGTTGATCAGCCCCGCCCGCTGCATCGCCCGGCGGTAGCCGGCGAGCCGGTCCACGGCGGCCACGTTGCGCGGCGTGCCCGTGATGTACCCGATCCGGCTGCGGCCGATCGAGACGAGGTGGGTCGTCATGGCGTCCGCGGCGTGAACGTTGTCCACGTCCACGTAGCTCGCGGTCATGTCCGCCTTGCGGTGCCCGACCAGCACGGTGGGCAGGGACGACGCCAGCAGGCCGTCGACGAGCGGATCATCGAGGCTGTTCGCCGTCACGACGACGCCGTCGAGGAGGCCCATCGACAGGATCGTGCCGAGCGTCTCCTCCTTGGACCGGTTGCCCAGCCAGAGCATCATGCCGGCCGCCCGGTCGGCCAGCGCCGTGCTCATGCCCTGCATCAGCTGGCTGAAGTACGGGTCCTCGAACAGCAGGTGCGGGTCGATGTGCATCACGACGCCGATCACGTTCGACCGGCCCGAGGCCAGGGAGCGGGCAGCGAGGTTCGGCCGGTAGTTGGTCTCATCGAGGACCGCCTCGACCCGGCGCCGGGTCTTCTCGGAGACGCTGCCGCCGTTGAGGACCCGCGACACGGTCGCGCGGGAGACCCCACTCAGCTCCGCGAGCTCGTCGATCGTTCTGGCCACGCTGTGCAGGTCCTCGTGCGTGCGGGGATGATCGTCAGGAAGTGGGAGCGCTTCCAAAATAGGGGCCCGAGTCGCAACCTGTCAAGCGTGAAATGTCGCGAGATTCGCGCCGGTTAAGCGGCTGTCAGGATGAGACCGCTCCCAAGCACGGGATCGCGGGAGCACGGGACGACTCGTCCCGGTCGGGCTCGAGTGGACGCCTCGCCCCGGCGGACGGGTCCCCGGCGGACGGGCGCGAGGTCAGCCCGGCATGACCGCCGGGAGCCCGACGTAGGCGTGGACCTCCACCTCGGTGGCCTGACCCGACGGCAGGGGAGCAAGGTTGCCGTCGATCGGGGTTCCATCGACGACCAGGCGGGTCACCCGGGCGAGGCCGGTTCCGGCTTGCCCGCTCCCGTGGACCGTGATGCGGTAGGTGGCCCCGCGGAACCGCCGCGTCACCCGGATCTCCCCACCGTCGGCGGGCAGGCGGGGGTCGATCCGCAGGCCGTCCAGCTCGGGCCGGATCCCGACCAGCCACTGGGTCGCCGCGACGTAGTTCCAGGCGGCCGTGCCCGTCAGCCAGGAGTTCTTCGCCTCGCCGTGGGTCGACGCATCGCGCCCGGCGATCATCTGGGCGTAGACGTACGGCTCGCACCGGTGGGTCTCGGAGATCGCCTCGCGGGCAGACGGGTTGATCCGCAGGTAGTAGTCGAGGGCGCCTGCGGGGTTGCCCGCCATCACCTCGGCGATCATGACCCAGGGGTTGGTGTGGCAGAAGATCCCGCCGTTCTCCTTGTAGCCCGGCGGATACGAGGTGATCTCGCCGAGGCGCAGCTGGTAGTGGGAGAAGGCCGGCTGGACCAGGACGATCCCGTGCGGTGTGGCGAGCCGGTCGCGGACGGCCGCCAGCGCCGTGGCCGCCCGTCCGTCGGCCAGCCCGATGCCCGCCATGACGCACATGCCCTGGGGCTCGATGAAGATCTGGCCCTCGTCGTTCCCGGCCGAGCCGATCGGCTCGCCGAAGTAGTCGTAGGCGCGCCGGAACCAGCCACCGTCCCATCCGTGGGCGTCGACGGCGGCGACCATCTCCGCCGCGGCCCGGTGGAGGCGCGCAGACTCCCCAGCCTCGCCGCGGTGGCCCGCGAGCGCTGCCAGCTCCTGCGCCGCGAGCACGAACAGCCCGGCGATGAACACCGACTCGGCCACCCCGCCGTCCCGGTTCTGGGTCGTCTGGAACGACTCGCCCGGCGTGTCGGAGAAGCAGTTGAGGTTGAGGCAGTCGTTCCAGTCGGCGCGCCCGATGAGCGGCAGCCCGTGCGGGCCGAGGCGTTCCAGCGTGTAGTCGATGGCCCGCCGGAGGTGATCGCCGAGCGGCCGTTCGCTGCCCGGCGCGTTGTCGTAGCGGACGGGCTCGTCGAGGATGGCGAGGTCGCCGGTTTCGCGGGCGTAGGCCGTCGACCGCCAGCACGAGCCAGGCCGGATCGTCGTTGAACCCGGAGCCGACCGCGTCGTTGCCGCGCTTCGTCAGCGGCTGGTACTGGTGGTAGGCGCCGCCGGTGGGGAGCTGCGTCGCGGCGATGTCGAGGATCCGGTCCCGTGCCCGCTCGGGAACCATGTGGACGAAGCCCAGCAGGTCCTGGTTCGAGTCGCGGAAGCCCATGCCGCGCCCGATTCCCGACTCGAACAGCGAGGCGGAACGCGACAGGTTGAACGTGACCATGCACTGGTAGGCGTTCCAGGTGTTGACCATCCGGTCGAGGTGCTCGCTGCCGCTTTCGACCTGGAAGGCGCCGAGCCGCTCGGCCCAGGCCTCCCGGAGCGCCGCGAATGCCGCCTCGATCACGATCGGGTCGAGGTGCCGGGCGATGACCGGGCGAACCCGCCGCTTGTCGACCGTCCACGAGCCGGGCGGGTGGAACTTGGCGTCCGGCGGGTTCTCCGCGTACCCGAGGATGAACGTGACGTCGCGTGTCTCACCCGGGCCGAGCTCGAGGCGGACCTGGTGGGCGCCGATCGGCTGCCAGCCATGCGCGATCGAACCCGACGCGGCCCCGCGCTCGACGGCAATCGGCCGGTCCCAGCCCCGGTACGGCCCGAGGAACGCGTCGCGCGAGGTGTCGAAGGCGGCCGACGGGTCCGAGCAGGCGAAGTAGGCGAAATGGTCGCGCCGCTCCCGGTACTCCGTCGTGTGGTAGATGACGCCGTCCTCGACCTCGACCTCGCCGATCGAGTAGTTGCGCTGGAAGTTGGTCGCATCGTCCTGCGCGTCCCACAGGCAGAACTCGACGGTTCCGAACAGCGACACCCTCGCGGGCTCCGGCCGCTCGTTGGTCAGGCGGACGCGCCAGACCTCGAGCGTCTCACCGACCGGGACGAAGTAGCGCGTCTCGACGCTGATCCCGGCGCGCTTCGACGCGATCGTCGTGTAGCCCAGGCCGTGCCGGCACTCGTACGCCTCGAGGTCGCTGTGGGTCGGCTGCCAGCTGGGGCTCCAGTAGTCGCCGCTGTCGTCGTCGCGGACGTACAGGTATCGCCCGCCCAGGTCGAGCGGCGCGTTGTTGTACCGGTAGCGGGTGAGTCGCCGCAGGCGGGCGTCGCGCACGAACGAGTAGCCGCCGGCCGTGTTCGAGATGATCCCGAAGTACTCGTCGCTGCCGAGGTAGTTGATCCACGGCAGCGGCGTGTCGGGCCGCGTGATGACGTATTCGCGGTGGTCGTCGTCGAAATGGCCGTAACGCATGCTTCCTGCTTCTCGACTCCGATGACGAACCGCAGACCGTGGCCGCCTGGCGCACCGGGACGACGGTGGCCCGCAGCCGTCACGGGCTGTGGGCGCAGACACACGTGAGGAATGGGAGCGCTTCCAAACCTAGGCTGCGGCCGGGGCGTTGTCAAGCAGGTTCACGAGCAGCCGGGTTCGAGGTACGAGCGGGTTCATCGATTCCGACCTGCGGTACGATGGCCGTTGCAGAACCTGAGAGCGCTTCCATTGCAGAGAGGGCCGGTCATGGCCAGGGACGACTCCTTTCCGCCCGGCTTCGCGTGGGGCGCGGCCACCGCCTCGTACCAGGTCGAGGGTGCCGTTCACGACGATGGTCGCGGCGAGAGCATCTGGGATCGCTTCTCGCACACCCCGGGACGGGTCGCCAACGGCGACACCGGCGACGTGGCATGTGACCACTACCACCGGTACCGCGACGACGTCGCGCTCATGGCCGGGATGCACCTCGACGCCTACCGCTTCTCGGTCGCCTGGCCGCGTGTCATCCCGGGTGGCACCGGGCCGGTGAACGCGGCCGGGCTCGACTTCTACGATCGGCTCGTGGACGAACTGTGTGCCAGGAGCATCGCCCCCCACGTGACGCTCTACCACTGGGACCTGCCGCAGCCGCTCGAGGACGCGGGCGGCTGGGCCGTGCGCTCCACCGCGGACGCCTTCGCCGCCTACGCGGACGTCGTGACCCGCCGCCTGGGCGACCGCGCCGCGGCGATCGCGACGCTCAACGAGCCGTGGTGCAGCGCCCACCTCGGCTACGGGCTCGGTATCCACGCGCCGGGACACGTTGACCCGGATGCGGCGAACGTGGCCGCACACCACCTCCTGGTCGCCCACGGGCTCGCCGTCCGGGCCATCCGTGCCGCCTCGCCGGGGACGCCGGTCGGGATCGTCCTCAACCTCGAGCCCAAGCGGCCGGCCTCGACCCACCCGCTGGACCTCGAGGCCGCAGGCATCGCGCACGACACGTACAACCGCTGGTTCCTCGATCCGATCGTGGGTCGCGACTACCCGGCAGACGGCCTGCTCGCCACGGGCTGGAAGCGCGAGGAGGTCCGGACCGGCGACATGGACCTGATCGCGAGTCCGATCGACTTCGTCGGCGTCAACTACTACACGTCCCGGACGATCCGCTCCCCGCTCCTGGCACCCCGGCGTGCGGCCGGAAGGGCGGAGGTGACCTCGATGGGCTGGGAGATCGACCCGGAGGGGCTGACCGAGATCCTGGAGTTCGTCCGTTCGCGGACGGGCGACCTCCCGCTGTACGTCATGGAGAACGGGGCCGCCTACGACCTGGACCCGGCCGACCCGACCCGCGACCCGGAGCGGACGAGCTACCTCCGCCGCCACGTCGCGGCGGCCCGGGCGGCGCTGGACCGGGGCGTGCCGCTGCGCGGCTACTTCGCCTGGTCGCTCATGGACAACTTCGAGTGGGCGGAGGGGTACGGCCACCGCTTCGGGCTGGTGCACGTCGATTTCGAGACGCAGGAGCGCCGCGTCCGCGACAGCGGCCGCTACTGGGCCTCGCTGGCCGCGGGCACGGCCGGGGAGGTGGTCCCGTGACGACGCCCATCCCGTGGGAGGCGAGGCCGGCGGGATCGTCGGCGGTCGCGTGGCGGTCGACCCGCAACCCGGTCATCCCGCGCGACCTGCTGCCGCGCTCGAACAGCATCTTCAACTCCGCCGTCGTGCCGTTCGGTGACGGCTTTGCGGGCGTGTTCCGGGTCGACGACACCGTCCGCACGATGAACCTGCACGCCGGGCGCAGCGACGACGGCATCACCTGGGACATCGATCCCGAACCGATCGCGTTCCTGCCGGCCGACGCGCGCGTCGCCGAGATCCAGGAGGACTTCGTCCACGCCTACGACCCGCGGGTCACGTGGCTGGAGGACCGCTGGTACGTGACCTGGTGCAACGGCTACCACGGTCCCACCATCGGCATCGCCTGGACGCAGGACTTCGAGGTCTTCCACCAGCTGGACAACGCGTTCCTGCCGTTCAACCGGAATGGCGTCCTGTTCCCGCGGCGGGTGGGTGGCCGGTATCTCATGCTCAGCCGGCCGAGCGACAGCGGCCACACCCCGTTCGGGGACATCTACCTCTCCGAGAGCCCCGATCTCGTCCACTGGGGACGCCATCGCCACGTGATGGCCCCGATCGCCTGGACGTGGCAGTCCACCAAGGTGGGCGCCGGACCGACGCCGATCGAGACGGCCGAGGGCTGGCTTCTCATCTACCACGGGGTGCTGACGTCCTGCAACGGCTTCGTCTATTCGATGGGCGCCGCGCTGCTGGACCTCGACGAGCCCTGGAAGGTGCTCGGACGCGGGCGCGACTACCTGCTCTCGCCGCAGGTGTCGTATGAGCAGGTCGGCGACGTGCCCAACGTCGTGTTCCCCTGCGCGGCGCTGGTGGATGCGGCGGCCGACCGGGTGTCGATCTACTACGGCGGGGCGGACACCGTCACCTGCCTCGCGCACGCGCATCTCTCCGAGCTGGTGGCGTTCGCCCGCGGCGGCTGAGGCACCTCCAGGCGGGCCGTCCAACGCGTGGCGCGTGGCGCCACGCGATGAGCCTCGCAGGGCCTGGCTCGGGCCGGACCGGCCAACTCGGGTCGGCCCGTCCCACGCAGTGGACCTGCCGGCGTCGTTATCGGCGAGCCCTCTTCGGCACGCCGGCCAGGAGGTGTGTTGCAGCGCCATCCACCGTCACCCAGGCGATCGCGGCTCCCGGCCAGCGCTCGTCGGGGCCCGTCAGCGCCGCGACGGCGCGCTCGGTGTCGCCTGGGTAGGCGGCCTCGAAGGTGGCCGGCAGCGTCCGCACCAGCTCGTGCATCGCGGCGCAGGACCGGAGCAGCAGCAGGCGGCCGGTGGTCGTGGTTCCGGGCGCGTCCGCCCACGGCCAACCGCGCGCGGAGGGGAGGGCATCGGCCTTCTCGCCGGCCCAGCGGAGCTGCCCCTCGACGGTGTGCAGCCGGCTGTGACCCTCGCCGGCGACGAGGTCGAGGGTCGCTCGGTCCTGGAGCACGATGTCGACGACGCCCCGGACCGGCCTGTAGACGGCGACCTCCAGGCGGGCCGTCCAACGCGCGTCCAGGGCCTCCAGCAGCGCCTCGATCATGCGGACCTGGATGCGGTCCCGGACCTGTGGAGCCGTGGCCTCGAACAACCGGACCGAGACGTCGCGGCCCAACCCGGTGGCCGCGGCGACCAGGGCGTCGTGGCTGAGGGCATGGTCGCCGGCCTCCGCCCGGGCCAGGTGGCTGGGATCGATCTTGACGGCCGCGCCCAGCGCCCGCAGCGAGACGTCCTGGTCCAGGCGCGCCCTCCGCAGCTCGAGGCCGATCGCCCGCCGTGCCGCTCGCTGCCGTTCCCGGATCTCGCGCTCCCGTCGCGTCTCGCCCACTGTCCAACCTCCCGCGGCGGGTGTGGCGCCACAGTCAACGACATCGGGCTTACGGGTCGCTTATGTCGTTGGCCGGGCCCGGGCGTGGCGTCCAGCGCCACGATCTCGCTCGTTCGGAGCGGCAAAGCGTGCTCACTGCCGTGCTGCGCCGGCGATCGTGGTGCGTGGCGCCACGGCTCGTTCGTCCGCGGCGGAGAGCTCGGAGAGCGTGGCGCGTGGCGCCACGCGATGAGCCTCGCAGGGCCTGCGGCAACCGCCCGGGCCGAGATCGTGGCGCGCGGCGCCACGATCAAGGTTGGGACCCGGCGCGGAACCCCGGCCGGCGCGGAACCCGGCCGGCGCGGAACCCGGCCGGCGCGGAACCGCGGCGCGGACCCCCGGCGTGGAACCCCCCCGCGCGCCTACCCCTCGCCGAAGCCCGCGGGCACCCCCGGCAGCGCAGGGCTCAGCCCGAACGGCTCGCCAGCCTCGCGGACCCGGACGACCAGCGCGGACGCGACCCCCGGATCGATCGCGGGGAGCGCGTGCGTGGCCACCAGCTCGTCGGCGCGGACCCGCGCCCGCCCGAAGGCGTCCAGCCCGCCCGCGTCCAGCCAGGCACGTCGCGAGTTCCGGTCGATGATCCTGGTGGGCAGGAACTGCTCGGTGCGGAACAGCTTGCGCGTCTCCTGCAGCTCCAGGAACCGGCCGTCCGGCCCGGCCGCCTCGAAGAACCCGGTGGCCAGCGTCTCCGTCGGCGTTCCGACGCCCCGCAGCAGCCGCTGCACCATGCCGATCGCCTCGGCGTCGATCACCAGCTTTTCCGGGCTCTGGGCCAGCAGGAAGTCCAGCATGCCCGCGCCGCTGATCATGTCGATCCCGGCGAGCCCGCCGACCAGGGCGGTCATCCCGGTCTCCAGGCCAGCCTGCGCGTCGACGACCTTGGAATCGGTCGCCCCCAGGTATGCGTGCGTCGGCAGGCCGAGCGACTTGCCGACCGCCGCGTAGCCGGCGTCGATCATCGCCGTCTCGATGGCGCCCATCGGCGTGGAGCCCGTCCGCATGTCCACGATCGTCGGCGCGCCGCCCCACACGATCGGCGCCCCGGGCTCGGCCAGCTGGTGCAGGACCACCCCGGCCAGCGTCTCGGCGGCATGCTGGACGATCGACCCGATGAGCGTCACCGGGGCGGCGACGCCCGCCAGCGGCATCGAGATGAGCTCGGCCGGGACGTGCGCCCGGGCCAGGTCCATCACGTTGCGGCAGGCGAACTCGGACCAGGTCAGGGGCGGGGAGGGGCAGACGTCAAAGACCGCCCGGGGCCTCTCCGCGAGCGCCTGCCGGCCGCCGGCGTCGAGCGCCAGCAGGTCGATCATGATCGCCGAGCCGCGCGGCGTGAACGCCCCGGTCACCACAGGCTTGTTCGAGTGGAGCATGACCAGGAACAGGCGGTACAGGTCGCCGATCTCGGTCGGGACGTCGTGGGCCACGATCGCCGTGGAGACCGCGTCGTAGGCCGCCAGCGAGTCCGCAACCCGCGTGATCCGAACGAGGTCCGCGGCCTGGGACTGGCGGGTGTCGAGCGTGTCGGGGTCGAGGACGGCCACGCCCGAGGAGCCTGGGTCGAAATGGACGACGCCCTGTCCGTAGCGGACGGCGACGTCGCCCGTGCGGCTGTACAGGTCGAACGAGCGAGGGACGGTGTCCAGCGCCCGGCGGACCATCGACTCCGGGATCCGGACCCGGTCACCCTCCGCCGTGCCGCCACCCGCGACCAGGACGCGGACCGCCTCGGGCTCCTCGACCTTCACGCCGGGCCGGGCGAGGAGTGCCAGCGCCTCAGCCGACGACCCGCTCGATGAGGGCGGGGTCGAGGAGCTCGAAACGGGGTCGCATCTGGGTTCGCCTCCGGGTTGGCTGGGGCTGGGGCTGACGGGGCTGGACGGGACGGGCGGGACAGGCGGGACGGAGTCGGGCGTCGGGACGGGCGAGACGCGGTCGGGCGTCGGAGAGGGCGGGACCGCCGCCGGCCGTCAGGGCCGGGCGTCGGCCGTGAGGAACGTCGACGGGTCGGCGGCGTGGGCGGTGATGAGCCGGTTCAGCTCGGCGTCCAGCGCCGGCTCCAGCGGCACGGGCCGGTGATCGCGCAGGAGGGTGCGGGCGCGCTCGAGCGCCTCGCGGTGCGGCTTGTCGGGGTCCGCGAGCCACTGGCCGTACGGCCGGCGGTCCAGGTACTTCGCCTGCCACAGCCCGCGCATGTGGGTGCGGGTGTGGGGGAGCGTCAGATACTCCCCGCCGGGACCGACCTCGGCAATCGCGTCGAGCGCGAGCGACACGTCGTCGGTCGGGATCCCGCGCAGCATCGCCTTCACGATCCCGTCGATCTCGGTGTCCAGGATCATCTGCTCGTAGGACCAGATCCGGCTCCCGTGGAGCAGGCCCGCCCCCAGCAGCATGTCCGACCCGACGACCGACGCCATGAACGAGGACAGGCCGTTCTCGAGACCCGCCTGCCAGTCGGACGCCTTGGCTCCGGTCGCATAGGCGCCCATGGACAGGGGGACGTTGTAGAAGTCGGACAGCTCGTTGGTGGCGGCGCCGAACAGGAAGTCCTCGGGACCGCCGCCGGTGTAGGCCCCGGAGCGCAGGTCCATCGCGGTCTGGGCGGCGGCGTAGTAGACCGGGCAGCCCGGGTAGGCGAGCTGCATCAGGGCGAGCGCGGAGATGACCTCCGCGTTGCCGACCACCAGCGAGCCCGCGATCGTCGCGGGTCCGCTGAAGGCGCACGAGGCCATGGTCATGTAGCCGACCGGGACCCCGGCCTCGGCGGCCACCAGCCCGGCGTCGATCGACCCCCCGTCGTGGGCGAGCGGGCTGATCGTGCACTGCATCATCGAGAACACCGGTCGAGCGCGGAGCGCGTCGCGCCCGCCTGCGACGGCCGCGGCCATCTCGATGACCGTCGCGGCGTCTTCGCCCGTGACCACGCTCTCGCTCTGGGCGTGCTTGGTGGAGTTCCGCCAGACGGCCGCGATCTCCTCGAGGGGCCGCGTCGCGGGCGGGCGGTCCTGCGCGGACACGGCCACCCAGTGGAACGCGATCGCGTCCAGGGCATCGGCCACGCGCGCGATGTCGGCCACGTCCTGGAGCGTGGACCGGCGCACCTCGAGCGTCCACGCGTCCATGACCTCGATGCCGCAGCCGTCGGTCGCCAGATAGACGTGCCTGCCGTCGAGCGGCAGGTCCCAGGCCGGGTCCCGCGCGCCCAGGACGTAGGCGGGCGGGGCGGTCCTGAGCGCCGCCTCGATGACATGGCCCGGCACGCGGACCACGCCGCTGACCGGGTCGACCGTCGCGCCGTTCGCCGCCCAGATCGCCTGCGCCCGCGCCGAGGGGAACCGGACGCCAACCCGCTCGATGACATCCAGCGTCGCGGTGTGGATCCGGCGGATCGCCGCCGGCGAGAGAACCTGCAGCTGCGGGCGGGCCTCGCCGTCCGTCGCTGACGTTGCCATGTTCATCGGTGCCTCCAGCCGGGTGCCGCCCCAGCCTCTTCCGGGCCGTCCCGCCACGGGCTCCGGCCCACCTGTCCCGCGCGGGGACCCGGGACCCGCCGACCGGGCGAGCCGGGTCGCGGGGTCGTCGGGGTCAGGCGCTCGCGACGTCCGCCCCGAGCAGCTTCCTGGCCAGCGCCACCGCGCCGATCGCGTCCTCGCTGTACCCGTCCGCGCCGATCTCGGCCGCCCAGCTCTCGCTGGCCGGGGCGCCGCCGACGATGACCTTCACCCTCGGGCGCATGCCGGCGGCATCGAGGGCTTGGACCACGGTCCGCTGCCCGGCCATCGTGGTCGTCAGCAGCGCGGAGACGCCGATGAGGTCCGCGTTGTGCTCGCGGGCGGCATCGACGAAGCGGTCCGGCGCCACGTCCACGCCGAGATCGTGGACCTCGAAGCCGGACGTCGAGAGCATCATCCCGACCAGGTTCTTGCCGATCTCGTGGATGTCGCCCTTGACCGTGCCGATGACCACCCGTCCGACCACGTGGCGGACGGCGGACTGGCGGGCCATCTCGGGCTCCAGGATGGCGATGGCCTTCTGCATCGCCCGGGCGGCCAGCATCATGTCGGGGAGGAACAGCTCGCCGAGGCCGAACTGCTCGCCGACGTACGACAGGCCGGGCACGAAGCCCAGCTCGATGGCGTCCAGGGGCGGGACCCCGTTCGCGAGCGCCGACTCCGCGCAGGCCGCTGCGGCGGCCGCGTCGCCGTCGATGACGGACTGGCGCATCGCCGCGAAGATCTCGTCGCCCATGGGTGTGTTCCTCCGTCAAGCCTGGTGCGCGTCGGCGCTGGGTTCGATTGTCGCGGTTGCGGCGACCGTGGCGATTGCGGTGATTGTCACGCCTGCGGCGATTGTCGCCGTTGCGGCGACCGTCGCGCCTGCGGTGATTGTCGCGGTTGCGGTGATTGTCACGCCTGCGGTGCGGTTCGCGGGCTCGCGGCCGCTCGGTCGAGGATCCCATCGATCGCCCGGGTCGCGTCCTCGGGCAGTGGCTGGGGGCGGTGGTCGGCGAGGAGCCGGTCCACCCGGGCCGCCGCCCGCTCCGCGAGGGTCGTGGCCCCGCGGGCCTGCCAGGCGGAGTGGCTCAGGCGATCGAACAGCGATGGATACCACCGTTCCCGGTAGTGGGCGAGCGTGTGATCCGCCTCGAGGAACGATCCGTCGGGCCCGAGGCGGTCGACGAGATCCAGGGCGAGCGTCTCGTCGCTGATCTCCACCGGTCCGATCGCGGCCCGGATCCAGGCCGCGATCTCGTCGCAGATCGCCAGCTGGGCGAGGGACCCGGTCAGCCCGGACTCGAGGTACCCGCTGTCGTGGACGAGGTGCCCGCCCGCGAGGGCGTCCACGAGCATCGTGAGGGCGGCGTCCGCCGCGGCCTGCTGGTCCACGGTCTTGCTGTCGCTGCCGCCCGCGAGGCTGAACATGGGCAGCCCGTAGTGGTGCGCGAGGGAGGGGACCATGCCCCGGTGGTCCGGCTCGGCGTACGGGTCCACCATCGTCCGGAGGTCCAGCGCGTCCCCGCCGAACCCCGGGACCACCACGGGCGTGCCCTCCCGGACCAGCTGCGCCAGCACGACCCCCACCAGCACGCCCGCGTTGTTGAGCGCCACGTTGCCGGCCATCGTCACCGGGCCCGTCGTGCCGCCGGACGTCACCGGGATCCAGAGGGCGGGCAGGCCGCGCTCGGCGAGGACCAGCAGCTTGCGCAGGGAGTCCCCGTTGTGCACCAGGCCGCGGGTCACGTTGACGTAGAGCGCGATCGTGGGCCGCTGACGAAGGGCGTCCGCACCGCCGGCCACGGCCTCGGCCATGGCGATCGCGTCCAGCATCGCGGCCACGTCGTAGGTGACCACGACCAGCGGCTTCGTCGTGTGTTCGAGCATGATCGCCATCTGGCGGCGGTCCGCCATGGCCGGGTCGACGTCCGATGGCAGGAACATCGACATGCCGAAGTCCATGTTCGGCAGGGCGTCCACCAGGGTGAGGCCGTCCCGGGCGTCCGCCACGGTGGCCGGGCGCCGCCGCCCGGTGCGGTGATCCAGCACATGGAGGCAGTCCGAGCCGGGACCGAACCAGGCGTTGTCGCCCTCGAGCGCGATCGCAGGCGTGCCATCCCGGGCGTGGAGCGTGAGCGAGCGCGGCGCGACGGACAGCGCCCACTCCACCAGGGTCCCGGGCAGGAACACCCGACCGTCGTCGCCCACCCGGGCGCCCGCGCCGTGCAGGCGCTCGACCGCCTCATCGTCGTGCAGGCGCACGCCCGTCCGCTCGAGGATGGCGATGCTGGCGTCGTGGAGCCGCGCACAATCAGCCGGGGTCAGCCGGTCATAGCGGGGTGACCGCGGCCGACGCATCGGGACCTGTTCGGGGGCGAAGGAGACCACGGGCGCCTCCGGGCGAGGAGCGGCCGCCGGCGTCGTGCCCCGGCCGGGGGCCACGATACGGCAGAATGGCCCGAGGGAACGGGCCGAGGGCCATCCGGACCATCCCCGCGCCCGTGAGACTCATTCCGAATGCCCGATGTCGTCCACGGGTCCGAGCGACGCCCGCTCGTGCCCGGCCACCTCCTGTTCGACGATGCCGCGGAGCTGGCCGTCGTGGTCCCGGCCTCGTGCCGCCGGACCGGCCGCTGCCACGAGTGCGTGGTCGAGGTCCGCGCGGGCGGCGACCAGCTGTCGCCCCGCACGGATCCGGAGTCCTTCCTGGGTGCCACGTTCCGGCTCGCCTGCCAGGCCACCGTGGAGCGGGCGGAGCGTGACCTGGAGTTCGTCGTGCTGCGCCGCCGGCTGCGGATCCTGCTGGCCCCGGATGCGCCCGATGCGCTGCCCGAGCTGGACCCGGTCGTGCGGGTCCTGGACGGCCGGATGGTCGCGGACGACGGGACGGACCTCGGGCCGGCGACCGGCAGCCCGGTGGGCGTCGCGATCGACATCGGCACCACCACGGTCGTGATCGAGCTGGTGGACCTCGAGTCCGGGGCCGTCCTCGCGGTGGCCGCGATCGAGAACCCGCAGCGGTTCGGCGGCAGCGACGTCATGACCCGGATCTCGTACGAGACCGAGCTCCCCGGCGAGCTGCGCCAGGCCCTCCGGCGTGCGCTCAACCACGAGCTGAAGCGACTCAGCTCGGAGCTGGGCGTCGACCGCAGGCGGCTCGTCGACGTGCTGGTGGTCGGCAACCCCACGATGCGCGACCTCGCCTTCGGGTTGGACGTCCGGCCGATCGGGCGGCTGCCGTACCGCTCGGTGACCGAGACGGCGTGGCGGGACGGCGAGGCCGCCACGACGATGGTCACGCGCCGCGCCCACGAGCTGGGCATGCTCGTGAACCCGCAGGCCCGCGTCACGGGCGGGCCGTTGATCGCGGCCCATGTCGGCGCGGACGCGGCCGCGGACCTGGTCGCCGTCGAGGCCGTGGAGCGGGGCGGCTCGTTCCTGCTCGTGGACATCGGCACCAACAGCGAGATCGTCGTGTCGGACGGGCACCGGGTCCTGGCGGCGTCCAGCCCGGCCGGCCCGGCGTTCGAGGGCGGCGGCGTCCGGTACGGGATGCCCGGGGCCGACGGCGCGATCGAGGCCGTCCGCCTCGTCGACGGCGCCTTCGAGACCAGGTGCATCGGGGATGCGGCGCCCGAGGGGATCTGCGGCTCCGGCCTGGTGGACCTCCTGGCGGAGCTGCTGCGCGCCGACTGGATGTCCAGCCGCGGCGCCTTCGCCGACCGGGCGGCGGAGATCCGGGTGGTCCCGGAGCCGCGGATCACGCTGTCGCGGAGCGACGTGGGCCATCTCGCGATCGCCAAGGCCGCCACGGCCGTCGGCCAGCGGGTGCTGCTCCGCCGTCTGGGCCTCGGCCCGGGCGACCTGGACACACGTCTATCTCGCGGGCGGGTTCGCCAACGCGCTGGACATGGGATCGGCGATCGAGATCGGCCTCCTGGTGCCGGTCCCGCCCGAGCGGGTCGTGCGGGCCGGGAACGCGTCCATCGGCGGTGCCCGGTCGCTGCTACTGTCCCGGAGGAGGCGCGCGTCGCTGGACGCCCTCGTCCGCCGCATCGAGCACGTGGAGCTCGAATCCGAGCCAGACTTCTTCGACCTCTTCACCGACGGCTGCCTGTTCGAACCGATCACGGCCTGAATCGATCGCCTCCCGAGGATGCCCATGAGCCCCGCCCGATCCCGTCGCAGCGAACCCGCCGGATCCGCCGATCAGCCGCGCGGCCGACCCTGAGACACCGTCGGCGACACCGCCCGCGACACCGCCCGCAACCCCCGCCACCGGACCCGGTGCGCTCCGCCGCGTGCTGGAAGACCCGGCCGGCTTCGCCACGATCGTCGAGCTGGTCCCGTGGGCCGGGGAGCTCTCCGACGCCCGCGGGCAGAAGCAGCTGCGGATGGCCGCCGACCTGGCCGGCAACCCGCGGGTCACGGCCCTCTCGGTCACCGACAACGCCGGGGGTCACGCCCGCCTCAGCCCCGGCGCCCCCGGGGAGGCGCTGCGGGCGATGGGCCACGACGTCATCGTCCACGTCGCCTGCCGGGACCGCAACCGCAACGGCATGCAGAGCCTCGGGTGGGAGCTGCTCTCGCGCGGGCTGACCACCGTCCTCGCGATCACCGGGGACTACCCGGTCGAGGGCTACGAGGGCCTCGCGCGGCCCGTGTTCGACATCGACTCGGTGGCGCTCCTGGCGCTCCTGCGCGGGCTCGGCACGAGGCGGCCGCCAAGGCCGGTCCCGGCGGTGAGGTGAACCCCGACGCGCACCGCTTCCTGCTGGGCTGCGCCGTGGACCCGTTCAAGCGCCTCGAGCGGGACCTCGTCCCGCAGTACCTCAAGCTCGCGATGAAGGCCCGCGCCGGCGCCGACTACGCGATCACCCAGGTCGGCTACGACGCCCACCGGTCCGACCAGCTCCTGCGCTGGATGCGGCGCGCGGGGATCGACCGGCCCGTCGTCGCCAACGCCTACATCCTCTCCGCCCCGGTCGCCCGGGCGTTCAACGCCGGACGGGTCCCGGGCTGCGTCGTCCCGGACGACCTGCTCGCGGTGGCCGAGCGGGAGGCCGCGAGCCCCGACAAGGGTCGCGCGTTCTTCCTGGAGTTCGCGGCCAAGCAGCTCGTCGTCAGCCGGGGCCTGGGCTTCCGCGGCATCTACCTCTCGGGGCACCGCGACGCCGCGGAGATCGGCCGGGTCCTGGAGCTCGCCGACGCCCACGACCCAGCGGACTGGCGGTCCCTCGTCCGGGACGTCTCGTGGGCCCTGCCGGGCGGGTTCCAGCCGTTCGAGCCGGACGGCCACGGGCTGTCCACGGACGAGCTGGGCCGGGCCTACGCGGCCTCGCTGGCGCCGGCGGCCCGGAAGCGTGCCCGTCGCGGCGTGGACGCGTTCTACAAGGTGAACCGGGCGCTCCACGCCCGCGTGTTCGAGCCCGGGTCGCCGGGCTTCCGGGCCTGGGCCGGCATCTACGGGAAGGTCGAGCAGCTCCACGTCGAGAAGCCGCTTCACGTCATGGAGCAGGCGGCCAAGCTCCCGATGTTCGACTGCCGCGACTGCGGCGACTGCTCGCTGCCGGACATCGCGTACCTGTGCCCCGAGAGCCACTGCCAGAAGAACCAGCGCAACGGCCCGTGTGGCGGCGCCCACGACGGGCTGTGCGAGGTCCCCGGCCACACCTGCGTCTGGTCCGACGCGTACCGGCGCCTCAAGCCCTACGGCGAGGAGCTCTCGATGCTCGACCGGGCGCCGGTCGTCCAGGACAACGCCCTGCGCCGCACCAGCGCCTGGGGCAACACGTTCCTGGGCCGCGACCACTACGCGGCCGCCACCTCCGCCACGCCGGCCATCCCCGCCGTGCCGGCCAAGCCCGCGACATCGGCCAGCCCCGCCACTCGCGCCACTCCCGCCGCCACCGCCGTCCTCCCCCGCCACCCCCGCGCCCGAGAAAGGACCCAAGTCGTGAGGCCCGACCGAACCGGCACCCCGTTCCTCGTCGTCGGCGAGAACATCCACGCCACCCGGATCCTCAAGCGGGCCGGCAGGCACGCGGCCGAGCTCCCGGACGGCTCGGTGGGCATCGGCTTCGAGGGCCCCGACGGGGCCCGCCTCGTCCTCCCGGTCCACCCGTCCCTGGTCGCGGCGCGCGACTTCGGCCAGGGCAAGATCAAGCACGTCGCCAGCGCGATCCGCTGGGGCCTCGAGGGTGGCGACCAGGCGGGGACGGCCGCCGCCTACATCCAGGTGCTCGCGGCCCGCCAGGAGCGGACCGGCGCGGACTGGCTGGACCTCAACGCGGACGAGATCGCGTCCGACTCCGAGACGCGCGCCAGGGGCATGACCTGGCTCGTCGAGACGGTCGAGGCGACCGCCGGCGTGCCGGTGTCGATCGACTCCTCCGACGTGGCGGTCCTCGCGGCGGGTGTCGCCGCCTCCACCCAGCCGAGGGGCCGCCTGCTCCTCAACTCCGCGTCGATCGAGCGCCCCGAGGTCCTCGATCTCGCGGCGGTCTCCGGGTGCGCGGTCATCCTGGCGGCCAGCAGCGCCGGAGGGATGCCGGCCGACGCCGGGGAGCGCGTCGCCAACGCCGCCGGCCTGATCGAGGCGGCGATCGCGCGGGGGATCCCGGCGGAGCGCCTGTTCGTGGACCCGCTCGTCCTGCCCGTCGCGGTCGCGCCGGAGGCCCCGGGGTACGTCCTCGAGGCGGCCCGCCGGCTCCGGGCGGAGTACGGCGACGCGATCCACCTGACCGGCGGCCTGTCCAACGTCTCGTTCGGGATGCCGGAGCGGCGCCTGCTCAACGACACGTTCATCGATCTCGCGGCCGAGGCCGGCATCGACAGCGGGATCATCGACCCGGTGGCGTCGGACCTCGCCCGTGTCTTCGGTGCCGACCGGGGCAGCGAGCCCTACCGGCTGGCGGCGGACATGCTGCTCGGCCGCGATCCGTTCGGCGGGGAGTACGTGCTGGCGTTCCGCGAGGGGCGCCTGGGAGGCAACGAGGGGTAGGGGACGGACGGGGGCGATAGCCGGCCGACGCCGCGGCGAGAGATCCGACTTCGGCGGGCGGCCGTTCAGCCGCCGGTGGCAGGGACGGCCGGCACGGCCGGCACCGCCTTGACCACCTCATCGTCATAGCTCATCGCGAGGCGCTCGCCGGGCTGCAGCGTGAGCATGTCGTCGCCCCAGTCCCCGTCGATCAGCCGGCGCACCAGGATCATGTTGCCCTGGACGCGCTCGAACGCCCAGCCCCGGCGCTCGGCCTGCTCGCGGGCGACCGCCTCGGAGGCTGCCTCGTCGGCGACGCCCATGGACACGAAGGCGGCGCGCCCGTAGTGGACCTGCCACGCGCCGAGGACCTCCATGAGGTAGTCGGCGTTGTCCTCGCCATACCTGGCCACGTACTCGGCGCGGGTCTCCTCCATCCGGGCGTCCGTGTCGGCGCCGACGCCGAAGTTGCCGATGCTCGTCCCATACCCGTCACCGCGCTCCAGCTGGTCGGCCACGTACCAGTAGGTGGCCGGGCCGCTGGTCTCGGCCGCGTACCGCTCGCGGGCGCCGAGGAACAGGGTGATGCAGTCGTGGGCCCGGGGCAGGATCACCGGGATGTCGCGGGCCTCGAGCCCGGCCGCCGCCCCGCCGCACAGCCCGTAGCCCAGCACGACGGCGTCGCATCCGGGTCCCGTCGCGTCGATCGCGGCCTGGAGCGTGGAGCGCAGGTCCGGCGGCTCGTTGTGGAGGCCGCGCTGGAGGAGCGTCACGTCCACCACGTGCGGCGACCGGGCCGCGCACAGGTAGACCGGACGGGCGAGGATGTCGCAGGCGATGACGTGGAGGCGCATCAGGCGGCGGCGGGCTGCACGCGTTGATGCCGGCGGGCCGTGTTCATCGGAGGGCGGACCGCCGCTCTCAGCCCGGCCGTCAGGCACGCAACGGATACCACCCGAACTCCTCGACGGCATCCACCATCGCCAGCACGTTCTCCGGCGGCACGTCGTCCATGACCGTGTGCACGGCGCCCAGCATGTAGCCGCCGCCCTCGCCGAGCGTCCCGATCACGCGCCGCACCTCGGCACGGACGTCGTCCGGCGTCCCGAGCGGGAGAACGTGGTGGGTGTCCATCCCGCCACAGAACACGAGGTTGTCGCCGAACTTCTTCTTGAGGCCCGCGAAGTCCGACATCCCCCCGGCCGACGCCTGGACCGGGTTGAGGACGTCCACGCCGATCTCGATGAAGTCGCCGAGCAGGTCGAAGACGTCGCCGTCCGTGTGGAATACGATCGCGGCCTCCGTCCGCTCCCGGATGAACGCGATCAGGTCCGCGTGGATCGGCTTGAGCATCCGCCGATACATGGCGGGCGACATCAGGAGCCCCACCTGGGACCCCAGGTCGTCGCCGATCTTCACCATGTCGATGAGGTCGCCGCACTCGCGCAGGAACCCGTCCATCAGCCCCTTGCACAGTGACTGCGTCCTCCACAGGAGCGCCTCCGCGAACTCGGGCTCGCCGGCGAGGTTGGCCAGGAAGTTGTCCGTTCCCTGCATGGCGAACGCGCGCTCCAGCGGGAAGGCGAGCCACGGCGTGCCCATCGACGCATAGGCGTTCTCCTCCCGCAGCCGAATGGCCTCCGCCCGGACGCCCTCGAACCTGGTGGGGTCCGTCATGTCCGGCCACGGGTACGCCTCGATCTCCTCGAGCGTGTACGCGTCCGCCATCGGGTGCCAGCCCGGGAACCAGGTGCCGGGGGTCCCCTCCACCTGGCCGCTGCCCCAGTCGTCGATGAACGGGGAGTGCGGGTCCCGGGTGGCGTTCCGGGCGCGCGTGGCGGCCGGGAAGTGGTCCAGGACGCCGCGGACGTCCCCGTGGAGGCGCCGGTAGGTCGCCTCGTCCAGCTTCGCCGTGCCCAGCTCCGGCCACTCGTAGATGTACTCGTCGGGCGCCTCGATGCCCGCCAGCGCCTTGACGCGCCGGTACGTGGACATCTTGATGCCCGTCGCGTTGCTGGGCCCGAGCACGATCGGGACGCGGTCGGGCGTCTCGTGGGCGAGCGTCGCGAGCACGCGTTCGCGCGGCGTCATCGGCATACGGACCTCCGCCGGCCGGACGGTGCGCCCCGGCCACCGGTGCGCTCCGGCCTCGCGGCTAGCCTACCGTGCCGGACGTGGTAGCGTCCGCGGACCGGCGCCGGTGTCCGCGGCGCCGCACGACGGAGGGTCACCATGGCCGGCAGCGGCACCCGGGAGGATCCCTGGGACCTGGTCACGGCGAATGGGGGATCGGCCTACCGGATGTGGCGCGACGAGGCCGCGGACCCGCCCGCACTCGTGTGCCAGGTGGGCTCCACCCAGCTCCGCTACCACCTGCGCGCCATCGAGGACCTCCACGCGTGGCTCCGCGAGCAGGGCGACTGGGTGCCGCTCGGTGGCGCGGATGAGCAGAAGGCGGCCCCCGACGGGTCCGTGGAGGCCTGGGCCAGGTCCGAGGCCAACCCGGTCGGCGGCTGGTACGGCCTGCGGAAGGGGTACCGCGGCCGGTTCGGCACCTACCTGCCGCCGCTGCTGGAGGTCCTCGGCCTCGCGGAGCTCGAGCACAACGCGAAGAACAACCGCGTGCGGGCTCGCTAGGACCGGCGCGCCGTGTCTCGCGAGCTGCACTTGGCAAGCAGCACTTGGCAAGTCAGGGCATGCTAAGGGGGTGACGACCCCCAGAACCCCACGCCCCGAGCCCGGTGCAACCACTCCCCGCTCGGGCAACAACCCCTCGCGCACCGACGGTTCCGGCCGGACGGCGCGCCGACTGGCCGTGGTGGCCGTCGTCATCTCGGTCGTGGCCCTCGGCCTCGCCGGGGTGACGGCCCTCGCCCCGAAGGACGACAGCTGCCAGACGGCCGCCTGGAACACCAGCCCCAACGACGCCGACCTGCCGGCCGGCTGGACGGTGGCCTCGAGCCAGTACGACATCGCCCGCAAGTCCATGTCGCTGACGGGAGCGCAGCCGTCCGACGGCACCACGGCGCAGGCCGTGGTCTACGCGACCATCACCTGCTATCCGACGGGTGCCGCTGACGCGGTCACCCGCTCCGCCGAAGCGTCGACCGCGGCCGGCCAGACGGTGGTCAGCCGGAACGACCTCGGGGACCAGGGGTTCAGCGCCGCGGACGCCTCGGGCGCCACCTTCCTCCAGTTCCGCCACGACCGGATCGTCGTGTACCTGGCCGGCTCCGCCGAATCGACCGCCGCCGAGGTGGACGCGATCGCGTCAGCCTTCGACAAGTCGCTGGGTGGCGATGGCGGGGCGGTGGGCCTGGCCTCGCCGGGTGCGCCGGGCGCGCCGAGCGCAAGCGCCGACACCGCCACCGGGTCGGAGGCGCCCGCACCGAGCGACGGCGCGTCGGCCAGCGCGCCGGCGGCCCCCGCGCTCGAGGCGTTGCTGCCGACGAAGGTCGGCGACGTCGTCCTGACCGTTGACAGCGCGTCGGGCACGATGATCCTCGGCGAGGACCAGGGAAGCCGCGCGATCACGGCGGCGCTGCGGGCCGACGGCAAGGTGCCCGACGACCTCAAGGTGGCACAGGCGTACGACGAGACTGCGGCGTCGGACCTCTCGATCCTCGCGGTGGGCGTGGACGGGCTCGGCGTCGACAAGGTGCTGCCGATCGTGATGGACTCCTGGCTGTCCGCCTCGGGCGCCGGGGTGACCAGGCAGCCGGTGACGCTCGCCGGCAAGCAGTTCACGAGGATCGACTACGGCGACGAGGGTCCGATGGACTACGTCGGCACGAGCGGCGACGCCGTGATCGTGATCACCACCGCCGATCCCGCCGTGGCCGCCGCGACGGTGGCCGCGCTTCCCTGAAGCGCGGCTCCTCGGGCGACCTCACCGGACCATCCAGCACCGGCCTGGCCCGCACCGGACCCTCCCGCCCGGAACGGCGGGCGGGTATCCTCGCCTCCAGGGGTGAACGGTCGTCAGCGCGACCTCCCGGAAAGGGGTTCCGATCGTGCGTGAGCCGCTCGTGGCCTGGGCCGGCGATTGTGTCGTCCGCGGCACGGTCGACATCGGCGACGGGCGCCTGAGCGACCAGGTCAACCATCTCGACCTGCTGACCTTCTTCGACGCGACCCTCGAGGCCCTCGACGGCGGTCGCCGGGTGCTCGTGGACGAGGTCGAGGTCGAACGGCGCGAGCTGCACCTCATCGAGGTCAACGGCCGCCGCGGGGATCCGGGCCGGCGCCTGCGGACCGTCCAGGATCGGGTGGCGCTCCAGGTCGGGCCGTTTGTCGTGACCGGCAACCTCCACCGGCCACCGAGTGCCCAGCCGCTGGCGGCATTGACCAGATGGGCGCGCTTCGTCCCGGTCACGGACGCCGTGATCGAGATGGGCGGCGCCCCGGCCGAGCCGGTCCACGAGGACGTCATCCTCGTGAACCGCGAGCGGATCTCGGCCTCGCGGTCGCTGGTGTCCGTCGCGCCCCGGCCCGAGGACCCGGGGGAGGACACGTCCACCGCCTCGGTCCCGGGGGCCGGCTCCTAGCCCAGGCCGGTGGGTCCGCCGTCATCGCGGTGCGCCGATCTGGCTATTGCCGGGCCGTCCACGCGGAGTAATGTCCGAGGGGCCGCATGGCCCTCGACGCACCGATGGCTTCGGCAGCCGAACAGAGGCGGTCCGTGCCCGTCGCCCGAGCCAGGACGTCCGATCTCCAGCGGCAGGCGCTGCCGCGTCCGGTGACCCGGCGATCCGCACCTGCGTGGATCGCCGCGCTCGTGCTGGCGCTCGTCACGGTCGTCCCGATCCCCGTCCAGGCCGCGACGACCTGGTCGCGGAACCTGTACGTCGCCAGCGGCTTCGTCTACCAGGACCCCTACTTCACCGCATGCACCGCGGCATCCGCGATGTCGATGCTGAACACGATCGCCCTGCGGGGGACCGGCGGAGCCGGGTTCGTCTGGAGCCCGTACCGGGTGAGGAACAACGCCAACCCGGCGGACCTCCGCGACATGACCTCGATCCTCGCGTTCGAGCGAGCGAACGACACCCTCCGGGCCGCTTCCGCCGGCTCCGACGCCCACGGCTGGCGCAACGCCCTCAACTACTACGGCTGGGGACCGACGGCCATGACCGACCCGTCCCGCATGGTGTACGAGGACCGTGCCTACGGGTCGTTCGGTTCCGCCGTCAAGGCCGCCGTGAAGGCGATCGCCCGATACGGCATGCCGGTGGGCATGCTCGGCTGGGCCGGCGGGCATGCGCAGGTCATCACCGGCTACGTGGTGGCCGGGGCGAACCCGGCGGTGTCGGACGCGTTCACCGTGCAATACGTCTACCTGTCGGACCCGCTCCGCAGCGATCGGATCCTCAACCGGCGGGTCAGCTACGCCAACCTGCGCTCCGGCCACCTGCACTACCGGTTCCAGGCATATCGCGAGACGGACAGCCCGTACCGCGACCCGCTCAAGGCCGCCCGGCTCCCCGGCTCGGTCTCGTCCGCACGCGGTCCCTCCGAGTGGTACCACGCCTGGGTCCTGGTCGTTCCGGTGAGGCTGGGCCTGGCGGCCCCGACCCCGACCCCGACCCCGGATCCCACGGAAGCCCCGACCGCCGATCCGACGCCCACGGCCGAGACGACCGCGGCACCGACCGCCGACTTCGAGCGATGGCCTGACCCCGGCTCCGACCGCGCCCGCCGAGACGACCGCGACCCCGACCGCGCCCGCCGAGACGACCGCCGCTCCAACCGCTGCTCCAACCCCGACCGCCGATGCGACCGTCGAACCGACCGCTGCTCCAACCGCGACCGCGGCAACGACCGCCGATCCGACCGCTGCTCCAGCCCGGACCCTGGAGCCGGATCCGACAGCAGTCCCGACGCCGGGGGATGACACCGCCGCGTCCGGGTCGCCGCCGCCGTAGCATGTGACGCACGGGGTCGATCGAGCCGCTCCAGCCCGAACGCGACCGGCCGACCGGTGGGGTCACTGCGGGCCGTTCGGCACCTCTTGCGAGGCATGTCCGCGACGGACGCTATGACCATGGCTGCAACCGTCCGCACGGACGCGCGCGTCCCGGCCACCACCCTCCCGCCGGTCGCCCGTGAACTCCACGTCGAGGGCGTCGTCCAGGGCGTCGGCTTTCGCCCGTTCGTCTGGCGCCTGGCCACGGAGCTGGGGCTCTCCGGGCGCGTCCGCAACGCCGCCGGCCGGGTGGAGATCGAGGCCGCGGGTCCAGGGGAGATGCTCGACGCGTTCGCGCTCCGCCTGCACACCGACGCCCCGCCGCGCTCCCGCGTGGAGCGGGTGACGGTCAGCGACCCTCGACGCCGCCCTCGCCGCGGCCCTCCCCGCGGCCTTCGAGATCGACGAGAGCGTCACCTCGGCCGCCTCCGACCGGCTCTTCCCGCCCGACATGGCCACCTGCGACGACTGCCTCGCCGAGCTGTGGGACCCGGCGGACCGCCGGCACCGCTACCCGTTCACCAACTGCACCAACTGCGGGCCGCGCGCCACGATCATCGAGGAGCTGCCGTACGACCGGGCGCAGACCACGATGCGGGCGTTCCCGCTCTGCCCGGCGTGCGAGGCCGAGTACCGGGATCCCTCGAACCGCCGCTTCCATGCCGAGCCGGTGGCGTGCCCGGCCTGCGGGCCACGGCTCGCCTGGCGGCTCACCGCGGCACCCGCTGCCACGGCGACCGGCGAGCCTGCGCTGGCCGCCGCCACGCAGGCCCTGCTCGCCGGCCGGATCGTCGCGATCAAGGGCCTGGGTGGCTACCACCTCGCCTGCGACGCGACCGACGAGGACGCGGTCCGGCGGCTACGGGATCGCAAGCGCCGCTGGGCGAAGCCGTTCGCCCTGATGGTCCGGGACGCGGCGGCCGCGGAGGCGCTCTGCCGGGTTGGAACCCTGGAACGGTCGCTCCTCGAGGGGCCGGCGCGTCCGATCGTGCTGCTGCGGGCTCGTCGCGCGGGTTCGCCGCGCCTGGCCCCCTCCGTCGCCGCGGGCAACCGGCGCCTGGGCGTCTTCCTGCCCTACACGCCACTCCACCACCTGGTGCTCGAGGCGGTGGGCCGCCCGCTGGTGCTGACCTCCGGGAACCTCGCCGACGAGCCGCTGGCCACCGACGACGACGACGCCCTCGCCCGGCTCGCCGGTCTCGCGGACGGGTTCCTCGTCCACGACCGCGAGATCCGGGCCCGCTACGACGACTCGGTGACCCGCGTCGTCGCGGGGCGCGAGTCGGTGGTCCGCCGGGCGCGCGGATACGCCCCGGAGCCGATGCCCCTGCCGGTGGCCGCGCCGGTCCCCATCCTGGCCGTCGGCGCGGAGCTGAAGCACACGTTCACGCTCGCCCGTGGCGTCCGGGCCCACGTGGCGCCGCACAACGGGGACCTCGAGGACCTGGCGACGCACCGGGCGTTCACGGACGGGCTGGCCCACCTCTCCCGGCTGCTGGCCCTGGAGCCCGAGGTCGTCGCCCACGACCTGCACCCGGAGTACCTCTCGACCAAGTACGCGGTGGACCGGTTCCCGGCCGCGAAACGGATCGCCGTCCAGCACCACCATGCGCACGTCGCGTCGTGCGCGGCCGAGCACGGGGTGACGGGCCGGTTCCTGGGTGTCGCCTACGACGGCCTCGGCATGGGCGACGACGGCACGCTGTGGGGCGGCGAGGTGTTCGACGCCGACCTGCGCGGCTACCGGCGCATCGCGCGCTTCGGGCGCGCCCCGCTGCCCGGCGGCGCCCTGGCCGTCAAGCGCCCCTACCGGATGGCGCTCGGCTACCTGCTGGCCGCCGAGGCGTTCGGCGGCGGCGCCCCCGGCCTCGCCGGCGCGACGGACCTCGCGGACCCGGGTCACCCGGCGGCGGCCTTCCTCGCCCGGCTGGACCCGCGGGAGACGGCCCTCGTCCGCCAGCAGGTGGCCCGGCACCTGAACGCGCCGGTCGCGTCGTCGGCGGGACGGCTGTTCGACGCGGCCGCGGCGCTCATCGGCATCCGCGACGTGGCCGAGTACGAGGCGCACGCGGCGATCGACCTGGAGCTGGCGGCGGGGGAGCGGATCGTGCCGCCGCTGCCGTACCGCCTCGAACGCCTGGACGGCCTGGTGGTCTACGACCCGCGGCCCACCCTCGCGGCCCTGCTCGAGGGGACGGCCGCGGGACGCCCGAAGGGTGTGCTCGCGGCCGCGTTCCAGGCCACGATCACGGAGGTGACGCGCGAGATCCTCCACGGGGCGCGCACCGACGACCGGGATCGCTACCGTGTGCCTCTCGGGCGGCGTGTTCCAGAACCGCCGGCTGGCATCGGCACTGCTGCGGGAGCTCGCCCGGGACGGGTTCCGCGTGGTGATCAATCGACAGGTTCCCGTCAACGACGGGGGCGTGAGCTACGGGCAGGCCGCGGTGGCCGCGGCCCGGCTGGGATCCGGCGTGCCGGGCGCGCCGCGGGGCGTGCCGGGCGCGCCATGGATGGAGGACTGAGCGATGTGTCTGGGAATCCCGGGCCGGGTCACGGAGATCCGTGACGAGGCCGGGCTGGCCATGGGCAAGGTGGACTTCGGCGGCGTGCGCAAGGACGCCTGCCTCGCCTACCTGCCCGAGGTCGGGCTCGGCGACTACGTCATCGTCCACGTCGGCTTCGCCATCTCCAGGGTGGACGAGGCCGAGGCCCTCAAGACGCTCGAGATCCTCGAGAGCATGGGCGTCATCGGCCCGGAGCTGATGACGATGGGCCCGGGCATGGACGCTCCGGCCGTCGTGTCCGACGACGGGCTCCCCGTTCGCGGGCGCGCTGCCGCCGGCCGCAGCCGGGGGAGCGCCGTCGTGAAGTACCTGGACGAGTACCGCGACCCCGTGCTCGCCAGGAGGCTGCTGGCCGAGATCCACCGGATCACGACGAAACCGTGGACGCTCATGGAGGTCTGCGGCGGGCAGACCCACACGATCGTCAAGCAGGGGATCGACGAGGCGCTGCCCGAGGGCGTCCGGATGATCCACGGACCCGGCTGCCCGGTCTGCGTGACGCCGCTGGAGCAGGTGGACAAGGCCCTGGCGATCGCCGCCCGCCCGGACGTGATCTTCACCAGCTACGGCGACATGCTGCGCGTGCCCGGCTCGTCCACGGATCTCCTCGCCCTCAAGGCCCGCGGCGCCGACGTGCGCATCGTCTACAGCCCGCTGGACGCGCTGAAGATCGCCCTCGCGAACCCGGCGAAGCAGGTCGTCTTCTTCGCCGTCGGGTTCGAGACCACCGCGCCCGCGAACGCGATGGCCGTCGCCGAGGCCGCCCGGCGGGGCATCGACAACTTCAGCGTCCTGGTGTCGCACGTCCTGGTGCCGCCGGCGATGACCGCGCTCCTGGACTCGCCCACCAACAAGGTCCAGTCGTTCCTGGCCGCGGGCCACGTGTGCGCGATCATGGGCTGGACCGAGTACGAGCCGATCGCCGCGAAGTACCGCGTCCCGATCGTCGTCACCGGGTTCGAGCCGCTCGACCTGCTGGAAGGGATCCTGATGGCGATCCGCCAGCTGGAGGAGGGCCGCTTCGAGGTCGAGAACCAGTACACGCGCGCCGTCACCCGCGAGGGCGTGCCGCTCGCCCAGCAGCAGGTCCTGGCGGTGTTCGAGGTCGGTCCGCGCAAGTGGCGCGGCGTCGGCGAGATCCCGATGTCCGGCTATCGTCTCCGCCCCGAGTACGCGCGCTTCGACGCCGAGCGGCGGTTCGACGTCGGCGACATCCATACCAGCGAGCACCCGGCCTGCATCGCGGGCTCGATCCTGACCGGCGACCGGACGCCGCTCGACTGCACCGCCTACGGCGACGCTGTGCAACCCCCAGAAGCCGCTGGGCGCGCCGATGGTGAGCTCCGAGGGGACCTGTGCCGCGTTCTACGCCGCGGGCCGGGGCCTCGGCAGGAGCGGCGGCTTCAGCCCGGCTCTGCCGCTGGTGCAGATCGTGCCGGCCGGCGGCGAGGGGTCGCGATGACCGCCGCCGACGAGCCGCGGGTGACGATCGACGCCGAGGGCGTCGTCTGCCCGGCGCCGATCCCCGAGGACCAGCGCGTGATCCTGGGCCACGGGTCCGGCGGGCAGCTCTCCGCCGCCCTGTTCCGGGACCTGCTCGGGCCCGCCCTCGCGCCGGCGGCGCCCGGCGGGGTCCTCAACGACGCGGCCGTGGTGGACATCGGCGGCGCCCGCCTCGCGTTCACGACGGACTCGTACGTCGTGTCGCCAATCCGGTTCCCGGGCGGCGACATCGGCGAGCTGGCGGTGAACGGCACCGTCAACGACCTGGCGATGATGGGCGCGATGCCGGTCGCGATCAGCCTCGCGTACATCATCGAGGAGGGCCTGCCGCTCGAGGATCTGCGGGTCATCACGATGTCCGCGGCTGCCGCCGCGGCGAAGGCCGGCGCCCGGATCGTCACCGGCGACACCAAGGTCGTCGGCCGGGGCGCAGCCGACCGGCTGTTCGTCAACACGTCGGGGATCGGCCTGGTCCGCGAGGGCGTCGCCCCGTCGGCCGACCGGGCGCAACCGGGCGATGCCGTGATCCTGTCCGGCCAGATCGGCCTCCACGGGGTGGCGATCATGAGCGTCCGGGAGGGCCTCGAGTTCGAGGTCGAGATCGCCTCCGACACGCAGCCGCTCAACGGGCTCGTCGAGGCGATCCTCGGGGTGGAGCCCGACGTCCACGTGCTCCGGGACCCGACCCGCGGCGGCCTGTCGTCGACGCTCAACGAGATCGCCCAGGCCTCGCGCGTCGGCCTGGTCCTGGACGAGCCCGCGATCCCGATCCCGGGCGCCGTCCGGGCCGCCTGCGAGTTCCTCGGCCTCGACCCGCTCCACGTCGCCAACGAGGGCAAGCTGGTGGCCATCGTGCCGGCCGCATCCGCGGATGCCGTGCTGGCCGCGATGCGTGCCACGCCCGAGGGCGCCCTCGCGGCCCGGATCGGCGAGGTGGTGGCGGATCACCCGGGGATGGTCACCATCCGGACGATCGTGGGCAGCGAGCGGATCGTGGACATGCTGGTCGGGGAGCAGCTGCCCCGGATCTGCTGAGGCCGGGGGATCAGCCGGGGCCCGGCATCTGCCGGGGCCCTGGATCTGCCGGGGCCCTGGATCTGCCGGGTCGGCGGGCTCAGGCGCCTGCGTCGCCGTTCGGCTTGCGACGGCCCGCGAGCCAGACCGCGCCGCGGGCGATCCCGTAGCCGATGGCGATCGGGGCGCCGAACCAGACGGTGGCGATGATCGCCGAGAAGGGGTCGACCGGCACGGGTCGGCCAACCTGGTAGGAGAACAGGAGGATGAGGAACTGGCCGAGGATCTGGCCGACGCCGACCACGAACAGTCCGGTCCAGCCACGAGTGATGAGGCCCGCGACGACACCCGCGACCGCGAGCAGCACCGGCGAGATGACGACCGCGTCCAGCGCGCAGCTCGACGAGAAGCCCTGCCCGACGCACGCGAGGTTCGTGCCGCCGAAGACGGAGAGCGGGACCGCGAACAGGATGACCAGGAGCGCGATCCAGTCGCGCATCACGCTGTGGCGGGGTGTCGGCATGGGGGCTCCTCCGTGTGCATCGATCATGCCGCGCAGCCGCCGGTCCCGCCAGCCGCCCGCGCACGGACCGAACGTGCGGGGTGAGGTCGGCCGCGAGCCCGGGTCAGCGCCCCGCGGCGGCCCCGGTCTCGTCCTCGACGAGGCGGAGCAGGTCGATCGTGTCGCTCAGGTGGGCGTTGAAGATCCGGCGCGCAACGTCCAGGAGCTCGAACAGCTCGGCGTCCGCCACCTCGTAGATGACCGTCGTGCCGCGCCGCTGCGGTCGTGACGATGGCGCGGCTCCGCAGGACGGCGAGCTGCTGCGACACGGACGATGCCGGGGCCCCGGTCGCCTCCTGGATCTGGCTGACGCTGAGCGGGCCGCTCCGCAGCAGCTCCAGGATCCGGATCCGCAGGGGGTGGGCGAGCGCCTTGAAGAACTCCGCCTTGAACAGGCGGAGCCGTTCCGCGTCATCCGGCCGTTGGGTGCCTGAGGTCATGGCGTGGGATTGTGCCTCATTCGCGGGTCGCCACCTGGGGCTCGGCAGCCCGGCTGCCGGTCTGTCCAGCACTATTTCGTAATACTGCAAGATGGCGAACGAGACGCTACCATGGTCGCATGCATGACGCTCCTGGATCCTGCGACGACGACGCCGCTCCCGTGACATCACCGGCAACCGCAGGGGTCACCGCGCTCGACGCCCCCGGGCGGGCGTGATGGAGCTGGCAGCCCTGCTCGAACAGGCCCGGTCCGCGACGCCGGAAAGGCGGATCGAGTCGCGTGACGGGATCGCCGCCTACGGCGCGCTCGGGATCGACGGTGTCCGGCCCTGGCTCGTGGATGGCGCCCTCGCGGCCTTCGCCGTCCGCGTGATCGAGCGGGCGGGGATCAACGGCGAGTCGGCGCTCGCCTCGAAGGTCCTGCGCTCAGTGCGGACGACGGTGCCCCCGGCCGTGACCGAGGACGTCGCCTGGGCCCTCGAGCACCTGCGGGCGGCCGCGCACCCCAAGCCGGCAGCCTCGCCCGTGTCGGTTGCCGTCGTCCAGCGGGTGGCCTCTCGCTCCGCCTCGTCCAGCCGGCGGCGTCGCGCGGGCTGACAGCGGACCCCGGGCGTGGCGCGAACCGACGTCCAGGCGCGATGAGGCTCCGCACATCACAGCGTGGCCTGTGGGCCTGATCCGGCGTGTCGGCCTGCACATCCCGATGAGCTGAACGAACTGCCCGCCTGACTCTCGACCCGGGGGCGGTCGCGAACCTTGGGCGGGCCCCACCGGCGTGATGGTTCTGCATGAGGGGACGAACTGCAGGCAGGCGTGCCGGGGGCACCGGCCGCGCCGGCTGCGGTCGGGTCAGCGACTCGGCTTTGGGCGTGCCGATTGCCGCCACTTGCGCCCCGGACGCCGCGAGGCCCCTCCGCGGTGCGGAGGGGCCTCGGGTGATCCTGTGGTGCGGGCCGGCGGGGCCGGCCGGACGGGGTCAGGCGGCCTGGGCCGCCGGGATCGGCTCCGCCTTCCTGCTTGGCAGGAGCTTGGTGAGCACGCCATAGACCAGGAAGGCCACGACCAGCCCGACGATCCAGCTGTAGTCGGCAAAGGGGAAGGGATGCTTCAGGAACGGCAGGAGGCCGCCCGGCGGGAACGGACCGCTGGCGGAGCCGTCGGCGTTCACGACGGAGTACGAGCCGCCGATCGCCATGAAGATGCCGACCAGGAGCGCCACGACGGCGACCCAGTTCCAGCCTCGCGCGTACCTGTAGGCGCCGGAGGCCCGGTAGAGGTCCGGCAGGTTGAGCTGGGTCCGGCGGATCCACCAGTAGTCGGCGATCAGGACGCCGGCGATGGCGCCGGTGGCGCCGCCGTAGGTGCCGAGCCAGGTGAAGATGTAGGCATGGGGATCGCTGTACAGGTTCCACGGCTGGATGAGGATGCCGAGCACGCCGGTGATCAGGCCGCCGGTCCGGAAGCTGATCCGCTTCGGCCACGCGTTCGAGAAGTCATACGACGGGCTGACGATGTTGGCCGCCACGTTGGCCGACAGCGTCGCGATCGCCAGCGTGAACAGGGCGAAGATGACGACGATCGGGTTGTTGAACTTGCCGGTGAGCGCCACCGGATCCCAGATCGCGGTGCCGTAGACGACCTGGCTGGCTGACGTCGTGAGGACGGCGATCAGCGGGAAGAACGTCATCGTCGTCGGCAGGCCCAGCGCCTGGCCGGTGGCCTGCTCGCGCTGGCTGTGGCCGAACCGGGTGAAGTCCGGCATGTTCAGGGAGAGGGTGGACCAGAAGGCGATCATCGCCATCAGCGACGGCCAGAAGACCGGCCAGAACTTGTCGCCCCAGCCGAGGGTGCCCGCGTCGTTGACGATCGGGCCGAGGCCGCCGGCCTGGATAGGCCATCCAGACGAACAGGAAGATCGCGACGATCAGGACGAACGGGGCCGCCCAGTTCTCGAACCTGCGGATGAAGTTCATGCCCCGCAGCACGATCGCGATGTTGATCGCCCAGAAGATCATGAACGACAGCCACATCGTCCACGGCTGCCCGGCGTAGTCGCCGACGCCGATGGAGATCTTCGTGGCATTGGTCCAGGAGTCGCCCAGGATCGCGCCCATCAGCACGTAGATCGCGCTGCCGCCGATCCAGGTCTGGATGCCGAACCAGCCGCACGCGACGCCGGCGCGGATCAGGGCCGGGAGGTTGGCTCCGAACACGCCGAACGAGGCGCGGGCGAAGACCGGGAACGGGATGCCGTACTTGGTGCCGGCGTGGCTGTTGGCCAGCATCGGGATCAGGACGATGATGTTGCCGATCATGATCGTGATGATCGCCTGGTACCAGGCCATCCCCAGCGCGACCAGGCCCGCGGCCAGGGTCCAGGTCGCGACGTTGTGGGCCATGCCGACCCACAGGGCCAGGTAGTTGTAGGTCGTCCAGACCCGCTCCTTGATCGGGACCGGCGCCAGGTCCTTGTTGTGCAGCGCGGAGACATCCAGTGCCGCATCGACCTCGGGCGTGAGCTCCACCCGTCCGTCGGGCAGGATCGTCTGTTCCACTGCAACCGCTGCCATGAGCCTCCCTCCGTATGGATCCTTCCGGTGCCTGGCACCGGTGGCCGAACGATGTCCCGGGATGTGGCGTGAGGGCAATCAGTCGAACCCGGTCGAGCGGATCACCCTCGGGTGGCGCGACGCTCGCGCCGGGCAGGAACGGGGCAGGTTCGCCGGGACGCGCCCATCCTAGCGTCGGGTGAGCGCTGGTGTTGGAGGGTTTTGGAAGATCGTCCACCGCTCGGTCCACCCGCCGCGGCCTGTCCGAGTTCCGGTGGCGGGAACGGGTCCGAGAGCCATCGGCCCTTCGCCCTCCCGGCCTGCGCTTGCGCTTATGCCGGCCTGCGCTTGCGCCTGGCGTACCGCGCCGCTCGACCGGCGAGGCCCGGCCCATAGGGGGCTGGTGCCACCCTCCCCGCTCGGCGCGTCTGGTCCGGTGGCAGGTGGGGGACCGGATCAGGGAGCAGGGCGGGTTGCGCCGGCGCCTCGGAGATGCGCCCGGAGAACCACCCACGGCCGGGTGGCGTATGGTCCTCCAGACGCACGGGGATCATCCCCGGAGGACGGCCGATGCTCACGCAACAGGCGCAGGTGGCGATCATCGTCATGTTCTCGCTGGTCGGCATCCTGGCGGGAGTCCTGCAGTCGATGGCGGAGCGGACGTGTCCCTGCTGCAGCCTCTCCGTGAGCAGGTCGGCGTCGAGGTGCCCGCACTGCCGGTGCCACCTGGGCTGAGTCCCCCGGGTTCGGAGGCGCGGCCCCATCCTCGACGCCAAGTCCACGGGGCGCTCGCCGAGCCGGCCGGCATCGATCGCAGCTCCCCGGCCGGCAGACAGGCCGCGTGAGTCACCGAACCTAGACCTTCGCCAGGCTGGCGGCATATCCCTCGGCGTCGTCCTCCTGGTACCCACGGCGATAGCCCGTGTCGTCGGCGCGGCGGATGTCGGAATGGGGGACGATCCGGCCACGGTTGCGCCCGCGGAAGTCCTCCAGGCGCGTCCAGCCCCGGTCGGCGTTGCGGTCCAGGAACTCGGTCATGCCCGTCGTCAGGTCCCGGATCACGTTCGGTCCGATCGCGTGGTCCAGCATGGCCGCCGTCGCAACCTGGACCGTGCCGCAGCCGAGCAGGAAGTAGTTGAGCGCATGGGCGAAGGTGGCGATGCCGCCGATGCCCGAGAACGCCCGGTCCGGGAACGCCTGCGTCATCTCGGCCATCTTGGCCAGCGACAGCGGGAGGATCGCCGGTCCGCCCATGCCGCCGGACGACACGAAGCCGTCCACGTTGACCTCGAACTCGCCGGTCATGGGGTCGACCAGCGGGACCGACGGGAACGTGTTCGAGGACACGATCGCGTCCGCCCCGCCCAGGAACGTCGCCCGCGCCTCGTCCACGATCGTCGCCGTGGCGGGCGTGAGCTTGACCCAGACCGGCACCTTCGCCACGGCCTTCACGGCCTGGGTCGAGACGGAGCAGAGGACCGCGTCCTTGCCCACGTTGGAGCCCATGTCCACGCGGTCCATGTGCGGGCACGAGAAGTTCAGCTCGATGGCGTCCGCACCCGCGTCCTGGACCCCCTGCACCAGCGTCTGCCAGTTGCCCAGCTCCTTGTCGTTGCCCGAGCCGGCCATGATCGACGCGACCAGCACCCGGTCGGGCCAGGCGCGCTTGATGTTCACGAGCTTCGGCAGCCACCAGTCCATCGGCTTGTCGGAGATCAGCTCCCAGTTCCAGGACGCCATGAGGGTGGCGTCCGGGCGCTTGGCCATCGAGACGCGGGAGCCGTCCTGGTCGATCCGAAGGAACTTGGTCTTGGGTCCGGGGACGTTGACCACCGGGTGAAGCCCGATCGTCTTGGTGACGACCCCGCCCCAGCCGGCCTCGTAGGCCCGCATGATGTTGCTCTCGGACTCGGTCGGGGGCGCCGACGCGAGCAGGAACGGGTTCTCGAAGCGGATGCCCGTGAACTCGGTGGACAGATCGGCCACTGGACGTGTCCTCCTGGCGCAGCTGGGATGCTGGTGACGCTGCGAAGGCCGATGCTCCGGCCCGTGAGACGGTGAGGATAGGCCGATGGTCGAATCCCGGCTGGGAGGCCCGTCCGGATCCTGCCGGCCGGGGACGGGCAGGCGCCGCCTGGAATGGGCCGCGGACGATAGGCTGGTGGCGCACGTCCGCCCCGACACCTCACCGCAGGAGAGCGCCATGGAGTACCGCCGGCTCGGCAAGACCGGACGCGACGTCAGCGTCATCGGGTTCGGGGCGTGGGCGATCGGGGCCGACTGGGGCACTGTGGACGACGCCGACAGCCTCCGGGCGCTCCATGCCGCCGCGGATGCCGGCGTGACCCTCATCGACACCGCCGACGTCTACGGGGACGGGCACAGCGAGCAGGTGATCCGCCGGTTCCTTGCCGAGCGCCCCGGCGAGGCCTTCTTCGTCGCCACCAAGATGGGCCGCCGCGCGCCCCTGGACATGGCCGAGTACACGCCCGAGGCGTTCCGGGCCTGGACGGACCGGAGCCGGGACAACCTCGGCGTGGCGACGCTGGACCTCGTCCAGCTCCACTGCCTGCACCCGTCGGTGTACTACCACCCGGAGACCTTCGCGGCGCTCGACGAGCTGGTCGCCGCCGGCGCCATCGCGAGCTACGGCGTCAGCGTCGAGCGCGTGGAGGAGGGCCTGAAAGCGATCGAGTTCCCGGGTGTCGCCACCGTCCAGATCATCTTCAACATGTTCCGCCAGCGCCCGGCGGAACGGTTCCTGGCGGAGGCGCTCCGGCGCGACGTCGGCGTGCTGGCCCGGGTGCCCCTCGCCTCGGGCCTGCTGACCGGCAGGATGACCGCCGGCGACGCGCTTCGAGCCGACGGACCACCGCCTGTACAACCGCGAGGGCGCGTCGTTCGACCGGGGCGAGACGTTCGCCGGGGTGGACTACGAGGCGGGGCTCGAGGCCGTGGAGGCGCTGCGGGACGCTGGTCCCGGAGGGCGCGACCATGGCCCAGCTCGCGCTGCGCTGGATCCTGATGCACGACGGGGTGACGACCACGATCCCCGGCGCCAAGACGCCGGCGCAGGCGCGCGCGAATGCGGAGGCAGCGGACCTCGCGCCGCTGCCGGAGGCCACGATGGCACGCGTCGCCGAGCTCTACGAGGCGCGGATCAAGCCCCTCGTCCACCAGCGCTGGTAGGGAGCCTCCACGATGACTGCCATCATCCGGGTACCTGGCGCCGTCCTGACCGAGCGCGAGCACGAGGTCCCGCTGGACCACGCCCGCCCCGAGGGCCCGTCGATCACGGTCTTCACCCGCGAGGTGGCCGCCCCGGACGGCCTCGATCGCCCGTATCTCGTGTTCCTTCAGGGCGGTCCCGGGTTCGAGGCCGCCCGGCCCACCAGTCCGCCCTCGGGATGGATGCGCCGGGCGCTTGCCGAGTACCGTGTCCTGCTGCTCGACCAGCGCGGCACCGGCCGGTCGACGCCCGTCGGGCCGCAGGTTCCGGGCGGGACCGTCGCGGACCAGGCGGCCTACCTGGCCCACTTCCGGGCGGACTCGATCGTCCGGGACGCGGAGTGGATCCGGCAGGAGCTGGGTGTGGAGCGCTGGAGCCTGCTGGGCCAGAGCTTCGGCGGCTTCACCTCGCTCACCTATCTCTCGATCGCACCGGAGGGCCTGCGGGAGGCGCTCATCACCGGCGGGCTGGCGCCGATCACCAACCGGCCGGTCGATGACGTCTACGGCGCCACCTGGGAGCGCCTGCGCAAGGCGAACCGCCGCTACTTCGAGCGGTACCCGGAGGACCGCGCCCGCGTGCGCGAGGCCTATCGCCGGATCGAGGCGGAGGACGTCCGCCTCCCGACCGGCGACCGGCTCACGGTCCGCCGGTTCCGCCAGATGGGCATGTGGCTGGGCGATTCCGCGGGCTTCGAGCACCTGCACCACGTCCTGGAGCTCCCGTTCGGCTCGCCGGCGTTCCTCCACGACGTCGAGGGTGCGGTCCGCTGGGCCCGCAACCCGCTCTACGCGACCCTCCACGAGTCCTCCTACGCGGATGGAGGCCCCACCCGCTGGTCCGCGCACCGGCTCACGCCGGACTGGCTCGACGGTTCCGAGGCGTTCACGGCAGAGCACGTCTTTCCGTGGATGTTCGAGGACTACGGCCTGCTCCAGCCGCACCGCGAGGTGGCGGAGGCCCTGGCGGAGCACCCGTGGCCACGTCTCTACGACGAGCGCGTCTGGCCAGCAACGAGGTTCCGGTCGCCGCCACGATCTACGTGGATGACCTGTACGTGGAGCGCGCCTTCGCCGAGGAGACGGCCGCGGGCGTCCGCGGGCTGCGGGCGTGGGTCACCAACGAGTACGCGCACAACGGCCTGCGCGCGGATGGCGAGCGGGTCCTCGGCCGCCTGATCGACCTCGCCCGCGGCCGCGCCTAGCGGGCAGGGCGGCGGGTCCTCCGGCCCTTGCCGCTCGCGATGCCGGCTGCGAGGCTCGCCTGGACTCGCGATCAGCCCGAAACGCAACCTGCCAGGAGCGAGAGGAGCCGAGATGGGCTACGTCGACAAGATCACGGACCGGGCCATGGCCAACACGTTCTTCCGCGAGGTGCTGGCCACCGGGCCGCACACCCAGGTGGTGGTCATGAGCATCCCGCCCGGCGACGACATCGGCGCGGAGGTCCACTCGGACGTGGACCAGGTCCTCGTCATCGTGTCCGGCCAGGGCGAGGCGGTGCTGGCGGAGGAGCGGACCGCCATCGGGCCCGGCTCGCTGGTGCAGGTCCCCGCGGGCACCTGGCACGACATCGTGAACACGGGCACGGGCGACCTTCGCCTGTACACGGTCTATGCCCCGCCCCAGCACGCCCCGGGAACGATCCACCGGACGAAGGCCGACGCCGAGGCAGCGGAGGCGTCGGAGGCCGCGCACTAGGCGCCGGCACGGATCGGCGCCCCAGCGCCCCGCGCCCTCAACCGCGGGCACCTGCGTCCAACCGCGGAGCCGGCGTCCACCCCGCGCGCGGAGCCGGCGCCCAGCGCGCGGGGTGCTCGGGCCCCATCCTGTGCGCATGGACCCTCGAGCCCGCGGACGAGCCGACCGTGACCCGGACATCACGCTGCTGTTCGCCACGCGCATCCTGCGCATGTTCGGGTACGGCTTCCTGGCCGTCGTGCTGGTGCTGTACCTCGCGGCGATCGGTTTGTCGGGCGGGGAGGTGGGCCTGCTGCTGGCCCTGACGCTCCTCGGCGACGCCGGCGTCTCGCTCTGGCTGACCACCCACGCCGACCGGATCGGACGGCGCCGGGTCCTGCTCGTCGGGGCGATCCTGATGCTCCTCGCCGGGTTCGCGTTCGTCGCCACGCCGGTGTTCGCGGTGCTCCTCGTCGCGGCCACCATCGGCGTCCTCAGCCCCAGCGGCAACGAGGTCGGCCCGTTCCTCGCCGTGGAGCAGGCGTCCCTGACCCAGCTCGTGCCGGCACGGGCGCGGACCGGGCTGTTCGCCCGGTACCAGCTGGCGGGCTCCTTCGCCACGGCCGCCGGGACGCTGTCGGGTGGGGTGGTGTCGCAGCTGGCGATCAACGGTGGCGCGAGCCCCGCGGACGCGTACCGGCTGGTCATCCTCGGGTACGCGATCGCCGGCGGCGCGTTGGCGCTGCTGTTCACCCGCGTGTCGCCGCGCGTCGAGGTCCCGCCGGTGGACGTCACCGACCAGACCATCCGGGACCGCCTCGGCCTGCATCGCTCGCGCGGCGTCGTCCTGCGGCTGTCGGCGCTGTTCGCGCTCGACGCCTTCGCCGGCGGCTTCGCGATCCAGGGGTTCATCGCGTTCTGGTTCAACCGGGAGTACGGCGTGGACCCGGGCGCTGCTGGGGGTCATCCTGTCGGCGGCCAACGTCCTGGCCGGGTTCTCGGCGCTCGCCGCCGGGCGACTCGCGGCCCGTTTCGGGCTGGTGCGCACCATGGTGTTCACGCATCTCCCGTCCAACATCCTGCTCATGCTCGTCCCGCTCATGCCCAACCTGCCGCTCGCCGTGGCCATGCTCCTGGCCCGGTTCGCGATCAGCCAGATGGACGTCCCGACGCGCCAGTCGTACACGATGGCGATCGTCGCCCCGGACGAGCGGTCCGCCGCGGCCGGGGTCACGGGCATCGCCCGGAGCCTGGGCGTCGCGGCCTCGCCTCTCATCGCCGCCCCGCTGTACGCGAGCGTCGCGCTGGCGGGCCTGCCGTTCCTCATCTCCGGGGGCCTCAAGGTCGTCTACGACCTGCTGCTCTACCGGAGCTTCAAGCGCGTCCGGCCGCCGGAGGAGATGCAGGCCTGACCCGGTCCCGTCGGGCCCGGGCCCCGCGCCGGGCGCAGTCCGGGTCCCGACGGTCCCGGTCTCGTCACGCCCTGGGGCCCGCGCCGGGCGCAGTCCGGGTCCCGACGGCCCCGGTCTCGTCACCCCCCGGGCGAGCCCCGATCCCGCCGGCCGCACTGGATGCACGCTTCACCCGCAGGTGGTGCATGATCGCGCCACGGTGATGATCGCGGCCCTGTGCAGCGGCGCCCGTCGCAGGCCCGAGGTTGAACGCGATGGACAAGAAGGCGAAGACACCCAAGAAGCCGAAGACCGCGACGCCGAAGAGCCCGAAGGCTTCCTAGGAGCCGCGACTTCAGAGCAGCCTCCGGGCCGAAGCTCGCCCGCGAGCATCAGGTCGACGCGCTCCTGGACGGCCGAGCCGGGCCGCGGCGGTCATCGCCGGGCGGTCAGGACCGGGTCAGGGCGTGACCAGCGACCAGGTCGCGCCCGTTGACGCCCCGTCGGGAGCGCCGCTGGGCGACGCCGCGTGGCGAGGTCGCGCCGGCGACGCCGACGGCGGGGCGCCCGCCGACGGCGCAGGCGACGCACCCGGCGACGGGGACTCGAACAGGTACACGAACTCCGACCCGTTGTGGCAGATCCAGCAGTTGTCGCGGCCCGCCATGTCCGCGGGCAGCGGCGCGTGCTTGTCCACGCCGTGGCAGGACGTGCAGGGCTGGTCGCCGCCCATGTGCTCGGGGCGCATCGGGGCGACGCTGCCGCCGGTGCTGGCGGGGGCCGCGGTCGGGCGCCTGGTGGCAGATCAGGCAGTCGTCCTTGTGCAGGCTCGAGTGGCCGGGGGCCGTCTGGACCAGCCCGTCGGGCTTGTGGCAGGCGGTGCAGTCCCGGAAGCCCCACAGCGGATGGCCGAGCTTCGGGATCGGCTTGGTGCCCACGGTCCCAGCGGTCGTGACGTGGCAGGCCTCGCAGTTGGCGTCCGCGGGCATCTGGATGCCGATCGGCGAGAGCGCCATCCCCGATGCGGCGGTGGGCTGCGGGGTGGCGGTCGGGGCAGGGGTCGGGGTCACTGAGGCCGGTCCGGCCGCCGACGTCGGGGAGCGCGACGACGAGGAGGAACCCGGCCACGACGACGATGCCGACGGTCAGCGCGGCGGCGGTGACGCCGAACGCGTGGCGGGAGATCGTCCGGCGGATCACGACTCCACCCCCGCCATCGATGGCCGCGATCTCGGCGGGAGCCGCCGGGGCGCCGGCGCGTCTCGTCGTGGTGGTCGTCGCCGGCGTCGTGGCGTCGGATCCACGGCCAGTTGATGCCGACGTGGACGTCGGTCTCGCCCATGTCCAGGTACCGCTCCGCGAGGGTGTAGGTGAAGGCGAGGAAGGCGAGGGCGCCGGCGAAGATCGCCAGCTCCACGAGGCTCGGCGAGTAGGTGGCGTACGGGTAGGAGACCGTCCCGGCGACCGTCGTGGTCGGGGCGATCTGGCCGGCGGACACGAACAGGAACCGGTCCAGGAGCACGCCCGACAGCGCCAGGATCGAGGCCGCCAGCGTGCCGGCCGGCGTCCGGGTCATCGGCATGGCGATGAGCAGGGCCGGCAGGACCAGGCCCAGGATCACCCGTCCGCCCCAGAACTGGAACGCCAGCGGGCCGCTGACCAGGGCGACCGTCGCCTCGCGGAGACCGGGGGTGGTGCCCGTCAGCCCGGCCGCGACCTGGCGGATCACCAGCGCCGCGACGATCGCGAGGCCGATGCCCAGGAGCAGGCGGACGGACGGCAGCGCGATGGACGCGGAGCGCTCGAAGTCCGCGAGCCGGAGCCGGTGGACCGCGTAGAACACGATGCCCAGGAGGGCGGTGCCGGCGAGGAAGCGCCGACGAGACCATGAGGATCGGCGTGAACGGGCCGTGCCAGAACGGCTTGGCCGCGATGACCCCGAACACGGCGCCCAGGGTGGCCGGCGCCAGGATCGCGATGCAGGCGGCCACGGTGCAGGCCCACTGGTGGATCCTGGGATGGTCGGAGAACATGCTCCAGACCTCGACCAGGAGCACCACCAGGTAGGCGCCGTAGAAGACGCCCATCCACCACATCGGCGAGGAGGGCGACGGCACCAGGACGGCGCCGAAGACCATCCGCACCGGGTAGTGCAGGTCCAGCGCGATGATCCCGAAGGCCGTGGTCAGGCTCAGGACGGCGAGGACCGCGTGGCGCTTCTCGAACGGGCGGAAGCGCTCGATCCCGAACACGGTGCCCAGCGACGAGGCGAGGCACAGGCCGCTGGTCATGATCGCGAAGAAGACGTAGGCCACGATCATGAGGCCCCACTCGAAGCTCGGCGACGTGCCGAACACCTCCCAGCCCGGGGGCAGGGCGAGGAGCGCGCCGACGGCGCCGACGGCCATGGCGGCCAGCAGGATGCCGAACCAGATCCGGAGGCCGGTCGGCATCGAGCGGACCTCGTGGAGCACGGCGGAGGAGGCGGCGCGGGGTCCGACCGGGACGGTGCGGCCGGCGAGGGTGAGGGTGCGTCCGGGGGCGTGCATCGCTCAGGCCTCCTTGACCGAAGGACCGAGGTAGAGCACGCGAGGATTGGTGCCGTACTCGGGGTTGAGCTGCTGTGGTGCCTTGTCGCGGACGATCCGCGGAGATCTCGCTCGTCGGGTCGGCCGCGTTGCCGAACTTGCGGGCGCCGACGGGGCAGATCTCGACGCAGGCCGGGACCTGGCCCTGGCTGATGCGGTGGTAGCACCAGGTGCACTTGTCGGCGACGCCGGGCGTGTCGTTGGGGGCGTTGCCACCGGCCGGGATCAGGTAGCGGGCGCCGTACGGGCAGGCCACGACGCAGTAGCCGCAGCCGATGCACCGACGGGAGTCCACCAGGATCACGCCGTCCTCGGTGTGGTAGGTGGCGCCGACCGGGCAGACGGCCGTGCACGGGGAGTCGGCGCACTGCATGCACAGGCGCGGCTCGAAGTGCGAGGCCTCGACGGGCTTGCCGGCCGCGCCCGGGGCGGTCGACTCGGGCGGGAAGCCGTCGATCCCCGCGTTCGGCGAGTCCACGTACATCACGCCGTCCGTGGTGACGGTGTGGCGCTCCACCCAGGTCCGGGTGTACCCGGTCTCCTCGGGCACGTTGTTCTCTTCCTTGCACGCCGCGACGCACAGCCCGCAGCCGATGCACGCCGCGGTGTCGACCACGAACGTCCACTGCTTGCTCGCCGGGTCGTAGCTGCCGGCGATCGGGCTGGCGGCCTCGGACGCGTCATCGAAGACGGGGATGAAGCGCGAGATGACCGCTGCTCCGACCAGGCCGCCCGCGATCGCGAGGCCGAACCCGAGGAAGGCGCGCCGGCTGGTGGAGGCGGCCGTGATGGCCGGGGCGAGCTCGTCCAGCGGGACGAGGTAAGCGCGATCCGGCGCCCCGGGATCGGTGCCGCGTCGGTCGTGGCCATCGGGACCGGCTCGGCGGCTGCCGAGACCGGTTCGGCGGCAGCCGACATGACCGGTTCGGCGGCCGCCATGACGGTGGGACCGCCGCTTCCGGGGTGGCTTCGATCGTGTCGGCCGGCGCGGGATCCGGCGCACCGGGTGCCGGGGAGGGTTCCACGACGGCCGGGTTGGCCGCGTCGTCCAGCGTGGTCGGTCATCTGGTCGTTCCCGGGTCATCGGCCGGACCACGGCCGGCGGCGTGGCAGTCGAGGCAGGGCTTGTCGTCTGCTGGTGCCGGCCGGGTGGCGCTGGTTGCGGGCCTTGAAGCCCTCGGGCCCGTGGCAGGTCAGGCAGGGCGGCAGCCTGTCGAGCGGGTGCTGGACCACCGGCGGGCGGTTGGCGATGGCCGTGTGCGGGTCGTGGCAGGCGAGGCAGGTCGAGACGTAGTGCTGGCTCGGGATGATGCCGTGGAGACCCGCGGGGCGGCCGGTCGCCTGGACGTGGCAGCGGACGCAGACCTCGTCGGTCGGGACGGCGATCTTCGCCGTCGAGGCGGCCGGGCTCGTGCTGCCGAGCGTGTGCTCGAGCAGGGCGCCATGGCAGCTCTGGCAGCCGATGCCGGCGTGGCTGTTCGCGGCCAGCTTCGCGGCCTGCGGCTCGTGGCACGCGGCGCACGTCGTGGAGCTGGCGAAGCGTCATCTCGAGCGTGGCGGTCCGCCTGGCATCGACGTCCCGGTGGAGGCTGAAGTCGAGGTAGGGGGACCAGGCCATCGCCGCGCCCGACGAACAGGACCGACGGACAGGGCGGCGGCGCCGGCGAGGATGCCGGCGACGGCGAGGATGCCGCCGCGCCGGGTGCGCGGCCGGACGGAGCCCCAGAAGCGGCGGAGCCGCAGCCGCGTCTTCACAGCGTCGAGGGGTTCAGCAGCCCACGGCGCACCGTGTAGCGGAGGAGCTCGACCCGGTCGTGCAGGCCCAGCTTCTCCATCAGGTTCGCGCGGTTGTAGTGGACGGTCTGCTCGGAGAGGCGGAGGGAGCGCGCGATGTCACGGTTCGTGTGGCCCATGGCGGCCAGGAGCAGGATCTGCCGCTCGCGGTCGGAGAGGTTCTCGTACGGGTCGTCGATCCCGGCGTCCGGTTCGCGCCGGACGTAGGTGTTGATCATCCGGGTGACGATGGCCGGGCTGACGTACGTGTGGCCGGCGGCGACGCTGCGGACGGCGGCCACCACGTCGGTGTCCTGGGCCTCGCGGGTGAGGAACCCGTTGGCCCCGGCCTTGAGGGCGACCGAGAACTGCTCGGTCGCGCACCGGCAGTCGAGGGCGATGATCCTGGCGTGGGGGCTCGCCGCGCGGAAGGCCTCGATGGCCTCGTAGGTCCCGCAGCCGAAGCCGCCGATCCCCTCGCACTCCATGACGATCACGTCGGCGTTGCTCGCCCGGGCCTCGTCGGCGATGGACTCGCGGCTCGTCGCCTCGGCGACGACGGTCATGTCCCGCTCCCGGTCGATCACCGACCGGAAGGCGGCACTGAGCATCGGGAAGTCGACGATCGCGAGCATGACCCCGAGGCGGGCCGTGTCGGCGGCCACGTCCGGCTTCGTCTCGCGGGTGGTGGTCATCGGAGGTCGCCGCTCAGCGCGGCTGGGTGCCGGGGGCCGGCGGCTGGGTTCCGGTGGGGGCCTGAGCCTGGCTTGCGCCGGCCTGCGGATCGTCGCTCGCGTCTCGACCGTGGTGGCGGATCAGGATCGCCCAGCCGAAGGGCATCGCCAGCATGAACACGGTGACCGCAGCCGCCCCGACCACGACCGCCTCCTTGCCCAGCGTGAACAGGAGCAGATAGAGGAGCCCGAAGGCGATGGCGGACCCGCACCACAGGGTCAGCGTCACCAGGCCGAGCCAGGCGGCGATGCGTGCCCCGCGCCCCCCCTTCGACCCGTAGGCGAACCACGCGACGATCCCGACGATGCCCTCCACGAGGATCAGCATCGGCACGATCAGTGCGATGTCCTCGGTGAGATCCTTGATCTGCATCTCCAACTCTCCGCCCGTTGGTCGACTCTGATACCGGTCGATGTGAGTCATCGTCACCCGGATCGTCGCCGCTCAGACAGGCACATGAGGGGCAAGACGAACCCGCGTCGGTGCTCAACCAGACCGACGGTCGTGGTCCATATGGCAACGGACATGGGATAGACGACCCGACGACGGTGGGTCCGGACACCTGACGCGCGTTGCCCTGCGACCGACGGGCGTCGGAATCAGCCGACGGGCGTCGGCCCTGGTGTCTGCCACGTGCTCGGACGCCGGCCGGAACGGGCGGCCCGAGGCGCCAGCGCTATGGGCGCTCGCCGCGATCGAGGCGGATCACCCGGCGGTCCGTGACGATCGCCGTGATCAGCGAGGCAGGCGTGACGTCGAAGGCCGGGTTGAACGTGCGGGTCCCGGCCGGCGCGCTGCGGATCCCGCGGAACGCCGTCACTTCGTCCGCGCCGCGCTCCTCGATCTCGATGTCGCCGCCGCTGATCGTGGCCATGTCGATCGTGGTCTCCGGCGCGATCACCAGCAGCGGCACTCCGGCGTGGCGGGCGGCAAGGGCGAGGGAGAAGGAGCCCACCTTGTTCGCGGTGTCGCCGCTGCGCGCGATCCGGTCGGCGCCGATGAACACGATGTCCGCCATGCCGCGAGCGAGGGTCGAGGCCGCGGCCGCGTCCACCAGGAGGCGGAACGGGGCCCCCATCCGGGTCAGCTCCCATGCGGTCAGACGGGCGCCCTGGAGCAGCGGGCGCGTCTCCAGCGGCAGCGCCTCCTCCAGGAGGCCCCGCGCGTGCAGCTCGCCGATGACGCCCAGGGCCGTGCCTCGCTCCACCGCCGCCAGGGCGCCGGTATTGCAGATGGTCATGACCCGGATCATCGGCCGGGCGACGAGCGCCCGGACCAGGTCGGCGCCACGCCGCGCGATGGCTGCACAGGCTGCGATGTCCTCGTCCCGGATGCGGAGCGCCTCGTCCAGGACGGCGGCCGGACCCTCCGCCAGGCGGGCCAGCGCGCGGTCGACGCCCCAGGCCAGGTTCACCGCGGTCGGGCGCGCGGCGCGGAGTCGCGCGGCGCCGGAGCGGACGGCGGTCGCGTCGCCTGGATGGGCGGCAGCGAGCAGCGCCACGCCGAGCGCCCCCGCCACGCCGAGCGCCGGCGCCCCGCGGACGGCGAGGCAGGCGATGGCATCGATCAGCGGGTCGATCGCAGCGATGCGCAGGACGACCAGGTCGTCCGGGAGGCGTGTCTGGTCGATGAGACGGATCTCGCCGTCGACCCAGTCGATGGTTCGCATGGGTGCCATCTTCGCAGGTGGCTCGCCTTCCGGGCCGACGCGTCACCGTCCGTCACGGCCGTCCACGGGACGCCTGGTCGTCGGATGCCTGTCTTGCGGCGTCGGGCGTGTCGGTAGGAAGCCCATCGGAACACCGGATCCGGGACCCTTGTACCGGTCATTGGAGCAATGGCAGGGTCCAGCGAGTGACCAATGGGCTGGGCGTTCGTCACCCGGCCACCGGTACAGTCGCTCCGTGGACTGCATCGTATTGGTCAAGCAGGTCCCCGACGTCTCGAACATCCCCGAGGACGCCTGGGACCGCGACAAGGGCACCCTCCGTCGCGGGATGCTCGACAGCATTCTCAACCCCCTCGATCTGCACGCCCTCACGTTCGCCGACCGGCTCAGCCGCGCCGGCGGGACCGGCCGGGTCGTGTTCCTCACGATGGGGCCTCCCCAGGCACGCGAGGTCCTGGTGGACTGCCTGTCCAGGGTGCGGGGCGAGGCCGTGCTGCTCACCGACAAGGACTTCGCCGGCGCCGACACCGGTGCGACGGCCTACTCCCTCGCCCGAGCGATCCGGCGCATCGAGACCGAGCTGTTCGGCGGCAGCCGGGACTACTTCATCGTGTCCGGGATGCAGTCGGTGGACGGCGACACGGCGCAGGTGCCGCCGCAGATCGCCGAGGACCTCGGGATCGATCACATCGCCTACGCCAAGGGTCTCGAGACGGAGCCGGAGGTAGTCATCCGGCGGATCGCGTCGGAGGGAGTGGAGGACGTGCGGCCGCTGCGGCTGCCGGTCCTCGTCACCGTGACCGCCTGCACGGATCCCCTGTACCGGGGGTTTGCCCGAACGCGCGACGCCCGCACCGCGCCGCTCCACGAGTGGAGCGCGAAGTCGGTGGGGGCGGATCCGTCGCGCACCGGCCTCCGGGGCTCGTGGACCCAGGTCTACCGCCTGTTCTCGCCGTCCGAGGACCGGCCCAAGACCTGCGAGTTCATCCGCAACCCGTCGGAGCTCATCGGCAAGATCGCGGCCCGGTACCAGACGGCGGAGCCCGGGGCGGGACCCGAGGCTGACGAGACATACCAGCTGGACGGCAAGGAGCCCTCCTACCGGGGCGAGTTCTGGGTGTTCGCGGAACGCGAGGGCGACGGCGTCCGCTCCGTGTCGCTGGAGCTGCTGGGCAAGGCGCGCCGCCTGGCCGACACGCTCGGCGAAAAGGTCGGCGCGGTGCTCCCGTGCGAGACGGCCGGGGACCGCCCAGCGCAGCTGATCGCCGCCGGCGCGGACGTCGTCTACGTGCTCGAGCACCCGATGCTCCGCGAGTTCGATCCGCTCGCGCACAAGCGCGCGATCGCCGCGCTGGTCCAGGATCGGCGGCCGCAGGTCATGCTGTTCGGAGCCAGCCCGCTCGGTCGCGAGCTTGCCCCGCGCGTCGCCTATTCCTGCCGGTCCGGGCTCACCGCGGACTGCACCCGGCTCGAGATCGGCGACTTCTCGAAGGGCACGACCAACCTGACCGCGATCCTGAAGCAGACCCGCCCCGCCCTCGGCGGCAACGTCATGGCGACGATCATGACCAAGGACTCGCCGAGCCAGATGGCCACCGTCCGGCCCGGCGTGTTCAAGGTCCCGCCCCCGGATCCCGCGCGGACCGGCGAGGTGATCCACGTTCCGGTCGAGCTCGACGCGGACGACCGCGGCCTCGAGGCGGTGCCGGTGGAGTCCTTCGCCACCAAGGTCTCGATCCGGGACGCGGAGATCATCGTCGCCGGGGGTCACGGGTTCCGCTCCCGCGCGGACTTCGACACGTATCTCCAGCCGCTCGCGTCGGGCCTCGGCGCCCTCCTGGGCGCGAAGACGAAGGTCGCGGCGTCCCGCATGGCGGTCGAGGACGGGTTCACCACCCACGACTACCAGGTGGGCCAGACGGGCCAGACCGTCCAGCCCAGGCTCTACGTCGCGATCGGCATCTCGGGCGCCGTCCAGCACATCACGGGCATGCAGGGCTCCGAGATCGTCGTGGCCATCAACAAGGACCCGAAGGCGCGGATCTTCAACTACGCGGACTTCGGCATCGTCGGGGACATCGAGACCGTCGTCCCGGACCTGATCCGTGCGACGGAGGGAAAGGCATGACCGACCCGATCGACGTCCTGATCGTGGGCGCCGGCCCGGCGGGCCTCGCCGCGGCGATCCGGCTCAAGCAGCAGCTGGCCGCGGCCTCGCGTGAGGCCTCCGTCGTCGTCATCGAGAAGGCGCCCCGCCCGGGCTACCACAACCTCTCCGGCGCCTCGTTCGAGCCGGCACTGCCTGGACGAGCTCGTGCCCGGCTGGCGGGACGACCGCCGGTTCATGGAGCACGTCAGCCCGGTCGAGCAGGACGAGATGTTCTTCCTGCTCGGCTCGCGGGCGATCCGGATCCCGGAGCTGCGTCGTGCCCAAGGGGATGAACCACCACGGCGACGTCACGATCTCGCTCTCGCGCCTCACCGCCTTCCTGGCCGCGAAGGCCGAGGCGGCGGGCGTGGAGCTCTACCACGGGTACTCGGCCCGCACGCTCCTCGTGGAGGGCGGCCGCGTGGTGGGCGTCAGCCTGGGCGAGGTGGGCCTCAGCGCCCACGGCGGCGAGAAGTCGAACCACCGGCCGGCGGAGGAGATCCGGGCGCGGGTCACGATCCTGGCGGACGGCACGCGCGGCGTCCTGTCCGAGCAGCTGCGCCAGCGCTTCGGTGGCGGCCGGAACCCGCAGGTCTACTCGCTCGGCATCAAGGCGGTCGTGGCGTTCCCCGGCGACAACCCGTTCGGGACCAACCGCGTGATGCACACGCTGGGCTACCCCAACCCGGGCAGCGTCTTCGGCGGCGGCTTCATGTACAGCATGGGCGAGAAGCTCGTGGCCGTCGGCCTCATCTGCGGCCTCGACTGGAAGTACGGGAACCTCAACCCGCAGCGCGAGTTCGAGCGGTACCGCGCCCATCCGTTCATCGCGGACCTGCTCAAGGGCTCCGTCACGATCGCCACCGGCGCCCGCACGATCCCGGAGGGCGGCTACCACGCCCTGGGCAAGCTGGCCGTCCCCGGGGCGCTGGTCGTGGGCGACGGGGCCGGGTTCGTGAACATGGAGAAGATCAAGGGGATCCACTACGGGATCCTGTCCGGGATGGCCGCCGCGGAGACCATCGTCGAAGGGCTCGCGGCGAGCGACGGCGAGGCCGTCCTGCTGTCCGGCTACACCCAGCGGCTGGAGGAGCGAGGCATCCTGCCCGCCATGCGCCACGCCCGCAACTACCGGCAGAGCTTCAGGTGGGGCACCTACGTCGGGGCGCCGCTGTCGATGGTGTCGAGCCACATCCCGCGGCGCCTGGGCATGGAGCCCGACTACCAGGGGACGAAGCGCGGCGCTCGGCTGAACCGCGAGGACCCGGGCGGCATGGACGGGGCGACGTTCGTCAGCCTCACCGGCTCCCTCCACCGCGAGGACGAGCCGGCCGCACATGACGATCCTCGACCCGGCGGCGTGCGTCGGCTGCGAGGCCGACTACGCGAACTCGTGCACCAGCTTCTGCCCCGGCCAGGTGTACCGGTGGGACGGCTCGAAGATCGTGCTCAGCGCGTCGAACTGCCTCCACTGCATGACCTGCGCGGTGAAGTGCCCGCTCCAGAACATCCGCTGGCTGCCGCCCGAGGGCGGCGAGGGCCCCCGCTTCAAGCAGATGTGATCCGCGCGCCCTCGAGGGGGACGGCGGCGAGGGCCCGGCGACCCTCGCCGGATTCGAGGTCGGCGGGCCGCACCCGGGGGTGCAGCCCGCGCCCCTCGGCGCGTGACGACGCTCAGGCCTCGTCGACCGGACGCCGGAAGGAGCCGGCCAGGAGCGCCGCGCCCAGGGCCACGAGCAGCGCGGGCGCGAGGCTCACGGCGGCGAGCCCGGGGATGACCGCATCGGCGAGGGCGATCGTCCCGAAGACCACCAGCAGCACGCCGAGGTAGACCGCGGCGCCGGGACCGCGCCGGCGATCCGTCACCGGTGCGGTCGCCGGGGCGCGCCCAGCCCTGGCTTCCAGCCCACGCGGTTCCCGGTGCCGCTGCCCAGCCTGCCTGGCGGCGCGTTCCAGCCCTCGGTGGGGGAGGAGTCGGCGGCAGGGCCGGCGGCTTCGTCGACGGCATTGGCGGTATCGGCGGCATCGCCGGCATCGCCGGCATCGCCGGCATCGCCGGCCGGTCCGTCGGGGGCAGCGGGCGTGGCTCCCGTGGATGCGGCGGGCGCGGCTCCGGTGGGTGCGGCACCCGGCGCCCGGCGCGCCGGCCGGCCCCCAGCGACCCGCCGGGGCCCCAGCCGCCCGGTGCCCAGGACGGCCCTGGAGCGGGAGCCACCGGTGCCAGCGGCACGACGAACGCGAGGATGATGTAGAGCAGGATCGTGAAGCCGCCCAGGAAGACGGACAGGATCCACAGGACCCGGACCAGCGTCGGGTCCAGATCCAGGTACTCCGCCATCCCGCCGGCGACGCCGGCGAGCTGCTTGTCGTACCGGCTCCGGTACAGGCGACGGGTGTTCACAGACAGCCTCCCTTGGGGTTGAGGACCACGCTCCCGACGTTGGCCGAGACGGTCACGTCCGCGTGGAATGTCGAGGTGGCGTAGGTGGGGCTCTCCCAGGCGTCGGCCGATGGGACCAGCCCGTTGTAGGTGGTGGCGGCGAGCGATGAGCCGCCCCGGATCCGCAGCCCGAGGTCGGCAGGCGCGCACACGACGAGCGAGCCCGCGTTGACGCCGAGGCTCGCGGTGAGGTCGCCGGTGGCGGGCAGCCGCACCGTGGCCTTCGCCGCGTTGACGGTGAGCGTGAGGGATGAGACGGAGGCCCCGTCCAGGTCCAGGTCCGCGTCGCCGGCGTTCACGTCCAGGCGCAGGGTGTCGAGATGCGCCCCGGCCAGGTCCAGCGTCGCCTTGCCGGCGCTGGTCGCCGCGACCAGGTCCAGCGCGGTGCCGGTCGGCAGGCGGAGCCGCCACGCATCGCCACGGGCGAGCGAGGCGACGGCGCGTTGCCGGTCCGCGGACCGGATCGACAGGCGATCGGCCGAATCGGTCACGATGGCCCCGGCGCCGTCGGCGTTCGAGCCGGCGAACTGCCAGGCGTTCCCGGGTCCCGTCGTGACCACCAGCTCGCCGCACGCGAGCGAGAGGTCCACCGAGGCCGCGGACCCGAACGAACCCTGCCGCTCCGTGACCGCGGCGCCGGGGCTCGCTTCCCCGCAGGGCGCCGACCAGGCCGCGAGCTCCGGCAGGTCGGGCGCCGCCGCGATCATGGCGCCGACGAGCAGACCCGGCATGACCGCCGCGACGATGCCCCCCGCGACGGCGAATCGCGTGCGGCGGAGGATCAGCCCGACGCCGATCGCGATGGCCGCGAGCGGCCAGAGCGACACGGCCCCGTTCACGGCCTCCGTGTCGATGCCGCCCGCCTGGGCCAGGAGGACCACGCCCCCTGCCGACAGGAGAAACAGCCCCGTGTAGAGAAACCCGCGTCTGACGGTCATCTGGTCCACCCTCCCAAGGCGGCTGGCTCCGGGCCCGGCGCGGCGGCCGGTTCGGACGGTTTCGTGTCGTTCCCGACGCTACGGGCGCGGGCCGCCTCGAGCCAGCCGGGCAGCGGGCGTCTTCGGGGTGGGGCTAGCCCCAGTGGGTACCGCCATGGATCTGCCTCGGGATCACGCCGCGAGCGCCGGTCGCACCGCTTCGCCCGCCTGGCCGGCCATCGGCTCCGCGCGACAGTCCCGGGTGACAGCCCCGGGTGGCAGCCCGGGCGTCACGCCCCGGCGGCCGATCCCCGGGCACCTCGCCGGGACGCAGATCCCGATCGACAGATCCCGCATCACCGGTCAACGAGTGGGCCGCCCACGACACGATGCACATCGTCCAGGGGGAGCGCGCGCTGATGCGGGCGTTCATCCCGGGCTGGGTCGGTGGCGGATCCCCGTTCGCGGATCACGACGTCGACCCGCCCGCCTGATCGGTCTACGGCACGATCCGGCCGGATCCCGATGACGGCTCGTCGGGGGCTTCTGGACCGGGACCTGCGGCCGGGTCTCGTTCGCCCGTCATCGCCACGACCCGGTCCCAGAGTGCCCGGCGGTCCGGGGCGGACAGGCGGGTGGATGGGAGGCGATCGAACGGACGGATCCTCCGGTCGAGGAACAGCCGTCCGGAGGACACGCCGGGCCTCGGGTGCCGCGGCCAGCCAGAGGATCGTGTCCACGCCCTCGGCGGGCGTTCGCAGGAGGCCGCCCATCCGGTTCCGGAAGCCCGGCAGCGATGCGGCCAGGCCCGGCGTGTCCGCCCATCCCGGATGCATCGCGTTGGCGACGATGCCGGTCGAGCGGAGCCGCAGGGCCCATTCGCGGATGATCGCCACCTGGGCGCGCTTGGCCCGGGCATAGGCCCGCGGCACCCTCGTAGGGGCCCTGCTCGAACATGAGGTCGTCGAGCGGCAGCGACTGCGTGTACATGCCGCCCGACGTCACGGCCACGAGCCGCCCGTCGGGGCTCTCGGCCAGGCGCGGGGCCAGGCGGGAGACCAGGACGAACGGGCCCAGCACCATCGTCGCGAACGTCCGCTCGAAGCCCTCGGCGGTGTCTCGGCCCGCGTCCGCGAACATCGCGCCCGCGTTGTCCACGAGGATGTCGAGGCGTGGCTCGCGGGCGAGGATCTCGTCCGCCGCCGCGCGGACCGAGGCGAGCGACGACATGTCCGCGACGACGGTCGCGATCGCCTCGGTCCCGGTCTGCGCGACCAGCTCGGCCCGGGTCTGCTCGAGGCGGGCCTCGTCGCGCCCCACCAGGACGAGCGCGGGCACCCATGCGGGCGAAGGCGCCGGCTGCCTCGCGCCCGAGGCCGGAGGTGGGACCGGTGAGCACGACCGTCCGGCCGGCCAGCGACCAGGTGTCGGCGTCGTCCCAGCGCGAACAGGCGGCGGCGAATCGCGTAGCCCGCGCGGCTGAAGCTCGGGACGACGAGCACCTCGAGCAGGTCGTCGAGGATCGCGGGAAAGGGGAGCGGTCGGGGAGTCATACCACAACTTCGCGCCGGCGACCCGTCCGGATCGGCCTGTCGCGCGAATGGACGGCCGGAAGGGTCCCCGAGCCGGATCCGGAAGCGAGACCGAGATGCCCCGACTGCACGAGACGATCGAGACCCCGCTGCCGCGTCGACGAGGCGTTCGCCTTCGTCGCGGACTTCGCCAATGCGCGGCACTGGGACCCGGGCGTCGCCACGTCCGAGCGCATCGACCCCGGGCCCGTGGGCCTCGGCGCCCGCTACCGGCTGGGCGTCCGGATGCGCGGCAGGGTGGCGCCGATGGAGTACCGCATCACCGACGTTCGAGGCGCCCCGCCGCGTGGTCCTCACCGGCGAGGGATCGAACGTCTCCGCGGTGGACGAGATCCGCTTCGAGCCGACGGCGACCGGCACCCAGATCGACTACACGGCCGACATCCACCTCGGCGGCTGGATGCGCCTCGTCGAGCCGTTCGCCGGGGGCTCGTTCGAGAAGATCGCGAAGGACGCCCTCGGCGGCATGCAGCGGGCGCTCGACGACCGCGCCGTCGCGCGGACGCTGGCGGAGCCGTCGCGCGCATGAGGGTCGCGATCGTCGGCGCGGGCGTCAGCGGCCTGACCGCCGCCTACGCGCTGAACCGCAACGGCCACGACATCGCCCTGTTCGAGGGCGAGGGGGCCCCCGGCGGCCACGTCGCGACGGTCGCGGTGGAGACGCCGACCGGCGCCGTCGACGTGGACACCGGGTTCATCGTCTACAACGAGCCCACGTACCCGCGGCTGATCGGCCTGTTCGAGGAGCTGGGCGTCGAGACGCAGCCGAGCGACATGTCCTTCGCGTCGGTCTGCCGGGCCTGCGACGTGGAGTTCGGCTCCCGCGGCGCGCGCGGCTTCTTCGCCGCAGCGCAGCCTCGCCGCGCGGCCCGTCGTACCTGCGGATGTTCCCCGACATCGCCCGCTTCTACCGCGACGCCCGGGCGATCCTCGACGCGCCCGCGCCGACCGGGCATGACCCTCGGTGAGTACCTCGACGACCGGCGGCTTCGGGCCGGCGTTCCGCGACCACTTCCTCGTCCCGGTGACCGCCGCCGTCTGGTCCACCGCGCCCGGGCGCACCTCGAGTACCCGGTGGACTACCTGCTGCGCTTCCTCGACAACCACGGCCTGATCGGCATCGGGCGGGCCCTGCCCTGGCGCACCGTGACGGGCGGCTCGCGCGCAGTACGTCGACCGGCTCATCGCCACGCTCCCGCCGGGCGCGGTGCGGGCGGGACCCGGTGGTCGGCGGTCTCGCGCGACGAGGTCGGGGCCGGCGTCCGGACCGCGGCCGGCGGCCGCGAGCGCTTCGACGCCGTCGTCATGGCCACGCACGCCGACGACGCCCTCGCCCTGCTGCGCGACGCGGACGCCGCGCGAGCGCGCGGCCCTGGGCGGCTTCGAGTACAACCGCAACCAGGTCGTCCTCCACACCGACGCGCGGGTGATGCCGCGCCGCCGGCGACGCGTGGTCGTCGTGGAACGTCGACCAGGCGGCCTGCGACGCAGCCCGGCGACGGCGTCACGATGACGTACCACATGAACCGGCTGCAGGCGCTCCCCGGCCCGACCCAGTACTTCGTGTCGGTCAACCCGGGCGACCGCGTCCGCGACGAGCACGTGATCCTCGCCCGCGAGTTCAGCCACCCGCTGTACACGTTCCGGTCGCTCGAGGCCCAGGCGGCGATCCGCGGGCTCCAGGGCCATCGCGGGACGTGGTACGCCGGGGCCCACCTCGGCTACGGGTTCCACGAGGACGGCTGCCGCTCCGGCTACGAGGCGGCCGAGCGCATCGGCCGCCGCGGCGACGCGATCGGCAGCGAGAGCGCGGCATGAGGTCGCACCTCCTCGAGGGCAAGGTCCGCCACCGCCGGTCGCGGCCGTTCACGTACGCGCTGGAGCACGACGTCTTCTACGCCGCGCTCGACCTCGACGAGCTGGACGAGGTGGACCGCTCGCTCCGGCTCGTCAGCCGGAACCGCCGGAACGTCGCTGGCGTTCCGCGACGCGCGATCACTGGCCGGAGCCGGCGACGGACCTCCGGACCGCGGTGCTCGACCACCTGCGGGCCGAGGGCGTGGACCCGACGGGCTGGCGGATCACGCTGGTCACGAACCTGCGGGTCCTCGGCTACGTCTTCAACCCGGCGAGCTTCTACCTGTGCCGGGACGGCGCGGGGATCCTGCGGGTCGTCGTCGTCGAGGTCCACAACACGCACTGGAGCGGCACCTGTACACGCTCCGGTCCGCGGGCGCGGCGGGCGCAGCGCTTCGCGGCCTCGATGGAGAAGGACTTCTACGTGTCGCCGTTCATCGACATGGAGGGCCGGTACACGGTGCGGGTCGAGGACGAGCCGGCGCGCCTGCGGATCGCGATCAACGAGCGCCAGGGCGGCGAGCCGCTGCTGGCCACGAGCCTCGTGCTCGAGCGGCGGCGCCTGACCGACCGGACGGTCCTGCGCGGATGCTGCTGCGGCACCCGCTCTCCACCCAGCGGACGATCGGCGCTCATCCACTGCACGCGCTGCGCCTGTGGCGGCGCGGCGCCCGTTCCAGCGCCACGGCGAGGCGGTCGCCGGGCCGGCGCGCACGGGCTCGGTCGCGCGACATCGGTCGCGGCCATCGCGCCGACGCCCCGGGACTGGCGTCGTGACGCCACGCGTCGGTCCGCCGATCGGCGATCGCTCGCCATCGCGCCGCCCGAGCGGATCCTGCTCGCGGCGCCGCCGGGCGCATCCGGATCGGCCGCCTGACGGTCGTCCTGCCGGACGGCCGGCGGCGCGTCTTCGGCGACGCGGCCTCCACGCGGACGGCCGAGATCCGCGTCCACGACCGCGGCGGCCGCGCGTCCGCCTGCTCCTCCACGGCGAGACCGGGGCGGGCGAGGCGTACATGGACGGCCTGTGGTCGCGCCCGGACCTCGAGGCGCTCATCGAGCTGGCCGCGCTCAACCGGTCGGCGCTGGCGCTGACCGCGGCTGGTGGCGCGTCCCGCTGCGAGATCCCGCGCCGGCTCGCCCACCGGGCCCGCCGGAACACGAAGGCGCAGGCGCGCCGCAACATCGCCGCCCACTACGACCTGGGCAACGACTTCTACCGGCTGTTCCTCGACGAGACGATGACCTACTCCAGCGCGGTGTTCGAGACGGCGGACCAGTCGCTCGCCGACGCCCAGCGGGACAAGTACCGGCTGATCGCCGAGGGCGCCGGCCTGACGGCCGGGAAGCACGTCCTGGAGATCGGCTCCGGCTGGGGCGGGTTCGCCCTGTACGCGGCGGGGGAGCTCGGCTGCCGGGTGACGTCGATCACGATCTCGAGGGAGCAGCACGACCTCGCCGCGCGAGCGGGTCCGGGCGGCCGGCCTCGACCACCTCGTCGACATCCAGCTGCGGGACTACCGCGAGATCGACGGCACGTACGACGCCGATCGTCTCGATCGAGATGCTCGAGGCGGTCGGCGCCGAGTACTTCACGACGTTCTTCGAGGCGTGCGACCGCGCGCTCCGGCCGGGCGGCAGGCTGAGCCTCCAGGTCATCACCTTCCCCGACGCCGCCTACGAGGCGCAGCGCCGGGGCGCGAACTGGATCCAGACGTACATCTTCCCGGGCGGCCTGTGCCCGTCGCTCGCGGTCATCGAGCGGTCGCTCCACGGCACCCGCCTGCTCATCCGCGGCGTCGACCGACATCGGCGCCCAGCTACGCCCGGACCCTGCGCGCCTGGCGCGACGCGCTTCCTCGCGCAACCTCGACGCCGTCCGCGCCCTGGGCTTCGACGACCGCTTCATCCGGATGTGGGAGTACTACCTCGCGCTGAGCGAGGCGGGCTTCGCGACCGGGCCTCACGCAGGACCACCAGATCGTCATGGAGAAGGCGCGCGGCCTGCACCTCGAGGGCGGCCCTCACCCGGCGCAGGCACAGCCCGATACCTGGGCGCCGGCCGCGAACCTGGCGCGGGTCCGCAGCCGCCGCCCGCGCGTGAGGTCAGCGGAGCAGGACGGAGAACGCGCCCGGGAGGACCCGCGCATCAAGCGACCCGGCCGGGAACGGGTCCCCGTCCACCTCGATCGGCCCGGCCGGGATCACCTCGACCCTGACCTGGACCCCCGCCAGCCGCACCGCAGCGCCCGACGGCGAGAACCCCGCCGCCGCGGCCGTCATCAGCTCCAGCGCACCGCGGATCCCGTGGAGGATGCCGCCCCGCGGGAGGACGAAGACGTGGAGCAGCCCATCGTCAGGCCGGATCGGCAGACGCGGACCCAGCACGCCCGGGATCGCCTCGCCGCAGTTCGCCACCAGGACCACCACCGACTCGAGCTCGGTGCGAACGCCGTCGATGGTGAGGACGGTGGGTCTCGGCTTGAGGTGCTCGAGGAGCGTGCTCGCGGCCAGGAAGTAGGCCGCCACGCCGTACCGGCGCTTCATCTCGCGCGACGTGGCCGAGATCACCTGCGCGTCGAACCCGGTCCCGCAGGCAACCATGAACGGAACGGTCGCGGGGGCGGGAGGCCGCGCCGGCCTCGGGGTCCGCCGGCGGGCGCCGCCGCGGCGGAGCCGCACCTCGCCCACGTCGAGCCTCTCGGCACGCCCGTCGCGAGCGCCGCCACGGCGGCATCGACGTCCCTCGGCACGCCGATCGCGGCCGCGTACAGGTTCCCGGTCCCGCACGGCACGATGCCCACCGCCACCCCGGTACCGGCGAGCGCCCCGGCGGCATCACGGATCGTCCCGTCACCACCCGCGAGCACCACGACCGACGACCCGCCGCGGACCGCGGCCTCGGCCGCCTGCCGGATCCCTGCGGGTCGCCCGTCTCGACGACCACGCACCTCGCGGTGCCCGCGGGCCGGAGCGCCTCGGTCGCCGTCCGGATGACCCGGCGCCGGGCTCGCTCGTCGCGGATACGAGACGCCAGCGGGCTGACGATGAGGGTGGCGAGGTCCGGATCGGGTCGGCGTGGTCACGACGCCAATGATCGGGCCTGCGGGGGCGGCGCGTGGCCTCGGCGCGTTGGCCGGCTGAGCCACCGCCGGAGCTTCGGGGGCGCGGCGGATCGCGCGAAGGATTCGACGGCGGACCGCGCAAGGTGCACCAGCCACGGAGCCTCCCGCCGGTGTCGTAATCGATGGCGACCGGCGCACCCAGTGGAGGGCGGCCGTCGCGATGCTGTGCACGAACCGCGAGAAGCTTGAGAGTCGAGACGGTGGAGGCGCGCGCCGGCCGCGGTGACCAGCGTTCCTGACGGTGGTCCGCGATGGCTCTAGACTTCGCGCCCATGGAGCACGTCGACGTCCTGGTGGTGGGTGGCGGATCAGCCGGCCTCGCGGCCAGCCGCGAGCTCGCGAAGCCGGGATCGAGCACGTCGTGCTGGAGCGCGGCCGGATCGGCCAGGCGTGGCGCGATCGGTGGGACAGCTTCTGCCTCGTCACGCCGAACTGGAGCGTGCGGCTCCCGGGAGGCGAGTACGCGGGCGCCGATCCCGACGGCTTCATGCCCCGCGACGAGATCGTCGCCCACCTCGAGCGGTACGCGGCCTCGCTGGGAGCGCCCGTCCGGGAAGGCGTCGCCGTCCGGACGATCGAACGAAGGCCGGACGGCTTCGTCGCCCTGACGTCCGTCGGCGAGATCCACGCTACCCGAGTCGTCCTCGCCACCGGCGCGTTCCAGCGCGCTCACCGCCCCGCCGGCTCTGACTCGCTGCCGGCTGGCCTCCGCCAGATCGACGTGGACGAGCTACCGCAACGAGGGGAGCCTGCCGCCTGGCCCGGTCCTGATCGTCGGCAGCGGGCAGTCGGGCTGCCAGCTCGCCGAGGAGTTCCGGGAGGCCGGCCGGGACGTCGTCCTCTCGTGCGGGAAGGCCCCGTGGGGTCCGCGCCGGCTCGGTGGTCGCGACCTCGTCTGGTGGCTCGAGGAGTCGGGGTTCCTCGATCAGCCGGTCGCCAGCCTGCCGTCTCCCGCGGCTCGCCTCTTCGCGAACCCGATCGCAACGGGCCATGGCGGTGGCCACGACCTGAGCCTCCGCACGCTCCGGGCCATGGGCGTCACGCTCGTCGGCCACTTCCTGGGGGCCGTCGGCTCGGTCGCGCACTTTGCTCCCGACCTCGCCGACACCGTGGCCTGGGGAGACGCGCGGTATCGGGAGATCATCCAGCACATGCTTCGGGTCGCCGACGAGCACGAGCTTCCCCGCCCGGAGATCGCGGAGCCCGCGCCGTTCAACGGCTCGGCGCCGGAACGAGTCCCGCTCGACGGCTTCGGGGCGGTCGTCTTCGCGGGCGGCTTCCGCCCCGACTTCCGCTCGTGGCTGCCCTGGACGGACGCGTTCGACGACCTCGGTTTCCCGATCCAAGTGGATGGGGCGAGCACGGTCGTCGACGGCCTCTACTTCGTCGGCACGCACTTCCTGCGGACACGCAAGTCGTCGACGCTCTTCGGGGTCGGCGACGACGCGGCGGTCGTGGCGCGGACGATCGCAGAGCGGACGACGTCCGCCTGACGATGCAGGTCGGCCGTTGCGGCGGGCGAGCGGTCTGCTCGCCGCCTCGCCCCCTGCACCCCCGGTTCAACCCTGGGCATGCCGCTGCCGCTCCGAGACGAGCCAGGTCAGCGCCTCGCCAGCGTCCTGACGATCGAACGAAGAACCAGCAGCGCAACGATGCTGACGGCGGCCCGCTGCATCATGAGGCTCCGCATGTCGACGGCGGGCTTCCACTCGACCTCCCCGTCCTTGATGACGTAGACGCCGGCCGGGGTCGCCCGGAGCCCGTACCCCATCCCGTAGCCGGAGTCACCGGCGGCCTCCGCTGCCTCCGCGGCCGCCTCGCCGCCCGAGCCTTCAGGCCGTCCCGACCCGGTCCAGCCGCCGCGGGCCCCGCCGAAGGCGCCCGCGCCGCCCGCGCCGCCCAGGATGCCGGCCACGGGGATGACGGTGACCCCGTCCTTCTCGTACGGATCGCCGAAGACGCGCTTGACGGTCATGGCCTCACGCGCGTGGTTGAGGACTTCGTGAGCGTCCATCGGGTGCACTCCTTGATCCAGCGGATGCCTTGCCGCCAGTGTGACCCCGATCGAGATCGGGGTGATCGGCCGCGGCCTCGCCTACTGCGCCGTCCACCCCCCGTCGACCGACATGACCGAGCCGGTCACCAGCCCCGAGGCGCGCGAGGCCAGGAAGACCACCGCCGCGGCGACATCGGCGGTCGTGCCGACCCGGCCGATGGGGATCCGGGCGAGGACGCCGGCCAGGAACGCGGGGTCGTCGAGGCGTTCCGCCGTGCCCGGCGTGTAGATCCAGGTCGGCGCGATCGCGTTGACCGTCACGCCGCTCGGGGCCCATTCGAGCGCGAGCACCTTGGTCATGGTGTTGACGCCGCCCTTGCTGGCGGAGTAGATGGCGGACCGCCGGATGCCGACGAGGCCCGCCTGCGAGCTGACGTTCACGATCCGCCCGTAGCCGCGCTCGACCATGTGCCGGGCGACGGCCTGGCTGGTGAAGAAGACGCCCTTCAGGTTGACCTCCATCATCCGGTCCCAGTCGGCCTCGGTGACGTCCAGCGCGTCGTGCTCCGCCCCCAGGCCCGCGTTGTTGACGAGGATGTCGATCCTGCCGTGGCTTGCGACGGCGGCGTCGACCGCCGCGCGCGTACCGGCGATGTCGGTGACATCGAGCCGGATCGGCTCCACGGTCCCCGCACCCGGCGCCGCCCAGGGGACGTCGGCCGCGGCCGCGTCGCGGACGCCGGCGAGCACCGTGGCACCGCTCGCCGCCAGCGTCGGGCCAGGTCCCGGCCAATCCCGGCTGGGCCGGTCACGAGGGCAACCTCTCCGCCGAGGTCGAAGTCTGGTCGTAGCATCGTCGTCTCCTTCGGCCTGTCTGCAGCGGTGGTGCCGCTCGTTCGTCGGGTCTCGCTCACCGAGTATAGGAGCGGCAGACTGGCCGATCCCGGACGGCGAGCCGCCGAGGAAGGCAGGCGTCGGGCCCTGGGCCGGGGTCTAGAATTGTGCCTTCGGCGACCGCGGGCCGGCTGGACGAGCGCGGACAGGCCGGGCTCGAATCCCGGCCCTGGCCGGGAGGTCGGCATGGCAACCGTCGGTTTCATCGCGATCCACGGGCGGGCCCGGGACGTGAGGCGCCTCGAGCGGTCACCCGGGACCGGCACACGAGCCTTTCCACTGCTCCGCCTAACTGCCGCCGATGGTGGCCCGGCCGCGGTGCATCCTGCCGGGTCTGCCTGATGGCCTCGCGTGGCGGTCCGGGGTGGCGGATTCTTGGCGACGACGGCGAGCGCGACCCGCGCCGGAACCTCGCGCTGGACGAGGCCCTCGGCCGCGTCGCCAACCCGGATCGCACGATCCGGCTCTGGCGGAACGATCGCTGCGTCATCGTCGGGCGATCGCAGATCGCCGACGCGGAGGTGGACGCGGCGGCCTGCCGGGAGCTGGGCGTGCCGGTCCTCCGGCGTTTCACCGGCGGCGGGACCGTCTATCACGACCCCGGCAACCTCAACGTGACGATCGTCCTCCGCCGTGACGACCCGCGGCTGGTCGAGCGCCCGTTTCTGGCCCGGATCCCCGTCTCTACCGGCTGCTGCTCGAGCCACTCGCGGCCGCGGTGACGTCGCTCGGCGTGCGGGCCGAGGCGACCGAGCGCGACGTGCTCGTGGACGGGGCGAAGATCAGCGGTGTCGCAGCCTGGATGGGGCGCTGGTCGCTCCTGGTCCACGGCACGCTGCTCGTGGACGCCGACCTGGCGACCCTCGAGCGCGTGCTGGAAGGCCCCGGGGCGCCGGGCGATCCGCGCTGGGAGCGGACGCGCAGCCGGCGTTCCATCGTGACATCTCTCGCCCTCGCTCTCGACGGCACGGGCAGCCGGGCGACCCGCGAGACGCTCGGCGCCGCCGCGGAGGCGGCGGTCGTGGCGCAGGTTGCCGACGCGAACGGTCGCCGCGGCTGGGTCACCGACGAGGAAGCCGCCACTGCCCGCGAGCTGGTCCGCGCCCGCTACGGACAGGCGGAGTGGCATCGCACCGGGCGCTAGCGGAGGGGAAACCGAATCCCTGCGAGGCTGGAAGTACTCACGGGGTAGTACTTCCGGGGTCTCGCCTGGTACCCCTGGGCGGCGTGTAGTGGGGTCAGGTCCAGACCGGACGACTGCAGACCGGAAGGCGGCAGTCGAAAGGTCCGGCGCGACGCCTGTCAAGGAGGGCGAGCCTCACCCTCACCCAACTCGATCACGTTCGGTCCAGCTGGAAGTGCCCTCCGGGTGGACCAGAGCCTGCCGCGCATCCGCTGCTGCGCGCCCGTCGGCTCTGGCCGGTCGGACGGCCGGCGGAGATGATGCGCGACAACGATCCTTCGGAGCGGAGCCTGAACTCCTACGCCCGCCCCCGGCCGCTCGCGATCTCGACCGGTCTCGTGGTCACGGCCGCAGCGGCTGTCCTGCTCGTCCTCGCTGCCAGCGTCACGCTGCAGCCCGACATCGCCCTCCACGCCCAGGCGATCCCGGAGCACTTCGCGGTGCTGGCGGGGATGGCGTCCTGGCTCATCTTCGGTCTGGCCGGCGGTAGCCGGGCACATGTCCGGCCGCTTCACGTCGCGAGACACTTCGCCCTCGCCGGCCAGAGGGAGCCGTGTTCCGGCCGCATCGGCGGGCCGCCGGGTGACCGGGCCAGCCCGCCCCATCGCGAAGTTGTCAATCCAGTGGACAGGAGGGTCGACGCGTGCCGTTCGTGAGAGCGAACCCGAACCAGTACCTGCTCGTCGGACGTGGGGGAAGGCTCGAGAACCGCGGCTCGGCCGTGCAGGCGTTCCTGCCTCCGGGGTCGATCCACGTGCTCGTCCCCGGCGCCAGCCAGGAGGCCGCGTTCGAGTTCACGCAGGAGACGAAGGACGGCATCCCGCTCCGCTTCAAGGGGATCATCCTGTATCGGATCACCGACCCCGTCGCCGCGGCCCGCCTGTTCGACTTCACCGACGGATCCGGCGTGGCACGCATCACCACCCTGCTCACCCACGTATGCCTGGGCGAGCTGCGGCACGCCGTCTCCCACATGACGATGACCGAGTGCATCGAGCAGCGCAAGACGACGCTCACCGGGGTCGCCCAGTCCGCGCTCCAGCAGACCGTGCACGGCGGTGAGGGCGAGACCGGCGATTGGGGGATCACGATCGAGGTTGCCCAGCTCGCCCAGGTGTTCATCGTCGACGGCCAGCTGCGCAGCCAGCTCGAGGCCGGGGTCCGCAACGAGATCCGGCTCAAGAGCGACCAGTCGAACATCCGGACGAACGAGGAGACCCGACTCAGCGAGATGGCGTCGGAGGGCAGGGTCCAGGAGCAGAAGCTGGTCGGCGATCGGGAGAGCCTCCGTCGCGCCGAGCAGCTCGAGCTGGCGCAGCTGGCCCGCGAGCGGCGCATGCAGGCCGAGAACCTCGCCACGGCGCAACAGGTCCTTCGCCTCGAGCAGGACCGGTTCCGAGCCGAGATGGCGTCCCAGGAGGACCGGGTCACCGCCGAGACCCCGGTCAGGCTGCTGCGGATCGCGAAGGAGCGCGAGATCGCGCTCGAGGACCTCGAGCTCCGGAGGCTGCAGAACCAGGTCGAGGCCCTCGACGTGGACCGGGAGACGCGTCTCCCGCGGGCGCAGCAGGAATTGCGCCTGCTCGCGCTGGAACGCGAGCAGGTTCCCCAGATCGTCGAGTCGGCCGCCAGGATTCTGCACGGCACCAACCTGTCGATCTACGGTGAGAACACCCAGCTCGTCGGGCAGCTGGCCCCGGTCTTCGAGGTCCTCGGCCGGATCGTCGAGCAGGCGACGAGTGGCGTCAGCCCGGCGTCGGCGGGCGACATGCCGGCCTGACGACCACCGCCCGGTCCGGCCGCCGCCCGAGCCGTGCGAGGCCGTCGTGCCGCTTGGCGGGTGGGACCGCTGACGGCGATGATGCAACGACGTGGCAGCGTGGACCGACTCCCCGGCCGTACCAGACGACGTCGTTCTCTCGGGAGATCGCCCGATGGGGGCGTCGGCGCGCGCGAAGGTCACGACAACGGAGGTGACGCATGTCCATGACGCTCCTGGACTGGCGCAGGCGTGTCGGCGCCATGTACGCGGAGGTGCGCGAATCCGCCGAGCGGGATCCCGTGGACACGGTGCGCCGCTTCCGGGTCCAGCGTGACCGCCTGTTTCGCGAGCACCCGGACTCGCCGCTCGCGGCCGCGGCGCGGGAGGGTTTCGCCGGGGTCCCGTACTGGCCGCACGACCCCGCCCTGCGGTTCGAGGCGGATGTCGAGGCCGTGCCCGCGGAGCCGGTGACCGCCACGAGCCTCTCCGGCGAGGCCTTCCGGCTCGAACGGATCGGCCGCGTGCGGCTGCCGATCGGCGAGCTGGAGGTGTACTGGATCGCGGTGTACGGCGGCGGTGTGTTCATCCCGTTCCGCGACGCGACGTCCGGGGCCGAGACGTACGGGGCCGGACGCTACCTGGTCGACACGATCAAGGGTGCGGATCTGGGCGGCTCGGGCGACCGGCTCGTGCTGGACTTCAACTACGCGTACCACCCGTCGTGCGCCTACGACGCGAGATGGAGCTGCCCGCTCGCGCCGCCGGCGAACCGGCTGGCGGTGCCCGTCCGGGCCGGGGAGCGGCTGTAGCTCCGTCCGGGTCCAGACGATGCCGGCGCCCGCCCGCGACCAGACGATGCCGCCCGAGTGGGCTGATATACGCCTTGTGGGTCGATGATGGCACCGACCCGCTCGGGGAGCTCGGCGCCGGCTATCCGGCAGATGACGGTTGGGCCAAGGGTCCGGCCCCCGACCTCTGGCCGTGAACGGTGATCGGGATCCGGCGGCTTGGACCGGTGCTCGGATAGGTCAGGTGACGTCGACCGGAGGAGCGAGAGCGATCAGGGTGCCGCCGCAGGAAGGCTGGCCTGCTGACGACGATCGGGATCGACATCGGGGGACGGATGCACGTCGCGCGAGATGCCGGACGGCGAGGACCCGGGCCTCCGCGAACGTGCGGGCGCCGGTTCTGGGCCGGGTCCTGCCCTCGTCGCCGCGCTCGAGCACAGGTGGCGCCCGTGCCCTCGTGACCATGGAGTCGCGGGCCACTACGGGAGCGCTGGCCCGCCTCGTGGCTGGCACGCGTCCCATGCGCCGGACAACCCGCTCGCGGCGAAGTACTGTGCAAGACCGCCTGGGCCGGACGAACTCACGACCCGGCCGATGCCCGGAGCCTCGCCGAGATGGCCATGCGCGACACCGCCGACGCGCGCGACCGCTCGCCGGCGTCGAGCTGCGCCAGGCGGCCCGCTTCGCGATGACCCTGGTCACCGAGCAGGCGAAGGTCTGCCAGCGCCTGGTCCGCCTGGTCGAGCTGGGCTTCCCGGAGCTCGGCGAGCTGTTCGACGATCCGACCTGCCGGACCGCCCGGGAGGTGCTGCGGATCGCCCCCACAGCCAGGCCGGCACCGAGGCGTCGGACGGCGACGCTGGCCAACGCCAACGGCGGTCCCGGCCATCGCCGCCTGGGACGGCGAAGGCGGAGTGGCTCCAGGTCGCCGCGGCCGACTCGATCGCTGTCCCCGAGCTCGATGCGGAGGTCGCCGTCGAGGTCCGCCTGCTGCTCGACCAGTACGACCTGCTCGAGCGCCAGAGCGCCGCCGCCGACCGGCGGGTCGCGGGGCTCCTCGACGGCGTGACCGCCCGTCGGCGTCGGTCGGTCCCGGGTGACGAGAAGCTCGATCGCTGCGACCCTCATCGGCGAGACCGTCAACATCGGCCGGTTCGACGCCTTGGAAGCCAGCCTCGCGTTGCCGGCGTCCACCGGCGGAGCGGTGCTCGTGGCGGAAGGGATCGAACTCGGAAACCTCCTGGCACATGAGCAGGGCGGGCAACGGCCACCTCCGGGCAGCCGCCTATCGGATGGCCGGGTCGGGATCCAGCACAACCCGGTCATCGCCGCCCACTACGCTCGCAAGCGCGCCGCCGGCAAGTCGAAGATGAACGCCCTGGGCCACTGCATGCGCAAGGCCCTGGCCATCGTCTGGGGCGTCTGGCGCAACGGTCAGGACTTCGACCCCAACTGGGGGGTCGAAGCTTGACAAGACCCTGGCAGATCTAGGCCTGGCCCGCGAGGGACTCGGCGTATGCCCGCGGCCAGGGCTGCGTCCGCGGGCCCGCCCGGTAGGCGGCGTCGAGGCGGGTCAGCTCGACGGTGAGCTCCGCGAGTGGACGGCGCGCGGCCGAGCACGGCCGAGAAGTCGGACCAGTTGAGGAGCCACCAGGCGTAGAACAGCGCCCAGTCGGCGTCCACGCCGCCGGTCTTCGCGGTCACCACCGCATGCACGTGTTCGGCCTGCTCGAGGATCTCCGCCAGCAGCTCGGTACGGTCGGCCATCTCTTGCACTCCCAGGCGGCGCGCCGCACCCGGCGCCGGCCGCCGGTCCCGCGACGCGCGGAGCGTAACCGATCGGCCTCGAGGACCCGCAGGAGCGCGCCGGCGCGCTCCTCCGGACGAGCGGCTAGAGTTCGGGCCCAGGGCATCGGGTCGAAGCAGGGCGGGTGACGTCATGGACAAGCCGGTCATCTTCACGATCGACGACGATCCGCAGGTCCTGCGCGCCGTCGAGCGGGACCTGCGCGGGCGGTTCGGCTCGGACTACCGGGTGGTGGCCGCCGATGGCGGCAGCACCGCCCTCGACGCCGCGCGCCGCCTCAAGCTGCGGGGCACGCCCGTGGCGCTGTTCCTGGTCGACCAGCGGATGCCGGGCATGACCGGCATCGAGTTCCTGGAGGCCGTGGAGGAGGTCTACCCCGACGCGAAGCGGGTCCTGCTCACGGCCTATGCGGACACCGAGGTCGCCATCGCGGCCATCAACACGATCCGTCTCGACCACTACCTGCTCAAGCCCTGGGACCCGCCCGAGGAGCGCCTGTTCCCCGTCGTCGAGGACCTGCTGTCGGACTGGCAGGCGGGTTTCCGGCCACCGTTCGAGGGCATCCGCGTGGTGAGCCACTCGTGGTCGGCGCGCGGTCACGCCATCAAGGACTATCTCGCGCGCAACCAGCTCCCGTACCGCTGGCTGGACATCGAGACCGACCCCGAGGCGATCGCGCTCGCCGCGAGCGCGGGCGTCGACGCCGTGATCGAGCCGCTGGTGGTCCTCGCCGACGGCAGCCACCTCGTCGGTCCGTCGAACGCGGAGATCGCCGAACGCGTCGGGCTGCGCCAGCGCGCGGCGCTCCCGTACTACGACCTGGTCATCGCGGGTGGTGGGCCGGCGGGGCTGGCGGCGGCCGTCTACGGCGCCTCCGAGGGCCTCAGCACGCTGCTCGTCGAGCGGGAGGCTCCCGGCGGGCAGGCCGGCACGACGTCCCGGATCGAGAACTACCTGGGCTTCCCGGCCGGTCTCACGGGTGCGGACCTCGCGCGTCGCGCGCTGGCGCAGGCGACCCGGCTCGGGGCGGAGGTGCTCACGCCGCAGGCCGTCGCCAGCCTCGAGATCGACGACCGCTACCGGGTCCTCACCCTGGGCGACGGGGCCAGGGTGAGCTGCCAGGCGCTGCTCGTCGCGACCGGGGTCGAGTACCGGACGCTCGACCTGCCGGAGGCCGACCGCCTGGCCGGGTCGGGCATCTTCTACGGGGCCGCAACGACGGAGGCGTCGTTCTACCGAGGCCGGCGGGTGGCGGTCGTCGGCGGCGGCAACTCGGCCGGCCAGGCGGCGGTATACCTGGCCCGGTTCGCGGAGCACGTGACCCTCCTGGTCCGCGGTGGGTCGCTCGTCGCGGGCATGTCCGCGTACCTGGTCGACCAGATCGGCGCGACCCCCAACGTCTCGGTCCGGCTGCGGGCGTCGATGACGGCGGTGGGCGGCGGGCAGGCGCTGGAATCCATCGAGTTCGAGGACACCGAGGCGGGGACCCGCGAGGTGCTCCCGGTGGCCGCGATGTTCGTGTTCATCGGGCAGGCGCCCCGGACGGACTGGCTGGGGGGCATCGTGGAGCGGGACGGGGCCGGGTTCGTGGTGACCGGGCCCGGTCTCACGCGGACCGGGGATCGCGTGGCCGGCTGGCCGCTCACGCGCGAGCCGTACATGCTCGAGACCAGCGTGCCCGGGATCTTCTGTGCCGGCGACGTGCGGTCGCGATCCGTCAAGCGCATCGCGTCGGCGGTGGGCGAGGGCGCGATGGCGGTCCAGTTCGTCCACCAGCACCTCTCCGGCCTGTAGCCGGCCGCCCGGATGCCGCTGTCGCCTGCCGACCGCTCGCTGCTCCGTCGCGTCCCGCTGTTCGCAGCGCTCGCCGACGACGAGCTGGAATGGATCGCCGACTCCTGCGAGATGGGGGAGCTGGCAGCCGGCGAGATCGTCGCCGCCGAGGGCGGCGAGGGCGATACCCTGTTCGTGATCGCGGCCGGCGAGCTGGAGGTCGTGAAACGATCGCGATCGACCGAGGTGCCGATCGCCCGGCTCGGGCCGGGGGAGATCGTGGGGGAGATGGCGGTCCTCGAGGGACGGCCCCGGAGCGCGACCATCCGTGCGGTCGAGGCCAGCCGGGTCATCCGGATCGGCAGGGACGTCGTGCTCGAGCTGGTGCGCACCCGCCCCTCGGCCGCGATGTCGATCATCGGGACCGTGACCGCCCGCCTCCGGAGCACCGAGGCCCTGCTCAGGGAGCGGGAGAAGCTGGCGGCGCTCGGGACGCTGTCCGCCGGGCTCGCCCACGAGCTGAACAACCCGGCCGCCGCGGTGCAGCGCAGCTCCGGGCTGCTGCGCGACGCCCTCGACCGGTGGGCAGCGGCCACGCACGACCTGGGCGAGGTCGTGCCCGACGCCCGACGTGCCGCGGTGGTCGGCGATCTCGGCGCCGAGATCGCCCGCCTGGCCGCCGCCGCCGGCTCCGCGGACCCGCTCGAGGTGGGCGACCGCGCCGACGACCTCGAGCGGCACCTGGCGGCGCGCGGTGTGGCCGCTGCCGCGGAGCTCGCGCCGACCCTGGCCGCCGGGGGCTGGACCGCGGCGCAGCTGGAGCCGGTGGAGGCGGCGTTCGACGGTCCCGCCCTGGGCGTCGTGGCGGAGTGGATCGCGTCCGGCAGCGAGATCCATGCCCTCGTCGACGAGGTCGCCACCGGCGCGCGCCGGATCTCCGAGATCGTCAGGGCGGTGAAGGACTACTCGTACATGGACCAGGCGCCGGTCCAGCGGGTCGACGTGAGGGTCGGCCTGGACAACACGCTCGTGATCCTGCGACCGAAGCTCGGGACGGGGATCGAGATCGAGCGCGACTATCAGCCGGGGCTGCCGTCGATCGAGGCGTTCGGCAGCGAGCTCAACCAGGTCTGGACCAACATCCTCGACAACGCGATCGACGCGATGGGCGGGCGCGGCCGCATCGCGATCCGGGCCTTCGCGCGCGACGCCGCCCTGGTGGTCGAGATCTGCGACGACGGGCCGGGCATGCCGGCCGAGGTCCGCGAGCGGATCTTCGAGCCGTTCTACACGACGAAGCCCCCGGGCAGCGGCACGGGTCTCGGGCTGCACATCGCCCACAACGTCGTGGGCCGCCACGGGGGCCGGATCGAGGTGCGGTCGCGCCCGGGCGAGACGTGCTTCGAGGTCGTCCTGCCGATCGCGCGACCTGTTCGGTAGGTCCCCGGCGGGCGCGGCAGGCAACCGGACGGCCAGACGGTCAGACGGTCGGAGGGCCCGCTGCCGGCCCGAGCTGGACCAGGCCGATCACGTTGCCATCGGGGTCCTTGAACCAGGCGACGCGGTTGCCACCGAGCTCCGCGATCCCCCCGACCGTGCGGAGACCCGGCAGGTCGTAGGCCTCGAACGCGATGCCGGTGCGCCCGAGCTCGGCGACCTCGGCCTCGATGTCGGGCACGGTGAACGCCATCTGCGTGTTGCCGCCGGCGGCCCGCGCGGAGGCCCTCGAGATCGCGAACACCGAGCCGCCGGCACCGGCGTAGATCACCGCGGTGGGGTACTCCTCGAGCGGGTGGAACCCGAGGCGGCCCTCCCAGAAGTCGCGCGCGGTCGCGAGGTCCTGGACTGGAAGGGTCGCGTGGACGCGGCGCTCGTGCAGCATGGAGTGGACCTCCTCCGGGGCCGGCATGGCCTGATCGCGTGAGCCTACACGCGGGCGCCGGCGGCCCGGCGACGGTTTGCCGCGGCTGGCGCAGAATGTCCCGGCGGCTCGTGCTGGAGGGCCCGGCCGCCTCGTCCCACGGCGGGTGTGCAGATGCAGGAACCATCCCCGTTCCCCGATGTCGTCCAACCACCGGCCCACGTCGCAGACCCGGCCGGCGCGACGCTGACCTTCCTGTTCTCCGACATCGAGGGTTCCACCCGGCTCGAGCAGGCGATCGGGACCCGCGCCTACGGCGAGATCCGCGAGCGTCACCGGTCCCTCCTCCGGGCGGCGTTCGCCGCCTGCGGCGGCGAGGAGCAGGGGACCGAGGGCGACTCGTTCTTCGTCGTCTTCCGCTCGGCCCGGTCGGCGATCGCCGCGGCCGTCGCGGCGCAGCGGGCGCTGGCCGCCGAGCCGTGGCCCGGGGAGGCGCCGGTCCGGGTCAGGATGGGCGTGCACTCCGGCGAGGCGCGAACCCAGGGGGGCTCGCTGGTCGGCATCGACATCAACCGGGCCGCCCGGATCGCCGCCGCCGCCCACGGCGGCCAGGTCCTCGTCTCCGACGTCACCCGGTCGCTCGTCCGCAACGAGGCCCTCGAGGGCATCACGTTCCGCGACCTGGGCAGCCACCGCCTCAAGGACCTCGACCAGCCCGAGCGCCTCCACCAGCTGGTCGCCGACGGGCTCCGCGGCGAGTTCCCGCCGCTGCGGACGGTCGACGCCCGGCCGAACAGCCTCCCGGCCCGGCTCACCTCGTTCGTCGGCCGCGAGACCGAGCGGGCCGCGGTCGGCGGTCTCCTTGCCCTCCACCGGCTCGTCACGCTGACGGGGCCCGGCGGCACCGGCAAGACGCGGCTCTCGATCGAGGTGGCGGCCGCGGTGGTCGACGACTTCCCCGACGGCGTCTTCTTCGTGCCGCTCGACGCGGTTCGCGACCCGGGCCTCGTGGCGTCGCAGATCGCCGCGTCCCTGGGGCTGTCGGAGGCGGGCAGCCGAACCGCCCGGGACCTCATCGTGGACTGGCTGGCCCGCAGGACCGTCCTCGTCGTCCTGGACAACTTCGAGCAGGTGGTCGAGGCGGCTCCGCTCGTCGCGGACCTGCTCCGCGCGGTCCCCGGGCTCAAGCTGATCGTCACCTCGCGGGCGGCCCTGCGCATCTCCGGCGAGCACGAGTACCCGGTCCCGGGCCTGCCGGCGCCGCCCGACCTGTCGGGGTTGTCGGCCCTGGAGCGTGCGCAGCTGCCGGTGCGGGACCGCGAGGTCGGGGCCGAGGGCCTCGCGACCTACGAGTCGGTCCGGCTGTTCATCGAGCGGGCCACCGCCGTGAGGCCCGACTTCCAGGTCACCAACGACAACGCACCGGCCGTCGCCGCGATCTGCGCGCGGCTGCGGGGGATGCCGCTCGCGATCGAGCTCGCGGCGGCGCGCGTCAAGGTGCTGTCGCCGGATGCGATCCTGACCCGCCTGACGCACCAGCTCGCTGCGCTCGGCGCCGGGTCGCGGGACCTTCCCGAGCGCCAGCAGACGCTCCGCGGTGCGATCGCGTGGAGCTACGAGATCCTCGACGAGGGCGAGCGGCGACTCCTGGACCGGCTGTCGGTGTTCCGGGGCGGCATCGACCTCGAGGCCGCGGAGGCGGTGTGCGGACCGGCCGAGGAGATCGGCCGGGACGTCGTCGACGGCATGGGGGAGCTGGCTGACCAGAGCCTGTTGCGGGTTGTCGAGGGCCGCGAGGCGCGGTTCCAGATGCTGGAGAGCATCCGCGAGTTCACCGGCGAGACACTCGCGTCGCGGGGTGAGGCGGACGTGGTACGCGGGCGGTTCGGAGCCTGGTTCGGCGGCCTCGCGGAGCAGGCGAGGCCGATGCTGGCGGGCCCGGACCAGCGCCGCTGGCTGGACCGGCTCGAGCTCGAGCACGACAACCTGCGCGCCGCGCTCGACCGTGCGGTCGCGGCCGAGGACGCCGAGACCGCGATCGGGCTCGCGTTCGCCCTGTGGCGCTTCTGGCAGATGCGGGGCCATCTGTTCGAGGCGCGGCGCCGGCTCGACGCCATGGCGGCCGCCCCCTGGTCGCGCGGGTCCCCGGTCCTGCGGGCCCGGCTGATGGAGGCGCTCGGCGGCGTGTGCTGGTGGCAGGCGGACATCCTGTCGATGCGCGCGGCCTACGAGGAGGCGGTGGAGCTGTGGCGCGCCGACGGGAGCCGCGCCGAGCTCGCGAACGCGCTCTACAACTACTCGTTCTGCTTCACCGTCGCCAACCCCCGGGAGGCGCCCGGCAATGCCGACCCGGAGGGGATCGGCGCGGCCTCGCTCCGGGAGGCGCTTGACCTCTACCGGGCACTGGGCGACGACCGGGGCCAGGCCAACGTCCTGTGGGGGATGGGCAACAAGGCGTACTTCGGGATGGACCCGAGCGGCGGCATCGCCGAGATGACCGAGGCGCTTGCGATCTTCCGGCGCGTCGGCGACCGGACGATGGAGGCGTGGGCGCTCCACATGCTGGGCGCCAGCAAGCTCCGGATGGGCGACAGGGAGGCCTCGCGCCCGATGATCGCCGCTGCCCTGCGCCTGTTCCACGAGTCCGGCGACGCGTCGGGGCTCACCCTGGTGTTGGACGACCACGCCTCTCAGGCGGCGTACGACGGCGACCCGGAGCGGGCCGCCCGCCTGTGGGGTGCGGCCCGCAGCCTCACCGCCTCGACGGGCGTCGGCCTGGCCTCGTACGTCGAGCAGTTCCTCGACCAGTTCCTGCGGCCGACGGCCCAGCGGATGCTGAGCCCCGAGGAGGTCAACCGCCTCGCTGCCGAGGGCGCGGCGATGACCATCGACGAGGTCGTGGCCTACGCGCTGGAGGCTGCCGAGACGTCCACGTCTCCCTGAGGGGTGCCGCTCCCGGTGCGTGCGGGACGCAGGCCGATCCCGTTGATCGCCGCGCCGGCCGCGAGGAGAGCGGCCGCGACCAGCATGGCGAGGTGGAACGCGACGGTTGACGCCTCCCGGGCGGCGGCCGCCACCGCCGGGCCGAACGCCGGGTCGGGCGGGGTGAGCGGCTGGACCGCGAGCAGGAGCGCGGGTGCCGAGATGTTGAGGCCCGGCACCAGCGAGGCGAGGGTCGGGTAGAAGGCGGCGCTCAGCGCGATGAACAGGAGGGCGCCGACGAGCGGGGCGCCCGCCCGCGACACGGCGTTGTTGATCGCCGAGGCGACGCCGGCCCGGCGCGAGGGCACGGAGGCCATCAGCGCAGTCGACAACGGCGCCACGAGGATCGCGAGGCCCAGCCCGTAGACGAGCTGCCCCGGCAGGATGTCGACGAGGTAGCCGGCGGGCGGCAGCAACGAGGCGGGCACCGCGGGCACGGCCTGCCACGCCTCGCTGGTGCTGGGCACGCGGGCGAGGTAGAGCAGCCCGGCCGCCATGAGCATCGGGCCGGCCACCAGGAACGGCCGGGCTCCGTGGCGCCCCGCGAGGCGTCCTGCCCGGGTAGAGAGCAGCGTGAGCAGGATCGCAGCCGGCAGCAGCGCCAGGGCGGCCGCGGTCGGCGAATAGCCGAGGACGCCCTGGAGGTACAGCTGCTGGAACCCGAGGTTCACGTACAGGGCGCCGTAGATGACGAACGTGGACAGGTTGATGACGCTGAATGCCCGGCTCCGGAACAGGTCGGGCGGGACCAGCGGATCCCGCCGGCGGCGCATGAGGCCGGGGAACAGGGCCACCGCCACTCCCCCGGCGACGATCGCGAGGAAGGCGAGCGGGTCCTGCCAGCGCTGCTCCTGGCCTCGCGTTGCCCCGAAGGCGAGCCCGCCGACCCCGACGGCGATCACGCCCGCCCCGAGCCAGTCGAAGCGACCGGTCGCGTCGGCGTCGCGCGACTCCGGCACGTAGCGCAGCGCGAACGTCGCAAGGGCGACGATCGGCACGTTGACGAGGAACACGGCGCGCCACGACACGCCCTGGACGAGCAGCCCGCCCACGAGCGGGCCCGCGATCGAGATGGCGGAAGTGGCCGCCGCCCAGGTCCCGATCGCGCGTCCCCGGTCCTCGCCGTCCCAGGTCGCGCTGATGATCGCCAGCGACTGCGGCACGAGCAGCGCGCCGGCGGCGCCCTGGACGAGCCGGGCGACGACGAGCGCCTCGAGCGTGGGCGCCAGGCCGCACGCGACCGAGGTGACGCCGAACGCCACCAGGCCGATCGCGAAGACCCGCCGGCGTCCGAACGTGTCGCCGAGCGCACCCGCCAGCACGAGGAGCGCGGCGAGGACGACGAGGTACCCGGACGTGACGTAGGTCAGGCCTTCGAGACGGCCCACCACCGCGGACGGCAGGTCGCGTCCGATCGTCTGGAGGGCGACGTTGACGACCGTGCCGTCGAGGAACACGACGCCCGAACCGAGCACGACCGCGAACAGGATCCAGCCGCGCCTCACCGGCATCCGCGGTCTCTCGCGGCTCGCGACCTGCCGCCGGCTATCCGGTCAGGCCGGTGTCACGAACTGGGCGATGCCCAGCAGGTTGCCCTCGGTGTCCTTGAACCAGGCCGATCGAATCGTGGGGAAGGTGGCGATCGAGGTGGATCGGTCGAACCCGGGCATCTCGTACGCCTCGAACGTGACGCCGCGACGCTTCAGGTCGGCGACCTCGGCCTCGATGTCGGTGACCGTGAAGCCGATCTGGGTGTGCGTGCCGGAAGACCGCCCTGACGAGGGGAAGATCAGGAACCGAGTGCCCTCGCCGGTCCCGTACTGGATCCCGCCGGGCGGCGACCTCGAACGGGGACAGCCCGAGCGTTCCCTCGTAGAAGCGGCGGGCGCGATCGAGATCCGCGACCGGAAGCGCTGCATGGGTGCGAGCCTGAGCGAGCATGGGACGCTGCCTCCGATGGGCCGGCCACCTGCCGGCGATTCGGTCAGCCTAGACCAACCGGCCACGGAGCGGGAAACAGCGCGTGAACGGCGCGGGAACGGCGCGGGGACGGCCCGCGAACGGCGCGGGAACGGCGCGCGAACCGTGAAGGACGACACGCGGCGCTCGGGTTCCGGACGCATCGGGTATGGTCGCTGGACACCACCGCTCGGAGCCGTGTCGCGATGCCGGACCATCGGGCATCCACCGTCGAGTTCGACCACGTCACGAAGCACTACGACCGGTCCGCGGACGACCGGGGGGGCCCGGGTGCCGTCGACGACCTGTCCCTGGCCGTGCCCGCGGGCCGCATCTGCGTGCTCGTGGGTCCCTCGGGCTGCGGCAAGACGACCACGCTCAAGATGGTCAACCGGCTGATCGAGCCGACGCGCGGTCGGGTCCTCATCGACGGCGCGGACGTGGCGGCCCGTGACCTCATCGAGCTGCGCCGCGGCATCGGCTATGTCATCCAGCAGGTCGGGCTGTTCCCGCACCAGACCATCGGCGAGAACGTGGCGACCGTGCCGCGCCTGCTGGGCTGGCCGGCCGCGCGACGCCGGGAGCGCGTGGAGGAGCTGCTCGCGCTGGTCGGCCTCGATCCGGCCGCCTACCGGGACCGGTATCCGGCGCAGCTGTCGGGTGGGGAGCGGCAGCGGGTGGGGGTGGCCAGGGCGCTCGCGGCCGACCCGCCGATCCTGCTCATGGACGAGCCGTTCGGCGCCGTCGATCCGATCGTCCGCGAGCGGCTCCAGAACGAGCTGCTGCGGCTCCAGGAGGTGCTCGCCAAGACCATCCTGTTCGTGACCCACGACATCGACGAGGCGATCAAGATGGGCGACCTCGTCGCCGTCATGGCGACCGGCGGCCGCGTCCTGCAGTACGGTCCGCCGTCCGAGATCCTCACCCGGCCGGCGTCGAGCTTCGTCGCCCAGTTCGTCGGGACCGACCGGGGCCTCAAGCGCCTCTCGCTCGCCCGGGTGGCGGAGCTGCCCCTCCGGCCGGCGATCACCGCGCGACCCGGGGACGCGGTCGCACCCGCGCGGACCCGCATCCTCGCTGATCCATTCCCGTACCTGCTGCTTGTCGACCGCCAGGACCGGCCGCTCGGATGGCTCGACCAGCACACGCTGCCTGCCGAGGGGACGCTGCCGGCCGATCGCCTCATCCCGGTGTCCCCCGTGTTCGACCGGCGCACCACCCTCAAGGACGCCCTGTCGATGCTGCTCGATGCGGACGTCCAGGCGGGCGTGCTCGTCGACCGCGATCGCCGCCTCCGCGGCATCGTGACCGTCGGGATGGTCGCCGACTGGTTCCGCGCCGAGACGGGCCGCGACCTCGCCGACACGCCCGGGGCCGGGGACCGCTCCGCCGCGGCCGCGGCACGCGCCTGACCCGTGGTCGACTGGGCCTGGCTGGGCGACCACGTGCCGGCGCTGCTGTACCGGACCGGCCAGCACCTCTACCTGACGGCCATCGCGGTCGTGGTGGGGCTGGCCATCTCGTTCGCGCTCGGCATCGTCGCTGCGCGGCGCCGGGGGCTGTACCCGCCGTTCTCGCTGGCGGCCGGCCTCGTGTACACGATCCCCAGCCTCGCGCTGTTCGCGGCCCTCGTCCCGATCGTGGGGCTGAACATCTTGACGGCGGAGGTTCCGCTCGTCCTGTACACCCTCGTGATCCTGTTCCGCAACGTGGTGGCCGGGTTCGACGCCGTCCAGCCAGAGGTCCGCGAGGCCGCGGACGCGATGAGCTACACCGGCGGGTCCCGGCTGCTGCGGGTCGAGCTCCCCCTCGCCGTCCCGCTCATCATCGCCGGCGTCCGCATCGCGACCGTCTCCACCATCGGCCTGGTCACGATCACGGCCACCCTCGGCGACGCCTTCGGGGGCCTCGGGTACTTCATCTACGAGGGCGCCCGGCGGAGCTTCCCCACGGAGATCTACGCCGGGGCCATCCCGGTGATCCTCCTGGCCCTCGCGCTGGACCGCCTGTTCGTGGGGCTCCAGGCGCGGCTGACGCCATGGACGCGGCACCGGCCGGCCGGGGCGGTCCCGGGATGAACATCGTCGCGGAGACGGTCGCGTGGCTCACCAACCCCGCCAACTGGACAGGGCCGGACGGGATCCCCACCCGCTTCGCCGAGCACGTGGAGATCTCGCTGGCCGCGCTCCTGATCGCGCTGGCGATCGCCCTCCCGGCCGGCCTGTACGTCGGTCACACCCGGCGCGGCACGGGGGTGGCCGTCGGAATCGCCAACGTCGGCCGCGCCGTGCCGTCGCTCGCGCTGATCGGGCTCATCCTGCCGATCACCCAGGCGCTCGACCCGGTCAACGGGTTCGCGCTGTATCCGACGGTCATCGCCATGGTCGTCCTTGCCATCCCGCCGGTGCTCGTGAATGCCGATGCGGGGATCCGCGGCGTGGATGACGACGTGGTGCAGGCCGCCCGCGGGATGGGCCTCACGGAGGGACAGGTCCTCCGCCGGGTCGAGGTCCCGCTCGCCCTGGGCGTCATCCTGGGCGGCGTCCGGTCCTCGACCGTGCAGGTGATCGCCACGGTCACGCTGGGGGCGATCTTCGCGCTGGGCGGGCTCGGCCGGTTCATCGTGGACGGGATCGCCCAGAACGACGACGGCATGCTGTTCGGTGGCGTCGTGCTGGTGGCGGCGCTCGCGATGGGCAGCGAGGGCCTGCTCGCGTGGCTCCAGCGATCGGCGTCGGTCGCGCCGGCCGGGCGTGGGAGCGCCGGACCGGGGATCGCCGGACCGCGGATCGCCGGACCCGAAAGTGCCGGACCCGAAGGCGCCGGACCGCGGATCGCCGGACCCGAAAGTGCCGGACTTGCCCGAGACGCCCCGGTCCCGTCCTTCCCGGCCGGCGCCGACCCCGGCTGACGCCGGCGACCTGGCCCCGGAAGGCGGCTTTCGGGGGCGCTGTTATAGTCCGGCCACGCCGGGCCCGGCGCCCGCGCGACAACGTCGAACGCGACAGAGTCGAAAGGGAGACCCAACATGCGGATCCGCCGCACGCTGGCCCTCGGGGCGTCGCTGCTGGTGCTGGTAGGCGCCTGCGCGACGGGTGGGGGCAGCACAACCGCATCTTCGGCAGCAGGATCGTCATCCGGAGGTGCCGGCGCCAACGACCCGACGATCAAGATCGGCAGCGATGGCTTCTACGAGGCCAAGCTGATGGCGGAGATCTACGCCCAGGCCCTCGAGGCCGCCGGCTACAAGGTCGACCGCACCGGCATCGGCATGGGCGCCCGGAAGGTCTCCGCGCCCGCCCTCGAGAGCGGCCAGATCGACCTCAAGCCCGAGTACATCGGGAGCGGGCTGGCCTACTACCAGCCCGGCCAGCAGACCGGCGACCCGGCAGCCAACCAGAAGGCGCTCCAGGCCGTGCTCGCCACGAAGGGCGGCGGGATCACGGTGCTGGACTACTCCCCGGCCGCCGACCAGAATGCGTTCGTCGTCCGCAAGGACACGGCCGACCAGTTCAAGCTCACCAAGATGAGCGACCTCGCGGCGGTCCAGTCCCAGCTCAAGTTCGGCGTGGCCACCGACTGCCCGACGAACCCCGTCTGCGCCCAGGCCCTCAAGACCGCCTACGGCATCGACGTCAGCAACGCGACCAAGCTCGCGGCGTGTGACACGCCGATGGTGCAGGCCCTCAAGGGCAAGACCATCGATGTCGGCGAGCTCTGCTCGACCCAGCCGGACATCGCGGTGAACGGGTGGGTCGTCCTCGCCGACGACAAGCAGACGCAGCCCGCCGACAACATCGCGCCGCTGGCCCGGGACGATCTCCTTGCCAAGCTGAGCGACAAGGCGGGCTTCGAGAAGATCCTCAACGAGGTATCGGCCGCGATGGACACGGCCACCCTCACCGACCTCGGCAAGCAGGTGTCCGTGGACAACAAGGACATCGCCGTGGTCGCCAAGGCCTGGCTCCAGTCGAAGGGCCTTGCCACGTAGGTCGACCGGACGCCCAGGGCGCCGCCCGGTGCTTCTCCCGGGCGGCGCCAGGGACGGGCAGGATCATGGGCTCGAGCGAACGACACCCTTCTGGTGACCTGGACGACCCGCCCGCGTCGGGCAGAAGCGCCATGGCCGGGCGACGGACGATCGACGACCTGCTCGCGACCGCTCGCGCCCGGATCGATCGACTCACGCCTGCGGCGGCCCGCGACGCCCTGGGCGGTGGCGCCCTGCTCGTCGATACCCGCTCCGCCGACCTGCGGCGCGAAACCGGGGTGATCCCGGGCTCGGTCCATGTGCCGCTGAGCGTGCTGTTCTGGCGGCTCGACCCATCGTCCGGCTACGACGACCCGGCGCTGTCGGACCTCACGCGGCCGGTCATCCTGCTGTGCGCCGAGGGCTACTCGTCGAGCCTGGCGGCCGCCACGCTGCGCGACCTCGGGTTCGCCAGCGTCGGCGACGTGATCGGCGGCTTCGAGGCTTGGGCGGCGGCCGGGCTCCCGGTCGAGGCGGACGGACCGTGATCGAGCGCGGGTCCGCTGCCGCGAGCCGCGGAGAGGCGCCGCGAGCCGCGGAGAGGCGCTGCGACCGCGGAGAGGCGCCGCGACCCCAGTGTCGGGCGGATCAGCCCTCGGACCCCGCCGTGGGCAGTGCCAGCATCCTGGCCGCCTCGGCGAACAGGCCGTTGAGGATCCGCGACGTCGAGGGGAACGCGTGGATCGTGTCGGCGAGGACGGCGACCGGGACGTGCGCCTTGATCGCGAGCACGCACTCGTGGATCGCGGCCGAGGCATCGGGCACGGCCATCGCCGCCCCCACCAGCTCCCCGCTGCCCCGGTCGACGACGATGGTCACGTGGCCGAAGGCCGCCTCGACCGAATAGCCCTTCGCCGTGACCGGGAAGTCGGCCACGGCCTCGAAGGCGTCCAGCCCGGCGGTCCTCGCCTCCTCGAGCGTCACGCCGACCGACGCCAGCTCCGGGTCCGTGTAGGTCGCGCGGGGCAGCGCGCGGTAGTCGGGGGCGACGTCCTCGCCCAGCGCCATCCGGACCGCGAGCTCGCCCTGGTAGTGCGCCTGGTGGGTGTGGAGCTCGGGCCCGGCGCAGTCACCGGCGAGGTACAGGCCGTCCTGCAGCCGGAGCCGTCCATCGTGGGGGACACTGCCCGCCTCGACGCCCACCGTCTCGAGCCCGAGCGACCCGAGCGGGATGGTGCGCCCGACCGCGAGCAGGACCGCGTGGCCGGCGGCGGTGCTCCCGTCGTCGAGCTCGACCCGGTCGGGCTCGACGGGGTCGCCGGCAGGCAGGGCGCGGACGGCGCGGACCCCCAGCCGGACCTGGACGCCGTCACGCCGCATGGCGCGCAGGGCGGCCTCGGAGTTGCGCGGATGATCGGTCGGGATCAGGCGGGGCCCGGACTGGACGATCGTCACGGGGACGCCGAAGCGCGCGTAGACCTGGGCGAGCTCGACGCCCGTGGGGCCGCCACCGAGCACCAGGAGGCTGGCCGGCAGGTCGCGGGCGCCCGTCGCCTCCCGGTTCGTCCAGGTGCGGACCGCGTCGATGCCCTCGATCGGCGGCTTCTTCGTCTCTGAGCCGATGGCGACCACGACGTGCCGGGCTTCGAGCGCGTGCGCCTGGCCGTCGTGCCGGACGACCACGCGACCCGGGCCGTCGAGACGACCCTCCCCGCGGTAGGTCTCGGCGCCGGCCTCGCGCAGGCCGCGCACGTGACCCGCGTCGTCGGGGTAGTCGCGGCCGATCCGGTTGATCATGTAGTCGCGCCGGTCGGACGCTCGCCGCCACGGGTAGTCGCCGCCCCCGGCGTGGAGCGCGGCCGCGTTCAGCAGCGACTTCGACGGCACGCAGCCCCAGTGCGGGCACGACCCGCCGAAGAGGTCGCGGTCGACGACGGCGACGCTGGAGCCCCTCGAGCGCGCCATGTAGGCCGCCGCCTCGCCGGCCGGGCCGGCGCCGATGATCACGAAGTCGTAGTGCATGTCCGGGTGCATGTCTGGCCGTCCCGCGGAGTCTACGGCGGACCCGCCGGACCGTCCTGCACGAGGTTCCGGGCGAGGTCCGCGAGCACGCCGTCCGCGCGGGGCGCCGGCAGGCCGGGCTCCTCCGGCCCGACCGCGCGGGCCGCCGTCTCCTCGGCCAGCTGCGCGGCCAGCCTCGTCATCCGGGCGGCAAAGACCTGGCGGTAGACGGGCTCGAGGGCCGTCACCGCGGCACGCTCCCTCGCGGACCTCGGCAGCTGGTAGCGGAAGTGGACCGTCGTCCCGGTCGTCGTCGGCTCGAACTCGATCGTCTCGATCATCCGGGCCGGCCCGGAGGACGTCTCGTGCGTGCCGCGATCGCTCAGGTAGTCGTACGGCCGCCAGTCGAGGATCTCCTCGACGACCCCGCCTTCGGCGCCGTGCCGGCAGTGGTTCGTCGCCCCCACGGCGCGCCGGTTGCCCGGGCTGCCGCTGAGCACCACCTCCGTGACCCCGACCTGCCACGATGGCCGCCGGCCGGGGGCGGTGACGAACTCCCACGCGAGCTGGGGCGGGGCGACCGTCTCGACCGACTGGGTGAACCACGATTCGTCGGGCGTGACGAACACGCGCCGGCGCGCCTCCTCCTCCTGCCAGCGCCGTTCGAGGTCGTGGACCCACGTCCCGACCTCCCCGACGACCTCGTAGGTCTCGGACAGCGGCTGCATGCCGAGCGCGCCCGGCTCGATGGCCACCGCGTCGACGCTGGCCTGCGTGAACAGGGCGTAGGCGCCGATCCCGAGCCGCTCGACGACCTCGTTCTTCAGCAGCCGGTGCACGACGATGACGTCCGACCCCATCAGCTCCTCGCGGCCGGCCATCCTCTGGCGCATCGCCACGCCATGGTGGACGACGAACTTGAGGTTGAGGTCGGGGATCCTGGTGCAGGCGTTGCAGGGGCACGAGGTCGCCTGGCGGACGTCGCGACGCCGCCGGCGGAACCCGAAGTAGCAGCGCTCGATCGTGTCCAGCAGGAGCGAGCCGTCGAGCTTGTCCGCCGGCGCGAAGACGAACGCGGCATCGCCCTCGAGCTTCGCGAGCCGGAAGGTCGGTCGGAGGGCCGTCACGACGGTGCCGATGAGGTCGGCCAGGATGTCGTGGGCGTGATCGAGCTCGACGGCCGCGAGGTAGCGCGTGTAGCCGGAGATGTCGGCGATCAGGAGGCAGAACGGCTCTGGCTGGAGCATGTCAGTGGAACGGCGGGTCCACGTCGTCGTAGACGCGGGCGTTGGCGAGACGACCCGTTGCGCCCCGCTCGTAGACGGCGATGCCCGCCTGGTGCGGCATGTCGACCGGGCCCCAGCGGACGGCGTTGAACTCGAGCGCCGTGCGGGTCCCGTCCTCGGTCACCGTGCAATGCTCCAGGATGATCCCGCCACCGAGGCTGAAGAACCCGGCGAAGAACTCGCGGAGGGCCGCGGTGCCGCAGACCCGGTACTGGGGGCCCGCGGGCTCGCGGAAGCAGCCATCGGGTTCGAAGGTGGCGGTGATCCGGTCGGCATCCCCGGCGGCGAGCGCCGCCTGGTACTCGCCCACGATGTCGGATTCGCGGACCGACGGGTCCCGAGCGAGAAGCGGCGGCCGGACCACGTGGTGGCCGAGGAGCGGCCAGTGGCTGTGGTAGATCCGGATCCAGGCGGTTCGACCGTCGGCTCCGGGCTCGACGGCGACCGCGACGGGCAGGACGAAGGTCGAGCCGTCGACCGTGAGCTCGACGTCGTACTCGCCGACCGTCCGGCCGGCGCCGTGGGTGGTGGCGACGGGGGTGACCCGGGCGTGACGGGCGGCGAGCCAGGCGCCGCTCCCGGCGATGAAGTCCCTGATGGCCGCCCTCCCCTCGATCCGGCCGGCCCGGGGGTCATCGACCCTGACCCGTTGCGGGTACGCGTCGTCGAGCGCCTTCGCCACCGACGCCGGGTCCGCGTCCGCAGGCACGTTGACGCCGATCAGGGCGCCGAATTCGGGGAGCCAGGGCATCGCGGTCTCGACCTCAACCCTCGTCGAAGAAGGCCCCGAATGATATCGGCTTGGCGGCGAAGGCTCATTTGGCGGCAGGAGGCCGGTTTGCCGAGCTCGAGCGGCGTTCGCACGCTGGCGGAACGTGCCGGGGGCTCGTTGCCCCGGCCGTCGCCGGACGCTCAGGCTCCGGGCTTGACGACCATCAGGAACACGATGCAGACGACCAGGAAGCCGACGAACGCCCCTCCGCGCTGGATCAGCCGGCCCGTGGCCGGGATCTCCGGCGGTGGCGGCGACCCGGCGGGCGGTGGTGTCGCCGTCAGCTCGACGAGGTGATGGAGGGAGCTCCGCATGATCGTCAGCGAGAGCGTGAAGGCGACGGCATACAGGACGATCCCGAGCACGAGCCATGGGCCGGCGTTGAACTCACCCGTCGGGGCCGAGACGTAGACGAGGACGCCGGTGATGGGCTGGACGATCGCCAGCGGGTAGACGAGCCCCTTGTTGATCATCACGATCTGTCGGGCATTGAAGTTGGCGTGCGGCGGTTCGCGGCCAGACATCGCCCCCATGATCGCGTAGGCGAAGGTGGGTCCGAAGGCGAGGATGGCTCCCATCACGTGCAGGAAGAGCAGGTACGGGAACAGCGTCGTCAGATCCACGGCAACCCTCCTCGGGGTCGGGGGAGATCGATCCCGACTCATGGGCAGGATAGCCCGATGGCAGGCGCCAATTCGGCGCCGGGCGACACGACCCCGGCCGGTCAGAGGGCACGCGCCGAAAGGCCTGCGCGGCCGCCGGGACTATGCTGGTCCCGTGTCCGGCCCCGCCGCCGAGGGTTCACCATGAACGGTCCCGCTGTCCCCGGCATGCTTGTCGTCAACGGCGTCGGGCGCCCGGTGGCGCCCGGTCCCGACCGCTCGCTGCTGTTCGTCCTGCGCGACGAGCTCGGCCTCACCGGCGCGAAACCGGGCTGCGGCGAGGGGGCCTGCGGCGCCTGCACGGTGCTGCTGGACGGCGAGCCGGTCCAGGCCTGCCAGGTGCACCTGTCCGGTGTCGCCGGCCGGCCGGTCCGGACGATCGAGGGGCTCGCCCCCGCCGGGACGCTTCACCCGGTGCAGCGGGCGTTCCTCGAGGTGGGTGCGTTCCAGTGCGGGTACTGCACGGCCGGGATGGTGATGAGCACGGTCGCGCTGCTCGAGCACGAGCCCGACCCCGACGACGTTCGGGTGCGGGCGGCCCTGCATGCCAACGCCTGCCGCTGCTGCACCTACCCCCGGATCCTGCGCGCGGTGCACCGGGCCGCCGAGCTGGCCCGTGCCGGGGCCGAGCGGCGGTCAGCCGGGGACCGGCGCGCCCTCGACGCCCGTCAGGTCCCTCGACGATCGCGCCAGCGACCGCTGGGCGCCGCGGCGGCCGTGGGACCTCACCCCGGCCGAGGGCCGCGACTGGTTCGACGTGCTGCCCTCCGGCCTGGTCGCCGTCCATGAGCCCGAGCCATCCGACGACGCGTGGACGACGAGCGCAGGGGCCTGGCTCCACGTGGGCGAGGACGGGGACGTGACGGCGTTCACGGGCAAGGTGGACGTGGGGCAGGACAACCGGACCGCCCTGTCGGTGATCGTGGCCGACGAGCTGTGCGTGCCGCTGGCCGCCGTCTGGCTGGTCATGGGCGACACGGACCTCTGCCCGCACGACGAGGGCACGTTCGGCAGCCGGTCGATGCCCGACGCCGGCCCGCTCCTGCGGCGGGTCGCGGCGGGCGCGCGAACCTCGCTCGTGCGGCTCGCGGCCGGCCGGCTGGGGCTCGAGCCCGCCTCGCTCGTGGCCTCGGGCGGTGCGATCCACGACCCGGCGGGCGGCCGCTCCGTGCCCTACGGCGACCTCGTGCGCGGCCAGCGCCTGGTGGAGCGGATCGACGCCACCGACAATGCGCTGGGCGGCGAGGCCCAGCCGCTGGCCGCCCGGAACGCGCGGCGCGTGACCGGACCGGCCATCGTCACCGGCTCGCGCCGCTACCCGTCGGACCTGGCCGTCCCGGGGATGCTCCACGGGCGGGTGCTCCGGCCGCCGGTTCCGGGCGCCGTGCTCCGCCGGGCAGACACGTCGGCCGCGGCCGCGGTGCCGGGCGTGACCGTCGTCCACGAGGACGGGTTCGTCGGCGTCGTGGCGCCCAACCCGTTCCTGGCCGGGCGCGCGCTCGGCCTCGTGGCGGCCGAGTGGGACCGCCCGACGCTGCCGTCCGACGCCGGGCTCGAGGCGTGGCTCCGCGAGCACCCAGTCGATGCGGAGGAGGGCTGGGGCGGGTCGTTCCACCGGGAGACCGGTGACGTCGAGGCCGCGCTCGAGGTCGCTCCCACCTACCTCGCCGCGACGTACACGACGGCCTACATCGCCCACGTTCCACTCGAGACGCGGCTCGCCCTGGCGTCGTGGGGCGAAGACGGGCGGCTGACCGTCTGGACCGGAACCCAGGTGCCGTTCGGTGTCCGCGCCGACGTCGCCGAGCAGCTCGGCCTGCCCGAGGACCGCGTGCGGGTCATCACGCCCGACACGGGTGGCGGGTTCGGCGGCAAGCACGCGGCCGGGATCGCCATCGAGGCGGCCCGCCTGGCCCGTGCCGTCGGGCGACCGGTGAAGGTGCGCTGGACGCGCCCGGAGGAGTTCACCGAGGGCTACCTGAGGCCGGCCGCCGTCATCGACATCAAGGGCGGCGCCGACACGACGAGGATCACGGCCTGGGAGATGCGCAACACGAACTCCGGCACGTTCGGGCTCGTGGGGCCGTACCGGGTTCCGGCCCAGCGCCTGGACTACCAGCCGGCCGACTCTCCGCTGCGCCAGGGTTCGTACCGAGCGCTGGCGGCGACGGCGAACCACTTCGCGCGCGAATCGGCCATGGACGAGATGGCCGCGGCGATGGGCGTCGATCCGCTCGCCCTCCGGCTGGAGCACCTGGCCGACGAGCGCCTGGCGGACGTCCTCCGTGCCGCCGCCGGCCGGATCGGATGGGGCGAGACGCGCGGGGCCGGACGGGGCCTCGGCATCGCGTGCGGGGTCGAGAAGGGCGCCCGCGTGGCGACCGCCGTGGATGTCGGCGTGGGCGCCGATCGCCGGCTCCTGATCGAGCGGGTGGTGACCGCCCTCGACTGCGGGGCGATCGTGGACCCCGGTGGTCTCGCCAACCAGGTGGAGGGCGCGCTCGTCATGGGCCTCGGCGCCGCGCTGTTCGAGGCAATCCGGTTCGAGGCGGGCGTCATCGCCAACGCGTCGTTCACCGACTACCGGGTGCCGCGGATCGACGACGTGCCGCCGATCGAGGTCATCCTCCTCGATCACCCGGAGATCCCACCGGCGGGTGCGGGCGAGACGCCGATCGTCGCCATCGCGCCGGCGATCGCCAACGCGATCTTCGCGGCGACCGGCGTCCGCCTCCGCTCGCTGCCGCTGGTCCCGGACGGCTTGGTGCCGGGCTGACCCGCCGCGACGCCATCCAGGTCCCGGCCCGGGTCAGCCTTCAGCCCTGCTCACCCGTCGGGGCGAACCAGCGCCGGGCGTGCTCGTTGTCGGGCTCGATCACGCCGTAGACGAGGCGGCGGCGGCCGGGGCGACGCTGGAGCTCCTTGAGGAGGGCCGCCTCGCGGGCCTTGGCCGCCATCCACGCCTCGAGGCGGTCTTGGTATCCGGCTTCGGCCGGGACGAACCGCCGCACGTCGCCGAGCCTGCCGGGCCCGATCTCGACCGTCGCCCAGCCGTGGGGGTGGTTGCCGAGCCCGACCACGGGCGTCCCGTCGATCACGCCGGCCAGGAAGCGATGCCGGTGGCCGCTGACCCAGAGCCGCGGCCCGATAGCGCGGCAGGCGTCCGCGAGCCGCGGATCGTTGGCGTCGTGGTCCGGGACGTCGAGCGGGGACTCGTGGCTCACGACGATGTCGGGTCGGGGACCGGTCACCAGCGCGTCGAGCTGGGCCGGGTCGATGTGCCGCCCGGAGGTGCTCCCGGCCGGCCCCCACTTGCCGCCGACCGCGGCCACCTCGTGGCCTGCGATCGAGACCCGCTCGCCGTCGGGGAGGTACCGGAGGCCCGGCGGCCGGCGGCTGCCGAGGCGCAGCTCCTCCAGGACCGGCAGGCTCTCGTTGTTGCCGCGGATGAACACGGTCGGGAGGCCGTAGCCGCGGTAGTCCTCGAGGTCGCCCGCGACGAGGAGCGCATCGACCCCGGTCTGGTCGACGAAATAGGCGACTGCCTCGCGCGCGTGGAAGCCGTGGGTATCGCTGATGAGGCCGAGGCGCCGCACGCCCGCGAGCGCCAGGTCCACATCCTGCCTCACGGCTCCGCAGCGGTGGCCAGGCCGTCCCGGGGGCCAGCCTCCGCCGGCTGCACGCCGGACTGGACGAGGATCTCGTCGAGCCGGCGGGCGTCGACCGCCTCGTGCTCGACCAGCTCCTCCGCCACGGCGTCGAGGGTGGTCCGGTGGCGTTCCAGCAGCTCCCGTGCCCGCATCCGCGCCTGCTCGACGAGCTCCTGCACCGCGGCGTCGATCCGGGCCGCGGTCGATTCGGCGAACTCGCGGGGCGTCGCCAGCTCGCGCCCGAGGAACGGGTGCGTCTCTCCGACGCCGTAGGAGACCGGGCCGAGCTCGTCGCTCATCCCCCACAAGCCCACCATCCGCCGGGCGAGGTCCGTGGCCGCCTTGAGGTCGCTCTCGGCGCCCGTCGTCGGCTGGCCGAAGACCAGGTCCTCGGCGGCACGGCCCCCGAGCATCATGGTCAGCCGGCCGACCAGGAACTGCTTCGGGTAGTTGCGGCGATCCTCGTCGGGTCGCTGCTCGGTGACACCCAGCGCCCGGCCGTGGGGCGCGATCGTCACCTTCTGCACGGGGTCGGCTCCGGGCGTGAGGCGCGCCACCACGGCGTGGCCGGCCTCGTGGTAGGCGACGACCCGGCGTTCCTCCGGGTCAACCAGCGCCGCCTGGCGCGTGCCCAGCACGATCCGGTCGAGCGCCTCCTCGAACTGCGCGGACCCGACGGAGTCGCGCTGATCGCGGGCGGTCTGGAGCGCCGCCTCGTTGGCCAGGTTGGCCAGGTCCGCGCCCGAGAAGCCCGTCGTCGCCCGGGCCAGCACCGCCAGGTCCACCTCCGGGGCGAGGGGCAGCCCGCGGGTGTGGATCCGCAGGATCGCCTCGCGGCCGGCCCGGTCCGGGTAGCCGATGGTCACCTGGCGGTCGAAGCGTCCCGGGCGAAGGAGCGCGGGATCGAGCACGTCGGGCCGGTTGGTGGCCGCGATCACGATGACGTTCGTCTTGTCGTCGAAGCCGTCCATCTCGACGAGAAGCTGGTTGAGGGTCTGCTCGCGCTCGTCGTTGCCGCCGCCCAGGCCTGTCCCGCGCTGGCGGCCGACCGCGTCGATCTCGTCCACGAAGACGATGGCGGGGGCGACCGCCTTGACCTTGGCGAACAGGTCGCGGACCCTGCTGGCGCCGACGCCCACGAACATCTCCACGAACTCGGAGGCGGAGATGCTGAAGAACGGCGCATGCGCCTCCCCGGCCACCGCGCGCGCCAGGAGGGTCTTGCCGGTGCCCGGCGGGCCGATGAGCAGGACCCCGCGCGGCAGGCGCGCTCCCAGGCGCCGGTAGCGGTCGGGCGACTTGAGGAAGTCCACGACCTCGGCGAGCTCGGTCTTGGCATCGTCTTCGCCGGCGACGTCGGCGAACGTGATCGTCGGCTTCTCGGCGTCGTAGACGCGGGCCTTCGAGCTCCCGAACCCGAAGATGCCCTGCTGGCTGCGCTGCGCCTGCCGGCCCAGGTACACGAGCAGCCCGACGAGCAGCAGGACGGGCCCGAAGGTGCCCAGGAGCGCGAGCACGATGGACCCGCTGCTGGTGTCCTGGGCCATGATCGTCACGCCGTGCGCCTCGAGGAGCGGAAGCAGCCCCGGGTCGCCGTTGGGTGGCACGATCGTGGTGAAGCTCGTGTAGGTTGCCGAGGCGGCCGCATTCGGCACCGGGCTGGCTGCGGCATTCGGCACCGGGCTGGCGGCCGCCGCCGAAGGGGCAGGCGACGCTACCGGACCGGCCGCCGGGGCACTCGGTACCGCGGACGGCGGCGGGCTGGCGGGCGGCGGCCAGGCGACCGGACCGGTGAAGGTGCCGACGATGTTCTGGCCGTTGAAGGTGACCGTCGCCACGGAGCCCCCCCGGACCTGGTCCAGGAAGTCGGAGTAGGCAAGGCTGACCGACGAGCTCGACGAAGGGGCGAAGAGGGTGAGGGCGTTCCACAGCAGGAGCAGGCCGAAGACGATCCACAGCAGCCGGCCCGTGAACCTTGGGCCGGGGCGGATCGGTGGCCCCGACGGCCCGGCCGGCCTGTCCGGCCTGTCCGGCGGGCGACTCGAGTCGCTCACGACTGGTCCGTGGCGCGGGCGGTACGAGCGGCGGTCAACAAGTGCGCGATCCTTCGTGGCACTCGGTGGGGGAGCCCGAGGTCTGGCACCCAAGCCTATCGGAAGGGGCGGGTCGCCGCGCCGAACGTGCTCCGGGACGCCGAGACGCCGGGGTTCTCATACTGGGCCGGTTGACGCCGCACTTCGACGGCAACGGGGCGAGGGACCTCGGCCCGTCCGTCCTGCCGACCCGGGGCACGTTCATCCTGCCTCGACCGGTGGCGCGTGCATCGTCGGGGTTCATGGCAATGGGACCGCCACCGGGCCACACGTGGCCGCGGGCTCCTTCATTACTTGCCTTCGACGCGGAGGTGCTCGATGACTGACAGAGAAGCACCCAACCCGTTCCCCGTCGACGCCCTCGACGCGAACCGCGAGGGGCGGCTCACGGCCGCACAGCGGAGAAGGCGAGCACGAATCCCGCGATGGGGATGATCGAGCCGGGGTCCGAGCCCACGACGCTCCGGATCTGCGCCGGAAGCCGGGAGCGGTCCTGACGGCGCCGGGGTCCCTCCGGCAGTGTCCAACGGGGCACTCGCCGTGCCAGACAGGTGTCACGGCAGGGCGAGAGGATGGCATCGGGCGGGCGCAAGGGACGGACCGGAGGCCCCGCTCACAACTAACAAGATACTTGACAGCGACACTGGCGACTGTCATAATCGAGCCCATGAGCGAGCACACCATCAACGAGCTATCCGCCCTCTCCGGGCTGCCGGTGCGGACGATCCGCTACTACCTCGCCCAGGGGCTCATCCCGGCTGCGGGCAAGGAGGGTCCGGCCACCCGGTATCCCGACGCGACGCTGGCGCGCCTGCGGCTCATCGCGAAGCTCCGGGACGCGCACCAGCCCCTGGCCGAGATCCGGAAGCGGCTCGCCCTGCTGTCGGATGCCGAGGTCCTCGAGCTGATGGCGACGCCCGACGAGCCGGAGCCCGAGCCCGCCGGCTCGGCTCTCGACTACGTCCGCTCGCTCCTGGGGGGCGCGGACCAGCTCGAGGCCTTCGCGGAGCCATCCGCGTCCGCGCCCCCGACGATGGCCTTCCTCTCGAAGCAGGTCCACTCCGACATCTCGCTTCCCGCCGCGCCGCCGGGTCCCGGCGACAAGCCATCGCTCGGGCAGCGCTCCGCGTGGGAGCACGTGGTGATCACGCCCGATATCGAGCTCCATCTCCGGCGGCCGCTGAGCCGCCGCGACAACCGCATGGTCGAGCGCCTGATCGCGTTCGCCCGACAGCTCCAGGGGGAGGACAAGCCATGACCACCGACCAGACCTTCATCGTCCGAACGGACCGTCGGCTCGTCCGGGCCGTCCACCACTCGACCCGCTACGCGCTGGTCGAGATCACCGCGCCGCCGGCCACGGCGACCGCGACCCGCCCGCGGGTCAACGTCGCGTTCGTCCTCGACCGCTCGGGATCGATGGGCGGCCGGAACAAGATCGGCCTCGCCAAGGAGGCGCTCCGGGAGGGGATCGAGCGCCTCGCGGCCACCGACCGGTTCTCGGTCGTCGTCTACGACAACCAGGTCGACGTCGTGTCGCCCGGGCGGACGGCCGACGCCGAGGCCAAGCGCGACGCCCTCCGGCGTCTCGGAGAGATCGAGGCGCGCGGCAGCACGAACCTCGGCGAGGGCTGGCTCCGCGGCGCGGAGCAGGTGGCGTCGGCGCTCGACCCCGAGGCCGTCAACCGCGTCCTGCTGCTCACCGACGGGCTCGCGAACCAGGGCATGACCGACCCCGCCGAGCTCGAGCGCCACGCCGCCGGCCTGCGCGCCCGCGGCGTCTCGACCTCGACGTTCGGCGTCGGCGACGACTTCGACGAGCGCCTGCTGGGCGCGATGGCCGACGCGGGCGGGGGCGCATTCCGGTTCATCGGCAAGCCCGAGGAGATCCGGCTCGCTCATCGGGAGCGAGGTCGGCGAGCTGCTCGAGGTGACCGCGAAGGACGTCGAGCTGCGGATCGCGGGGCCCGACGGGCTGCGCGTCGCGTGCCTGTCGCCGTACCCGCTCGAGCAGGGCTCGCGCGAGTCGGTCCTCCACGTCGGGGACCTCGTCGCGGACCAGGCCGTGCGGTTCGTCCTCGCCCTCGGGTTCCCGCTGGGCGAGGTCGGGCGCGATGTCGGCGTCGAGCTGGCGGTCGCCGACCGCGGCGGCCGGCTCGGGGGCTCGACGACGCTCACCTGGACCTTCGCGGACGGGGCGGCGAACGACCACCAGCCCCGCGACCGCGAGGTGGACCGGGTCGTCGCCCGGACGTACGCCGACCGGGCGCTCCGCGATGCCGTCGACCTCAACCGGCGCGGCGCATGGGACCAGGCCCGCGCCACGCTGCGCGCCGTCGCCAAGCGCGTCAATGCCTACGCGGGGTCCGACGAGGTCCTGCGCGGGATCGTCGCCGAGCTCGAGCGTGAGGCCGAGGCCTGGGCCGTCCAGCGCATGGAGTACGACCGCAAGGTGCAGTACTCGCAGTCGGCCTACCTCCTCAAGTCGCGGGACATCTCCGGCGCCGCCAGGCGCCGGGAACCCTGACGGCAAACCCTGTGTCACTGCCTCCCGAGGCCGTGACACACAGAGCTGGCACGGGGCGCCCGATGATCTCCTGAGCATCGGCGCCCCACCTCTCACGAGCGCGCGAGAGCCCCGTTTCGACGACCGCGCGGTAACGGGGATGACCAGCATGGACGTGGGCTCGGAGGCTTTCGAGGTGGACGACATGCCGCCTAGGTGATGGCCGCCCGTGCCGGTGCTTCCATCTCCCGCGTTGCCCTCAAGCAGACGGCCCGCATGCCGGCGCAGTCGAAGCGGTTGTGCTCGACGAGGCGGTCCCAGCGAGCCTGCTGCGGCGCGGTCAGCGGGAGCCCTCGCGCCAGCCTCGGGCGCAGGTCCCGGATGGTGGCGCCCACGTGGCCGGCTTCGGCGTCGTCGGGCACGGGGTACCCGATGAGCGCGAGGTAGTCGGCGAGGCGCCCCGACTCGGGCTTGTCGCCGCCGTGGAGCTTGTTGCGCCAGTACTCCGAGAACGCCCGGGCATTGGCGTAGCGGGCCTCGAACCGGGCGACGAGCTCGGGGTCCTCCCCGGCGAGCGTCTTCACGACGTCGAGCTCGTGCTCGCTCCAGGCGACGATCCGGCGGTCCCCCTTCTCGGCCCGCCGGACGGTGTTCTCGACCGCATCGTGGAGCGGGAGGTAGCGCGGCACGAGGCCCGCGAACGTCTCGTCCACCACGTCCTGCTGGACATACGGGCGGGATCCTCTTCCCCGGCGGTGGATGCCGAGGAGGACCGGGGGCCGGTCCTTCCCGCCCTCGAAGTCGATGTACAGGGCGCGGAGCGCCTCGGCCGCCGAGAGCCGCCCGAAGGGGTGGGCCCGGTCAGTCATAGTGGATGCCCGAGCCGTGGGGGTCCTCGTCCCACTGGTCGTGGGTGGACCGGCATTCGGGACAGCGGGCCGGTGCGTCGTAGGTGAAGCGGCCGCCGCAGGCGCAGGCCTCGAGCGTGGCCTCGGCCGCGGCGTGGTACTCGTCCCTCGTGAGCGGCTTGCCCTGGTACTCGCGCTGGATCCGGCGGTCCATCGCGGCGCGGGCCACGGCGTACGGGCCCGGCAGGCCCTTCACGAAGCCGAGGTGGACGTCGCCCAGGTCCTGGTGGCTCACGCTCCGGTCCTTGCCGCACGTGTCGCAGTGCAGCATGTCGAAGAAGAAGCCGCCGCCGCTCCTGGCCATGAAGTGCGCCCCGCACGCCTTGCAGATGTAGCTCGAAGCACTGCCCATGGGTGCCACCTCCGTTGCTGCCCCGGCGGTCACGGCGCCGGGGTCCTTCTACTTGTATGTGGCACCGTGTCAAGGGGGTGGCAACGTAGTTGCCCGCGATCCCGGGCGCCGGGGCGCGCGCCCGCGTACGCGAGGGCGCGCGATCCATGTAGACCCGCCGCGACGGAGTGAAAGCCGTGACACCAGAGCTGGCACGGCCGGGGGCGACGATCGCTCCCGTGACCGACACCATCGCCCCGCCCGACCTCTCGACCCTGCCGCTGCCGGCGCGCGAGAGCCACTCCTCGCTCTCGACCTACGCGGCCTGCCCGCGCCGGTACGCCTTCCGCTACGTCGAGCGCCTGCCGGGCGAGGTGCCCCGCTGGTGGTTCACCTTCGGCTCCGCCGTCCACGCGCGCCTTCGAGGCGTTCGACCGGGCCTGGATCCGCGCCCGGCGGGACGGCATGCCGGCCCCCGGGTACGACATCCTGGCGCGGGCCTTCGGCGAGGCGGTCGAGGCCGCCGGGTGCGAGCCCGAGGAGGCCGCCCGGTACCGCGCCCGCAGCGCGCCCGTCCTCCTCGCCTACCTCGAGCGGGCCGTCACGTCGGACGCCGAGCCCGTCGGGGTGGAGCTCGGCTTCGGCGATCGACGTCCCGGTGGCCGGACGACGAGACCCCGGTGCGCTTCGTCGGCTACATCGACCGCATCGACCGCCGGCCCGACGGCGCCATCGAGGTCATCGACCACAAGACCGGCAGGCCGCGCTCCCAGGACGACGTGGACCGGGACCGCCAGCTCACGGCCTACGCCTTCGCCTGCGCCCGGGGCGGCCTCCGGGACCCGGCGACGCGGCGAGGTCCTGCCGGCGCCCGCGCGCCTCGGGCTCCACTTCGCCGAGACCGGGGTCATGGTCTGGACCACGCGGTCGGCAGAGGATCTCGATGCCTTCGGCGCCCGCCTGGTCGGCGAGGTCGGGGCCATCCGCCGGCGCGAGTTCGCACCGCGGCCCGGGAACGCCTGCCGGTGGTGCGAGTACCGCGCCACCTGCCCGGATGCCGGGCCAGCGGCGTCGTGAGGGATCTCGTGCACCCCCCGCTGGATCCCGCCGCGCGCGCACGGCTCTCGCACGAGGGCCTGGCCACCGGCGACGCCTCCGGCGAGACCCTCTTCCGCTGTCGCTCGCAGGTGCGGGACATGGCCGAGGCGCGCACGCCGGCCCCGGGGCCGTGGCTCTGGACCGATGACACCGCGAATGGCGATCTCGATCGTGGAGGAGCCGGAGACACGCGGAGCCATCGACCGGGACGCGCTGGCGGCGCGGTTCGGGCGGCGCTACCGGGCGGAGGCGTTGCCAGGACTGGCGTGACAGTGGAAGTGGCGCACGATCATGCGAAGGTCCCGGCGTGGGCGACCCCGTCGGCCCGACGGCTCGCCGGCGATGCGAAGGGAGATCGCATGCGCTCGCCGATCCGGCATGTCATGCGCCAGTTGCCGGCCACGCCGGATGCTGGTTCGATGGGACGCCGCCCGTTGGATGCAGCCCAGATAGGACCAAAGGTCCCGGGACGTGAGGCCGGATCCCCCGTACCCTCCAACGACATGCGTCAGCGCCCGTGAACAGAGCCGCTTTCCACGTGAGGTTGGCCGTCCGCAGAGGGGTGAGCGTCGGCGTGCCGGCCGATCGCGACGCAACGAGGGGCTCCTGGCACGCATTGCGCGGCCGGCTCCCGGAGAGGATGAGCGTCACGCTGATCTTCTTCTGGCTGCCCATGGCCGTCGTCGCCCAGACCACATCCGCCGACGCGCCGGCAGCGGCCTCGGCGCAGGGCATGACGACGCGGTCGTCCGGCAACGACCTCATGGACCGCCGTTGCCCCGCGTGTGGCGCGAGTCGTGGTCACCGGTGGACCGCCCCTGCGAGGCATGCGGGTTCGACCCGGCGCCCCGGCCCCGGCGGATCTCGCGGACTGCGATGGCGGTGCGCGGGTCTCGTTCTCGTTGTCGGTGTCGTCGTCCTGGGCCTGACCCAGATGCAGGTGGCGCAGGGCCCATCGACCGAGGCGGCGGTCTGGTCGCCGGCGCCTATCGGGACCCCCGCTGCCGCGACCCCACCCAGCCGGCCGTCGACCGCTCCCCCGGCCGTCGCCGTTCCCCTGGCATCGCCCGGTGCGGTTCCGCCGGCCGTCGCCGCTGCCGCCGGATCGCCCCGACCTGTCGCCGGCGGGACCGTCACCGCGACGCCCCTCGGACTGCTGGCGGGCATCCCTGTCGCCGCCGAGACGCCGGCGGGCTACGAGCGCGACCTGTTCGTCCACTGGATCGACGCCGACGGGGACGGCTGCGACACCCGCGACGAGGTGCTGATCGCGGAGTCGCTCACGCCGGTCAGGATCGGGAAGTCGTGCTGCGATCTCGGGCGGCTCGTGGGTCTCCGCCTACGACGGCCTCGCCACCAAGGATCCCGGCGATCTCCAGATCGACCACATGGTCCCGCTCAAGGAGGCGTGGGACTCGGGGGCCGCGGCCTGGACCGCCGACCGCCGCCAGGCCTACGCGAACGACCTCGGCGACGAGCGCTCGCTGCGGGCCGTCAGTGCGTCCTCGAACCAGTCCAAGAGCGACCGCGACCCCGCCGACTGGATGCCGTCGGTGTCCTCGTTCCGCTGCACCTACGCCACCGAGTGGGTGGCGGTGAAGGTGCGCTGGCGCCTGTCGGTCGATGCCGCGGAGCGGACGGCGCTGCAGGAGATCCTGGGCTCGTGTCCGGCTCCGGCCGTAACTGTTGCGATCCAGTAGGGCCGGCGACTGGCAGCCCAGGGCGCTCCAGGCCGGGCAGCAGGATCGATCTATGGCATCTTTAGGTTAATTATCTCAATAGACTAAACCAGCCTAAGAGCAGCATAGAGTCACCGGTGAACCCAGCGACGAACCCCTTTGCTCCTGGCGCGGGCACCGCGCCCCCTGAGCTCGCCGGCCGCGACGAGCTGCTCGACTCGGTCCGCGTCGCCATCGAGCGAATCCGTGCGCGGCGGGCGGCCAAGAGTGTCCTGTTGATCGGCCTGCGCGGCGCCGGCAAGACCGTGCTGCTGGATCGGATGCGTGAGGACGCCGAGGCCACCGGCGTCCAGACCGTGCGGATCGAGGCACCCGAGAACCGCTCCCTTCCGGCCCTGCTGGCACCCGAGCTGCGGCGGGCACTGCTGCGCCTGTCGCGGAACGAGCGCGCGAGGGATCGAGCCACCCGCGCGCTGCGGGCGCTGGCCGGGTTCGCGACGGTGCTCAAGGTCAGGTACAAGGACATCGAGGTCGGCCTCGACTTCGACCCCGAACCGGGTCTGGCCGACAACGGTGACCTCGAGCACGACCTCCAGGACCTCCTCGAGCTGGTGGGCGGCGCCGCCAGTGATGCCGGCACGGCGCTCGTGCTGTTCGTCGACGAGCTCCAGTACGTGGCGGAGGACGAGTTGGCCGCGCTCATCGTCGCGCTCCATCGCGTCGCCCAGCGGCGCCTGCCGGTGATGCTTCTTGGGGCCGGGCTGCCGCAGCTGCGCGGGCGAACCGGCAGTGCGAAGTCCTACGCCGAGCGGCTGTTCGACTTCCCGGAGATCGGCCCACTCACCGATGAGGCGGCCGAGCGCGCCCTGGCGAAGCCGATCCGCGACGAGCATGCCGAGATCACCCAGGAGGCGCTGTCACGGATCGTCGAGAGGACACAGGGCTATCCCTACTTCCTCCAGGAGTGGGGCAAGCATGCCTGGGACGCGGCCGCGTCGTCGCCGATCACCGCCGACGACGTCGACGTGGCGTCGATCACCGCGGTCGCCGCACTCGACGCGAGCTTCTTCGGCGTCCGCTTCGACCGCCTGACGCCGGCGGAGAAGCGGTACCTGCGGGCGATGGCCGACCTCGGGCCCGGCCCACACCGGTCCGGTGACATTGCCCGGAACCTGGGGCGCAACGTGACCTCGCTCGCCCCGATGCGGAGCCAGCTCATCAACAAGGGGATGATCTGGAGCCCGCGCCACGGCGACACCGCGTTCACCGCTCCGCTGTTCGACCAGTTCATGCGCCGGATCATGCCCGGTGAGGACTGGAGAAGGGGGCAGTAGGGGAGGACCGGGCCCAGGTCCGACGACCTCGGTAGAGCCAGCCGTCCACAGCACGACACTGCTCGCCACGCCTGGGCCCTACGCCCCCTCGAACCGCGGCCACGCTGGGGGTCTCCATGGCCGACCTTGGTGCTCGGCGGCGCTACCGGCGTACGAATTGGCAGCAGCGCTCCTGACGCATGGGGGATGTGCGCCGCGGTCGACGCCCGCCACCATCGCAGCGATGTCGCGACGCCTCCGCACGCTCGTCCCCATCATTGCCGTGTCGCTCCTGGCCGCCTCGGTGGGCGCCCCGTCCGCCGATGCCGCCGTGCTCCGCCTCGCCCTGTCGAGCAACAGCCCGGCGCCAGGCGCCGTCCTGCGCCTCTCGGTCAGGGTGTCGCCGCGGCGCACGATCGCGTCGGGCACTGCCGTGGTGCGGTTCTCGACCGGCCGGGTGACGGTCCGGCTGTCCCGCGCCTCCTCGGTGCGGCTCTCGGGCAGCGTGCGCGTACCCGCTCGGGCACACGTAGGACGCGTCTCGGTGTCGCTGCGGGTGCGCACGGCCGCCGGGCTCGTCCTCGTGGCGACGCGGTCGGTCGCCGTCGCAGCGCCCAGGCGCCCGTCAGCGACGCCCACCCCATCGCGCGCGCCCGGCTCGTCGCCCGGCCAATCGCCGTCGCCGAGCCCGGCCGTCTCGCCGAGCCAGGCCCCGTCCCCGTCGCCGAGCCAGGCTCCGTCCACCGCGCCGACGCCGACGCCCGCGCCCGGCGCCCCGCAGGTGGGCGGCTGCGAGGTGTTCCCGGCCGACAACGTGTGGAACGAGCCCGTGAGCGGCCTCCCGGTGGCGGCCGACTCCTCGACGTTGATCGGTTCCATCGGCTCGAGCACGAGCCTGCACCCCGACTTCGGCTCGTACGCCGGCTACGGGATCCCGTACAACCTCGCCGACGCGTCCACCCAGCGCTACCCGATCCCCTTCACCTATGCCGACGAGTCGGACCCCGGGCTCTACCCGGTGCCGGTGAGCCCCGCCATCGAGGGCGGCTCGGACGCGCACCTGCTGGTCGTGGACACCTCCACCTGCACGCTGTACGAGACGTGGGACACCGCACCCGATGGCAAGGGTGGCTGGACGGCCGGCTCGGGCGCGATCTGGAGCCTGCGGTCCAACGCCCTGCGGCCCGACGGCTGGACCAGCGCCGACGCCGCCGGCCTGCCGATCCTGCCCGGCCTGGTCCGGTATGACGAGGTCGCCGCCGGCTTCGTCGGCCACGCGATCCGGTTCACGGCCGTCAACACCCGCCGCGCCCACATCTACCCCGCCCGCCACGACGCCAGCAGCAATACCAGCCCCTCGGTGCCGCCGATGGGGCTCCGCGTCCGCCTCAAGACCTCGTACGACATCGGCAGCCTTCCCCCTCAGGCCCGAGTCATCGCGCAGGCGATGCAGACCTACGGACTGATCCTGGCCGACAACGGCAGCAACTGGTACTTCCAGGGCGCTTCCGACCCGCGCTTCTCCGACGACCAGCTCAACACGCTCAAGAGCATCCCCGGCAGCGCCTTCGAGGTGGTGGACACAACCGGGTTCGTGAACGGGCCGTAGACGGCCCTCGTCGCGTCGCCGCCCACGAGTACAGCATCTGAGCGCGCCTGGGCGCGTGAGCGCGTCTGGGCGCGTTGACATCTTGATGCAGACCATGGATGCTTTGATGCATGCGAACCACGGTCAGGATCGACGACCGGCTCCTCGTGGAGGCGAAGACGCTGGCCGCGATGTCGGGACGGACGCTCAACGAGATCATCGAGGATGCGCTCCGCGAGGCCTTCGCCCGGCGTGATAGGGCCGGTCTTCGGGCGGAGCTTCCCGTCTTCCGGAGCGTTCGGGTGATGCCCGGCGTGGACCTTGACGACGGCGCCGCCCTGCTGGACCTGATGGACGGCGACGACCGGTGATCCTGCTGGACGTCAACGTGCTCGTCCATGCCTTCCACGAGGCCTCGCCCGAGCACGCGGTCTACCGGGAGTGGCTCGCGGCCACCGTCGAAGGTGACGAGCCGTTCGGGCTGTCGGAGCTCGTGCTGAGCGGCTTCGTGCGCATCGCAACCCATCCCCGCGTCTTCGATCCGCCGGCACCGGCGGCGGAGGCGCTCGCGTTCGCGGACGCGCTCCGATCGCAGCCCAATGCGGTGGTGGTCGCACCCGGACCGCGTCACTGGGAGATCTTCGAGCGCCTGTGCGTGGCGGCCGGGGTCAAGGGCAACCTGGTCGCGGATGCCTACCTGGCCGCGCTCGCGATCGAGTCCGGATGCGAGTGGATCACCGGCGACCGGGACTTCAGCCGCTTCCCGGGGCTGCGCTGGCGGCACCCGATCGCGGCGCCTGACGCCGGCACGCCACGCGCGGGGCCGGCCCGCGTCACCTGGCGCGGGCCGGCCCCGCCGGGCGCTACATGGCCGGGAAGGTCTCCGATACGACGACGGCCGCCCCGCCGGCGAGGACCGGGCAGCCCTTGGCCGCCGCGACGGCCGCATCGATGTCGGCCGCCCTGATGATCGAGTAGCCGGTCGGTGCCGACGTCGCATCCATGACCGAGCCGTCGGACGAGATCGCGAGCGAGCGCGACGTCGGGTTCCCGCCGTCGACCAGGGACTCGCCGAGCTGGCCGAACCAGGCCGTCCAGGCATCCATGACCTGGGCCTGGGCTTCCTTGGTCTCGGGCATCCCGCCGCCGTAGTACGTGAGCAGGTAGTTCGCCATGTCAGTCAAACCTCGAAGTCTTCGGGGAGCTTGCGCCGACGGCCGATGAGGGAGGCCGATGGCGCGAAAACGTGAGGGGCCCGCTAGCGTGGGCGATGGCTCGTCACATGGCCATCGCCTCGTGCAGCCGGACACTCCCGACGATGGGACAGCCCTCGAGCAGGCGCACCGCCTCCTCGAGGGTCTCGGCCGAGATGATCGAGTAGCCCGTTGCCGCGCCCTGGTCGGGCGACAGCTCGCGGGTCCCCGTCTTCGTGACCTCGACGCAGTTGCCAAGGGGGTTGCCGCTGTCGACGAACCGGTCGCCGACGCTGGCGAACCATGCCTGCCAGGCGCCCATGACCTCGGGCGTCGGCTCCTCGTAGCCGTAGTACAGCATCACGAACTTCTTCACGGTGTCTCCCTCTGCATGCCCGTGTCGGCGGCGAGATGCGCCTCGTAGTTCTCGAGGCTTTCCTTCTCGGTGCCCCAATAGGCGTGAAATTGGCCGAGCCAGGCCTGGAGGCCGAGGATCGAGCCCCGATCGAGCGTCAGGAACGTGGTCCGGCCGAGCTTGCGGCGCCGGACCAGGCCGGCCTCCTCGAGCACCCTGACGTGCTTGTTCATGGCAGGCAGGGAAAGCCCTCGGATCGCCGCCAGCCTGCTGATCGATAGCGGCTGGAGGCCGAGCAGATGGACCATCTCTCGCCGATGCCGGTTGGCGAGGGCCCCGAAGAGCCGATCCATGTGATCCGGAACCTCGACCACCGCGTGACCTCTGATTAGTTAACCGTTTGGTGAACTATGAGGCCTGGATACCGGTTGGTCAAGTGGCACTGGATCACGCTCACGACGGGCTCTCGAGGAGGCGCCGGGCACGTCGGTTCGCGCCCGTCGAAGGCGTCAGGCCAGGAGCGGGCTGAACGTCGCCTCCACCCAGTCCAGGGCGGCCGCCGGGTCGTACGCGATGTCCGGCCGGAGGAGCGGCCGTACCTCGTCGAGAAATGCCGGCGTCGCTGCATCGCGACAGGGTCACGTTGGAGTCACGGTGGAGTCACGCCAGCGTCCTGGTGATGGCCGTCCACCCCGCGCCACGGAGGTATGCCGAGGGGTCGCCGATACATGGCACGGCACCGTTTCGCGGTTGGGATCCACCCGAGTCCCCCGCGCGGCAACAGGCCAGACAAGGCAGCCTGGTGCCCCTCAGCCTGGAAGGGAGAATGTGGAGCGGGAGACGGGGTTCGAACCCGCGACATTCAGCTTGGGAAGCTGACACTCTGCCAACTGAGTTACTCCCGCTCGGGGGTCCTCAGACCTGCACTCTCGTGCGCGCAGAAGCGTACCTCAAGTGCGCCCGGGAAGGCCAGAGGGTCGAGCCTGCGATACGCGACGACCGACGTCCACCTCGGTCTTCCTCGTTACACCTCAGCCTTGGCCCTTGACGTTCTCGACGCCCCGCCACGAGGGTTCTTGTGCAGCGAAAGCGCCATCCGGCCTACCATGACGCTCGCCGGCTGAGCCGTGACGTCAAGACTCTTGTGTGAATGCGCGAGCGGGCGCGCGCCAGGAGCTCGTTGAGCCGGAGCACCTGGCCGTAGAGGATGCGGTCGGCTGAGCGGCGGTCGGCGAGGCAGCCGATCGGCCGCAGCCGCCGGCGGAGCTCGCGGAAGGCGCGCTCGATCAGGTTCGTGGTGCGCAGGCTGGCCCGGATCGGCGCGGGCAGGGCGAAGACAGCGAGGAGCGCGTCGAGGTCGCGCCTCGAAGTCGCCGGACGAGCCGCGGATGGCGAGCCCGCCATGCCTTGGCCCAGCGCCAGTGCGCAGCGACGGCGGCCCCCGGGTCCGGGCCCGGTAGATCTGCGCGCAGGCCGCGCAGGCAGGGTCGCCGCTCGGCAAGGGGCAGGGCCTCGAGCAGGTTGCGGATCCGGTGGGTCCAGCAGCGCTGGAGGGTCGCGGCGGGGAAGGCCTCGGCGACCGCCGCCGCGATCCCGTCGGCCCCGTCGGCCGTCACGAGGACGACGCCATCGGGGTCGAGGCCACGCGCGATGAGCGAGCTGAACAGCCCCACCCAGGCCGCGCTCGACTCGGCGACCGCCTGGCGATAGTCGAGCAGCTCGCGCCGCCCCTGCCCATCGATCCCGTAGGCCGCGAGGATCGACCCGCCGGCTCGCCCGCCCGCCGCTGCGCCGGACCGAGACCCACAGCCCGTCGACAGAGCAGGTAGCGGGCCGCGAACGTCAGCGGCCGGCGATGGAACGCCGCGACCTGGGCGTCGAGCCGCCGGGCGAGCCGGCTCACCGCGGCCGCCGAGAGGGGCACCCCGGTGAGCGTCTCGGCCAGCGCCGCCGTCTCGCGGGTGGACAGCCCGCGCAGGAAGGCCCGCCGCAGGACCCGCTCGACCGTCGCGGTCCGCCGCGCCGCCCGGACGAGGAAGCTGGGCCGGTAGGCCAGCCTGCGGGCTCGCGGGACGCGGAGGTCCTCGATCAAGCCGAGCTCGGTCACGAGCGTCCGCCGGTAGGCGCCGTTGCGATGGTCGCGCCGGCAGGAGGTCCGCTCGTGGCGGTCGGCCCGCAGGTGGTCCCAGAGCTCGGACTCCATCGTCGTCTCGAGCACCGTGCGCACCGCCTCGAGCAGCTCGGGCCGGAGGTCACCCCAGATCGCCTCCTCGTCGCGGACCTCGGCCCATCGCTGCGCGTCGGTGCGCTCGGTCAAGGCAGGTACTCTTTCCATCGGGCGTACTCCTTCGGTGCTGGAACCACATGAGGTTGTACGCCCGCTCGATCGATCCGAGAGACACGTACGTCACTCTGCGGGTCTCACCTTGACTGCGGCAGAGTCGGTCATCTACTATCGATAATCGATGGTTGGAGGTGGGCTGGCGCGAGCGCTTCGATCTCGCCTGACTGGGCGAGCGCTGCCGACCTCAGAACCTCTCGGCTGTGTCTGTCTCCCAGCGACCTGGGCAAAGAAATCGCCTGCCTCTTGCGCGTCTCACCACTAGCTTCCGGATGGGAACCCACGCTGAAACGGAGGTGAAGACGGTCAACCTGATCGCCTGACACGGGAGTCGTCCAGCCTCTTGAGGCTGGAGAGCTGAAGCCCGGAACGGCAGTCGTGCTCCGAACCAGCCCCAGTCGACCCGACGACGATGCGCCGCGTGACCCGAGCCAAGACACCGAGGATTTCGCATGCCAGCAGAGTTCACCCTTGACCTGGACAGCGTCCTGAATCGCAAGTTCCCGATCATCGATCGAATAGACCCGACACGAACCGCGATCATCGGCGTGGACATGCAGCGGTTCTTCCTGGAGCCGGGCCAGCCGGCCTATCTGCCCGGTGGTGACGGTGCACCTTCCGCCGAGGTCGTGGTCGAGAACGTTGTCCACGCGGTCGACCTCTGCCGCCGGCACGGGATACAGGTGATTTGGTCCCGCTGGGGTCTGGCGGGGCGACGGCTGGGATGTCGGGCGTTGGGCGCCAAAGTGGCCGACATGGCACGCCGGGACGCCGAGGGCCCCAGCCTGGGAAAACCCCGGAACCGAGATCGTTGATGCGCTTCGACCAGCCCGGGGGAGCCGTCTTCGAGAAGAGCAGGTACTCGTCCTTCTGGGGACCCCGCTCGACTCATTCCTCCAGCACATTCCTCGTGTCGACACACTGATCATGGTCGGCGTCACCACCGGCTTCTGCGTGCGCTACACGGTCGAGGACGCCTTTTCTCGCGACTACAAGGTCCTTGTCCTGGCGGACTGCACCACTGCCATTAACGATCCACTCAGCCCAGAGAATCCTGGCAGTGGTCAGTACGTTGCCGCGCTTCGCGACTTCGCGATTGGTCTCGGTGACGTGTGGACGCTTGCCGAACTCCGAGCGCGCGTTGGGCTGAGCGACCTCGCCGCCGCCCCCCCCGAGCCTCGTCCTGACCTCCAACTTCGTGGCGCTGGGCGGCCAGAGCGTTGGTGGCTCGGGACCAACCCTGGCCTCACTGGCTAATCGATAGGAAGTGTCATGCCTGAACCCGCCGAGATGGATCTTACGCACTCCTAAATCGTCAATACCCGGTCCTCGACCACATCGATCCCGCGAAGACGGCCCTGATCCTGGGCGACATGCAGAGGTACATCCTCGACCCTGACCAGCCCGCCTATCTGCCCGGCGGCAATGGGGCTCCATCGAGCGAAACCGTGCTCGAGAACGTTGTCCGCGCGGTCGACCTCTGCCGCCGGCACGGGATCCAGGTCATCTGGTCCCGCTGGGGTCTGCGAGGCGACGGCTGGGATGTCGGCCGTTGGGCGCCGAAGTGGCCGACGTGGCACGCGGGGACGCCCGAGGGCCCGAGCTGGGAGAACCCCGCGATCGAGATCGCGCCCCCGCTAGAGCCGGCGCCGAATGAACCGGTCTTCGAGAAGAGTCGCTACTCCTCGTTCTGGGGCACGCCGCTCAATTCCTACCTGCGACACATCCCAGACGTAGGCACGTTGATCATGGTCGGTGTCACGACGAACTTCTACTCCCTACACGGTCCGGATGCGTTTTACGCGACTATCGCGCGCTCGTGATGCGACTGCACGTCCTCCACGACGACCGGATCCAGGCGAAGGTGCCCGGCAGTGGCCAGTACGTGGCTGCCCTGCGCGATTTCGCGATCGGTCTCGGTGACGTATGGACATTGGCAGAGCTCACGAGCGCTCTCGAGTAACCATTTTCGCGAAGAGCAGATCGCACCAAGGAGGAGCGACATGACGGACTCTCCGCAGAAGCCCGATCCGCAGATCGTGCTGCCCGTGCGAATCGATCGGCGAACATTCCTCAAGGGACGGGGGGAGCGGGCATCGGCCTGCTGCTGGGCGGGACCATCGAGGCACCTCTCGCCGCCTGCTCGCCGAGCGGGCGCTCCCCGAGTGCCGGGGCGAGTGCCGAGCGAGCGCTGCGGCGAGCATCGCGCCAAGCGCCGCAGCAAGCGTTGTGCCCAGCGCTGCGGGCGGCGCCCCGGTGAAGATCGGCGGGTCTGTTCCACAAGACCGGGGTTGGAGCAATCTGGGGAGATCTTCAGGAGCGGCCGACCATCATGGCCGTCGAGGAGATCAACAAGGCCGGTGGACTCCTTGGGCGACAGCTGGTCTTGGTTTCCGAGGACGACCAGACCAACCCAGACGTGAGTGTCCAGAAGGGCACGAAGCTTGTGCAGCAGGATGGGGTCGAAGCGATCTTCGGTCTTGTGTACTCGTCGACACGGTCTGCCGTGGCCGCCAACGTGGCCGATCGTTACAAAGTCCCGTACTTCTACCCGACTTATAGCGAAGGCGGCGTCTGCGGCCGGTACTTCGTCAATAACGGGGCACTGCCGAACCAGCAGCTCGACTTCTTCATTCCGTATCTCATGGATCGCTTCGGCAAGAACTTCTACTTCGTCGGCCAGGATTATGTCTGGCCGCGCGATTCGATTGCATACTGCACGAAGCTGATCACGGCGGCCGGCGGCATCGTGTCGGGTACTGAGTTCGTTCCGTTTGGCACGACGGATTGGGGCCCGATCATGGGGCGAATCAAGGCCGCGAACCCGAGCGTTTACTTCCCGTTCATCGGCGGCGATGACCTCATCTCGAACTTGCGCCAGTTCTTCGACTTTGGGCTTAACAAGACCATTGGCCTGGCAAGCACGCTTCTCGACGAGTCCTTCATCCCAACGCTTCCCCCGAGTGTGCGCGGCGGCATTCCGTGCTCGGCGTCCTACTTCATGGCGATCAATTCACCGGCCAACAAGGACTGGCTCGGTCGGTATCAGGCGCGGTGGGGGGCAGACGCGATCGCCACGAATATCACGGAAGGGACGTACGACAGCGTCTACCTTTGGAAGACCGCAATCGAGAAGGCTGGCAAGATCGACAAGGAGGCGATGTATCGAGCGCTCCAGAACGTGAGCTTCGACGCCCCGCAGGGGCCAATCTCGATTTCCCAGGCACCAACCACGCTCGCCTTAAGTCATGCGCAGGCTGGCGACGGGTCGTTAAGGTGCTCAAGGAGCTTCGGGTTGGTCGATCCGCTTTCCAACTGCAAGATCTAGTCTCGGGCGCTCGGCGCGTTCGGGGAAGACCGCCAATCCTTCCCCGAACCGCCGTACTGATCTCCATCACGTCGTCGGCGAGCAAGACACGCCGACCGTGTGAAGGCGCGCTGACCAAAGGGGTCCCCAAGCGTGGACACCGCGATCTTCCAGATCCTGAATAGCCTGACCCTGATCTCGATCCTCTTCCTCGTTGCGATCGGCCTCACGATCACCTTCGGCCTGATGGGGATCATCAATCTGGCGCACGGCGAGTTCTTCATGCTCGGGGCCTACACCGTCGTTGTAGGGGGCGAGATCGGCCTTCCGCTCCTGCTTACCCTCTTGGCAACCCCGTTGATCGTTGGAGCGATTGGGGCACTCACCGAGCAGACCGTCATCAAGAGGCTGTATACGCGGCCCCTGGACACGCTGCTCGCGACTTGGGGGCTCAGCCTGGTCATCCGCCAGCTGGTCAAGATCATCTTCGGGGCGCGTCAGCGCGGCAGCGATGCGCTCTTCTCGGGGACAGTCACCATCCTCGGCGTTGACTATCCCGCGTATCGCCTCTTCATCATGGCCGTGGCCGTGGCTGTCGCGGTTGCCTTCTTTGCCCTCGTGTATCGCTCCGGTTTCGGCGTTCGATTGCGGGCCGTCATCTACAACGCGCGAAATGGCCCGGGCGATGGGCGTCAACATCGCGGCGGGTCGACCGACGGCGTCGCCGTCGGCGCGGACGACGCCGGCCTTGCGGGCGCGATCGTGGCCCCACTCGGCACCGTCAACCCACAGATGGGCCTGCCGTGGCTGATCAATTCATTCCTGGTCGTGATCGTGGGTGGGCCGGCAGCCAGCGGGGCCGTGGTTGGAGCGACCTTCATCGGCGGCACCGAGTCAACGCTCTCGTTCTTTATCGAGCCCGACATGGCATCCGACCTCGTCTTGACGATCGCGCTCGCCGCTCTCAGGCTCCGCCCCCGGGGGCTCGCCCGGACTGGGGCCGGGTCGTGAGGAGCCCGGCAGTTTGCAATGTGCGCTCTTCGCTCACAGGTTCCCGCGCTGGGCGAAACGCCGTGATCATCATCATCGTCGGGGTCGCCACTGCAATCCCGTCCTTCGCTTCGCCATACGCCGTTGGACTCATCGATCGGTTCATGGTCTTCAGCATCCTTGCCCTTAGCATGGATCTGCTGTGGGGTTATGGCGGCGTGGTCAGTTTTGGCCATGCGATGTTCTTCGGTTTGGGAGCGTACGCAACCGCGATTACGCTCAGTCACCTAGAAGGCGTCAGCGGAACGTTCGTCGCCTTAGGACTCGGGGTCGGCATTCCTGCCCTTCTGCCCTCGCCCTCGGGTACTTCCTCTTCTACTCGAAGGTCGCCGGCGTCTACTTCGGCATCGTCACCCTCGCGCTCTCCGTTGTCTTCGAGACGCTCGCAATCGTCAACCGGGACATCACGGGAGGGCTCGACGGTCTCTACGGGTTCGCCATTCCCACCATCTGGATCCCCGGACTCGGGAACATCGAGATCTGGGGCACCGCCAACCCCTATTACGTAGGCCCCATCGGCCTGGTGCTGGCCTACGCCGTATCCGTGTGGATCACGCGCTCCTCGTTCGGCACGGCCATCAAGGCCATCCGGGACGATGAGGCCCGGCTGGAGATGCTTGGCTACAACACCGCATTCCTAAAGACCGTCCTTCTCGTGATCGCGTGTGCCATGGCGGGGATTGCCGGGACTCTCTACACGACGGTTGGATTAGTCTCGTCCAGCTCTTCGCGGTCTTCTTCTCCACGCAAGTCCTTGTCTGGGTAGGAATCGGAGGTCGCGGGACGCTTGTTGGCGCCATTTTGGGCACATTCCTGGTGAGCTTCCTGGAGAACGTGCTGAGCGGCCAGTATCAAGACATCTGGCCGCTTCTCGTCGGCCTGTTCTTCCTTCTCGTCGTGCTCTTCTGGCCTAGCGGGCTGTACCCGCTTCTGCAGCGCGGAGTCAGCATGGTGCGTCGGCCTCGCCTCGCCGAGGGGGCCCAATGAGCGGCGCTGCGGTGGCAGACGCACCCCTTGTCGCGACCGGTCTTTCGAAGCATTTCGGCGGTGTCGCGGCACTTGACGACTTCTCAATCACGGTCGCCGAGCGCGAGATCCGCTGCATCGTGGGGCCAAATGGTGCCGGCAAGAGCACCCTGTTCAAGGTCATGTCGGGACTCATCAAGCCGGATGCTGGAAGCCTCTCGATCCTCGGCCAGGATGTCATTGGGCGCAACGCTAGGCAGATCGCCCGCATGGGAGTCGCCACGAAGCTGCAGATCCCGCGGATCTTCCTGTCGCTGACGGTCCGTGAGCACCTCGGCCTGGCGGTAAGGGCCGGATCGGGGGTACCTCAACTCCTTGGCGTTAGACGCCGCCGCCGCACGACGGAGGCCGACGAGCTCGTCGAGCAACTAGCTGCCGACATGGGTCTCGCCAAGACCCGCAATCGCACGGCGAACGGGCTCACCACGGCGAACGTCAGTGGCTGGAGATAGTGATGTTGCTGGCGGGGCGACCTCAGATCCTCTTGCTGGATGAGCCGGGTGCCGGCATGGCGCGAGGAGAAGGCGCGGACCGCAGACTTGCTCCAGCAGCTTTCCGACACGATGACCATTGTTGTAATCGAGCACGACCTGCAGTTCGTTCAGCTGATCGCACACAACGTATTGGTGATGCACCGCGGCCGGATGTTGAACAGGGCTCCTTCGAAGAGATCTCTCAGAACCCCGAAGTGGGGCTGGTGTATCTGGGGAGCGCAAGCGCGTGAGCCTCATAGAAGTAGAACACATCAAGGCTGGCTATGGCGGCAAGAGCGCCTGCATCGACGGCCTGGTCGATGCCAATACCTCTCTGTCGCTCTCGGTCGCGGCGTCGGAAAACAACGCTCTCAAACCGTGGGCTCGTGAGATGCCGTCAGGAACCGTTGTTTGATGGGCATGAACTGAACAAGCTGACGCCAGACCCGATCGCGACGCACGCTCGTGACCAAGCGGGTGGAGCGGTGGAGTAAGTAGAGACCGGCTCAGGTCGATTGCGAGGACAGGACGCCTGGAGGGACCGGCGGGTGCGCTCTTCGAGTACTTCCGAGTCCTCCGCGAGCGTCTCGGGCAATCCGCAGCAACCCTGAGCGGCGGCGAACAGCAAATGGTCGCCATCGCCCGCGTCTTGCTTGCACAGCCGAAACTGCTCCTGTGCGATGAGCCGTCGGAAGGACCCCAGCCAAGCATCATCGAGGAGCTGGCGAAGGTCCTGAAGGCCGCGGCAGCCGACCTCGGCGCGGCGATCCTGCTCGTCGAGCAGAACATGCACTTGGCCGGGTCACTCGCGACGCGCGGACACGTGGTTGAAGGCGGAAAGGTGGTTCAGGCGGGCCCGATCTCGGAGATCACGTCCGAGGACCTCCTTCAGCGGCATGTTGCGTTCTCGCGCATGAGCCCGAATCAACATCGGGGCACGTCTTCATGACGGCAGAGGCGTTGGATTCCTGGAGACGAGGCTCCCGAGAGATGCCGCAACGTACCGCCTGAGACCTCGGGCGGAACCGTGCGCTCAAGCCTGGTCGCGTGTCCTCAACCACGTTGCCCGGCACCAGGCTGCTCTCGGGTTGCCCGTTGGCCGCGCCCGACCGCTCAGACCACGTTGACGAAGATGCGGTGGTGGCCTCGCGCCCCGTCGGGTGCCGGGTCCGAGACCTGGTCCGTCTGGATCTCGCCCGTGTCGTCTGTGGCCCGGACCTCGAGGCTGTGGCGTCCGCCGATGGCCGTCCACGCCAAGCTCCACTGGACCCAGGTCGCCATCGAGATCGGGCGGGTGATCCTGGCTGTCTGCCACGGCCCGTCGTCGATGCGAACCTCGACCCTGGCGACTCCACGGTCGGGCGCCCAGGCGACGCCCGCGATGGTGGTCTGGCCCGCGGGAACCGTTCCGCCACTGGAGGGAACGTCGATCCGTGACTGGGTGAGGATCGGAGCGTCCTTCGCCCAGCCGAGCGGAACCCAGTAGCCGTCGACGGCCTCGCGTGTCGTGAGCTGGATCTCGGCGAGCCACTTGGTTGCGGACACGTAGCCATAGAGCCCAGGCACGATCAGCCGGGCAGGAAATCCGTGGTCGGCCGGCAGGGGCTCGCGGTTCATGCCGAGGGCGATCATCGGCTCACGCTCGGGCGCCATCGCCCAGGAAGTTGGGAAGCCGACGGTGAAGCCGTCGACCGACCGCCCGACGACCTGCGTCGCTCCCGTCTGGACGCCGGCCGCTCCGAGCACATCCTTGAGTCGCACGCCGGTCCACAGGGCGTTGCCCACGAGGTTGCCGCCAACACGGTTGCTGACGCACGAGATCGTGACGTACTGCTCGAACAGGGGCATCGCGACCAGCTCGTCGTAGGTGAGCGACGCCGGGTGGTCGACCATGCCCGTGACCTTGAGCTGCCAGGTTGAGACATCGACCTCGGGTACCAGCAGCGCCGTGTCGATGCGGTAGAAGGCGTCGTTCGCGATTACGAGCGGCGTGAGCCCGGGTAGCGAGAGCGCCTGGTCCGGCTCTAGCGCCGGGACGGCCATGAGGGGCGCCGGGAGGCGCGACGTGCTGACAACACCTTCGACGTGGCGGGCATCGAGCAACACCCGACCGACGCCGCCAGCGATCGCGGCCCCGCCGATGGTGGCCGTGCTCGCGATGAGGAACCGACGGCGGGTCCACTCCGCCGGGACGGTCGTGGCCCCGAGGTCGTTCGACCGGCCCGGCCGCCGCCCGATCAGGACACCAAGAACCAGGAGCGCTGCGCCCACGGCGACGACCGCGTTAACGACAGCGAGCGCCGGTGTGACCAGCGGCAGCCGGATCGCAGCCCAAGCCGCGACGATGCCGAACGCCACGAGGACCAACGCGCCGCGGCGGAAGCGACGGGCCGCGAGGACGCCGGCACTGGCCGCGACCGCCATCGCCACGACGACCATCAGCAGGTTCAGCGCCGCCTTGTCGTTCGTGCCGAACAACGAGACGACGACGTCCTTCGCGCCGGGCGGCTGGAGGTCGATCGCGAGCGTCCCGGCGGCGACGATCAGCGACGGCGCGCCGACGAGGCCGGCGAGGAGCTCGGAGACGGCAATGGCGACGGCGCCCGCGGCGAGCCCGGCGAGGGCGGGGGCCCACCGGGCGATCCTCATGCGCGGTCGCGGCTCGGTCATGGGGGCACGGTATCGAGGCCGTGTGACGCTGCGATGACAATGCCGTCATGGACGGGCGGGCCCGTCATCGCGTGTCATGCGCCGGTCATCGGGCGGTCACGCTGACCTGTGATCCTCCGCCGAGGGCTCGACACGGCATCTGGCCATGTGGGCCACCGTCGAAGCACCAGTCACCCTGGATCGGCACCATGGGCCGACCGGCGCCCCTGGTCGTCCGGGAGGACGCGATGAACCACGTGGCATAGGATCCGCGAGTGGGCACCCAGACCGCACCGATCCTCGTCGTGGACGACGACGCGAAGACTGTGAGCCTCGTCCGGACCTACCTCGAACGCGAGGGTTATCGCGTGGTGACAGCCTTCGACGGTCGATCGGCGCTCGCTGCCATCGCGCTCGAGGCCCCGGCGCTCGTGGTGCTCGACCTCATGTTGCCCGAGGTCGACGGCCTGACGATCGTCCGGGCGGTTCGCAGAACCGATCGCACCCCGATCATCATGCTGTCCGCCCGCGGCACCGCGAGTGACCGGATCGCCGGGCTGAGTGCGGGCGCCGACGACTACCTGCCCAAGCCCTTCTCGCCCGCCGAGCTCGTCGTTCGTGTCCGGCGTGTGCTCGACCGGTCGTCACCGGCGCTGGGGCTGCCTGCAACCGGTTCGGTGATCCGGCGTGGCGACCTCGTCCTTGACCGGGATCGCCACGAGGCTGCTGTCGCCGGGCGCGACGTGCGCCTGACGGCGCTGGAGTTCCGACTCCTGGTGGCGCTCCTCGAGGCGGACGGGCGCATCCTGTCGCGGGACCAGGTCATGGACGCCGTCTACCCGGACGGTGAGACGGAGATCCTCGACCGGACGGTCGATGCGCTCGTCAAACGGCTGCGCGTGAAGCTCGGCGACAGTGCGGTCCGGCCGCGCTACGTTGTCACGGTCCGAGGCGTCGGCTACCGGGCCGCTCCCGTCGATGCCGTCACGGGGACCGCATGAGCCGGCGCAGGCCCCGCGGCGTCGGGGCGCGGATCGCTGCCGCGTCCATCCTGGTGGCCGTCCTCGCGGTCGGGATCGTGACCGTTGGCGCGCTCGTGCTTGGTGCGGACGCGTTCATCCACCTCATGACCGCGGACGGCCACCCGGCCGAGGCCGCACGCTCGATGTTCGACGACTCGGTGGGACGCGTGGTCCTCGTCGCGATCGCGGTGGCAGTGCTTGCCGCGGCGATCCTCTCGGCGGCGCTCGGGCGCCGGATCGCGCGGCCGCTCCGGGACATCGGGCGGGCGGCCCGGCGGATCGCGGCCGGCGACTATGCCGCGCGAGTGCCGCGGACCGGCCCGGATGAGCTGGCCGACCTCGCCGACTCGTTCAACCAGATGGCCGCGGCTCTCCAGGCGCAGGAGCGGCTGCGTCGCGAGCTGATCGCCAACGCCGCCCACGAGCTGCGGACGCCGCTCACCAACCTGCAGGGGTACCTCGAGGCGCTCCGCGACGAGGTCATCCCGGCCGACCGGGCCACGTTCGAGTCACTGTGGGACGAGGCAGAGCGCCTGGTGCGCCTGTCGCGGTCGCTTGACGTGCTCGCAGAAGGCGACGCCCGGGTCGAGCGGGCGCCGCTCGTCGCCCTCGATGTTGCCGAAGCGGTGCGCACGGCGGCGGCCCTCGTCGCCCCGGCCATGGCCGCATCCGGCCTCAGCTGCGACGTGAACGTGCCGTCGGCGCTGGCCGGCCGGGCGGACCCCGACAGCCTCGCGCAGGTGCTCGCAAACCTCCTCCAGAACGCGCTCCGATATACGCCGCCGGGCGGGTCGGTGCGGGTGTCCGCCGAATCGGCGCCGGGCGAGGTCCGGGTCTCGATCGCGAACAGCGGGCCGGGCATTCCGCCAGAGGACGTCCCCCATGTCTTCGAGCGGTTCTACCGCGTCGAGAAGTCGCGGGCCACGGCGCGTGGCGGCGCCGGCATCGGCCTCGCGATCGTCAAGGAGCTCGTCGAGTCATCTGGGGGCCGCGTCGGGGCTGAGTCGGGCGACGGCTCGACGCGGGTCTGGTTCAGCCTGCCGGCCTGACGCGAGGACGACGACCGCCTCGTCGCGCCATCCAGGCTCGGCGGCCTCCGGTGCCGGGCGTGGGGGCCTGCGAATGGTCGCCTTCTGCGGCGGGCTGCATTCACGCGCCTGCCATTCGCGCGTCATCAACGCGTCACACGCCAACGATAGGGTCGCGGGTGAATCCCTCCACAGGAGACCCCCAAATGCCTCGGTCGATCAGTCAGCGGTTCGCGATCGGAATGCTCGTTGCCGGCCTCGGTCTCGCGGCCTGCTCGTCGCCTGCCGCGTCGTCGAGCCCCTCGCCCAGCGGCATGATGCAGGAGAGCCCCTCGCCCAGCGGCATGATGCAGGAGAGCCCCTCGCCCAGCGGCATGATGCAGGAGAGCCCCTCGCCCAGCGGCATGATGCAGGAGAGCCCCTCGCCCAGCGGCATGATGATGCAGGAGAGCCCCTCGCCGACCAAGTAGCCGTCGACCCCGGTCCCGCTCGATCTCGATAGGCCAACGGAGCTCGTGCCATGCTGCCCGTCCTCGCCTTCGCGTTCGTTGCGGGCCTGCTGACGGTCCTGGCGCCGTGCATGCTGCCCGTCGTGCCGCTGGTGCTCGGGGCAGGCAGTTCCGGCTCAAGGCGGCGTCCGTTCGGGATCGTCGTCGGCTTCGGGGCGAGCTTCGTGCTCATCGCCGTGCTGCTGGCCTCCGTCCTGGGGGCGGCCGGGCTCACGACGAGCCAGCTCCGGCTCGGGAGCGCGCTCGCCCTTGCCTGCCTTGGGGCCGCGATCGCTGTGCCGCAGCTGGGCCGGCGGGTCGAGCGCTGGCTCGCCCCGCTCGCCGGTCGCGTCCCAGTCATCGCGGCCCGCGGTGACGACCTGTTCGCCGGGCTCGCCATCGGCGCCATGATCGGCCTCGTCTGGGCGCCCTGCGTCGGTCCGATCATGGCGGCCGTTCTCGCTGTCGCCGCCACCAGCGGGCCGACGCCGCGGGTGCTCGCGGTCGCGATCGCGTATGTCGCCGGGGCCGCCGTGCCCCTGCTCGCCGTCGCCGCGGTCGGCCGGCGAGTGATCGCGGTGGCGGGCGGTCCAGCGCGCCGAGCCCAGGTCCAGCGGGCCTTTGGGGCGCTGATGGTCGTGGCGAGCCTGGTCGTCGCGACCGGCTACGACGTGCCAGTCGAGAACGCCATCTCGGGCGTCGCGCTGAACGGCTCCACAGCCTCGGTCGGCGAGATCCCCGCGACCGTGGTGCCCGGCTCGACGGGCGCGGCCGACAGTCGCGGCCTGCCGGCGCCGCTCGCCTCGGACCTCCCTGGGCGCGTTCCGCTCGACGACCTCGGTCCCGCGGCCGAGTTCACTGGGATCACCGCCTGGATCAACAGCGCACCCCTGACACTCGCCTCCCTGCGCGGCAAGGTCGTCCTGGTCCACTTCTGGACCTTCGGCTGCATCAACTGCATCCACGTCCAGCCCTACGTCAAGGCCTGGTACGACCGCTATGCGGCGGCGGGTCTCGTCGTGGTCGGCGTCCATACGCCTGAGCTCTCGTTCGAGCGTGACCTCGGCAACGTCCGGAACGCAGTCGCCGCTGACGGGGTCACCTTCCCGGTGGCGTTCGATCCCGCGTTTGCGACGTGGAACGCCTACGCCAACCAGTACTGGCCCGCCTTCTATTTCGTCGACAAGGCGGGTCGGATCCGGCACGTCCATGCCGGCGAGGGCGACTACGCGACGTCCGAGCAGGTCATCCGCGAGCTGCTCGCTGCGCCGGGCTGACTCGAGGCGGTGCAACAGGGGACGGCGGCACTGCGACATCCCGACGATCGCGCAGGCCGTGCCCGAATCGACTCCAGGGCGGGTCGTCAGGACGCGTCAGGCCATCAGTGACTGCATGGAAACGATCGGCTTGCAGGTTGGAGGGCGCCATCGCGCCGGAACGCCATGGCCACTCGTCGAGGGTCAGCTCCAAGCTGGAGGGGTAGAGTCTGTGCGCTCGACGGGATCGGCTCCAGGATGCTGCCGATCGAGTTGCCGCGGCTGCCCCCGGATGTCCTGGCACCAAGCACTTGGAGGGGCGCATGACAGGTCACGCGACGGCCGCCTCCAACTCTCGATCCAAGGGACAGTCACAATGCTGCGTGGCCGATCATCAGCACCGCGCATGCAGCCTGTGAACACGAGATCCACGCTCCCCGCTGGGCGACGTCCCAAGATGCGTCGCGCGGCCCTCACGGCCGCGCTGCTGCTCGCCCTCGTCGCCGGCGTGGCGCTCGTCGGCCGCCTCAACGGCCCGCATGAGCCGGTCATCGCCTCCACGGGTGGAGGGGCGGCGAGCCCCGTCCCGTCGCTCAGGTTCGAGGCCCCGCCACCGACGCCATCTGCCTCGGCCAGCCCATCGCCGACCGCCGTCGCCAGTCCGCCGCCGAGCCCCTCGCCGAGCCCTTCACCCAGTCCCTCACCGAGCGCGACGCCGCGCCTGTCTCCGACTCCGACCCTCGGGCCGGTCGACATCAACCTCGCCCGGAACGGGCAGGCGGTCTTCTCGAGCCAGATCACGAAGGAGATGTGTGCCCCTGCAGGGCTCACCGGCGCCCTGGCGACGATGGATCTGGTCAAGGCGTCCAACGCGGTCCAGCGGAGAATCGAGGGCCGGATCGGCGCCTGGACCACGCACGCAGACTCGTACAACGGTGGCTGGGGGCCATTGGCCATGACGAAGGCGCTCGCCGCCTACGGCGCCCCCGGCTACGTCGTCAGGACGTTCGCCACGCGGGCCGCGGCGCTCCGGGCCGCCGGCATCGCCCTCTCCGCCACGCACGAGCCCGTTCTCCTGCTCGCGTGGAGGGGCGCCCACACGTGGGTCATGACGGGCTACCGCGCGACCGGTGACCTGGCGACGAACCCAAAGGCGGTGTTCAGGGGCGCGTACATCGTCGACCCCTGGTACCCGCGCGTCAGCTCGATCTGGGGCCACGTCAACCCGCCCGGCCACTTCTACGACATGAAGGGGATGACCCGGAACTACCTCGTCTGGAGGCGGCCCGAGGGACACTATCCCGGCCGCGACGGACACTGGGTAGCCGTCATCCCGACGCGGCCGCTCCCGGGGAGCCGCGGTTGACCCCCGGATGCCGAAGTCGCGCCGGTGCCCCAAGTCGCGCCATGGCGATGGGCCGTTTGGCCCACCTCGGCCGCCCGGGGACGGTGCGAGCGTCCCGCCCATGACCGCGGCCGGGCCAACTGCGGACCCATCGCGGCGGCGGGGCCACCCGAGCCGGGTGGCTCATCCGGGCGGTGGAGGGTCGGGCTCATGGACGCTCAGGGACGGATAGATCGCGCCGTCAGGCTGCAGCCCCTGCCCAGCGGGGAGGTGCCGGTCGCACCCCTGATCATCACGTACACGGCGCGCCTGGCCGGCATGAAGCAGGCCGAGATTTTCTCGAGCGTGGGAGCCTGGCGGAGGGCGGTCGACCTGGCCGCCGACCGCATCGGGGCACCGGACATGGGCTTCTCCCTGTGGCCGCGGGACGTGCCGTTCTCGGAGGGCATGCGCCACAAGCTGCCCGGACGGGAGCTGGGCGACGACGAGCTGTTCCAGATCATCGAGGAGGAGTTGATGACGCCCGCCGACTACGAGCGCCTGCTCGCGGTGGGCTACGGCCGCTGGTCGATGGACTACTTCGCCGCCCTGCAGCCGAACCTTCGGCCGGGCCGGCGGGCAGGGCCGTCGTCACCTACCAGTTCATCCGGATGGCGCTCCGGATCCGGGGCAATGCCGGCCGGCTGACGCGGCGCGGCATCGTGCCGGCCTTCTATGGTGGCGGCTGTCCACCGTTCGACTTCTTCTCGCTGGCCCGGTCCTTCCCGAGGTTCTCGGAGGACCTGTACGACATGCCGGAGCTCGTGGCCAAGGCGTGCGATGCCAGCGTCGACCCGATCCTCGCGACCATGATGCAGCCGCTGATGGTGACTCGCGGCAAGCGCGTGTGCATCTACCCCATGCGCAGCAGCGCCACCTTCATCTCCCCGAAGATGTTCGAGGAACGGGCGCTCGGGCACCTGGTGCGGATGGTGGAGTTCTTCGCCCCGAAGGGCATCACGCCCATCCTCCACTGCGACGCCAGCTGGACGCCCCTGCTGAAGTTCTTCCGCGAGATGCCGCGGGCGAGCTGCATCCTCGAGCTGGACAACGACACGGACATCTACAAGGCCAAGGAGATCCTCGGCGACTGGATGTGCCTGAAGGGCAACGTGTCGCCGGTCCTGCTGGCCTTCGGCGAGACGGCACAGGTCGACGCCGAGTGCGAGCGCCTGGCCCGGGAGGTCGGCCACGGTGGCGGCTTCATCCTGGGCTCCGGCTGCGAGGTCCCGCTCAACGCGAAGCTGGAGAACGTGGTTGCCATGATCCGCGTTGCCCGCGGTTCAGGTCGTCCCGGGTCCACGCCGGCGTAACCGGTCCGGCAAGTCTCCGCCGGGACGCCGAGAGGTCGGCACGCCGGGGCGGCGCCGGTCCCGCGAGACGCGGGCCGGGACAGAGGCGATCTTCGGCGTGAGAACGAGGCGGAGCCGAACGCCGCCCGGCCGCTGCCCCGGCGATGCGCCGCAGACGGGAGCCCGGTGCCTGCTGACACCACCCGCCACCTATCGCGCGAGACGCAAGGGCCGATCCTCCATTGATTTTTGGTTACCGAAGGGTTAGGGTCCGGACGCCCACGCCGCGGCGCTCCCCGAAGTTCCTGCACTTCCAAAGTCGCGTCGGGCAGATCGGTCACGCGGAGGGAAGTCTATGAAGCGGATCACCGTGGCTACTGCTGTGCTGTGCCTTCTGGCCGGCCAGCTCATGTTCGCCGGCGTTGCTGCCGGCGCCGACCCATCCAGATTCACGGCGACGCCGCTCACGCCCAAGACGACGTACACGGCGCCGAAGTCCACGTCGGGCGCGATCGCCAAGAGCGATCCCGCGCTCCTCGGCCGCAAGGACGCGACGCCGGTCCAGGTCATGATCAAGTACGACTTCGACCCGTCCGCGTCGTATGCCGGCAACATCAACGGTCTGGCGGCGACGAGCCCGCGCGTGACCGGCAAGGAGCTCAAGGCGAACGGGGCCGCGGTCCGCGCCTACGAGACGTACGCCGGTGACCTCTCGCGCAAGATTACGTCCCGCGCCAAGGCGGCGGTCCCGGGCCTCAAGGTCCGTTCGACGTACGCCACCGCCTACGGCGGCGTCGAGGCGACCGTCCCGGCGAACCAGATCGGCACCCTGCTCAAGACGCCGGGCGTGGTCGCGGTCCAGCAGGACACGCTGGAGCATCCGCTCGACGACAACACCGCCTTCATCGGCGCCACCGCCGTCTGGCCGTCCCTGGGCGGGTCGGCCAACGCCGGCAGCAACGTCGTCGTCGGCGTGATCGACACCGGCGTCTGGCCCGAGCACCCGATGCTCGCCCCCGGCAGCCTGGGCGCCCCGGCGGGCGGGCTGCGCGGATGCGAGTTCGGCGACGGCAGCAACGCGGCAAACCTCGGTCCGGCGTTCCCGTGCAACAACAAGCTCATCGGCGCCTACGCCAAGACCGACACGTACATGGCGGTGGTCGGGGCCGGCGCGAACGAGTTCTGCGACAGCGTCACCGGCGTCTGCTCACCTCGCGACGCCGACGGCCACGGCACCCATACCACCACGACCGCCGCCGGCGACTGCGTCGCCACCGCCATGCTCTATGGCATCAACCGCGGCCCGGTCTGCGGCATCGCTCCCGGCGCGCGGGTGATCCAGTACCGGGTCTGCTTGGCGCAGGGCTGCTTCGGCTCCGACTCCGTCTCGGCGATCGAGCAGGCGATCCTCGACGGCGTCGACGTCATCAACTTCTCGATCTCGGGCGGCGCACAGCCGTACAGCGACCCGGTTGAGCTGGCGTTCCTCGACGCCGTCCACGCCGGGATCTCCGTCAACGCTTCGGCCGGCAACTCCGGGCCGGGCGCCGGCACGTCGGACCACGGCGGCCCGTGGGTGACCACGGTGGGCGCCTCGACCGGCCCGCGCGCCTTCACCTCCACGCTGCACCTGACCGCCGACGGCGGCGCGACGTTCGACGTCGCGGGCGTGACGCTCACGAACGGCATCAGCGCACCGACCCCGGTCGTGCTGGCCGCGGACCCGCTCTGCCTGGCCCCGCTTGTCGCAGGGACGGCCACCGGCAAGGTCGTCGTGTGCGAGCGCGGCACCAACGGCCGCGTGGACAAGGGCTACAACGTCCTCCAGGGCGGTGCCGCCGGGATGATCCTCTACAACCAGAGCGCGGCGGTCACGGACCTGGAGTCCGACAACCACTGGCTGCCGGCGATCCACACGCAGTACGACTCTGGCGCCATCGCGACCTTCGTCGCGGGCCACACCAACGTCATGGCCACGTGGGTCCAGGGCACCGCCACCCCGGCCCAGCCGGACGTGATGGCCTCGTTCTCGTCCCGCGGCCCGACCGGCGACTGGATCAAGCCCGATGTCACCGCGCCCGGGGTCCAGGTCCTCGCCGGCAACACCCCCGAGCCCGACGGCACGATCGCCCTCGGGCCGAGCGGCAATCTGTACCAGGCGATCGCGGGGACGTCCATGTCCAGCCCGCACGCGGCGGGCGTCTCGGCCCTCGTCAAGGCGGCCCATCCGAACTGGACGCCGGAGCAGATCAAGTCCGCCCTCATGACCTCGTCGGTCCAGACGGTCGTCAAGGAGGACGGGGTCACCCCCGCCACGCCGTTCGACATGGGTGCCGGCTCCATCCGCGCGGATCGCGCGGTCAGCCCGACGCTCGTCTTCGACGAGACCTTCGCGGACTTCCTGGCGGCCGGGTCTGACCCCCTCCACCGGATCGACCTCAACATCCCGAGCATCGACGCCACCACGATGACCGGCGAGATCACGACGCAGCGCACCGCGCTCAACGTGTCCGGCAGGGACCAGGACCTCAGGGTCTCCGTCCAGGAGCCGGCCGGCGTCGACATCATCGTCTCCGGCCACAAGCCGGGCCGGTCGGACGCCGGCTCCTCCAGCCGGACCCTGTCGGTTCGCCGGAACCACAGCGTGACCTTCTGGGTGACGATCAGCGCCCCGACGGCCGCCGAAGGCCAGTACTTCGGGCGGATCACGCTCACCCCGAAGAAGGGCACTCCGGTCACCATCCCGGTGGCCTTCGTCAAGCAGCAGGGCGCCGTGACCCTGACCCACGCCTGCGCTCCGACGACCTTCGCGGCGCGGACCGGGGTGGCCCACTGCAGCGCGACGGTCGCGAACTTCGCGAACACAAGCGCGAACGTGAGCCTGTCTGTCACCAACATGGGCTGGGGCAAGGGCCTCGACTTCAGCCACGTCTCGACGCCGGCCAAGTCGATCCACCACGCCGACGGCGTGAAGTGGAGCGGAACCCTCGGCCCGGCGATCCCGCCCCAGGTCAAGTCGATCACCGACATCTCGGGCAGCGGGCCCGCCGGCGGCTACCTGCCGCTGTCGGCGTTCGGCATCGGACCGGCCGCCGGGGTCGGTGACGAGACGATCTCCAACTTCGACGTGCCGACCTTCTACTACGGCGGCGAGCCGTACACGCAGATCGGCGTCGTCTCGAACGGCTACGTCGTCATCGGCGGCGGCACCGCGGCCGACGTCAACTTCTTCCCGCAGACCTTCCCGGATCCCGCGCGGCCGAACAACGTGGTCGCGCCGTTCTGGACCGACCTCAACCCGACCGTTGGCGGAGCGGTTCGCGTCGCGACCCTCACCGACGGCGTGGACACCTGGCTCATCGTCGACTTCGACGCGGTGAAGAACTACAGCGACGCGACCACCCACACTGGCGAGCTCTGGTTCCGCCTGGGTGCCGGCGGCCGTCGAGCGAACAGATCACGATGTCGTACGGGGCCGCGAACTCGGCCGCCGGCGACCCCGGATCGTCGATCAACTGGGGCGCCGAGAACCGTGACGGCACCAGCGGCGTCAACCTCGCCCCGGCGCCGGCCAACGACACGGAGTGGGCCGTCACCCTGAGCGGTCCCACCGCCGGTGGAACCCAGGCCATCACGTACGACGCCTCGTCCAGGAGGGCAGGCACGTACCGCACGATCGCCGAGATGAAGTCGGACGTCACCCCTGGCACCACCCAGGTCGTCCAGGTTCTGAAGGTGACCGGCCACTAGGCGGTCGCTGCACCGAAACCCAGCGAGGGGCTGCCCGGACGACGGGCGGCCCCTCGCTCGCTGTCCGCCCCGGGCCCTGGAGGGCCCGTCGGGCGCACGGTGTCACGGCACTCGTCGCCCGGGCCCGACGGAACCACCGCCTGCCGGTGGACGTCATCGGACCGGCACGCCTCGAATGGTCCGGCCGCGGTTTGCGGAGGATCGGCAAGGCCACGCACATGAGGTCCAGCGATCCGTGACTCGCCCCGTCGACACCTCCCACGCCGCATCACCCCCGGATCGCGGCTCGCCACCGGCCCGGTCCCTAGGTCGGCATCGCACACCGGCTTGACCGGCCCCATCGGCCTTCCGGTCGCCCTGTTCGCGACCCTGTGCATCCTCGCGGGATGCACTGCCGCGCCGGGCGGGTCGCCGGCAGCCACCCCCGGGCCGGCCACCCCGGGAGCGGCCGGCCCGTCGACGGGTGCCACGGGCGCGGCGGGACCGTCCGGGCCGTCGAGCCTCCAGCCGTCGAGCCTCCGGCCCGCGAGCGACCAGCCGTCGCTGGAACCGGGCGCCAGCACCGGCACGGTCAACCTGCCGGCATCGGTCGTGGATCCGGTCGTCGCCGACATCGCCAGGCTCGCCGGGGTGCCGGTTGACGCGGTCACGGTGCTGTCTGCCGAGGCGGTGACGTTCCCGGATGCAGGCCTCGGCTGCCCGGTTCCCGGCATGGCCTATACGCAGGTCCAGGTCGACGGCTACAAGGTCGTCGCGGTCGCCGCGGGAACGACCTACGACTACCGGGGGACCGCCCCGGGCACGTTCCGGAGGTGCACGCCGCAGAAGTAGCGCCCGGTTCCCGCCGGTGTCTGGCGCCCGGCGTGGATCAGTCGCCGGAGCCGGTCCCGGCCACCGCCAGGGACCCGGGTCGCTCCCGCCAGTAGCGGAGGCTCCCGCGCGCGAGCGCCTGCTCGAAGTACGACCCCGCGGGCCGGACGCGGTCGAGGCCGCCGGCCGAGACCAGGAGCTCGAGGAGCGGCGCCAGCTGTGAGCCGTAGACGTGCATGCACGGCTCGGGCCGCACCCCCGGCCACGAGTAGCAGGACACGACGGTCCGTCGCTCGCCCGTCGGGATGCCGGGCGGCAGCGCGTCCCAGGCGGGGTCGTCCGGCGAGAACTCCCACTGGTCGAGATCGCCCTGCGGGATGCCCTCGATGCCGCGCACGATCCGCGGCGTGGCGTCAAGCAGGTACGGATCGACCGCGAGATCGCAGATGACGGCGTGGTCCGGCATGACGGCAAGCCACGCGTTCGGCACGACGGGGACCGACGGATCGCGGCGCGCCGTCGCATCGACCAGGACGTCCGTGACGGCCAGCCGGCCCTTCAGGTAGCCGGCATCGGCGGTGAGGTTGCGACCGGCGGTGACCACCTCGACGCCCGGCAGCCCGATCCGGCCGAAGGCCTCGTTGCGGGCGTCGTCGCCGTACTTGGTCGCGAACTCCACGGCGTGCCGGCCGACGCGCCCGGCACCCAGGATCGTGACCTTGACCGTCGACCGGCGCGGGTTCTGGAGGTCCGGCCAGGTGCGCTCCAGCGCGGCGAAGGCCGCGGAGACGCCGTTCCACGACACGCTGCGCAGGTTCTCGACGAGCCGCCGGCCGTTCTCGTTCGTGATCAGGTCGAGGCTGATCGCGTCGATGCCGAGCTCGCGCAGCATCGCCACGCGAGCCGGCCGGGTCGAGAAGTGGAGCATCGACACGAGCACGGCTCCCCGGCGGAGCAGGTCGTATCGGCCTTCAGGCGCCCGCAGGACCACGACGATGTCCTGGCGGTAGCAGTCCTCCTCGTCCGTGACGTGCACGTTGGGGGACACGGCGCTGTAGTCCGCGTCGCTGTAGCCCATCCCCGATCCGATCCCGGCCTCGACGTGGACCTCGGCTCCGTTCGCCGCCAGCAGCCCGATGAGAGGCGGCAGGAAGTCGCGTCGCTCGCTCGCCTCCTTGTGCATCCGCGGGAAACCGACCGTGACAGGTCCATCGAGCATCCAAATCCTCCCGCCTGACCGAGGGCGACGGAAGCCCGTCCTGGTGGGGATGGGGCACGGTCACCGGGAAGGGTCCGACGGGTGGCCGGGCCCGGGCAACTGTCCGCGAGCCTGACCGGACGGTCCACCTGGCCCGAAGCGGCAGCACTCCGAAGGGCGGGCCGATGCCTTGAGGCGGCGGGAACACGTGGAGGCGGCAGGAACACATGGAGGCGGCGGGAACACACGGAGTCGGCCGGAACGCATGGAGGCGGCCGGAACGCATGGAGGCGGCGCGAACCGGCGCGTTCCGGCGGGAAGCAGGGCAGCTGGATCGTGCGCAGGGGCTTGCGGGCCTTGACGCGGCGCCGGCATCGGCAGAATGTCGGTCCGTCGCCGCGCCGATCCAGGGCGCGGCTCCCAGGTTGCCTGGAACCGGAGGGCAGGGGCAGAGATGGCGAACGACCACGGGCTCACGATCGGCTTCCCGCGCATGTACAACGAGCCCGGCGAGCGCCGCGCCTTCCTGCCGGCGTTGATGGGCCTGCTCGCGGGCATGGACGTCGACGTGTACGTGGAGACCGGCAGCGGGGCCCGCATGGGCTACCCGGATGACCGCTACCAGGCGGTCTCGCCCAGGGTGCACATCGTCGACGAGGCGACGGCATACCGCCAGGACATCGTGGTCGTGCTGCGGGCCCCCGAAGGGCGCTACGAGCTGATCCGTCCAGGCACGATCCTGATCTCGATGCTCCACTTCACGACCCGGCCGGAACGCGTCGAGCTGCTGCGCGACCTGGGGATCGAGGCCATCGCGCTCGACATGGTCACCGGCGACGATGGCCGGCGCCTGGTCCAGAACCTGCGTGACGTGGCCCGCAACGGTCTGGCCGCGGCATTCGACGCCCTCGAGCGACGCTGGCCGCCGTTCTCGTCACCGGGCCGCGACCCGATCAGCGTCACCGTGATGGGCGCCGGCGGCGTCGGCAAGCACGCCATCGAGTGGGCGGCCAAGTGCGGCGACCCGGAGCGCAACGCGCGGTTCATCCGCGATGGCATCCCGGGGGCCGAGGTCGTCGTGGTCGAGCAGGGCCTGGGTGGCAACGAGGCCTACTTCCGGCGCCGCCTGGGCGAGACCGACATCCTCGTCGATGCCACGGCGCGACGCGACACGTCGCGCCCCCTGTTTCCCAATACCTGGCTGGGCTGGCTGCCGGCCCACGCGATCGTGTGCGACCTGGCCGTCGATCCCTACCTGCTCGACGACGATCCCCCGGTGGTGCGCGGGATCGAGGGGATCCCCCAGGGCAATCTGGACCAGTGGGAGTTCGGCCCGGAGGATCCGGCCTGGGACCGCCTGCCACCGGGCATCCCGACCGAACACCGGCGAACGGTGGTCTCGTGCTACTCCTGGCCGGGCGTCCAGCCCGAGCCCTGCATGGAGGCCTACGGCTCGCAGGTGACCCCGCTCCTGCAGACGCTCATCTGGTATGGCGGCCTGCCGGCGATCGCACCCGACGTGTCGTTCCACGGGCGGGCGCTCTGGCGCGGCAGCCTGCGGCACTGGCTGGACGGCAGCCCCGCGATCCGGCCCAGGGCCACCTGACCCCGGATCCACCGAGCGACCGGGTCCGTGAACCTGCACGGATGACGAATCAGGTGCCCATCTGAACTGGGAAGATGGCGTTGAAGACGACCCATCAGCCCGAACCAGAGGAGCACCTGATTGATGCGATCATCCCACACCGTCGACCGGGTTGACACGGCCTTCGATGACGATCGTCTGGTGGCCGATGCGGGGCTCCTCCTGCCGGCCACGCTGGCCCTCCACCTGGGCCTGAAGGGACTGGTCGATCGGTTCCTCGACTGGGGCGCGCCGCCGGCGCGGCGAACGTCGGCGACAAGCTCCTGACCCTCATCATGTCGGCCCTCGCGGGTGGCGACTCGATCGACGATGCGGACGCCCTGCGCGCCGGCGGAACCAGCCGGATCCTGGGCTTCAGCGTCAAGGCCCCCTCCACCCTGGGCACGTTCCTGCGCAGCTTCCGCTGGGGTCACGTCCGCCAGCTCGACCGCATCTCCCGCGAACTCCTCGCCCGAGCCTGGGCGGCCGGGGCGGGTCCCGGCTCCGCTCCGTTCACGATCGACCTCGACTCCACGATCTGCGAGACGTACGGCCTCAAGAAGGAGGGTGCCCTCCACCACGGGTACACCAAGGTGCGCGGCTACCACCCCCTGCTCGCGGTCGCGGCGGGCACAGGCGACGTCCTGATGGCGCGCCTGCGCGAGGGCCGCGCCAACACCGTCCGGGGTGCCGCCCACTTCCTGCGCGAGACGATCGGGCGGGTGCGTGGGGCAGGCGCGAGCGGCGAGCTCACGATGCGCGCCGACTCCGGCTTCTATGCCGCCGAGGTCGTGGCCGTCTGCCGCAGGATGGATGTCCGCTTCAGCATCACGCTCCGCCAGCACAAAGGCGTGCGTCGCCTGATCGAGGCGATCCCCGACACCGCGTGGATCCCGATCCCGTACTGGATCACTGGCGGGGCCGACGTCGCCGAGATCGCCTACACCCCGTTCGCCGACCGCAGGGACGCCAAGCCCGTCCGGCTCATCGTGCGCCGCGTGAAGCCGACCCCGGGCAGCCAGCTCGCCCTCTTCACCCTCTACGACTACCACGCCTTCATCACCGACCGCGACGGCGAGACCCTGGCGCTCGAGGCCGACCACCGCCGCCATGCCGAGATCGAGAACGCGATCCGGGACCTCAAATACGGGATGGGCCTCAACCACCTGCCGTCGGGCAAGTTCGCGGCGAACGGCGCCTGGCTCGCGGTCCAGGTCATGGCCCACAACCTCGCCCGCTGGACCGCGCGGCTCGGTCTCGGCGCAGGGATCGTGACCACCAAGACCCTCCGCCGGCGGCTGTTCAGCCTCGTCGGCCGGCTCACCCGCTCGGCCCGGCGGATGACGCTGCACCTGCCGACGCGCTGGCCGTGGGCGATCGAGTTCAGCACCGCCCTCGCGCGGTTCCGGGCCCTCCCGCTCCTCGCCTGACGGTCAGCTGCACCCATCGGCCGCTCCGGGGCTGGCGGGAGCTTGGGAAGAAATCAGCCGCGGTGTGTCCGCGGGACCTCGCCGAGCCACTCCGGGAGTCGCTCGGTCACCATCCACCAGGTCCGAGCAGCCCTTACGGCCGCCGCGGCTCCATACACACCCATCGCGGCCCTACCGGGCCTCGTCAGGGGGTCAGACGGTCCGGTTCGGTGGATCCGGGCTAACCGGGCTACCTGGCCCCGGCCGCGAGGGCGACCACGGCGCCGGGGCGGCGGGTTCGTCCGGCGTGCCGCCTACGACCTCGTCCGGCGTGCCGCCTACGACCTCGGCCGGATGTCGACGCTGAAGTCCAGGTAGGCGCGGAGCATGGTCAGGGCCTCGCTCCACGTCTGGATCGACTCCGCCCAGGCGTCGATTCCCCCCGGCTGGTCGAGCGCGAAGGGGCCGTCCTCCAGCCGCAGCCGCGTTCCGTACCCCGAGGGCACGATCGTCACCCGGACCGTCGTGACCACGTGCTCATCCGGGAGCCACGGCCGGCGGAAGGTGAACGTGCGGCCGGTCTCGATCTCGACCACGTCCCACCACACGCGGCGGTCCCGCCAGACGAGCACGGTCCGGGCGTCCTCGGCGAGGGCGCCCTCCACGCGCTCGGGGAGCCAGCGGGCCAGCTCCTCCGGGTCGCTCCAGGCCCGGGACACGCGCTCGGGCGGGGCGTTGATCCGCCTGACCATCCTGACGGTTCGTTGCAGCTCGGTCCCGGCAGGCAGGGGCATCGTCTCGTCTCCCAATGACCGATCCCTCGGCTGGCTCTCCGGGGTCGGGCCAGCGGCCGGGCCGGTGCGGAGCCGGGTCAAGCGTAGCCCGCAACGCGCGGCGCCGCACACCGGCGAATGTCAGCATGGCCCGGAGGCTCCGCCCGGCGGACAGGCCGTCCTCGGCAGTCGACCGCGCGACCTGGGCCCGCGCCATCCACGGTGATTGCAGGGCCCGCTCGGACCTCAGCGTTCGGAGGTTGGGCGCCGCGGGGGCGGCGGCCACGAGTCGTGGGTGGCGACGTACGCCGGGACCTGGGCGCGGTGGCTCAGGCCCAGCTTCGCCAGGATCGCGCTGACGTAGTTCTTGACCGTCTTGTCCGACAGGAACACCGCCGCCGCGATCTCGCGGTTCGTCATGCCGGCCGCGATGAGCGGCAGGATCTCCCGCTCACGGACCGTGAGGGTGATCGCCGGGTCCGCCTCGGATCCGCTCGCGATGCGCCGCACCCGCTCGAGGACCATGCCCGTGACGCCCGCATCGAACACCGACTCTCCGCGCCCGACCGCCTCGAGCGTGTGCACCAGCGCCGCGGACCTCGACTGCTTGAGGACGTAGCCGCGCGCACCCGAGATGACGGCCGAGAACACGTCGTGCTCGTCCGGCGAGCTCGTCAGGAAGACGACGAGCACCGCCGGGAGCTCGTCGCGAAGCATGCGGCAAGCCTCGATCCCCGACGCGTCGGGGAGGTTGATGTCGAGCAGCACGATGTCCGGCAGCAACCGCCGCGCCTGGACGAGGGCCTCGGCGGACGTCCCCGCCTCGCCGACGACCTGGAACTGCGGCCGGCGATCGAGGAAGTCGACCAGCCCCCGGCGAACGACCTCGTGATCGTCGACGATCAGGAGCCGGAGGGGCGCAACGATGTCGGTCATGGAGGCGGGGAGCATGCGCTCCCGGGCGCCGGATCGCAAATGGGGGACCGGGTCGCACCGCCAGAGGGTGCGCGCGGACGACGTGCCGAAGACGCGCGGGAAACGCCCGCAAGGACGCTTGGACACGCCGTCCCGCGCCCGGGCCTACCATGCCTGCATGGCGACGATCCTCATCACCGGTGGCGGGCGCGGCCTGGGCCGGGCAACGGCCGGCAGGCTGGCAGCCGCCGGGCACCGCGTCATCCTGGCCGCGCGGACGCCCGCCGCCGCCGAGGCCGCGGCAGGCGACATCCGGGGCCGTCACCCCGGCGCGGCCGTGGAGCCCCGGTCCGTCGACCTCGCGTCGCTGGCTGCCGTGCGGGCCTTTGCCGCCGCGGAGCTCGAGCGCGACGAGCCGATCGACGTGCTGTACCACGTGGCCGGGGTGATGCAGCAGAGCCCGACACGTCGCCTGACCGTGGACGGCAACGAGGAGACCCTGGCGGTCAACGTCCTCGCCCCGTTCCTGCTGACGCACCTGCTGCTGCCCGCGCTCGAGCGCTCGCCGTCGGCGCGGGTCGTGACCGTCAGCTCCCGCCTCCACCTGCCGAGCTCGCGCGGCGTGCCCGTCGACTTCGACCTCGACGATCCGCAGCTGGAGCACGGCTACCAGCCCGATCGCGCCTACAAGAACTCGAAGCTCGCGGTGATGTGGTTCACCTACGAGCTCCAGCGGCGCCTGCCGCCCCGGGCCATCACCGCCAACGCCGTGTGCCCCGGTTTCGTGCCCGTCACGGCCGCGGCGAGCACCAGCGGCGCAAAGCGCCGGTTCATGCGGATCGTGCTGCCGAGGATGCCGTTCGCGGTCTCCGTGGACGCCGCCGCGGATGCGCTCGCGTTCGTCGCGGTCGACCCGTCGATCGAGGGTGTCGGCGGGCGGTTCTTCGCGGAGCGGCGCCCGATCGACTCCAGCCCGGAGTCGTATGATCCGGACAAGTCCCGCCGGTTCTGGGAGATCGCGGCCGGCCTGACCGGGGTCGCCGGCCTCCCGGCCGGGCTCGCCGTGGCCCCCGGACCGGCCTGACCTTGGCTCCCGGCGCGGCCTGACGTCCGGACGGCGCCCGGCGGCCGGCGTGCTTGACGGCCGGCGTGCTTGACGGCTGGCGTGCTTGACGGCCGGGCCGTCAGGGGATCGGCTTGCCGGCCAGGGCGTCGGCCATGATCGAGCGGGCCGCCTCGATCGGGATGGCGAAGGAGACCCCCTGGGCCCCTTCGCTCGTCGCCGTGTCGATCCCGATCACCCGCCCGGACAGGTCGAGGAGGGGACCCCCGCTGTTGCCGGGGTTGATCGCGGCATCCGTCTGGATGAGCCCGTCGAGGCTCTCGCCGCGCCTGATCGTGATCGACCGGTTCAGGCCGGAGACCACGCCCGTGGAGACCGAATCCGGGAACTCGCCCAGGGGGGCGCCGATCGCGATGACCGCCTCGCCCAGCGCGAGGCCCTTGGAGTCACCGATCGCGAGCGCGGGCAGCCCGGTCGCATCGACCTTCACGACCGCGAGATCCGTGGTGCTCGAGGCTCCGTAGACCTGGCCCGGAAGCTGGCGACCGTCGGCCAGCGCAACGGTCATGGAGGTCGCCCCCTCCACGACGTGGGCGTTGGTCAGGATCCAGCCGCCACCGTCGAACACGAACCCCGATCCAACCCCCGTGCCGGCCCGGCGTCCGGTGCCGGACTCGGTCGTGATGGTGACGACCGCCGGGACGGCCTTCGCCACGGCCGCCACCACCGAACCGCCGTTGTCCTGGGTGGTCGAACCCGGGGTTGCCGGCGCCGTCTGTGCCACCGCCGGCGTGGGGGCTTGCGAGATCGTCGCGGTCGGGGCGACCGTCGGCGAGGGAGTTGGCGTCGCGGTCGGCGCGGCCGTCTGGGCGGCAGCCGCGACGGCGGAGGACGCGCTGCTTGACGCGCTCGGGACGACTTCGATGGGCGTGGTCAAGCGGAACAGGGCGAAGCTCAGTGCCGACGTGAGGATGGCGCTCAACAGGGCCGCCGCCAGGGCGACCCTCAAGATCCGGGGATCGGAGCGCCCGCCATCCGCTCGCCTGGCGGGCGGAGTCTCCGCCCATTGTTCCGGGTTCGCCGGCTCGAACCGGGGCCGCCACGCGACAACCTGGGGCTGCGGCGGCGGCGCGAACCGCTGGGTATCGGCCTCGGACCGCGCCTCGTCTGCCGACGGCAGCTGGTCAGGCTGGGGGGGCTGGTCCATTGATCCTCCCTTGGAGAGGACAGCATGGCCCACGCCCGATGAGAAGATCCTGATAGAACCGCAGATGGCGTGCGGCCGGCATCCGGATGCGACGCCGGGCTTCGGGGCCCGAATCCACGCCAAGATGGATGACGGCGTAGACTCATCGGCCGCTGGGGCCGCACCCTGCACGAGCGGGCGAGCGATCTGGCTCGATGGCCCGCAGCAACCTGGGACGAGAGAGGATGCGCACCGCTGCAGGTCTGTTGATCGGGGTGTCGCTCTTGCTGGCCGCTTGCGGCGGGGAATCGTCGACGCCCACCGTGATGAACACGACGCCCGCCCCGTCTGTTGCGGTGGAGACCACCACCACGCCCGTATCGACCACGCCCGGACCGACCGCAGCACCGGCCCCCACCCCGGCACCGACGCCCGGACCGACCGCAGCACCGGCCCCCACCCCGGCACCGACGCCCGGACCGACCGCCGACACCGGCCCCCTCGGCCGCCCCCGTGCTCCTCGCCGCCGGGGACATCACCGACTGCAACGACGATGCGGGAGCGACAGCAGCCCTGATCGCGGCGCGTCCTCACGCGATCGTCCAAACCCTCGGAGACAACGAGCAGGCCAAGAAGCCGACCCTGGCAGGGTACCGGCAGTGCTTCGGGCCGACCTGGGGTCGGTTCATGAAGCGTCTCCACCCCGCCGAGGGCAGCCATGACGGTGCCAGCGGAGGCGCGTACTTCAAGTACTTCGGCGCTGCAGCCGGCAGCAACCCACAAGGGTGGTACTCGTACGACATCGGGTCGTGGCACATCGTCGTCCTCAACACCTTGTGCCCGGGTGGCTGCGGTCCCGGATCGCCGCAGGAGACCTGGCTCAAGGCCGACCTTGCCGCCCACGCCGGAGCCAGCATCGGAGCCGTCATGCACAAGCCCGTCTTCTCGTCGGGCAGCGGCTTTGGCAACGATCCCACCGGTGCGACCTTCTGGTCTGACCTCATGGCCGCGCGGGCCTGCTTCGTCCTCGACGGCCACGATCACGACTACGAGCGCTTCGCCCCGCAGGACGCCGCGGGGCATGCGGATCCCGCCGGCCCGATCGAGTTCGTCGTCGGGACCGGCGGCTACGGTCAGAGCAAGTTCGGAACCGTCCGGGCCAACAGCGTCGTCCGCCGCACGGGCACCGTCGGCATCCTCAAGCTGACCCTCGGGACGACCAGCTTCGACTGGGCATTCCTCCCGGTCGCCGGTCAGACGTGGACGGATACCGGGTCGGAGTCGTGCCCGCGTTGACGGCAACGACTCGGTTTCGACTCGATCCCGGACTGACCCCGACCACCTAGAGGAAGAGTCACCATGCGCATCGCTGCGAGTCTGTTGATCTCGGTGTCGCTTCTGCTGGCCGCCTGCGGCGGCGCATCCTCGCCGCCCCCCGTGATCAATGCGACGCCCGCCCCATCGGCGGCAATGGACACCACCACCACGCCCGTCGCGACACCGACCTTCGCGCCGACGTCGACCTCCGCGCGAACGCCGGCGCCCACCCCGGCATCGACGCCCGGACCAACAGCGACACCGGCCCCCTCGGCAGCCCCGGTCCTCGTGGGCGCCTCGGACATCACGGACTGCCATGACGATGCGGGAGCGACGGCAGACCTGATCGCGGCGCTTCCCGACGCGATCGTCCAGACATTCGGAGACAACGAGCAGGCGGACAGCCCGACCCTGGCCCGGTACCAGCAGTGCTTCGGGCCGACCTGGGGTCAGTTCATGGCGCGTCTCCACCCAGCCATGGGCAACCATGACGGCGCCAGCGGCGGCGCGTACTTCGACTACTTCGGCGCCGCGGCCGGCAGCAACCCGCAGGGCTGGTACTCCTACGACATCGGGGCGTGGCACATCGTCGTCCTCAACACCGAGTGCCCCGGAGGCTGCGGTCCCGGATCGCCACAGGAGACCTGGCTCAAGTCCGACCTGGCGGCACACGCCGGAGCCCAGATCGGCGCCGTCATCCACAAACCCGTGTTCTCGTCGGGAAACCTCCACGGCAACGATCCGACCGGGGCGACCTTCTGGTCGGACCTCATGGCCGCGCGGGCCTGCTTCGTCCTCGACGGCCACGATCACGACTACGAGCGCTTCGCCCCGCAGGACGCCTCCGGGCACGCCAACCCAGCCGGGCCGATCGAGTTCGTCGTCGGGACCGGCGGCTACGGCCAGCGCGGCTTCGGCACCATCCAGGCGAACAGCGTCGTCCACCACACGGGCACGTTCGGCATCCTCAAGCTGACCCTCGGGACGACCGGCTTCGACTGGGCGTTCCTCCCGGTCGCTGGTGAGACGTGGACCGATACCGGGTCGGAGTCGTGCCCGCGCTGATCAGGGCGAGTTGGGATCTCGTTCGCGGCATCGCCGTCCTGCCCGGGGCCCTCGTTGAAGTCGAGTCGTGAGCCTCAACCGCGGCCGCCGAGCTCCAGGATGCGGCCCTCGATCGGCCCCGTGTCCGGGTACTCCTCGTGGTGCGCGAGGCCAGCCTGGGACAGTCCAAGGCCGGTCGCCGCGGTCTCGGTCAGGAACAGGTAGGGGCGGAAGCCGATCCGCTCCCGAACGGTGTTCTTGAGCAACCGGTGCGCGATCGTCACCGCGGGACCCAGCAGATCGCTGCCCGACCCGACCGTCTGCCGCACCGCCTGACCCCGGTGGATCACCGCCTTGAGGTCGAGGTGCGCGACGGCGGGACACGCCGAGCAGACGTGGTCGGCCGCGGGGATTGCTCGCGTCCGGGCATCTGTGAACGCGCGGTAGGTCGCCCCGAGCGTCTCGAGGACCCGGTCACCCCGGCCGTCGAGCATGTCCGCCGGCGCGGCGGCGAAGACGGCATCGCCCTCGAGCTTGACCACGGCGAAATCGGGCTCAAGCCCTCCGATGACGGCGTCCAGGAGGGCACCGAGCACACCGTAGGCGGCCGGGATGCCCGCGCTGAAATCGACCCCGTGCTCCAGTTCGACGCCGGCCATGAAGCCCGTGTAGCCGGAGATGTCGGCGAGCACCAGGTACCGCTCGCCCGCCGGCGCATCTGCTCCTCTCGCCGGCCCGGATCGCTCTGCTGGCTCCATGTTCTCCCCCTGCCCATGCGCGCCAGCTCGGAGCGGACACGCCATTGGCCCCGGCGACGGTCGAAGCGACCGTCTGGGGACGCCGTGCCGTTTGGGAGACGGGAGCATCCGTGTCTCCCCGCCACTCGGCGGAGTATGCGCGTGGGGTGCATCCGTGTCCCAGACGCCGCCTGCGGCCGCGACCGTGCCGGCCGGCCGGCGAGCGAGGTTACCTCGGCCGTGCTGTGGGGTCGGGCGTCGTCAATCCCGCCCGGCGTCATACGGGCCGAGCCCGGAATTCGTCGGCGCCTGGTGCTAGCGTGGCCACGATGCGCGCCGAACCCTCGTTCCGGACCACCGCGGCCACGGTCATCGCGTATGCCGTGGCGATGGCCTATCTCGAGGCAGCGGTCGTCGTCTATCTCCAGGTCGCGCTCGGCGGGCAGGTCGGCGCGATCTTCCCGCTCCGGCCCGCGATCGTGGCGGGCGACCTCGTCGCCATCGAGGTCGGCCGGGAGGCGGCGACGCTGGTGATGATCGCCGCGGTCGGCGTGCTCGCCGGCCGGACCCGGGTCGAGCGTCTCGCTTGGGGCGCCGTCGTCTTCGGCGCCTGGGACATCGGGTACTACGCCTGGCTCTTCGTGTTCAGCGGCTGGCCCCCCTCGCTCGCGACGACGGATCTCCTGTTCCTCATCCCGGTGCCATGGGTCGGTCCGGTCTGGTCGCCGGTGATCGTCAGCATGGCCCTGGTGGGGGTCGGGCTCGTGGCCGCCCGTACCGTGCGCTCCGGGCGGCCGCTGTCCCTGTCCCGCCGGCACTGGCTCGCCGGGCTGGCCGGCGGTCTTCTCGTGATCCTGTCCTGGACCCTCGACGCCGGGCGGCTCATCGACGGCGGCCTGCCCGGGCCCTACCCGTGGCCGGTCTTCGCGGCGGGCATGCTGCTCGCCATGGCCGCGGCGGTCGATGCCCTGCGAAGCGCGGTGCGTGGAGCGCCGGGCACTGTGACGCTCTCGCCGGGCTGACGGTCCTGGGCCTGCGGCGCCTTGGCCGGACCGACGGACACCGCTCAGCGCGGCCCGGACACGGCTCAGCACTGCCCGCCTCCGGCGTCAGCGCGGCCCGGACACGGCTCCGTGCGGCGCCGACCCGGTCAGGGTCCACGTCGAGCCGTCGCCCCCGTCGTGGACCTCGACGCCGGCGGCGTTGAGCCGTTCACGGACCAGGTCGGCGGTCGCCCAGTCGTGGCTGTCGCGCGCCCTCGCCCGCACCACCAGGAGCGCCTCCACGAACGGCCCGACGACCGCCAGCGGATCCGGCCCACCGATCGCGGGCGCCTCGCCCAGGCGCACGATGAGCGAACGGAACGTCGACCGGGCGTTGTCGAGATCCGGGCTGTCCTCGCCGTGGCGGATCCGGCCCTCGATGACCGCGTCCAGGTCCAGGAGCGCAGCGACGGCCCCCCGGCCGTCCCCCCCGGCCAGGGCGGCGAAGAACGTTCCCTCGAGCACCGCGGTCTCGTCCCGGAGCGGTCCGGCCGTCCGGGGAGCCGTCCCCGGGACGGACGCCCGGGACGTACCGCGTGGCCCCCGCTCTCCCGGTCCGTCATCGAGCACCGGGGTCTCGCCGGCCGCCAGGCCGCGGGCCGCCTCCGCCAGCGCGTCGACGCTCATCTCGGTTCCGCTCGGGATGGCCACGGACCGGCCGGCGACCCGGATGGTGACCCCGCCCAGCCCGGCGACCGAGGCGGATCTTCGCTCGAGGTCCAGGACCAGCGCCGTGTGGCTGTCCACGCCCAGGATGAACGTGTCCCGGGGCAGCTGGGCCTCCAGGACCCGGAGCCGCCGCTCGCCGACGTAGCAGAAGCGGGTGTCGTGGGTCCCGCCCTCGGCGTTGTCGTAGTGCGGGACGACCGCCGCCCGCAGGCCGGTCGCCGCGCCGAGGAGGTCGAGCCCCTCCAGCCAGTGCGGCTCCTCGCCGACCTTGTAGATCTCGTAGACCGGGATGGTCAATACGCCCAGGGTCAGGGCGGCGGCGCTGGCCATCGCCAGGACGCCGCCGTCTCGAAGGAGGTCCGCAAGGGCGGGCGGGATCGGGCCGCCGATCCACTGGCGAAGGGCGTAGGTCGGGCTGCCCGGCCCGGCCATCAGGAACCGCGCGGCGCGGACCCGGGCGACGGCCGTGGCGGCGGCGATCGCGTCCACGTCCCGCGAGCGGTACGAGGCGACGTCCACCTGCCGTCCGACGCTGGCCTCGAAGAACGCGACCGTCCGGGCGCTGAGCTCGTCGGCGTTCTCCTGGAACCCGTACGGGGTGTCGAGGATCGCGGCGGCGACCGGCGGCGGGCCCAGCCGTTCGAACAGGGTCCGGTGGACCTTCGCCATCGTGGGCGCCGTCTCGCCGGACCCCATGATCGCGAGGATCCGGGGGGTGCTCATGCGAAGAACCCGTCGTTGCAGAGATCGTGCATCACGCCTGCCAGTTCGTCCGGGTGCTGGGCATGGATGTCGTGGTCGCCGGTGAACCACCGCACGCGGACGTTCGGGATCTGGGCGGCCGCGGTGTCCACGTCGCGACGCTTGCGGGCCATCCCGTCGGATGGGCCACCATCGACCGGGACCAGCAGGACCGGGACGGTGAGACCCGCATACAGCGCGGATGGGTGATGCTCCCACAGCCCGTGCAGGACGCTGATGTGGCGGTCGAAGGTGAGCCACGGCGCGACCGTGCCGTCGGGCCGGACCTCGAAGTTGGCGAGCGTGCCACGGATCCCCGCCTCGGGCCAGTCGGCGTGCGCGGAACGGATGAACGCGTCGACCTCCTCGAAACGGCGCCCCGCGAGCCTCGGCGGTGAGAGGGCGGCGCGACAGGCCTCCCAGTCCGGGAACGCGCGGCTGGGCTCGAGCCAGCCGCCGTCAACGCACACGATCCCGCGGATCGAGCCCGGGTGGGTGGCGGCCAGCTCCAGCACGACGTTGCCGCCCCAGGACTGGCCGGCCACGATGGGGCGCTCGAGGTCCGGCCGATCCGCCGCCAGGCGGCCGATCAGCGTCGCGAGGTCGCCCGCCACGGTGGGCACGTCGTACGGGCCGTCCGGCTTGGACGACTGGCCGTGCCCGCGGAGGTCGACCGTGACCGCCGGGTGGCCCAGCCCGGCGAGGCGGGCCGCCACGCCGTCCCAGGTGCGGGCGTTCGAGGCGAGACCATGGACGAGCAGAAACGGTGGTCCGCCGGCCGCCTCCGGCATCGCGATGTCGACGGCCAGCTCCATGTCGCCGGCGACCGGGACCCTCCTCGTGTCCATCGGAGTGATGGTAGTCGCGCCGGCGGGGGGCGTCCTGCGGCGTGTCGATGCTCCGAGCGGGCAGGCTTCCCGCGCCCGTCGATCACGGCAGGAACTCCGTGAGCGCCTTCGCCTTGCAGGACGCCCCGAGGCACCGCAGCCCGAACACGTCCTCGATCGTCCGCAGCAGCCCGTAGTGGTCATGGAAGACCGACGAGGTGAACCCCGCCAGCCCGGCCCGGGCGACCATCGTGAACACCCGGCCGCCGCCGTGGGTGCCGGAGGTGCCCTCGTCGAACGACACGACGAGCAGTGTGTGCTGCCAGGCGGGGCTGGCGAACACCTTCGGCAGGAACCTCCGGAGGAACCTGTCCCCCGCTCCCGCCGAGCAGTCGTGCATGTCGTTGCACAGGTTGGGGACGACGAAGGCGAGGTTCACCGCCGGGTTGAACCTCGCCAGTGGCTGGATGTCGCGGCACTGGCCGGTGTCCGAGACGGAGCTGAAGCTCATCGCCGGGACGTGCTTGCGGGCGTAGCTGCCTGCTACACCTGCGCCGTCCGTCCCGCCCTTGTAGGTGGCCGCCCGGTGGCAGCCGGCCTTGGCCGGGTAGCCCTGGGCGTAGATCCGCCACGACCGGCCGGCAGCGGCCATCTGGCTGGACAGGCTGGCGCCTTCGAGGTCGTAGACGGCGTCGTCGATGACACCCTGGGTGGAGCCGGACCAGAACGCGAGATAGTTGGGCAGCGAGGGGTGGGTGAGCGCGTAGTACCGGTTCGCCCGGCCGTACTTCCGCGACAGGCCGTAGAGGTACGGCATGGACGATGCGGTCACGGAGGTTGCCTCGCGGTTCTCCATCCAAACGACGACGACGTGCGTGATCTTCGGTGGCGCCGCCGCCTTCCCGGCCGTCGATGCCGGACCCGGCGGCGCAGCCTGTCCGGGCGCCGGGCTGGCCGGGGCAGGGGCGGCCGGCGACGGGCCCTGGGGCGTCGGGCTGGCCGGGGCAGGGGCGGCCGGTGACGGGCCCTGGGGCGTCGCCGCGCCCGGAGTGGGGGAGAGCAGCGTGGGGGAGGGCACCGTGGGGGCGGGCACCGTGAGGGAAGGCGCCGCGCCGACCGAGGGCTCCACTCCCGGGGCGAATGCCGATGGCGCCGGGACCGGGGGCGATGCCGAGCAGCCGACAACAAGGGTGGTGATGGCGGCCACTGCGGCCGCGCGGAGACGCCGGTGGTTCACGGACCCGGGATCATCGCCAGTCAGCCCTCGGGCTTCACGACGGCCCGTCAGGGAGGAACTCGGACAGCGGCTGCGCGCTGCACGCCGACCCGAGGCACGGGAGGCCGAACACGTCCTCGACCGTCCGCAGCAGCCCGTAGTGGTCATGCTGGGTCGATGACGTGAAGCCCGACAGCCCGTCCCGGGCGACCATCGCGAACACCTGGCCGCCCCCGTTGGCGCCGGTCGTCCCCTCGTCGAACGTGACGACGAGCAGCGTGTGCGCCCAATCGGGGCTGTCGAGCACCTGTGGCAGGAACGCGCTGAGGAACGCGTCGCCGGTCGCCGGCGAGCAGTCGTGCATGTCGTTGCACAGGTTCGGGACGACGAAGGCGAGGTTCACCCCGGGGTCGAACTGCGCCAGCGGCTGGATGTTGGCGCATTCGCCGCTGCCCGAGATGGACGTGAAGCTGATCGCGGGGTTGTGCTTCCGGGCGTAGGTCCCGGCCTGTCCCGGGCCGTCGACCCCGCCATCGTAGGTCTCGCCGGTGTAGCAGCCGGCCCCTGCCGGATAGTCCTGGGCATAGATGCGCCACGACAGGCCGGCATCGGTCATCTGGCCGGACAGGGTCGGGCCGGAGAGGTCGTGGACCCCGTCGTCGGTGACGCCCTGGGTCGATCCCGACCAGAAGGCGAGGTAGTTCGGCTGGGATGGGGTCCCGATCGCGTAGTACTGGTCCGCGCGGCCGTAGGTCTGGGACAGGCCGTAGAGGTATGGCATCGAGGACGGGGTGATGGACAGGGCGTCGGTGTTCTCCATCCAGACGACCACGACGTGCGAGATCCCCGTGGGCCCGGGTGACCCGGTCGGCCCCGGCGTCCCGGACGGGCCATGCGTCCCCGCCGGCCCGGAGGTCGCGGCGGGTTCCGAGGACGGATCGGTACGGGCTGGTGCCGCGCATGCGCCCGCCAGGGCGACGATGACGGCGAGCGCGACGGCGCGGACGGGCAATGGAGTCATGTGTGCGCAACGATCATCGCCCATCCGGCGCCGGAGCGCCGCGCGACCTCCGTCGGAGCGCCGGACCGCGCCCGGTGGCACCGCGTCCCCTGACAGCGATCTCCCATTGTCCGATACTGCCGCCACGCGCGGGTGTCGCGGCGGCCCTCGTTGGATGGAGGCACCGCGCGTGGAGATCGAGATGCGGCTCGCAGCGGTCCGGGGGCGGCAGGGAGGGTCTCCCGGGCGTGACCCGCGGCCATGGGCCGTGCCGCTGCTCATCTCGCTGTTCGTGGCGGCCTGCGGCTCGCTCGGTCCCGGCACGGTCGGCGCGGCGTCGCCCGCCAGCGACATCCGGCAGATCCGGCACGTCGTCGTGATCATGCAGGAGAACCGGTCGTTCGACACCTACTTCGGCACGTACCCCGGTGCCGACGGCATCCCCATGTCGGGCGGCACCCCGGCGGTCTGCGTGCCCGATCCCGCGACCGGCAGCTGCGACCCGCCGTTCCACAGCACGCGGGACCTCACCGGCGGCGGCCCCCACGGGCAGGCGGCCGCGACCGCGGACATCGCCAACGGGGCGATGGACGGCTTCGTCGGCCAGGCCGAGCAGGCCCGGCAGACCTGCGCGAACGCCCTCAACCCCGGCTGTGCCGGCAGCGGCCCGCCCGATGTGATGGGCTACGTCGACGGCCGCGAGATCCCCAACTACTGGGCCTACGCGCGCGACTACGTCCTCCAGGACCACATGTTCGAGCCCAACGCCTCGTGGAGCCTGCCGGCGCACCTGTACACGGTGTCGGGCTGGTCGGCGACGTGCTCGGACCCCGCCGACCCGGAGAGCTGCGTCAGCAACATCAACAACCCGGGCCTGCCGACCGCCAGGAACCCGACCCCCTACGCCTGGACGGACCTGACGTCCCTGCTCCACGCCCACGGCGTGAGCTGGGGCTACTACCTCGACCAGGGGTACCAGCCCGACTGCGCCGATGACGGCATCAGCTGCACCCCTGCCCCGCAGCGTCTCTCGGTGCCCGGCATCTGGAACCCGTTGCCCGGGTTCGGCGACGTCAGCCAGGACGGCCAGGACGGCAACGTCCAGGACATCTCGGGCTTCCTGGCCGCCGCCGCGGACGGGTCGCTGCCGGCAGTCAGCTGGGTCGTCCCCAACAGCCGCGACAGCGAGCACCCGCCGGCCCTCATCTCCGTCGGCCAGTCGTACGTCACGAACCTCGTGAACGCCGTGATGACCGGCCCGGACTGGTCGAGCACCGCCATCTTCCTCACCTGGGACGACTGGGGCGGCTTCTACGACCACGTCGCGCCGCCCGTGGTCGACGGCAACGGCTACGGCCTGCGGGTGCCGGGCCTGGTCATCAGCCCGTTCGCGCGGCACGGGTATATCGACCACCAGACCCTCAGCTTCGACGCCTACCTCAAGTTCATCGAGGACGACTTCCTGGGCGGGCAGCGGCTCGACCCCGCGACCGACGGCCGGCCGGATTCGCGCCCCGACGTGCGGGAGGACGCCTCCCAGCTGGGCGACCTGGCGGCCGACTTCGACTTCACCCAGCCACCCCGGCCTCCGCTGGTCCTCGCCGCGCATCCGGCGACCGACCTGGCCCCGTCCCGCTGATCGCGGCGCCTCCACGCCCGCGGCGCGACGCGAGCGTGCCGGTCAAGCCTGCAGCAGCCCCACCAGGCGGGCCGCCACGACGACCACGAACAGGAGCAGGAGCGGGACGATGACCAGGTCGATGTCGCCCAGCCGTGGGTAGTCGCGGTGGCCGGGGTTCACGCGCACGATCTCCTTCAGCAGGAGCAGCAGCAGGAGCGCGACCAGCGAGGCCAGCCCGACGGCCGTGACGATCGGGTCGAACGCCGTCAGGGCGAGCGACAGCGCGGCCAGGATCGGGGTCGCCACAACCACCGCCGTCACGGCGTCACCTGCGCCGTCGGCTGGCCGGCGGGCACGAACACGGCGGCGTCGGCGTTGCGGTAGATCTCGGTGAACAGGGGGGAGGCGCGCAGGCTCGCGACGAACGCGTCCCAGGCGCCCGGGGCCAGCCCGTAGAACGCCTCGAGGTAGTTGCCCTGGCTGCGGGTGAGGATCAGGAACGACGCCGGGTGGCCGGGCTGGTGCAGGATCGTCGCGATCTCGGCGGGCGTGCCGGGGCTGGCGCCCGAGGCGGTGCTCGTGTACGCGTAGCGCTCGAATCCCTGGGACTTCCACGGAAGGTTGTCATAGGCGACCGCGAGCAGCGACCCGGAGGGCGCGACCCGGTACACCTGCTCCACGGCCTGGACCTCGGCTGCGGTCATGAGGTCGGTCCGCTCGTTGCCGTAGCGGGTCACGAAGAACGTGAACACGAGGGCCGTGGCGGCGAGCACGGTGAGTCCCTGCCGAGCCCAGGACGGCGACTGCGTCGGGCGACCGTAGACGAGGCCGGCGACGAGGAACGCGGTCATGGGCAGCGTGAACAGGTAGAGACGCAGGACGAGCTCGCCTCCGTACGCCTGCAGCGCGGCCAGCGGCAGCGGCGCCACGGCGAGCACGATCAGCGACAGGTCGCGGCGGCCGTCCCGGAAGCGGACCGCGGCCCCCAGGACGGCCATCGCCCACACGGCGAGGGTGAAGCCCAGCCGGATCGACACGATCAGCTGGTGATCGGGGCTTCCTTCGATCCGCTGGGCGACGTTCGTGCCGAAGATGCTGCCCAGCCTGCCGATCTCGCCCAGCATGCCGGCGAGGTGGCCCTGGAGGAACGGCACGGTCATGTAGCTGATCCAGGCCACCGTCATCACCCCGAAGATCAGCGGCAGGCCGCGGGCCGAGATCCGGTTGAACACGAGCAGGCCGAGCAGCCCGGCGGTGACGAAGAACGGCGTCAGCTGGTGGCTGTAGGCGATGAACGCGAAGATCGTGACCAGGAGGACGAGGAGCGCGGCCCGCTGCGCGCCCGAGGCGGGCCGGGGTGGCTCGTCGTCGGGCGTGAGGAACCCGTACAGGCGACCGACCCACCGGGGGGCGCCGCCGGAGCGCCGCCGGAGCCGTGCCATGATCCGCTCGGAGCGCGGCCGGGCTACCCGGAACCAGGTCAGGACGAAGCCCAGGATCACGAGACCCAGGAAGTACGCCAGCGCCTGGGGCGAGAAGTAGTCCTGGCCGATCCAGTTGCCGAGCGCGAACAGCCACAGCCCCGCCCACACCAGCCGCGGGTCGCGGGTCAGGGCGCGGAACATGACGGCCAGCGCCAGGAGGTACAGCAGGTTGAAGTAGACCGGGGCCCAGTTGGCGTACTGGAGGATGCTGCCGATTCCGGCCGCCTGGGTCACGAACGCGGCGAGGACGAAGAAGCCCGGCCAGTTGAACCGGGCCTCGAGCTCCGGCGCCACCGCGCCGGTGCGCCGGATGTACTCGATGAACCCCTCGTGGATCCAGGTGACCGAGACCCGCGCCGCCTGCTCGACGAACACCGGGATCGCGTACAGCAGGAACACGAGGCTGACCAGGTAGATCCCCAGGGCGATCGCGTTGGGGCGCTCGGCCCGGAGCATCACGACGGCGCCTGCGGTCAGCAGGACCACGGAGGCGTAGACGGTCCAGGGCAGGACGGAGACCAGGCCCAGGTCGTTCATCCTGCTGAGGTTGATGCCGCGAACGCCGGCAACCCACAGGCCCCCCGCGACCGCGAGCAGCAGGTACGGCCACGCGGCCCGTGCGACCCTCGGGACCAGCCCGTCCATCACGGTGCCCGACCGCGCGTGCCGGATCGCGGAAGCCGTTCCAGCACCCGGGTGACGTTCAGGCGGACCCACCGGCGCTGTCCGCCATCGACCGGCGAGGCGTTGCTGACATGGCGCAGCCACGCCAGGAGCACCATCGGGCGGCGTTCCCGTTGCCATGTCGATGGCGGGACGCCGCAGGCGGCGAGCACCGACCGCTCGACGTCGTCGACGCAGTCGTCCGACAGGAGGGCATGGACCGTGTCGCCGATCTCGCGGCCAGCGACGAGCCACCTCGTCAGCATGATGAGGTCCAGCGGATCGTGGATGGCGAGCTGCTCGTCCGACGCCTCGGTCCAGTCGACCAGGCCGGTGATCCGGGCTCCGCCGGGATCGACCAGGATGTTGCCCGGCCAGAAGTCGCCGTGGATCCAGCCGGTCGAAACGTCGCCGTCGAGCAGCCAGGCACGCAGCTCGCGACGCAGCGCGTCCAACGCGGCGCGGCTGTCCGGACCGGTGGCGTGCCATCGCTCGAGGAGCCGCGCGATTCCCTCGGCCGGGCCGTCGATCCACCGGTCGAGGATGGCGTCATCGACCCGGGTCGCCACCGCCGTTCGCGCGTGAAGCTCGGCGATGGTCCCCGCGGCGACAGGCAGCAGCCGGCGACGGACCTGTTCGTCCCGGACGAGCCGGCTCGCGGCGACCCCCGGCAACGCGGTCTCGACGAAGTAGGCGTGCCCGCCCAGGGCGCCCTCGGCGACGACCCGGGGCATGAGGGTCGTCCAGCCCGCCACTCGCGGATCGGCGTTGCAGGCGGTCGAGCCTGCCGCGCTGGGCCCGCAGGGCGGCGAGGGCATCCTCGGTCTCGGCGAACTTGACGATCAGCTCGGCGGGTTCGCCCGGACGGCCGAACGGCACGATCGCGATGCCCGTCGGTGACCAGCGGGGCTCGCCCGGGGCGAGCTCGGCATCCGGGAGCGGGCTGGCCCCGTCGAGCCCGCCCAGCACCTGCGGCAGCATCGCCGCCCGGCCCATGACCGCGCGCCGGCGGGTCAGGCGCGTCCGCCCCGCGGCCATCGCCGGCCGCACGCCGGCCAGCCACGTCCCTGAGAAGCTCGACCGCGGCCGCAGACATGGCGGGACTATGCGCCCCCCGCGCCGTCCAGGTACCGCCGCCAGATCAGGTCCGTCACCTCGGCCCTGATGGCATCGGCCGGCTGCGCGGCGTCGACGAACGTGACCCCGCCGAGCCTGGCCCCGATGGCGCGGAACGCGTGGCGGTCCTGTTCGAGCCTCACGGGATCGGACTCGCCCTTCCGCGCGAACATCGTCTCGCCGGGCGCGTCCAGGACGACGACCAACTGCGGGGCCGGGGCGGCATGGGCCAGGATCCAGAAGTAGGGCCGCTTCAGGGAGGCGAGCCTGCCCCTCGGCGGGATCAGGGCGTCGTACGTGTAGCGGTCGAAGATGACCAGCCGCCCGTGGGCGCGATGGTACTCGGCCACGAGTGACTTGGCGGCGGCGGCCCAGGGTCGAGCCAGGATCCTCAGCCCCGGGATCCGGTCCGTGATGCCCGTCTCGGATCGCGCCCACATCCCCATGTAGATGCTGCGCACGGGGAGCCCAAAGTCCGCCGCGATCCCCGCCGCGAGGGTCGTCTTGCCCGCGCCGTCCGGGCCCAGCAGCGCGACCGTCACGCCCCATCGCCGGCGCAGCAGGCGGCCGTATCCGACGCCTCGTTCAAAGCCCCTCGCCACGACCCGGCAAATCGTTCCCGATCGATCCCGACGCCACAGCCGCAGCAGGATCCCGCCCTGGAGCCCCACGAGGTCGGTCCAGCCCCCAGCGCGAACGGTGGCCCGGACGCGCGCCGGATCCCAGCCCGCGGGGAGCACCGAGGCGATGAACGTGCCCATCGGCCCGTCGTCCCGCGCCTGCTCGACGAGCGCCTGCAGGCGCCTGGCGTGACGCTCGCCCACGGCGCCCCGCTCCAGGATGCAGTGGAGGGCGAGGGCCCAGAACGCATCGTCGGGCGCCAGGACCGAGATGCCGTCGCGGTCGTGGCGACGGGCCAGACATCCCGCCGCCGTGCCCGTCTCGAGCTGCGCGAAGCGGCCGAAGGCCAGGTCGACCGCGACGTCCAGGTGCACCCACGTGCCGCGATCGCTCTCCCGGCCGACGAAGAAGCCGCCCCCGCCGCGACCGTAGCCCGGGACCTTGAGCAGGCCACCGCCGGCGAGCACCGGCTCCAGGCGGGACGCGTCGGCCGACGACACGAGCAGGTCGACGTCCCGCGACCCCTCGGCGAGGTCGTCGGGGCCGCCCCGCACGAGGCACCAGCGGATGCCGGCTTGGTCCATGGCCGAGAAGCATGATTGAAGGAGCGCCGGGAAGGACCGGGGGCGCTCGAACGCAGCCTCCGGCACGACGACCGCCGCCTCCGGCACGGTCAACGCCGCCTGGTCCCCCGACGTCCAGGCATCCGTGGGATGCCGCCGCAGCGGTAGCAGCTGGGTCACCAGCACCACGATGGCGACCGCGGATTGGGCGAACAGCCAGGCGACGCCCGCGCCGGCGATGCCCAGCGAGCCCAGCAGCGGCACGCTGGCCGTCAGCGAGATGACCGCGATGCTCGACTGGACGATGATCACCCGGCCGACCTGCCGCCGCACCCGGGCCAGAGCGAGGTAGATCGCGTTCACGCCCTGGGGCAGCGCGGCCAGCGCCAGCAGGCGCAGCACGGCCACCGCCTGGGAGGCGTAGGCCGGGCTGAAGATGGCGAGCAGGACCGGGGCACCGATCACGACGACGATCACGGCCAGCGACTGCAGCCCCAGCATGAGCCGCAGCATCCGCAGCGTGCTGTCCGCGAGGGTCGCGCGGCGTGCCGCCCCCTCGACCATCAGGGACGTCGCCATGTTCAGCGAGATGAAGTACATCGAGGAGGCGATGGTCCAGGCGATGAAGAAGTAGGCCCCGGCTCGTGCCCCGGCCACGCTCACCACGACCAGCGGCATCAGGCCGGACGCGGCGGCCGAGAACAGGGAGCCCACGTAGTCGCCGGACAGGTACCGGATGAGCCCCGGGGGGAGGCCTCCGGCAGAGACCGTTCCGCCGGCGGCGACCCGGGCCGGCACGAACCGGCGGAAGATCAGCCAGTTCACCGGCAGGACCATGAACGCCGCCGGGATCGTCCACGAGACGAAGATCCCGGATCCGGCCAGCCCCGCCACGAAGCCCACCAGCAGGACGATCTTGATCACCCCGAAGATCGAGTTCTCGATCGGGACCCAGACCGTCCGGCGCAACCCGGTCAGCGCGCCGTCCTGGAGCGCGAACAGGCTCCATGCCGCGGTCGCGACGACGAACCAGCCGGCGAGCAGGGGGTCCACGCCCAGCATCTGGCGGACGCCCGCGAGGCCGGCGAACCAGGCGATGAACACGAGCGCACCCAGGGCCGAGAGGACGCCTGCGACCAGGTAGGCCAGCACGATCAGCCGGCGGGTCGAATGCCCGGCCGTCGGGATGAACCGGGCGAGCACGCCGGCCATGTTGAGCTGGGCCAGGAACGAGATGAAGGTCATCGCGGAGATCGCCGCCGCGTTGACGCCCACCTGCTCGGCGTCGTACAGCCGCGCCGCGAGCGTCCAGTAGACGATGCCCAGCAACGAGCTGGTCACCCCGCTCATGATCAGCGCGTAGGCGCTCCCATACAGCGGGGTCCGCACGTGGGCAACGAGCCTGGTCATGCCCGCGGCTCGAGTGGACTGGAGCCAGCTCGACATGCCGCCCTCAGGCAGGCGGAGCCGCGTCGCGGGGCCGCCGGATCCGGGCGAATCCGGACCGCGCGCGCCGGACGGCCCGCCAGCCGATCGTCTGCGGCCGCTCACCCCTCCAGGCAAGGGGCAGCCCGCGGCCGTCGAGCCAGGCTGCCAGCTGCTCGTCGGACGTGTCGGCGGCCACGACGGCGCGTCCGAGCGCCCAGCGATCGTCGCGTTCGTGGCTGAGGGCATGCTTGACGGCGCAGCCGGCCTCGTAGCCGTTCTGCCGGAGCAGGGTCTTGAGCCCGCTCGTGTGGTAGCCGTAGGGGTAGGCGAACGACGTCACGGGGGCGCCCAGGCCGTCCTCGAGCACCGCGCGCGACCTGCCGAGCTCCGAGCCGGCCGAGTGCGCCGGGAGGGTGTCGAGCTCCGGGTGGGTGTGGCTGTGGCTCCCGATCTCGATCCCGGCCCCCGCCAGCTCGTGCACCTGGGACCAGGACATCAGCCGGCGCTGGCCCTCGCCGACCGCCGCCAGCCAGGGGCTCGTGCCGCCGATCTGGCTCGCGACGAGGAAGGCGGTGGCCTTGAGTCCCAGCCGGTCCAGGACCGGCAGCGCTTCGCGGTGGACGTCGTCGAAGCCGTCATCGAACGTGATCAGGACGGACCGCTCCGGGACGCGGCCGGACGGGTCGGCCAGGATCGCGCCGAGCTCGCGGACGGTCAGCGTGCGGCATCCGGCCTGGGCCACCAGCTCCATCTGGGCGCGGAACCGGCCGGGGTCGACCGCGTACGGACGGTAGCCCGGCGTCGCCTCCGCCGAGATGCTGTGGTAGAGCAGGATCGGAAACGGGCGGGCGCCTGCAGGCGCGATCCGGGGCACGGGAGGGGTCATGGTCGCTGGGTCCGTTGAGAGTCCCGCAGGCGGCTCGTGCGACCGCTCGGAATCGACGTGCACGCCGGGTGGCCAGCAGGCCGCGCACGTACCACACCGGCCCGCACGCGAGCCCCCGCAGCTCCAGGCGGGAGAGCTCGGCCGGATAGCCCGGCCGCTTGCGCTCGTTCTTGGTCGACCTCGGGTCCAGCAGGAGGCGCGCCCCGTACCGCGCCCGCCGGACGATCCCCGGGAGCCGGCGCGGATCGCGGACGGCAAGGCGGAAGAGGTAGGCGCTGAGGCCGCTCCCGTAGCCGAGCATGACCTCGCACAGCGCCTCGTAGCTGCGACGGTGGACGTGGCGGACCACCGCGGCCGGCTCGTAGACGAGACGCCAGCCGGCGAACAGGATGTCCACGTAGGTCGCGAGGTCCTCGCCGCCCCGCGCCGGCGTCCCGCCGCCCAGGGCCGTGTCGAAGCCGCCGATGTCGCGCAGCGCCCGGGCGCGGAACGCCATGCTCGCCCCGGTTCCCAGGGCCCCGGCCGCGTACGGGAACAGCGGGGACTCGGCCTGCCTGTCGGCGAGATCGTGGACCACGCGCCGGAAGCCCTTGGCGAAGCCGCCGTACTCCTCGATCCACACCTGGGCGCTGGTCTCCAGCTCCGCCGCGACCACCAGGCCGGTCACGCAGCCGACGCGCTCGTCCTCCACCATCGGCCGGACCACCGCGGCCGCCCAGCCCGGATCGACCAGCACGTCGTCGTCGGTGAACGCCACGAGCTCCGTGCGTGGCGGCCCGCAGGCCCAGGTTGCGGGCCCGGGACGTCCCCGGGACGATCCTCGCGGAGGTAGCGCACCTCGGGCCGCCCGCCGAACCGCTCGGCGACGAGACGGGCCGTCGCGTCCGAGGACGGCGCGTTGTCCACGACGATGATCTCGAGCCGGGGGTAGTCCATCGCGAGCAGCGTGGAGACACACGTCACCAACTGCTCCGGCCGGTCCCGGCTGGCCACGACGACCGTCAGCGGGGGAGCGGTCTCGAGGAAGCGGGCCATGGAACGGCGACAGGCCGGCTCGCCCTCGACATCGCCCTCGCCGTCGGCGGCGCGGTGCGCGGCGATCTCGCCCGCCAGCCGCTCCTCCGCCAGGGCGCGCACGGCCTCGCCCCGGCAGGCCGCCGTCGGGCAGGGCCATCACGAGGGACCCGAGCGGGGCGCCATGGAGCCGCACGAGGGCGACGGCCCAGCCGTAGCGGCCGCCGTCGGGATGGCGATCGTCGACGGCGTCGACCGCCCCGGAGAGCTCGACCTCGAGGGTGCGGACGGGTGGCGTCAGGGCGCCGCGATCCGGCGGCACGGCGGCTCACCTCGACGCCCCGGGATCGGGGAGCGGGATCGGCGTGAGCGGCGCCCGGTCGATGCGGGGTGTCCGCCCGGTCCGGATCGACGAGCCGGCCGACCACGTACCCGAGCGTCGTGAGCGCCAGGCCGAGCACGATCGAGGCCGCCCGGGCAACGCCCCACGCGTCCCCGCGGAACGGCCCCAGCAGCCCGGCGCCGATGCCCCCGGGCAGGACGCGCAGGGTGTAGGCGCGCTCGGACGACAGGCCCGACCGGCTGCCGGCAACCGACGCCACGAGCGCCTTGGACCAGCCCTCCGCGACGCAGCGCGAACGGAAGTAGGCCCACCGTGCGCGCGCCGGCGGCACGCGGTGGTGCACCACGGCCGCCGGGGACGTACACGATGCGGCCGCCGGGATGCGCGAGCGCGGCCCGGATGCACAGCTCGGTCTCCTCGCAGCCCACCGGGCGCGTGCCCGAGCCTTCCGATCCCGGGCCGGAAGCCGCCGACGTGTTCGAACACCGATCGCCGGAACGCCATGCTGCAGCCGATGGGGTTGCGGACGGGGGCCTCGACCTCGGGCAGCCCGCGATACGAGCACCCGACGACCCAGTCGAACTCGACCGGGAACCAGGCCGGGCGACGGGTGTCCCAGGCGGCGTCCGCACGCCCGCCCGGTGGCAAGGACGGCCGGGTCGGCGAACGGGCGGCACAGTCCGTCCAGCCAGCCGGCCTGGGCGACGGCGTCGTCGTCCAGGAAGGCGACGAGCCTGCCGGACGCGGCGGCGACACCGCTGTTGCGAGCGCCGGACAGGCCGCGGGGCCCGGAGCTTTCCACGACGATCACGCCGCCGAGAGCTCGGAGCGGGCCCTCGCCAGGAGCGCGGCGTTATGATCGACGACGAGGATCAGCTCGCCCGGCGGGGGCTCCTGGGCCTTGACCGACTCCAGGGCCGCAACCAGGTCGGCCCAACGCTCAAGGGTATAGGCACAGATCACGACCGACGCGGGCGAGACCTCGGACGACACGCTGGGCTCCACTTCTTCGGGCGGCCACGGGACCCCCGCGATGGGCCGGCATCCGCCGTCCGGACCCTCAGCCCACGACGGATCACGACCCGATGACCGCCACCGGAGGCCGACACTATGCCAGAAACGCGGACGGGGGCCACCCGAACCGCCCGTCCCGGCCCCGCAGCGGGGTGACCGGATGCGTCCGGGGCCCGTCGGGTGGTCGCAGGCGGCGTTCTGGGCGATCCTCGTCACGACCGTCGTCGCCGCGGCTGAGCCTCGTGGTCGATCTGCCCGGTCCGGTCGGTCCGGTGGCCGTGGTCCTGTTCGCGCTGACCTGCCCCGGCCTGGCGCTGGTCCGGTTGCTCAGGCTGGAGTACCCGCTCGCGGAGCTCTCGCTCGGCGTGGCCACCAGCGTCGCGCTCGCGGGCCTCGTCGGTGGCGTCCTCCTCTACGCCGGGATGTGGTCTCCTCCCGCGGGCCTGGCGATCCTGGTGGCCGTCACCGTCACCGCCCTGGCGGCGGAACGCCTGGCGCCCGGCCGGCGGGTCGAGGGAGGGCCAGCCGGGCCAACCGTAGCCGGCCGGCGCCCGCCACGCGGGGCGTGCGGGCCGACCGCGCGGCCCCGATCGGGCCGGTCGACCCGCGCCCCGGGCTGCCCGCGTCCGCACTGCCCGCGCCGCGGCTGCCCGGCGCCCCGGGCTGCCGAGAGCCTCAGGGATGCCCTGCCTGGTGTCCGTGCGCACCACAAATGCCAGAAGTAGGGCCCAATCGCCTGCTTTTTTAGTTGCCAGAGCCTCTTGACAGATGCAGTATTGGCTCCGCGGCTTCATCGCCGCTTCATGTGACTCGATGTATTCATTCGCTGCACGGCTGCCGAAGGCAGCGTCGCGAGATGGGGAACAGTCCAATGGAACATGCCACCGACACACGCGCAACGAACCCTCCGGATGGTGGGAGGAGCGGCTCGTCCGCCGCGCGGCCCAGGTTGTCGGTCGTGATCCCGGCGAAGAACGAGGCCCGCAACATCGGCTGGGTCGTCAGTCGCCTGCCGTCGATCGTGGACGAGCTCGTGCTGGTCGACGGGCACTCCACGGACTCGACGATCGAGGTCACGCGCGCCCTGCGTCCCGACGTCGTCGTCGTCCACGACGACCAGCCGGGCAAGGGGGCGGCGCTGCGCGCCGGGTTCGCCGCCGCGACCGGCCACCACGTCGTGATGATGGATGCGGACGGCAGCATGGATCCCGCCGAGATCCCCCTGTTCGTGGACAAGCTGGCCGATGGCAGCGACCTCGTCAAGGGCTCCCGGTTCCTGGCCGGGGGCGGCAGCGCGGACTTCTCGCTCCTGCGCCGGCTCGGCAACTGGGGCCTGCTGCAGGTCGCCAACGTCCTGTTCGGGTCCTCCAGCTCGGAGCTGTGCTACGGCTTCGCGGCCTTCCGCCGCACGGCGGTCCTCGACCTCGGCCTCACGGCGGTCGGGTTCGAGGTCGAGACCCAGCTGTTCCTGCGCGCGCAGCGCAGCGGGCTGCGGGTCGCCGAGGTGCCCAGCTTCGAGGCGGCGCGACGCAGCGGCACCTCCAACCTTCACACGTTCCGCGACGGCTGGCGGGTCCTGCGCACGATCTTCGAGGAGCGGCTGCGCCCGAGCCAGCGCCCGCCCGTGCCCGAGACGCGCCCGGAGGGGTTCTTCATCGGGCCCCCGAGGCCGGTCTCGGTCCCGGCCCACGGTGGCTACCGCTCCGCCTCCGAGGAGGGCGAGCTCCCGTGGCCTGATGCAGCGGCGTAGGTGGCCTGACGCAGCCGCGTCGGTCGCGCATCGCCTCCGTCAGGGTCGTGCGGCGGTCGACGTTCGGCGCGGCGTGCCCGGTCGGGTTCGGTCGCGCCGGTCAGGTTCGGCGCGACGGCGTGCGCAGCCCGCGTTCGAGGCTGAGCCTGGCGGAGCCGAGCCGTTCGAGCGCCGTCCGGGCGGTGCCGCCGCAGCCGGGGGTGGCGCAGCACGACGTCGAGGAGCATCTCCCGGGGCATGCTCATCGCCCGCCGGAGATACCCGAGGGCAACCGGGCGCACCACCCAGCCCTCGCACACCATGCGGTCGCGGTCTTGAGCTCGTTCTTGTACCCCTCCTCGCCCTTCCCGAGCTCGTAGCGCTGCAGCCCGGCGAGCCCGGCGGCCTCGATCGTGCGCAGCCTGCGGATCGAGCCGGGTGAGTAGCGGCTCAGCGCCCGGTCGTACGAGGAGAACCAGCCGGCGAGCGTCGTCGCCGAGCGCAGGCTGAAGTCGACCGCGACAAGTCGGTCGCCGGCGTGGAGCGTGGTGAGCGTCCCCCACAGGGAGGGGCCCGCCGCCGTCGCCAGCTCGCGCATCAGCCGCATCGTGGCCGCGTCGGCGAACCGATCCGGTCGGCCCGTGCGCCGGTACTGCCTGGACTTCCACTCCATCAGCCGGCCCATGGCGTCGTCGTCGCTGACCCCGAAGCCGAACCGCACGGGCCCGACCTCGCTGGCGAGCCTGCGCTCGCCCTTGAAGACCTTGCGGAAATGACGTCCCTTGCGAGCGAGGTACGCCTCCAGGCCGCCCGAGACGTCGATGATCGCCGAGGCGTGCTCGACTGCAGAGGGGGCGACCATCGCCCGCTGCGTCGCGACGAGGTGGTCGAAGCGCCACGCAGCGATCCGGCACTGGGCGAGCAGCTCCTGGATGTCCAGCCGGACATCGGGCTCGCAGATGATCGCCTGGCAATCCGAGAGCCCCGCGCCGATCGGCACGGCGAGACCGAGCGGGCGCCGCTCGAACGGGAAGAGCGCGACGATCCGCCCGCCCTCCTCGATGACGGCAACCCGTGCCGCGGGCCGGGCACGGCCGACGGCAAGGGTGAACTCGGGCGTGAGGAATGGGTTGTCGAAGTCGGGGCGCCGGGCGCAGATCTCGCGCCACCGATCGAGCTCGGGGGTCCCGAGGTCCCTCGGCAGGCGGATCGGTCGTCCTCATGGCGCCCGCCCGTGTTGCGACGTTGCCGCCGCGGGACCGGTCAGGCTGGCCCGCGAAGCCATCACGACCTCGGGGAACGCGCGTCGATGCAGCCGGAAGACGTCGCGGAAGGCCGCGTCCTCGATGGCGATCTGCATCGCTTCACTCCAGCGGTACCGAGGGCATGCCTTGAGAGGATGCCACGTCGCCATGGCGCTCACTATCCGGACACGGCCACCGTGATCCAGTCGATCTGGATGTCCTCGGTCCCGCTGGTGCCCGAGGGGCACGAGACCTGGCACTCCTGCTGGAGCACGACGTGCTTGAGGGTCTCGGGCAGGGTGGTCGCGGTCCCGGTGTAGGTCCAGACCGGGTCCGAGAGGTCGTCGACGTAGACCCGGGCCACCCGGTCATTCCGCTCGGTGCGCAGGACGTGCCAGGTGCTCAGGTCGATCGTGTGGTGCCGCGGAGACCTGGTCGTCGGTCGCCCCGTAGTGGAGGTACGAGTCGCAGCCCGGCGGTGTCGTCGGCCTCGCAGTAGTCCTCCTCGCCCCCGGCCGGCCAGGAGGCGTCGCTGTCGGGCCAGCGCATCGGGATGATGTAGTGGCTGGTGGCCCCGCTGCGCACGACGCGGAAGCGGACCGTCACCTGCTGGTCGACCGAGCTCACGCCGTTGAGCGCGAGGCCGCCGGTGTACCAGCCCGGGCCGCAGCCGGCGCTGCCCGTCCCGGCCCGCTCGTAGGACATCAGCAGGTGGAGCACGCCGCCCGACACGGTCACGTGCGAGGGGGCGGCACAGTTGTGGGGGCCCGAGCCGTAGGGGCCGTCGTAGAGGGCCCAGTGGCCGGGCAGGCCGCCCGAGTTGAACTGGTCGTCGACCACCGTCACCCAGGCGCCCTCGGGGAGCGGGCTGCGCTTGGGCGCATGGGTCGGAGTCGGGGGCTCCGTTGGGGTCGGGGTCGGGGACGCCGCTGGCGTGCCTGTTGGGGGGGCGATCGTCGTCGGTGCCTGCGTCCCACCGCCCGCCGCTGTCGGAGGCGCCTCGATCGAAGGGCCGGCGTTCGAGCCCAGGTCCGGGGTCACGATGCCGAGGGTGTCCGGTGAAGACGTCGGAGCCGTGGCCTGGGGGAAGGACGCGGAGTCCAGCGATGGGGAGGGCGCGAACGCGTTGTCGGCATTGCCCGCCTGCCCCTGGTTGCGCGAAGGCGAGCTCGCGGCGCAGGCCGTCACGGCCACGGCGAGCACCGACGTCGCGGCGAGGACGCAAAGCCGGGCGAGCAGGCGATGGTTGATCCGGGCTTCGGGCCTCACAGGTGGCGATCCGCCGGTCGCGGACCCGTGGGTCCGAGGGCGACGGCGCCGTGGGGCCCGAGTCGGTCGGGACGGCATTGGGGCACCATATACCGCTTCGGCGAGGTGTGCGCCAGTCGAGCGGCGCCGTGAACGCGCGGGGCGGGCGGCGCCACGGAGGCTCGACCCGATGCCCGGCGTCGCAGGCCGCGGCCTCGGTACCGGCCGGCCGGGTGACCGCTGTACCACGACCCTCCGCCACCGACCGCACCAAACCGCCCCGACCCGGGCGCTTGGACGCCCCCGGCGACCTCCTCTCGGATGCCCCCAGGAGGGACGACCGGGCCATTGGTCCGGGCCGGCCTACAGGCGATAGTCGGGTTCTGCAGGGGCGATCTCAGCGCCGGAACCGTGGCGCGAGGGCCGCATCACGGGCCAGCGCCGACCTTCCGGTCGGGGCAAACGTTGGTCTTCACGCCGTCGGCGCACTTCGCTCGAACAGGCACACCCGTCGCGAGGCGGGGTCGCAAAGCCACGGGACTGTCGCAAAGCCACGGGACTGCCGCAAAGCCACGTGACTCACGCAGTCAGCCGGCTGCCGAAAGGAGTCTCACCCGATGAGATGGCATCGCCCCAGCATGATCACGCGCCGCCTCCGGGCGACGGCAGCTCCGACAACCGGGACAGGCTCCGGTCGCCATGATCGCCAGCGGCAGGCCGTCATCGGCATCATCGTCGGGCTCGCGCTCCTCGTTCCCGCCTCGGCCGGGCCGGCCGCCGCGTCGGGGTCGGTCGGCCAGCGCTGGAGCCCGAGCTCCACGGAGGTCCTGACCCAGGAGTCCGGCAGCGGCGTCACGGTCAAGGGACGCTGGTACCGTCGCAGCGACGGCCGATTCCTCGGCGGTCACGCGCTGTCGTCCTACAGCCGGGGCACCAAGATGAGCTTCAGGTTCACCGGGTCGGGTGTGACGATCATCGGGCCGACGACCCCGCGCAGCGGCAAGGCGCGGATCTACGTCGACGGCCGGTTCGTCAAGACCGTGAGCGCGCGCTCCAGCACCTACCATGGCCAGGTCGCGTTGTACGCAGCCAACTGGGCCACCGAGGGCACCCACACGGTCACGGTGGTCGTCCTCGGATCCACGCCGGGCACGAAGTTCACCGTCGACGCCTTCGCGGTCAATGGCCGCCACAACACGTCCCCGCCACCCCCGACGCCCAAGCCGACGCCCAAGCCGACGCCCAAGCCGACGCCCAAGCCGACGCCCACGCCGACCCCCGTGGCCCCGGGCGCCTGGGTGACGGTGGTCGACGACCAGTTCAACTCGGGCGGCCTGCCCGGCCACTGGGCCCTCTACGACGGCCCCTACGGCTCGGGCCCCCACAACTGTGCCGCCCCCTCGCACGTGACCGTGTCGGGCGGCGTGCTCCACCTGCTGATGTCCTACGAGCGGGCCGGGACGGGCAGCGCCGGCTGCGGCCCGGGCTGGTACACCGGCGGCCTCGCGCTCAACGGCGTGAGCTCGGTCGACCAGCAGGTGACGGTCCGCTTCCGCGTCGTGCGCAGCGGGGCCACCAGCCACTACATCATCCCGATGCGCTGGCCCGACAGCGACGCCTCCTGGCCGGCCGGGGGCGAGGAGGACTACTGCGAGGCCGACGAGACGCGGGCTGCGACTCGTACCTCCACTACGGGGCGAACAACGACCAGGTCTCGCGGCACCACACGATCGACCTGAGCACCTGGCACGTCCTGCGCGTCGAGCGGCTGAACCGGGTGGCCCGGGTCTACGTCGACGACCTCTCGAACCCGGTCTGGACCTACACCGGGACCAAGACCACCCTGCCCGAGACCCTCAAGCACGTCGTGCTCCAGCAGGAGTGCCAGGTCTCGTGCCCCTCGGGCACCAGCGGGACCGAGGACATCCAGATCGACTGGATCACGGTGGCCAACCCGCGCTGAGGACCGCCGGCAACGGCTGCGTGCGCGACCCCGCGGGTCGCGCACGCCTATGATCCGCCGAGTCGGTCCGCACCGGGGCAGGTCGCCGTGGTGCCCCGATCCGGACGGAGGGGCCTCGTGCCGTTCACCACGGCGTCCACCGTCCCGGTCACCGGCCGGGTCGAGCCGCACCCTCCCATGCCCGACGGGTATGTCCCGCGCCTGCCCGTCCCGGATGCCTCGTCCCTTGCCGAGCTGGATGCCGCCGTCACCGAGCTCCGGGCAGCGGCCGACGGCTGGGTCCACGCGACACCCGAGGTCCGGATCCGCCTCCTCGATGAGGTGATCCGGGCCGCGCTGCCGGTCGCGGACCGCTGGACCGAGCTGTCGGCCATCCACGAGGGGCTCGACCCGGCGGGCCCGGACTCGGCCGAGGAGTCGATCGTCGGGCCGTACATCTTCGTGCGCTGCGCGCGCCTCCACCGGGACGCGATCAAGGCGATTGCCCGGACGGGCGTGCCGCACATCCCGGGGCCGGTGCGAACGCTCCCGGACGGACGCGTGACGGCCCGCGTGTTTCCCACGGACCTCGTCGACCGGGCGACCTACATCGGCACCCGCGCCGACGTCTGGATGGACCGATCGGTCACGGCCGGGTCGCTGCGATCGACGATGGCGACGCCGTACCGGCAGGCGCCGCCCGGTCGCGTCTGCCTGGTGCTGGGCGGCGGCAACGCGTCCTCCATCGGCCCGCTCGACGTGCTCCACAAGCTGTTCGTGGAGCAGCAGGTCGTGGTCCTCAAGATGCACCCGGTGATGGCGCACCTGGACGCGGTCCAGGCGGCGGCCCTCGCGCCGCTCGTCCGGGCGGGCGTGCTGCGCATCGTCCACGGGGGTGCGGCGGAGGGTTCGCACCTGGCCCGTCACCCCGGCGTGGACACGCTTCACATCACCGGCGCCGATCGAACCTACGAGGCCATCGTCTACGGCACGGGCCGGGACGGCGCGGACCGCAAGCGCCGTGACGACCCGGTTCTGCACAAGCCGTTCACCGCGGAGCTGGGCAACCTCACGCCGATCATCGTGGTTCCCGGCCGCTGGAGGCCGTCGGACCTCGACCGCCACGCCGAGAACATCGCGACGATGCTCACGAACAACGCGGGCTTCAACTGCACGACCTCGAGGGTGATCGTCACCGCGGCGGGCTGGCCGCAGCGCGCCGCGCTGATGGACCGGATCCGTGCCCGGCTGACCGCCCTGCCCACGCGGCTCGCGTACTACCCGGGGGCGCGGGAGCGGTTCGCGGCCTTTGCCGAGGTTCACCCGGAGGCGGAGCGCTTCGGCGAGGCGGGCGACGGCCACCTGCCATGGATGCTGATCCCGGACCTCTCGCCGGACGCAGTCGGAGACCCGTGCTACCGCGTCGAGGCCTTCTGCAGCATCACGGCGGAGACGACGATCGATGCCCCCGACACGGCGGCGTTCCTGGCGCGGGCGGTGCGGTTCGCGAACGAGACGCTGTGGGGGACGCTCAACGCGACCCTCATCGTGGATCCGGGAACGGCGAGGGATCCGGTGCTCGGACCGGTGGTCGAGCGTGCGGTCGCAGACCTCCGGTACGGGACGGTCTCGCTGAACCACTGGTCCGCGATCGGGTACGGCCTGGGGATCACGCCCTGGGGCGCCTTCCCCGGTCATGTCCGGACGGACATCGGGTCCGGGACTGGCTTCGTGCACAACCCCCTGATGTTCGAGCGGGTGGAGAAGACCGTGGTCCGCTCGCCCTTCCGGGTCCGGCCGAAGCCGATCTGGTTCGCCGGCCACCGGACCGCCCACCGGATCGTGCCGCACCTGGTGCGCTTCGAGGGCGACCGCCGCCCGGACCGCCTCGTCCCGATCATGTGGTTCGCGCTGAGGGGCTGAACGACCCGCCCGTGCGGAGGTCCGCCACGCTCGGGGCGTGGCCCGAGGCGGGCGCGATCCCGGAACGAAACGGACCCGGAGGCGGTTCCTGCACCCCCGGGTCCTCGCCCGTTGGCCCTGGCTGGGGCCGGCAGGTTGCACCCAGCCTACCAGCCCGGCGGCGGGCGCTTGCCCGGCTGCTATCGTGCACGGCATGGAGCCCAGCGCGAACGAGCCCACGGCCATCCCCAGCGCCCCACTGGCGCCGCACTGGCTCGGGCGGATCGGCTACCGGGACGCCTGGGACCTCCAGAGGCGGCTCGCGGCGGCCCGGGCACAGGGCCGGATCGGGGACCAGCTGCTGCTCCTGGAGCATCCCGCGGTCCTGACCCTCGGCCGCGGCGCCGCTGAGTCGCACGTGCTTGCCCCGACGGCCGTGCGCACGGCGCGCGACATCGAGCTGCTCCGAGTTGAGCGCGGCGGTGAGGTGACCTACCACGGCCCCGGCCAACTGGTGGCATACCCGATCGTCCGCCTGGCGGATCGCGGCCTCATGCTCCGCCCGTTCGTCCGGGCGCTCGAGGGCGCGCTCTCGGACACCTGTGCCGCCTTCGGAGTCATGGCCGGTCGTCGCGAGGGCCACCCGGGCTGCTGGGTGGACCACGAGGGCCCGCTGCCGCGAAAGATCGGCGCCCTGGGGTTGCGCGTGGAGCGCGGGGTGACCTACCACGGTGTCTCGCTCAATGTGAGCGTCGATCTCGCGGACTTCGACCTCATCGATCCGTGCGGGATGCCCGGCCTCACGTCTGCCTCGATCGCGTCGGAGCTGGGTCGGCGCGACGAGCCGCCGTCCACGGAGAGCGTCGCCCGCGCGGCCGCGGTGTTCGCCCGCTCGTTCGCGAGCCGGCTGGGCGCCACGCTGGAGGGCGAGCTGCCCCCGGACCCGGACGCGGACCCTGCCACCGAGCGCGCCACCCTGGGGCGCCTGGCCGGCGCGGTGTCCGCGTGAGCGCGGGGGAGTCATCGTGAGCCAGGGCCTGTTCGAGCTGCGCAAGGACGCCATCACCGGCTGGTGGGTCGCGACCGTCGTGGACCGGACGTTCGCTCGCGAACGCTTCGCGGGGCCGGCGCTGCCCGTCGACGATCGGGGCGACTGCTTCAACTGTCGTCTGCCGGCGGGCGACGGGATCCGCGTGCGCACGCTGAAGGACTATGCCTTCACGGTCGCCGGCACCGAGGATGAAACCCATGCGCGGGCGGGGTCCGTGGCCCAGGTCACGATCTCGGACGCCAGGGCCGCGGGCTCGTGGAAGACGGTGGTGGCGCCGCCCGGCGAGCACCGGCCACTCCACGCGGCGGGCACCGCCACGATCGAGGGACTCCTGGCCCGCTGCCGGGACGAGATCAACGTGGCCCGGGCCGCCAACCGGACGCAGCACGTGCAGGTCGTCCAGAACTGGGGCGCCCAGGCCGGTGCCCGGACCAATCACCTGTGCTTCGATCTCTACGACCTGCCCCAGATCCCGCACCGGGTCGCGGAGGAACTGGGAGGCGCGGCACGCTTCCTCATCCGGGAAGGCGAGTGCCCGTACTGCCGGCACGTCCGCGAGGAGGTCCGAAGGCCGGATCACCTGCTCCACGCAGACGACCACGCCGTCGCGTTCGCCCCCTATGCGTCCCGTTCGCCGTTCGAGGTCTGGGTGGTGCCCCGCCGCCACGACGCAGACTTCGCCCGGGCGTCGGACCGGGATGTCGCCGCCATCGCCGAGGCCCTGCGCCGGGTCCTCAGCCGCCTGTCCATCAGCCTGGACGGGCCGCCCTACAACCTGGTCCTCCACACGGCGCCCCTCAGGGAGCAGGTGGACGCGACCTACCACTGGCACTGGGAGATCCATCCCCGGCTGCGTGAGATCGCGGGCCTGGAGGTGGGTACGGGCCTCCCCGTCAACCCGGTCTCGCCGGAGGACGCGGTGGACGAGCTGCGGTCCGGCCCCGACGCGGAGGCGCCTGCGGAGCACCCACTGCGATGACCGGGCCGGGGGGAGGCCGTCACACGACAGCCGTGGACGCCGTCACAACGACTCGGGACGCCCTGCTGCCCTTGCAGGGGCGTGTTCCTTCACCGTCACCGGAGCATCCGTGGTCGTCGATCCCTTCCAGCTCGAACAGCGACGGGCACTGCCCGCGGGTCTCACCGTGAGTGTCGGGTGGGATCGCGACGAGGCGTTCCGCTTCGTCGAGGACCTGTTTGCGAAGCACCAGCGCGAGATCTACGCGTACCTGCTGCGCATGCTCCGGGACCCAGAGCTGGCCGCGGATCTGACCCAGGACGCGTTCGTCAAGGCGTACCGCGCCTACGATTCGCTGGAGAAGCCCGAGAACGCGCGGGCGTGGCTCTACCAGATCGCGCACCGGGTTGCCCTGGACAATCTCCGGCGCAACAGGATCGTGCGCTTCGTCCCCCTCGTCGGCGAGGCGCGCAACACGGCGCCGTCTGCCGAGCACCTCGTGATGGAGGCGCACCTGTCGAGCGAGCTCCAGCGAGCCCTGGAGCGGATCCCGGAGCGGCAGCGTGCGGCGCTGCTCCTCGCCGAGCTGCACGACCTCACCGGCCTCGAGCTGGCGGCAGCCCTGGGCGTGAGCCACGTCGCCGCCCGTGCTCTGTTGACCCGGGCGCGCGAGAGCCTGCGCCAGGCCCTCGCCGCGGAGCGGCAGGCCGTCGCGGACCGGGGATCCGCCAACGACGGTCGCCCGGGGGCCCGGTCATGAGGCCGCGTTTCGGCCGAGGTGCCGGCGCCGCCGACCACGATCGCGCCCGCGAGCTGGCCGCAGCGCGCCTCGACGAGGTGCTCTCCGCGCGCGATGTTGCCTGGCTCGAGGATCATCTCGCCGCGTGCCAGGATTGCAGCGCCGTTGCCGCCGAGTACCGGGCACAGAGCTCCCTGTTCGGGCCGCTCCGCATGGACACCCCCGAGCCGCCGCGCGACCTCTGGGCGCGGACGGCAGCCGCGCTCGAGTCCGAAGGCGCCCGGGGCCACCGGCGGGCGGGGTGGCGAGGCTCCCGCGTGCTGCCGCTGGCGCCGGTTGCGGCGCTCGCAGTCATCGCGATCGTCGTCGGGTCGGCTCTGCTCGACGGCCGTGGCCTGTTCCCCGGCGGCACCGGCCCCGGTGGCCAGCCGATGCCCACGCCGATCGACGTCGCGGCGACCAACGTCCGGGTGGTGAGCCGCAACGACGACGGCACGATCCAGATCCTCACCCGCCGCCTCGACCAGGTCTGCCCGATGGGGACCGAGACCTGCGGGATCTCGCCATCGTTCGACGTCACGACGACCGCCTCGATCGGGGGCTCCGACAACCTCGACGCGATCATCTCGCCTTCGGGGGACCACGTGGTCGTGGTGCAGCGCGGGGCCGGGTCGACCGGGGTGTACGTCCTGGACGTGGCCGGCGCCTCGCCGGTCCCGACGTCGTCGGCCCCCGCACCGACCGCGAGGCCTGCTCCCAGCGCAACCCCCGGTCGCTCGGCTATGACGGCGTCCCAGGAACCGGGCCAGTCGACAGCGTCACCGACCGCCTCGACCGGCCTGGCCACGCCGGGACCCGAGAGCAGCGTCGTCCCGGCCACGCCGGGTCCCTCGGCCACGCCGGGACCCGAGAGCAGCGTCGTTCCGGCCACGCCGGGACCCGAGAGCAGCGTCGCTCCGGCCACGCCAGGACCCGAGAGCAGCGTCGCTCCGGCCACGCCGGGACCCGAGAGCACGCCGGGCCCGTCGCCGTCAGCGACACCGGAGACCACCCCCTCCGCCACGCCGCGGACCCCGGCCCCGACCCCGACCATCGCGGTGTCGCCCACGACGGGCGGCGCCCTCGAGATCGCCCGAGGCGTCATCCTCGTGGGCTCGGTCGAGGCCTACTCGCCCGACGGGTCCATGTTCGCCTTCACCGCCCGCCCCTCGGACGGCTCCAGCGGGCCCGACGTCTACGTCTGGACCGTCGGCGATGCCGGAGCCCGCGCGGTCACGACCGACCATGCATCCGTGTTCTCTGGATGGCTTGGCGGGCGTCTCCTGGTGAGCCGGGTCGTGGACGGCCAGCCCGCGACGGTCGTGATCGACCCTGCCACCGAGGCTGAGACCGCGGTCGACGGCAGCCCGACGTGGCGCCCCGTGGTGGGGCCGGGCCGGAGGACCGCGGTCTGGTGGAACGGCACGGTCAGGCTGGCAGATGACGGCGTGACGCCTGTGCCGGGCACCGGCAGCCTGGTCCTGGGCGCCTGGCCCGCCAGCTCCGGTTCGGGGACTCCACAGATCCTCCAGGCCGGCCCGCTGGCGGACTGGGACGTCCACTGGGATGAGGGCGGCACGGTCCTCGCCGTCTGGACCACCTCGAAGCAGGGAGACACGACCGGCTCCCTGAGCCTGTTCGCCATCAACCCCGCCACTGGTCGAGCGGACCTTGACCACCCGCTCCTCGACGCAGTCCCGGCCTTTGCCGGCTTCTCACTCCAGGCCGGCCGGCTCGTCTGGTCCGCCCCCGCGGAAGGCGGAGACTCGACGGTCCAGGTGCTTGACTGGTCCGGCGTTTCACCGGGAAGCGTCCAGCTGCCGACGGAGCAGGGAACGACCGTCGTCCACTGAAGATCCGGGCAACCCGCCAGGCTCCCGGGTACCGGCCAGGGCCCAGGGCGAAGGCGTCGCCTGCCGACCCGCAAAGGGCGGGCATCCGGTCGGCCCGGGGCCGCCTCCTGCAGAGTCTTGCCCGATGGGGTACTTTCGTCAGGTATGCGACGCAGATCGGTCGTCGCGACCGTGGCGCTCATCGCCGCGCTCGCGCTGGCCGGCTTGCCGGGACCCGCTGGATCGAAGAGCCCCTCGAACCCCGCGGTCCTGGCACCGGCAGCCTTCACCTCGTTGGTGGTCCCCGCGAATTCCCCGGCGCAGCTCGCCCCGGGCTCTCCCGACGACGCCCACCGCGCTGCCGGGTTCCTCGGCGTCCCCGGCACGTTCACGGAGCCCGGGGCAGCCCCGAGCGTCCCCACGAAACGTCCCAAGGTGACCCAGCCGCCCGCACCCTCCGGTGCGGCCTGGAAGAAGCCGAAGTCCACGATCTCCGGCTACGCCAGCTTCTACGACAACGGAACGACCGCGATGCGCCTGCCGCGCGGCACGGTCGTCCGGATCTGCGGCCGCGGCGGCTGCATCCAGCGCACCGTCACCGACTACGGTCCGGCGAAAGGCGGCCGGATCCTGGACATGTATCGCCCGGACTTCTTCAAGATCTGCGGCTGCTCCAGCTCGTCCGGGACCACCAAGGTCACGGTATCGGTGTACTGATCACCGGCGTGCGTCCGGCCGCGAGGCGTCCGGCCGCGAGGACGCGGGCGCGGTAGACTTCACCTCGATTTCCGTGCCGGTCCCGCGAGGCCGGGTGGCCCCGTGAGGCCGGGAAGGAGGAGCGAGCCCCGTGCGACGCCGCAGGTCCGGCCGATGACCGGTCGCCGCATCATGGCCGGCGAGGACATCCGACGCGCGACGATCCGGATCTCCCACGAGATCGTCGAGAAGCAGGCGGGCACCGAGGGCCTCGTGCTCATCGGCATCCAGCGCCGTGGCGTGCCCCTCGCCCACAGGATCGCCGAGGCCATCCGCGAGCACGAGGGTGTCGAGGTGCCCGTGGGCGCGCTCGACATCACCTTCTACCGCGACGACCTCTCGCTCGTCGCGCAGCAGCCCATCGTGAAGGGCACGGCGATCGGCTTCGATCTCAACGGCCGCACCGTGATCCTCGTGGACGACGTCCTGTACACGGGCCGTACGATCCGCGCCGCGATGGACGCCCTGATCGACTTCGGGCGCCCCCGGGCGATCCGGCTCGCGGTCCTGGTGGATCGCGGTCACCGCGAGCTCCCGATCCGGGCGGACCACGTCGGCAAGAACGTGCCGACGTCACGCGAGGAGATCGTCAAGGTGCTGCTCGAGGAGACCGACGGCGAGGATGCCGTGGAGATCGAGCGCCTGGCGGTCGCCCGGCCCGCGGCCGTGGGCGGGGCATGACGTCCGAGACCGGCCGCCCGGAGGCTGCGGCCCCGGGTCTGCCGGCGGGTCCCGCGCCCTGGCGTCACCGGCACCTCCTGGACGTCGACACCCTGACCCCCGGCGAGATCGACCTGGTCATGCGGACGGCGGACGAGATGCGCGAGATCCTCGCGCGCCCGATCCCGAAGGTCCCGGCCCTGCGCGGCACCAGCGTGACGATCCTGTTCTACGAGGCGTCGACGCGGACCCGGGTCAGCTTCGAGGTCGCGGCGAAGAACCTGTCCGCGGACGTGGTCAACATCGCGGCCGCCTCCTCGTCCGTCTCCAAGGGCGAGTCCCTCGTGGATACCGTGCGCACGATCGAGGCCCTCGGCGCGGACATGCTCGTGATGCGCCACCCGGTGTCGGGCGCGCCGTACCTTGCCGCCGAGGTCTTCGGCGGATCCGTGCTCAACGGCGGTGACGGCTGGCATGCGCACCCGAGCCAGGCGCTCCTTGACCTGTACACCCTGCGATCGCGGCTTCCCGCGCGGATCGCTCGCGGGGCGCAAGGTGGTGATCCTCGGCGACGCGCTCCACTCGCGCGTGGCTCGCTCCAACATCTGGACCCTCACCGCCATGGGCGCGGACCTCTGGATCTGCGGCCCGTCCACGCTGCTGCGCGGGTTCGAGGGCTGGGCGACGCGCGGGGCGGCCGGCCGGCGGTTCACGGTGACCTCGGACGTGGACGCGGCGCTGCGCGACGCGGACGTCGGTGATGGCGCTCCGGATCCAGAAGGAGCGGATGGCGAGCGGCCTGCTCCCGTCCCTGCGCGAGTACGCGGCGCGGTACGGGCTGACCACCGAGCGGCTGCGCGCCGCGAAGCCGGACGTGGTGGTGATGCACCCGGGCCCGATGAACGAGGGCGTCGAGATCGCGGCCGACGTGGCGGTGGACCCCCGATCGGTGATCACGGCCCAGGTGACCAACGGCGTGGCCGTGCGGATGGCGCTGCTCTACCTGCTGGCGGGAACGAAGAGCGGCGGAGAGGGGCGCGTGAGCGGCATGACGGTCGGGCTCCCGGCCACCACCACCATCCGCGGCTGGGCCGTGGACCCCGCGGCCGGTCGCGAGGGAGCGGCGGAGCTCGAGATCCAGCGACGGCACGCTGGTCCGGGTGACCTGGCTCGAGGGCGAGGCGGCCGCGGGGATCACGCCCGACGGCACGCTGGTCGCCCCCGGGTTCGTGGACCTCCACGCGCACTTCCGGGAGCCCGGCAACGAGGACGCGGAGACGGTGGCCACGGGCCTCGCCGCGGCCGCGCACGGCGGCTTCACGACGGTCTGCCTGATGCCGAACACGACGCCGGCGATCGACGAGCCGTCACGTCGTGGCGAGGGTCCGTGCGGCTGCGGCCGCGTCCGGGTCACCCGTCCGGGTCCTGGTTCACGGTGCCGTCACGCACGGGCGGGCCGGGGACACGCTGGCGGCCCTCGGCGAGCTGGCCGACGCGGGCGTCGTGGGCTTCTCCGATGACGGCGCCCCGGTCCGCTCCGCGCCGATCCTGCGCAACGCGCTCGCCTACGCCGGCGCGCTGGGCCTGCCGGTCATCGACCACCCCGAGGATCCCGCGCTGACGGAGGGCGCCGAAGCCTCCGAGGGGTACGTCGCGACGGTCCTGGGCCTTCGGGGCTGGCCCGTTGCGGCCGAGGCCGGCGCGGTGGCGCGCGCGATCGCGGTCCTCGCCGATGTCGTCGTGGACGTCCCGGGCGCCCGGCTCCACCTGACCCACGTCTCCACGGCGGCCGCGCTCGACCACGTCCGGGCGGCCAAGGCCGCCGGCCTGCCCGTCACGTGCGACGTCACGCCGCACCACCTGGGCTTCACCGACGAGTGGATCGCCGGTGCCCGGCGCTGGGCCTGGGAGGCGGTGGGCGAGGACGGCCGGGCGCGCGACCCGTGGGCCGACGGCGCGCTCGTCGGCCGTCCGTTCGACACGGCGCTCCGGGTGAACCCGCCGCTGCGCTCCGCGATGGACGCGGCCGCATGCCTGGTCGGCGCTGGCGGACGGGACGGCGGACGCGATCGCCACCGACCACGCTCCGCACACCGAGGTGGACAAGCACGTCGAGTTCGGCTGGGCGAGCAACGGGATCAGCGGGATCGAGACCGCGATCGGGATCGTGCTGGCGGCCGTGGACGGCGGTGGCGTGCCGCTGGCGCGCGCGATCGAGGCGTTGACCATCGGCCCGGCGCGGGTCCTCGGTGGTCCAGGGGAGCGGCACGGCGTCGCGCCCGGGCTGCGCGAGGGCGAGCCTGCGGATCTCGTGGTGATCGACCGCTCCGCGTCGTGGACGATCTCGGCCGACGCGCTGCGGTCAAAGGGCAAGAACACGCCGCTCCTGGGGCGCGAGCTTCGGGGGGTCGTGCGGCTGTCGCTCGCCGGCGGACGCGTGGCCTACGCCGCGGACTGACCGCGACTGGCCGCTGGCCCGGTCCGGCCTCCGCTCCGATGCCGGCGTCTCGCGCCCGCCTGCACCGCGGGTGCGGCCGTCAGCGCGTGCTCAGCCCGTCGCGGCCTTCCCCGGCGCCTGTGGCGGCTGCGTCTCGCCCCGGGCGAGGACGGCCCCGGACGCTTCGTCGATCACGGCCCACCGGATCACCGGTCCCGTGCGCCCGGGCGGCGGGTCGAGGAGCGGGTAGTAGGGGACGTCGAGCCCGCGCACGTACCAGACGGGGCCGCGTGGACGGGTCCGGGCGGCCATGACGGCCGTCGCGGCCGATGCGTCCACGTTCGCGAGCTCGCGCGGCTCGAGCAGCACAACCCGGAGCAGCGTCGTGAGCGGACCGATCGCCCGGCCGGCCGTCGCGCCCGGGTCCGCCGTCTGCGCGTCGGTGGCGGACGCGACCAGCGGGATCGCAACCTGCCGGCCGAGCGCCAGGCGCTGGCCGCTCGCCCAGACGACGCGCTCGATCGTGAACGTCTCCTCGCAGGCCGGGTCGTTGTTGTTGCACGCGGACTCGCGGGAGGCGAAGTGGCCGATGACCACCACGGGCGGCGGCGGGTCGGCGTCGGTGAGCGCGAGCCCGACCGCGGTGTCGGGGACGGCGACGCCGGGTGGGATCACGGCATGGAGGTGAGGACCCATCGGGGAGAAGAGCTCGCTCCCGTGGTTCGTCCATGGCAGCTCGGCCAGGATGGCCGTCCGTTCGCAGCCGTCACCGGGCAGGCCCGGGACCGGGTTCCCGCAGAGCCGCGGGTCCGCCCACGCGCGCAGATAGCCGGCGATCGCGAACACCGTCCGGCCGCCGCCTCCCTGCCGTGCCCGGAGGACGTCCGGGATCTGCACGACACGCAGGCTCGCGACCGCCCCCGGGAAGGTGCCGTCGCCACCGGCCGCCACGATCGCGTCCGGGACGCTCGCCGCGATCAGGTGCAGGTCGCGCCCACCCAGCAGGAGCCACCGCACGACCCGGACCGCGTTCGGGACGGTCGCGGGGGCCACGGCCCGGACGAACCACACTGGTTCGGAGGCCTGGCCGCTCGCGGCGGCCGTCGCGGCGGCCGGCTCGAGCCGTGCGACCTCCGCGGGCAGAGCGAGGACCGCGGCCAGCGGAATGTCGTCCGGACCCAGCGCCGTCGTGAACGGGTCCGGGTGGCGCCCGGCCTGCAGGCCCTCGGCGACCAGCGGGGCGACCTCGATCTCTGCGCCGGCTGCCCAGGCAACGCGGTCCACGATGAACCCGGCGTCGCAGGGGACGGCCTGGCCGCACGGTGTTGCCGCCGCGTCGAACCTGCCCAGCACCAGCACCGGCACGCCTCGCCCGGTGCCGCCCTCTGGCACGCGCTGGACGGCGTCCGGGAGGCGGACGCCCACGGGAACGGTGACGTGGAGATGCGGCGGCCTCGAGACGGCCCCGCTGCCGGCGCTCGGCGACGGGGCCTCCAAGAGGATCCCGGTTCGTTCGCACCACGGCCCGAGCGGCCCGAACGGCGCGCCCGTAAGCGGCCCGAACGGCGTGCCCGTGCAGACGGCGTCGGCGGCTCGGACGCTGAGGAGGCCGGTCACCGCGACCTCGCCCAGGGGTCCGCCGGAAGCCCGGGCCGCGACGATCGTCGCCGGATCTTGCGCCTTGAGGCCGCCGAAGGCGGCGGGCGGCGAGACCCCGTTCGCGATCGCGACGGTGAGGGGCGCGCTCGAGGCATCGGGCACGGCGGATGCGATGGCGGTCGGCGGGACGGGGGCGGTGGACGGCGGAGGTGCCGGCGGCTCCGGCTTCGGCCCGAGGAGGCCCGCGCCCGAAACGATCGCGAACAGGACGACGGGCAGCCCGAGGCCCGCGAGGCGAAGCGCGCGCCGGATCGGCGAACGCGGGCTGGTGGGGGTCGGCTCGACGATCATCGCTCTGCCCCTCCCTACGGCGGTCGGGGCCTCACCGGATCCCTCGACCGTGCCGGGTGACCGCCGGTCGCCGGGGGGGCTCCGGCAGGACGGGCGCCCGGGACGTGGCGGCGGTGGAGGGGCGATCCTACTCGCAGCTGACGATGCCGTCCGGAGCGGCTCAGGGAGCGGTCAGGCGGAGGCTTCGGCGAGCTCGCGCAGCGTGGCCAGGAGGCGGTCGATGTCCGCCTCGGTCGTGAGGTAGTTGACGATCCCGGCGCGCAGGTACGTGCGGCCGCGGAGCGTCGTGGTGGACAGCCAGCCGTCGCCGGAGGCCTCGAGCGCGGTGGCGAGGCGGTCCTGGTGCGCGTCGAGCTCGGCCGGGGGCATCGATGCCGCGGCGACGGCCCCGCCGGGCAGGTGGCGGAAGCAGACGACCGAGAGCTCCGGCTCCTCGGGCAGCAGCTCCAGGTCGTCGGCCTCGGCGCAGCGGGCGGCGAGGTAGGCGGCGAGGTCGTCGTTGTCCTCGATGAGGCGGCCGAGGCCCGACGTGCCGAGGTGCTTCCAGCTGGCCCACAGCTTGAGGGCGCGGAACCGGCGGGTGCCCTCGAAGCCGAGCTTGTAGAAGTTGAGCTGGCCGGCGTGGGCGTCGTCGCCCTCGTCGCCCACGTGCTCGCCGCGCGCCGCCGGCCCGCTCTCGGGGGCCGCGGCCTCGCCGCCGCGGTAGTACTCGGGCGAGCGGTCGAAGGTCTGGTGGAGGTGGGCGCCGTCCCGCACGACGAGGGCGCCCACGTCATACGCCTGGAAGAACCACTTGTGCGGGTCGATGGTGACGCTGTCGGCCAGGTCCAGCCCGGGGACGCGGTCCGCGTCACGGGTGGAGAGGCGGGCCGCACCACCGTACGCGGCGTCCACGTGGAGCCAGAGGCCCTCCCGGCGCGCGAGCTCGGCCAGCTCGTGGCACGAGGTCCACGGAGCCCGTGTTCGTCGAGCCCGCGACCGCGCAGATCGCCACGGGCCGGAGGCCGGCAGCCCGGTCGGCCCGGATGGCCGCGGCCACCGGTTCAGGGTGCAGGCGGAAGCGGTCGTCGGCCGGGAGCACGACCAGCGTCTCGGGCGGAAAGCCCAGCTCGTCCAGCGCCCGCGCGATCGAGAAGTGGGTCTGGTCGCCGGTGTAGACGCGCGCGCCGTCCAGGGCCGCGCCGCGCGGCGGCCGGCCGGTGCCGGTCAGCCGTCGCAGGTGGACGTCCCGAACCAGCGCCATCGCGATGAAGTTGGCCATCACGCCGCCCGACGTCAGCAGCCCGAAGCTTCCCTCGCCGTAGCCCGCGAGGTCGCACAGCCAGCGGACGACCTCCTCTTCCACGAACGCCCCCACGGGGCCCGCATGCCAGACGTCGATCCCCTGGTTGGTCCACTGGGCGAGGACCTCGCCGGCGATGGACGCGACGAGGGGCGGCGGCGTGAAGTACGAGAGCGCCCGCGGGTGGTAGCTGTTGAGCGTGTGCGGGGCGATGCGCGCGGTGAACTCGTCGAGGACCGCCTGGAGCGTCTGCGGGTCCGCCGGGGCGCGGCCGGGGCCGCCGGTCTCCCCGAAGTAGAGCCGGCGGAGCTCCGCGTAGCCGGTGGGCGCGCCCATCGCCCGGACCATCGCCTCGTCGTAGAGCCAGTCCAGGGATGCGCGCCACGCGGCCTCGCCGGCGCGCTCGAGCGCCGCGCGGGATAGGCCCGCGTCGCGCAAGCCGATGAGCTCGGGTTCGGGGTGCCAGCGGAAGGGAGCCAGGGGATCGTCCATCGCCGCGAATGGTAGGGGACCCGAGGCGGGCGGTTCCACGACGTCTCGCACGAGCCCGGACTCCGCCGCGAGGCGCGCGACCGGTAGCCATGACACCCCGTGAGCGACGCGGCTCTTCCGTGGCGATCGCTAACGTGGCGCGGCGTTGAACCGCCCGGGGACGATACAGTGGCGGCGATGACCTCGCCCGAACGCCCCCCCTCGGCCCGGCCCGCCGACTACCGGGGCGAGCCGCTCGATGCCCGCCGCGGCCCTGGCCTCGGCTGCTTCGGCGTCCAGGTCGGCCTGCTCGTGGTCCTGCTCGTCCTGACGCCGCTGACCGTGGCATGGGAATGGCCCTTCGCGGTCAGCGCGATCCTGCTGTTCCTGGTGATGATCCTGCTGCTGTTCACCGGCCAGACGGCCATGTTCCTGCTGCGCCTCGTGGCGGCGGACCGCCGCACGGGCGCCCGCCCTCGCCCGCTCGCCAGCCCCACGCCGACGGTGGGCGAGCTGGAGGACGCGCAGATCGCCCGCCGCCACCGGAACCGGCACCGCGGAGCACGGAGCCCGCCGCATCGGACGCCCCGACGAGGACGGCCAGTGCGGCCGCCCCGGCGTCGCCCCACCCGAGCGCGCCGGCCAAACCCCGGCCATCCGACCCGGGCGTGCGAGAATAGCCACGGCCCCACGTCCAGGGTTCCCAGGGAGGCTCTTCGTTCCGTGCCTGTTCTCGCGACGTTCTTCTCCGTCCGCCGTGGTCGAGATCCGTTCTTCAAGTTCTTCATGAAGACGGTCTTCCCGCGCCAGATGCAGGAGTACCACGAGAAGTTCGGGATCAGGTTCCTCGGCTGGTACAACGTCGCCCACGGCTGGGATTTCGACAACGTGATCCTGCTCGACCTTCCCGACTACGGGACGCTCGACCGCCTCGAGGCGGACGAGGCGACCCGGGCCCTGGGCCACCGGGCGGGCGAATGGATCTTCGAACGGCATCACTCGATGTTCCTCCGGGAGCGACTCGGCTCGGACCTCGAGTACCACGGGTGAAGGAGGCGATCGAATGGACGTGAGCCGTAACGACATGCTCGGCGAGCTGGCCAACGACGCCGGCCTGGAGCGGACGGACTTCGTCGTGCAGGCCACGGAGCAGCTGGCGAAGTTCCTGGACCGGAACCGGGAGCGCATCAGCCATCTCGGCGGCCTGACCCTGATCGACGACGACCCGGACTACCTGTCGGTCGCGCCGGACTGCACGTTCCGCGTGCGCAGCCGCTACGAGGATGCCGACACCGGCCAGTGGGTCTCGGACACCGAGATCGTGGAGTCGCCGTCGGAGCTGATCGAGCTGTTCAATCCCGCCGAGATCTACGCGGCCTTCAGCGAGGCCGCGCGCGAGGCCGCCGGCGGCGTCCCCGAGCCCACCGCGACGGGAGAGCTCCTGGGCGCCGCGGGGATCTCCGTCGAGGAGACCGTGGGCCCGGACGATGACGCGGGCTATGCCGGCGCCGCGGAGCAGTGGGCCGCGGGCCGTGCGCCCGTGCTGGAAGCGGACGACGACGAGTCGGCCGCCCTGGCGCTCTACAACCTGGCGCTCGACTTCCAGGACCGGAGCCAGCAGAACGAAGCGAGCCTCATCGACCAGTTCGAGGAGGCAGCCGCGCGCGTGGTCGAGCGGCTCGGTGACCTGATCATCGTGGACGACGAGGACGAGCGGCTGGTCCTGGCCGGCAACGGCCGGTTCCATGCCGAGGTCCTGCCGGAGGATGGTGACGGCGAGTGGCGTCAGCTCAAGGCCCCGGATGAGATCGTCGAGTTCTACGATCCGACGGACATCTTCGGGGACCTGGCGGACGCGCTGGCCGAGGCCTTCCCCTCGATCGCACCCGACCTCGACGACGAGGGCGAGGCGGCGGAGTCCGAGGAAGATGTCGAGGATGTCGAGGACGTCGAGGACACCACCCCGGACGAGGCCCAGGACCGCCGCTAGTCACCCGCGCACTCGCCCGGCGAGGCCGTCGCACCCGTGCGCCCCGTCGGCGCGGAGCTGATCGAGCGCCGCGAGATCCTGCCCGGACAGTGGCTTGCCTCCTGGCACGTGCCGCCGATCGTGTCGGGGGCCCGGGCGGGCCAGGTGGTCCACGTCCGCACCGTGGAGGCGGGCGGGCTCCCGCTGCGACGCCCGTACCCGATCTCCACGGCCGATGCCTCGAGCGGCACCCTCACGATCCAGGTCCCGGGCACCGGCCCGGCCGGCACCTGGGTCCGCGGCCTGCGTGCCGGCGACCGTGTGGACATGGCGGGCCCGCTCGGCCGGCCGTTCGAGGTCGACCCGCGGTCGCGTCACCTCCTGCTCGTGGCGGAGGGCACGTCCATCGCCAGCCTCAGGTTCCTCATCGACGAGGCCATCCGGGCCGCCCGCTCGATCGTGCTGCTGTACGGCGCGGCCTCGTCGGGCGAGGTCTACCCGTCCAGCCTGCTCCCGGACGAGGTCGAGTACGTCGTCGCCACGGCGGACGGAAGCCTGGGTCACCCGGGTCCCGTGGAGGACCTCGTCCTGGAGTACGAGGCATGGGCGGACCAGGCGTTCGCCGCGGGACCGCCGGCGCTGCTGGCCGGGCTCGCGCAGCTCGCGACGGGGCGACGGGGCCGGCTCGGGGTCGCCACCCTCGGGCGCAAGCGGGGCGGCGGGCGGCCCGTGCAGCCAGGGTCCGCGGAGGCCCGCCGCAAGTCGCACCTGCAGGTTGCGCTGGACCAGGTGATCGGGTGTGCGGCAGGGACATGCCTCGGCTGCGTGGTGCCGGGCCGGGACGGTCCCGTGCGAGTCTGCCGCGAGGGTCCGGTGTTCGCCGCCGACGAGCTGGACTGGGAGCGCGTGTCGTGACGTCGTCCGTCGGCGCGCTCTGGTGGCGGGCGTGACAGCGTGAAGGCGCGCCGGAAGGCGGTCCCGGGCGGCCGCACGATGCGCACCCCGACGGTGCGGGTCGTGAAACCCGCGATCAGGCCGGCGACAAGGCCCGCGACCAGGCCCGTCGCGCCCCGGCCGCGAGTCCGCTCGGAGGCGGGCTTGACGGAACCGGCAGACGCCCGGCCCGCTCTGGACGCGCTCGGCGGGCGCCCGGTGGACCTCGAGGTGGACCTGGGCCGGGGCCTCGTCCTGCCGAACCCGGTGATCGCGGCGGCGGGGCCGTTCGGGTACGGCGTGGAGGTGGCGGACCTCGTGGACCTCGAGCGGCTGGGCGGGATCGTGACGCGCGGGACGACGCTCAAGCCGCGGGCGGGGCACCCGGGGCAACGCCTGGCCGAGGTGCCCGCGGGGCTCCTGGTCGGCGTGGGGATGCAGAACCCGGGCATCGACGCGGTGCTGGACCGCTATGCCACGACCTGGGCGAAGTGGCCGGTGCCGGTGATCATCAACCTGTGCGGCGAGTCCGCCGGCGACCTGGCCGAGATCGCCCGGCGGCTCGAGGGCGCGCCCGGCGTCGCGGGGATCGAGCTGAACCTGTCGTGCGGCGGGGGTGGCCGCGGCGGCATCGTGTTTGCGATGGACGCGGACGCCGCGGCCTCGGCGGTGAGCGCGGTCCGGCGGGCGACGGACCTGCCGATCATCGCCAAGCTCTCGGCCGCCGCGGCGGACATCCGTTCGGTGGCGCGCTCCGTGGAGGCCGCGGGGGCGGACGCGATCAGCGCGATCAACACGCTGCCCGGGTTCCTGCCCGCGGCCGACCGGCGGGGCGCCGCCCTCGGCAGCGGGTACGGCGGGATCTGCGGGCCGGCCCTCAAGCCCATCGCCCTGCGGGCGGTCTACGAGATCGCCCAGGTCGTCGACGTCCCGATCATCGGCATCGGCGGGGTCTGCACCCTGGACGACGCCCTCGATCTCCTGGCCTGCGGCGCCTCCGCGGTGGGCGTCGGGCGTGGCGGCGCTCGCGGACCCGATGCTCCCGGTGCGCCTGGCCGACGAGCTGGCCGATGCCTGTCGCGCCCGGGGCGTGACGTCCGTCTCGGACCTCGTCGGGACGGCGCTGCCGCCGCAAGGCGGGCGCGCCTTCCACACGCGGCGCGGAGTACGCCCGCTGATGCCCGGCCTCCTGCTGGCCTGGCTGGTGATCATCAACGTGGTCACGGCCGCCATGTACGCGCGGGACAAGCTCGCCGCACGGCGCCCGGGCGCACGGCGCGTCCGCGAGCGCACGCTCTGGCTGCTCTGCCTCGCCGGCGGGGTGGGCGGGGCCTGGCTCGTCTTCTTCGGGATGCGGCACAAGACGCGGCACCGCTCGTTCTGGCTGGTGCAGGGTGCGGCGTCGGTGCTCTGGATCGCGATCCTGGTGCGGCTGATCCTCGGCTGAGGCTCCTGCCGGGTGCGCCCGGGTCGGCGGAACGTGATCGCCGGGATGGAACGCGGGACTGTCTGCACCAGGGTGGACATGAGCATTGATCCCGCTCGTCAAGCGTCGCCGGAAGGCTGAATTCGCTCCTGCGCCTATGCTGAATCGATGACGCACGAAGCCGGTCGTGGTCTCCCCCAGTCGGATCTCCCGCCGGCGCGTGACCTCCGCGTCACGCCGGTCCGGGTGGGTGGCCCGAGGGGCCCTGGCTGGGCGGGAATGGCCGTGCTCGCGCTGGTCGCGGCCGCCATCGTGGCCGCCGTCGGGATCGCGCGGGTCGTGCCGGCGATGCCCGCGATCCCCCAGCGCACGGCAACCGCCGTATCGGCCGCCCCGGGGTCGCAGGTCGCCGTCGTGCCCACGATCGACGCCAGCCCTGTCCCCGACGCGTCGTCGATCATCGCCGGCACCCCACCCCGCCTCTCCCGCGAAGACTTCGTCGCCGCCATCAGGGACGGCTCGCTGGACGGGAGGCTTGTCTTTGTGGACGGGGTCATGCGCGCAACGGCCGCTCCTTGCCCGAGCCTCGCAGGGAGGGCGCGCGGGTGCGTGGACCTCGAGATCCCCGGCATCGGCGTCCCCGTCTGGCAGGGCGGGACGGCAACCCCGTGGCCAGGCAACCCGCCACCCGGCTCGTGGATCGTCGCGGTCGCCAGGACCGATGGACTCGTGTACCTCGGGTCCCTCCGCCCATCACAGGCGGGTCCGCTCCCGATCACGGAGCTGGCGTCGGGGGCACTCCCTGGCCATAGAGGCACGCTGTTCGAGGCGCGCGGGTTCCTGGTCGCCAACCCGGCGGACGCGTGTGACACCAGAGGCGCCGCCGCGACCCCCTGCCCGGCGTCATCTGCGTTCCTCGCCAACGACCAGCCGCAACCGACCGGCGTGCTTGCCTCGGATGCGGGCGAGGTGGTTGCCACCGCTCCGTCGATACCCGAAGTCGACCCGACCGCCGTGGTCACCGGGGGGACCTTCCTCGTCACCCGGCTGCCGGGCCACCGACGGGCGCTGGCTCGTGCTTGCGCGTTACGTGCCGGCCCACGCGGTGCGCGTCCTCGTCCCCTGAGCGAGCAAGACGCGACGGCCCAACCCCGGGGCGCGTCGCCGTCGCCTATGCTCGCGATGTGTCGAGCCAGCCGATGAAGTCAGGCGTGGACCCGCGTCGGGTCAAGGCGTTGAAGGACGCCGAGGACGCCATCTACCGCGATCGGCACCCCGTCTCCCGTGCGATGCTCGAACGCGGGAAGGCCGTCATGCCGAACGGCGTCCCCATGGCGTGGATGCGGGGCTCCTACCACCATGCACCCCCGTTCGTGGTGGAGGGGAAGGGCGCGCACTTCACCGATGCCGACGGCCACGAGTACCGCGACTTCAACATCGCCGACATGTCGATGTTCTGCGGCTACGCGCCGGAGCCCCTCGTCCGCGCGGTCGCGGCCCGCATGGCCCGGGGCAACCAGTTCCTGCTGCCGAACGAAGACGCGATCGTGGTTTCGGAGCTGCTCAGGGACCGCTTCGGCCTGCCCAAGTGGCAGTACACGAGCTCCGCGACGCATGCGAACACCGAGGCGATCCGCGTGGCCCGCGTCGTGACCGGCCGGGGCCGCGTCCTGATGTTCGACGGCAAGTACCACGGTCACTTCGACGAGGCCCTGGTCGAGCTGGACGACGCCGGCCGGGTGGTGCCGGAGGAGCGGGGCGTGCCGGACGGCACCGCGAGCGGAACGGTCCTCGTCCAGTTCAACGATCCGGCGGCGCTGGCCCGCGCGCTGGAGCGCCGGGACGTCGCGCTCGTGCTGACGGAGCCGGCGATCACCAACAACATCGGCCTCCTGCTGCCGGAGCCCGGCTTCCACGATGCGTTGAGGCTCATCACGCGGGCCGCCGGCACCCTGCTCGCCATCGACGAGACGCACACCCAGGTCGTCGGCCCGGGCGGCCTGACCGCGCAGTGGGGGCTGCGGCCGGACATCATCACGATCGGCAAGTCCATCGCCGGAGGCCTCCCGTTCGGCGCCTGGGCCATGACCGACGAGATCGCCGAGGTGCTGGAGCAGCGCAAGGGCCCGGACGGCGAGCGCGCAAACCTCGTCGCCACCGGCGGCACGATCTTCGGCAACGCGCTGGCCCTGGCGGCGGCGCGCGCCGTGATGACCGAGATCCTGGTGCCCGAGGCGTACGCCCACACGCAGCGCCTGGGGGCTCGCCTCGCCGCGGGGATGCGGGCGTCCGTCGGGTCGCACGGACTGCCGTGGCACATCCACCACCTCGGGCCGCGCTCCGGATACACCTTCCAGCCGACGCCGATCCGGAACGGAGCCGAGGGCCGGGCCTGCGCCGACGAGCTCCTGGCCCGCCTCATCCGCGTCTGGCTGGCGAACCGGGGCGTGTGGGAGGCGATCATGGGCGCGGGGCCCGTCTGCCCGGTGCCGGCGGCGGACGAGGACGTGGACGCGTATCTCGCGGGCTGGGACTCGCTGCTCGAGGCGATCACGGGGTAGGGCCCGTCGCCTGAGCCGAGAGCCTGCGAACGGTCTGACGGCCCTTGACGAACGTGGTCACCGTGGCGACCGTGGCGACAGTCGAGGCTGGCTCGATCAGGGAGCGAGGTCGGGAGTGTCGCGGAGCAGGCAAGACGCTGGTGGCGCTGGCGGCGGCGGTGATCGCGCTGGTGATCGCGGCCTGGTTCGACAGCACATTCCTCCGCGATGCCGTGCGCAACGCGCAATCGAACTTCAACACCGCCTCGGTCGCTCCGCTGTGGGCGCTCGGGTCGCTGCTCGTGGCGGGGGCCGTGCTGCTCCTCGGGGCACTGGCGTGGAGAGCCGCGTCGTGGGTCGTTGGCCTCGCCTACATCGTCGCGGGCGCGTTCTTCGTGGCCCTGCCCTGGCTCGTCTGGTCTCTGGCCACCATCACCAACGACGCGCCCACGCTCCTGCCGGAGGAGGTTGCCTCGGCGCTCGTGACGATCTGGTCCTCGACCGCCGGCCAGCTCAATGCCGTCGGGACGATCGGCGCGGGCATGCTGATTGCCGGGATCGCCGCTCTCGTGAGGTGGTGGCGAGGACGCGCCGTTGTCGCGAGGCGCGACGCGACTGCGGTCCCGACATCGGATCCAGTGCTTCCGTAAGGTCGGCTCGACGGCGGCTCCGACCGGGAGCGGCGCGATCGTTACAACAGGGCCGAGGAAACGCCGCCGCCGCCGGCTCCAGGCCTTGGGACTAGAATCCTCGCGATGACCACCCTGCGACGCACCCTCGACGACATGGCCCAGCGCGCCGTCGCCGCCCGGACCGAGGCGCTCTTCCGGGCCTCCGGCGCGCTGCGCGAGGGCCACTTCGCGCTCAAGAGCGGCCGGCACTCGGACGCCTACCTGGAGAAGTTCCTGGTCCTGCAGGACCCCGCCGCCACCGGCGAGCTGTGCGGGTTCTGGGCCGCCGCCCATCGGCGCGCGGACGGGACCCCAGACGTGGATCTCGTCGCCGGCCCCACGACCGGCGGCGCCTTGCTCGCCTTCGAGACCGCCCGGCAGCTGGGCACCCGTGCGATCTTCGCCGAGGAGGTGGCCGCCGGGGACGCCGGGGCGCCCCGCCGAGAGTTCCGGCGCGGCTTCACGATCACCCCCCGCGAGCGCGTCCTTCTCGTGGACGACATCCTCACGACGGGCGGCTCCCTGATGGCGATGGTCCCGGCGGTCGAGGCGATGGGCGGCGAGATCATCGAGTGCGCCGTCCTCGTCGATCGCTCCGGCGGCATCGCGGTGATCACCTCGCCCGCGACCGGCCGGGTCTACCCGTTGCGGGCGCTATGGCGGCTCGAGCTCCCGACCTGGGAGCCCGGCGCGGCAGGCTGCCCGCGTTGTGCGGCCGGTGAGCCCGCGATCAAGCCGGGGAGCGGCGGCACGGGGATGGCACCCGTGTGAAGGGAATCCGTCTCCGCGCCCGCCGCCCGGCCGCGGCTCACCCGGTTCGCGGCCCGTTCGCGACGCTCACCTCCCGCCGCGTGTGCGGCGTGTTCGCGGCCGTCTGCGTCCTGGCCCTCGCGATCACGGGCTGCACGCCCGCCGCGACGTCCGCGCCGTCATTGGGACCCGTGGCAACAGCGTCGATCGAGGCCCCGGCAAGCGGGTCCCCGACACCCTGACGCTGCCCATCGGCGGGTGGCGATCAGGACCTTCGATCTCCCCGGCTCCGATCTCGAGGGCCCTAGGATGGGACCGACATCCCGATAGAACCCCGTGGAACCCGACGGTGCCCGACGGTGCCCGAGCCAGCACCCCCGGAGGACGAACGCCCACCCGTGACCCGGCATCACACGCTCACCCTCGTCCCCAACCCGGCGACCCCGTATCGGCGTCACCGCGTGGGACACCATCGAACCGCAGGTCGCCGGCTGGCGGTCGCGGCCGGCGCGCTGCTCGCGGCCATGGCGCTCGGCCTTGCTCCGGGTCCGGCCTCCCTGCCGGCCCGGGCCTCGTGCGCATCGCCCGTGCCGATCCCCAACGCCATGAGCCTGGCCGACGTCGTGCTGGTGGGGACCGTGACGGGCACCGAGAACGGTGGGCGCTGGGCCAGCGTCCGGGTGGAGGAGCGCTGGCGGACCAGTGGGTCGGTACCGGATGAGATCAGCGTGCACGGGGGCCCCGAGTCCGGGACGGCCACCTCGGTCGACCGGGTCTACACGCCGGGCAGGTACCTCTTCTTCCTGACGACCGGGCGCGGCTACTACCTCGACAACGCCTGCACGGCCACGACCGCCTGGACGCAGGACCTGGCGCAGTTCCGGCCCCTCGGAGTGGCACCGGCGCCGGACATCGCCGCCGGCGTGCCCGCCGGCTCCGGGGTCTCGGTCGAGATCCTCCCGGTGGTGGCCCTGGCGGCTGCGCTGCTGATCGCGCTCATGTCATACGGCCTCATCCTGCGGGCCCGGCGACGGCCGCCCGACTGGATGCGCTGACCGCGCTGACCGGCCGAACGCGGGGCCCCGGTGGTTCCAGGCCTTCGGCCGAAGGTGAAGAGGTCCCGCCGCCCGCGTCCCGTTCGGACGCGCCACCTTCGGACGCGCCACTTTCGGACGCCCCGCCTGTGTCACGATCCGCGCATGGAGCTCACCTTCCTCGGCGGCGCGCGCACGGTCACCGGCTCGCGCCATCTCGTCGATACCGGCCGCGCCCGTGTCCTCGTGGACTGCGGGATGTTCCAGGGAGGTCCCACCGAGTCGATGCGCAACCGCGTACCGCTCGGCGTCGACCCCGCCGTCCTGGATGCGGTCGTCCTCACCCATGCACACCTCGACCACTGCGGGCTGCTGCCGCTCCTGGTCCGGGAGGGGTTCCGGGGGTCGATCGTCTGCACGGCGGCGACGGCGGAGCTCGCGCGCCTGGTGCTGCTCGACTCGGCCAAGCTGCAGGAGGAGTTCGCCAAGCGCGCCGCGCGGCGGGACCGGCGGGATCCTGATCGGGCCGCCGCCGACGACGCCCGCGACGAGCTCCTGTTCGACGAGGCGGTTGCGCTCGCGGCCGCGGGCGAGAGCGAGAGCAACACCGACCCGGAAGACCTGCTGCGGGCCGCGGGATCGGAGGTCGACCTGGATCTCGACGCCCCTCTCTACACCGAGGACGACGCCGAGGCGACGCTGCCGATGTTCCGCATCGTGCCCTACGGCGCGGAGCTGGAGGTCGCGACCGGCGTCCACGTCACGCTCCTCGACGCCGGGCACATCCTCGGCTCATCGATCGTGCGGATGCGGCTCACGGCGACGGGTGCCGGGCGCGACACCGTGGTCGTGTTCTCGGGTGACCTCGGGCGACCGGGAACGCCGATCCTCCGCGACCCGGTCACCGTGACGGAAGCGGACATCGTGGTCTGCGAATCCACGTATGGGGGGCGCGAGCACGAGGCGGCCGACGCGGCCGTCGAGACGCTGGCGGCCACGGTGCGCGAGACAGTCCGGCGCAAGGGCGTGCTCCTGATCCCGTCCTTCGCCATCGGGCGCACGCAGGAGATCGTCTGGGAGCTGCACCGGCTGGTCGACAGCGGGCGCATCCCGCAGCTGCCGCTCTACCTGGACTCGCCGATGGCCAGCCACGCCTCGGACATCTACCGAGCCCACCCGGAGGCGTACGACGAGGAGACCGCCGCGCTGCTCGCCGAGAACGAGGCGCCGCTGGACTTCCCCGGCCAGCATGTCATCCGGACCGTCCAGGAGTCCGAGCGCATCCAGCGGGCGGCCAAGCCCTACATGATCGTCGCGTCCAACGGCATGCTGACCGGGGGACGGTCGGTGGGCCACGCGGAGCACCTGCTGGACGACCCGTCCGCCACGGTCCTGTTCGTGGGCTACCAGGGCGAGGGGACGCTGGGCGGCCACCTCATGCGCGGGGCCGAGAAGGCGCGGATCAACGGACGCGAGCTGCCGGTCCGGGCGACGATCCGGTCGCTGGACGGCTTCTCCGCGCATGCCGACGAGCCGGAGCTGCTCGCCTGGCTGGGGGGGTTCATCAGGGGCAGGCGACCGGGCGACCCGGGGGTGCCGTCCCGCGTCTACCTGGTCCACGGGGATCCGCCCGCGCAGGCGGCGCTGGCGCCGCACGTGGAGGCGCTGGGGCTGACGGTCGAGGTGCCGGCCTGGCACCAGGCGGTGCCGCTGGGCTGACGGAGGCCACGGGGGAAGGCGTCCACGCGGCGCCCGACCGTCCCTGTCCAGGCCGGTGCGGCCCGGTGCGCCGGGTAGGATGGCCCGATGCCCCTGCTGCTGCTCAAGCTCACGATCACCCCCCTGCTCGTCGGCGGGGCCAGCCTCGCGGCCCGGCGCTGGGGCCCGGCGATCGGCGGCTGGCTCGTCGCGCTGCCGCTCACCTCGGGGCCGATCCTGTTCTTCTTCGCCCTGGACCAGGGGCCCGCGTTCGCGGCCGATGCCACGGTCGGGACCTTGCTGGGCCTCGGGGCCATCTGCGGGTTCTGCCTCGGGTACCTGGTCGCGAGCCCGCGCGGGGCAGGCCCGGCGATGGTCGCGGCGTCCGTCGGGTACGTGGCCGTGGGTCTCGCCGTCCAGCCGGTTACCGGCGCGCCCTTCCCGCTCCTAGTGCTCGCCGTCGGGGCTGCGATCGCCGGCGTCCTGCGGCTGCTGCCCGTGACCACCGGGGGCGGCACCGGCCGGACACATCCCGCGTGGGACCTGCCGGCCCGGATCGTCGTGGCGACGTCGTTCGTCGTGGTGCTCACGACCATCGCCCCGCACCTGGGCCCCGTCACGAGCGGCATCGTGGCGACGTTCCCGGTGTACGTATCCGTCCTCGCCGTCTTCGAGCAGGTGCACGGCGGGCGGCCGGGCGCGCTCGGTGTGCTCCGCGGGCTGCTCGTCGGCCTGTTCGGGACCGTTGCCTTCTACTGCGTGATCCGGGCGCTGGTCGTCCCGGCGGGCATCCCCGTGGCCTTCGGGGTCGCGATCGCGGTCACGGGTGTCATCGGTGCCGCGGCCCTCCGCCGCGTCCGGGCCGGCATCGAGGGCGCGGAGCCGGAATCGGTCTGAGCCGAGCCGTGCTGCGCCTGAACCCGGCGGTCCGGGACCCCGCTCCCCGGGCCGCCTCGCGCCTGAACCCGGCGCCCGCGATGCGCCGTCCCGCCCGTCCGCAACGGGCCGGAGGGACCATGACAGCCCGCCGACCCCGGGCGCACGCTCGGCTCACCTCGATTCGTTCACCTCGATCCGGACGCCGGCACGGCGCGTCCGGCCCGTCACCGTCTGCTGCGCCACCACCCCGGGAGCAAGACGATGCCCCACGACGTCCAGGCCGGCCTCTTCGGTCGCTCGTTCCTGACCCTGCGCGACTACAGCGCCGCAGAGATCGAGCACCTGCTCGGCCTCTCGGCCCGGCTCAAGATCGAGAAGCGTGAGCACCGCGAGGTCCGGCGGCTCGACGGCCGCTCCATCGCGCTGATCTTCGAGAAGGACTCGACTCGGACCCGGATCGGGTTCGAGGTGGCGGCCTACGACCAGGGCGCCCACGTCACCTACCTCGGTCCGACGGGCAGCCACATCGGCAGGAAGGAGTCCGTCAAGGACACCGCTCGTGTGCTCGGCCGCGTGTACGACGCCATCGAGTTCCGCGGCTACCGCCAGGTCGACGTGGAGGCGCTGGCGCAGTTCAGCGGCGTGCCCGTCTACAACGGCCTCACCGACGAGGATCACCCGACGCAGGTGCTGGCGGACCTGTTGACGATCCGGGAGCACGTGGCCAAGCCACTGGGCGAGGTTGCCCTGGCGTACGTCGGGGACGCCCGCGGGAACATGGGTGACGAGCTGTTGATCGGGGCCGCGACGATGGGGATGGACCTGCGGATCGTGGCCCCCGGTGCCGTCTGGCCGCGGCCGGATTGGCTGAGGCTCGCCCAGGATCTCGCCGTGACGAGCGGCGGCCGCATCACCGTCACCGACGATATCGCGCGGGGCGTTCGCGGCGCGGACGTCGTCTACACGGACGTGTGGGTCTCGATGGGCGAGCCCGAGGCCACCTGGGACGAGCGGATCGCGCTCCTGCGCCCGTACCAGGTGGACGCCGCGATGATGGCCCTGACCGGCAACCCGGAGGCGAAGTTCATGCACTGCCTGCCGGCCTTCCACGATCTCGAGACCGACCTCGGCCGGAAGATGTTCGAGCGCCACGGCCTGACCGCGATGGAGGTCACCGACGAGGTCTTCGAGTCGGCGGCGTCGATCGTCTTCGACCAGGCCGAGAACCGGTTGCACACGATCAAGGCCGTGCTGGTCGCCACGCTGGGCCGGGACGGGGCAGGCTGATGCGCGTCGTGGCGGCGCTCGGCGGGAACGCGCTGCTGCGGCGGGGCCAGCCGATGACGGCCGAGAACCAGCGGGCGAACGTGGCCGTCGCCGCGCGCGCCCTGCTGCCGATCGCGCTGGAGCACGACCTCGTCCTCACCCACGGCAACGGGCCCCAGGTGGGGCTCCTCTCGCTCCAGAACGCCGCCTACCGGCCGGACGAGGAGTACCCGCTGGACGTCCTCGACGCCGAGACGGAGGGCATGATCGGCTACCTGCTGGAGCAGGAGCTGGGGAACCTGCTGGCGCCCGGCAGGCCCATGGCGACCATCCTCACCCGGATCGAGGTGGATCCCGCCGACCCGGCCTTCGACCATCCCACCAAGCCGATCGGACCCGTGTACGACCGCGAGGAGGCCGAGCGGCACGCCGTGGAGAAGTCATGGCGGATCGCGCCGGACGGGAACAGGTGGCGACGCGTGGTGGCATCGCCTCAGCCGGTCCGGATCGTGGAGCTGCCGGTCATCGAGCTGCTCGTCCGGGAGCGCGTCATCGTGGTCTGCGCGGGCGGTGGCGGGATCCCGGTCGTGCCCGCGCCGGGCGGCGGCTTCGAGGGCATCGAGGCCGTCATCGACAAGGACTTCGCCGGGTCCCTGCTCGCCACTTCGCTCCACGCGGACGCGTTCCTGATGCTCACCGACGTGGACGCCGTCTACGCCGACTGGGGGACACCCGCGGCGTGGCCCATCCACCGTGCGTGCCCGGACGAGCTGACGGCACGCGCCTTCGCGGCCGGGTCGATGGGCCCGAAGGTGGACGCCGCGTGCAGGTTCGTGCGGGCGAGCGGCGGGTTCGCCGCCATCGGCTCGCTGGGGGACGCGGTCGCGATGCTGCGGCGGCGAGGCCGGGACGATCGTCAGCGGCGCCGCCACCCAGTTGGAGTGGGGGACCGCGCCGCTGCTGCAGGCGACGGCTGGCTGACCGCCCGTCTACGGGGTAGGGCGCGTCGGCGCCCCGCCGGCTTCCGACGCACGACCCGACGGCGGCCCGACCTCCGGACAGCCGGCCGCTCGTCGGCCCGAGCGCTCGTCGGCCCCGGGCGCTCGTCGGCCCCGGGCGCTCGTCGGCCCCGGGCGCTCGTCGGCCCCGGGCGCTCGTCGGCCCCGGGCGCTCGTCGGCCCCCAGATGAAGCCGCTGACTCCGTCCGGAGTCAAGACGAGGCCGAGCGTGCAGGGCTCGACCGCCCAGCCGGGGGTTCCGCCTGCGAGTCACGCTGCGAGGTGGTCCAGTTGACCCCAGGCGGAGTCAGGATGGCCGCGATGGCCGGCCGCGATGGCCGGCCGCGATGGCTGGGCGCGAAGGCCGGGGCGCCACGTCGTCGCTCGTGCCGGGTCCACGTAAGTGGCAGACAATCCCGCCCTGCTACAACGGGCCGATGCCGGACGTGCGCCTGGACCTCGGACGACGCGGCTTCGCGCCCCAGCTTGCCGATGTTGTCCGCGACGCTCGCCAACTCGTGGGCTGGACCCAGCGCGAGCTCGCGACACGGGCGCGGATCAGCCAGGCAGCGGTGTGGCGGATCGAGAACGGCCTGGCCCACCACCTGGACCTGCTGGTCGTGGAGCGGATCCTCGCCGCCCTCGGGATCGGTGCGTCGCTCGACCTGGACGCGCGCCACCTTGCAGACCGCCGCCGCCAGCGGGACGGCGTCCACGCGCGCCTGACGGGGTACGTCGCACGGCGCCTCGAGCGGGACGGCTGGACGACCGCGACGGAGGTGCAGCTCGGCGACCCCGTGCCCCGCGGCTGGATCGACCTGCTCGGGTACCGGCCTGCGGACCGCGCGCTGCTGGTGGAGGAGACGAAGACGGAAATCCCGGATTTCGGTGGCCTGCAGCGCAGCCTCGCGTTCTACCAGCGCGGGGCCTGGGATGCGGCCCGGCGACTCGGGTGGAGGCCGAGGAGGAGCGCGGTCCTGGTCGTCGCGCTCGACACCTCTGCTCTCGGGAGGCGCCTGGCCGACAACCGCGACCTGGTGACGCGTGCGTTCCCGGCGTCGATCGACGGCATCGCAGGGTGGCTCGCCGCCCCGGGTTCCGAGCCGCCGCGGGGCTGGGGCCTGGCGATGGCCGATCCCGTCGCTCGCGGCGCAGCCTGGCTCAGGCCGACCTCCTTCGGAGCCCGACGACGCCCTGCGGCCTATGCCGACTACGCAGACGCGGCCTCGCGGTTGCTGCGCGCGTGACCTCGCCCGTCGCGGCAGGCTCCGTGACTCCACCGGGAGTCAGCACGGAGCCGAGCGTGCAGAGCTCGACTGCCAAACCGGGGGTTCGGCCCGCGAGCCACGCTGCGAGGTGGCTCATCCGACTCCCGGCGGAGTCAACGGGCGGGCCGGGGCCGGCCTCTGTTGACGGTCGGGCGCGGCAACGGGCGCGGTTACGGCCGCGGCACCCGGCGCGGCAATTGGCGCGGGTCGCGCCGTGGCACAAACGCGGTCGCGCCGTGGCACAGGCGCGGTCACGGCCGCGGCACCCGGCGCGGTCACGGCCGCGGCACCCGGCGCGGTAGGCGCGAGCTGGCGCTACGGACGCGGCTTCGTCCGGGCCGCGATCCGCTCCAGCGCCCCGGTCCAGCCCGGGTCGAACGGCCTGCCCGGCTCGTCGAGGTCCATCACCACCGGCGCGTGGTCGGACGGCGTCGGCGGACCCTTGCGGGCCTCCCGGTCGATCTCCGCCCAGATGATCCGGGACGCGACCGGCGCGGTGGCGTACAGGAGGTCGATCCGCATCCCCTCGTTGCGGTGGAACATCCCCGCGCGATAGTCCCACCACGAGAAGCGGCCGTGCGCCGGCTGCACGGAGCGATAGGCATCGACCAGGCCCCACCCGCGGAGGCGGGCGAGCGCCGCGCGCTCCGGCTCCGAGACGTGCGTCCCGCCGTGCGCCCGGGCCGGGCTCCAGACGTCCTCGTCGGCGGGGGTGACGTTGTAGTCGCCGCCCAGCACGAGCGGCTCGTCCGGCGACCGGGTCTCCGCCAGCCAGCGCGAGAGCCGCTCGAACCAGCGGAGCTTGCCCTCGAAGAACGGCGACCCCACCTCGCGCCCGTTCGGTGCGTACAGGCTGGCCACCCGCACCCCACCGCAGACGGCCGACACCATCCGCGCCTCGTCGAACGGATCGAAGTCGTCCTCGCCGGTGGCGGTGGCGGAGCCCGCGGACGAATCCCGAACCGGCCCGTCGCCGAAGTTGGTGACCACGTCCTCGATCCCGACCCGGGACAGGATCGCCACCCCGTTCCAGCGTCCCTCGCCGTGGTGGACGACCTCGTAGCCCAGCATCCGCAACGGCATGACCGGCGCGTCGGCATCGCTGAGCTTGGTCTCCTGGATCAGCAGGACGTCGGGCTCGGCCCGGGCAAGCCACCGCTCGACGGCCTCCTGGCGGGCCTTGAGCGAGTTGACGTTCCAGGTCGCGATGCGCATGACGGGTCAGTACCGGCGGCCGCGCAGGCGCGCGAGCTCCAGGGTCGCCGTGTCGGCGACCGCCATCACGGCCATGGTGCCGGCCTGGACCGGGTCGCTGATCACCAGGTCCACGTGTTCGGTGATCGACCCCACCATGTTGAGCGCGATGATCGGGATCCCGACCGCCCGCAGCTCGTCCGCGGCCTTGCTGATCTCGCCGCCCATGATCGACCCCGCCAGCACCAGCATCCGGGCGCGGGGCAGGTCCGCCACCGCGCGCACGGCGTACGCGATCGGCTCCTCACCGACCAGCGGGATCGTGTCCACGGAGATCCGTTCGCCGCGCAGGTTGTGGCGGTCCGCCTCGGTCACGGCGCCCAGGGCCACCTGCGCGACCTGCGCGCCGCCGCCCACGACGATCACCCGCTTGCCGAACACCTTGCCCATCGGCCGGGTGGTGCGGATCGTGACGACCTCGGCCAGCGGCTCCAGGGCCGCGACGAGCGACCGCTCGTCCGCGTCCTCGACCTCGAGCTCCACCTCGACCGTCGCCGCGGCTTCGGGCTCCGGCCCCGCCCGTCCGGCCCGGCGAACCGTCGACAGCGTCCGCACGCGACCCCCGACGTCCGCCACGCGTCCCGCGATCACGGCGATCGCCCGCGGGACGTCCACGACCTCGAGGCGGACGGCGACCGCAGGGGGGAGCGGCTGGGGCTGACGCCTCGGCATCGGTCAGCCGGCTCGGCCGGCGATGACGTCGCTGATGGACAGGTCGGTCGGCTCGGCGCCCGTCGGGTCGTGCTCCTCGAACGCGATGCCCAGGGCCGTGAACGCCTCGCGGGTGGCCGCGGCGTCGCTCGTGGTGAGCATGAGCGCGCCGTCGGTGTCCTCGGCCACGCCCACGATGCCGGTGATGTTGACGCCCCGGTCGGCGAGCGCCTGCGCGACCCGCGCGAGGGCGCCCGGGCGGTCGTCGAGCTGCACGGTGAACCAGATCGTCACAGGGGAACCTCCTGGCCGCCCATGGTACGCGGGCCGCGCGCTACCCTGCGCTCCGATGGCGAAGCGCTACCCGTCCGGGCTGTACCGGCTCATCGGTGCGGTCGGCACCAGCCGGGTGGTCACGCGGCTGCATCCGCACGTCTACCGCGCGACCGGCGGCCGCTGGCTGGTCGGCCGCAACTTCGGCGTCCTCAACGTCATCGTGACCATGACGGGGCGCACCTCCGGCATGCGGCGCGAGGTGCCGCTGTTCGCGTTCGTGGACGGGTCGCGGCTGGTGGTGATCGGGTCGAACGCGGGCGACGACCGGGAGCCCGCCTGGGTGGGCAACCTGCGTGCGAACCCCGACGCCAGCGTGCAGCTGGGCCGCGAGGTCCGCCGCGTCCGGGCACGCGAGACCGAGGGCGACGAGCGGGCGCGCCTCTGGGCGCTCGCCGCCCACGGCTACCCGGGCTACGAGCTGTACCGGCAGATGACCGACCGGGAGATCCCGGTGGTCGTCCTCGAGCCGGTCCATGGGCCGGTCCACGACGGCGCCCGCGAGCCGGTCCACGAGCCGGCCGGGGAGGGCTGAGCGATGCCGCCGCCGCTGGGCAAGGTCGTCACGAAGAGGATGCCGAACATCCAGGTGTTCGGGACGGAGGACAGCCAGGCGACGCGCGGAGCGCTGCGGTTCTTCCGCGAGCGGCGGATCGTGGTCCACTTCGTCGACCTGCGCAAGAAGCCGATCGCCGCCGGGGAGCTGCGCCGGTTCACGGACCGCCTGGGCGCCGCCGCGCTGCTGGACACCGAGAGCCGCCCGTACCGCGAGGGCGGCCTCGCGTACCTCACGACCGACGCCGCCGGGATCACCGCCCGGCTCCTCGCCGACGTGCGGCTGCTGAAGCTGCCGCTGGTCCGCTACGGGGACGACGTCACCGCCGGCAAGGACGAGGCGACCTGGAGGGCCTGGCTGGCGCGCCCTCGGTGATCACGGGCCTGTCCGGCCGGCGGGCGACCGGACCGGTCATTCTGCGTCAGCGCACCGTGGGGTCCACGACCCGGCCCATGAACAGGATGGCGCCGGTCTGCAGGTCGCGGACCAGGAACAGGAACGGCCGGTTGAACCTCAGCGTGACGGTCTTCGCCGGGTCCGGTCCGGTGCAGCCGCCGGTGTCCATCATGATCGCCGTGGCTGCGGCGGCCTCCGTCCCCTTCTCGTCCACGTCGATGTTCGCCTGGTGGATGACCATCCTGATGAACAGCGGCACCTCCGTCGAGATCCCGCTGAAGTCCGCGCTGCCGGCGGTGGTCGCGAGACGCATCCCCATCTGCTGGAGCACGGGCACGAGCTCGGCTCGGGTGTCGATCCCGAACCGGGGCATGAACAGCCGGACGTTGTACGGGTAGGTCCCGCAATCCTCGGGCTGCGTCGAGGTCACCCTGTCGAGTCGCTTCCGCTCCGCTGCGATCCCCGCCTGGACGGCGTCCAGGCGGGCCGTGGTGAGCGCGGCCTCGAACGCCGGCAGGTTGTCCGGGAGGATCAGCGTCATCGCCAGCGGGGTCGTCCCGCCTGCGCCCAGGTACCGCAGCTCGGTCGCCTGCCAGCCCTTGCCCTTCGCGAGGACGATGTCCTGCTCGCCGGTCAGCGTCATCGTCTGGGGGCGCACCCGGGTGCCGTCCAGGCGGGTGAAGGCCGCCGGGGCCGTGTCGCCCACTGCGAACTCGCGGGACCAGTTGGCCTTGAGGTAAATGGCGTTCACGAGGACGGCGCGCGTGTCTTCCGTCACGTCCTTCGGCACAAGGAGCGCGGGGATCCGCCCGACGGTCTGTTGCGAGACCCAGCCGTTGATCGCCTTCACCGCACCGTCGCGGTTGCCGGTGAAGTCCACCAGGCCGAGCCCGGCCCCGAAGGTCTGTCCGATGCGCTCGAGGTAGGCCGGCTCGATGCCGAAGCCCCGCTGCGCGAACGCCGTGTTCGCGATCCGGAGCGACAGGGCGTGCTGCTTCTGGAATTCGTCCTGCCAGCTGGCGTCGCGCGAGGCCAGCAGCTGGTCGAGCGCGCTGATCCCGGCCCCGAGCTGGTCCCAGCCCTTGACGCGCAGCAGCGTGTCCATCTCCGCCGCCGTGTTGCCGGCCGCCCCGGCCCGTGCCATCGCGAGCGCCATCGCGATGCTGGCGGGCGAGAACACGACGCCCTTCTTCGAGAGACCGAGCGTCTTGTCCCCGAGCATCCGCTTGTACAGGGCGACGCCGAAGGCGTTGATCGCGGTCGCCTGGGTCTTCGCTGCGGCGACCTTCGCGGGCGCCCGCTTCACGGCGGCCACCGCCAGCTCGAAGCCGGGGGTGGGGTCCTTGGCGAGGGCGACCCACGGCGTGCCGTCGTGGTCCGCGACGGCAACCCAGCCGTCGGTGGCGCCACCGGAAAGCTTCACGCTCGTGGGAGCGACGCGATACCAGTCGTACCCCGAAGCGGTCACCGGCCCGGCCATGACGACGAGCTGTGTTCCGGGAGAAAGCAGGGGCGTGTAGAGCAGCGAGTCGGCCGCCACGCGGGGCGAGGACCGCACCCGGAGGCCGTCGGTCACGACCTCGGCGAGCGCGCCCGGTACGAGGCCGGTCAGCACGGGCGCTTGTGCACCTGATGCCGTGACGGCCGGGGACGGGAGGCTGCTGCCGATCGGACCGGTGCCCGCAGGCGCGAGTGCAGGGCTGGACGCCGACGAGACCGTGGCGGCGGGCGCGGGTGGTGCCGTCGCGGCGCCGCCGGAGCCCGATGGCGCGGCGCCCCCCTCGCAGGCGCCGACGAGGACGACGGCAAGCACGACGGTGACGGGGGTCCATGCCCGGGGACGCCGCTTCGGTGAGACCTGGCGCATCGCGGTCACCTTCACGGGTTGCAGCCGCCTTCGAGGACCTCATCGGGCTCGGCGCGATCGGCGACCTTGGCTCGCGCGTCTTCACCCGGCTCCTGAGACGCTCCGCTGGCGACTGGCGTTACATACGCCCAGGCTGCGCGATGCGGACATCGTCGCGGAGGCAGCCGCTGCTCGAGTTGCTGGTCGCGTGGGATACTGTCCGGGCCGCCCGTGGGCCCGTGCTGACCGGAGCACCACGGTCGGCCGTGCGCACCCGGCGACCGCTTCGTCGGGCGGAGGAACGAGATGCAGGCGCTTGTCGTCATCGACATGCTCAACGACTTTGTCACGGGCAAGATCGCCAACCCGCGATCCGAGCGGATCATCCCGCCGATCGCCGCGGCCCTCGAGACAGCCCGCGCCCATCGCGATGACTGGCTCGTCGTCTACGCCAACGACGCGCACCTGCCGCGCGACTTCGAGCTCGCGGTCTGGGGTGAGCACGCGATGGCCGGCAGCACGGGCGCCGCGATCATCCCGCAGCTCGCGGCGCTCCCTGGCGACCTCATCCTGCCCAAGCGCACCTACTCCTGCTTCTACGGGACGGGGCTCGAGCCCCTGCTGCGCCAATACGGGGTCGACACGGTCGTGCTGACCGGGCAGCACAGCAACATGTGCGTCCGCCACACGGCCGCCGACGCCTTCTTCCGCGGCTACCGGATCGTCGTTCCGGAGGACGGCGTCGAGGCCTTCAGCGACGAGGACCAGGCGTCGGGCCTGGCCTACCTGCGCCAGGTCTACAAGGCCGAGACGCCCAGGCTCTCGGATCTGCTCTGAACCTGCCGGATCTGTTCTGGGCCTGGTCGGACCTGATCTGAAGCCTGGCGGCCGGCCCGGCGTGGCCGCGCCCGACCAGCGCACGGACGGACTGGGCCTCGGCTCAGCACGATGCGGCCGTCCAGCTGAGGGGCCCGTCGAGCGCCCTGCGCCCGTCGAGCGCCCTGCGCCCGTCCGGGTCGCGTCCCGCCCGCGGGAGTGGCATCCTGCCCGCATGACAGACCACGACCCCGACGGCCCCCAGCCGTCCCCGCGGACCATGCGCAGCGGCCGCGTGTCCATGCGGCCCGAGACGGCTGCCAAGCTGGCCGGCAGCCACACCACCGAGGATGAGAAGCTCCTCGGCGGCCACCGCCCGGCGCCGCCCGGCCTTCCTCGAGACGGACACGTGGCGTGCGCTCCGGATCCTGTCCGAGTTCGTGGAGGGGTTCGAGGCCCTCGCCGGCGTCGGAGCGGCGGTTGCGGTCTTCGGGTCGGCGCGCACGCCCGAGAGCGACCCCAGCCTACGCCCTGGCCCGGCACATCGGCGGGGAGCTCGCGCGGGCCGGGTTCGCGGTCATCACGGGCGGCGGGCCGGGCACGATGGAGGCCGCCAACCGCGGCGCCCACGAGGCGGGCGGCCTCTCGATCGGCTGCAACATCGAGCTGCCGCACGAGCAGCACCCGAACACGTACGTGGACCTCTCGATCGAGTTCCACTACTTCTTCGCCCGCAAGACGATGTTCGTGAAGTACGCGGACGCGTTCATCATCATGCCCGGCGGCTTCGGCACCCTGGACGAGCTGTTCGAGTCGCTGACGCTCATCCAGACCGGCAAGGTCCGGAACTTCCCGGTCGTGCTGATCGGGCACGCCTACTGGGACGGGCTCGTCGCGTGGATGCGGGATGTGCAGCTGCCGGCCGGCGCGATCAGCCAGGCGGACGTGGATCTTCTCCGCGTCACCGACGATCCGGAGGAGGCGGTGGCGATCGTCACGGAGTATGCGAGGGCGAACGGCATCGAGGGCTGACCGAGCTCGCCGGGCCGCGGGACCACGTGGGGCCGCCCGAGCCCGTTGCCGAGCCCCCGGTCGCTGATCAGCCCGGGACCGCCACCTCGATCATGCCGTCCACGATCCGCAACGGGTAGTAGCGGAAGCCGGCGCACGCGCGTCAGGCGGCGGGCGTCGGACTTGCGGCCGGGCGGGTCCGGCTTGGGCTCGCGTCCGGGCGGCGTCCAGGCGGGGTGGTACACGCCGTCCGGGTCGAGCCCGCCGGTGTTCGGCATCCGGTCGGGATCGCCGGATGCCAGGTCGAAGCGGCCGTCGTGGAGGGGGCACGCCACGACGCACCCCTCCAGGTCGCCGATCGACAGCGGCGCCGCCATGTGCGGGCAGCGGTCGTCGACCGCGGCGATCCCCAGCGGCGTGTGCGCCAGCAGCAGGTCGAGATCGCCGATGGTCACGCGGCGCAGCGCCCCGGCCGGCAGGTCCGCCAGCGGGAGGACGGCCCGGACCGGCGCGTCGCCGGTGCCCGGGGCCAGGAGGGCGGGGGAGAACGGGAGGATCGCGGTCACGACCGGATGGTACGCCCGCGAATCGAACGGCCCGGCCACCGCGATGGGTGGCCGGGCCGTTCGACGGATGGAGCGAGCGGGGCTCAGTCGAAGGCGGGCTCGATCCCGGGGATGAGGTCGTCGGCGAGCTCGTCGAACACCTCGGCACCCAGGGCCGCCTCGGCGCCCACGGCTCCCGACGCCGCCTTGGCGCCGATCGCCCCGCGCAGCGGGAGCTCGCGCATCGCCATCGACACCCCCAGGGCGACCAGCGTGGTCCCGGCGCCGATGAGGAACACCTCGCCGATGGCGATGCTGAACGCCTGGTGGATGCCGTTCACGATGTCGTCGATGAAGGGCGTCACCGCGGTGCGGATGGGCTCCGGGATCGCGGCCAGGATCGTCTCGCCGAGGGGCTTGCCCACCTCGACGAGGCTGGTCGCCTGCGCCTCCGCCGAGGCCCTGGAGCGCCTGCGCGGGCACGCCGGCCGCGACCAGCTTCGGCGCGAGGGGCGCCAGTTGCGCCGTCAGCTCGCTCGTGAGCCGGGTCCCGAACACCGTGCCGAGGACGGACAGGCCCACCACGCCGCCCATCTGGCGGAAGAACGTCAGGTTGGAGGTGGCCACGCCCAGGGACCGCATCGGGACGGCGTTCTGGACGACGATCGTGAACACCGCCATCGTGGGCCCGATGCCCAGGCCGGTGATGAACATCCAGCTCCACAGCACCGGCAGCGGGGTGTCGGCCTGGATGTTCGACATCAGGTACAGGCCCAGCGACATGACCGCGAGGCCGGCCAGGATGATCATCTTGTACCTGCCCGTCCGGGCGACGAGCTGGCCCGAGCCGATCGAGCTGATGATCAGGCCCGCGAGCAGCGCGAGCGAGTACAGGCCCGACATCGTGGGCGTGGCGCCGTAGACGAACTGGAACCACTGCGGCAGGAACACGGCGGCCCCGAAGAAGCCGAAGCTGATCAGGAACGTCGCGATGATCGAGGACGAGTAGGTGCGGTCCTTCCACAGGTCCAGCGGGACGATCGGCTCCTTGGCCCGCGACTCGATGAACACGAACACCGCGCCCAGCGCGAGGCCGATGAGGATCAGCCCGCCCACCTCGAACACCGCCCAGTCCGCGGTCTGCTTGTTGGTGAGCCCGATCAGGAGGGCTCCCACGGCGACGGTGAACACGCCGCCGCCCAGGAAGTCGAGGTTGTGGGTGACGCCCGTCCGCCGGACGTTGGGCAGCACGCGCCCGATGACCGCGAGGGCCACGAGGCCGATCGGGATGTTGATGAAGAAGATCCAGTGCCACGACGCCGCCTCGGTCACGAAGCCGCCGAGCAGCGGTCCGACGATCGCGCTGATGCCGAACACCGCGCCGAACAGGCCCTGGTACTTGCCGCGCTCGGCGGGGGTGAACAGGTCCCCGATGACCGCGAGGCTGATCGGGAACAGGGCGCCGGCGCCGAGCCCCTGGACGCCCCGGAAGATGATCAGCTGGGTCATGTCCTGGCTCAGGCCGGAGAGCGCGGAGCCGATCAGGAACACGGTGATGCCGAACATCAGCAACGGCTTGCGGCCGTACAGGTCCGACAGCTTGCCGTAGAACGGGACGGTGATCGTCGACGTCAGCAGGTAGATCGTGATGGTCCAGGTCAGCATCGTCTGGCCGCCGAGATCGGTCACGATGGTGGGCAGGGCGACACCGACGATGGTCTGGTCGAGCGCGCCGAGGAACAGGCCGAGCAGGATCGCGAAGAGGATCTCCATCTTCGCGCGATGGGACAGGTCGAGGGCTCCGAAGCCGTCAGACGGCCCAGGCTCCCGCTCGAGGGGGATGGCTTCCAAGGGAGGTTCCTTTCGTCAGGCGCCGGCGGGGCCGGTGCGGGGGGACGCGACCGCCGGGTCGGGGGCGGACAGTGCGGCTGTGGTCATGTTCGTCGGATGCGGGCAGTCCGGATGCGGGCTGTCCTGGCGCAGGCTGCCGCGGGCCGGGACGGCCGTGGGCGTGCGAGCACGGGGTGGGGGCGGCGTGACGGTTCGCCTGGCCGGCCAGCTCGGCGTCGAGGGCGGCCTGGAGGTCGGCCGCGGCCACGGCCAGCCGGTCCAGGTGCTCGGGCGAGAGGCGGGCCAGCGCGGACGCGAGAACGTCGCTCTTCACGAGCTCGACCTCGTCCACGAGGTCGAGGCCGGTCTGGGTCGGGCGCACCAGGACGACCCTCCGGTCGTCCGGGACGCGGACGCGCTCGACGAGCCCGCGTTCCTCCATGCGTTCGATGATCCCGGTGGCGCTCGACATGGAGGTGTCAAGGACCTCCGCCATGTGGCCCATCGGCATGGCGTCGTGGTGGCGGAGCAGCGTCAGGACGTGGAAATGGGTCATGCTGATGCCGAGCCGCACCAGCCTCTGGGAGCCCGCGCAGCGCAGTGACCCGACGGCGCGCCCGAGATCGGCGAGGACCGCCTCGGCGACGGCCCGGGAGTCCGTCGCGGGGGCAGGGGGCAATGTGGTTTGCATGGAATGAAGTATTTACGCCATACGAATAGTTCTGTCAAACGGAACGGTTCGTGTGGCACGGAGGATGTCGTGCGCTTCGCCCTGATGATCGAGCCCCAGCAGGGGCTCACCTACGACGAGCAGCTCGCGATCGCGCTGCGTGCGGAGGCCGCCGGGTTCGAGACGCTGTTCCGCTCGGATCACTACTCGGACACGATCGCCGGTGGCGCGCTGGCCTCCACGGACGCCTGGGCGGTCCTGGCCGGGCTGGCCCGGGAGACGACCCGGATCGGGCTCGGAGCGCTCGTGTCTCCCGTCGGGTTCCGGCTCCCTGGCAACCTCGCCAAGGTCGTCGCCACGGTGGACGAGATGAGCGGCGGCCGGGTGGAGCTCGGCGTCGGGGCCGGCTGGGCGGCGGACGAGCACCGGCGGCACGGGCTGCCATTCCCGGAGATCGCGGAGCGGGCGGAGCGCCTCGAGGAGACGCTGGAGATCGTGCACGGCCTCTGGGAGGGCGAGGACGGGTGGTCGTTCGCGGGCCGGCACTACGCGGTGGAGGACGCGCAGGTTCCGCCCGAAGCCCGCGAGCCTGCCGGGGCGCGATGGCGGGCGGCCGAACCTGATCGTCGGCGGCCAGGGGACACCGCGCTCGTACCGCATCGCGGCCCGCTACGCGGACGAGTTCAACGTCTCGTCCGCCAGCACGCAGACCGTCGGGCAGAAGTACGCCGCCCTCGACGAGACGCTGCGGGCGGCCGGGCGCGATCCGTCCACGCTGGTGCACGCGGCGATGTCCGGGACGCTGATCGGGCGTGACCGTGACGAGGTGCGCCGCCGCGAGGCAGACGTCCTGGCGATGCTCGGGGCGGGCGAGGCCGGGGAGGCCTGGCTCGAGCCGCGCCGCGGGCGCTGGATCCACGGCACGCCCGACGAGGCACGTGCGACGGTCGCGAGGTACGCGGAGGCCGGAGTCCAGCGGATGGTGCTGCAGGACTTCCTGCCGCGTGACCTGGAGATGATCGACCTCGCGGCGGAGGCGCTCCTGGGCTGACGGGCGAAGGCGCGGCGGCGCCCGAGTTCCGGTCAGGCGCCCGAGTCCCGGTATTGCGCCCGGCGCGACGGCCCCATCGGCGTTCAACGTCCCCGCGGCAGCCGCCCCAGGGCGCGTCCGGGCCAGTAGCGGAACCACGCCCGCCCGACGAGTGCCTCCACCGGCACCGGCCCGTACCGCCGCGAGTCCAACGCGGGCCCGAACCCCGCGCCCTCCAGCTCCGCGTCGGCGGCATCGGACAGCAGCCAGGCCTCGTCCTCGCCGAGCCGCAGCCGGCCGTCGAGGAAGGTGACCCAGTCGCCCGGCCGTCCCGCCACACGCTTGATCGCCAGCACGTCCGACCCGGGCTCCCGAAACACCACGATCGAGCCGCGGCGCGGCCAGCGGGCGACCGTCGGGTCCACCAGCAGCCAGTCGCCGGGCCGGATCGCCGGGCGCATCGACCCCTCGGCCACGGCCACGCGCCACGGGCCCGCCAGGCGCGTCCGCAGCGGGACCGGCCGCGGCAGCCCCCGGACGCGACGAGGCCCCGTCATGGACGGGGCCTCGAACCGCGCATGAGCGGGCGGACCGGGATCAGCCGGGGCGGCCGGCGACGCGGGTCTTGCTCTCCCCGCCGGTGGCCTTCCAGGCCGCGTCGACCTCGTCGATGAGCTCGAGCAGCTTCTTCGCGTCGTCGATGCTGGTCGAGGCCTTCACCTTGGAGACCTGCTTGTTGGCCGTCCAGAACAGCTCGTGAAGGTTCGGGACCGTCGCAAGGTGCTCCGGCTTGAAGTAGTCATGCCACAGGACGTCCAGGTGGTGCTTGACCAGGTCGGCCTGCTTCTCCTTGATCGCGATCGCGCGGGTGCGGAACGTCGGGTCCTCGTTCGCACCGTACTTCTCGATGATCCGGTAGACGGACTCGGCCTCGATCCGGGCCTGCTCCGGGTCGTAGACGCCGCACGGCAGATCGCAATGGGCGTGGGCCACGGTCTTCGGGGCGAAGATGCGATTGAGCGGTGACATGGGCGACCTCCGGATGGTGTGGCGGCGGCGGGCATCGGGGGTGGGACGCCCGATGGGCCGGCCGGGAAAGTGTCCCGTCGTGGCGTGAGGCTGTCAAACGACCCCGGACCGCGCCCGCCACATCTCATCGGTCCACGAACGGCATCGGCCCACGAACTGGCGGCCACCCACGACATCGCCGACCATTCCCTCGGCCACCCCGTCGAGTCACGCCCCGCGAACCGCTGGACCGTCCGTATCTCGTGCGGCGCGTCGGCGTTCGCCCACCTGCCGGGTCCGGGTGGACGCAGCAGGGCTCATCCGGGGACAGCGATGGCTGAACCCGCAATAGGCCGCGACATAACAGACGGCATCCAGGTCCTCCAGGAAGTGATAGGCGCTCAGGCGATGCTCAGCGAGCGGCTCCCCGCACCACGCGCAGCTGTTGTGGTTCTCGCAGCGACAGTGAACCCGGATCACCCGCGGCTTGAGATCCCCGTTGCCCTCGCCGTTCGTCGCGAAGAAGTCTCCCGCGAGCTCACGGCAGGTGTCGCAGCGCACGAGGCCAGGGTGGGGATCGCAGCCTTCGAGACCCACGAGCCGGATGATGTCCTCGCGGGTCGCGGGGCGGCCCCCCTCGAGGCCGTCGCCCACGAAGTAGCGTGGCCCGGCCTGGGCCGTGGCGAACTCGCGCAGCAGCGCGCGACGGTCCGTGATCTCAGGGGTCCGCGGCAGGCGCGCGGCCAGGCGGAGCCGCTCGACCACGGGGAGCCCGGTCGGGATGTCGGTGTCCCGGCCCTCGACGCCATCGGCGGTGACGTAGAAGGCGGTCGTCGGGTCCAGCGCGAGGCAGTGTCTCGAGCCGGTTGGCCGATGCCTGGCGACGGGTGAGGTCGATCAGCCGTTCTGCCGGCCAGTCCCGGGGCAGGACGGCCACGTGGCGCAGGGCGGAGTGGCCGATCCGCGTCACGAGATACGGGTAGCCGTCGAACGGCGGGATGAGGTGCGCGAGCTCTCCGGGCGTACGAATGCCCGTCGAAGGTGAACGGGATGCCATCCCTCGGGTCTCCATCCGCTGCTCCGATTGGGGCACCGTGTCCGCCTGGGGTGAGCGGGTCGGTTGCCGGCCGGTCATCGAGTCGGAGGCTCTACCGGCACTCTTGATGGGTGCGCGTCACGCGCGATGGCCATGCTACACCGCGCCGGAGCGGCCGATCTCCTCCCGGACTCGACCGGTCACCGTCGAGCGCCCCGGAGCGCGTCCGGCGAGCGGCCCGTCTACCATCGGCACCATGAGCCCGACCGGGATCGAGATCGAGCGCAAGTTCCGCCTGCGCGAGGCGCCCGCCGCCGACGTGCTCGCGGCCCACGGCGCCGTCGCGCAGCGGATCGAGCAGGTGTACCTGGCCGGCGGCCCGGACCCGGAGCGGATCCGCCGCACCGAGACCGGGGAGGGGGTGAGCTACCGGCACACCCGCAAGCGGCAGGTCGGCGCCTTCGCGTTCGAGGAGCGCGAGGAGCCGATCGACGGCGCGGCCTGGGCCGAGGGTCTCGGGCGGGCCGACCCGGCTCGGCGCGCCATCCGGAAGACGCGTCACGTGGTGCCGCACGGTGGGCAGAACCTCGAGATCGACGTCTTCGATGAGCCGGCGGGCCTGGTGGTCGTGGAGGTCGAGCTTCGGCACGCGGACGAGCCGGTGACCCTGCCGGCCTGGCTGGGCGACTGGGTCGAGGTGACCGGGGACGCCCGGTACTTCAACGCTGCCCTCGCCCGTCTGGACGCGGAGGTCCCCGCGTGGGGGCCCGGCCCGGCGTGACTGCCCGCGTGAGGGAGCGCGCGGGAAGAGTCCCGCTCGTCCGGGTATCATCCCGCCGATGACCGACCGAGGGCTCCCGATCGTCGATGGTGCGCCTGCATGCCCCTTCGTGGCGTTCGAGGACGATCGCGACGGGCGTTCGCTGGCTCCCGATCACCGCCACCGCTGCTTCGCAGAGCCGAGGCCGGCACCGCGCGCCCTCGCCCACCAGCAGGCGTACTGCCTCTCGTCCGCCTTCGCCGTCTGCCCCACGTTCCAGGACTGGGCGCGCCGTGAGGCCGCGGCTGCCCGTCCCGGCACGGCCCGTCCCGCTACCGCCGATGCCCGTCCGCCTCGCGAGGACGTCCCCTTGGTCGTGCCGGTCAGCACCCCGCTGCCGCCCCTGGTCGCGCGAGCCCCGCCATGCTCCCGGGACGGACACCCCGCCGCCGATCCCGCCGAAGCGCAACCCGCAGCGGGAGTGGGCCGCGCCGCCGCCATGGTCCGGCGAGGACCAGCCCGGGGACCGCTCCACGTGCCGGGGGATCGGTCCACCGCGTCGCCTGCCCCCGGAGCCGCCTACGGTCCGGCCGCTGCCGGGCTCGCCGGGAGCGCCGCCTACCGGCTGGCCGGGCCGGACCCGGAGCAGCCGGCCGCGCCTCAGTCCTTCGCGGTACGCCGCCCCGGTCGACGATCTCGACGAAGGCTGGCCGGCCACGGCAGACGACGGGCGGGGGACCGCCGCTCCCGGCAGCGGCCGCCGTCCGCTGCCTCCGCCTCGGCAGCGGCACGGAACGACGCCTGCCGGTGCCGAAGGCCGCGACCAGGTGCACCGTCCCCCGGCGCAGGATCCGTCCGAGGTGTTCGGCCCCGCGTGGGAGCGCCCGCGGCGCTACGAGGCGTATCCCACCCTGAAGACCCGGGTCGGCCTGCCGCCGGGCATGGGCAGGATCCCGCGCCTCGGCGTTGCCGTGATCGCCGTCGCCTCGCCGCCGCTTGCCCTGTTCTTCGTGGGCCCGATGCTCCTGGGCATCGGTGGCAAGGACGCCGGGGTCGCCACGAGGACGACGCCCAGCCCCACGGTGGCCGGGGTGACGCCCAGCCCCGGCGATCACGCCGGTTCCGGCCCCCACCCCGCAGGTCTACGTCGTGGCGAAGGGTGACACGATGTCCAAGATCGCGAAGAAGTTCGGCGTGACGGTGGAGCAGCTTCAGGCTGCCAACCCGCAGGTCAAGGATCCGAACAAGATCAAGATGGGCGACCCGCTGAATATCCCGGCGGCCGTGCCGGACGCCGCCGGTGCCTCGCCCTCGGCCTCGCCTTCGCCCTGACTATCGAAGTGACCATCGCCCTCCTCCTGACGGGCGGCCCTGCGCTCTCGCCTCGGCCGACGGTCCCGGCCCGACCGGGCTGACGGTCCCGGCCCGACCAGTTCGTGGCGTGCCGTGCCACCAGGACGCCCAGCGTGACGCACCGGGGATACGGCTCCGGGGATCGTGGCGCAGCACGCCCCGGCGCCGGCGAGCGACAGTTGGGCCTAGCGCGAGAAGGGCGTCAGGTTGATCGAGGTGATCTTCCCCGCTTCGACGCGGAACTGGGCGTCGAGATGCTGGCTGGGTGCCCCGGGGCGGATCACGATCAGGTCGGCCTGGTAGGTGTTGCCCATGTCCCGTACGTCGCCGGGGACCATCTTGAGGCCCTTGTCGGCCCGCAGGAACCAGCCGCCCACCTGCTCGATGCCGCGCAGCGTCCGGGCGTTGTCGCCGACGTGGACGCGCATCTCGGTGCGCTCGTCCAGCAACGCCACGGCGCCGGCGACGTCGCCCTCGTTGAGGCGCTCGAAGAAGATCTCCATCGTGTCGGTGGCTCCCATGGCGGCGAGTGTACCGCGGGAGGCTGGAGGCCTCGCCGGCCGCTCGCCCTCGCCCGCCCGTCTGCGAAGCCGTCGCCTGCCAGCCGTCCGAAGCCGTCGTGGGCCGTCCGCCAGTCGCTGTCGCGGACCGCCATGCCGGGCCGTTGCGTGCATCGGTGCAGGGGCTCCGCGGGCCGCCGATTCGGAAGTCCTCGCCGACCGCCGATCAGAAGCCGCCGCCCGCGCCCCCGCCGCCACCGCCCGAGCCGCCGCCCGAGAACCCGCCCCCTCCGGCCGACGAACGCCGGCGAGTTCCCGATCGTGCCCAGCGCGGACATCATGCCGCCGAAATCCGGGATGGGGGAGCTGCTCATCAGGCCCGGCGCCCAGCCGCCGCCTCCGCCGCCGTCCCCGCCCCAGCCGCTCCCGCCCCAGCCGCCGCCACCTGCGACGTACCAGGCCGGCACGTAGTACCCCGTGCCGCCGGCCCGGACGTCATCGGCGGATCGCGCCAGGACCCGCTCGACCTCCTCGTGCAGCCCGAGCGCGACTCCCCACGCAACGGCATCGTCGGGGCTCTCGATCAGCGGGATCGCGGACTCGGTCACGACCTGGCCCATCGATCGCGCCTGCTCCATCGTCCGCTCGAGCGTTCGCCGGTACGCCTCGAGCATGGCCCGGATCACCGCCCCCGCCTGCGTCCGCGCCGGCATGGCGCCGGCGATGACGAACAGCGCGATCGCGGAGGCGATCACGGAGACGCCGAGCACCACGACGCCGCCGGCACGGAAGGTTGAACCCGACGACGAGGATCGCGATGCCCGCGAGGAATGCCAGCGTCCCGCGCACGACCCAGCGTCCCGAGGAGCGCGACGGCCGCTCCCGGTACCAGCCCTCCTTGACCAGGTGGGTCTCGAGCCGCTTGTTGAACTCGCCCACGTACTGGCCCAGCTCCGTGATCCGGGCTGGCTCGATGTACGTCGTGCCGCCGGCCACCGCGGTCAGGCACTCCCGCAGGTACTCGGTCGCCGGATCCATCGGGCGGTGACGCGCCCGCAGCATGCGTGCCTGCTCGGCCTGGTCGGACGAGACGGCCTCGCCCGCGAAGATCCCGATCTCCGGCCTGCCGCCGAACGCCCCGCCGGGCTCGGCGCGGAAGCCCGTGTAGCCGCGCACGGCGAGATCGAGGCTGGCGGCGGTGAGCGACCGGCGCGCGACACCGCCGTCGCGGACCGCGGCTCCTGCGGCCGGTGTCAGGCCTGGCGGGGGCGCGGGCACGAGGATCGACGGGTCGTCGAGGTAGACCGGGTCCTTGCCCGTCCGGTACCACCTGAGCAGCGCGCCGCCGACGATCAGCAGGAACAGGAGCGGGGCCAGGACAAGGCCGATGACGGCGTTGGCCTGACGGGCGAGGTCGAGGGTCTGGGCATGCGCCGGCGTCGCGGCCGCGTCGACCTTGGCCATCGCCGCCAGCAGCGCCCCGTTCATGTCGCACGCTTCGAGGTAGGGCAGCATGTCGTTCTGGAAGATCGCCTGCCGTTCCTCGTTGGTGAGGTACGTGGCCCGGAACCCGGGTCCGGCGTAGAGCTCGACCTGGCCGTGGCAGGGGTCGTCCTGGTACAGGTCGAACAGGATGACGAGGCCGTCGTCGATGCCCTTGCGGCCCACGCCCCACTGGTCCATGAGCGCGATCGCGTCGGCCTCCGCCTCCGCCGTCGTGACGCTGCGGGGCACGAGCTGGGTGTAGACGACGACCTCGGCGCCGGTCCGGCTCCTGATCGCATCGATGGTCGCCTCGACCTGCTGCCTTACCGGGCCCGACAGCACCCCGGCCTCGTCGTAGACGGCCTGGTTGGCGGCTGGGCTGGGGAACGGCGGGCCGGCTGCGAACGTCGCGGGGACGAGCGGCAGGATGAGCAGGGTGAGCGCGGCGCCGGTCGCGAGGGCCGCGACGGCGACGGTCGCAAAGGCGCGGCGAGCGCGGCGGCGGATGAGCGGCACCTGTGGCACGCGTGAACGATACGCGACTGGGTGTCGACTCAGGTGGCCCCGGTGGATGGCGCGGGCCGGCGCTTGAGCCGCGGTGCCACCGACCCATGGTGCTGCGGCGGCGCCATCGACCCACCGCGCGGCGGCGCCACCGGCCCTGCGTGCGCCCGCGGTGCTACGGACCCACCGGGCGGCCGCGGCGCCGGCCGAGCACCAGCCGCCCGTCGGTCTCCAGCAGGACCTGCGTCGCGGCGGGCCGCCCGTTGTAGGCCATCGCCATCGAGGCCGCGTACGCACCGGCATCGGCGATCGCCACGAGGTCCCCGCGACGGAGCGGCGGCAGGTCGTGGGTGCCGAACGTGTCCGTGCTCTCGCAGACGGGACCGTCCACGCGGGCGGCGGTACTCCCGCCTCCTCGGACCTGCGACTCGTCGCCCGGGCCGGACTCGTCGCCCCCGCCGGACAGCTCGGCCGGGCGGCCGAGCGACGTGAGCGCCGTCACCCGGTGCCACGCGCCGTACAGGGCCGGGCGGATGAGCTCCGTCATGCCGGCGTCCAGGACCACGATCCGGATCGCGCGGCCGTCCGCTCCCTCGCGCTCGCGGACGTGGAGCACGCTCGCCACGAGCCACCCGGCCTGCGCGACCAGGAACCGTCCGGGCTCCACGGCCAGGCGCCGCGGTCGCCGCCCCGCGGGGATCGCCTCGAGCAGCGGCGCGATCTCCCGCGCGAACCGCCCGGGTGTCGGCACCGTCCCCGGTTCGCCGACCGGGAACCCGCCCCCGACGTCGAACGTGTCGAAGTCCGGGCGCCCGGCACCCACCAGCGCCAGGACCGCCAGGCCGCGCCGCACCGCGTCGCGCCACGCGTCCACGGCTCCCAGCTGCGAGCCGACGTGAAGGTGGATCCCGCGCGCCCGCAGCGGCCCGTCCGGCCGGCAGCCCCGCGACCGCGCCCGTGAGCTCCGTCTCGGTCATCCCGAACTTCGATGCGCCCGAGCCCGACCGCCAGCCCCGCGTGCGTCTCCGGGTGGACGTCCGGGTTGAGGCGCAGCAGCACGTCCAGCGGCGGCACGCCCGTCCCGCCCGAGACCCGCTCAGCGCGGCCAACGAGCCCAGCGCGGCAAGCTCCTCCGGGCTCTCGACCGCGACCCACCGCAGCGGATCCCCGTCAGCGGCGGCCCGGACCGCGGCCCGGAGGTCGGCGACCGTCTTGCCGACGCCCTCCAGCGTGATCCTCTCGTTCGGCACGCCCGCCCGCCGGGCGACCGACCACTCGCCGGACGAGACCACGTTCGCGTCGAGCCCGGCCGCGGACAGCCGCGCGACCACCGCCGGCACGTCGTTCGCCTTCAGGGAGAACGCCCGCAGCCACGGGTCCGTCGAAGGCGTCGCGCAGCTCCGCCGCGGCCGCCTCCAGCAACGCGACCGAGGTGACGTAGGACGGCGTGCCGAACCGCCGCGCGGCCTCGCGGAGCGCGTCCCCCGGGGCGATCACCGGCGTCAGTCCTTGACGACCAGCCCGACGACGGCCGAGATGAGACCGAGCAGGACGGACGCGACCACCGCCCCGACGATCGTGTCGGACGTGAAGCCTCCCGCCGGCCAGCCGCCGATCGTGAAGTCGATCCTGGCCCACTTCTCGGCAAGGAAGGCCACGCCGAGCAGCAGGCCGGCGTTGATCACGATGCCGGCGAGGCCGAGGGTCATCAGCGAGATCGGGAACGACAGGATCCTCACGATCGGCTTGATCACGGCGTTGACGACGCCGACCGCGAGCGCCAGCAGCGCGAGCTGGAGGGGTTCGCCCTCGACCTCGATCAGCGTGGCCGGGAGCACGTTGACCAGGATCACGAAGGCGATGGCCGAGGCCAGGATCGCGAGGATGAAACCTTTCACGCCAGCTCCTCCGAGCGATGGACGATGCGGCCGCCGAGGACGGTCGGCCGGACGCTGGTGCCGCGGGGACGGTCGGCCGGACGTTGGGGCCGATGATCGCAGATGGATCGCCGGGCGGCGCACCGAAGCGGTCGGAGCTGGGAGAGCGGCCCGGAAGCCACGCCGGCAGGGCCGTGCCGGCACCGGCGCTAGACTCGACCGACCCACCCCACCCGGGAGACGCCATCGTGACCCCGTTCGCCGACGTCGTCGCGCAGTTCCTCGAGGAGCTGTTCGAACTCCAGCCCGACATCGCCACCGCCGTCGGCGACCACCGGTTCGACGACCGCTGGCCCGACACGTCCGAGGCCGGCCGGCAGGCAAGGATCGCGTTCGCGGACCGCTGGAGCGCCACGTTCGACGACCTGGATCCGGCGGTCCTCGACGTCGACGAGCGGATCGACCGCGACCTGGTCCTCGGCGAGCTGGCGGCCTACCGGTTCGGCGAGGCGGAGCTGCGCGAGGCGGCCTGGGACCCGATGGCCTGGGTGTATCTCCTCGGCATGGGCCTGCTGCCGCTCACGGCCCGCGAGTTCGCGCCGCTGCACGTCCGCCTCGCCTCGGTGGCCGGGCGCCTCGAGGGCATCCCGCGGATCATCGGGGACGCGCAGGACATGCTGGGCTCGGGACCGCGACCCGTGTCCCGGCTCCACGCCGAGGTCGCCAGCCGCCGCATCGCGGGGATCGCGGACCTGGGCAGGGGCGCCGTCGAGGCGGCCGAGGCCGCCGCCACGAGCGATCCGGACGTCGCCGCCGTGCTGCCCCGTCTGCGGGCCGCCGCCGAGGCGGCGGCGACCGTGCTGGCGGCGATCGGCGAGCACCTCGCGACCGAGGTGGTCCCGCTCGCGACCGGGGACGCGGGGCTGGGCTACGACCTGTTCGCGGCGAAGCTGCGCCACACGCTGCAGGACCCCGCGGTCACGCCCGAGGCCGTGCTGGCCCGCGCCGAGGCAGAGTTCGCCGCGGTCCGCGCGGAAATGGTCCGTGTCGCCCGCGAAGTCTGGCCCCGGTGGCGGCCCGGTGAGCCCGTCCCGGCCGACGACGGCGCGCTGGTCCGGGGCGCGCTGGACGCGATCGCGGCCGATCACCCGCAGGGGGACGCGATGGTCGAGTTCTGCCGCGCGGAGCTCGGCCGCATCGAGGCGTTCTGCCGCGAGCACGACGTCATCGGCATGGTGGACGAGCCCCTGGAGATCGAGTGGACGCCGGAGTTCCTGCGGTCCTTCGGCGGGGCGATGCTGGACTCGCCCGGGCCGCTGGACGTGGGCCAGAAGGCGTTCTTCTCCATCACCCCGCCGCGCGGCGAATGGACCGCGGAGGAGGTCGAGTCGTACCTGCGCGAGATGAACGCCCGCCAGCTGCGGCTGACCACGATCCACGAGGCGGTCCCGGGTCACTACCTGCAGATGGCGTACGCCAACCGTGGCAGCTCCCTCGCGAGGCGGGTCTTCCGGTCGGGACTGTTCGCGGAAGGCTGGGCGGTCTACGCGACGCAGGTGATGCTCGATCGCGGGTACGGCTCCGGTGATCCCGCCCTGTGGCTGGTCCACTGGAAGTTCTACCTGCGCGCCGTCGTCAACACGATCCTCGACGTGCGCATCCACACGACGGGCATGACCAGCGAGGAGGCGATCTCGCTCATGGTCGACGGCGCATTCCAGGAGCGTGCGGAGGCCCTGGCGAAGGACGAGCGCGCGCGGCTCACCGCGACCCAGCTGTCCACGTACTTCCTGGGCTCGCTGGGCATGTGGGACCTCGAGCACGCGGCGCGGCGTCGCGCGGCGGTGGCGGCGGGCGCCGGTGCCGACGCGGTCCCCGCTCCGCGCGTCGTCGGTGGCTATCCCGCCACGCCCGGCTTCGACGAGCGGGCGCACCTCGAGGCGGTCATCGCCCACGGCGCCCCGCCGATCCCGATCCTGCGCCGGATCCTGCTCGGGGACGGCTGACGGGATGGCTGCTCGCGACTGAACCGCGGCCGGCCGCCATCCGCGAGACGATGGAGCCGGCAACGCTGGACGATTCGGCAACGGAGGACTCGCCTTGACGCCCAACACGCGCCCGCTCGGAACGTCGGGTTTCGAGATCACGACGGTCGGCTTCGGTGCGTGGGCCGCGGGCGGCGGCGGCTGGGCGTACGGCTGGGGTCCCCAGGACGACGCCGCCTCGATCGCGGCCATCCGCCGTGCCCTGGGCCTGGGCGTGACATGGGTGGACACCGCCGCTGCGTACGGCCTCGGCCATTCCGAGGAGGTGGTCCGAGCGGCGGTTCGAGGGCTCGACGCCGCATCGAGGCCACTCGTGTTCACGAAGGGCGGCGTGGTCTCCGACCCTTCGCGCCCGTACGAAGAACCGGAGTTCACGTCCCGACCGGAGTCCATCCGCGGGGAGGTGGAGGCGTCCCTGCGCCGCCTCGGGGTCGAGCGGATCGACCTGTACCAGCTCCACTGGCCCGACCGGACGGGCGTCCCGGTCGAGGAGTCGTGGGGCGAGGTGTCGCGCCTCGCGGACGGTGGGAAGATCGCGGCCGTGGGCGTGAGCAACTTCCCCGTGGACCTCCTGGAGCGGATCGAGCCCATCCGTCACGTGGACTCGATCCAGCCGCCGTTCTCGCTGATCCTCCGCGACGCTGCAGCCGACGTCATCCCGTGGGCGGCCGGGCATGGAACCGGCGTGATCGTCTACAGCCCGATGCAGTCGGGCATCCTGACGGACACGTTCTCGATGGCACGGGTCGCCGGCCTCGCTCCCGATGACTGGCGCCGCAAGGCGGCTCCGTTCCGGGAGCCCGCCCTGGGCCGGAACCTCGCCCTGCGGGACGCGCTGCGCCCGATCGCGGCCCGGCGCGGGACGACGGTCGGGGCGGTGGCCGTCGCCTGGGTGCTGGCCTGGCCCGGCGTGAGCGGCGCGATCGTCGGCGCCCGGAGCCCCGGCCAGGTCGACGGCTGGATCGATGCCGCCGGCCTGGTGCTGACGGAGGAGGACCTCGTCGAGATCGCAGACGCGATCGAAGCGACCGGCGCCGGGTCCGGGCCGGTCCGGCCGCCACGGGCGAGCAGGGCGACGCCCGCAGCCTGAGGGATCGCGAGTCGTTCGACGCCGGGTCCGGACGGGCCCGCCGGACGGCGCGGGCGGGCGACGCCGAGAGCCTGCGGCCGCACCGCAGCCGTCGCCGCGATCGTTTCATGTGCAGCCCAAGGCCAAGCGGTCGCTGAATCCCGGATCGAGCCCGCGTTGTGAGCGACGATGAACGTCCCATGTGCAGCGGCGTCGGCAAGGTTCGGGACATGGCCGCGAGGGAGGGGATCGCGGTGCCCGGTCGATCGGCTTCGCCAGCACGTGAACATGAAACGATCACGGAACGCAGGACGGCCACCTCCGCGCGGCGGTCGGCCACGGCCGCCCACCGGACGGCCGCGCGCCCGCCAGCCCGATCGGCCCGCCGATCGGGGTCAGCCGCCCCTGTGGTCGCCTCTCGCCTTGGACTTCGACTTGCCCTTGGCGTCGGTCTTCTTCTTCGGCTTCTTCTTCGACTTGCCGGCTGACCCGGCCAATTCTGCCGCGGAGGGATTCGGGCGGTGCTCCGTGCCGGCATGCGGCTCGGCCCCAGCCTCGGATTGGATCGCGGTCGCTGGCTCGGATTGGGTCCCGGCCTCGGCCTCGGCCGCGGTCCCGGTCTCGGTCTCCGGGGCCAGCGCCCCGCGCAGCCGGTCAACGCGGTAACCGGAGGCCACGATGGCGGCCTCGATGATCGCCCGCACCTCGCTCGGCGCGGTACCGGAGTCCACCGGCGCCAGGATGGTCTCGAGCCGGTCCACCCAGGTCAGCAGCTCCGCGAACGACTCGCCGTGGAACCAGTCCACGCCGTCCCAGCGGTTGACCCGGAGGAACGACCTCGCCACCGGGTGGAACAGCCACGAGTCGACCGCGCTCGCGGCGACCGACTCGGGCGTCCCGGTCAGCGCCGACGGCAGCGGCAGGTCCAGCAGCAGCCGGACGCGCTCCGCCGCCCACCACGCCGCCGCCTCGTCCAGGCCCCGGGCGCGCAGGGCGTCCGCGACCACCGGCGCCAGGCGGAGCTCCTCGTACCAGGCGCGGGCGGTCGGCCCGACCATCGCGCCCTCGGGGAGCGTGCCCAGCGGTGCCAGGAGCGTCCACAGGCCGAGTGCCGCGACCTGGGAGGGATCCTCGATCGACGCGACGACCGGTTCTGCGCTCGCGGCGCGCTGGACGATCAGGTCCACGACCGCGGCCTGGTTGCCGGCCGTGCCGGTCGTATCGGCCACCGCCGCCACCAGGCGCTTGGCCCCGACCCGGTCCGGATCCTCGATCATCGCGCGCAGGGCCGCGTGGACCGGTCCCAGCTGCTGGTCCCGGAGTGCCTCCTCGAGCGACGGCGCTCCCCGGCCGTCCAGCCGCTCGGCGAGGCGTCGCCAGACGTGGGCGCTGTCGTGCAGCTCCCGGAGCTCCCACAGCACGCGCGTCTCGTAGGCATGCAGCGAGACGTGGATGCCGCGTTCGCGGATCTCCGCGACGGAGCGCAGGTACTCGAGGCCCGACCGCTGCTCGCGGTAGGCGAGCCACCGGTCATCGGCCGGGCCGTCCGCGAGGCCCAGTCCCTCGGCGACGGTCCGGCGGACCAGCCTCTTCGACCCGTCCTCGTCCTTGACCGCGTAGGCGGCCGAGTCACGGATCCACCCCGACGTCTCGGCGTAGCGGTTGTGGTAGACGACCAGCGATCGCGCCCCGCCCGTCCCGTTGGAGTACGCGAACACGTTCTCGTCGATCCCGCCCGCATCGTGCCCGAAGTCGTAGAGCAGGAAGTCGTTCGCCTCCGCGAAGTCCCCGCGGCGGTGCAGCAGCGGCACGATCTCGCGCTCGTGGCGGGCGACCAGCCATTCGTCGGCGTGCTCGTCCAGCGCCGCCCGGCGGTACTCCATGCCGTACTTCTCGGCGAAGCCCTCGAACTGGCCGTGCCCGAACATCGGCAGGCCGGGCAGCGTCGCCAGCAGCGTGGCCACGCCGATGTACTTGTCACCCTTGCCGAACTGCTCGGCCGCGGTCTTCTCGTCCGGGTTGTTCATGAAGTTGACGTAGCGCTTGAGGATCTCCGGGTCGAACTCCAGGGTCTCCTTGAGCACGCGCCGGTAGCCCGCGTTGTCCTCGTCGCGGAGCATGTGCATGAACGCGCTGTTGTAGACGCGGTGCATGCCCAGGGTCCGGACGAAGTAGCCCTCCAGCATCCAGAACGCCTCGGCGAGGAGCAGGGTGTCGGGGACCTCCGTCGCGACGCGGTCCACCACCTCGCGCCAGAACTCGGCGGGCATCGCCGCGTCGAACTCGGCCTGGGTCATCGTCCCGAACTCGGCGCGCGACGGGATCGCGCCGCCACCCTCGCCGGGCCCCGGGAACCACAGTCGCCGGACGTGCCGCCTGGCCAGCACCATCGCCGCGTCGAAACGGATGACGGGGAAGCGCCGGGCGACCGAGAGGATCGCCTGGATCACCTGCTCCCGGACGGCCGCCTGGCTGAAGTCGAGCTGTGCGGTGTCGTTCCACGGGAAGCTCGTCCCGTCGTTGCCGTGATACAGGTAGCGCCGCTCGCCGGTGTACCGGTCGCGCCACTCGAAGCTGACGGCCGCATCGGTGTTGTTCCAGTAGTGGTCCTCGAGACGGACCTCCACCCGGTCATGCTCGGCGAGGTTCTGGCCGCCGAACGTGTAGGCGGGGTAGGGCGGCTCCGGCGTGGACAGGAACCACTCCGGGTGCTCGATGACCCAGCGGGAGTCCAGGCCCATGTGGTTGGGGACCATGTCCGACGCGAGCCGGACGCCGCGCGACCAGGCGCGGTGGCGCAGGTTCGCCCAGGCCTCGTCGCCGCCCAGATCGCGGGCGATGACGTAGTCGTCGAGGGAGTAGGCCGACGCCGCCGCCTCCGGGTTGCCGCGCCAGATCTTGATCCGCTGGGACGCCTTCGAGCGCTCCCAGAGGCCGATCAGCCAGAGCCCGGTGATCCCCCAGCGGGCGAGCCGGTCCAGCTCCTCGTCCGGGATCGCGTCCAGGGTGCGGATCTCGCGGCCGTACCGCCGCGACAGCTGGTCCAGCCAGACGTGGGTGCTCTTCGCGATCAGGACCAGCCTGGGCATCCAGGCCGAGTCGCTGGAGAAGCGCTCGGGCTCTGCGTCCAGGCCGGTGAGGTCTGGCGCCTCCCCGCGCCCGAAGCCGTCGCCACCCCCGAACCGCATGTGGAGCCCGCGCTCCTCCTCGGTCATGATGTCGATGGTCAGCAGGAGCCGGTCGAGGAGGGCCGCGAGCGCCGCGCCGAGGATGGATGCCCAGTGCTCGCGGACGTAGCGGAGCTGGCCGGCGAGCGACGTGGGGTAGGCGCGGGCTGGAGCCCGCAGCAGCTCCATCAGGGTCTCGCCGTTGGGTCCGATGGGGGGCAGGGCCGCGTGATACCTCTCGAGCGAAGCCATCGCGGCGTCGCGCTCCTTGGGCGGCAGCGGCGAATCGTCGATCAGGTCCCGGAGCGGGCGTGCCGCGGGGTTCTCGTTCGCGATCCGGACGAGCAGGAGCTCCTCCAGGCGGACCGGCGCAGGCTGGCCGTCCACGTCCGGAAACTCGCCCCCGACCGCCTCCAGCAGGTGGTCCAGCTTCCGCACGCCGACCCGGGCCTCCACGGCATCGGTCGCGGCCGGCATCGCGGCCGCAGGCTGCAGCTCGCCGGCCCGCTGGACCAGCAGGTGGAAGATCTCGTGGAGGAGCTCCAGGGCGGCCAGCTCGCCCGCCTGGGCGCTGGGTTCGCCCGCAAGTCGCGTGGCGTTGACCGCGGCGGCCACCCGGCGCGCGGCCGGGAGGTTGGCCGCGACGCGCGACGACGGGCGGGTCTGGACGTTGCTCGGCGCGGCCGGCGCGGCGTCATCCAGGCGGAAGCGCCGACGTGCGGTGCGCGAGATCGGCAGGGCTCGCATCCACCCAGTTTCGCACCTTCATGCGACCGCCGGAGCGGACCCGCGTGCTGCGTCGGGCGGTGCGGCCGCCCCGGGTGGCGGCGGAGGGTCAGACCGCGCCGAGCTCCGCGCCCACGTTGCTCCCCGCGCCCGGCAAGGCGCCACCCGCCGCGCCCGACCCCGCGCGCTCGAGCGCGCGCCGGAGCAGCTCGAAGCCCGCCGGGTCGAACTCGTAGCTCCATTCGCGGAGGCGCTCCGGGCGCTCGAACCGTGACTCGAGGCCCAGGGCCATCGCCTCGCGGGAGAGAAGGATGAGGTCTGCCTCGCGATCGACCTGGTCCAGCTCGAGCTCGGTGTGGGCGACGGCCGAGATGATCTCCACGCCCGACGCGCCTGCCAGCGCGAGCACCTCGGCGATGTTCTCCACGCCCCGCTGCGACCCGCAGACGACGCCCACGCGGGAGCCGGACGGCAGCCCGGCGATCTCGTGGACCAGCGACATGTAGCCGGGCCCCACGAGCATCGCCACCACGGGCACGCGCCCGGCGACGTACGCCTGCGCCTCGTCCGCGTGGAAGGTGGTGGTCGCAACCAGGTCGTAGTGGTAGCGGTCCAGGCGCTCGGGCAGCTCGTCGAGGAGCACCGGGATGACCTCGATCCGCCCCGGGAACGCCTCGGTGAGCCGCTCCGCGTCGACCTTGGCGTCCGCGGTGGTGCACTCGGCGAACAGCACGCGGACGTGAGGCCCCGGTCGCTTGCGGTCGGTGGCGGCGGTGAACATGGCCTGGGATACCTCGTCCGGGGTGAACCCCAACTGGGCGGCGCGCCGGAGCGTCTCCGCGACGATGCCGGCCAGGGCCTGCCCACCCCGCCTGACGGGGGGCCGGTCCACGACCCGCGTTCCCGCACCGTGTCGACCCACGACATAGCCCGCGTCGGCGAGCCTGCGATAGACCGCGCGCACCGTGTTGGGGTTCACGCGCAGCGCCGCACCGAGCTCCCGGACCGGCGGCAGGCGGGTGCCCGGCTGCAGCCGCGCCGACTCGATCTGGTAGGCGAGCTGCCAGAAGATCTGGGTCGAGATCGGGACGTCGGAGTCGCGCTCGATGTCGACCTCGTGGCCCCCGACGGGGCCGGGTCCCGTGACGGTGGGACCTCCGGCAGAGCGTTCGCCGGGCCGTTCGGGGGGAGGCAGGGGGCCATTCCGGCTACTTGACATAGTTGAGTAGTCCAACTATCGTTCGACTTGGCCTAGTTGACTATATCAATCACACGAACACTCAGAAACGGGCGGTCCCATGGAGCTCTTCTTCCTCTTGCTGATCGCGATCGTCTTCGGCGTCCTCGCCGTCACGGCGAGCGAGCTGGGGGTCGATTCCCGGGACCTCTCGGACGACCCGCACCGCTCGGTCTACCCCGTGGCCATGGGCTGACCTGATCTTCGCACGCCAAGGGCGCCGAACCCTCCCCTCCTTCCGGCGCACCTCCTTCGACCCCCGGCAACCCCGGGGGTCGCGGGTTTAAGGGCCGGCTCGGCGGCCCCGACCCTGGGCCTCGTCCCTCGGCGGGGGCTGACCGGCCTGGGCCAGCGCCTGGTGGTAGATCGTCGCGCCGTCGATCCCCAGCGCGGAAGACCCGAACAGGCGCAGGTCAGCCACCAGGCGGCGCTCCAGGTCGGTGCCTGCGTGGTCGTCCACGAGACGGACGGCTCGCGCCGCGGCCTGCAGCACGTAGCGCGTCTCGGGGCGGGAAGGGTCGTCCCAGAACCAGCCGCACGACGCGAACATCCCCAGCCGCCAGCGCTGGGCCTCCATGAGCCCGAGGAAGAGGCCTCGGTCCTCGGCGCCGGCCGCGGGCCCCAGCTCCGCCGCCGCGAACGCCTCCGGCGCCGAGACGCCCAGGACCACGTCCACGTAGCGGTTCCTCGCCGCCCAGACGTCGTCCAGGCCGGGTAGCCCGCGGGCCAGTGTCTCCGTCACGGCGTCGATCCCGCCGGCGAGGCGCTCCAGCGCGGCGCGGAGGGGTCCCTTCCAGCGGCCGTCCGCGGCGTCGGGGCACTCGCCCGACCAGCGCAGCACGCCGTGGTGGCAGCTCCACGACGTCCGCTCGCGGATCCGGATCTCGGGGTGGGGACGGCCGGGCACGTCCGCGAGGACTTCGGCGAGCGTCGCCACGTCGAAGCCGCGGTCGGGCGTGCCCGCGGATGGCGCCACCAGGCGCTGGAGGAAGAGGTCCCGGAACGCCTGGTGATGGCCGTAGAGCTCGCCGTCGCTGGCGATGATCAGGATCGGCGCGGAGCCGTCGGGGAGGGGATCGGCCAGCCGCGGCGCGATCCGTTCCCGGGCGAACCGGTCCGCATCGCCGGTCACGGCCGGCTCGAACGAGATCGACCCCGACAGGCCGCCGTCGTAGAAGGCGACCGCGATGTGCCTCCCACCGCCTGTCTCCACGCGGTACGGTCGCCGGGCGTCGAGGTGTGGGACGTCCGCCTGCCAGGGCGCCAGGATGGTCCCGGTCACGCCCTCCTCGGCCAGGATGCGCAGCGTGGCCAGGTCGACCGCCGTCTCCGGCAGCCAGACCGCCGTCGCCCGCCGGCCGATCCGGACCTCGAAGTCACGCAGTCCCCACCGGATCTCGGTCCGCCGGTCGTGCAGCGCCGCGAGTGGCAGGATCGAGTGGTGGAACGACTGGGCGATCCCCGGCCCGCCGTTCGAGCCGCCGCCCCGGGCGTCGGAGGCGGCAAACCGGGCGAGGACGTCGGGCGCCTCCTCGGCGAGGTAGGAGCTCAGCGTGGGCCCCAGGTCCCACGAGGCGTGCGCCAGCGAGCCGAGCTCGGCGTTGGGGCGGTAGCACTCGGCCGTGGTCCGGGCGTTCCAGTCCCGGAACGGTGCGGCCGACGCGTCCTCCGGAAGACGGCCCGAGAACGGGTCGACACGGGACGGCTGGTAGAAGTGGGCGTGGACGACGAGACGGCCGCGGCTCATCGACCATCTCCCGCCCGGGTCGAGCCGGCCCGCCGTCGCCGCGCCGTTCGAGCCGTTCGCCCGGTTCGCGTGGTTCGGGCCGCCGGCGCCCTCCCGCGCCTTGCCCCCGGGGCGGTGGGCGGTCGTCACGCCGGGACGACGCCCTCGGCGGCCGCGTGGTCCCGAGTCACAGTCACGGACTGCCTGACGGAGACCTTCCGCGTCTCGCCGGGGACCAGGGTGATCGGCCACGACAACAGCAGCGCGCTGCCCTGGTAGACACGCTCGAAGCCCGACTCGGAGTTGGACACCGTCTCGATCGGGCTCCACCAGGCATCCGCCGCGGGCACCGGGCTGGCGGTGACCTGCACACCCACCCAGTCGTTGCCGTAGGCGATCCCGGTGATCCTGGATGCTTCGCCCGTGGCGTCGTGGGCAGACCGCCTGCCGGCGACGTCGTACCACGCCGACGGGTTGGCGCCGCCGCCCAGCAGGTGGATCGCGAGCTCCAGGCCCAGCCGGGTCACCACGGCCCCGGTGCCGCGGTTCTCGATCACCAGCTCGATGTCGAGCTCCGGGTCCAGGCGCCCGCCGCCCAGCCGGGTCGTCCGCGTCACGGTGAACGGCTGGCCGGCGACCTTGCCCTCACGGGCGAGGGTGATCTGGCCGGGTGCCAGGTCCCGTACGGTGAACTCGCCGTCGAGGAAGTCGCCCAACTCGGTCTCGCGGGCCTGGGCGAACGCGTCGGGGGTCGTGGCCGGGGCCAGGAACCGTACGAGCCCGGACCGGCGCTCGTGGTCGTCGTAGTGGAGGTGGCCGGCCAGGCCCTGCTCCTTGACCATCACGAGGTCGTGGATCGAGGCGGGCGCGCCGCCCTCGGCGGCCGGTTCCGCCGTGCCCCCCTCGGCCGGTGCGGGCGCGTCGCCCTCGACCGCCGGTGCGGGCGACTGGGAGCGCTTCGCCTCGTCCGCGCGGAGCGCCTCGTGGTAGGCCTCGGGGCGCCGCCGCAGCACCGCGCCCAACGCGTGGCGAGCGGCCCGGATGTCCCAGCTGCCGATGCCGGCGCCCTCCGAGGGCTTGATCGTCACGACCTGGCCGCGCTCCTCGAGGATCGCCTCGTTCCGCCCGTCCATGTCCAGGTCCCGCAGCTCGGCGACGCTCGGCCACCCGGCCAGGCCGTCCGCGGCATCCTCGGCGGCGATCAGGTGCTCGTACGTGGCGAGGCGCATGTGGGAGATGTAGATGCCGCCGAAGAGCCCGTGCCAGTAGCAGTCGTTGGACTGGCCGCGGTGCAGGTGATCCCGGGCGGCCGATGCCGCCGAGCCCGCCGGCATCGCCGCGACCTTCGCCGACGTCCGGAGCATCTGCTTGTGGAGGTCGTTGACCTCGCGATACTTGACCTGGAAGTTGCGCCAGAAGCCGCCCCGGAGCCAGCGCGCCTCGGGAGCCTTGCGCGCGACGGCCCCGTGCAGCAGGGAGGTGAAGACCACCGTCTCGTCCGGCGGCAGGGCCCACTCGCCCATCTCCGCGTACGAGGACGTGGGCACGTAGACCCGTCCGATCGGCGGCTGCGTGTCCAACCACTGCGATGGCGTCACCGTGGACAGCCAGTCCGCGTTGGCCTCGAGCCCCTCGAAGAAGCGCTCGACCCAACGCCCGCCGCCCCAGCAGTGCTCGTAGGTCGTGGGCCAGGCGCCGAACTTCTCGCCGTCGTCGCCCATCATCCCCACCCGGTCGCCCGCCTCGGTGGCATGGTCACGCAGGTAGGCGATGACGTCGTCCACCCCGCCGAACGGGATCCGGTAGCGGAGGCCCTGCTCGGTCCCGAAGACGGTGAGCAGGTTGCCCTGGTCCTCGGTCGTGTAGGCACCCCAGAGGTTCTCCTCGGGGATGGCCGCGGCCCGGAAGTGCTGGTCGTCCAGGATCGTCCAGCGGTAGCCCGCGGCGGCGAGGGACGTGGGCAGGTCGGGCTCCCAGACGCGCTCCGCGAGCCACGCGCCCTGTGGCCACCGTCCGGTGATGCCCTCGATCGTGGAGGCCATGCGGCGCAGCTGGTCGACCCGGTCGTGCTCCGGCAGCGAGGCGAGGACCGGCTCGTACAGCCCGCCGCCGAGGAGCTCCACCTGCCCGCCGGCGGCGAGCGCACTGAGCCGGGCGAGGAACTCCGGCCGTTCGGCCGCGAGCCACTCGAGCAGGGGGCCCGTGTAGTGGAGCGAGAGACGGACACCGGGATGGCGTTCGATCGCCTCCAGCATCGGCAGGTAGGCCCGATCGTAGGTCTCGGCGAACACCCACCCGAAGTTGCCCACGGGCTGGTGGTTGTGGATGGCCAGCGCCAGCGCAATCCGGGGAGCCAAGGGCCGCGGTCCTTCAGTGTGGGAATGGGGGTGGCTGGCGACGGGCCGGCCCGGAGGTCAGTTCGAGGCCCTGCGAGCGGCGGCGCGCGCCGCGGCCGGCTCCACGCCCACGGCCGGGAGGTAGAGCCGCTCCACGTATTCGTGCAGCATTCGCGTGGTCGAGAACCTCCAGATGGTGCTGGCGATCGAGTTGCGCATCAGCTGGAGGAAGCGGACCGGGAGGCCGGTCTCGTCGCGGTCGTAGTAGGCCGGGATGAGCTCCTGCTCCAGGATGCGGTAGAGGTCCTGCGCGTCCGCCCAGTCCTGGGCACCCTCGTCGGGGTTCGTCTCGCGTCCGCCGATGGCCCAGCCGTTGTCGCCGGTCCAGCCTTCGTCCCACCAGCCGTCGAGGACCGACAGGTTGAGGACGCCGTTGGCGGCGGCCTTCATGCCCGACGTGCCTGACGCCTCGAGCGGTCGCCGCGGGTTGTTCAGCCAGACGTCCACGCCCTGCACGAGGAACCGGGCGATCCGGATGTCGTAGTCCTCGATGATGAACACGCGGCCGCGAAGCTTGGGGCTGCGGGAGCGGCCGAAGATGTCCTGGATGACGCCCTGGCCGGGCCGGTCGGCGGGGTGGGCCTTGCCGGCGAAGATGATCTGCAGCGGGCGGTCCGCGTCCCAGACGATCCGGGCCAGCCGGTCCAGGTCCGAGAACAGCAGCGCCGCGCGCTTGTAGGTCGCGAACCGGCGCGCGAAGCCGATGGTGAGGATCCCGGGGTCCAGGACCTCCTCCAGCTCCTCGAGCAGCATCGGGGCCTCGCCGTGGCGGGCGAACTGGTTGCGGAGCCGGCCTCGGGCGAAGATCGACAGCTCGAGCTTCTGGCGCTGGTGGGCCTCCCAGAGCTCCTCGCCCGGGACCTGGTCGATGCGCTCCCAGAACCGGCGATCCGCGGGCTGGTCGTCCATCGCGACGAAGTCGGCATTGGTGTAACGCTCGAGGGCGTCCCGCATCGGCTGGCCCAGCCAGGTGGGCGTGTGGACCCCGTTCGTGAGGCCCAGGATCTCGTGCGGCATGATGCCCTGCCAGGTGGCGTTGGCGGTCCGGCCGTGGAGCAGCGAGACGGCGTTGGCGCCGCTGGTGAGCCGGAGCGAGAACGCGGTCATGTCGAACTGCGTGGTGTCGCGCTCGACCCCGAGGCCGAGCTCGAGCAGGCTGCCGAGCGGGACCCCTCCGGTCCCCGGCCGGCCATCGCCCTCCAGCAGGGGACCGGCAACCCGCCGGACCAGGTCCGTGTCGAACCGCTCGTTGCCCGCGGAGACCGGCGTGTGGATCGTGAACACGCTGCTGCGGCGGATCTCCGTCCACGCCGCGTCGAGCGGGGTGCCCGCGGCAACCAGCTCCCGGGCGCGCTCGGCGAGCAGGAACGCGGAATGTCCCTCGTTGAGGTGCCACACCGACGGGGCAAGATCGAGGGCTCGCAGGGCCCGGACGCCGCCGACGCCCAGGACGAGCTCCTGGTGCAGGCGCATCTCCCGGCCACGGACGTAGAGGATGTGCGTGATCGGCCGGTCCGAGTCGTCGTTGTCCGGCAGGTCCGTGTCCAGCAGCAGCACCGGCACCCGGCCGACCTGGGCCACCCAGACCGCCGCGTAGAGATCCCGGCCCGGCAGCTCGACGCTCACGATGAGCGGCTCGCCCAGCCGGTCCAGGGCGCGCATGATCGGCAGCCGGCTGAGCTCGTAGTCCGGGTACGCGTGCTCCTGGTGGCCGTCGGCGTCGATCGTCTGGCGGAAGTAGCCCTTGCGGTACATGAGGCCCACGCCGACCAGCGGCAGGGCCATGTCCGAGGCGGTCTTCATGTGGTCGCCGGCGAGGACGCCGAGGCCGCCGGAGTAGATGCCCAGGGACTCGTGGAATCCGTACTCCGCGCAGAAGTAGGCGATGGGGCCGGTCAGGTCCGTGGCGTGGCGCTTCTGGAACCAGTGGTCCCTGCCGTCCGACATGTAGGCGTCGAACTCGCGCATGATGGACTCGTAGTCCGCCATGAACGCCGGGTTGTCGAGGAGCTGGCTCCAGGCGACCGGTCCCGACAGCACCGGGATCGGGTTGCGGTAGCGGGCCCAGGCACCCGCGTCGATGCGGGAGAACAGCGTTCGTGCGCGCGGGTGCCAGCTCCACCACATGTTGTACGCCAGCCTGCGCAGGCCTTCGAGCTTGGGCGGCAGGTTGAACGAGGCACCGGGCGCGACCGGAACGTGGACGAGGGGTTCCATGAGCGGGAAATGATAGTCGGCATCGGATCGCTCCGTGTACCGGTTTGCCGTCTCGACCCTCGGGCCGTCCCCGGGCGGGAGCGTGCCATCCGGCGCCGGGCGCACGTCGGTCCGCCTGAGGGTGGGCGGTCGGAGGGCAAGCGCGCGGCGGGCTGAGGGCGAGCGGAGAGCCAGGCGTGAGCGCGAAGGTGGGCACGACGGCACCCACGGGACGCGGCCGAACCCGCCCCTCGCTGGGCGGTACCCTTCCGACGATGCCGATTCGTGTCGCGTTGCTCGCCGCGGAATGCGAGCCCTGGGCCAAGACCGGTGGCCTGGGCGACGTGGTGGATGCCCTCGCCCGGGCGCTCGGCCGGCTGCCGGAGGCCGGTCGCGGGCTGCAGGCCCCGGTGGACGTCTTCCTCCCCCGGTACCGGTCCGTGCCCGTGCCGTCCGGCGCCGTGACCGAGCGGCCGCTCCCGATCGCCGACCCGCGCACGGCCAGGCCGCTCACCGTCTCGATCGTGAACGTCGAGGCTGACGGCTACCGGCTGCGCCTGGTGGACGTGCCGGCGGCCTTCGATCGCGACACGTTCTACGACCACCCGGACGACCCCTGGCGGTTCGCCGTGTTCTGCCGCGCCGCGCTGGCGGCGCTCCGCCGCGACGGCGCCCCGCTCGACGTGCTCCACGTCCACGACTGGCACACGGGGCCCGCGCTGCTCGAGCGCGCCCGCGCCGATGCCGCACGGGACCCGTTCTTCGCCCGGATGGCGGTCGTCCTGACCGTGCACAACCTCGCCTACCACGGCTGGGTCCCCCGCGACCGGCTCCCTCTCCTCGGGTTGGCGCCCGGCGATCCTCTCGCCGGCCCGAACGCGGACGGCCTGGACCTGCTCCTGGCCGCGATCGAGGGCTCGGACCTGGCCAACACGGTCTCGCCCGGCTTTGCGCGCGAGGCCCTGACCCCGGCCTTCGGGATGGGCCTGGACGGCGCTCTCCGGGCCAAGGGCGATCGCTTCGGGGGCATCCTCAACGGCATCGATCCCGACACCTGGAACCCCGCCACCGACGAGGCGCTCGCGTCGCCCTACGACGCGGGGCACACCGCCGGCAAGGCGGCCTGCCGCGCGGACCTGCTGGGCCGGGTCGGGTTCGACCCGGAGGACGACCGCCCCGTCCTCGGGATGATCGGCCGGATGGATCCCCAGAAGGGCTTCGACCTGCTGGCCGACGGCGCCGCGGACCTGCTCGATGCCGGCGCCAGGATCATCGTCCAGGGCAGCGGCCAGGCCTCGCTCGCCGATGGGTTCCGGGCGCTCGCTGCCGCCGATCCGCGGCGCGTCGCGCTGATCGAGCGGTTCGACCGGGACATGGCGCGCCGGATCTACGCCGGGGCGGACCTGTTCCTGATGCCCTCGCGGTTCGAGCCATGCGGCCAGGGCCAGATGATCGCGCTCCGCTACGGCACCCCGCCGGTCGTCCGCCGCACGGGCGGTCTCGCCGACAGCGTGGTGGACGTGGACGAACGGCCGGGCCAGGGGACCGGGTTCGTCTTCGACGAGGCCACCCCGGCGGCGCTGGTCGCGGCCGTCACACGCGCTACCCGCCTCCGTGCCACCGATCCCGCGGCCTGGGCGGACCTGGTGCGGCGCGGCATGGCCGTGGACTTCAACTGGGTCACCGGCTCCGCGCCCCGGTATCTCGAGACCTATCACCGCGCGATCGCCCTCCGGCGCGGGCGGCACCCCGGGGCCCGGTAGCGCCCGAGACCCGGTTCGCGCGTCAAGGGCGGATTCCTCGCCACGAGATGCGGCCTCTCCGCCACGAGAATGCGGTCTCCCCGCCATCGACCCCGCCATCGGCCCCCGCGTGCGAGAATCACCCGCTCGTTCCCGATTCCGCCGCCCGCCCGCCACGCCGCCCCGGAGGAGCCGATGTCCAGGCAGTTCGTCGTCCAGGTCGCCAACCAGCCGGGTCAGATGGCCCGCCTCGCCGAGGAGCTGGCCGCGGCCGGCGTCGACCTGCGCGCCATCGGTGGCGGCGGCCTGGGAGAGACCGGTCACTTCATCATGACGACGGCCGATGACGACACGGCTCGCAAGGTCCTCGTCGACGGTGGCTGGGCCTTCTACGAGGGTGAGTCGATCCTGGCCGAGGTGGACGACCGGCCGGGCGGCATGGCCCGGATCGCGCGCGAGCTGGCGGATGCCGGCGTCAACGTGATGGGTCACCTGTTCATCGGCCGCTGGAGCGATCGGGCCACCTTCGCGTTCGTCGTGGACGATCCCGAGAAGGCACGCCCGATCCTCGAGCGCCGCTGAGGCCGCGCGGGCCCGGAGCCCGCGAGACGCAGGAGGAGCGGGGGAGCAGGAGGGATCGCATGCGGGTCGGGATCATCGCCCCCCAGGGCTGGACCGGCGAGTACGACGGCTGGGATCCGTCACGGGCCTGGGCGCGCACGGTGGCGGTCGCCCACGAGACCGAGACGCTGGGGTTCGACTCGATCTGGCTGTTCGACCACGTCCAGACCGAGCCGCTCCCGACCGACGAGATCACGTTCGAGGCGTTCGTCGCGCTATCGGCCCTCGCCGCTGAGACCGCGCGGGTCCGGCTGGGCCACCTCGTCCTGTGCGCGGGCTACCGGAGCCCCGCGCTCGTCGCCAAGATGATCTCCACCCTCGACGTCGTCTCGGGCGGGCGTGCCGAGCTGGGCCTCGGTGCCGGCTGGAAGGAGGACGAGTACGTCGCCTACGGGTTCGGCTTCCCGCCCCTCAGGACGCGCATGGCGATGCTCGAGGACGCCCTCGAGATCACGTCGCGGATGCTGGCGCCGGGCCGGGCCACGTACGAAGGATCGACCGCGTCCGTGCGCGATGCGATCAATGTTCCTCGCGGTCTCCAGGAGCCACGGGTGCCGATCCTCGTGGGCGGTAACGGGCCCAACCGGACCTGGCGCCTTGCGGCCCGCTACGCGGACGAGCTGAACCTCGACTGGCTGACGCCCGGGGAGATCCTGGAGGCGCGGCCGGTCATCGACTCCCGGTGCGCCGAGATCGGGCGGGATCCGCGGACGCTGCGGCTCTCGGTGAACATCGGGCGCGAGGACTCGGAGCCGGAGGGCGGGCCGCGCGTGGACCTGCTGCGACGGTACGCCGACGCCGGGGTGGACCGGGTCATGACGCTGGTCCGGGCGTGTGCCGCGGACGAGTGGGCGCTGGAGCGCTTCGCCGAGGACTGCGTCGCCGCGGGAGCCGAGCTCGAGGGCTGACCCGGGATCGTTCGGCGGTCCGGGTCAGGTTGACGCGGGGGGCACGTGCCTGGCCTGCGATCGACGCTTGGCCGCGACCGACCTCGCCACGTTCGCTCGTCCACGACCGAGGTGGCCACGATCGGCTCGTCGCGACCGGCGTGTGCGACTGACCTGGCCGCGATCCTCTGTCGCCTCGGAGTCGACCAATTCGGGCAGACGAGCACCGGAGACGGGTCGAACGGTCGGGTTCGTCGCCCCCGAGTCGACGAAGACGGGTGGACGACGGTCATGGCGGCCCGGATCGTCAGGTTCGTCGCCCGGGAGTCGACGAGAACGGGCGCATGAGGCAGGACCTGGCCTGCCACGCCGCCGAATACGCGGAATTCATCGCCATGGAGGCGACACGGCGCGGCAGCAGTGCGACCTGAGCACCGGCCGCCGCGCCCGTGGTAGGTTTTCGGGACGCGGGAGTAGCTCAGTTGGCAGAGCGGCAGCCTTCCAAGCTGCATGTCGCGGGTTCGAACCCCGTCTCCCGCTCCACCCCGTCTCCCGCTCCACCCCGTCTCCCTCTCGACCCCTTGATCGGTGTGAGATGACGACCCGGCCGGGCTTCCGCCCCGCCCGGGGTCACCGATGGCGGCCGGCTCCTCGGACCCTTCAGCCCTTGGGCTGGACGACCGCCAGCACGTTCCGGCTCGGATCGATGAACCACGCCGCCCAGGAATGCCCCATGTCGGCGATGCCGTCCACGGTCACCGGGTCGGGGGCCTCGTACTCCTCGATGCGCACGCCTCGTGCCCGGAGGTCGGCGAGCGCCGCAGGCAGGTCCGGGACGCGCCAGGCCATCTGGGTCTGGGTGTCGGACGTCCCGGTCGTGCTCTCCGTGATCACCAGCTGCGTCCCGCCGCCGCACCGGAAGACGATCCGGTCCGGGTCCTCGCGCAGGACCTCCAGCCCGAGCGTGTCGCGGTAGAACGTCCGGCTCGCATCCAGGTCTGTCGACAACAGGATGGGGAACACCGGGTGGTCGCTGAGCATGGGGACGTTCCTTTCGATGGGACGAATCGTTCGAGCGTTGCTCGACAGCAGCCTGGTCGCCCGTCGGCATCCCGGGGCGCGAGGAGGTCATACGCGGTGGCCCCCTCGCGTGTCCCGGCCCACGGGTCGGCGGATCAGCTTCCCGGCCCGCGGGCCGGAGAAGATCAGCGCCCCGGCGCCCGATAGGTCGCCGAGACCTGCGACGCCCCGTCCAGCTCCTCGGGCGTGAGGAGCACGACGGTCCGCGTGTGCACGGTGCCCGTCGCCGACGTCGTGAGCGCGACCGCGGCTGCGGCCTCGTTCCCGGGCAGGTCGCCGATGATGAAGTAGTCGTTGCTGCCGAACGCGAAGTGGTACGACTCGAGAGTCCCACCGACCGAGGCGAACAGCTGCTGCACAGCGGTGCGACGCTTGCTCCCACCTTCGGCGAGGACACCCTTGGCGCCCTCGGCGGCGAAGCTGCCGGTGAACAGGTACTTGGGCATCGTGCCCCTCCTGCCGCGGGCATCCGAGGGGACGCTTCCGGGCCGCGACTGGGAAATCGTACGAGGCCCCCGCTCGCTGTCAACCACGACCAGCGAGCCGGTGCGAGGGCATCTCGCGGAGGCCTGCGCGCCAGGTGCAGACCGCGTCTACGCCTCGGCGATGACCGCGATCGAGATCCGGAACCCCACCCGGCGCTGCTGGGGCGGCATGAGCGTTCCCTGGCCCACGGGCGCGTCACCCGGGAACCATTTCACCCACTCCTCGCTGAACGGCTCGAACTCCGACGGGTCGCGCAGACACCAGTTGGCCCACACGATCCTGTCCAGCGACGAGCCCTCCTCCGCCAGCCTCGCCTCAAGGTTCTTGAGGCACTGCACGGCCTGCACCCGGATCGTGTCTCCCACGAGCCGGCCCGTCTCCGGGTCCACGGGGCCGACCGACGAGAGGTAGACCATGCCGCCGGCGCTGACGGCCTTGCCCAGGCCGATGGTGAGCCGGGGCGCCGCCGCGGGATCCCCGTGCTCGCCTCCGACGGACCGGCCCTTGCCGATGCGCGTCTTGACGGGGTGCTCGGGGTCCTCGGGCGGGATGCCGAAGTCACCCGGCGGGAGCTCGATGCCGTTCGCGGCGAACTTGGGCATGAACGTCGGGCGGACCCCGGTCGGCTCCAGCGTGCCCAGGACCTTCCCATCCTCGTCGACGCCCGTCTGCTTGAACTCGAAGATGTCATGGGTGAGGATCTGGTCATCCTCGATCCCGTAGACCTCGGTGATGTTGAGGATCTTGCGCGAGCCGTCGCTCAGCCGGGCCGTGTGGACGATGAGGTCCACGGCCGACGCGATCTGCTCCCTGATGGATCGCAGCGGCATCTCGTAGCCGGACATCAGGATCATCGTCTCGAGGCGCCGGAGCATGTCCGGGGAGCTGTTCGCGTGGCCGGTCGAGAGCGAGCCCTCCTGGCCCACGGTCATGGCCTGGACCATGTCCAGCGCCTCGCCGCCACGGCACTCACCGACGATGATCCGGTCCGGGCGCATGTGGAGGGCGTTGCGCAGCAGGTCGCGGGTGGTGATCTCGCCCTCGCCCTCGAGGTTTGCCGGCCGCGCCTCCAGCGTGATCACGTGCTCCTGGCGAAGCTGCAGCTCGGCGGCGTCCTCGATCGTGATGATCCGCTCTTCCTCGGGGATGAACGCGGAGATCACGTTGAGCGTGGTCGTCTTGCCCGAGCCGGTGCCACCCGAGACGAAGAGGTTGAGCCGGGCCTCGACGCAGGCACGCAGGAAGTCGAACATCTCCGCGGTCGCGGTGCCGAACCGGACCAGGTCCTCCACCGTGTAGGGCCGGGCCGAGAACTTCCGGATGGTGATGACGGGGCCGACGAGCGACAGCGGCTCGATGATGCAGTTGACCCGGGAGCCGTCGGGCAAGCGGGCGTCGACGCGCGGGCTCGTCTGGTCGATGCGGCGCCCGAGCGGGGTGATGATCCGGTCGATGATCCGCAGGACGTGGTCGTCGTTGAGGAACGTCGTCGAGACCCGCGAGATCTTGCCGGCGCGCTCGATGTAGATCTGGTCGGGGCCGTTGACCATGACCTCCGTGATGGTGGGGTCGGCCAGCAGCGGCTCGAGCGGACCGAGGCCCTGGACCTCGGCGATCACCTCCGCGACCAGCTGTCGCCGCTCGTCGCGCGTGACGGCGAACCCGTTCGCGGTCAGGAAGCGATCGACGACCCCCTCGACCTCTCCCTGGATCTCGCCCGCAGGTGCGTCCTCGAACAGGGAGTCGGAGGCGTTGATCACCGCCCCCTGGAGGCCGACCCGGATGTCGCGGAGCCACTTCTCGCGGGCCGCCAGCTGCGACGGCTTCGGGGCGACGACGGGCGGCGGCGGGGCGGCCTCGTACGGGACGACCCCAACCTGGTCGCCAACCTCCTCCTGGATGGGCTTGTTCGCCCGCTCGATGCGATCGCGCAGTGACACGACAGTCGTCCCCCGGGGTCGTGGCCGTCTCCCGTTGGCGTGGAGTCTATTCCCCGGGGGCCGTTCGTCGAGGCCGAGTTGGGCCAAACCACCCGCCACGGAGCCGCCGGCGAGCGGCCGCGATCTCAGGGTGCCTCGAGCCCGTGCGCCTCGGGCAGCACGGTGTCCGCGAGAATCAGGTCCGTGGGCCCGTCGGCCACGATCACCCCGTCGTTCACGATGACCGTCCCGGGGAAGCCCTCGGTGACTAGCCGCATGTCGTGCGTCGAGACCAGCATCGCGCGGTCCGGGGGTTCCGGTTGGACCTCTCGCACCTCTCGGTCTCCGGGCTGTGCCGTGACTGCGCGGCCTCGCCGCCGGTCGCGCACGACCACAAGCGGACCGGTGCCCTGATCGCGACTCCGCCCGGAGTCACACGGGGGTGCGGCGTGTATGGGTGCCGGCCCGAATCCCGGGCTCCGGGGCTGAGCCGTGCTCGAGAGTCGGCGTCCGGACTCCACTCGGAGTCACACGTGGGTGCGGCGTGTGTGGGTGATCCCCCATGGCGGTTCCGCTGGGATACAGCCGATCCCATCGGTGCCGAGCGACGAGAGCGGGAGTACCGCCTCCCCGTCGGTCGTGGCGCACGGCCGCTATCGGAATGGGCCTGCGGCGGCGAGCACCGCATCTGACAACGCCGGCCAGGCCGCCAGCGCCCACGGCCCGAACGGCCGCTCGGGCAGGCAGGCCAGCGCCAGCGACGCGTCCGGGTCCACCCACAGGAACGCCCCGCTGCCCCCGAAGTGCCCGAACGTCCCCGGCGAGTTGCGGGTCCCCGTCCAGTGCGGCGCCTTTCCGTCCCGGAGCTCGAAGCCCAGGCCCCAGTCCAGCGGGTCGAAGCGCCCGATGCCCGGCAGCACGCCGCGGAGCCCGGGGAACGCCACGGTCGTCGCCGCGGCCAGCGCCGTCGCCGGCAGCACCCGCGGCCGCAGCAGCTCGAAGGCGAACGCGGCGAGGTCCGTCATCGGGCCCTCCAGGCCCTGCGACGGCCGACCCACCAGCCGGGTCCCGGTCATCGCGAGGGGGTCCAGGACCCACTCCCGCAGCAGGGCCGGGAACTGCCGCCCGGCCCGCACGCCGACCAGCGAGGCGAGGATGTCGAACCCGGCGCTGGAGTAGATCCGGGTCCGCCCGGGCGGCGCGATCACGGACGGATCGTCGAAGGCGAGGCCCGAGGCATGGGCCAGCAGGTGCCGGACGGTCGAGCCCGGGGGGCCGGCGGGTTCGTCCAGCACGAGGCTGCCGCGCTCCACCGCGGCCAGCGCGACGTACGCGGTGAGGAGCTTGGTCACGGACGCCCACGGTCGCGGCGCGTCGAGCGGCCCGTGGACCGCCACCAGCCCGTCCGGGTCCACCACCGCCAGCGCCACCGCACCCGCATCCCAGCCTTCGGCGGCGGCCAGCACCGAGCCGTCGAACGGCCGGCCGGAGCGGGGGAGCACGATGCGCGCCCCGCTACTCGACCGACGGGACGCCCAGGATGTTGAACCCGCCGTCCACGTGGATGACCTCGCCGGTGACCGCGGACGAGAGGTCCGAGCCCAGGTAGGTGGCGGTCCTGCCGACGTCCTCGATGGAGATGTGGGCGCGCAGCGGGGCGATCTCGTCGAACGGGCCGTACAGCTTGCGGAAGCCCGCGATGCCGCCGGCGGAGAGAGTCCGGATGGGTCCCGCCGAGATGGCGTTCACGCGGACGCCGTCCGGGCCGAGATCCGCGGCGAGGTACCGCACGGACGCCTCGAGCGCGGCCTTGGCGACGCCCATCACGTTGTAGTGGGTGACGACCTTCTCCGCACCGTAGTAGCTGAGCGTGATGATCGAGCTGCCGCGGCGCAGGTACGGACGAGCCTCGCGGGTGAGCGCCACCAGCGAGTACGCGGACACGTCCAGCGCCAGCGCGAACCCGTCGCGCGAGGTGTCGACGAACGACCCGTCGAGGTCCTCGCGCTTGGCGTAGGCGACCGCGTGGACGAGGATGTCGATCTTGCCGTGGACCTCGGCCCACTTCGCCATCACGGCCCGGATCTGCTCGTCGGACTGCAGGTCCGCCGGCTCGACGAAGGTGGCGCCGATGGAATCGGCGAGCGGGCGCACGCGCCGCTCGATCAGGCTCTCGACGGACGAGAAGCCCACGACCGCGCCTTGCTCGTGGAAGGCCTTCGCGATCCCCCAGGCGATGCTGTGGTCGTTCGCGACCCCAAACACGAGCGCCCTGCGCCCCTCGAGCAGTCCCATCCGCAGGCTCCTTCGCTGGCAATCCGTCCCGCCCGGCGCGACGGCCGGGGGGTAACCTGCGCGCATCATGCCCGACCCGACCGCTTCCGAGCCCTCCCTCCGTGCAGCGCTGCACGGGGTCCGCGCGCTGCTGCTGGACCTGGACGGGGTCCTGGTCGTCAAGGGCGCGGCCATCCCGGGGGCCGCGGCGGCCATGGCGGAGCTGGACCGGCGGCCGTTCCCGTACCTCGTGGTGACCAACACCTCGCTCGTCTCGCGCGCGACGCTGGCGGGGTGGGGAAGGAGCGTGGGCTTCGCCACGCCGGCGGACCGGTTCCAGTCCGCGGTCTCGGCGTCGGCCGACATGGTGCGTCGCGAGTACGGCGACCGGCCGGTCTACGTGATCACCACGGACGACGCGCGGGTCGAGTTCGAGGGCGTGAAGATGGTCGACGGAGCGGCGGCCGATGCCCGCCCGGACGACGTCGCGGCCGTCGTGCTTGGGGACTCGCTGGACCAGCTGACGAAGGCGAACCTTGACCGGGCGTTCCGCCTGATCCGCGGCGGGGCGGCCCTGATCGGGGTGCACCGCAACGCCTGGTGGGTGACGGAGGCCGGGCCGACGCTCGATGCGGGGGCGTTCCTGGTGGGCCTGGAGTACGCCACGGAGAAGCGGGCGCGGATCGTGGGCAAGCCGTCCCCGGAGAGCTTCCGGCTGGGCTTCGATCGACTGGCGGCCGAGGCACGGGAGCGGGGCGAGCCCCGCCTGCGCCACCGCGACGTGGCCATGGTCGGCGACGACGTCTTGATCGACGTCGCGGGGGCGCAGCGGGCCGGGCTGCGCGGCATCTTCGTCCGGACGGGCAAGCACGGCGACGCGGACCTGGCGGCCGCCGCGACGCGCGCCCGGGGCGCCGTGCGCCCCGACGGGGTGGCCGCGTCGATCGTGGAGGTCGTCGCGGCGCTGGACTGAGCCTCAGCCCGTCGGACGCGTCACCCGCACGTCGTCCACGCCGGCCTCAACCGTGGAATCGGCGCCGCCGTCCAGCGCCTCGAACCGGAGCCGAATCGTCTGGCCGGCCCAGGCGTCCATCCGGGCCGTCGCCGTCTGCCACGCCCCCGCGACCACGGCGCTCGTCCCGGTGCGCTCCCAGACCACGGTCTGCGTGCCGTCCGCCGCCTCCACGATCGCGCGCAGGTGGTCATCCGCCGTGGCGTTCGCCGCGTGCGCGAAGTTGAACCGGAAGGTCAGCTGCTGCCCGGCCCCGGCCGGGAGCGTGATCGGCGCCGAGCGGACGGTCGTCAGTCCGTCCAGGTCGTTCGCCCCGGCGCCCGACCCGGCCGCCAGGCCCGTGATCAGCGCCGCCCGCCCGGATGCCACGGTGCCCGGCTGCAGCGTCACGCCGCCCGAGGACGTCGGGGCCGGAACGCCGCGCGCCCAGCGCGCGTTCGCGGGCGCGGTGTCGGTCCCGTCCGGGTTCACGGTCCACCCGCGGGCGACCTCCATGTCGTCGTCGAAGGCGCCGCAGCGCGCGTTCGCGACCGCGGTCCCGAGGACCGCGTACGGGCACCCGGCCTGCTCGGCCAGGTACAGGACCGCGTCCCGGTTCCGCGCGGTCTCGGTCGCGATGACGGGCGATTTCGGGTAGTCCACGTTCGAGAGCTCGAACGAGTAGGCGAAGATCCGGTACGTGCCGTACTCGTAGTCCCGGGTGGTGCCCGAGGTGACGTACAGGTCGCTCGCCTGTTCCGGGCGGTAGCCGTTGCTGGCCGCCATCTTCCTGCCGATGGCGACCAGGGCCGCGCGATCCTGGCTGGTCATGTCGGCCGGGACGTGGGTGTGGGTGTACCCGTAGGGCCACATCACCAGGCGCCCGTACTCGTGGAACGAGATCGCGGTGCGGATCTGCTGGCGCCCGTTCACCACGCGGCTCGCGAGAAAGGCGCGCATCGCGCGGGTCTCGGGGGCCGAGAAGGCGGACGGGCCGCGGTAGGTGATCGCCCGCGGGTTGACGCTCGTCCGCCCGCCGCCGCCCCAGTGGTAGCCGAAGTTGCGGTTGAGGTCGGTCCCGATGGCCGTGGTCCCGGCGTTCGGCTGGCGGTTCTTGCGCCAGTGGTGGAACCGGCCGCCGCTGATGTCGAACTCGGCGCCGTCCGGGTTGACGGCGAACACGATCCAGACCTCGCGGCTGTTGACGATGTTCGTGATCCGGGCGTCCCTGCCGTAGCCGTCCGCCAGCCAGTGGAGGATCTGGAGGGTCATCTCGAGACCCATGTGCTCGTCCGAGTGGGTGAGGCCGTCGTACAGGACCTCGGGCTGGGCCTCGTCCACGGCCACGTTGTCGCTGACCTTCGCGGCCCACAGGTCCCGCCCCTTGTAGCTTTTCCCGATCGAGAACAGCCGCACGATGTCGGGGTGGGCGGCCTGCACGGCCCTGATGTCGGCGACCATCTCAGCGTACGTGTGGAAGGCTTCGTAGCCCTTCGGGAACTCGGTCGCGGCCCGTGCGGGCACGACACCGGCGACGCCGGGCACGACTCCGGCGAGGAGCGCGAACACGAGCGCGGCGGCGAGGGAGGGGAGCGGGCGGCGGCTGCCAGGACGCATGCGACCAGCATGGCGGGTCCGCGCGGCCGCTGCACCACCCAGACGTACCACGCCGCGGGAGTCATGGCACACTCGGAGGATGGGGTCGTCACCGATCTACCTGACGGACGGCGTGATCACGCTCCGGCCACCGGTGGAAGCCGATATCGCTGCACTGGTCTCGGCGGTGGCTTCATCGCTGGCCCACCTCCAGCCGTTCATGCCCTGGGCTACCCCGGGTTACGACGCGGCGGCCGCCGGCGCCTGGATCCGCGGTGAGCGCGACGAGCGCGACCCCGACGAGCAGCGCTACCTGATCGTGGGCGACGACGGCGAGCTGGCCGGCGGATGCGGACTCAACCTGTTCAACCCGGTCAACCACTACGCCAACCTCGGCTACTGGCTCCGCTCCGACCGCACCGGCCGTGGCTGGGCGGCGCGCGCGACCCGGCTCCTCGCCAGACACGGGCTCACCGAGGCCGGCCTGGAACGGGTCGAGATCCTCATGTCCGTCGAGAACGAGCCGAGCCGGCGGGTGGCCGAGCGGGCGGGTGCCGTGTTCGAGGGCACCCTCCGGCACCGGCTGCTCCTGCATGGGCGGTACCACGACGCCCACCTGTACTCGATCATCCGCTCGGACATCACCTGATCGAGGCCTGCGTGTGTCGCCGGGTCGCCCTCCCTCGTGCCGCCCAACCCGGACTAGACTGACGGCAACGACCGTCCTCCAGCTGCGCGCCGTCGCACCCGCGGGCGCGCCCCACGGGAGCCTGCGATGACCGCCCAGCGGATCAAGATCACGTATGCCACCCTCCGCGCCGACAACGAGGAGCTCCACGCCCTGTACGAGGCCGGGCTGGAGAGGGCGAAGGCACGGCTCGGCGCCTACCACCGCAACTTCGTCGACGGCCGGGAGCGCGACGGCGAGGGCACGTTCGAGATCCGCTCGCCCATCGACACCGACATCCTCGTCGGCACCTTCGCCAAGGGCACCCGGGCGGACGTCCGGGACGCCATCGCCGCCGCCCGGCGCGCCCAGCCGGCGTGGTTCCGCCTGGGCTGGGAGAAGCGCCTCGAGATCCTGAGGGCGGCGGCGGAGCTGATCTCCGAGCGCCAGATGGAGTACGGCGGCCTGATGGCCATCGAGGTGGGCAAGACCCGGATGGAGGCCCTGGGCGAGGTGGAGGAGGCCGCCGACCTCATCCGCTACTACGCCAAGACGGCCGAGGACAACGGCTTCTACGACCACCCGATGGACAACCTGGGCGACGCGGCCGTCCACACGCGGTCCATCCTCCGCCCGCACGGCGTGTTCGCGGTGATCAGCCCATTCAACTTCCCGATGGCGCTGGCCGTCGGCCCGACCTGCGCCGCGATGATGGCCGGCAACAGCGTGATCCTCAAGCCGGCGTCGGCGTCGGCGATGACCGCGATCGCGATCCTCGAGGCCTATCGCGACGCCGGTGTCCCGGACGGCGTGTTCAACCTGGTCATGGGTCCCGGCAGCACCGTCGGCGCGGAGCTCCAGGAGAACCAGGGCATCGACGGCATCGTCTTCACCGGCTCCTACGAGGTCGGGTTCGACCTCTTCCGCAACTTCTCGAAGCGGTACCCGCGGCCGTGCATCGTGGAGATGGGCGGCAAGAACCCGGCGATCGTCCTGCGCAGCGCCGACCTCGAGGAGGCCGCCGAGGGCGTGATGCGTGCCTCGTTCGGGTTCGGCGGGCAGAAGTGCTCCGCGAACAGCCGCGTCTACGTGGAGCGGCCGGTCCACGACGAGTTCGTCAGGACGCTCGTCGAGAAGACCGAGCAGCTCGTCGTGGGCGATCCGCTGCCACGGACCGCGTTCCTCGGCCCGGTCATCGACCACGCCGCGGTCGACCGCCACCAGCAGGCCGTCGCCGAGGCGCGCCGGGACGGGACCGTCTTCACCGGCGGCGAGCGCCTCACCGACGGCGCCCTCGCCCGCGGCTTCTACGTGGAACCGACGGTCGTCGGCCTGCCGCCGTCGCACCGCCTGTTCCAGGACGAGCTGTTCGTGCCGTTCGTCGCGGTCGCGCCGGTGGACTCGCTGGATGAGGCGCTCGCCCTCGCCAACGACAACCTCTACGGCCTGACCGCGGGCGTGTACAGCGAGGAGCCGGCCGAGGTGCAGCAGTTCCTCGAGGAGATCCACGCGGGCGTGCTGTACGTCAACCGCCGGGCCGGCGCGACCACCGGCGCCTGGCCGGGCGTGCAGGCCTTCGGCGGGTGGAAGGGATCCGGCTCGACCGGCAAGTCCGGGCTGTCGATGTACTACGTCGCGCAGTTCCTGCGGGAGCAGAGCCACACCGTCGTCGACTGACGCGGGAGGGGCTGCCGAGGCGGGCGGGGCGCCGGCGAGCGCGACCGTGCGCGCGACCCGCTCGGTGCTGTCGGTGCTGCTTTCGGCGGTCACGATTGCGGCCGTGACCGGCGGCTGCTCGCTGATCCCAAGCCTTGCCACCCCAGCGCCGTCCGGCATCGTGGATCCGGAGCTGCCGCTCGGGGTCCAGGTCTTCACGCCACCGGCCGAGATGGAGGTGCATGTCTCGAACGGGACGACGATCCCGGTCACGGTGACCGTCGGCGACGCGTTCAGCCGCGACATCGCGCCCGGCCAGGGCGCTGACCTGACGGCCGCCGACCTGCCGGGCCTGCCATGGGATGTGAAGGTCAGGACGTCGTCGGGCCGCGTGCTCGTGGAGCTCGCCGTCAGGGCCGGCGCCGTGTGGCGACGCCGGAACGCGGACGGCGGCACCGAGGCGCAGGGTGCCGGTGCGCGGGTGGACCTGTCCTGCGGGCGGATCGACATCTGGTCCGGCTTCCCGATGTCCGGTCCCATGCCCGGCCCCGGTGTCCCGGGCGACTGTGCGCCGTAGGGCGCGGCGCGCTGCCTCGCCCGTTGCGCCGTCGGAGCGCTGCCTCGCCACGAGGCCACCGGCGCTCGCCGCAGCGTCACGAGGCCCCGCGCTCGCCGCAGCGCAACGAGACCGCAGGAGCATCGCCACGAGGCCGCAGGAGCGCTGCCTCGCCACAGGGTCACCGGCGCGCACCGCAGCGCCACGAGGCCACCGGTGCAGCGTCTCGCCTCACGTTGCGCTGCGTCGCCACAGAACCACAGGCGCGCGTCGTGTCGACTGCCAGGCGATGAATCCGCCCATATCGGGCCCTCAGACGGACTTCGAAGCGTGCGTTGGGCGGGAACGTCGCCTGCCAGGCGACATCCCCGCCGCTGGCGGACTGCAGCAGGCGGCGAACGGCCGATTGGTCGCCTCGCAGGCGACACGTGCCGACCGGGCCAGCCGCCCAGGTGCTGCTCCAGGCGATGTACGGCGGATTGGTCGCCTCGTAGGCGACACCCGCCGACGGGCCCGCGCCGTCGGCCCCGCCCCTCACGCGCCACGCCGAAGCCGCTCACCCCGAACGCGCCCACACCGAGACCGCTCACCCCGAAGGCGCCCACACCGAGACCGCTCACGTCGACGCGTCACCCCAACCCGAGCCCGGGCACTCGCCCCGGTTTGACGACAACGGCGCCGACGACAACGGCGCCGACGACAACGGCGCCGACCATGACGCGCCGCGGACGGCGCCGACCAAGACGCGCCGACGACGGCGCCGACGAGGACCGCCCCGGCTCGCCGGATGGGCCTTTCGGACCCCTTCGCCGCCCGGATCCCTCTGCTATCCTGCTATTCATCCTGCATAGGATCTATGCGCTCGGACCGCCGCGGTTCGCCGCGGTTCGCCGCCGTCCCGCGGGCGACCCCCGGGCGCCGTGCCCGCCCGCCGCCCACGCCCATGCCCGCCGCCCACGCACCCGAGGAGGCCCCGTGACAACCCCGCTCCAGGCGCGTCCCGTCCCGGACATCGTGACCGAGCTGCCGGGCCCCCGGGCCCGGGCCCACATCGAGTTCGACCACGCCTGGACGAGTCCCAGCCTCCCGCGCGCCTACCCGATCGTGCCCGTGCGGGGCCTGGGCTGCGCCGTCGAGGACATCGACGGCAACGTCTTCCTGGACTTCGCCGCCGGCATCGCCGTCAACAGCACAGGCCACAGCCACCCGGCGATCGTCGCCGCCATCTGCGCCCAGGCGGCAGAGCTGCAGCACTTCTCCGCCAGCGACTTCTACCTGCCGATCTACGCGACCGCCGCGGCGGAGCTCGCCCGCATCGCCCCGATGACGGGTCCGAAGCGCACCTTCATCGGCAACTCCGGCGCCGAGGTGGTCGAAGCGTCCCTGAAGCTCGCCCGCTACCACACCCGCCGCCAGAACGTCATCGCGTTCCTCGGCGCGTTCCACGGCCGGACGATGGGCGCCGTCAGCCTGTCGGCCAGCAAGGCGAAGTACCACGCGCACTTCGGCCCGATGCTCCCCGGCGTCTACCACGTGCCCTACGGGAACCAGGGCCTCGAGGAGATGGAGAGCCGCATCTTCAAGCGCCTCATGCCCGCCGACGAGTTCGCCGCCGTCATCGTGGAGCCGATCCAGGGCGAAGGCGGCTACGTCGTCCCCGAGGACGACTTCCTGCCGCGTCTCCGCGAGCTGTGTGACCGGCACGGGATCCTCCTGGTCGCCGACGAGGTCCAGTCCGGCGCCGGGCGGACCGGGAGGATGTGGGCGATCGAGCACTGGGGGGTGGAGCCGGACATCCTGCTCACCGCCAAGGGCATCGGATCGGGCATGCCGGTGGCTGCGATGGTCGCGAGGGCCGGGATCATGAGCTGGGGGCCGGGAGCCCACGGCAGCACCTACGGCGGGAACCCCGTGGCGCTCGCCGCGCTCCTCGAGACGATCAAGCTCCTCGAGGGTGGCCTGATCGCCAACGCGGAGGCCCGCGGCAACCAGGTCCAGGACGGCCTGCGGCCGCTGGTGGACCGGTTCCCGGGCATCGTCAAGGACGTCCGCGGCAAGGGCCTGATGATCGGCATCCAGTTCGACTCCGGGGAGACCGCCGACGCCGTCCAGATGCAGGCGTTCGACCGCGGGTTGCTGGTCCTGGAGGCGGGCGAGGACTGCGTCCGGATGTCGCCCCCGCTGGTCGTGACGGAGGCCGAGGCCGACACCGCGATCCGCCTGTTCTCGGAGTCCGTCTGCCACGTCGCGCTCCACCGGGGCGAGGACGTCGCGGAGGTGGTGGCCGAGATCGAGCAGGGCCTGCGGGCCGCCGCCAGCGGCGCCGCCTGACCTGGCGACGGCGCGTCGAGCGAGGAGGGCCGATGCCCGGCAAGGTCGCCTCGATGCACGACGCGATCGCCGACCTCGTGCGGGACGGCGACACGGTCGCGATCGAGGGGTTCACCCACCTGATCGGCTTCTCCGCGGGTCACGAGATCATCCGCCAGCGCAGGCGTGACCTGACCCTCGCGCGCATGACGCCGGACCTCATCTACGACCAGATGGTCGCCGGCGGCGTCGCCCGCAAGCTCGTCTTCTCGTGGCTCGGCAACCCCGGCGTCGGTGGGCTCAACGCCATCCGCCGCCGAATCGAGCCGGCCGCGCTCGGCGGCGGAACGCCGCTCGAGATCGAGGAGTACAGCCACTTCGGCATGGTCGCCCGGTACACGGCGGGCGCCGCCAACCTGCCGTTCATGCCCCTGCGCTCCTACTTCGAGACGGACCTGCCCAAGGCGAACCCGCTCATCCGCGAGATCCGCTCGCCCTACTCGGACGAGATCGTCTACGCCGTGCCGCCCCTCAACCCGGACGTCTCGATCATCCACGCCCAGCGCGCGGACGCGACCGGCAACACGCAGATCTGGGGCCTCCTCGGCTGCCAGAAGGAGGCGGCCTTCGCCGCCGAGCGCGTGATCGTCGTGGTGGAGGAGCTGGTGGACGAGGCGGTGATCCGATCGGACCCCAACCGCACGGTGATCCCCGGGCTCATCGTGGACGCGGTCGTCGTGGACCCGTACGGGGCCCATCCCTCGTACGTCCAGGGCGCCTACGACCGCGACAACCGCTTCTACCTCGACTGGGACCCCATCAGCCGCGACGAGGCCGCCGTCCAGGCCTGGCTCCGCGACTGGGTCTACGACCTCCCGGATCGCGCCGCCTACGTGGCGAAGCTGGGCGCGGAACGCCTGGCAACCCTCAAGCCGGGCTCGGCGCCATCAGGTTCCGTCGACTACGGGGACTACCGGTGAGCGACATCGGCTTCTCCCGGAACGAGATGATGATCGTCGCCGCGGCCCGCGAGCTCGCCGGCCAGCGTGTCTGCTTCGTGGGCGTCGGGCTGCCCAACATCGCCGTGAACCTGGCCAAGCGGACCATCGCGCCCGACATGGAGCTGGTCTACGAGGCGGGCGTGTTCGGGGCCCGGCCGGCGCGGCTGCCGCTTTCGATCGGCGACCCGACGATCGTGACCGGGGCCACCGCCGTGGTCTCGATGTTCGAGCTGTTCGCGTTCTACCTGCAGCGCGGCCTGATCGACGTCGGCTTCCTGGGCGCCGCCCAGATCGACCGGTTCGGCAACATCAACACGACGGTGATCGGCGACTACGACGCCCCGAAGACCCGGCTGCCCGGGTCGGGCGGCGCCTGCGAGATCGCCATCAACGCCCGCAACGTGTTCGTGATCATGCGCCAGAGCGCCCGCTCGTTCGTCGCGAAGATCGACTTCCGGACCTCGCCCGGGAACCTCGGCGGGGCGGAGCAGGCGGAGCGCATCCGCAGGGCCGGCGGCTGGCGCGGGCGCGGCCCGTCCGTCGTCGTCACGGATCTCGGGATCTGGCACTTCGACGACGATGGCGAGATGCGGCTCGACTCCCTGCACCCCGGCGCCACCCTGGATGACGTCCGCACCACCATCGCCTGGCAGCCCCGGATCAGCCCGGACCTGGCCACGACGCCCGAGCCCACCGCGGAGGAGCTGCGGCTGGTGCGGGAGGAGCTGGACCCCGAGGGCGTCTACACGAGGTAGTCGCGGTGAGCCACGGCCAGGACGCCTCGCCGGGCCAGGGCGCCTCGCCGGGCCAGGGCGCCGCGCCGGGCCAGGACGCCTCGCCGGGCCAGGACGCCTTGCCGAACTAGGACGCCTCGCGCGGCCGGACGACGAGCACCGGGCATGGGGCGTGCCGGACGACGTGCTCGGAGACGCTCCCAAGGAACAGGCGGCCGACCGCCCCACGGCCATGGCTCCCGACCACGACCATGTCGGCGTGCTCCGACTCGGCTGCGGCCACGATCATGTCGCCCGGGTCCCCGTCCCAGACCAGGAACGACACCGGGACCCCGACCTCGCGTCCACGCTCCACGAGCGCCTGTGCGATCGCCTCCCGGCGCTCGCGCACCTGGTCGATCCTGACCTTGAACCGGCCGCCCGGGAGGAGCAGCGAGCCCGGGTCGATCACCGACACCACCAGCAGCGAGGCACCCAGTCGGCTGGCGAGGTCGAACGCCTGCTCGGTCGCGGCGGTGGACGCCTCGCTCAGGTCCGTCGCGAGCAGCAGCGTCTCAACCCGCTTGGGGGGCGCCGCGCGGGCAGGTTCGAAGGCCACGGCGCTCATCCGATCCGTCGCGCCTGCATCAGCCCGGGGGCGTGACGATGAGGGCGGTCACCATGCCGAAGAAGCCGTCAATCCCCTCGGCGTGCGGCAGGATGTGGCAATGGAAGGCCCACACGCCGGGCCGGTTGGCGTCCACAATCGCGTCATACCGCTCGCCCCCGTTGATGCCCAGCGTGTCGCACAGGAACGATGCGCTGCCGAGCGGGGCGCCGTCGCGGGCGACGACCTGCTGCCGGAACCCGTGGGTGTGCCACGTGTGGGTCATCGTCCCCTGGTTGATGTAGCGGAGCAGGACCTTCTCGCCCTGCTTCACCACGATCGGGGTCGTGGCCGGGAAGCCGTGCCCGTTGATCGTGAACCCGCCGAGGACGTCGTTGTGCATGAACACGATGTCCTGGGTGACGCCGTACTTCTGGTCGTAACGCTGGGCCGGGTCCTTGGGGTCCACGATGAACGCGCCCATCAGGCCGCGGCCGACCTGCTCGGCCGAGTTGTGGTGCGCGTGGTACATGAACGTGCCCGGCAGGTTCGTCGGGATGTCGTAGGTGAACGTCTCGCCCGGCGCGAACGGGAGCTGGGTCAGGAAGGCGACGCCGTCCTGGCGGAAGTCCTGGGGTTGCAGGCCGTGGAAGTGGACGGCCGTGGTCTCGGTCAGGTTGTTGGTGAACTTGACCTGGACCTTGTCGCCCTCCACGACGCGCAGCAGCGGGCCCGGCCACATCTTGCTGTAGCCGAAGCCTGCGACGGGCGGGTTGAGGGCGTCGATGGGCCAGTTGATGTTGTCGACCGTGAGCTCGAACAGCTTGGTCCCATCGGCCTCGACGATCGGATCCAGGGGCTGGTTGCCGTGCGGGACCTTGGTGTACTCGGGCGGCTCCGTGTTGGGCGGAAGCACGTTGTCCAGGAACGGGGACAGGCCGAGCGGGCCGGCGAGGTTGCCGACGAACCGGCGGACCTTCACCTGGGCCGCGAGATCGTGGGCCGTCCAGCCGGCCGGCAGGGCGGGGACCGGCGATGCGGACGCGGAGGGTACGGCCGACCCGGACGGTGCTGCCGAGGCTGCCGCGGTGGCGGCGGCCGAAGCGCCCGGGGTGGCCGCCGGAGTCGAGGCCGCGGCCGTCGCCGGGGGCGTGGTGGCCGCGCCCGGGGTGGCCGCCGCGCCGAAGCTCCAGGCCGGCGCGGCTGCCGGCGCGCAGGCGGCAACGCTGACCGCCACGAGGCCGCCACCGGTGAGGCCGGCGACTCGCAGGAACCCGCGGCGGGTGAGCGCCCTGGAGGCGGACCCGGCCGGCTCGTCGGCGGGTTCCGCCGCGGGCTCCCCGACGGGCTCGGCCTCGGGCGCCGCGGTGGAAGTGGCGACGGTGGTGTCCACGGACATGAGCGCTCCGCTCGGGGTTCACTGTGGATTGGGGAATGGTCGTGGTCGATGGGAACGATGCGAAGTGACCAATGGCCCGAAGCCGCGGTCCCTCCGCCCCGCAGCCTTCGGCAGGCTGGTAGGCTGCAGCCGATGATCCGAGACGGCGGCACCGCTTCCACCCCGGCCGCGACGCGGCCGCGACACGCCCCGCCCGCCGGTTCCCGTGCGGACGCTCTGCTCGTGGTCGCCGTCCTCGAGGCGCTCGAACGGTGGCAGCGGGAGCCATCGGACGCTGAACGGGCGGACGTGGCTGCCGCCCTCGAGGCGATGGTCGAGGCAGCGGGCGCCCGGGGCGCCGTGCTCGAGATCTCCGCTGCCGCCGCTGCGAACCCTCGAAGTCGGGGTCGGGACGCTGGCCAGCCCGCCCCCGCCGGCGGATCGCGGGCAGCTCGCCGACTACACGCTGGGGTCCCACGAGGGGCAGGCGGTCCTGGGCCGCCTGTCCCTCGACGCGCCGGCCGGGACCGCCGAGGTCGCTGGTGCGGATCATCGAGCTGGCGGTGGACGCGGCCTGGTCCAGGGCGGAGGTCCACGGCAAGGCAGAGCGCCTCGCGGCGCTGGAGGCGGCGACCCGTGCGATTGCGGCCGAGCTGGACATCGACCGCGTGCTGGGCCTGATCGTGGACCGGGTGCGGGAGCTGGTCGGAGCGCAGTACGCGGCCCTGGGGACTCGGTGATGGGCGCGGCCGGATCGAGCGCTTCATCACCAGCGGCATCAGCCCCGAGCGACGGGCGGAGATCGGCGGCGTGCCGCGCGGGCGCGGCCTGCTCGGGCTGGTGATCCGCGAGGGCCGGACGATCCGGGCCGCGGACATCGCCGCCCATCCGGCCCACAGCGGGTTCCCGCCCAACCACCCCCCGATGACGTCCTTCCTCGGCGCGCCGATCATCGTGAAGGGCCGCCCCGTCGGCAACCTCTACCTCACCGACAAGCTCGACGGCGAGCCGTTCACGGAGGACGACGAGCGGCTGGTGGACATGTTCGCGGTCCACGCCGGCATCGCCATCGACAACGCGCGCCTCCACGAGCAGGTCCAGCGCCTGGCGATCGTCGATGAGCGCGAGCGGATCGGGAAGGACCTCCACGACGGGATCATCCAGGCGATCTACGCTGTCGGGCTCTCGCTCGAGGATGTTCCCGAGCTGGTCGAGGACGACGAGGGCCGGCTCGATGCGGTGGCCCGCGTGGACCGCGCGATCGACGCCCTCAACCTCGTGATCGCCGACATCCGCTCCTACATCCTCCGGCTGCGACCCCTGACGGGCGGGGAGGAGGACCCGGTGGAGGCGCTGGCGCGCCTGGGCGAGGAGCTCGGAATCCACGCCGTGATCGAGCTCGAGACCGACCTCGAGGGCGGGGCGGAGATGCTCCGCTCGATGCCGCCGGACCGCCGCTCGGACATCCTGTTCATCGCACGCGAGGCGCTGTCCAACGTGGCGCGCCACTCGGGCGCCAGCCAGGCCGCGCTGGTCCTCGTCCGCGACGACGGACGACCTCGTCATCTGTGTCGAGGACAACGGGCGAGGCTTCGATTCCACGCTCCTGCGGGGGATGGACACGCTGGGACGGCACCAGGGCCTGGGCAACATGCGCGACCGTGCGATCGGGATGGGCGGCACGTTCGCAGTGGAGCGCCCGGATGGGGCGGGCACGCGTATCATCGTCCGAGTGCCGGCGTCGTCCAGCGCCGAGCGCCGGGGAGCGCCCTCCCGCACCCACCGGAGACAACTGACCGTGACTGACCTCACCTCGCGGCCGCTGCGCCTCCTCGTGGTCGACGACCACGAGGTCGTTCGCCAGGGACTCGTGGCGCTGCTCGATCGCCGCGAAGGGTTCCAGGTGGTTGCAGAGGCCGGCAGTGCCGCCGAGTCGATCGAGCAGGCTCGCCGCTTCCAGCCCGACATCGTCGTGATGGACGTGCGCCTCCCGGACGGTTCCGGGATCGAGGCATGCCGCGAGATCCGCGCCGAGCTGCCGATGACGCGCGTCGTGATGCTGACCTCGTACCCGGACGAGGAGGCGGTCCTGTCCGCGATCGTCGCCGGCGCCTCGGGGTACCTGCTCAAGCAGATCCGCGCCCGGGATCTCGTGGCGGCGCTCGAGTCCGTCGGCCGCGGCGAGTCGCTGCTCGACCCGGCGGTCACCGAGAAGGTGCTCGAGCGCGTCCGGCGCATCGCCACCGGGGCCTATACCGACGAGATGGCCCAGCTCACCGCCCAGGAGCAGCGGATCCTGCTCCTCGTCGCCGAGGGCAAGACCAACAAGGAGATCGCCGCGGAGGTCTTCCTGTCCGACAAGACGGTGAAGAACTACGTCAGCTCGATCCTCTCGAAGCTGAACCTCGAGCGCCGGGCCCAGGCGGCCGCGTTCGTCGCGAAGCACCGGCTCGATCGCGGCGGGGGCTAGGTCCGGCACCTCCCACCCGCACGATTCCGCACCTCGAGCACCCCGATGGAGGACGACCTCGTCGGGTGGGGTCGTGTCCTGCGGATCGAGACCCGGGGTCGCGTCAGCGGACGTCCCGCCCGTGCCGCCGTCGGGTTCGTCGAGCGGCCCGACGGCAGCCTCGTGGTCGCGGCCGGATCCTTCGAGTCGGACTGGGGTCGCAACCTGCTGGCCGACCCCGGCCTGCCGGGTGACGATCGCCGGGGTGACGGCCGATGCCGTCGCGCGAGAGCTCGACGGTCCCGAGCGTGCCGCCGCCGTGCGTGACCTGATCCTCAAGTACGGACAGCCGGCAGAGCGCCTCGGCGCCGGGCCGGCCTTCGAGCTGCGCCTGGTCACCTGAGGACCCGCCGGACGAGGGCGGACCGGGCCGTGCCGGCGGGCCGTCCGGCAACACCAAACGGCACGTTCGAGGGCACGTTCGCAGGCCTAGACTCCGGCCATGCGTATCGTGTCGCCCGAAGAAGCCGTTGCGGGGATCCGTTCCCGCGACCAGATCTACCTCCAGTGCGCCGCCGCGACGCCGTCCGTCCTGCTCGATGCGCTGGTCGCACGCGCACCGGAGCTGTTCGACGTGTCCGTGGTCCACCTCCACACGGAGGGCCCGGGGCCCCACATGGCGCCCGAGATGGCGCCGCACTTCAGGCACCGCGCCCTGTTCATTGGCCCGAACGCGCGCCAGGCGGTCAACGAGGGCCGCGCCGACTTCGTGCCCGTGTTCCTGTCCGACATCCCCGCGCTGTTCTCGAGCGGCGCCCTGCCGCTGGACGCCGTGTTCGTCAACGCGACGCCACCCGATCCCCACGGGTTCTGCTCGCTCGGGCCGTCGGTCGAGGCGATGCATGCGGCCATCGGCGCCGCGAAGACCGTCATCGTCCAGTTCAACGAGGCGTTTCCGCGGACCCTCGGGGAGTCGTTCATCCACACCAGCCAGATCGACCTCGCGATCACGGTGAACAGGCCGCCCTATGAGTACGCACGGCCCACGATCGGTGACGTGGAGCGCCGCATCGGCGGCTTCATCGCGGACCTCGTGCCCGACGGCGCCACGCTCCAGCTGGGGATCGGGGCGATCCCGGCCGCGACCGCGCAGCTCCTCACCGACAAGCGGGACCTCGGAATCCACACGGAGATGTTCACGGACGCGGTCGTGGACCTCGTCGAGGCCGGAGTCGTGACGGGTGCCCGCAAGACGCGCAACCGGGGCAAGATCGTGACCTCGTTCATGATGGGGACGTCGAAGCTGTACCGGTTCGTGGACGACAACCCGATGGTCGAGATGAGGCCCGTGGACTTCACCAACGACACCCACGTGATCCGGTCGTTCCAGAACATGATCGCGATCAACTCCGCGATCGAGGTCGACCTGTCCGGCCAGGTCGTCGCGGACTCGATCGGCTACCGGATGTACTCGGGCGTCGGCGGGCAGATGGACTTCATGCGCGGGGCGGCCCTGGCGCCCGGGGGACGGCCGATCATCGCGCTGCCGTCAACGGCCGGCTCGGACGGATCGATGTCCAGGATCACGCCGCACCTGGCGGAGGGCGCCGGCGTCGTCACCACGCGGGCGCACGTGCGCACCGTCGTGACCGAGTACGGCGTCGCCGAGCTGTGGGGCAAGAGCCTGCGAGAGCGCGCGAAGGCGCTGATCGCCATCGCGCACCCCGACCACCGCGAGATGCTGGAGTCCCAGGCCCGCCTCCATCACGAGCTCTAGCGAGCCGCCACCGCCACACCCCCCGGGAATCGTGAAGCCCCCGCCGCTGGCGAGGGCTCGGAAGTTCGGGTGGGTGCCGGGCGTCCCCTCCGGCACCCACCTCACGTGCAAGTCTCCGGTGTGCGACTTCCCCCGGTGAGTGCCGATCGGACCGCGTTGGCGGGACCAGCGGCACCCCACGCAGGGCAGCCCGGCCGACGACCCGGCCCCTGCCCGCCCGCATGCTGTCCTGACGCGGAGGCAGCCACCGCCGCGTCCGCCTGCTGGCCTCGCGGTCCGGCGCGGGCGACGCGAGCGCCTCCCCCGAGGTCCTAGATGCGCATCGAACGCGTGTTGATCATGGGTGCCGCAGGCCGGGACTTCCATGACTTCAACGTCGTCTACCGTGACGACCCGTCGGTGGAGGTCGTCGCCTTCACCGCGACCCAGATCCCCGGCATCGCGGACCGCCGCTACCCGCCGGAGCTGGCCGGGGCCCGCTATCCCGTGGGCATCCCCATCCGCCCCGAGGCGCACCTCGAGGCCCTGATCCGGGACCTGCGGGTCGACACCGTGGTGTTCGCCTACAGCGACGTGAGCCACGAGCAGGTCATGCACGCCGCCAGCCGCGCCCTTGCGGCCGGGGCGGACTTCTCGCTCCTGGGGCCTGCCCGCACGATGCTGGAGAGCACCCGGCCCGTGGTCTCGGTCTGCGCCGTCCGCACGGGCAGCGGGAAGAGCCAGACCAGCCGGTACGTCGCACGGGCGCTCGAGGCGCAGGGTCTCAAGGTCGCGATCGTCCGGCACCCGATGCCCTACGGGGATCTCGTGGCGCAGCGCGTCCAACGCTTCGAGACCTACGCGGACCTCGACCGCCACGAGACGACGATCGAGGAGCGCGAGGAGTACGAGCCGCACCTCGATGCCGGGCGCCTCGTCTTCGCGGGCGTGGACTACGAGCAGATCCTGCGTGCGGCCGAGGCCGAGGCCGACATCGTCATCTGGGACGGCGGCAACAACGACCTGCCGTTCTACCGGCCGGACCTCGCGATCGTCGTGGCCGACCCGCTGCGGCCGGGCCACGAGCTCCGGTACCACCCGGGCGAGGCGAACCTGCGCTCGGCCGACGTCATCGTCATCAACAAGATCGACTCGGCGACGCCGGAGGCCCTGGACGTCGTCCGGGCCGCCATCGGATCCGTGAACCCGCGGGCCGAGGTGGTCGAGGCGCGGTCCTCGCTGGTCCTGGAAGGCGGCGAGATCGCGGGCCGGACCGTTGTCGTGGTCGAGGACGGACCGACGCTCACGCACGGCGGCATGACCTACGGCGCCGGCGTCGTGGCGGCGAGGCGCTTCGGCGCGGCCGAGATCGTGGACCCGCGGCCCTATGCCACGGGCGAGCTGGCCGACACGCTCGCGAAGTACCCGGATCTCGAGCGGCTGCTCCCGGCGATGGGCTACGGTGACAAGCAGGTGCACGAGCTGGAGGCCGCGCTCGCGGCGGTCCCGGCCGACGTGGTCCTGGCCGCGACGCCCATCGACCTCACCCGGGTGCTGACGATCGACAAGCCGGTCGTCCGCGTCCGGTACGAGCTGGATCCCGTCTCCGGCTCGCTCGATGCCGCCCTTGCCCCGGTCATCGCCCGCGCCAGGGAGGCCTCCTCCGGACGCCGCTGACCACCGACGGCTGCGAACCGGCCGGTCGCCTCCACGCGGCCGCCGGCCGGGGATCCGCTACCCCGCGATCGCCGGATCCACCACCAGGACGGCCGTCCCGCGCACCTCGCCCGCCGCCAGCCGGGCGAGCGCGAGGTTCGCGTCGGCGAGCGGGTGCGTCTCCACGTCCGTCGTGATCCCGATCCGGGCGGCGAGCGACAGGAACTCGCGGGCGTCCTGCCGCGTGACGTTGGCCACGCTCCGGATCGAGCGCTCCCACCACAGGTCCTCGTAGGGGATCGCCGGCAGGCCGTCGAGGTGGATCGCGTTGATGACGACGACGCCGCCGCGGTCGAGCGCACGGAGCGCACCGGCCACGACGGACCCGACCGGCGCGAACGTCACGGCGGCGTCCAGCGCGACCGGTGGCCGCTCCTCCAGCTCGCCTGCCCAGGCTGCCCCGAGCTCCAGCGCCCGTGCCCGCTCCGACGCCGAGCGCGTCGCGACGTACACGTCGAGGCCCCAGGCCAGGGCCACCTGGAGCGCGAGCCGGGCCGAGGCGCCGAACCCGTACAGCCCCAGTCGCGCACCGGCGGACGTGGGTCCCATCCCCGCCACCCGCAGCGACCGGTACCCGATGACGCCCCCGCACAGGAGCGGTGCGGCCGCGAGATCGGGGAACTCGGGTGGCAGCGGAACGATGACATCGGACCGCGCCACGATGGTCTCCGCGTACCCGCCGTCACGATCCCAACCCGTGAAGACCGCCGTCTCGCACAGGTTCTCCCGGCCGGTGCGGCAGAAACGGCAGCTGCCGTCCGTTCCGGCCAGCCAGGTCACGCCGGCCCGGTCGCCCGGGACCCAGCCGTCGACCCCCGCTCCGATCGTCTCGACCCTGCCGGTGACCTGGTGCCCGGGCACGATCGGGAGCCGGTGCGCGGCCAGCTCGCCCTCGCACAGCTGGAGGTCCGTCCGGCACACGCCGCAGGCGGTGACCCGGATCAGCACCTCGCCGGGACCCGGCGAGGGGGCGGACCGGTCCACCGCGACCAGGGGTCCGCCGCTCGAGGGTCCGGGGCGTTCGAGCAGCATCGCGCGCATCATCCGTGCAGCGTAGCGGTGGCGAGAGCACCGCACACTGGCCGGCCGGGGGAGGGCGGGGGCCACGGAACGCGAGGATCGCGGTCCGCGCGCGCGGCGGGCCGGTCACGGAAGCCGCGATCCGGGCGGCGCCCGGTTCGGGACCATCGGCACGCGAACGCGCGCACCGGCAGGGTGACCATCGGCCGTGCAGAAGGAGCATCTCCATGCACGGAACGACACGCCTCCGGCCCGTCAGCCACGGGGTCGGCACGGGGATCAACGCGGTGGTCTGGATCGAGCCCGGGCGCGCCCTTCTGGTGCGTGGGTGTGAAGGAGGGGAGCCTGCGACCCAGGAGCTGCCCGTCCCGTGTGCGGCGGCGGCGACATCCCCCGTTCTTGCCGAGATCGCCCACCGGATCGGCGACGTGGACCGGGTCCTCGTCCTCGGCAACGAGGAGCTGCGCACGGCCCTCGAGCGGGAGATCGTGTCGATCGGCCACCGCCCGGAGACGATTCGCGAGGCCGTCGTGGAGGGACCCGTCGACGAGGCCGTCCTGCTCGCACGTTTGCGCAGGCTCGCCTGAGCCGGGCTCGACCGGATGTCCTGACCGGGCCGGGCCGTCCGGCAGGGTCCTGGTGCACGGCAACCTGACCGCCCAGCGACCGACGGCACTCCCGGTCGACGCAGCGGCGGGCGGAGCATGAACCAGCGGGCCCTGGAGCGCGCGACCCTGTTGTGCGAACCGGCCTGCACCAGTGAGGTCGCACCTCCGATGGCAATCTCGACATCATCGCCGTCACCCGAGATGATCACCACTTTGAGCTCATCCTGGTTTGGAGCCGGCCTGCCACCCGAGACGGTCGCCCGGCTGGCGGCCATCGCGGCGATGCGGGCCGTCGAGTCGGGCGACGAGGTCACTCGCGAGGGCCAGGTCACCGAGGCCCTGTCGATCGTCCTGTCGGGGCGGGTCGCGCTCCGCACGCTCGTGCCCGAGCGCGGGATGGTGACGATCCTCACCGTGGAGCCTGGGGACATCGTGGGCTGGTCGGCGCTGGTGCCCCCGCACCGCGCCACCGCCACGAGCATCGCGATCGAGCCGGTGATGCTGGTGGAGCTGCCGGGCGAACGGTTGCGCTCGCTCCTTCGCTCGGACCACGCGCTGGCGGCCTCCCTGTACCCGCGGGTGCTCCAGGCCGTGAGCCGGCGGCTGACCGCCACACGCATGCAGCTCCTCGACCTCTTCGCGCGCGAGGAGTGGGGACGGCGGGAGGGTGGGTCGTGGTGACCGACGAGCGAATGCCCTACGCGCCGTACCCGGCGCCCACCGGGACGGCCGTCGCCGCGGCGCCCAGCCAGGTGGCCTCGCCCCACGGCAGCGGCCCGTGGTTCCTGGCACGCGCCAACCTGGGCGTCTTGATCGACCTCCTGCGGGAGGACGGCCGGACCGTCATCGGCCCGAAGGTGATGGACGGCGCGGTGGTCTACGGTGAGATCCGCTCCGTGGACGAGCTGCCGGCCGGGATCAGCGACGAGCAGTCGCCCGGCCACTACACCCTGACCAAGGGCCGGCACCGGCGGATCTTCGACTACGCCGTCGGTCCTCTCAGCCCCAAGCGCTGGACGTTCCCGCCGGTGGTCGCGCTCAACGTGGGGCGTCGGGACGGCAAGGCCGTCAGCTTCGAGCCCGCCCCGATCGACCCGCCCCCTCTCGCGTTCCTGGGCGTGCGTGCCTGCGAGGTCGCGGCGCTCGGCATCCAGGACCGGGTGTTCCTGGGCGGTCCGTACACCGACGAGGACTACCGCGCCCGACGCCGCAACGCCCTCGTGATCGCGGTGAACTGCACCACGGCCGCCTCCACCTGCTTCTGCACCTCGATGGGCACCGGTCCCGAGGTTCGGGGCGGCTACGACATCGCGCTGACCGAGCTCGACGAGGGGTTCCTGCTCCGCGCGGGCACCCCGGAGGGCGCGGATCTCGTGGCCCGCATGCCGGTCCGGGGCGCGGACGCCGGGCAGCTGTTCCGGGCCGCGGAGTCGGTCGGCAAGGTGGCCGCGACGATGGGCGACCCGGTGCCCACGGCCGGTCTCCACGACCGGCTGCTGGCCCAGTTCGACAGCCCGCGCTGGGCGAAGATCGCCGAGCGGTGTCTCTCCTGCGCCAACTGCACGATGGTCTGTCCGACCTGCTTCTGCAGCAGCGTGACGCAGCGCTCCGACCTCGACGGCGAGGTGTCCACCTCCGAACGGGTCTGGGACTTCTGCTTCACGGCCGGGTTCGCCAAGGTCGCCGGCGGCAACTTCCGCAGCCGCCCGCGGGACCGGTACCGGCAGTGGCTGACCCACAAGTTCGCCACATGGGTCGACCAGTTCGGCACCTTCGGCTGCGTCGGCTGCGGCCGGTGCATCGCCTGGTGCCCGGTGGGGATCGATGTCCGGGCCGAGCTCCTCGCGATCGCCCCGCCGCTGGCCTCCTGGCCGGAGCCGGGCCGACCGAAGCCCGTGGCCGCCACGCCCGGCTCGTACGCCACGGCACGGATCGTCTCCGTCCGGAACGAGACCTCCGACGTCACCACGCTCACCCTGGGCGACGTGGACTCGGCCTTCCTGGCCGGCGAGTTCGGCCAGTTCGCCATGGTGACCGTGCCGGCCTTCCCGCCGGTCCCGATCTCCATCTCCCGCTTCGGCCGGGACACGATCGACCTCACGATCCGCGCCGCCGGTCCGGCGACTGCCTCGATCATCGGCCTCGGACCGCGCGACGAGATCGGGATCCGGGGACCCCTCGGGACATCCTGGCCGATCGAGCGGGCCATGGGCCACGACGTCGTCATCGTCACCGGCGGCATCGGGCTGGCCCCGCTGCGGCCACTGCTCGACGGGCTGCTCGCCCAGCGGGACCGGTTCGACGCGATCCGGCTCTACTACGGCGCCCGGACGCCGGTCGACCAGCTCTACCGCGACGGAGCTCCGGGGCTGGGCCGCCCGTGGCGACATCGACGTGCAGCTCACGGTTGACCGCTCGGGCCCCGAATGGACCGGCCCCGTGGGCGTGGTGACCCAGCTCTTCGACCGGGCGACCTGGGACGGCTCACGATCGCTGGCGTTCGTGTGCGGGCCGGAGCGGATGATGGAGGCGACGGTGCAGGCGCTCGAGGAGCGCGGGCTCACTCCCGACCGGATCTTCGTCACGCTCGAGCGCCACATGGAGTGCGGCATCGGGCTGTGCGGCCACTGCCAGACAGGCGGGCTGTTCGTCTGCCGGGACGGTCCCGTCTTCTCGCTCACCCAGCTGGGCGGCATCTTCGGCAGGGAGGGCATCTGATGCCGGCCACCGCCGCCCGACCGCGTCTGCGCGTCGGCATCGTCAAGATGGCGTCCTGTGACGGCTGCCAGCTCACGCTCCTCGACCTCGAGGACGAGCTGCTCGCGCTGGCCAGCCGGTTCGAGATCGTCGAGTTCCCGGAGGCAAGCTCCCTTCGTTCCGCCGGTCCCTACGACGTGCTGCTCGTAGAGGGCAGCGTCAGCACGGCGGAGCAGGCAGCCGAGATCGTGGAGCTCCGCCGCCAGGCGAAGCTGCTCGTGACGATCGGCGCCTGCGCCAGCTACGGCGGGATCCAGGCCCTGCGCAACTGGTCCAACCACGACGTGTTCCGGGACGCCGTCTACGCCCACCCGGAGTTCGTCGAGTCGCTCGCCACGGCCACGCCGGTCTCCGACCACGTCAAGGTGGACGCCGAGCTCCATGGCTGCCCGATCAGCCCGGAGCAGCTCCGCGAGGTCCTCGTGTCGGTGGCCGTCGGCCGCCGCCCGCAGATCCGCGAGGAGTCCGTCTGCCTCGAGTGCAAGAGGCGGGGGACCGTGTGCGTCATGGTGGCCCAGGGCATGCCGTGCCTCGGGCCGGTCACCCAGAGCGGGTGCGGCGCGCTGTGCCCGACTTTCGGCCGCGGCTGCTACGGCTGCTTCGGCCCGCGAGAGCAGGCCAACGCCGCCAGCCTCGCCCACACCTTCGAGCTCGGGGGGCGCGAGGGCGAGGAGGTCAGCCGCCTGTTCGCCGGGTTCACCGGCTGGGCTGGGCCGTTCCGTGCCGTCATCGGTGACTTCGGCGGCCCTCCGGGCATGACGCCCGGCGGGGCGACGACGATCAGGACGACGATCAACGCGGCGACGGCCACGGACGGAAGGAGCCGGCGATGCACGGCGATGACGGCGGCACGCTGGTCGTGGACGCCCCGGGGATTGATCACGAGTTCAAGGTCGGGTACATCACCCGCGTCGAGGGCGAGGGCTCGCTGAGCCTCCGTGTCCGCGACGGGGCCGTGGTGGAGGCGCGCCTGCGGATCTTCGAGGCGCCGCGATACTTCGAGCGGCTGGTCGTCGGCCGCACCGGCGACGAGGTCGTGGACATCGTCGCCCGCATCTGCGGGATCTGCCCGATCGCCTACCAGATGACCGCGGTGCACGCCTTCGAGGACCTGTACAGGATCACGGTCGATCCGTCCGTCCGAGCTCTCCGGCGGCTCCTGTACTGCGGCGAGTACATCCAGAGTCACGCCCTGCACGTGTACCTCCTCCACGCGCCGGACTATCTCGGCTACCCGTCGGCTCTCGCGATGGCCGCGGATCACCGGGCCGTCGTCGAGCAGGGCCTGGCGCTCAAGAGGACCGGCAACCAGCTGATCGCAGCGCTCGGCGGCCGGCCCGTCCATCCCATCTCCGTGCGGGTCGGCGGCTTCTCGAGGACGCCGCGGCGCGCGGACCTGGATGCCGTGCGCGCCGCCCTGGACACGGCCGTCCAGCAGTCGCAGGCAACGGTGCGTCTCGTCGCCACGTGGGACCCGCCCGCGCTCGAGCACCCGCAGCCGCTGGTGGCCATGCGCCACGTGGCGGAGTACCCGTACAACGACGGGCGAATCGTCTCCACGGACGGCCTGGACCTCGCCCCCGGGGCGTGGGGCGAGGCGTTCGAGGAGCACCATCTCGAGGGCAGCAACGCGCTGCACGCCCGGACGCACGATGGTCGGGTCTACCTCCTGGGTCCGACGGCCCGGATCGCGCTCGCCGCGGACCGGCTGCACCCGCTCGCCGCCGAGGCGCTGGCGGCCACGGGTCTGCGGGATGCCATCCGGACCAACATCCACCGCTCCATCGTGGCCCGGGCCGTGGAGCTGCTCAACGCCTGTGCGGAGGCACGGGACCTGATCGACGGCTACCGGCCGCCGTCCGAGCCGAAGGTGCCGTTCACGCCGCGTCCCGGCATCGCCGCCTGGTCCACCGAGGCGCCGCGCGGCCTCCTCCACCACCGGTACGAGGTGGACGAGCAGGGCCACGTGACCCGCGCCCAGATCGTGCCGCCCACCAGCCAGAACCAGGGCGCCATCGAGGCGGATCTCGCGGCCTTCGCACCCGCCGTCCTCGGCCTTCCCCACGCCGAGGCGACCCACCAGCTCGAGATGCTGATCCGGGCCTACGACCCGTGCATCAGCTGCGCCACCCACTTCCTCGATCTCCGGATCGAGGACCAACGAAGAGAGGAGGGGACCGGATGACCCAGCTCGCACCGCCCTCGGTCCGTCTCCTCATCTGCGGCAACGCGGACCGGGGAGACGACGGGGCCGCCCTCAGCGCCGTCGCGACGCTGCTGCCGTCGCTGCCGTCCGCGCTGCTGGAGCAGCTGGAGGTGCGCCGCTGCGGTCACCTGCGGGTCGAGGACCTGCTCGACGTGCCGCCGGGCCAGGTGGCGGTGGTCGTGGACGCGGCCGTCGGGATCCCGCCCGGGCATGTCGTCACGCTGCCGATCTGGCAGATCGTGGCGGAGCCGAACGCGCCGACGCCCCGCTCGTCGCACGAGCTGCCGATCGACCAGGTCCTGGGACTGGCCCGGGAGCTGCGTCCCGGCGGGCTGCCGGAGGGGACGTTCGTCGGGATCGGCGGGCGTCGGTTCGGGTACGGGCGACCCCTGTCGCGCTCGGTGCGGCTGAACATGACGGCGTTCCAGGACGCGATCGCCGCCGAGCTGTCCCGGCTCACGCGCGTGTCATCGGAGGGACCCGCGGCATCGGGGTAGGCTGGCCGGGCTCACGACCCGGTCAGGTGAAGAGGTGCCCGCGTGAACCCCGTCCCGACGCACGTCCCGAGGCTCGTCGGCGAGCTGATGGCCCCCGAGCCGATCGTCGTCCGTGCGGACATGCCGCTCACCGTCGCCGCGATCCTCATGGACCGCAACCAGGTCAGCGGCCTCCCGGTGGTGGACGGTGGCGGGACGCTGGTCGGCGTGATCAGCGACACGGACCTGCTGCGGGCTCGCGCCACCGAGCACCTGTGGGCGAACTGGGCCGCGCCTCCGGGTGAGGCACCTGATGACCAGCCCCGCCCTGACGAGCCGCCGGGACGAGCCGCTGACGTCCGCCGCGCGGAAGATGGAGCGCCATCATGTCGGCCGCCTGGTGGTGGTGGCGGACGATGACGAGACGCTGCCGATCGGCGTGATCGCGATCGCGGACCTGATCCGCGCGATGGCCTCGATGGCGCCCGGGGAGCCGCCCGAGGCCGAGCCGGTCCCGGACGCCGCGCTCGCGCCGGACCTCGTTGTCGGGGACGCGACGCGCGGAGACTGAAGCGCCGGTCGACGATGCCGGTGAGGCCGGGAGCCGCCGCCCGCCGGCGTCGACGGGGGACACGGTGGGCGGGCTGGTGGACCCTGCCGCGGCGGGCGCTCAGCGGAGGACGGCCCGCAGGAACCGGGAGGCGCGGAGCGTCACCCACGGGCTGGGCTCGCCGGGCTCGTCCACGTCGGCCCACAGCCTGCCGCGGTACGGGTACTCGTTGCGCCACCGGCCGTGCCCGTCCTGCCTCGCGAGGACGTGGTCCGCGAGGTTCGCCAGCCGCGGATCGTGCGCGAAGCCGAGGCCTGCCAGGACCTCGCCCACCTGGAGGACGTCCGCGACGTACCCCGACGGGAAGCCGAGCCTGAACCAGGCGCGGGAGACGCCGCCGCCCCATCCCGCGGGATAGCCGGCCGTCGCAGGGTCAACGGAGAGCAGCAGGGCCACCCCGGTCTCGATGGCCGCCCGGACCTCCGGCGAACGCTCCGCCGGGGGGATCGCGGCGAGGCCGCGCAGCGCCTTGACTGCTCCCCACGCGCACGGCAGCCCCTCGTTCACGCCGCACGCGAACCCCGGTCCGGACGTGCCGGAGGCGAAGTAGCTGGGCGCTCGCGGCCCGCCGAGGACCGACCGCGCCTGCCAGTCCACCGCGGCGGCAACGCGTGGGTCGCCCAGCAGGCCGAAGGCGATGAGGGCGCGGAGAAGGTTGCCGTTGAGACAGTGGAGGACCGACGACGGGGGCGGTGGCCGATCCGCCCGGTGGGTGCCGGAGCACCCGAAGCCGCCCGGGACCGCCTGGGTGTGGGCGAGCACGTACTCGCAGGCGGCGGCGATCCGGGCGTCGGCTGGGTCGGCGCCGAGCTGTTCCAGCACGATCAGGCTCCAGACCGTGCCCGTGTACTTCGGGGCGTAGCCCGGGCCGGGCTTGACCCACCATCCGGCGGGATCCTGGGCGTGGAGGATCGGCGCGACCGGCGGCAGCGTGGCCGCGGCGGAGCGCGCGGCGAGGACGTCGCGGTCGTCCGCGGGCCGGTCCTCGAGCCAGAGCAGCGCGAGCTGCCGGACCGCCGGACGCCCGGGGTCGAGCAGCCACGGCCGGGGATCCGCGTGAAGTGATGCCAGCCACGGTTCAGCCATCGCACCAAAGCCTCCGCCGGGCACGCGGTGCCGCGGGTGTCCGCCCCGGCCCGATGCCCCTACGCGATGACCTCCTCCAGGCCCGCCTCGTAGCCCGCGTCGAACGCGGCGGTGTCCGCGGCCACCAGGTCGGGATGCCGCGCTCCCAGGAGGACGGCCAGGGCCTGGTGGACGCTCTCGGGCTCCACGAACCGGCGCGCGCCGATCAGCGCCCCCAGGGCGACGACGGAGACGAGCTTGTCGTCGCCGGCCTTGCGGGCGACGGCCGTGCACGGGACCTCGAGGATCTCGAGGTCGTCACGCCCCGGCTCAGCCTCGATGAGGGTGGTGTTCACGACCAGCAGGCCGCCCGCCGCGACGAACGGCGTGTACTTCGCCAGCGACGGCGGGTTGAGCACCACGGCATGGTCTGCCCGGTCCACGATCGGCGAGCCGATCGGCCGGTCGGCCACGATGACCGTGCACGAGGCCGTGCCGCCGCGCATCTCCGGTCCGTACGAGGGGATCCAGAGGACCTCGCGGCCCTCCAGGAGCGCGGCCTCGGCCAGGACCTTGCCGGCGAACAGGATCCCCTGGCCCCCGAAACCGGCGATGATCGTGGAGAGCTCCATCAGAAACCCTCCGTGATCGAGCGGTGCGCCGGTCCTGGCTGCGGCAGGCTCGGCGCGATGCGACGGGGGCGGTCCACGAAGGTGCCGACGGGGTAGGCGCCCATCACGTTGTCGCGCAGGTGGTCCATCGCCTGGGTCGGGGTCATGCCCCAGCCCACGGGGCAGGTCGACAGCACCTCGACGATCGAGAAGCCCTTGCCCTCGACTGGATCTCGAACGCGCGCCTGATCGCCTGCTTGGCCTTGCCCACGTGTCCGGGGTCGGCCACCGACACGCGGGCGGCGTACTGGACGCCCGCCAGCAGCGACAGCATCTCGGTCACGGGGAGCGGGTAGCCGGCGGTCTGGACGTCCCGTCCGAGTGGGCTCGACGTGGTCTTCTGGCCGGGCAGCGTGGTCGGCGCCATCTGGCCGCCGGTCATGCCGTAGATCCCGTTGTTCACGAAGATCGTGGTGAACCGCTCGCCGCGGGCGGCCGCGTGGACGATCTCCGCCGTCCCGATGGCGGCCAGGTCGCCGTCGCCCTGGTAGGTGAACACGATCCGGTCCGGCCGGACTCGCTTGACGCCCGTGGCGACGGCCGCGGCGCGCCCGTGCGGTGACTCGACCGAATCGAGCCGGAGGTAGTCGTACGCGAACACGGCACAGCCGACGGACCCGACGAGGATCGTCCGTCCGCCCAGGTCCAGCTCCTCCAGCACCTCCGCCACGAGCCGGTGCACGATGCCGTGCCCGCATCCCGGGCAGTAGCTGGTGGGGTTGGTCAGCAGCAGCGGGCGCCGGTAGATCGTGCGCCCCTCGCCCGGGATGCGGCCGTCCGGGTCCACGCCGCTGCCCGCGCCCGCGCCGCCGGTCTCGCGCGTCGCGCTCACGACGCACCTCCGTCGCCGGTGGACCAGGCCCGTCGCATGGCGTCGACGATCTCGTCGGGGGTCGGCACCATCCCGCCCATCCGGCCGTGGTGGAACACCGGGACGGCCCCCTCGATCGCGAGGCGGACGTCCTCGACCAGCTGGCCGGCGGACATCTCCACCGCGAGCACCGCCCGGGCGTCACGAGCGGCGACGCGCAATGCCTCGGCGGGGAACGGCCAGAGCGTGATCGGGCGGAACAGGCCAGCCCGCAGGCCTGCCGCGCGGGCCCGTTCCACCGCCGTCCGGGCGATGCGGGCCGCGGTGCCGTACGCGACCAGGACCACGTCTGCGCCGTCGAGGGACTCGCCGGCCCAGCGCTGCTCCCTCGTCGTGATCTCCGCGTAGGTGGCCTGGAGGGCCAGGTCGGCCCGCTCGAGGTCCTCGGGGCGGAGGTGAAGGGACTTGATGACGCGGGGCTCCCGGCCGGCGGCGCCTTCCAGCACCCAGTCCGGCCTCGGGGGCCGCTCCACGGTGCGGAAGTCCGGCCTCACCGGCTCCATCGCCTGGCCCAGGATCCCGTCGGCCAGGAGGATCACCGGGGTCCGGTACCGCTCCGCGAGCACGAACGCATCACCGACGAGGTCGATCGCCTCGGCGATGGACGACGGGGCCAGGACCGGGACGCGATAGTCGCCGTGACCGTGGCCCTTGGTCGCCTGGAGGTAGTCGCCCTGCGAGGCGCCGATGCTGCCGAGTCCGGGACCGCCGCGCATCACGTTGACCAGCACCATCGGGAGCCGCGACCCCGCCATGTACGACATCGCCTCGGCCATGAGGCTGATGCCGGGGCTGGAGCTGGAGACGAGGACCCTGGCCCCGGCCGCCGAGGCGCCGAGCGCCATGTTGATGGCAGCCAGCTCGCTCTCGGCCTGGACGTAGGCGCGGCCCTCCTCGGGCATGCGCCGGGCCATCCACTCCAGCAGCTCTGCCTGGGGTGTGATCGGGTAGCCGAAGTAGGCGTCGCATCCGGCGGCGATCGCGGCCTCGCCGATCGCCTCGTTCCCCTTCATCAGGACGCGGTCCGGGAGCGGGAGCGCCTCGCCTCCGGTGCCTGGCGACGTGGCGATGGCCTGGGGGCGCGGGACGGCCCCCGGGCGATCGAGGACGGTCACGGTCAGCCCTCCCTGGATCGGGCGAAGATCGAGAGGGCGGCGTCCGGGCACATCCGCGCGCACTTCGCGCAGCTGGTACAGGCGTCGGGTTGCACGAGCGTGACCGGGTGGTGGCCCATCGCGTTGACCCGGCCCGCATCGAGGGCGAGGGCACCCGGGGCGCAGACGTCGATGCAGAGCCCGCAGCCCTTGCACCGCTCGGCTGCCACGAGGACGGGACGGAAGGTCGGAGTGCCGTTCGGGGGACGTCGAAGTGGGGCGTCGGCGAACGGTGCGGACATGGCCATTCAGGCACCTCCACGTCGAGGATGGTCCCGGGGAGGGGGGGTCGGGGAGGGCCGAACCGTCGGATGGGACGGGCCGGAGCGCCCGACCGGAGCCTCCCTGGGGTCCTAGCCGGGCTGCCCGCCGGCGGCTCGGCGCGTCGCCGGCCAGCTCCCGGACCCGGGCGACGAGCTCCTGCTCGGTCAGGCGCTCGGCCGGCGCCGCGTGGACGTGGCGGTTGCGGCCGAGCCTCCGGTCGTTCGCGCGCAGGCTCCGCTCCAAGCCGCTCCCGGACCGACCCGGGCCCCACGACCAGGACGTCGCCGTCGATCGGCAGCTGCCCGGCCACGTCCTCGACGAACGCCGCCAGCCGCGCCCGGCGCGCCCGCTCGTCATCCTCCGGACCGGACCCGCCATCCGCACCAGGGCCGCCCCCGTGGCGGATAGTCGGATCGACCCGGTCGTGATCGGTGGAGCCGTGGCGGCCGGGGACCTCGGCGCGGATGCGCTCGACGGTCGCCCGGTCGGCCCAGCGGACGATGATGGCCTCCTCGCCGTCGATCCAGACGAAGGTCGTGGCAGTCTCGGCGATACGCACGTGCATCTCGGCCTCCCCTCAGCGGGCCAAGGCGGGCTTGCGGTCGTCCAGGGCCACTTTCGGGAGGGCCATCTCGTGCCTCCTGTCGTGTCCGGATGTCGCCCGCCGGTTGCCCGGCAGGCCTCCGAGCCGGAGCCGAATCTGCTCCCCCTCCGCGGTATTGGCGAGAGGCTTCGGGAGGGGTCGATCGGGGCGGATGGCCCGTCGGGTCGTCCCCTGCCGACGCGCAGGCGAGGGTGCACCCCGCCGGGTCGAGGCCGCGCGATCGCTCGCCGGCGCCCGGGTCCCCGGACGTGCCATCCGTCCGGCCCGCCTCCTAGACGCGGCCCCCGGCCGGCGGCACAACGGCCCTCCGGGAGATGACACATGGCACTCATGCGCATCTGCGCATATCTCCATGATGTCACGCATGGACGAGATCACGACGCTCCAGGCCGAGGTCCTGAAGACGCTCGCGAACCCGCGCCGGCTGGAGATCATCCATCGCCTGGCCCAGGGTCCGTGCGAGGTCGGCCGGCTCGCCGAGGAGATCGGCGCCAGCCAGCCGAACGTCTCCCAGCACCTCTCGGTCCTGCGTGCCGCCGGCCTCGTCGACGCGGAACGCGATGGTCGCGAGGTCCGCTATCGACTGACCGACGCCGAGGTCGTCGTCGCCTGCAGCATCATGCGCGGCGTGCTCCAGCGCCGCCTCACCCGCCTTGGCCGCCTGTCCCATCTCGACCAGGCCGCCGCAGAGCTGATCGAGCTCCAGTAGGTCGAACGAAGAGGTACCAGCGTGGACGAAACCATCAACCTCGTGCTGTTCTCGGGCACGGACGACAAGCTCCAGGCCGCCGCGGTGCTTGCCGCCGGTGCCGCCGCCCTGGGCAAGCCCGTCAACGTCTTCCTGCAGTACTGGGCGCTCCGCAGCTTCACCAGGACGGAGATCGCCGCGGACCATGGCCTCGCGGCCGAGGCCGGCGAGGCCGGTCGCGCCGCCGTTGCTGCGCTCACGAAGGCGGGCCAGGCCAGCTGGGCTGAGACGCTCCGCCAGGCCAAGGAGCTGGGCGAGGTGGACATCCAGGCCTGCTCGCTGTCGATGGACCTGCTCCAGCTCGAGGAGGAGGACCTGGACCCGCTCGTGGATGGCGTCGAGGGCGTGACCGCCTTCTACCTGAACGCCGGCGACGGCCGGATCATCTTCATCTAGGACCACGTTCGCGGCACCGATGGCCGCGAGGAAGGAGCGAACCGATGACCCAGGCCGCCGACGTGACCGTCGACGCGCGCGGGCTCAACTGCCCGATGCCCATCGTGAAGACCGCCCAGGCCGTCAAGGGCCTCGCCTCGGGCCAGGTCCTCGAGGTCCTCGCCACCGACCCGGGATCGGTGAAGGACTTCGCCGCGTGGTCCAAGTCGACCGGCAACGAGCTGGTCGAGCAGTCCGCGGACGGCGGCGTGTACCGCTTCGTCATGCGCAAGAAGTAGGGATCGTCCGATGACCGTCGCAGAATTCCCCGTCGCCGACATCACACCCGTGACCTTGCCCGCACCCGCAGCGGAGCACGAGGCCGAGGTCAAGCCCCAGAGCCTCGCGTTCATCTGCTACAGCGGTGACCTCGAGAAGACCTGGGCCGGCATGATCCTCGCCTCCACCGCGGGCGCGATGGGGATGCCCACGAAGGTGTTCGTGACCTTCTGGGGCCTCCAGACGTTCGTCAAGGACGGCAAGCGCATCACCGGCGACAACTGGATGCAGAAGATGCTGTCGATGATGTCGCGACCCGGCATCGCGCACCGCAAGCTGTCGAAGATGAACTTCCTGGGCATGGGCCCGTGGATGATGCGCAAGCTCGCGAAGCAGTACAACGTCTCGAGCCCCAAGGAGCTCATGGAGATGGCCCAGGCCCTGGGCGTCGAGTTCATCCCCTGCCAGATGACCATGGACCTGTTCGGGATCAAGCGCGAGGACCTCATCGACGGCATGGGCGAGCCCGTCGGCGCGGCGACCTACCTCGGCTTCGTCAGCGAGGGCGCGGCTCGCCGATCTTCATCTGACCCATCCCCGGCCGCGGCGCGGCGCGGATCGTCCCGCGCGCGCCCGGCCGCGTCTCCCACGAGGAACCGTTCGATGACCGACACCCCGATGACCGACACCCCGATCCCGACCGTCACCCTCACGCTGGATGCGCGCGGCAGCTTCTGCCCGGGCCCGCTCATGGAGCTGATCCGCGGCATGAAGGAGTCCGAGGTCGGCGACGTGCTCGCCGTCCTGTCCACCGACAAGGGCAGCAAGACCGACATCCCGAAGTGGGTCGGCAAGGCCGGCCACAACCTGATCGGCGTCTACACCCGCGACGGGTACGACGAGATCATCGTCCAGAAGGTCCGGTAGGTCTTCGATGCAGCAGGTCGTCGTGCTGGGAGGCGGCGTCGGGGGCACCCTCGCCGCGAACCTCGATCGCACGCAAGCTCAAGAAGCAGATCGCCGCGCGGCGAGGCAAGGGTCACGGTCGTCGACCAGACCGGCAACCACGCCTACCAGCCCGGCTACATGTACATCGCCATGGGCCAGGAGCGGCCGGAGAAGCTGGTCCGCCCGGAGCGGAAGCTCCTCGACGGCAACGTCGAGCTGGTCGTGGACACGATCGAGCGCATCGACGCGGCCGGCCAGTCGGTCCAGCTCGCGTCCGGGCGGCGCCTGGACTACGCGCAGCTCGTCATCGCCACCGGGTCCCGCATCGTGCCCGAGGAGATCGAGCACTTCGACACCGAGGCCCACCACTTCTACACGGCCGAGGCGGCCGCGAAGCTGCGCACGGCGCTCGACGCGTTCACCGGCGGCAGGATCGTGATCGGCATCGCCGGGATCCCGTACAAGTGCCCGCCCGCGCCGCTCGAGGTCGCGTTCCTGATCGAGTCCGAGCTCCGGGACCGGGGCCTTCGCGACAAGACCGAGCTCACGTTCCTCTCGCCGATCAACCGCGCCTTCACCATCGAGAGCGTGTCCGACATGGCCACGCCGATCTTCGAGGAGAAGGGGATCAGGCTCGAGCTCCTCGCGGGCGTGTCGGAGATCGACGCCGAGCGCAAGGTGGTCATCACCGATGCGTTCGAGGAGCACCCGTACGACCTGCTCATCTGCGTGCCCCCGCACAGGGGCGCCCAGGCCCTCATCGACTCCGGCCTCGCCCCGAAGTCCGGCTGGCTTCCCACGGACCGCACCACCCTCCAGGTGAAGACGGTCGCGAAGCCGGCACCCGGCCAGGCCGATGCCGACATCCCGCGGTTCGCGAACATCTTCGCCCTGGGCGACACGACCGACCTGCCGCTGTCCAAGGCGGGCTCCACGGCCCACTTCGAGGCACCGATCATCGCCGAGCGCGTTGCGGCCGCCGTCCTGGGGCGCGAGCCCGAGGGCAAGCACGCGGGCTACACCGGCAAGGTCATGTGCTTCTTCGAGGTCGGCGACGGAAAGGGGACGCTTCTCCAGTTCGACTACGAGCACCCGCCGAAGCCGCCCAAGCCGAACAGGGTGTGGCACCTGGGCAAGATCGTGTTCAACAAGACCTACTGGCACACGGTGCCGAAGGGTCGCGTCTAGCTCCTCCCGGGGTTGGTAGGATCCGGCTCATGGCGGACAACCTTCGTCGGTCGCTCGAGCCCCGCTCGGCCTTGCCGGTCGCGGCCCCGCCGCCCGACGCAGCCCTGGCGCCCGACGCGGCGCCCGACGCAGGCCCGGCGCTTTCGGCGTTGCCTGTCCCGCGGGCCGGAGCCAGGTGACCGGGCGCGTCTTCCGCCGCTCCGCCTCGCCCAACCCGCCGGTCGCGGTCTCGGCACACGGCTCGACCATCGTGGACGCCGACGGCCGCGAGTACCTGGACGCGGCCGGGGGGGCGATCGTCGTCAACGTGGGCCACGGCCGCGCGGAGATCGCCGCCGTCATCGCCGAGCAGGCGGCCCGCCTCTCCTACGCCCACGGGTCCGCGTTCACGACGGAGCCGCTGGAGCGCTACGCGGCCGAGGTCGGCCCCCGCCTCCCGGTTGACGAACCGGCCATCTACCCGGTCTCGGGCGGGTCCGAGGCGATCGAGACCGCGCTCAAGCTGGCCCGCTCGATCCAGATCGCCCGCGGCGAGACGGCACGCTGGGGCGTGATCTCGCGCTGGAGCAGCTACCACGGCAACACGCTCGGTGCCCTCGACCTGTCAGGACGCAAGCCGCTGCGCCGCCCGTACGAGGGCTGGCTCGGGCGCTTCGGCCACGTCAGCGCCGCCTACCCGTACCGTGGCGGCGAGCCCGGGTCCCAGTCCCTGGCGACCGCCGCGGAGCTGGCCGACGAGCTGGAGCGCGCGATCACGGCCGCCGGCCCCGGCACCGTGGCGGCGTTCGTCGCCGAGCCGATCGTCGGGGCGACGCTGGGGGCCGTGGAGCCGCCCGACGGCTACTGGCCGGCGATCGCCGAGGTGTGCCGACGGCACGGCGTCCTGCTCATCGCGGACGAGGTCATGACCGGGTTCGGGCGAACCGGCGCCTGGTTCGGGATGGACCACTACGGCGTCCGCCCGGACCTGCTGGTGGCGGCGAAGGGCGCGACGTCCGGCTACTGGCCGTTCGGGTTCGTGGCAGCGGCGGGCGCCCTGGTGGACGAGGTGACGGCCGCGGGCGCGTTCGTCCACGGGTTCACCTACTCGCACCAGCCGGGGGGAGCGGCGGTCGCCCGCGAGGTGCTGCGGATCCTCGAGGCGGAGTCGCTGGTCGAGGCGTCGGCGGTGAAGGGCGAGCGGCTGCTGGCGCTGCTGCGGGACCGGCTCGGAGACCACCCGGCCGTGGGCGACATCCGCGGGCGCGGGCTCATGGTCGGTGTCGAGCTGGTCCGCGACCGCGGCGACGAGGGCGCCCTTCCCGCGGGCGGCGAGGCTGGTCGAGACGGTGCTCCGGATCGCCCGCGAGCGCGGCCTGCTGCTGTACTCGGGAACCGGGAACGCGAACGGGGTCGGACGGCGACATCGTCCTGCTCGGCCCGCCGTTCGTGATCACGGACGGGGAGCTGGCACGGATCGCCGACGGGCTGGGCGAGGCGCTGGACATGGCGCTCGAGGGCAACCCGGGGATCGCCGGCGGCCGGTGAGGTTCGGGGGTATGCGCGCTACCGGCGCTGGCGGGCGGCGCGCCCCAGGAGGATCCCGCCGAGGACCACGAGCAGGATCGGCCAGATCAGGTCGGAGAGACCGGGCACGACCAGGCTGGACCCGCCGATGGCGGCGAGGATCGCGCCCAGGCCCGCCTGCCAGCCCCAGCCGCCGCCGCTGGACGCACGGACGAGCGCGATGAACAGGAACGCGAGGCCGAGGCACAGCGTCCCCACGCCGGGTCCGCTCACGATGCCCGCCGCCGCCAGCAGGTCCGGGGCGGCGAGCGCCGTGATGATCGCGCCGAGGTACAGCGAGCCGACGCCGCGGTTGACGAGCCAGGACACGAGGAACGCGATGCCGGCCGCCAGGAACAGCAGCGAGCCCGCGGTCTCGAGGGAGGGGAACACGGAGCGCAGCAGGAGGAGCGCGCCGAACACCACGAGGAAGATCCCGAACCACGGCAGCCGGGACCTGCCCCGCGGCCCGCCGATGTCGTTCCACTCCCACCCGTAGACGTGGACGCCGCCGTCGATGATCTCGCCCTGCAGCGGCTCGGTCCGCCGTTCGCTCATCTGTTCCTCCGTGGACGTCACGGCTGAGGGTAGCGCGAAGCGCGTGCGGGGCGCGTGCCGGACCGGCGCCTGCGCTCCGGATGGCGGGGCGTGCCGGGCGTGACGGCGGATCCGCGGCACGCGGCGCGCGGCAGCGGCGCGCGGCGGACGGCGCCGACCGCGCCCGGCGGGACTACGATCCGGCCATGTCACACGTCATGACCGTCCTCGGACCCGTGGAACCCATCGGCGCTCGGGTTCACCCTCCCCCACGAGCACACCCAGTGCACCCTGTGGCACGTCCAGGACCGGTGGGACTACTGGGAGCTGACCCCGGACGAGCCCGTGATCCTCGAGGAGCTGCGGCTGTTCAAGGAGGCCGGCGGCACGGCGCTGGCGGACGTCACGCTGCCCGGGATCGGGCGGGACCCGGTCTGGCTGCGCAGCCTGTCCGAGCAGAGCGGCCTCCACCTCGTGATGGGCGGCGGCTGGTACCGGACGGCCTACTACCCGGTCGAGGCGCTGATCGAGCGGCGGTCGGTGGACTCGCTGGCGGAGGAGCTGGTCCACGACGCGACCGTGGGGGTGGGGGACACGGGGATCCGGATCGGGATCCTGGGCGAGATCGGGACGGACAAGCCGTGGATCACGCCGTCGGAGGAGCGGGTGCACCGCGCCGTGGCCCGGGCCTCGCGGCGGACCGGCCTGGCGATCACCACCCACGCCGTCATGTCGGACGTTGGCGCCGCCCAGCTCACGATCTTCGAGGAGGAGGGCGTCGACCCCGGCCGGGTGGTCATCGGGCACGCGGACAGCTACCCGGTCCTGGACCACTACCTGTCGCTGATCAACCGGGGGGCGTCGATCGAGTTCGACTTCCTGGGCATGTCCTTCACGCCCACCGAGAAGCACGGCGAGGCGAGGCTGATCGGGCTGCTGCTGGAGCTGCTCCACCGCGGCCACGGCGACCGGCTGCTGCTGAGCCAGGACGTCTGCCACAACAGCCAGCTCCGGCACTACGAGGGGAACGGCTACACGTACCTGCAGACGACGTTCCTGCCGCGCCTGCTTGCGGCCGGCGTGTCGCAGGCGGAGATCGACACCCTGACGATCGAGAACCCTCGCCGGATCCTCACGATCGGGTAGCCGGGACGCGAGACGGCCTGCCGGGCGAACCCTGACCGGCCGTCGCAGGGCGAGGGAGCGCCTATCCGGCGAGCGTCGCCACCACGGACAGCGCCACGTTGCCCTTGAGGGCCTGCGAGACCGGGCAGCCGTCCTTGGAGCCGTCCGCGAGCTCCGCGAACTTGGCCTGGTCGATCCCCGGCACCACGCCCGCGACCGTGAGCTCGCTGCTGATGATCCGCCAGCCCGCGTCCGTCTTGTCGAACGTGACCACGGCCGTGACGGTGAGGCTGGTGGCCGGCGTGCCGTTCCGGGCGAGCGCGCCGCTCAACGACATCGAGAAGCAGGACGCGTGGGCGGAGGCGATCAGCTCCTCGGGGCTGGTCCGGCCGTTGTGGGCCTCGGTCCGCGATGCCCACGTGACCGGGAGCCGCGTGAACGCGCCGGATGACACGTAGTTGATCGAGCCCGAGCCCGACACGAGGTCGCCATTCCAGGCGACTTCGGCGAAGCGGGTGATGGCCATCGGCCTGTCCTCCTGCGACGTCACTGCCTGCATAGCGTGCCACGGGTCGCGCGGCGGGCGCCCGCCGGCGGGCGCGGCCCGGTGGGCACGGCCCGGAGCGTGGGCACGACCTCGCCGGGAGCCGGGGCGAGGTCGGGTCGAAGGACGCCGGTCGGGCTCGGGCGCTGCTCAGCCGGTCACGGGTTCCGTCTCGAGCGTGGCCGGACCCTCGGTCCCCGTCCCGCGGGCCAGGCGGCGGGACGCCCAGATCTTCCCGCCGTCGACCAGCGAGTAGATCACCGGGATCACGAGCAGGGTCAGGAACGTCGAGGTGAACAGGCCGCCGATGACGACCGTGCCGAGCTCCGCGGCGATGATCGAGCCCTTGCTGAACCCCGCCGCGAGCGGTATCAGGGCCAGGATCGTCGCGATCGCCGTCATCAGGATCGGCCGCACGCGGGTGCGCCCGCCCTCGACCAGGGCGTCGTACGTGGACATGCCCTGCGAGCGCAGCCGTTCGACGAGGTCGAGCAGCACGATCGCGTTCGTGACCACGATGCCGATGAGCATCAGGAACCCGATGAGGGCGCTGACGCCGAGCGGCCGGCCGGTGATGAACAGGGCGGTGAAGGCCCCGATCGTCGCGAGCGGCAGGGTGAACAGGATGATGAACGGCGTGATCAGGGAGTTGAACGTCAGCACCATCGCCACGTAGACGACCACGACGGCGACGCCCATCGAGAAGTACAGGCCGCCGAACGCCTCGTCCATCTGGGCGGTGACGCCCGCGAGGGTGACCGTCACGCCGTCGGGGATCTGGCCCGAGGCGACGAGCGTGTCGATCTGGGCCTGGACGTCCGTGCTCACCTTGCCGGTGTTGGTGCTGGCGATCTCGGCGCTGATGGAGGCTGCGGGTGACTGGTCGATACGGGTGATCGAGCCCTGGGCGTCGACCTGCGCGACGGTGGCGACGGAGCCCAGCTTCACCTTGACCGCCGTGCCCACGGGCAGGTTCGAGAGGTCGTCCACGGACGCCAGCCGGGCCGGGTCCACTGGCGACGAACACGTCGGTGGCATTGCCCTGGCCGTCGATCACGATCCGCGTGGCCACGGTGCCGACGAGCGCGGCGCGGACCTCCTGGGCCACCTGGGCGGCGGTGAGGCCGGCCATGATCGCCTTGTTGGGGTCGGGGGTGACCTGGATCTCGGGCGTCCCCTTGGACAGGTCCGACTTGAGGTTGAGCAGGTCGGCGTTGCCGGCAAGCGCGGCCATCACGACGTCGTTGGCCTGGGCCACCTTGGCCGGGTCCTCGCCCGATACGATCAGGCTGAGGCCGTTGGAGGTGAAGCCGGCCGTCTGCGCGACGGCCACGTCGTAGCCGTCGGTCTTGACCGACGCCAGGTCGTCCGAGAGGGTCTTGGCGTAGGTGGTGAGGTCCACGCTGTCGGCGAGCCTGACCGTGATGCGGGCGCTGTTCGCCGGGCGACCGCTCATCGCGGCGACGACCGTCTGGAACCCCGCCTCGCCCTCGCCGGGGATCGAGGTCTGGACGAGCAGGACGTTGGGGTCCTGCTGGAGCTTCTGCTCGGCCTTGATGGCCTGGTCGAGGACGGCCTGCGACGAGGCGCCGGCCGGCGGCGCGATGGTCACCTGGAGGAGCTTCTCGGACCCCGCGTTGATGAACGCCGTGGGCAGGAGCGGCGCGAGGACGGCGGTGAGCAGGAACAGCCCGGTGGCGATGCCGACCACGCCGAGCTTGGTCTTGCGGTTGCGCAGCGCGGCCGTGATCGCCGGCGTGTACACCCTGATCCAGAAGGAGTTCTTCGGTTCGCCGTCCTCGTCGACGTTGGACTTGACGTCCTTGATCAGGAGGTAGGCGAGCACCGGGACGACGGTCAGCGCGCACACCAGCGAGGCGAGCAGCGCGAAGGTGACCGTGAGGGCGAAGGGCAGGAAGAGCTGGGAGACGATCCCGCCGACGAAGCCGAGCGGCAGGAACACGCCGACGGTCGTGATGGTCGCCGCGGTGATGGCGCCGGCGACCTCCCGGGGCCGTTGATCGACGCCGTCCGGCGATCCTCGCCCAGCGCCCGGTGGCGGTAGATGTTCTCGAGGACGACGATCGCGTCGTCCACCACCCGTCCCACGGCCACGGCCAGGCCGCCCAGCGTCATGACGTTGAGGGTGACGCCCGTCGCCTGCATGATCACCAGCGCCGTGAGGATCGAGAGCGGGATGCTCACCGCCGCCACGAGGGTGGAGCGGAGGCTGAACAGGAACAGGAAGATCGTCAGGATCGCGAACACGGCGCCCAACCCGCCCTCGCGGAGCAGGCCGTCGCGCGACTCCTTGATGAAGCCCGACAGGTCGTTGACGACCTGGACCGAGACGGTGTCCTGGTACTGGGCGCCCAGCTCGTTGAGCTTGGCCGTGACCGCGTCCGCGACCTCGACGGTGTTGGCGTTGGAGGTCTTCGAGACCGACAGCGACAGCGCGGGTTTGCCGTCGGTCCGGGCGTAGCCCGTCGTGGCCATGCCCACGATCTCGACGGTGCCCAGGTCGCCGATGGTGACCGGGGTGGGCGCCGGCGGCGCCGCCGGCGCGGCGGGCGCGTTCGGCACCGTGGAGGCTGCTGGGAGCTGGGTGGCCGCCGGCTGGCCCGAGGGGGCGGGCTGCGACGGCGCCGGCTGGCCGGAGGCGGCCGGCTGGCCGGTGCCCGCACCGGGGGCGCCCGCCGGCATCCTGACGCCGACCACCATGCCGGTGATCTCGTCGACGCTGCCGATGCGGCCGATCGTCGAGACCGGGATCCTGCTGCCCTCGGTCGTGATCTGGCCGGACGGGAAGGTCAGGTTGTTCGCCGCGAGGACGCCCGTGACCTGGGCCAGCGAGACGCCGTTGGCAGCCATCTTGACCGGGTCCAGCGTGATCTGGATCCGCTGTACCTCGCCGCCGGTGACGTCGACGCTGCCGACGCCATCGATGCCCAGGAGGGCAGGCTTGATCGCGTTCTGGGTGATGTCCGCGGCGGCCGCGAGGCCACCCTGCGACGTGGCGGCGATGGACGCGATGATGACCGGCGAGGAGTTGATGTCGAGCGCCGTCACCTGGGGCGTGACGGTCTGCGGCAGGCCCGCGTTCTGGAGGTTCGCCTCGATCGCCGCCCGGATCTCCTTGACGTCCGAGCCGAAGGCGAACTGCGCCACGACCAGCGACAGGGAGTTGGCCGACGTCGACTGCAGGCTCTTGAGGTTCGGTACGCCGGAGATCGCCCGCTCGATCGGCTTGGTCACCTGGTCGGCCACGTCGTTGGCCCCCGCGCCGGGGAGCGGCGCGATGACGGTGATGACGGGGAACTCGATGTCGGGAAGGAGCTCCTGCTTGAGGTTCCCCCAGGCGAGGATGCCGGCGATGAACAGGGCTCCCGCCAGCAGGAGCACCACGCTCCGCTTGCTGACGGCGAACTCCGACAGGCGACTCATGCGGGATCCTTTCGCGGCGTGGCGGTGGGCCGCTGGAACGCGGATCCCCCGGTGATCGGCGAGGTGGGCGGCCGCTGTGGCCAGGGCGGCGAGGGCGTCACGGACCGAGGCGAGGTCGTCGTCGCCCAGGAGGTCGAGCAGCCCGCGCATCTGGCGCGCGTTGAGCTCGCGGAAGCGGTCGATGAAGTCACGGCCGGCGGGTGTGAGGCCCACCATCACCTGGCGCCGGTCGATCGGATCCTCGCGGCGGGCGGCGAGGCCCTGGTCCACCACGCGGTCGACGAGCCCGCTGATCGTGGACAGCGAGACGCCGAGACGGTGGACGAGGTCGGACATGTGGAGCTCGCCGGCTGCGCCGAGGAGGTACAGGAGCTTGGCCTGGGGCATCGTCACGGCGATCTCGAGGAACTCGGGCGCGTGGCTGTCGGCGAGTCGCTGCATGAGCGCCTCGTAGCCCGCGATCACCTCGTCGACGACGGCAGCGCGGTCGTTGTGCGGTCATGGCCGGTTCCTTCGTCTGTGGCTGATGGTTCGGTCGAACCGAACCATTCGGTCGAGACGATACATCGGATCGGCTGCTCGCCCGGATGACCCGTCAGTCCGCCGGCGCCGCGTACCATCGGCCGCGTGAGCCACCCGCACCGTCCCGTCTCCGCCGCCGCGGCGCGCCGCTTCCTCGTGACGCGGCACCTGCTGGCGCCACCGCCGCGCGCTCCCCGCCGAGCCCGGATCGGTCATGCGCGTCGTGGGCCGGCTGGGCTCGCTCCAGTTCGACCCGCTCGAGGTGGCCGGCCGCAACCACGACCTGACGCTTCTCGCCCGCATCGCGGGCTACCGGCGGCCGTGGACGGACGACCTGCTGTACCGCGACCGCGTGCTCTACGAGACGTACAACAAGATGCTCTCGCTGGTGCCCACGGCGGAGCTGCCCTGGTACCGGGTGACATGGGACCTCAGCCACGCGGACCACGCGGGCGGCGCCTTCGACGAGCATGCCCCGCTGGTGGAGGAGCTCCTGGAGCGGATCCGCAGGCAACGGCCCGCTGAGCTCCACGGACCTCGAGCCGCGGGCCTCCATCGACTGGTACTGGCGCCCCACGAACCAGGTCCGGGCGCTCCTCGAGGCGCTCGGGGAGGCCGGGACCCTGGCGATCGCGCGTCGCGAGGGCAACCGGCGCGTCTACGACCTCGCGGAGCGCCTGTTCCCGGCGGATCTCCTGGCCCAGCGCCCGCCGGAGCGCGAGCAGCTGCGCCACAAGCTGCTGTCGCGCTACCGCGGCAACGGCCTCCTGGGCGCCACGGGCGAGTACACGCTCTGGTCGGGCACCGGCGACACGGCGTATCGCAACGGCCTCCGCGCCGAGCTCGTAGAGACGGGAGCGCTCGTCCCCGTGGCGGTGGAGGGGCTGCGCGGGCCGCGGTTCGTGGTCGGCGGACGAGGTGCCGATCCTCGACGCCGCCGAGGCCGAGCTGCTGGCGGAGGGCGCGATCGACGGGGCGGCGGGCGGAGCGCCGGGGTCGCCCTGGCGCATCGGACGCCCGGGCGGCGCGGATCCCGGCGTCGCCCTCCTGGCGCCCCTGGACCCGCTGGCGTGGGACCGCGACCTGCTCCTCCGGCTCTGGGGCTTCGACTACCGCTGGGAGGTCTACGTGCCCGCCGCCAAGCGCCGCTGGGGCTACTACGTGCTGCCGCTCCTCTACGGGGACCGTTTCGTCGGGCGGATCGAGCCCCGCATCGACCGGAAGGCGCGCGCGCTCCGGATCCTGGGGCTGTGGTGGGAGGACGGCTTCGACCCGCTGGGCGGGGCCAACCCTGGGCTTCCGGCCGCCGTCGCCGAGGCGCTCCGCGCGCATCTCGCGTTCGCGGGGCTGACCCGCGTGACCTGGCCGCGGGTCGCGCGCCACCGGGCCTTCGCGTCCGCGGTGCGGGACCGGCTGGGCGCCTGAGGCGCCACCGCGAACCGGCGGGTCCGGGCGACCGACAGGCAACGTGCTGCGCCGGCCCTGGGGCCTATCACCCACAAGGCATGATTTCGGGCCCCGCAAGGTGGGTATCATGAGCGCGATCCCGCGCCTGCGGGCTCACGCCCAGGAAAGACAGTGAGGGATATCGCCAATGGCCATCAAGGAACTCGTCGCCCACTTCCGGAAGCCGGCCCTGCCGCTCCTCGCGCTGGTGGCCGTGATCGCCGCAGGCTGCAATCAGGTCGGCACATCGACGATGACGTTCTGGGACATCATCTGGGCGATGATCGTCTTCTACTTCATCTTCATGTGCATCTGGATCTGGATCTCGGTCATCGGCGACATCTTCCGCCGCAATGACATGTCCGGCGTGATGAAGGTCATCTGGATCATCGCCGTCTTCATCATCCCGCTGTTCGGCTGCCTGATCTACCTGATCGTCCGGCCGAAGGTGACCGCCCAGGACGTCCAGATCATGACCCAGGCCGATGCAGCCGCGAAGGCCGCCTCGCAGGTGTCGTCTGCCGACCAGATCGAGAAGCTGAACCAGCTGCTCGCCTCCGGCGCGATCACCCAGCCCGAGTACGAGACCCTCAAGGCGAAGGCCATCGCGGGGTAACATCCCGCAGCCACGCTGCACGAAGAGGCGGCGCGCGTGACGGCCCCAGGGCCGCCACGCCGCCGCCCTTTCCTTTGCCCGCAGCCACCGGTGGGATCGACCGGCGACAGCCGGTGAACGCGGGGGCGGGGCCCGGCTACGGCGTGACGATGGCAAAGCCCGGATCGGGTGCCTCGAGCAGCGAGATCAGCCGCCCCACGACGGTCGTGTCGCCCGCCATGGACATGCCGCCCGTCTGCCCGACGAGGAGCCCGGGCAGGGCCGCCCTCGTCGTGGTGATGGCAAGGTCCACGCCGTCCGCCGGCGCCTCGCGGTGGACGAGGACGCCGTTGCGCAGCTCGAGCAGGTAGCTGGTCCCCATGTCCTCGAGCGTGATCCCGATCGAGATCGTCTCGTCCCAGGCGCGCGGCCCATCGACGCGGATGGCGATGGCGTCGAAGACCTGGCCGGGGGACAGGGCGGCCATGATGTCCGCGGCAGCCGTCGCGGCGGGTGTCCCGAAGCTGCCGCTCCGCAGCTCCGTCGCGCCGGCGAGGTAGGCGCTGCGCCAGGTGCCGTTCTCGGCGCCGAACCCGAGCTGCTCGAGGGCGTCGGCCTGGAGGGCTGGCCGCCGTCCGGTTCTCCGGGTCGGCGAAGATGACGTGGTTGACCAGCTCTGCCACCCAGCGGAAATCGCCGGCGTCGTAGGCCTCGCGGGCCAGCGCCAGCACCCGGTCGGCCCCGCCGATCGCCGCGACATAGCGCGTCGCAGCCTCGGTCGGGACGTGTGGCCACAGGTGCGCCGGGTTGCCGTCGTACCAGCCCATGTAGCGCTGGTAGATCGCCTTGACGTTGTGGCTCACGGACCCGTAATAGCCGCGCGCGTGCCACGCCTGCTCCAGGGCAGGCGGGAGCCGCATCGCCTCCGCGATCTCCGAGCCGACCATGCCCCGGTTGAGCATCCGCAGGGTCTGGTCGTGAAGGTACAGGTACAGGTCACGCTGGCCGCCGAGGTATTCGCGGATCCGGTCCCGGTCCCACGTGGGCCAGTGGTGGGAGGCGAACACGACGTCCGACCGGTCGACGAACAGGTCGATCGCCTCGGTGATGTACCTGGCCCACTCGTGCGGATCGCGGACGACTGCCCCGCGGAGCGTGAGCAGGTTGTGCAGGGTGTGGGTCGCGTTCTCGGCCATGCACAGGGCCCGGACGTCCGGGAACAGGACGTTCATCTCCGCCGGGGCCTCGGTGCCCGGGGTGACCTGGAACTCCATGCGGATGCCGTCGATCACGCGCGTCTCGCCGGTCGCCGCGACCAGGTCGGTGGGCCGGATGAGCGACACCGTGCCGCCCGAGGTGGTCTGGCCCAGCCCGGCCCCGACCTGGCCCTCGGGCCCGCGCGCAAGGACCGCGCCGTACATGTAGCCCGCGCGGCGCGCCATCGCGGTGCCGGCATAGACGTTCTCCTCGATCGCGTGCTCGAGGAACCCGTCGGGCGCGATGACGACGCAGCGTCCGCCGTCGACGTCGGCCTGGCTGGTGACGCCCTTGACCCCGCCGAAGTGGTCCACGTGGCTGTGGGTGTAGATGACGCCGACGACGGGCCGGTTGCCGCGATGCGCCCGGTACAGGGCCAGGGCCGCGGCCGCGGTCTCGGTGCTGATCAGGGGATCGACGACCAGCACGCCCGTCGTCCCCTCGATGAAGCTGATGTTGGACAGGTCGAACCCTCGCACTTGGTAGACGCCCGGCACCACCTCGAACAGCCCGTCGATGGCGACGAGTCGCGACTGGCGCCACAGGCTCGGGTTCACGGTCTCCGGCGCGTCACCGTCGAGGAACCGGTACGAGTCGTTGTCCCAGACCACGCGCCCGTCCGCGGCGCGGATGATGCAGGGATCCAGCCGGCCGACGAGTCCGCGGCGGGCGTCGTCGAAGTCGGTCGTGTCGGCGAACGGGAGGGTGTCGAGCAGGGCCGCGTTGGCGGCCCGGACGGACTCCGAGGCAGGGCGGGTCATGGGTCAGGTCTCCCTCGCTGTCCGGGTGACACTCGATCGCTACGGCATCGCGGATCCGGCTTCCGTCCAGTGTATTCGGACGCCCTTCGAGCACCCGGATGGGGCCGAATTGACGGATCGCCGGCTAATTCCGATAATTCCACTCGGGATTAGCCCGCGACCCACGTCCCGCGGTCGCGGCGTTCCCGACTCGACGACCCCGACCGCGGCCGCCGGCCTTGAACGGAGCAGCGATGACCTCGACCCGCGACCTCGTCCAGGACGAGCGCGACCAGTTCGCCTTCCACGACGACATCGTCTACCTCGCCCAGACCAAGCGTGGCCTCACGCGCGACACCGTCGAAGAGATCAGCCGGTTCAAGGACGAGCCGGACTGGATGCTGCAGTACCGCCTCCGGGCCTACGAGCACTTCCTGAAGCGGAAGATGCCCACCTGGACGGACGGGCTCACGGACATCGACCTCGACAAGATCGTCTACTACCGCAAGCCGTCGGAGCGCGAAGAGAAGTCGTGGGACGACGTCCCCGAGCAGATCAAGGCGACGTTCGAGAAGCTGGGCATCCCGGAGGCGGAGCGCAAGTTCCTCGCCGGTGTCGGCGCCCAGTACGACTCCGAGGTCGTGTACCACTCGGTTCGCGAGGAGCTGTCCAAGATCGGCGTCGTGTTCATGGGGACCGACCAGGCCCTCAAGGAGCACCCGGAGATCTTCCGGAAGTACTTCGGCACGGTCGTCCCTGCGGAGGACAACAAGTTCGCCGCCCTCAACGCCGCGGTCTGGTCGGGCGGATCGTTCGTGTACGTGCCCAGGGGGGTGGAGGTCCCACTGCCGCTCCAGGCCTACTTCCGTATCAACGGCGAGAACACGGGCCAGTTCGAGCGGACGCTGATCGTCGTTGATGAAGGTGCGAAAGTCCACTACATCGAAGGTTGTACAGCACCGATTTACGCGACCGATTCGCTTCATGCGGCGGTTGTTGAAGTCGTCGCGCTCGCGGGTTCCAAGGTCCGCTACACGACCATCCAGAACTGGTCGAACGACGTCTACAACCTCGTGACCAAGCGGGCGCACGCATATGCCAACAGCACGGTTGAATGGGTCGACGCGAACACCGGTTCCCGGAAGACGGTCAAGTTCCCGGCGATCTACCTCGTCGGCGAGGGCGCCCGGGCCGAGGTGATCTCGGTGGCGGTCGCGGGCCGGGGCCAGCACCAGGACACCGGCGCCAAGGCCATCCACCTGGCGCCGAACACCACGTCCCGGATCGTGTCCAAGTCGGTGTCCAAGGACGGGGGGCGGGCTACCTACCGGGGTCAGCTCAAGGTGGCCCCGGGCGCAACCGGCGTCACGGCCAGCGTCCGCTGCGACGCCCTGATGCTCGACGACCAGAGCCGGAGCGACACCTACCCGTACATCGACATCGGTGAAGACGACACGACGATGACCCACGAGGCCACCGTCGGCAAGATCTCCGCGGACCAGGTGTTCTACCTCATGAGCCGCGGCCTCACGGAGAACGAGGCGCAGAACCTCATCATCCAGGGCTTCCTCGAGGTGTTCACCAAGGAGCTGCCGATGGAGTACGCCATCGAGTTCAACCGGCTCGTCAAGCTGGAGATGGAGGGGTCCCTCGGATGACGGGGAGCGCCCACCCCTCGTCCGTCGCGGACGCCTCGTCCGTCGCCGACGCCGCGTCCGTCGCCGGGCGCCCGGCCCGGGCTCTGCGTCGCTCGCCGGCGGACCTGCCGTTCACCTTCGCGGACCGCGCCCTCGTGGAGGCCCTGGCCGCCGGGCGCCACGAGCCCGCGTGGCTGCTGGAGGACCGTCTCGCTGCGCTGGCCCTGTTCGAGGCGCTGCCGGTGGAGCACAGCCAGCTCTACACGCCGTACGTGGACCTGCGCGCCGCGTCCCTCGACGGTGCCGCGCCGTACCTGGTCACCGGCGCCGGGGCCGCCCTGACCCCCGACGGGCTGCCGGACGGCGTCGCCGGGCTGCTGGAGCTGCACGAGGACGGCGTGGCCGTTGCCGCCCTGTCGGACGCTGCCCGCTCGTCGGGCGTCCGCCTGCTCACCCTGGGCGAGCTGGTCGCCACCGACGACGCGCTGGCGCGCGACCTGCTGGCCGGTGGTGCCCTGCTGGCGTCCGACGACAAGCTGGCCCAGCTCTCCCTGGCGGCGTGGTCGCAGGGCGTCCTGGTGCACGTCCCGGCCGGGGTGCGGCTGGACGAGCCGATCGTCGTCCGCTGGGCCGTGGGGGCGCCGCGATCCATCATCGGCCGCACCCTGATCGTCCTCGGGGACGGCGCGGAGGCCTCCGTGGTGGAGGAGCTGGTGGCGTCGGATGCCGTCGTGCCCGGCGCGCAGGCGCTCCTGTGCGGCACGACCGAGATCAGGCTCGGCGACCACGCCCGCCTCGCGATGGCCAGCCTCCAGGAGACCGGCCCGGACCAGGTCGTGTTCCAGCAGCGGCGCGCGGAGATCGGCGAGGCCGCGGACCTGCGCTGGGCCCTCGCCCAGCTGGGCGCGCGCCTCGTCCGCTCGCGGGTGGACAACGTGCTGGCGGGCGACCGGAGCACCGTCGAGCAGGTGGAGATCGTGTTCGGCGCCGGCGATCAGCTTCACGACCTGACCTCGTACACGCGCCACGTGGGCCGCGACACGACCGGCCAGCTGCTGTCCAAGGGCGTCCTGATGGACCGGGCGCGGGCGTACCTGAAGGGTCTGATCCAGATCGAGAAGACCGCCGTCGGGACCGACAGCTTCCTCGGCGAGTTCGGGATGAACCTGTCGAAGGCGGCCCGTGCCGTGGCCATCCCGAGCCTCGAGATCGACCAGCCGGACTGCCGCCGGGCGGCGCACTCGTCGTCGGTTGGCCCGATCGACGAGACCCAGCTGTTCTACCTCGAGAGCCGCGGGATCCCGCCCGACGACGCGCGCAAGTTCATCGTCCTCGGGTTCCTGGAGCCGGTCGTCGCCCGGGTCCCGCTGGAAGAGACGCGGGATCGCCTGCGCGAGGCGCTGGAAGCCAAGTGGGACGCCGGGCGGGCGGGCACTGGGGCGGCTTCGGCGGCCTGACCGTCGGCGGCATGACTGGGGTCCGGCACCCCGTTATCCGGCACCCGTTCGGCGTCCGTCCGGCGTCCGTTCGGATTCCGCCCCGGCAGAGGTCCGGGCCACGGACCGTATCCGGCCCACCCGACCCCCATTGCCGCCAGATCCCCCTGGTGGACCGTATCGGCTGGCGGGCCCGCCGTGCTCGCCAGGAGTCCACCGTGCGGACGGACGTCAGCGCGCCCCTGACTTGGACCCACCCGGTGGACCGTTGCCGGGATCAGGCGGTCCGGCCACGCCCCGCCGGGGCTGCCGGGTCCGGACCCCTTGTCGCCCGGACGAGCATCCCGTCCGCGACCCGGACATCTGACACGAACCGGATCCCTGCCGACGCCCGGACGACCTGGATCCATCACCCGGCCAGTGACCGTCATCGGCGCCCGGGTACGATCGTCGGGTGAGCCGCCGCATCGATCTCCTCGCCGCCGCCGACCTCGCCGAGGGCGAGATGCGCATGGTCTGGGTGGACCGGACCGATCCGGTGCTGGTCGTCCATCTCCGCGGGGAGTTCCGGGCGCTCCAGGGGACGTGCTCCCACGAGTACTTCGAGCTGGATCGCGGGTTCCTGACGGCCGGGACGCTCACCTGTGCGCTCCACCTGTCGCGCTTCGACCTGTCGAGCGGGGAGCCGCTGGACCCGCCGGCGGAGCTCCCGCTGGCCGTCTATGCCGTGGAGGTCCTGGACGGGCGGGTGGTGATCGAGGTGCCGGACGGGCCGCTGGAGGTCAACGGGGAGGCCTAGGGTGCATCGTGGGGCCCCGGCCCGGGTCGCCATACCGTGGCAATCAGTGGTCAGCCGCGCGCCACCTGCTCAGGACACGGGCCGGCGACGGGAAGCGTGGGTGCCTCGAACGCGCCGATCAGGGCGGCGACCGGACGGGGCCCCACGCCGTTCCCGTCGGGGTCGTAGTAGACGGTCTCCGCGCCCTCCAGCGCGCGGAGCAGGTCGAGCGCCCCGTCGCGTCGCGCAGCGCTCCCCGAGATGACGCCGTTCACCCGCAGCCGCCAGTGGCCGGCCAGCGCGTCCTCGTGAGCGGCAGGATTGTGCTCCAGCAGGACGAGGGCCCCGGCGGCCGGGATCGAGGTCGGGACGATGTCCGCGACGGCGTCCTGGGCGGGCACCGGGATCTCGACGTCGGACCGGGCAGACCGGCATCGCTGGCAGCGGTCGGCCCAGCGCGGATTGACGGTCCGGCACCGGCCGCACGCCCAGTGGTCCCGGGCCCAGGGCGGCGGCTCGGGCCGCCCGATGATGCTCCGCGTCGTCGGTCCTGCCTGGCGACGGATCCTGGCCGCCAGCTGCCAGACGCCCCAGGCGATGAGCCCGCCCCCGTACACCATGAGCAGGTAGATCAGGGCCGCCTGGGCCGAATCGAGCGACAACCCCGCCACCCGGCATCCCGATCCCGCGTGACCGCCGCCGCGCTCAGTCGATCAGCGAGCCGCCGTTGATGTCCACCACCTCGCCGGTGATGTAGCCCGACTCGTCCGACGCGAGGAACGTCACCAGCGCGGCCACCTCCTCCGGCGTGCCCAGCCGCCCGACGGGAACCCGCGAGGCGAGGTCCCGGGCGCCGGCCAGGAGCTCGGTGTCGATCAGCGCCGGGGCCACGATGTTGGCGGTGATGCCGTCCTTCGCGTACTCGATCGCTATCGACTTCGCCAGGGTCATCAGCCCGGCCTTCGAGGCCGCGAAGGCGGCCGATCGCGCCCCGCCCGACTTCCCGGCGGCCGCCCCGATCGCGACCACGCGACCGTAGCCGAGCGCCCGCATCCCCGGCAGCGCCCGGCGCGCGACAAAGAAGGCCCCGGTCAGGTTGATCGCGAGCGTCCGCTCCCAGAGCTCGGTGGAGGTCTCCTCCAGGGGCGCCAGCGCGAAGATCCCGGCATTGAGCACGATGACCGTGGGCGCGCCGAGCTGCCGCTCGATCTCCGTGAAGGCCGCGTCCACGGCGCCCTCGTCGCTGACGTCCGCCTCGAGGCCCAGGATCCCGGGGATCTCGGGGGGCGTGAGATCCAGCGTGGCGACGCGGGCTCCGTTGGCCGCGAGCGACTGGGCGATGCACAGCCCGATGCCGCGACCCGCGCCCGTCACGACGGCGACCCGATCCTGCAGCCCTTCGACCCTGACCATCGGTGCCTCCATCGCCTGTCGGTCGCATGCCGGTCGTGCCCCGGTCGCGTCCCGGTCGCCCGATCGTCCGATCCGGCGAGAGGGCTACCTTAGCCGAGGCGGTGCCGTCCCGGGGTGCCTCGCGGCACCACCGGCCCGATCCCCGGCGATGCGAGCCCGGGTCGTGCTCACATGACGGGTCCCGCGGCGGTCTCCAGGGTCGCCTCGAGCCGGGCGTCGGACCTCAGCTGGAGCACGAGCGCTCCGACCAGGACCAGCACGCCGCCCACGACCTGGATGGGCCCCATGGCCTCTCCGAGCAGGACCCCGGCGAGGACCACCCCCACCACGGGTTCCAGCAGCATGAGGATGCCCGTCCGCGTGCCGCCGATCGTGCGGATGGCGGTGAGGAACAGCAGCGACGAGACGCCCGCTGCGGCGATGCCCCCGATCAGCAGGTATGGCCACGGGTCGGTGGACTGGAGGGGTACGGTGAGGCCGGCACCCTGGCCGGCCAGGATCGCGATCGCAGAGGAGCCGACCACGGTGGCGCCGAGGATGACGAACGTGGCGGCATCGGCGGGGACGGTCCGGTAGCCACTGCGGCTGACGGTCACGAACACGACCTGGCACGCCGCTGCGCACAGCCCCAGCGCGATGCCGAGCGGGGAGATCGGCGGGTCGCCGCTGACGCTCATCCCGCCGACGAGCACGAGGAGCACGCCCGCGGACGAGAGCAGGAGCGCCACGATGCGGGACGGGGTCATGCGCTCGTGCCCCAGGAGCACGTCCGCCACGGCCACGCCGGCGGGGTACGTGTAGAAGAGCATCAAGGCGAGCGCGATCGGGACCAGGCCGAAGGCCGTGAACATCGCGACGTTGAGGGTCACGCCCATGACGGCGGCGGCGGCGAGCGACAGACGGCCGCGGGTCGACAGATCGCGCACCGCGGTCACGGACGAGCCGGCGGTCCCCCGGATCCCGATCAGGACGGCGAGGGACGCCGCGCCCAGGATCGCCCGCCAGGCGGTGAACGCGACGCCCGTGACCCCGGCGTCCGCCGCGAGGCGGGTGAGGGGCCCGAGCATCCCGAACAGCGCAGCGGCAACGATGGCGGCGAGCGTGCCGGTGACGAACTCGCGATCCCGGTGCATGGCGGCCCATGGTACCGGCCGCCCGACGCGGCGCCCGGGGGCAGCGGCGCCGGGGGGCAGGCGCAGCGGATCCCGCGCGCCGCTCAGCGCGGAAGGATCGAGCCCAGCCCACGGGACACGGCCTGCGCCAGGATCGCGGAGCCGAACACCACGTCGGCGAGTCCCGTCCCCAGGTGGGTGGTCACGACCCGCCCCACCGGCCGCTGCTGCCCGAGCACGTCCCCGATCATCGCGGCGGGGTCCGGGTAGCCGTCGAAGTTGCCGATCTCCCGGTTGGCCACGAACTGCGCCGTGTGATCCACCACGAACAGGGCGGCGTCCCGGGCGACCTCGGCCGCGCAGTAGGTGGCGTAGTCCACGGGCACCACCAGCGCGTCGGGCTCGAGCCAGTCGTTGGTCATGACCTGGCGCTCGGGTGGCGCCGCGAACGAGGCGACCGTGACCACGACGCCAGCACCCTCGACGGCCTCGCGCGCGGAGCGTGCCACCCGCACCTCGCCGATCCCCGGGGTTTCGCGCGCGACAGCGGCCAACGCCTCGGCCCGGAGCGGGTCCCGGTCGAACACGGCGAGCGCCACGCCCGGCAGCACGTGGCCCAGGACGGGCACGTGGCTCCGCCCCTGGACGCCGGCCCCGATCAGCGCCGCTCGCGGCACGCCACCGGCGGCGACCCGCGGCGCGAAGGCCCGGATCGCGACCCCGCTGACCGCCGCCGTCCGCTCGGCAGTGATCGGCCCGGCGTCGAGGATCGCGATCGGCGCGGTCGTGACCGGGTCGTTGAGCACCAGCACGCCGTAGATCCCGAGCAGGCCTGCCGAGTTGTTGGCGGGGTTGCCCGAGACCCACTTCATGCCCAGCTGGTCCGCCGAGCCATCGGCCGCCTCTCCCCGGTGGAGCGCCGGCATGGCGTGCGCGAAGGACGTCGCCGGTCTCGGGTGCACGCCAACCTTCGGCGGCAGCTCGGCCCCGCCGGCCAGGCCCCGCAGCGCGACTTCGGCGAGGGCGAGGCGCTCGGGGAGTGGCGGCATCGCGGCGGCGACGTCCGCTCGGCTCAGGTAGCGCAGCGGCGGCAGGGCGGTCATCGCGCGAGTGTATCGGCTATGAATGTGCCGACTCCTCGAGGCAGGCGTACCGTGCGCTCACCGGACGAGGGGTATCGAGGGACACCATCGACGGGCAGGCCGCTGACCCTATGGACGCGAGAGTCCGAGAGTGTATCTGGCCGCCCCTGCGACTTGACCGGTTGCGCCTCCTGAGCGCGGATCCGTAGGTGTCGTGTCGCCCGAGCTGGTGTCAGCTTCACAGAGGAGCAACGCCATGCGCTTCATCGGTCTCGACGTCGGGCGCGACTTCGCCCACGTCGCGGTTGTCGAGGGCAGCGGGACCGCCCAGCGGCTGCCGAGGCTCGCGATGGGCGACGAGTTCCGGTCGTTCGCGGCGACCCTGGGACCGGACGACACGGTCGCCCTCGAGGCATCGACCAACACCTGGGCCCTCGCGGACCTGCTCGGTCGCCATGCGGGTCGCGTCGTCGTGTCCAACCCCCTGCGCACCAAGGCGATCGCCTCGGCCAAGCGCAAGACCGACGACATCGACGCGGCCACGCTCGCCGAGCTCCTGGCCGCCGACTACCTGCCGCCGGTGTGGCAGCCCGACGAGGCGACCCGGCGGCTGCGCCGGCTGACGTCGCACCGGGCGGGCCTCGTCCACGACCGGACGGCTGTCCGCAACCGGGTCACAGCAGTCCTCGCCCGGCAACTGGTGCGGCCGCCGGTGACCGACCTGTTCGGGGTGCGCGGCCGGTCCTGGCTGGGTTCGCTCGAGCTGCCGCCCGACGAGCGCCTGACCGTCGATGCGGCCGTGCGGATCGACGCCGTCCTGTGCGAGCAGGTGGCGACCGCCGAGCGGGCGATCGCCACCGCCGTCGTCGACGACCCCCGGGCCCGGCGGCTGCTCACGATCCCGGGCATCGGCCTCGTCACCGCGGCCTCGATCCTCGCGGTCGTCGGTGACATCGGCCGCTTCGACCGGCCGGCCAAGCTCGTGTCCTATCTCGGCCTCGACCCCCGGGTCCGCCAGTCGGGCGACCGGCCGGCGGTGCGTGGCCACATCAGCCGGGCGGGCCAGGCCCACGCCCGGGGGCTGCTGTGCGAGGCCGCCCACTCCGCGGTCCGCTCGCCGGGACCGCTGGCGGGGTTCCATGCCCGGCTCAAGGCGAGACGGGGTGGCGGCGTCGCGATCGTCGCGACGGCCCGCAAGCTGGCCGTCCTGGTCTGGCACCTGCTCAGCAAGGACGAGGACTGCCGGTTCGCGCCGGTCGAGCGCACGGCCTTCAAGCACCGGGCACTCGATCGGATGGCGGGACGGGCAGGGACGCGGCCGTCGCAACGGGGAGCGACTGGTTCCAGCCACGACCAGGGTCGGGCAAGGCTGCGCGGCGGGCATGATCCCCGTGACCCCGCCCTTCGCCACGCGATCGACCGCGTCCGCTCAGACAGTACAACACCGTCCGGGGCTTGACACTTTCATCCGTAGGGCGGCGCCGGCGCGATCACCGGCGGGGTCACCGGCGGGGTGGTCACCGGACCTGCACGCGGCCGCTGCCCGGCGCCGGGCGGCGTTCGCTAGATTGGACGCGTGAACATCGCCACCAGCCTGGAGAACCTCAAGCTCGAGCAGGACGCGATTGTTCTGTACGACGCCCTCGCCGCCATCGACAAGGACGAGACACGCGCCGCCGCGTTCCGGCAGATCGCGTCCAACGAGCGGCGGCATGCCGCGATCTGGGAGGACCAGCTCCGGCGCCTGGGCGCCAGCGTGCCGCCCGCCGGGCGCCCGCGTGCCCGGATCCGGTTCATCATCATGCTCGCCCGGCTGTTCGGCACCCGCGCCGTCAGCGACCTGGTCAAGGCCGTCGAGGGCGACGAGGAGAACGCGTACGACGCGCAGGCGGTCGACCCGGCGGTCGAGGCGATCGCTGCGGACGAGCGCGAGCACGCCGAGATCTGGAGGCGCCTGGACGTCGAGGCGAAGGCGGCGAAGGGACGCGGCAGGGCCGGCCGGGGAACCCCGGCCGAGCTCGTCACCGCCGGCGGGCATCCGGGCGTCGAGCCGGGCGCTGCGGAGGCCGCGGCGACCATCGCGCGTGGCGAGCGCTGGCACACGAGCGGCCGGTCCGGGACCCTGCGGGCCACGATCTTCGGCGTGTCGGACGGGCTGACCTCCAACCTGTCGCTCGTGATGGGGGTCGCGGGCGCCTCCGGCCAGGGCAGCTTCATCCTCCTGGCCGGGATCGCCGGCCTCCTCGGCGGCGCGTTCAGCATGGCGACGGGGGAGTACGTCTCCATGCAGAGCCAGCGAGAGCTGTTCGAGCGCCAGATCGACCTCGAGAAGGCGGAGCTGGAGGCGATGCCCGAGGAGGAGCAGAAGGAGCTGGCGGCCCTCTACATGGCGAAGGGGTTCACCCGCGACGAGGCGGATACGATCGCCGCCCGGATGTTCGAGGACCCCGGCACCGCGCTGGACACCCTCGTCCGCGAGGAGCTCGGCCTGGACCCGGGCGAGCTGGGCTCGCCCCTGGGTGCCGCGGGCGGCTCGTTCCTGGCGTTCGGCCTGGGGGCGGTCGTCCCCGTGCTCCCGTTCCTGTTCGCGAGCGGGACGACCGCGTTCGTCCTGAGCCTCGGCCTGAGCCTCGGGGCGCTGTTCCTCGTCGGGGCGGGTGTCAGCCTGCTCACGGGCAAAGGCCTCCTGTTCTCCGGTCTCCGGCAGATGGGGCTGGGCGCGGCCGCCGCTGCTGTGACCTTCGGCGTGGGCAGGATCATCGGCGTGGGCGTGGCGGGGTAGGGGATGGACGCCGCGGACCTCACCGTCCGGCTTCGTGCGGAGGGCCTGGACCCCGACCCCTGGTCAAACGGGCCGGGCGATCGCTACGCGCCCCACGCGCACGGCTACGACAAGGTCCTCGTCTGCGCGGCGGGTTCGATCCGGTTCGGGCTGCCGGCCCGCGGGATCACCGTGGACCTCGCGGCCGGCGACCGTCTCGACCTGCCGGCGGGGACGCGCCATGACGCGATCGTGGGTGCCGCGGGCGTGTCGATGCTCGAGGCGCACGTTTCGGCCGGGAGCCTGGCGGAGGTCCGCCGCCGGTCCGCGGGCACCTGGTAGGACGGCCTACGGGATGCTGCCGATGCAGACCCTGGTGCCTGCCCCGCCGTCGATCCGGTAGTCCGCCGCCGACGCCGGGACCACGAGCGTCTCCCAGCGTCCCAGGCGCTCGGACCAGCCCTCGCTGGTGAGGTGCGCCTCGCCCTCGATCGTGGTGACCACCTCGAGGCTCCGGCCCGCCGGGCTGCGGACGACCGGACCGGGAAGGGTCGCCACCTCGAGCCGGAACTCGGGCACGACGAGGGCGCCGTCGTCCAGGCGCCAGTGCCGACCGACGGGGCGGACGTGGGCGTCCGGCCGGATCGCGCGCAGCGCCTCGCCGGTGTGGAGGGTCCGTCCTGGCACCGGCGGGCGCCCCCAGTCCGAGATCCGGAACGTCAGGTCGGACGGCTGCTCGATCTCGTACACGAACGCTCCCGGGCCGATCGCGTGCAGCGTGCCCGCCTGTACGAGGAACGTGTCGCCGGGCACGGCAGGCCGGACCTCGCAGCCGTCATGGCCCAGCGTGCCGGCGGCGACCGCGGCGCGGAGCTCCGGCTCGGCGAGCCCGTCAGCGGGCCCCGTCACCAGCCGGCTGTCCGGGTCGGCATCGACGACGAGCCATGCCTCGGTCTTGCCCAGCGCCTGCTGCCCGTACAGCTCGGCAGCCAGGCCATCCGACGGGTGGACCTGCAGCGACAGCCACTCGGCCGCGTCGATAAGCTTGACGATCAGCGGGAAGCGCGGCCCCAGCAGGCGGAGCCCAGCCTCGCCCACGAACGCGGCGCCCGAGGCGGCGGCGACCGCGTCGAGGGTGGCCTCCTCGCCCGCGCCGCTCGTCACGATCGCCCCGGGTCCCGCCAGCCAGAGCTCACCGACGTGGTCTCCGGGCGGCGCGAGCCGTCGTCCCGCCCACGGGCGCACGCTGATCTCGGGCCTCGGACGCAAAGGATGGCCTGTGGCGATCGTTTCGACCAGCGTGGTCGGCCGGTCAGGCCGTGACGGCGTGATCAACCCGGGGTGCTCCTGCGGCGTGATCCTGGTGGGCGGCCATTGTAGGGGCCCGGGAATCACCGACGCCCCGATCGGTGGGACCGGGGCGTTCGTCGGGTTCGGGCTGTGCCTGCCTAGCGAGAACCGAAGATCGACCAGAGCAGCGGGTTGTCCCGGGGATCCCGGGCGTCCGGCTTGTCCTCGACGGTCATCACGAGGCTGATGGTCGAGACCGCCGCGAGGAGCGCGAACGCGATGACGACGATCATCTCGGCACCTTCCGGCCTGGTGGGATTGCCGCGGACCTCGTGGTCCCGCCGGTGGTTCCGGCGGGGTCGGCAACCCGGGGTTGACCCTGAATGGACCGGATCATAACCTACGAACCATAGGACCAGCAAACAGTCAGCCTAACGAATGGTGACCAGTGGCCAAGAACGATACGCTCAGTGACACGGACGCACGGATCCTGGCGATCCTCCAGCGGGACGGCCGGCGCTCCTACGCAGACCTCGGCACGGACCTCGGGATGGCGGGGCCGTCGGCGTACGAGCGGGTCAAGAAGCTCGAGGCGAGGGGGGTGATCCGCGGCTACTCGGCCGACGTGAGCCCCGCTGCCGTGGGCCGTTCCGTGCTCGCCTTCACGTGGGTCACGCAGGCGCCGGGCACGGTCTCGATGGACCTTACGCCGGAGTTCGCGGCCATTCCCGAGGTCGAGGAGTGCCACTACATCGCGGGCGAGGCGGACTACATCCTGAAGATCCGGGCCCGCGACATGGAGCACCTGGGCAGCATCGTCCGCAGGGTGCAGACGACCCAGTACGTCTTCTCCACCGAGACGGACGTCGTGTTCACCACCGGGTTCGAGGGCCGCGCGATCCAGCTCGACCCGGCCGCGACCGATTCGCCCGCCACGGGGAGGCGCGGAGGCGCCTAGCCAGAGGGCCTCGGCCCCGGGAGCGGGACCGACGGACGCGGGCGGGTGCGGGTCGGCACCGTCGGGCCAAGGCCGAGCGTGGCCGCCCCTCAGACCGTGGCCGCCCCCTCAGGGGGATTGAACCTGGTCCGGGTCTCCGGTCGCCTCGCGGTCGCTCTCGAGCTTCGTGAGGTCCGACGGCTCGACCAGCACGTCGGGCGGCGGAAAGCCCAGGTAGCGGCGGTGGGCGCGGAGCACGCGCTCCGCGAGGGCGGCATCGAGGGCCGGGTCGTCGAGGGAGCGGGCGACCCAGCCGGCCTCCGCGGCCGTCTCCTCGTCGGAGATCTCTTCGTCGCGGCGGTCAAGGTCCGCGATCACGAGCCACGTGAGGGCACCGCCGGCGACGATGCCGACGATCAGGAGCCACCAGTTGAACTCGGCGCTCACCGGTGGGCCGCGTGGTGACGGAACGACGGGTGCATCGACGCCGAGGATAGCCGACCCGGGCCCGGGGCCGCGGCCGGGCAGGAGCGCGGGCCGCGCCCGAGCGCGCGGCCGGGCCCCTCCCGGCCGGGCTACACTTCGCCGACATGCCTGCCCCGATGTCCCTTTTCGCCCTGCTCACCCCGGTGCTGGCGCTGATCGCCATCACCCCGGACCCGATCGCGTTCCACCTCGGCCCGTTCCCGGTCTACTGGTACGGCGTCTGCTATGCGGTCGGGCTTGCGGCGGCCTACCTCGTGATCACCCGCGAGGCTCGGCGGCGGGGACTGAACGCCCGACTGGTCGACAACGGGATCATCATCGTCGCGGCCGCGGCGCTCGTGGGTGGCCGCCTCTATCACGTCATCGACCAGTGGCACCTGTACAAGGACAACCTGGCCGCGATCGTCCTGCCGCCCTACAACGGCCTGGGCGTCTACGGCGGGATCCTCACCGGGACGATCGCGCTGGTGATCGTGACCCGCCGCTGGCACCAGTCGTTCTGGCGCTGGGCGGACGTCGTCGCGCCCGGCCTGTTCGTGATGCAGGCGATCGGGCGCTGGGGGAACTTCTTCAACCAGGAGCTGTACGGCCCGCCCACGGACCTGCCGTGGGGGATCGCCATCGACTGCACCCACCGCGTCGCGCCCTACCCGTGCACGACCTATCCCCTCCTGACCACAGGGTTTCAGCCGCTGTTCCTGTACGAGTCGATCAGCGGCGTGCTGGGTGCGATCACGCTGCTGTGGATCGCTCGCCGGTTCGGACCTCGCATGCGCCCGGGCGATCTGCTGCTCATCTTCTTCATCTGGTACGCGGTGGTGCGGTTCGCGCTGGAGACGCTCCGCTCCGGGAACTGGACGTTCTTCGGGGCCCCGACCGCGATGCTGATCTCGGGCGGCCTCATCCTCGGGTCGCTGGCCATCCTCGCCATCCGGCACCGGCCCGGCGCCGCGGGCGGCGACCGCTGGGGTGATCCGCCGGCGACGGGCTGGGATCTGGCCGCGGACGAGGACGAGGACGAGTGGGTCGACGACGAGGACGACACGGCGCCTGCGGTGGGCTCGCCGGCCGCTGCCGGGTCCCTTGAGGCGGCGGCATCCGGCCGGGTCGCCGGCATGACCGATCAGGAGGCGGCCGACGACGAGGGACCCGATGGAGAAGACACCCCCCGCGACCCCATCGGCGGCGGGTCCGGCCCGGGAGACGACACCGGCCGATCCGGCTGAGGCTTCCCCGGTTGAGGCGCTCTCCGGCGGCGCGCCGATCGAGCCCGCCCCGGCCGAGCCCGCGCCGGCCGGCGCCGCGAGCGCCGATCTTGCCCGGCCCGGTGGTCGGGCCGCGCCTGCTCCCTCCCGCCGCCGCAAGCCGCCCCCGGCGCGCCTGGCCCCGGACGCGATCGCCGCCGCCCGTGGCGCCGGGGGCGCCCGCGAGGGCCTGGACTGGCTCGGCCGCACGCCCGAGTCGGAGGCATCCCTCCTCTACCGCGCGCTCCGCCTGCTGGCGCGGTCCATCCTGTTCGGCCTGCTCCGCTTCCGCGTGACCACCTCCGGCCAGGAGCTGCTGCCACGCGGCGGGTACCTGCTGATCGGGGCCGCCCACCGGGGATGGATGGACCCGTTCGTGGTCATGCACGCGCTCCCGGTCCAGCCCCGGACCTGGTTCCTGGGCAGCGGGCCATCCACGTTCACGTCGCGCTGGCGGGAGCGCCTCATCCACCGGCTCGGCGGCCTCCTGCCGGTCTGGCGCGGCGGGCTGGGGGTGGAGCCACACGTCGCGTCCGCGCGCGCCGTGCTCGCGAACGGGGGCGTCTTCGTCCAGATGCCCGAGGGGACGGTGAGCGGGCCCCCGGGCCGGATCGGGCCGTTCCGCGACGGCGCGGCGCTGATCGCGCTGCGCACGGGCGCGCCTGTCGTCCCGCTCGCGATCGCCGGCACCGAGGAGCTGTACGTCGGCCGGAGGATGGCGACCCGCGTCCTGCCGCCGACCAGCGCCCGCGAGCTCCTCGCCGACGCCTGGGACGGCATGGCCGACGCCTGGGACGGCACGATCCCGCCGGAGGGCTCCCGCGAGGAGCTGGAGCTGGCACGCATGGTCACCGCGGGCTTCGAGGCCTTGCTCGGCCCCGTGGTGGAGGAGCTCCAGCCGGGAACGGTGGACCCGCCGGGTCACCCGCGCCGGTTGCGCCGCCGTCTCACCTGGCTGCTCCTTCGGCCCGGGCGCCTGGACCGGGACGCAGGGGGCTGACCGATGCCCCGCGCGCCGACCGCGGGAAGGATGACGCCCTGCTCGTCCCGTGATGCCCTGCTCGTCCTGCCATGCCCGCCGCGCCGTGGTGCCTGTTCGTCCCGTGACCCTGTGGTTCCGTCCCGGAACGACCCGGGCGCCTGGTGCAGCGTTTGTCACCCGGCCGCCGGGAACGGCGTGACGGATCGGGCACCCGGCGGCCGAGACGGCGCACAACCGAACCGTTGGGTCACCGGCAGACCGAGGGCGAGCGGGTACCTGGAGGCCGACACGAAGGCGCCGGACGACGTGAGGCACCGGACGACGGGCCGACCGGGCAGAATTCGAATGCCGCCGACAGCTCGGCAACGCCTCTCGTGGCGGCAAAGAGACACCTCTCGCGGCGCTCGCATGGACACCTCTCGCGGCGCCCGCAGGGACACCACTCGCGGCGCCCGCAACGCGACCCGCTACAATGCGCCAAACCGAATCGCAGCCTTTGACCGTGGAAGCCCACTCCCGGGCGCGACGCCCGCGGCACGCGCGACCCGTCACAATCCCCCTCGGGAACTCGAGCCCGCCACGCAGTCGAGGAGCCGGTCCGTGACGCTGACCAATCCCGCACCAGCCGCCCACATCGGCGGCAGCATCGTCGCCAACCTCCCGGTGGCCGAGCTCTACGAGCACGCGATCCGCGCCAGCGAAGGCACGATCGCGGCCGACGGCCCGCTCGTCGTGCACACCGGCCAGCACACCGGCCGCTCTCCGAAGGACAAGTTCGTCGTCCGCGAGCCCTGGAGCCAGGACAAGGTCTGGTGGGGCGAGGTCAACCACGAGATCAGCGAGGAGCACTACGACAGGCTCCGCGCCCGGCTCGTGGAGTACGTGGCGGACAAGCAGCTGTACGCGCAGGACATGTACATCGGCGCGCACCCGGATCACCGCCGCAGCCTCCGCGTCTACACGGAGACCGCCTGGGCCAGCATCTTCGCCCGCAACCTGTTCCGCCGCCCGCCGCAGGAGGACCTCGCGGCGTTCGTGCCCAACTTCACGATCATCGACGTGCCCAGCTTCCAGGCGGACCCGGAGACCGACGGGACCCGGAGCGGCACGGCGATCCTGCTCCACCTCCGCCGGATGGAGATCATCATCGTCGGGACGATGTACGCCGGCGAGATCAAGAAGTCCGCCTTCACCGTCATGAACTACCTGATGCCCGACGAGGGCGTGCTCCCGATGCACTCCTCGATCAACGTGGGCAAGGACGGCGACGCCTGCATCTTCTTCGGCCTCTCCGGGACCGGGAAGACCACCCTGTCGGCGGATCCGCTGCGCAGCCTCATCGGCGACGACGAGCATGGCTGGGGCGACGGCTACACCTTCAACTTCGAGGGCGGCTGCTACGCCAAGACGATCCGGCTGTCCGCGATGTACGAGCCGGACATCTTCGCGACCACGAAGCGCTTCGGCACGATCCTCGAGAACACCGACATGTTCCCCGACACCCGGGAGCTGGATCTCGATTCGGAGAAGTACACGGAGAACACGCGGGCGGCGTACCCGCTCCACTACATCGGCAACGCGGATCCCACCGGCATCGCCCCGGGGCCGAAGAACGTCGTGTTCCTGACGGCCGATGCGTTCGGGGTCCTGCCGCCGATCAGCAGGCTGACGCGCGAGCAGGCCGCCTACCACTTCATCAGCGGCTACACGGCCAAGCTCGCCGGCACCGAGATCGGTGTCATGGAGCCGTCGGCCACGTTCTCGGCCGGGTTCGGGGCCCCGTTCCTGCCGCGCCACCCGGGCGAGTACGCCCACATGCTGGTGGACCGGCTCGACAAGTTCGATGTCCCGGTCTGGCTCGTCAACACGGGCTGGACTGGCGGCCCCTACGGCGTGGGGCACCGGATGAACATCAACCACACCCGGAACATGGTCCGGGCGGCCCTCAACGGCGAGCTCGACGGCGTCGAGATGGTGATGGACCCGATCTTCCGCGTCGCGGTCCCGATCACCGTCCCGGGCGTCCCGGACGACGTCCTCGTCCCGCGCAACACCTGGCCCGACAAGGCGGCCTTCGACGCGGCGGCGCGCAGGATCGCGGGCATGTTCCACGACAACTTCGCCAAGTACGCGGGCGGCGTGAGCGAGGCGATCCGAGCCGCCGGTCCCGTCGACCCGGCCGTCGTCAACGTCGAGGACTGATCCACCTCGGCGGGCCGCTCGGGCGTTGGTCCGCCGTCTAGAATGGCATCCGATCGCCGGCGCCAATGCGCACCGGTCACGGCACGACAGGAGCAGCGAATGGCCCGCGTACCCCGCCGCAAGGTCACCGTCATCGGGGCCGGCAACGTCGGCGCCACCACCGCCCAGCAGATCATCGAGACCGGCCTGGCGGACGTCGTCCTCGTCGACATCGTCGAGGGACTGCCGCAGGGCAAGGCGCTCGACCTCGCCGAGGCGGCTCCCGTCGTCGGCTACGACGTCCGGATCGTCGGCACCAACGACTATGCGGACACCGCGAACTCGAAGATCATCGTGGTGACGTCCGGCCTGGCCCGCCAGCCGGGCATGAGCCGCGACGATCTGATGGCCAAGAACGCCGGCATCGTGCGCTCGGTCGTCAGCCAGGCCGCGGCGGTGAGCCCGGACGCCATCCTGATCGTCGTCACCAACCCGCTCGACGCGATGTGCCACGTCGCCATGCAGGCCTCCGGGTTCCCGCGGGAGCGGGTCATCGGCATGGCGGGCGTGCTCGACTCGGCCCGCTTCCGCTCCTTCATCGCCGAGGAGCTGGAGGTGAGCGTCCGCGACGTCCGCGCCTTCGTGCTCGGCGGTCACGGCGACACGATGGTGCCCCTTCCGCGGTACTCGACCGTGGGCGGCGTGCCCATCACGGAGCTCATGACCGCGGAGCGGATCGAGCAGCTCGTCGACCGGACCCGCAACGGCGGCGCCGAGGTCGTGGCGCTGCTCAAGACCGGATCAGCGTTCTACGCCCCGGCGGCGTCCGTGGTCGAGATGGTCGAGTCGATCCTGCGTGATCGTCGCCGCGTGCTGCCCTGCGCCGCCTACCTCGACGGCGAGTACGGCGTCCACGGGCTGTTCGTCGGCGTGCCCGTGGTCCTCGGCAACGGGGGTATCGAACGGGTGATCGAGATCAGCCTCACCGCCGACGAGCGGGCCGCGTTCGAGAAGTCCGCGGCGGCCGTGAAGGGGCTGGTGGCCGCGCTCCCCGCCTGACCCCGGGGTGCCGGCGCGCACCGGCTGGTTCCCGAAACCCCGCGGGTGGTTCGGGCCTTCCGCGTGTCATCCTGGCGCCCTGAGGTGGCTCCTCGCTTCCCGCGGGCTGCCACACGGTTCTCACGGGGCGGCTCGCGGGGTCCACGTGCGGTTCGCGTGGGTCGCCGCGGGGTCGCCGCGGGCCGGTAGACTGCCCCGGTCGTGCAGCCATTCATTCCCCTCTTCCCCGTCATCGAGCTGGTGTTCTCGCCGGTCGTCACGATCGGAGGCGCGGCCGTGCGCCTGGACACGATCGCCCTAGCGGTGGTGATCCTCGCCGGCCTCGTGGTGGCGGCGCGGATCGCCAGGCGCACGCCGGTCGATGTGACCCGTTCGACGGAGGAGCCGGGACCCGACGAGGCCGGCCTCAACCACCTGCGCGCCGACGACCTGCTCTACGTGGCCGTGGCCGCCCTGCCCGGGGCGATCGTCGGCGGGCGCCTCGGCTACGCGCTGGACCATCTCGACTACTACACGGCAAATCCCTCCGCGCTCCTGGACGTCAGCCAGGGCAGCCTCTCGCTCTCGCTGGCCGTGGTGGGCGGCTTCCTGACCGCGTCGATCGTCGCCGGGCTCCTCGGGGCGCCCGTCGGGCGCTGGATGCACGCCCTCACCCTGCCGCTGCTGCTGGCGCTCGCGGGTGGGAAGCTGGCCATGGCGCTCGGCGGGAGCGGCCAGGGCGTCCCGTGGGGCGGAGACTGGGCGACCGCCTACCTGGGTCCGGGACCGTGGGGCTCGCTGGCGCCCGCGATCCCGTCGCACCCGTCGCAGGTGTACGAGGCGCTCGCAACGGTGGGCGTGCTGCTGGTGATGGTGGGCCTGCTGGTCGCCGGCCTGTTCGCGCGGCGCACGGGAGCGGCCTTTTTGCTGGGGGTCGCGCTGTGGGCCGTCGCCCGCGCGGCCGTGGCCTCGACCTGGCGCGACCCGGTGGTCGTCGGGCCGCTGCGCATGGAGCAGGTGATCTGCCTCGCGATCGCGGCGGTCGCACTCGTCATGGGGGTGTTCGTCACAGCGAGGGACGTGGCCCGCCGGCGGCGTGTCCGGGACGGGCAAAGCGGGGAAGGGGGCGAGCCCGCGACGGGTGCCGCGGGTGGGCCCGCCGCGGGCGGTGGCGCAGACGGTGGCGCAGACGGTGGCGCAGATGGCGGCGGTCGGAGCGGCGACGAGCCAGCCCGGCTCAGCCCGGCGGATAGGCCGCGGATGATCTGAGGGGCCGCCTGTCTGCGTCCGTCACCCGGCCCGGCCCGCCCACCCCCGCCGCCGTCGCGCTCGGTGCATTGTCATGACGCGTGGTCCTGCATCGCATTCCCGCCATCCGCGCGGGGAGCCGTGCTAGCCTTTCGCCGCTCCCTGAGCGGGAGCGGCGACCCGCCCCGCGAGCGGCGGAGGAGGCCGGATCATCGGGCACCTTGAGTCCATTCGCGGTCGTCGAGTCCTCGTGACGGGTGGCTCGGGGACGATCGGCGCGGCGCTCGTGAGCGAGCTACTTGCGGCCGAGGCGTCCGTCGTGAGGGTGTTCGGGCGCGATGAGAGCGAGCAGTTCCACCAGCGCCAGCGGCTTGGCTCGCGGTCGGACGTGCGATTCCTCATCGGTGACGTGCGCGACCGGAACCGCCTCCTGCGGGCGACCGAGGACATCGATGTCGTGTTCCATTGCGCGGCGCTGAAGCACGTCGAATTGGGCGAGTACAACCCGTTCGAGGTGACCCAGACGAACGTCGAGGGCACCCAGAACGTGATCGACGCCTGTCTCGCGAACGGCGTCGAGACAATGATCCTTACCTCGTCCGACAAGGCGGCGAACCCGACGTCCGTGATGGGCGCGAGCAAGCTCCTGGGTGAGAAGCTGAGTGACGGCGGCCACGAACTATCGCGGCGCACACTCGACGACGTTCGCCAGCGTCAGGTTCGGCAACGTTCTCGGATCGCGCGGTTCCGCGCTCGAGCTGTTCGCGCGCCAGGTCGAGGCCGGCGGGCCGGTCACCGTCACAGACCCCGCGATGACCCGCTTCGTAATGACGACCGGGCGGGCGGTCGACTTGGCGCTCCAGGCAGCGTTCCTGGCCCGTGGCGGCGAGGTGTTCGTGTTCAAGATGCCGGTGGCAATCCTGACCGATCTCGTCCGGGCCACGATCGAAGTTGTTGCCGGGCGCGCGGGTCGGGATCCGGCAGCAATCGCCATTCGCTCGATCGATGTCCGGCCAGGTGAGAAGCCTTACGAGGAGCTCATGACGGCTGACGAGTCCACTCGGGCGCGAGACGCAGGGGACATGTATGCCGTGCTGCCGGCGATCGAGTCCCACCAGGACGTGCTCGACGCCTACCGCGACACACCCCGCCCGGAGGTCGGCGCATATCGATCCGACTCCGTTCCCCCGATCGGCTACCGAGAGGTTCTGGAGCTCGTCACGCAGTCGTTCGCGGAGAGTCGCTGACGATGCGCATCCTCGTCACCGGCGCCGCCGGCTTCATCGGCCGGTGGGTCGTAGCCGAGCTGCTCTCGCGCGGCCACACCGTCCTGCCGGTGGACAACCTGGTCGCCGGCGATCCAGCGAACCTCGAGTCCCTTGCGGGCCTGCCGGGATCCCTGCCGCTCGAGGTCGGCGATGTCCGCGACGCGGTCGCCTGCCGCCGGTGGATGACGGGGGTCGACGCGGTGGCGCACCTTGCCGCTTCGATCTCCGTCCAAGACTCGATCGATGACCCGGCGACCACGTTCGACAACGATGTCGTGGGCACCTTCCACCTGCTCGAGGCCGCCCGGGCAGCCAGGGCGCGGTTCCTGTTCATGAGCACGTGCATGGTCTACGACCGCGCGACGATGCCCGAGGGCATCGGCGAGCGCCACACGACGAAGCCGGCCTCGCCGTACGCCGCGTCCAAGATCGCAGGAGAAGCGCTGACTCTCTCCTACCATCACGCCTACGGCCTGCCAGCGACGGTCGTCCGGCCGTTCAACACCTTCGGCCCCTTCCAGCGATCGGTCGGGGAGGGTGGCGTCGTCGCCATCTTCACCCGGCGCTCTCTGCTCGGCGAGGAGCTCCGGATCTACGGCGACGGGACACAGACCAGGGACCTGCTGTACGTGGAGGACTGCGCCCGGTTCGTCGCGGACGCGCTGCTTTCGGACGCGGTCACCGGCCGCATCCTAAATGCCGGTACGGGAGTCGACGTGTCTGTCAACGAGCTCGCGGCCACCGATCGAGCACGACGCCTCGCGGATCGTCCACGTCCCCCATATCCACCCCCAGAGCGAGATCGCGCGTCCTCCGCTGCGACGCCCGCGCCGCGGCCGAGTTGCTCGGCTGGCGTCCCCGGGTCTCCCTCGCGGACGGCCTCGCCCGGACCCGGACGTGGATGTCGGGGCGAATGGCGGCCGGGGTCCCGGTGGCCTGACGTGAGCGCAGCGACCGTTCTCGCCATCGACGGTGGCACGCCGGTCCGGACTCAGCTTCCTGCCGTACGCGCAGCAGCAGATCAGCGAGGACGATGTCGCCGCGGTCGTCGCGGCGCTTCGCTCCGACTGGCTCACCACCGGCCCCCGCATCCCCAGGTTCGAGGGGGAGCTGGCGGCCGCGACCGGCGCCCGCCACGCCATCGCGTTCTCGTCAGGGACTGCGGCCCTGCACGGTGCCGCCGTCGCCGCGGGCCTCGGCCCCGGTGACGAGGCCGTCACCACCCCCATGACCTTCGCCGCGACCGCCAATTGCGTGCTCTACTCGGGCGCGGAGGTCCGGTTCGCCGACGTCAGATCCGGGTCGCTGCTCATCGACCCGGAGCGGGTCGCGGACGCCATCACGTCCCGCACCAGGGCACTGCTCCCGGTCGACTACGCCGGCCAGCCTGCTGACTATGCGGCCCTGCGCGAGATCGCGGACCGGGCGCCCGGCGGGCCGCTCGTGGTCATCGCGGATGCCTCCCACTCACTGGGCGCCACACGCGACGGGCGGGCCGTTGGGACGATGGCCGACATGACCATCCTCAGCCTCCACCCGGCCAAGATCCTGACGACGGGCGAGGGCGGCGCGGTCCTGACCGACGACGACGATCGCGCGGCGCGCCTGCGGCGCTTTCGGAATCACGGCATCGCGACCGAGCTCGCGGCACGCCGTGACTGGACATACGCGATGGTAGAGCTCGGCTACAACTACCGGCTGACCGACATCGGCGCGGCTCTCGGCAGCTCCCAGCTCAACCGCCTCGGCGAGTTCCTGGCCCGGCGGCGCGCGCTCGCTGCGCGCTACCTCGAGCGCCTGACCGGCCACGACCTGGTCGACATGCCCGTCATAGAGGCCGGTGCGGAGTCTGCGTGGCACTTCTCCTTCGCACGGCTGCGCTTGGACCGGCTGCGGGTGGACCGCGGCGCCGTATTCCACGCCATGCGCGCGGAGGGGATCGGTGTCAACGTCCACTACATCCCGGTGCACGAACACCCCTACTATCGCGAGCGGTATCCCCGGCTCTCGTTCCCGGTGGCGGAGCAGGCGTACCGGCGCCTCCTGACGCTGCCGCTCCATGCGGGCATGACGGACGCCGACGTGGACGACGTGGTGGCGGCTCTGGACAAGGTGTTGTCCGCCTACCAGAAGGTCTGACCGAATGGGAGCTGCCGCCACGGCCGGGAGAGATGCGGCGGCGAACGGTCCCCGAGTCGACGCATCCGCCGGTCACCCGGGTGAAGATCGCCTTCCTGGCCTGACGGCCGCGTTGGAGCGGCTCCGCGGCAGCCCGGCAGCCGTGCTCCTGTACGGGCTGCTGGCCCTGCTGTCATTCCCGACGCTCGGCACCCTGCTCGCGGGCCAGCACGGGCTTGGTTTCGCCGTGGACGTCTTCGAAGGACCTCGGGCCCTCCTCGGCGCCGATTGGCTGGCACACGGCCTGACCCTCTGGAATCCCCACCTCACCAGCGGCAACGCCCTCGCCAGCCAGGCCGTGTCGCCGCTCACGCCAGACCTGCTGCTGGCGATGCTCGCCGGGCCGTTCGCGGCACAAGCGATCACCGTGTGGCTGACCGCGACCGCAGCCGGCATCTCGATGCACCTGTTCCTGCGCGATTCGCTGAGGCTGGGCACCGTTGCCGTGATCGGCGGCTCTACGATCGCCCTGTTCGGGTTCTGGCACGCCGCCTATGGGTTCTCGGCGCCACTGCTGCCACTCACGCTGTGGCTCCTCGACCGTGTGTTTGCCGGTGGAGCGCATCGCTGGCGCTTTCTCCTGGCAGCCGTCCTTGTCAACGCCTTTGCGCTGTACGAGGGGATCTCTCAGGTCGTCCTGATCAGCGCCGCCATCCAGCTTGTCTACGTGGCCGTCGTGACAAGTGGCCACCCGGGCCTGATTCGGCGGCTCATGATGGTGGCGGGGATCTGGGTCCTGGCAGTGGCGATGTACGGGCCGATCTTGGTGACCCAGCTGGTGCTGCTGCCGATCTCCCAGCGCACCGTCTGGGATATCTCGTCGCTGAGCGACGTCCACCCCGCGGCGGTTCTGCGCGACGCATCGGCCCGCTACAGCGCGATCCTCTTCGGCGTTCCGGTGGGCGCCGGGATCGGTCTCGACCCAACGTGGTACGGAACGTACTTCGCCGGCGCGATCGGGTTGCCCCTCCTCGCACTCGGCGCGGTTGACACGCGGGGCGATCGCCGCCGGCGCTTCCTGCTCGCGTTGCTGGTGGCCCTGCCGGTGATCGACGTGTTGGCGGTGCTGGCCACCCCGCTCCAGGACCAGCTCGGGTTCCTCAAGTCGTTTCAGGTCGTACGTGTCCGCCACTTCATCCCCTTCGCCGTGGCGGCCATAGCCGCCATCGGCCTGGAGCGCGTGGCCGGAGCGCTCTCGACGGGCAGTCGGGTCGTCCCACGCTCAGGCTGGAGCAGGGCGATCGTGGTGGCGTCGTTCGTCCCTCTTCTGACAGCTCTTGCCGTTGCCGGTCGACAGGTCATCGCCCGCAGGCATGCGCTGGTCGATCTCCATCCGCACGCGGTCGGCTGGCTGCTGGCGGCGGCTGCCCTCGGGATCGGCCTGCTTGCAGTCGTCATCTTCGTGGTGCTTCTCCGACGCAGGCGAGGCGCGCTGCGCGCGGCCGCCTCGCTGGTTCTCGTTGTCGGTCTGCTGCTGCTGGCGGGCGAGCGGGCGACCTACGCCCACGCCGAGCGGTTGATGGGCTCAAGCCTCGGCACCTGGGCCGATTGGGTGGCGCCGACGCCAGCGATGGCCTTCCTAGCAGCACAGCCCGGGATTGCGACCGACCGCGTCCTCGTGTTCGGTGCGACCGGCAACCGGGTCCTCGCCGCCGGCCTTCTCGAGGTCGGCGGCTACCAGTCGATGTATCCCCTCAGTTACCACGACTTCTTCGGCGCCCTGATCCGCCCCCAGCTCGACATGGACCCGGCGAAGGCCATCTACTTCGACAAGTGGGGCAACCGGGCGACGACCTTTGGGCCGAACGTTGACCCCGAGCTCGTCGCGTTGGCGGGCGCTCGCTGGCTATACGTCCGTGGGAGCGACGTGCCGACCGTGCCCGGAATCGTGGTTCGCTTCCAGGATGGCGACGTAACCGTCTACGAGGTGCCCGGCGTCCTGCCCCGAGCCTTCGTGGCCGGATCGATCGACGCCGTACCAGATCGGGCCGCCGTCCTCGCAGCGATGACGGCCGCGTCGCTGGATGACCTCCGCAATCGTGTCTTCGTCGGCCAGGCCGACCTCGCGCCGCTGCAGGGTGTGCCAACGTCGCCCGAGCCGGCGACGAGGCCAGTGGCCGGGTCTACGCCCGTGACACCGCTGGCGCCAGGCGACGGGACGGGTGACGCCCGGATCGTCCGCTACGAGTCGGATCGGGTCGACGTCGAGGTCCACGCGTCCGGCCCCGGTGTCCTCGTCCTGACCGACGTCATGGCGCCCGGGTGGGTCGCGCAGCGTGACGGGACGACAATCCCGATCGCGACCGTCGACGCCACCTTCCGCGGCGTCGCGGTTGACGCCTCGACGCGGCAGGTTGTGTTCCGCTACCAGCCGGTGTTCACGTACGTCGGGTTCGCGCTTGCGGGCATCGCGCTGCTGCTCGTGATCGCGTGGTCGCTCATGGTCCGACACCGCGATCTGGTCGTCGAGGCCGGCTCGCGGCAGGGTCGCCGCGGGTCCTGACGGCTGGCGTCAAGCCTGCGCTGTCGGCGCCACGAGGTCCGAGCTGAGCGGCGTTCCGCGCTCGATGCGTCGCGCCGCCCGCCGGCCGAGGATCTCATCGTAGTGCCGCGTGTGGAGCCCGTCTGCCGGCCTTATCGAGCGCACGTTGCGCTCCGTGAAGGCCTCGCCCTGCTCGACGTCCTCGACGACGAATAGCGACCGCCGGAACCGACGGCTCTCTGCCTCCTGGGGTGTCGGGTCGAGTCGGGCCGTGCCCAGGGCTCGCTCGGTCACCCGGATCGCCTGCACCATCGCCTTGAACTCCGCGGGCTCCAGTGAGAACGGCGCGTCCGGTGTTGCGTTCTGGCGCGACAACGTGATGTGCTTCTCGACGATCGACGCGCCGAGAGCGACGGCGGCGATCGGCACGGTCTCGCCCATCGTGTGATCCGAGAGGCCGATTGGCACCTGCCAGCGCTCGGCCATCATCGGGATGGCGCGCAGGTTCATGGCTTCGGGTGGGGACGGGTACGCGCTGGAGCACTTGAGCAAGGCGACCTGGTATGCGCCGGCGGATCGAGCGGCCGCGACGGCCTCGTCGATCTCGGCCTCGCTAGCCATCCCGGTGGACATGACGAGCGGGCGTCCGGTTCGGGCCATGCATCGGATGAGCGGCAGGTCGACCAACTCGAACGAGGCCACCTTGAAGGCGGGCACGTCGAGGCTCGCCAGGAAGTCGACGGCCGTCGGATCGAACGGGCTGGAGAAGCAGTGCATCCCGAGCGACTCGGCGTACGCCTTGAGGCGAGGCTGCCACTCCCACGGCATCGAAGCGTCCCGGTACAGGTCGTGGAGGGTGGTCCCTTCCCACAGCGAACCCGAGCCGGAGCGGAACGCGTCCGTGCGACTGTCGATCGTGATCGTGTTGGCCGTATAGGTCTGGAGCTTGACGGCGTCCGCCCCCGCCTCGTGCGCGGCCAGCACGATGTCCATCGCCACGCGCTCGACATGCCCGTGGTTCGCGGACAGCTCCGCGATCACGTAGACGGGATGGCCGGGCCCGATCGGCCGGCCGGCGATGGAGAAGCTGGCGATCATGTCCCCGCCACCCGATGCGTGACGGGCTCGGTTCGGCGTGACGCGGTCGGGGCTCGATGTCGAGGCTCACGGGCCGCATCATCGGGTGCGGCCCGTGGGATGTCCACCAGCGGCCGGTCGGCCTGCCATCCGGAGCCGACACGCCCGCGTGCCGTAGCATTCGCACGTCCCACCTCGCCGTATCGGAGCGTGGCTCGCGATGCCCCAGCCCTCTTCGCGGGAGTCCCGCTCGCCGGGACCGGCGGTCGCCCTGCGTCCGATCGGCGCGGGCGATCGTGACCTGCTCTTCGCTTGGGCCAACGATACCGGTACCCGGGCCGCCTCGTTCCACCCTGCACCGATCGACCCGGCGACCCACGAGGCCTGGTTCGCGCACAGGCTCGTGGCCTTGGACGGACGGACCTGGATCGGCGAGCAGGATGGGCGCCCGGTCGGGCAGGTCCGTGTCGATCGGGAGGCGTCTGGCCGCGGCGAGGTGGGGATCAGCGTTGCCCCGCAGGTCCGGGGACTCGGGCTCGCGCGACCGCTGCTCCTCGCCGGCATCGAGGCCGCGATTCGGGAGCTGGGTGCTACGGCCTTCGTCGCGCTGGCGCGGCCCGACAACGTGGCTTCCCTCCGGCTGTTCGGGGGCGCCGGGTTCCGCGACGAAGGAGCCGGCGAGCGCGCCGGGATTGTGTGCAGAGTGCTCGTCCTCGAACGAGGTGCTGCCGGCGGGTGACACCTAGCCCTCCCGACGGGCGTGGTGCGCTACCGCAAGGGGCCGCTCTCCGGGCTCGGGCGCGGCTGGGCGAGGGACAGGATGGCCGTCGAGATCCGGTCGGCACCCCGCCCGTCGATCAGGTCGCTCGCGGCGCGCCCGATCGACTCAAGGCGGGCCGTGTCCGCGATGAGGCCCGCGACCGCGGCGGCGACCGCGGCCGTCGCGATCTTGCGCCCGTCACCCAGGTAGACGGCGGCGCCCGTTGCCGCGTAGGACGGTCCGACGAGAAGCTGGTCGTCCGCGACCGCGAGCAGAATCGCCGGCCGGCCGAGGCAGGCGACCTCGAACTTCATGGTCCCGGCGCCGACGACCGCGAGGTCGGCGGAGGCCAGCCTGTGCGGCAGATCGAAGGGGTCGCGGACGAGCGCGCCCCCTCGGCCTGCGAACGACCGCGGTGGCTCGCCCAACGATCACCTCCAGGGCCGGCGTGACGCTCGCCAGCTCATCCGCGACGCGGCCCGTCACATCGGCGGGGTCGCTGCCCCCGAAGCACACGATCACCTTCCTGGGGCCCCCGCCGGACGCGCGGGTCATCGCCGCGGCATCGCGGAGACGACGGTAGGCAGCGTTGATGGGCATGAACTGGTAGCCGGCGAGCACCGTGCCGGCTTCGCCGGGGCCGGTCCAGACACGCTGCGACGGTTGTACGACGATCGCGGCCCGGCCCGAGAACGAATCCCGGTCGTCGAAGACGACCAGCCGGTCGGATGACCACCGCCCTGCGGCGGTGTCCGGGCTCGGGACGTCGAGCACGACGGCATCGGCGAGCCCTGGGGAGGTGCCGACCTCGACCGGGTGCAGGCCGGCCGCGGTGACCCGCAACTGCTCGCTGAGCGTCAAGCCGCCTGCGAGCGCCTCGAGCTCGACGGTGGCACCCCGTCCAGCGAGCGTGCTTCCGAGGGCAATTGCCCTGGCGATGTGGCCCCGACCGATGGTGGCCCCACCCGTCGCCACGAGGCGGATCACGGGCACGGGCGGGCTCCCGCGTGATGCCGTGTGCGCGGCCGCGTTACGGACCCCGGGGACCGGTCCATTCGGCGCCTCACGCCTGCGCGACGTGCTTCTGGCTGACGTCGCGATTCAGGTCCGACGACCCGGGATGCGCCTCGACCATGGCAAGCGCCTCATGCCAGCCGAAGTCGTCACGGCCGAACGCCTCGTAGATCCGCCGGATGAGATCGAAGTCCTCCGCCGTGTCAACGGTCCACGGTGGGCGGACAGGTCCACGGGGTAGCGCACCGCCGCCAGGCGGAAGCGCTCCGGGTGCCGGTAGATGAACGGCGTCGCGTGCTCTCTGGAGGCTGGGTCATGGTCCTCGCGATCGGCCGCCTCGAGCGCCGGCATCGTTAGCGCCTCGACGTCCAGGCCGCGCGGATAGCTTCGCGGCTCCAGCGTGTTGCTCGCGAAGTCAGCTCCGGTTGTGGTGAGCGTCGTGACGACCTCGTCGATGAGGCCGGGGTCGACGAGCGGACAGTCGGACGTGATGCGGACGACGCGGTCAGCGCCATGTGCTCGTGCCGCGGCGAGATAGCGATCGACGAGGTCCGATTCGCTGCCGCGCTCAACCTGCCACCCCTCCAGACCGGCAAGGCTCACGATCGCGTCGTCGCCCGGCAGCTTGGTCGTGGCAACGACCACCCCATCGACCGTCGTCGCCATCGCGACCCGCCGGACGACGTGGACGAGTAGCGGCTCGCCGAGGAGCGGAAGCAGCATCTTCCCGGGGAGCCGGGTGCTCCCGGTGCGGGCCTGGATGACCGCGACGGTGTTCATCGGGCCACGTCCGTTGCGACGCCGTTGGTCATAGCAGAACGGATGACGTCGGCCACCCGGCCGACGGCATCGCCTGGCCGGAAGTGTGCGTCCAGGAAGGCCGTCCGGTCCGCGGGCGCGAGTGGGCGCGGGTGGGCCATGAACGACCGTACGTCGTCGATCGACCGGACCCCGACTGCGACCTGTGCGGCCACATGGCCGATCGCATCGGCGTGGGACTGGCCGACGTCGATCATGTTGGGCAGCCCGGCGACGACCGCGTCGGTCAAGACCGTCGAGCCCTGCCCGAGGTGGGCATCGGCGGCCGCGAGCAGCCGGTAGAGGTCGAGGTCCCGGACGACGCTAACCGCCGGCGGTTCGTAGCCTCCCGCGGTCGCCAAGCCGCGGAACAACTCCTGATAGTCGCTGGCCGCCCTGTCCTGCGGGTGGAGCTTGACCACCACGTGGACGCCCGGCAACGGGCCGGCGAGCACGCGTGCGATCATGCTCGCGCTGTGGAATTCGCCCATGGTGTTGTGGGCAACCGAGACAACCAGGATCCGGTCGGACGCGGCGACGCCGAGCTCCCGGCGCACCGCCTCGCGGTCGGCGGCCCGATCCCTGGTCGCCACCGCGTCGAGATCGATCCGCGGCGAGCCGGTGACGATGGCCTCGTCCGGCGCGTAGCCTCCCTGCGAGAGGAGGATGTCGCGCTCGTACTTCCCGAAGACGCAGGTCCGATCGGGTCTGACCAGGCCCGGGTGGCGAGGCCGGCAATACTCGGGATTGCCGGGGTAGATCATCCCGTGCTGGATGGAGATCACCGGGACCCCCAGCCTCTGTGCCGCGGCTATCCACGAGACGCGCGTCCCTTCGCGGTCCAGGAACAGACAGCGCGGCCGCAGCTCGGCCATGAAACGCTCTGCGCACCGCGTCCACCGCCGTTGTTCGTCGAGCCACTTGCCGAAGTAGCCGCGTACGACCGCCTGCAGCACCGGTCCAAGGTCGCATCTATCCACCTCGAGCGGCGGGCAGGGGGCGTCCATAAACGCCGCTCCGGCGGGCTCCGAGTCGAGGGCGTCGTCCTCGGGCCGGTGCCAGCGCTCCCTCACGATCGATGTCGGGAGCATCCGGGAATCGTCCGCCATGGCCTCCCAGTCCGCCTCCCGCCTGTGGCTGGGCCCCATGACCAGCGAGGTCACTGGATAGCCCTCGTCGGCAAGGCGATCGAGGACGAGGGCCAGATACGGGTCTGCAGACCGCCGGCGCCCATCGGTCTCGAGGACCTGGAATGCCTGTGCCCACGAGATGGACAGCACGCCGGCCGACGCCGCGAGGGCTCGGGCCCGCTCCTCGAGGATCGCCGCTCGGACATCGCCCAGCCGCGGCCGTGGTCGGTCCCGTCCACGAAGCCGCCGGACGCGGCGGCGGACGCGCCTCCGGATGCGCACGAGGATCGGCACCGCGGGCACCGCCTGCTTCTCCGGCGGGACGATTGGCAGGACGATCGGGGGGACGATGGGGGTGATCTCGACGTCGAACCGTAGCGAGCGACAGGCGGAGGCAAGCGCAGGACGATCCCCAGGTACCACGACGCGGTCATACCGGCCCTGGGGCGCGAGCGATGCGAGCAGGTAGCGCCATAGGCATCAGCTCCTGGAGGTCCCATCGGACGGCCATCCGGGCGCGGTCCCACCAGGCGACGCCGTCGACGAGGAACCGCTGCGGGAGCCCCGCCGCTTCGGCCCAGGCGTCGAGGCGCCGGAGGGAGTCGTCCTGGAGGTTGATCCGCTCGAGGATTTCCTGCACGTGCGGGCGTGCCGGGATCATGCTTCGGGCGGCGCCCGGCGCCGGCGTCCACCATGGCTCGAGCACGACGACTTCACCTGGGGATGCGACCGAATCAGCTTCCTCGTGGGTTTTGACGAAGGTCAGCGTCCGGTCGCTCATCGCTGTTCGAGGTTCCCGATCGGCGCACGAACAGGCGGTTCGGTGCCGGAGAGGCGCGTCGGCGGGAATTGACACGGATAGCGATCACGGTCAAGTTCTGCCATGCGGTCCGGCCGTGCCGAGCCCGCGGGGCCCGACCCGGCGGATCTGCCGCGGGCTTGAGGGTCGCCCCGTCCGCGTCCACCGTCGGTGGCTGGGCACCCGGACGACCGGCCGCGCAGCCGACCGCCTCGCCACCTGGGCCGGTCCGACGGGACCCGCTGCGCGCCCGTGGGAACGCGCGTCCTGCGCCATGACCTCAGATCGTCGCGTCCAGGATTCCGGCGATCTCCTCGTCCGAGAGCACGATCGGGTTGGTCCGCATCGAGCTGCCCCGCGAGTCCGCAACGATGGCCGGGATGTCCGCCGTCCCGACGCCGAACGAGCGAAGCCGCGGAACCTCGAGCAGCGCCGTCCACTCGCTGAGCGTCACGATCAGCGCGCCGCGCGCCTCGGCCCCACCCGTCGCCTCCGGCAGGCCACCCAGCAGGCGTCCGAGCCGCGCGTAGCGCTCGAGCGCGGGCGAGCCGGGGTCGCGTTCCAGCAGCGCGCCGATGTTGGCGGCGGTGACCGCCGCCAGCGTGGCCCCGCAGGCGTCGCCGTGCGGGACCGGGAACCGGGCGCCCAGTGGCGACGCCAGCCCGTGCACGGCACCCAGCCCCGCGTGCGCCAGGCAGATGCCGGACAGGAGGGCGCGCATAGGCCATGCGTGATCGCGCCTCCGCGGCGCCCGGTCCGGACGGGTCCGCGTGCCACGCCACCAGGCCGTCGCGGACGGCCTCCAGCCCCGACAGCGCCAGCGCGTCGGTCAGCGGCCCGGCCCGCAGCGACGTGTACGCCTCCAGCAGCTGGGTGAGCGCGTCCATGCCGTTGGCCGTGATCCGGGGGCGGTCGTTGCCGGCCAGGAGGTCCGGGTCCACCACGGCATCGGCCGCCACCAGCCGCTCGTCGCGGAACGAGCGCTTGTAGCCCGCCGGCCCGCGCTCGCTGATCACCGCGTTCCGCGTCGCCTCGCTGCCCGTGCCGGCCGTCGTCGGCACCGCGACGAACGGCACCGACGGGCCGTCGTACGGCCGCATCCCGGGGAGCCCCTCCAGGTGCTCGACGACGCTGGCACCGGTGCGCAGCAACCCGGCGATCGCCTTGGCGGCGTCCAGCACGGAGCCGCCCCCCACGCCCAGCACCACGTCCACGGCGGACTCCCGGTTCGCTGCCACGGCCGCGTCCACCACCGCCGGCGACGGCTCGTCCGTGATGGCGACCTCGCCCGCCACCGCCACCCCGGCGGACGCCAGCCCCGCGACCAGCCCGGTCGCGCCGCCCGGACGACGCCAGCGACCGGCCGCCGGTCACCAGCAGGACACGCCGCCCGTGGCCGGCCACGACCTCCGGCACCCTCGCGAAGCCGCCCGGTCCGAACGTGATCCGGGGCACCCGCCCCAGCGTGAACGACGCCGGCACGACGTCAACCCGCCGCCGTCTCGGGGAAGAGGCCCACGTAGCGGACCCCGTAGCGCGGCTCCACGAACCAGTCGGCGGTCGCCTTGCGCCAGGCGTCGTAGTGCGGCGTCGCCTTGTGGGCCCCCGCCGCCGCCTCGTCCACGAACCACTCGTAGAGGACGAAGCGCGCGGGATCCTCGACCGAACGGATCACGTCGAAGCGGAGGTTGCCGGGCTCCCGGATGGAGGCCTCGTGGTTGACCCGGGTCGCCTCGATGAACTCGCCGGCGTGGTCGGACTTGACGTGGCAGAAGACGAGGGTGACGAACATGGCTGGCTCCCTGGCGGGTGGAGATACCTGCCCCGAATCTATGCCGTCCAGGCGGACCGTATCGAGTGATATGGATCGCTTGGGCCCGCGAGCCGGTGGGGGAGCGGGACCAGATACCCCCGGACGGCACTGTCCGCGCCGCGATCCGCGGGCGAGGCTGGCAGCGATCGGTGTGTCGATCCCGAAGGAGCGTCCATGGCCCGACAGTTCGTCGTCCAGCTCGACAACAACCCCGGCGAGTTGACGCGCTTCGTGAGGTCCTTCGCGGCGCGTGGGGTCGAGATCCACCATGTCGCCTGCGTCGGCACGGGGCGGCTCCAGTGCATGTTCCTGACGACGACGGACGACGACGATGCTGCCCGTGGTGTCCTCAAGGGCCTCGGCCACGAGTTCATCGAGGGTGAGCCGGTCATGGTCGAGATCGCCGACGAGCCCGGCGCCCTGGCGGAGGTCAGCGGGAAGCTCGCGGAGGCCGGCGTGCTGGTGACCGGCGTGATCCAGGCCGGCACCCGGCCCGGAGTGGCCGAGTGGGCGTTCTGCGTCGACGACGAGCCGAAGGCCCGCGAGGCGCTGGGGCTGAAGATCGAGGACTGCGTCGGCTGCTCGTCGTAGGGTCGCGGCCGCGACTCGGTCGCCTGACGGGCCGTGCGCGCCGCCGTGGTCGGGATCGGTCGCCGCGTGACCGCACGGGCCCGGGGACGACCGATCAGGGCGCATCGCCCCGCCGGATCGTCCCCCGGCGTGCACGCGGTCCCGGCTGCTGCGATCTAGGCGAGGCGCGCGTAGTCCGCGAGGCCGCGCTTGAGGAACTTGCCGTAGCCCTTGCGGCCTGTGAACTCGCCGTTCCGGACCACAACCGAGCCGCGGCTCATCACGACGTCGGAGCCGCCTTGGACCGTCATGCCCTCGTAGCAGCTGTAGTCGACGTCCATGTGGTGCGTGGAGGCGGACAGCACATGCGTCCGGTTCGGGTCGTAGACCACGAGGTCGGCGTCGGAGCCGACGGCGAGGGCGCCCTTCCTGGGGTACATGCCGAAGATCTTCGCGGGTGCCGTCGACACGACCTCGACCCAGCGCTCCCTGGTCAGTCGCCCGTCGACGACCGCCTGGTGCATGAGGTCGACCCGCTCCTCCACGCCGGGCAGCCCGTTGGGGATCTTGCGGAAGTCGCCGCGGCCCATCTCCTTCTGCCCGTGGAAGTCGAACGGGCAGTGGTCCGTGCCGACCAACTGGAGGTCATCGCGCTTGAGCGCGTTCCACAGCTCGACCGAGTGGTCCTTCGTGCGCAGGGGCGGCGAGCACACGAACTTGGCGCCCTCGAACCCGTGGCCGAGGTCATCGAGCGTGAGGTACAGGTACTGCGGGCAGGTCTCGGCCCAGGCCATGGCGCCCCGGGCCCGCGCCTCCACGCAGGGCATGGAGAGCCTCCTTGGCGGACATGTGCACGAAGTAGACCGGCGCCCCCGCGATCTCGGCCAGCCGGATGACCCGGCCGGTCGCCTCGCCCTCCATGCGCGAGTCGCGCGCGAGGCCGTGCCCGATGGGGTCGGTCACGCCGGCGGCGACCTGGGCGGCCGCGAGGACGTCGATGACCGGGCCGTTCTCGGCGTGCATCAGGATGAGGCCGCCGTTCTTCGCCGTCTGCCGGAGCGCCCGGAAGATGTGGTCGTCGGGCGAATAGAACACGCCCGGATAAGCGGTGAACAGCTTGAAGTCCGGCACGCCCTCGTCGACCAGCTGGTCCATCTCGGCCAGCGTGGCGTCGGTGACGTCCGACATGATCATGTGGAAGCCGTAGTCGACGACGGCGTTCCCCTCGGCCTTCTTGTGCCAGACTTCGAGGCCCTCGTGGAGCGGCTGGCCCTTGGACTGGACCGCGAAGTCCACGATGGACGTGGTGCCGCCGAACGCCGCTGCCCGGGAGCCGCTCTCGAAGGTGTCCTTGGCGAAGGTGCCGCCGAACGGCAGCTCCATGTGGGTGTGGGCGTCGATGCCGCCGGGGATGACGTACCTGCCGGCGGCGTCAATCGTCTCATCCGCGGTGACGCCCGCGGCGGCCAGGTCCGTGCCGATCTGCGCGATCACCTCGCCGTCGACCAGGACATCTCCCGGGTACGAGCCGTCGGCGGTGACGATCGTGCCGTTGGCGATCAGGGTGCGCATTGGCTGCTCCTCGCGCTTGGATTCCGCCGGCCACGGCCGGTTCGGGGACGCCCGACGTGGGACCATCGTAGCGAGGCGCAACCAGCATCGCGGGGGCGATCCGCGCCGGTCAGCCGAAGCTGATCAGCCGAACGGCAGGGTGACGCGGATCCCGGCCATCGAGGCGAGCCCGAGCTCGATGGACCAGGCGAAGGCCGCGGCGGCGACGGCGGCCAGCGAGGCGGCGAAGGCGAGGTCCGCCATGAGCCTGCGCCGCCGGTGCTCGCGGCGAGCGGCGGGCCCATCCGCCTCCCACCAGGGATCGCGGCGCTTGAACAGCGAGAACGACGGCACCGGCACCTCCAGCAGGTCCAGTGTGGCTGCCAGGTGGACGCTGGTCGAGGGTGACCTCCGGCCCCCGGACCCCGACCGGAAGGCACCAGACCGCACGACGACATGACGGCGGTGTCCACGCGCAACGCCACCACCCCCGGCGCCGCAGCCCGGCCTCGCGGTCACCCGGCGGGGGGGACCGTTCAGGGATCCGGCCTGGAGCCGCACCGCGTCAGGGGCGCGCCGGTGCCACGTCCCGCAGGGCCGGGATGATCTCGCGGCCGTAGATCGCGAGCTGCTCCTCCTCGTGGCCGTTCATCAGGTAGAGGTTGAACTGGTCCACGCCGGCCGCCGCCAGGTCGCGAAGCCGTGCGATGTGCTGGTCCACGGAACCCAGGAGGCAGAACCGGTCGACGATCTCGTCGGTCACGAAGGATGCGTTCGAGGAGCCGACCTCGGCGTGGTGGAGGTAGTCGTAGCCCTCGCGGTCGCGGATGTAGCTCGTCAGCTCCGGCGGCAGGTCCTCGCGGGGGTACTTGTTGACGAGGTCGACGACGTGGTTCGAGACGAGGGCCGGGAACCAGCGGGTCCGGTCGCGGCCGTCGGCGAGGTCTCCCACGTGCGCCGGCGCTGCGGCCATGACCTGGACGGCATCCGGATCACGCCCGGCCTCGACGGCCGACGCCTTGACCTGGGACGCGAACCAGCGGATGAGGTCCGGGTCGCCGATCTGCAGCATCGCGCCGTCCGCGATGCGGCCGGTCAGCTTGAGGGCGACCGGTCCGTACCCGGCGATCCAGACCGGCAGCGGGCGGCCGGTGGTCCATGGGAGCTCGAGCATCGCGCCCTCGAACTCGATGCTGCGGCCCTCGACCAGCGCCCGGATGACGTGGACGGCCTGCTCCAGGTCCTTCATCGAGGTCGGCGCCTTGCCCAGCACCCGGCGGGACGAGTCGCCACGTCCGATGCCCAGGTCCATGCGCCCGACGGACAGCTCGTTGAGGACCGCGAGGGCCGACGCCGTGACCGTGGGCTCGCGGGTGGCCGGGTTGGTGACGCACGTGCCAAGGCGCATCGTCGTCGTGGCCTGGGCCATCAGCGTCAGGAGCGGATATGGATCACGCCACAGGATGTGGCTGTCGAACAGCCAGCCGTACTCGAACCCGGCGGCCTCCGCCTGCTTCGTGAGCGCGACCGTGCGCTCTATCGAGAAATCGGGCTTGATCGTGAACCCGAAGCGCATCGAAGTCCTCCTGGGTTGGAGCCCCGGGGAATCAAGCGGCTCGGCTGTCCTCCTCCATGACAGCCGAGCCGCGCGGGATCATACCGGATGGTCCTCCGGTCTCACGCAGTGCCGTTCGGCCCGTCCTACATCTCGACCAGGTCGTCGTACATCTCCGGGCGGCGGTCCCGGTAGAACTGCCAGGTGTTGCGGACCTCGTGGATCATGTCGAGGTCCATGTCCCGGATGACCAGTTCCTCGTCGTGCGCGGAGCCGGTGCCGCCGATGACCTGGCCGCGGGGATCGCAGAAGTAGCTCTGGCCGTAGAAGTCGTCGTCGCCCAGGGGCTCGATGCCCACCCGGTTGATGGTGCCCACGAAGTAGCCGTTGGCGACCGCGTGGGAGGGCTGCTCGATCCGCCACAGGTACTCGGACAGGCCGCGGGACGTGGCCGCGGGGATCAGCACGATCTCGGCCCCGTTGAGCCCCAGCGCCCGCGCTCCCTCGGGGAAGTGGCGGTCGTAGCAGATGTAGACGCCCACCCGCCCGACCGCGGTCTCGAACACCGGGTAGCCCAGGTTGCCCGGGCGGAAGTAGAACTTCTCCCAGAACCCCTTCACGTGGGGGATGTGGGTCTTGCGGTACTTGCCCAGGTACTCGCCGTCGGCGTCGATGACCGCCGCGGTGTTGTAGTAGATCCCCGACGCGTGGCTGTCCTCCTCGTACATGGGGACCACCAGGACCATGCCCAGCTCCTTGGCCAGGGACTGCATCCGGGCCGTGGTGGGGCCGTCGGGGATGAGCTCGGTGTAGCCGTAGTACTGGGGGTCCTGGACCTGGCAGAAGTAGGGGCCGTAGAAGAGCTCCTGGAAGAGCATCACCTGGGCGCCCTGCTTCGCCGCCTCGTGCGCGTAGCCCTCGTGCTTCTGGATCATCGACTCCTTGTCGCCGGTCCAGCTCGCCTGCAGGAGCGCACCTCGGACGTTACGGGGCATCGGAACAGCCTCCTTGGTGGTGCGCGCTCATGGGCGCGCGCGGCGCCCGCTCGGCCGCGCCGGGGGAGCCAGGATCGAAGTCTACGCCCGCGTCGCGGGACCCGGCGGGCGCCGGACGAGCCCGGCTGCGCGGGACACGGCGGCAGGCGGCCAGGCGCCGCTGCGCGGGGCCGGACGGGGCCGACCGTACGCGGCGGCGCGGCCGGACGGGCTCGGGTGCCTCACGACGCGCGAGCTGGGTGACGGAGGGGCGCCGCGGTCGAGCGCCCCCGTGAGCCGGAACGGGGGGGTCAGTGGCAGGTGCCGCTGCCCGAGTCGGTGAACGTCTTGCCGGCCACCGGCACGAACTGCCAGTCGTAGCCCCCGGCCCGGAGCGTCAGCTTGAGCACGCCCCAGGTCGACGCGTTGCGCACCACGCTGTTGGCCCGCACGGTCGTGAACGGGACGAGCGCCGCCCCTCCCGTCCCGACCACGAACTCGCGGAGGCCGGCCGGATCCGCCACCCCGGTCGAGGTCTGCGGAGCGAACCGCTCGTAGTCGTGGTCGTGGCCGTTGAGCACCAGCTCCGCGCCGGCCGCCTGCAGCACGTCCCACAGCGGACGCGCCGAAGGGTCGTTCCCGTGGTCGCCGGACGAGAACATCGGTTGATGCCACACGGCCGCAACGCAGGCGTGCGGGTTGGCGGCGAGGTCCGCCTTCAGCCACGTCACCTGCGGGGAGGTCGGGCCACAGCCGACCTCGGTGCAGTTGGAGTTGAGGTAGTAGACGCGCCAGGTGCCGAGGTTCTCGGCGTGCCAGCCCTGACCCTTGGTGCCGGCGCGAGCGCCGAAGTAGGCGTAGTACGGGGCGGCGCCCGACGTGACGTACTCGTGGTTGCCGGGCACCGGTGACGTCCGCAGACGCCAGCGGCCCCACGTCGGGCCGTAGCAGTCGCGGAACTGGGCGGCCGTGCCGCTCTCGTAGGCGAGGTCCCCGGCCACGAACACGCGTCCCGCGATCCCGTCAAGCAGCGCCGCGGTCTTCGAAGCCCCGCTCTGGTTGCACTCCGCGACGTCCCCCGCGCCGACCAGGACGGGGTTGGCGGCGGGCGGGTCCACGACCACGAAGCCATCCACCACGACCGTCGGATGCCCGGCCGTCCCGGCCACCCTGACGGTGATCACGTGGGTGCCGCTCTGGGGCCATCGGGCCGAGTACAGGACGCGGCGGTGGGCGGTCTTGGCGCCGTGCGTGTCCACCGTCCGGGACAGGCTGCCATCCAGGTAGACGGCGGCCCGCCCCTCGCCGGGCCCCACGGTGCCGATCCAGGCCACCTGCGACCCCGTGAACGTGAACCGCACCGTGGCGCCCTTGGTCCCCGAGCGCAGCGCCCGACCCCCCAGGTAGGAGCTCGACGACGCGTGCGTCCATGGGCCCGCGGTGGCGACGCCTCCGGCAGCCTCCGAGGAGCGGTTCACGCGGAACGGGCTGCCGTACGTCCACGCGCTCCAGTTGCCGGCCTGGTCCTCCGCCCGCACGCGGAGCCGCGCCTCGTGCGGTGCGCGGAGGCCGACGATCGCCGACCTGGAGGTGGCCGACGCGAGCGCCACGGATGCATACGAGCCGCCGTCCACGGAGACCGCGAGCTGGTAGCGGGCGATGCCCGTCCCGGTGTCCGAGCCGGACCAGGTCACGCGGAACGGGTTCGTCGTGCCCACCGTGCCGCCCTGCTGGGGCACCGCCGACGGGGCGGTCACCGTGGGCGGCGTGGTGTCGGCGGCGAGGGCAGGGGCGGCGCCGGCCGGCCAGGCGAGGCCAAGGGCGGCGGCGAGCGCGAGCCGCCGTCCGATGCGGCGGATGGGAATGGTCCGGTCGGCGGGCGGGGTTGTGGATCTGCATCGCGCCATGGTGCCCCCGCGGCCGGATTCCGTCATCCGCTCGCCGTGGACCCCGCCGGCCGGGTCCTTGCAGACGGACCGTACCCGGCAGGCCGGGGATGGGCGAGCCTCCCCACGTCGCGCGATGATGCGTGCAGCCCAGCCCCGGCCCGGCGCCTGGCCGGCCTGGGCTGTCGAGCGAGGAGTCCCGCCATGGATCGCGTTCCGTCCACCGCCGTTCCCTCCGGGGTCGCCGCCACCGCCGCCGCCCTCGACCGGGCGTCGGCCATCGCCCAGGACTTCCTCGCCGGCCTGCCATCCCGCCACGTCGGCACGACCGCGTCCCTGGAGGTCCTGCGGGAGCGGTTCGGCGGCCCCCTGCCCGATCCAGGCGAGGACCCGGTGAGCGTTGTCGAGACGCTGGCCGCCAACGCCGAGGGCGGCCTGGTCGCGTCGGCCGGCCCGCGCTTCTTCGGCTTCGTGATCGGCGGTGGGCTGCCCGCCGCCCTGGCCGCGGACTGGCTGACCTCGGCATGGGACCAGAACGCGTGTCTGTATGTCGTCGGGCCGGCGGCCGCGGTCGCGGAGGAGGTCGCGGGCGCCTGGCTCGCGGACCTGATGGGGCTTCCGGGGGGCGTGAGCGTCGGGTACACGACCGGCGCCACGATGGCCTCGTTCACCGGCCTCGCCGCCGGGCGCCACCACCTCCTCGCGAACGCCGGCTGGGACGCCGAGCGGCAGGGGCTGTTCGGCGCCCCGGAGATCCCCGTCGTCGTGGGCGAGGAAGCCCACGTCACGATCTTCGCGGCGCTCGAGATGCTGGGCATGGGCCGCGATCGCGTCACCCGGATCCCCACCGACGGCCAGGGCCGGATGCGTGCCGACGCGCTGGAGGCCGCCCTGGCCTCGCTCGACCGGCCCGCGCTCGTGTGCGCCCAGGCCGGCAACGTCAACACCGGCGCGTTCGACCCGTTGCCGGCCATCGTGCGGGCGGTCCGGGAGAACGGCGGCTGGCTCCACGTGGACGGCGCGTTCGGCCTGTGGGCCGGGGCCGATCCCACCCGGCGGCATCTCGTCGAGGGTGTCGGCGAGGCGGACTCGTGGACCACCGATGCCCACAAGTGGCTGAACGTGCCCTACGACTCGGGGCTGTCGTTCACCGCCCACCCCGCGGCTCACCACGCGGCCATGACGCTCGGTGCGTCGTACTACGTCGAGACCACGGGCGGCGAGCGCGATCCGTTCAACTGGGTGCCCGAATCATCCCGGCGGGCCCGCGGCTTCACCATCTGGGCGGCGCTCCGCTCGCTCGGCCGCGACGGCGTGGCCGACCTCGTCGCTCGGACTTGCGGGCTCGCCCGGCGGTTCGCGGCGGGGCTGGAGGGTGCGCCGGGGGTCCGGATCCTCAATGACGTGGTCCTCAACCAGGTCCTCGTCAGGTTCGAGGACCCGTCCGGGGACGTGGCGGCCGGCGATGCGCGCACGGATGCCGTCATCGCGGCGATCCAGGCCGAGGGCACGCTCTGGCTGGGCGGCACCCGCTGGCACGAGCAGCGGGCGATGCGGATCTCGGTCTCGGGCTGGAGCACGACGGAGACGGACGTGGACGCGTCGATCGCGGTCATCCTGCGCATCGCCCGGGAGACCCGCAGGGGCTGACAGCCGCGAGCCATCCCACGCGACCTGACGTCCCGGTCGGGCCGTGACCGAACGGTCCCGGGCTGGGACGATCCGGTCACGCGGTGCAGCATCTGTCGCCCGAGGGTCAGGGACCGCGCAACGGACCGGCCACCAGGCGGCCGAAGCCGCGCACGATGGAACCCTTGGGTCACCGGGAGGCCAGCGGGACCGGATCGGGACGGGACCGGGCCCCGCCGGGCGCGAGACCATGGGGGACGGGCGCCGCCGGGCGCGGTCGCCCTGTGCTGTAATGGCCCTCACGTCTGACCGCGAGTTGCACGGGAGGGCTCACCCCCGCCCCCCGATCGGAGGAGTCATGGCCACCAGCGAACCCGGCATGAGCAGCGAGGAGATCGTCGCTCTCTCGAGGGCGCACACCCTCTTCTCGTGGTCGGTCCAGGGGGCGCTCGACCCGATTGCCATCGACCACGCCGAGGGTGTCTACCTGTACACACCCGAGGGCCGCCGGATCCTGGACTTCAACGCCCAGCTGATGTCGGTCAACATCGGCCACGGCGACCGGCGCGTCATCGACGCGATCAACGAGCAGGCCTCGAGGCTGCAGTTCGTGCAGCCCGCGTTCGCGACCGAGGTCCGCGCCCGGCTCGGCGCGAAGCTGGCCGAGATCATGCCCGGCGACCTCAACAAGGTGTTCTTCACGCTCGGTGGCGCCGAGGCCGTGGAGAACGCGATCAAGCTGGCCCGCCACTACACGGGCAAGCACAAGCTCCTCGCCCGGTACCGCGCCTACCACGGCGCCACCGCCGGCGCGATGACCCTGACCGGCGACTACCGCCGCTGGGCGAACGAGCCCGGGATCGTGGGCGTCGTCCGCTATCCGGACACGCACCGCTGGGGCGAGAAGGAGCCGCGCCCCGCCGAGGAGGCGCTCAACGGCCTCGAGGACGTCATCAAGTACGAGGGCGCCCACACGATCGCGGCCATCTTCCTGGAGACCGTCGTCGGTACCAACGGCATCCTCATCCCGCCCGACGGCTACCTCCAGGGTGTCCGTGACCTGTGCGACAAGTACGGGATCCTGATGGTGGCCGACGAGGTCATGGCCGGCTTCGGGCGCACCGGCAAGTGGTTCGCGGTGGACCACTGGGGCGTCGTGCCGGACCTCATGACGATGGCCAAGGGCCTGACGTCGAGCTACCTGCCGCTGGGCGCGGTCGCGATGCGCGACCACATCTCCGAGGCGATGGACACGAAGATGTTCTACGGCGGCCTGACCTACAGCAGCCACCCCGTGAGCCTGGCCGCGGCCCTCGCGACGATCCGGGTCTACGAGGAGGACGACCTCGTCGGCAACTCCGCCCGGATGGGCAAGGTGATGCGTGCCCACCACGAGGCGCTCGCGGCAAGGCACCCGAGCGTCGGGGCCCACCGCAACATCGGCCTGTTCGGGATCCTCGACCTGGTCCGCTCCCAGGATCCGTGGACGCCCATCACGCCGTTCAACGGGACCAGCGACGAGATGAAGGCGATCGGCAAGTTCCTCCGGGACAACAGCCTGTACGTGATGATCGCCAACAACTCGATCCACACCAACCCGCCGCTGTGCATCACCGCGGACCAGCTGGCCGAGGGCTTCGCGGTGATCGACAAGGCCCTCGAGATCGCCGACCAGGCGGTCACGGGCTGAGCGGGCGCAGCGGGCGGACGCAGGGGGTGACGGGGCGGACGCCGGGGTGACGGAGCGTGCGCTCACGGGGCCGGCCGGAAGCGTCCGCGCGGCCGGAACGGCCCCCGTGCCCGCCACCGTCCCCTTCGCCGACGCGACCCCTTCGGACGGCGCCGCGCCCGTGGCCCGCCTGCGCGGCGTTGCGAAGACGTGGGCGGGTCCGGACGGCGTCGCCACCGAGGCGCTCCGTGGCGTCGACCTCGACATCGGGACCGGCGAGTTCGTCTCGCTCATCGGCCCCTCGGGCTGCGGCAAGTCCACGCTCCTGCGGGCCATCGCGGACCTCGTCCGGGTCAGCGACGGCGAGATCGAGGTGAACGGCAAGCCGCCCGCGCGGGCGCGCCTGGACCACGACTACGGCATGGTCTTCCAGGCCCCGGTCCTGTTCGACTGGCGGACCGTCGAGGAGAACGTCCGGCTGCCGCTCGAGGTGCTGGGGCGGCCGAAGGCCTGGAGCACGCAGCGCACCCGGGAGATGCTCGAGCTCGTCGAGCTGGAGGCCTTCGCCGGGCACCGGCCGTACGAGCTCTCCGGCGGCATGCAGCAGCGCGTGGCGATCGCGCGGGCCCTCTCGTTCGAGCCCCGGATCCTGCTCATGGACGAGCCGTTCGGGGCGCTCGACGAGATGACCCGGGAGCGCCTGAACGAGGAGCTGCTACGGATCTGGGAGCGGACCGGCACCACGATCGTGTTCGTCACGCACTCCATCCCGGAGGCGGTCTACCTCTCGTCGCGGGTCGTGGTGATGAGCGCTCGACCGGGCCGGATCGTCGGTGGCGTGGACGTGGACCTGCCCCGGCCGCGCACCGACGGCACGCGCGAGACGGAGCGGTTCTTCGGCCTCGTGACCGCCGTCCGCGAGCTCCTGCGCTCCGGCGGCGGCATCCCCGCCTCGGCCGGGGAGCCTCCGGAGGCGGACCGGGCCGACACCACCGCCATTTGACGGATCGGGCCGCTGGGTCGATGGTGGGGGCTCAGTCGAAGGCGCCGGGTTCACATCCAGTTCGTCCGCAGCGTTCGCGACGGAACGGAATCCAGCGATGGCGCGCAAGTCCTTCCTCCTGTCCGAGACGACCATCGTCGTCTCCACCGACGGCTACTTCGACGTCTACCCGCCCGTCGCCCGCACCGGCGGTGACAAGCCCGCCTACCGGGGCCGCCTCCATGAGCTGGGTGCCGGCATCCGCGGGGCGGACGACCGCCTCGCCATGCGTCCGTCCTCGACCGGCCTGGCGGAGGCCGTGATCCTGTGGTCATCCGTCAACGGCGCAGCCGCGGTCGGTGGCGGGCTGGGCCGCGGCCGCGATGGCAAGGAGGTCGTCGCCTGACCTTCCGGGTAGGAGGTCCACCCGTCCCGGGCTCGACCGGCCGCGGGCGGCCCGGTGGACCGGGTGTGGCCCGGTGGACCGGGTGTGGCCCGGTGGACCGGGTGTGGCCCGGTGGACCGGGTGTGGCCCGGTGGACCGGGTGTGGCCCGGTGGACCGGGCGGGGCCTCGACGCGTCCGCGGGCCGGAGTCTCGAAACCGGCCTCGTGACGCCCGACTCGTTGACGCCCGACTCGTGACGCCCGACCGTGACACCCCGCCCGGGGGCTTGGGCTACCCTTCCCGATGGCGCCCGCCCGCGGAGCTGTCGCGCGCGTCTCGGGTCTCCCGCGACGGGAACGCGACGGCGGGAGGCGCTGCAACCGCGGACGGCTGGCTGAGGTCGACCAATCATGGATCCCACGCGTCCCACCACCCGTGACGGCGTCCTGACGGGACGTCCCGCTCCCGACGCCCCGCTGGCCGGCCCTGGGCCGTCCCTGCCCCAGCCCCGGCCCGCCGGGGCACCGCCCGGCTTCCATCTGCTCGCCAAGCCGACCGGCGCGGTCTGCAACCTCGACTGCACGTATTGCTTCTTCCTGTCCAAGGAGGCGCTCTACCCGGGCTCGACGTTCCGGATGGCGGACGACCTCCTCGAGCTGTACGTCAAGCAGCTCCTCGAGTCCCACGAGTCCCCGAGTGTGACCATCGCCTGGCAGGGCGGCGAGCCCACGCTGATGGGCCTCGACTTCTTCCGGCGGTCCATCGAGCTGGTCGAGCGGTACCGCAAGCCCGGCCAGGAGATCGAACACACCATCCAGACCAACGGCACCAGGATCGACGAGGCGTGGTGCGCCTTCTTCCGCGATCACCGGTTCCTGGTCGGCCTCTCGATGGACGGCCCGCCCGACATCCACGACCGGTACCGGGTGGACAAGGGCGGCGGCCCCACCCACCACCGGGTGCTCGCCGCCGCCCGGCTGATGGCCGAGCAGGGCGTGGACGTCAACATCCTGTGCACCGTGCACACGGCGAACGAGGACCGGGGCACGGAGGTCTACCGCTACTTCCGGGACGAGGTCGGGGCGCGCTACCTGCAGTTCATCCCGATCGTGGAGCGCGCCACACCCGAGTCGCTGCCCGTGGCCGACGCCGGCTGGGGCACATCGGGGCGCGAGGTGCGGCCGCTGTACACGCTCGACGGGAGCCTGGTGACCTCGCGCTCCGTGACGGCCGCCGGCTGGGGCCGCTTCCTTGAGAGCGTGTTCGACGAGTGGGTGCGCCGGGACGTCGGCACGGTGTTCGTGCAGATCTTCGACGCTGCGCTCGCATCGTGGGTCGGCGCCGCGCCGTCGGTCTGCATCTTCGCCGAGACGTGCGGCAACGCGCTCACCGTCGAGCACACGGGCGACGTCTACAGCTGCGACCACTTCGTCGAGCCGCGCTATCTCCTTGGCAACATCCGCGACAGGCACCTGCTCGAGATGGTCGCCTCGCCCGAGCAGCGCGCGTTCGGGACGGACAAGCGCGACACGCTGCCCCGCTACTGCCGGGAGTGCCCGGTGCGGTTCGCCTGCCACGGGGAGTGCCCCCGGAACCGGTTCATCGACACGCCGGACGGCGAGCCGGGGCTCAACTACCTGTGCGCGGGCTACAAGTCGTTCTTCACCCACGTGGACCGGCCGATGCGCCTCATGGCGACGCTGCTCAAGCAGGGGCGCTACGCCGACGAGGCGATGGGCATCCTGGCCGCCGAGGCGGCGGCGCTCGGCACCGCCGTGGCGAAGGCCGGGCGCAACGACCCATGCCCGTGCGGCAGCGGCCGCAAGACCAAGGCGTGCCACGGGGCCACGGCCTGACGCTCGGGGTCCGTCGAGGGCGGCGACATCGGGGCCGGGCTCATCGCGGTCGCCTTCGTGACCTCGTTCTTCCTGCGCGAGATCCCGCTGCGCGCCACGCGCCACACGATGACCGACGAGCTGCAGGAGCTGGGGATCGAGTTCGGGGCGGGCGTTGGCGAGAGGCTCCCGGCAGGGCTCGTGCTGGAGGCGAACAAACGGGCCGTCGCCTCCGCCCCGGGAGGGGGCGCGGCGGGATAGCGTCCGTCGCTCCGGCCTTGCGCTTGTGGGCGGCCGGGACCACGGATGCGGCGATCGCCTCTGCGCGCCGTGGACCCGGCTGTGTGGACCCGGCTGCGTGCGCTCGGCGTCGCTCGGCTGCAGGCTCCGGGCCGGACGTGGGCCCAGGCGACGCCGATGCGACCGGCTCGGGCGGCAGCTCCGCCGCGATATCGCCGGCCGATGACCCGATGGCTGCGCCTAGGATGTCCACATGTCCGGGAGCGCACCCACCACCATCCTCGTCCTGTTCGTCGCGTTCCTGGTGGCGATGCCGCTCGTGGCGTTCATCGCCGGCCGGCTGCGGTTGCCCTATACCGTCGCGCTCGTGCTCGTCGGGCTCGTCGTCTCAGCACTGCCGATCCACGAGAGCGTCCAGCTGTCCCCCGGGCTCGCGGTCACCGTGCTCCTGCCGGGTCTCGTCTTCGAGGCGGCGTATCGGCTCGACGGGGACGAGCTTCGCCGGACCTTCGGTGGTGTCGCGCTCCTCGCCGTGCCGGGCGTCCTCGTCACCGCGGCGGTGGTCGCGCTCGTGCTCCACATCGGCACAGGGTTGCCGCTCAACGAGGCATTCGTCGTCGGGGCCATCGTCTCGGCGACCGACCCGGTCGCGGTCGTGAGCACGATGCGCCGCCTGTCGGCGCCACGGCGCCTGGTCACGCTCCTGGACGCGGAGAGCCTGTTCAACGACGGCACGGCAGCCCTCGCGTTCGTCGTTGCGCTGGCGGCACTCGGGACGCAGCCGCCGACCCTCGCCGAGGACGCGCTCCAGTTCACGGCCGGTCTCCTCGGGAGCGCCGTCATAGGGGCGCTCGCGGGCTTCCTCATCTCGCGCGTGCTGAAGGCGACCAACGACCATCTCATCGAGCTCACGCTCACCGTGCTCGCGGCGTATGGGACATATCTCGTCGCCGATCTCCTCCATGGGTCGGGGATCATCGCCAGCGTGGTCGCGGGGATTGTTCTCGGGACCTATGGGCGCAGGGAGAGCCTCAGCCAGCGGGCCCAGGACGCGATCGACGTCGTCTGGGAATTCGTCGCGTTCGTCCTCACCGGCGCCGCCTTCCTGCTCATCGGGCTCGCGATCCCGCTCGACACGCTAGCCACGGCTGCCGTCCCGATCGCCTGGGGCGTCCTCGCGGTGCTCCTCGGGCGGGCGATCGTGGTCTACGGCCTGCTCGGGGGAGCCGCCCGACTCGATCACCGGATCAGGCACGTCCCGGCGCTGCCACTCTCCTGGCTCCACGTCATGAACTGGACGGGCCTGCGCGGGGCCGTCGCGACCGCGCTCGCGCTCTCGATCCCGGAGGGGACACCCGACCGCGAGCTGCTCCAGGGGATCGCCTTCGGGATCGTCCTGTTCACGCTCATCGTCCAGGGGACGACCGCCGAGCGGATGCTGCGGTGGATCGGGGTGCGCGGGGCCGGGGAGCCCGAGGCGGGCGCGGTGGCACAGGAGGCGTAGCGCCGGCGCCTCGGTCAGCCTGCCGCGACGTCGCGCCTCGCGACCGACCAGAGGCCGATGCCCACCAGGAGCACCTTGACAAGGCCGTCGATGCGGGCGACCGCGTCCATCGTGCTCATCCGTCGACGGCTCCCTCCGCCGAGACGCGACCGTCGGCGGTCTCCGCCGCGGGTCCGATGGCAAGTGCGTCGAGGAGGTCGTCGACCTGCGCACGGGCCGCGGGCGTCGCGAAGATGGAGACGTGATCGCCGGCCAGCAGCCGGAGGTCTCCGCGGGGCACGAGGAGCGCTCCGTCGCGCTCGATCGCGACGAGGACCGCCTCCCGCGGCCACGCGACCCCGGAGACGAGCCGACCCGCGAGCGCGGACCCGCCCACGATCTGCGTCTCGATGATCACGCCTCCCGCGCGGAGCCCGCGCACCTGGCGGATGTTGCCGTTGAGCGCGGTGCGGTAGGCGGTCATGGCATCCCGCACCGACAGGACGCCGATGAGCCGGCCCCCCGAGACGACCGGCGCCCAGTCCCGGTGGTGGTCGGCGAGCGCGCCGAGCGCGTCGTCGAGACCGTCGTCGGCCGCGAGGATGGGCTCGCGGGCGGTGAGGTGCTCCCCGATCGGCTCGTCGTCGGGCGCGGCCGCCAGGTCCACCAGGTCCACGACGCCCTCGACCGTCCCGTCGCGGCTCACTGCCGGAGCCCCGGGGACGCCCGCCGCATCGATGCGGGCCCGGGCGGTGGCAACCGTGTCGTCCGTGCTCAGGACCAGGCGGGCCTGGCGGACCGCGTCGCCGACCGGCACCGCCGCGAGCAGGGGCATCGCGAACCGGAAGCGATGCGCCGGCGAGTCGGCGCGCGTCGCGAGCTGGCTGCTGTAGATGGTCTTCCCGCCGACGACGAACGTCGCGAGGCCCACGGCGACCATCGCCGGAGCGAGCATGGAGAGGTTGCCGGTCATCTCGGCGACCATCAGCATGACGGCGAGCGGCGCGTGGGCCACGCTCCCGAAGAGGGCCATCATCGCGACGATGACGAACGGTGCCGGGTCCACCGGGATCGCCGGGGCGATGGGCTCCAGGACCCGCCAGATGCCGGCGCCGAGGAGGCCGCCAATCACCATGCCCGGCCCGAAGATCCCGCCGGAGCCGCCCGAGCCGATCGAGAGCGAGGTCGCGAGGATCTTCGCGAACGGCAGGACGAGGACCATCCAGAGCGGGATGGCGAGGAGGGTCTGCCGGTCGAGCCCGGCCTGGACGAACCCGTAGCCGGTGCCGAGGACGCCCGGGATGACGAGGCCGATGCAGCCCACGATGAAGCCGGCGATCGCCGGCTTGAGCCAGCGCGGCGGCGACCAGGCGTGGAACCAGGCCGTGAGGCCGTAGAAGTTGTGGATGTACAGGAGTCCCACCGCGCCGCAGGCGAGCCCGATGAGCGCATACCACGCGAGCTGCGCCGGGTCGCTGAACCCGAACCTGGCCTGCGTCCCGAAGATCGGAGCGAACCCCTCGACGGAGCCGAAGATCGAGTACGCGATGATCGTGGCGATGAACGAGGGGACGAGCGCGTCGGACTCCACGTCGTCGCGGTAGAGGAGCTCCGCTCCCAGGACGGCGCCGCCGAGCGGCGCCCGGAAGATCGCGCCGATGCCCGCCGCCATGCCGACCGCGACGGCGATCCGGGCGTCGCGGGCGTCGAGGTCGAGCAGCCGGCCGAGGTAGGACCCGAAGCCGGCGCTGATGTGGGCCGCCGGGCCCTCACGACCGCCGGAGCCGCCCGACCCGATCGTGACCGCCGAGGCGACCATCTTGACCAGCGGGACGCGCCCCCGGATCCCGCGCGGGCCGTGGTGGAAGGCGGCGATGGCGGCGTCCGTTCCGTGGCCCTCGGCCTCGGGCGCGAAGCGGAAGACGATGATCCCCGAGATGAGGCCGCCGAGCGCGACCACGAACGGGATCGCCCAGGGTCGCGCGAAGCCCGTGACCGGGAGGCCGCCCTCCCCCGCGGGCGATGGCGGCGTGTAGCCGCCGAGCAGCCCGAGGAAGAACCGGGTCGCCAACTCGAGCGCCGTGTAGAAGGCGATCGCCCCAAGCCCGCCGACGACACCGATCCCTGCGCCCAGCACGACCCACTTGCGTAGGTAGCCCGCGGCCCGGATCCGGCGCCGGACCGAACGAAGCCCGGCATCGACCCGCCGGGCGCCGCCGCCCGTCATGCGAACCGCTCGAGCTCGGCGGCGATGGCCCCGAGTCCCGCGGGAAGGTCGAACCGCTCGGGATCGGGAACGGCGGCCGCGACGTCCAGGAGGGCCGCTCGACGGTAGGCCAGGATCGCCGCCCGCACCGCGCGGCCCCGCTCGGTCAGGCGCGCGCGTGTTGCCCGTCGGTCCTGTTCATCCACGGACAGCGTCGTCAGGCCGCGCCGCTCCAGACGGCGGAGCAGGCGGCTCGTCGCGGGCAGCGTGACCCCGACGCGGGCCGCGACCCCGCTGATCCGGGCCCCGTCCGGGTCCTCGCCGAGCACGAGAAGGGCGCGCCACTGGGGGAACGTCAGCTCGAAGCCGGTATCCGCCTGTGCCAGCGCCCGGGTCGTGAGACCGACCGCGCCCACGGCGATCCGCTCCAGGTGGTCCGCGAGCACATCCGCGGCGGAGGGGGACTCGGCTGCTCGGGACCGGTGGTCGGTGGTCATCGCAGACGGATGATAGACGATTAGGTGCCAGGTGGCTATCATGTGGTTAGACCGAGCCGTTGAAGGGGTCCCCGTGATCGCGAGACCGTCGCCAGGCGCAGAACCGGGTGACTGGGCGCGCGGGCTCCGCCCGGTCGTGCGATCCCGGGCCGACGCCCGGCAGGCATACGACCGCGCGAGCCGCTGGAGCCGCCTCGAGGAGCCATTCGAGCGAGGGGCCCAGTCTGCTGGCCTCAGGCTCGTGGGGGTCCAGGCCGGCGAACGCGTGCTCGAGCTCGGGTGCGGTGCGGGCGGGGCGCTCGTCGTCCTGGCGCGCGCCGTGGGGCCGGCGGGGCGGGTCGCCGGCCTCGACCTTTCACCGGGAATGATCGACCTCGCCGCCGCGCGGCTGCGGCATGCCGGATTGGCCGATCGGGCGGAGCTCGTCGTCGCGGACGCGACCGCCATCCCCTTCGCCGACGCGTCCTTCGACGCGGCCTTCATGTCGTTCACGCTCGAGCTGTTCGACACGCCCGAGATCCCGCTCCTCCTGGCCGAGTGCCGCCGAGTGCTCCGGCCCGGGGGTCGCATCGGCGTGGTGTCCCTCTCGCGGGCTGTCCCGGTACGCTGGCCCACCCGCCTGTACGAGCGGCTCCACGACCGCTTCCCGGCGACGCTCGACTGCCGGCCGATCCACGGGCGGCTCGCGCTCGAGGCGGCCGGCTTCGAGCAGTCGCGGTCGAGGCTGCTGCCGCTGTGGGGCCTGCGCGCCGAGGCGGTTGTCGCGGTCCGGCCGACGGCGCCGAAGACCCCTCGGTCGGGAGATCCGGCGATGACCACCACCCGGCCACCCATGCCAGCCGCCGAGCCTCCTCCGACGGGACAACCTGCGGTCCGGCAACCGGCCCCGCCCGGCGGCGTGCTTCGCGCGCTCCTGGGCCTGCCCGTCCGTCTCTATCACGCCCACCTCGGGGTCTTCCTCGGCCACCGGTTCCTGCTCCTCGTCCACACGGGTCGAAGGACGGGGATGCGCCGCGAGACGGTCCTCGAGGTCGTCCGCCACGACCCGATCACCAGGGAGTCGGTCGTCGCCGCGGGCTGGGGTCGCAAGACGGGATGGCTCCACAACGTCGAGGCAGGACTGGCGCACGAGGTCTGGACCGGCCGGCAGCGCTTCGCGCCGACCTATCGCATCCTCTCGCCGGACGAGGCGGAACGACTCTTCGCCGACTACGAGCGCCGCAACCGGCCCATCGGGCCGCTCCTGCGGGCGGTGCTGAGCCGCCTCCTCGGCTGGCGCTACGATGGCACGCCGAGCGCCCGCCGGCGGGCGGTCGAGCAGCTCTCGCTCGTGGGCTTCCGGCCGCGGGATCCGCGCTGATGGCTCTCCGGCGCAGTGGCGTGGCAGCGCACCAGTACGTGGCGATGGACCAGTGAAGGGGACGACGATGCAGATCGGTCTGGTCGGTCTCGGCAGGATGGGCGCCAACATGTCGCGCCGCTGGCTCGGAGCGGGCCACACCGTCGTCGGCTACGCCCGTCACCGCGAGACGGTGAACGGGCTGCTCGCCGACGGGGCGATCTCCGCCGGCGCCAGCTCCCTCGAAGGTCTGGTGGGCCAGCTCACCGCGCCGAGGGTCCTGTGGCTGATGGTTCCGGCTGCGGCCGTCGATGCCACCCTCGGCGAGCTCGTGCCGCTGCTGGCACGGGGCGACGTCGTCGTGGATGGCGGCAACTCCTACTACGTCGACGACATCCGCCGATCCGTTGAGCTGGCCGGGCGGGGGATCGACTACCTCGATTGCGGCACGAGCGGCGGGGTCGCCGGCCTCGAGCGGGGGTACTGCCTGATGATCGGCGGCCCGGCGGAGGCGGTGCGGCGTCTCGACCCGGTCTTCCGCGCCCTTGCCCCTGGCGTGGACGCGGCGCCGCGGACGCCAGGCCGGACGGGCGACCCGGACCCGGCGGAAGAGGGCTATCTGCACTGCGGCCCCAGCGGTGCCGGGCACTTCGTGAAGATGGTCCACAACGGCATCGAGTACGGGCTGATGGCCGCCTATGCGGAGGGCCTGAACATCCTCAGGCACGCGGACGCGGGCCTCCACGAGCGCGAGGTCAGCGCCGAGGTCACACCCCTGCGCGACCCGACGCTCTACCGGTACCAGCTCGACATCCCGGCCGTCACGGAGGTCTGGCGCCGGGGAAGCGTGGTCGCATCCTGGCTGCTCGACCTTGCCGCCCAGTCGCTTCTGGGCAACGGCGACCTCTCGGACTTCGCCGGCCGCGTCTCGGACTCCGGCGAAGGACGCTGGACCAGCATCGCCGCCATCGACGTCGGCGCGCCGGCGCCGGTCCTGACGACGGCGCTCTACGAACGCTTCACGTCACGGGGCGAGGCTGACTTCGCCGACCGGATCCTGTCCGCGATGCGCTTCGGCTTCGGCGGCCACGAGGAAGGGAAGGGCTGAGGGCGCATGACCGTCGCCCGCGTTCGCTCAGGCAACGAGCTCGATGATCGATCGGACGCCTTCGTCTTCTTCGGCGCCACCGGCGATCTGGCCTTCAAGCAGATCTTCCCCGCCCTGGCCGGCCTGATCCGCGACGAGCGCTTCGACCTGCCGATCGTGGGCGTGGCGCGGTCCGGCGATCTCGACAGCCTCAGGGAGCGCGCCCGCCAGAGTCTTCTGACGCAGGGGTTTGCGGACGAGGCCGCCACCACGGCCCTGATCGATGGCCTGTGCTACGTGAAGGGATCCGACGACGACATCGACACCTTCCACGCCCTCCGCCGGGCGCTCGGGGAGGCTCGGCACCCGCTCCACTACCTGGCGGTGCCGCCGGCGCTGTTCGCCGAGGTGGTCACGAACCTGGGGGCGTCGGGCTGCGCGGACGGAGCCCGGATCATCGTCGAGAAGCCCTTCGGCCACGACCTCGCGTCGGCGATCGCGCTCAACACCACGGTCCACGCGGCCTTCGCGGAGTCGGACATCTTCCGGATCGACCACTACCTGGGCAAGGAGCCGGTCCGGAACCTGCTCTACTTCCGCTTCGCCAACTCGTTCCTCGAGCCGATCTGGAACCGCGACCATGTGTCGTCCGTGCAGATCAACATGCCCGAGGCGTTCGACGTTGCCGACCGCGGCGCCTTCTACGAGCAGGCCGGCGCGATCCGCGACGTCGTCCAGAACCACCTGCTCCAGGTCGTGAGCCTGCTCGCGATGGAGCCGCCGTCCGGCCGCACGCCTGAGGCCATCAGGAACGAGCAGTTCAAGGTCCTCGACTCGATCCGCCCGCTCACGCCGAACGACGTCGTCCGCGGCCAGTACCGGGGCTACCGCGACATCGAGGGCGTGGCGCCGGACTCCACCGTCGAGACGTTCGCGGCCCTGCGGCTCCATGTCGACACGTGGCGCTGGGCCGACGTTCCCTTCTACATCCGCACGGGCAAGTGCCTGCCCGTGACCGCGACCGAGGTCCTGGTCGAGTTGCGCCCCCCGCCCCGGTTCGTGTTCGGCCAACCGCAGCCGCCCGACGCGGACTACTTCCGCTTCCGGCTCTCGCCCGACATGTCGATCTCGCTCGGAGCGCGGGCGAAGAAGCCGGGCGATGCGATGGTCGGCGAGGCGGTCGAGCTGTATGCCTCGCACCAGAGCGGGACCGAGCAGCCGCCCTACCAGCGCCTCATCGGCGATGCGGTCCGTGGCGACCAGTCGCTCTTCTCCCGAGAGGACTCGGTCGAGGCTGCCTGGCGAGTCGTCGACGGTGTGCTCGACGCGAGGGCCGCGCCGTATGCCTACGAGCCCGGGACCTGGGGCCCCATGGAGGCGGCGAACGTGCTGCAGCGCGGCGATCGCTGGCACGACCCGCTGATCTCGTGAGCGAGACCGACGACCAGGTCGCCCCCGGCGGACCCGGCGTCCCGCCGACCTGGTCGAGCAGCGACAAGGACGCCGTCGGGACGTCGCACTACTCGAGCCGGGTCTGGTTCACGATCGGGCGCGGCATCCTCAACGAGGTCTACTGGCCGCACGTGGACCGGCCGCAGATCCGGGACCTGGGGTTCATCGTGGCCGACGATGCGGGCTTCTGGAGCGAGGTCAAGCGTGATGCCACGCACAAGGTTCGCCACGAGGACCGGGGCGTGCCGGCGATCACGGCCGTGCACGACCATCCCCGCTACCGGCTCACCCTGCGCATCTGCGCGGACGACCATGCCGACGTGGTCCGCATCGAGGCCCGGCTCGAGGATCTGCGGGACGGTGCCGATCCGGGACGGACCGCCCACCCGCTCCGGCTCTATCCGCTCGTGGCGCCGCACCTGGGGTTCAGCGGCCTCCATGGCCGCGCATGGGTCGGCACGCACAAGGGCCGCCCGATGCTGTTCGCCCAGGACGGTCCATGGTCCCTGGCACTGGCGTCCGACCCGGCCCCCGTGCGCCAGGGTGTCGGGTACGTCGGCGCCTCGGACGGGTGGCAGGACTTCGCCGCGAACGGCCGGATGACCTGGACGCATGCATGGACGGGCGGCGGCAACGTGGCCGGCATGACCGAGCTCGTGCTCGACGGCGGGGTGGCCCAGATCGCCCTCGCGTTCGGGGCCCGGCCCGAGGAGGCGGGCCTCGAGGCGTCCGCCGCGTTGGCCGCTCCCTTCGAGAGCGCCTGGGAGGAGTACGTCGGCAACTGGCACGGGTTCGTCAGGACCGTCGTCGATCCGCCTGCCGACCTGTCGCCGGAGGAGCGCGACCTGTACCTGACCTCCGCAGCGGTGCTTCGCTCGCACCAGGACCGGACCCTGCCGGGCGCGACCGTCGCGAGCCTGTCCATCCCGTGGGGCAACACCCGCAACGACCGGGGCGGCTACCACCTGGTGTGGTCGCGCGATCTCGTCGAGTCGGCCGGCGCGTTCGTTGCCCTCGGCGCCGTGGCCACGGCCCGCCGGACGCTCGCCTACCTCGTCGCGTCCCAGGAGGCGGACGGCCACTGGCCCCAGAACCAGTGGGTCGACGGGGTGCCGTACTGGACCGGCCTGCAGCTCGACGAGGCCGCCTACCCGCTCCTGCTGGCAGGGGCCCTCCGCACGGGCGCCGCCCACATGCACGGGAGGCGCGGCCCCCACGAGGAGGCCTTCCAGAACCTGGTCAGCCAGGCGGCGCTCGACGGCATGATCGCCCGGGCCGCCCGCTTCATCGCGAGGACGGGCCCCGCCACGAGCCAGGATCGCTGGGAGGAGACGGCCGGGCTGACGCCTTCCACGCTGGCCCCGGTCGTCGCCGCCCTCGTGGTCGCCGCCGGGCACCTGCCCGAGCCCGCGGCCGCCTACTGCCTGGAGCTCGCGGACGACTGGAACGCCTCGATCGAGGACTGGACGTACGCCCGCGGCACCCGGCTCGCGAGGGAGCACGGCGTCGACGGACACTACGTCCGGATCGCCTCGCCGGACGTGCTCGCGGGGGCGGCCACTCTCGACGCCCGTCATCCTCCGCAACCAGCCTTCCGGATCGTCGATGGTGCCGGGCGACGAGATGGTCGGGACGGACTTCCTCGCGCTCGTGCGGTTCGGGCTCCGCCTTCCCGATGACCCGCGGATCGTGTCGAGCCTCGCGGTCGCGGATGCCCTCCTGCGGACGGACACGCCGAGCGGGCCGGTCTGGCACCGCTACAACGGAGACGGCTACGGCGAGCACGAGGACGGGAGCGCCTACGACGGGACCGGGATCGGGCGCGGCTGGCCGCTGCTGGTCGGCGAGCGCGGGCACTACGAGCTCGACGCCGGGCGCGATGCACGGCCGTACCTCCTCGCGATGCGGCGCATGGCCTCTGACGGGGGGATGCTGCCGGAGCAGGTCTGGGACGCGGCCCCGATCCCGGGGCACCGCCTCGAGTCCGGCCGGCCGGCCGGCTCGGCGATGCCGCTCGCCTGGGCGCACGCGGAGTACGTGAAGCTCGTCCGGTCGATCGCGCTGGGCCATTCGATCGACCGACCCGAGGCGGCCTGGCGGCGCTACCGGGGCATCGCACCAAAGGCGATGCGGGCGCCGTGGCGGTTCGCCGCGCCGCGGCCCTCGATGCCGGCGGCTCGCATCCTGCGGATCGAGCTGATGGCCCCGGCCCGCGTTCGCTACTCGACCGACGGATGGCGGACCTGGACCGATCTCGACGCCCGGGACACGGGCCTCGGTGTGTGGGTGGCCGACATCCCCGGGTCGGACCGGCTGGCGCCCGGCGCGGCCGTGGACTTCACGTTCTGGTGGCCGGAGGCCGGCCGCTGGGAGGACCGCGATCTTCGCGTCGAGGTCTCCCCGGGCGCCGACCGGCGGTAGGGTAGGGCACCGCGACAGGCGCGGGTCCCGGCTGCCCCGCGTCGTCCTGACCCGGCTGGAATGGGTCGCCGGCGCGAGCCGCACCGGCTGGCTGCTATCGTCGGCGATCATGGGACTCGGCTTCGGACTCCTCAGCGCGCAGCTTCGGCCGGGCGAGACGGACTGGACGCGCACCTACGACGAGACCGTCCGCCTGGCGGTCGAGGCGGAGCGGCTCGGCTTCGCGTCCGTCTGGACGACCGAGCACCACTTCGTCGACGACGGCTACATGCCCTCGCTCCTCGTGGTCGCTGCGGCGCTGGCGCAGGCGACGTCGCGGATCGAGCTCGGCACGGGCGTCATCCTCGCGCCGATGCACCACCCGCTCCGGCTGGCGGAGGATGCGGCGACCGTCCAGCTGCTCAGCCACGGGCGGCTGGTGCTCGGCCTCGGGCTCGGCTGGTCCGAGGTCGAGTTCACCGGGCTTGGCGCCGATGCGCGCCGTCGCGGCGCCGCCATGGACGAGATCCTCCGGATCCTCCCGCAGGCGTGGAGCGGCCAGCCGTTCACGCACAAGGGCCCGGTCTACGACCTCCCGACGCTCGGCGTCCGACCGGGGCCCTCGACGCGGATCCCGGTGCTCGTCGGCGGCAGCGCCGAGCCCGCGATCCGCCGCGCCGCGCGCCTCGCCGACGGCCTGTTCGCGAACGCCCCGGCCGAGCGCTTCGTCGAGCAGGTGCGCTGGGTGCTCGACGAGTGCGAGCGCATCGGCCGCGACCCGGCGGCCTTCCGGTTCATCCACTACTCCGTGCTGCTGCCCGGCGCCTCCCGCGAGGAGGCCCTCGCCCGCTACCGCGACGCCGTCTGGGCGATGCAGTGGAAATACTCCGACATGGGGGCCTCGGCGACCCGACGGTTGCCGGCCGTGACCCCGCCGAGGTTCGATCGCCCGGACGAGGCGCTGGTGACGGGCCGGTCGACGTATGCCGGGACCCCCGACGAGCTCGTCGAGACCCTGCTCGACATCCGGAGACAGGCGGGGGTGCCCGTCGAGTTCGTCGCTCGGAGCCACTTCCCGCTCCTCGAGTACCAGGCGCAGACCGACCTGATGGCGCAGCTCGCCGAGGGCGTCTCGCCCCACGTGTGACGGGGAGTCCCCTGTTGACGGCGTCCCCGGCCAGTCCGACAGTGGCCTGATGTCCGACCCCGCTTCGGCCGCCCTCGGGACCGCCTCCCGCTGGCGGCTGCTGTTCCTCGTGGTGCCCGCCCTCGACGCGCGGGCCGGCTGGCGCCGCCGGCAGCGGGCGATGGGCGACGCCGAGGTCGAGGCCGACCTGGCCATGCTCGAACGGGTGCCGGCCGCCATCGAGGCCTGGAGCGAGGGCAACGTCCGGGTGACCCGTGCGGAGGCCGTCGTGGCCGACGGGCCGCTGCGCCGCCTCGCTCGGGTCGGCGGCGGGTACTGGGCGGACCCCGCCGTTCTCGCACCGCTGCTCGAGCCCCACCTCGGGAGCCCGGGCAGCTTCGACTCGGCCATCGTGCTGTACCCGGCGGACGGGTCGCCCGAGCTCTCGCCCGCCTGGGGCTACACCTGGGGCGAGGTCGCCTTCCTCGGCGGGACGGGCGTCTCCTCGATCGTCAGCGGCGACTGGCCCCGCTGGGCCACCCTGGCCGACGCCGAGCACGGCTTCGTCCACGAGTGGCTCCACCAGGTCGAGGCCGTCTACCGCCGGCTCGGGGTCGGCGAGGACGACCTGCCGGACCTCCACGACGTGGCGGACCGCCGGACCGCCCGGCCCGACGCCCCCGACCGGGGGGAGTCCTACGTCGAGTTCGAGCGGCGGACCGGGTCGTGGCGGCCTTGGTACCGGGACTACATGACGGGGACGATCGGCCCAAGGGCAGGGGAGTCGCCGCGGGTGCGCGGCCTGACCCGGGAACGGTGGCTCCGGAGGCCCAACCCGTAGCGCCCGACCCGTAGCGCCCGCGGTGTGGGGGCTTGACATGTGACTATATGGTCACGTATAGTTCCCGGCATGGACGACGAGGTGTTCCGCGCGCTGGCCGATCCCAGTCGCCGGATGCTGCTGGACCGGCTCTTCGAGCGTGATGGCCAGACGCTGGGAGAGCTGGAGGCGGCGCTGCCGGCGATGACGCGGTTCGGCGTCATGAAGCACCTCCGCGTCCTCGAGGGGGCGAATCTCGTCACGAGCCGCAAGGTCGGACGGGAGCGTCACCACTACCTCAATCCCGTTCCCGTCCGCCGCATCCACGACCGGTGGCTGGACCGCTTCGCGATCCGCGCCGCCGACCTCCTCACGGACCTCAAGACCATCCTGGAGATCGACCCGATGACGTCCCCCGAAACCACCACGACGGCCGCCGATGCCGCCCCGCGCCATGTCTTCGCCACCTTCATCCGCGCGACACCCGAGGCGATCTGGCGCGCGCTCACGGAGTCCGACTTCACGACCCGCTACTGGTACGGCTCCACCATCCACTCCGACTGGACCCCCGGCGCCCCGTGGGAGCTCCGCACGAGCGGCGGCCAGGTCGGGATCACCGGCGAGGTCCTCGAGGCCGATGAACCGAGCCGCCTCGTCGTTACCTACAAGCAGGCCTGGGGAGGCGGCGACGAGCCGCCGTCGCGCGTCACGTTCGAGATCGAGGGCGCTGGGCCTGGCGTCCAGAAGCTGACGGTCGTCCACGAGACGGAGCCGGGCACCACGACCCGGATCGCGGACGTCGCGGCCGGCTGGCCGTTCATCATCGCGGGCCTGAAGACCCTCCTCGAGACCGGCGAGCCGCTCTCAAGCGCCCGCTGAGCCGCAATCCCAGCCTCGCGGGAGCTGCAGCCGAGGCGGCGCTCCCGGGAGGCTGGCCACCCACAGCACCCAACAGGAGGAATCCGATCATGAACGACACGAAGAGCTCCGCCAAGGCATCCGACGGCTTCACCGCCGAGGAGCGAGCGGCGATGAAGGAGCGCGCCCGGGAGCTGAAATCCGCCAGCACGAGGGCCGATGGCGAGCGCGAGCTCCTCGCGAAGATCGCCGAGATGCCGGAACCGGACCGCTCGCTGGCCGAGCGAGTCCACGCCATCGTCATGGCCAGCGCACCGGACCTCTCGCCGAAGACCTGGTACGGGATGCCCGCGTACGCCAGGGAGGGAAAGGAGATCTGCTTCTTCCAGCCTGCATCGAAGTTCAAGGTTCGGTATGCGACGTTCGGCCTCCAGCCCGCCGCGAAGGTCGACGACGGCTCGATGTGGCCGATCGCCTACGCGCTGACGGAGCTGACCACCGCCGACGAGGCCAGGATCGCCGCGCTCGTGAAGAAGGCAGTGAGCTGAGGACGAGATAGCGTCGGGCTCGCCACGGGCCCGCGCACGGGACGTGGATCATCTGCGGCGTCGCGACCGTGAGCCTCGGGTAGGCTGGGAGTCGTGACCTATCGCGACGCCCGGACAGCTCCGTCACTCTGGCGACACGCCGACTTCCTGAAGCTCTGGACGGGTCAGACCGTCTCCGAGCTGGGCTCGGTCGTGACCCGCACCGCGGTCCCCCTCGTCGCTCTGCTCGTCCTGGGCGCGGGTCCGACGGAGATGGCGCTGCTGGTGGTGGCCGGCAGCCTCGCCATCCTCCTCGTCGGGTTCTTCGCGGGGGCCTGGGTCGACCGGCTTCGGCGCCGGCCGCTCCTGATCGGCACGGACGCGGTCAGGTCGCTGCTCCTGGTCTCGATCCCGATCGCCTACGCCGCTGGTGCCCTGCGGATCGAGCAGCTCTACCTGGTCACGTTCGTCGAGGGGTGCCTCGGCACGCTGTTCGATGCTGCATATCCCGCCTATGTCCCGTCGCTGATCGGCGTCGATCGGGTCGTCGACGGGAACAGCAAGCTCGCGACGAGCTCGTCGCTCGCCGAGATCGGCGGCCCGGGGCTCGCCGGCGCTCTCGTCCAGCTGGTGAGCGCCCCCTTCGCGATCCTGGTCGATGCGATGTCGTTCGCCGTCTCGGCGGTGTCGCTGCTCCTGATCCGGACGCCGGAGCCACCGCGACCGGCGAGGACGACGACGACGGCGATCCGGCAGGAGATCATCGAGGGCCTTCGGCTCGTCCGTCACCACCGGGTGCTGTTCCCGATCGCGATGCGCTCGATGGTCGCCCACGTCGCCGGATCGTTCTACGGGGTCCTGTACACGATCTACCTCATCGACGACCTGCACCTCACGCCGTTCCTGCTCGGGGTCGTGGTCTCGGCAGGCGGGGTCGGCTCGCTGGTCGGCTCGCTCTTCGCCTCGCGTGCCATCCGCGCGTTTGGGCTCGGCCCGGCACTGATCTGGACGGCGGCCGGCGCGTCGGTGGTCGGCATCCTGACGCCCCTCGCCGGCGGACCACTCCTGCTCGCGACGATCATGGTGTTCATCCCGCAATTGCTGGGCGATGGCCTGCAGACGATCGAGGGGGTTGCCGAGCTCTCATTGATCCAGGGTCTCAGCCCGGATCGGGTCCTTGGCCGGGTCAACGCCACCCTCGAGGTGCTCTCCCACGGGATCGCCTATCCGATCGGCGCGCTCGCGGCGGCCGCCGTCGCGGGCGTCATCGGCGTCCGTGGCGGGATCGCGCTCGGTTGGGCCGGGATGGCCGTGTCGATCCTGTTCCTGGTGCTGTCGCCCTTGCCCGGGATACGCACGATCCCAGATGGGAAGGCCGCCCAGGGCTGACGACCCGCGAGGTGTGCGGCCGGTCAGCCGCTGTGGCCGGTCCCGAACTGGCGATCGCCCGCGTCCCCCAGCCCGGGCATGATGTAGCCCTTCTCGTTGAGCTGGCGGTCCAGCGCCGCGGTGTAGATCTCGACGTCCGGGTGGGCCTTGAGCACCGCGTCCACGCCCTCGGGCGCCGCGATCAGGTTCACGAGCTTGATCCGCACGGCGCCCCACTTCTTGAGGACCTCGATCGCCGCCGTCGCCGAACCGCCGGTCGCGAGCATCGGGTCCAGGATCAGGCACAGGTCAACGGTCGCGCTGTCCGGGAGCTTGTTGTAGTACTCGACCGGGCGGAGCGTCTTCTCGTCGCGGAAGAGGCCGAGGTGCCAGACCTCGGCCGTCGGCATGAGCTCCAGCATGGCGTCCACCATGCCCAGGCCGGCGCGGAGGATCGGGATCAGGCCGATGCGGTCCGCCAGCTCCTCGGCCGGCATCAGCTCGATCGGCGTGCGGATCTCGATCGGCCGGGTGTGCGCGTCCGCGAGCGCCTCGTAGCCGATCAGCCAGGACAGCTCCCGGACGACCTCGCGGAACTTCTTGGGCTCGGTGGCCTCGTCGCGGAGGATGCCGAGCTTGTGGCGCACGGCCGGGTGCTGTGAGACGTGGAAGTTGGGCCGGGTTGCCACGGGATCCCTCGCGCTGAACGGATCGGGCGGGGCCGCCGCCTTGCGGCTCGACCTGCCGGGTCAGGAGATGCTGCCGGGCCTGGAGATGCTGCCGAGTCGGGGATGAATGCTAGCGCGCCGGGGGTCCGGGCGGCGGACGTCCCGGCGGCGGAGGCCTCGGCAGCGGGCGCGATGCCCACCGCAGCGGACACGCGCTGCCCCGGCGCGCATCTCACGCCCCGGCGCGGATGTCACGCCCCGGCGCGCATCTCACGCCCGGCGCGGATGGATCACGCGCCTGCCGGAGCGGTATGCTCGCCCCTGATGGCCTCTCGCCCCGGCGCACGAACCCCGCGAGCCCCTGGTTCCCCGGCCGCACCTGCACGCCACGGCCGCTGGACCGTGCCCCCGGTTCTCGTGCGACAGGTCCGCAACGGCGTCGTCGAGTCGGTCCACCGCGGCGACGTGGTCGAGGTCGACGCCACCGGCAACATGCTCCGCGTCATCGGTGACCCGGACCGCGTCTCGTACCTCCGCTCGACCGTCAAGCCATTCGGCCTCCTCGCCCTCCTGGGAGCCGGCGGGCAGCGTGAGTTCGATCTCTCGGGCGAGGAGATCGCGGTGATGGCGTCCAGCCATTCGGGCGAGGACGTCCACGTGCGCACGATCCAGGCGATGTACCGCCGGATCGGCATCCCGCAATCCGTCCTCGTGTGCGGGTCGGACGCCACGCCTCTCGACGCCCTGACTGCCGCACGGCTTGCGCGGGACGGGGAGCGACCCAGCCAGGTCCGCCACATGTGCTCGGGCCAGCACTCGGTCTTCGTGCTCCTCGCGAAGCTGGGCGGCTGGGAGCTGGAGACATACTGGCAGCCCGAGCATCCCGCCCAGGTGGCGTACGCCGAGGCCGTCTCGGCCATGTTCGACGTCGCCCCGAGGGCCCTGCATACCGGGATCGACGGCTGCGGTGTCCTGACCTACGCCTTCCCGCTGCGCGCCATCGCCAAGGCCTACGCGGCGCTGGCGGATCCCACCGCCATCCCGGGGGACGACCGTCGGGCCGGCCTTGCGCGCCGCCTGGAGGTTGTCCGGGACGCGATGATCGCGCACCCGGAGCTGGTGGGAGGGTCGCGCGACCGGCTCGACACCTCGCTGATGAAGGCCGCGCCGGGCCGCATCGTCAGCAAGTCCGGGATGGAGGCGCTGCGCGGCGTCGGGATCCTCCGTGGGCCGCGGGGGAACGGCGTGGACGTTCCTGCCTCCGGGATGGCCGTCAAGATCGAGGACGGGGACGGGCACGACCGCGGAACGTGGGCGGCGTCCGTGGAGGCGCTCCGCCAGGCGGGTGCGCTCGAGGGCCAGGCCCTGCGCGTACTCGCCCGCTACCACCGGCCGCAGATCCTCGATCCGCACGGCCGGACCGGCGCCGAGGCGATCCCCGAATTCGAGCTCGCGCCGGTGGGTGAGCTGATCGGCTGACGGGCCTGCAACGGCGCCCCCTGGGCCGGTCGCGCGCGCCCGCCGGACCTGCGCGCGGCGCCCCATACAATCGGGGCATGCGCTCCGACATCCGCGTCCGCATCGCCCCGAGCCCGACCGGGCCCCTCCATATCGGCACGGCCCGCACGGCGCTGTTCAACTACCTGTTCGCCCGGCACACCGGCGGCACGTTCCTGCTCCGCCTCGAGGACACCGACGTCGAGCGCAGCACCGCCGCGTTCGAGAAGGACATCCTCGACGGCCTGCACTGGCTGGGGATCACCTGGGACGAGGGGCCGGGCGTGGCCGGCGCGGAGGAGGCCGGGCCGTACGCGCCGTACCGCCAGATGCAGCGGCTCGACACGTACGCGGAGGCCGTCGCGCACCTCCTGGCCACGGACCAGGCCTATCCCTGCTACTGCACGCCCGAGGAGCTGGACTCGGATCGACGGGCCCGGGAGGCGGCGAGGCTGCCGGCGAGATACCTCGGCCGGTGCGCCGCGCTGACGGCCGAGGAGCGAGCCGCGAAGGTCGCCGAGGGCCGCCGGGCCGCAACCCGCTTCCGCGTCCGGCCGGGGGTGGTGGGATGGAACGACCTCGTGCGCGACCGGGTCGAGATCGACACCGCCAACCTCGGTGGCGACTTCGTCATCGTCCGGGGGGACGGCACCCCGCTCTACCACTTCACCGTGGTGGTGGACGATGCCGCGATGGAGATCAGCCACGTGATCCGCGGCGAGGACCACGTCAGCAACACCCCCAAGCACATCCTCCTGTTCGAGGCGCTCGGCCACACGCCGCCGGTCTTCGCCCACCTGCCGCTCATCCTCAACCCGGACGGGACCAAGATGAGCAAGCGCAAGAGCCAGACCGCCGTGGCGGACTACATCGCCCAGGGCTTCCTGCGGGAAGCACTTGTCAACTACCTCGCGTTCATGGGCTGGTCGCCAGGGACGGAGGAGGAGGTCTTCTCGCTGGCGGAGCTGACTGAGCGGTTCGAGCTGGAGAAGGTCCAGAAGGGCGGTGCCCGCTTCGACCGGGAGCGCCTCGAGTGGGTCAACGGCCTGTGGATCCGCCGCCTGGCGGACGATGACCTGGTATCGCGGCTGATGCCGTTCATCGAGGCGGCCGCGGTGGCCGGGCAGATCGACCGGATGCCCGGCGAGGACGAGGTCCGGGCGCTGCTGCCCATGGTCCGCGATCGCCTGCCGACCCTCTCGGCCATCCTGGACGTCGTGGGCTTCCTGTGGCTGGACCACCTGGCGATCGACCCGGCGGCGATCATCCCGAAGCGCTGGGACGCAACGATGACGCGTGACGGCCTGGCTGCCGCGCGCGCCGCCCTCGCCGCGCACGACGCCGTGACCTGGGAGGCGGACGAGCTCGAACCACCGCTCCGCGCCCTGGTCGAGGCGCGCGGCTGGAAGGCCGGGGACCTGTTCATGGCGATCCGCGTGGCGACCACCGGGAAGACCGCCACGCCACCGCTGTTCGACACGCTGGTCGCTCTCGGCCGGGAGCGCACGATCGCACGCCTCGACGCGGCGATCGCGCGGCTGGCCGCGACCGGCTGACGACGCGCCCATGGTCGACGGTGCCGACGAGGCCCGCCTCCGGGAGCGCGAGGCAGGGCGGTCGCGTGGCCATGCCTGATCGTGCTCCGGCCGTGAACATGCCGTTAACAGGCCTGCCCGACCATCACCGGCGCATGAACCGAACGATCCTCGTCGTGGACGACGAGACGACGCTCCGCGAGGCCCTGGTCGAGGCCCTCGAGGTCGAGGGCTATCGCGCGATTCCGGCCGCCGACGGCCGCGAGGCGCTCGCGCGGTTCCGGGCGGAGCAGCCGGACCTTGTCCTGCTGGACCTGATGCTCCCGGAGCTGTCGGGGGTCGAGGTCTGCCGCATCCTGCGGGCGGAGTCGGCCGTGCCGATCATCATGCTCACGGCCAAGGACGGCGAGGTGGACAAGGTCGTCGGCCTGGAGCTGGGCGCGGACGACTACGTCACCAAGCCGTTCAGCCTGCGGGAGCTGACGGCCCGCATCCGGGCGATCCTCCGCCGGTCGGAGCAGGCGCCCGGCTCGGAGACACCGGCGCTGGTCACCGTCGGGCGTGTCCAGGTGGATCTCGCCGGCCACCGGATCCTGCGCGAAGGGGTCACGGTGCCACTCAAGCCCAAGGCGTTCGAGCTGCTGGCGTTCCTGCTGCGCCACCAGGGCCAGGTCTTCACGCGAGACCAGCTCCTGGAGCGCGTGTGGGGCTACGACTACGCGGGCGAGACGCGCACGGTGGACGTTCACGTCCACTGGCTGCGCGCGGAGATCGAGGGGGACCCGGCGATCCCGGTGCTCCTCCAGACGGTTCGCGGCACCGGGTACGTGCTCCGGCGACCCGCCTGAGAACGACCCCGGCGCCGGGTCCGCCTCCTTTGACAAGACCCTATGGGATCTAGACCTTGGCCAGGATCCGCTCGATCACCTCGGCCGCGTCCTCGGCGGCGTCGATGGTCTCCTCCAGGGAAAGGTACAGGTCGCGGAGCTTGATCACCTCGAGCGGATCGAGGTCCCCCTTGAACAGGCGCCCGATGGCCGCCCTGGACAGGCCGTCCGCCTGGTGCTCCAGGTCGTGCACCGTCGCCAGGTGGGGAGCGATGTTCTTCTTGTCCTTGTCGAGCCGCGTGAGCGCCTCGAGCAGCTGCCGCGCCTGGCCGGAGATGAGCCCGACCATCTGCTTGCATTCCTCGGTCGGCTTCGCCACCCCGTAGATCAGGAAGGTCTCGGCGGACGCCTGGATGCCGTCGATGACATCGTCGAGGTGGATCGTGAGCTCGTGGATGTCCTCGCGGTCGAACGGCGTGATGAAGCTGCGCTCGAGACGCACCGCTATCTCCGCGTCCACCTGGTCGCCCTGCTTCTCGAGGGCCTGGATCTCGGCCATGCGCTCGTCCAGCCGGTCGTAGTCGTTGACGAAGGCCTCGAGGCAGCGCGCGGCCTCGACGAGGATCTCGCCGTCCTTGATGAACAGGTCGAAGAACTTCTCGTCCTTTGGGATCAGGCGGACCATGACAGGCCTCCGGTGGCGGGCGGTCGGGGGGTTTCGGTCGAGGTGGGCAGGCTCATCCGAGCCCGAGCGCGGTGGTGAGCGCGTTGAGGACGACCCAGGTGAGGGCGCCCAGGAGCCCGGTGGCGGGGAGGGTGATGATCCAGGCCATCAGGATGCTGCGGGCGACGCCCCAGCGGACCCCGCGCACGCCCTTGCTGGCGCCGACGCCCATGATCGCGCTGGAGATGATGTGGGTGGTCGAGACCGGCATCCCGAAATGCGCCGTGGCGACCAGCACGGACGCGGCCGTCGTCTCGGCCGCGAAGCCGTGGATCGGCTCGAGCTCGACGACCCGGTGGCCCATCGTGTGCATGATCCGCCAGCCGCCGATCGCGGTGCCCAGGGACAGCGCCGTCGCCGAGATGATGATGACCTCGAACGGGACGGTGTTGGTGGGGATCACGCCCGCCGAGAACAGGGCGAGCGTGATGATGCCCATGGTCTTCTGGGCGTCGTTCGAGCCGTGGGCAAACGCCATGTAACCGGCCGAGAAGACCTGTGCCCGCCGGAACCCGCTGCCCAGGCGTCGTCGGGCGACGCTCTTGAAGATCCACGTGAGCGCGATCATCAGCGCGAACGCGACGCCGAACCCCACGATCGGCGAGGTCACGAGCGGGATCAGGACCTTGTTCACGATCCCGTTGACGTTGAGCGCACTGGGTCCGGCGGCGATGAGCGTGGCGCCCAGGAGACCGCCGATCAGCGCGTGGCTGCTGGAGCTCGGCAGGCCGCCCCACCAGGTGATCAGGTTCCACGCGACGGCGCCGATCAGGGCCGCCGCGACGATCGTCTGCGTGGTCGTGGCGTCGTTCACGAGGCCGGCGCCGATGGTGTTGGCCACTGCCGTCCCGGCGAAGGCCCCGAGGAAGTTCATTGCCGCGGCCATCAGCAGCGCGTAGGCGGGGCGCAGGGCCCTCGTCGCCACCGAGGTCGCGATCGCGTTCGCCGTGTCGTGGAAGCCGTTGATGTAGTCGAAGACCACCGCCAGGACGACGACGACGACCAGACTGAGCGTGATGTTCTCGACGTTGATGGGAGGGGCTCCTCGGAGGGCTGGCGGGGCGCCGCGGCCGAGGATATCGCGTCCGTTCACGCGCCGTTAACGAATCGTGGTGGCCCCGTTGACCCGCGTCGGCGAGCATCTGCTCGTGATCGCATGCACGAGCCCGGCGGCCGAGGACCCAGCGCCGCCTGCTGTGCGCGCGATCGCCGAGACGCCCTCGCTCCCGACCGGGCCACTCCTCCGTCCCGCCGGTGGCGGGGGCCTCTCTCTCCTCCGCCGGTCCAGGCGTCGGGCGATGAGGATCCTGGCCGCCGACGCCGCCAGGGTGCTCGAGACCGGGCGCGCGGATGATCCACCCGCCGGGAGCACGCCCGCGTTCGCGTCAAGGGTCCAGGTCGCGCGGCGCCAGCTTGCCCCGATCAGCGGCGTCGCGTGCCTCGCCGACTCGTTCCGGCGCGAGGCTGCGCACATCGCCGGGGGCGGTGTCACCGGCGTGTCCGAGCCGGTCGGGCCCGCCTGGCACGCCCTCCGGGTCGCCTATGCGATCCGTTGGCTCGAGATCACCACCGGCATCGTGTTCCCGGCCTGGCAGGCGGGCACGGGTTCGCGCGCGGCGCCCGGCTGAGGCAGACCCGGCGCCGGGGACGACGGGCAGCCGAGCAGGTCTTCAACCCCGTCGGCCGCCGCGTCCCGAAGGGCTATTGCCGCGTCCCCGTTCCTTCCGCGCCGTCGCCGGTATCCTTCGACCCATGCGCCTGTCAAACCTGTTCTTCACCACCCTCCGCGACGACCCCTCCGACGCCGAGATGCCGTCGCACCGCCTCCTCGTCCGGGCCGGCTACGTCCGCCAGCTGGGCGCCGGCATCTACTCGCTGCTCCCGCTCGGGTTCCGGGTGAGCAAGCGGGTGGAGCAGGTGATCCGCGAGGAGCTCAACGCCATCGGCGGCCAGGAGATGGAGATGCCGGTGGTCCACCCGGCAGACCTCTGGCGCGAGAGCGGGCGCTACGACGCGATCGGCCCGGAGATGGCCCGCTTCAAGGACCGTGCCGACCGCGACATGGTCCTGGCGATGACGCACGAGGAGGTCGTGGCGGACCTGCTCCGCGACATCGTGCGGAGCTACCGCCAGCTGCCGTTCATCGTCTACCACTTCCAGACGAAGTGGCGCGACGAGCCCCGGTCGCGTGGCGGCCTGATTCGCGTCCGCGAGTTCGTGATGAAGGACAGCTACAGCTGCGACCGGGACGACGCGGGCCTCGACACGGCCTACTGGGCGCACCACCGCGCGTACACCCGGATCTTCGAGCGCCTGGGCCTCGACACCGTCGCCGTCTCCTCCGACGTGGGGATGATGGGCGGCTCCCTGGCCCACGAGTTCATGTTCCTGAACCCTGCCGGCGAGGACGTCCTGGTCCTGTGCGAGGCGTGCGGCTACGCGGCCAACCGCCAGGTGGCCCCGACCGTCGCGCCCGACCCCGCCGCGGAGGACCTGCTGCCCGTCGAGGAGGTCGAGACCCCGGGCACAACGACCATCGACAGCCTGGCCGCCTTCCTCGGCGTGCCCGCCAGCCGGACGGCGAAGGCGGCCTTCTTCGTGACCGGCGACGGCCGGTTCGTGACCGCCATCGTGCGCGGCGACCACGACGTCAACGAGACCAAGCTGGTCAACGCGATCAAGGCCAACGGCGGGCTGCGGCCCGCACAGGTGGACGAGATCAGGGCGCGTGGGATGGAGGCTGGCTACGGGTCGCCGATCGGTGCCACGGACACGGTCGTGGTCGTCGACGCCCTTGCCGCCCGGTCGCCCAACCTCGTGGCGGGGGCCAACAGGCCCGGCTTCCACCTGCGGAACGTGAACGTGCCGCGGGACTACACGCCCGACGTCGTCGCGGACCTCTCCAGCGTCCGCGAGGGCGACGCGTGCCCGGACTGCGGCCAACCCGTGATCCTGCGCAACGGCATCGAGGTCGGCAACATCTTCAAGCTCGGGACGAGGTACACGAAGGCGCTGGGCGCCGAGTACCTGGGCGAGGACGGCGAGCGCCACCCGATCGTGATGGGCTCGTATGGCATCGGCCTCGGGCGCAACGTCGCCTGCATCGTCGAGGCCCACCACGACGAGAAGGGCATCGCCTGGCCGGCCGAGGTGGCGCCGTATCGCGCCCACCTGGTCGCCATCGGGGGCAACAGGGATCCGCGCGTGACGGAGACGGCGGAGCGCCTCCACGACCTCGCGGCGGCGGCCGGGCCGGACCACGAGATCCTGTACGACGACCGCGACGAGTCGCCCGGCGTGAAGTTCACGGACGCGGAGCTCCTCGGCATGCCGTGGATCATCACGGTCAGCCCGCGGTCGCTGGCCGCCGGCGGCGCCGAGGTCACGTTCCGCGCCACCGGCGAGCGCTCGGTCCGGTCGCTCGAGGACGTCGAGGCGTTCCTCGTCGGTCGGTCGGCCAGCCCGGCCTGATCGCGGCGGGCCGCGGCCATGCCCGCCCCGCTCGTCCCGGACGACGACCTCTACGCGCGCCTCGAGCTGGAGCGTCGACGCGTCGCCCGAGGCGATCGAGCTCGCCTGGCGAGCGCTGCTCAAGCAGCACCACCCGGACGTCGCGGGGGACGGCGCGCTCGCGCTGGAGCGCGCGAAGCGGATCAACGTGGCCCACGACTGGCTGGCCGACCCATCGCTCCGCGCCCGCTACGACCGCGAGCGGGTTGGCGTGTCGCACAGGCGGAGCGTGCGCGACGGTGGTCCGCTGCGACACCCCGCGCGGGCTCCGCGGGCCGCCGGGGTGCCGGTGGCCCGGCCAGGGCCCGGACGCCCGCGCACCGACCTCGTCCGGGGCGACCCGGCGGAGCGCCTCGCCCGGTTCCTCGCCCGCGTCGAGCGCCTCACGCCGGACGAGCTGGACCGCCTGGCCGCCGCCGACCCCCCGCCGATCGCGTTCCTGGCCACGGTCCGCCGCTTCCTCACGCCCGAGGCACGCGCGTCCTTTGCCGCCGCCGAGGCCGAGCTGGCCGCGCGCGTCCCGCCCGCCTGGTGGTGCGAGGCGGGGCTCCGCGAGGGGCTGCTGGGGGTTGCGGCGGAGCTGGTGCTGGCCGCGTTCCTGGACGACGCCCTCGCGGAGCCGTTCCGGAGCCGTGCGCGCGAGCGGCTGCTCCGCGCCTGGGAGGCGTCGATCGACCAGCCGCGCCACGGCCCCAACGCGCGCCTCGTGGCCGCGGTGCGCGACCGCGTGGCCGCGATGACCCGCTCGGAGCTCGCCGCGTTCCTCCGGGCGTCGCACGGGATCTCCGGCGCCGACCGCCCGTGGCCGGCGGCCCTGGACCCGGAGGAGGACGAGGCGCTGCGCATCTCCGCCGAGCTCGCGGCCAGGGACATGGCCGCGGCCGTGGCGGTCGCCGACCTGCCGCCGGCCGTCGGCCGGCGGGCCCGGCGGCTGGCGGGGCGGCTCGGCCACGTGGTCGCGCTCCGGCACGCCTTCCCGGCCCCGGCCTATGCCGCGCTGGTCTTCCCGTTCGCATCCGCCACGGGCACGAATGGCGCCGCGGGTGTCACGGGCGCCCCGGACCGGCGGCCGGCCGGACCGGGGGTCCGCCGCGCGCGCTGACCGCGACCCTGTGCGATCCTCGGCGCCATGGAACCGCTGACCCTGATCGTGCTCCTCGGGCTGGGCCTGGCGCTCGCCGCGGCACTGCTGGTGATCAGGCGGCGGGACGAACGGACCGACGCGCTCCTGGCGGAGGCGGCCGCGGCCCGGGCGTCGGCGAACACCGGTCCCGCCGCTCCCCGCGGCGCCGTCGCAGCCGACCCGGCCGACGACCTGCTTCCCGTCGGCGTCCTGCGGGTCGTGGACGGGCGCGTCGTGCATGCGAACGCCCGCGCCCACGCGCTCCTCGGGATCGGGCCCGGCCGCCTGGTGGGCAGGTCCGTCATGGAGACCTTCCTGGACGCCCGTATCGAGGCGCTGCTCGAGGGCATCGGGCCGGGCGGGACCGCGACGGCCGAGCTGGGGCTGCCCGGGCCGGACGAAGGGGTTGTCGTGCTGCGCGCATCCCGTCCCGACGCGGCAGGCCTGGTGATGATCCTGGAGGATGTCTCCGAGCTGCGCCGCCTCCAGCGCATCCGGGCGGCGTTCATCGACAACCTGAGCCACGAGCTTCGCACGCCGCTGTCGACCGTCAGCCTCCTCGCGGAGACGCTGGCGCGGGAGGCCGAGACGAACGACATCCCTCCCCGGATGCGCGACCGCATCGCGAAGATCGAGGTCGAGACCGGACACCTGGTCCAGATGGTCAACGAGCTCCTGGACCTGGCCCGCATCGAGGGAGGCAGCCAGCTGGATATGGCGGACGGCGTGGACCTCTGCCGCCTCGCCGAGAGCTCCGCGGAACGGCTGCGCCTGTTCGCGGAGCGCCAGGGCGTGACGCTGGTCGTCGTGGCGGAGCCCGGGACCCCGCGCATCCGCGGCGACGAGGCACGCCTGGGGCAGGTCATCGTCAACCTCGTCCACAACGCGGTGAAGTTCAGCCCCGACGGGGGCGAGGTCCGCGTGATCGTCGGCCCTGTCCCGGGTTCCGTGCGGGTCGCCGTCGTCGACCACGGCATCGGCATCGCCGCGGCAGACCGGGACCGCGTGTTCGAGCGTTTCTACAAGGCCGATCGGGCGCGCGTGCGGGGCGGTGGAACCGGCCTCGGACTCTCGATCGCGCGCCATATCGTGGAAGGGCACGGCGGCCGGATCAGCGTCGAGTCGGAGCTGGGCCGCGGCTCGACGTTCTCGTTCACCATCCCGCTTGTCCCGGCCGCCGCCGCCGCCTGACCCGGAGGATCGAGCTCCGCTTGGACCGCCCGCTCGCAGCGACGATGAACATCGGCAACATCACCGGCCGCTGGGAGGAGCGGCTGGCGCTGCTGCGGGCCGGGTAGGGGAGCGGGATGCGCAGCCTGCAGCACCACACCGGTGCCCGCGCGGCCGCTCCGCCTCGCCCATCGCGGCGACTGGCGCGTCGCGCCCGAGAACACGCTGGAGGCGTTGCTCGCCGCCACGCGGATCCCCGGCTGCGACGGCGTGGAGTTCGACGTCCGCCTGAGCGCCGACGGCATCCCGGTCATCCTGCACGACGCGACCCTCTCCCGTGTCCAGCGCCATCCCGGCCGCGCAGATGAGCTGCCGGCCGCCGTCCTCGCCACGCTCGGGGTGCCCTCCCTGGCGGCGGTCCTCGAGGCGCTCCCACCGGGTTCGTTCCTGGACGTGGAGCTCAAGGGTGATGACCACGGCGGCGTCACGGCCGACGTCCTGCGCCCTGCGCGCGGCGAGTCGGGCGAACGGGCCGTCATCTCCTCCTTCGAGCCGGCGACGCTGGCCGCGATGGCCGACCGCCTGCCGGGCTGGGTCCGCTGGCTCAACACGGAGGACCTCTCGGCCGCCACGATGTCCCTGGCCCTGGGCCTCGGCTGCACGGGCGTGTCCGTGTCGTGGGGTGCGCTCACGCCGGCGAGCATCCGCGAGGCGCGGGACGCCGGGCTGGACGTGGCGGCCTGGACCGTCCGGCGCCGGGCGACGTTCGACCGGCTCGGCCGCCTGGGGGTGGTGGCGTGCTGCGTGGAGGCCGCCGCGCTCGACGGGTAGGCGGGGCCAGGCCGGAGGGCTCGTCGCCGGATGCGGCCGGTCAGCCGGATGCCGCGGAGCTAGCCCGCGACCGGTGCTGCGTCGCGTTCGCCCGCGCCCGGCGACCGGCGCCCGGGCGGCATGGGCGGCATGGGCGGCATGGGCGCGCTATCGCCGATGACCAGCTCCGTCGGCAGCACCAGGTTGCGGACGATGTCCACCCCCGGTTCGGCGTCGAGCGCCAGGAGCAGCTCGCGCACGGCCAGGCGGCCCATCTCGGCCAGCGGCTGGCGGATCGTGGTCAGGGACGGGGTGAACTGCGCCGCCTCGGGCAGCCCGTCGAACCCGACGACGGCGAGCTCGCCGGGGATCCGTATCCCGCGTGCGTTGGCGACCTGGAGGGCGCCGAGCGCCATCTGGTCGCTGGCCGCGAACAGGCCGTCGATGTGGGGATCGGCCGCCAGGATCTGCTCGAAGGCGATCACGCCGCTCTCGGACCGCCAGTCGCCGGTGGCCATCGGGCCGGGCTCGAGTCCGGCTTCGGCGAGCGCCGCCCGCCAGCCGTCGCGGCGGTCCCGGGCCTCGCGCCATTCCTGCGGGCCGGCGAGATGCGCGATCCGGGTGCAACCCAGGGCCACGAGGTGTTCCGTCGCCCGCTTCGCCCCGGCGACGTTGTCGATGCCGACGGTGGAGAACTCGGGCGAGGCCTCGGCCTTGAGGAAGACGACCGGCGGCCGGGCGAACGGCAGCTGCTCCTGGACGTGCTCGATGTTCGCCCCCATCTGGGGCGGCGCGAAGATGATCCCCTCGACCCGGTGTGCGAGGAGGAACTCGACCACCGGGACGATGTCGGGCACGTCGAAGCTCGCCAGCTCCTTGAGGATGACCGAGTAGCCCGAGGCTTCGCACGCCTCGGCGACCCCGTTGACCGTCTGTGCGACGCCGAAGTACTTGAGGCCGGCCGCGATCACGCCGATCATCTGGGAGCGGCGCTGCACAAGGCTCCGGGCAACGGCACTCGGGCGGAAGCCATACTCGGCGATGGCGGCCTCGACCGTCCGG